>NZ_JAAOYO010000007.1:3647-5591 GCF_011759505.1 Curtobacterium salicis | reverse complement strand
TTCAGTTTGATTCCCGATCGTCTGTCGGGAACCACAAAGTGGACGCGAGCCCTGACCCCGAAGGGTCAGGAAAAAAGTGTGTGTCAAGTCTTCGGCTTATTAGTACCGGTCAGCTCCACGGGTCGTTAGTCCCCGCTTCCACATCCGGCCTATCAACCCAGTAGTCTGCTGGGAGCCTCTCACACTCAAGGTGCATGGAAATCTCATCTCGAAGACGGCTTCCCGCTTAGATGCTTTCAGCGGTTATCCGGTCCGAACGTAGCTAATCAGCGGTGCCCTTGGCAGAACAACTGACACACCAGAGGTTCGTCCATCCCGGTCCTCTCGTACTAGGGATAGATCTTCTCAAATTTCCAACGCGCGCAGCGGATAGGGACCGAACTGTCTCACGACGTTCTAAACCCAGCTCGCGTACCGCTTTAATGGGCGAACAGCCCAACCCTTGGGACCTACTCCAGCCCCAGGATGCGACGAGCCGACATCGAGGTGCCAAACCATGCCGTCGATATGGACTCTTGGGCAAGATCAGCCTGTTATCCCCGAGGTACCTTTTATCCGTTGAGCGACAGCGCTTCCACAAGCCACTGCCGGATCACTAGTCCCGACTTTCGTCCCTGCTCGACCTGTCAGTCTCACAGTCAAGCTCCCTTGTGCACTTACACTCGCCACCTGATTGCCAACCAGGTTGAGGGAACCTTTGGGCGCCTCCGTTACTCTTTGGGAGGCAACCGCCCCAGTTAAACTACCCATCAGGCACTGTCCATGAACCCGATCAGGGTCCTACGTTAGACATCCAAAGTGACCAGAGTGGTATTTCAACAATGACTCCACGAACACTAGCGTGCCCGCTTCACAGTCTCCCACCTATCCTACACAAGCCACTCCGAACACCAATACCAAACTGTAGTAAAGGTCACGGGGTCTTTCCGTCCTGCTGCGCGTAACGAGCATCTTTACTCGTAGTGCAATTTCGCCGAGTTCGCGGTTGAGACAGCTGGGAAGTCGTTACGCCATTCGTGCAGGTCGGAACTTACCCGACAAGGAATTTCGCTACCTTAGGATGGTTATAGTTACCACCGCCGTTTACTGGGGCTTAAATTCAGAGCTTCGCCGTGAGGCTGACCCTTCCTCTTAACCTTCCAGCACCGGGCAGGCGTCAGTCCGTATACATCGTCTTGCGACTTCGCACGGACCTGTGTTTTTAGTAAACAGTCGCTTCCCACTGGTCTCTGCGGCCTTCAACGCTCACGGAGTAAATCCGGTCACGTGTCCGGCCCCCCTTCTCCCGAAGTTACGGGGGCATTTTGCCGAGTTCCTTAACCACGATTATCTCGATCTCCTTGGTATTCTCTACCTGACCACCTGAGTCGGTTTCGGGTACGGGCGGCTGCAACCTCGCGTCGATGCTTTTCTCGGCAGCATAGGATCACTGAATTCCCCTTACGGGTACGCGTCGGGTCTCAGGCATACAGACGACGGATTTGCCTATCGTCAGCCCTACATCCTTACACCAGGTTCACCTTACGGATACCATCGCCTGGCTCAGCTACCTTCCTGCGTCACACCTGTTCATACGCTAACCGCACCAGCATGGGGTCGAGCGTTAGACCGGCCCGTCTCACCCCGAAGGGATCAACAAGTGCCGGGTTAGGACTCTTAGCACCACTGGATTAGCTTGGGCGGTTGTTCGCCGGTACGGGAATATCAACCCGTTGTCCATCGACTACGCCTGTCGGCCTCGCCTTAGGTCCCGACTTACCCAGGGCGGATTAACCTGGCCCTGGAACCCTTGGTCTTTCGGAGGACGGGTTTCTCACCCGTCTTTCGCTACTCATGCCTGCATTCTCACTCGTGTAGCGTCCACGGCTGGATCACTCCGCCGCTTCACTCGCCACACGACGCTCTCCTACCACTCCGCACGACTGAACCACGAAGGCTTGTCTA
>NZ_JAAOYO010000007.1:2376-3551 GCF_011759505.1 Curtobacterium salicis | reverse complement strand
CTAGTGTGCGAAATCTACAACTTCGGTGGTGTGCTTGAGCCCCGTTACATTGTCGGCGCGGAATCACTTGACCAGTGAGCTATTACGCACTCTTTCAAGGGTGGCTGCTTCTAAGCCAACCTCCTGGTTGTCTGTGCAACTCCACATCCTTTCCCACTTAGCACACGCTTAGGGACCTTAGTTGGTAGTCTGGGTTGTTTCCCTCTCGACGATGAAGCTTATCCCCCACCGTCTCACTGCTGCGCTCTCACTCACCGGCATTCGGAGTTTGGCTGACGTCAGTAACCTGTTGAGGCCCATCGGCCATCCAGTAGCTCTACCTCCGGCGAGAAACACGCAACGCTGCACCTAAATGCATTTCGGAGAGAACCAGCTATCACGAAGTTTGATTGGCCTTTCACCCCTATCCACAGCTCATCCCCTCCATTTTCAACTGAAGTGGGTTCGGTCCTCCACGACGTCTTACCGTCGCTTCAACCTGGCCATGGATAGATCACTTCGCTTCGGGTCTAGGACATGCGACTGAATCGCCCTATTCAGACTCGCTTTCGCTACGGCTACCCCACACGGGTTAACCTCGCCACATATCGCTAACTCGCAGGCTCATTCTTCAAAAGGCACGCCGTCACCCCTACAAAGGAGGCTCCGACGGTTTGTAAGCAAACGGTTTCAGGTACTATTTCACTCCCCTCCCGGGGTACTTTTCACCTTTCCCTCACGGTACTTGTCCGCTATCGGTCATCTGGGAGTATTTAGGCTTATCAGGTGGTCCTGACAGATTCACACGGGATTTCTCGGGCCCCGTGCTACTTGGGATACACATCCGGCCATAACACCATTTCGTCTACGGGGCTGGCACCCACTACGGCCCGGCTTTCAAACCGGTTCGACTATGATGCGCTGTAACCGTCCCAGTCCGGCAGAACTGAGCGACGTGTCCCACAACCCCGACCATGCAACGCCCGCCGGCTATCACACATGATCGGTTTAGCCTCATCCGTTTTCGCTCGCCACTACTCACGGAATCACATGTTGTTTTCTCTTCCTGTGGGTACTGAGATGTTTCACTTCCCCACGTTCCCTCTACCCGCCCTATATATTCAGGCGGGAGTCACCAGGTCACAAAAGCGCCTGGCGGGGTTTCCCCATTCGGAAATCCTCGGCTCACAGCTCCT
>NZ_JAAOYO010000007.1:0-2282 GCF_011759505.1 Curtobacterium salicis | reverse complement strand
CAGCTCCCCGAGGCTTATCGCAGATTTCTACGTCCTTCTTCGGCTCCAGATGCCAAGGCATCCACCGTTTGCTCTTAGAAACTTGACCACAAAGATTAAAATTGCGATCCAACGCCTCCAAAACACACCAGACCACCACAAGGGCGACCCACCGGTCTCGGATAACGCGAATCTAAAGATGCTCGCGTCCACTGTGTAGTTCTCAACATACGATCGGCACCACACTCCCCCAGACCAAACGGTCTGACATCATGCGGCCCAACGAAGGACCCGTAGGCCCAACCCCCACCAACAGTCCAGATCACACCACCACCGTTCCCGGCACCGATGCAACCCACACCCGGTAGGAAGCCTGGTCCCTCAGGACCCAACAACGTGCACCAGCTGAACGCTCCACCCCGACCCGTCCCAACCCTGCAAGCAGAGCGTACTGAGGTCGGAAGCATCACTCCCAACTGCACTGTCAATGTTCCACCCATGAGCTACCCGTCGGACACGTTCGGTCCGAATCGGGCGCCTGGACCAGCCACTGACCACCACAACGGTGACCAGCACTGACCAGATGCTCCTTAGAAAGGAGGTGATCCAGCCGCACCTTCCGGTACGGCTACCTTGTTACGACTTAGTCCTAATCACCGATCCCACCTTCGACGGCTCCTTCCACAAGGGTTAGGCCACCGGCTTCGGGTGTTACCGACTTTCATGACTTGACGGGCGGTGTGTACAAGGCCCGGGAACGTATTCACCGCAGCGTTGCTGATCTGCGATTACTAGCGACTCCGACTTCATGAGGTCGAGTTGCAGACCTCAATCCGAACTGAGACCGGCTTTTTGGGATTCGCTCCACCTTACGGTATCGCAGCCCTTTGTACCGGCCATTGTAGCATGCGTGAAGCCCAAGACATAAGGGGCATGATGATTTGACGTCATCCCCACCTTCCTCCGAGTTGACCCCGGCAGTCTCCTATGAGTCCCCGGCATAACCCGCTGGCAACATAGAACGAGGGTTGCGCTCGTTGCGGGACTTAACCCAACATCTCACGACACGAGCTGACGACAACCATGCACCACCTGTACACCGACCACAAGGGGGCGACCATCTCTGGCCGTTTCCGGTGTATGTCAAGCCTTGGTAAGGTTCTTCGCGTTGCATCGAATTAATCCGCATGCTCCGCCGCTTGTGCGGGCCCCCGTCAATTCCTTTGAGTTTTAGCCTTGCGGCCGTACTCCCCAGGCGGGGCGCTTAATGCGTTAGCTACGACACAGAAACCGTGGAAAGGTCCCTACATCTAGCGCCCAACGTTTACGGCATGGACTACCAGGGTATCTAATCCTGTTCGCTCCCCATGCTTTCGCTCCTCAGCGTCAGTTACGGCCCAGAGATCTGCCTTCGCCATCGGTGTTCCTCCTGATATCTGCGCATTCCACCGCTACACCAGGAATTCCAATCTCCCCTACCGCACTCTAGTCTGCCCGTACCCACTGCAAGCCCGAGGTTGAGCCTCGGGATTTCACAGCAGACGCGACAAACCGCCTACGAGCTCTTTACGCCCAATAATTCCGGACAACGCTTGCACCCTACGTATTACCGCGGCTGCTGGCACGTAGTTAGCCGGTGCTTTTTCTGCAGGTACCGTCACTTTCGCTTCTTCCCTACTAAAAGAGGTTTACAACCCGAAGGCCGTCATCCCTCACGCGGCGTTGCTGCATCAGGCTTTCGCCCATTGTGCAATATTCCCCACTGCTGCCTCCCGTAGGAGTCTGGGCCGTGTCTCAGTCCCAGTGTGGCCGGTCACCCTCTCAGGCCGGCTACCCGTCGTCGCCTTGGTGAGCCATTACCTCACCAACAAGCTGATAGGCCGCGAGTCCATCCCCAACCAAAAAATCTTTCCACCACCAGGCCATGCGACCAGTGATCATATCCAGTATTAGACGTCGTTTCCAACGCTTATCCCAGAGTCAGGGGCAGGTTACTCACGTGTTACTCACCCGTTCGCCACTAATCAACCCAGCAAGCTGGGCATCATCGTTCGACTTGCATGTGTTAAGCACGCCGCCAGCGTTCGTCCTGAGCCAGGATCAAACTCTCCGTAAAAAATTACAACCAACACCGAAGTGTCAGCGAGTTGATCTTGACTGTTGACTGTCTACTGACAATCTTCAATCCAAAAGGAATTGCTTCATGACCCGACCAGCCAAAGCCGACCGGGCACGAGGTCAATAAAATTGGCATTGACAATGTGCACGCTGTTGAGTTCTCAAGGACCAGACGCACTCCCCAC
>NZ_JAAOYO010000006.1 GCF_011759505.1 Curtobacterium salicis | reverse complement strand
TGAGGGGGTGGAGAACCAGCGGTGAGCTGCTAGTGAGCGCTTGCGGGTGTTTCCCGGCTTGTGACAGTGATTCGGGGCCGTCCTCCGATCGGATTGGAGAGATTTCTGGATTCCCCGGATCGGTGTCCTCGTAGCCTGGTCAGCATGCCGACGACGCACTCCTCCACCGACCGCATCCGCGCGATCGACGCCTGGTGGCGCGCCGCGAACTACCTCACCGTCGGGCAGATCTACCTGCTCGACGACCCGCTGCTGGAACGGCCACTCGAGCCCTCCGACATCAAGCCGCGGCTGCTCGGGCACTGGGGCACCTCCCCCGCGCTGAACCTCGTGTACGCACACCTCAACGCCGTGATCAGCGAGACCGGGCGCGACGTCCTGTACATCTGCGGCCCCGGCCACGGTGGCCCCGCGATGAACGCGAACGCCTGGCTCGAAGGCACCTGGAACGAGCTCTACCCGGACATCACGCCGGACACCGCCGGACTGCAGCGCTTCTTCCGACAGTTCTCGTTCCCCGGCGGCATCCCCTCGCACGCGGCCCCGCAGACCCCCGGGTCGATCAACGAGGGCGGCGAGCTCGGCTACTCCCTCGCCCACGCGTACGGCGCGGCCCTCGACAACCCGGACCTCGTCGTCGCCTGCGTCGTCGGAGACGGCGAGGCCGAGACCGGACCGCTCTCCGCATCGTGGCAGGCGCACACGTTCCTCGACCCGGTGTCCGACGGGGCGGTGCTGCCGATCCTCAACCTCAACGGGTGGAAGATCGCGAACCCGACGGTCCTCGCGCGCATCCCGGACGAGGACCTCCAGGCCTACTTCCGCGGGCTGGGCTACGAGCCGATCGTCGTCGACTCCGGCCGGGTCGACCACGACCCGTTCGCCGTGCACGCCCTGTTCGACGGTGCGCTCCGTCGTGCCCTCGCGACCATCGACGACATCCAGGCCGCCGCACGCGCACAGGCCGCACGCGCCGCGGCCGGTGAGATGGCCGGTGCCGCGGACCTCCGCCCGCGCTGGCCGATGATCGTGCTCCGCACCCCCAAGGGCTGGACCGGGCCGAAGGTCGTCGACGGCCAGCAGGTCGAGGGCACCTTCCGCGCTCACCAGGTCCCGCTGCCGAACGTCCGCGAGGACGAGGGGCACCGCAGGCAGCTCGAGGAGTGGATGCGCTCCTACCGCCCCGAGGAGCTCTTCGACGAGGACGCCCGCCCGATCGGGATCCTCGACACCATCCGGCCGACCGGGGACACCCGGATGAGCGCCAGCCCGCACGCGAACGGTGGCCGCATCCGCACCGCCCTCGACCGGCCCGGACTCGAGCGGTTCGGGGTGCCGGTGGGCGAGCCGGCCTCGGCGACCGGCACGCTCGGCCCCTGGATGGCCGAACTCATCCAGCGCAACCCGGAGAACTTCCGGCTGTTCGGACCGGACGAGACGATCTCGAACAAGCTCGACGCGGTGTTCGACGTCACGAACCGCGTCTGGCGGGCCCGACGGGCCGAGGGCGACGAGCACATGGCCGCACGCGGTCGAGTCATCGAGGTGCTCTCCGAACACCTGCTCGAGGGCATGCTCGAGGGCTACGTGCTGAGCGGCCGACACGGCGTCTTCAACACCTACGAGGCGTTCGCCCACATCGTCGACTCGATGGTCGGGCAGTACGCCAAGTGGCTCGAGTCGGCGACCGACATCGACTGGCGCGCACCGGTGTCGAACCTGACGATCCTGCTGTCGTCGCACGTGTGGCGGCAGGACCACAACGGGTTCTCGCACCAGGACCCCGGGTTCCTCGACGTCGTCGCGTCCAAGCAGCAGGACCTCGTGCGGATCAAGCTGCCCGCCGACGCGAACACGCTCCTCGCCGTCGCCGCGCACGCGATGGAGACCACCGACCGCATCGAGGTGATCGTCGCCGGCAAGCACCCCGAGCCGGTGTTCCTGTCCCTCGAGGACGCCGTCGCCCACGCGGACGCCGGCGTCGGCACGTGGGACTGGGCCGGCACCGAACAGCAGGTCGGCCGCGTCGACGTCGTGCTCGTCAGCGCCGGGGACGTCCCGACCGTCGAGACCGTCGCTGCCGCGGACATCATCCGGAAGCACGCCCCCGACGTCGGCGTCCGCGTGGTCAACGTCGTCGACCTGCTCTCCATCGGCGACCCGCGCAAGCACGAGCACCCGATCAGCGACGAGCGCTACGACGAGGTCTTCCTGCCCGGCACCCCCGCCGTCTTCGCCTTCCACGGCTACCCGACGCTCGTGCACCAGCTCACCTACCGTCGGCACGGACACGACGACCTGCACGTGCACGGCTTCCTCGAGCAGGGCACCACCACGTCGCCGTTCGACATGCTCATCCGCAACGAGATGGACCGCTACGCGCTGGCCCACGACGCGCTCACCCGCGTCGCGGACGGGTCCGACCGGTTCGCCGACCTGCTCACCGCCCTCACCGACGCCCGGACCGCCGCCCGGACCTTCGCCTACACGAACGGCGAGGACCACGAGGCCGTCTCCGGGTGGGAGTTCACCGGCTGGCCGCAGGACGAGCCGTCCGACGGCGGCACGGGCGGCGACCCCGGCCGCGGCGAGACCGAGGGCGCAGCACCCGGTGCCTGACCGTCCGGCTGAGCGGACTGCCGGTCCGGAAGGCGTGCCGGTCAGCGGGTTCCCGGCGACACCGGTCTAGGGTTGGCCGGTGCAGTCGTTCTCCGTCCGGTCGCTCGTCGAACACCCGGCGCTCCGGTTCCTGGTCGTGGGTGGCCTCGGTTTCGTCATCACGATGGGCATCAACTACGGGCTGAAGATCTTCGTCATCCCGCAGCACCCGGTGACCGCCCTGTCGATCGGCATCATCGTCGCGACCGTGTTCTCGTACTTCCTCAACAAGAAGTGGTCGTTCGGCGACCGCGGTGAACTCCACACCGGACACGAGCTCCTGCTGTTCCTCGTCGTCAGCCTGATCGGCGTCGCACTGAACTCCGCGCCGCTCTGGATCTCCCGGTACGTCTTCGGGCTCGAGGTGCCGAACGTCTCGCTCGCGGGGCAGGAACTGGCGGACTTCATCAGCGGGCCCGTGATCGGCACGCTCATCGCGATGGGCTTCCGCTACTGGGCGATGAACCGGTTCGTGTTCCCGGCCCAGCAGGCGCAGCCAGCGCAACGTGCCACGCTGGACGCGTGACCGACCTCGTCGTCCCGGCCCCGCGCCTCCCGTCCGTCCCCACCGCCGCCGGCGGCCGCTTCCCGGTCCGGCGCATCCACTGCGTCGGCCGCAACTACGCGGCGCACGCGCGCGAGATGGGGCACGACCCCGATCGTGAGCCGCCGTTCTTCTTCGGCAAGCCCGCCGACGCGGTCGTCGCCGACGGCCACGACACCCCCTACCCGACGCTGACCGCGCAGCTGGAGTACGAGGTCGAACTGGTCGTCGCGCTCGGTGCCGGCGGACAGGAGGTCGCCGTGGCCGACGCCCTCGAACTGGTCTGGGGCTACGCCGTGGGCATCGACCTGACCCGGCGTGACCTGCAGGCCGAGGCCAAGCGACTCGGTCGGCCGTGGGACCTGGCGAAGGGGTTCGACGCCTCCGCCCCGATCGGCGTGGTGGTCCCCGCTGCCGGCGTCGACCCGACGTCGGGTGCCGTCACCCTGCACGTCGACGGCGAACTGCGGCAGTCCGGCGACCTCGCGGACCAGATCTGGTCCGTCGCCGAGACCATCGCCGCGCTGTCCCGGGCCGTCCGGCTCGAGCCCGGCGACCTGCTCTTCACCGGCACCCCGGACGGCGTCGGCCCTGTGACCCGCGGGTCGGTGCTGCGCGGTGCGATCGACGGGGTCGGCACGGTCGAGACCCGCATCGTCTGACGCGCGGGCTGGGAGCGCTCGGAGACGGCGGGCGTAGAACCGGGCCTGACGCTGCGCGGGGCACGGCAGCGATCCGCAGACGGGGTGTGCAGCAGCTGCAACGACGCAGTCGAGCACGTCCGGATCATGGAGGTGGTCCTGTGGAGGAACACGACCTGCTCGCCACGTCCTGGACGTGGGCCGGACGCGAGTCCGTCCGCGAACGCATCGACGCCGTCACCGCGGCGGGGTTCTCCGGGCTCGCACTCTCGCTCGACGACCTGCACGACGTGCGCGCCACCGCCGGCTTCGCAGCGTTGCGACGGATGCTCGACGACGCCGGCGTGGTCTGGGTCCAGGTCGGGACGCTCGGCGACTGGTGGTCCGCCGACGCCGAGCACGACGCCGACCGCGGGGTGCTCCTGGAGGCCGCCGCGACCCTCCGTGCGTGGCAGGTCGTCGTCCGCGCCGACCACTCGGTCCCCGGCGCCCCGCTCACCGCGATGGCCGAGGCCTGGGACCACCTCGCCGCCCAGGCCGAGGGCGTCGGCGCCCGGCTCGTCCTCGAGTCCGAGCCGTGGTCGAACCTGGGGACGGTGGAGCGAGCCGCACGCTTCGTCGCCGCCGGCCACCCGAACGGCGGCCTGCTCCTCGACGCGATGCACGCGCTGCGCGGTGGCTCGACCCTGGCCTCCATCGGGCAGGGGGTGGCCCCCGCCGTCCTCGCCGCCGTGGAACTCAGCGACGGTCTGCTGCACACCCCGAACGGCATGACACTGGCCGACGAGTCGCGGAACGGCCGCTACCTGCCGGGCACCGGTGCCTGGGACCTGCCGGGCTTCATCCGCACCGTCCGCGGCCTGGGCTTCGACGAGCCCTGGGGCGTGGAGGTCCGGACGCCTGCGCTCCGTGCGATGCCACTGGCCGACGCGCTCCGGGTGTCGGCGGCCGCGACCCGGGCCGTGCTCGACGCCGCGGACGCGCACGGCGGCCCACCGGCGCCCGCGATGCCGACGTCACTCGCCCCGACCTCAGCCGTCGACTACGACGTCCCGCGTGGTCCGGACGTCCCACTCGTGCCGGGATCCGTGCCGCGTGCGCCCGCGGGGGCTGGCCGTCGAGCCGGTCCAGCGGCCTCCGCGTAGCGTGGCGGCATGACTGATCACGCACACCCCGGCAACGACGACGCACTGCAGGCTTCGCAGGAGGCCATCGACGAGGCGAAGGCCGCTGCGGCGGACGCCGGTCAGGCTGACGAGCGCGCGGCTGCGGAGCAGGACCTGCCCCTCGAGTCCGGCGCCGCACCGGCGGACGGGCCGGCACCGGCCGCCTGACCTGGTCGGGACGGCTGCCCTCAGGTCAGTCGTCGACCTGGTCGCCGAGGAAGTCGGCGTAGGTGGCTTCGTGTTCGGTCCCGCCCGCGTCCACCATTTGACGGTCTCCCGTCCGGCCGTCGGGCCGTGCTCTCGTCGTGCCGTCCTGGTCGCCCGGCTGCTCTGCGGACGTGTCTCCGCGCTGCCCCTGGGTGAACGGCGGGAGGTACTTGCTCGCGTCCATGTCGCGTCCTTCCGTCCCGAGGAACGTAACAGCCGGCCTCGGCCCGACGGGAGTGGTCGCCGCAATCGTCCCCCGCATGTGCGGACAACGGGGGACGGAAGTTCGCCCGGGGCGGACCTCATGCTCCTGCATGCGGATTCCGGACCTCCGCGGCACCGCGGCCCGCGTCGGCCGACGTCGCGCAGGTCACGCCCGGACGTCACTCCCGGACGACGTCCTCGGGGCGCTTGTCACTGCGCCACCCCCGCCACGAGGGTTGCCGGAGGCGCCCGTCGCCCGTCCACTCGGCGAACTCGACCTCGCCGACACGCTCCGGTGCGACCCAGTGCGCATCGCGCGCATCGGGCCGCGGGACGTCCACGAACGGCGAGTCGTCCTGCTCGAGGTCACCGAGGACGGCTCCGATCTCGTCGAGGTCCCGGTCGCGGAACCCGGTGCCGACCTTGCCGACGTAGACCAGTCCCTCGTCGCCCGGGATCCCGAGCAGCAGGGAGCCGATGCCTCCTGCACGCCGACCGGCCCCGGGCTTCCACCCGCCGACGACGACCTCCTGCGTGGCGTGGTGCTTCAGCTTCAGCCACGACTCGGAGCGCCGGCCCTCGGCGTACCGCGAGGAGCGCTTCTTCGCCACGACCCCCTCGAGCCCGCGCTTCCGCGACTCCGTCATCGCCCCGGCGAGATCCCCGTCGAACTCCGGCGGGACGTCGATCGCCCCGCCCGGTTCCACGACCGTCCGGAGCGCCTCGCGCCGAGCGGTGTACCCGTGGCGCGTGAGTTCGTGCCCGTCGGCTTCGAGGACGTCGAAGAGCAGCAGCCGCACGGGCGTCGTGGCCTGGGCAGCGCTGACCTCACGCGGCTTCGTCAGCCCCATCCGGTTCTGGAGCAGTTGGAACGACGGACGTCCGTGCTCGTCGAGCGCGACGACCTCGCCGTCGAAGACGCCGTCGACACCGGCCCGTTCCGCCAGCTCCTGCAGTTCCGGGTACTGGTCGGTCAGGTCGTTGCCGTTCCGGCTGCGCAGTCGGACGGTGCCGTCGTGGACGGTGGCGAGTGCGCGGACGCCGTCCCACTTCATCTCGAACGCCCACTGCTCGGGGTCGAGGCCGGGCTCGCCCTTCTGCAGTGACGCCTGCATGGTGCGGCGCTGCTCCGGGGCCGTGTCCGAGTCCGCGGCGTGCTCGATCCGCGCACCCGCAGCACGGGCCGCGGGTCCGGGGTGCGAGCCGGTGGAGGCGTCACCGTCGGCGGTCGGCTGGTCCTTCGTCCGGTGGATGAGCCAGCTCTTCTCGTCCCCGGTCCGGCCGCGGCCGTGCCCGCGGGTGTGCAGGAGCGCGAGCCGTCGCACGCCGTTCGTCCGGCCGTGCAGGGTGACGATGACCTCTTCGTCCTCACGCCACTTCTCGACCTCGACCGTGCCGTCGTCCCAGATGGTCACGGTGCCGCCGCCGTACTCACCGGCGGGGATGATCCCCTCGAAGCCGCCGTACTCGAGCGGGTGGTCCTCGGTGTGGACGGCCAGGTGGTTCGCCCCGGGGTCGGTCGGTTCCCCCTTCGGCAGCGCCCAGCTCACCAGGACGCCGTCGTGCTCCAGACGGAAGTCGTAGTGGTTGCGGGTGGCGTGGTGCTCCTGGATGACGAAGGTGGGTGTGCCGTCGGTCCGGACCGTCGGGGAGCCCTGCGGCACCGGCTCCGGCGTCTTCGAGGCGTCCCGCTTGGCGCGGTAGGTCGTCAGACGATCCTGCAGCTCCTGCCGTTCCTGACGCTCGCGCTCGTTCACCTGCTCGGTCCGGGCGCCGTCCCAGTGCCCGGAGTCCGCACGTCCGACGCCGAGCGAGGCCGCCGCGACCGGGTGGAGCAGGTCGCCGAGGTCCGGCATGCGTTCGAGGACCTCATCGAGAGTCAGGTGCGTCAGACCGGGCTCGGTCAGCTCCTTCCACGTCCGTGGCGCCGCGACCGTCGGGTGCGACCGTCCACGCAGCGAGTACGGCGCGATCGTCGTCTTGTTGCCGTTGTTCTGCGACCAGTCGACGAACACCTTGCCCGCCCGCTCCGCCCGGCTCATCGACGACAGGACCAGGTCGGGCATGTCCTGCTCGAGTGCCTTCGCCAGCTCGTGTGCGACGTCGGACACCTGCTGCGCCGTGGCCGAGCCGTCGAGTGCCGCGTACAGGTGGATGCCCTTCGACCCGGACGTCACCGGGTACGGCTCGAGTCCCATGCCCTGCAGCACCGCGCGGGCCGCGACCGCCACCTCGACGCACTCGGGCAACCCGACGCCGTCGCCGGGGTCCAGGTCGAGCACGAGCCGGTCCGGGTCCTGGTGTCCGCCCCGCGGGCCGAAGCGCCACTGCGGCACGTGCAGTTCCAGCGACGCCTGCTGCGCCAGCCACACCAGCGTCGGCAGGTCGTCGACGACGGGGTACTCGACGTCGTGGTGCTCGTGGTGGATGGTGTGGTGGCGGATCCAGTCCGGGGCGGAGTCGGGCAGGTTCTTCTCGAAGAACACCTTGCCGTCCACCCCGTTCGCCCAGCGCTTCCGGGTCATCGGGCGGCCGGTGACGTGCGGGATCATCCACGGGGCGATCCGCTCGTAGTACGCGATCACCTGCCCCTTGGTCGTCCCCGTCTCGGGGTAGAGCACCTTGTCGAGGTTCGTCAGCGCGAGCCGACGGTCCCCCACCTGCACCGTCGTCTTCCTGGCGACCGGGCTCACAGCGCGACCCCCGTGGCACCGCCCACCGTCAGCGTGGTGCCCGACGTGTAGGACGACTCCGGGCCGGCGAGGTACACGTAGGCGCTGCCGAGCTCGACGGGTTGCGCGGGCCGACCCAGCGGGGTGTCCTGCCCGTACGCCGCGATCTCGTCGCCCGGGTAGCTGATCGGCTGGAGCGGGGTCCACACCGGGCCGGGGACGACGGTGTTCGCCCGGATGCCCTTCGACGCGAGCTGACGTGCGAGCCCGTTCGTGTACGTGATGATCGCGGCCTTCGTGGCGGCGTAGTCGATCATGCGGTCCTGCGGCAGGTACGCCGACACCGAGCTGGTCGTGACGATCGCGCTGCCCGGGGCCAGGTGCGGGACCGCGGCCCGGGTCAGCCAGAACAGCGAGTACAGGTTGACCTTCATCGTGCGGTCGAAGTCCTCGGTGCTCTGCTCGGTGATGTCCTCGTGCACCTTCTGGTGTCCGGCGACCAGGGCCAGCGCGTCCAGTCCGCCGAGCAGGTCGACGGCGGTGCGGACGAGCTCGGTGCAGAACCCCTCGTCAGTGAGGTCGCCCGGCAGCATCACCGCTGTCCGCCCGAGGTCGGCGATCACGTCGCGGACCTCGGTCAGGTCGTCGATCTCCTCCGGCAGGGCGTTCAGGGCGACGTCGGCCCCTTCCTTCGCCATCGCGATCGCAGCAGCCCGGCCGATGCCCGAGTCCGCACCGGTGACCAGCACGCGGTAGCCGCGCATCCGGCCGGTGCCCTGGTACGACGTCTCCCCGTGGTCGGCTGGCGGGTCGAGCTCCGCCGCCCGCCCGGACCCCTGCTGCGTCTGCGCGGGGAACGGCGGCCGGGCGTACTGATCCCGCGGGTCCTGCTTGTCGAGCTGGCTCATGGGCCCATCGTGCTCGCGGAACCGGACCGGCGACACAGGAGCGGCGAGGTCCGTGGAGGACGTGGGCCGTGCCTCCCGGCTGTGGAGGAACGACCAGCGGTCCTCAGACGGTCGAGACGGCGCGCACCGGTGCGTCGAGCAGGCGTCGTGCCGACGGACGCACCCCGTGCGTCCGCAGGAACTGGACCGCCGCCAGGACCGCCCAGACCGCAGCGAACGCCCAGTCCCGCGGCTCACCCGCGATCGCGAGACCGCACCAGAGACACGCGACCACGACGGCGACCCACGCGCCGACCAGTTGCCGCGTCGACTCGCTGAGCAGCTGTCGGACCCGGGGACGCCACAGCGTGTCCGGGACCCCGTCCGGCACCTGTCCGGCCCGGACCCAGGCATGCGTCGCGAGGACGGCGGCGCGACCGCCGCGAGCCCACCACGCCCGCAGGAGCGACACCGGGAGCACCACGGCGAGCGCCAGGCCGAGGACGACGACCGTGACCCAGGGGAAGGGCCCGGCCGTCGTCAGGCCGATCCCGACACCCGTCGCCAGGCCGACGGCGGCGCCGAAGGCGAGCTGCGCCCACCCGGCCGCGTCGATCCGGTCCCCGGCGTCGGCCTGCCCCGCCGTGGCCGCGTGGTGCTCGGCCGGTCGCCCGGCCGCTGTCCGTTCCCCCGTCATGCTCCGGCACCGTACGCCCCCCGGGCGCCCGCCGCACCTGCCGATCCGCTCAGAACTGGGGGTCACCCGGCCCTGGCGCGAGCATCATGAGCGCATGAGGTCGATCTGGAAGGGCTCCATCGCGTTCGGGCTCGTCAACGTGCCCATCAAGGTCTACGCGGCGACCGAGACGCACGACGTCTCCCTGCACCAGATCCACGACGAGGACAAGGCCCGCATCCGGTACAAGCGTGTCTGCGAGCTGGGGCACGAGGTCGAGTACGGCGACATCCAGCGTGCGTACGACGACGGTGAGAAGACGGTCGTCCTGACCCCCGACGACTTCAAGCAGCTGCCGCAGGAACAGTCGCACGAGATCGAGGTCCTGGAGTTCGTCCCGGTCGACCAGGTCGACCCGATGATGTTCGAGAAGACGTACTACCTCGAGCCGGACTCCCGCTCCCCGAAGGCCTACGTGCTGCTCCGGAAGACGCTCGAGCAGACCGACCGGCTGGCGATCGTGCAGTTCACGCTCCGGCAGAAGACCCGGCTCGGGGTGCTCCGGGTGCACGACGACGTCCTGCTGCTGCAGGGGCTGCTCTGGGGCGACGAGGTGCGGTCCGCCGACTTCTCGGCACTCGACACGTCGGTGAAGGTCAGCGCGAACGAGCTGGAGATGTCGTCCTCGCTCGTCGAGAGCATGTCGACCGACTTCGACCCGGACCGCTACACGGACGAGTACCAGGAGGATCTGCAGCAGCTCATCGACGCGAAGCTCGAGGCCGGCGACGACGTCGACACGGCGGAGACCTTCGGTGAGCAGGCCGCGTCCGACGACGACGACGCGGGCGGTGACGTCATCGACCTGATGGCCGCCCTGCGGGCGTCGGTGGACAAGAACCGTGGCGGCGGGAGCCGGTCGGGAGGCACGGGGTCGCGCTCCGGGTCCGGCTCGCGATCGCGCGCGGCCGCGTCCGACGACGACGCGGACGACGCTCCGGACCGGAAGCCCGCGGCGGAGCGGACCCCTGCAGCGAAGGCCCCGACGAAGCGGGCGCCGACGAAGCGGGCGCCGTCGAAGCGGGCGCCGTCGAAGAAGGCTGCGGCGGCGGAGTCCGCTCCGGCGAAGTCGACCGCCGCGAAGTCGACCGCGAAGCGTGCCCCGGCGAAGAAGAAGGCGAGCTGAGGGCTCAGTCGCTGCGGTCCGGGGTCTCGTTGCGCCCGCGTTCCGTCGTGGCAGCGGGGTGGTCGCCGTGCTCCAAGTCGGGGATTGAACCACGGACAGCCCGACACCGGGCCCACCGGACGCCTCCGGGGCCGGGACAGGGGCCGGGCAGTCCGCTCAGTGCGGTGCGTCCCCGTCGGCCCGGGCGGGGGACGAGGCAGCCGCGAGTTCCAGCGCCCCGTGCAGTTCGGCCCGGTCGCCGAGCGCGGCCGCACGGACCTCGACGGTCGCCGCGATCGCCGGTTGGGCGTCCCGCTCGACGGCGGCGCGGACCCCGTCGACGAACCCCGGTACGGTCGCGAGCTCTCCGCCGAGCACCAGGGCTCCGGGGTTCAACAGGTCGCAGAGCTGCGCCAGGACGGTGCCGAGGGTCCGTCCGGCCTCGTGCGCCACGCGCTCGACGACCGGACCGCCCCGCCGGTCGAGGAGCACGTCCGCCACGCCGCGGGACGGGTCGACCAGGGCGACCCGGGCCCGGACGGCCTCGACGGACACCACCGCCTCGAGGCAGCCCCGCTTGCCGCACCGGCAGGACTCGGGCCGTCCGGGCAGGCCGATGTGGCCGATCTCCCCGGCGATGCCCGTCGCCCCCGTGTAGAGCCGCCCGCCGACGACGAGCCCTGCGCCGATGCCGTGCGACGCCTTCACGTAGAGGAAGTCCGCGCGGCCCCGACCGGCCCCGGCCCCGTGCCGGGCCTCGCCGTACGCGCCGAGCACGGCGTCGTTCTCGACCCGGACGGGCAGCGCGAGCCGCCGCGTCAGCTCGGCACCGGGGTGCAGGCCCACCCACGACGACAGGATCGTCGGCGACGTCACCGCACCGGTCCGGGCGTCCAGGGGTCCGGGGACGCCGGCGACCACCGACCCGAGGGTGACCCCCGTCGTCCGGACGAGTCCGTCGAGCATCGTGGCCGCGAGGTCGAGCGCCGCCGGAGCGTGGGCGTCGACGTCGAGCCGCGCGATCCGGTGTCCGAGGAACGCGCCCTGCTCGTCGGCGACGGCGACCTGGACGTGGGAGTGGCCGAAGTCGATGCCGGCGACCGCGGACGCGTCGACCACCGCGACGAGCCGGACGGCGGGGCGACCGCTTCCCGACCCCGGTCCCTTCGGTGCGCGGTCCGACTCGGTGATCCGTCCCTCCCGGATCAGCCGTGCGACGGCCTGGTTGACGGTGCTGCGGGCCATCCGGGTGCTGTTCACCAGCTCCTGACGGGTCGATGCGCCACCGGCGCGCACGAGCGCGAGCAGCTCCTCCGCGGTGCGCTCGCGGAGGGGGACGCGGTCGCCGTCGGCCGTCATGACCGTGATCGTAGCTCCGAGCCGCGGCCCTTCTCGGCTGGCGACCGGTCGAAAAAGACGAACGATCATCAGCTGCGAGCGTTGACAGCATCCGCGAATCCCGAATACGGTCCGGGATTGTTCCGTCAGAACCACGCCGAGACCGGTTCTGCCCCCGCACCACAGGGACGTGGTGGGGGCGACGGTCGACGCGTACGACGTTGTCAGAGAGGACAACTCGATGCATGTGGAGAACAGGCGATCCGTCCGGACCGCCGTCAAGGCCGCACTCGCGGTCTGCGTCACGGGGGCGCTCGTCGTCACCGGGGCCGGGTTCGCGAACGCCGCGACCACCAACCCCAACCCGGGACCACTCGAGAAGGCGAACGCCGCGCTCAGCGAGCGTGCCGCCGGCCAGGGGATGGTCCTGCTCGAGAACAACGACGACGCGCTGCCGATGGCGAAGGACGGCTCGGTCGCCGTCTACGGCGTCGGCGCCTACGCCACCGTCAAGGGCGGCACCGGCTCGGGCAACGTCAACAACCGCTACACGATCTCGGTCCGCCAGGGACTGCAGAACGCCGGCTACCAGATCACCACCGCGCCGGCGTACTCCGACGCCGTGAAGACCGCCTTCGACACCAAGTACGGCACCGCGAACGCCGGCGGCTTCGGGCCCTCGATCGACTACTCGTCGGTCGAACAGCGACTGACCCGCACCACCGTCAAGCCGACCGCCCCGACCGACACCGCGCTCTTCGTCGTCGCCCGGAACTCCGGCGAGGGCAGCGACCGCTCCTCCGGCCCCGGCGACTACCAGCTCACCGACACCGAGAAGGACGACCTACAGGTCATCGGGCAGACGTACCGCAAGGTCGTCGTCGTCCTCAACGTCGGTGGCATCGTCGACACGGCGTTCTTCGACGAGATCAACAAGTCCGCGAACGACCCCGACGGCGGCAAGCCGCTCGACTCGATCCTGCTCATGAGCCAGGCGGGCCAGGAGTCCGGCACCGCGGTCACCGAGGTGCTCAACGGCACGGTCACCCCCTCCGGCAAGCTCACCGACACCTGGGCCTCGAAGTACTCCTACTACCCGGCGTCGGCGACCTTCGCCAACAACGACGGCAACAGCGCCGAGGAGCAGTACAGCGAGGGCATCTACGTCGGCTACCGCTGGTTCGACTCGATGTACCGCTCGCTCGACCCCGCGGACCCGGCGAGCGTCGTCGAGTACCCGTTCGGCTACGGGCTGTCGTACACGCAGTTCCAGGTGGAGCCGCTCGGGGTCACCGCGGACATGTCGACCGTCTCCGTCAAGGCCCGGGTCACGAACGTCGGGACCGAGGCGTCCGGCAAGGACGTCGTCCAGACGTACTTCTCGGCACCGCAGACCGGACTCGACAAGCCGTACCAGCAGCTCGCCGGCTCCGCGAAGACCGACAGCCTGGCCCCCGGAGCGTCGCAGACCGTGACCATCCGGTACAACACCACGGACATGGCCTCCTACGACGAGACCAAGGCCGCCAACACCATGGAGGCCGGTGACTACGTCATCCGCGTCGGTGACTCGTCGCGGAACACCAGTGTCGCCGCGAAGCTCCGTCTCGGTGCCACCACCACCACCGAACAGCTCGCCAACGAGCTCGACGACCAGCGCCCGGCCACCGAGCGCACCAGCGACCCCGCCGACTTCTGGTCGTACCCGGAGGAGGAGCAGCAGCTCGCCGACGCCCCCGTCGTGCCGCTCGACACCACCGGCTTCACCGCTCCGGACCACGCGTCGAACCTGGAGCAGGACGTCCCCGTCGCAGCCGACTCGCCCTACGCGGCGATCGACGGCGACACGATCGCGTCCGTGACCGCCTACGTCGACGCCGCCACCACCGACTGGGAGGGCACGGGCAAGCCCTACGCCCCGAAGACCGGTGAGACGACCGAGCCCGTGGCCGTCGTGCCGAACGCGACCCTGTTCGACGTGAAGACCGGCAAGATCACGATGCAGCAGTTCATCGCGGGCCTCAGCGCCACCCAGCTCGCGAACATCGTCGAGGGCGCCAGCGCCGCCGGCACCACCGCGACCGCGATCGGTGCCGCCGGCTACACGACGGCGAAGTACGAGGACCGCGGACTGCCGGGCATGACCCTCGCCGACGGACCCGCCGGTCTCCGCATCACGCAGAAGACGTCGACCACCCCGGCGACCTACCAGTTCGGCACCGCGTGGCCGATCGGCACACTGCTCGCGCAGACCTGGGACCCGGAGCTCGTCCAGGAGGTCGGCGTCGCCGTCGGTCAGGAGATGTCCGAATACGGCGTCGCCCTCTGGCTCGCACCCGGCATGAACATCCACCGCGACCCGCTCAACGGGCGCAACTTCGAGTACTACTCCGAGGACCCGCTGCTCACCGGCCTGACCGCGGCCGCCATGACGACGGGCGTGCAGAGCATCCCCGGCGTCGGCGTCACGATCAAGCACTTCTACGGCAACAACCAGGAGACCGCACGCACCAGCTCGAACGACGTCGTCAGCGAGCGGGCGAGCCGGGAGATCTACCTGCGCGGGTTCGAGATCGCCGTCAAGAGCGCCCAGCCGATGGCGGTGATGACCTCGTACAACAAGGTCAACGGCACGTACGCGTCGGGGAGCTACGACCTCAACACGGACGTCCTCCGTGGTGAGTGGGGCTTCGCGGGCACCGTGATGACCGACTGGGGCGCGGGTCCGCGCACCGGGGCGACCGGGGTCATGTACGCCGGCAACGACCTCATCGAGCCCGGCGGCAACCCGAACGAGGTCCTCAACGCCCTCAAGCAGGTCGCTCCGACCATCGACGTGTCCGGCCTGCCCGCGTACACCAGGACCGTCACGCCCACCCGGACGTCGACCGCCTGGCAGTTCGGCGGCCTGACGCCCGCCGCGACCGGCACCCAGTCGATCTCGACCACGGTGGACGCGACGACCGACCTGACGAAGACGCCCCTCTCCGGGACGACGACGCGTGACGCCATCAACAACGAGACGTACGCGGCCAACGCTCCGTACGCCTCCGTCCAGGCCGCCTACGCCGACGTCACCGCACTGCTCGCCGGCAGCACGCTGACCGCCGCGCAGAAGGCCGGCATCACCGTCACCGGTGTGCAGCGCCAGGACCCGGCCGACCCCGCGTCGCCGGTCGTGGCGTACACGGTCACCGTCACCGGGAACTACCCGGCGACCGGCTACAACCTGCGCCTGGGCGACCTGCAGCGCAGTGCGAGCCGCATCCTCACCACCGCGTCGCAGACCGCCGGGTTCCAGCAGCTCGCCGAGGCGAAGGGCGTCTCCGGGATCTCGGTGAAGCCCTACACCGCGCAGTTCTCCGACCTCGTCGACTACCAGTCGGTGACGAAGGGCGCGGTCCTCACCCAGCAGACCGGTGACGGCCCGTCCGTCGCGGTCGCCGTCACGCCGAAGCCGAACGCCGCGGGCTGGTCCACGGAGCCGGTGACGGTCCGGGTCACGTCCACGGACGACGACGCACGGCTCTACCTGTCGGTCGACCAGGGCGAACTGCTCCCGGCCTCCGACCCGGTGACGATCTCGGACGAGGGTGAGCACAGCCTCCGGGCCCTCGCCGTCGGCACGGACGGCTCGATCTCGAAGCTGCTCGAGACCACCGTCCGCATCGACCGCACCGCCCCGACCGTCACGGCCGGCACGGCGACCAAGGGACAGCTGACCCTGACCGCCGAGGACGCGCTCTCCGGAGTCGCGACCGTCCAGTACTCGCTGGACGGCACGACCTGGAAGACCTACGCCGGCAAGGTGACCGTCCCGGGAACGCCGAAGACGGTGCAGTACCGGGCGACCGACGTGGCGGGCAACACGAGCGCCGTCCAGCGCGTCACGGTCACCGCACCGTCGGTGAAGCCGGTCGTCACCAAGCAGCCGGTCGCCAAGGTCTCGGTCAAGGCCGGGACGAAGGTGACATTGCAGGCGGCCGCGTCGGGCACCCCGACGCCGACCGTGCGGTGGCAGCGGAGCACGAACGGCGGCGGCACGTGGACGACCGTCGCCGGGGCGACGAAGACGACGTGGAGCTTCACGGCCACCGCGACGTCGAACGGTCGGCAGTTCCGGGCCGTGTTCACCAACGACGCCGGGCAGACCGCCACCTCGGCCACGAAGGTGACGGTGACCACGGCGAAGTGACCGCACACCGGCTCCGATGAGCCGCGGGCACCGTCCACCTCCGGGTGGGCGGTGCCCCGTCCCGTTTCACACGGTCGAAACAGTCGTCCGGGACACTGGTCGGATGACTCCACAAGAGCCTGGGGCCCTGTCCCCGTCGGCGCCCGAGACCGCCGGGCCGCCCGTCACCGTGTCCATCACCCGCCTGGTCGAACCCGACCGGATCCCGGAGGTCACCCGCTGGGTGCAGTCCGGCGTGAACCTCGCCAACCGCTACCCGGGGTTCCTCGGCTCCGGCTGGGTCCGGTCCACAGCCCGGTCCCGCGAGTGGCACATGCTCTACCGGTTCGCCGACCACGACTCCCTGTCCACGTGGGAGGACTCGGACGACCGGCTGCGCTGGCTCGACCTCGGCCGTGACCTCGTCGTCGAGTCCCGCGTCGAGAAGCGCACCGGCATCGAGGGGTGGTTCGACGTCCCGCAGGAAGCCCCGGCATCGAGCGCGCCGCCGCGGTGGAAGCAGGCGGTGAGCATCTGGCTCGGGTTCTTCCCCGTCAACCTGGTCTTCACGGTGCTGGTCGGCTGGCTGCTGCCGTCCTTCGCGGGTCTGGCGGCACTGCCCCGGGTGCTCATCACGACGCTGGTGCTCACGCCGATCATGACGTTCTGGGTGCTGCCGTTCGTGACGAAGCTCATCCGCCCCTGGTTGCTCGCCCCGCCCCGCACCTCCTGATCGCGAAACGCAACGTCGGCGCCTGCACGCAACGGGATACCGCTGCGAGGAGGCGCCGACGTTGCGTTCCGCGAGGGTGTCCCAGCAGTGCCTCGGCGAACGGTCTCGGTCCGTCCATCGCGGTGTGGCGCAGCGCGTCAGGAGTCTGCTGCCCGGCTGTTCCGTCGCCGCGAGCCGCGGCCCGCGGAGGTGATGATCGCGGTGATGCAGATCACCACTCCCGCCATGAACCAGTCTCGGACTGTGCCCAGGCCGCCGGTGGCCGCGACGATGATCACGGCGATCAGGACCGCAACGGGGAAGCAGACAGCAACGGCCTTCGGCAGGATCCGACCAGCCGACCAGGCTGCTCCGAAGAACGCGGCGACACACAGGGCGATGAGGAGATCGGTCATCGGAGGTTCCTTTCCAGATCGAGCGGCGTCGGCGACTCCAAGCCCCGACGCTGGAGAGCTACGAGACGAGCGGATGTGGCCCACACCGTGAGTCGGACGGTGCGCCGCCCGCGGAGTGTCACGGTCTGCGTGCCGCGCCGCCTGGCGAACCCGACCCATCGGGACACATCGACCGAGTCCGCCTTGATCACCCACACGGATCGGAACAGCGTCCCGCGCTGTGCGATGACCCATCGGGCGCCGGACGCACTGGTCGCGACCCGGATGTGACCGATGTGGCTGTCTGCCGCACGGAGCAGGAGGAACGCCACGGTCACGGCGACCAGCGCGAGCGGAGCCAGGACCACAGATGCGACGGCGGCGAGGACGAGACCCCCCCGCGGCGATGACCAGCACGACGGGCACCGTACGAGTCCGACGAGGACCGCCCGCCAAGTCGGCGGGCGGGAGACCGGTGAGGAATTGGAGCATCTCGACGGCATGCGTCACGCGGGTCAACGGCAGCAGCAGGTTCCGGGTCACGAGCCCGCTGTCTCCTCGAACGACCGCACGGAGGACGACGCGGTTCCCGAAGAGCATCAGCACGGGTCGCCGGGACTCGTACGCCGCCACGTCCTCCGACACCACGACACGCTGCTCCCTCTGCGCCAGCCCCGCGGCGAAGACCAACGCACCGCTCGGGCGGCACGTCACTGAGAAGCCGCGGTACCGGACCCACGCGATGGCGGCCCCGTAGACGAGGCTCCCGACGGCGACGATCGCGACGGCGAGGCCGGACGCCACCGGATCGAGCCGAACGATCTCACGCATCGACGGCAACAGGGTTCTGGAGAGACCGAACCACGGCAGGATCTCGGATGCGCCGGAGTAGACGCTCGGCAGGAAGAAGACGAACGCGCCGGTGCAGACCCCGATGAGCAAGAAGTCGGACGGTCGCAGAGCGGGAGTCACGACCCGTCCCGGCTCGGCCTGCTCGATCGGCGCGACATCGTGTACTTCTCCGGTGTCGCGCGGGCTCGGAGTGGTCCGCTGCGATCGGCTCTGACCGTGGAGTCGGACGAGGCGAGCAGCCTCGCCGGTGAGGAGGTCTTGGATCGTGACGGATGCGATCTCCGTCGCCCGCAGCGTGATCCGGAGTTCTGCGACACCGAGCGTGCGCTGCACCAGCGTCTGACGGACGGTGACGCTGACGACGGACCGCCATGAGAGACGCTTCTCCTCGCGGCCGACGAGTCCTCGGAAGACCGTGATGCCGCTCCTGTTCGCGACGTACCGAACGGTGACCCAACCGGAGAAGACCTGCACCAGCCGCGTGTAGCCGTAGTAGACCGAGACGACCACGAGCACCGGGTTCCAGCCAGATGGGAGCACCGCCGTCAGCGTCACACCGAACCCGATCACCAGCCAGGCGGATCGCATCGCGATCGCGGTTCGGACGAGCAGGGTTCGCGGATGGGGACGGCGAAGTGGAACGCGATCAGACATCGTCAGCCCCGAGCCGCATCAGGCGCTCGACGTCCGCGTCCGACATGGGCAGGAGTGAGACCTCCCGCGCCGGGGTGAACAGCACGCACTTCGCGACGCCGAGGCGCTGCAGGAGCGGACCCGATTGACGGCGGACCAGCGTGATCTTGGATCCGGGAACGTGATCCACTGAGCGGAACACTGCTCCCCGGTACACGAGCACGCCCCCTGGAACGATCTCGACACGGAAGTTCCGGACTGCGACCGGAACGACGAGCACCGACTCGATGACCGCGCTGAGCAGAGCGAGTGCCACCCCCACCCAACAACACGTTCGCCACGCCCCGGACGCCCAGACAGTGCTGAGGATCGCTCCTCCGGCGACGATGAGGCCCCCCGCCCAGGCTTCGATCCGACCGACCGTCGTGGCTGCAACTCTCGCCGCTCGGAGCGACTCACGGGCCTCGCGACCTCCGCGCCGTTCACCGCTGGCGGTTCGACGTCGCGTCACGGTACTGCTCTTCGAGGGTCTGCGCTTCCGAGACGAGGTGGGACAAGACCGCGCCGGAAGACGTCGCCGTGTGGAACACCCGCGCTGGCTCCATCCCTCGGACCAGGATCGAACTGTCGGCGGTGACGACCACGTCGGCTCCGGCCGCCGCCAAGGCACGGACGAGTTCTTCCGCGCGCGACTCCGCGCGGAGCCGGACCGCGTTCTGCATCCGGCTCCCGCTCACGAGGGGCGACAGCGACCCGTCCGCCAGGAGCACCACGCGGGTGGCGATCCGCTCCATCTCTGCCATGAGGTGCGAGGAAAGCAGCACGGATCGTCCGGAACTGGCGAAGTCCCGGAGCAGTTCGCGCATCCAGAGCACCCCGTCGGGATCGAGACCGTTGAGCGGCTCGTCCAGCACCAGGACGTCCGGCTCGTCGACCAGCGCCAAGGCGAGAGCGAGCCGCTGCCGCATCCCGAGTGAGAGGTGCTTCACGCGTCGGCGCTCCGCCTCACTGAGCCCGACGGCTGTCAGCGCAGCCTGCACAGAACTGCGGCGCACTCGACCGTGGGCATACAGGTGAGCGATCACCAGGTGTTGACGACACGTGAGCCTGTCGTCGAGCCACGCCGGGTCGAGGAGTGCGCCGATCCGCAGAGGACCGTCCGTGGTCCCTCCGAGTTCGACGACACCAGACTGCGCCGTGTCGATACCAGCGACGATCCGGAGGAGGGTGCTCTTCCCGGAGCCGTTCGCGCCGAGCAGTCCCAGCACCTCGCCACGGCGGACTTCGAGGTCGAGGTCCGTGAGCACCTGATGAGTCCCGAACCCTTGACGGACGCCGATGAGTCGGACCACGGAGTTCATCGGATGCCCCACCGTCGGACGCTGACCAGACCGGCGATGATGAGTGCGGTGTCCAAACCCACGAATCGGAGGACGGCAGTCCCCTGCGTCGCGGACTCCAACACGGCAGCAGTGAGCGTCACCGGCGCGAACTGCAGGACCGAGACGCTGATGCTGGGCGCCCAGATCCCGGCGATCGCCACGACGAGCGGCAGCGCCCACACGACTGCCAAGTAGACGAACACCGCCGAGACGGGCGATCGCATGAGCATGCCGAGGCCGGCGCCGAGCAAGACGAACAGGAGATGCAGGGCGGGGAGCGCCAGCCACGCAAGCGGCGATACGTGCAGGACGCCGTCTGCGCGAGAGAGCGCGAGCGGCACGAGCAACATCACCACGGCGATCGCAGTGAGCACTCCTGACGCGGCCAGCACCGCCGTCTTCGCGATGAAGACGAGCGTGCGATCGTTCATCTGCAGGAGCGTGAGCGCGAACTGGCGCGATGACAGATCAGCCGAGGTGAACAGCGCCGCCGCGAGTCCCAGGAAGAACGGGCTGACCTCTGCGCCCGACACAGCTGCTCGCACGACCGCCGCCGGTGCCGCGGCCGGTGCGAGGACGAGGACCTGCCCCGCGCCGAGTGCAAGCGCTCCCACTACGGCGATCGCCACCAGGGCCACCTGGGAGCGCAGGCTCACGAGCCGGTACCCCTCGGCCCGCAACGATCGCGACCATCTGGACCTGGTCACTGCGTACTTCGACCGCCTTGTCATCGTTTCCCGCCCTCGAACTCCGGTCTCCGCCGTCCCGGAACATCCGGGATGGCCCAACGTAGCGGGTTTTCGCGGTCGCGTATGCCTTACAACATCTATCAGTACTTTGTATTTGACGTGACGGCTCCGGCCTGCCACGGTCGTGCTCACCGCACCGACTGCGGTCGGGGAGACGTGTGCACGCGGCGACCCGGATGAAGCGAACAACGAATCGAAGGGGGGCACAGCCATGGCTGTGTTCGCAAGGATCCTCCAGCTGCTGGCGAGGTACGGAGCGCGGGCCGTCGCGTGGGCGAAGGCCCACGTTCAGCAGGTACTGAACTGGATCAACATCGGACAGGCGATCGACTGGATCGTGTCGAAGATCAAGCAGGTCCTCGGCATCCGCTAGCAGGACGGCCAGGCCTGTCTGATGCAGAGCTGGTCAGCGCCTGCGCTCGGGGACTGAGCGCAGGCGCTGACCGTCGTTCGCGGCATGGACAAATGCGTCAACTCCTGATCGCGGAACGCAACGTCGGCGTCTGCCCGCAACGGAATACCGCTGCGAGGAGGCGCCGACGTTGCGTTTCGCGAGCGGTCAGCCGAGGACCGAGAGCTGGTCCAGCCGCTCGAGGATCACGCCCTCGCGGAGCGCCCAGGGGCAGATCTCGAGCGCCGGCAGGTCGAAGATGTCCAGGCACGCCTCGGCGACGAGCGCCCCCGGCACGACCTGGTGCGCCCGGCTCGGCGAGACCCCGGGCAGCGTGCCGAGCTCGTCGACCGACATGGTCAGCAGCGACGGCAGCCGTTCGCGGAGCGCCGCCCCGTCGAGCACCCGCGGGACGAGCGGCCCGGCGGCCGACGGCGCTGCACCGCAGATCCGCGCGATGGACCGGAACGTCTTCGAGGTCGCGACCGCCCGGTCCGGCGCTCCGGACCGCAGCAGCCGTCCGGCTTCGCGGGCGATCTCGACGCGGACCTCGTGCCGGACGTGGCGCAGCTCGTCCTGGCTGGGGGTACCGGCTGCGAAGTACGTGCGAGCGAGTCGTGCGGCCCCGATCGGCATGGACCAGGCGACGTCGGGCGCCTCGTCCGCGCCACCGGCGATCTCGAGCGAGCCGCCACCGATGTCGAACACGGCCAGTCGTCCGGCGGACCAGCCGAACCAGCGGCGCACCGCCAGGAAGGTCAACCGGGCTTCGTCCGAGCCGGAGAGGACCGCGAGTTCGACCCCGGTCTTCTCCTGCACGTGCGCCAGGACGGCCTCGGAGTTCACGGCATCGCGGACCGCGGAGGTCGCGAACCCGAGCATGTCCTCGCAGCCGCGGTCCTCCGCGACCCGGACGGACTCGGCCACGAAGTCGGTCAGCGCGTCGATGCCGACCGGCGTCACCGCGCCCCGGTCGTCCAGGTGCTCGGCGAGCCGCAGCGGCCGTTTGAACGAGGACGCGGGCAGTGGCGCCGCACCCCCGTGGGCGTCGACGACGAGCAGGTGACCGGTGTTGGAACCGATGTCGAGGACTCCGACGCGCATGCGCCCACGCTAGTGGTCGGACGGGAGGCCCGGATCACGTCCCGAGGAACGCCTCCAGCTGTGCGGTGGTCGGGTAGGACGCCTGCGCGCCGGCACCGGTCGCCGCGTACGCGCCGACCCCGGCGGCGAACCGCGCAGCCTCGACCAGCGAGTCCCCCGCGGCGAGCCGGAGTGCCACCGCACCCATGAAGGCGTCCCCGCACCCCGTGGTGTCGACCGCGTCCACGGGCACAGCGGGGACCTCGACCGGCCGAGCGTCCCCGTCGTGCACGACCGATCCGTCGCCGCCCCGGGTGACGATGGAGCGTGCGACGCCGTGGTCGCCGAGCGCTGCGGCTTCGTGTTCGTTGACGAGCAGGACGTCGGTCAGGTCGAGGAGCTCCGGCGGGACGGCGCCGAACGGGGACAGGTTCGTCAGCACGGTGACCCCGGCGGCGTGGGCTGCCCGGGCGGCGGCGAGCACGGCGTCCATCGGGACCTCGAGGCAGAGCCCGAGGACGGCGGCGTCCTGGAACACGTCGTCGGGCAGGTCCTGGGGCGTGAGCGTGGCGTTCGCGCCGCCCGAGATGACGATGGTGTTCTCACCACGGCCGTCGACGGTGATGACGGCGGTGCCGGTGGCCGTGCCCGTCCGGACCGCGACGTGCGTGGTGTCGGCGCCCGAGGCAGCGACCGAGTCGCGGAGCAGCGCTCCGTTGCCGTCGTCGCCGACCGCGCCGACCATGCGGACGGTGCCCCCGAGCCTGCCGGCCGCGACGGCCTGGTTGGCGGACTTGCCGCCGGGCAGGGTCGCCAGGTCGGACCCGTGCAGGGTCTCCCCCGGCTGCGGGAAACGCTCGGTGCGGACGACCAGGTCGGCGTTGAGCGACCCGACGATCACGATCGTGTCGGTCATCGGACGGACTCCTTCTGCGGGGCGGCGGCGGTCTCGGCGGCCTCCGGCCGGGGGATGAGGAACGAGGTCGCCAGGGCAGCGGTCGTGATCACGGCACCGAGCAGCATCCCACCGGAGTACCCGGCGGTGCCCGAGGAACCGCCGACCCCGAGCGCGATCTGCAGCGCGGGCAGCACGGCGAAGCTGACGCCGGCGCCGAGGTTGAACGCACCGGCGTTGAGTCCGGGCAGGAAGCCGGGGTTCGAGTCCGGGGACAGCACGATGCCCAGGCCGTTGAGGATGATGTTCGCGATGCCGGCGTAGGTGATGCCGATGAGCACGGTGGTGGCGACGAGGACCGGCAGCGAGTGCACGCCGACGAGTGCCATCAGGACGGTGGCGACGATGCTGCCGACGAGTCCGACGCGCAGCACGGCGCGGTAGCCGAGCGTCGGGGCGAGCCGGCCGGCGAAGGGCCCGACGACCCAGCCGACCAGTGCGTAGGGTGTGAGGAACACGAGGGAGGCGAGGTCGGCCTCCATCCCGTAGCCCGCGTCCCCGTTCTGCGCGAGCGAGGTGACCAGTCCGTTGACGACGGCGAAGACGCCGGTCATCGTGAGGAACGTGGTGGCGAGGAGTGCCCACGTGCCCCGACGCCGGAGGAACCGGGTCTCGACGAGGGGCTCGCGGACGCGGGACTCGACGGCCCAGAACACGGCGAACGCGGCGAGGGCGACGACGATCCCGCCGACCACGAGCACCGGGTTCGCGGCGCCGAGCTTGCCGGCCTCGTTGAACGCCGTCAGCAGCGCACCCACCGAGACGACGAGCGGCACGACGCCGACCCAGTCCATCCGGGTGCCGGCCGAGGGACGGGACTCCACGCCCCACTTCGTGACGAGGGTGAGGGCGATGACCGTGACGACCGCGATCACCCAGAAGATGCCGCGGAAGCCGAAGTGTGTCGCGATCCACCCGCCGGCGAGCGCGTCGATCCCGGCGATGCCGCCGTTCACCGCGGTGAGCAGCCCGAGGGCGGCGCCGTAGCGTTTCGGGTCGCGGATCTCGTTGCGCAGGACGAGCAGGCTGATCGGGACGACCGGGCCGGTGACGCCCTGGATGATGCGGCCGGCGAACAGCATCGGGACGTTCACGGCGAGGGCGGCGACGACGCTGCCGACGAACATCACGGCGAGCATGGCGACGAGCACCCGCTTCCGGCCGACGATGTCCGACAGCCGGGGCAGGAACAGTGAGAACAGCGCGGCGAGGGTGAAGTAGAGCGTCTGCGACAGGCCGATCGTGGCGTCGTCGGTGTGGAGTTCACGCGCCATCGTGACGAGCGCGGGGCTGAGCATGCTGGCGTTGAGCTGGAAGGCGATGCAAGCGGCGAGGAGTGCCGCGGTCAGCGCGCCGATGGACTTCTTCGACATCGTCGTCGAGGGGGTGGTCATGGTGGGTCAGATCTCCGTGGTCGTGGCGGTCGGCTGAGCGCCGGACGGCTGGGTGGTGCTCGGCTGTGTGGTGCTCGGCTGCGTGGTCAGGCCGGCCTGGACGGCGTCGGCTGCGGCGCGGGGCGTCCAGCCGGTGTCGGGCGTCTCGCCGATGCGCTCGAGGGCGTCGACGACCAGGTCCCAGAACCGGCCGTGGTCGAGCTCCATCGCGGCGCTCGTGCGGCAGTCCTCCGGCGCCGGGGCGCGGAAGTCGGCGACCGTCATGCCGAGGGTCAGCGTGCCCTGGGTCTCGACGCGGATCGGGACCTTGACGGCGCGGACGATCGTCGGGTCGATGACGTACGCCACGGCGCAGGGGTCGTGCACCGGTGGGGCGTCGAAGCCCTGCACGTCCTGGTACGCCTTGCCGAAGAAGTCGAGGAGCTCGCCCACGAAGGCGGCGGGCCCGGTGCCGACGGCGGCGATGCGGGCGGCGACCTCGGGGGTGGCGAGCGCCTGGTGGGTGAGGTCGAGTCCGACCATGACGACGTCCCAGCCGGCGTCGAAGACGATCGACGCGGCCTCGGGATCGATGACGATGTTGAACTCGGCGACCGGGCTCCAGTTGCCGACGTGGACGCCGCCGCCCATCAGCACGACCTGCTTGACGCGCTCGACGATGCGGGGTTCCTTGCGGACGGCGAGCGCGATGTTCGTCAGGCCGGCGGTCGGCACGATCGTGACGGTGCCGGGCTCGTGGGCCATCACGGTGTCGATGATCAGGTCCACCGCGTGGCGCTCGTCGAGGGCGAACGACGGCTCGGGCAGCATCGGTCCGTCCAGGCCGCTCTCGCCGTGGATCTCGGGGGCGACCTCGACCTGCCGGAGCAGCGGCCGTGCGGCACCGGCGGCGAAGGGCACGCCGGTGATCCCCGCGATCCGGGCGACGGCGAGCGCGTTCCGGGTGACCTTGGGGAGGGTCTGGTTGCCGACGACGGTGGTCACGGCGAGGAGCTCGACGTCCGGGTTGCCGTGCGCCAGCAGCATCGCGACGGCGTCGTCGTGGCCGGGGTCGCAGTCCAGGATGATCTTCGCGGGGGTGCGCGGGGCGTCGGACACGGGGGTGCTCCACTTCGTCGGGGAGCCGGGTGCCCGGGGTGCGGGCGGCCGGCAGGAGGTCAGGGCCTGACGCGCCATGCACGCCGCGTCAAGCGTTTGACATCACACCGCATCAAGCGCTTGACGTCAAGTCGCGCGGATTCCGCATGCACGGCCGTCGCTAGCATCGACACGTGCCCACGACCCCGCGCAGTCGCTCCGCTCCGTCCGGCCGGGTGACCGCCGCGATGGTGGCCGAACGCGCCGGCACGAGCATCGCCACGGTCTCCCTCGTCGTGAACGGCAAGGACCGCGGACGCGTCTCGACGCCGATCGCCGACCGGGTCCGCGATGCCGTCGAGCAGCTCGGCTACGTCGTCGACCACGCCGCGAGCTCCCTGGCGCGGGGCAGCGGCGACCTCGTGGTGCTCATCGCACCGGACCTGTCGAACCCGTTCTTCGCCGAGGTCATCCGCGGCGTCCGCGACACCGTCGGCGACCGCTTCCAGCTCGTGCTGTCCGTCACCGAGCGGGGCGAGCAGCCGGTGGACGCCGACGTCCGCCGCTTCGAGCGACTCCGGCCAGCGGGGATCCTGGTCGATGCCCCGGCCGAGAGCGCGTCGATGTCCGCGAGCGTCCCCGTCGTCCTGCTCGACGCCCCGGGCGGCCCCGGAGCGGTCAACTACGACCTGACCGCCGGGGTGCAGGCGCTGGTCGCCCACCTCCGGGCCGCCGGGCACCGTCGGGTCGCCTACCTCGACGGGACCTCGCGCGCGACGACGTTCGCGGTCCGCCGCTCGCTGTTCGAGCAGGCCTGCACCACCGCCGACATCACGGTGTCCCCCGTCCAGGCACAGGCCGACCTGACGATCGACGCGGCTGCGGGCGCGGTCGCGCCGGTCGTCGACGCGTGGCTCGCCGACGGGGTCACCGCGGTCGTCGCGGCCGCGGACACCCTGGCCTACGGGGTGCTCCGGGTCGCCGCTGAGCGGGGCATCGCCGTCCCGGCCTCCCTGGCGGTCGCCGGCTTCGACGACCTGCCGTCGTCCTCGGTCACGGCACCGAGCCTGACGAGCGTCGCCCTCCCCGGTGCCGAGCTGGGGCGGGCGGCGGCACTCCGGCTCCTCGCCACGCTCGACGGGGTCGACGCGCCGGACCCCGCCCTGCCCACACGCCTGGTCCCCCGCGCGAGCACAGGGGCCTGAGACGGCGACGGACGGGAGGCGCGGTGCCAGCCGGCACCGCGCCTCCCGTCCGTCGTCCGGTCGATCTACTCGTCGTGGCGGGTCGTCGACACCGACCCCGTCTGCGAGCCCACCGGCTCAGGGGTGGCCGGCTGGGTCGCGGCCGGAGCCGTCCCCTCGCGTCGTGCCCGCTCGAGGGCGTCGGCCTCGTCGCCACCGACCGCCTCGCCACGGGCGACCATGCCGGCCACGTCCGCCAGCTGCATCTGCGGGATGAAGAGCGCGAGCACGAGCGCGGCGGCGATGAACGGCAGCAGGTACCAGAACACCGGGGACAGCGAGTCGGCGTACGCGTTGACGATGCCGTCCTGCACGGCCTGCGGCAGCTTCGACAGCGAGGTCGGGTCGATGCTCGAGCTGGCACTCGCCGCGTCCGTCGCACTGCCACCGGCGCCGCGGAAGACGTCGGTCAGCGCGTCCGTCAGGCGCGAGGTGAACAGTGCGCCGAAGACGGCGACCCCGAGGGAGGCGCCGACCTCGCGGAAGTAGTTGTTCGTCGACGTGGCGGTCCCGACCTGCTCCGGCGGGACGGCGTTCTGCGCCACCAGGACGACGACCTGCATGATCAGGCCGAGTCCCGCACCGAACACGAACAGGTAGACGCAGATCAGCCAGATCGGGGTACTGGCGGCCAGGGAGGTCATGCCGAGCATCGCGATGCCGACCACGATCGTGCCGATGATCGGGAACGCACGGTAGCGGCCGGTCTTCGTGATGAGCGTGCCGGACAGGATCGAGGTGCCGATCAGGCCGACCATCATCGGCAGCATCAGCAGCCCGGAGACCGCGGCGGACGTGCCCGACGCCATCTGCAGGAACGTCGGGACGAAGCCGATCGCCGCGAACATGCCGAGACCGAGCACGAAGCCGATCGCCGTCGCGATGACGAACGTCCGGTTGCGGAAGAACGACAGCGGGATGATCGGGTCCTGCGCCCGGGACTCGACGAGCACGAACGACGCGGCGGCGACGAGGAAGCCGGCACCCCACGCCCACGTCTCGGGAGCGCCCCAGCCGTGCTGCCGGTTGCCGCCGAACTCGGTGAAGAACACCAGGCACGCGGTGGTGGCGGACAGCAGGGCGACGCCGAGGACGTCGATCCGCTTCGTCGCCTTCTTGCTCGGCAGCGTCAGGGCGAACCACGCGACGGCGAAGGCCGCGATGCCGACCGGGATGTTGATCCAGAACGCCCAGTTCCAGGTCATGTGGTCGACGAAGAACCCGCCGAGCAGCGGGCCGCCGACGGCGGAGAGGCCGAAGATCGCACCGAGCGGGCCGAGGTACTTGCCGCGCTGCGAGGCGGGCACGATGTCGGCGATGATCGCCTGCGACAGGATCATGAGACCGCCGCCGCCCAGGCCCTGCAGGGCGCGGAACACCACGAACTGCCAGAAGTCCGTCGACAGCGCGCAGCCGAGGGATGCCAGCGTGAACAGGGCGATGGCGACGAGGAACAGGTTGCGGCGGCCGATGACGTCACCGAACTTGCCGTAGATCGGCATGACGATCGTCGACGCGAGCAGGTACCCGGTCGTGATCCACGCCTGGTGGGCGACGCCGCCGAGTTCGCCGACGATGGTGGGCATGGCGGTCGACACGATGGTCTGGTCGAGGCTCGAGAGCAGCATCCCGGCGATGAGCGCCGAGAAGATGATCCAGATGCGGCGCTGGGTCAGGAGCAGCGGCCCGTCGGCCTGCTGGCGACCCCGGCGGGTGGTGCTCGGCGCGGATGCGCTCATGAGGTGCCTTCCTGGGCGGGGATGGTGATGGCTTCCGTCATGAGACGGAGGTTGGTGTCGAGGAGCTCGTCGAACCGGGGTCCGGACGCCTCGTCGAAGTCGTCGTCGAAGTAGGTGCCGGCACTGACCCGGATGACGCCGACGGCGGCCTCGGCGACCAGGCGGGCGCGCGGGTCGGCGGGGTCGTTCCAGGAGAACCGCTGGCGGACGGCGTCGGCCACCTTCTGGATCTGGGTGTCCGTGGCGGACAGGAACCGTGCGGTCAGCGCGGGCTCGCGCTCGAAGACGCGGCGCACCAGGGCCTCGTCGGCGCGGTCGATGCCGGCGACGTGCAGCTGCTCGATGATGAGCGCGATGACGGACGGCAGCGGGGCGAGGGTCGCGGGGACGACCGAGCCCTCGGCGTACGCGGCGAGGAGTGCGGTGTCGGCGTTGAGCTCGATGCCGAGGACCACGTCCTCCTTCGACGCGAAGTGGTTGAAGAACGTGCGACGGGAGACACCGACGCGCTCGCAGAGCTGTTCGATGGTGAAGCCCTGCAGCCCGCCGTCGACGACCGCCCGGCGCGCTTCGGACACCATGCTGCGCCGGAGGGCGCGGGTGCGTTCAGCAGTGGTCACCCGGTGATACTTGCACTCCTTCTGCGAGAGTGCAATTCACCGCGGCCGAACTCCCAGGATGTCCGGTCTCGCAGTGACAGCCGGTCAGAGCGCCTTCGCGAAGCAGTACGACCACGGCATGGTCTCGGCGTACGGCTCGTACACGTCGATGCGGTCCCACCCGGTCTTCTCGTACAGTGCCACGGCCTCCGGCTGCTTGTCACCGGTCTGCAGGATCAGGCGACTGGCGCCCTGCTCGCGGCCGACCCGGGCGCACTCGTCGAGGAGCGCGGTCGCGGCGCCCTTGCCCCGGGCGGCCGCCAGGACGATGAGGCGCTTCAGCTCGATCTCGTCCCCGAGGCGTCGGACGGCGATGTGCCCGAGGACGGTCCCGTCCTCGTCGACGGCGAGCAGGGACGTCACGACGGTGCTCGGGTCGACGGACAGCACACGGTTGCGCTCCGCGGAGACCTCGGGGGCCTCTCCGGGGTTGCCGTCGCCGTAGCGCTCGTGCATCTCCTCGTCCATGGTCGCGCGGAGTGCGACTCCGCGCGGGTCTTCCCAGGGCACGCGTTCGATGGTGATCACGGTCGTCAATCCTGACACGAACGGACGACAGCGGGCGTACCGCGCCGACGGGCAGCACCCGCGCCGACACCGGCAGCAGGGCTGCTCAACCGAGCGAGCCGATCGGGCTGGCGTCGAGGTCCTCGAGCAACGCCGCCGCGTCGTCGTACACGGCCGCGGCACCCGCACCGCGCAGTTCGTCGCCGCCGATCCCGCCGGTCATCACGCCGATGCACGGCACACCGACACGCTTCGCGGACTCGACGTCCCACATCGCGTCGCCGACCATGACCGCGTGGTCCGCGTCGACGCCGGCCTTCTGCAGGGCGACCTCGATGATCCCGGGGTCCGGCTTGGCCTGCTCGACGTCCTCACTGCTGGTGACGGCGGTGATCCACTGCTCGGCGTCCAGCAGCTCGAGCAGACGGTCGAGCTCGTTCTGCGGCGCACTCGTCGCGAGGATCACGGCGTGCCCGCGACCCGCGACCGCCTCGAGCAGGTCACGGGCGCCGGGCAGCAGGCGCAGTTGCGGCATGTGCTCGGAGTAGAACGCGGTGTGGAACTGCTTCGCGGTGTCGCGGACGTCCTCGGAGGCGTCCGGCAGCAGCGCCTCGAGCAGCTTCGACGAGTCCATCCCGATGGCCCGGTGGATGCGCCAGGCGTCGACGGACTCCCCCACGGCGCGGAAGGCCCGCCACCACGCGTCGATGTGGGCGTAGTTCGAGTCGGCCAGGGTGCCGTCGATGTCGAACAGGACGGCGGTGGTGGGGGTGTCGGACATGCGGCCAGCCTGCTCCGTGGGCGACGACCGTCGCCTCAGGTGCGCCGGAGAGCGCGGTGACCCGCCACGAGACGGACGGGAGGCCCGGGACCAGCTGGTCCCGGGCCTCCCGTCCGTCAGGTGGTGACGCGATCAGGCGTTGCGGACGTCGTCGGCCGACGACTGCGCGTTGTCCTTCACGTCGGACGCGGCGCCCTGCGCCTCGTCCTTGACCGTCTGGGCGGCGTCCTGCGCGGTGCCCTTGAGGTCCTGTGCGTGCTCCTTCGCGGCGTCGAGCAGCGGTGCGCCGGCGTCCTTCGCCTGCTCCTTCGCCTTGTCGACGAGCGGAGCGGCCTTGTCCTTCAGCTCACCGGCGAGCTCCTCCTCCTTGGTGGAGGACGGCAGGAGCGACGACGCGAGCCAGCCGACACCGAAGGCGATGAGGCCGACGGCGAGCGGGTTGCCCTTCGCCTTCTCGACACCACGCGAGGCGGCGTCCTTCGCGGAACCGGTGGCGTTCGACCCGGTGCCCGAGATGCTGGAACGAGCCGAGTCGGCCGCACCCATCACGGAGTCGCGCGCGCTGCCGGCGGCACCCATGACGGACTCACGGACGTCCTGGAACTTGCCCTTGACCTTCTCGGACTGGCGATGGGCGATCTGTGACGGGCTGACCTTGTCGGCCAGTGCGTCGACGTCCGAGCCGAGTGCTCCTCGGGTGCGCTCGATGTCGGCGCGGATCTCGTCTGGGGTGCTCATCAGTTCCTCCCGGTGTTGGGCTTGAGTGTCTCGGGGACTTCCTTGACGGTCGCGACCGTCTGGGGGGCGCCGTCGATCTGCTTGATCTCCTTGCGACCGCGCGACGCGAGGATCGCAGCGACGACGGCGTAGATGACGGCGATGATCACGGCGGACCACGCGTTGCCGATGAGGTAGCCGAGACCCCACCACGCGGCGATCGACAGGAACAGCAGGGCGAAGAGCCCCGCGACACCTGCGCCGCCGAACATGCCGGCGCCCTTGCCCGCCTTCTTCGCGGAGTCGGTCAGCTCGGCCTTGGCGAGCGCGACCTCCTGGCGGAAGAGGGTCGAGAGGTCACGGGACACCTCGGAGAGGAGCTCACCGAGGGGCGTCGACGCTGCGCGCTCCTCGGCGCTCGGCTGCCCGGGCACCGTCCGACCGGACGCGCCGGGGAACGGATCGGTCATACGAGCGGCCCCGTCCCGGCGGAACCGGTGGTACCCGTGCCGGTGGTGCCGGTCGTGCCCAGTCCGGTCGTGCCGAACCCGGCGGTGCCGGTCGTGCCGAAGTCGGCCTCGGTGGTGGCGGTTCCGGTGCTGCCGCTCGCCTCGGCTTCCTTCTCGTGCTTGATCTCGGTCGTCAGCGCCTTGGCGAGTCGACCGGCGAGGATGCCCGCGCCGGCGGCGATCGCGATGAAGGTGCCCGGACGACGTGCGGCGAAGGACTTCACCTCGTCGACGAGGGAGCCCGGGTCGCGGCCCTCGAGGTAGCCGGCGACCGAACCGGCGCGGTTCGACAGGTCGCGGACGACCTTCGCCGCGAGGCCCTGCTCGTCGTCGTTGTCGGCCATCTTGCCGAGGTGCTCGCCGATGGTGCGGAGCCCGCTGGCGGCCTTCTGCTGCTGGTCGGCGGCCTGGTCCTTGACGGTGCTCGACGCCTGGCCGAAGAGCTGGCGTGCGTGGTCCGACACCTCGGAGGCGACGTTCGCGGCCTGCTCCTTGGCGGTGCCGGCGACGTTCGCGGCCTTCTCCTTGGCGTCACCGGCGACGTCCGACGCGGCGCCCTTGGCGGCGTCGGCCTTGGCCTTGCCGCCGCCCGAGCTGTCGGAGCCGGTGCTGCCGGAGTCGGTGCTGCCGGTGCTGCTCGCGGTCAGGCTGCCGGCGGGGACGGTGCCGGCGGGGAGCTGCTCGTCGGCGGGGATGGCGTCCAGCGGTTCGAGGTCGTCGAAACCGATGGGGCGCTCGACGGGCGTGCCGCTCGCGTAGGACGGGACCGTGACGCCGGGGTGGATCTCGTGACCCTCGGTGGCAGCCGTGGCGTCGTGGATGGGCGTCCCGGAGTCGTTCCCGGGTGGGTTCGTGGTCATGGTCGGCCTTCCGGTCTTCTCGTCGCGGCGGGCGGTGCACCCGCTGCGTTGGACCCGAAGGTGCGCTGAACCCTCTGGGACGGGTGCCAGGAACGCCGATCTGCGCGGATTCGACGCGCACCCTCCCCAGAACGCCAGACGAGGAGCGGAACGAGCGCTCCTCCCAGCGACGGTCCGGTTGGCTCGGGCCATGCCATCCGTGTCCGTCGTGGTCCCCGTGCTGGACGACGCCGCACACCTGCGGCGGTGTCTGTCCGCGCTCCAGGCCCAGACCCGCCCCGCGGACGAGGTGGTCGTCGTCGACAACGGCAGCTCCGACGACAGCGCAGCCGTTGCCCGGGCGGCCGGAGCCGTCGTCCGTACCGAACCGGTCCGGGGCATCGCGCGGGCGGCGTCCCGCGGCTACGACACCGCTCGTGGCGACGTGATCGTCCGGCTCGACGCGGACTCCGTGCCGCCGCCGCACTGGATCGCGACGGCGCTCGAGCTGCTCGCGGACCCGTCGGTCGTCGCGGTCACCGGGCCCGGCCGGCCGTCCGACGCCGGTGCCCTCGTCCGGGTCGTCTGGCCGGTCCTCTACATGCAGCCGTACTTCGTGCTCATGCGCGGAGCCCTCTCCCGCCCGCCGCTGTTCGGGTCCGCCACCGCACTCCGCCGCTCGACGTGGCTCGCGGTCCGAGACCGGGTGCACCGCGATGACCCCGAGGTGCACGACGACATCGACCTGAGCATGCAGTTCGACCCGGCGTGGCGGGTGCTGGCCGATCCCGCGCTCACCGTGCGGGTGTCCGCGCGACCGTTCTCGAGCCTCCCGTCCGCTGTCCTGCGTGCCCGCCGCGCGTTCCACACCTTCCGGGTGAACGGCCGGCGGGCGTCGCCGCCGCGTCGGTGGGCGCGACGGTTGCGGACGGACTGGCGGAACCGCGGCGACGCGCACGCGTGGTGGCGCGGCCGCTGACCACGGCGCGACCGGGCGCTGCCCCGGGACCGGCCTCGCCCCGTCAGGCCCCGGGCGTCCGGCCTCAGCCCTCAGCCCTCAGGGCAGGACGATGACCTTGCCGACGACCGGGCCGGCACTCGCCTCGGCGTGCAGGGCGGGCAGCGCGTCGAGCGGGATGCGGCGGGTGACCTCGACGTGCAGCGTGCCCTCGTCCACCATCGACACGAGTCGCGTCAGGCGGTCCCGGTTCGGCAGGACGAAGACGACCGCAGACCGGACTCCGCGGGCAGCGTCGTCCGGGGCGGCCATCCACGCCGTGGTGCTCACGACCACGCCGCCGTCACGGACGAGCGTGACCAGGCGGGTGAACTGCTCCGGGTCGATCGGGGCCAGGTTGAGGAGGACGTCGACCGGCTCGCCGACGGCGTCGAGCAGGTCCGTCGTGGTGTGGTCGACCACCTCGTCCGCGCCGGCGGCCAGGACGGCGTCGGCACTGCGGGGGCTGGCGGTCGCGATGACGTGCGCGCCGATCTGCTTCGCCAGCTGCACCGCGTACTTGCCGACGACACCGCCGGCGCCGACGACCAGCAGACGCTGACCGGCCGTGAGCCCGCCATCGTCCACCAGGGCCTGCCAGGCGGTGAGCGCGACGGAGGGCAGCGCGGCGGCGTCGGCGAGCGGGATGCTGGTCGGGGCGGCGACGAGGGCCTCCGCGGGTGCGACGACGTACTCGGCCGCGCCGCCGTCGCGCTCCATCGGCAGGAACCCGATGACCGGGTCACCGACGGCGAGGCCGTCGACCCCGGCCCCCACGGCGTCGACCGTGCCGGAGACGTCGTAGCCGGGGATGTGCGGCAGGACGACGGGGATCGGCAGGAAGCCGGCCCGCATGCCGTTGTCGGCCGCGCTGAACGCCGACGCCGCGACGCGGACCCGCACCTGACCGTCGGCCGGGACGGGCTGCTCGACGTCGACGGTACGCAGCACCTCGGGACCGCCGACCTCGGAGAACTGGACTGCACGCATGATCGTTTCCTCTCGTTGATGATGCCTTTTGCTTCGAGTTCGAAGCACCTGGTGAGGAACGTACCGCTGCTTCGAACTCGAAGCAACGGGTAGGATGGGATCGTGCCTGCGACTCCTCCCGCCCTGACCCGCGCGCAACTGACGGCGTACCTGTCATTCACCGAGGTCAGCGCCCTCCTCCGTCCGGCGGTCGAGAAGCAGCTCAAGGACGTCGGCGCGCTCAGCTACGTGCAGTTCCAGCTGCTCGCCCGACTCGGCGACGACCCGAGCGGCAGCCGGAGCATGACCGACCTGGCCGACGGCGTCGTCTACAGCCGGAGCGGACTGACCTACCAGGCGCAGCTGCTCGACCAGCGCGGACTCGTCTCGCGAGCACCGTCGCCCGAGGACGAACGGCGGGTCGTCGTCACCATCACCGACGCCGGCCGCGAGGTCCTGGCAGCGGTGTTCCCGGGACACATCGCCCTGGTGCGGGAACTCCTCTTCGCGTCCCTGTCCGAGGACGACGTCGCATCGCTCGCGCGGATCCTGGGACAGGTGGGGACCCGGCTCCGCGAGGCCCCGCCCCGGTCCGCCGCGCCGCGTCGCCGTCGGGTCGACTGAGGACGCACCGGCAGCCCGGCCCACCGACCGGCCGACCCGGCCGACCCGACCGACCCGATCGACCCGATCGACCCGATCATCCGTTCGACGAATACCGTGCACAGTCCAGACGGACGGCGTAGCGTCGCTCCAGTCGCCCAGCCGGAAGGCACGCGAGGGACCCTGACCTCGTGGAGCGACGACACGCGCCTGCCACTCCCGGAGGCACGCGCAGGCCGTGGACGCCCGCCCCTGACCCGAACGGCGGCGGGCGTCCGCGATCCCCCTCGTGCCGGTGCTGGTTCCGGTGCCGTTCCGGTGTGCTCAGCCCGCGGTGGGATCGGCCAGCAGGGACGCGAACGCCAGCTCGGCCGCACCACGGAAGAGCACGCTGCCGACGAGCTCCGCGGGCACGATCCGCAGGTCCTCGCCCATCGCCGTCATCGTCTGCGCCCGGACGGCTTCCTCCAACCGCGTCCCGACGTGCCGGAGCAGCGTGCCGAGGAACCCGCCGAGCACGACGACGTCCGGGTTGACGGTGTGTACGACGTTGCGGATGGCGACGGCGAGCGCGGTGACCTGTCGGTCCACGACGGCGGCGAGCGCAGGTGCCGGCGTCGCCGCGAGGACGTCGCCGAGCCGGTCGGCCTCGTCGATCCCGAGCCCGGCGGCATCGAGCAGCGCGGCCTGCGACGCCTCGGTCTCCAGGCACCCGACCGCGCCGCAGTGGCAACGGATGCCGTTCGCGGCGACGAAGGTGTGGCCGAGCTCCCCCGCGTACCCGGCGGCTCCGGCGAGGGGACGTCCGCCGGTGATGATCCCACCACCGATGCCGCTCGCGCCGCCGTTGACGTAGACGACGTCGGTCGCGCCGCGGCCGGCACCGTAGAGGAACTCCGCCGTGACACCGAGGTTCGCGTCGTTCGCCGCGCGGACCGGCAACCCGGTGCGGTCGGCGAGCGGCGCGGCGAAGGCCTCGTCCCGCCAGGCCAGGTGCGGCGCGTACCGGACGACGCCGTCGCCGACGCGGACGATGCCCGGGACGGACACGGCGACGCCGACGACCCGACGGCCCGCGTCCCGCTGCCGTCCGGTGGCCGAGGCGACGAGGTCGGTGGCGATGGCGAGCGCCTCGTCCGGGGTGGAGACCGAGGACGTGCGGACCGTGCGGCGCTCGTGTTCGGTGCCGTCCAGGCCGATGACCGCCAGCGTCACGGCGTCGATCTCGGGCACGATCCCCAGCGCGACGACCTCGGCGGACGCGGACACCGTCGCGCTCGGCCGTCCGACACCGGTCGCGGGCGGCGCGTCACCCTCGACGACCAGGCCGAGGTCGACGAGTTCGCCGACCAGCGCCGCGACCGTCGAGCGGTTCAGGCCGGTCTCGCGGGTGAGTGCCGAGCGGGGCATCGGTCCGCGCTCGTGGACCAGGCGCAGGACCCGTGCCAGGTTGCGGCGGCGGACGACGTCCGTGGTGCGCACCGGACGGGAGGCAGTGCTCGCCTCCGACATGGCCGCTCCGATCGTCCGTCCCGCCAGCGTAGCTGTCCGCTCGGTCCGCTTCGTCCCGCGCTGAGCGACAGTCCTCGTGGTGGCGGCCGCGAGGACCGTCGCTCAGCGCGGACGGACGATCGCGCGTCAGCCGGCGGTCGTCACCGTGCCGTCGGCGTCGAAGGACACCGGGTACGTGACCGCACGACCCTCGGGGGAGGTCACGACGACCTCGCGGGCACCGGCACCACCGGCTCCCGGGAACGCGCGGAGCTCGAGCGCCTCGTGGTAGTCGTGGTCCGGCCGGTCGATGCGGGTGGACAGCGGCAGGACCGCCCCCTCACGGACCCAGAGCGGCAGGGTGTCGAAGCCGTGCTGCTCGCGCCGCCAGACCCCGCCCGTGACGACCTCGCCCGTGAACCAGTTCGTCCACGAACCCGCGGGCAGCCAGTACTCGACGTCGCCGGACTCGCTGAACACGGGCGCGACGAGCAGGTCCGGTCCGAGCAGGTACTGCCGGTCGCAGTACGCCGCGGTCGGATCGTCGGGGAACGCCAGCGGCATCGGACGCATCACCGGGATGCCCCGCGACGACGCCTCGAGCCCGGCCGCGTACAGGTACGGCATGAGTCGCAGCTTCAGCTCGGTGAACGCCCGGGTGACGTCGACCGCTTCCTCGTCGAACGCCCACGGCACCCGGTACGAGCTGCTGCCGTGGAACCGGCTGTGCGACGACAGCAGACCGAACTGCACCCAGCGCTTGAACACCGCCGGGTCCGGGGTGCCCTCGAAGCCGCCGATGTCGTGCGACCAGAAGCCGAAGCCGGACAGTGCGAGCGACAGGCCGCCGCGCAGGGTCTCCGCCATCGACGGGAACGACGAGGTGTTGTCCCCGCCCCAGTGCACCGGCATCTGCTGGCCACCGGCGGTCGCGGAACGGGCGAAGACGACGGCGTCGCCCGGGCCCTTGGTCTCCTGCAGCACCTCGAACACGGCCTGGTTGTACAGCTGCGTGTACCAGTTGTGCATCCGCTCGGGGTCGCTGCCGTCGGCGTAGACCACGTCGAGCGGGATCCGCTCGCCGAAGTCGGTCTTGAAGCAGTCGACGCCCTGGTCGACGAGCGCGCGGAGCTTCGACTGGTACCAGGCGGTCGCGTCCGGGTTGGTGAAGTCGACGAGGCCCATGCCGGCCTGCCAGAGGTCCCACTGCCACACGGTGCCGTCGGGGTTCCGGACCAGGTACCCGGCCTCGGCGGCCTCGTCGAACAGCTTCGACGCCTGCCCGATGTACGGGTTGATCCAGACGCACACCCGCAGGTCCTTGTCGTGCAGGCGGCCGAGCATGCCCGTGGGGTCCGGGAACACCCGGGGGTCCCACTCGAAGTCGCACCAGGTGAACTCGCGCATCCAGAAGCAGTCGAAGTGGAACACCGACACGGGCAGCTGGCGGGCGGTCATCTCGTCGACGAACGACGTGACCGTGGCCTCGTCGTAGTCCGTGGTGAACGAGGTCGACAGCCACAGACCGTACGACCACGCCGGCACGTGCGCCGGACGGCCGGTCAGCGCGGTGTACCGCTCGAGCACCGCCGCGGGGCTGCCGCCACCGATCACGTGGAAGACCAGGGACTCCCCCGGCACCGAGAACTGCACGCGTTCGACGGTCTCGGAGCCGACCTCGAACGAGACGTGTCCGGGGTGGTCGACGAGCACGCCGTAGCCGCGGTTCGTCAGGTAGAACGGCACGTTCTTGTACGACTGCTCGCTCGACGTGCCGCCGTCGGCGTTCCAGATGTCGACGGTCTGCCCGTTCTTCACGAGCGGCCCGAAGCGCTCGCCGAGCCCGTAGACGAGTTCGCCGACGCCGAGGTCGAGCTGCGCGTGCACGAACCGGTCCGAGGCGGGTGCGTCCGCGCCCTGGACCCGCGCGTTGCCGACGACCCCGCGGGACACCTCGGCGCCGGGGTCGAGGGTGACGTACCCGAGCGACTTGTGGCCGGACCCGGTGAGCACCCGCCCCTCCGACAGGAACCGCAGGTCCCACGGCGCCCCGGGCGTGACGACGGCCGACAGGTCGCCGGAGGTGAGGGTCCCGACACCGTCGGCGACCGTGACGGACCCGTGCCCGGCCTCCTTCCCGACCAGGTCGAACGAGAGCTCCGGACGGGGCGCACGGAAGTGCTCGACGCGGACCGTGACCACGCCCTCCATCGGGCTCGACAGCGAGACGGTGAGCGTCGGACGGTTGAGGGTGTCGCCCCGCGACGCGATGACCTTCGTCGGCGCGGTGACGACCAGGCGGTCACCCTCCGGCGACGTCCGCGCGTCGATGTCGTACGCCTCGGCGGCGTACACGGGGTGGACTCCGGGCCTGAGTTGCCAGAACCCGTCGGTGAACTTCATTACTTGACCGCTCCTGCCGTGATGCCGCGCGCGAGGGTGCGCTGGAAGATGAGGAAGAACACGAGCGTCGGGATGAGGCCGAGCAGGGCCGACGCGCTCGTGGTGGTGACGTCCATCAGGCGGTCGCCCTGCAGCAGGGAGATCGCGACGGGGACCGTCTGGTTGTCGTTGCTGACCAGGAAGGTCAGCGGGATGAGGAACTCGTTCCACGTCCAGATGAAGAAGAAGATGAGCAGGACCGACAGGGTCGGGCGACTGATCGGCACGATCACACGCCAGAGCACGCGCCAGCGGCCGGCACCGTCGAGTGCGGCGGCCTCCAGGATCTCCTTCGGGAAGGTGCCGTATACGCTCGACAGCAGGTACGTGCCGAACGCGGACTGGATCACCGTGAAGACGATGATGACGCTCCACACGTTGTCGTACAGTCCGATGCCCTTGAACATCATGTAGAGCGGGTAGAGCAGGACCTCCTGCGGCAGCATGTTCGCGAGCATGAACAGCACCACGATCCAGGTGCGGTAGCGGACCCGCCCGATGCCGATCGCGAACGCGTTGAGGATCGAGATGAGCACCGCGAGCAGCGCCACCATGCCGCTGATGAACACGCTGTTCCAGAGCTTCAACGGGAAGTCGACCCGGTTCCAGAACGTGGTGATGCCGTCGAAGGACAGCTGCGTGGGCCAGGCGAGCGGGCCGCCGGCCGCGTAGTCCGCCGGCGTCTTGAACGAGTTGAGCAGGATGAGCAGGAACGGCGCGGCGATGAGCACCGCGATGACGATCCCGCCGGCGAGTACGACCCAGTCGGAGGGCCGCTTGCGCCCGCCTTCGCCGGGTCGCTTGCGCGGCTTCGGCGTCGTCGGACGGGAGGCACGCCCCGCGTCCGCCGCGACGGTCGCCCTGGTGTCGGGTGCGGACACGGTCATCGTGCCTCCTCCTTGCGTTCGGCCCGGTTCTGGGCGGCGATGAACCCGATGGCGACGATGACGATGACGACCGTCAGGGCGGTGGCGATCGTCGCGCCGTACCCGACCTGCTGCGCCTGGAAGAACTGGCTGTACGAGTAGTAGCTCGGCACGATCGTGGCGTTGCCCGGGCCACCGCCGGTCAGGGCGTACACGGGGCCGAACACCTTGAGCGCCGCGATCGTGCAGGTGAGCACGACCACGAAGATCTCGGGCCGGATGATGTGCACCGTGATGGAGCGGAAGCGCTGGAACCAGTTCGCGCCGTCGAGCTCGGCGGCTTCGTACAGTTCCGGGTCGACGCGCTGCAGGGCCGCCATGAAGACGACGACCGGGTAGCCGATCTGCACCCAGACGAGCACGACCGCGACGGAGAGCAGGGCGGTGTCCGGGCTGCCGAGCCAGTTGTGCTGCAGGCCGTCGAGGCCGACCGCACCGAGGACCGCGTTGAGCGCGCCGTTCTCCGGGCGGAGGATCCACCCGATGACGATCGCGGCGATCACCGCGGGCAGGATCTGCGGCAGGTAGTACGTGGCCCGGAGGAAGCTGGCGAGCTTGCCGCCGAACTTCTTGCCGATGACGTCGAACAGGGCAGCGGCCAGGACGAGGCCCAGGCTGGTCGGCACGATCACCATCGCCAGGATCATCACGATGCTGTTCCGGAACGAGATCCAGAACTGCCCGTCGGACATCAGCCGGCGCCAGTTGTCCAGGCCGGTGAACTGCGGCGGCAGGATCCCGCGGTAGTTCGTGAACGACAGGTACACGTTCCATCCGAGCGGCACGAGGATGATCGCCGCCAGCAGGACGAAGCCGGGGAGCAGGTAGAACCAGTAGCTGCCGCGGCCGGAGGCGGGCATGATCGCGCCGTCGTCGCGGCGGCGGGGGCGGGGGACGCGGCCGCGGAGCGGCGCGACGGGAGGACTGGACGCCATCGTCGGGCTTCCCTTCCGGGGAGTGGGTGGTGAGGGGGCCGGGAGGCGCGGTGCGGGTCGGACGCGCACCGTGCCTCCCGGGTCGGCCGGGGTGGCCGGGTCAGCCGGTGACGGCCTTCACGCCGTCGGCGTACTGCTGACCGAGCTCCTCGTTGACCTGCTTCGGCGAGCTGCTGCCGTTGAGCACGCTCTGCAGACCGGCGTTCAGCTGGTCGTAGAACGTCGAGGTGGGCCAGTCGGGGTAGTACCCGAGACCGTCACGTCCGGTCAGCGTGTTGAAGTTGGCGATGAGCTCCTTGCTCTTCGCGTCCGTGATGTCCGACTCCTCCGCCGCGACCGGGACGCCACCGTTGTTGCCGATGATCGCCTGCATGTCGGGACGGAGCGTGATGTCGATGAACTTCTCGGCGAGGGTCTTGTTCTTCGCCTTCGTGGGGACGACCCAGAGGTTGCCCGAGGAACCCGGGGACATCTCGGCGCCGGGGTAGAGGAACGTGCCCCAGTCCTGCTGCATCTCGGTGGTGAACCGGCCGTACCACCACGAGCCGGAGAAGAACATCGGGTACTTGCCGCTGATGAAGGCGGTGCCCGCGTCCTCGGCTTTCATGCCCGTGGCGTCGCCGGAGATGTAGCCCTTGTCGGTCCAGTCCTTGATCGTCTTCGTGGCGTACGAGATCTGCTCGTCGGAGAAGTCGACCGGGTTCTTGTACAGCTGGTAGTCGTCCACCCAGCTGCGGTCCGCCTTGGACAGGGCGAGCTGGTACCAGAGCTGACCGAGGGGGTACTCGGCGGCGGACTCGGCGAGCGGCGTCACGCCCTTCGACTCGAACGTGGCCATGGCCTTCTCGAGGTCGGCCTGGGTCTTGGGCACCTCGACGCCGTACTTCTCGAACAGGTCCTTGTTGTAGTAGAACTCCACGTACTCGCCGTAGTCGGGCACGCCGTACCAGGAGCCGGAGCCCATCACGCCCTTGTCGTCGTAGCGGGCGGTCGTCTGCAGGGACTTGGCGAGCTTGTCGTCCCACCCGTACTTCTCCACCGCGTCGTCGAGCGGGCTGAGGAGGCCCTGGCTGGCGAGCAGGCCGGCGGTCGCGTTGCCCTTGTTGTACTCGATGAGGTCCGGGGCCTGGTCGGAGTTGAGCGACTGGCTGGCCGTCTTCCGGATCTGCTCGAAGCTCTTCTCCTGGAACTCGACCTTGGCGCCGGTCTCCTTCTCGAAGACCTTGATGGACTCCTTCCAGGCCTTGCCCATGGCGGAGTCCTCGGACTCGAAGTGCCAGAGCTTCAGGGTCTTGCCGTCCTCGTTGCTGCGGTCGTCGGCGCTCCCGCCGGCGGAACAGCCGGTCAGGACGACGGCGGTCGCGGCGAGCCCGGCGAGTGCGCCGAGCAGGCGTGACTTCTTCATGTCGCTACTTCCTTGTAGGGTTTTTCGGGGCGGGATCGAACGGTCGAAGCGCTTCGACGATGGACCGACGAGGACGCTGGCCGTTCGGAGCCGGTCAGTGCACCGGCCGGATGGACCCGCGGTCGATGAACCGCGGTCGGAGGAGTGTGACGCCCGGTTCACGGGCTCCGTCGACCTGACGGACGGCGTCCTCCACGGCGCCGCGACACATCTCCTCGAGCGGGAGGGGGATGGTGGACAGGGGGATCTCGAGCCGGTCGGTGTCGTAGCTCGCACAGGCGGCGACGACCGACACGTCCTCGGGGACGCGGACACCCCGTGCCACCAGGTGGGCGAGGACGGCCTCGACGACGGGCTCGTTGCAGTGGAACACGAGCGCGGTCATGTCCGGCAGGCCGGCGAGCAGCTCGTCGGCCGCAGCACGCTGGTCGGCACGGTCGAGGGACGGGTACAGCGCCAGGGTCGCGACGCCGGCTGCCCGGCACTCGTCCTCGAACGCGTCGGCGAAGCGGCGGATGAAGCCGGTGTGCCGTTCGACGTAGGTGGCGGGGTGGCCGATCACGCCGATGCTGCGGTGTCCGGCGGCGGCGAGTTCGCGGACCGACGCACGGCCGGCCTCCGCGAAGTCCAGGTCGATGCAGGTCAGGCCCGTGGTGTCACCCGGCACGCCGACGAACGCGGCCGCCGCACCCGAACGACGCACGACCTCGGCGCGCTCGTCGTCCGTCGAGACCCCGAGCACGACGACCCCGTCGACCAGCGAGCTGTCGACCACGCGCCGGATGCCGGTGACCTCGTCGTCGCGAGCGAGGAGCAGGACGTCGTCGTCGTGGGCCCGCGCCGCCTCGACCACCGCGGTGACGAAGCGCATGTGCGTGGGCAGGTGCGCGTCCTCCCGGATCGGGGCGGACAGGGCCAGGATGTTCGTGCGTGCGCCGGCGAGCATGCGGGCGCCGGCGTTCGGTCGGTAGTCGAGCTCGGCGACGGCCTGGTCGATGCGTGCACGGGTCGTGGCGGAGATGCTGCGCTTGCCGGAGAGGGCGTACGAGACGGTCGAGATCGAGACGCCGGCGGCCTTCGCCACCTCGTGGATCGTCACCATGCCCGCACCTCCTCGTGCCTGTCTGCGCCGTGCCCTGCGCGGCTCACCGCGGCGCTTGTGAAGCGCTTCGATCAGCTCGCGACGGCGACGCTAACAGCGTCGAAGCGCTTCGCGCAAGCATTTGTCTGCGATGCCAACAAATGGAGCGCGCCACGCGCCTCCCGGCTCCGCCACGCGCCTCCCGGTTCCGCGCCACGCGCCTCCCGGATTCGCCTCAAGCGACAGGACGCGCTCCTGCCGGCCCGAGCCGTGTCGCTGGACGCGAGCCTCGCAGAGCCGCGACCTGGCGGATGATGAGTGCGTGAACCGAACGGATCGTCTGTACGGCCTCGTCGAGGAGTTGCGTGCCGTGTCGCCGCGACCGCGGAGCGCTCGTCGCCTCGCGGAACGGTTCGAGGTGTCGGTCCGGACCATCGAGCGGGACCTCGCCGCGTTGCAGCAGTCGGGCCTGCCGATCTGGGCGGAGCCCGGCCGGACCGGCGGGTACGTCATCGACGCGTCGGCGACGCTCGGCCCCGCGGGGTTCACGCTGGACGAGGCCCTCGCGGTGCTGATCGGACTCGGCGGGCTCCGGCACAGCCCGTTCCGGCAGTCGGCCCGGACGGCTGCCCGGAAGGTGCTCGCGGTCATGCCCGACGGGGACGCGGCACGTGCCAGTGCACTCGCGTCGCGGGTGCACTTCCTCGAGGGCGAGGACGACGTCGTCGTGCCGACGGCGTTCGCGGCGGCCCTCCGATCGGACCGTGTCGTGCGGCTCCGCTACCAGGACGCCGACGGGGCGGACTCGGTCCGGGACGTCGAACCACTGGGGTCCATCGGGAAGGAGGGGCAGTGGTACCTGATCGCCTGGTGCCGACTGCGTGACGGAGTACGGGCGTTCCGGGGAGATCGGATGCTCTCCGTCGAGGTCACGGACGAACGACCCCCGAAGCGCTCCCTCCGACCAGAGGAACTCGCGATCCCGTACGGACGGCTGCGGTCCGTCATGGACGACTGATCCGTCGCCGGGACCGTTCTCGGGGAACACCGACAGGACGGTGTCGCGACGCTCCGTGAAGCTGATGCCCTCACCACACACCAGCACACCGGAGGAACCACATGTCGTTCGCATCCATCCGCATCGTCACCGACGATCTCGACGGCCTCGTCGCCTTCTACGAGCAGGTCACCGGGCAGCAGGCCGAGCGCCCCGCGCCGGTCTTCGCGCAGTTCAGTGGGCCGGGCGCGAACCTCGCGATCGCCAGCACCGCGACCGTCGCCATGCTGGGCGGCGCCCTCGTCCCGGCGACGAACCGGTCGGTGTTCATCGAGTTCGAGGTCGCCGACGTCGACCGCGCCGTCGCCGACCTGCAGGTCGAGAGCGAGGACGTCGTCCTCGAACCGGCCACGATGCCGTGGGGCAACCGCTCCGCACTGGTCCGCGACCCCGACGGCAACGTCGTCAACCTGTTCAGCGGTCCCGCCACCGACCCGGCGCGGAGCGACCGGACGAGCGGGTCGTCGCATGCCGCGCCCGCGTCACCGGGTCACGACGGCGGGACGGACGTCGCGGGGTGAGGAGGCGGGTCCCACCCGCGGACGTCCCGAGGCGTCGTCATCGACCGCTGTCGTCGCGGTCGCCGTCGCCGTCGAAGGCCTGCCGGTTGCCGGCGAGCGTCCGCTGGTGTTCCCGCACCCAGTCGGCGAGCTCCAGGGCCACGTGCTGGAGCGACCGTCCGAGGTCGGTGAGCTCGTAGTCGACGCGGGGCGGCACCTGGGCGTGGACCGTCCGCGACACGAGCCCGTCGCGCTCGAGTGCGCGCAGGGTCACGGTCAGCATCCGGCGCGAGATGCCCGGGATGACCTCGGAGAGCTCGGTGAACCGTCGGCGTTCGTCACCGAGCACGCCGATCACCAGCAGCGTCCACTTGTCGCCCATGCGTGCCAGCAGCGACCGGAAGAGGTCCGGGTCCTCGCCGGTGCAGAGCTCGGCCATCGTCGGCATGGACTGGTCGAGCCGGGCGTGCAACCGCTCCAGTGCTGTCTGGTCCGTCATCCGGTCTCCCGTGGTCACTGCCGGGTAACAGGGGGTCGTTTGCGGTAACGCGAGCCCGGCAGGCAGGGTTACTGATCGTAACTGTAGCCCGGGTCGCCGACCCGGGGACGATCGAAGGAGTGTCATGACCCTGTTCCGCCTGGACGCCAGCATCCGCACCGACGGCTCCACCAGCCGAGCGCTCGGCGACATCGTCGAAGCGGAGTGGAGCGCCGTGCACGCGGGCTCCGCCGTGACCCGACGCCACGTCGGCTCCGAGCCCCTGCCCGCGGACGCCTGGGCCGACGCCGTCGCCGCGTCCGCGACACCCGAGTCCGAGCGCACGCCCGCCCAGGTTGCCGCGGTCGCCCTGGCGAGCGAGCTGACCGACGAGCTCACCCGTGCCGACGCGCTGCTGTTCGCCGTGCCGCTCTACAACTTCGGCGTCTCGCAGCACTTCAAGTCCTACGTCGACCTCGTGCTGACCGATCCGCGCATGGCGCCCGGCGTCGCACCCGCCACCGCGGGCAAGCCGGCCGTCCTGGTCACGGTGCAGGGGGGCAACTACTCCGCCGGCACGCCCCGGGAGGGATGGGACCACGCCACCGCCTGGATGCGGCGCATCCTCGAGGACGTCTGGCAGCTCGACCTCGAGGTGGTGACGCGGGAGTTCACGCTCGTCGGGGTGAACCCTGCCCCCGACCAGTTCACGGAGCTGGCCGACGAGTTGCGGGTCCGTGCCGAGGGCGACGCGGCTCGCCACGGCCGGACGCTGGCGACCGTCGAACGGTGACGACGGTGCGTCACGCCGTCCGGGCAGCCGTCCGGTAGCGCCCCGGCGGGAGTGCACGCTCCCGCCGGAAGGCCCGGCTGAAGGCGTGGACGGAGGTGTAGCCGACGTCCGCGGCGATCGCTTCGAGGGCGTCGTCGGTGTCCCGAAGGCGATGGGCGGCGAGGTCCATCCGCCAGCGGGTCAGGTACTCACCGGGGGTGGTCCCCGCGAACGTCGAGAAGCGGCGGACCAGGGTCTGCTTCGACGTCGCGGCTTCGCGTGCCAGTGCTTCGGTCGTCCACGGGCGCCCCGGAGCCTCGTGGATCCGGGTGACGGCTCGCAGGAGGATCGGGTCGCGGAGCACTCCCCACCATGACGCATCGGCCTGCGGCGTCGCGGCGAGCCAGACGCGGAGGACCTCGATGAGGAGGACGTCGACGAGGCGGTCCAGGACGAGGTCGGTCGCGAGGCCGGGGCGGGCCAGTTCCCGTCCGAGGAGCCGGACGATGTCCGACGCGCTGGCGTCGAGTTGTTGCGCGTGGAGGTGGACGACCGTCGGGAGGAGGGCGAAGACGGGCGTGCTGCTCGCCGCGTCGTGGGAGTACGAGGCGCCGAGGATCTGGGTCTGCACGTCCCCGTCGCCCAGGCGCAGGACGTCACCACGCCGACGAGCCTCGGCCGCGGCTGCCACGTCACACGAGTGGATTTCGACGCCGGGTGCGCTGGACAGGGCGTGCGCCGCCCCGGTGGGCAGGATCACGACGTCGCCGGTCATCAGCAGCCGTGGAGTCTCACCGTCGACGGCCAGGGAGGCGGTGCCTGCGGTGACCGCGTACACGACCGCGTCCCGGTCCCGGAGCCACTCGACGCCCCAGTCGCCCGCTGCCGCGATCCGTGCGCCGGCGCTCCCCCGGACACCGGACATGTCGAGCACCTCGGAGAGAACGTCCATGGACCGAACCTACGGCCACATGCCCGGATGATCGCTCCGCCGACAGCGCTTGGTCCTTCCGGACATCTTCCTGGTCCGATCACGCATTGATCGTGCCAGCGAGTGCTCCTAGCGTTGACGTCGTCCCGAGCGCACGCTCTCGACGAAAGAACCGGAAGAGGAACACACCATGAGCACGACCGAAGACACCGTCCCCGACGGCTTGATGCCCGCCGACGTCCTGGCCTCGCCGACGGCGGTCGCCGTCTACGGGTTCGCTCGCGCGAAGGCGGGCAAGGAGCGCGAACTCGAGGACGCGATCCGCGCGATCATCCCGTCGGTCCGAGCCGAGCAGGGCCACGAGCAGTACTCGGTCCACACCACGAAGGAGCAGCCGGGCGCGTTCGCGTTCTACGAGCGCTGGTCGTCCGGTGCGGACATCGCCCGCCACGTGCAGCAGCCCCACATGCAGGAGTACTTCGGCAAGCTGGGCGACCTCGTCGAGGGTGAGCTCGAAGCCGAGTGGCTCTGGCCGTTGGCCGACTGACCCCGTGCGTCCGCGCCGCGAGCCGACCTCCTGGCGGCCCGCGGCACGACGGCCCGGGCGGGGCCGCCGCGTCGCTCGACCCGGTGACCGGTCACTCAGCGGAGCGCGCGGTCGAAGACAGCGACGGGTTCGTCGGCCAGGGCTGCTCCGTCCCCGCCGCGAACGAGGTTCTGCAGTGCGCCGTCGCGGACGAGCGCGACGAGCCCTGCCGGCTGTTCCTGGGCGACGTCGTAGTCGGCGGAGGCGGCGATCGACGTCCCCGGGACGCCAGCGTGGTCCAGTGCCTCGTCCAGCGCCGTCTGCTGCACGGCACGGAGGAGCATCGGGGCGAGGACCGACACGACCGTGGCGAGCGCGGCCAGGGCGGAGAGGACCACGACGGCTGCGGGCCGGCGCCGGATGCTCCTGATCCAGAACGGCGCCCGGTTCCGGTGCATCTCGTTCCCCTCCTGAGCCGACCTCAGTGTCAGCGACGGAAGTCTGGCACACGACGGGCGCGGAGCGGGCTACCCGAGCGGGACCGGTGCCGGCCGGGAGGCGCGACTCGCCACCTCGACGACGGCGTGCTCCCGCCCCGCGGTCGCGATCGACTCCATGACGTCGAGCACGTGGAACGCCAGGTCGCCGGAGGCCCGGTGCGGCTCCCCGGAGGCGATCGCCCGCGCCATGTCCGCCAGACCGACCCCCCGCCCGGCGTCGCGGTGGCCCGCGAGGACGGGGAGCTCCTGGAACGCCCGGTCCTCGGCCGTCGCGATGCGGGTCGGGTCCGAGAAGCGGTTCGGGTCGGCGACCGACAGGGACCCGGCGGTGCCGTGCACCTCGAACAGCGGGGCCTCGGTCGCCCACACCTCGAACGACAGCGTGACCGTGGAGACGACGCCGTCCTCGTGCTCCAGGACCGCGACGACGTGGGTGTCGACGTCGACCGGCAGGACCTGGCCGGCGTTCGGCCCGGTGGCGACCGTCCGCTGTCGGGTCGAGCGGGTCGTGCTGCCGCTGACCCGCACCACGGAGCCGAAGAACGTGACGAGGCTCGTCAGGTAGTACGGGCCCATGTCGAGCAGCGGGCCACCGCCCGGCTGGTAGTAGAAGCCGGGTGCGGGGTGCCAGAGCTCGTGGCCCGGGGCACTCCAGGACACCGCGGCGGCGACCGGGGTGCCGATGCGACCGGCGTCGAGCGCGGCCCGAGCGGTCTGGATCCCGGTGCCGAGCACGGTGTCCGGGGCGCTGCCGACCCGGAGGCCCGCGGCCTGCGCGGCGGCCAGGACCGGAGCGGCCTCGGCGGTGGTGAGGGCCAGCGGCTTCTCGCCGTAGACGTGCTTGCCCGCGGCGAGCGCCCGGCTGGCGACGTCGGCGTGGGCGGCGGGGATCGTCAGGTTGAGGACGACGTCGACGTCCGGGGACGCCAGCAGCTCGTCGACACCGAGCGCCTGGACGCCCTGTTCGTCGGCGACGGCTGCTGCCCGGGCGGTGTCGAGGTCGGCGACCGCGGTGAGGCGCAGGTCCGGCAGCGACGGGAACTGCTCGAGGTACTGCTTGCTGATGTTGCCGACGCCGACCATCCCGACCCGCAGCGGAGCGGCAGCACGAGGACCGGCGTCACCCGCGACTCCGGCGCTCATCGGGCGGCCCACAGCAGGCCGCGCTCGATGATCGTGCGGACCGGCTGCGACTCGACGATCTCGATCCGGTGCCCGGGTGCCGAGACGAAGATCCGCCCCTCGCCCCACTGCCGGGTCCAGATCGCCGGCGAGGTCACAGGGCGGTTCCACGCGTCCCAGGCACGGGCCTCCTGGGTGGTGGTGGCGAGGACGTCGTCGTACTCGTCACTGAGCACCCAGTACTGCTCGCTGACCAGGTCGAAGTCCTCGATGCCCTGCATGATCGGGTGCGCACGACCGAGGTCGGTGACGTGCACCGTGTACGGGATGTAGTTGTCGGACTGCTCCCCCACGCGCTCGTCCGGGTGCTTGCCGGCATGGTGGGCGAACTGGCCGCCGATCATGTGGAGGTAGTCGGCGTTGTCCCGGTACGAGTCCGCGATGCCGCCGTGCCAGCCGGCCATCCCGGTGCCGGCGAGGACGGCACGCTGCAGGCCGTCGAACTCCTCCTTCGCGATGGTCGACATGGTGTTGACCTGCACGACGAGGTCGATCGTGTCCATCACGGACTGGTCGGCGTAGACGGCGGTGCCCTCCTCGACGCGGACGTCGAACCCGTTCTCACGGAGGAAGGGGATGAACAGCTCGGTGGTCTCGACGGGCATGTGCCCGTCCCAACCGCCGCGGACGACGAGTGCCTGGCGTTGCACGGGAGGTGCTCCTTGCGGATCGGGGGGAGGGAAGGTCATCGGCGGGGGATGGAGGTCCAGGCGCTGCCGTCGGCGGCGCTCCGCTGCACGGCGTCCAGGACGTCCTGCACGTGCAGCCCGACAGCGAAAGACGGCTCGGGCTGCTGCCCGCTGGTGATCGCCGTGACGAAGTCGACGACCTCGTGGACGAAGGTGTGCTCGTAGCCGATCGGGTGACCGGTCGGCCACCAGTTCGCCATGTACGGGTGCTCCGGCTCGGTGACGAGCACCCGACGGAACCCCTGCTCCCCCGCGGGCGCGTTCGTGTCGTACACGTGGAGTTCGTTCATGGCCTCGAGGTCGAAGGCGATCGCCCCGGTGGACCCGCTGATCTCTATCGTCAGGCCGTTCTTCCGCCCGGTCGCGTACCGGGTGGCCTCGAACGTGGCGACGGTCCCACCGGGGCGGGCCGCGCCTCCCGTCAGTCGGCCGGTGAACCAGGCGGCGTCGTCGACGGTGACCTGTCCGCGCTGGTCGGAGGCGGTACCGGACAGGCCGACGCCGTCGGCCAGCAGCGGGCGCTCGTGCACGAACGTCTCGAGCGTGCCGCTGACAGTGCCGAGCGTCGCACCCGTGATGTGCTCGACGAGGTCCACGGCGTGTGCGCCGATGTCGCCGAGCGAGCCGGACCCGGCGAGCGAGGCGTCCAGTCGCCACGTCATCGGGCCGTCGGCGTCGGTGAGCCAGTCCTGCAGGTACAGCGCGCGGGCGTGGCGGACCTCGCCGATCCGGCCGGCCTGCACGAGCTGGCGGGCGAACGCCAGGGCGGGGACGCGCCGGTAGCTGAAGCCGACCATCGAGCGGATCCCGCGCGCGGCGGCCGACTCGGCGGCGGCGACCATGGCCTCCGCCTCGGCGACGGTGTTGGCGAGCGGTTTCTCGCAGAGGACGTGTTTGCCGGCTTCCAGTGCCGCGATCGCGACCTCGACGTGCGAGGACCCGGGTGAGCAGACGTCGACGACGTCGATGTCGGGGTCCTCGACGACACGGCGCCAGTCGGTCTCGGCACGCTGCCACCCGAAGCGGGCGCGGGCGGCCTCGGTGCGCTCGGGGTCGCGGCCGACGACGACGGTCATCTCGGGCTCGCGGTCGAGCGGGAAGAAGCGCGGGGCGACCCGCCAGGCCTGCGAGTGCGCGGCTCCCATGAAGCCGTGGCCCACCATGGCGACCCGCAACCGGTCCTCCGTCATCGCATGCTCCCTCGCATCGTGCGTCCGTCGTCGACGCTACGGACGGGCGGGTGGCCGGGACAAGGCGGACGGGAGGATCGGAAAACTTTCGTGGAACGGGTCGCGCGAGCGCCTGGCCGTGTTCCCCTGCGATCCGGTCGCGTCAGCGTGCGCCGTACGCCCGCATGAACGCGTGCACGCCGCTCGTCATGACGTCACGGACCTCGGCGCGCGCGGGCTCCCCCGGGATCCAGTTGTTCCACGCGAGCAGGGTGGTGAGCGCGTTGAAGTGGTCCGACGCCAGCCGCGGGTCGTCGGCATCGAGCAGGCCGGTCTCGGCGAAGTGTGCGATCCGCTCGGCGAGGGCTTCTTCCGGGGCGGAGCTCAGCGGGTGCTGCTCCAGCTCCGGCAGCAGCGTGCGGTTCTCCGAGATGAGCTTGACGGTGGTGGCGTAGTCCGAGGAGCCGAGCATCGACGACCCGATCTCGACGGCGAACTCGGTGAGTGCGCGTTCCAGGGTGGCGGTGTCCGCGATGTCCGCCTCGTCGGAGAGGTGCGTGTCGAGGGCTGTCCGGAGGGACGCGACCAGGGACTCGCCGGCGTCGACCACGACCCCGAGGAGCAGGCCGCGCTTGTCGCCGTAGTAGTCGTACACGGTGCGCTTGGAGACCCCGGCCCGCGCGGCGACCGCGTCCATGCTCGTGCGGTCGACACCGTCCCGCACGAAGAGCTCCCGTGCTGCGGCCATGATCGCTGATCGCTTCTCCGCCTGGCCCTGGCGGAGCGGTCTCGACGGCACGGCAGCTCCCACGAACCCGAGCCTACCGGCCTTGCTGGAAACTACACTGCACGGTGTAGTGTGCCGCTCATGACGACGACCAGCACTCCCCCACCGTCCACCGACACCGCCCCGGTCAGCGACCGGCGACTCAACGCCATCAGCCTCGTGCTGGTGCTCGGAGCCCTCACGACGCTCCTCGACACGACCATCGTGAACATCGCGCTCGACCACCTCCACCACGTGTTCCACGCACCCGTGGCGGACACGCAGTGGATCGCGACCGGCTACCTGCTCGCCTACGTCTCGGTGATCCCGGTGTCCGGATGGCTCTCCGAACGGATCGGTGCCCGCGCCACGTGGATGGTCGCCGTCGGCCTGTTCACGGTCGGCTCGCTGCTGTGCGGCCTGGCGTGGTCGTTGCCGTCACTCGTCGTGTTCCGGGTGCTCCAGGGCCTCGGCGCCGGACTGGTGCTCCCCGTGACGATCACGATCCTGACCCGTGCCGCCGGCCGCGAACGGATCGGCCGGGCGATCGCGACGATCGGCCTGATCGGGCAGCTCGCGCCGATCCTCGGGCCGATCATCGGCGGCTCGATCGTCCAGTCGATCAGCTGGCACTGGCTGTTCTTCGTGAACGTCCCGATCTGCCTCGCCGCGCTCGTGCTCGCACCGCGGTACCTCCCGGCCGCGGCCGCTCAGCGCGGACACCGGTTCGACCTGCTCGGTTTCGTGCTGCTCACCCCGAGCGTCGCTCTCGTCGCCTTCGGCGTCAGCCAGCTCACCGGCTCCGAGGGGTTCGGTGCGGTGCAGGCGTGGCTCCCCCTCACGGTCGGGGTGGCGCTCCTCGTGTCGTTCGTCCTCACCGCGCTCCGCCGTGGGACACACGCCCTGGTCGACGTCCGTGTGTTCACCCGGCGCAGCTTCGGCCTGTCCAGCGTCATCACCTTCGTCGGCGGGTTCTCGATGTACGCGCTGATGTTCCTCCTGCCGCTCTGGTACCAGCAGGTCCGCGGCGTCAGCGTGCTGCAGACGGGGCTGCTGCTCGTGCCGCAGGGACTCGGCACGATCGTGTTCATCGTGCTCAGCCGGAAGGTGTTCGCCCGGGTCGACCAGCGGGTCGTCGTGGCGGGCGGCGTCGTCCTGCTCATGCTCGGCATCGTCCCGTTCGCCACGGCCGGTGCCAGCGGCGACACGGTCCTGCTGCTCGCCGCCCAGTTCGTCCAGGGCTTCGGGATGGGAGCGGCGTCACTGCCGGTCATGACCCTGGCCTTCGCGAGCCTCAGTCAGGCCGAGACCCCGCGAGGGAGCGCGGCGTTCAGCATCGTCCAACGTGTCGGCGCACCCTTCGGCGTGACCGTCGTCGCGGTGGTCCTCGAGCACTTCGTCGCCGGTGCCGCCACCCAGACAGCGGTGGTCGGAGCGTTCGCCGGCACGTTCTGGTGGGTCTTCGGGCTGAGCTCGATCCCGCTCGGGCTCGCCCTGTTCATGCCCCGGTCCCGCTCCTGACGTCGTCGCCGCGTGCCGTCCGTGGACCGGGTCAGACCAGGTCGGCCGCGACCTCGTCCGCCGTGATCCCGACGGTGTCCTCGACGAGCCGGACCACGACGGTGATCGTGTCCGGTCGCGGGCCGGGCTCGGCGTCCACGACCGAGCGGATGCGTTCGCCGACCTCGCGCACGGTCTCCGTCGCGGGTCGGGCGCCGTCGACCGCGACCTCGGCCGTGACCCGGACGGCCCCGCCGCCACGGTGGACGTCCACCAGCGTGCCCGGGTCGCGGATCTCGAGCTGGGCCGCGACGGCGTCCGCCGCGATCTGCACGAGCGACTGCGCCGGGAAGACGTGACTGACGCCCTCGGTCGCTCGGGCGACGTCGGTCAGATGGCGGGACAGCTCCTGGTCGTCGGCCACGGATGCTCCTAGGGGACGTAGACGTCGTCGAAGGTGACGTCGATCTGTTCGATGACGAGTTCGGTGTGCCGGGCGAGGACGTCGGCCACCCGTCGTCGCAGTCGGTCCGCGGTCTCGTCGGCGACCTGCCCGTAGGCGATGGCCGCGGTCAGGTCGACGGTGATCGGCGTCCCCGGGGTGGAGACGTCTCCGGTCAGGGTGCAGCGTCCCATCACGATCCCACCGGTGGTGTCGCCGGCACGACGGACCAGGTTGCGGACCGCCGCCTCGGTGAGCGTGAGCCGCAGCCGCGGGTCCGGGTGGCTGACGGGGACGTCGCGGCCGGAGGTGATCTCGGCCCGGATCGTGGCGAGCAGGCCGTCGATCCACCCGCTCTCGCGCTGCGGGTCGGGGTCCGTGTCGGCCCGACGCTGCATGGCCCCGACCGACAGCTCACGGAGGCGCTGCATGTTCGACAGGGCCAGACGGCAGGCAGCGGACGACTCGATGTCGGGGTCACGCGGTGTGCGGCCGCGGTCCAGGTAGTCGGCGAGCTCGTCGAAGGTGTGGCCGTCGAGGTCGGCATCGGGCAGACCGTCGACCGGCAGGGAGTCCGCGGGCAGGGTCTGGTCGTCGTCGCTCATCGCCACGCCTCCATCTCCCGGAGCAGGGACTGCCGTGCCCGAGCGAGGAGCCCTCGGACCGTCGAGACCGGCAGCTCGAGCGCCTCACTGATCTCCTGGTAGCTGTACCCGGCTGTCTCCCGCAACAACCAGCAGCGACGCTGGTCGGCAGGGAGCCGGTCCAACGCAGCCCACATCGCGTCGAGCTGCAGCCGCGCCTCGACGATACGCTCCGGGCTCTGTGCCGGGTCGGCAGGCCGTTCGACCTCGTCGACGTCGTCGTGGTGCCGGCGACGGCGCAGGCGGTCGATGGCCTTCCGGGTGACGATCTGCATCATCCACGGCCGGAAGTGGGCGGGGGTGTCCAGGTCGGACAGGCGGCGCCACCCGGCGAGGAACGACTCCTGCACGACGTCGTCGGACTCGATGTTCGACCCGAGCATCTGCTCGGCGTAGACGCGCATCAGCGGTCCGTGGCGGCGGGCGAGGACCGCGAAGGCCGGCACGTCACCGTCGGCGGCACGGACGACGAGCGTCGAGTCCTCGGCGCGGCCGAGCGGGTCGTCGTCGGTCATCCTCACCTTCCGAGGTCCGGGACCTCCGGGGTCCTGGAGGCGGTGTCCGTCCGGGTCGACGGCCGCATCCGAGCATGCACCGTCCGCCCCCGACTCGCCTGCGCGCATCGGTTTCGTGACGGAACGGCCGCTCGACACGTCCAAGGAGAGGAACACACGACAGGAAGCAGACGATGCACGACCGCTCGACCACCCATCCCCTCCCCGGGGCAGCCCCCGCGACGTCCCCGGAACTCCCGGCTCCGCGCGGCGAGGAGCGCTGCCCGAGCCGCTTCGACCGCTGGCTCTGCGGACTGCAGCAGGCGCACGGCGGACTCCACGTCGCCGAGGAGCAGCAGGGCCGGACCACCTGGAACGACGCCCTGGACGGCCGCGACCTCAGCGCGCTCTGACCCGACAGGGAGGTCGTCACCCTGCGTCCGGACACCCGCACGAGCGTCGGCGGACGAGTTCTCCGGGGAACAGTTCGTGTGTGTGGTCGCGGTCCGTCGCGAGCAACCGCGCGACCGCGCTCTGCGCCATCTCGTCGATCGGCTGCCGGAACGTCGTCAGGCCCGGCCAGGCGTACTCGGCTTCCGACGAGCCGTCGAAGGACGCGATCGCGATGTCCTCCGGCACCCGGACGCCACGCTCGTGGAAGGCCCGCAGCACACCCACCGCGGTCCGGTCGGACGCGACGAAGAACGCCCGCGGCGCCGGGGTCGGGTCCGCTGACCGTTCGTCGGCGATCCGGTGGCCGGCGTCCCGACCGCCCGGACGGGTGACCTCGGCCGCGATGAACGGTCCGGCCGGCACGCCGGCGGCGGTGCATGCCTGCAGCCACCCGACGTACCGGGGCTCGCTCGGGTCGTCCTGGCCGACGAACCCGACGGACCCGTGGCCGTGCTCGAGCAGGTGCGTCGTCATCGCCACCGCACCCGCTCGGAGGTCGGTACCGAGACTCGCGACCCCGTGCTCGCCGGTGGCGACGTTGAGGGCGATCCACGGCAGTCCGACACGGTCGAGGGCCGCACTGTCGAGCGGGGTGCTGCCCGCCAGCACGAGCACACCGTCGATCTGGCGCGCGGCGAACTCGCGGAACCGGGCGAGCACCTCGTCCGGTCGGAACGACGTGGCCGTCGTGTACAGGGCGTACCCGCGGTCGCGAGCAGCAGCCTCCAGGGTGCTCGCGTACTCACCGAAGAACGGGTTCGTGAAGACGGGGTCGCTGCTGCTCGGCACGAGGAAGGCGAGCGTGTCCGCGGAGCCGGAGCGGAGGGCGCGCGCAGCCTGGTTCGGCCGGTACCCGAGCTGCTCGACGGCAGCCAGGACACGTTCCGCCGTCGCGGCGGCGACCGGCGCCGTGCCGTTCAGGGTGTAACTGACGACCGCGTCGCTCACACCGGCGAGCCGGGCGACGTCCCGTCGGGTCGCCTTCCGCGGCGCCGGCGTCCTGCCCGTCATGCCCGGCTCCGCACGGAGGCCGGCACAGGGCGGCGCGCACGCGGCCGCGCCGCCCGACCGGTCATGCTCCGGACGGCTCGCTGCGGACCGGCAGCGGCGACCCGACGGGCACCGGGGCGTCGCCGAAGTCGGGGATCGGCAGTCGCTCGCCGTCCCGCAGCGCGGACTGGAACGCCACGAGTCCGGGCAGCGTGTACCGGGCCGCGACCCAGGCGTTGACGGTGGGCAGCGTGCCGCCGGCGACCGCGCGGACGAAGTCGTCGACCAGGAAGCGGTGGCTGCCCTCGTGTCCGTCCGGGGCGACGTCGAACTCGGCCGGGAGGCGCTCGGCCTCCGCCTGGTGGACCTTCGCGTGCCCGGAGCTGAACGCCTCGCGGAGGGACGGTGCGATGTCGGCCAGCAGCGGGTCGTCCGGACCGATCGCGGGCTCCGAGGCGAGCAGGTCGGAGACGTCCTGCACGCCGTCCTTGTCCTGCCAGACCGAGGTCGCGGCGAGCTGCTCGAAGCTGCCCTCGGTGCCGAACCAGCGGAACCGGCTCTCCCGGATCGGGGACGGGTAGCCGACGCGGCGGAACTCGTTGATGCGCATGGACCCGCCGCCGTCGAGCTCGAACAGCGCGGTCATGTTCGAGAAGTCGTTGTCGAACATGCTGACCTGCTTGTCGAACACCCCGTCGTCGCGGTCGTCACGCACGCCGATGCAGCTGACGCTCGTCGCGTGCCGCGGCATGGCGCCGAGGACCCCGCCGATCGCGTGGGTCGGGTACCACATGGGCGGGTAGCTGGCGGTGGCCTTCCAGTCGTCACCGCCGCTGTACTTGTACGCGTCGTAGAAGCCGAGGTCCATGTCGTGCAGGTAGTCGCCCTCGGCGTAGAACACCCGACCGAACGCACCCTGCTCGGCCTTCTGCCGCGCGAAGACCGTCGCCGGGTTGTACTGGCTGGTCTCGCCCATCATGTAGGTCAGCCCGGTCGCGGACACCAGGTCGATGACCTCGGCGATCTCCTCCTGCGTCACGGCCATCGGCACCGCCGAGTAGACGTGCTTGCCGGCCTGCAGTGCGCGGGCGACGATCGGCCCGTGCGTCCAGCGCTGCGTGAACACGGCGACCGCGTCGATCGCGGGGTCGGCCAGCATCGCGTCGAGATCGGCGTACGTGCCGGCGAGGCCGAGGTCGTCGACCAGTCGCTGCGCGCGACCCTCGATGACGTCGGTGGCGTACACGGCCGACACACCGGGGTGCAGCTGGAACAGGGCGGCGAAGTGGGACGAGAACTGGCCGGCACCGACCATGCCGAGGGTGAACGTCATGTGCTGTCCTTCTGTGCGTCGTTGCACACCGTCGTCCGACGGGGCGTCCGGCCAGTGTGGCGGCGCGGGTTTACTCGTGTCAACCCGTGTCGCGCCATCGCGATCGCCAGACGGCAGCACGCCAGTCACACGGGTGACGCCGCCGCGGCGCGCGCCCGTGCCATGACCGCGCGGATCACGTCGGTCTTGGCGTCCGCGTAGTCGTTCATGTCGTCCCACGTCCCGCCGAGCAGCGCCCGCTTCGTCTGCTCGTAGAGCGCCCGGTCGTCCGGGTCCGTCCGCAGCCGCTCACGCAGCAGCAGGTAGTCGTCGATCGCCGCCGCGCCGCGTTCGTACACGTGCACGTGGACGTCCCGCGCCGGCGTCCGGACCAGACGGTGGCCGGGCTCACGCACCCGCAGCTCGTACCCGGCACCCAGGAGCGGCTCGAGGTACGCGCACTCGTCGGTGACGTCCGGCACGACGACGACCAGGTCGACGATCGGCTTGGCGGCGAGCCCCGGCACCGACGTCGAGCCGATGTGCTCGACCCGCACGTCGAGCGGCCCGACCGCGCGGAGGATCCGCTCCCGGTGCTCCGCGAACGTCACCGCCCAGGCCGGGTCGTGCTCGTGCAGGCCGACACGCAGCGCCTCGGGTCCGCCCACGATCTCGACGGTGGTCACGTCACGTCGGACGGGAGGCTCGTCCCCCGCCCCGACACCGGGTGCGGCCGTCGAGTCGCGGACCACGAGCGTCGTGGCGAGCTCGACCCGGACCGGCCCGTTCGGCGCGCCACCCGCGGGCCCGTCCGCGCCCGCGTGCTGGCGGAGCGCCATCCGTGTGGCCCGCTCCGCCATCTCCTGCAGCGGCTGCCGGATCGTCGTCAACGCCGGTCGTGCCCACCGTGCGGGAGCGACGTCGTCGAACCCGACGACGGACAGGTCCTCGGGCACCCGGAACCCGAGCGACCGGGCTGCGTCGAGCACGCCGAGGGCCTGCAGGTCGTTGCCGGTGACGATCGCCGTCGGCCGAGGGTCGACCGCCAGGAGTCCACGGGCCGCGCGTTCGCCGTCCTCCCGGCTGAACCGGGCGACGACGACGGACGGGTCGCGTGTGCCGGGCGGGACGGGCGTGCCGGAGGTGCTGCGTGCCTCCAGTCCGGCCGCGGCGAGCGCCGCACGGTGTCCTGCCAGCCGGTCGACCGCGCAGGCCATGTCGAGTGGACCGGCGATCGCCGCGATGCGGGTGTGGCCGAGGTCCAGCAGGTGCCGTGTCGCCGCCGCTCCCCCGGCGGTGTTGGTCGCACCGACGACCGGGACGTCGGCGGGCGGGTCGCCGACCGGGTCGACCACCGTGAACGGGATGCCGCGGGCGCGGAGCTGGTCGCGGCGGCCGGCGGTGAGCGCGGAGAACTGCAGGACGATCGCCGCGGGTCGGCGGTGCAGGACACCGGTGATCCAGTCCTCCCCGACGGCGTGGTCCGGACCGAGGGCGGACAGGGAGAGGGCGTAGCCGTGCTCGCGGGCGACGGCCTCGACCCCGCGGACGATCTCGATCGACCACTCGCTGGCCAGGTCCTCCACGACGAGCTCGACGAGCGACCCGGGCCCGGGTGGGGTGTCGCGCTGGGCGTAGCCGGAGGCGGCGAGCAGGCGTTCGACACGCTCCCGGGTCGGATCGGACACGCCGGGGCGGCCGTTGAGGACCTTCGACACCGTGGCCAGGGACACCGACGCCTGGCGGGCGATGGCGTCGAGGGTCGGGCGCGAGCCGGACCGTTCCGCAGCGCCGATCGTCATGTGCCGAGTATCCCAGGGTGCCGAGGGTTGCGGGTGACGGTCGGACGGGATATGTTCTCGCTGACAACAAATCCGCTCGACGACGATCGGCAGACCCCCATGGCAGTGCAGCCCACCCGCGACGACAAGTTCTCCTTCGGTCTCTGGACCGTCGGCTACAACGGCTCGGACCCCTTCGGCGGCCCGACGCGCCCCCAGCTCGACGTGGTCGAGGCGGTCGAGAAGCTCGACGAGCTCGGCGCCTACGGCCTCACCTTCCACGACGACGACCTCTTCGCGTTCGGCTCGACCGACGCCGAGCGTCAGACGCAGATCGACCGCCTCAAGGGCGCGCTCGAGTCGACCGGCCTCGTCGTCCCGATGGTGACCACGAACCTCTTCTCCGCCCCGGTCTTCAAGGACGGCGGCTTCACCTCGAACGACCGCGAGGTCCGCCGCTTCGCCCTCCGCAAGGTGCTCCGCAACGTCGACCTCGCTGCCGAGCTCGGCGCCGAGACCTTCGTCATGTGGGGTGGCCGCGAAGGCGCCGAGTACGACGCCGCCAAGGACGTCCAGGCTGCGCTCGAGCGCTACCGCGAGGCCGTGAACCTGCTGGCCCAGTACGTCACCGACAAGGGCTACGGCATCAAGTTCGCCATCGAGCCGAAGCCGAACGAGCCCCGCGGCGACATCCTGCTGCCGACGCTCGGCCACGCGATCGCGTTCATCGACACCCTCGAGCGCCCCGAGCTGTTCGGCGTGAACCCCGAGGTCGGCCACGAGCAGATGGCGGGCCTGAACTTCACCGCCGGCATCGCGCAGGCGCTCTACTCGGGCAAGCTCTTCCACATCGACCTCAACGGTCAGCGCGGCATCAAGTACGACCAGGACCTCGTCTTCGGTCACGGCGACCTGCAGAACGCGTTCTCGCTCGTCGACCTGCTCGAGCACGGCGCCCCGCAGGGTGGCCGCGCCTACGACGGCCCCCGTCACTTCGACTACAAGCCGTCCCGCACCGAGGACATCACGGGCGTCTGGGACTCGGCCGCCGCGAACATGCGCATGTACCTGCTCCTCAAGGAGCGCGCGGAGGCCTTCCGCGCCGACCCCGAGGTCCAGGCAGCGCTCGAGGCCGCCAAGGTCACCGAGCTCGCGAAGCCGACGCTGAACGAGGGCGAGAGCTACGACGCGTTCCTCGCCGACACCTCGGCGTACGAGGACTTCGACACCGACGCGTACTTCGGCGGCAAGGGCTTCGGCTTCGTCAAGCTGCAGCAGCTCGCGATCGAGCACCTCATGGGCGCTCGTGGCTGATCTCGCCTCCAGCGCGACCGACCCCGGCGATGAGGACCTCCTCGTCGCCGGGGTCGACTCGTCCACGCAGTCCTGCAAGGTCGTCGTCCGTCGCGCCTCGACCGGCCAGGTCGTCCGCTCCGGCCGTGCCACGCACCCCGACGGCACCGAGGTCGACCCCGCCGCCTGGTGGGACGCCCTCGGCACCGCGGTCGCCGACGCCGGCGGCCTGGACGACGTCGCCGCGATCGGCATCGGCGGCCAGCAGCACGGCATGGTCGTGCTCGACGCCGACGGCCGGGTGATCCGACCGGCTCTGCTCTGGAACGACGTCCGCAGTGCGGCCGCCGCGGCCGACATGGTCGAGGAACTCGGACGGGAGGCATGGGTCGCCCGCACGGGGCTGGTCCCGGTGGCCTCGTTCACCGCCACGAAGCTCCGCTGGCTCCGCGACGCGGAACCGGAGCACGCGGCCCGCGTGGCCGCCGTCGCGCTGCCGCACGACTGGCTGTCATGGCGCCTCCGCGGCTACGGCCCGGCGGACGAGAGCCCGCTCGGCCCGGACCTGGACGCACTGGCGACCGACGGTTCCGACGCCAGCGGCACCGCCTACTGGGACCCGGCCCGCCGGGAGTACGACCCGGAGCTGTTCGAGCTCGCGCTGGGCCGTCGACTCCGGCTGGCCCAGACTGCTGACGACACGCAGACAGGAGACGATGGCGACGCGGTCATCGTCCCGCGGGTCGTGGGTCCGTCCGAGGCGATGGGCACGCTCGACCAGGCGGTCGGACTGCCCGGCGGCGTCACCGCTCCCGCGGGTCTCGTCGTCGCACCCGGTGCCGGGGACAACGCCGGCGCCGCGCTCGGACTCGGTCTGGCCGCCGGCGACGTCGCGGTGTCCCTCGGCACGAGCGGCACCGTGTTCGGTGTCACCGACACCGCGGTCGAGGACCCGTCCGGCACCGTCGCCGGGTTCGCGGACGCCACGGGCGCCCGGCTGCCGATCGTCACCACGTTGAACGCAGCCCGGGTGCTCGAGGTGATCGGCGGCCTGCTCGGCGTCGACCACGCCGAACTCGGTCGACTGGCGCTGCAGGCCCCGGCCGGTGCCGACGGGCTCGTCCTGGTGCCGTACTTCGTCGGTGAGCGCACCCCGAACCGGCCCGACGCCACCGCGTCACTGCTCGGCATGACCCCGGGAACGACGGACCGGGCACACCTGGCCCGTGCCGCGGTGGAGGGCATGCTCTGCGCCCTCGCCGACGGTCTGGCTGCGGTCGAGCGGACCGGCGTCACCGTGGAGCGACTGCTGCTCATCGGTGGGGCCGCGCAGAACGAGGCCGTCCGCGTCGTCGCGGCGCAGGTCTTCGGGCGCGAGGTCCTGGTGCCCGAACCCGGCGAGTACGTCGCCGCGGGTGCTGCGCGGCAGGCTGCGTGGGTCGTGACCGGGGACCTCCCCGGCTGGTCGATCCCGACGACGTCGATCCCGGCGGACCCGCACCCCGAGGTGCTCGAGCGGTACCGCGCCGCCGTCGGCTGACCGGCGCACGTGCACGGGCCCCGTCACCGACCACCCGGTCGGCGGCGGGGCCCGTCCGCGTCAGGGCAGGATCGAGTCGACGTACCCGCCGTCGGCCCGGAGCGCCCCGCCGGTCGTGGCCGAGGCGAGCGGCGACGCCAGGTACGTGACCATGTGCGCGATCTCCTCCGGCTCGAGCAGTCGTTCGACGAGCGACTGCGGCCGGTGCTCCTGCATGAACTTCCGCTGCGCCTGGTCCCACGGCAGGTCGGTGCCGACGAGCTCGGCGACGAAGTCCTCGACCCCGGCCGTGTGTGTCGGGCCCGCGATGACGGTGTTGACGGTCACACCCGTGCCCTTCACGGCCTTCGCGAACCCGCGCGACACCGCCAGCAGCGCCGTCTTCGTCATGCCGTAGTGGATCATCTCGGCGGGGATCACGACGGCGGAGTCACTGGCGATCGAGATGACGCGGCCGTACCCGTGCTCCGTCATGCCGGGCAGGTACGCGCGGATCAGGCGGATCGAGGCGAGGACGTTCACCTCGAAGTAGTGCCGCCACTCGTCGTCGGTGATCGCGAACGGGTCGCGGCTGCCGAAGATGCCGAGGTTGTTGACGAGCACGTCGACGTGCGGGAACGCCTCGAGCACGGCGGCCGTGCCGTCGTCGGTGGCGAGGTCGCCGGCCGCTCCGGTCACGTCGGCGTCGGGCACCGCGGCCCGCACCGCGGCGATCGCGCGCTGTACGCCGTCGTCGCCGCGGCCGTTCACGACGACGCGTGCCCCGGCGGTGGCCAGGTCGATCGCGATGGCCAGCCCGATGCCCTGGGTGGAGCCGGTCACCAGGGCCGTGCGGCCCGTCAGGTCGAGGTTCTGCATGCCGGCCACGGTAGGCCGCCGCGGCCGGAGCTGCTCGGTGCCCGCGGTGGGCCGCAGCTCAGGGTCGGCCGGTGGTCCGCGGCGCGGGCTTGGACCGCACGTGCGCCCGCTCGCCCTGCGGCCCGTACAGGCAGAGCACCTCGGTGACCTGCTGCGAGACGTTGCCGACCCAGTGCGGGGTGTGGGTGTCGAACTCCGCGACCTCGCCCGGACCGAGGTCGAACACCTCGTCCCCGAGCGCCAGTCGGAGCCGACCGGAGAGCACGTAGAGCCACTCGTAGCCCTCGTGGGTCTTCAGCGTCGTGTCCGAGCCGTGGTCGTTCGGTTCGATGAGCTGCTTGAACGACCGCACTCCCCCGGTCCGCTTCGTCAGCGGGATCACCACGCGTCGACCGTGCCGTTCCGGCTTGAGGTGCACGCGCGGGTCCCCGGTCGGTGGCGCCCCGACGAGGTCGTCGAGCGGCACCTGGTACGCCCGCGCCAGCGGCAACAGCAGTTCCAGGGTGGGCTTCCGCTGCCCGGACTCCAGCCGCGACAGGGTGCTCACCGAGATGCCGGTGCGCTCCGCGAGGGCGGCGAGTGTGACGTCCTGCCGCGTGCGGAGCGCGCGGAGTCGTGGGCCGACCGCGTCGACGACGTCGGCCGTCGTCGGTTCGGTGGGGCGTGCCTCCCGTGTGGATGTCATGCGGTGATCTTGCCACACCAGCAACAGCACTTGCCGTTCTGGTTCCGGACGACCGAGGATCACCGCATGTCTGAACACTTCGACGTCATCGTCGTCGGCGGCGGCCCCGCCGGCCTGTCCGCCGCGCTCATCCTGGGGCGCTCGCGTCGCTCCGTCCTGGTCGTCGACGCGGGTGGACCCCGCAACGCCCGCGCCGAGGGCGTGCACAACCTGCTGGGGCAGGAGGGCACCGCACCACGCGACCTGGTCCGGGTCGGACGGCAGGAGGTCGCCCGGTACGGGGTCACCGTGACGGACGGGAGGATCGTGGCCGCGTCCGCCTCGCCCGCCACCGCCGACGACCCGGTCGGCTTCCGGCTGACCCTGGCGTCCGGCGAGGTCGTCGCCGCCCGCCGTGTGGTCGTGGCCGGCGGCGCGGTCGACGTCCTGCCGGACGTCCCCGGCCTCGCGGAGCAGTGGGGCCGCGGGGTCGTGCACTGCCCGTTCTGCCACGGGTGGGAGGTCCGCGACCGACGCATCGGTGTCCTGGTCACGATGGCGGCGGCGGCACACCAGGTGCAGCTGTTCCGCGCGCTGAGTAACGACGTCACGGCCTTCGTGGCGGACCCGGACCTCCTCGACGACACCGTGCTGGCCGGTTTCGTGGCCCGTGGTATCAGGGTCATCGAGTCCCCCGTCGTCCGCGTGGTCTCTGCGGGCGACGCGCTGTCCGGGGTGGAGCTGGCGGACGGCACCGTCGTCGGACTCGACGCCCTGGCCGCTGCGAGCCGCGTCGAGGCCCGGGTCGAGTGGGCCGCCGGACTCGGGCTGACGCCGGCGGACCAGGACGTGAACGGCACGGTGATCGGCCGGGTCCTGGCGGTCGACGCACTCGGCCGGACCGACGTGCCCGGCGTGTACGCGGCGGGGAACGCGGCGAACGCGATGCACACCGTGGTCGCCTCGGCGGCCGCGGGGTCGCAGACCGGAGCCGCGGTGCACGGCGACCTGCTGCAGGCGGACGTCGCGGCAGCGGTCAGCGCAGCGGGGTGAGGGTGCTGGCGAGCAGCAGGTCCTTCGCGGGCCCGCGTGCGTGCCAGCGGACGCTCCACCATTCGGCCGTGCCGGCGAGCAGGCCCGTGTAGTCGTCGGGGGCGCAGGCGTGCTCGACCGGCGCTCCCCACACCCAGTCGTGGAACGGCCGGCCGTCGGCGAAGTGCACCCGCCACCGGCCGACCGGGCCATCCGGGCCGTCCGCCGGGCCGCGCCGGATCGTCAGCGTTCGCCAGACCGGCGTCGTCCGGTCGCCGAGGACCATCGTGCCGGTCTCGTGCCAGCGCACCGTGTCGTCGTCGACCGCGGCGAGTTCGGTCGTGCCGGTGACGGTGCCGCGTAGGTCGGCGAGCCGGTCCTGCACGGTGCGGTCCAGCACCCACCGGCCGAGCAGGTCGGTGGGTGCGAGCGCGCCGGTCACTCGACCCGGTAGCCGGCCTGGGCGGCGAGCAGGGGGGCGAGCGTGAACAGCTGTTCGCCGCCGATCGTCGCGCCGCGCAGGCCGTCCAGCCGCTCCAGGCGGTCGAGGTCGACGTCCCGCAGGTCGACGTCTTCGATGCGGGTGTTCGTTCCGGCGAACTCTCGGACGGTGCTGCCCGGGAACGACACCCGCAGCAGTCGGGCGTCGGCGATGTCGATCTCGTCGATGACGCAGTCGCGGAAGACCACGTCGGTCAGCGTCGAGGCGCGGAGGTTGACGAACCCGAGCTTCAGACCGACGAACTCGACACTGGCCAGCGAACTGTCGTGCAGTTCGGCCGACCCGACGCGTCCGCCGGCGATCCGGACCTCCCGCCATGCACCGCTGACGGCGCGGAGCACGGGGGCGTCGAGCACCTCGACGACGCTGTCGCGGATCCGGAAGCCGCGCAGCTCGGCGTCACCGGCGCGGAGGGTCTCGATGATGCACTCCTCGACCTCCAGGTCGGGCAGCCGTTCGCCGGACAGGTCGAGGACGCCGATGCGCTTGCCCTCGATGCGGTCGCCGGTGAGGACGTCACCGGGGCCGGGCGTCCAGTCCTCGAGATCGGTCGGTTCGGTGAGCGTGATGCGGGGCGCCGTGACGCCGGTCTTCCGTGCCATGCGCCCAGTCTGCCGTCCGGCACCGACGGGCAGCGAGCGTCAGCGCTCGGGGTCCGCTTCCGGCAGGGCGGCGGCTCGGAGCGCCGCTGCCATCCGGTCCGTGAAGTCCGTGAACAGCTGGACGGACTCGAGCGGGACGGCCTGCTCGAGCACCCGCCGGTAGGCGGCTCGCAGGGTCCCGACGACCGCGAAGCCGTCGGCGGTCAGTTCGATGCGGACGCTGCGGCGGTCGTCGGGGTTCCGGACCCGGGCCAGCAGCCCCTGTCGCGTCAACCGGTCGAGCAGCGCCGTGACCGCCCCGGTCCCCATCTCCAGGTACCCGCCGAGTTCCTTCGGGGTGCGGTCGTCGTCGATCGCGCCGAGGTACTGCAGCGCGCGGAGGTCGACCGGGTTGAGGTCGTGCCCGACGGCGAGGTGCTGCATGAGATGCGCGTGCTCGAGCTGAGCGCCGTAGAAGGTCGCGACGGCCTCGTCCAACAGGCGGTCCGCGTCACGCGGCGCAGGAGGCGGTCCGGAAGCAGTCACGATCTGAGCATAACCGATTCCGTTCAGCACGAAGATTGACAAACTCGTTTTTCGAGGCGTATGGTCTCAGTTGCCTCGAATTTCGAGGTGTTCCGATCAGGATGGACTCCAAGTCATGCGCCGCCCCACCCGCACCCTCGCTCGCATCGGCACCCTCGCCGTGATCCCCGCCGCGCTCCTCGCCGCCGGCGTCGCGGTCTCGACGGCCAGCTACTCCGCCTTCTCCGCGACGTCCTCGGACGGGACCGACAACTGGTCGATGGGCTCCGTCTCGCTGACCAACGACGCGTCGAACGCCGCGCTCTTCTCGGCCGCGAACCTCAAGCCCGGCTCTACCGGCGCCAACTGCATCGCGGTGACGTCCGACGGCAGCCTGCCCAGCGCAGTGCGGCTCTACGCCACCCACGTCACGCAGACCAAGGCCCTCGCCTCGTACGTGTCGCTCCAGGTGAAGCAGGGGTCCGGTGGTGGGTACGGGACCTGCGCCGGCTTCACCCCCGCAGCGGGTGCCGACGGGACCCTGTACGACGACTCCCTCGCCACCTTCGCGTCGACGCGGACCAACTACGCCAACGGTGTCGGTACGTGGAAGACGACCGGCGCCAAGCCCGAGTCGCGCACCTTCCAGATCACCTACACGGTCTCCCCCGACGCCCCCGCCTCCCTGATGGGCGCCACCGCCGGACTCGGCTTCACCTGGGAAGCACAGAACCTGTAGTCCCCGCACCGAGGGGCCCCGGCCCGGACAGGAGGATCGCGATGCGTTCGTCGTCCTGGCTCCGCTTCACGGCGGTGCTCGTCGCACGTGGCCTGGTCGCCGCCCTCGTCGGCGTCGCCATCTGGGGCGTCGCACCGCTGGCACTCGGATGGCACAGCACCACGGTGATGACCGGCTCCATGCAGCCGTCACTGGTGCCCGGAGACGTCGTCGTCAGCCGCCCCGTCCCGACCTCCCAGATCCGTGCCGGCCAGGTCCTGCTCTTCCCGGACCCGGACCACGCCGGCGTCCTGCGCCTCCACCGCCTCCACCAGGTGGACGCCGACGGCGCCCTGGTCACGAAGGGGGACGCGAACCCGGCCGACGACTCGAGCACCGTCCGACGCACCGCCGTGGTCGGCGTCGGCTACCTGCGCGTCCCCCTGGTCGGGACGCCGGTCGTCTGGCTCGCCGAACACCGCGTCGACCGTCTGGTGGTCCTGGCGCTCGCGATCACCCTGCTCGTCGGCCTGGCGGTGCTGCCGCCCGTGCCGTCCGGCGCCTCGACCCCGGACGCACCGCTCGGGCGCCGGGGTCGGCACCGAGCCGGCCGCTCCACCCGGACACGGACCCGGGCGGTCGTCGTCGCCGTCCTGTCGGCCGTCGTCGGCATCGCCCTGCCCGCACCCGCTGCGGCAGCCGCGTTCGGGGCGACCACGACCACCCCGGTCAGCGCACTGGCGACCGCGGTCGCGCGTCCCGTGACCGGACTGACCTGCACGGACTCCGGCAGCGGGGTGACGATCGGCTGGACACCGACCGGCGTCGCCCCGGAACGCTTCTCGATCCTGGTCGACGGCGTCGCGAGCGGCATCACGACCGGCCCCGACGCCGCCCAGGTCGCGCTGCGTGCGTCCGACTTCTTCCAGTGGAAGACGTCGACCATCGGGGTCCGGACGGACCTCACGGACTCGTGGACCGCCACCTCCAACAGCACGGTCCGGATCACGACCATCCGCTTGTTCGGGCTGGGTCGGACCTCCTGCGCGCGGTGACCGGAGGTCGTGCGGGGGCGGTGACGATCTGGACCTTGGTGCGGCTCGCTAGCGAACCACCCGAGGCGCCCCCGTTGACGGGGCCTCGAACGCTACGCACCCGAAGAGCTCCGCGGTCCGCGTCGCCACGACACCGGCCGACGCAGGCTGTTCGAGGGAGCGGAGGACGTCGCCGTCCCCGGACTCGACCGCGCCGATCTTGTGCTCGAGGCAGAGCCAGAGGCAGATGCACCCTGCTCTCAGCGCTTCTCACGGCGGACTGCTTGGTGGTAGCGGTACACGGTGGGTTCGGAGACGTGGAGGTGACTTGCGACCTGTGCCACGGCACCCTTGAGGAGGAAGACCCCCGCACGGTCGAGGTCCCGCACCGTCGCGATCTTCTCGTCCGACGTCATGCGATGAGGGTCGACCCCCTGCGCGGCGATGATCCGCTGGACCCCGTCCAGGGCGAGCTCGTCGACGGTGGTGCTCAGCCGCTCCGTCACCGGGTCCCGTGCGCCAGCTGTGGCGGAATCGTCTCCTGACGACGCGCCTTTGACCAGTCCGGTGGTGGCGGTGATCGCGGTGAGCAGATCGCGCGCTCGGGTGAGTGGCTCGTCGTCGATGTTGACGCAGAGCATGCCGACGACGTTCGCCCCGGCGTCGCGGATGAAGAACGTGGACGACCGGAAGGTGCCACCGGCCCGGGATACCGCTCGGTAGTTCGCCAGGAAGTCCTGGTCTTCGTGCTCGTGGTTCTGCAACACCTTGAGGACGAGGTCCGTGGCCGGGCCGCCGACCGAGCGGCCGCTGACGTGGCCGTTCGTCAGCGCCACGATCGAGCGGCTGAGGTCACTGGTGTCGTGCAGGACGACCTCAGAACGTGGCCCGAGCAGCTCGGCCAAGAAGTCCATCACGGGCAAGTACGGCAGGAATTCGGGGCGGAGGACGCGGCTGTCGTCAACGACGGTCGTGCTGGTCGGTCTGCTCATGACCACCTCCATGTCGTGTCGCACGGGACTCGATGTTGCCAGCCGGTGGCCGACGGCGTCCAACGCCTCCGAGGTCACCCGTGTGTAACAAGTATCTCGCAGTGTGATAATTTCCTCTCAGCCACCTGAGGAATCGGCTAACTTCCGATGACCGACGACGTTCATGAAAGGTGCCACCCATGACCCGACCCCGCATCCGCCCCGCCGTCTGGGGAGCCGTCGCCACCGGCGCGGTCCTCGCACTCACGCTTTCCGCGTGCGGTGGCGGGCCGAGTGCCCCGCAGCCCGGCGAGACATCGTCCGGTGGGGCATCGTCGACGATCCCGGACACGACATCGCTCCTCGCGGGCGTGAAGGAGGACGACGCGCTCGCGAGCAGCGTCCCGAGCGACATCGCGAAGAAGGGCACGCTGGCCGTCGGGTCATTCGTCCAGTCCGCGCCGAACAACTTCTACGCGGCCGACGGCTCCACGGTCATCGGTTCCGACCACGACCTCATCACCGCGGTCGCGAAGAAGCTCGGGCTCGACGTGGAGTACAAGAACCAGGACTTCGGGTCGCTCATCACGAGCCTCCAGTCCGGGCGTATCGACGTCACCATCGCGGCGATGAACGACACCGCCGAGCGGCAGAAGGCGATCGACTTCGTCGACTACCTCACCTCGGGGATCACGCTCATGGTGCAGAAGGGGAACCCGGCGAAGATCACCGGGCCGGACGGGCTGTGCGGGAAGTCGATCGCGGTGGTCACCGGTACGAGCCAGCAGGAGTTCGCCGAGGCCACCAGCAAGCAGTGCACGGCCGACGGCAAGGACGCGCTGAAGGTCACCGTGACCGACAGCGACAGCCAGAACCAGACCCAGCTGCGCACCGGCCGTATCGACGCCATCGTCAACGACCTGCCGAGCGCGGTCTACATCTCGAAGACCACGCAGGACGGCAAGGCGTTCGAGGTGGTGCCGGGTGACGTCATCGACGGTGCGCCGTACGGCATCGGCGTGAACAAGGACGACGCGGAACTCCGCGACGCCATCGCGAAGGGGCTCGACTCGCTCATCGACGACGGCACCTACGGCAAGGTCCTCGACGCCTGGGGCATCACCTCGGGCAGCGTGTCGAAGGCCGTCGTCAACGGAGGCAAGTGACGGTGTCCACTCCTGACCGACCCGCCAGCGCCGACGCGCTCGTGGCGGACACTGCCGGGCCGCAGCGCGAGCTCCTGCCCCAGGTGCGGGTGAAGCACTGGGGCCGTTGGATCAGCGCGGTCGTCATCGTGGTGCTGCTCGTCGCGCTCGTCCTGGGCGCGGCGCAGGGCAACATCTCGTACGGCGACATCCCCTACTACCTGGTCTCACCGATCATCCTGAAGGGGCTCGTCGGTACGATCGTGCTCGCCGTGGTGGCGCAGGCCAGTGCCGTCGTGATCGGCATCGTGATCGCACTCATGCGCATCTCGAAGAACCCGGTCGCCCAGGCGTTCGCCGCCGCCTACACGTGGTTGTTCCGCGGCCTGCCGGTCCTGCTCCAGATCCTGCTCTGGTACAACCTGGCGCTGATCTTCCCGCGGCTGCAGATCGGGATCCCCCTCACCGACGTGACGTTCGTGGACGTCAGCACGAACGCCGTGATGACCACGTTCGTTGCCGCGTTCCTCGGCCTTGCCTTGAACGAGAGCGCCTACATGGCGGAGATCGTCCGAGCGGGTCTGAAGAGCGTCGACCGCGGGCAGATCGAGGCCGCTCAGTCGATCGGACAGACCCCGATGCAGCGGATGAGCCGAATCGTGCTGCCCCAGGCGATGCGGATCATCATCCCGCCGACCGGCAACGACTTCATCAACATGCTCAAGGGCACGGCGATGGCGTCGGTGATCGGGTACCTCGAGCTCATCAAGGCCGCGAACAACATCTCCTCGTTCAACCTGCAGGTCATGGAGACCCTCATCGCGGCCGCCATCTGGTACATGGTCATCGTGAGCGTCGCCAGCGTCGGTCAGTACTACCTCGAACGCGGGTTCGACCGTCAGGACCGGCGTCCCGGCGGACCGACGAATCCCCGGTCCCTGCGGCGCAAGGTGGCCGCCGATCTGGGGCGTGCGCCCCTCGTCAGGAGCACCCCGTGACCACGACCCACACCGACGCGACGTCCGCTCCCGGGCGGAAGGCGGTCCTCGAGGCGATCGGCATCGGCAAGTCCTACGGCTCCCACGAGGTGCTGCGTGACGTGTCGCTCACTGTGCACAGCGGCGAAGTCGTCTGCATCATCGGTCCGTCCGGTGCGGGGAAGTCGACCTTTCTCCGCACACTGAACCGACTCGAGGAGCCCGACACCGGCGAGGTGTGGGTCGACGGCACGCCGATGGGCTTCGAGCTGCGGGACGGCAGGCTGCACGAGCTGAGCGAGCGCCGCCTGTCGGCCCAGCGGGCGAAGACCGGCATGGTGTTCCAGCACTTCAATCTGTTCCCGCACCTCACCGTGCTCGGCAACGTGATGGAGGGTCCGACGCGCGTCCAGCGTCGTCCGGCGAAGCAGGTCCGCGCCGAAGCGGTCGAGATCCTGGAACGCGTCGGTCTCGGTGACAAGGTCGACGCCTACCCGGGGCAGCTGTCCGGCGGTCAGCGGCAGCGCGTGGCGATAGCCCGTGCGGTCGCGATGAAGCCGCTGTTCCTGCTGTTCGACGAGCCGACCTCAGCACTCGACCCGGAGCTCGTCGGCGAGGTCCTCACGGTGATGAGCGACCTCGCCCGCGACGGCATGACGATGCTCGTGGTGACCCACGAGATCGCCTTCGCACGCGAGGTCGCCGACCGCGTGGTCTTCATGGCCGACGCCGGGATCATCGAGCAGGGTCCCGTCGAGCAGGTGCTCGGGTCGCCCCGGGAGGCCCGCACGCGGCAGTTCCTGCAGCGGGTCCTCGCGTGATCGACGGGGCGGGAGCGTTCGACGCGTACCGGGCGTCGTTTGCCGAGCCGAGCGGTTATCTGAACTTCGCGAGCTACGGACCACCGTCACGGGCGGTGATCGAGACCATTGGCCGGCTGGCGACCGCCGCCGCGGAAGGCACGTCATCGGCGTTGCTCCACGCGGAGGACCAGCGTGCCCTGGCTGCTGTCGGTCGGCTGACTGGATTCGATGCCGACGGGCTGACGCTGACGAGCAGCACCTCGCTCGGGCTCATGCAGGTTGCGTTCGGGCTGCCGCGGGGCGAGGTGCTCGTCAGTGCGGCGGAGTTCCCGTCGAATCTGTACGCCTGGTGGCGGTCAGAGGAGGCAGGACTGACACGGGTCCGGCCACTCCCTCCGGTGCCGGTTGATCCGTTCGCCCCGATCACACCGGAACGAGTCGCTGCCGCGCTCAAACCAGACACGGTGGCAGTGTCAGTCAGCGCGGTCGACTTCCGTACGGGTGCGAGAGCCGACCTCGCCGGACTGCGGGACGTAGTCGGTGACCGCCTCCTGGTCGTCGACGGGATCCAGGGCTTCGGCGTCGCGGACCTCGACTGGACCGACGCCGACGTGCTCGTGGTCGGCGGGCAGAAGTGGTTGCGCGCCGGGTGGGGATCAGGGTTCGTCGCGCTGTCCCCGCGGGCGCTCGATCGCATCCGGCCCGTCCTTGGCGGATGGACCGGCGTCGAGGACCCCGGCAACTACGACGGCCGCCCCCATCGTCCTCTCCCGAACGCCCGTCGCTTCTCCGTCACCAACGGGTCCCCGTTCGCGTCCGGCGCCTTCGCAACGGCGCTGGAGCAGCTCGAGTCCGTCGGGGTGCCAGCTGTCGAGGAACGGATTGCCGGGACCGTCGACCAGCTGCTCGCGGCCCTCGCCACGGCCGGCACCCCGGTGCTCTCACCGACCGGACGAGCCGACCGCGCCGGAATCGTCGTCGCCGGCACATCGGCCGGTGCCGCATCCGCGGTCACCGCGCGACTCGCGGACGCCGGCGTGACCGCGACCGCACACGGCGAGGACCGCGTGCGGCTCAGCGTGCACGCCACCACCACCACCGCCGCGATCGACGCGGCCCTCGACGTTCTAGGAGGAACGCTGTGACCGACACCACCATCGACGTACGCGCCGTCCACACGGACAAAGCGCCCGCCGCCGTGGGCGCGTACTCGCAGGCTGTCCGGGCCGGAGACCTGCTCTTCGTCTCCGGACAGCTCCCGATCGACCCCGCTACCGGCGTGTTCGCCGGTCCGGGAGTCCGCGAGGAGGCGGCCCAGTCGCTCCAGAACGGAGCGGCCATCCTCGCCGCCGCCGGATCGGACATGAGCGGTGTCGTGAAAACCACCGTCTTGCTCACCGACATCGCCGACTTCACCGCCGTCAATGAGGTCTACGGCGAGTACTTCAACGGAGCGGTGCTGCCGGCACGGGCTGCTTACCAGGTTGCCGCGTTACCACGAGGGGCGCGCGTCGAGATCGAGTTCATCGCTGTCTCCACCCGAACAGGTACCTGATCGCGACTGACGGTCCGCATCGAAGTACGGCGAGATGAAGCCGGGGCGAAGGCGGTGCGACGAGCTCTGGCACGCGAGCTCGTCGTTTCCGCCCGCAAGCTCACCCGAACCTCACTGACCCGACGGATGCGTGAAGCGCTCGGCATCATCTCGTCGTTGAACGCGACTGGCCGTTCTGCATCATCGCCGCGGGCCTGCCGAGCCTGCCCCGGGTGCTGACCGAAACCCGCTCCTACGCTGAGCGGCTGTTCGACTCCCGCCAGATCGGCAAGTTCAGCCGGGACGACGCCGCGCAGGCGCTCCGCGAGCCAGCGGAACGACTCGGCGCTCAGTACGCGCCCGACGCGTTGGCGACCCTCCTCGACGCTGCCCGGGCATCCAGCCCAGCAGTCTCGGCCCCTACCGAGCAGCACTGATCGACAAGGGCCTGGTGTACGCGCCCGAGCACGGACAGATCGCTTTCACCGGCTCGAGCGATGACCGGCCGTGGAGCCCACATGAGTCGTCCGACAAGCCGTTGGACGACTCGAACATGCACTGGCGAGGCGGCCACTGCTTCCAGGATCTGACAGGACATGCATCTGCGGCGCGCCAGACGGCGTGCGAGGGGCTCAGTGGTGTGCCCTCGTGACTGTCGATGTCGTTGGCTTCCGAGGTGAGCGGCGCCCCGTTGACGCGTCGAGAACGGTTGCTGGGGAAGCGACGTGTCCGCCCGTCTGGGAACGGACATCCAAGTCGGTGACGACTCCGCCACTGGCCGGGATGGGTTGGGTTGGGAAGGAGCGTCGTGTCAGCCGCTATGGCGGTATCTGCGGGAACCAGGGGATCCCGGGGGCTGCCATGACCCGCGAAGTGCGGCACCGTGACGTGGGAGCTCCGCCGCAACCGCCCCGGTTGCGTAGTGCGTCATGTGAGGAGGCGCGCCACTGTCCCGCGCACGATCTCGCGCTGCTCGTCAACGTCAGGCACGGCGCCCGCAACTCCGTCGACCCTCGGCAGTTGCGACCATGCCGTCGCGATCGACAGGACCAGGACGAAGATGACGTCCACCGACCAAGGCGCGGTGCCGGCGCCGAGACGCAGGAGCTCCGCAGTGCTCGCCTCCCGTACGGACGCGAGCACGGCGAACGACGCGTGCCAGTCGTGCGTGTCTTCCAAGCGCGCCCAGCTCAGTAGCCGCTGGTTGACCGGGTTGTCGGCGAAGTGATCGAACATGGCGACAGCGAAGCCGGTGACACTCTCGATCTCGCTGTCCGCGGCTCTGGCCGTCGCGACTGCCTCGCCGAGCGCGACGAAGGATCGGTTCAGCACCGTGGTGAACAGCGACTCCTTGTCACCGAAGTTCGCATAGATCCGCTCTTTGCTGCAGCCCGCCGCCGCAGCGATGCGATCCACCCGGGCTCCGGCCAGGCCCCGTGCGGAGAACTCGTCTGTCGCTGCTCCGAGGATGCGTCGTCGAGTCTCCTCCGCGTCATAGGCCACACACTGACGATACGCCTTGCGGACCCAACCAACTAGTAGGTAGCCTTACGTGGTCCCCGTGATGTGACAAGTGCCTGCTGCGCCCGCGCCGCTTCCCGTCATCGTGGGAGGTCGAAATGACGAGTGCGTAGTGCGAGCCACAGCACAGCAGGACCCGCACCCGTACGAGGAGACCAGTGACCACCTCAGCAACCGGATCTGTCCCGACCGCCGACACCGTGCATCCTTCGACGAGGCGTTGGTGGGTGCTGGTCATCGTCGGCCTCGCCCAGCTCGTCGTCGTGCTTGACGGCACCATCGTGAACATCGCGCTGCCGCAGGCGCAGGTCGAACTCGGCCTCAGCGATGAGAACCGCCAGTGGGTCGTCACCGCGTATGCACTTGCCTTCGGTGCACTGCTGCTACTCGGCGGACGCATCGCCGATTTCTGGGGCCGCAAACGCACGTTCATCGTCGGCATGATCGGCTTCGGCGCCGCATCGGCGTTCGGCGGACTGGTCTCAACCGGCGAGCTGCTCGTCGTTGCCCGCGCACTGCAGGGGGCTTTCGCCGCACTGCTTGCTCCGGCTGCCCTCGCCGTGCTGACGACCACGTTCACGCGAGGACGCGAACGCAATACTGCGTTCGCCGTGTTCGGTGCGATCTCGGGTGCCGGCGCGGCCGTCGGCCTCGTTCTCGGCGGAGTACTCACCGAATACGCCAGCTGGCGCTGGTGCCTGCTCGTCAACGTGCCCGTCGTGCTCGTAGCGATCATCGCCGCGGTCCTCGTGGTCGGCGAAAGCAAGGCCGAGGGCGACAACCGACTCGACGTCGTCGGCACGATCGTCGTCGCGCTCGGTCTGGCGTCGTTGGTGTACGGCTTCACCCAGGCTGAGGAAGGCTGGGGAGACCCCGTCGTCATCGGGTTCATCGCGCTCGGCGCGGGGCTGCTCGCGCTCTTCGTCCTGGTGGAGAAGCGCAGCGATCACCCGTTGCTGCCTCTCGGCGTCCTGACGAACCGGGTGCGAGGCGGAGCGTTCCTCGTGCAACTCCTCGTCGGCAGCGTCATGATCGGCGCGCTGCTCTACCTCACGTTCCACCTGCAGATCGTGCTCGGCTTCGGTCCGCTAGAGGCAGGAATTGCCACACTCCCGATGACCGTCGTCATCACGATCCTCGCTCCGGTGTTCACGAAGCTGCTCCCCGCAATCGGCCCCCGCGTACTCATGATCGTCGGGCCGCTCGTCGCAGCCGGCGGGCTGTTCTGGCTTTCGCGTGTGACCGCCGACGGTTCGTACGCTGTCGAAGTGCTGCCCCCACTGGTCGTCATGGGGGTGGGCCTTGCAGCGATCTTCGTGCCGATGCAGAACCTCGCACTCGCCGGTGTGGCTCCGCATGAGGCGGGTGCCGCCAGCGCCACGTCGAACGCGATGATGCAGATCGGCGGTTCGATCGGGCTCGCGGTCTACACCAACCTCTACGCGACAGCAGCCGCTGGTAGCGCCGCCGCGGGGCTCGGAGCCCTCGTTGATGGTTACTCGGCTGCGTTCGTCGGGGCCGCCATCGCGGTGCTCGTCGCCGCGCCGATCTCGTTCCTCATGATCCGCGGGTCGAAGGAGGAGCTCTTGCCCTCGGGTCCGGTCGTGCACATGGGCTGAGCGCGTCACGCGCTGGCGGCGGGCGGCTTGGGCTCTGTGCTGCCGAGGATGTCCAGCAGGCCGCCGAGGGCGGTGGTGACGACCTCGCTCGGGTTGACGTTGACGTCGTGCACCGCCCACCATTGGAGTGCGTGCAACACGGCAGCCTGCAAGGTCTTCGCCGCCACTATCGGCACAAGACCCGACGGATCCGTCTGAACGCGACGCGCAATGTAGGTGCTGAGCTGCTCTTGCCAGAGCAGGAACGTTTCCGTCTGGATCGCCTGCAGCTCCGGGACCGTGGCGATCAGTCGCAGGCGCGCTCGGCTGACGTCGAGTTCGTCGCCATCGTCGTCGAAGACCTCGATGATCACGGCCGAGACTGCTTCGATGACGGGCCGCTGGTCATCGGCGCGGGTGAGACCACCGCGGAGGGCATCGATGGAACGCTCGAGCCCACCCCAGACGATGTCTGCCTTCGTCGGGAAGTAGCGGTGCAGCGTCCTCAGCGCAACACCGACTCGTTCGGCGATCGTCGACATCGTTGCGTGCTCGTACCCGAGTTCGAGGACGACCTGCAGCGCCTGACTCCGAAGGACTTCCCGCTCTGCCACGCGAGGTCGCCCCTGCTTCTTCGCCCCTGCCGGCTCCATGGGTTCACGGTAGCGCTTGCTTGCCCGCGCGTTTTGGCATAACGTGCCAAAAGAAGGTTGCACGGTCGAGGAGGACCCCCATGACACTTGCTTTTCCGGACGTTTCCCGTAGCCCCCTTGTGGACCTGCTGTCGCTGGGCGGGAGGCGTGCGGTGGTCACCGGCGCAGCTCAGGGGCTGGGTAAAGCGATCGCACTCCGCCTCGCGGAGGCTGGCGCTGATCTCCTCCTGGTGGATCTCGACGCCGCCGCCGCCGACGCCGCCGCAGCGGAGATCAGCTCCCGTTTCGGTGTGACTGCCCGCGGATTCCGAACTGACGTGTCCAACTCGGCGGAAGTCACTGCTGCCGCTGACGAAGCGGTCGCCGTTCTGGGCGGGATCGACATCTGGGTGAACAACGCCGGCATCTTCCCGAACGTCCCGGTTCTCGATCTACCGGACGACATGTGGGAACAGGTGTTCGCAGTGAACACTCGAGGGGTGTTCCTGGGTGCCCGGGAGGCCGGACGTCGCATGGCCGATGCGGGCCATGGCGGAGTCATCGTCAACATCGTCTCCACCGCCGGGTTCCGGGTCGCTTTCCCTGGCATGGCGGCGTACGTGGCGTCGAAGCACGCGGTCCGAGGGCTGACGAAGTCCCTCGCCGTCGACCTTGCACCCCTTGGTATCCGGGTCCTCGGGGTCGCTCCGAGCTTCGTGCCGACCGAGGGCAACATCGCTGCCGCCGAAGCAGCCACCCAGGCCGCCGCTGAACACGGGATCGAGATCCCGCCACTCGATGTCATGACGAGCAGCCGCATCGGCCGTCTCGGCACCCCGGATGACATCGCCCGCGTCGTCCTGTTCGCCGCCAGTGACCTGTCGGTCGTGATGACCGGCAGCACGCTGCTTGCCGACGCCGGCGAAACTCTCTGACCACAGCTCAACCCGAGGAGAACCCCGTGACGAACGCAACACCGCTCACCGCTTCGACCAGCATCGGAACGTGGCTTGACCACCCCACCGGAGGTGACCTGCTTCGCGACTTCCTCGCTCCCGGTGGGACCGACGCGGCGAGCCTCGACCCGGTGCGAGGGTGCCCCTGCAGCAGCTCGTCGCTTTGAGCCAGGGCGAGCTACCCCAGTCCGCAATCGACGCTCTCGTCCTGCAGGCGAACGACGGCGTCATGCCGGAAGAGACTGCTCCGACCGGTTGGGTCGAGAGGATCACGCAAGATCGCTTCACCGGCAAGACAGTGATCGTCACCGGGGCGGCGTCGGGTATCGGACGGGCGACCGCGTCCAGGATCGCACGCGAAGGTGGGCGAGTCGTCGCCGTGGACGTTGCTGCCGACCGGCTACAGACGCTTGCTGATGACCTGTCGCCAGCTGAGGTGGTGACCGTCACGGCGGACATCACGCAGCAGGATGGGATCGCTGCGATCTTGGCAGCGGCGGGCGATCGAGTCGATGGCCTGGCGAACGTGGCTGGGATCAACGACGACTTCTCTCCGCTGCACGAGACGAGCGACGCGATGTGGGATCGGGTGATCGGCATCAACCTCACCGGCACCTTCAAGCTCACCCGAGGCGTCCTCCCGCTGATGCTCAGCGTCGGGGCAGGAACGATCGTGAACGTCGCATCGGAAGCGGCTCTCCGAGGCAACTCCTCGGGGAACGCCTACACAGCGTCGAAGCACGCCGTCGTCGGGCTCACCCGATCGGCAGCGTTCCAGTACGGGCCCGCTGGCATCCGGGTCAACTCGGTGGCCCCCGGCGGTGTCGCCACCGGCATCCCATTCCCGCCGAACGTGTCGCAGGCTGGATCAGCACGACTGGCGCCGTTCCAACAGCAGATCCCGACCATTGCCACCGCGGATCAGCTCGCTGCCTCGATCACGTTCCTGCTCTCCGACGACAGCATCAACATCAACGGAGTGGTCTTGCCGTCCGACGGAGGCTGGTCCGTGCAGTAACTGCACCCGAGCGGGCGGACTCGCGACGACCGCCGCCTCACGCTCAACAGCGTTGTCGAGCGTGAGGAACGTACTTGGGCCAGGCGGCAGCGCAGGGGACCTGGTGCCCACCTCTGTAGCCAGCCGGTCCGGTAGCCGATGAACTACCGGACCGGTTGAACCTGGCGTGCCTGAGCGTCCGCCAACAGCTTTGTCGCTGTCGCGGATCCGGCTGGGACCACTAGCTCCACGCTCGGGCTAGGCGATCCGAACCGGATGAGATCGACGTCTTGGTACAAGGGATGCGACTTCGCGACGACCGTCTGCACCCGATCCGGGAACACGAACGTCCGGGCGTGGGAGAGATCGTCGCCTCGCCCGCGCGTGATCGGAGCACGACGATGGATCACAGATACCTCACCTGGTGCGGCGATCACCGCCGCACCCTGGAGGTATGCCGGCCGTATCCGGTGCGCGAGCGTCGTGACGAGCCCACCGGCGGGACGCACGACGCTTGCGGTGTGACCTCCGAGGAAGACCGTTTGCGGTTCCGTGCGGAACACGTCGACGCAGTCACCGCGGAGTCCGTGGTCACGATCCGATACGAGGATCGAAGCCATCGACGCTTGCCCAGTGCCGATCGCACCGGCGCCTTGACCGAGTTTTCCCGCCTTCGCCACTGGGGTGACTTTCGACGCTCGCAGGAGGTCGACGAGCCGGCCGATCGACCCGCGTGCCGATCCGTTGTAGTGCACAGCGATCGGAGCGCGGTTGGTGAAGTGGATGGTGAGACGCCCGTCGAGGAGATGAACCGAGTCTTCGACGGCGAAGACGTCGTCGAGTTGCGCTACTCGAGTTGTGTAGGTGTCACCGGAGCGGACGAGGACTGTGATCGTGTTGGGCATCACGATGATGAGCGCGTCGTAGAGGTGCATCGAGGGGTTTGCGTTGCGGCGTTCGATGTCCCGGGGGACTTTCAACACCAGGAGCGCGGTATCGAAGTCGATGGGGTGGTCCCGGTACAGCCGGGGGGTCAGGGCGACGCTGTCGACCTCATCGATCCAGGGCCCGAACGCGTCGTACTCGTCATCTCGCACCGACAATGTCTACGCCGTCCAACCTCGCATCTGCCGAGAACCTGCGAGGGACAACGTGATCACGGTTCTCGGCCGTGCCGTCCAGCAGTGGTCATGTCCTCGTACCTCGCCAGGCACTGGTTCATCCTTCGATTTCAGCCGCGCAGCTTCGGTGCCGTCACCACCGAGTACCGACGAGAATGCCAACCACGTTGAACCGTCGATGCCGAGTGAGTGACGGCGGAACGCAGAAACGCTACGCCGCATCGCGAGCGAGGCCGGTCCGAGAGGACCTGTGTTCTGGACCTGAATTCGAGTTCACCGGACAAAGGCCCATGCATTTCACTGGACGAGTCGGGCCACTTCTGCGGCGCATGCTCCGTTGCGTGGGGTAGCGCTCACGAAGCGGGTCGCCTGGTCGCCTTCGGGTGGCGAGCAGACGCCCCACCTCCTCTCCGGCAGCCGGCTGAACGGCAGCAATCTCACGTCGCCGGATACGGAGCGCTGGGTGGATCGACCTTGACTTCGCGGGGTCTCGTACGGGGAATGTAACGACGAGGTAACGACCGCGTTCGGCACCAAACGGTTGCGTGGGGTGCGACGAATCCCTTGCAACGAGCGGGAAACACCCGCAAGCGCTCACCAGCAGCTCACCAGCAGCTCACCGCTGGTTCTCCACCCCCTC
>NZ_JAAOYO010000005.1 GCF_011759505.1 Curtobacterium salicis | reverse complement strand
GTCACATTCCGAACCCGGAAGCTAAGCCTCTCAGCGCCGATGGTACTGCAAGGGGGACCTTGTGGGAGAGTAGGACGCCGCCGGACTTCTTTTCAATGATGTGGCCATCGGCCCTCCATCGGGAGCGAAAGCTCTCGTGAGGGCCGGTGGCCATTTTCTGTTTCATCTGAGCCGCTCGAGGTCGACTCTGCGTCCCGTTCATGATGAACTGGGCGCAGGTGGGCAGCCGAGCTGCCCCTACACACAACGACACAGCGGACGATCGCCGAGACACAGGTCTTCGGCACGCAATGAGGAGCTACGGTGGCGAACGACGACGAACAGCGACGAGACGGGCGTGACGGAGACCGTCCGGATCGATCTCGACGCGAAGGCGACAGCGGTCGTTGGTCGTCTGGTCCGCGTGACTTCGAACGGCGTGAGGGCGAACGAGCCGGGGGTGCTCCTCGTGGCGACCGTCCCCGCGGCGACAGCACCGATCGTCGACCCGCCGGCCGCGACTTCCGCGATGGTGGCGCACGGAGCGATCGCCCTTCGTGGCGATCGGATCGGCCTGCGTCAGACCGTCCGCGTCGTGATGGTGACCGTCCGTTCCGCAGCAACGACGACCGTCCCCGTCGCGACGGCGACCGGCCGGTGCGCAGCGGCAGCGATCGTCCGTTCCGTGGGAACGATGACCGACCGCGTCGTGATGGTGACCGTCCGTTCCGCGGCAACGATGACCGTCCCCGTCGCGACGGCGACCGTCCGTTCCGCGGCAACGATGACCGTCCCCGTCGTGATGGTGACCGTCCGTTCCGCGGCAACGATGACCGTCCCCGTCGGGACGGTGACCGTCCGTTCCGCAGCAACGATGACCGTCCCCGTCGCGATGGCGACCGGCCGGTGCGCAGCGGCAGCGATCGCCCGTTCCGTGGGAACGATGACCGTCCCCGGCGCGATGGCGACCGTCCGGTGCGCAGCGGCAGCGATCGTCCGTTCCGTGGGAACGATGACCGGCCCCGTCGTGATGGTGACCGTCCGTTCCGCGGCAACGATGACCGTCCGCGTCGCGACAGTGACCGTCCCTTCCGCGGCAACGATGACCGTCCCCGTCGGGACGGTGACCGTCCGGTCCGCAGCGGTAGCGATCGACCGTTCCGCGGCAACGATGACCGTCCCCGTCGCGATGGCGACCGTCCGTTCCGCAGCAACGACGACCGTCCCCGTCGTGATGGCGACCGCCCGGTCCGCAGCAGCGATCGTCCGTTCCGTGGGAACGATGACCGTCCCCGTCGTGATGGCGACCGTCCCTTCCGCAGCAACGACGACCGTCCCTCCCGCGACGGTGGCACCGAGCGCAAGCGCTTCGGGGACGGCAACCGTTCCGCCGGTGCTCGTTTCGGTGAGGCCGCTCGTGACGACTGGGAGGACCGCGACCCGTACGGCACCCGCTCGATCCGCCCGCGCCACGACGACCCGGAGATCCCGGAGGAAGTGGATGCACGCGACCTCCACCCCGCGGCCCGTGCTGAGCTCAAGACCCTCAGCAAGGACAACGCGGACTGGGTGGCACGACACCTCGTCACCGCAGCACTGCTCGTGGATTCCGATCCGGAAGAGGCGAACCAGCACGCGTTGAGCGCTGCCCGTCGTGCCGGCCGCGTGGCTGTCGTCCGCGAGACCGCGGCGATCACCGCCTACCGGCTGGGCGACTTCGCCACGGCACTCCGTGAGCTGCGCACCTACCGACGCATCTCCGGGCGCAACGACCAGCTCCCGATGATGGTGGACTGCGAACGTGGGCTCGGTCGCCCCGAACGTGCTCTCGAGCTCGGGCGGTCCGTCGACCGCGCGGCTCTCGAGACGCCGGTGCAGGTCGAACTCGCGATCGCGATGTCCGGAGCACGTCTCGACCTCGGGAATCCCACAGCCGCGCTCGGCGAGCTGGAGATTCCACAGCTCGACCCGTCGACGGCCTACACCTGGTCACCGGCGCTCTACAGTGCTTACGCGGCCACGCTCGAGGAGCTCGGCCGCCAGGACGAGGCCGACGAGTGGTGGGCCCGCGTCGACCGCGCGGCCGAAGCCCTCGCGGAAGCCGCTGAAGACGATGCTTGGGAGACAGTGGATGTGGTCGAGGAAGCGATCGAAGTCGACGAGTTCGACGAGCCCGGGGACGACGAGCCCGGAGACGACGAGCCCGACAGCGACGAGCCCGGAGACGACGAGCCCGGGGACGACGAGCCCGGACACGACGAGCCGAGCGCAGACGAGTCCGTCCAGCTCGACGACGCAGAACTCGGGGACGCCGAGCCCGGCAACGGGTACGTCAGCACCCTCGGGGACGACGACCTCGACGACGACTCCGACGACGCCGGAGACCAGCCCGGCGAGGTCGACGAGGACAACCCACGGGACATCGACGGGTCCGCAGCCGGCTGATTCCCCGCGCGCTCCGGTCGACGGCATCGATGTGGTCCTGACGGACCTCGACGGAGTCGTGTACCGGGGTCGGAACGCCATCCCGCACGCCGTGGAGGCCCTCACCCGAGCCGCCACGTCGGCGCGCGTCGGCTACATCACGAACAACGCCTCGCGGCGCCCGATCGACGTCGCGGAGCACCTCGAGCAGTACGGGCTCGAGGTCACCGCAGACGACGTCGTGACGTCCTCACAGGCAGGTGCTCGGCTGCTCGCCACGCTCGTCCCGGAAGGGTCGAGGGTGTTGGTCATCGGAGGTCTCGGACTGACGACCATCGTCGAGCAGGCCGGGTTCGTGGTGACCGACAGTGCGGACGATGACCCTGCAGCGGTCATCCAGGGGTTCTCACCGGACCTCGGATGGAAGCAGCTCGCCGAGGCCTCCTTCGCGCTGGCCGACGCTTCCGTGCCGTGGGTGGCGACCAACATGGACTGGTCGATCCCGGTCGAGCGTGGCATCGCCCCCGGGAACGGCACGCTCGTCGCGGCTGTGCACCAGGCGGTGAGCCGCATGCCGGTGGTTGCGGGGAAGCCCGAGCGGCCGATCTTCGACGCGGCCCTCGCGCGGTTCGGGGGCGAGCGGCCGCTGTTCATCGGGGACCGGCTCGACACGGACATCAAGGGTGCGAACGACGCCGGCATCCCGAGCGTGCTCGTGCTCACCGGCATCGACCAACCGAAGCAGGTCCTCGCGGCCGACCAGCGTTCGCGGCCGACCTACGTCTTGCGGGACCTCCGCGGACTGCACGAGCCGTACCCGGTCACCATCCGCTCGGAGGACGCGGACGGAACGCGTCGGGTCACGGTCGGTGAGTCGACGGTCACGATGCGCGGACACGTCGTCCGCGCCGAGCAGGTCGGCCCGGACGAGATGGACCTGTTGCGCGCGGGTGCGACGGCGATCTGGGACTCTGGCCTGGCCATCTACGGCCTCGACGTGGACCCGGCGCTGTACGGCGGCGAGTAGCGTGATGGGCGTGGAACCAGCGCCGACGGACGACGTGACGGGCGCCGTCCTCCCGGCTGCTCCGGACGGAACTCCCGCGGTTCCGCGAGCTGTACCGGGTCCGCCGCGACCGACCCCTGGCCCGCCCCGCGGAACGGCCGGCCCTGCCGACGTTCCGCGCGAGGGCGACGGTCGTGCGCCGGTGTCGGTTCCGCAGGAGGACGGCGGGCAGCCCTCCGAGGACGGCCTCGACGACCGTTCCGGAACGGCGGTCGGCGGCAGCATGGGGGACCGGGTTGCGGACGTCGAGCGCCTCGCGCTCGCTGACCGTGCAGACGCGTTCGCGGCGCTGCACGACGAACTCCGGACCCGGCTCGAGCGGGGCGGAGACGGCCGTGGTTGAGTCCGACGTCACCGCGGACCACCCGACCGGGACCCCGAGCGCGAGCACGACCCGGACCCCGAGCACGACCCGGAGCATCATCACGCCCACGAACGGAACGGCACCCACGAACACCACCGACCAGTCGACCGACACGGGCCAGGCGACCGACCCCGGCCAGCCGACCAGCACCGACCAGACGACAACGACGCCGACCGCGACGTTGCGCCTCGACGCGGCCATCCCCGCTCGAGGGCTCGCGCGGTCGCGAACGGCAGCGGCTGCTCTCATCGCGGCCGGTCGTGTGACGATCGACGGGGTCCCGGTCGTCAAGGCCTCGACCCCGGTCTCCGCTGCGGCGGACATCGTGGTCGACGCCGAGGACGAATGGGTCTCGCGTGCTGCGGTGAAGCTCGTCGGCGCGCTCGATGCGTTCGGGGTCGACCCGAGCGGGCGGACAATCCTGGACGTGGGCGCCTCCACCGGTGGCTTCACGCAGGTGTTGTTGGCGCGCGGCGCCTCGCGGGTGATCGCCCTCGATGTGGGGCACGGTCAGCTGGCACCGGTGATCGCCCGCGACGAACGGGTCGTCGTGGTCGAGGGGGTCAACGCGCGGAACCTCACGAGCACCGACTACCTCGCCCTCGATCCGGCGGCGGAGCGCACGAGCCTGGTGGTGGGGGACCTGTCGTTCATCAGCCTCCGCATGGTGCTGCCCGCACTGGTCGAAGCGGTCCCGGCCGACGACTTCGTCCTGCTGGTCAAGCCGCAGTTCGAGGTCGGCCGGACCGGCATCCGTGAGGGGATCGTCCGCGATGCGTCGTTGCGGCAGGACGCCCTGATGAACGTCCTCTGGGCCGCATGGGACCTTGGCCTCGGAACGGCGGGGTTGGCGCCCTCGCCGATCGTCGGGACGCACGGCAACCACGAGTACCTCGCGCGTCTCCAGCGAGGTGCCGGGGAGAACCCGACAGAATGGATCCTCCGGGCGACGGAACTGGCGGAGGGAGCTCCATGAGCGACGAACGACACATTCTGCTGGTCTCGCACACGGGTCGGCGTGACTCGATCGACGCTGCGGTCGAGGTGTGCGACATCCTGCACGACGCCGGCCTCACCCCTGTGATGCCGTTCGACGAGTACGCCGACATCCGCCGCGCCGAAGCGTCGGTCGGGCAGGTCGACATCCTCGGCGTCGACGTCCGTCCCGACGAGATCGAGATCGTCATCGTCCTCGGCGGCGACGGCACGATCCTCCGTGCTGCTGAACTGGCCCGCGGTACCAAGGCCCCGATCGTCGGCGTCAACCTCGGGCACGTCGGTTTCCTCGCCGAGAGCGAGCGCGACGGTCTCGCCGAAACGGTCGAGCGTGCCCTGACGGGGGACTACAAGGTCGAGGAACGTGTCGCCCTGCAGGTCGACGTCGTCGTCGGCAACGAGATCGTCTACTCCAGCTGGGCGCTCAACGAGGCAACGGTGGAGAAGGCCTCCCGTGAGCGCATGCTCGAGGTCGTCACCGAGGTCGACGGTCGACCGCTGTCCTCCTTCGGGTGTGACGGCGTCGTGTTCTCGACCCCGACCGGTTCGACGGCGTACTCCTTCTCCGGCGGTGGTCCCGTGGTGTGGCCCGACGTCGACGCGATCCTGATGGTGCCGCTGAGCGCTCACGCCCTGTTCTCCCGGCCGATCGTGGTCGGACCGGACCGCGTCCTCGCCGTCGAGGTCCTGCGTCGCACCAGCGGCGTGGGCGTGCTGTGGTGTGACGGACGGCGGACACACGACCTGCCTCCCGGGGCTCGGGTCGAGGTCCGTCGGTCCCCGGAACCGGTGCGGGTCGCCCGGATCAAGGACGCCGCGTTCGCCGATCGTCTGGTCGCGAAGTTCCGACTGCCGGTCGCGGGGTGGCGTGGGCCGCAGCGTGACGACGAGGACGTGTGACGCAGGCGCCTGCACGCACCCCTTGAGGTCCAGCGCAGCACTCACGAGCACCAGCACCAGCACCCGCACGAGCACCTCCACGAGCGACCCCACGCACACCCCCACGAGCACGAGCACCGGCACCACGACGTGAACCAGCAGCAGGAGCACATCCAGTGATCGAGGAAATCCGCATCTCCGACCTCGGCGTGATCGGCGACGCCACCCTCGAACTCGGTCCCGGCTTCACCGTCGTGACCGGTGAGACGGGCGCCGGCAAGACGATGATCGTCACCGCCCTCGGCCTGCTCCTCGGTGCCCGTGCGGACGCCGGTTCGGTCCGACGCGGCGCCCCGAACGCGGTGGTCGAAGGCCGCTGGGTGCTGCCGGACCACGCCGCCGTCGCGGAACGGGTGGAAGACGCCGGCGGGACCGTCGAGGACGGCGAACTCATCCTGACCCGCACGGTCTCCGCCGAAGGGCGGAGCCGCGCGACCGTGGGCGGTCGGACGGCTCCGGTCGCGGTGCTCGGCGAGCTCGCCGACCAACTCGTCACGGTGCACGGGCAGTCCGACCAGATCCGCCTCACCTCCGCTGCCGCCCAACGGGCAGCCCTCGACGGCTTCGGCGGGGCGGCGGTCGAGAAGGCCCTCGCGAAGTACACGGCCGTGTTCGACGCCTGGCAGCAGCACGCCGGAGACCTCGAGACGCTGACCCGTGACCGCGACGAACGGCTCGCCGAGGCCGCGCGCCTCCGGGAGGCCTCGGCGGAGATCGAGGCCGTCGACCCGCAGCCGGGTGAGGACACCGAGCTCGCCGAACGTGCCGAGCGACTCGGGAACCTCGAGGACCTCCGACTGTCGGCGGGCCTGGCGCACGAGGCCGTGTCCAGTGAGTCGCTCGACGGCCCGGACGTCATCGGGCTCGTCGAGTCCGCCCGGCGCGCCATCGAGCGCGTCGCGGGGGTCGACCCGGCGCTGCAGCCCGTGCTGGAGCAGCTGACCGAGCTGGGCATCCAGGCGAGCGAGGCCTCGGCCTCGCTGTCGAGCTACATCGGCTCGCTCGAGCCCGAGGCCGGCCACGACCTGGAGATCATCAACGAACGACGCGCGCTGCTGGTCGGCCTGATCCGGAAGTACGGCGAGACCGTCGAGGACGTCATCACCGCCGGGCAGCGGGCCTCGGACCGGCTCCTCGAGCTCGACGGCGACGACGACCGCATCGTGCAGTTGCAGCAGGCCGTCGAGACCGACCGGGCAGCGCTCGAGACTGCCGGTTCCGCACTGACGAAGGTGCGGACGAAGGCGGCGACGGACCTGGCCAAGCGCGTCACCGCCGAGCTGAAGAGCCTCGCGATGGCCGGTGCGACGCTGGTGGTCGAGGTCACCGACGCGGGCGAGTTCCGGCGACACGGGCGCGACCAGGTCGCGATCCTGCTGCAGCCGCACTCGGGCACCGACCCGCGCCCGATCGGCAAGGGCGCGTCCGGCGGTGAGCTCTCGCGCGTGATGCTCGCGATCGAGGTCGTGATGGCCGGCAGCACCACCGTCCCGACGTTCGTCTTCGACGAGGTCGATGCGGGCGTCGGCGGTGCGGCGGCGATCGAGATCGGACGACGTCTCGCGGCGCTCGCCGAACGGACGCAGGTCATCGTGGTCACGCACCTGGCGCAGGTGGCGGCGTTCGCCACCAACCACCTCAACGTGGTCAAGGACGCCAGCGGCGCGGTGACGTCGTCGAGCGTCCGCCGCCTCGACGGCGACGACCGCCTGCAGGAGATGGCACGGCTGCTCTCCGGGCTCGGGGACAGCGCGAGCGGCATGGAGCATGCACGCGAACTCCTCGAGGTCGCGGGGCACTCCGCCTGACGGACAGGAGGCGCCCGCCGCCACGGGGTGCGCACCCGCCGGTCGCAACGCGCCCGGCGAACGCGGGTCGCGCCTCCCGGCACTTCTGACGTACGATGGAATCCCGTGGCGGACACTCTCAGCGGCGGAACCAATTCTTCGAACGCGACCCCGAAGGTGACGAAGCAGATCTTCGTGACCGGCGGGGTCGTCTCGTCTCTCGGCAAGGGCCTGACGGCGGCCAGCCTCGGCAACCTGCTCACGGCACGCGGCCTCAAGGTCGTCATGCAGAAGCTCGACCCGTACCTCAACGTGGACCCGGGCACGATGAACCCGTTCCAGCACGGCGAGGTCTTCGTGACCGACGACGGCGCCGAGACGGACCTGGACATCGGGCACTACGAGCGCTTCCTCGACATCGACCTGGCGCAGTCGGCGAACGTCACGACCGGTCAGGTCTACTCGACGGTCATCGCCAAGGAACGCCGCGGCGAGTACCTCGGCGACACCGTCCAGGTCATCCCGCACATCACCGACGAGATCAAGCGTCGGATGCGCGAGCAGTCCGAGAACGACCCGCAGCCCGACGTCATCATCACCGAGGTCGGCGGCACGGTCGGTGACATCGAGTCGCAGCCCTTCATCGAGGCGGCACGGCAGGTGCGCCACGAGCTCGGCCGAAACAACGTGTTCTTCGTGCACGTCTCGCTGGTGCCGTTCATGGCGGCCTCGGGCGAGCAGAAGACGAAGCCGACGCAGCACTCGGTCGCGCAGCTCCGGTCGATCGGCATACAGCCGGACGCCCTCGTGCTCCGCAGCGACCGCCCGGTCTCGGACGCGAACAAGCGCAAGATCGCGCTGATGTGCGACGTCGACGAGGACGCCGTGGTGAACGCGGTGGACGTCCCGTCGATCTACGACATCCCGACGATGCTGCACGACCAGGGTCTCGACCAGGTCATCATCGAGGCCCTCCGCCTCGAGGCGCACGACGTCGACTGGTCGCGGTGGAACGGCGTGCTGACCGCGGTGCACGAGCCGAAGAAGGCCGTCACGATCGCCCTGGTCGGCAAGTACATCGACCTGCCCGACGCCTACCTGTCGGTGACCGAGGCGCTGCGTGCCGGCGGTTTCGCGCACACTGCGAAGGTCACGCTGAAGTGGGTCGCCTCGGACGAGTGCACCACGCCCGAGGGCGCGGCGAAGAACCTCGGTGACGTGGACGGCATCTGCATCCCGGGCGGCTTCGGGATCCGCGGGATCGAGGGCAAGCTCGGTGCGCTGAAGTTCGCCCGTGAGCAGAACATCCCGACGCTCGGGCTGTGCCTCGGGCTGCAGTGCATGGTCATCGAGTACGCCCGGCACGAGGCCGGCCTGCTCGACGCGTCGAGCACCGAGTTCGACCCGGAGACCTCCACGCCGGTCATCGCGACGATGGCGGAGCAGGTCGACATCATCGCCGGCGGCGACATGGGCGGCACGATGCGCTTGGGCATGTACCCGGCGAAGTTCCTCGAGGGCTCCCTGGCCGCTGAGCTGTACGGTGCGGACGAGGCGTCGGAGCGTCACCGTCACCGCTACGAGGTGAACAACCACTACCGCGAGCAGATCGCGGACGCCGGCATGGTCTTCTCCGGCACCTCGCCCGACGGCACCCTCGTCGAGTACGTCGAGCTGGACCGCGCGGAGCACCCGTTCTACATCGGCACGCAGGCGCACCCGGAGCTCCGGTCGCGTCCGAACCGCGCGCACCCGCTCTTCGCGGGCCTCGTCGGTGCGGCGATCGAGCGCAACGAGTCGACGCGCCTGTTCGACCCGGAGACCGAAGCGGTCGCCTGATCCGGTAGGTCGCGGTCGCGACCACGTGTCTGACGGGAGGCTCCCCACCAGCTGGTGGGGAGCCTCCCGTCCGTCATCCGCCGGTCTGGACGCGCCCCGTCGTCGGTGGGGCAGGATGGCGAGGTGACTGATGCACCGATCGCCGACGAATCCGCCTCCTTCGACGTGACCGCCTCCGAGCGCGTGTTCGAGGGAGCGGTCTGGGACATCACCCGGGACACCGTCGACTACAACGGCAAGGACATGGTCCGCGAGTACATCGACCACACCGGCGCCGTCGCGGTCTTCGCCGAGGACGAGGACGGCCGCGTCCTCGTCATCCAGCAGTACCGACACCCGGTGCAGCTGCGCGACTGGGAGCTGCCGGCCGGCCTGCTCGACCACGAGGGCGAGGACCACCTGACCGCCGCGAAGCGTGAGCTGGCGGAGGAGGCCGACGTCGAGGCCGACGACTGGCAGCACCTGGTCCGGTACAACACGTCCTCGGGCGGCAGCAACGAGTTCATCGAGGTCTTCCGGGCGACCGGTGTGCGGGCGACCTCGTCGGCGTTCGAGCGGGAGGCCGAGGAGGCCGACATCGTGATCCGCTGGGTGCCGCGCGCCGAGCTCGTCGCCGGGATCCTCGAGGGGCGTCTGCACAACTCGGCGCTCATCGTGGCGACGCTCGCGGTGGAGGCCGCCGAGCGCCGCTAGCGCTCTCGACTGATCCGCGCCCGGTACCCTCGACGGGTGATGCCGTTCGAGCGTGCCGTGCAGGACTACCTGCGGCACATCGCCATCGAGCGTGGCCTGTCGCACCACACGCTGTCGGCCTACCGGCGGGACCTCGTGACGTTCGGCGAGTGGATCGGCACGCAGCCCGCCGTGGACTCCACCGGTGCTGATCGTGCTGGCGGGTCGGGGGTCCTCGACGACGTCGGACGCCTGGCACGTGCGGACCTCGCCGGGTTCGTGCAGCACCTGGCCACCCGTCCGGAGGGGCCGCTGGCTCCCCGGTCGGTCGCGCGCATGCTCAGTTCGGTGCGCTCGTTCTCGGCGTTCGCGGCCGGCGAGGGCTGGCTGCCGCTCGATCCCGGTGCCTCGGTCCGACCGCCGAGAGCTCCGATGCGGCTGCCGAAGGCGATCTCGGTGCACGACATGGAGCGGCTCATCGGCTCCGTCGTCGGTGACGACCCCGTGCAGCTCCGGGACCGGGCGCTCCTCGAACTGCTGTACGCGACCGGCGCCCGCATCTCGGAGGCGGTGGGGCTGTCCGTCGACGACGTGACGACCCTCGCCGACGTGGACGGCGTCGCGGACGACGACACCGACGTGTCCGTGGTGCGGGTCACCGGCAAGGGGAACAAGCAGCGGATCGTGCCGCTCGGCAGCTACGCCCGGGCTGCGGTCGACGCCTACCTGGTGCGGGCACGGCCGGTCTTCGCCGCTCGGGGGACCGCGACTCCGGCGCTGTTCCTCGGTGCTCGCGGTGCGCGGCTGTCGCGGCAGAGCGCCTGGCTCGTGATCCAGGCAGCGGCGGAGCGGGCCGAGCTGACGGCGCACGTGTCACCGCACACGTTCCGGCACTCGTTCGCCACACACCTGCTCGAGGGCGGCGCCGACGTCCGGGTGGTGCAGGAGCTCCTCGGGCACGCGAGTGTCGCGACGACGCAGATCTACACGCTGGTCACGGCGGACATGTTGCGGGACGTCTACCAGACGGCGCACCCGCGGGCGCGACGGTAGGCGGAGCGCTGGTGCCGCAGCACCGTGACCGTGGGACCGGTGACCGTGGGACCCTGGTCGCATGGACCTCGAGGTGGGGCCGGGGCTGACGATCCCCGAGTCCGAACTGCAGTGGCGGTTCTCGCGGTCGTCCGGCGCCGGGGGACAGCACGTCAACACCTCCGACAGCCGTGTCCAACTGACGTGGGACGCCGCTGGGTCGGCGGCCCTCACCGAGGAGCAGCGGACGCGCATCCTCGAGCGGACCACCCGGCGTACGGCCGCGGGGGCGATCACCGTGACGGTGTCCGAGCGGCGGTCCCAGTTGCGCAACCGCGAGGCCGCTCTCGACGCGCTCCGTGAGCTCGTGCGGGACGCGCTCGCCCCGCCCGGTCCGCGACGGCGCGCGACCCGGCCGACGCGCGGGTCCGAGCGTCGACGCCTCGCGAGCAAGCAGCAGCGGTCCGCGACCAAGCAGCAGCGCCGGCGGCCGTCGGACGACTGAACGACTCCTGCCGGCCGGGCAGGCGTCGGGCTCAGAACAGGTGCAGGTGCCCGTTCGCGACGACGACCCCGGTCGCGACGGCGAGCACGAGGGCGGACGCTCCGATGCTCTGCCCGACGACCCGCCAGAGGCCGGTCGCACCCGGACGGACGAGGGCGAGCAGGCCCGCGGCGATGCCGAGCAGGCTGCAGAGCCCCCAGGGGTTGAGGACGAGCGAGACGATCGCCGCGACGACGGCGAGGACCGCGAACACGCAGAACCGCCGATCGGTGCTGCCGTACGCCCACGAGCGGGCCTCGACGGTGCGGGCCGAGGCCTCGACGGAGAACGCCGGACCGGCGGGCATCGCCGCGAGGACGGACACCACCGGCTCCGGTGCCTCACGGGGGAGCACCCGGGTGGCCTCACCCCAGGCGTGGCCGTCCCACCACCGCAGTCGCGCGGTGTCCTGTGGGTCCGGGAACCAGCCGGCGGCCGGCAGTGTCACGGGGAGCTCCTGGTGTGTGCGGGTGTCGTCGGTGCAATCCGACGGTACCCGCCACGTTCCGACTCCATCCGCCCCAGAGCGGGTGTCGGCAGAAGGGGGGACCGGGTCCTCCGGCCCCCGTCTCAGACCGCTGCGGGAGCGGCGTCGACCTCGGCGAAGACGTCCTTGACGGCGGCGAGCAGCCGGGCGTTGAAGTCCACCCCGAGCTGGTTCGGCACGGTCACCAGGACGGTGTCGGCCTGCCGGACGGCCTGATCCGCCGCGAGTTCCGCGACGAGTTGCTCGGGTTCGCCGATGTACGACCGACCGAAGCGGGCGAGGCCACCGTCGAGGTGTCCGACCTGGTCCTGCCCCTCGACCTGTGCTCGGACGCCGAAGTAGTGGCGCGACTCGTCGTCGATGATCGGGATGATGCTGCGGCTCACGCTGACGCGGGGCTCACGCTCCCAGCCCATCTCGCGCCAGGTGCTGCGGAAGCGCTCGATCTGCTCCGCCTGCAGCTGGTCGAAGGGCACGCCGGTGTCCTCGGTGAGCAGGGTCGATGACATGAGGTTCATGCCCTGCTCGGCTGTCCACTCGGCGGTGGCCCGGGTGCCGGCACCCCACCAGATGCGCTCGGACAGGGTGTCGGACTGCGGTGTGATCGCGAGCGACCCGACCGCACCGGTCATCTGCGGGTTCGCGTTCGCCATCGGCTCGCCGGCGATCGCGCGGCGGAAGACCGCGGTGTGGTCGCGGGCCAGGTCGGCGCCGTTCTCGTCGTCGGACTCGGGCACGTAGCCGAACGAGCGGTAGCCGGCGAGGGCGGTCTCGGGTGACCCCCGGCTCACGCCGAGCTGCAGTCGGCCGCCGGAGATGAGGTCGGTGGCCGCGGCTTCCTCCGCCATGTACAGCGGGTTCTCGTACCGCATGTCGATCACGCCGGTGCCGATCTCGATGCGGCTGGTCCGGGCGGCGATGGCGGACAGCAGCGGGAAGGGGGCGGCCTGCTGCGGTGCGAAGTGGTGCACGCGGAAGTACGCGCCGTCGACGCCGGCTTCTTCCGCGGCGACGGCGAGGTCGATGGCCTGCACGAGCGCCTCGCGCCCGCTGCGGACCTTCGAGCCGGGGACGTCGCGCCAGTGCCCGAAGGAGAGGAACCCGATCTTCGTCATGTGCATGCGAACGCATCCGGGTCGGGGTCCATTCCGACGACTACGGTCGGGGGCATGGACCTCGACCCGCGGACCGCCCTGCAGGCCGAACGTGCGCGGGCGACGAAGCTGTCGGCCGACGTCGAGCGCAGCATGCAGGACGTCAGCGACGCCAGGGACGGTGCCAACACCGACGACGAACACGACCCGGAGGGCGCGACCCTCGCCTGGGAACGCGGGTCCCTCGGCGCGGTGCGGGACGACGCGCGCCGCCGCGTCGAGCAGGTCGACGCGGCCCTCGGACGGCTCGACGCCGGGACCTACGGCCGCTGCGCGGTGGGTGGGGAGCCGATCCCGGAGGCGCGCCTGGCCGCCGTGCCGTGGGCGGCGACGTGCGTCGCCCACTCGTGACGTGCCTCCCGGCCGGACGGGAGGCACGGGTGGCTCCGGTGGTCTCGTCGCGATGCGCGGTCCCCACCGCACACGGACCCGTTCCGCCGCGGTTTCCCAGCCGCGCGCCCTAGCGTTCGGGCATGCACGGCGACCCGACTGAGCCTCCCCGGAGTGCCGTTCCCGACGCATCCGCGGAGCAGGCCGACCGCGGTCGGCAGCGCTTCCAGTGGTTCCGCGACATGCGCACCTGGATCCACGCCCGCCCGCACGTGCACCTGTTCTACAAGGTCCTCGTCGGGATCGTCGGCGGCCTCATCGTCGTCATCGGCCTGATCCTGGTGCCGCTGCCCGGGCCCGGTTGGCTGGTCGTCTTCGTCGGCCTGACGGTCCTGGCGAGCGAGTTCCACTTCTTCCACCGCATCATCACGTGGCTCCGCGCGAAGCTGCACCGGTTCTGGGACTGGGCGAAGCACCACGCGCCGTCGAAGCGGATGCGCGACGCGGCGGACAAGGGCAAGGCGGACGTCGACGCCGCACACGCCGAGGCGCACCGGAACGTCGGGGTGCAGCGCCCGCGTGGTCGGACCGCTCGTCCCGGCCACTAGTACCGCGCGGCCCGGGTCCGCCCGTCAGACGGTGCGGACCGATCCGGTCGCGGTGCGTTCGACCTCGTCCGCTGCGGCCTCTTCCACCTCGGCCGCGTCCTTCGACGTGACCTGCAGCACGAGGGCGACGATCGCTGCCAGGACGATGAACGCGCCGTACCCGGCGAGCACCGGCACCAGACCGAGCGACGGCTCGAGGAACCCGCCGATGACGCTCGGCACCCCGAACGCCAGGTAGCTGACCACGTAGATGGTCGAGAGCAGGCCGGCGCGGTGCGTGGGGGCCGCGGTGGCGAGCAGCATCCGGAGCGGCGCCTGGAAGCCCGCACCGAAGCCGACGCCGGCGATCGCACTGCCGACGACCAGGCCGGGCAGCGACGGCATGAACACGAACGTGACGGTGACGACCGGTCCGAGGACGAGCGCGACGAGACCGAGCAGGACCGCCCGGCGGGTGTCGACCCGCTGGATCGCCAGGCCGGTCAGGGCGCCGACACCGGTGACGACCGCGATCAGGGCACCGGCGGCGAAGTGGTTGTGGATGCCGAACACCGCGCCGAGCGCGGACGGCACGAGCGACAGGAACAGTCCACCGAGCGCCCAGCTCGACACGAGCGACCCGGCGACGCTCCGGAACAGGCGACGGGAGGCCCGTGGCACCGACACCGTGGGTCGGAGCGAGCGCAGGGCGCCCGGTCGACGGACGACCTGCTCGGGGACGACCGCGAGGGCGATGACGAGGAGCACGAGGAGCGTGCCGAACAGCAGGTAGACGAGCTGCTCCGGCGCCGGACCCCACTCGACGAGGGCGCCGCTCGACAGGGCTCCGGTGGCGAGGGCGATCGGCGGGATGACGCCGTTGAGGACGCCGGCGAGCGAGGGGTGCCGCTCGAGCGAGTTGTCGATGAGTGCCGCTCCGAGGGCACCGATGAGCAGTCCGACCGAGACGCCCTGCACGATGCGGTCGACGATGAGCGCGCCGAGCCCGTCGGCGACGGCGAACAGGCCGAGCGAGACGGCGACGCCGAGGCCGCCGACCACCAGGACGGGCTTCCGACCGACGTGGTCCGAGAGCCGTCCGGCGATGAGCAGGCTGAGCAGGAGTCCGGCGACGTAGATGGCGAACACCGCGGTGAGCATCAGCGGGGTGAGGTGCCACTCGGCCGCGTAGACCGGGTAGATCGGGGACGGCACGGCCGACGAGGCGACCGAGACGAGGAGCATCGTCGCGAGGATCCAGAACCCTGCGACGGAACGTGGTGACTGCATGGCCGTCCCTTTCGTTGTACGACTGCATTCGTACCGTACTTGCACAGTACGACGCAAGTCGTACTAGCGGTCCCGGAGTGGTACCGTCCGTGCATGCCCGAGCGCACCGACGGAGCCGCACCACTCCCGCAGCACGACCCGCTTCCGCAGCCGACCCCGGCCGAGATGGACCTGCCGGCCGTGCTGGACGCCCTGTCCGACCCGATCCGGCTGTCGATCCTGCACCGGTACCTCGTCGACGGCGGGGGCGAGGAGCGCTCGTGCGGCTGGGTCGGCATCGACCGACCGAAGTCCACGCTGACCCACCACTTCCGCGTCCTGCGTGAAGCCGGGCTGCTCGAACAGCACCTCGAGGGGCTCACCCGCGTCAGTCGGGTGCGGACCGACGAGGTGCAGCAGCGGTTCCCGGGCCTGCTCGACCTGGTCCTCGACTGGCAGGTGCCCGCCGGTCTCGTCCGCGCCGAGGCACGGGCATGAGCGGCGACCGTCCTGCCGTCGACGCCGACGCCGCACCGCACCGCCTGCCGGACGTCGTCGCCGAACCCGGCGTCACCTCGGCGCTCGCCGCGGACCTGACCGCCGCCGGCTACACCGTCGAGGGCGTCGACGCGCTCTGGGGCACCGAGGCCGCCGCCGCCCTGCACCGCGGGGTCCGTGTCGCCGCCCGTCGGGCCCTCGCCGCCCGGCCGACCACGCCGCTGTCGACCGTCGCGACGCTCTTCGTGCTCGGCCTCCCCGTGCCGCGCACCGACGCCGACGCGGCCTTCCCCACCGTCGGCGTGGACGCCCTCGGTGCGGCCGGGGTCCTGCGGGTCGACGGGGACACGGTCACCGCGGCCGTGGACCTCCGCCCGTACGCGTTCGTCGACGACCTGGGCGCCGGCAGCTGGTGGATCGTGTCCGACCTCGGCGAGCTCGCCCTCGGGCACGCCATCAGTGAGGAGCACGTCCTCGGCATCGGCGGGGCCACCACCACGCTGAGCGGGCTGCAGCTGCCCGTGCCGGTCCGTCGGGTGCTCGACCTCGGCACGGGGTGCGGCATCCAGGCCATGCACGCCCGACGCTTCGCCGACCAGGTCGTGGCCACCGACATCTCCCGACGGGCGCTCGACATCGCCCGGTTCAACGCGCAGCTCAACGGCATCGACGGCATCGAGTTCCGCCTCGGTTCCCTGTTCGAGCCGGTCGCGGGGGAGCGGTTCGACCGCATCGTCTCGAACCCGCCGTTCGTCATCACGCCCCGTCGGCAGGGTGTCCCCGCGTACGAGTACCGCGACGGTGGCATGGTCGGCGACGCCCTGGTCGAGACCGTCCTCCGCGGCCTGGCGGAGCACCTCGAGCCGGGCGGTACCGCCCAGCTGCTCGGCAACTGGGAACACCGGTGGGGGGACGACGGCCTGGAGCGCGTCCGCTCCTGGTTCGCCGACACCGACCTCGACGTGTGGGTCGTCGAGCGGGAGCGCGAGGACCCGCCCGCCTACGCCGAGACCTGGATCCGCGACGGCGGCACGAAGCCCGGCACGCCCGTCTTCGACGACCTGGTCGACGCGTGGCTCGACGACTTCCGCGATCGCCACGTCACCGGGGTCGGCTTCGGCTACGTCGTCGTCCGGGCCGGAGGCTCACCCGACCTCCGCCGCTTCGAGCGCCTCCCGCAGGTGCTCGGCTCCAACCCCGCCGGCCTCGGCGCGACGATCGCCCGCACCCTCGACGCCGTCGCGTGGCTCGCCGGACGGGACGACGACGCGTTCGCCGCCGCGCACCTCCGGGTCGCCGGCGACGTCACCGAGGAACGGCACTACTGGCCGGGCAACGACGACCCCACCGTGATGACGCTGGTGCAGGGCGGCGGGTTCGGCCGACGGGTCGACGCCGACACCGCCCTCGCCGCGTTCGTCGGCGCGGCCGACGGCGAGCTCACGGTCGGCCAGATCGTCGGCGCGATCGCCCAGCTGACGGGTGTCGACGACCGGGCGTTGACCGCGGAGCTGCTGCCGCGCCTCCGCGACCTGGTCCTGGACGGCCTGCTCCTCCCCGCCTAGGGGCTCCGCAAAACGCAACGTCGGCGGCAACGCGCAGCGGTATCCCGTTGCGTGCAGCCGCCGACGTTGCGTTTTGCGAGGTCAGGGGCGCCAGGTGTGCTCGGGGGCGTAGCCGAGGAGCTCGCGGGCCTTCTCCGACGACAGCAGGGAGCTCGTGCCGCCGATCTCGGCGCGACGCTCGACGTCCGGCAGGAACTGCTCGACGAGCTCCAGCGTCGGGGTCGCCATCACGGTGTCGGGGCTCGCGATGATGAACGCCTCGAACCCGGTCAGCTCGCTCTCCACGGCCTTCCGCACCGCCTGCGCCCCGTCACGCGAGTCGATGTACGACCACAGGTTGAACGTCTTCGCCTCCGGTGACGCGTCCCACGGGAACGACGGGTAGTCGGTCTCGTCCATCACGTTCGAGAAGCGCAGCCCGATCATCTTCAGCTGCGGGTCCCAGCGGGTGAAGTGGCGTGCCATCTCCTCCTCCACCGCCTTGCCGAGCGAGTACGACGACTGCGGGCGGACCGCGAACTCCTCGTCGACGGGCAGGTAGGGCGGGTGGTGCTCGCCCATCGGGATCCCCAGGAGCGTCTCACTGGAGGCCCACACCACGTTCCGGATGCGGGCCGCGCGGGCAGCGTGGAACACGTTGATCGACGCGGTCACGTTGTTCGTGATGAGGGCGACGTCCGGCACCTGGCCCGGCGCGGGCACGGCGGCGAGGTGCACCACCGCGTCGACCGAGTCGTAGCGGTCGTCGACACCGAGGAACGTGTTGAGCACCTGCCCGTAGTCCGTCAGGTCCGTCCGCACGAACTGCACCCGCTCGGGCTTGTCCGGGGAGGCCACCCGGTCGAGGAGCACGACGTCGTAGCCGTGCTCGTCCAGGTCACGGACGACCGCCCGTCCCAGCTTGCCGCTGCCACCGGTCACCACTACACGCGTCATCGCGTCACTCCACCTCGTCGTCGAGACCCCGGGTCGGGTCACGCCCATCCTGCCCTGCGGGCGGTGGACGCAACCAGGTACGGGCGGTACCTGCCGTCCCGGAGGCGGGGCGGGCCTCCCGATCGGCGTCAGGAGCGGGCCGTGACCTCGGCCATCGCGAGCCGTGTGACGAGTTCGACGTGCTCGGCCATGTCCCGGGTCGGGTCGTAGAGCCACTGGATCTGCATGCCGTCCGAGACCGCGAGCAGCACGCTGGCGAGCTCTTCCGGGTCGAGGTCCCGCCGCAGCCGTCCGTCGTCCTGCATCCCACGGAAGTCCGCGGTCATGCGGGACCGGTGCGCCTCGTAACACTCGCGGAAGTACGCGTGCGCCGGGTGCTCCGGATCCGTCGCCGCCGCGGCCGACAGGTTCACGAACATCTGGACCAGGCCCGGGACCTCGGTGTTGTGTCGGACCACGGCGGCGAGCAGGGCCGCGAGGTCCGGCGCGTCCCACTGGGCGTCCTTGTCGTCCTCGTCCCGCCGACGCAGGATCGCGACCCAGAGCTCGTCCTTCGAGTCGAAGTAGTGGAGCAGCCCGGCCTGCGTGAGGCCGACCGCATCGGCGATGTCCTTGATGCTCGTGCGCCGGAACCCCAGCGAGGCGACGCGTTCGAGCGCGACGGAGAGGATCTCCTCGCGCTTGGCGATGCCCTTCGCGTACGAACCCCGTCGTGCCATGGCGAGACTGTACCGCCCGCTCCGGGGGCGACCACCCTGCCCACATGCGGGGGTCCCTCGAACTGGAGTGCGCCTCCCGGCTGTGATTCCGTCCACTTTCCGCACCGGCGCCCGTCACATCGGTACGATCGTCGTTGCGTCAGTCGGCTGGTTACCGGCGGCGTACGCATCGAACAAGGACTGCCGAGCGAGTGTCGCGGCCTCCTGATCCGGCCGATGACGCCCCGGTGGTCCTGATGCGTTCCGATGCGCCCCCGCACGATGTGTGGGGGCGCATCCTCGTTCTCAGGACACCGCACCGCGCAGCGCGGGGCACGTTTCGTCAGGTGTGACAAAAGAGTGCGCAGGTGGAACTATGAGTCCACCATCCCGTTCGGATCAGGAACTGGATGGTCGTCCGGCGGGGGAGCCCACGGGACTCACCGCACCGTGGGCCCCGCTGGATGCCGGGCGCTCGCGGCGGACCGTCGGCGCGGCCGGACCGCGCCGACCGCCGTGTCCGTCAGGCGGTACGGACGGCCGGTGCGATCTCCTCGGCGATGATGCGCAGGATCCGCTCGTGGGAGGCGCTGTCCCCGTTGGCAGGTAGCGTCACGACCAACTCGTCGGTCGCCGTCACGGCCGGGTCGGCGCGCAGGGCGTCGACGATCGCAGCCGGCTCGCCGGAGAGCACCGTGCTGAAGCGGAACGGCGGGCCCGAGAGCGGCCGCCCCTCGTCGTCCATGCCGGACGCGTACCCGGTGAGGAACTCCTGGTGGACCGCCCGGTCGTGGTCGTCGAGCAGCGGGACGATGATCCGGCCGACGGCGACCTTCGGCTGCCGGTCCGGGTGCAGCTCCGCGAACCGCGTGCGGTACGCCTCGATCTGGTCGGCCTGTGCCTCGGCGAACGGTGCGCCGGTGTCCTCGGTGTTCAGCGTCGAGCAGTGCAGCAGCAGGCCCTTCTCGGCGGTCCGGACCGCCGTGCCCATGCTGCCGCCGCCCCACCAGACACGGTCGAGGAGTCCGGGGCTCTGCGGCTGCAGGGTCAGCTCCGCGCCGGCGGGGATGCTCTCGTAGCCCTTGCCCGCCGAGCCGAGTGCGTCGCCGTGCAGGACCTCGAGCAGGCGGGCCGCACGGGCTTCGGCCTCGTCGCGGAAGGAGCGCTCGGAGCCGCCGAACACCGGGTCGAGGATCGGACCGTAGCCGGCGATCCCGGTGCTGATGCCGAGCTGCACCCGGCCACCGCTGAGCAGGTCGACGGTGCTGGCGTCCTCGGCCAGGCGGACCGGGTCCTCGTAGCGCATGCCGAGGACGGCCGTGCCGAAGCCGATGGTGCTCGTCCGCTGGGCGGCGGCGGCGAAGAACGTCATCGGGCTGGTGAGGAACGGCTCGAAGTGCCGGCCGCGGACCCAGCCGGTGCCGTAGCCCAGGGACTCGGCGGTCTCGAAGAGCCGGAGTCCGTCCTCCAGGGCGCTCGCAGCGCCCGGGGCACCGCCGTGGTTGGGGACGAAGGAGAGGAAGCCGAGTTCGCGCACGGGTCGAGTCTATGCGGCTGCATGGACCGGCGGAAGGTGCGGGCAGTGTCAGCCGCCAGGCTGGGAGGATGGGCACATGACCGACGTCACCACCGCCCCTCCGCTCGTCGCCGCACTGCCGGCGTCCGAGGGCGGTGTCGTCGACCCCGACGCCGTCTACCTCGCCTTCGCCGAGTGGGCGGCCTCCGGCGGGCGTCCGCTCTACCCCGCGCAGGACGAGGCCCTCATCGAACTGGTCTCCGGCGCCAACGTCGTCCTGAGCACCCCGACCGGCACCGGCAAGTCCCTCGTCGCCGCCGGTGCCCACTTCGCCGCGCTCGCCGAGGGCAAGCGCAGCTACTACACGGCACCGATCAAGGCGCTGGTCTCCGAGAAGTTCTTCCAGCTCGTCGATCTCTTCGGCGCCCAGAACGTCGGCATGGTCACGGGCGACTCGGCCGTCAACGCCGACGCCCCCATCGTCTGCTGCACCGCCGAGATCCTGGCGAACCTGGCGCTCCGGCAGGGACCCGACGCCGACGTCGACGTCGTGGTCATGGACGAGTTCCACTTCTACGGGGACGCCGACCGCGGCTGGGCGTGGCAGGTGCCGCTGCTCGTGCTGGACCGCGCGCAGTTCCTCCTGATGTCGGCGACCCTCGGTGACGTCACGACGATCGCAGACGACCTGTCCCGGCGCACCGGACGGGCGACCGCACGGGTCACCGGCGTCTCGCGCCCCGTGCCGCTCGAGTACGAGTACGTGATGACCCCCGTGCAGGAGACCGTCGAGCGGCTGCTCGACGAGGGCAAGGCGCCGGTCTACATCGTGCACTTCGCCCAGGCCGCAGCGCTCGAGCGAGCGCAGGCGCTCATGTCCGCGAAGGTCGCCTCCCGAGAACGCCGGGACCAGATCGCCGAGGCCATCGCGGGGTTCCGCTTCAGCGCCGGGTTCGGGCAGACCCTGTCACGCCTGATCCGAGCGGGCATCGGCGTGCACCACGCGGGCATGCTGCCCAAGTACCGCCGCCTGGTCGAACAGCTCGCCCAGCGCGGCCTGCTGCCCGTGATCTGCGGCACCGACACCCTCGGCGTCGGCATCAACGTCCCGATCCGCGCCGTCCTGTTCACCGGACTGACGAAGTTCGACGGCACGAAGATGCGGCAGCTGTCCGCCCGCGAGTTCCACCAGATCGCCGGACGTGCCGGACGTGCCGGGTACGACACCGAGGGCGACGTGGTCGCGGAGGCCCCCGAGCACGACATCGAGAACGCCCGCGCCGTCGCCAAAGCCGGGGACGACCCGAAGAAGAAGAACAAGATCAAGCGGAAGAAGGCACCCGAGGGCTTCGTGTCCTGGGGGCAGGCGTCGTTCGAGCGCCTGATCAACGCCGAGCCCGAGCCGATGGTGTCCCGGATGCGGATCACCCACGCGATGGTCCTGTCCGTCGTCGCCCGCGGCGGGGACGCCTTCGAGGACGTCCGCTCCCTCGTCTACGACAACCACGAACCCCGCGCCCGGCAACTCGCGATGGCCCGCCGTGCACTGACGATCGCCCGGACGCTCATCAACGCCCGGGTGATCGAGAAGGTCGACGGCACCTACCGGCTGACCGTCGACCTGCAGGCGAACTTCGCACTCAACCAGCCGCTGTCGCCCTTCGCGCTCGCCGCCTTCGAGCTGCTCGACCCCGAGTCGCCGACCTTCGCGCTCGACATGGTGTCCATCGTCGAAGCGACCCTCGACGACCCGCGCGCGATCCTGTCCCAGCAGCAGTTCAAGGAACGCGGCGAAGCGGTCGCCCGGATGAAGCAGGAGGGCATCGAGTACGACGAGCGGATGGAGCTGCTCGAAGCGGTCACCTGGCCGAAGCCCCTCGACGAACTGCTCACCGCCGCGTACGAGAGCTACGCCGACGAGCAGCCCTGGGTGCTCGACTTCTCGCTGTCCCCGAAGTCCGTCGTCCGCGACATGTACGAGCGGGCGATGACGTTCGGCGACTACGTGCGCTTCTACCAGCTCACCCGCTCCGAAGGACTGGTGCTGCGGTACCTGTCGGACGCCTACCGCACCATGCGCCAGACCATCGCGGACGAGCACCGCACGCAGGAACTCGACGACATCATCGAGTGGCTCGGGGAACTCGTGCGCCAGGTCGACTCCTCGCTCGTCGACGAATGGGAGGCGCTGATGAACGGGGACATCGCGCTCGCCGAGGCCGAGCACGAGGAGATCGCCCCGCCGCAGCCCGCCCGCCTGACCGGCAACGTGCGGGCATTCCGGGTACTGGTCCGCAACGCCCTGTTCCAGCGGGTGCTGCTCGCCGCCCGGGACGACATCGAGGGCCTCGGTGAACTCGACGCCACCGCCGGCTTCGACCAGCACGCGTGGGACACCGTGCTCGAGGAGTACTACGACGAGCACGACACGATCGGCATCGACGCCGAAGCCCGGTCGATGCAGTACCTCGTGCTCTCCGAGCAGGGGCGGACCTGGCGTGCCCGGCAGATCTTCGCCGACCCGGCCGGCGACAAGGACTTCGGGTTCTCGGCCACCATCGACCTCGACGCCTCGGACGACGCGGGGGAGGCCGTGGTCCGGGTCACGGAGATCGGACGCTTCGACGGGTGGGCCGAGGTCGACGTCGACTGAGCGGGACCGTCCGGTCCGGTCCGGTCCGGACCGAACCGGACCGGACCGGCACGGTCCAGCCCGGTCCGGTCCGGCCTGGCCGGCCGCCCCGGTCCTGTCTGGTCCGCTCCGGGGAACGCACGCGTCGGCTGGCCGGAACACGCGGGCAGTCGACCGGGTACGGTCAGCGGCAGCCCACGGAAGGAACCCCATGCGAATCGGCTCCAGCATCGCCTTGATCGTGATCGGCGCCATCGTCGCTTTCGCGGTCGACTACCAGGTCGCCGGCATCGACCTGCGACTCATCGGCTACATCCTGATGGTCGCCGGCGTCATCCTGCTCATCATCAGCCTGGCGGTCGGCTTCGGCGGACGTCGGACGACCACCACCACGCGCTCCGGCGTCGACCCGGCCTCCGGCGAGCAGATCACCCGGCAGGACCGCCGCGACGGCACCTACTGAACCCAGGACGACAGACAGCGAGGGCGGGACCGGTCGGTCCCGCCCTCGCTGTCTGTCGTCCTGCTGTCTGCTGTCGGTCGTCGGTCCCGCGGTCTAGAAGAGCGTCGCGGGCGGGGCGACCTCGGGGATCGCGGCCGGCTCCGGCACGTCGACGCCCGGCCACCCCGGGCCCGTCGGGACCTCGGTGCGGTTCTGGTACGCCGTCGCCGCACCACGGGCACGGACGTCGGCAGCCTCGTTCATCTCGTGGCCCATGTGTCCGCGGACCCACTCGAACGTCACCTTGCGGCCCTGCAGCTCGGCGTCGAGCTCCTGGATGATCTCCACGTTGAGCACCGGCTTGCCGTCGGCCTTCCGCCAGCCCTTCCGCTTCCAGCCGGCGAGCCACTCGGTGCAGGCCTTGATCGCGTACTGGCTGTCGCAGAGGATGTGCAGCGGCTCGCCCGTGTCCTTCGTGGCCTTGAGGAGCTGCAGGACGGCGGTCAGCTCGCCCTGGTTGTTGGTGCCGCGAGGCCAGCCGCCGGCAGCCCAGCGGTCGTCGTCCACGTACCAGGCCCAGCCGGCAGGGCCGGGGTTGCCGAGGGCTGAGCCGTCAGCGGCAGCGACGATCGTCACGGTGGGACCTCCTGGTGGTGGCGAGTGCCCGACGAGCGTAACGGACCTGCGCGGGTGAGCCGTGCCTCCCGGCCCGGTCAGCGACCGGAGGTCCGGCGGAGTGCCGCGACCAGCCCGTCGCCATCGCAGACGTCGTACATCGCGAAGTTCTCCCGCATCCCGGGCATGCCGTCGAGCCCCGTGTTGGCGTACTGCTGTGCCGACGCGCTGCCGCCCAGGAAGAGCGTGTCGAGGTCGCTGACGTCGTCCCACTGCACGGTGACGTGCTCTGCCGTCCGGTCCACGTACCAGTCGGTGCGGCGCGCATCGGTCTCGCGTGTCCTCCGGCCGTTCGTCACGAGCGCGCGTTCTGTCGTCACGGCGTAGACGTCGGTGCGTTTCCGCTTGCGCTTGACGAGGAAGCGGCCGACACCCAGGTGCAGGGCGATCAGGACGAGGGCGGACACCAGGACGAGGACCGCCGGGTCGGCATGGGCACGCGCGGCTGCCACGAGGAAGCTCGTCACCACGACGAGGAAGAAGGCGCTGAAGGGGATCAGGTACCGGTCGGCGTCGACGAACATCTGCTGCGGGTCACTGTGGCCGACCCAGAGGAGACGCTCACCCGGGCGGAGTTGTCCGTCGACGACGGCCTGTTGCTCGGGGGTCGTCGAGCCGGCGGGGCAGGAGCCGTCAGCGTCGGGCTGCGTCATCGAGTGCCTGGACCAGGGCCTTGCCGTCCGAGACGTCGTAGAAGGCGAACGGCCTCGGGCTGGCGATCCCGTCCAAGCCCGTGTTGGCGTACACGGCTGCGGCGGGGTTCGAGCGGCGGAAGAGTGATCCAGTGCCGCCCTGGTCGTTCCACTCGACGGAGACGTGTCCGCCGGAACGGTTGACCGTCCGGTCGGCGCGGACGACGTCGGTCTCGCGGCTGGCGGTGCCGGTCGTGACGAAGGCGCGGCGGTCCGTCACCGCGTAGGCCTCGGTGCGCTTCCGGTGGCGCTTGAGGATGAACCGGCCGATCAGCATGTAGAGGCCGATCAGGACGAAGACGCCGCCGAAGAGGGCGAAGAACCACGGCGCCCCTGATCGGATCGCGGAGATCTCCCAGAAGGCGACGAACCCGCACCAGAACAGGCTGAACGGGACGAGGAATGCGTCCCGTCCGGTGAAGAGCCGTGCCGGATCGCTCTGCCCGACCCACAGCAGGCGCTCCCCGGGTCGGAGCTCGTCGGTGGCCAAGGCGCGAGGATCCATCACGCTTCGACGGTACCGGGGCGCGCGGGGGCCGGTTGTGCCCCGATCGGGTCGACGGCCTGGGAGGTCGGTGTCCGGCGCCGCCTAGCGTTCGGGGAAACGGGAGGAAACAGCATGAGCAACGACATCGCAGGCCCCGAGCACTCCGACGACCGGGACCGCTCCGACGCCCTGACCTCGGCAGCGCACAGCGACGACGTCGACGGGGTGAGCGGGCGCGAGCAGCGGGCCGCCGACACGTCCTACAGCCCGTCGAGCGAGCGGGAGATGGACGCGTCCCAGACGAAGCAGCGCGACGACGACGACCTGCGTGAGGACGGCATCGACCCCTCGCGCATCGTCGCAGCCCCGGGCACCGGTGGCGCGGACGACGCCGGCGACGTCGAGCCCGAGCCGGGCGACCTGCACCTGCCGTGGCAGTCCGAGGAGGACCGCCAGGGCTGAGCCGCTCTGGTTTCGGGGGGCCCCGGTAAGACACCGGTGTTCGTCGGTGACACCGCGCGATTCTGCGGCGCGATCGACGAACACCGGTGTTCCGCGTGACGACGAGGGCGGCGGCGGCTACGAGCCGGTCAGGCGACGGTGTCGGGGTGCGAGCCTGTGCGCTGTCCGGACTCCAGGGCGGCGATCGCAGCGAGCTCGCCCTCCGTCAGGACGAACCCGTCGACGTCGAGGTTCGACCGGATCCGAGACGGCGTCACCGACTTCGGCAGGACGACGACGCCCTGCTGCACGTTCCACCGGACGAGCACCTGGGCGACGCTGACGTCGTGGGCGGCCGCGATGCCGACGAGCACCGGGTCCTCGATCAGGCGTCCGCGGCCGAGCGGGGACCATGCAGCCGTGACGATGTCGTGCTGCTCGTGGAACGCCTTGAGGTCGCGCTGCGGCAGCCACGGGTGACGCTCGACCTGGTTGACCGCGGGGACCTCACCGGTCTCGTCGATGATGCGTTCGAGGTGCAGCACCTGGAAGTTCGAGACGCCGACACTGCGTGCACGCCCCGACTGCCGGAGCTCGACCAGGGTCTGCCAGGTCTCGACGTAGCGGTCGTTCGCCGCCGCCGGCCAGTGGATCAGGTACAGGTCGACCGCGTCGAGCCCGAGCCGCTGGAGACTGGCGTCGAAGGCCCGGAGCGTGCCGTCGCGACCCTGGTGGTCGTTCCACACCTTGGTGGTCACGAACACGTCGTCGCGCTCGAGGCCGGAGGCGCGGATCGCCTGCCCGACGCCGCGCTCGTTGCCGTACATCTCGGCCGTGTCGACGTGCCGGTACCCGGCGTCCAGCGCGAGCCCGACGGCCGTCGCCGCTTCGGCGTCGTCGACCTTGTAGACGCCGAAGCCGATGGTGGGGATGCTCCGGCCGTCGCGGAGGGGGATCGAGGTGACCATGCACCCATCCTGCCCGGCGGGACGGGGGTGGGGCGGGCCTCCAGTCCGACCTGTAGAGAACCCGGGTCGGACGGATCAGGTGGGGAGGTGCACCGGTTCGGTGTCCGGCAGCGGGCTGGCGTCACGACCGCGGAGGTCGGGCAACCAGCGCCGCACGACCAGGGGGAAGACGACGCCGGCCGCCGCCATGACCGCACCGACCATGAGGCCACCGCTCGGACCGTTGCTGTCGATGAGGAAGCCGGCGACCGCGGACCCGCCCGCGGCACCGATGAGCTGGCCGGTGCCCATCCAGCCGTACGCCTCGGCTGTGTCGGAGAACTTCACCGTGGCGGAGACCGAGCCGAACATCACCGTCAGCGCGGGGGCGATGCCGGCGCCGGCGATGACGAGCGAGATGCAGAGCCACCAGAACGTCGGGTTGCCGACCGCGAGTGCGAGCCCGACGAACACGATCGTCATGCGCAGCCAGAGGGCGTTCTGCGAGATCGGACGGTGGCCGAGCGCCAGACCACCGGCGAGTGACCCGACCGCGAAGACGGCGAGGACGATGCCGGCGTTCGGGCTGCCCTCGCCGAAGACGCTGGTGACGCTGGCCTCGACCGCGGAGCACGCGCCGATGAGCAGCAGGCCCGTGACGGTGGCGACGACGACCGAGGGCCGCTTCATGACGACACCGAACGCGCGCTTCGAGCGGGGGATGCGCACGCGGCCGAGCTCGGGGGAGGCGATGAACCACGCGCCGCCGATGAGCAGGAACACCATCGCGACGACGATCGCCTGGACGGTGCCGATCTGCGTCGCGACGAACGTGGTGATGACCGGGCCGGCGACCCAGATGAGCTCCTGCGCGCTGGCGTCGAGGGAGAAGAGCGGGGTGAGCTGCGACGAGGTGACCATCTTCGGGTAGATGGTGCGGACCGCGGGCTGCACGGGCGGGACCGCCAGACCGCCGACGAAGCCGATCACGACGTAGGCCCAGAGCGGCATCACGAAGAAGGCGATGATGCCCATCGTCACCAGCGCCACGATGCTCGTCAGGATCAGGACGGGACGCATGCCCCACCGGCCCATCCACCGGCTGGTCAGCGGACCGGCGAGGGCCTGGCCGATGCTCGTCGTCGCGAGGACGAGCCCGGCCGCGCCGTACGAGCCGAAGATGTGCTCGACGTGCAGCAGGTACGCCAGCGACAGCATGCCGAACGGGAACCGCGCGGTGAGTTGTGCGGCGATGACCCGGCCGACCCCGGGCGTCTTCAGCAGGGACCCGTACGCGCTCACGAGTCGAGTGTACGGACCGGACGGACCGCGTTGCGGCGGCTGTGGAGAGCGGTGTCCCCCGTGCGGGGGAGCGGCTCTGGGAGGTGTGTGCGCGACACGCCGATGTGCTGATTCCACACGTGTGGAATCGAGCTGTCCACCGGTGTGGGGAAGTGTCGGAGGTGCCCGTCAGACTGGCGTAAAACCGGGCCACCCGGGAATCCACAGGCTGTGCAGAGCGTTGTGGAGAACTACAGGGTTGTAACACTCCCTCTTGTGGTCGGTCACGCGGCGGGCCACTAGATGTAGTGTGAAGTCATCGCAGGGGCTCCTCTCGGAAGCGGCTGCGCACAGACCTCAGCACCACCTCCAGACCACGCACCACACCAGCAAGAACCAGGGGTAAACATGGCCGTCACCGTCTACACCAAGCCGTCCTGCGTCCAGTGCACTGCGACGTACCGCGCCCTCGACAACAAGGGCATCCAGTACGAGGTGCACGACGTCTCCACGGACGAAGCAGCGCTCGAGCACGTCAAGAGCCTGGGCTACATGCAGGCCCCCGTCGTCGTGACCGACGACGACCACTGGTCGGGCTTCCGCCCCGACAAGATCGCCACCCTCAGCGCCGAACTGGCCTGACGCCTCGCGGGCCGATCGGCCCGCGTCGCTCGGTGGCGGGAAGGCAGCCGGGAGGCTCGTCACACGCCCGCCACACCCCTCCGGTCCGCAGTCCGCACCTCATCAGGGAGCGCACCATGAGCCGCCTCGTCTACTTCTCGAGTGTCTCGGGCAACACCGCCCGGTTCGTGGAGAAGCTCGGCCAGGACGCCGACCGGATCCCGCTCCTGCCGAGCGAGCCGTTCCTCCACGCGGACGGCCCGTACGTCCTCGTGCTGCCCACCTACGGTGGCGGCAACGGACACGGAGCGGTGCCCAAGCAGGTCATCAAGTTCCTCAACGACGAACACAACCGGGCACTGATCCGGGGTGTGATCGCCGCCGGCAACACGAACTTCGGCGCGGCCTACGGTCTCGCGGGCGACGTCGTCGCACAGAAGTGCCACGTGCCCGTGCTCTACAGATTCGAACTCTTCGGGACCCCTGACGACGTGTCGGCGGTCAACTCAGGATTGGAAGCATTTTGGACGCAGCAGTTGCAGACGTCGATCTGACGTCGCCGCAGACGGGGATGGACTACCACTCCCTCAACGCGATGCTCAACCTCTACGACGCGGACGGCAAGATCCAGTTCGACAAGGATCGTGAGGCGGCCAAGCAGTTCTTCCTGCAGCACGTCAACCAGAACACCGTCTTCTTCCACAACCTGAAGGAGCGGCTCGACTACCTGGTCGAGAACGAGTACTACGAGCAGGCGACGATCGACCTGTACTCGATGGACTTCATCCAGCGTCTCAACGACCTGGCGTACTCGAAGAAGTTCCGGTTCCAGACGTTCCTGGGTGCGTTCAAGTACTACACGAGCTACACGCTCAAGACGTTCGACGGCAAGCGCTACCTGGAGCGCTTCGAGGACCGCGTCGTGATGACCGCCCTCGGCCTGGCGCAGGGCAACGAGCAGCTCGCGATCGACCTCGTCGAAGAGATCATCGCCGGCCGCTTCCAGCCCGCCACCCCGACGTTCCTCAACACCGCGAAGGCCCAGCGCGGCGAACTCGTCTCCTGCTTCCTCCTCCGCATCGAGGACAACATGGAGTCGATCTCGCGCGGGATCAACTCGTCGCTGCAGCTCTCGAAGCGCGGCGGCGGCGTGGCCCTGCTGCTCTCCAACATCCGCGAGGCCGGCGCCCCGATCAAGCAGATCGAGAACCAGTCCTCGGGCATCATCCCCGTGATGAAGCTGCTGGAAGACTCCTTCTCCTACGCGAACCAGCTCGGTGCGCGTCAGGGTGCCGGCGCGGTCTACCTCAGCGCCCACCACCCGGACATCATGAAGTTCCTCGACACCAAGCGCGAGAACGCCGACGAGAAGATCCGCATCAAGACGCTGTCCCTCGGCGTCGTCGTGCCGGACATCACGTTCGAGCTCGCGAAGAACAACGAGGACATGTACCTGTTCTCGCCGTACGACGTCGAGAAGGTCTACGGCGTCCCGTTCGGCGACGTCCCGATCTCCGAGAACTACCGCGCGATGGTCGACGACTCGCGCATCAAGAAGACGAAGATCAAGGCGCGCGAGTTCTTCCAGACCATCGCGGAGATCCAGTTCGAGTCGGGCTACCCGTACATCGTGTTCGAGGACACGGTGAACAAGGCCAACCCGATCAAGGGCCGGATCAACATGTCGAACCTGTGCTCGGAGATCCTGCAGGTGAACACCCCGACCACCTTCAACGAGGACCTCTCGTACAAGGAGATCGGCAAGGACATCTCCTGCAACCTCGGCTCGCTGAACATCGCGCTGACGATGGACTCGCCGGACTTCGGCAAGACCATCGAGACCGCCATCCGCGGCCTGACCTCGGTCTCGCAGATGTCGCACATCACGTCGGTCCGTTCCGTCGAGGACGGCAACGACAAGTCGCACGCCATCGGCCTCGGCCAGATGAACCTGCACGGCTACCTTGCTCGTGAGCGCGTGTTCTACGGCTCCGACGAGGGCATCGACTTCACGAACATCTACTTCTACACGGTGCTGTTCCACGCCCTGCGCGCCTCGAACAACATCGCGATCGAGACCGGAGAGACCTTCGACGGCTTCCGCGACTCGAAGTACGCGTCGGGTGAGTTCTTCGACAAGTACACCGACCAGGTCTGGACGCCGGCCACCCCCCGCGTCGCGTCGCTGTTCGACAACGCGAACATCACCATCCCGACGCAGGACGACTGGAAGGCGCTGAAGGCGTCCATCCAGGAGCACGGCATCTACAACCAGAACCTGCAGGCCGTCCCGCCGACCGGTTCGATCTCGTACATCAACCACTCGACGTCGTCGATCCACCCGATCGCGTCGAAGATCGAGATCCGCAAGGAAGGCAAGCTCGGCCGCGTCTACTACCCGGCGCCGTTCATGACGAACGACAACCTGGACTACTACCAGGACGCGTACGAGATCGGCGCCGAGAAGATCATCGACACGTACGCCGCGGCGACGCAGCACGTGGACCAGGGCCTGTCCCTGACGCTGTTCTTCAAGGACACCGCCACCACGCGTGACATCAACAAGGCGCAGATCTACGCATGGCGCAAGGGCATCAAGACGATCTACTACATCCGTCTGCGCCAGCTCGCACTCGAGGGCACCGAGGTCGAGGGCTGCGTTTCGTGCATGTTGTGACGCCTCCGGCGTCGTGCATGCTGCGTCGTCTCGGTCGCTGACGCGACCACCCCCGGCCTGGAGGCGCGGTGCCAGCCCGCACCGCGCCTCCCGGCCTTCGATTCGTCACCATCTCAATTCCGGAAGAAGCAATGACTCTCACCGACCCGGTCCACGCCACCGGCAAAGCCGTCCCGCTGATCCGTTCGGTCAGCGCGATCAACTGGAACCGCATCCAGGACGAGAAGGACGTCGAGGTCTGGAACCGCCTCGTCAACAACTTCTGGCTGCCCGAGAAGGTGCCGCTGTCGAACGACGTGCAGTCGTGGAACACCCTCACGCCGGAGGAGCAGCAGCTCACCATGCGCGTGTTCACGGGTCTGACGCTCCTCGACACCATCCAGGGCACCGTCGGCGCGATCAGCTTGATCCCCGACGCGATCACCCCGCACGAGGAGTCCGTCTACACGAACATCGCGTTCATGGAGTCGGTGCACGCCAAGAGCTACTCGTCGATCTTCTCGACCCTGGCGTCGACGCCCGAGATCGACGACGCCTTCCGCTGGTCCACCGAGAACGTGAACCTGCAGAAGAAGGCGCAGATCGTCCTCGACTACTACACCGGTGACGACCCGCTGAAGCGCAAGGTCGCGTCGACCTTGCTCGAGTCGTTCCTGTTCTACTCCGGCTTCTACCTGCCGATGTACTGGTCCTCGCGCGCGAAGCTCACGAACACCGCTGACCTGATCCGCCTGATCATCCGCGACGAAGCCGTCCACGGGTACTACATCGGGTACAAGTTCCAGAAGGGGCTCGAGGGCGCCTCTGAGGAGCGCAAGCAGGAGATCAAGGACTACACGTTCAGCCTGCTGTTCGAGCTGTACGAGAACGAGATCCAGTACACCCAGGACCTCTACGACCAGGTCGGGCTGACCGAGGACGTCAAGAAGTTCCTGCACTACAACGCCAACAAGGCGCTGATGAACCTGGGCTACGAGCCGATGTTCCCCAAGGAGACGACGGACGTGAACCCGGCGATCCTGTCGGCGCTGTCGCCCAACGCGGACGAGAACCACGACTTCTTCTCGGGGTCGGGCTCGTCGTACGTCATCGGCAAGGCCGAGAGCACTGAGGACGAGGACTGGGACTTCTGATCTCGGTCTGACTCGTGGGGACGCCCCGCTGGCTTCGGCCGGCGGGGCGTTCTCGGTTCGCGGGCGCCGTCGCTGACATGGCCGGATAGCGGACGCTCATCGAGATCCGTCTCGGACGGGGTATGTGAGACGGGACGGCCGTGAGGCGGTTGCCGTCGGAGACTGTGTCCGCAGGGTGACCGGCTTACGAGACGCGTCGGGACGACCGTTTCGCGCCCCTCCCCGCGGGGCGGCGAGCACGCGCACATCGCGCCCTCACCAGCAGCGACCGCGCAGGGTGTCGAGCTCTTCGTCCTCCGCGTTCCGCCCGTCGGTCACCCGGCGACGGCGGCGGTCGTCCGACGTCGTTCGATCCTGCAAACGACGAGAGCGACGACGGCACCCAGGAGCGCTCCCACTGTGTTCATGAACCAGTCGTTCGTGTCGCACCGACGACCGAGTGCCGGCGCGAGGGCCTGTACGACCTCGATGGCGACGGAGAGCGCCACCGCGCCGGCAAGGATCGTGAGCGGTCGGTTCGTCGCGGTTCCGAGGAAGAGCACGAGCGGCAGCAGGAGTGCGACGTTGGCGAGCGTCTCGAGGCCCTGGAACGGGACGGAGAATTGCACGGTGCAGGTGACGCCGCCCGGCCGCGTGCCGTCGGGGAGCAGAGTGAGCACGAGCACCGCGACGAGCGACACCCCGGACAGGCCCAGCAGGATGCCGCGGAGCCGCAGGCGGTGGAGCAACCAGGCGAGGACGGCGGCGGCGGCGAGTGTCACCCAGAATGCCGCTCGGACCAGGGGTGCGTGTTCGATGAGGAACGTGGAGATCATTCGGAGCCGTCTTGGTCGTGGTGGGCGTGGTGGTCGAGTCGGTCGAGCCACACCCGCATGAGTGCCGACTCCTCCGGGAGCAACGGGCTCGATCTGCCTGCTTCGAGTCGCGCGCGGAGCTGATGACGGGAGGCCGCGTCGACGTCACCGTGTTCCGGGCTGGGCGGCTGCACGAGGACGGCACTGAGGACCGCGTCCCGGAGCGCGTCGGCGACCTCGTCGGAGTCGTCCTGGCGGTTCGCGCTCATCCCATCTAGTGCGAGCCCGACGTTCGCGGCGAGCAGTATCGTTGCCGCGACCTTGACGTCGACACGGAGCATGCCGGCGGCTGCACAGCGGGTCAGCGTCCGCTCGAGGAGCGCGGTCACTCCGTCGCGCGCCGAGCTGCTGGCCCACGGCCGGGGAGCGAACATCAGTCGGTAGAGCGCGGCGTGCTGGCGTGCGAACGCGAGGTGGTCGTCCCAGCCGCGTCGCAGGTCCGCCGACGGGTCGTCAGACGCCTCGAGCTCGGCCTTCCTGGCCGCGTACCGCTCGAGACCTACGTCGGCGAGGGCGTCGAGCAGCCCGCGCTTGTCGCCGAAGACGCGGTAGAGCACGGGCTGGGTGACGCCGACTGCTTCGCATACAGCACGGGTGGCGATGTCGCCGTCGGGAGCTGCGACGAGCTGCTCCTCTGCCGCGCGGAGCAGCGCGCTCCGGAGTGCTTCGTCAGATCGGGCCATAGAGCAATGGTAGCGCAGTTGGTATCGGTGATCGTATCTGTGCTAGCTTCTGCGTAGCATCGAAATGCTCGGTGCATATCAGTGAAAGGAAGCATGATGAGCAGCACTCCAGAACGCGTCGCAGTCGTCACGGGGGGCTCACGCGGCATCGGCCGCGCGGTGTCGACCCGGCTGGCGGCGACCGGCTTCACGGTCGTCGTGAACCACGCCAGCGGGACGGCCGCGGCCGCCGCCACCGTCGAGCAGATCCAGGAAGCAGGCGGTCGCGCCGTCGCCGTGCTGGCCGACGTCGCCGACGAGCACGCAGTCGCCGCGATGTTCGATCGGGTCGAGGCCGACCACGGCGGCGTCGACGTCGTCGTGCACTCCGCCGGACGACTCGCACTGTCGACGATCGCCGACCAGGACCTCGACGTCCTCGACGCACTGCACCGGACGAACATCCGCGGGACCTTCGTCGTCGCGCAGCAGGCGGCGCGCAGGCTCCGGGCTGGCGGCACGTTCGTCGGCATGTCAACCTCGGTGGTCGGGACGCAGTTCCCGACTTACGGCGCCTACGTCGCGAGCAAGAGCGCCGTCGAAGGCATGACGCTGATCCTGGCTAAGGAGCTCCGCGGCCGGGACGTCACGGCGAACGTGGTGGCCCCAGGACCGACGGCAACGCAGCTGTTCCTCGACGGCAAGACCCAGGATCAGATCGACACGCTGTCGAAGGTCCCGCCCCTCGAGCGGCTCGGCATGCCGGAGGACATCGCGGCGGTCGTGGCGTTCCTCGCCGGACCCGACGGCCACTGGGTCAACGGCCAGACCATCCGCGCCAACGGCGGGATGGTCTGATGACCGCTCCACGGGTTGTCCTCGTCACGGGTGCGTCCAGCGGCTTCGGTCGGCTGACGGCTGAGGCGCTCGCGCGGGCTGGCAACGTGGTCGTCGCGGGGATGCGCGCGGTCGACCGTCGGAACGCGACGGCTCGCACCGAGCTCGAGGATCGCGCCATCCGCGAGGGCTTGCAGCTCAGCGCCGTCGAGCTCGACGTCCAGTCACAACAGTCCGTCGACGACGCCGTCGACGCGGTCGTCCGTTTGCACGGGCGAATCGACGTCCTCGTGCAGAACGCCGGCCACATGGCTTACGGCCCGGCCGAAGCGTTCACGCCCGAGCAGTTCACGGCCCTCTACGACGTCAACGTCGTCGGCGCACAACGCGTCGCCCGCGCCGTCCTGCCGCACATGCGCGTCAGCCGCTCAGGACTGGTCGTGTGGGTCGGCAGCTCGTCGACCCGCGGCGGACACCCGCCGTTCCTCGCGCCTTACTTCGCGGCGAAGGCCGGCATGGACGCCCTGGCCGAGAGCTACGCAGCGGAGCTCGTCCGCTTCGGCATCGACACCACCATCGTGGTCCCGGGAGCCTTCACCTCGGGAACGAACCACTTCACGAACGCTGCGGTCCCGACGGACGCCGCCCGAGTCGCTGCACACGACGAGGAGTACGGGGCGCTCCGGCATGACCTCACCGACCGCCTCGCCGCGATCGTCCCGGTGGACGCCGACGTGCAGGACGTCGCCGACGAGATCGTCCGCGTGGTCAGCCTCCCAGAGGGAACCCGCCCCTACCGGACCCACGTGGACCCCTCGCGCGACGGCAGCGAGGTCGTCTCAGCGGTCGCGGACCGCATCCGCGCCGAGTTCTACCACCGCGTCGGCATCGAGGACCTGCTCTCCTCCAACGCCGCACTTTGACCCCCGGACCGCCCGGGAAACCCCACCGAGAGGAACACCATGCCCTTTGCCAACATCAAGGTCCCCGCTGACACCCTGACCGCCGAGTCAAAGAAGAAGCTGCAGGACGCCGTCACTGACGCCATCGTCGACGCCTACGGGGAGCGAGCACGCCCCACCACCCTCGTCATCCTCGACGAGGTCGCCGACGGAGGTTGGATGCTCGGCGGCACCATCCTCAACGAGGCGATGCTCGGCCGCGTCTGAGTCCCCTGACCACACGCAGACGAAGGGACCCGGAAGACCGGGTCCCTTCGTCACCAGTTTGAGAAGACGGCGTGACAATGTCCGGTAGCGATCCGCTACCGGACAGGCGCTGTCGGTACGCTGCCGACATGGTTGTGTCGCGGTGAGCAGGCCCGAGGGTGCGCCGAATAAGGGGTCCTGGCGCAGGACGCGCCGGTGGTTCATCGTCGCGATCGTCTTCGGGGTACTCGCGTTGCTCTTTGCGATTCTGGGTTTGGTGGGCACGTCGTCGGTCGGCAACCTGGTGCCAGTCGTCGGCTGGGCCATTTTCGTGGTCGGATTCTCGCTGGCGGTGAGGCTGGAAGACCGTCGGAGACGTTGATGGGTGACTGCCGCCCGGTGAGCCATCGGCATGCGGGACGCGGGACGCGGGACGCGGGACGCGGGACGCGGTCGAGCATGCCGATCACCGAGCGAACGCTCTTCATGCGAAGCCGCGTTGTCTGCGGCAGTCTGACTCCATGGAGTTCTCCTGGTGGACCTGGTCAGCGCTCGTGCTTGTCCTACTCGGCGCGCTCGGCCTCTTCGTGCGATCCGCGGTACTGACGGTTCGCGAGTACGGATTTGGGCAAGGGAGCCTGCTGCGCAGACCAGGTGCCCCGTGGTTTTGGAGCGCGATGGCGCTGACCGCTGTCGTAGGAGTCTTGATGACGATCTGGGTTGTTCTACTAGACAGCTAGTTCCAGGACCTCGGGAGTCCTTGCCGGAGGCCGTAAGCCGTAAGCCGATGGTCTAGCGGTCGCAGCCACGTCACGACGCGGTACTGGTCGAACGATCTGGCGCGCCGTCTCGCCCGTCGAGGCCAACACTCCTCTCCACTAGCGATGTGAGAGTGTGGCTGCAGGAGGAGGGCCGATGACCAAGGACCAGTGGGTTTCAACCGCCCTGGGGGCAGTCGCCATGACCGCGCTCCTGGCTGGCTGGATTGTGTCGTTGGCCGCCTCGGATACCGACTGGTCCGTCGTAGCCGCGGTCAGCTTCTACGTCCTAGCTGGCGGAGCAGCTGTTACGGACGTCCTTTACAGATTCCGATCCCACCGGGATGCCAAGCGCAGGTAGCCCAAGCTTCGGGTGCGTCCGATAGCCGATGGTCGACCGGACTCACCGGAAGTCGCGTCTCCACGCCTCGAGCCAAGGAAGAACGTCACGGAGGTCCTTGGTGTCAACGGCGGCGGTAGCTGCGGCGCGTGCCGTCGAACCGGCGTTCAGAGCGAGTGAGGTCGGCAGCGCATCGAACAGAGGGATGTCGGAGCGACTGTCCCCGACGGCGCAGCACTGGTCGATCGGGACTCCGCGCTCCGCCGCGAGCTGCAGTGCGCGGTCTCGCTTGTCGTACTCGTTGAAGTGTTCGGCGACGGTGCCGTCATAGACGGTGCCGACCACCTGAACTCGCGGGCCGCCGTTCATCGTCAAGTGGTGACGCTTCGCAATCGCCTCACTCACCGGCTGCCACGCAAGGGAGGCAAGGACGGGCTCGACATCGTGCTCCGTACACCAGGCGACCACCGCATCGATCCCGTCGATCAGGGGAAGATCGTCGAGCCAGTCGGCAACGACACGTGTCTCCACACCACGCCAGCCTTCGGCGTCGATGACGCTGACTTCCTCGTTCGTCAGTTCCCCAGCGGCGTAGCGCTCCTCGGCGGCGTCGAGCTCGTGCTGGTGTCCGAGACGCTCGGCAAGGAAGCTACTGCTCGACATCGACGGAATCAACGTGCCATCAATATCGAAGAAGACCATCCCTCGTGTGCTCATTCTCGGAGCGTAGTCAGGCGCACACCACTTCCGCTGTCCCGTTAGCCGGTCGGTCGCCGGACAGGTCAGGGACGATCGTTTCTGACGTGGTGCGCTGAGTTGCCCCTCTCCATCAGCCGCCACGACCCGCCTGTCAGCGGTGTGAGAGTCGTCACGACGTAAGCCGCCGCGACGATGCCGAATGCGAAAGCGAGTCCGATCGTGTCGGCGGCGAGCCCGCCGAGCAGGGCGCCGAACGGGACGCCAGCCCACGCTCCCGCGTTGATGAGGCCGAAGACGCGTCCGCGCATGTGCTCGGGCACCCGCTCGAGTTCGACTGTCGCGAGGATCGGGTTGAGCGACCCCGCCGCGAGCCCTGCCAGCGCGGTCGCTGCGACGAGCACGGGCAGCGGCGCTCCGAGCGCGAACGCCAGACTGGACGGCCCGCCGGCGAGTGTGAAGCACACCGCGAACGTCACCCGCCGCGGCACCCGGTGGGCGATGAAACCGAAGGCGACGTTGCCGAGGAGGGCGCAACCACCCATGGTCGCGACGAGCAGCCCCAGCGCTGCCGCGCCTCCGAGGCGGTCGTTGGCGTAGAGGGGCAGCAGGGTCGACCCGCGAGCGGCATCGAGGAGGTTCGTGATGAGCACCAGCCCGACCAGCAGCCGCATCAGCGGGTCCCGCACGACGAAACGAGCACCCTCTGTGAGGTCGGCCCAGAAGGACTCGCGCCGCGCGTCCCCGATCCCTGTGTCTGCTTCTGCTGCCCTCGCGTCGCGAGGGACGAGCGCCCATGTCAGTACCGCCGACACCGCGAAGGTCGCCGCGTTGACGAACAGCGACCCGATTGGCCCAATGGCCGCCACGAGGAGGCCTGCCAGGGAGGCGCCGACCAGCTTCGCGAAGCGCTCGGATCCGTCGAGGAGGCCGACGCTGCGCTCGACACGGACACGAGCCTTCTGGGTCAGGGCCGGCAGCATCACGCGGCGGGCGGTCTGCCCTGGGGTGTCGAGGAGGCCTCCCACGAAGACCAGCGTCAGCAGCGCCCAGAACGGCAGACCGACGGTCAGCGCCAACACCGGCATCGCGAGGACGGAGGCGCCGCTCACGACGTCCGCCACGATTGCGGCGCGACGGTGGCCGACCCGGTCGACGACGACTCCGCCGAGCGGGCCGCCGATGATCACCGGCGCGGTCGCAAACGCTGCGGCGACGCCGATCTCGACGCCTGAGCCGCCGAGTGCGAGGACGTAGAAGGGCACCGCGAAGGCCGTGACTACGTTGCCGGTTTGCGAGACCGCGTGAGCGGCGACGAGGGCGGAGAGGGCTGTGCGGGCCGCGCGAGTCGACGTACCGGCTTTGCCGTCGCCACCCTCGTCGGATGCGTCGCTCTGCGTGGCGTCAACGTACGCATTTCGCTCGTCGGGAGCGGGCGTTTCAGTGGGCGGGGTGTTCTTAGTCACGCGCCCGCACCACCTGGGTGCCGGTAGGCGTGGTAGGCGAGGACGACCGTCTCGGCCCCGTCTCCCGCGTCTGGGCTGTGTGCGGCGCCGACATCTACCCAGCGGTCGACGACGGACTCGAGTTCGGCGCGCAGGGCGGCAAGCTCCGTCACGGTGAGGCGGATCGCGCGGTCGCCGCCAGCCGCTGCCGTGACCCACTCCCGCGGCAGAGCCGGTCTGGCGTCGACGTACTGGAGGTAGCGCGCGGCGTTCGCCTGGACGATCGACTTCTCGAGGGCGGCCGATGCGCTGAGGCGAGCTGGGTCGTCGAGCAAGTCGGCCGGCTCCCACGAAGTGAGGGGTGCTGCAGCCTGCCACCAGCGCTCGCGCCGGTCGGCGCTTTGCGGCTCGGCCGCCTGGATGAGGTCGCTCGCGGCGAGCTTGGATAGGTGGTAGCTGACCGTGCCCGGAGCCTCGTCGACGACGTCGCCGAGCTGCGCCGCAGTCTGGGGACCTCGCTCGCGCAGCAATCCGAGAAGGCGCAGGCGCGTTGGATGGGCCAGAACCCTCATCGAAGCAGCGTCGGTGAGGGTCGAACGGAGCGTGTCGCGAGAGGCCATACGAGTAGGCTAGTTGCGCAACTGTTCTTGCGCAACGGATCTTGTCTACTTGTTCAAGTCGCTAGTGACCAGGTCGCACCGGACGCACGGGTTGAGCGCTTGAGGCGTGAGAGCCGCTTGTTACAAGGTGCTCTGATCCACCGCAAGGGGCGAAGGCTCTCGAACGTGCCGTCGATGACTCAGCAGGCAGAACCTGCCACGCCTGGCCAGTCCAGGCACGGTGTCGACCGTCTCGGTAGCCCACCGTCTCTCGGTCACCCGCGGGTTGGCTGGCACACTGATCCACATGAGTGCTTCGGCATCGGATGACCTCACTCCCGGAAGTGGTCAGCACTGGGAGGCCGTGCACACCGGTCTTGCCGCCGATCACCTGATCGCGCTCGGCCAGGTCGCCTGCTGGTCAGCGAGGACCGACACGACCCTGCCGCTGCTCGCCGCAGCGCTGATTCGCGCTTCGGACCCGTCCGCGCACCCGGAAACAGGCGGAGGTGATCGGACTGCCCTTCTCGTCGATCTTCGAGAAGACCAGTGCGCTCGTGGCAGAGCTTGACGCTGCCGACCAGGTCCGCGTGCTGTTCGAGCGCGACGCGAGCGCGATCAAGAAGACGATGGAAGAGTCTGTTGGGGAGCCCTGGCACTGCTGCGGGTCGGCCTTCACGGACGAGCGCCACCGAGCACACCTCCGCGCTCTCGGCCCCCAGCCGCACTGCGTGGCTGGACAGATGACACATGACAGTTGACCGGAGGGCTCACTTCCGTGGTCATGCCGGAGCGAACCGTGCCGTAGCGGTGCGGCCGGCTGAACCTGTGACGTCCACCCGGACGACGGTTGACTGCGAGCCGGTCGTGACGCTCACCCCAGGGTCTGTCTCGAGAACTGTCCCCGCAGAGCCATCGATCGTCACCGTCACTGTCCCGGTGAGCTTCCCGGTCGGGTCGCTCACCGAGACAGCCATGCCGTCGTCGTCTCGCCTCACGACGACGCATCCTGTGCGGTCGATGCGGACGCCACCGATCGCGGCGGTTCCGCTCGCCCACGCGTTGAGCGCAGTGACGCCGGTGCTGGCCTGTCGTGCAGCCTGGAGGCTCGCCGTGTTCGCGAGGACCGCCACGTCGTCCGACACGGCAGCGGCAGACACCTGCGCCTGCGTTGCTCCGGGGAGCTGGAGCCAGGAGTACGAGGCGTTCGTCGGGTCGACGCCGTGGTCGAGCCAGAACGTGACGAACCGGCGGGTGTAGGCGGTGTCGTCCTCGTACGTCCCGCGGTGGTCCATGTCGGTCCATCTGCCGGTGCGGTCCTCACGGAGTGCACGCACGCTCGTGCCGGCAGGGAAGACGTAGCCGCCGGTGCCGGGTACGTGTACCCAGCGCGGCGTCAGCGTCGTCGCCGTGCTGCTCGTCGTGGTCAGTGTCGCGCGGCCGTCGACCACCGGAACCGTCTGCCCGTCGGGCCCGGTGTTCCGCTGCTCGACGATCGTCTCGACATGGACGCCGTCGGAACTGGTGATCCCGGCTCCGAGGTGCAGCACCACGTCGCCGAAGCCGAACCACGACTTCCGCGCGCGCAGGGTCTGCTTGCCGAACGACAGGCCCATCCCGACGGCGGAGACGTCGTCCTGCACGACACCGCCGGTCCAGGTGTTCGTGGAACCGCGTCCGGCGCCGAGGGCGAGCGGCTTGACCTGCACGGTGGTGCCTGGGATCCGGTACTTGTCGGCGGTGGGCCAGTACTGGTTCGCCCAGTGGCCCGGCTTGTCCGGCAGGTACAGGTAAGTTGCGCCTTCGCCGGTGTACCAGCCCTGCAGGTTCTCGTCGTTCGCCGTCTCGTACGGCTTGATGGTCGTGCTGTCCATCGCGATGCCGAGCGCGAAGCCGGATCGGCGGTGCACTGCGCGGGCCATCGACGTCGCGACGACGGACCGGGTCGACTCGGACCCCGTCTGGACGGATTCGTCGGCGACGAGAGCGCGCCCCCGCACGACGGACGGGATCCGGACCTGCTCGATGGGGATGTCGTCGTGGTCGAAGTAGGGCTGGGTCGTGTCGGCGGCGATCCACCCCTTGCACACGGATCGCAGCGCGGTGCCGTCCGCGGCGGGCAGGACGTCGGCGAGCTGCACCAGGGTCGCCACCGTGAGGTGTCCGAGGCGGTGGTCGGTCTGGTAGAACCGCGACAGCGCCCGGCCGCGGGTCATGTCCATGAACGCCCCTGCGTGGATCCACGGGCGGAAGTTCTCCTCCACCCAGTCGACGACGCGCTGGAGTCGCGACGCGGTGAACGCCCACTCGGTCCCGCGGACCGCGAGCATGCTGTAGGTCAGGTACTGCAGCAGCGAGAACCCGTAGCTGCCGGTGTACGCGTAGTACTCGTGCTGGACGAATCCGCCGTCCGGGTAGAAGCCGTCGCCGCTCGTCGTGTAGTCGAACACCGGGACGTACGCGTTCTTCGCGTCGGCGATCACGGCAGCGTCCTCGCTCAGGGCACCACGGATGATGGCGATCGAACAGGCCCAGTTGCGGTTGGCGCCGGTCGAGGTCATCTCCGCGGTCACCCGCGGGTCGGGCGCGTACTTCCGGATCGCCGTCATCGCGGTGCCGACCTGCGTGGCCGTCAGCTGATCGTGCAGCAGCAGGCAGACGTCGTTCAGCGCCAGGGGGATGCCGATCTGGAAGTCCCACCAGTTGTCGTACCGGCCGACTCCACCGCCGTACTTGTGCGCCAGGAACCAGTCCAACGCCGAGACGAGGTCCGCTGCGAGCGCGGTGTCACCGGTGAGGGCGCTCCCGGGGGTCTTCAGCGCCAACGCCAGGGTGCGGATCCGTCCGATGGCCGTGGTCTGCAACGCCGACGTCGAGCTGCTGTCGAGATCGGCCCAGAGGAACGTCCGACCGGCGCCGGTGTCGAGGCTGTCCCACAGGGGCTTCGCCGCCGCGGCGAGGTCGGTCACGTACCGGGCGACGACCGGGTCGGCGAGGTCGACGTCGCCGATGAGGGTGGCGAGCCACTGCGAGCGCACGGTCGCGAACGGCGGAGCCGGAGTGGTGCCGGCAGCGTGGGCGGCTCCTCCTGGCAGGAGTGACCGGGTGCCGGCGAGGGCGGCGACGGCCGCTGCCCCGACGAGGACGGCGCGCCGGGAGGGACCGGCGGTGGGTGTGGAGTCGGTCATGACGGAGCCTCTCAGAGGTAACGGACTGCGGACAGGACGATGCCGGCGATGGCGACCACCCAGACGTACGGGAGGACGCGGACCATCACCTGCTGCGGGGTGACGCCCGAGTACTGCGCAGCCCACACGGTCTGGGTGCTCGTCGGGTCGGCGACGCCGAACACCTGGTTGTACGACGTCATGAGCCCCAGGACGGCCATCGGCGAGTAGAAGCCGATCGCGGTCATCGCACCGGCGATCCCGGCACCGAGACCGAAGATGTTGAGCGGACCGCGGTAGAGGCAGAGTGGGACGAGGACCGAGAACACGACCACGTAGAGCACGACGTTCGTCGGCGCCACGGCCTCGACGATCGGCCGCAGGGCGGCGACGGCACCGGGTAGGCCGACCGCGGCGAGCAGCATGCCGATCGCGATGAAGAGGGCGATCGGCGGTGCGGCCACGTGGAATGCGTCGTACAGCGAGCGGAGCATGCGCGTCGCGATGAGCCGCGGCGGGGTCGTGGTGGTCACGGCGAACAGCACACCGGCGAGCAACGACGGGATGATCGGCACCTGCAGGACGAGGGCGAGCACGATCGGCACCAGCGGCGTCAGCAGGGCGAACCACGGCGCGTCGCCGAGGCGCTGCCGACGACTGCGCGTGTCGGCCGCCGGAGCGCTGGAGCCCGCGTCGGCGTCCGCATCGGACATCGACGCGAGCGACCACTGGTGGACGGTCCCGCGGCGACGCGTCTCGACCAGGACGTACGCGACCGCCGCGACGGCGGCGAACGGGAACAGCAGCACCATGAAGGACCGGACGTCGGCGACCGGGAGGTCGAGCGCGGTCGAGAAGAACTGCCAGACCGGCAGCTCGAACGGCACCCCGGCACCGATGCCCATCAGGATCGTCCCGGCGGCGGTGACCTTCGGCACGCCCACGGCGATCATCGCGGGGATGCCGATCACGCCGGCCAGCAGCGCAGCCGGTGCCGAACCGGTCACGGCGCCGCACAGGGCGGAGATCAGGAGGACCCCGAGCGCGACGACGACCGGCCGGTCTCCGCCGAACTCGACGGTCTTCCGGACCAGGGTGCTGGCGATCGCGGTGTCCCGCATGAGCGACCCGAGCCACGAGCCGAGGAGGATCGCGATCATCGTGGACGCGAGTCGGATCGCGCCGTCCTGCAGCACGGTGCTGAGGACGCTGTTCTCGGCGCCGACGAACGGTGCGCCGGACACGAGGGCGATCGCGACGGCGAGGAGCACGAGCGCGAAGGCGGTGGGGACCTTGCCGGTCAGGATCAGCGCGACGCCGATGGCCATGACGATGATGATGGCGATGCCCATGGTCAGTTCTCCCTGGTGGTCGGTGCGCGACGAGCGCCGGTGCGCGTCGCGAGGGCGGCCTGCGCGGCCGCTGTGAGGAGGAGCGGTGAGCGGCCGAGCCGCACGCTGCGGGCCGCGAACGCGTGCGCCGCGACCTCGTCGGCCCCGGCGACGGTGCCGAACCGGCGGAACCGGCCGATCCGGAGCACCTCGAGTCCGAGCGCAGCGCGGAGGTCCCGCGAGCGGTCCACCGTCACGAGGTGGTGCGCCCGCTCGTGCTCGACGGCTGCCGCCTGGACGCTGCCCGCCGGGAACCAGCTGCGCCAGCCGAGCTCGTCGACCAGGTGCTCGCAGAAGTCCACCGTGTCGGTGAAGAGCTCGACGCGGTGCTCGCGGGAGCCGTACCGGGCGAGGAGGCCGCCCTGTGCGAGCCCACCGTCGCGCTCGACGACGGTGATGGCGGCCGGAGCCCCGGAGGCCCGGTCCGCCAGCGCGGCTCCGAACGACGTGGCCCGTCGGCTGAGGTCGGTGAGGTGCTCCTCCGACCGGGCCTCGTTCGTCGGCGTGCCCCGGAGGAGACGGACGCCGAGGGCGTCGTCGGAGCGGTCCGCCAGCGCGGCGATGCGGCGACGGTCAGCGGCCGGCAGCACGCCCGCGGTTATGCTCACGACCGGACCTCGAGGACGGCGACGAGCGGCTCCGCCCGGTCCTGCCCCTCGACCTCGGTGCGGGCCAGTGAGATGAGCTGCGACTCGTCGAGGACGCCGGACAGGTCGGCGATCCGTGGGCCGATGAGCAGCTGCAACGCCGGGGCGCGCGATCCGCCGTCGCCGTAGGCGGTGTGCTCGGCGATGAGTTCCGGGAGCGTGCCGGCGCCGGCACCCACGGTGCTCTGCTGCACCCGGGCGTCCAGCGACGCGAACCGCACGACCCCGTCGCGGTCGAGCACCCGGACCGGGTGCGTCGCCTTCCGGAGGAACCGGCGCCGTTCCGGCGCGCCGAAGACGACGTGGTTGTCGGTCGCGGCGAGGACGCGGACGGCGGCCGCGTCGACCTGGAAGCCCTCCGCAGCGATCGCGCGCAGCTCACCGTCCGTGCGGCGCTGGGTCCGGTCCTGCGTGCGCAGTTCCGTCGCGCCGGTCGCGACCGCACGCACCGTGTTCGACTGCGGGTCGACCGTGACGTCGACCGACACCTCCGCGGGCGCAGCGCCCTGCGCGATGACGGCCTGCTCGGCTTCCCGACGGACGGCGAGGATCTGGTCGTCGGTCGCGCCCGGGATCACCCGCTCGACCTGTTCACGGATGAGCGCCAAGGCGACGCCGATCGGGCTGATCACCTCGCTGTGCTCGGCGATCCGCCATTCGACTCCATGCCGGGTGCCCGCATGCGGGGTGACCGAGGCCGCCCCGCCGCCCCCGCCGACGAGGAGCACGTCGTCCTTCGCGATGTCGTAGTCGTCCGCCATCGACGCGACGACGTCGAGCACGGGCGCGACCCCGGCGTCGAGCACGGTCCTGGCGGCCCCCTCGACGTCCGTGCCGAGCGCCGCCGCGAGCGGTGCCAGTGCGGCACGGGCCGCGTCGGACGGGGCGTGCGCGTAGTCGCCCTCGGGGACGAGACCGAGCGCGTTCGCCGCGCAGGTCATCGTGACGGCGAACCGGTCGCCGCCCTCCGTCTCCAACACGACGTGATCAGCGGGATCGCCGTCGATCGGGGCGACCGTCAGGAGCCGGGCACCCAGCAGCTGCTCGGCCGGGGCGAAGCAGGCGTAGGGGAGCCCGGCGATGTGGGCGCTGCGCGGGCCGACGTGCGTGACCTGGGCCGTGCCTCCCGTCCGGATCCGCACCATGGACCCACCGCCGACGCCGACGGTGCGCACGTCGAGCGCGGAAAGGTACGTGGAGCTGCCGCCGAACTCGGTGTAGCGGACCGCGACCTTGCCGCGGCGGATCACCGAGATGTCGGTGGAGGTGCCGCCGGTCTCCAGGAAGAGACCGTCACTCAGCTTCTCCTGCATGAGGGCACCGGCGACGCCTGCCGCGGGGCCGGAGAGGACGGTGAGCAGCGGACGACGACGCATCTCGTCGAGGGACATCACCCCGCCGTCGCACCGCATCACCATGAGCGGCGCGGTGATGCCGGCGGCGTCGATGCTCGTCTGGACGAGGTCGGCCGTGGCGAACATCCGTGGCAGGATCACCGCGTTCAGCACGGCTGTGCGGGTCCGCTTGCTCAACCCGTACAGCGACGTGATCTCGTGGGTCGCGGTGACGAGGAAGCCGCGCTCGCGCGCGGTGGCCGCGACGCGCTCCTCGCCGATCGCGTCGTCGACGGAGAACGGTTCGGTGACGACGACCGATTCGATGCCGGCGGCGTGGAAGCGGTCGAGGGCGGCGCCGAGCGCAGCGTCGTCGTCGGCTCGGCGCAGGTGCTCGTACGACACGGGGAGGCGCTTGCCGTCCGCGATCTCGATCCGACCGAGCCGCCGGAGCCGCTTCGCGAAGAAGCCGGCGGCTCCGCGTCCGATGCCGATCAAGCCGACCGGGGCGACGTCACCCTCGAGCAGCGCGTTCGTCGCCTGGGTCGTTCCGTGCGCCAGGAACACGACGTCGTCCGGCGACCGGCCGATCGTCGCGAGGAGTTCGTGGAGCGCGGTGACGATGCCGTGCGCGACACCGTCGGGGTGGTCGTGGCTCGTCGGGGTCTTCGCCTGGCCGATGAGCCGGAGCGTTGCGGCGTCGATGGCGACGGCATCGGTGAACGTGCCACCGACGTCGATGCCGATGCGCAGTGCGTTGGGTTCCACGTCGTCGTGACCTTCCTGCGGGGGAGTGCTTCGGGTGGGGAGTGCGGTGTGCGGGTCAGTAGCCCTGGACCTCGGGCCAGTGCCGTTCGACACCGGCGCGGTCGAGCTCTGCGGCGAACACGGTGAACCGGTCGTCGTCTGCCTGGACGTCCTGCGGGTCGAGGCCGTGCTCGATGCAGTGCACCGCCAGGGCGCCGGCGACCTCGCCGACGTTCCACTCGACGGGGTGGAGCCGGTAGCAGCCGTTCGTGATGTGCGTCGTGCCGAGGTCCTTGCCCGCCGGCAGCACGTTCCGGACCCGTCGCGGCACGAGGGCGCCGAGCGGGATCTCGAAGGGCACACTCGGCACGTCGACGTAGTTGTCGCCACCGGTCGACGGGTGCAGGTCGAGTCGGTAGCTGCCGACACCGACCGAGTCCCGGTACCGCGTGCGCCCGGTGACGCCGACGATCTCGGCCGCGACGTCCTGTTCGCGGATCGTCGTCACGGCCTTGATGCGGCGTGACTCGCGGATGTACGGCGCCTTCGCGAGGCCGTCCTCGCCGCCGGTGACGTCACCGCGCAGCTTCAGTCCCGGGAAGCCTGTGCCGCCGTCGGCACGCGGGGCCTCCGCCTGCAGCCAGTACAGGACGGAGAGCGAGAGCTGCCGTGCTTCGTGCACGGCCTGTTCAGCGGTGGCGGAGTCGGCGGCGCGGTCCTCGCCTGTGCCGATGACCGGCTTGAGCCAGTAGTCGTTGAGCGGCCAGTTCACGAGGCAGATGTCCGAGTCGAACGCGCCCTCGGTGAACAGCTTGCGGGCGAGGATCCGACGGAAGCCCCACAGCTCCTTGTCGCCGGCGTCGGCGCTCTGGTCGGCGCTCACCGCGAGCGGGTCGGTGTCCGGGTTCGGCTCGAACGTCCGCGGGTGCGCTTCGAGGGTGCGCGGGTCGGGCGCCAGGAAGCCGAGCAAGGGCGCCGGCCAGAAGTCCGGCTGGTACGACCGCCAGAAGTCGTACATCGACGGCCGGTCGATCGTGTGGTCCTCGCCCTCGTGGTGGGACACGGCGAAGCAGAACGTGATGCCCTGCTGGTTTCCAGGCTGGGCCGTCTCGGGTGCGTGGGGTTCGTCGTGCTCACTCCGGGCCTCCGCGCCGACCACGTGCTCGACCCCGGCCAGCGGCAGGACCTCGCCGGTCTCGGTCGCGTCGAGGACGAACGCGCCCACGAGGCGGGTGTGTCGGCCGTCCGGACCTTCCACGGTCACGTCGGTGCAGCGGTCACCGTCGGATCCGGCCGCGACCGGACGCTGCTCGAGCAGCACTGTCAGGCGACCCGCGCTCCGGTACGGCTGCAGGAGCTCGTCGATGACCGCGACCGCGACGCGCGGCTCGTGGCACAGCTTGCTGACCCGCCCGGCACCCGGGTTGAGGTCGGGCAGCGCGGCGGCTTCCTGCCGGAGCGGGTAGACGCGGCGGTAGTGGTCACGGATCCCGTCCCGCAGCGCACGGTAGCTCGCGGTGACGCCGAACTGCTCGACCCACGGGTGCTCGTCCGGCGGTACCGCCTGGCTGGTGAGCTGGCCGCCGAGCCAGTCGGTCTCCTCGGTGAGGACGGCGGTGCGCCCGGACCGGCAGACGGCAATCGCAGCCGCGACGCCGCCGAGGCCGCCGCCGATGATCACGACGTCGGCGCGGACGGTCCCATCGGTCGTGGACGGGCGCTCGTGAGTGGTGCTGGACATGGTGCTCCTGGGTGGTGTGGCCGGGGTCGGGAGGGGTCAGGCTGCGGGCGCGGCGAGCGTGCCGCCCGGTACGAGGCTGCAATCGAGGAGCTCTTGGACCGGTGGCGTGGCGGAGCTGCGCTCCTGGGCAGGCGTTCGCCGGGCCTCCAAGACGCCCGTGAGCGCCCGGACCGCGTGTGCACCGAGCTCGGTGCGGGGTGCGCGCAGTCTCGTGAAGTCGGCGGGGCCGTCGGCGGCCCTGTTGTGCTCGCCGAGGACGACCACCGACAAGTCGTCAGGGACGGAGATGCCATCTGCTGCGAGTTGCGCGTGCAGCTCGTGCGCGTCAGTTGGGTCCTCGACGAACACGACGGTCGGTCGGGAGGCACGGATCGCCGCCCACGCGTCCGTCACACTCCGGTCGGTGGTCACCTCCGCCTCGGTGACGCTCGCGCCCACCTCGGAGGCAGCGGCGACGATGCCGGCGCGGCGGTCGCGGCTGGACTCCGCGTCCTGCGACAGCCGGAGGAAGCCGACGCGCCGGTGCCCGAGTCCGAGTGCGCGGAGGGCGAGGCTGTGCGTCGCGCTGGCGTAGTCGACCCCGACGTAGGGCACCCGACCGTCAGCGGCGTCCCGTCGGCCGATCGCGACGAACGGGTAGGCGGAGTCCAGGAGCCGTTCGAGTTCGACGGGGTCCATCTCCCGACCGAGCAGGATGCAGCCGTCCGCGAGACGGAGCCGGTTCGACTCGTGGAAGAGCCGGCGGCGACCGGCGACGACGGGGGTGCTCGTGAAGAGCAGCAAGTCGGCACCGACGCTCTCGGCGGCGCTCTCGATTCCGGTGAGCAGGGGCGTGTAGAAGTCCGACGACCGGCTCGGGAACGCCGGCTCGTACGTGAAGACCCCGATCAGTCCGGTGGCCGCGCCGACGAGGCTGCGGGCGACCGGGTTCGCCACGTAGGTGGTCTCGCGGATGACCTCGAGGACACGGTCACGGGTGGCGGATGGGATACGCCTGGCCTCGTCCGCCTTGCCGTTGAGCACGAGCGAAACGGTCGATTGGCTCACGCCAGCCATGTCGGCGATCATCCGTTGGGTGACGCGCGTGGTCGTGCTCATGTGTCCCGTGCTCCCATCGGCTCGCCTTCGAGGTGATACGTACGACAGTAGAGAAGAAAAGATGCTCATACGTATGAGCAAACGAAATCTGTTCAAGGCGGGGTAGTGAGCCTGCAGAGGTACCCTCGCGGCAGCAATACGCGGGAGCTGAACGACCTCGACGGGCGGATACTCCTCGAGTTCGTCACCGGGCGCCAACCGCCGCAGATGCCACTCGTCCACGGTGCCCTGGCGGACATCGGACTCAACAGAGCGGACAGCTCAATCGCGCAGCACCTGGTCCTCTAGCTCGACCGCTCGAGGATCGCCTATCGAGAGGGCTCGTCGTCCCGCTGGTTGAGCACCCCGCGGGTCATCACGACGCTGTCGTAGTTCTTCCCGGGGAAGTGGACGTCGTCGACGTGCGCGAACCCCCACCGTGTGTACATGGTGACGAGGTGTTCGGCTGGGGCTGCCGTGTCGAGTCCGATCCTCGTGATGCCGTGTGCGATCGCCCATTCGCACACGACGTCGAACAGAGCCTTGGCGACGGAGCGACCACGCAGTTCCGGCCCGACGGCCACCTGGCACAGCCAGCCCGTGCCTGGTTCCCGAGCGTGCTCCGACAACGACCGGATCTCTTCGGGCGCGGGCACGGACATCGTCATGCTCGCTGCCACGCACCCGTCGTGCTCCACGACCCAACAGACGCCCGCAGCGACGCGCTGTCGCGTCGTCTCGACGTCCTGGGTCGCCGCGGTGAAGTTCAGGCCCTGGTCCTGCAGTTGCCGGTAGGCCGTGTTCAGCAGAGCCGTCAGCTCACTCGCGTCTTCAGGACGATAGCGGCGCGCCTCAACGTGGGTGGTCACGCGACAAGCCTAGGAGTCGATCCGAGAGCTGCCTGCGTCCAATCGCACGGTGCCGAGCCCGGGCCGACCGTCGCCGCCAACCTCGTCCAGTAGCGGATCCGTCACTGAGCCGATTTTGCCTCATGACACAAGAGCCTGCTGTGCGACGGTCAGTTGTCCAATGCGAAAGCCCAGAGCATCAGGAGGACTCCTGCGGCAGCGACGACCCCGATCCCAGACCAGAACCAAGGAGCACTAGCGCCACGCTCTGCTCTGGCACGTCCGAGCCCGTCACGGCGAACTGCGATCACGACAGCACGACCGATGAGTCCACAGCCCACCAGCGCGACGCTCACGATCCCAGACCACGTCCACCACGAGAACTCCACGTGGCAAGGATGCCGGATCCGATCGGCCGCATCGAGAGCAACCGCGCGTGAAGTTGTCGTCTCGGTGGCCGATCGCGTGACGAACGCAGCCGCGGCGGGATACTGATGCCATCAGCAGGGACGGCAAGCGTGATGGCGACGTACCGCGGCGATCCTCGACGTTGCGGCCGATCGCCCGCCGCGAGGTTCTTCCAAGCTGGATGAGGAGCACATCGAGATCACCTCTGTCGCCAACGAGTACGTGGAGGAGCCCGCTTTGATCATCATGAAGACCAACCGGTCCGTCAGCAGCGTCCTGGACGACACGTTCCGCCCGCTCCCCGACCAGGTCTGGCGCTACCTCGTCCTGCTCGACAACGACGACCACTCCGCGGGGCTCGTCTTCTCCGCGCCGATCGACGACCAAGCCTGGCGCGCCGGCCCGCAGTCGGTCATCGACGACTACGGCAACTCCTACCTCCAAGCAGGCGGCACCGCGGAGAAGATGAGGGTCGAGCTCCGCCGACGTGAGGACGACGGCGAGTACCGCTTCTGCACCGTCGACCGTGACCACGACCTCGCGGAACCACTCACGGAGATGATGCGACGTGCAGGCTGCTCACGAGCCGCGGCACCCGTCAGAGCTCTTCACGGCCGACCAGGCAGCGCCGGTCTTCATGCACTACGTCGAACACCAGACCGTCCCCGACGGCTACACGCTCCGGCTCATCGCCGACATGTGAGGTGCGCCGCCGCCGCGTGTCCGCGACCCTGTTCCGGACTGGAGGCTCGGTACCAGATGGCACCGAGCCTCCAGGCTGACCAGGTGGAGACCTGGCTCAGGCGGACTGCGCCGGGTGGCTGGCGAGCACCTTGCCGAGCAGGCTGATGAGGGCCTCCCGCTCGTCGGGGGAGAGCGCGGTCAAGAGCTCCGCCTGAACCGCCTGCGCGTGGTCCAGGAGCTCTGACGACCTGGCGCGGCCCGCTGTCGTGATGGTGACGACGTTGCGTCGCCGGTCCTCCGGGTCCGGCTGACGGCTCGCGAACCCGTCGGTCTCGAGGCGGACGACGATGCCGTTGACGTTGTTCCGGTCGAGACCGAGGATCCGTCCGATGTCGGCCTGGCTGAGGGGGCCGTTCTCCTCGAGGAGGGACAGGACTGCAAAGTCTGACCGTGCTTCGAGCGGCATCCTCGCGCCCGTCAGACGCGCGCCGATCGTCGCGACGCGGCCGGCCTGCCAGCTCACCAGGGTCCGGAGTGCTTCGGGCGGGGTCGGCGCTTCATGCATGGCAGCACGATAGCAGTTGGCTCCACCAACGATCAATGCTACCGTTGGCCACACCAACATTGGTCCCACCAAGGAGTTCTGCCATGAACGAAGTACCCTCCACCCACGACCTCTCAGGCCGCCGCGTCCTCGTGCCCGGTGGCACCGGGGGCGTCGGGGAAGGCGTCGTCCGCGCCTACCTCGACGCGGGCGCCGACGTCGTCGTGCCCACCCGGTCCGAGGCGCGCGGAGCCGAGTTGCGCGCTGCGCTCGGCGACGTCGGGACGTCCCCGCTGCTGCACCTGCCCACGCATGACTACACGTCCTTCGCCGGGGCCGAGGCACTCGGTCGCGAGATGACCGAGCGGATGGGCGGCATCGACGACGTCGTGGTCCCAGTCGGTGGCTGGTGGCAGGGCGGGCCGCTGACCGACATCGGCGAGGGCGACTGGGCCACTGCCTTCACCGGACTCGCCACGGTGCACATGGCGGTGGCGCGGGCGATCGTGCCTCGGCTCAGCGGCCTCGGCGCGTACACGGTGATCGTCGGTCAGTCAGCCGAGTTCCCGGTGCCGAACAGCGGACTGGTGAGCATGGAGCAGGCCGCGGTGCTCATGATGCAGCGTGTCCTCGCTGCGGAGTCGCCGGACAAGCGCATCCACGCGCTCGTGCTCGGGCCTGTCCGCACACGGTTCGTCGACGGCGATCCCGAGTGGGTCTCCGCGGCCGAGGTCGGCGCGGTCGCCATCGCGCTGTCCCTGGCGACCGAGGTCAGCAGCCGCACCGTGCCCCTCGGGTCGGCCGACGAGGCTCGTGCGACGCTCGAAGTACTCGTGCCCGCGCGCTGAGCACGCCGACCGGGCCGCGACGGTCGCATCCGCTACCGGCCGAGCTCGTCCTCGACGAACGTCGGGCGGCCGAGTGTGACCGCGGGGATCGCTGCCGCGAGCGTGACGGCGAGGAGGAAGAGCAGCGGCAGCGTCCAGCCACCACTGGCGTCGTGGAGCAGCCCGACCAGCAGCGGGCCGAGCGCTCCGAGTCCGTACGCGGTGCCCTGGGCGAAGCCGCTCAAGGCGACGGTTCCGCCGTGTGTCCGGGTGCGGACGTTGATGAGCACGAGGCAGACGGGGAACAGGATCGAGCCGCAGCCGATCAGGAGCACCCAGAGCAGGGTGAGTGGCGCCGGCGCGAGCAGCAGGCCGAGGTAGCCGAGTGCGAAGCTCAGGACACCGGCGGCGATCAGCCAGCCGACGTTGCGGAGTCGGGGCACGAGCAGGGGAGCGATCAGCGCGCCGGGGACACTGATCACGCCGGTGACGGCGAGGAGCACGCCCGCCTCGGTCGGTGTCGATCCGGCGACGTCCTGCAGGATCTCCGGCAGCCAGGCGAAGGCGGCGTAGGTGCAGATCGCGCTCGAGGAGAAGAGCGCGGTGATCGACAGGGCGGCGCGCGATCGCCACAGGCGGGTGACGGCCTCGGTCGGTGCGGGGCTGACGAGCTCGGCGTCCTCGCGGCGCAGCCGGCGCTGCTCTGCGAGGACGATGAGCCAGGGGACGAGTGCTGCCGCCGAGGTGACTGCCCAGACGGCGAGCGAGATCCTCCACCCGGCGTACTGCGCGATCGGTGCAGCCAGGGCAGCCGGCACCGCGGTGCTGACCCCCACGATGCACGCGTAGACCGCGGTCAGCAGGGCCACCCGGTCGGGGAAGTAGCGACGGACGACGGACGGCAGCAACACGTTGCCGACTCCGGTCCCGGCGAAGGCCACGATGCTGCCGACGAGCAGCATCGCGACGCCCGGTGCGACCGCGCGGACGAGGTGGCCGACGGAGATGAGGACCAGCGCGAGGACGATCCCACCGTCGAGCCCGAGACGCCGAGCGACGCGTGGGGCCGTGAACCCCGACGCCGCGAACAGCAGCGGCGGCAGGGTGCCGAGCAGGCCGACGTCGAGGTTCGAGACCGGGAAGTCGGCCCGGATGTCACCGATGATCGGTGAGACCGCAGCGACCGCTTGGCGAAGGGTGAACGCCACGAGCACGATGCCCAGCAGCGCGGCCGTGCGACCCGCCCACAGAGGAAGGCGACGGCTCTCGAGCATCTGCCGAGTCTAGGGGTGAGGGTGCTTTGTCTCAGTGGTGCTACCCCGGCTCGACTTCAGCGCCGAGAGCATCTGCTCAGCGCCCAGGGGTGTGTCATCGCAGGCGGCCGACCTCACGATGAGGCTGTCCTCGGAAGCAACCGCTCACCGGACGTCGGCGCTCGACCAAAGATCGCGCGCGACATCAAAAATCAGTCGGAGGACCGGTCGCAGGCTCAGGATGACCACGACGAGCAGCGTGACCGCCTGCACGATGAGGAACGCTGCGAGCGCAACCGGGACGAATGCGGTCGCCGTCCAGGCCAGGGCGAGTCCCATGAGAAGCGCTGCGAGGACTCGCACGATCACGAGGCCTCGACGACGGAGCAGGACAGATGCTCCTGCCGCAGCGAATGCCAGTGGGACGAGGGCCTGCAGCACGATCGCAACGGGGTACGGCAGATGGAGACTGGTGGCGGGGGAACGTGTGGCCACGAAGCCGACGACGGCGACGAGCGCACGTGTCAGGTCGCGACCCAGCACACCGCCGAGAGCGGCCGCCGAGCCCGCCAACGCCGTGATCACCGCGACCATCGGAACGGCGGCCGCGTGGATTGCGTGGGTTCCGATGAAACCGAGCAGGTTGTCGATCGAGAGGAAGCTTGCTCCAGCGGTTCCGAGGATCAACGCCGAGGCGGTCCCTCTGCTGGCCGAGCGGCAGGTTCGCGACGTCGTCATCCTCGGTTGACCGGAATCGTCTTCTTCATGTTCTTCCCCTCGTCAGCACCACGGGCGCGGTGCGATCATCTAGAGTGCTACATGTCACCGCGACGCACAACCTGGCAAGCACGAGGACTACGCATGTCTCCGCAGTCGCGATCACGCCTCATCTGAAGAGAGAAGGACACCTTGCGGAATCCGCTTGAGAGATCCGGGGACTGGCGCGCGAGCGTCCGTGTGGACGAGGGCTGGCGCACCGTTCGGGAGCCTCGCGGGCCGTACGCCACCGCTTCGCTGCTCGAGTGGGGGAGCATCACGAAAGGACTCGTCGGTACGACGGCCTGGCTCACTCTCGATGTCGACTTGCCGGTCGCGCACTACCTCCCGCAGGTACCAGACGCCGAGATGACCGTTGCCGACCTCATCCACCACACCTCCGGGTTGCCGCGGATGCCGGTCACGATGCGCACAGGCCTGTTCGGCGACCCGTACCGGAAGACCGTCGGCGTTCCCCTGGATCCGGCATCCGCGGTACCCGCCACACCTCGCGGCCAGTTCGCCTACTCGAATCTCGGGTACGCGCTCCTCGGCTCGGTCCTCGACGCCGTGCACGGCGACTGGTTCGCCGCCGTTCGCCAGCATGTGCTCGAGCCGGCTGGGATCGGCACTGCCACTATCGTGCCGGGCCAGACAGAGCGTGTTGTGCCGAAGCTCTTCGGTCGCGCGATCACGCCGTGGGCCCTTGGTGAGTCCTCGTTCGCGGCGGCTGGCGGCATCTGGTCCACCTTCGACGACCTCTGTCGCTACGCCGACTGGGCGCTCGAGCCTCATGCTGGGTCGTCCCGCAGGGTGAGTTGGCAGCACAAAGGGGTCTCGACGTGGATCAACGGAGAGGTCCGAGCGGCAGGAGCGGTCATCGTCGATGCGGCAGGTGTCATCGCCGCGGTCCACACGCTTGCGAATGCTCCGCATGCAGCTGACAGGATCGCCACGGAGCTCGTCGAGCAGGAGGTGCGGCAGTCATGCGGCGGCTGACGATCGCGATCATCGTCGCTGCCTGGCCGCTCGTCATCGAGGCTGCGGTCACCGCCGTCTGGTGGAATCGGTTGCCCGATCGGATCGCCACGACGTTCGGCCCGGACGGCAGCCCGACCGGGTTCGGAACACCGCTGGGGACAGCGGTTCTGGTCGCCGCGTTGCAGGCTCTGTTCCTGGCGGCGGCGATCGGCTCCGCTGTTGCTCGAGACCGGCGCAAGGGTCGCATCGCGTGCGCGGTCACCACAGGATTCGTCGCGGCGATCGGGATCAGCTGGTTGATCATCGCCGGCCTGGCATCGTCGTCGGTGGGTTCGGCAGCCTGGTGGTTCCTCGCGGCAGCACCCGTCTGGGCATGCATCCCGTATTGGCTTCTTTCCCCTGATGAGACATTGGAGCGACACTGAATCTGTCGTGCGGTCGGGCAGCAGGCGTGCGCTCGGTCGCTTCGCGAAAGGGGTAGCAGGTGGTCTTCGTCGAGATGGTCGCTGCGGTGCTGACCGTGGTCTTCGTCGTGTTGCCAGCGCATGGCAAGATCGGCCGGAACGCATTCGTCGGTGTTCGCACGAGAGCGACGATGCGGGACGCAGCAGCCTGGCGCCGAGGTCATCACGCTGCGGTGCTCCCGACCTGCGTTGCTGCCGGTGGTGTGATCGTTCTCGGGATCACCGCAGCGGCGACGGGGCGCACGAACGACGCGTCCGCGGTGATCCTGTGCGCTGCTGTGCTGCTTGCCGGCGGGTTGTGGAGCGCGGTCGCTGCGGGTCGAGCGGTCCGGTAGACACCCGAGGCCTCGCGCGACCGCACTGTTGCGCCAGCCTCAGCGGCCGCGCGAGTGCGCAGGAATTCGAATGTGCTCTTCTGTACCTCCAGGCTGGCGGCACCACGGAGAAGAGGAATGTCATCGGGGAGGAGCGAGCTTCTTTCGTGCGACGACCGACGCAGCCTCGCTGATCGTGGCGCCGGGGTGCTCTTCCCGGTACCGCCGAACGACTTCAGGGTCGACCGGCTTCGTCACCAAAATGGTGGTGTTCCCGATGACGCTCGTACCGAAAGCGGCGAAGCAGAGAGTCGCGAGTGCGACGATTCCTGCGTAAACAGGCCCGAAGAGCGCGAACGCGAGGATCGCTGCTGCGAGGCCGCCGAGTGTCATCAGCGCCGATGTACGCCGGTTCATGAGAAGCACTTCTGCTGCACGGCAGCGATCCCGAGCAGCTCGGCCCCGAGAGCCGCTGCTGCACCACCGAGGGCCTGGATCTTCTCCCACTTGAAGGACGCTCCCCAGAACAGCTGGACAGCCTTTGCAACGCCTCCGAGCCCGTTGATGAGCCTCTTGATCTTCAGGACCTTCGCTGCCGGGATCGCAGTAGAGGCGATCAGCCACGCGATGGCGCCAGCGCAGCCGACGATGTCCGCGCGCGTGCCTCGGATGAGGTCCGGGTGGTTCCCGGCCATCCAGCTCTGGACGGCCGCATCGCCAGCCAGGAGAACAGAATCCGGGATCTCGCTGATCAGCTCGAGCCCCTGTTCGAGGTCGGCGGACTGGAGGCCGAGGCTCTGGGCAGCTGTACGAATGTCAGCGACAGGCGCATTGGACGCGGCCTGCGCCGGCGTGACGGTCAACATCGATGCGCAGAGCGCTGTGGTGATGGCGGCGACGGTCGCCGTCTTGGTGGGCGTGATCGAAGTGAACGACTTCATCGTGATCTCCTTTGAACACCAGCCGCGTTGCTGGACGACACGATCCTTCCGCCCATCATGTGAAATATGCAACGTGACACAACATCCGGGCGTGTCGCGTCTCGCACGCCCCTCCCGCCTCCGGCTACCGCTGAATTTCCGCCCCCGCTTCAGCACCGACGCTGCCTGCCGGACGGACTGCAGCCGCGCCTCCAGACCGGATCGAGAGCCGCGTACGCGGCGGACGCAACACGAAGGGCGGCTCTCCTCGTTCCGGAGGAGAGCCGCCCTGCTGCTGACAGCGCCTAGCGCCCCGACGGGACCGCCGTACCGACGAGCTCAGCCCGCACGATGTCCGCCCCCGCAGACAGCGCGCCGAGCTTGTCCAGGGCGGCACCCCGGGCGAGGGGAGCCATCCCGCAGTTGGAGCTCGGGATGAGTTTGTCGGCATCGACGAACTCGAGCGCCCGACGAAGGACCTCTGCGACCTCCTCCGGGGTCTCCACGGTCTCGGTCGCGACGTCGATGGCGCCGAGCATGACCTTCTTCCCGCGGATGAGTTCGACGAGCTCGAGCGGGACGTGGGAGTGGATGCACTCCAGGGAGACGATGTCGATGGACGACTGCTGGAGGAGCGGGAACGACTGCTCGTACTGGCGCCACTCCGCCCCGAGCGTCTCCTTCCACTTGTTGTTCGCCTCGATGCCGTAGCCGTAACAGATGTGCACGGCCGTCTCGGCACGGAGACCCTCGGCTGCACGCTCGAGTGCGGCGACGCCCCAGTCCTGCACCTCGTCGTGGAAGACGGTGAAGGCGGGCTCGTCGAACTGGATGATGTCGACGCCGGCGTCCTGGAGCTCGCGTGCCTCCTGGTTGAGGATCGTGGCGAACTCCCACGCCAGCTTCTCGCGGCTCTTGTAGTGCTGGTCGGAGAGGGTGTCGATCATCGTCATCGGGCCGGGGAGCGCCCACTTGATCGGGCGGTCGGTCTGGGTGCGCAGGAAGCGAGCGTCGTCCACGAAGACGGGCGCCCGGCGGCTCACGGCACCGACGACGGTGGGGACGGCGGCGTCGTACCGGTCACGGATCCGGACGGTCTCCTTGCGCTCGAGGTCGACGCCGTCCAGGTGCTCGATGAACGTCGTGACGAAGTGCTGGCGGGTCTGCTCGCCGTCGCTGACGATGTCGATGCCGCGGCGCTCCTGCTCGTGGACGGCGGACCGGAGTGCGTCCTGCTTGCCCTCGGTCAGTGCCTCGCCCTGCAACTGCCAGGGGGACCAGAGCCGCTCGGGCTCGGCGAGCCAGGAGGGTTTCGGCAGGCTGCCGACGATCGAGGTGGGCAGAAGGGTGCTCATGCTCGTGGAGATCCTGTCAGTCAGTGGGTGAGAGCGGCGGGGCTGATGGCCCACTGCTCGAGGAGTGCTCGGTGCGGCTTGACGAGGTGCTCCTCGGTGTAGCGGCCCTGGGTGATCGCGAGGCGGCTCCGTTCCTCCCGGTCGTAGGAGACGGGCGGCACCGAGTAGTCCGTGTGCGCGAGGCTCGGGCGGTAGGTGCTCGGCGCGGCCGTGTTCGCGTTGTAGATCTCCGGGCGGTAGATCTTCTGGAACGTCTCCATGGTGCTGATCGTGCCGATGAGCTGCAGGTCCGAGTAGTCGTTCGCCACGTCGCCGCGGGAGTAGAACGCGAGCGGCGCCTTCCCGCCTGCGGGTAGGAAGTAGCGGACCTGCATGCCCATCCGACCGAAGTAGTCGTCGGTGAGCGAGGAGTGCTCGTGCTCGTACTCGGCGCCGAGGACGGGGTGGACGTACTCCGTCTGTCGGTAGGTCTGGCTCGTGGAGACGCTGATGCAGACCACCGGCTCGGCGTCGAACTGCGACCGGAAGGCGTCCGACTCCAGGAAGCGCTGGAAGAGCTGCCCGTGGAGCTCGCCGAAGTCGGACGGGAGGCCGGCTTCCTTGTCGAGCGACGGCAGCAGGACGGCGAAGTCGTAGTCGCGGAGGTACGAGGAGAAGTTGTTGCCGAGGATCCCCTGGTGGCGCTCGCCGGTGTGCTGGTCGACGATCGCGACGTCGAGCATCTCGAGCAGGGGGAACTCCCCGGCAGAACCCTGGTCGACGAAGTGCGCGGTGACCGAGACGATGTCGAGCTCGACGCGGTACCGATCCCCGTCCGATCCGGCTGAGCCGGACGGATTGCCCGACGCGAGCTCGTTGCACCGTCGGTCGATCATGGCGAGCGCGCTGCGGAGGTTCTGCTGGCGGTGCTCGCCGCGCGCGAGGTTGGCGAAGTTCGTCGTCAGCCGGGAGCTGTCCGCGGGGGAGTAGTCCTCGTCGAACCGCGTCCGCGTGATGCTGAAGGTCAGGTCATTCGCCATCCCCCGAGCATGACGGGAGGCGCGGGTCATCAGGTAATACCGAGACGCTATGCGGCGGTATAGCCTGCGCCTATGGCCCGCGTTCCGAACGACATCACACTGCAGCAGCTGCGGTACTTCATCGAGGTCGCGACCGAGGGCTCGATCAGCGCAGCAGCCGATCTGCTCTACGTCTCGCAGCCGACCCTGTCCGCGGCGATGAAGGACCTCGAGACGCGGATCGGGCGCGCGCTGTTCGTCCGTTCGGCCCGCGGGGTCGTGCTCACCCTCGACGGTGTCGAGTTCCTCGGCTACGCCCGGCAGGTCGTCGAGCAGGTGTCCCTCCTCGAGCAGCGGTACGTCGGCGGGCAGCCGTCACGTCGGCTGCTCGGGGTGTCCGCGCAGCACTACTCGTTCGCCGTGGAGGCCTTCGTCCGGATGGTCGAAGCAGCAGCCGCGGACGAGTACGAGTTCTCCCTCCGCGAGACACGCACGTGGGACATCATCGAGGACGTCCGCACGCTGCGCAGCGAAGTCGGCATCCTGTACCGCAACGACTTCAACCGGCAGGTCCTCGGCAAGCTGCTGCGCGACGCCGGCGTCGTGTTCACCCCGCTGTTCATCGCCCAGCCGCACATCTTCGTGGCCCGGCGGAACCCGCTCGCCTCACGGGAGCGCGCGACCCTCGCCGACCTGGCGGACCTTCCTCGGCTGACGTTCGACCAGGGCGCGAACAACTCCTTCTACCTGGCGGAGGAGATCCTGTCGACGATGTCGAGCAAGCGGGAGATCCGCGTCTCGGACCGGGCGACGATCTTCAACCTCATGATCGGCCTCGGTGGGTACACGATCTCGACCGGCCTCATCAGCGACGACCTCGACCCCGAGATCGTCGCCATCCCGCTCGACGTCGACGAACGCATCGAGATCGGGTGGATCGCCCACGCCTCGGTCCCCTTGACCGTGCAGGCGCAGGCGTACCTGGACGAGCTGCGGGCAGTGGTCATCGGCTACGGCGTCGAGCCGCTCGGGTAGGCGGGCCGCTCCTCCGCCGGGACGGGCAGGATCCGCCGTCGCCCGAGGTCGTCGAGGAGCTCCACGAGCCGGTCGGCCGAGTCGTGGCACTCCGAGAACCCCGCCTGCCGGATCTTGATCAGCGACGAGACGTTGTCCCACGTCGAGTTGAGGATCATGTCGGCGAAGCGCCAGTCGACGAGGTCGGCGTACGGGGTGTCGACCAGCCCGTGCCGGTCGACCATCCGCTGCCACAGGTCCTCCCGGGAGGGCATGACCTGCGCGAGCTCCATCGACTGGGGTTCGGCGAGGTCGAGGTCGTAGTGGTCGGCGAGGCGCTCGAACAGGTGGCTCCAGCGGACGACGTCGCCGTTCGTGACGTTGAACGCCGCTCCGGCCGCGGCGGGGGCCGTCCCCGCCCAGTCGGTGGCACGGGCCAGGAGCTCGGCGTCCGTCATCTGGTAGAAGACGCCGTCGTACGTGGTGCGGGCGCCGGGGAACCGCAGCGGCAGCCCGAGCTCCTTCGTCATGCTCACGTACGTCCCGATCGCCATGAGCAGGTTCATCGGCGTGCCCTGCGCGTACCCGATGACGGCCTCCGGGCGGAGCACGGTGAGTGCGAAGCCCCGCGATGCTGCGCGCTCGCGGAGCAGGTCCTCCTGGTCGTAGTAGAAGTTCGGCACCATGAGGCGCGGGTCGTCCTCCTTCGCGGGCGTCCGGAACCGGCCGAGGTGTGCGCCGTAGTACTTCATGCCCTGGTACAGGGTGACGTGCCGGAGCGGAGCACCGAGCCGGTCGAGGGCGTCGAGCGTGTTCTCGAGGAGGGCGACGTTCGGGGCGATCTGCTCGGCGAGGTCCGCGTGCTCCACGTACGCGGCGAACGCGAGGCGGGTCGTGTCGGCGGCCGGGCGCAACCCGTCGACGGCGGCGTCGGCGTCGGACAGGTCGACCGGCAGGTGGTCCCACCCGGACACCGGTCCCTGCGGAGTGCGACGACTGGCGCCGCGGGTCCGGACCCCTCGGCGGGCGAAGTGCTCGACGACGCTCCGGCCGACGACACCACCGGCTCCGACGACGAGGACCGCGTCGCTGTCGTCGGCGGACGTCTCGACTGCGGGGGATGCGTCGTTCACGGTGTCGGTCCTGTCGGGTCGGCGAACACGGGGTGGCACCTGGTGGCCGGTTCCGATCCTGCCCCGCGGACCCCTGACGGGTTCGGAGATCGCGGGTTCGGAGATCGCGGGCCCGAAGATCACGCGTTCGCGCGTCAACGGGCCGCGCCTCAGCGGGCCACCGTCAGCGGGCCGCGGTCTCGATCATCGCGACCACGTGCGGGGCGCTCCAGTGCAGGAGGCGGTCGGAGGGTGGGTCGTCGAGGTCCTCGCCCCAGATCGCCACGGCCGCGCCGGACATCGGAGCAGGCAGGAGCGCCCCCGAGTCGCCGTCCCACGTCCGGAGTGACCAGTGCCTCCGGAGATCGGCCACGGTGTACGTGCTGTCCGCCGGGTCGAGGTCGCTCGGCACCTCGTAGAGGTAGTACGAGTTGTAGTTGAGCAGGTCGATCCCCGCCGCGTACAGGTCGCGCGCGCTCGCCCGTCGCTGCCGGCGTTCGACACGCTCGGCCGGGTCCTCGGTGTCGCCGTCGAAGCTCCAGTACGTGACGTGGATGCGTGGGTCCAACCGCGTGACCGCAGCCCGGTCGATGCCGTCGTTCCATGCCCACACCGCACGGTCGTCGACGGCGGCAGCCATCGCGTTCAGCCATCCGACGCGTTCGTCGGCGGTGACGTCGCCTCCCCATTCGTCGCCGCCGATGTGGACCGTGCGGCTGGACGGGAAGGTCCGGGTCACCTCCGCGGTCAGCTCGGAGGCGAGCGCGAGACTCTCCGGTGCTGACGTGTCGAGCTCGTTCGGCCCCGAGCGGATGCGATCGACCCAGGCTGTGCCGTGCTTCGCCTCGAGCAGGGCGAACGCGGCCGCCATGTGACCGGGGGTGTCGATCTCGGGCACGATCGTGATCCCGCGCTCGGCCGCGTCCGCGGAGATCGTGTGGGCCTGGGCGACGCTCAGGAACGGACGACCGGTCACCCGGCTCGTGTACACGCCGTCGTGGAGATCCGCGTTCGCGACGGTCTGTCCGAGGACGTCGCTCTCGATCCCGACGTTCTGGTCATCGGTGAGGTGCAGGTGCAGGAAGCGGCCGCCGTGGTCGGCGAGGAGGTCGATGTACTCCTCGATCAGCGCCACCGGGTAGGAGGCGCGGGCGACGTCGAGCATCACACCCGTCTCGGGACGGTCGCGGGTCATCCGCTGGGTCGTGATGGTCGCGGCGGACATGCGGCAGTCCTGCGCGGAGTACACGCCGATGCAGCCGAGGACCGAGAACCTCCCGACCGGCGCACGGCGTGGTGTCCGGTGGATCGCGCTGACCCTCGTGCTCGCTCCCGCGGCGAGTGACGGCACGGTGACCTGGCCGAGCGTGTACCGCCGGCTGCCCGCGGCCAGCGAGAGCCAGGCGTGGACGGCTGGTGTCCGCACCGAGGTCGCGTTCCGCACCGCCAGGGTGGTGCGCACGGCCGGGCCGGTCGAGGTGGTGGTGCCGGTCGGGGTGACCGTCGAGACCGTCACCGAGGCCCTCGGGCTCCGGGCGACGGCGCTCGCGGAGCGGGTCGGCGGAGCGGGTTCCGCTGATCCGGGGACCGCATCGAGGCCGATCAGCGCTGCCGCCGACGTCGCGATCGCCAGGACCGCGGCGATGATCCGTCCGCCCTGTCGTCGCCCGGAGTGTCGTCGCCCGCGCGCTCCGGGCGTCGTGGGCAGGGTCCGCTGCACCGTCAACCAGCGGGGAGGACTGCTGCCTCGTCCGCCGCGACGTCCTTCTGCACCGCGAACTGGGTCCGGTGCAGTTCCTCGTACCGGCCGCCCGCGGCGATGAGTTCGTCGTGCGTCCCGCGTTCCACGATCGAGCCGTCCTCGACCACGAGGATCATGTCCGCGCTGCGGATGGTGGAGAGCCGGTGCGCGATGACCATCGCCGTCCGTCCCTCCAGCGCTTCGCTCAGCGCCGCCTGCACGGCGGCCTCCGACGTCGAGTCCAGCGCGGCCGTCGCCTCGTCGAGGATGACGACGCGCGGCTGCGCGAGCAGGAGGCGCGCGATGGTCATCCGCTGACGCTCACCGCCCGACAGGCGGTAGCCACGCTCACCGACCATGGTGTCCAGCTGGTCCGGCAGGGACCGGAGGAGCGGTTCCAGCCGCGCACGGCGGACGGCGTCCCAGACCTCGTCCTCGGTCGCCTCGGGCCGCGCCAGGCGCAGGTTCGACAGGATCGTCTCGTGGAACAGGTGACCGTCCTGCGTCACCATGCCCAGGGTGTGCCGCATGGAGGCGAAGGTCACGTCGCGGACGTCGGTGCCGGCCAGGCGGACGGCACCGCTGTCGACGTCGTACAGGCGCGAGAGGAGCTGCGCGATCGTGGACTTGCCGGCACCGGAGGTGCCGACGAGGGCGACGGTCTGCCCTGGCTCGATCCGGAAGGAGACACCGTGCAGGACCTCTTCCCCGCCCCGGGTGTCGAGCGTGGCGACCTCTTCGAGCGAGGCGAGGGACACCTTGTCCGCGGACGGGTAGGCGAAGCGGACGTCGTCGAACTCGACGGCGACCGGGCCGTCGGGGACGGTGACGGCGTCGGGCTTCTCCTGGATGAGCGGCTTCAGGTCCAGCACCTCGAACACGCGCTCGAAGCTGACGACGGCGCTCATGATCTCCACCCGGGCGTTCGCGAGGCTGGTCAACGGTGCGTAGAGGCGGGTGAGCAGCAGGGCCAGCGTCACCACGTCGCCGGTGTTCAGCTGGCCACCGAGTGCGAGGGAACCGCCGACCCCGTAGACGAGTGCGAGTGCGAGTGCGGAGACCAGGGTGAGCGCGGTGACGAAGACGAACTGCAGCAGTGCGCTCCGGACCCCGATGTCGCGGACGCGGGCGGCGCGGACGCGGAACTCCTCGGCCTCCTCGTCGGGACGGCCGAAGAGCTTGACGAGGGTGGCGCCGGGCGCCGAGAACCGCTCGGTCATCTGCGTGCTCATCGCGGAGTTGTGGTCGGCGGCCTCACGGCGGAGCGCGGCGAGGCGACTGCCCATCCGGCGCGCGGGGATGAGGAAGACCGGGAGCATGACGACCGCGAGGACCGTCACGAGCCAGGAGGTGCTGAGCATGACGGCCAGGGTGAGGACCAGCGCCACGACGTTCGTGACGACGCCGGACAGCGTGCCGCTGAAGGCCTGCTGCGCGCCGATGACGTCGTTGTTGAGACGGCTGACGAGCGCGCCCGTCCGCGTGCGGGTGAAGAAGGCGATCGGCATCTTCTGCACGTGGTTGAAGACAGCGGTGCGGAGGTCCAGGATCACGCCCTCACCGATCCGCGCCGAGTACCAGCGGGTCACCAGCGACGCGGCGGCGTCGGCGACGGCGACCAGGGCGATGACGACGGCGAGCCAGACGATCGTGGAGACCGCGCCCCGGGCGGCGATGACGTCGACGACCTGCCCGGCGAGCACCGGGGTCGCGACCGCGAGGAACGCGCCCACGACGGAGAGGACGATGAAGACCACGAGCTTGGACCGGTAGGGCACCGCGAACGTCATGATGCGCCGGACCGATTCACGGGAGATGCCGTGCTTGCCGTCCCGGGCGGTGGAGATCTTGTAGAGCGAGCTCCAGGCCACGCCTTCCATGCTCATGGGGGTTCCTTCCGCGGGTGACCGGGCCCGACTGAGATGGCGGGGTGCCCCGACTCGGGGCCTCAGCGGCGGCGGTGACCGGGAGTCAGACTACGGGCCTGCGCTCGGATCGTCGCGATCTCCGACTCGTACAGCACGTCCGCGCCGATGCCCATCGACCCGAGGTGTCCGCCGATCTCCAGGCTGATGATCCCGTGCAGCCGCGTCCACGTCAGGAGCGCGAGGGCGAGCACGTCGACACCGACGTCGGCCAGCCCGGAGCGGTCCGCCCACGCACCGACCGACGCCCGGACGGTGTCGGTCACCTCGGAGGAGCCGGCCTGCGCCGATGCCCCGCTGCCGGCCGCCACTGCGCCGAGTGCCTCGACGATCACGGCCATGCTCCGCGAGGCCGCCGGGATCGTCCGCTCCGGTGCGAGTTCCTGCCCCGACCCGATGCTCGTCTGGAACACCAGGCGGTAGGCGTTGGGGTGGTCGAGCGCCCAGGAGCGGGTGGCGCGGAGGACCACGTCGAGGTGCTCCTCCGCGGTGCCCGGTCCCCATTCGAGCGCGACGAGGGTGTCGGCCAGCTCGTCGTACGCGTCCACGACCAGGTCGGCCAGCAGTGCGTCCCGGTTCGCGAAGTACCGGTACACCGCAGCGGGGGACATCGACATCTCGCGCACGATGCCGCTCAGCGAGACGGCGTCCGGGCCGTCCGCCGCGATCTGGGCCATGGCGAGGTCCTTGATCTCCTGCACGGTCTGCCGTCGACGTTCTTCGCGCCGCGTCGGCTTCGGCGTGCTGGGCCCCGCTACTCCTGTGGTCACCTTGACACTGTAACAGCCATTCACTAGCGTGAAGGGTGTTCACAAAGCGACGGACAGTCGCAACGCATCGGGAACCTCCGAGACGTGCCCGCCCCGCACCACGAGCAGCACCGCACACGACGCACCGGAGGAACCACCATGACCGACGCAACCGCACCGTCCACCGCCACGACGACCCGGGTCGTCCTCCCCGGACTCGTGGAGCCCGCCGGTCTCCGGATCGCGACCGGGCCGACCCCCGCCCCTGGCCCTCGGCAGCTGCTCCTCCGCATGGAGGCCACCGGCATCGCCTTCGCGGAACAGGCCATGCGCCGTGGCCGGTACTACGGCCAGCCGCCGTTCCCGTTCACCCCCGGCTACGACCTGGTCGGACGTGTCATCGCGGTGGGGCCCGGTGCGGACCCGGAGATGCTCGGCGAACGGGTCGCGACGATGACCAAGACCGGGGGATGGGCGACGCACGTCGTGGTCGAGGCGCGGGACAGCGTCGTGGTGCCGGACGGGATCACGTCCGAGGATGCCGAGACCGTCGTGGTCAACGGCGTCACCGCCTGGCAGATGCTGCACCGCTCCGCGAAGGTGCGCCCGGGCCAGACGATCCTGGTCTTCGGCGCGAACGGCGGGGTCGGCGGCATCCTCATCCAGCTCGCCCAGCACCACGGCGTCACCGTCATCGGCGCAGCGTCGCCCCGGCACCACGACGCGCTCCGCGCTGCGGGCGTGATCCCGGTCGACTACGCCGACCCGGACCTCCCGGCCCTCGTCCGCCGGCACGCGCCCGCCGGAGTGGCCGCCGTCTTCGACAACATCGGCGGGGACAACGCGAAGCGGTCGTTCGCGCTCCTCGGCAGGGGCGGGGTCCTGGTGGGCTACGCCATCGTCCAGGCGGTCAGCGGCACCGGCTCGCTCCTCATGCCGTTCCTCACGGCGATCGGCCAGGCCCTGCTCTGGAGTGCGCTGCCGAACGGCAGGCGGGCGACGTTCTACGACCTCTGGTCCGGCCACTCCCTCCGCCCGGCGCGTTTCCGCCGCCGACTGGAGGCTGACCTCGGCCGGGTCTTCGGCCTCCTGTCCGACGGCACGATCTCCGCGAACATCGCCGCGCGTTTCCCCCTGGGTGACGCGGCAGCGGCGCTCGCGCTGGCAGAGTCGCGGACCCTCAACGGCAAGGTCGTCCTGCTGCCCTGACGGCGGCGGCGGCGGCGGTGCCGCGCGAGCGCGGCGGAGGGCCCCGGGACCGGACCGCGCTCCCGACGCGATCGAGCGCTGCGTCAGTGCCCGTGCAGGGCTCGGTCGAGGCGCGGGGTCGCGATGCCGGAGGCGCGAGCGGTCCGTGTGACGTCGCGGAGCACTGCCCGCGGTTCCGCGGCGTGCGGGTCACCGTGTGCGGCGAGGGTCGCCCGGGCCATCGGGACGACGACGGTGGCGAGTCCCAGGGCGGCACCCGTCACTCCCGGGAACCGGGTCGGCATCACCGCGGTGCGATGGCGAGCGAGGTCGACGCCCCGTGCCTCGATGACCGGCAACAGCTCCCGCGCCGTGCGGAAGGCCTCGCGGAGCGCGCGACGGTCGCCGACCATGTTCATCAACCCGCCGGTCGCCAGCGCCTGGGAGAACATGCCGGCATCCAGCACGAAGTGCAGGAGGAGCCACCCTCGGATGTCCCCTTCGTCGCGGAGGGTGAACCCGGCCTGACGGAAGGCGGCTCGGGCCTCCGCGCCACGTCGATCGGACGGCGTCACCGCCGCGCCGAGCGTGATCGAGCGGAGGACGGCTCCGTGGAGCGTCCCGTCCGCGCCGAAGCCGCCACCGGCGCCGGGGAACCCGAACACCACCTGCTCCACCGGGATGGGGGCGACTGCCGTGGCGAGTTCGTCCCACACGTTGCCGAGGACCACCACGGTCGCGTCGCCGATGCGCGGTGCCAGGAAGGCCGCGGCTTCCTGCAGCTGGTGGTGGCCGACGCTGAGGACGACCAGGTCGACGCCGTCATCGGGCTCGGACGTCTCGCGGAGGCGGGGGCGGTACGTGGTGCAGGTCCGTCGGCCGACCGGTCCGCGCCGTCCGTCGAGGACGTCCATCGCGAGGGGCTCGCGGTACTCGGCGGTCCTGCCCGGACGGACGTGGTGGACGACGTCGTGACCGGCCTGCTCGAACGCCTGTCCGTAGACCGACGCGATGACACCGCGACCCAACATGAGGATCCGCAACACGCACCTCCTGGTTATTCTGGAGGCTGTCTCCGGTTGCGACGATACGGAGACGATCTCCACTTGTCAACGTCCGTGATCCTCGAGGGGGCCCTGTGCGCGCCGACGCCCGCCGCAACCGGGACGCGATCATCGCTGCCGCCCGGGACGTGTTCGAGCGCGACGAGCATCTCCGGTTCGACGACTTCGCGGAACGCGCCGGCGTCGGCGTCGGCACGCTGTACCGGCACTTCCCGACGCGGGAGGCCCTGGCAGCAGCGGTCTACCAGGGCGAGGTCGAGACGCTCTGCGACCAGGCCCGGGACTCGACGCGACCGGCGGACGAGAGCCTCAGCGCCTTCGTCCACGCGTTCGTCGACCACGTCGTCGAGCACGCGGCACTCGCACGGACCCTCGCCGCCGTGGTCGATCCGGCGACGCAGGCCGACGGCGGGGGCGAACTGGAACGCACGCTCACCGACCTCATGGACCGTGCGGTCGCTGACGGGGCCGTCCGCGACGACGTCACCGCCGGAGCCGTGCTGGTCGCCCTGCACGGCATCGGGTCCGCCACCGACCGGCCCGAGTGGGCGTCCGAGGCGCGGGTGCTCGCCGACGTCGTGCTGCGCGGCCTCGCGGCGAGCTGAGGCTCCCGCAGAAGCGCTCACTGCCCGGCCTGCACTCACTGCCCGGGGATGGCCACCACTCGCTCGTGGTCCCACGGCTCCGTCCACCCGACGCGGTCGAACAGCCCGTCGAGCAGCGTCGCGGTGAAGCCCCACACGACGTACGACCCGGAGTCCGCCCGGACGGTGAACGCCGGCCCGCGCCAGGTCCGGCCCTCCCGACGGAACTCCGTGACGCCGCGGTTCGCCGGATCGAGCAGGTCGGCGACCTGGGTCCGGAAGACGGCTGCCGACTCCGCCTCGTCCACCACCCGGATCGGTGACGGCGCTCGCCACCAGCCGAGGACCGGCGTGACCAGGTGTCGTGAATGGGCGAGCGGTACCGGGGTCGCGGAGCCGAGCACGTCGACGCCCGAGACGTCCAGGCCGGTCTCCTCACGCGCCTCCCGGAGTGCGGCGGCGACCACGTCGGCGTCACCGGGGTCGACGCGTCCTCCGGGGAAGGCGACCTCGCCGGCGTGGGAGCGCAGGGTGCTGGCGCGGGCGAGCAGGAGCACGTCCAGGTCGCGTGGGACGTCGGTGGAGCGTGCCGGACGGCCGCTCGGCACGTGGTCGAGCGCGCCGAAGAGCATGAGGACCGCCGCCTGCCGTGGTGACGGTGCCGACGGCATGCCGCTCACGAGTGGTGCGGCACCCGGGGCGACGGCCGCCGCGAGCTGTTCCCGCGCGGTCACGGCGCGTGCCGGTCGGGGCGGACGGACGACGGACAGGGCAGGACCACCCCGCCAGCCTAGGCACGTCGCCCGTTGCCGACAGCGGGGTCGGTGCACGAGACTCGCGTCATGGGGAACGAGGGAACAGACCGATCCGAGGTCGTGGCCGTCAGCCGGGACCGCGACCACCGGTTCAGCAAGCCCGTGGTGGACGAGGTGACACTCGTCGAGGGGTGGGGAATCGAGGGCGATGCGCACGCCGGCACGACCGTGCAGCACCGCTCGCGCGTCGCGCGGGACCCGTCGCAGCCGAACCTGCGGCAGGTGCACCTCATCCACGCGGAGCTGTTCGACGAGCTCGATGCCACTGGGTACACGGTCGAGCCGGGTCAGCTCGGCGAGAACGTGACCACGCGCGGCGTCGACCTGCTCGGGCTGCCCACCGGGGCGCTGCTCCACCTGGGTGACGACGCGTGCGTGCGGGTGACGGGCCTCCGGAACCCGTGCCAGCAGATCAACGGGTTCGAGCCGGGGCTCCTCCGCCAGGTCCTCGGCCGCGCCGAGGACGGGACGGTCTCGCGGAAGGGCGGCGTGATGGGCGTCGTCGTGGCCGGGGGAGTCGTCCGGCCGGGCGACGGTGTGCGGGTCGAGCTGCCGGAAGGTGTCCTCGAGCCGCTCAGCCCGGTGTGACCGACGCACCGATCCGACCGAGGCGTCGTTCCGACCGGCGCATCGATCCGTCCGACGCTCCTGTGCGGTTCCTCACACTGCCGTGCGGGGACGGGAGGATCGTGACCGGCCCCGGGGGTCGGCGAGCCTAGCGTGAAGTGGCCATGACAGCTGAACACCGCAGACCCGTCGAGCCCGATGCGGCTCCCACCGTCGCGCACCACCCGGCCCACCACGTCGAGACCGCCGACAGCCCGTCGACGCCGACGACGGCCGCGCAGCCGCAACCGGCAGCGAAGTCCGACGGGGACCAGCCGGACCCGAACCGCTGGAAGGCCCTCGTCATCTGCCTGCTCGGCGGTGGCATCGTGCTGCTCGACGTGTCGATCGTCAACGTCGCGCTGCAGTCGATCTCGACCGGCCTGCCCGGCACGACGCCCGAGGCGGTCCAGTGGATCCTCTCCGGGTACGCGCTGTCCTTCGGGCTGCTGCTCGTCCCCGGCGGGCGCCTCGGGGACGCGACCGGACGCCGCCGGATGTTCGTCATCGGTGTCGGCCTGTTCACCCTCGCCAGCGCCCTCTGCGGCTTCGCCCCGAACGGCATCGTCCTGGTGATCGCCCGTCTGGTGCAGGGTCTCGCCGGCGGTCTGCTCACCCCGCAGGTCACCGCGCTCATCCAGCAGCTCTTCCGCGGCAAGGAGCGCGGCAAGGCGTTCGGCCTGTTCGGCGCCACCGTCGGCATCGCGACCGCCATCGGCCCGCTGATCGGCGGCCTGCTCATCACGGCCTTCGGCACCGAGAACGGGTGGCGGTTCGTCTTCTTCGTGAACCTGCCCGTGGGACTCGTCACGATCCTCCTGGCCTTCCGCTACCTGCCGGCGCCCTCGGGCGCGGAGCGGGGCAAGAAGCACGACTTCGACCCGGTGGGCATCGTGCTCCTGGGCGCCGCCGTCGTCGCCCTGCTGCTGCCGTTCGTGCAGTCGCAGGTGTGGAAGGGCAGCACGAAGTGGTGGCTCATCGTCGTCGCCGTCGTGTTCGCTGTCCTGTTCGTGCTGTGGGAGCGCGGGTACCAGCGGACGAAGGAGCCCGTGGTCGACCTGCGGCTGTTCCGCCGCCGGTCGTTCTCGCTCGGCGTCGGCCTGGCCACGGTCTACTTCGCCGGCTTCACCCCGCTGTTCTTCGTCCTGACCCTCGCCCTGCAGTCCGGGCTGCACTACTCGGCGCTGACCGCGGGCCTGGCGACCGTGCCGTTCGCGATCGGGTCCGGCGTGGCCTCCACCTTGGGCGGCCGCATCGTGCACCGCTTCGGCCGGCAGCTCATCGTCATCGGCACGATCCTGGTGCTCATCGGCCTGGGCGTCGTCGTCTGGGTCGTCGCGAACCACTTCGAGCAGGACCTGGGCTGGTGGCTCGTCCTGCCGTTGCTCGTCAGCGGCATCGGATCCGGCCTGACGATCTCGCCGAACCAGACCCTCACGCTGTCCGAGGTGCCCGTCGAACAGGGCGGCTCGGCCGGTGGGCTCATCCAGGTCGGCGCGCGCGTCGGCTCGGCGGTCGGGATCGCGGCGGTCGGCAGTGTCTTCTACTCGACGCTCGCCAGCTCCCGCGGTGACTACGCACAGGGGCTGCCGCTCGGGTTGGGCGTGTCCCTCGCGTTCGTCGGCGCCGCACTGCTCGCCGCGATCATCGACGTCGTCGTCGGCAAGGTGCGGCACACCGAAGCCTCGGTCTGACACCTCGCCCACCGCGAACACCCGTCCGCGCGGCCCGGCCACGGCGTTGGCTGGGACGCGGCAACCACAGGAGGACACATGAGCAAGACCTGGTTCATCACCGGAGCATCCAAGGGCTTCGGCCGCGAGTGGGCGGAAGCCGCACTCGAACGCGGTGACTCCGTCGCCGGCACCGCCCGCAACACCGACGACGTCCAGGACCTCGTCGACCGGTACCCGGACACGTTCCTCGGGCTCCGGCTCGACGTCACCGACCGGACCGCCGACTTCGCCGCCGTCCAGCGGGCAGCGGAGCACTTCGGCTCGCTCGACGTCGTCGTCAACAACGCCGGCTTCGGACACTTCGGCATGGTCGAGGAACTCACCGAGGACGAACTCCGCGCGCAGCTCGAGACGAACCTGTTCGGCGCCGTCTGGGTGACCCAGGCCGCGCTGCCGATCATGCGCGAGCAGGGCTCCGGCCACGTCATCCAGGTGTCGAGCATCGGCGGCATCAGCGCGTTCCCGACCGTCGGCGCCTACCACGCGTCGAAGTGGGCGCTCGAGGGGCTGTCGCAGTCGCTCGCGCAGGAGGTCGCCGGCTTCGGCATCCACGTCACCCTGGTCGAGCCCGGCGGGTTCTCCACCGACTGGTCCGGCCCGTCCTCGAAGCACAGCGACGAGCTGCCGGCGTACGCCGACGTCCGCGAGGCCGCGTCGAAGCGTCCCTCCGCAGCCGACCCCGGCAAGCCGGAGGCGACCCGGAGTGCGATCCTCACGGTCGTCGACGCCGACCAGCCGCCGCTGCGCGTCTTCTTCGGCAAGGCACCGCTCGGCATCGCGGAGAAGGACTACGAGTCCCGTCTCGCCACGTGGCGCGAGTGGCAGCCCGTGGCCGAAGCGGCACACGGCGCGTAGTCGTCGCCCGAGCAGACGGACGGGAGGCGCGGTGCCAGCTGGCACCGCGCCTCCCGTCTTCCCGTGCCCGGCGGTGTCAGAACCGGGTCGTGCCCCGTGACCCCCGCGGCCGCCCGTCGGGGTCGACGGCGAGCTTGGCCGCCGGCGCCGCCCACAGCCGTTGGAGGACCGACACCGGCTCCGGCTCGTGCTGACGGATCCGACCCGGCGGCCGCGCCCCGGGCCGGCCGTCCTCGTGCCAGTGGTCGAGTGCCCGGGCGTGCGCGCGCCACAGGGCGAGGAGTTCGGCGCCCGAGCCGTCGAGCCGCGGGTCGTCGGGCGTCGTCGCGAGGTGCTCCGCCCACAGCTCGTGTCGCAGGTCACGGGCGAGCGAGCCGTCGGCGGTGTCGACGACCGCGCAGGTCAGCTCGCTGTCCGTCGTCCACGAGCGGCGGTTGAAGTTGTCCGACCCGATCGTGAACCACTCGTCGTCGACGATGCAGACCTTCGCGTGGATGTAGATCGGCCGGCCGGACTCGTGCTCCAGGTCGAAGACGCCGACGCGGTCCGGGGCCGTCCGGCGGAGGGTGGTCATCGCGTCGATCTGCCCCAGGCGACTCGGGGGACCGCTCAGCACCCCGTCGGAGTTCGGGTACCGGGGCACCAGGATGATCACCCGCAGCTCGGGGTTCCGTTCCAGGGCCTCGGCGATGCCCGTCGCGACCTCGCGGGACCACAGGTACTGGTCCTCGATGCAGATCAGGGACCGCGCCGTGCGGAAGGCCTTGCCGTACGCCCGCGCGATGCTCCGCTCGCCCTCCGGCGCGAACGGGAACGGCGGGTGCTTCACCCCGTACGTGCGGAGGAGCTGGACCGCGTGCTCGCCGGCGGCCGGCGGCGGGGGCGTGCGCTCCGGCAGCGGCTCCGGGTGCCGGGGCATCCGGACCAGGCGCTGCAGCAGCATCCGGTACGGCAGGCTGCGGTCCAGCGGGTGCGGGTCGTCCCAGCGCTCGGCGAACACGGCGAGGACGTCGGCGACGACCGGACCGCGCAGCTCCATCGACGCGTCGTGCCACGCCGGGTGCTCGCCGTACCGGGAGTCCATCGAGATCGCCTGCGGATCGCCCTCGTGCCGGGCGTCGTCACGGCGGCTGTGGCACAGGTCGATGCCGCCGACGAACGCGACGTCCCGCGACGGGTCGTCGCGGTGCTGGATGACGAAGAACTTCTGGTGGTGCGAACCGAAGAACCGGACGCGCTGGTCGAGGAGGACCTCACCCCCGGCGTCGTTGATCTTCCGCCCGAGCAGCTCGTTCGCCTTCGCGCTGAGCGACGCCGAGATGCGCTCGCCGTGCGAGCGCCAGATGAGCCCGCGGACCTCCACCCCGGCGCGCGCCCGGTCCGCCAGCAGGTCGCCGATCGTCGGGCCGTCCGGCAGCAGGCGCTCGTCGGCGTCACCGCGCCAGTCGGTGAACCAGACGCGGTCGCCGGGCTGCAGTGCCGACAACTCCGCCTCGACACGTGCGAAGTACGGTGCGCCGTGCACCAGCGGGCGGACGAGGTTGCCCTCGGACCACGCCGGGCTGTCGTCGGCGCCGGCGTGCACCTCGGTCGCGGTGTTGCCGCGTTCGTCGCGGGTGAGGAACCAGTGACGCGCATCAGTGGGCACGGTCGAAGGATACGGGCCACGCCCGTCCTCGGTGCGGCCCGCCCCGCCGACGGCTGAGCAGGTCTTCACCGCCGCCGGACGGGAGGCGCGTGGCGGGGCGGCACCGCGCCTCCCGTCCGGCGGTGGCGGGGCTGCGGCCGGACCGATCGCGGTTCCCGGAGGAACTGTGCGGTCCGTCTGAGGCGTGGGCCAGGATGGCTGTGCGAGAGGAGCAACCCAGATGAAGACCATCCGGTACGACAGCAGTGTGATCCTGACGAGCGACGACGTGGCCGACGCCGTCATCGAGTACGCGGCGGCGCTCTCCGGTGGCGACCGGGCCGACACCGTGGCCGTGCCCGCCGTCGCCGAGGACGGCACGATGACCACGACGAAGATCCTCATCGGGCCGTCGAGCGAGGTCGTCGTGGAGGACGCCGAAGAGGACGAACTCGAGCTCGAGAACGACGAGTTCGTCGCCCGGCTCCGTGCCGCCGCCCGCACGTTCGGGCACGACACCGTCATCCACGCGGACACCCGGTCGGACCTGACCGAGGGCGACGACGAGAACGAGCCTGCGGCGGCTGGCTGAGCCCAGCGGGGCGGGCGCTTGCCGGGCGTGCCGGCTCGTCGAGCGCCGTCGCGCGCGGTCTCGTCCGTCAGGAGGCGGTGGCCGCCGCCCGGAGGGTCCGCTCCGCGTCGTCGAGGTAGACGGCCAGCAGAGCCGAGGCACCGTCCTGGTCGCCGGACCGCAGCGCCGCGACGATCGCCTCGTTGCGGTCGACGAACGCGCCGTGGAACGCACCCGGGTCCGCCGTGGTGAGGAAGGCGAGCCGCATCTCGGCGAGCAGGGAGTCCATCAGGCCGTGCAGCCGCGCGCTCGGGACGGCGCGGACGAGTTCGGCGTGGAAGCGGATGTCGGCGGTCCCGACCGCGCGCCAGTCGTGGCCGGCCGCGGCGGCCCGTGCTTCCGCGACCGCGGCCGAAGCGGCGGCGAGGGCGGCGGAGTCCGGCGTGGCGGCACGGACGCCGGCTTCCTCGAGGACCCGTCGGGCGGCGTAGAGGTCCGTGACGTCCTCGGCCGACAGCCGCCGCACGAAGACGCCGCGGTTGAAGACGTGCTCGACGAGGCGGTCCCGGGCGAGCAGCCGGAAGGCCTCGCGCAGGGTGTTGCGGGAGACGCCGAGCTGGTCGCTCAGACGTTCCTCGGAGAGCTGCGTCCCCGGCATGAAGCCGCCGTCCGCGATCGAGGACCGCAGACGTGCCGCGGTGGACTCTGCGCCGCTGACGGTTCGGGTCATGGCCTGATCCTCGCAGAGCCCGACAGCGCGGCTCGTGTGACCGCCGTGTTACAGATCCCGGCAGCCTCTTGAGATTGTTGAACAATGCGGGCCAGACTGTCCCGCATGTTCGTCCTCATCGGCGTCGCCGTCGTGATCATCGGCTTCGCGTTGCGCATCAACGCGCTGCTCGTCGTCACGGTCGCGGGCATCGTCACCGCAGCCATCGGCGGGATCGATCCCGTCGGCATCCTCACCGCGTTCGGCAGTGGCTTCGCGTCCAGTCGCAGCGTCACGACCTTCGCGCTCGTGCTGCCGGTCATCGGCCTCATCGAGCGCTACGGCCTGCAGGACCAGGCGAAGCGGCTCATCGCGAAGCTCGACAAGCTCACGACCGGCCGCATCCTCGCCGGGTACCTGGCGGTGCGTCAGATCACCGCCGCGGTCGGACTGACGAGCATCGGTGGCCCTGCGCAGACGGTCCGCCCGCTCGTGCACCCGATGGCCGAGGGCGCGGCCACGAAGAAGTACGGCCGGATCGACGAGCGGATGCGCGAGAAGATCAAGGGCTTCTCGGCGTCGTCGGACACGGTCGGGGTGTTCTTCGGCGAGGACGTCTTCGTCGCGGTCGGGTCGATCCTGCTCATCACGACGTTCGTCGACACCACCTACGGGCTGGCGCTCGAACCGATCGACCTGGCGCTGTGGGCGATCCCCACCGGCATCGCCGCACTGCTCGTGCACGGCACGAGGCTGCTGCTGCTCGACCGCAAGCTCGACAAGATGGCGGCCGACGTCCGCCAGACCGAGGGGGTCGCAGCATGATCACCAGCGAATGGCTCTACTGGCTCATCGGCGCGTTCTTCATCGCCGTGTCCGTCTTCATCGTCACCGACCGCACGCACGCCAAGCGCGTCGGCAACGCGGCGTTCTGGGGCATCCTCGGACTCTCCTTCTTCGCCGGCACCTTCGTCGTGTCCGGTGCGATCCCCGCCTGGGCGCTCGGCATCGCGGTCCTGGTGATGGTGGCGCTCGCCGGCCTCGGGTTCACCGGCACCACGAGCCGCACCCGCGTCGCGAGCGTCCCCGGTGCCGGCGTCGGTTCGGCGACCGGACCGGCCGAGCCGACCGCGGTGACCACCCGGCCGAGTTCGAGCACGAGCGTCCTCGCGACCACCAGCCCGGACGAGCGCGCGGGCTTCGCGCAGCGGTTCGGCAACCGGCTGTTCATCCCCGCGCTGGTGATCCCCGTCGTCGCGGTGCTCGTCGCCACCCTCGGCCCGCTCGTCCACATCGGCGGCGAACCCCTGCTCGCCGAGGGCAGCGCGACCCTCACCGGGCTCGGCATCGGCTCGGTGCTCGCCGTCGTCGTCGCCGTGCTCGTGCTCCGCCCGCCGCGGCTCGACACCCCGGTCCGCGAGGGCGCCCGCCTGCTGCAGGCGATCGGCTGGGCTGCGCTCCTGCCGCAGATGCTCTCCACCCTCGGCATCGTCTTCACCCAGGCCGGCGTCGGTTCGGCCGTGGGCACGATCATCAAGGCCGTCCTGCCCGACGGCTCGCTGTTCGCCGCCGTGGTCGTCTACTGCCTCGGCATGGCGCTGTTCACGGTGATCATGGGGAACGCCTTCGCCGCGTTCCCGATCATGACCGCGGCGATCGGCTGGCCCGTCCTGGTGCAGGGCTTCGACGGCAACCCCGCCGCGGTCTTCGCGATCGGCATGCTGGCCGGCTTCTGCGGCACGCTGGTCACCCCGATGGCCGCGAACTTCAACCTCGTGCCCGCTGCCCTGCTCGAGATGCGGGACAAGTACGGGCCGATCAAGGCGCAGATCCCGACCGCCGGGATCCTGCTCGTCGTCAACATGGGAGTGATGTACCTTGTCGCATTCTGACCCCGCCCCCGTCGGGTCGCCGTCCGTGTCGGCCTCGTCCGCGACGGACCTCGGCCGTGCCGCCTGGGCACCGGGCTTCGCGGCCGTCGCGCTCGAGAACGTCACCCGCGAGTACCCGTACGCCGCGCACCACGCCACGTCGGGCCCGGACGATCGAGCGCTGCCCGTCGAACTGCATCCCGCCTTCGCCACGTCGTACGACTGGCACTCGTCGGTGCACATGCACTGGCTCGCCGCCCGCCTGGTCGCGTTCGGGGTGCCGGCCGACCTGGAGGCACGGATCACCTCCGTCCTGCAGGCCCACCTGTCGACGGAGCACCTGGCCACCGAGGCCGCGTACCTCCGCGAGACGCCGCACTACGAGCGCCCGTACGGCTGGGCGTGGCTGATGCGTCTCGCGGCCGAGGTGTCCGCGTCCGAGGTCCCCGCGATCCGTGCACTCGCACCCGGGTTCGCGCCGGTCGTCCAGGTGCTCGAGGACCTCGTCACCCGCTGGGTCGACGGCGCCGCCCACCCGGTCCGGCACGGCGCGCACGCGAACTCGGCGTTCGGGCTGCTGCTCGTGCTCGAGGGTGCCCGGTCGCTCGGGCGGGACGACCTCGCCGCGACCGTGTCCCGCGCTGCCCGTGAGTGGTTCGGCGACGACGCCGGGTGGCCCTTCGCGTGGGAACGCAGCGGGCACGACTTCCTGTCCGCCGGGCTCGCCGAGGCCGACCTGATGCGTGCGGTGCTGCCGGCGTCCGAGTTCGGTCCCTGGGCGCGTGCGTTCTTCGCCGAGGTCTCGGCCGGCGACGCGGTCCTCACCTCGACGACCGTCCGTGACGAGAACGACCCGCAGCAGGTGCACCTCTTCGGGCTCGACCTGTCGCGGGCCGGTTCGGCGCGGCGCGTCGCGGACGCCCTGCGTGCTTCTGACCCCGAGGACACCGCACTCGCGGACTTGCTCGACGGCGCGGCCGACCGGCTGCTCGCCTCGGGTCTCGCGGCCAGTGTCGGCCAGGAGTACTACTCCACCCACTGGCTGGCGAGCTTCGCCTGGGACGCCATGGAGTCACGCGAGCACGCCTGAACCTCCCGCAAAACGCAACGTCGGCGGTTCCTCGCAGCGGTATTCCGCTGCGCAGCGCCGCCGACGTTGCGTTCCGCGGGGGCTACGCCAGGGAGATCGTGCGGCCGAAGGTCTTCGTGACGGGCGGGGCGGCGAGGACGGCGCCGAGCGCTTCCGCGGCACCCTCGGGGGTGGCGCGCCACGCGACGTAGGCGTCGTGGTCCTCGGCGGTGGTCCAGCGCTCGAGGACGACCATGCGCGTCGGGTCCTCGTCGTCGACCAGGACCTCGAGCGACTCGTTGCCCTGCCGTGCTGCGGTCTGGGCCAGGGTCTCGCGGATCGCGGCCTCGACCGTGTCTGCTGCGACGTCGTCACGGATCTGGACTTCGAGGAAGACGGTCATCGTCATGGTGTGCACCTTTCGTCATCGGACCCCGTCCACTGACGGTGCCCGGTGACACAACCACGGCCGTCGGGTCGTTGTTCCGGCTGCGTGTCCAGCGCGTTCAGCGAGCGGTGCGGAAGCGCAGCGTGTCACCCGGGCGGAGCTGTGCTGCACGGTCGACCGACTCGGGCGTGAGCACCGCGACGACCGGGTAGCCGCCGGTGACCGGGTGGTCCGCCAGGAACAGCACCGGGAACCCGGCCGGCGGCACCTGCAGCGACCCGGTCTCGACGCCCTCGCTGGGGAGCTCTCGGGAGACCGCCCGGACCAGGGGAGTGGTCGCGGTGGTGCGGACCCCGACACGGTCGCTGTCCGGGCTGACGTGGAACTCCTGGCCGGTCAGGGTCGCCCGCCAGTCCGGGGTGAACCAGTCGTCGCGGGGTCCGGGCAGCACCTCGAGCTCCACCGGTTCCCCGGGCCACGGCGGGAGCGGCGGCGGCACGGCATCGACCACCGGCCAGGAACCGGCACCGACCCCGTCGGAGGACGGCCCGATCGGCAGGACGTCCCCGACCGACAGCGGGGCGGGTCCGAGCTGCGCGAGCGAGTCCCACGACCGGCTGCCCAGCACGGGTTCGACCGCGACGCCTCCGCGCACGGCGACGTAGGCGCGGAGCCGGTCCGCGGGCAGTCCGACCCGTAGCGTGTCGCCCGGTCCGAGCAGGAGCACCTCGTACGCGGCAGCCCCACGCACCCGGCCGTCGGCCCGTTCGACCGTCACCGGGCAGGGCGCACCGGTGACGGCGGCGACCGTGTGTGCGTCGGTGCGGAGCGTGACGGAGCCGAGGAGGGCCTCGAGGACGGCCGCGTCGGGACGGTTGCCGACCATCCGGTTCGCCAGCGCGGCCGAGGCCCGGTCCGCAGCCCCGGCGGCACCGAGCCCCATGTCGCTGAGGCCCGGTCGGCCGAGGTCCTGCGTGGTCACGCCGTACCCGACCTGCGTGACGGTCAGGGTGCTCACGACAGGGCCTCGGCGTCGACGAAGCGCAGTCGGACGCCGGCCGGGGCGAGGGCCGGCGGGGTGCGGTCGAGCGACCACATCGGCACCTCGGTCCGACCGATGAGCTGCCAGCCGCCGGGCGACGTCCGCGGGTAGACGGCACTGAACTCACCGGCGAGGGCGACGGCGCCGCTCGGGACCGCGGTGCGCGAGGTGTCGCGGCGGGGCAGGTCGAGCGACGGCGCGGTGCCGGTCAGGTAGCTGAAGCCGGGGGCGAAGCCGCAGAACGCGCTCGTCCACACCTGTCCGGTGTGCCACGCGACGAGGTCGTCGCGGGACATGCCGGTCAGGGCGCCGACGGCGTCGAGGTCCGCGCCGTCGTACGTGACCGGGACGACGACGGGCGCGCGATCCGGGTGGTCGTCGGCAGGACGGGAGGGGCGGACCTCGGACAGCAGGGAGCGGACCCGTCCGGCGTCGGTCACGGCAGGGTCGAAGCGGAACAGCAGCGTGCGGGCGCCGGAGACGACCTCGGTCACGCCCGCCGGCGGATCGTCCGCCAGTCCGGCGCGGAACGCCACGACCTCGGCCAGGGAGTCGAACGTCGCCAGCACCGCGGCGGCGCCGGCCGCCCGGACCTCGAGGCTCATGACGACGAAGCCGACGACGACGACGACGACGACGACGCCGGAGCCGACGCCGGAGCCGACGCGAACGCCCTGACCGCGATGCCCTGCTCGGTCAGCAGCGTGCGGATCGCCCGGGCCATCGCGACCGCGTCGGGGGAGTCCCCGTGCACGCACACCGAGTCGGCACGGACGCTGATGTCGGTGCCGTCGACCGCGGTGGCGACGCCCTCGGTCACCATCCGGAGCACCCGGGCCGCGACCTCGTCGGGGTCGTGCAGGACGGAGCCGGGCCGACTGCGGGAGACCAGGGAGCCGTTCGGTTCGTAGGCACGGTCGGCGAACGACTCGCTCACCGCACGGAGTCCGTGTCGTCCGGCGGCGAGGAGCAGCTCCGACCCGGGCAGCGCCAGGACCGCCAGCGAGGGGTCGACGTCCGCCACCGCACGGACGACCGCCTCGGCCTGCACCGGGTCGGCGCAAGCGGTGTTGTAGAGCGCCCCGTGCGGCTTGACGTAGGTGACCCGGCTGCCGGCCACGTGCGCGGCGGCGGTCAGCGCACCGAGCTGGTGGACGACGTCGGCGTGGAGCTCGTCCGGGGTGACGTGCACCGGCCGGCGGCCGAAGCCGACGAGGTCCCGGTAGGCGACGTGTGCCCCGATCGCGACACCCCGCTCCGCTGCGGCCCGGCAGGTGTCGAGCATGATCGTCGGGTCACCGGCATGGGCACCGCAGGCGATGTTCGCGCTGGACACCAGGTCGAGCATCGCGCGGTCGTCGCCCGCGGTCCAGGCGCCGAAGCCCTCGCCGAGGTCGCTGTTCAGGTCGATCGTGGGCATGCGGACCTCCTGTCGGGATTGTTCAACAACCTAGCGCGCACCGCCGACCGTGTCACCGTCCGGCGTCCACTCCGCCGTAGGGTCGGGAGATGGACGAGCTGACGATCCGGACCACGACCGAGGACGACTGGCGGGAGGTCCGCGCCCTCCGCCTCGCGATGCTCGAGGACACGCCGATCGCGTACGGCGAGCACCGCGCGGACGCCGAGCGGTACGACGAGGCCGAGTGGCGCTCGCGGGGTCGTCGCGGCCAGACCCCGGGCAGCACCTCGCTCGTCGCGATCGACGCGCAGGGCGAATGGGTCGGGATGATGAACGGCTACGTCCCGGACGCGGCGACCGGCCCGTTGCTGGTCGGCGTCTACGTCTCGCCCATGCACCGCGGTCGGGACGCGGGAGTGGCGGACGCGCTGCTCGACGCTGTCGAACGGTGGGCCGCGAGTACGGGACGACCCTGCGGCTGCACGTGCACGAGGACAACGCCCGTGCCCTCGCCTTCTACGAGCGCCGCGGCTTCCGGCGGACCGGCCACACCGAACCGTACGAGCTCGACCCGAGGCGGGCCGAGATCGAGATGGTCGAGCAGCTCGACGGCGCGACGCCGGCCTGACCCGCCGGCCTGAGGCGCCGGCTTGACCCGCCGGGGCGCGCCGCCTGCGAGACGGGAGGCCCGTGGCCAGGCCGCCACGCGCCTCCCGTCCCGCGCGGCTCCGGCTGCGTCGGGGCTACCCGGCGACCGAGGCGGACGGCAGCGTGAGCACCTCGGCCCCGTCCTCGGTGATCGCGATGGTGTGCTCGCTGTGCGCGGTCCGGCACCCCGTCGCGCTTCGCAGCGTCCAGCCGTCCGGGTCGGTGACGAGCTCGTCGGTGTCGACCATGACCCACGGCTCGAGGGTCAGGAGCAGCCCCGGCCGGAGGGCGTACCCGCGCCCCGGGCGTCCGTCGTTCGCCACGTGCGGGTCCTGGTGCATCGTGGAGCCGATGCCGTGGCCGCCGAACTCGAGGTTGATCGGGTAGCCCGCTTCGGTGAGCACCGTGCCGATCGCGTGCGACAGGTCGCCGAGTCGCGCACCCGGCCGGGCCGCCGCGATGCCGGCGGCGAGGGCGCGCTCGGTCGTCTCGATGAGGGCGACGCTCTCGGCCGGTCGGCTCGTGCCGACGACGAAGCTGATCGCCGAGTCCGCCGCGTACCCGTGGTGCACGACGGCGAGGTCGAGGGTGAGCAGGTCGCCGTCGGCCAGGACGCGGTCGTGCGCCAGGCCGTGCAGGACGGCGTCGTTCACGGCGGTGCAGATGTGGTGGCCGAACGGCCCGCGGCCGAAGGAGGGTGCGTAGTCGACGTAGCAGGAGGTCGCCCCGGCGGCGCGGATCATCTCCGCCGCCCAGCGGTCGAGGTCGAGCAGGTTGGTGCCGACCGTCGTCCGGCCGCGGAGGGTGTGCAGGATGTCGGCGACGAGCGTGCCGGCAGCGCGCGCCCGGGGCAGCTCGGCGGGGGTGAGGATCTCGATCATGCGGACGCTTCTTCCGTCGGGATAGTTGTACCGGTATTACTATCAGACCATGGTCCGTCTCCCGCTCACGCCGCTCGACCTCCGACGCGGACTCCGTCTCGGTCGTGTGCTCCGCTCGGCTCGGGGCGATCGGTCGATGCTCGACGTGGCGCTCGCCGCCGGGTTGTCGCCCGAGACGCTGCGGAAGATCGAGACGGGTCGCATCGCCACTCCCGCGTTCTCCACCGTGGCGGCGCTCGCCGGGGTGCTCGGCCTGTCGCTCGACGCGGTGTGGACCGAGGTCAGTGCCGTGGGTGATGACGAGATCGGTGCCGGGGCCCCGGGATCCGATCCCCGACACGACCCCGCGTCTGGTATCGTTATGGTTTCAGAACCAAGGGGGCTGCCCGTCGCGTGAGGTCGGCGGACGGCTCGTGTACCGCTCAGAGCCGGTGCCACCCCCGCGTCCTTCGGTTCGCACCCCTCGTGCCCCTCGCCGCACGGCCCAGCCGTCGGAGCACGATCCGTGTCGTCCGAAGGAGCTCCCCGTGGGCACAGCCATGCCCGGAACCCGCCGCACCCTGCGCGGCAACCCGATCGCCACCCTCGTCGCCGTCTGCTTCGGCCTGTTCATGGTCGGCCTCGACGCCACCGTGGTCTCGATCGCGAACCCCGCCATCGCCGCCGACCTCGGCACCACGTTCACCCAGCTGCAGTGGATCACCAACGCCTACCTGCTGGCCCTCGCCGTCTTCCTGATCCTCGGCGGCAAGCTCGGGGACCGCTTCGGCCGGCGCCGGATGTACCTGATCGGGGTCGTCGCGTTCGCGCTGTCGTCGGTCGCCATCGGCCTGGTCGGCACCGCCACCGGCGTGATCGTGTTCCGCGCCGTGCAGGGCCTCAGCGCCGCACTGCTCATGCCGCAGACCCTGGCGCTGCTCCGTGCGACCTTCCCGAAGGAGAAGTTCGGCGTCGCCGTCGGCGTCTGGGGCGGGGCGTCCTCCGTGGCCATCGCCGCCGGACCGATCGTCGCCGGGGTGCTCGTCGCCTCGCTCGGCTGGGAGTCGGTGTTCTTCGTGAACGCGCCGATCGCCGTCATCGGCCTGGTCTTCGGCGGACTGGTGCTCCGCGAGTCCACCGCCCCGCACCGCGGACGCTTCGACGTCCCCGGCGTGGTGCTGCTCGCCCTCGGCCTGTTCGGCATCGTGCTCGCCGTCGTGCAGTCCGAGTCGTGGGGCTGGACGAGCCCGCTGACCCTCGGCGTGCTGCTCGCCGGCGTCGTGCTCCTCGTGGTGTTCGTCGTCGTCGAACTGCGCGTCACCGACCCGCTGCTGCCGATGTCGCTCTTCCGGTCGTCGTCGCTGTCCATCGGTGGGCTGGCCGTCGGCGCGAACTTCTTCGCGATGCTCGGCGTGACCTTCTTCCTGTCCCTCTACATGCTCAACCTCCGCGGGGTGACGGGGCTGCAGGCGGGGCTCATGCAGCTGCCGCTGAGCGGGGTCTCGATCATCGCGTCGCCGATCGGTGCCGCACTGGTCGCCAAACTCGGCATCCGGCGCACCCTGACCATCGGCCTGCTCATGGTCGGCGTCGCCCTGTTCCTGCTCACCGGCACGACCCAGGACTCGCCCTACATCGGCATGGCGGTCCCGTTCGTGGTCTTCGCCCTCGGCGCGGGCTTCACGATGACCGCCGGCGCGGAGGCCGTCGTCGGTGGCGCCCCGGTCCAGCTCGCCGGCGTCGCCGGCGGGTTCCAGGCGACGGCGCTCCAGCTCGGCGGTGCGCTCGGCACGTCGGTCCTGTCGGCGGTCGTCAGCGCCCGGGTGCTCTCGGGCACGACGGACCTCGGGCTCGGCACGGCCGCCCGCCAGGGGCTGGCGCAGGGGATCGTGCCGGACGGACTCGGTGCAGCAGCGTCCGCCGTCGCCCGGGATGCCTTCCTCGGCGGCATGCACGCCGCCTTCGTCGTGGCCGGTGTGGTCGCGGTCGTCGTGGCCGTCCTCGCGGCCGTCTTCGTCCGGACGCGGTCGTCGCACGGACCGTCGGAGGTGCTCGAGGAGACCGTCGAGGCGTCGGCAGGGCACGCCTGAGCGGACGCCGGTCGCGGTGGCGACCGGGTGACGGACGGGAGGCACGTGGCGGACCCGCCACGTGCCTCCCGTCCGTCGTGTCGGATGCGGCGACGGCACAGGCCGGTCCTGGCCACTCGGCGCGGTGCGCCCGGACGGGGGCTGGCGGCGCGGGCCGAGCGCGGGTGAACCTGTCCCTCCGTGCGGAACCACCGCACGCGATGGAGGAACCGTGCCGCACGACGACCAGCAGCAGACCGACCACCCGCACGGCGGGGCGGGCGCGATCGACCGACGACGGCTGCTGGCGCTCGGCCTCGGGGCCGCCGCGGCGGTCGGCACGGCCGGGGCGCTCGGGCTGCGTCCCGAGGCGGCCAGCGCGGCGACCACGCCGACCCTCCTGGCCGCCGACGAGTTCGACGGCCCCGCCGGCAGCGCGCCGAACCCGGGCATCTGGCGGTACGACCTGGGCGGTGGCGGGTGGGGCAACGGCGAGCTCGAGGTGTACACGGACTCACGGCGGAACTCGGCGCTCGACGGCAACGGCAACCTCGTGATCACCGCACGGCGCGAAGCCGACGGCTCGTACACGTCCGCGCGACTCACCTCGCAGGGGACCTACACCGCGCAGTACGGCCGCATCGAAGCGCGCATCAGGATCCCGCGCGGACAGGGCATCTGGCCGGCGTTCTGGATGCTCGGCGCGGACCTGCCGCAGGTCGGGTGGCCGGCGTGCGGCGAGATCGACGTGATGGAGAACATCGGACGCGAGCCCGGATCGGTCCACGGCACGGTGCACGGCCCCGGGTACTCCGGCGCGGAGGGGATCAGCGGCACGGCGACGCTGCCGAGCGGCGCCTTCGCCGACGACTTCCACGTGTACGGGGTCGACTGGCGGCCGGGCTCGATCAGCTGGACGGTCGACGGCGCCGTGTACCGGACCGTCACGCCCGCCGACCTGGGCGGCGACCGGTGGGTGTTCGACAAGCCGTTCTTCGTCATCTTGAACCTGGCGGTCGGCGGTGGCTGGCCCGGGTCGCCGGACTCGTCGACGCGGTTCCCACAGCAGATGACCGTCGACTGGCTGCGGGTCTGGCAGAACGCCTGAGACCACCGGCCGACGCAACGAGGACGGGCCCCCGGCGATCGCCGGGGGCCCGTCTCGTCGTGCGGTGGTGCTACTTGACCGTCGCGGAGATGGTCGCGCTGGTGCTCGTGTTGATCATCGCGGTGGGCGAGAACACGGCGTGCAGCTTGTGCGTGCCCTTCGCGAGCGGGAAGGTCGTGGTGGCCTTGCCGTTCACGATCGAGACGGTCTTGAGCTTCTTCGAGCCCTCGTAGACCTTCGCGGTGCCGTTCACGGTGACGCCGGGGACCTTCACGGTCACGGTCGTCTTGCCGTTGCTGAAGGAGATGCCCGTGGTGGACGTCGCCTTCGTGACCGTGACGGTGGTGCTGCCCGTGGTCGACGAGTCCGCGCCGGACCAGTCGGAGCCGCTGGCGAAGGACGCGGTGATCTCGTGCTTGCCCATCGCGAACTTGCTCGGCAGCGTGATGCTCGCCGTGCCCTTCGCGACCGTGGCGGTGCCGAGGACCGTGTCGCCGTCCGAGAACGTGACCGTTCCGGACTGCTCACCGATGCCGCCGCCGACCGTCGCCGTGACCGTCACCGGGGTGGCGGTCGCGTACTTCTGCGTGGCAGCGGAGGCCTCGAGGGTGGTGGTCGTCGCCGGGGTGGAGGCGTCCAGGGTGAACTGGTCCACCGCCGAGCCGATCGGCGCCGGGTCGGCCGAGGCCGTCGGCTGGAGGGTCACGCCGCAGCTGTCGACCTTGCCGTGCTGGACGGCCGAGTTGAGCGTGGTGCAGTCGCCGGCGCGGACCGTGGTGACGGCGAGGTTGTCGTCCGAGACGCCGACCTTGACGTAGGTACGGACGTGCTCCTGGTTCTCCACCGAGTTGGCGAAGTGACGCTGACCGGTCGGGTCGAGCGGGTCGGCGCCGTAGCCCTGGGTGGCGTCCGGGGTGGTGAGGTCGTAGTACTTCGAGCCCGACGCGGAGTTGGCGGTCAGGTAGATGACGCCACCGGGGCCGGCGAAGACCTCGTCAGCACCCGGCTGCTCGTCCGGGTTGGCCTTCTTGCCGTTCTTGATCGCGTAGCTGCGCGAGTACGAGTGGTCGTGACCCTGCAGGACGAGGTCGACACCCATGTCGGAGAACGCACGCGTGAAGTCGAACCGGCGCTGCTGGTTGTCCTTGTCGTTCGCGTGGTCGGCCGGCGAGTAGATCGAGTGGTGGTAGACCAGCGCGGTCCACTTCGCGTCGTCACCGTGGCGGGTGATCACGTCGCGGACGTAGTTCACGTGCGCTGCGTCCGAACCGCCGGCGTAGGCGTTCGAGTTGATGTCGATGAACAGGACGCCCTTGTACATGTACCAGTAGTCGCCACCCGAGTTGGCGGTCGTGTTGCCGCCCGGGTAGAAGTCCGGCACCTTGAGCGAGTTCGGCAGCTGGTTGTGCTGCTCGTACGACTTGCCACCGACGTCGTGGTTGCCGATGGTCGAGGCCCACGGGTAGCGCTTGAGGACGTCGCTGCTGTCGGCGAACGCACCCCACTGGTACTCGTTGTTGGCGTTCTCGACCTGGTCGCCACCGGAGACGAGGAGCTCGGCGTCCTTCTCCTTGGTCGTGGCGTACTTCAGGGTGTCGGCCCAGCCGGCACCGTCGTCGTCGACGAAGCCCGACGACCCGATCTGCGGGTCACCGAAGAACAGGAAGTCGAAGTCGCCGGTGAAGCTCTTCGTGGTGAAGGTGTAGGCCGTCGACCAGGCCGAACCGTCCGCCGCACCGACGTGGTAGGTGTACGTGGTGTCCGGCTCGAGGCCGTCGATGACCGCGTGCGCGTTGACGTAGCCGGCCTCGTTGGTGATGCCCGCGATCGCCTTGGTGCTGCTGTCGGTCGTGCTCGTGTCGGCAGCGGTGTTCGCGGCGGTGTTCGCGCCGATGGTCTTCTTCGCGTCGGTGAAGACGCCACCGGTCATGGTGTCGGTCTTCTGGATCTCGACGGACTGCGCGACGTTCTTCGGGAAGTACCAGGACGCGATGCGCTGGCTCTCGGTCGCGCCGACGCCGAGCAGGATGTGGATCGGCGTCCCGGACGAGATGTTCGTCGTCGGGGTGTTCGTGGCCGCACTCGCGGAGCCGGTGCCGACGAGGCAGGCGCCGGCGATGAGCGCCGCGCCGATGACGGCTCCGCCGAGGCGGAGGGTGGTGGTTCTGCGCCGGGAAGGGGCGCCGGACAGGAGACTCATGTGTTTCCGTTCTCAGTGAGAGGGATGGTGCAGCAGAGCGACTCTGCATCCCCCTGGTAGATCGTGAGTAAACGCTGTGTGTCCATACGGATTGCAGTCAGCAGGCACGAGTGCTCGTGACGCTCAGCGGACAGGGACGGCGGCGGGTCAGCCCTCGACGAGCCGCTGGACGAACCAGATCATCCCCATCACGAAGACCCCCGCGGTGACGATGCCCGTCACCCAGAGCGACACCCGGTGGGCCTTCCGACGGAGCAGGGACAGCGGCGGGAACACGATCACGATGATCGCCAGCTGCACGGCCTCGATGCCGACGTTGAAGATGAGGAGCGACACGAGCAACTGCCAGGAGAACGCCTCGTGGATGCCGAGCGCCCCGGCGAACCCGAGCCCGTGGATGAGCCCGAACGCGAAGACCACGGCCAGACGGGACCACCCCGACCGGTCGAGCGCGAACCGACCCTGATCGGTCAGCACGAGCTCGTCCGCCCGTGCCCGTCGTGTCGCCAGTCGCCACAGGTACCACCCGGCGACCGCGGCGATGGACAGCGCGATGAGCGGCTCGACGACGATCGACGGCGGACTGACGACCCCGAGCGCCGCCAGGATGAACGTGATCGAGTGCGCGATGGTGAACGCCGACGCCGTGTACACGACCTCGCGCAGTCGTCGGGAACCGGCGATCAGCGCGATGAGGAACAGGATGTGGTCGATCCCGCCGAGCAGGTGCTCCGCGCCGAGGGTGAAGAACTCCCAGAACCGCTGGCCGGCCGACTGCTCCGTCGAGAAGGTCGGCTGGGACGCGTCGAGCGTCGCCGTGCCCTGCTTGCCGTCGACCTCGTACGTGACGATCGTCTTCGTGTCCTTCACGAACGTCTCGCTGTCCGGGAAGAGGGTCGACTCGACCACGTGCCCGGAGGTGGTCCGTCCGGGCGTCGGGCAGGCGAAGTCGGCGACGACCTCGGCGTAGGGGACCTCGTCCTGCACGTCGACCGTCACCGAGTCGTCGAGCGTGCCGGTGCACTCCCGCCCACCGGAGGTCACCGAGAACCGGCCGAACAGGTACTTGCTGATCGAGTCGTGGTGGGCTTCCGCCGCCCGGACCATGCCGGGGTAGTCGCCGTCGTCCCACGCCGCCTGGCCCTGTCGGTAGAGCCGGTCGTCGTGCTCGCTGGTGCCCACCGACACGAGCATGAGGTCGTACTCCAGGCCCAGCCGCGCGCGCACGACCTCGGACCCCTTCCCGCTGACGTCCGCGTAGACGACGGAGCTGAAGCCGTGGGCGCTCGCCGCGGACACCCCGGTGAGCAGGCTCACGGCGACGGTGCCCACGAGCACCAGGACGGCGACCAGCCGCGCGACGAGCCGGGGGAGGAGGGACGGGGTGGAGAGGGGGAGCCCGGTGCGAGCGGGACGGGTGGTTCGGTGCTTCACCGGCCGACCATCGCGGCCGAGAGCGACGCGCAGGGAAACAACGGGTGACCAACGTCTGGACGGGCTCTGGACAGCGGCTCGCACCGGACCGTCGCGGCGTGCGGCTGTGCTTGCATGACATCTCGTGATCCGTCTGACTCGTCGCGCCTCCGCCGTCCTCGCCGCTGCTGCCCTGGTGGCCGCCGGCTCGGTCCTCGTCGCCGGGTGCTCGACGGGTGCCGACCGCACCGGCGGGACGTCCGACGCCGAGCAGGCCACGGGCCTCCGGACCGGTGCCGCCAGCAGCAGTGCTCCGACCGGCGCACCGACCCCGGTCCGCGGCACCGGCACACTCGGCACCGGCTTCGTCGACCCGAGCGAGCCGCCCGCTCCGGAGGCCACCGTGAGCCCGGCCCCCGGCTCGTGGGAGGACGTGGCGCCGCCGTCCGGGTACCGCGTGGTGCTGCTGTCACCGGGGGAGCCGAACGCGCAGACCGAGACCCTCGTCGACGCCGTCGACACCTGGGCCGAGGCCGAGGACGTCACGGTCGTCCCCGTCGTCGCGGACACCGCCGACGACCGCCTGCCGTCCGTCGCCGCGGCGATCGGCAAGCGCGCGGACCTGGTCATCAGCGTCGGTGACGCCATGGTCGACCCGATCGCAGCGGTCTCGCCGTCCGCGTTGCACCAGCAGTTCCTCGTGCTCGGCGCCGAGATCGCCGAGCCGACCTCGAACGTCACGGCAGCGGACTGGACCGGCGCGGGGTTCCGCGGTGAGGGCCTCGGCGCATCGAGCCACCACGACCCGTCCACGTTCACCGACGAGCGTGCCGGACGGGCCCTGCGCGCGGGCCTGGCCGCGCTGCTGAACGGGTACAACGGCATCGTCGTCTGGGTCGCCTGAGCCGTGCACCCGGTCCGCCGTCACGCAATGGGGATCGTCCGAGAGCCGTCCCGACGGGAGCGACGTATCCTCGACGACGGAAGCAACGTCGATTCCGGCCAAGCCTCGTGCGTCTCACCCACGCCGAGACGTCACTCGCGACCCTGAGCTCCTCGTGACTGAACACATCATCGAATTCGTCGCCCGCGACCGCACGGGCATCACCACCGTGGTGACCGCCAACGGCGTCACCGACGCGGACACCGTCATCCAGGCGATCACGGCCGGCCACTCCGGGTACGCGGTCGCCGCCTCCGGCACGCGTCCGGCACCGGTCCGCAGCCTGATGGCGCTCGGCACGCCGTACCTGTTCGCGAACTGGGACGGCTCGAAGCGCAACAACCTGCACGACCTGGCGTTCACGGCGCCGATCCGGACGATGCCGCCGGCTCCGCCCGCAGGGGTCCGACTCCGGATGGCGATCGTCGCGTCGCTCGCGTCGCTCTTCGGTCGGAGCCACCACCGCGCCTGACCGCGCTGGCGGCCGGGAGGCACGGCCCGGGCTCGCGTCAGCGGTCCCGGCCCGAGACGCCGCGGTCAGGCTGGGACGCCGCGGGCAGGCTGGGACGCCGCGGTCATGCCGCGACACCGCGGAGCGGCCGAGACGCCGCGGATCCCCGCGGCGTCTCGCGTGTTCCGCGGCGTCTCGACGACACGCGCCGGGTCATGCGGTCAGCGCGTGACCTCGTCGAAGTCGTCGACACCGGCGGCGACCGCGGCGGCGCGGCGTGCGCGCATCGAGGGTGCCGCGAGTGCCGCGACGACCGCGAGGACGGCCACTGCCGTGCAGGCCCAGAAGCCGATCGTGAAGGCGTCGTCGGTCGGCAGGCCCTGCGGCGTGCTGTGCGAGGTGATGAGGGCGGCGATCACGGCGGTGCCGACGCTCGACCCGATGGTCCGGACGACGGTGTTCGCGCTGATCGCCTCACCGGTCTGGTTCGCCGGGACGCTCTCGATGATCGCGTTCGAGCAGGCGGCCAGCGCCATGCCGATCCCGACGCCGGTGAGGAGACCGGACACGACGATCTCGGCGATCGCGGCGTGCGAGACGGCCGGGATCAGGAACGCGGCGACGATCGCGACCCCGCCGATGAGCATCGGCGGCTTCGGCCCGACCCTGCGGACCAGGATGCCGGCGATCGGGCCGGCGATGACCATCATCACGACGGTCGGCAGCAGGAACAGGCCCGCCTGGGTGACGTCCTTGCCGAAGCCGTAGCCGAGCGCGGAGGGCAGCTGCAGGATCGTCGGGACGAGGACGAACGTGCCGAACATCGCGAACCCGAAGACGAGCGCGACGACGTGGGCGGTCCAGACGCCGCGGACGGCGAAGAGCCGCACGTCGATGAGGGGCTCGGCGACACGGAGCTCGACGAACACGAAGGCCACGAGCGCGACCGCACCGACGATGAGCAGGCCGACGGTCTTCACGTCGCCCCAGCCCCAGGTCTGGCCCTCGCTGACGGCCAGCAGGATCGCGACGAGTGCGACGGCGAGGACGACGGTGCCGGCGAGGTCGAGGCGACCGGGCTTCCGCACCGGGGACTCGGGCATGCCGAACACGACACCGAGCAGGGCGATGACGACCAGGACGGCCGGCAGCCAGAACAGCCAGTGCCACGACAGGTGCTCGACGATCGGGCCGGCGGCCACGATGCCGACGCCCGCGCCGATGCCGAAGATGGCGGAGAGCAGGCCGATGGTGACGCTGACCTTCTCCTTCGGCAGCTCGTCGCGGACGATGCCGATCGACAGCGGCATCACCGCGCCGGCGGCGCCCTGCAGGGCGCGCGCGACGATGAGGACGCCGAGGTTCGGGGCGAGGGCGGCCAGGACCGCGCCGGCCAGGAGGATCGTGAGGACCACGATGAGCACCTTGCGCTTGCCGACCATGTCACCCAGGCGACCGAGGATCGGGGTGAGCACCGAGGCCGAGAGCAGGTAGGCGGTGAGGACCCAGCTGGCGTCGCTGGTCGAGGCGCCGAGGTCCTTGCCGATCGTGGAGAGCGCGGGAGCGACGAGGGACTGCAGGACCGCGAACGACAGGCCACCCAGGGACAGGTAGACGATGATCGCGGTGCTGTTCGGACGACGGCCGTGCTCGGCGGTCGGGGTGGAGCCCGTGCGGGGGCTCGCGGTGGCGGTGGCCATCGTGCTCCGTCTGGTCGGATCGGGTGTGGTTCGGGGTGGACCGACGACGCTGTCGATGTCAACATCTGCTGACTTGACGAGGGTACGCGTTCTGCTCCCGGTGTCAACACCCGCTTACATCGCGATGAGGCCCTCGGAAGCGCCCGCTACGCTCGGCCCATGAGCAAGGACGCCGCCGCCACCCGCCTGGCCCTCGTGCAGGCCGCTCGGCGTCGCTTCGCCTTCGACGGCTACCGGGCGACGACCGTGCGGGACATCGCCGCCGACGCCGGGGTGAACGTCGCGCTCATCAACCGGTACTTCGTGTCGAAGGTGGGGCTGTTCCGCGCCTGCCTCGACCGCGCGGCGCCCGAGCAGGGACCGGTGACGTCGGGCTCCGACCTGGAGCGGGCGCTCGGCGGTCTCATCCGGCACATCATCCGGTCGCCCACCGACGAGGACTCGATGCAGCTGCTCCTCCTGCTGCGGAACTCCGGGGACGAGGCCGTGGACCGGATCCGCCGCGAGACCCTCCGCGGGTACGCCGAACGGCTCGCCGGGGCCGTGCGTGCCGGCGGCCCGGACACCGTCGACGACGACCTGCTCGTCCGCGCCGAGATCGCCCTGTCCGTCGTGCTCGGCATGACCATGATGCGGACGTCGACCCGGGTGGAACCCCTGGCGTCCGCGGACGTCGAGGCGGTCGCCGTACCGCTCGAGGACGCCCTCCGCGCGCTGCTCGGCGGCGGACGGGGCTGACCGCCACCCGTCGACGACGGGAGGGCGTTGGATGGGGGACGGTCGGCCGCGTGGTCGACCAGGACCGGAGGTCTCTCATGGAAGTCGTCTTCGTCCACGGCGCACTCGTGCGAGACGGGCAGTGGTGGTGGCAGCCGACCGCGACGCTCCTGGAGGAACGGACCGGTGTCCGGAGCCGCTCGGTCGCCCTGCCGTCCTGCGGCGAGACCGGGGAGCGCGGCGGTCTCGAGGCCGACGCCGTGGCCCTCCGTGCGGTCCTCGACGAGGTCGGTGACGCCGTCCTGGTCGGGCACTCTTACGGCGGCACGGTGATCGCCGAGGCCGGGCGGCACGCGGCCGTCCGGCACCTGGTGCTCGTCTCGTCGTACCTGCCGGACGTCGGACAGGCGCAGGCGCAGATCATGGCGGACGAGCCGGACCCGGTCGCGGTGGTCGACGCGGGGGACGGTCTCGTCGCGGTCGACGGGTACGACTCCGCGCGGTTCGGCGCCCGGTTCCTGCAGGACGCCGCCGACGCCGTGCAGCGCGCGGCCTGGGAGCGGGTGACGACGCAGTCGATCGCGGCCCTCGGCACCCCGACGACCGACGCGGGCTGGCGGGGCGTCGACTCCATCTATCTCGTGTGCACGGCGGACCGGAGCACCTCGATCGGCCTGCAGCGGGAGCACGCGGGTCGCGCCTCCCGGTCCGTCGACCTGGCGACCGGACACCACCCGTTCATCACCCGACCCGACCTGGTGGTCGAGGTGCTGGCACCGCTCGTCACCTGACGTACCTCGCGCTCCGGCGCCGCGCGGACCCGTCGGCGTCGGTCGGACTAGTGGTCGGTCGGGCCGATCTCGATCGACGCCGGTCGGGTCTGCTCGGGCAGCAGGTAGCGGGCCACGCTGCCCTCGTCCTGCTCGTCGACGTCGCGCTCGGTGATGATCGCCACCGGGGTCGCGGGGGAGATGAGGAGCATCGCCGGGGTGGCCCGGCCGTCCCCGTAGTTCACCGGCAACCACATGAACGGGTTGTCCCGGAGCCCGGCGTCGATGCGTGCCTGGACGGTCTCGGTGTCCTCGTTCGCGATCGTGTACTGCGTGCCGCCGTAGGTCAGGACCGTGCGCTTCACAGGGTGTCTCCGGAGTCGGTCGGTTCGGGCACGATGCGGAGGCCCGCGGACGAGCCGGCGGTCAGGCCGAGCGCTTCCACCCAGGTGCGGTTCACGGCGGGGATGCGGCTGCCGGAGTAGCGGAACACCAGGGGCATCGAGCGGTCGAGCCAGATCGCGGTGCGGCCGTCGCCGAGCTCGACGTCGTCCTTCCACGAGAACATGAAGGACTCGCCACGGCGGAGCTTCATCCCGATCACGATCTGCAGGTGCGTCAGCAGGCGGTCGTCGAACTCTGCGGTGAACGTGGAGTCGTAGACGAGTTTGCCCATGGTGGTGTGTCCTTCCGAGCCGTTCTGTCCGGCTCCGGCAAAGCCTAAGCGTCCCCCAGGGACCGTCCGACAACCTGGCCGACATGCGCCGCATCCACTACGCGAACAGCCACATCCTGACCGGGGACCGCACCTGCAAGGCCCTGCTCCGGTACTGCCGTGCCCTGGCGGTGGCCGGGAAGTCCGACGTCGTGCAGATCCCGGTCGTCACCGAGGGCGGCGGCACGGTCTACGCGCACCTGCTCATCGGGCCGGCGAGCGAGATCTTCTCGACGCCGGTACCCGACAGCGCCGACGAGCCGGTCGACCAGGAGGTCATCGAGTACCTCGAGGCGGAGACGCTGCGTCTGCAGCCTGCTCGGCCGGCGTGGAACGAGGAGATGACGGACGTGCCGGACATCGGCGAGGACTTCTGACCGCCGGCACCACCCCGAGCGCGACGGCCACCGCCGCCGCGATGAACACCGGCGCCGCCCCGACCACCGGGAGCGCACCGCCCGCCGCGGCCGCTCCGAGCGCCTGGCCGAGGACGAGGACCACGAAGAGCACCGAGGTGCCCGCGGCCGCGCGGTCCCGGTCGAGCTCGGTCGTCCATGTGATCAGGGCGCCGGTCGCCGCCGTGTAGCCCCACCCGAACAGTGCACAGCAGAGCAGTGCGACCGCGGTCAGTGCAGCGCCGTTCACCTGTGGGGCGAGCCCGAGGCCGAGGGTGGCGACGGCGACCGCGGCCGCCGTGCGGGTCCAGGCGGTGCGGGCCGGGAGCCGACCGAGCCACCGTGCGGTCAGGGCGACCGTCGCGCCGCCGACACCGAGGGCGATCCACGCCACGACCGACAGCGTCGTCGGGGCGCCGGCGTCGACGAGCAGCGTGCGGCCGTAGGTCCAGACCGCGGCCGATCCGGCGCCGAGGAGCAGGGCCACGAGCACGGGACGACCGTGGGCGGCGAACCAGGTGCGCGGCGGGAACGCGGCGACGGGGTCGCTGTCGGAGGGTGCTGCTGCCGCGGCCCGGTCGGCGAGCAGGACGGCGGCTCCGGTCACCACCGTGACGACCGCCGCCACCGCCCACGCCGTCCGCCAGCCCGGCAGCAGCACGAGGGCGAGGATGCCCGCGGCGACGAGGCCCGGCCCCGTCCCGGAGTTGACCACCGCCTGCGCCCCGTTCACCCGTCCGGCCGGCAGGTCCCGTTGCACGAGTCGGACGAGTGCGGGGGAGGCCAGTCCCGCTCCCGCCGAGCTGATGACCGCGGCGACACCGAACACGAGCGGTCCGGTGCTCGCGGCCATCCCGCCGACACCGAGACCCGCCGTCAGTGCGGCGAGGAGGAGCGCGGTCCGTGGACGGGCCGGCGCGACCAGGAAGCCGAGGAGTGCGCCGATGACGTACACGATCGACGACCCTGAGGCGATCCAGCCCGCGGGCCCGTCGCCGAGCCCGATCGAGTCCTGGACGTCCGGCAGGAACAGTCCGTACGCCAGGCGGACCAGCCCGTAGGTGGCCGCGATGAAGGCCGTGCCACTGCCGACGAGTGCGGCGGGCGAGGCCAAGAACGAAAACGTACGTTTCACTTTTCAGAGCCTAGGGTGCAGGCATGACGATGCGCCCAGGAACGGAGCGGAAACTCCTCGACGCCGCAGAGGAGCTCTTCTTCACGCGGGGCATCGCCGCGACCCCGATCGACGCCGTCCTCGACCGGGCCGGGGTGTCCGCGGCCACGCTCTACCGCGGGTACGCCAGCAAGGAGGCCCTGGTCGCCGCCGCACTCGAGCGCCGGCACGACGGATGGCTGCGCGTGTGGGACGAAGCCGTCGCACGGGCGTCCGACGACCGCGGCCGGTTGCTGGCGGTGTTCGACGCGCTCGACGCCTTCCGGTCGACGCCGATCGGGTCGCGGTGGTGCGCGTTCCTCGGCACCGCGTCCGAGTACGCGGACGCGCCGGACGAGATCAGCGTGGTGCTGCACCACGAGACGACCACACTGCGGTCTCGGCTCCGTGCCGCCGCGGTGCCCCTCGTCGGGGCCGACGCAGCCGACGGCCTCGCCGACCGCCTGCTCCTCGTGGTCTCCGGGGCGCTGGCGATGCGCCTGCGCGGTGGTGCCGACGTCGGCGACACCGCGACGGCCCGGGCGGTGGCGGCGGCGTTGCTCGCCTGAACGGCTCAGTCGCGGACGAACTGCTCGATCGCGACGTCGCCGGTGTTGACGCGGAAGGTCTTGCCGACCGACGCGTCGTCGTGCAGGGCCGCGGCGACGAGCGCGGCGACGTCCCCGCGGGCGATGCTCGAGGACGGGTCGGCGCTCTCGACGGACCCGGTCGGCTCGTCGTCGGTCAGGGTGCTCGGCGCGACGATCGTCCAGTCGAGGGCCGAGTCGCGGAGGACGGCATCGGCGACGGTCTTCGCCTCGGCGTACGCGAAGAAGTCGTCGTCCTCGGGGACGCCGTGGCCGAGGCCCGCGTCCGACCAGGAGACGAGCACGAAGCGCCGGACCTCGGCCTCGAGGGCGGCGTGCATCGTGCGGATCGCGGCGTCACGGTCGACCGCCCAGGTGCGCTCGGCGGAACCCCCGCCGGCACCGGCGGCCCAGACGACCGCGTCGTGGCCGCGGACCAGGTCGGTGAGCCCGGCGATGTCGAGCTGCTCGATGTCGGCGACGACGGGCTCCGCTCCGGTGGCCCGGACGTCGTCCTGCTGCTCGGCCTTCCGGATGACCGACGAGACGGTGTCGCCGCGGGCCGTCAGGAGCTGCGCGGTGAGGAGGGCGACGCGGCCGTGGCCGCCGAGGATGATGACGTTGCTCATGTCGTGGACGGTACGCGCGGGTCCTGACGACGGGGTGGCCGGTGACCGGCCGGGAGGGTCGACCCGCGCGGCCGGGCACGTCGCTCGGGCAGGATGGCCGGCATGGGCGGTGACGAGGGGGCGGCGCGGACCGAGGTCGCGTCCGCTGCGTGGGGGCCCACCGCTCCGACGCACCGGCGGTACGAGCGGCGGTCCCGTGTCGGGACGGGCGAGGCGGTGTGGGGGCGTGCCTCCCGGTCGGTGCTCCGCTGGGGCGTGAAGACCCGCAGCGGGTTCTCGGTGCCGGACGACGCCGAGGTGCGGCCGGGCCAGCGGCTCGCCGTGCGCTTCCGGGTCGGCCCGGTCGTCGTGCGGGAGCCCGTCGAGGTCGTCGAGGTGGTGCGCACCGACGACCGTGTCGGCTTCGCCTACCGGACGTTGCCCGGCCACCCCGTCGACGGGGAGGAGGCGTTCGTCGTCACCCGCGACGGTGACACCGTCTGGCTGACCCTGCGGTCCCTGACCCGTCCGGCGACGACCCGAGGATGGGCGCTGGTGTTCCCGCTGCTCCGGCTCGCGCAGGTCGTCGTTCGCTGGCGGTACCGGCGCGCGCTGCGCTGACCGACGGCGCACCGCACCGAGCCGGATGCGCGCCCCGTCCGCTCGCGATGCGCGGCCCGTCCCCGTCGCGATTCGCGGATCCGCGAACGCGTTCGTGTCCCGTCCGGGACGTGTCGTAGCGTCGGAGACACCAGGACGAACTCCATCCCGCGTGCCCGACATCCCCCGCGATCTGCGGTGGCCTGGTTGCAGCGGTTGCCCTGGTCGACACGGGACCGTCCGAGGTCCCTGCAGAGGAGGCGAAGCTCATGCCCGCCACCATCACCGCCATCCCGACTCCCCTCGCCGGAGGCCCGGCCGTTCGCCGTCCGACGCGCACCGAGACCTTCTCCGAGGTCCGCGAAGCCACCCACCGCCGCATCCTGACCGCCAGCGCGCTGGTCGTCGGCCTGGCAGCCGTCACCGCGTTCACGCTCGCCGTCATCGCTGTCGTGGTCGCCTCGTGATCGCCACCGCCGCAGCGCCCTACGACACCGTCGCGCTGACCGAACCCATCGACATGACCGCGCTGATGCGCGAACAGGAGGCCCCCCGTGCGTGACTCGACCTTGATGCAGGAACTCCGCTCCGACCCCCTGGAGTGGCACCGTCGAGGCATGTCCTCGCCCGTCGAGATCGACCGCATCGTGATCAGCCGGCTCGGCATCGGCGTCAGCGCCGACCCGACCTACGCCGACTTCTTCCAGGCCGCTGCGTGATCGCCCTCGAGCAGGGCACCGTCCGCGTGACGGCCGACGCGACCGGGCTGAGTGCCGACCACCGCGTCGTCTGGGCCCGGCTCGCCCGGCTCGAGGCACTGTGCGCCGAGCGCATCGCCCGAGCCGTCACCCTCCGCACCACGACGACGACCATCTGACGTGGGCGTCGACGTCGAGCAGGAACCGTACCGCTGGGACCGTGCTCGCGTCGTCGACGCCGCCGACCGGGTCTTCACCGCCGAGGGGGCCGTCGGACTCGACCACGCCACCGTCGCGACGCTCGCCGGAGCGGACCCGGACGCGGTCCGCCAGCACTTCCCGGAGCGGATCGACGTCGTGGTCGCCGTGCTGGAACACCGGCACGAGCAGTGGAACGAGGGGCTCGCTGAGGCCGCCGTCGGTGCCGCCGACGCCCGGGACGAGATCCTCACCGTCTTCGCGCACCTCGAATCGTGCTTCCAGGACGAGTCCTGGACCGGATGCGCCTTCATCAACGGCTACGGCGAGCTCGGACGATCCGAGTCACGGGTCGCCGCCCTCGCACACGACCACCTGCGCGGCATCGAGGCGCATCTGCACGCCCTCGCCGGTCGTGCCGGTCTGCCCGCGCACGTCGCGGACGCGCTCTCCCTGCTGGTCGAGGGTGCCAAGGTCGAGTCGGCGATCCACCGCACCACGCGTCCGGCGCGTTCCGCCCGGCTCGCCGCCGCGACGCTGATGACGGCCTACGCGCCGACCGCGCACACCGACTTCATCTGACCGGACGCTCGAGCGTGGCCGTCGGCGTCTCGCCGAACTCCGTCGCGTACTGCTGGGCGAAGCGTCCGAGGTGCGCGAACCCCCACGCCGCGGCGACCTCGCGGACGATGACGGTGGTCGGCTCGGAGACGAGCAGCTCCTGCCGCACCCGGTCCAGGCGCACCTGCCGGATGTAGGCGTTCGGCGTCGTCTGCAGATCGCGCTGGAAGGCCTCCTGCAGCGCCCGCAGGCTGACGTCGAGGTGCCGGGCCAGGGAGCTCGTGGTGATCGGCATCCGGGCGTGGTCGTTGACGTACTCGACGGCCGCTCGGACGTGGACCGACAGCGCCGTCCCCTCGGGGTCCCGGCGCACCGGTCGCTGCTGTGGGTACATCTCGAGCAGCGACGCCGCCGCCAGTCGCGCCATCTCGGCGTGCAGCAGGCGGCCGGGTGTGCCGTCACGGAGGGTGTGCGAGATGAGCGACACCGTGTTGTGCCAGGTGCGGACGGACTGCTCGGACGGCGCGGTCGTGTGGTCGAAGCGCAGGCCCGCGGTCAGGTCCGCACCCTGTTCGGCGGCGACGCGTTCGACGACCTCGCGGGACAGGTGGACGAGCCGCTGCTCGTAGTCGTCCATCGAGAACGAGAACGTGCGGTCGGGCAGCAGGGGCACCGGGACGCCGGGTTCCATCTCGAGGACGCTGCCACCGGTGTCCAGGCGCGAGGACCCGGACTGCAGCCACTGGACGATGACGGCGTCGGACGGCGGCAGGTCCCCGTGGAGGTGCCCGGCGAACTGCGCCGTGTGCAGTGACATCGTGCTGTCGCCCATGGCCGCGTACCGGAACGAGAACGGCGTCGACGCCGGCCCGACGTGCAGGTCGGCGCCGTAGAGGTCCGCGATGAAGGTCGCGGCTTCCCCGAGGTCCGTCCCCGTCACGTCGAGGCGCACCGGCATCGCGTCGTCGATCGGCATCAGGCGAAGCATCCCACGGCCGCCGTCCCCGGTGGCAGCCCGGTGTCCGGGAACCGCCACGGGGGACCGGCCGACCGCGTCCAGCGGAGCATCTCAGCCTTGCTCGGATCAGCCGCGGATCGCCTCGCCCAGCTTCACCCGGCCACCCGTCCGGAGCAGCGCGTTCTCGTACACGCGGGCGCCGAGCAGCACCACGACCAGTGCGGACACCGCGACGACGACCAGCGAGAGCACGGGCTCCCACCACTCCGCCGTGCCCAGGAAGATCCGGACCGGCATGCCGATCGGGGCGCTGAACGGCACGTACGACATGATCCCGAGGATCGTCGGGTCGTCCGCGGCGAACACGATGAGGAAGTACGGGATCATCAGCAGCATCATCACCGGGGTGGTCACGCTGCCGACGTCCTCCTGACGGGACACCAGAGCCGCCGAGGCCGCGAACAGCGCCGCGATGAGGACGAACCCGACCGCGAAGAACCCGACGAACCACAGCGCGCTCGGGCCGAGGAGCGTGAAGAGGTTGTCCTGCCCCGTCACCGCCAGGGCGATCGCGGCCGCGATGGCGATGGCGACGATCTGCCCGAGCGCCATCGCGCTGTTGCCGATCACCTTGCCGGCGAGCAGCGCCCGGGCCGGGATCGCCGCCATCAGGATCTCCACGACCCGGGTGGACTTCTCCTCCACCACGCTCTGCGCGATCGACTGCCCGAACGTCACCGCAGAGGCGAAGAACACCACGCCGAAGGCGATCCCCACCAGGGACACCAGACCCGCGGGCAGCGCACCGGGGTCGAGCAGGTCCACCTCGGGCGAGACGCTGAGCGCCTGCACCATGTCGGTCGGCGCACTGTCGAGACCGACGACCCGGAAGCCGAGGTGCCCGCCGTCGGGGACGATCGCAGCGTCCACGTCGCCGTCACGCACGAGCTGCTCGGCGGCCGCCCGATCGGAGGCCCGCGTCACGTCGAGTCCGTCGGCGCTCAGCAGGCTCACACCGCTCACCACGGCGACCGGGGTCGTCGCGTTCGCCGTCGACTTCCCGACGATGCCCGCCACGACGATGCCGGCCACGACCATCACGAGCAGGATCACCGCGGAGACGACGAAGGCCTTGCTCCGCAGTCGGGCCTGGATCTCCCGCACGGTGACGAGCCGCACGGCGTCGACGGTGCTGCGCTGGACGATGCTCATCGTGCGACCTCCGCGAAGACCTCACTGAGGCGGGGGACCCGGGGACCGAAGGACGCCACCGGCCCGCGTGCGACCGCACGCTGTAGCACGCCCTGGGCGACGGACTCGTCGGCCTCGAACAGGGCGTAGCCGCCGTCGAAGGCCCGGATCGTGACGCCCGGTTCGTCGCGGAGCCAGGCGACGTCGTCCGCCACCAGGATCTCCCACGCTGCCGGGCCCGCGTTCCGTCGCAGTTCGTCCTGGGGGCCGGACGCACGGATCCGACCGCCGGCGATCACGACGACGTCGTCGCAGAGGCGCTCGACCACGTCGAGCTGGTGGCTGGAGAACAGCACCGGCACCCCGTCCGCCGCGGTCTCGCGGAGGACGCCCAGGACCGTGTCGACGGCCATCGGGTCCAGCCCGGAGAACGGTTCGTCGAGCACCAGGACCTCCGGCCGGTGGGCCAGCGCCGCGGCGACCTGCACCCGCTGCTGGTTGCCGAGGGAGAGCTTCTCCACCGGGTCCCCGGCGTGCGCTCCGAGTTCGAGGCGCTCGAGCAGCTCGGTGGTCCGCGCCGTCGCCGTCCGACGGTCGACACCGTGCAGCCGCGCCAGGTAGGTGACCTGCTCCGCGACCGGCATCTTCGGGTACAGGCCGCGTTCCTCGGGCATGTAGCCGAACCGACGACGGTCGGCGGGGCCGATCGGCACGCCGTCGATCGCGACGGTGCCGCGGTCGGCGTCGAGCACGCCGAGCATGATGCGCATGGTCGTGGTCTTGCCGGCGCCGTTGCCGCCGACGAACCCGGTCAACCGACCGCGGCCGACCGTGAAGCCGACGTCGTCGAGCACGCGGCGCTCGCCGAAGTGCTTGGTCACTCCCTCGATGCTGAGCATGGCGGGTCCCTTCCGCAGCGACGATCGCTGCGCCTCCGACGCTACGAGGGAGGTGGGGTCGCCGCCTCCGGCGCGAGACGGGGATCGCGCCGGCGTCGTGTCCGCCGCGCGGGGGAGAGCAGGCCCCTCCGCGAAACGCAACGTGGGCGGTGCCGCGCCACGGAACACCGTTGCGCGGTGCCACCCACGTTGCGTTTTGCGGGGGTCAGTCGCCGGAGCGGACCACACCGTTCTCGTACGCCCAGACGACGGCCTGGATCCGGTCGCGCACGCCGAGCTTCTGCAGGACGTTCGACACGTGGGTCTTCACGGTGGCATCGCCGACGAAGAGCAACCGGGCGATCTCGGCGTTGCTGAGGCCCCGCCCGAGCAGCCGCAGCACCTCGGTCTCACGCTCGGTCAGGCCGGCGACCGGCGCGGTACCGGGGTCGACCACGCGCTCGGTCGTCGGGACCACGGGCACAATCGCCGTCGTCGCGCGGCTGATCACCCGTCGCGTCACGTCGGGGGACAGCAGGGCGTCCCCGGCGGCGACGGTGCGCACGGCCTCGATGAGCTTCTCCGGCGAGGCGTTCTTCAGCAGGAACCCGCTGGCACCGGCGGCGAGCGCGTCGAACAGGTACTCGTCCGTGTCGAACGTGGTCAGGACGAGCACCGCCGGTGGGTCGTCCGTCGCGGTGATGCGGCGGGCGGCCTCGAGCCCGTCGACGCCGGGCATCTGCACGTCGAGGCACACGACGTCCGGCCGGTGGGCGGCGACGGCTGCCACCGCCGCGGCTCCGTCGCGGGCTTCGGCCACGACCTGCACGCCGGGTTCGGACTCCAGGATCACCCGGAAGCCCGCCCGGACCAGGTCCTGGTCGTCGGCCAGGACGACCCGGATCACGCCGTCGGCAGCCATGCCCGCACCAGGTAGCCGCCACGAGCGCGCGGGCCGATCTCGATCCGTCCGCCGACCGCGGCGACGCGTTCCCGCATGCCGACGTGGCCGAGCCCGCTGCCCGCGGTCGACCGGGAGGCCCGTGCTCCGGCCCCGGTGTCGGTCACCTCGAGCTCGAGGGCGTCCGGCAGGTACCGCAGTCGCAGGTCGGCGCGGGCGTCGGGTCCGGCGTGCTTGAGGACGTTCGTCACGGCCTCCTGCGCGATCCGGTAGGCCACCGCGGCGACGGTCGGCGGCACGGGCCGTTCGTCGCCGACGACGCTGAAGCCGGTGTCGTGCCCGGCGGTGGTCGCGGCCGTCGCCAACTCCGGCAGCCGTGCGAGGCCCTCGGTGCTCGGGGCGTCAGCCGGCAGCGTGTGGCCGTCGGAGTCGGTCTGGCGGAGGGTGCCGAGCATCCGGCGCAGCTCCTCCACCGCGGTCCGTGCGCTGTCCTCGACGACACCGAGGGACGCGGCGGCCTGCTCCGGGTCGCGGTCGATCACCCGTCGGGCAGCTCCGGCCTGCACCCCCATCAGCGACACGTGGTGCGCGACGACGTCGTGGAGTTCCCGGGCGATCCGGACGCGTTCGAGGGCGACGGCCTGCGCCGCGGACCGCTCCCGCTCGGTGGCGAGTTCGACCGTCCGTTCGTCGAGGTCGTGCTTCGCCACCGCCGCGGTCCACGCGCGGTTGCCGGAGTACCAGGCCGCGCCGAAGTACACGAGGTTGATGATGATCGACAGCAACGAGTTCGCCACGTACGGCGGGATGACCGAGTCGCCGTCGTCCGGGAGGGCACTGGGCACCGACCACCGGAACACGATCGCCAGGAACACCCACGCGAACATGCCGAGGATGAGGACCCAGCGCACCGCTTCGGCCCGGACCCGGTCGGAGCACCAGGCGCCGACCGTGTACAGGGCGATGAAGAGGGTGAAGTTGACGAACAGCCCCTCTGGCACGTGTAGGAGCTGGGTCGCGGCGAAGGCCACAGCGGCGACGACGGCGACCGACATCGGGAACCGGCGGCGGAACGCGAGCGGCCCGGCGTTCGCGACGACCATGACCGCCGACACCCACCACGGTGCCGGGTCGTCGTACAGGCCCATCGAGTCGTAGAGCACCATGGACACCGCCAGCGCGCCGGCCAGGACGAGCGCCAGGACCGCGTCCTGGTGGCGTTCGCGCCGTCCCACGGGCAGCCGCGACCACTCCTCGCCCCGCGCCGGGTCGTGCCCGGCGGTCACCCCCGTGCCCGTCATGGGGACCACGGTATCGGCTCACATCGGTCCGGCCGCCGGAGCGGTCCGTGCCTGTGGACGGCGAACCGGGGCCGGCCACCTGTGGAGGGTGACGGACGGGAGGCCGTGGTGCGGGCCTCCCGTCCGTCACCGGAGGCGGGTCAGCGGTAGGCGCGCTCGTACGGGGCCGGCTTGTACGGCAGGTCCACCCGCAACGCCTGCGCGGCACGGATCGGGAAGTTCGGGTCACGGAGCGCGCCCCGACCGACCAGGACCACGTCGGCCTGCCCGAGGGCGACGATCTGCTCGGCCTGGAACGGGTCGTCGATCATCCCGACGGCCGCGACCGGCACACCCGTGGCCTGCCGGATCGCGGTCGCGAACGGCAGCTGGTAGCCGGGCCCCACCGGGATCGGGGCGTTCTGGACGTTGCCGCCGGTCGACACCGACACCAGGTCCACGCCGTGCTCGCCGAGCCAGGCGGACAGCTGCTCGGACTCGGCGATGTCCCAGCCGCCCTCGACCCAGTCGGTCGCGGACAGCCGGACCACCAGCGGGACGTCCTCGCCGACCTCGGCCCGGACCGCGTCGACCGTCTCGAGCAGGGCGCGGGCGCGGTTCTCGAGCGAGCCGCCGTACTGGTCCGTGCGCTCGTTCGACAGCGGCGAGAGGAACTCGTGCAGCAGGTACCCGTGGGCCCCGTGCAGTTCGAGCAGGTCGAAGCCGGCGTCGACCGCGCGTCGTGCCGCGGCAGCGAAGGCCCGGACCACGTCGGCGATGCCCTCGACGGTCAGCTCGGTCGGCACGTGCAGACCGGGGAACGCGACCGGCGACGGCCCGACCGGCTGCCATCCGCCCTGCTCCGGTGCGACGTTGCCGCCACCCGCGGTGGGACCCCACTCGCGGCTGGTGGAGGCCTTGCGTCCGGCGTGGGCGAGCTGGATGCCGGCGACGGCACCCTGGCTGTGGATGAAGTCGGTGATCGGGCGGAACGCGTCCCGCTGCTCGTCGTTCCAGAGGCCGAGGTCCTGCGGGCTGATGCGGCCCTCCGGGACGACGCCGGTGGCCTCGACGACGACGGCACCGGCACCGCCACGGGCCAGGCCGCCGAGGTGCACGAGGTGCCACGGGGTGGGGACGCCGTCCTGCGCCTCGACCATGTACTGGCACATCGGCGGGATCCACACGCGGTTCCGGATCTCGAGTCCGCGGAGGGTGATGGGGTCGAAGAGTGCGTGGGTCACGCGGGTCCTTCCCGGTCGTTCGGTTCGTGGGCCTGTCCACAGTACGACTGTTCTCGTACTCTCCGTCCAGACCCGGCCGGCCCGCTCCGGCCCGGGCAGGACCGGACCGCGGCGCCTCCACGGGGCGACGCGGTCCTGTGCGCGAGGTCGGCGGAACGGCACTACGCTCGGACGCGGCCCGCGACGCGATGCTGCGCCAGGTCTGCGGGCCGTCCAGCTCTGGCGTCCAGGAGGACCGAAGTGACCGATTCCGCACCCGTCGACCCCACATCGACCGCAGGATGGAAGCAGCTCGACGGCATCGCCGCCGGCTTCTCCCCGGACCTCCGAGGGTGGTTCGACGCCGACCCCGGTCGTGCCGAGAAGTACACCTTCCAGGCCGCGGACCTGACGGTCGACCTGTCGAAGGGCCTGGTGACCGAAGAGGTCCTGCAGGCACTGCTGCAGGTCGCGAAGGACACCGGCGTCGCCGAGCGCTACCAGGCGATGATCTCCGGTGAGCGCATCAACGTGACCGAGGACCGCGCCGTGCTGCACACCGCGCTCCGCCGACCGAAGGCGACCGAGGGCCTGGTGCCCGCCGCACCCCTGACCGTCGACGGCCAGGACGTCGACGCCGACGTGCACGCCACGCTCGACAAGGTCTACGGCTTCGCCGAGCAGGTCCGCTCCGGCGCCTGGACCGGTGTCACCGGCAAGCGCATCGAGACCGTCGTCAACATCGGCATCGGCGGGTCGGACCTCGGCCCGGTCATGGTCTACGAAGCCCTCAAGCCGTACGTGCAGCAGGGGCTCGAGGTGCGGTTCGTCTCGAACATCGACCCGGCTGACATCCACGAGAAGACGGCCGGCCTCGACCCCGAGACCACGCTGTTCATCGTCGCGTCGAAGACCTTCGGCACCCTCGAGACCCTGACGAACGCACGCCTCGCGCGCCAGTGGCTCTGGGCGGGCCTCGGCCTCGCCGACGCCGGCGACGACGAGAAGAAGGACGCCGTCGCGAAGCACTTCGTCGCCGTCTCCACCGCGCTCGACAAGGTCGCCGCGTTCGGCATCGACCCGGAGAACGCCTTCGGCTTCTGGGACTGGGTGGGCGGCCGCTACTCGGTCGACTCGGCCATCGGCACCAGCGTCGTCATCGCGATCGGCCAGGAGAACTGGGAGCAGTTCCTCGCCGGGTTCCACGCCATCGACGAGCACATGCGCACCGCCCCGCTCGAGCAGAACGTCCCGGTCCTGATGGGCCTGCTCAACGTCTGGTACACGAACTTCCTCGGGGCCCAGAGCCACGCGGTCCTGCCGTACACGCAGTACCTGCACCGCTTCCCGGCCTACCTGCAGCAGCTCACGATGGAGTCGAACGGCAAGCGCGTCCGCTGGGACGGCTCGGACGTCGTCACCGACACCGGCGAGGTCTTCTGGGGCGAGCCCGGCACGAACGGCCAGCACGCGTTCTACCAGCTCATCCACCAGGGCACCCGGTTGATCCCGGCCGACTTCATCACGGTCGCGAAGCCCGCGCACGCCCTCGCCGACGAGACCGGCGACGGCAAGGCCGTGCAGCCCGGCCAGGACGTCCACTCCCTGTTCCTGGCGAACTTCTTCGCGCAGTCGAAGGCGCTCGCCTTCGGCAAGACGGCGGACGAGGTCCGTGCTGAGGGCACCACCGACGAGATGATCGTCGCGGCCCGCACCTTCACCGGCAACAAGCCGTCGACGTCGATCCTGGCGCCGGAGCTCACCCCGAGCGTCCTCGGCCAGCTGATCGCCCTCTACGAGCACATCGTGTTCACCGAGGGCACGATCTGGGGCATCGACTCGTTCGACCAGTGGGGTGTCGAGCTCGGCAAGCAGCTCGCGCTGCAGGTCGCTCCGGCGGTCGACGGTGACCAGGACGCCCTCGACGCGCAGGACTCCTCGACGAAGGCGCTCATCGCCAAGTACCTCGAGCTGCGCGGCTGATCTCCAGCACCCGACACGAGAGGCCCGTCGCTCCGGCGACGGGCCTCTCGTGCATGCAGCGGGCCGCGGTCAGTGCCGCCGGACCAGGACCACCGAGTCCTCGAGCGTCGCTGGCTCGCCGTCCGGTCCGGTGACGTGGCGGGTGCGGAGCTCGGCGACCTCGACGCTCCACCCGTCGTCGAGGGCGAGCTGCTCGACCTGCTCGGCCGGCCCGACCAGGGGTTCGGCGTGCGCGTGCTCGCCGTGCGACGCCCAGGACGGCGACCCGGCGTGGCCGACGACCGCCAGGTGCCCGCCGGGTGCCACGAACGTCGTCGCCCGGCGGAGCACCGCGCTCCGCGGGAACGACACCGACGAGTGCAGGAACGACGCCGCCACGAGGTCGAAGCGTTCGTCGGTGTCCCACGTCGCCAGGTCCGCCTGCACCCAGCTCACCCGGTCGCCGAGCCCGACGCGCTCGGCCTGGGCCCGGCCGCGGGCCAGGGCGTTCGCGGCGATGTCCACCGCGGTGACCTGCCACCCCTGTCCCGCCAACCAGAGCGCGTCCCCGCCCTCACCGCTGCCGAGGTCGAGCGCGCGCACCGGATGATCGGAGCGGACGGGGGAGAGCCGCCTGACCGTGTCGACGAGCGAGGCGTTCGGCGCCCCCGACCAGATGGGGGCGTCCCCGTAGCGATCGGTCCAGTAGGCCTCGGCATCCGTGCCGGGAGTGGGTTCTGCGGTCATCCGCGCAGCATCGCACCGGTGCTCGGGGACGGCCAGTACGATTGCCGGATCGGCAACGGCGACGACGTTCCCGGGGTCCGTCCGGCGCAGTCGCAACGGAGACCCAGCATCGATACGGAAGTATGTGCAAGTGACGATCATGACCGAGCGGCCTCAGCAGGACACCCCGAGCGCCGAGACGGAGCGACCTGGCAACGCCACCGTCCGCTTCCGGAACGCCGCGGTCCTGGCCGTCGAGACCACCGTCGCGGACCGCGTGACCACCTCCGCGGACATCGAGGAGAAGCTCCGCGGGGTGCTGCGGCGTCTGCGTCTGCCGATGGGTCTGCTCGAGCGCGTCGCCGGTGTGCGAGAGCGCCGCAACTGGGGCGAGAACCAGTCGTTCCAGGACGCCGCGATCGATGCCGGCCGTCGTGCGATGGCGGCCGCGGGCATCGAGCCCGAGGACGTCGGCCTGCTCATCAACACCTCGGTGACGCGTCCGCACCTCGAGCCCTCGGTGGCCGTGCGACTCCACCACGGTCTGGGCCTGCCGACCTCGGCGATCAACTTCGACATCGCCAACGCCTGCCTGGGCTTCGTCAACGCCATGAGCGTCGCCGCCGGCATGATCGACTCCGGCCAGATCAAGTACGCCCTGGTGGTCGACGGCGAGGACGCCGACCAGGTGCAGCTCAACACCATCGACCGCCTGAACCAGGGTGGTCGGAACCGCAAGGACTTCATGAGCGAGTTCGCCAGCCTGACGCTCGGCTCCGGCGCTGCCGCGGCCGTGCTCGGCCCGGCGGACCTGCACCCGAACGGCCACCGGATCGTCGGTGGCGTCACCCGCGCGGCGACCCAGTGGTACGACCTGTGCGTCGGCAGCGTCGACGGCATGTTCACGGACGCCAAGATGCTGCTCAAGGGCGGCATGGAGCTCGTCGTCGCCGCGTGGGACGAAGCGCGCGCCCACTTCGACTGGACCGACATGGACCGGTACGTGCTGCACCAGGTCTCCGACGTGCACACCAACGCGTTCGTCGCCGCCATCGGGGTCCCGCGCGACAAGGTCCCGACGACGTACGAGCGGTTCGGCAACGTCGGACCCGCGTCGATCCCGATCACCCTGGCGGACGAGGTCGCCCGCGGTTCCATCCGCCCCGGCGACCGCGTGTTCCTCGGCGGTGTGGGCTCGGGCATCAACACGGCGATGATGGAACTGCACTGGTGACAGCGCGGTTGCCCCGCGCCGCCGCGAGCACGGCTCCGGCGACGCTCCCGCCGCTCCTGCCCGGACTCGACCCGGCCTGGTCGCGCCTGGTCACGGTCCCCGGTCGGTCACCGGAGGGCACGGGAGGCACGGATCGCCCCGCCCGCACCTGGCACCTCCTCGACACGGCCGCGTCCCTGGACGAGCTCGGTGTCGAGCCCGTCGGCACGCTGCTCTGCGTGCACGGCAACCCGACCTGGTCCTACCTGTGGCGCTCGGTCGTCGCGCGGTCCCTCGAGGTCGCCGCGGCCGGCGGTCCGGCCTGGCGGGTCGTCGCCGTCGACCAGCTCGGCATGGGTTTCTCGGAGCGGACCGGGGAGGACCAGCGCCTGGCGGACCGCGTCGCCGACCTCGGCGCGCTGACGGACGAGCTCGGGCTCACGGGGCCCGTCGTCACGCTCGGCCACGACTGGGGCGGCGTCGTCTCCCTCGGCTGGGCCGTCGACCACCCCGACCTCGTCGTCGCCGTGACGACCTGCAACACCGCGGTGCACCAGCCCGCGGACGCCCCGATCCCGGCACCGCTCCGTCTGGCGCTCCGCCCGCAGCTGCTCGGCCGCGCCACCGTCATCACCCCGGCGTTCATCGAGACCACCCTGGCGATCGCGCACCCGAAGCTCGACCGAGCCACCGCCGACGCCTACCGGGCGCCCTACCGCGGTGCCGCCCGACGTGGCGCGGTCGGTGGGTTCGTCGCGGACATCCCGGTCGACGCCACCCACCCGAGCGCCGCCGAGCTCGACCGCATCGCGTCGGGAGTCGCGGCGCTCGACGTCCCCGCACTCCTCCTCTGGGGTCCTCGCGACCCGGTGTTCCTCGAGCGCTACCTCGACGACCTCGCCGCACGGCTGCCGCAGGCCGACGTGCACCGCTTCGAGGGCGCCGGCCACCTGCTGCCGGACGACGCCGACGTCGCCGGGACGGTCTTCGACTGGCTCGGCGACCACCTGCCGGACGGCACCGTGCCCGTGCCGGCCGCACCGGGCCTCCCGGCCGACAGCGCCGACAGTGCAGACAGCGCCGACAGCGCCGACAGTGCCGACAGCCCCAGCGCCGACGACGAGCGCGCCCACCGTCCGCTCTGGACCCACCTGACCGAGCTGCGGGACAGCGACGAGCCGGCCCTGGTCGAGATGGCCGCTCCGGGCGGGACGCGCACGATCACCTGGCGCCTGCTCGCCCGACGCATCGACGAGGTCGCCGCGGGGCTGGTCGACCTCGGCGTCCGGCCCGGCGACCGGGTGTCGCTGCTCGTGACCCCCGGCGCGGACCTCACCGCCGCGCTCTACGCCTGCGTCCGCATCGGCGCGGTCGTCGTCGTCGCGGACGCCGGCCTCGGCCTCGGCGGCCTGACCCGCGCCGTCCGTGGCGCCCGTCCGGACTGGATCGTCGGCGCCCTGCCCGGACTCGCCGCGGCACGCGCCCTCGGCTGGCCCGGACGCCGGATCGCGACCGTGGCGCTGCCCGCCCCCGCTCGTCGGGCACTGCGCGTCGAGCACACCCTAGCCGCCGTCGCCCGTCGCGGTGCCGCACGTCTGGCCGCCGGTTCCGCGCTGCCGGACGCCCCCGCCGCCGACGCCACGGCCGCGGTCCTGTTCACCTCCGGGTCGACCGGCCCGGCGAAGGGCGTCGTCTACACGCACGGACAGCTCGGTGCGGTGCGGGACGCCCTCGCCGGCCAGTACGACGTCGGTGTCGGCACCGGACTCGTGGCGGGCTTCGCCCCGTTCGCGCTCCTCGGCCCCGCTCTCGGCGCCCGGTCGGTCGCCCCCGACATGGACGTCACCGCGCCCCGGACCCTGACCGCCCGCGCGGTCGCGGACGCGGTCGTGGCGGCCGACGCCACGGTGGTGTTCCTGTCGCCGGCGGCCCTGGCGAACGTCGTCGCGACGGCGTCCGCGCTCACCGACGACGACCGACGGGCACTCGGCCGCGTGCGCCTGTTCCTGTCGGCCGGCGCCCCGGTCTCGGCGGCGCTGCTCACCGCGGCGACCGAGCTCATGCCGAACGCCGGTGCGCACACCCCCTACGGCATGACCGAGGGGCTGCTCATGACGGACGTCGACCTGGAGGGCGTCCGCGCTGCCGGGGCGTCCGGGTCCGAGGGCATCTGCGTCGGCCGACCGGCTGCGTCGGTCCGCGTGCGGATCGCCCCGCTCGACGCCGACGGTCGCGCGACCGGAGCACTCACCGAGGCGCCCGACGTCACCGGTGAGATCGTCGTCGTCGCCCCGCACGTGCGCGACCACTACGACCGGCTCTGGCGGACCGACCGGGCCTCGCGCCTGGGTGTCGACGACCCGCGCGGTCACCGCACCGGCGACGTCGGGCACCTCGACGCCGCGGGCCAGCTCTGGGTCGAGGGCCGCATGCAGCACGTCGTCACGACCCCGGGTGTCGTCGTCACCCCGGTCGGCCCCGAGCAGCGCATCGAACGGGTCGCGGGCGTCGGTCGTGCGGGCATCGCCGGCATCGGTCCCGTCGGGACGCAGCAGGTGGTCGCCGTCGTCGAGACCGTCCCCGCCGCGCGTCGCCCCGGCCTCGCGGACCCCGCACTCGCCGATGCGGTCCGTGCCGTGGCCGGTGTGCCGGTGGCTGCCGTCCTCGTGGTCCCGGTGCTGCCGACGGACATCCGGCACAACTCCAAGGTCGACCGGGCACGCCTGTCCCGCTGGGCGACGTCGGTGCTCTCCGGGGGACGGATGACCCGCCCGTGAGGGTGCTGGTCACCGGTGCGAGCGGCTTCCTCGGGCGTGCGGTCGCGGCAGCCGTCCGGGACGCCGGGCACGAGGTCCGGACGTTCCAGCGCCGGCCCTCCGGAGTCGACGGCGTCACGGACGTGCTCGGCACGATGACCGACCCGGCTGCGGTGCGTTCCGCGGTCGCCGACGTCGAGGCAGTCGTGCACCTCGCCGCCAAGGTGTCGCTGGCGGGTGACCCCGCCGACTTCGAGCGGGTCAACATCGAGGGGACGCGTGACCTGCTCGCTGCCGCGCGCGACGCCGGTGCCACCCGTTTCGTGTTCGTGTCGTCGCCGTCCGTCGCCCACACCGGAGCCTCCATCGCCGGCGACGACGCCACCCCGGCGTCCCCCGGCACCGCCCGCGGCGACTACGCCCGGACGAAGGCCGCCGCCGAACGCCTGGCCCTGGGCGCGGACGCACCCGGCTTCGCGGTCGTCGCCGTCCGCCCCCACCTGGTGTGGGGTCCGGGTGACGAACAGCTCGTGGGCCGCATCGTCGACCGGGCCCGCCGTGGACGCCTGCCGGTCCTGGACTCCGGCGCCGCGCTGATCGACACCTGCTACGTCGACAACGCCGCGACCGCGATGGTCGCCGCGCTGCACCGCGCCGAGGACGTCCACGGCCGGGCGTACGTCGTGACGAACGGCGAGCCGCGTCCGGTCGGTGAGCTCCTCGCCGGGATCTGCACGGCCTCCGGGGTCGCCGCACCGCGTCGCCACGTGCCGGCCGCGATCGCCCGCGTCGCGGGGTCGTTGGTCGAGGCCGTCTGGCGTATCCGCCCCGGCACGGACGAGCCACCGATGACCCGGTTCCTCGCCGAACAGCTCTCGACGGCGCACTGGTTCGACCAGCGGCGCACCCGGGCGGACCTGCGATGGTCACCGTCCGTGTCCGTCGACCAGGGGCTGCGCGCACTGGCGGCCGCCGCTGCCGATCCGGACGGGCACCGCCGCCGTCCGTAGCGTGGTGGACATGACCACCTCTGTGCTCGTCGCCGGTGCGACCGGCGACCTCGGTTCGCGCATCGTCCGCGAACTCCTGCTCCTCGACACGAACGTGCGCGTCCTCACCCGCGGGGGAGCGAACACCTCGGGCGAGCGGTACGCCGACCAGGACCGGGTCGAGGTCGTCGTCGCCGACTACACCGACCGCGCCGCACTGCTCCCGGCGCTCGAGGGCGTCGAGGTGGTCGTCTCGGCCGTCAGCGGCACCCGCTCGGTCATCGTCGACGCGCAGCGGGCCCTGCTCGCCGCCGCCGTCGACGCGGGCGTGCAGCGGTTCGTCCCGTCCGACTACGCGGCCGACTACCGCTCGGTCACGCCCGGCACGAACCGGAACTTCGAGCTCCGCCGCGAGTTCGCCGCCGACGTCGACGCGGCCTCGATCCGTGCGACCTCGGTGCTCAACGGCGCCTTCGCCGACATGCTCACCGGGCAGGCTCCGCTGGTGCTGTTCGACCGGCAGCGCGTGCTGTTCTGGTCCTCGGCGGACCAGGTGCTCGACTTCACGACGAAGGACGACGTGGCGTGGGTCACCGCCCGGGTGGCGCTCGACACCGACGCGCCGCGGGTCGTCGAGGTCGCGGGGGACCGGGTGACGTCGCGGGAACTGGCGGCCACCATGTCCCGGCTCACGGGGCGGACCTTCCGGCTGCAGTGGGCCGGTACGACGGGCATCCTGTCCACGATGGCGCGCACCGGTCGGCGGCTGTCCTCGACCGAGGACGAGACCTTCCCGGCGTGGCAGGGGATGCAGTACTTCGTGAGCATGTTCAGCGGCGAGGCCGAACTGCGCCACGTCCGCAACGACCGGTACGGCGCGCACGACTACACGTCGGTGCGGGACGTGCTGGCGGCCCACCTCGGCACCGACTGAGCGCCTCCGGACAGGAGGCACGGATCCAGGCCGCACCGTGCCTCCCGTCCGCCACGGGGTCCGCACGGTCGGTCGTCGGGGGTACCGTCGTCGCATGGACCGTTCCGAGATCCTCGCGGCCGCAGCAGCGGCCCACGCCGCACGCATCGCCGCCGCCGGCGGTGACGACACCGCCGCGCGCGACCGCGCCGCCGCGGCGTCCGCCGCGCCCGCCCCGGAGCGCCGACGGTCCGCGGACGCCGAACGCGCCGCCGAGTCCGGCCGGGCGGCCGACCGCACCGAGGGGGCGCTGTCCGACTGGCGCCGTATGGGGACCCGCCGCGGGGTGACCCCGGATGCGCAGGTGCGGAGCGCCTGGACGGTCACCGGCATCCCGGAGCAGGGCGACGCCCGGGCGTTCGCGAACGTGCTGCTCTCCACAGCCGGGCACGCGGGTCGGGTCGCCGACGCCGCACGGCGGAACGAACGGCTGACCGGTGCGGCGCGGGCCGCCGCACGACGGACGGTCCGCCGGTACACCGACCACGGTGCGGGCATGTCGGCGATCGGCGACGTCCTCGACGCCGGACCGGTCGAGCGCGACGACTCGGTCGAGCTGGACCTGCCGGACGACGCGAGCGGTCGCTGACGCGGATCGCCGCGTCCGGTCGGTGACGCGGATCGCCGCGACCGTCGGCCCGCCCGGGTCGGGCCGCCCGCCGCCGCCCGCCTACCGCCGGAACGGGTCCAGGTTGAGGACCGTGTCCTCGTACAGGTACTGCTGGTCGCCGTAGACCGTGACGTCGGGGTTCAACCAGACCAGGTCCTTCACGGACAGACCGAAGCGGCTGGCGACGGAACCGATGAGGTCCTCGGACGCGATCCGGTAGGCCGTCGGGGCCCCGTCGGCCGACCCGTCGCTGCTCGCCTTCCCGGTGGCGTTCGGCCGGGCGCCGCCGTCGACCGGGTGCACGTTCGTCGTCCGGGTCGGCACCGACCACCGGACGGGCTGCACGGCCAGCACCTTGCCGGGCCCGATCTCGACGGGCAGGTCCGGGCTGGCGGACTCGGCGGCCGAGTAGACCACGATCGCGCCGAGCCAGGACGGGTCCGCCCGGCCCGGGTCGAGGGCGGTCGAGGCGGGTGCCGCACCGGCGGCGGGACCGCCACCGAGCGTGGTGTCGCCGACGCCGTGCCAGGTGAGGCCGTCGCCGACCGCGGGCGGCGTCTCGAGGAACGTGGTCGCGACGGGCACCGGCAGGGTGGAGGCGAAGCTCGACCACTGCGCGGACGGTGTGCCGTCCGCTCCGACGACGACCCGGTAGTGGAACCGGACGCTGCCCTTCGGCGAGACGACGTCCGCTTCGCTGAGGACACTGCCGACCGGGATGGGCGAGACGGCGGGGTCGGCGGCGGCGGCCTCCGTGGGGACCGCCGTCGGGGTGCGGGGTGACGCGGACTCCGCGATCCGACGGGCCTCGGCGCTGGCAGTCGGGTCGGCCCCGGGCGTCCGCGGGGCCGCGGTGCCGGTGCCGTGGAGCGGTGCGGGGACCTCGTCGGGCCCGCGGAGCAGCGCGCAGCCGGCAGTCGTGGCGACCAGGACCCCGGCGAGCACGACGGCACCCACGAGTCGTCGGCCGCTGCCCGGCGCTCCGTCGCGTTGCTGCATGTTCCCCCTGGTGCTCTGCCGACCCGGAGAGCCTAGCGGCGCGGGCGTCGGCGGCGGAGTGGGAGGATCAGAGACGGTCCACTTCCGCGCGCGAGACGACTCCGGACGGCTCGTAGACCGCTCCGACGGTGACCAGGGCTTTCTTGGACCGGTCCAAGTCGGAGTACGACATCTTGTCCGATTGACAGGACAAAGTTTCTGGGTCACGATCACTGCACGCGATGACGCGGGAACACGGACGAAGGAGTCACCGAATGGTCGACATCAAACCGGCAGCACCGACTGTCGCTCTGCCCCCGATCGGCACCGGCCCCCACCGCCGCCGACTCGGACTGCTGGCGTTGGTCGCCACCTTCGGCGGCCTGCTCTTCGGCTACGACACGGGCGTGATCAACGGCGCCCTGCTGCCCATGAAGCAGGAGCTCGGCCTGACGAACTTCACCGAGGGCGTCGTCACCAGCTCGCTGCTCTTCGGTGCGGCGATCGGTGCCATGCTCGGCGGCCGCATCGCCGACGGCTGGGGGCGACGCAAGACGATCCTCGTCCTGGCGGTGACGTTCTTCGTCGGCACGTTGGCGTGCGTGTTCGCCCCGACCTTCGGCGTGATCGTCGTCGGTCGCGTGCTCCTCGGGTTGGCGGTCGGCGGAGCCTCGACGGTCGTCCCGGTGTTCCTCGCCGAACTGGCCCCGTACGAGATCCGCGGGTCCCTCTCCGGCCGCAACGAGCTCATGATCGTGATCGGCCAGCTCGCCGCCTTCCTGGTGAACGCGCTGATCGGCAACCTCTGGGGTGAGGGCCACGGCGTCTGGCGCGTCATGCTCGCCGTCTGCGCACTCCCCGCGATCGCGCTCTTCGTCGGCATGCTCCGGGTGCCGGAGTCGCCCCGGTGGCTCGCCTCGAAGGGCCGCAACGCCGAGGCGCTCGACGTCCTCCGCCAGATCCGCTCGGACGAGCGCGCCGAGGCCGAGATCGAGGACATCAAGCGCAGCAACGAGTTCGAGGCGCAGGTCCAGCAGGAGAGCGGCTGGCGCACCCTGATCGGCAACAAGTGGCTGATCCGGATCGTGCTCATCGGCGCCGGCCTCGGCGTCGCGCAGCAGCTCACCGGCATCAACTCGATCATGTACTACGGCCAGACGGTCCTCATCGAGTCCGGGTTCCAGGCCTCGGCTGCCCTGATCGCCAACATCGCCCCCGGCGTCATCGCCGTGATCGGTGGCGTCATCGCGATCATGAACATGGAGCGGATCAACCGCCGGACCACGCTGATCATCGGGTTCTCGCTGACGACCCTCTGCCACTTCCTCATCGGCATCGCGTCGGTCGCCCTGCCCGACGGCAACCCGGCCCGCCCGTGGGTGATCCTGTTCCTCGTCGTCGCGTTCGTCGGGTCGATGCAGACCTTCCTCAACATCGCCGTCTGGGTCGTCCTGTCCGAGATCTTCCCGACGCAGATCCGCGCGCTCGGCATGGGCATCTCGGTGTTCTGCCTCTGGATCGCCAACGCCTTCCTGGGGCTGTACTTCCCGACGATCGTCGCCGCGACCGGCATCACCGGCACGTTCTTCGGCTTCGGCATCGTCGGCCTGCTGGCACTGCTCTTCATCTGGAAGTTCGTGCCGGAGAGCCGCGGCCGCACCCTCGAGGAAGTGGAAGAGGGCGTCACCACCGGCAACATCTTCACCGTCGACAAGACGGGCCGCCGGACCCACTGACGCCGTCACGCCGTCGTCGCGACCCCACGACGAACGGGAGGCCCGGTACCAGCTGGTACCGGGCCTCCCGTCGTCCTCTGCGTGCGTCCTACGGGCGCAGGAGCACCTTGCCGACGCGGCCCGCGGTGTCGCTCGCGCGAGCGGCGTCACGGGCGTCCTCGAACGCGAACGTGTCGGAGACGGGGAGCGTGAGCGATCCGTCGAGCACGCGCGTGATGAGCTCGCCGAAGAGCTGCTGCTTCGTCTCGGCGGGCATGGTGCGGCTGACGACGCTGCCCCAGAAGCCCTTGACGGTCAGCTGGCCGAAGATGACCTTGCCGGACGGGATCTCGAGCGTGGGGGACGCCATGGCGCCGAACACGACGAGGGTGGCCTCGTCGCCCAGGACCGAGGCGATGTCGCCGGCGGCCTTGCCACCGACGGACTCGACGCCGGCGACGATCCGGGCGCCACCGGTGATCGCGGCGACCTGGTCCTGCCAGTCGTCCGCGTCGGTGGCGACGATGCGGTCGACGCCCTGCTCGCGCAGTTCCTCGACACCGGCGGCGCGACGCACCAGACCGATGACGTTGATGCCACGTGCGGCGCCGAGCTGGGCGACCATGCGGCCGACGGCCCCGTTGGCGGCGTTCTGGATGATCCAGTCGCCCTCGTGCAGGTCGAGCGAGTGCAGCAGGCTGATCGCGCTGAACGGCATCGAGACGAGCTGTGCGGCGGACTCGTCGGGCATCGCGTCCGGCACGGGGATGAGCCCGGCCGCGTCGGCGACGTAGTACTCGGCCCAGACGCCGAACGTGCCACCGGCGACGCGCTGGCCGACGGTGAGGCCCGTGACGCCCTCGCCCAGGGCCTCGACGACGCCGAGCGCCTCGGTGCCGGACTGGGCGGGCAGTTCCGGCTTGAAGCCGTAGGTGCCGCGGATCGTCCACAGGTCGTGGTTGTGGATCGGGGAGAGCACGGTCCGGACGAGGACCTGGCCGGCGCCCGGGGTGGGGACGGGGCGCTGCTCGACGGTCAGGACGTCGGCGGGCTCGCCGAACTCCGGGTGGACGACGGCGCGCATCGTGTTCTGGTCTGCCATGGTTCAGTCCTCCGAGACGGTGATCGTGACGTCGATGTTGCCGCGCGTCGCGTTCGAGTACGGGCACACCTGGTGGGCGGCGTCCGCGAGGGCCTGGGCCTGGTCGTGGTCCATGCCCGGGATGACGACCTCGAGCATGACGGCGAGCTGGAAGCCGCCCTGGCCGTTCGGGCCGATCTGGACGCGACCGCCGACGGAGGAGTCCGCGACCTTGACCTTCTGCGAGCGGGCGACGCCCTGCAGTGCGGAGTGGAAGCAGGCGGCGTACCCGGCGGCGAAGAGCTGCTCGGGGTTGGCGCCGGCGCCGGAGCCGCCCATCTCCTTGGGGATGGCCATGTCCAGCTCGAACGTGCCGTCGCTGGTCTGGACCTTGCCGTTGCGGCCTTCGCCGGTGGACAGGGCTTCTGCGGTGTAGAGGACGTCCATGTGGGGTTCCTTCCTTCGTGGGGTCTGTGTGGTGTGCGCACGGCACCGGGTTCCGCGCTGGGCGACAGGACTCGGGCCGCTCGGGCGAGCGGTGTCGCTCAGCCCGAAGCGAGGGGAGCGGCCGCCGCTCGGTGCATCGCCTCGGTGAGGTGCTGCAGGGTCGCGATGAGTTCGACGGCCGACTGCTCGTCGGCCAGGCCGGTGCCCGCGGCGATGCGTGCCGGGACGTGGGCGAGTTCGGAGCGCAGGGCCAGGCCGCGCTCGCCGGTCGTCACGGTCACGACGCGCTCGTCGGTGCTGCGGCGTTCGCGGCGGACCAGGTCGGCCTGCTCCATGCGCTTGAGGAGCGGGGAGAGCGTGCCGGAGTCGAGCTGCAGGTGCTCCCCGAGGCTCGAGACGCTCTGGTCGCCCTCCACCCACAGGGTCACGAGGACCAGGTACTGCGGGTAGGTGAGGCCCCAGGGCTCGAGCAGCGTGCGGTACGCCTGGGTCGTCGCCCGGGTCGCTGCGTAGAGGGAGAAGCACACCATCTCGTCGGTCACGGGCATGGCACCCACTGTTGCACGCGACCGGGTTGCGCACAACTCAGTTCGCCGGATGCCCAGGCTCCGGGACCGTGCCCGTCGCTGTGCTGCCAGCGCACAGCAGGGCGGGTGTCGCCGGAGCCGGTTAGGCTGGCCGGACCGACGATGACCAGCAACCACCCAGCCTCCGCACCGACGACGACCACAGCGATCCCGCGAGTCGGCTCCTCGGCGTCCCACGGCAAGACGATCCTCATCGGCGAACACGCCGTGGTCTACGGCGCACCCGCCCTCGTCCTGCCGGTGACCGACGTCCGTGTGACCGCCACCGCCAGCCCGCTGTCGGCCGGCGCCGAACCGACGCTGGAGTCCACCGTCCACACCGGGCCGCTCGGCAGCGCCCCCGCCGCCGTGCTGCCCACCGTCACCGCCGTCACCGCGACGCTCCGCCACCTGGCGCAGACCGGTCACCCGGACGCCGGAGCGCTGCCGCTGCACGTCCTGGTCGACAGCCAGGTCCCCACCGCGCGCGGGATGGGTTCGAGCGCCGCCGTCGCCGCAGCCGTCACCGCCGCCGTCGCCGACGTGTTCGGCGTCGCACTCGACACCGACACCCACCACGAGCTCATCCAGGAGTGCGAGCGCGTCGCCCACGGCCGCCCCTCCGGACTCGACGCCCGCGGGGTCGTCGCCACCGAACCCGTCTGGTTCGCCGCCGGTGTCATCGAGCCCGTGCAGGTCACCGGACGCTTCGTCTTCGTCGTGGCCGACACGGGCGTCCCGGGCCACACCCGCGAAGCCGTCGCCGCCGTCCGCAACCGTCACGACCGCGCCCCGGCGATGGTCGACTCCGTCGTGGAGCGCATCGGCGGACTCGCCCGGGCTGCCCGGGGGACACTCGTGGACGGCGATGCCCAGGGCCTCGGTGCCACCATGGACGCCGCGCACGAACTGCTCACCACCCTCGACGTGTCGAGCGGCGACCTCGACCGGCTCGTCGGCGCCGCACGCGGCGCGGACGCCCTCGGCGCGAAGCTCACCGGCGGTGGCCGCGGCGGATGCGTCCTGACGCTCGCCGCCGACGACGAGCACGCCGCACGCATCGCGACCGCCCTCCGCACCGCCGGGGCGACCGCCACCTGGACCACCTCGATCGGAGCCCGCGCCTGATGACCTCCACCGCCGTCGCGCACCCCAACATCGCGCTCGTGAAGTACTGGGGCAAGGCGGACGCCGACCTCGCGCTGCCCGCCACCGGCAGCGTCTCGATGGGCCTCGACGTCTTCCCCACCACGACCTCGGTCACCCTGACCGGGCAGCAGGGGCACGACGCGTTCACGCTGAACGGCCGCGTGGTGGACGACGGCGCACTGGTGCGGGTCGAGCGCTTCCTGGACCTGGTGCGCGAGCTCGCCGGATCCGACGCCCGCGCCGAGGTCGTCTCGGACAACACCGTGCCCACCGGCGCCGGGCTCGCCTCGAGCGCCTCGGGCTTCGCCGCCCTCGCGGTGGCCGCCGCCGATGCCTACGGCCTGGACCTCTCCGCGCGCGACCTGTCCCGACTCGCCCGGCGCGGCTCCGGATCGGCCACGCGGTCGATCCCCGGTGGCGTGTCGGTCTGGCACGCTGGCGACGACCAGGCCTCGTTCGCCGAGACGGTGCCCGCGCCGCCGATGGCCATGGTGGTCGTCACCATCGACGACGGCCCGAAGGAGATCGGCTCGCGCGAGGCCATGCGCCGCACCATCGCGACGTCGCCGTTCTACCCCGCCTGGGTCACCTCGACGACCGTCACCGTGGACGACATGCTCGCCGCGTGCGCCGCCGGCGACTTCACCCGCATCGGGGAGCTGACCGAGAGCAACGCGCTCCGCATGCACGCCACGATCGAGGGCGCCTTCCCCCCGATCCGCTACCTGAACAGCCGCAGCGTCGCCGTGTTCGACGCCGTCGCCGCGATGCGCGCCGACGGGCTCGAGGCGTACGCCACGGCGGACGCCGGCCCGAACGTCGTCGTGCTCTGCCGCCCGGAGGACCGCGCCCGTGTGGCGTCGGCGCTCGACGGGTACGGCGCGGTCATCGAGTCCGGCACCGGACCAGCCGCGCACCTGCTCCGCTCCGAAGGCTCGGGGGAGAACCCCGAGGCAGAGGAGAGCACCAGGTGATCGAGTTCCGCGCCCACGGCAAGCTGTTCGTGGCAGGCGAGTACGCCGTCGTCGAGCCCGGACAGCCGTCGGTGCTCATCGCCCTCGACCGGGCGATCACCGCCCGCGTGACCGAGGGCCACGGTGCCGGCAGCGTGCACTCCGAGGAGTACGGCAACCTGCCGCTGACCTGGACCCGTGCCGAGGACGGCCTGGCGCTCGACCGCGAGCACCACCCCTACGACTACGTGATGGCGACCATCGACCTCGTCGAGAAGCTCCGGGCCGAACTCGGCATCGCACCCCGCTTCCACGACCTGCGCATCGAGAGCCAGCTCGACGACGCCAGCGGCCGGAAGTTCGGCCTCGGGTCCTCCGCCGCCGTGACCGTGGCGACCGTCGGGGCCCTCGACCGCTTCTACGGCCTCGGGCTCTCACAGCGCCGACGCTTCATGGTGGCGCTGCTCGCGACGATCCGGGTCGCTCCGCGTGCGTCCGGCGGCGACCTGGCTGCCAGTACCTTCGGCGGCTGGCTCCGGTACAGCGCCCCCGACCGAGAGGTCCTGGCCGGGCTGCTCGACGAGCGCTCGGTGACGTCGATCCTCGACGACGACGACGCCTGGGCCGGCTTCGACGTGGAGCACCTGCCCGCACCGGCCGACCTGCGCCTCCTGGTCGGGTGGACCGGGTCCCCGGCGTCCACCACCAAGCTCGTCGGCGTCGTCCGCCGGCACCGCGACGGCGACTACGCGGCGTTCCTCGACGCCAGCCGGGCCTGCGTCGACGACCTGACCGCGGGCCTCCGCACCGGCGACGCCGACCGCACGCTCGCCGCGCTGCGTCGCGCCCGCGGGCTGCTCCAGGGCCTCGGCGCCTCGGTCGGCTCGCAGATCGAGACGCCGCGTCTGGCGACCCTCTGCGACGTCGTCGAGGCGGCCGGCGGAGCCGCGAAGCCCTCCGGCGCCGGAGGCGGCGACTGCGGCATCGCACTCATCCCCGAGGACAGCGACGCCGCTGGCGTCTTCCGCGCCTGGGAGGCGCACGACATCAGGCACCTCAGCGTCGCGGTGCAACCGGAGGAAGGGACCACGCGATGAGCGACCTGCAGACCCCGATCCCCACGAAGTGGGTCGGACCGATCCGCGTCAGCGGCAACGCCGTCGAGGGCGAGCACGAGGTGCCCCTCGCCACGTACGAGTCGCCGCTCTGGCCCTCCGTCGGCCGTGGCGCACGGATCTCACGGATGATCGAGGGCGGCATCGTCTCGACCGTCGTCGACGAGCGGATGACCCGCTCCGTCGTCGTCCGTGCCGCCAGCGCGGCCGCCGCCCACATCTCCGCCGGACGGATCCTGGCCCGACAGAGCGAACTCGAGACCATCGTCGTCGGGCAGAGCCGGTTCGCGAAGCTCATCGAGGTGCACCCGGAGATCGTCGGGGACCTGCTGTTCCTGCGCTTCGCGTTCACCACGGGGGACGCCTCCGGCCACAACATGGTGACCCAGGCGGCGGACACGCTGCTGCCGGCGATCCTGGCGTGGGAGCCCGAGCTCCGCTACGTGTCGATCTCCGGAAACTTCTGCTCCGACAAGAAGGCCACCGCCGTGAACGGCATCCGCGGCCGCGGGCGGAACACCATCGCCGAGATCGTGATCCCGGGCGAGATCGTCGAGAAGCGCCTGCGTTCCTCGACCGAGCGGATCGTCGAGCTCAACACCGCGAAGAACCTGGTCGGGTCGACGATCGCCGGGGCCCTGCGCTCCGCGAACGCGCACTACGCCAACATGCTGCTCGGCTTCTACCTGGCCACCGGGCAGGACGCCGCGAACATCGTCGAGGGCTCGCAGGGCATCACGCTCGCCCAGGCCCGCGGCGACGACCTGTACTTCTCGTGCTCGCTGCCGCACCTCATCGTCGGCACCGTCGGCAACGGCAAGGGGAACGACCTGCCCGTGGTCGAGGACGCACTCGTGCGCCTCGGCTGCCGGGAGGACCGCGAGCCCGGTGCCAACGCCCGCCGCCTGGCCGCGCTCTGCGCCGCCACCGTGCTGTGCGGGGAACTCTCGCTGCTCGCCGCCCAGACGAACCCGGGTGAGCTGATGGCAGCCCACGTCGCGATGGAACGCCGCGGCCACCGACCCGAAGGAGCCTCGGCATGACCGCCCAGCACCCACTCGCACTGGGCATCCACGACCTCGCCATCGCGACGGGGCACCACGTGCTCGACCTCGACGACCTCGCCGCCGCCAACGGCGTCGACCCGGCGAAGTACCACGTCGGCATCGGCCAGGACGCGTTCAGCGTGCCCGCTCCGGACGAGGACATCGTCACGATGGGCGCGACCGCCGCGAAGGAGGTCCTCGACCGCCACGGCGTGGAGGGCATCCGCACGGTGCTGTTCGCCACCGAGTCCGGGGTCGACCAGTCGAAGGCCGCCGGCGTGTACGTGCACGGGCTGCTCGGCCTGCCCCGGAACGTCCGCGTCGTCGAGCTGAAGCAGGCCTGCTACGGCGGGACCGCCGCGGTGCAGATGGCGCTCGGCATCATCGCCCGCGACCCGAGCGAACGTGTGCTCGTCATCGCCGCCGACGTCGCCCGCTACGACGTCGAGACCGCCGCCGAACCGACGCAGGGTGCCGGTGCGGTCGCGATGCTGATCGCCGCCGACCCGGACCTCATCGAACTCGAGCCGCAGTCCGGCCTGTTCACCGCGGACGTCGACGACTTCTGGCGGCCGAACGACCGCTCCACCGCGCTCGTGGACGGCCGTCTGTCGGTCACGGCGTACGTGGACGCGTTCATCGGCGCCTGGGACGACCTGGCCGATCGCGGCGGCCCCGGCATCGAGGCGATCGACCGCTTCGTCCACCACCAGCCGTTCACGAAGATGGCGATCAAGGCGCACCGGAAGCTCGCGCAGCACGTCGACGTCCCGTTCGAGGAGACCGAGCTCGCGGTCGGCTTCACCTACAACCGGCAGACCGGCAACACGTACACGGCGTCGCTCTGGATCGCCCTCGGCGCCCTCCTCGACCTGGACGACGACCTGGCCGGTGCCCGCATCGGCATGTTCAGCTACGGCTCGGGCAGCGTCGGCGAGCTGATGACCGGCATCGTCCGCCCCGACCACCAGCAGCACCGCCGCACCGGCCGGGTGCACGAGATGCTCGCCGCGCGGGTGCCGCTGTCGGTCGAGGCGTACCGCGAACTGCACGCCGCTGGCGCGGCCACGAGCGAGGACGTGGAGCGTCCGCGCGTCACGACGGCGCCGTTCCGGTTCGCCGGGGTGTCCGGCGGTGCGCGCCACTACGAGGCCACCGGCGCCTGACCGCGCGCTGTCCCGGGAGGCCCGTGCTGGCTCCCGGGGCAGCTGACCGTCCGGCGGTCCATCGCGCGGCGGCCGTGTACGCGATCCGCGGATGGGCCGCGCCCCCTGGTCGGGGGACGGATCCGGACGTAGCGTCGATGGACGAGCAGCACCGCACCAGGGAGTGGCGCTGCGAGGACCAGGGAGGCGTCATGGACGCACGACGGACACCGCAGGCCGGAGCGGCAGCATGACCCGGCACGAGACCCACCCCGGCCTGGCGCCGGCGACGACGCGCAACCACCGCGAGCAGCAGTGGCTGCCGCCCTTCCGCGACCCGGCGTGCAACGCCGTGGACGTGGTCCACACGCAGGTCGTCCGGGGGGTGCCGTTCGCCAGTGCGGGAGCGCGAGGGCGGGAGCGGGTCGCGGAGTTGACGGTCACCGGCCTGGGCTGACCTGACGGGGTGGGGCGCGCCTCCCGTCCTGCGCTCCAGCCCCGCCTCACTCCCCGGTGACCGCGCGCCGGATCTGCTCGATCGGGACCTTCGGCGACCGGTCCGCGTTGAGCAGGCCGTTCGTCTCCTGCATGGTGTCGGTGAGCTGCGTCCAGCAGGACCCTGCCAGGAAGTCACTGGCCCGGACGGCGTCGTGCAGTGCGGCGATGCGGCGGACCCAGTCGTCGCCGTCGACCGCGGTCGTGTAGCCCCAGCCCTCCTCGCGCCGGCCGCCCGACTGGTGTCGGACGCCGCCGAACTCGGTGAGCATCACGGGCTGCCCACGGTCGACCGCCCCGCCGACGAACTGCGGGTGTCCGGACGGGGCGACGCCGTCGAGCGCCCGGGTGCGGGCGGCGGCGTCCGCGTAGGTGCGGGCGAGGACGTGGCCGTCGCCCTCGTAGTCGTGGATGGTCACGATGTCGGTGTCCTGCTGTTCCCAGCCGTCGTTGCCGATCACGGGCCGCGACGGGTCGAGGGCGCGGGTGAGGTCGACGAGCGCCCGGGCGTAGGCCTGCTGCGCCGGGTCGGAGACGACGTGCTGGATGCCCCACGACTCGTTGAACGGCACCCACGTGACGATCGACGGGTGTGAGGCGTCCCGTTCGACCGCGGCCGTCCACTCGGCGGTCAGGAGCCGGACGGCGGTGGGGGAGAACTCGTACGCAGCCGGTGCTTCGCCCCACACCAGGAGCCCGAGACGGTCCGCCCAGTGCAGGAAGCGCGGGTCCTCGATCTTCTGGTGTATCCGGGCGGCGTTGAACCCGAGGGCCTTGATGAGTTCGACCTCCTGCCGGTGGGCGAGCGGGTGCGGGGCGGCCAGGTGCGACTCCGGCCAGAACGCCTGGTCGAGGACGCTGCGGACCGGGTAGGGCTGCCGGTTGAGCAGGAAGTGGCCGCCACCGACGCCGACGCTGCGCATGCCGAGGTAGCTCGACACGACGTCGAGCACCCGGCCGGCGTCGTCGACCAGGGTGAGCACGGCGTCGACCAGGCGTGGGTGTTCCGGGGACCAGGTGAGCTCGTCCTCGGCCTGGCCGTTGCGCTGCCGGGCGAGGGGCACGGTGACGTCGAGGGTGGGGCGGCTCGCGGTGGCGTCGAAGTCGGTCGTCCCGAGGTCCTCGTCGCGCTCGTCGAACCGCAGGGCGACGCGCAGGCGGGCACCGGCGGGGACGCGTCCGCGGAACCGGACGGTCAGGTCGACGGCGGTGGGTCCGGCGGGGGTCCACCGGAGCGTGCTGATCGCGGTGGTGGGCACCGCCTCCAGCCAGACCGGCTGCCAGATCCCGGTGGTCCGGCGGTACCAGATCGCGTGCGCCTCCTCGTGCCAGTCCTGCTTTCCGCGCGGCTGGGTGACGTCGAGGGGGTCGTCCTCGGCGCGGACGACGAGGACGTGTCCGGCGGGGCGGTCGGCCGCGTCGCGCAGCAGGGCGGTGACGTCGAACGAGAACGGCGTGTGGCCGCCCTCGTGCTCGCCGACGAACCGGCCGTCGATCCAGACCTGTGCACGATGGTCGACGGCGCCGAAGTGCAGCAGCAGGCGCGGCCGGTCCGACCCGTGCCCGGCCTGCTCCAGCTCCGCCGCTCCGATGGTCCGGGCGTACCAGACGACGGGATGGAAGCCGGGGTCGCCGATGCCGGAGGCGGTCGACTCCGGTGGGAACGGCACCGTGATCTCGCGGGGGTCCGGGAGGCCCGTGGTCCATCCCGATTCCGCTCCGGTGTCCGCGTCGTCGTGCCGGAACGACCATGTGCCGCTGAGGTCGCTCCAGCGCGATCGCAGCATCTGCGGTCGCGGGTACCGGCCGTCCTGTCGGCTCGCGAGGGGGACGTCCGGGGCGACGGCGGAGGCCGGGATGGCGACGGTGCTCATGAACGGCAATTTACAGCGCTGTAAAACGAGCGTCAACGGCAGCGACGGTGTCCACGCACGTTCCGGCGCAGCGGTACGGTGAGCGCGTGGGCCAGGTCACGTTGCAGGACGTCGCGGAGCACGCCGGCGTCTCGATGAAGACCGTGTCCAACGTCGTGCGCGGCTACCGGCACGTCAGCGACGCCATGCGGGTCCGCGTGCAGGAGTCGATCGACGCACTCGGCTACCGCCCCAACGTCTCCGGCCGCAGCCTGGCGACCGGCCGCACCAACATGCTGGCCTTCGCGTTCCCCGACCTCCGGCGGCCCTACTTCGCCGAACTCGCGCACGTCTTCTCGCGCGTCTGCGCCGACCGCGGCTACCAGCTCCTGCTCGAGGAGACCGCCGGGGCACCGCGGGGTGAGCTCTCCGCGGTCCGCGGCCGAGAAGCCGGGGTCGTCGACGGGGTCGTCATCCACCCGCAGGTCCTCACCCCGACCGAGATCGACGGCGCCCGCGGGGACACCGCCGTCGTGTTCCTCGGCGAGGACGTCCGACCACCCGGCGCCGACCTCGTCGCGATCGACAACGTGCTCGCCGCAGCAGAGGCCGTCGCGCACCTCGCGGCCCTCGGACGGCGACGCATCGGGTTCCTCGGACACGAGGTCGGCGAGCAGTCCCGCACCTCGGCCTTCCGAATCGAGGGGTACCGCGACGGCCTGACCGCCGCCGGACTGCCGTTCGACGCGTCCCTCTGCGTGCCGCGCGAGGTCGGCGACGCCCGCGGGGCCGAGCACGCCTTCGGACAGGCGCTCGACGCCGGGCTCTCGATCGACGGGCTGCTCTGCCGCGACGACCTGGCCGCCGTCGGGGCCCTCCGAGCGATGCGCCTGCGCGGACTCGAAGCACCCCGCGACGTCGCCGTCGTCGGGTGGGACGCGATCGGCCTGGCCGCCAGCCTGGTGCCGAGCCTGACCTCAGTCGCGCCGGACACGGTGGCGCTCGCCGAGGCCGCGCTCGACCGCCTGCAGGAGCGGATCGCCGGACGACCGGGCGACGGGCGGACCGTCGTCGTCGGGCACCGGATCCTGGTGGGGGAGAGCGCGCCCTACCCGGACGGGTCGGTCGACTGACCGCTGCCGACCGGACCGGTCGGCAGGCTCAGGGGGTGGGCGTGCCGCCCGCGGTCGCGGCGTCGCGTCGGACCCGGCGACGTGCCTCCCGGAGGCTCGCCCGCTGCAACCGCATCGACGGCCAGCCGGACGCCCGTGCGTGCGCGGCGAGGCCCTGGTCCGCGTTCACCACGACCGGGTGCCCCACGAGCGACAGCAGCGGGATGTCGTGGCGCGAGTCGGAGTACGCCCAGCAGGCCGCGGGGTCCGCGCCGGTCTCGGTCAGCAGCTTCCGCGCGGCGACGGCCTTGTGCTCGCCGTGCAGGAACGCACCCTCGAGGCGCCCGGTGTAGGCACCGTCGCGGGTCTCGAAGACACTGCCGAGCGCACCGGTCAGCCCGAGGCTGCGTGCGATGACCTCGGCCAGGAACGTCGGGGTCGCGGTGACGAGCCACACCTGGTGGCCCTTCGCCAGGTGCTCCTGCGCGAGCGCGGCGGTCTCCGGCCAGACCGTCGACTCGGTGTGGCGGAGGTAGACGTCGTCGGAGAGCTTCGCCATGTCGGCGACGGTGATGCCGGTGATCACCTCGAGCCCGCGGGTCTGTGCGGACGCCAGGTGCCGGTCGTTCTCGCCCCGGACCTTGAAGCGCGCGTGCTTCCACCCGGCGCTGACGATGTCCCGCATGGTGATCAGCCCGGCGGCGCGGAGCCCGCGCACCAGGTGGAACGCACTCGCGCCGTGGATCAGGGTGTTGTCCACGTCGAAGAACGCGAGGACCGGGGTGCCCGCCTGCTCGACCGTCATCCGCCCAGGCTAGGCGCTCCCCCTGACCCCCTCGCGAAACGCAACGTCGGCGGCGTCACGCAACGGAGTACCGCTGCGGGACGCCGCCGACGTTGCGTGTTGCGGACCGGTCAGGAGGCCCAGACGTTCGGCGCGATCTGGTGCAGCGCGTCACTGCCGGTGTCGGTGAAGCCGTCGCTGACGAGGGACGTCTGGTGTCCGTGTTCGTCGAGCATGCTGATCACGACGGAGCCCCGGCCGACGAAGGAGCCGTCGGCCGCGTTCCCGCCGCACACGGTCCAGTTCTCGGCGCTGTCCGGGCCGTCGGAAGCGATCAGACACGCCCCGCCCTCCTGGCCGACCGCCACCCAGTACGTCGTCCCGTCGACCGTGCCGACGCGCCGCTGGCTGTTCAGCACGACGGTGTCGTCACCCGCGGTCGAGTCGTCCGGCAGGGCGTCGGACGCCGCGAACGTGCGGTGCAGGACGGCGATGGAGTCGGAGACGTCCGTGTGCTTCGTGACCGCCGTGCTCGTCCGGTGTGGCGTTGCCGGAGCGTCGTCGTGCGCCGTGCAGCCGGTCAGCGTGAGCACTGCCACCACCGTCACCGCGGCGACGGTGGCCCCCGTCCGTGCCGTCGTGCCTGTCGTCGTGCGTCCCCGCATCGTTCCCCCTCGGTCCGTGCCCGCAAAGTAGCAGCGGACGGGCCCTGGTCGACACCCCCACTTCTCCCCGGGGCCGTGTCCGCCTCAGCGGCCCTCCGGGTGCACGCTCCCCAGGAGCTCGACCAGGGCACTCCGCAGCGACTCCGGCAGCCCGACGGTCTCCAGTTCGGCCATCCGGTCGGCGCGGGGTGCGTCCCGGTCGACGACCTCCCACGCGGTGAGCTTCTCCGGGTTGCCGGCCTGGGCCCCCTCGAGCAGTCGGCGTGCTGCTTCCCGCGCGTCGACGCCGACCACCGGCAGGCCGGCCAGGGTCACCACCGCGCCCTCGTCGGTGGCGGCGTCGAGGTCGATCGAGAACCGGTCGGGAGTCACCGCATCGGCCTCCTGTCCCGGCGCGGGCGCACCGAGGAACGTGACCCGCCAGCGCCGTGTGACCGGGACGCTGTCCAGGTCGCCCTCGGCCGGGTCGATGCGGAACGAGACGCTGTCGCGGTCCCAGGTCAGCGTCGTCCGGCAGACACCGCCGTCGGACGATCCGTCCGCAGGTCCCTCGCGGTCCTCCACGAGCGTGAACGACCCGGAGGCTCCGGGCGCGACGAGCACCTCGAGTGCCGCCGGGTTCACGGTCGCGTCGACCTCGTCCGGGCCCGCCAGCGGCAGGATCCCACCGGCACGGAGCAGCACCGGGATCGTGTCCAGCGTCCGGTGCAGGTCGACGAACCGGTCCCCGCCGTACGTCGTCCCGGTGAAGACGTCGGTCCAGGTCCCCGGCGGCAGCCAGGCCCGTGCGCGACCGTGCAGGGTGACCGCGTCGCGGGGGGCGACGATCGGGGCGACGACGAGTTCTGTGCCGAACGCGTACTGGTTCGGCACGCGGTAGGCCTCGTCGCGGTGCGGTTCCAGGTGGTACATCGGGCGGACCAACGCGGTCCCCAGCGCAGCGAGGTGGTTCATGGTGTGCAGGTACGGCACGAGTCGGTGCCGGAAGCGCAGTGCGTCGCCCATCGCCGCCCGGGGTCCGGCGGGGAACACCCACGGTTCCTTGCGGATGAACGGGTTGTTCGCCGAGTGCAGTCGCATGATCGGCGAGAACACCCCGAACTGCACCCACCGCGTGGCCAGCTCGTCGTCGCGGACGCCGCGGGTGTGGCCGCCGATGTCGTGGCTCCACCAGGGGTACCCGATGTTCGCCGCGGTCGCGGTGAACTCCGGCTGGAACGCCAGCGACGCCCACGACACCACCGCGTCGCCGGAGAAGCCGACGGCGTACCGGTGGCTGCCCGGTCCGGCGTAGCGGGAGAACGTCATGCCGCCGCCGCCGCCGCCGCCGCCGCCGCCGTCACCGCCGCGGGCCGAGTCGAGCAGGTGGAAGTGGTTGAGCACCCAGAGCGGGTCCACCCCCGGGACGGAGGACGTCCGGCCCTGCTGCCAGTCGATCCACCAGAAGTCGACGCCCTGGTCCTCGAGTGGTCGGTGCAGCACGCTGAAGTAGGCGCGCAGGAAGTCCGGGTCGGTCGCATCGAACGGGATCGGCTGTTCGGTGTCCGGGTCGACGCCCATCGCCTCGGCCATCGCCGGGTAGGCGTCCTCGAACGCCCGGACACCGTCGGCGGGGTGCAGGTTCAGCGTCGTGCGCATGCCGCGGCGGTGGAGTTCGGCGAGGAACGCCTCCGGGTCGGGGAACAGCGACGGCTCCCACGAGTACCCCGTCCACCCGTTGCCGAAGCGCGCCGGAACCGAGTCGACCCGGTGCCAGTCCATGTCGATCACGGCCACCGAGAACGGCAGGCGTTCCTCGTCGAACCGGTCGAGCAGGGCCAGGTAGGACTCGTCCGAGTAGGGGTGGTACCGGCTCCACCAGTTGCCGAGCGCCCAGCGCGGCATCAGGGTCGGCGGGCCGGACACGGCGTGGAACGCGCGGAGGGCCTCCGCGTAGTCGCGCCCGTAGGCGAAGACGCTGACGTCGCGGCGCCCGGCGACCCGGCTGCCGACCCACCCGTCGTCCTCGAACAGGAACGACTCGCTGTCGTCGAGCATCACGATGCCGTCGCGCGCCAGCACGCCGGACTCGAGCTCCATCCGCCCGTCCACGTCGTCGAGGGTGCGTCCGGTGCCACCCAGGTCACGTGCCTCCTGTCCGTACCGCCACCGGTTCGCGTCCGGGCCGGAGGTCTCGACGACCAGGCCGGCGGCGGACAACGGACGACCGTCGTACCGGAGCGTCGCGCGGTCGGTGGTCACCTCGACCCCGTCACCCCGGCGGGTGACCGTGTACTCGGGCACGTCCAGCCGGCGTCGGATCGCGAAGGTGGAGGCGCGGTCCTCGAACGCACCGTCCTCGCTCCACTCGATCCGGAACAGCCCGTCGCGGAGCACGGTGACCCGCCAGCGGTCGCCGGTGACGACCGCGTCGGCGGACGCGACCGGGTCGGAACCGGGGAACGGGCGGATGGTGGGCAGTGGCGACGTGGTCACGTGGTGCGGTCCTGTCTCGGCCGTCCGGCCGGGGTCGGTCTGGAGGCTCGGGTCAGCTCTTGACGGCGCCCTGCGTCACGCCGCTGATCACCCAGCGCTGCGCGAACAGGTAGACGACGATCGTGGGTGCCATCGCCATCAGGTACGAGGCGAAGGCGACGTTGTAGTTCGTGCCGAACTGGCTCTGGAAGATGTTCTGCACGACGGGCAGCGTCTGCAGTCCGGGGTCGGCGGTGATGAGCGACGGCATCATGAAGTCGTTCCAGGACGCCAGGAACGCGAAGATGCCGACGGTGGCGTTCATCGGACCGAGCAGCGGCAGGATGACCCGCCAGAAGATCTGCCACGTCGAGGCACCGTCGATCCGGGCGCTCTCCTCGAGTTCGATCGGGATGGACCGGAGGAACGCGGAGTAGAGCAACACGCTGAACGACAGTTGGAACATGGCGTGCAGGATCGCGACGCCGATCGGGTTGTCGAGCGAGATCATCGCCGTCAGCTTGATCTGCGGCAGGGCGACCACCGGGAACGGCAGGAACATCGCGGCGAGCAGGTAGACGAACGACCAGCGGAAGAACCGACGGTGCCAGTTCCGGACGATCGCGTACGAGGCGAACGAGCTGAGCAGCAGGGTCGCGACGACCGTCAGCGCGGCGACGCCGAGCGACACCGAGAACGAGACGGGGAAGCGGGTGAGCTGCCAGGCCTCGACGAAGCTCGCCGGGTTGAACGGCAGGGGCAGCGACAGGGCGTTGCCGTCGGCGGCCTGCGCGCTGGTCTTGAACGCCATCGCGACGGTGACGTAGAGCGGGACCAGGACGCTCAGCGACGCGATCGCCAGGATGATCGTGAGCGGCCAGTTGACCCGCTCGAGGCGTCGGCGGCGACGTGGTGGGTCGGCCAGGCTGCGGGCGGCGGCGGTGGCCGGGGACCGGGTGTCGAGGGCGCTCATGCGAGTCGGAGGTTCCTTCCGCGCGTCACGGCCAGCTGCAGGACCGAGATGAGGACGGTGATGATGAAGAACACGGTCGCGTTGGCCATCTGGTACGCGTAGTCGCCGCTGGTGAAGCCGGTGAAGATCGTCATCGCGACGCTGCTCGTCGCCGAGCCGGGGCCGCCGTTCGTGAGACCGACGATGACGTCGTACGCACCGAGGTAGCCCTTCACGCCGAGCACGGTGTTGATCACGATGAACCCGCTGATGAGCGGCAGCGTGATCGCGCGGAGCTGCTTCCACGTGCCGGCACCGTCGAGCGCGCTGGCCTCGTAGACGTCGGCGGGGATCGAGGTGAGCCCCGCCGTGTAGATGAGGAGCGCGCCGGGGATCGTCTGCCAGGCGGAGACGATGACGATCGCGAGCCAGGCGAGGTTCGGGTCGCCGAGGATGCTCTGCTGCAGCGGAGCGAACCCGACCGACGTCGCCAGGGCCGGCAGCGTGTTCGAGAACAGGTAGTTGAAGACGTAGGCGACGATGATGCCCGACACGACCATCGGGATGACGAACACCGACCGCAGCCCCGCGGCGAAACGGACCCGCTTGGACAGTGCGATCGCCAACGCGAGTGCGATCACCTGCGTGACGATGACCGTCACCACCGCGAACCCCAGCGTGAACCCGTAGGACCCGAGGATCGCGGGGTCGGACACGAGAGCCCGGTAGTTCTCGAGACCCAGGAAGTGCCACTGCCCGAACCCGAGGTAGTCGGTGAAGCTGTAGAAGATGCCCACGCACGCGGGGGCGACGACGAACGCCGTGAACAGCACGAGGGCGGGGACGAGGAACAGGTAGTACATGCCCTCGGTGCGGCGCAACGAGCCGACCCGGCGGTGCACGCGGGTCGCTGCCGTGACGGGACCCGGACGCGGGTCCTGGCTGCCTCGTGTCTCGGGTGTCAGGGGGGTCTGCATGGTCATGGTCGCTCCTGTGTTCCGGGCTCGGTCCGACGGGTGCTGGGCACGCCGGTCAGACCGTCGCCGAGCGTCCGGCGAGGCGTCGCCAGTCGGTGTCGAGCCGGCGCAGCATCGAGTCGAAGTCCCCGCTGCGGATCGCGGTCTGCAGGTAGTTCCCGAGCGGGATGGAGGTCGGGATGAAGGTGCCGGCGCCCTGGTAGAACGCGCCGTCGTCGACGGAGGACTGCAGGCCGGCGATGCGCTCGTCGGTCTGTGGGGTCGCGTCCTCGGTGGTCGAGAACGCCAGGTTGTCGAGGTTGTAGGCGTTGATCACGTCCGGCTGCATGAGGAACTCGACGAGCTCCTGGGCCTGTTCGACGTACGGGGTGGTGGTCGGGATCCAGAGGCCGAGGTCGATGTTGACCCGGGCCTTCCGGTCGCCCGGGTCGTTCGACACCGGCAGCGGGAAGGTCCCGACGCGCAGCTTCTCGTCCACCAGGGCGATCTGGCTGAGCGCCCACGGTCCCTGCAGGTACATCGCGGCCTTGCCCTGCCCGAACGCCAGGTTGCCGTCGGCGTAGGAGCGGGTGGCGTGGTCGGGGTTGAAGAACGACGAGATCGTCTTCGCGCGCTCCATCGGCAGGGCGAAGTCCTTCTCGAACGACACCTCGGCGTCCGGCCCGACGTCGGTGCCCAGGGCCTTCATCTTCCGGAAGAACGAGCCGGTGTCGACCAGGCTGCCGACCGAGTAGTCGAACAGGCCCTGCCAGAGCGTCCAGGTGTCGCGGTCGGTGGCGTACACCGGGGTGATGTCGGCCTTCCGCAGCGCGGTGCAGACGTCGACGAACTCGTCCCAGGTCGTCGGCACGGGCAGGCCCTTTTCGGCGAAGATCCGCTTGTTGTAGATGACCCCGGCGGCGGCGAGCGAGAAGGGCAGGACGCTCGTCCGGCCCTCGAACGTCGCGTACTGGTTGGTGAGGCCGTCGATGCTCCTCCGGACCCGTCCGGCTGCCGGCAGGTCGCTCAGGTCACGGAGGACACCCCGCTCGATGTACCGGGCGAGCTCGAGGTTGTCGTTGAAGCAGCCGACGTCGGCGGGCTCGCCGCGGACGAACTGCGGGGCGATCGCGACCGTGCTGTCGTGCACCACCCGGACGCCCTGGTTCTCCCGCTCGAAGCGACGCAGCAGGTCGTCGAAGTAGGCGATGACCTCCTGCTTCTGCTCGTAGAAGCGCAGGGTGGTCCCACCCGCAGCGGCGCCGCCGGCCGAGGGTGCGGAACACCCTGCGAGCGCCAGGGTGCCGAGACCGAGTCCACCGACCGCGCCCGCCAGGAACCCGCGGCGGGTCAGTGCCGACCGTGCCGTTGTGCTGCTCATGACCATGGTCACTCCCTCTCGCGCTCCGTCGCGCAGGCCCATCTTTACAGCGCTGTAAACGCAAAGTCAACGGCCGCGACACGCAACGTCGGCGACGTCCCGCAACGGAGTACCGCTGCGGGAGGCCGCCGAGGTTGCGTTTTGCGGAACGGACCGGGGGTCAGGCGTAGCGGCGGGCGGCCCGCAGTGCCGCGCCCGTGTACGAACCGCCGAACAGCAGCACGTGCAGCAGCAGCGGCGCCAGCTGGTGCAGCTCGACGCGCTCCTGCCACCCGGCCGCCAGGCGCGACTCGGCGTCGTACGCGGCCAGGACTGTCTCGAGCTGCGGCAGCCCGAACAGTGCGAGCAGCGCCAGGTCCGTCTCGGCGTGCCCACCGTGCGGGTTCGCGTCGATGAGCACCGCCCCCGTGGGCTCCGACCGGTCCCGCGGCCACAGCACGTTCCCCGCCCAGAGGTCGCCGTGCAGCCGGGCGGGGCCGTCTCCGACGAGCGCCGGTTGCGGGGAGCCGAGCGTGCCGTCCTCCAACCGGTCGCAGACGCGCTCGAACACGGCCGCTTCGGACCCGTCGTACCCGCCGGCGTCGACGATGCGTTGCACGTAGTCACGGATCCGGTACTCGGCGAAGAACTCGCCCCAGGTGTCGGGCGCCTCGGTCGCGGGCACGAACGGCGTCCGCGAGCGGCCCATCCGGAGTGGTCCGTTCGCGGGGAACCCGGGCGACGGCGCGCCCCAGTGCGACGCACCGGCCGCGTGGGTGTGGGCGAGCGAGCGCCCGAACCGCTCCGCCTGGGCCGCCGAGGGCGCGGCGTCGGAGACGAACTCGAGCTCGAGCACCGTCGGGCGCGGACGAGCCATGACCCGGGCGACGCGGGTGCCGCCGGCGTCCTCGGCCTCGGCGAGCCACTCCAGTCCGGCCGCCTCGGCGGCAGCTTCGTCCGGGCTGGTGAAGGTCTTGACGTAGGTCTCCGGCATCGCCCCATCCTGCCCGGTACGCGACGAGCGCGCGGAGACGGCGCACGCGGCGCACACCGCGCACACCGCGCACACTGCGCGCACCGCACAGACCGCGCAGAACGCGCCCGCGCAGACCGTGCGCGCGCTCGCACGCCAGGCACACCGCAGCGCGCGGGGACCTCAGACCGCGTCGACCAGGGCCCGCGCCAACGGGTGCCACGGCCGCGACGACGGCCCCGACAGCACCAGGGTCCGCTCGTACCGCGGCGCCACCGGCAGCATCACGAGCCCGGCGGGCAGCATCACGCGGCCGAGGGTCGGCACGATCGACACCCCTTCGCCGCGCTCGATCATGCCGAACATCGTGCTCATCTCCCGCACGCGGTGGGCGTACCGGAAGGGCTGCCCGGCGATCTCGTGCATCCGCTGGATCTGGTGTTCGCAGCCGCCGCCGCCGGCGACCAGGCCGTCGTCGTGGAGGTCGTCGAGGGTCAGTGCCTCGGCTCCCGCGAGCGGGTGGTCGCGTCGGACCACGGCGGCCATCTCGTCCCTCGCGACCACGACCCCGCCGTCCGGCACGGCGACCGGGTCGACGAGCACGGCCGCGTCGACCGTGCCGGCCTCGAGCCACTCCGGCATCTCGTCGTCGTCACCCTCGTAGACCTGCACGTCGACGTCGGGCAGCGTCACCGACCAGAGTTCCCGAAGACGCGGGAGCAGCCCCTGGCACACGGTCGGGACGGCGGCGAGGCGCACCGTGCCGCGCGCTGTGGCGGGCCGGACCACGGCCTCCAGGGCGTCGACGGAGGCGAGCACGCTGCGGGCGTGTGCCAGCAGCCGCTCGCCCAGTGGGGTCGCGACCGTCGCGGAGCCGCGGCGGACGACGTGCCCGCCGACCTCGCGCTCGAGGCCTGCGACGGCGTGCGAGACGGCGGACTGCCCGACCCCGAGGGCGACGGCCGCCGTGGTGAAGGAGCCGGCGTCGACGGTCGCGACGAAGGCGCGGAGCTGGGGGAGCGAGACGGTCATGAGTGTCCTTCATGTCGGCATGAGGTGCATGCGTTTGCCGCATGTGCGTGGTGTGCCGAGACTAGGCCACATGAACGCCCTCCTCTACGTGCTCGTCGCCCTGACCTGGGGATCGAGCTTCTTCTTCGCGAAGATCGGGCTCGACGGTCTGGCTCCGCAGCAGGTCGCCACCGTCCGCACCGTGCTCGGTGCGCTGACGCTCGTCGTGGTCCTGCTCGTCACCCGCCGCCGCTGGCCCCGCGAGACGCGGGTGTGGGGGCACCTGCTCGTCGTCGCGGTGTTCCTCAACGCCGTCCCCTCGTCGCTGATGGCCTGGGCGGAGCAGACCGTGCCGTCGGGCCTCGCGAGCATCTACAACGCGACCACGCCGATCATGACGCTGCTGGCGTTGGCCGTCCTGGTCCCCACCGAGCGGCTCAGCCGTCGCCAGGTGGGCGGGATCGTGCTCGGCATCGTCGGCGTGCTCGTCCTGGTCGGACCGTGGGACGTCCTCGGCGACCCGCAGGTCCTGGCGAGCGTCCCCGGGCAGGTCGCGCTGCTCGGCATGACCGCGTCGTACGGCATCGGCCTCGCCTGGCTCCGCCGCTTCGGCGTCGGCGGCGGGTACGACCCGACCACCGTCGCGACGGTGCAGCTCACCCTCGCGGCCGGGCTGATGCTGGTGGTCGCACCCGTCGTCGCCACCGGTCCGGTGCAGCTGGACTGGAGGATCGTGGGCGCCATGGTCGCGCTCGGCGCCGTGGGCACCGGGTTGGCCTACGCGTGGAACACCCGGCTGGTCGGCGCCTGGGGCGCGGGCCGGGCCTCCACGGTGACCTACCTGACCCCGGTCGTCGGGGTCGCCCTCGGCGTCCTCGTGCTCGGTGAGCCGCTGCGGTGGAACGAACCCGTCGGCGGGCTGGTCGTGCTCGCCGGGATCGCGTTGGCCTCCGGGTTGCTCGGGGCGCGACGGCGCCGGGGGAGCGGGGTGGCCGCGGCTCCGGTGCCGGCCGGTGAGGCGCGCGCGGAAGGCGGCCGCTGAGCGACCCGTCCGTCAGCGACCGGTCGGCAGCGACTCCCGCCGGTCGAGTTCGGCGAGCATCGCCGTCGTGCGTCGGAGGACGCGTGGCGTGCTGATGAGCGAGGCGATCAGCGCGGCGACGGACCGTGCAGGACCGCTCAGCGGCCGGGACCGCCGTCGGCTCCGTACGCTGGCCTGGTGACCCCTTCCCGCAGGCCCTCGACCGCTCGCCTGCTGTTCGCGTCGTCGCACCCCGGTCCGACCGTCACCGTCACCGTCCTCGCGGCGGTCATCGCCACCGCTGTCGGGCACCCGTTCCGGGTCGTCCTCCTGGTGGCGCTCGCCGTGGTGGCGGGACAGCTGTCGATCGGGCTCGCGAACGACTGGATCGACGCCGACCGGGACCGTGCGGTGGGCCGGGGTGACAAGCCCGTCGCCCGTGGCCTGATCGCGGTCGGCACGGTCCGGACCGCCGCGTTCGTGACCGCCGGGGTCGCCGTCGTCCTCTCGCTGTTCCTCGGACCGGTCGCCGCCGTCGCCCACGTCGTCCTCGTGGCGGCCGGGTGGGCCTACGACGCCGGGCTCAAGCGGACCGCGGCCTCGGTCGTGCCGTTCGTCGTGGCGTTCGGGTTGCTGCCGGTCGTCGCGGTCGCTGCCGGACCGGACGGTGGCTGGCCGGCGACGTGGGCGATCGCGACCGGAGCGGTCTTCGGTGTCGCGATCCACTGCACGAACGTCCTGCCCGACCTGGTCGATGACGCGGCCACCGGGGTCCGGGGCTTCCCGCACCGTCTCGGGCTGCACGCGTCCGGGATCGTGGCGTTCGGGTCGCTCGTCGTCGCTGCGGTCCTGGTGCTCGTCGGGCAACTCGGCGGTACCGACCCGGTCCGTGGTGCCGGGGCGGTGCTCGCGGTCCTCGGCGCCGTCGTGGTGGTCGTGCTCGCGGTGGTCGGCGTCCGGCTCGTGCTCACCGGTCCGCCGACGCGCACCCTGTTCCGGCTCGTCATCGCATCGTCCCTCGTGCTCGTCGTCGAGCTCGGGTTCGCGGGCGCGGCACTCGTCGCCTGAGTTCCGCTCGGGTGCGCCGTTACAGTGCACCATGACCGAAAACACGCCGACCCCCCGCTTGCTCCGGCTCGGGGTGCTGGCTGTCTCCCGGAAGGCCGACGAACGTCGCCTGCCGATCCACCCCGCCCACTTCGGGCGCATCGACCCGGACCTCCGCGCGCAGATGGTCCTGGAGCGCGGGTACGGCGACCGGTTCGGCGTCCCCGACGTTGACCTCGAGCCACTCGTCGCCGGCATGGCCACGCGTGCCGAGATCATCGCCACGTCCGACGTGGTGCTCCTGCCGAAGCCCCTGGCAGAGGACCTCGCCGACCTGCGCGACGGCCAGGTCCTCTGGGGCTGGCCGCACTGTGTGCAGGACCAGGCCCTGACCCAGCTCGCGATCGACAAGCGGCTCACGCTGATCGCCTGGGAGGCCATGAACCACTGGCGCGAGGACGGCGGCTTCAGCCTGCACGTCTTCCACAAGAACAACGAGCTCGCCGGGTACTGCTCGGTGCTGCACGGCCTGCAGCTCTGCGGCTCGACGGGGGACTACGGCCGTCGTCTCACCGCCGTCGTGATCGGGTTCGGCGCCACGGCTCGCGGCGCGGTCACGGCGTTGAACGCGCACGGGGTCCACGACGTCCGCGTCCTGACGAACCGTGACATCGCCGCGGTCGGGTCGCCGATCCCGTCGGTCGACATCCTGCAGTTCGAGCACGACGACCACGCGCCCTTCGCGAGCACGGTCCGCACACCCGAGGGTCCGGTGCCGCTGGCGCCGTACCTGGCCGAGAACGACATCGTCGTGAACTGCACGCTGCAGGACCCGAACGCGCCGCTCACCTACCTGCGGACCGAGGACCTCGACGCCTTCCGTCCCGGCAGCCTCATCGTGGACGTGTCGATCGACGAGGGCATGGGCTTCAGCTGGGCACGCTCGACGTCCTTCGCCGAACCGATGGTCACGGTGGGCGACTCGACCAACTACTACGCCGTGGACCACAGCCCGTCGCTGCTCTGGAACTCCTCGACGTGGGAGATCAGTGAGGCGTTGATGCCGTTCCTCCGCACGGTGATGTCCGGTCCGTCCGCGTGGGCCGAGTCCGACACGATCCGCCGTGCCGTCGAGATCGAGGACGGGCAGGTCCGCAACGACGCGATCCTCGCGTTCCAGGGTCGTGCGGCGGAGTACCCGCACGCCGTGACCGCCTGACCGCCTGACCGCCTCGCGCCGGAGCCGGAACCCGGGTCAGCTCCGGGTCCGCTCGGCGTGCGCCCGTGCCTTCATGCGGTTGCCGCAGGTCGCCATCGAGCACCACTTCGCCGCCCCGGGCCGGCTGTGGTCGACGAGGAACAGGTTGCACTCGTCGTTGGCACAGGGGCGCAGCCGGCCGGGGTGCGCTGCCTGCACGCTCGACCACGCGAGGACCACTTCGACCGCGAGCCGGTCGTCCGCCGGTGCCCGGAGCTCCCACACCACCCCCGCGGTCGTGACGCGCGGGGTCCGCACGGCTCCGGCCGTGACGGCGGTGAGTTCGTCGAGGGCAGCCGTCCCCGGGCTCCGGACGACGGCCTGGATCGTGTCGCGTGCCCGGCGGAGTCGGTCGAGCTCCGCCGGGGTGCCGGTCCCGCCCCAGCTCCGCGCCGACTCCTGGCCGGGTTCGCCGACGAGGGTGTCGGTGGGACGTCCGTCGAGCACCGGCGCGCTGTTGAGCACCGCGAGCAGCAGTTCCTCGTCGCGCATCGGGTTCCCCGGTCGTTCGTCCTCGGTCATCCGCCCATGCTAGCGTCCGGCTAACCAGTATGAAAGTCCGAAGGGGTTAGCCATGGTCACTGTCCACCACCGCACCGTCAGCGTCGACGGACTCGAGGTCTTCTGGCGGGAAGCCGGTCCGTCCGACGCTCCGGTCCTGTTGCTCCTGCACGGGTACCCGTCGAGCTCGCACATGTTCCGACACCTCATCCCGGCGCTCGCGGAGGACCACCGCGTGATCGCGCCCGACCACATCGGCTTCGGTCGTTCGTCGGCGCCGTCCGTCGACGAGTTCGAGTACGGGTTCGCCGCCCTCACCGAGGTGACCCGCCGGTTCCTCGAGACGATCGGCGTCGAGCGGTACACGATCATGGTGCAGGACTACGGCGCCCCGGTCGGATGGCGCCTGGCGCTCGCGGACCCCGACGCCGTCGACGGCGTCATCACGCAGAACGGCAACGCCTACGAGGAGGGCTTCGTCGCCGACTTCTGGGACCCGATCTGGGCGGACGCCGCTGAGCGGACGACCGTGACCCGTGACGCACTCCGCCCCGCGCTCGGTCGCCAGGCCGTCGAGTGGCAGCACACGCACGGCGTGCCCGACCCGAGCACGGTCGACCCGGACGCCTGGGAGCACGACCTCGCGCTCCTGTCGCGGCCCGGCCAGGACGACGTGCAGTTGGCGCTGTTCCGTGACTACGCCAGCAACCGCGAGCTGTACCCGGCGGTGCACGACTGGCTCCGCACCTCCGGGGTACCGGTCCTGGTGGTCTGGGGTCGGAACGACGAGATCTTCGCCGCGGCGGGGGCCGAGGCCTTCCGGCGTGACGCACCAGGGGCCCGCATCGAGCTCGTCGACGGCGGGCACTTCCTGCTCGAGTCGCACCTCGACCACGTCGCCACGACGATCCGGGAGTGGCTCGGCGACCGGTGAGGACCGTGCGGCGACGGGTGGACCGACGGGGCTCGCTCGCGTTCTGCGGACAGGAACACGCCCCGGGGTGCACCGCCGCCGGTCCGGTCGTATCCTCGCCGCACGGTCACGCAACGGTGCGTGACGGGACACTCGAAGAGGACCGGCCATGCCAGTTGTCGACGTGACACGAACGACCACCCCCGCGCTCGGACGGGACGGCGTACAGCTGTCCTGTCCCCGGTGTTCCCGCCCGCTTCGGGTCGCGCGGAACCAGTACTACGGCGTCGGTCTCGCCGTCCACGAGTGGCTGCACGTGTGCCCCGTGTGCCCCTGGTTCGCGTTCGCACCGTCCCCGACCGCGGCGGCGGTCGTGTCCGGTGAGCAGCGCGCCCTGCCCCGGTGGGCGGCCCTGTTCCAGCGGTACGGACGGCACCGCACCTCGCACTGAGCAGCCTGAGCAGCCTGAGCAGCCTGAGCAGCCTGAGCAGCCTGAGCTGCCCGAGCAGCGCCGGGAGCGGTTCCGGCTACGCCCACGCCATCGCGTAGAGCCGGGCGAGCGCACCGGCGGTCGGGAGGGCCAGGGCGGACCGGAGTAGCGCCTCCCGGCCGATGCCGACCGCCTCGGGGACGGCGCGGCCGAGGGCCATGTTCGCCTCGGCCTGCCGACCCGCACGACGGGCGGCGGCCTGTCGGCGACGCGCGTAGGCCGGCCACGGGCCGGTCGCACCGGTCCGGACGGCGTCGCTGAGCAGCGGTGCGAGGTCCGCGGCGTCCAACCAGCCGAGGTTCATGCCCTGCCCACCGATCGGGCTGATCTCGTGGGCCGCGTCGCCGACCAGGACGACCCGCCCCACGCCGACGCGTTCCGCGGTCCGTCGACGCACCCGGAACGCGCTGAGCATCGAGCAGGTGGACGGGTCCGGTGCGACGCCGGTCCGGTCGCGGACGACCGCCGCCAGCCGGGAGGCACGACCCGCCTCCGGTGCGTCGGCTGCGGTCACCGGCGCGGACCCGTCGACGAGCGGGTCGTCGGCGGCCAGCAGGGCGACGTAGCGGCGACGGCCGTGGGGGAGGGGGAACGACTCCACGACGCCGCCCGCTCCGACGTCGACGAGCGCGGTCGCCCGGGCGTCGGCGTCCTCGGGGTCGGCGAAGTCGCCCATCACGTAGCGGTCGGGGTAGTCCCGGCCGGTCGTGCCGATGCCGAGCAGGTCACGGACGACGCTCCGGGCACCGTCGGCACCGACCACGAACGCGGCACGGACGGAGACGGTGCGGCCGTCCCGGTCGGCGCCCGTCGCGTCGACGTGGTCGGCGTGCCGGGCCAGGTCGACCAGGGCGGTCCCGGTGCGGAAGGCGTGGGGAGCGGCGGCGTCCAGTCGCTCGCGCAACAGGGTCTCGGTGCGGTGCTGGTCCAACGTCGCCACGTACGGGTGGGTGTCCGAGGCCCGGTCGAACGACAGTGCTCCGAGGACCCGGCCTCGGCTGCGGGCGACACCGGTGCGGACGAGGACGGCCTCCTCGAGCACGGGGCCGGCCAGGCCGACCTCGGCGAAGGCGTCGAGCGACGGTGGGTGGATGCCGATCGCGCGGGAGCCGACCGGTTCGGTGGTCCGGCGCTCCCAGACCTGCACGGCCGTGCCGCGGGCGGCGAGGAGCGCGCCGAGGAACAGGCCGACCGGTCCGCCGCCGACGACGAGGACGTCCGTGGTGTCCGTGGTCACGGGGTGAGCCTACGCAGGAGGGAGCGTGCGACCTGCTGGAGTGCGGATCCCGACCGGTGGTCAGGTACCGGTCCCGGCTGCGTCACGCCCCCCGTCGCGGACACCGCTGATCCGGGTCACGCGGTGGTACTGGGACGTCCAGGCGACGACGGTGGCGATGACCACGGCGAGGAGCGCGCTGACGAGGCCGGTGCCGGCGCCGAGGCCGCCACGGCTGTGCGGGACCGCGATCCAGTCCGCGAACGAGGCGCCGACGGGGCGAGTGAGGACGTACGCCGTCCAGAACGCCGCGACCGGCCCCAGCACGACCGTCATCCGCAGGACCACGACGAGTGCCATCAGGGCGACGAAGACCAGGCCGGCGAGGGCGTAGCCGAGGTGGAAGGTGCTCGCGAGCAGGTCGCCGGCGGCCGTCCCCGTCGCGAATGTCGCGATGACGGCGGCCCAGTACCAGGAGTGCCGACGCCGGCTGGTGATCGCGTGCACGTCGAGGGTGCCCTCAGTTCGACGCCACAGGACGAACACCGCGACCAGGGCGAGCAGGAACACGGGTGCGGACACCAGGTACGGCACCCCGAAGGCGACGTGGGTGACGTCGGCGACCATGGTGCCGAACACACCGACCATCGAGACCGTCGTCCAGTACAGCCACGGGACGTACCGGGTCGCCGCGAGCTGCAGGGCGAGGACGGCCGCGAAGAGCGCCGCGGTGACGAGGACGGTCGGTGCCGGGTCGAACCGGGTGACGAGGAAGTCGGAGAGCGCTTCCCCCATGCCGGTGGTGAGCACCTTGACGACCCAGAACGAGGTTGTCGGGTCGGGCACACGGTTCGCCCGGCCGGTCGCGGAGATCGTCACGGCTGCCGCTCCCGCGTCTCCCGGGGTTCCCGGGCGCGGTGCTCGTCCGCCGCCGCCGCCCGATCGTGGCTTCGGCGGCGGAGTGCACCGATGACGATCGGGAGTACCGACACGACGATGATGACGATCATCAGGACGTCGATGTTGTGGGCAACGATCGGGATCCCGCCGAGGAGCACACCGACGGCGGTGAGGCCTGCCGCCCATGCGACGGCGCCGGTGACGTTGAACAGCAGGAACCGGCGGTAGTGCATCTGTGCGGTCCCGGCGGCGAGGGGCACGTAGGTGCGGACGACCGGTACGAAGCGGCCGAGGATGAGGGAGAGCCCGCCCCAGCGGGTGAAGAACGCTTCCGCTTCTCCGAGTCGGGCGGTGGTGAGCAGCCGTGCTTCGTCGCGGAACAGCCGTCGGCCGAAGCGTTTGCCGAGCCAGTAGCCGACCTGGTCGCCGGCGATCGCGGCGAGGGACGCGACCAGGGCGACCTGCCACGGCGTGATGCCGAGTGCGCTGCTGGTGATCGCGGCGGTCACGAGCAGTGAGTCGCCGGGCAGGAACGGGAAGAGCACGCCGGATTCGATGAAGATCAGGACGGCGACGCCGGCGAGGACGTACGGGCCGAACGCGTGGAGCACGGACGCGGCGTCGAGCAGGTGCACGGCGAGGGGGACGGTGGTGAGCACGAGAGGTCCTTCGGGGGTCGGCTGGGCGCGGCGGGGTTCAGACGGTCAGTTGCGACCGCAGCGCCGGGTCCTCGCGGCGCCGGAGGGAGAGCCAGGTGATGATCGCGGTGATCACGACGAGGAAGACGATGCTGGTGGTGATGGTGCCGACACCGAGTCCGCCGTCGTGCACCGGAGACGAGAGCAGGTCACCGGCGGACGCGCCGAGCGGACGCGTGAGGATGTAGGCGATCCAGAAGCACACGACCGGGCCTCGGCGGCCGAGGAACCACACGGCAGCCGTCAGCGCGATCGCCGCGGCGAACAGCAGCAGGGACGGGAAGTACCCGAGACCGGTCTGTTCCGCGATCAGGTCGCCGGCGGCGGTGCCGAGCGCGAAGGTGAACAGGATCGCCAGCCAGTAGAAGGCCTCCCGTCGGCGCGTGTCGATGCTGTGGATCGAGAGGGTCCCCTCCGTCCGGAACCAGACGAGGAACACCACTGCCAGCGCCCCGGCGAAGACCGTGGTGCTGAGGACCAGCGGTACGCCGAGGCCGTCGGTGAGGTTGTCGGTGATGCAGGTGCCGACGATGCTGATCAGCACCACGGTGCTCCAGTAGAGCGGAGGCCGGTAGGCGCGTGCACGGAACTGCAGCACCAGGAACACCACGAGCGCGATGGCCATGATCACCGTCGTCAGGGGCAGTCCGAGGCCGACGGTGTCGCTGAGGAGGTCCGCGGCGGTCTCACCGACGGTGGTCGCGAGGACCTTGATGATCCAGAACGACGCGGTGGGGTCCGGGACCTTGTTCGAGCGGGTCCGGGTCCGCAGCAGCGCCGCAGGCGAGTGGGACATGACGTTCTCCTCGTCGGAAGTGGGCGATCCCGCGCAACGTGGGACCGGCGATGTCACGACGGTAGGAAGAGGCCCGCAAGACTCCACCAAGAAACGGGCTCCGTGCACGATCTGCGCATTCTTGGTGGTTCCTGAGTGCTCGTCCCTGATGATCGACGCGCCGGCGCTGCTCGGGTAGGGCAGGATCGGTGCCCGTACGGCGACGTCGGAACGCGCACCCCCCACGTGTTCCGGCGTCGCTTCCGGGAAGGAGCACAGGTGTCGTCATCGTGGTGGTCTGCCATCGCCGACTCGGCCACGTCGTGGTCGTTCCGGTCCGGCGCTGAACGCGACCCGGACCGGTTGGCGTACCGGCGGTCCGTGATCGGCATCGGTCTCCGCGTCGCCGTCGTCTCGGCCGCGCTGGTGATCGCGATCGTCCTGCTGGTCGTCGGGTACGTCCTGTGGCAGCTCACGCCGGGGCAACTGCACGAGACGCCCGGTCCCACCGACGTGCACATCACCCTCGACACCGTCGACCTCAGCATCGCGGTCCTGGGCGTCGGCGGACTCGCCATCGCCCTCGCGGGCATCGCCGCGTGGGTGATCGCACGCCGTGCGGTGCTGCCGATCGCCGAAGCCGCGCGGATGCAGCGGACCTTCGTCGCTGACGCCAGCCACGAACTCCGCACACCGCTGACGGTGCTGCACGCCCGGGTGCAGCGTCTCCGGATGATGACACCGGCGGACGACGCCCGTCGCGCCGTCGTCGACGAGTTGCAGGGCGACACCCGGGTGCTGATCGACATCGTCAACGACCTCCTCGATGCCGCAGCCGGCAGCGAGGCGACCGGCGGCGTCGCCGACCTCGATGTGGCGCTGATCACCCTCGAACGCGACATGTCCGTCCTCGCCGCGGAACGACAGGTGCACCTCACGGTCGGTCGGGCCGAGCCGGGTCGGGCCGGGCCGGTGCTGGCCGTGTCGGAGACACAACTCCGGCGTTGCCTGGTGGCGCTGACGGACAACGCGATCGGTCACACGCGCCCGGACGGGAACGTGTCCGTCCGGGTGCGCGCGGACGGCCCGTCCGTCACGATCCGTGTCGGTGACGACGGGCCGGGCATCACGGGGATCGCCCCGACGCGGGTGTTCGACCGGTTCGCCCACGGCACCCCGACCGCGACTGCGGGCGCAGCGGGCACGCGGACCGGCTACGGGATCGGTCTCGCGCTGGTGCGTGACATCGCCGTCCGTGCCGGCGGCGACGTCACCGTCGAGCGCACCGGCAGCGACGGCACCGTGTTCGCCCTACGGCTCCCCGTGGTGCAGCCTGACGGACCGGGACACGAACGGGAGGACCGCTGATGGCGCTCCGCCTGCTGCTCGTCGAAGACGATCCACGGCTCGGTCCGCTGGTTGCCGACGTGCTGGGCGAGGAATGGGACGTGACGCTCTGCGCCGACGGCGAGAGCGCACTGCTCGCCGCAGCCGCGCAGTACTTCGACGTGATGGTGGTCGACCGCCGGCTGCCGGGCATCGACGGTACCGAGGTGGTCGAGACGCTCCGCCAGCGCCGCATCAGCACCCCCGTGCTGATGCTCACCGCGCTCGGGGAAGTCCGGGACCGGGTCTCGGGTCTCGACGCCGGCGCGAACGACTACCTGGTGAAACCGTTCGACTTCGACGAGCTGACCGCCCGACTCCGCGCGCTCACGCGGGACTACTCCGGTGCCGGTCCGGGGATCGAGATCGGCGGATGGTCATTCTTCCCTGACGACAGCAGCATCACCTCGCCGTACACGGGCCGGGTGATGCTGACGGAGAAGGAGACGGCGATGCTGCGTCTGCTCGCCAGCGAACCGGCCAGGGCCTTCACCCGGCAGCACCTGCTCTCCGCCGTCTTCGCACGAGGCGAGCAGCTCGGCACCGTCGACACCTACGTCCACTACATCCGCCGGAAGACCGACCGCGACCTGATCAGCACCGTCCGCGGCGTCGGGTACCGCCTCGGCACCCCCGCCTGAACGAGGGCCCGGTCACGGCAGCTGCGGCCGTGTCCGGAGCGGCGCCAACCACCGGGTGAGCAGGACCGCGGTGCACGTGCCGGCAGCCATGATCGCCGCGAGGACGACGATCTGGAACCGTCCGGCCTCGAGCGGGGACAGCCCGCCGAAGACCGCACCGACGAACGCTCCCGGCAGTGTGACCAAGCCCGTCGTCTTCGTCTGGTCGACCGTGGGCACGAGCGCGGCGCTCACCGCACGCCGGACGAGCTGCACGGTCGCCTGGCGGGGTGTCGCACCGAGGGCGAGCCAGCCCTCGACGTCGTCCCACCGGTCGTCGGCGAGCTCCACGAAGCGGCGGCCGCTGATGCTCGCGATCGTCATGGCGTTGCCGATCACGATGCCACCGACCGCGAGGGCGTCCCGCGGACTGGGCTCGATCGCACCCGTCCCGAAGACGATCAGGCCCGTGACGGTGATCCCGACCGCCATCGACGAGGCGACGGGCAACACCATCCGGCGCACCGCACCGAGGCGCCGGGACGCCGTGACGACGGCGACCGTGAACATGACGGTCAGCACCAGCGCGATGAGCCACGGCGACCGGATCACGCCGGCGAGGACGAGGCTGATGACGGCGAGCTGTGCTGCACCGCGAGCGACAGCGAGAGCCGGTGCCCAGGGAGACGCTGCTCGCGCGAGGAGCAGGACAGCCGTCGCGAGGACCACGAGTGCGACGACCCCGAACACGGTCGGGAGCATCGCCCCGGTCACCGCCGACACCGCCCGCTCATGCGTTGCACTGTACGGCCCCGACGCGTCCGGGTCGGTCCTCGACCCCCAAAGAGCCCTTTGACGGTGAGGCGGCCCGGCTGTCACGATGCCCCCGTGTCCACCATCGACGAGCTCCGTGCGACCGCGCACCCCATCCGCCTACGACTGCTGTCCCTGCTGACGGGCGTCGCGATGAGTGCCGCCGAGGCCGGGCGCGAGCTCGGGCTGTCCCAGGCGACCGCGAGCTACCACCTCCGGGTGCTCGAGCGGGCAGGGCTCGTCCGCGTGGTCGAGGTCGTCCGGCTGCGGGGCGGCGAGGCCAAGCGCTACCGGCACGAGACGTCCTCGGAGCCGTTCGACGCCCAGGAGGTCCACCCGCTCGACCCCGCCGCGGCCGAGGACCGGCTCGTGTACCTCGACGCCGTCGCCGACGAGCTCCGCCGACGCGCCCGCGAGCAGGCCGACGGTCCCGGTGTCTCGACCGACGCCGAGCTGTGGGTCGATCCGGAGACCTGGCGCCGTGTGGTGCAGCACATCGGGCAGGCATCCGCGATCCTGCACGCTGCCGCCCGTCCGCCGCGGACACCCGGCACCCGTCCGGTGTCCGTCACGGCCGCCCTCTTCCCGCTCCGCCGCTCGTGAGCACCACGGTCGACCGGTTCGGTCCGCTCCGGTCCACGCCCTTCCGGTGGCTCCTGGCCGCGCGGACGACGAGCATCCTCGGCAACGCCGTCGCGCCGATCGCGCTGGCGTTCGCGGTGCTCGACCTGACCGGGTCCGCCGCCGACCTGGGCCTCGTCGTGGCGTCCCGGTCGGTGGCGAACGTCGCGGTCCTGCTGTTCGGCGGGGTGATCGCCGACCGGCTGCCGCGGGACGTGGTCCTGGTCGGGACGTCGTGCGCGGCCGCCGTCACGCAGGGCGCCGTGGCCGCACTCGTCATCACCGGGTCGGCGAGCATCCCGTCGCTGGTGGTGCTGAGCGTCCTGAACGGAGCGGTGGCGGCCGTCAGCCTGCCCGCCGCGGGAGCGCTCGTGCCGGACACGGTGCCCGGAGCGCAGCTCCGGCCGGCGAACGCCCTGCTCCGGCTCGGCCTCAACGGCGGGAGCATCCTCGGCGCCTCGGCCGGGGCCGGACTCGTGGCCGTGGTCGGACCGGGGTGGGGACTCGCCGTCGATGCCGTGGGCTTCGCGCTCGCCGGGGTCCTCTTCGGGCGGATGCGACTACCGCGGACGGCCACGGGGGGCGGAGCATCGGAACCGACGTCGGTCGTGGCGGACCTCCGGGAGGGCTGGCGTGAGTTCGTCGGCCGACGCTGGGTCTGGATCGTCGTCCTGCAGTTCGCCGTGCTCAACGCCGCCTTCGTCGGTGCGACGGCGGTGCTCGGGCCCGTCGTCGCGGACGCGTCCTTCGGCCGTGCGGCCTGGGGTCTCGTCGTCGCCGCGCTGTCGGTCGGACTCGCGGTCGGCGCCGTGGTCGCGCTCCGCTGGCACCCCCGGCACGCTCTCGGGATCGGCGTGGCCCTGATGGTCGTCGCAGCGGTGCCCGTCCTGACCCTGGCGCTGCGGCCCTCCGTCCCGGCGCTGATCGTGTCGTTCGCCGTCGCGGGGGCCGCCATCGAGGTCTTCTCGATCGCGTGGGACCAGTCCCTGCAGACGAACGTGCCGCGCGACGTCCTGGCCCGCGTCTACTCGTACGACGCCGTCGGGTCGGTCGTCGCCTTGCCGTTCGGCGAAGCGCTCGTCGGCCCGCTCGCACACACGGTCGGCACCACGCCGACCCTGCTCGGCTGCGCGCTGCTCGTCGTGGTCGCCACCGTGGCGGCAGCGGTCACGCCGAGCGTCCGGCGGGTGACCGTCCAGGAGGCTCGTCCGGCGTGATCCCGCTCGTGCCGTGCACGCCGGCGACTGTCCGCGAACCGCACGTGCGCCGTCGTCTGCCCGCGCTCCCACCCGCACCGGAGTTCCGTACCGGGCGGATCGACCAGCAGCACGAGCACCACGCCAGGAGGCAGCCATGAGCACACCCGACGACGACACGCGGCCCGTCCGTCACGCCGGAGCGACCGACGGCACCGGACCTGACGGAGCACGCCGGGAGACCGAAGCGGCGCACGCGGTCTCGCCCGACCGCGGCAACGACCACGACACCGCCCGGAACGACACCGCCCGGAACGACACCGCGCGGAACGACACCGCGACCGCAGCAGGCGGCGCCGCCCGCGCCGATCGCGGACCGACCCAGCGCGAGAGCGTCCTGGAGCGCGAGAAGGACGAGTTCGCCGGCTTCAAGTGGGGCTCGGCGTTCTTCGGCTGGCTCACCGCGACCGGCACCGCCGTCATCCTCACGGCGGTCCTCACCGCCGTCGGTGCGGGCGTCGGCCTCGGGCAGAACGGCGGCGACGTCGACAGTGCAGCGAAGGACGTCACGAAGAACGGCGACGTCGTCGGCATCGTCGGGGCCATCGCACTCGCGGTGATCCTGTTCGTCGCCTACGTCGCCGGTGGCTACGTCGCCGGCCGGATGGCGCGCTTCTCCGGAGCCAAGCAGGGCGTCGCGGTCTGGATCTGGGCGGTCGTCATCGCCGTCGTCGTGGCGATCGTCACCGCCGTCGCCGGCAGCCAGTTCAACGTGCTCGGGAACCTCAACAGCTTCCCCCGCATCCCGGTGGACGAGGGCACCCTGACCGTGACGGGCATCATCACCGTCGTCCTGGTCGCCGTGATCAGCCTGGTCGGCGCCGTCCTCGGTGGCCTGGCCGGCATGCGGTACCACCGCAAGGTCGACCGGGTCGGCCTCGGACGCTGACGTCCGGATCGACCCACCCCACGAACCCACCCCACCTCTACCCGACAGCACGAACGAGAGGAACGACCATGATCGACACGAACACCGTCAACAGCGTCTTCGGCGCCAAGGTCATCGACCCGGACGGCCAGAAGGTCGGCACCGTCAAGCAGGTCTACGTCGACAACGAGGACGGGCACCCCCTGTTCGCCAGCGTCTCGACGGGGCTCTTCGGCACCTCCGAGTCCTTCGTCCCGCTCGAGGGCGCCGACCTCACCGGCGACGAGCTCCGCGTGGCGTACGACAAGGACCGCATCAAGGACGCCCCGCGCATCGACGCCGACGGCGACCTGAGCGACGACGAGCAGGACACGATCTTCGACCACTACGGTCTCGGCAGCGGCAGCGCCGGAACGACCGGCACCGGCACCGGCGCCGACAGCAGCACGACCACCGACACGGGTGTGGACGACGGCACGATCGGCGTCGACCCCGACCTGACCCCGACCGACCCGGCCGCCGCCGGGTCGCACCGCACCGGGGACACGTCCGGGCGTGACCTCCCCGCCACCGACGACCGCGTCGCCGGTGCCGCCGGGTACGACACCACGGCGGACGCCGCCGGCGTCGCCGACAGCGACACGGTCACCGGCCGGGACACGACGGACGCCGACCGTGGCGTGACCGACACGACCGCGAGCGCCGGCCACGACACGTCCGGCCCGGACACCGACGACGCGATGACCCGCTCCGAGCAGCGGCTCGACGTCGGTACCGAGCGCGTCCAGACCGGCCGTGCCCGCCTCCGCAAGCACATCGTCACCGAGCAGCAGAACGTCACGGTGCCGGTCCAGCACGAGGAGGTCCGCGTCGAGACCGAGCCGATCACCGACGGCAACGTCGGCGCTGCGACCGGTGGCCCCGACCTGTCCGAGGAGGAGCACGAGGTCACGCTCAGCGAGGAGCGCGTCGTCGTCGACAAGGAGACCGTGCCGGTCGAGCGCGTGCGCCTCGGCACCGAGACGGTCACCGAGCAGCAGCAGGTCTCCGAAGACGTCGCGCACGAGGAGATCGAGGTCGACCAGGACGGCGACACCCGCCGCTGAGCGAGTCGGTCCGGTCCGGACCACGACCGGACGGGAGGCCCGGTGCCAGCTGGCACCGGGCCTCCCGTCCGTCGTTCCACCGGAACGCACGACGGTCCCCGGGACGCGGACGAGACCACTAGCGTGTGCGCATGACCGAGACGGACGACACGCAGCCCGACGAGACGCCGACGGCGGAGACGACGCCCGCGCAGCACATCGACGCCATGATCGCGGCGCACCCGGACTGGCGCGGAGCGGTCCTCGCCGACGCCCGTGCCGCGGTCCTCGCCGTGGACCCGGCGATCGAGGAGACCTGGAAGTGGCGCGGCGCCCCCGTGTGGGAGCTCGACGGCATCCTCGTCGTCGGCAACGTCTTCAAGGAGGCCGTGAAGCTCGGCTTCATGTACGGCGCCGCCCTCGAGGACCCGGACGGCCTGTTCAACGACGAACTCGGCGGCAACCAGCGCCGGGCGATCAAGTACTTCGCAGGTGACGCCGTCGACGTCCCGGCGCTGCAGGCACTCGTCCGGCGGGCGATCGAGCACAACCACACCCGGCGCCAGGCCAGCCGCCGGCGCTAGCTCGTGGCGGCGCTCCGCGCGGCGCGGTCCTCGGCGACCAGGCGGCGGGCTTCCCGGGCGCGGGCCCGGAGCTTCTCCACCGGGACCTCGACCGCGTAGGCCGCACCGATCGCCACCAGCACGGCGACGGCGAAGAGCCACACGTCGCCGAGCCAGCCGATGGCGAACGTGCCGAGCAGCGCGATGACGAGCGGGTGCCAGAGGTACGCGGAGTACGAGACCCGTCGCCCGAACCACGCCACCGGGGACCAGGACAGGGCCGCGGACACCGGGGTGCGGACCGAGACGAGTCCGCCGATGAGCACGGCGGCGAAGACGCCGGTGACCGGCATGAGCAGACCGAAGGTCCAGGCGTGCTCGGTCCAGTCGTCGTCGATCCAGAACTGCACGCCGATGACGGCCGCCGCCCCGACCCAGGTGCTGAGGTGGCCGGCGAGCCCGGAGGCGAACGCCCGCACGCGATCGTCGTCGAGCAGCAGGGCGAGCAGGCACCCGGTGGCGAGCGGGACGACACCGAGCACCGGGGAGAAGTACACGTCCGGGGTGGACCCGCCGGAGGGGGTGCGGTAGCTCATCCAGGCAGCGGCCGAAGCGACGACGACCACCGCGGACAGGCCGATGACCAGGGTCCGTCGACGCCGTCCCGTCGCGAGCAGGAGCACGAGCACCGGCGGCCAGACCAGGTAGAACTGCTCCTCCATCGACAGGCTCCACGTGTGTGCGAAGACGCCCTGTGTGGTGTCCCAGAACGACCGGAAGAGGTTGCCGGTGTAGGTCAGGGCGATGAACGCGGCCTCACCCGCCGAGAACGACGCCCCTTTGTAGTCGCCGACCCAGTTCCAGAGCAGCAGCCCGGCGACGACGAGTGCCAGGAGCGCCGGGTAGAGCCGCAGCAGGCGCTTCCACCAGAACGAGCCGAGCCGCACCGTCCCGGTCTTCCGACGTTCGCGGAGGAGCAGCGTGGTGATGAGGTACCCGGAGAGCACGAAGAAGACGGTCACGCCGATCCACCCACCCTCGAACTGTGGCACGTGCAGGTGGTACAGGATCACGATGACGATCGCGATCGTGCGCAGGCCGTCCAGGGCCAGGGAGCGGTGGGCGAGCGGGGCAGGTGCGGCCGACCGGGTGGGGGCGGTGGTCCCCGCCGCCGGGGCGGTGGTCTCCGCCGCCGGGGCGGTGGTCTGGGCTGGCGCCGGGGCTGCGGTCCGGGTCATCCCGCCAGTGTGCTCCGGGAGTCCATGAACCGGCTCAGTGCTGTCCGGTCACCACCGGGCCTCGCAGCGACGAGCCCCGGTCGGCTGCGGTCAGGCGGGCTGCCGGGCCATCGTGCTCGCCAGGGCATCGAGCCGTTCGGTCGCGAGCACGGGCAGGGTCCGCGTCTCGTCGGGGGAGATCCACTGCGCGAACGCCAGGTGGAACACGGTCACGCCGGACTGCGCCACCAGGGTCGCGGCCGGTTCCGGGACACCGCGGTCGCGGAGGAGCTCGGCGAGCCGGGTGCCGAGGCCGGACAGCTTCGCGAGTTCCCGTTCACCGAGTGCGGGTTCGGCGTCGATGACCCGCTGCCGGTTGCGGGACCACTCACGGCGGTCCTCGGTGAAGTACGACCCGACGCCGGCGAGGGCCCGGGCGACGAGGTCGACCGGGGGCGTGTCGGCCGGGGCGTCCTGGATCGGGCCGACGAAGAGCTGCAGGAAGTCGTCCTGCCCGGCGAACAGGACCTCACGCTTGTCCGCGAAGTGCCGGAAGAAGGTGCGCTCGGTGACCTCGGCGGCGCGGGCGATGTCGGCGACCGTGGTGGTCTCGAAGCCACGGTCGAGGAACAGCTGCAGCGCGGTCGCCTGCAGTCGTTCCCGCGTGCCCGGTTGCCATCTCGCCATGCCCGGAGTCTACTCAGGACCAGCGACGATGACAGCGGCTGACATCGGGTGTACGGTTCCTGATGTCAGCAACTGACATCATCGAGAAGGGCACCACCATGCACGTGTTCGTCACCGGAGCATCCGGCTGGATCGGCTCCGCCACCGTCGACGAGCTCCTCGCCGCCGGCCACCGCGTCACCGGGCTCGTCCGGTCCGATGCCGCCGCCGCGTCCGTCCAGGCGAAGGGCGCCGAGGTCCTCCGCGGCGACCTCGACGACCTGGACGCCCTCCGCCGCGGAGCAGAGGCCGCCGACGGGGTCGTCCACCTCGCCAACAAACACGACTGGGCGCACCCGGAGGAGACCAACGCCGCCGAGCGTGCCGCAGTCGAGACCCTCGGCGGTGCCCTCGTCGGCAGCGACCGGCCGTTCGTCGTCGCCTCCGGCGTCGCCGGCCTCACCGTCGACCGCCCGGCCAACGAGGACGACCCGAACCCCTTCGTCGGCCCGCAGGCGATGCGCGGCGGCAGCGAGAACCGCGCCCTCGACTTCGTCGACCAGGGTGTCCGCACCGTGATCGCACGGTTCGCCCCGACCGTGCACGGACGCGGCGACCACGGGTTCATCGCCCTCGTCACCGCCGCAGCACGACGCCACGGCGTGGCCGCGATGATCGGCGAGGGGACGAACGGCTGGGCCGCGGTGCACCGCACCGACGCGGCGCGACTCGTCCGACTCGGGCTCGAGAACGCTCCCGCGGGTACCCGGATGCACGTCACCGCCGAGGACGCCGTCCCCACCCGCGACATCGCGCAGGCGATCGGGGACGCCCTCGGAGTGCCGGTCACCTCGGTCGACGCCGCCGACGCGGTCGACCACTTCGGCTTCATCGGGCGGTTCTTCGGCATGCCGATGGCTGCGACGTCGAGCGCCACGCGTGCGCTGCTGGACTGGCAGCCGACCGGCCCGACGCTGCTCGAGGACATCGCCGACGGTGCCTACACGACGCCGCGCAGCTGACGCTCCCACCAGGCACATGACGGACGGGAGGCTCCCCACCGGTCTGGTGGGGAGCCTCCCGTCCGTCATGTGGTGACGGCTGTCACCTCATGACGGTCACTCCGCCTTCTGCAGCTGCCAGGGCTCCGGCTCGCGGTCGCCGTTCGGGCGCACCGGACGGACGTCGCCGACGATCGGGATCGAGCGCTTCCGCATGAACCACACGTAGCGGACGAAGAAGTGGGTCAGCGTCGACATCCGGTTGCCGTTGCCGAGCAGGCTGGTGATGTGGACGAACACCCACGCCGCCCAGGCGACCGGGCCGACCATCGTGATGCCGCCACGGAGCTGTGCGACCGCGGCGTTCGTGCCGATCGTCGCCATCGTGCCCTTGTCGAAGTACTTGAACCGCTCGGTCGGCTTGCCGGCCAGACGACGCTTGATCTGCTGGGCGACGTGCTTGCCGCCCTGCAGGGCCGGCTGCGCGAGCTGCGCCAACGCGGCGTCCTGCGCGGCGATGTCCCCGGCGGAGAAGACCCGGTCGACGCCCTTGACGCTGAGGTCGTCGTTCACCTGGATGCGGCCGCCGTGGGTCTGCGGCAGACCCCAGTTGCCGACCTCCTTGTGTGCCGAGACGCCGGTCGCCCAGATCACCTGGGAGGCGGGGATGACCTCACCGTCGGCGAGCCGGACGCCGTCGGGCATGACCTCTTCGACACCGGCGTTGAGGCGCAGGACGACGCCGCGCTTCCGCAGGATCTTCGCCGCGTACCGACGCAGGCGCGGGGCGAACGGCTTGAGGAGCTCACCGCTGCGGTGCACGAGCGTGATCGAGATGTTCCCGCGTTCGATCTCCGGGTACGCACCCACCAGGGCCTGGTCGCGGAGCTCGGCGAGCGCGCCTGCCATCTCGACGCCGGTCGCACCACCACCGACGATGACGACGCGGATCTCGTCCGGGCCCTGCTTCGCCGCAGCCTGCTCCAGGCGGGTGAACAGCTCGTCGCGGATCCGCAATGCCTGCGAGCGGGAGTACATCGAGTACGCGTACTCGTAGGCGCCGGGCGTCCCGAAGTAGCTCGTGTTCACGCCGTTGGCCAGGATCAGGTAGTCGTAGTGCAGGTGCTCGCCGTCGGACATCTCGGCGATGCGCTCGTCGTGCCGGATGCCGGTGAGCAGCCCGTGGCGGAAGTCCGCGTTCGACTGTCGGGCACGCAGGCTGCGGAGGAAGTACGTCACGTCGCCGGCGTTGAGACCGCCGGTCGCCACCTGGTACATGAGCGGCTGGAACATGTTGTAGACGTGGCGGTCGACGAGCGTGACCCGGACCGGAGCGTCCTTGAGCTCACGCATGGCGGCGATCCCGGCGAATCCACCGCCGACGATGACGACGTGCGGGCGGGTGTCCTGCGGCATGGTGAGCTCCGGTTTCGTGCGGTCTGGGCCACCCAGAAGGGTACGCCGATCACGCAGACCTGCCGTCCACCCCCTCGGCGGTCGGGCCGGGAGGCGCGGGTTCAGCCCGCCGACGCGGCGAACGGGCCGTAGGTGCTCAGCACGTTCCCCTTGCTGGTCACGGTGTTCGTGACCAGCCGGAGGCGCGTGGGCGGGTCCGTCGGCTCGAACAGCTTCCGCCCGTGGCCGGCGATCGCCGGGTGGACCATCAACTGCAGTTCGTCGAGCACCCCGGCGAAGAGCAGGCTGCGCACCAGGGTGACGCTGCCACAGACCGCGATGTCCCCGCCGTCACGGGTCTGGAGCTCGCGCACGAAGGTCGGGACGTCACCGGTGATGCGCGTGCTGTTCTCCCACGCCAGGTCGTCACCGAGGGTCGTGGACGCGACGTACTTCTCGATCGGGTTGATCCACTGCCCGAACGGGTCCTCCGAGTGGGCGGGCCACCACTCCGACCACTCCTGGTAGCTGGTGCGGCCCAGCAGGACGGTGTCGGTCGCACCCATCCAGGCGCCCATGGCGGCTCCGAGCTCGTCGTCGAAGCTGTCGTACTGGTAGTTGTACGGGTCCTGGACGACCCCGTCGACCGAGGTGAAGAGACCCGCCGTGACCTTGCGCATGGCGTGAGCGTAACGGCGCGGCGGCGTCCGGCACCAGAGTGGGGTCCCGCCCCGGTCAGCTGCCGTCCTGCGGGGTGACGGGTGCGCCGGTCGACTGTCCACGCGGACCGTACTGGCCGGAACCCGGGCCGGTGAACGAGGACGTGCCGTGGCTCGCGACGGCATGCCCGACCGCGAAACCGACACCGCCGCCGACCAGCAGGGCGCCGAGGCCGATCGCCGCTGCGATGACCGGCCAGAACCACGGCGGGTGCGGAGTGCTCCGCCCCGCGGGCGTCGTGCCCGGGGTGGGGGCCGGCGTGCCGTACCAGGACGGCGGGGGCGGCGAGAGGGTGGAGGTCGGCGTCGCGGCCGGGGCAGCGGCCCAGGAGTCGTGGCGCTGGTCGGGGTGGTCGTCGGGTCGTCGTGCCGGAGGCGTCGTGTCGCTCATGGCAGCAGTGCACCCCGCCGACCTTGCAGGAGTAGAAGACCCGGCTGTCCCTGCGCTGCGGATCCCGGTGCTGCGGATCCGCTCCCAGGTGGCAGCCGGGCACCGGCATAGTCTCGGGTGATGCGCGCGCTGGTGGAGACGGTCCGGGTCGACGGTCACCGCGTCCGACTCCGGACGGTGGCCCCCGCGGGACGCCTGCACGACGCGTTCGCCCCCACCGTCGTCCTGGTGCACGGCATCGGCATGTCGCACCGCTCCTTCCGCCGCCTGCAGGCCGCGCTGTCCCGCAGCCACCGCACCGTCGCCGTCGACCTGCCCGGCTTCGGCGGCCTGCCGTACTCCGGCCGGCGCTTCGAGGCGCACGAGTACGCCGACCTGGTCGTCCGCGCGGTCACCGAACGCGGTGCCGGGGACCTCGTCGTCGTCGGACAGTCGATGGGCACGCAGATCGCGGTCGAGGCGGGACTCCGCCACACCGACGTCGTGTCCTCCGTCGTGCTCGTCGGACCCGTCGTCGACGACCACCGGCGCTCGCTGGTCCGCCTGGCCGTCGCGCTCGCCGTCGACTGCGCGTTCGAGGGCGTCCGGATGAACGCCGTGGTGTTCACCGACTACTTCCGGAGCGCCGCCCAGTACCTCCGCGAACTCCGGCCGATGCGCGACTACCGGATGCTCGACCGCGTCCGGGCCCTCACCGTCCCGGTGCTCGTCGTCCGCGGCGAACAGGACCCCATCGCGAAGCACGACTGGGGGCAGCGGGTCGTCGGGGCAGCCCACCGTGGCGCGCTCGTCGAACTCCCGGGCGGCCACCACGTGCAGGAGCGGCAGCCCGTGGCCGTCGCCCGGCTCATCGAGGAGTTCCGCCGGGTCCAGACCCTCGAGGCCAGCCGGGACGAGGTGCCGCGGTGACCGACGCGACCACCGGCGGCGGTGCAGGGACGCGGAGGACGGGGGCCGTGCCTCCCGTCCGGGTCGGACTCGTCCGGCGCACGCGGTGGGCGCTGCTCGACTGGCTGTACGCCGCCGTCTGGCAGGTCCGCAGCCTGGGCCCGACCACCGCCGACGACTACCGCACCGGCGACCGGCAGGCGGTCGTCGTGATCCCCGGCGTCTACGAGACCTGGCACTTCATGCGTCCGCTGATGGACGTGCTGCACGACCGCGGCCACCCGGTGCACGTGCTCACCGTCCTCCGGCACAACGTCAAGCCCGTGCCGCTCTCGGCGGAGGAGGTGATGGCCTACCTCGACGAGCACGACCTGCACGGGGTCCTCGTCCTGGCGCACAGCAAGGGCGGCCTCATCGGCAAGTACGCGATGACCCGGCTCGACCCGCACGGCCGCATCGACCGGATGGTGGCGGTGTCGACGCCGTTCGCCGGATCGAAGTACGCCGTCCTGGCACCCGTCCGGCACCTCCGGGTGTTCCGGGCAGCCGACCCGGTCCTGGCGGGCCTGGCACGCGAGCTCGACGCGAACGCGCGGATCACCTCGGTCTACGCGGTGTTCGACACGCTCATCCCGGGCGGCAGCGAACTGTCGGGAGCCGAGAACGTGCGGCTCGACCTCGGGGGCCACTTCCGGATCCTCGCCGACCGCCGGACCGCGGCCGCCGTGCTGCGCGCGGCGGACGGCGACTGACGGCAGCGCTGCCGCTGGTGGTGGCGCTCGGGCCGGCGCTACGCTCAGCCCCGTGGCCAGCCGGAGCATCTACGTCGAGACCGTGATCGACGCCGACGTCGACGCGGTGTGGGCCGCCACGCAGGACCCCCGGCAGCACGTCCGGTGGGACGTCCGGTTCTCCGAGATCGTCCCCGAGCCCGCCGGAACGGACGGGTCCGCGCGGTTCACCTACGTCCGCCGGTCGGCCGTCCATGACGTGCACGGCACCGGCATCTCGATCGGCGAGCGACGACGTGACGACGGCACCCGCACCTCGGCGCTCCGCTTCGCCACCGAGGACCGGCTGTCCCCGATCCGGACCGGCCGCGGCTACTGGCGGTACGTGCCGACCGACGACGGCCGGACCCGGTTCGTCACCGGCTACGACTACGACTCCGGGTGGGGGCCGCTCGACCTCGTCGTCCGGCCGCTCCTCGGGTGGGCGACCGCCTGGAGCTTCGACCGCCTCCGCATCTGGCTCGAGGGCGGCGCCGAGCCGGAGGCGTGGCCGCTCACCAGCGTCCTGGCGGTGTGGCGGCGGGACCGGCCACGGGCCTCCCGGACGTTCCGCGCGCCCGCCGGCGGGACCCGGCGAGCCGACCACCTGCGGGACGCCCCGGCGACCCTCACGACCCTCGCGACCCCGTCCCGACCCGGAGGGACCGCATGACCTCGGTGTTCCAGGAGGCGCTCGGCGCCGACTTCGACCGACTGCACCCGATGATGCAGCGTCGGTTCGGCGTCGGACTCGACGCGGCCGAAGCCTGCGTCGGCCACGGCACCATGCAGTCGATCCGCCGCGGACCCTGGTGGACCGTGCCGTTCCTGCAGATCGGACGGCTCCGGAACATCCTGGTGCCCGACGTCGGCGAGGACGTCCCGTTCACCATCGAGAACTACCCCTACCGCGACGTGCTCGGCCGCGAGACGGTGACCTTCGTCCGGACCTACAGCGTCCGGTCCGGCCGCACCGCACGGTTCGACGCGACGATGGTGCTCGTCGACGGCCGGGTGCTCGACTACCTCGGCTCCCACCAGCACCTGGCGGTCGACCTCGACCTGGCCGTCGACGAGCGCGGTGGGCTCGTCCTGACCTCGGACGCGCAGCGGTTCCACGAGGGGCCGCTGTCGTTCCGGTTCCCGATGCTGTTCAGCGGACGGGCGACCCTGCACGAGTGGTGGTCGGACGAGGACCAGTCGTTCCACGTCGACCTCGAGGTGCTCAACCGGCTGTTCGGGTTCCTCTTCGGCTACCGCGGGTCGTTCACCTGCGAGTGGGTGCCGGCGACGGACGCTCCCGAACGCCTGAAGCCGCGGCGGACCGAGGCGCGGACGTAGCCCTCCGCGTCAGATGTCGAGGACGCCGTCCACCGCTGCACGCCGCGACGGGAAGTGGCCGGTCGCGATGTCCTCCTCCAGGTGGACCGTGACGTACTGCCGGTCGACCGGGTACCCGGCGTCGTCGAAGACCCGGTAGCGCCTGCGGAGCCGCAGGAACGGCACCGCCGTGTGTTCGAACGACACCACCACCTCGGTGTCCGGCCACGACCCCTCGACGTCCACCTGCACCGAGCGGTAGTCGCTCCGCACCCGGGTGACGGTGTCGGTGTCGGCCGACCACATGATGCTCGGTTCGCTGAGCCCGGCGAGCTGCTCGCGGACCGCCGCGACACTGCGCTCGATCGTCTCCGGATCCGGTTCCGACGTCTGCCAGGAGGCTCCGCTCACGCCTGTCAGGTCGAGTCGCCCGACCCAGGGCGCCCGTCGGGCCTGGAGCGCGGCGTCCGCAGCCGACCACACCGCCTCGACTTCCTCGAGGTCTGCTCCGGCGCCCTCGTCCGCAACCGGTACGGAGGTGTGGTGCTCGGTGACGACGACCGACGGCAGGCCCGCTGCGACGTCGACGACGACCTCGCGCGCTTCGTACACGGTGTCCCAGCTGCGCCATGGTCCGCGATCGCCGAACGGCACCTCGACCTGCCGGGGACCGGCGGGGTGGAACCGCAGGGTCATCCGGCCGTCCTCGAACGAGACGGCGTCGACCAGGTGGTCGACCTGCACCGTGGTGCGCTCGTCGGCCGGGGTGATGCGGACGATCTCCGTCGGTGGGGTCGGCAGAGGAGTGCTGACCGGGCCGTCGTCGTCCGCGTCGTCGGCGTCGTCGTCCACCTGGTCGTCGACCTCGTCGCCGCTGCCCGGCTGGCGGCCGAAGCTGACCGTCCACTGGCTGGCAGTGCCGACGATCGTCTCGTCGTCGTCGTCGTCGTCGTCGTCTTCGTCGGTCTCGTCGGTCTCGGCAGGGTTGTCGTCGAGGTCCTCGTCCTCGTCCTCGTCCGGTTCGGTCCACGTGTCGCGGTCGGGCCAGAACGGGGCCACCGGGGCCCACTCGAGCGTCGCGGGGTCGATGCTGGACAGGTCGTCGTCGTCGTCCGTGCCGCTCGTCCCCTCGGTCCAGAACGAGGCGTCGCGCGGATCACCGACCCACAGCCCCTCGGCGTCGACCCCGATCGGTCGCCGGTCCCCGAGTCCCACGGACCGCGGCGGGTGCTCGGGTGACAGGAACACGGCCGTCCCGGACGACTGCTCCACGTCCTCTGATGCGTAGACGACCCACACCCCGGACGGGGTGGCCCAGATGTCCGTCCGCTCGACCGCGCTCGCCGGCAGGGGCGCCGTCGGCCAGGTCAGCCACCGCTGGAACTCGTCGCCCTCGACCACTGCGGCCACCGGCCTGCTGGTGTCCGGGACGATCGTCACCGGTCCGACGGCGACGGCGTCGAGCGGGTCGAGCGGGTCGAGGGGGTCGGGCAGTCCGGGCGCGTCGGTCACGTCGACGACGCTAGCGGCCGCGCCTCGGACCCGTCGCCCCCACCGTCCTCAGCGCGTCGCGACGCTCGCGCGCTCGACGATCCGGTGCGGCACGACGACGGTCCGGACCGGCGCCTCCCGATCCTCGATCCGGCGTTCGAGCAGGTCGAGCGCCGCCGCCGCGAAGTCCCGCCGGTCGAACGACACCGTCGTCAGCGCGGGCACCGCGAACGCGGCCTGGTCGACGTCGTCGAACCCGACGACGCTCACCTGCTCCGGCACCCGGACGCCCCGGCTCGCCAGGACGTGCAGCACGCCGAACGCGATCGAGTCCGTGAACGCGAACACCGCGTTGGGCAGCGGGTTCCGCTCGAGCCATCCGCCGAAGGTCCGTGCCGCTTCCGCGGTCGTCCACGCCGGCAGTGGGACGCGCAGGGACGGGTCGACGGGGACCCGTCGTTCGGTCAGGGCGTCCTCGTGGCCGATCTGGCGCAGCCGTGCGGTGGCGGTGACCGCCTCGCCCCGCTCCGCGCCGACGATCGCGATCCGCCGGTGCCCGTGGTCCAGCAGCATCGTCGTGACCTCACGGGCTGCCGCCCGGCTGTCGACGTGCACCTGGTCCACGTGCTCCGGTTCGACCTCGCCGATCACGACGGTCGGCGGCAGTCCGGCCGCGTTCGCGAGCGTGCTGGCGTCGAGCGACACCGGGTTGAGGACGAGCCCGTCGATCAGGTGCGCCCGCGCCCGCGAGACCAGGTCCCGTTCCCGCTCCGGGTCGGTCGCGGTCTGCTCGAGCTGCACGACCAGGCCACGGTCGTGCGCCAGGACGACGAACCACCGCGCCAGGTCGGCCGAGTACGCGCTCGCGAGCTCCGGCAGCGTCACCGCGATCGCGCCGGTCCGACCGTTCCGCAGCCCCCGGGCGGACAGGTTCGGCACGTACCCGAGTTCGACGACGGCCGCCTCGACGCGGGCGCGGGTCTCCGGGCGCACGACGACACCGCCGTTGACGACGTTGGAGACGGTCTTCGGGGACACCCCCGCGAGGGCGGCCACGTCCCGCACGGTGGCGCGCATGAGAGCACCGTAGCGCGCGGGCCGCAGCCGGTCGGCGGGTCGCCGTGCGTCGGACCCGGCCACGCGACGGACGGGAGGCGCGTCCCGACCGGTCTCGCGCCTCCCGTCCGACAGGCCGTGCGTCGGCACCGCGAGCCGTCAGTCCGTCGTCAACCGGGCCTCCGACGGCGCGTCCCGACCGATCGCGACCGTGGTCTCCGCGCTGCCGGCGCGGACCGCGAACTCGCCGCGGAACCCGCGGAACCGCACGCGTCCCGAGTCGTCCGTGCGGAGGGTCGTGGGCCCCGTCCACCACTCGTCCTTCACCAGGCGACGGAGGGCGTCGTAGGCCGGCTTCGGCGTGCCGTCGGCCCGGACCAGGCCGATCGGTGCGTTCAGCCAGGCGCCTCGGTCCGTGATGCCCCAGTAGGTGATCGCCTCGACCGCGGGGTGCCCGACCAGGCTGCGGTAGTGGCGTTCGAGCTCGTCGGCCTGGCGTGCCTCGCCCTCGGGCGTCGAGGGCCACGAGTCCACCCGGTGGTCGTTGAGGTCGACGATGTGCGCGGGCATCAGGTCACCGGACACGAGCGAGGTCTCGGTCAGGTGCAGCGGCAGACCGTACCGGGCGAAGCGGTCGACCATCGCCAGCATGGTGTCCTCGCCCCAGTAGCCCTGGTGCATGTGGGTCTGCAGGCCGATGGCGTCGATGCCGATCCCGGCCTCCAGCACGCCCTCGATCAGGCACTCGTAGGCATCCGACAGGTCGAAGTCGTTGAGCAGCAGCGTGACGGACGGGTTCGTCGCACGGGCCTCCTCGACGGCCATCCGGATCATCGCGAGGCGGCCGCGGGCCAGGGCGAGGGGCGTGATGCCGTTGTCGCCGTTCGCGAAGTGCGGCATGATCACGACCTCGTTGATCGCGTCCCAGGTGTCGACCAGGCTGGTGAAGTCCCGCACCTCGCGGCGGATCCGCTCGCGCTGCAGGCGCTCGACCTCGTCCGTGTCGAGCCCCAGCAGCCAGTCCGGCTGCACGGTGTGCCAGACCAGCGGGTGCCCCTTCGTCGCGACGCCGCGGTCACGGAACCAGGCGGCCGTCCGCTGCAGTCGCTCGGTGTCGGGGCGGCCGCGCTCGGGTTCGAAGCGGCCCCAGTAGAACGGCAGCGTGGCGGTGTTGAACACGTCGAGCCACAGGTCGGCGAGCTCGGGCGTGCCGACGTCGTCGGGGTCGTGGGCGTCGGGGTCGTTGGCTTCGGGCGCGTCGCCGTTCGCGAGGCCGATGAAGTCGAACCCGATGTTGCCGAAGCCGAACGCGTGGTGCCGCTGTTCCACGACGACCTCGGCACCCGCCAGGGGAGTGCCGTCCGCTCCGGTCAGCGTGACGAGGGCTTCGCCGGTCCGGTGTGCTGTGTCGTGCTGCGTCTCCATCGACGGCCTCCCGCATTTGTTGTGAGCGGGAACTTATCAGGTCGGGGTGGTGGAAGCGAGCGTGTCCCTCCGGGGGCTGTCGCCGCGCGGATGACCTGTCTCCCTCGCACACAACTCGTCACCGGAGCGCGTTCCTCGGTGCTGCCCCAGTCAGTGAACGTCTGCTGGCAGGTCAGGAGCAGCGTGCCGTCCGCGCTTGCTGAGGACTCGGGTGAGTTGTCATCGTTGTCGCCGCCAACCGTGTACCGGTGGGCGACCGGCTGTCGGGCAACTGTCGACGAACGAGTGCGCGCCCGATGGTGCCTGTGCCTGTGCCTGTGCCTGTGCCTGTACCTGTACCTGTACCTGTACCTGTGCCTGTGCCTGTACCTGGGCCCGCTGCACCCGAAGGCCACTCAGTGCGGGGAGCATCGGCACCCACAGCTTGCCTGTCGCGCGACGGGCGGCGTAGAAGAGGGCACCGTCCATGCTGAGGAACGTCACCTGGAACAGGATCAGGCCGATCGGGAGTCCTGCGATCACGAAGCCGACCACGTGGGCGAGACCGAACACCACCGACGAGACGATGAGGACCACGAACTCGGAGTGGTGTGCGCGGAGCGCGGTGACGAGGACCCCGCGGAAGTACAGCTCCTCGCCGACGCCGACGCCGAGCGCCCCGATGAGCACGACGACGATGATCCCGGCCGACACCTCGGACCACGGCACGACGCTGAACAGGATCGCCGTGGCGGTCAGCGACAGAGCCGGCGCTGCGAGCCACCACCAGCGCCGGGGTTACCCGACAGCGACGGAGTGCTCATGCCAGATGTCGGTCCGCCAGCCGGAGCGTCGAGCGAAGAACACTCCGGCGACGATCATGATGCCGACCGGGACCCAGGTGCCGGCGAGCCAGTCTGCGATCGGGTGGTGCTCTCCGTCGACGACGGCGCTGAGCAGGTTCCCGACGCCGGCGGCCATGAGGACGTAGACCACGCAGGCGACGAGGGCGATCCAGAACCGTCGCGGGACCTCGCGACGCTCGACAGGGGGTCGCTGGTCCGCGGTCGGGTAGACCACGTTGACGATTCCGGCGAAGCTGATCAGCCCGTGCCCTTTGGTCCTCGGTGATGGTCGGGCCGGAGCGTACGCTGCAGGTCTGGCGATGAACTCATGCGGACGCTCCTCGTGTACGCGTCTGGTCAGGAGACACGGACGGAGTGGGACAGCACGGTCTGATCGTGGTGCCGTGTGCGTCGTTCCGAGATGAGGAAGACGATGAGGAGAACGACCCCGACCAGGACAACGGCGATGTTGCCGAGCTGGGCGAGGGAAGTGAGGCCGCCGGTCACCGGATGAGTGCCCTGCATGAAGATGCTGGGGTCGGTACTGGCGTGCAGCAGGATCGGCGCGACGATCGTGCGCGTCACCCGCAACGCGAGGTACATGCAGAAGCCGAAGAAGAACGTGTAGACCATCTGCAGCAGCGTGGGTCCGAGTGCCTGACCCGTGAAGAGGTTGCTCCCGTGCAGCAGGGCGAACAGTGCCGCGGAGACCAGACCCACAGCAACCTCGGAGTTCCCCGAGGACCGCATGATGCGGACGACGTAGCCGCGGGTGAGGAGTTCCTCGGAGAAGCCGATCACGAGTCCGGCGAGCAGCCACGTAGCGACCCAATCGACCCCTGCGGCGGAGTAGTCGATGCTGGCGAACCGCAGCAGGTTGAACAGCAGCACGACCACGATCGCGATCCACATCCACCCTCGCCCGCGGGTCGGCTGTCGCTCGAAGGTGCTCCGCAGCCACCGGACGGTTGCCCCGAAACCGACGAGGACGAGGCCGCCGATGAGGACCGGGATGACGATGAGTACGAGCACGTAGCTCGTTGAGTCCGCGTTGCCGATGAAGGGCAGGAACGGTGCCATGAGCAGGGAGGCTGGCTCGTAGATCGCGAGGTAGCCGACGGCGAGGATGAGTGCTTTCCACCACCGCCCGTGATCCCAGAAGCGTGCCCATCCTGATCGTTCAGCAGTGGTGTTCATGGCCGTATCCCCTGGTTCCCATGGCAGACGTGGCTGTGACGAAGTCGACGGCCCGGCCGGTCGTTCCGGCGCCTTTGATCGCACTCTGTCCGCCGCCTCGAACGTAGCAGCGCCGCTGATCCATCGTCCGCGGCGCTCCGACTCATGCCGTCTCACTGACCGATCGGCTACCGCCCGGGAGAACTCGGCCAGCTCGCGCGGTGCAGGGGTGTCGATGACGGTCTGCAGGAGGCGCGGGACGTCGTCCGAGGAAGGCATGCCTCTGTCTCCCTCCGGACCATCGATCGGCTGTCGGGACTGCCGAGGTGTCCGGCGAAGACCGGGCGTCTCGAGTGGACCCGGGCGCCGGGTCGCCGGGTCCTCAGGAACCGGGTGGCGGCGGCGCCGTGCTCGCGCGGACCACGAGGGACGCCGGCAGCTGCACGTGCGCCGGCACGTCGCGGCCGCCGAGCAGTTCCAGCAGCATGCGGAGTGCCTCGGCACCGAGGTCGTGCAGCGGCTGCGCGACCGTCGTCAGCGGGGGAGTGGCGTTCGCGGCCTGGGGCACGTCGTCGAAGCCCACGACGGACAGGTCCTGCGGTACGCGGAGCCCCAGTTCGCCCGCGACCTGCAGCACCCCGATCGCCGAGCTGTCGTTCGCCGCGAAGACGGCGGTCGGCCGGTCGTGGCGCGAGAGCAGTTCGCGGGCGACCTCGGCGGTGGCGGCGGACTGGTAGTCGCCGACGCGGACCAGGTCGGGATCGAAGGGGATGCCCGCGGCCTCGAGGGACTGGCGGTACCCGATCTCACGCAGTTCGGCCGAGGCCAGGTCGGCGCGTCCGCGGATGTGCGCGATCCGCCGGTGCCCGAGGCTGATGAGGTGCTCGGTGGCTGCGCGGGCCCCGCCGACGTTGTCGGAGTCGATGGCGGCGTGGCCCTCGGGCCCGGTGTGCGGGTCGATCGACACGACGGGGATCGGGGTGCTCGCCATCAGGGTGGTCGGGGTGACGACGATCGCGCCGTCGATGAGGGTGCCGGCGAGTCGGGAGAGCGAGCGGCGCTCCCAGCCCGGCCGGGCCTCGCCGCTGACGAGCCCCGCGTACGCGAGCAGCTCGTACCCGGTGCCGTCGGCCGCGGACGAGATGCCCTTGAGCAACTCGGTGGAGAACGGCTCGAACTCGGTGACGAGGATGCCGATCACGTCGGTCCGGCTGCGGCGGAGACTGCGGGCGACCAGGGAGCTCTCGTAGCCCAGCGACTCGATCACGGCGAGCACCCGCTGCGAGGTGGCGGCGGCGACACCGTCACGGCCGTTGATGACCTTCGAGACGGTCGGGACCGAGACGCCGGCGGCCCGCGCGACATCGCTGATGGTGGTCCGACCCCGCAGGGGAGCCGGACGGGCGATGGCATCCACGTCGACACCGTACCCCGCGCCGGGGTCCGCAGCCGCGGAGCGCCACGGACCGAAATCGTTATCGAAATCGATTGACAAGCCGAACGAGCGCCAGGCATGCTCTCCGTGCGGCCTCGCGGTCGCATGTCAACGACGACTACCGAGGGACTCCACAATGACGAGGAAGAACAGGTTCGCGGCGGCCATCGCCATCGCAGCCGGCACCGCACTGCTCGCCACGGGCTGCTCGAGCGGCGGAGCCGCCGACGACGGCAACGGCAAGGTCACCATGACCTTCTGGCACAACTCCACCACCGGACCGGGCAAGGCCTACTGGGCCGACACGGTCAAGGCGTTCGAGGCGAAGAACCCGAACGTCACCATCACGATCCAGGCGATCCAGAACGAGGACCTGGACGGCAAGCTCCAGACCGCGCTCAACTCCGGCGACGGCCCCGACGTGTTCCTGCAGCGCGGTGGCGGCAAGCTCAACGCCATGATCGCCGCCGGGCAGCTGCTCGACATCAAGGACTCGATCAGCGCCGACGCGAAGAAGTCCATCAGCGCCGGCACGTTCTCGGGCTACGACGCGAAGGACGGCACCTACGCCATGCCCGTCGCCGTGCTCCCCGAGGGGATCTGGTACTCGAAGGACCTGTTCGAGAAGGCCGGCATCGACGGCACGCCCACCACCATGGACGAGCTCAACGCCGACATCAGCAAGCTCAAGGACTCCGGTGTCGACCCCGTCGCCGTCGGCGCCAAGGACGCCTGGCCCGCCGCGCACTGGTACTACAACTTCGCGCTCCGCGCCTGCAGCGAGAAGACCCTGACCGGTACCGCCGAGTCCCTGAAGTTCGACAACGCCTGCTGGACCAAGGCCGGCAAGGACCTCGAGGCCTTCAACGACACCAAGCCGTTCAACCAGGGCTTCCTCACCACCGCCGCACAGCAGGGCGCCGGCAGCTCCGCCGGCCTCCTCGCCAACCACAAGGCGGCCATGGAACTCATGGGTGCGTGGGACCCGGGCGTGATCTCCTCCCTGACCCCGGACGCCAAGCCGCTGCCGGACCTCGGATGGTTCCCGTTCCCCGCCGTCTCCGGTGGCAAGGGTGACGCGAAGTCGATGATGGGTGGTGTCGACGGCTACTCCTGCACCGCGAAGGCCCCGAAGAAGGCGTGCACCGACTTCCTCAACTTCATCGTGCAGAAGGACAACCAGGAGGGCTACTACAAGGCCTTCCAGGCGATCCCCGTCAACCAGGACGCCCAGTCCGTCGTGTCGGAGTCGTACCTGAAGACGGCCCTCGCCGCGTACAAGGACGCCCCGTTCGTGTCGCAGTACCTCGACACCCTCTACGGCCAGAACGTCGGCAACGCGCTGAACACCAGCGTCGTGGACGTCCTCGCCGGCAAGGGCAACGCCAAGGACATCGTGACCACCACCAACCAGGCTGCGGCCAAGGGCTGATCATGACCCTCGACACCTCGCTCGGCACGGACCCGGCCACCGGGTCGGACCGCGGCGCGGGGTCCACGCAGGCAGGGCGCGGTGCCTCCTCGGCACCGCGCCCCGCCGGGCGTCGGCCCGCCAAGCGGCTCGCGGACTGGCGGCAGCGGGCGGAGATCGCCGTCCTCGCCGGACCCGCCGTGATCGTCTTCGTCACCTTCGTGATCCTGCCCGTCGGCATGGCCGCGTACTACGGGTTCTTCAAGTGGCAGGGCTACGGCCCGCCCACCGACTTCGTCGGCCTGCAGAACTACGTCATCATCTTCCAGGACCAGGCCTTCCGGTCGGTCCTCATGCACAACGGCTTCATCGTCGTCCTGTCGCTGGTGCTGCAGGGTCCGATCGCGATCGTCCTCGCGCTGCTGCTCAACCAGAAGATGCACGGCCGCGGACTCATCCGTGTGCTGGTCTTCGTGCCCTACGTGATCTCCGAGGTCATCGTCGGCACCGGCTGGAGCCTGCTGCTGCAGTCGAACGGCGCCGTGAACGACATGCTGCAGTCCATCGGACTCGGCGGCCTGCGCGCGGACTGGCTGTCCAACCCGGACATCGCCATCTGGACGCTGCTCGTGATCATCTCGTGGAAGTACATCGGCTTCGCGGTGATCCTGTTCCTCGCCGGCCTGCAGAGCATCCCTGAAGAGCTCTTCGAGGCCGCCGCGATCGACGGCGCCGGCTACTGGCAGATCCAGCGGCGCATCACGCTGCCGCTGCTCGGCCCGACGATCCGCATCTGGGCATTCCTGTCGATCATCGGGTCGCTCCAGCTGTTCGACCTCGTCTACATCATCTGGGGGCAGTACATCGCCTCCACCGCAGGCACCTCGACCATGGCGACCTACATGGTGGGCAACGGCCGCAACTCCGGGAACTACGGCTTCGGCAGCGCCGTCGCCGTCGTGATGTTCATCATCTCCCTGGCCGTCGCGCTCATCTACCAACGATTCGTGCTCCGCCGGGACACCGCGGGCGCGATCACCGAAGGGAAGAAGTGATGGCCACCACGAGCATCGTCGCCCCCGGGCGTCGTGCGACGCGCGAGCGCCGGTCGAGCGCGGCCATCGGTCGCGCGAACCCGCTCACCTACGTCGTGGCGATCCTGTTCGTCGCCGCGAACCTCGCCCCGGTGCTGTACATCGTGCTGGGCGGCTTCCGGACGAACTCGCAGATCACCACGAGCCCCGCGGGCCTGCCGGCACCGTTCGAACTGGGCAACTACGGCTCGGTCCTCAGCAGCTCGATCTTCTGGCAGGAGCTCGGCAACTCGGCGATCAGCGCGATCGCGACGACCGTCGGCGTCGTCGTGCTCGGCCTGATGGTCAGCTACATCCTGGCCCGCTACCGGTTCGCCGGCCGCGGGGCGCTCTACGCCCTGTTCGCCGCCGGCCTGATGTTCCCGATCACCGTCGCGATCACCCCGCTGTACCTGCTCATCAAGGACCTCGGTCTGACGAACAGCCTGGCCGGGGTCGTCCTGCCGCAGATCGCCTTCGCCCTGCCGACGACCGTCATCATCCTGGTGCCGTTCCTCCGGGCGATCCCCGACGAGCTCGAGGAAGCGGCGTCCATCGACGGTGCCAGCCGCCTCGGGTTCTTCTTCCGGATGATCGTGCCGCTGTCCCTGCCGGGCGTCGTCACCGTCGGGATCCTGGCGTTCATCGCCAGCTGGAACAGCTACATCCTGCCGCTGTTCATCCTCAACAACGAGGGCAGCTACACGCTGCCGCTCGGTGTGCAGGCGTTCTCGTCGCAGTACTCCGTCGACACGGCGAAGGTGCTGGCGTTCACGTCGATGTCGATGATCCCCGCGCTGATCTTCTTCACGATCTTCCAGCGCCGGATCGTCGGCGGTCTCACCGGGGCGGTCAAGGGATGACGATCACCAACGACCCGCAGCAGGCGGTCGACCCCGACCGCACCGAGCACGTCCGGACCGAACTGTCGGACCCGGCCACGAGCCTCCCGGCCGTCCCCGAGGTGAGCGAGCGCGTCCGCGACCTGCTCGCCCGGATGACACTCGAGGAGAAGGCGGCGCAGATCGTCGGCTACTGGCTCGACCAGAACGGCGTCGTCGCGCCCATGCAGGGCGAGATGGCGGCGGCGCAGGACGACCGGTCCACGCTGCCCGACGTCACGCGTGACGGCATCGGGCACTACACCCGCGTCTACGGCACCCGGCCGGTGGACGCCGAGGAGCGGGCCGCGTGGCTCTGGCAGGAGCAGCGTCGCCTGAAGCGGGAGACGCGGCTCGGCATCCCCGCGCTCGTCCACGAGGAGTGCCTGACCGGACTGGCCGCTTGGAAGGCAGCGACCTTCCCGACCCCGCTCGCGTGGGGTGCCTCGTTCGACCCCGAACTCGTCGAACAGGTCGGCCGCGCGATCGGCGACTCGATGCGCGAACTCGGCATCCACCAGGGGCTCGCGCCGGTGCTCGACGTCGTGCGCGACCCCCGCTGGGGCCGCGTCGACGAGTGCATCGGTGAGGACCCGTACCTGGTCGGCACGGTCGGCACCGCCTACGTCCGCGGACTGCAGGACGCCGGCGTGCACGCCACGCTGAAGCACTTCCTCGGCTACTCGGCGTCCCGCGCCGGACGCAACCACGCGCCCGTCTCCGCCGGGCCGCGCGAGATCCGCGACGTCTTCCTGCCGCCGTTCGAGATGGCGCTGCTCGACGGTGGTGCCCGCTCGGTGATGAACTCGTACACCGAGACCGACGGTGTCCCGATGGCCGCGAACCCGGACTACCTGACGGGGGTGCTGCGCGAGCAGCTCGGCTTCGACGGCACCGTCGTCGCGGACTACTTCGCGATCGCGTTCCTCGAGGTCATGCACGCCGTCGCCGCCGACCGTGGGGAAGCGGCAGCGCTCGCCCTCGAGGCCGGCATCGACATCGAGCTGCCCACCGGGGACGCGTACCTGCAGCCCCTGCTGGAGCGGGTGCGCTCCGGCCAGCTCGACGAGGCGTACGTCGACCGTGCGGTCCTCCGGGCGCTCGCGCAGAAGGAGGCGCTCGGCCTGCTCGACCCCGAGGCCTACGAGGACGAGCCGCCGACCGGCGTCGACCTCGACTCGCCGCGACACCAGGCGCTCGCCCGGCGTCTCGCCGAGGAGTCGATCGTGCTGCTCGGCAACGACGGGGTCCTGCCGGTCCGGCAGACCCCCGGCACGGTCGCCGTCATCGGGCCGAACGCCGATCGTGCTGAGGCCCTGCAGGGCTGCTACTCGTTCGCGAACCACGTCCTGGCCGCGCACCCCGGGCTGCCGCTCGGGTTCTCGATCCCGACGGTCGCCGAGGCACTCACCGACGCGTTCGCCGGCGCGTCGGTTCGGGTCGTCGAGGGCTGCACGGTCGAGGGGGAGGACCGGACCGGCATCGCCGACGCCGTCGCCGCCGCGACGGAGGCCGAGCTCGCCGTCGTCGTCGTCGGCGACCAGGCCGGCCTGTTCGGCCGCGGCACCGTCGGCGAGGGCAACGACTCCGAGTCGCTCGACCTGCCCGGCGTGCAGCGCGAACTGGTGGAGGCCGTGGTCGCCACCGGCACGTCGGTCGTCCTGGTGCTCCTCACCGGTCGGCCGTACGCCATCAGCTGGGCACTCGACGGCGAAGGACCGCGTCCCGCTGCCGTCCTGCAGGCGTTCTTCCCCGGTGAGGGCGGTGGTCTCGCGATCGCCGACGTCGTCACCGGCCGGGTGAACCCCTCCGGACGACTGCCGGTGTCGCTGCCCCGGTCCGCCGGTGCGCAGCCGTACTCGTACCTGCACCCGGCCCTCGGCGGACCGTCGGACGTCACGGCGACCGACTCCACCCCGGTCCGGCCGTTCGGATTCGGCCTGTCGTACGCGTCCTTCGCGTACGCGGACCTGGTCGTCGACACATCGGTCCGTGCCGGGTCGGCGTTCACCGCCAGCGTCACGGTGACGAACACCGGCTCGGTCGCCGGCGCCCACGTCGTGCAGCTGTTCGGGCACGACGTCGCCGGCTCGGTCACCCGCCCGGTCGTGCAGCTGCTCGGCTACGCCCGCGTCGACCTCGACGCCGGCGCGTCCGCGCGGCTCGCCTTCACGGTCCCCAGCACCCGCCTGGCGTTCAGCGACCGTCGGATGGTCCGGATCGTCGAGCCCGGCGACGTCGAGGTCTGGGTCGGCTCGCACGCGGCGGCCTCGGCCTCCGTGGCGGACGCCGACACCGCGACCGGTGGCGTCATCGTCAACGAGCGCGCCACCGCGGCCCGGGTCCTGCCCGGCACCGCCACACCACGGGCGCTCCTGGCGGTCGAGGGACCCGTGCACGAGGTCACCACCCGCGACGCGCGACTCGTCACCTGGGAGGTCGTCGGCTGACGGGGAACCGGCCGATGACGGCCGCCGCGGGGGAGCGCGGGACCGTCGGACGGGAGGCCCGTGACCAGCTGGTCACGGGCCTCCCGTCCGTCGTGTGGTGGCGGTCGCGGCTGCGGTCGCGGCTGCGCTCGCGAGATGCGCGCGGGCTAGGGTGGCGACGATGAGCAGCGCTGCCGATCCGGCCCGCACGTCCTGGACCGGGCGCCGCGGGCCGCTGCTGACCCTCAGCCTGATCGTCGGCGTGTCGCCCTTCGCGACCGACATGTACATCCCGGGGCTCCCCGCGATCGCCCGTGACCTCGACGTCTCCACCGCCGCCGTCCAGCTCAGCCTGACCGCGTTCCTCGTCGCCTTCGCCGTCGGTCAGATCGTCGTGGGCCCCATCAGCGACGGTGTCGGGCGACGCCGGATCCTGCTCGGCGGGACCGCCCTCTTCGCGGTCGCCGGGCTCGTCTGCGCGATCGCGCCGGACATCGTGACCCTGGTCGCGGCCCGGGTCGTGCAGGGGCTCGGCGGAGCCGCCGGTGCGGTGGCCGGGCGGGCGATGGTCGGCGACGCGGCCACCGGGACGCAGCGCAGCCGGCTGTACTCCACGCTCGCGGTCGTGAACTCCGTCGGCCCGGTCGTCGCTCCGCTCGCCGGCGGCGTCGTCCTGTCGTTCTCGACGTGGCGTGGCGCGTTCGTCGTGCTCGCCGTCCTCGGAACCGTCCTCACGGTCGCGGCCGCACGCCTGCTGCCCGAGACCCTCGTCGAGCCGACACCCGGCGGCCGGTCACCCCGGGCCGTGCTCGGTCGGATGGGGGAGCTGCTGCGCATCCCGCGGTTCCGCTGGTACCTCGTCACCGGGTGCGCGGCGACCATCGGGTTCTTCTCGTACATCGCCACGTCGTCGTTCGTCTTCCAGCAGCAGTACGGCTTCGGCGAGGGGCTCTACACGCTCGTCTTCGCGTCGAACGCCTCGTGCATGATCGTGTCCACCCTGGTGTTCCGGCGGCTCGTCGGCCGTGTCGCCGAGGACCGGCTGTACACGATCGGCCTCACCGTCGGCACCGTCGGGTCGGCGCTCGTCCTGCTCGGCGCGGTCAGCGGTGCCGGCGCGGCCGTGGTCTGGCCGGCGCTGGCACTCGTCACCGCCGCGTGGGGCTGGGTGATCCCGGGATCGATCACGCTCACGCAGGCACTCGGACACCGGCACCCCGGCACAGCGTCGGCGCTCGCCGGCGGCTTGACCTTCGGGCTCGGCGGTTCGGCCACGCCGCTGGCCGGTGCACTCGGCGGGACCGCGACGGCGATGGGCGGCATGATGGCGGGGTTCATCGCGCTTGGGTTGGTCGTGCAACTCTGGGCATCGGCGCGGGACCGGCAGGCGTCCGTCGCTCGCTGACACGTCATCGTGCGGGGCGTCCCTAGGGTGGAGCGATGCCGACGTTGAACCGCATGCCCGTCCTGCTCGCCACCGGCTCGATCGCGATCCCCGTCGCCGAGGCCCTGGTCGCCCTGCCCTCCGCCGTGCTGCAGCGGATCGAGGCGTCTCCCATCGACCCGGACCTGGCGGACACTGCGGCGTTCTCGGAGGCCTACGGCTTCCCCGTGTCCGGCGGCGCGAACTGCATCGTCGTCGCGGGCAAGCGCGGTGACACGGTGACGTACGCCGCGTGCGTGGTGCTCGCGTCAACGAAGCTCGACGTCAACCGGACCGTCAAGGGGCTGCTCGGCGTTCGGAAGGTCAGCTTCGCGCCGATGGACGACGCCGTCGAGCGCACCCGGATGGAGTACGGCGGGATCACGCCCATCGGGCTGCCCGCCGACTGGGCCGTGTACGTCGACTCCCGGGTGCTCGAGGTGCCCGAGGTCGTCATCGGGGCAGGCGTCCGCGGGGCGAAGCTGTTCCTGCCGGGTGCGGTGCTCGCCGAACTGCCGCGGGTCGAGGTCGTCGAGGGGCTGGCGGTCGACCCGGCCGAGCCGGCCGAGCCGGTCGCTGCGGCTGACGCCGACGGGCCGTCGGCCTGAGCGGAGCCGGTCAGTCCTGCGGTCGGACCAGGCAGAACGGATGTCCCGCCGGGTCGAGGTAGACCCGGAAGGTGTCGGTGCCCTGGCCGGTCGCTCGTGCTCCGATCGCCAGGACCGCCTGTTCACCGACGTCGAGGTCGTCGACCCTCACATCGAGGTGGATCTGCTGCGGGACGCTCTGCCCCGGCCAGTCCGGCGCCCGGTAGTCGTCGACGCGTTGGAGGGCGAGCAGCGGACGGTGCCCGGCGAAGGGCAGGACCACCTCGGCCCAGTCCTCGTCGAAGGCGACGATCTCCCCGCCGAGGAGTTCGGCGTAGAAGCGGGCGAGGGCGCGGGTGTCCGGGCAGTCCAGGACGACGACGTCGAGTGTGCCGATCATGGCGGTCACCGTAGTCCTGGTCGGCCGGACGGGGTCAGGGGCTCGTGGCCGTCAGCGGCTGGCGGCGGTCAGCGCCTTCGTGATCCGCTGCAGCGACACGGTCTCCGCAGTGCCGAGCTCCTGCGCGAACAGGCTGAGACGGAACTCCTCGAGCATCCACCGGGCGTGCACGAGTTCCGGGTGCGAGCCGACCGACGGCGGGAATGTCCCACCGGCTTCGACGTACCGCTCGGTCGCCCCGGTGACCTCGCGCATCCACGAGGCGTCACGCCCCGGGTTCTGCAGCAGCTTCGTCACCCGTGCCTCGATGCCCTGCAGGTACACGCGGATGCGGCGGAGGCGGTCGAGTCCGGCCACCGAGACGAACCCGGCGAACACCAGTCGTTCCATCTGCTGCCGCATGTCCGACAGCGCCGGCAGCAGCGCCATGTTGGTTGCCTGCTTCATCGCCCGTTCGGCGTTCCGCTGCGCCGTCAGGACGGCGGCGACCTCGGACACGGCGGTGAACATCGTGTCGACGACCGTCGCGGACACGGTGTCCCGCACCTGGTCGAACGCGGCCCGCGTGAACACCAGCCCGTCGGGATGCGACCGGCGGATGCCGGCATCCACCACGGCGGCCAGGACGTCGTCGAAGAGCGCGTTCGTCGACGGGTACGGGCTCGCGGCCAGGGCGAGCTTCTCCTGCGCGGTGAGGTGCTGCTGGATGTACGACACCGGGGACGGCACGGCGAGCATCACGAGGCGGCGGACCCCGGCGGGCATCTGCACGGCCCGGTCGCCGGGCGTCGCGAGGAGTTGCACGCCGACGGTCGCCTTCGGGCCGGAGCCCTCCTCGACCAGGGCCGGGTAGGCGCGGATGACACCACCCGCCTGCTTCGTGTCGAGGACCTCCGGCAGGTCCTGGTCCGGCCACGCGGAGAGGCCGGACCGCTCGATGCGGCGGCCGGAGCCGGCGTCGGCGACGCGGGACGAGCCTCCCGACCGTTGGGTGGCGGCGGCGACGCTCTGCTGCGTGCGGTCCTTCAGCTTGGTCTGCAGCGCGGACAGGTCCTTGCCGGCCTCGACCCGGCGGCCGCGTTCGTCGACGACCGCGTAGGTCGGCAGCAGGTGTGACGGCACCCGAGACATGTCGAAGTCGGACTCCGCGACCGGCACGTGCACGAGCCGCTGGATCGTCTTCGCGAGCGTCGCCCGGAAGCTCTCGGTCGGCGTCGTCGGGGCGTCGGCGGGCAGCTCGGTGACGATCTTCTCGGCCCAGTCCGCTGCGGGCACGACGTTCTTGCGGATCTGCTTCGGCAGCGCCTTGATGAGTGCGGTCACCAACTCCTTGCGGAGGCCACGCACCTGCCAGTCGAAGCCCGCTTCGCGCATCCGGGGCAGGACGGCGAGCGGCACCTGCACACTGACACCGTCGTCCTCGGCACCCGGCTCGAAGCGGTAGCGGACGGCGAGACGCTGGTCGCCGCTCCGCCACTGTGTCGGGTACTCGGCGTCGTCCTCGGCGGCGGAGGCAGCCGATTCGTCGAGCAGGTCCTCGCGACGCATCGTGAGGAGGTCCGGCTGGTCACGCCGGGTCCGCCGCCACCACCCCTCGAAGTCCCGTGTGGTCGCGATCTCGGCCGGGATGCGCGCGTCGTAGAACTCGACGACCGTCTCGTCGTCGAGCAGGATGTCGCGCCGTCGCGTGCGCTCCTCGAGCTGTTCGAGTTCGCGGCGGAGCTTCCGGTTCGCCCGGTCGAACGCCTGCTGCGACTCCCACTCACCCTCGACCAGGGCGTGCCGGATGAACAGTTCGCGGGAGTGCACCGGGTCGATCCGGTTGTACTGCACGCGTCGGCGCTGGACGATCGGGACCCCGAACAGCGTGACGCGCTCGTAGGCGACGACGGCACCCTGCTTCTTCTCCCAGTGCGGTTCGCCGTAGGTGCGCTTGAGCAGGTCGCCGGCCAACGGTTCGACCCAGGCGGTGTCGATGCGGCCGACGGTTCGAGCGAACAGCCGACTCGTCTCGACGAGTTCGGCCGCCATCACCGCGTCCGGCTGCTTCTTCGCCAGGACGCTGCCGGGGAAGACCACGAACCGGGTGTTGCGCGACCCGAGGTAGTCGCGCTTCTCGCGGTCGCGGAGCCCGATCTGGCTGAGGAGACCCGCGAGCAGCGCACGGTGCACCGAGTCCGGGTCGTCCTTGCGTTCCGTGCCGACGTGGATGCCGACCTGTTTGGCCGCTCGGGAGAGCTGGCGGTACAGGTCCTGCCACTCGCGGATCCGCAGGTGGTTGAGGAACTCCGCCTTGCACATCCGGCGGAACGCACTCGACGACAGCTCGTCCTGCTTGTCCTCCAGGTAGTTCCAGAGGCCGAGCAGCGTCAGGAAGTCACTCGTCGGATCGGCGAAGCGACTGTGCAGCTGGTCCGCCTGTGCACGCTTCTCGAGCGGGCGCTCGCGGGGGTCTTGGATGCTCAGCGCCGAGACGATCGCGATGACCTCGCGCCCGACACCCTGCCGGCTGGCCTCGAGCACCATCCGGCCGAGCCGCGGGTCGATCGGCAGGCGCGTGAGCTGCTTGCCGGTCTTCGTGATCGCGCCCTCGGTGTCGACGGCACGGAGTTCGCGGAGGAGGTCCAGACCGTCCTTCACACCCCGGGAGTCCGGCGGCTGCAGGAACGGGAACGACTCGATGTCGCCGAAGCCGAGCGAGATCATCTGCAGGATGACCGCGGCGAGGTTCGTCCGCAGGATCTCCGGGTCGGTGTACTCCGGGCGACGGTCGAAGTCGTCCTCGGAGTACAGCCGGATCGCGATGCCCGCACTCGTGCGACCGGCACGGCCGGAGCGCTGGTTGGCGGACGCCTGCGAGATCGCCTCGATCGGCAGCCGCTGCACCTTCGCACGCGGGGAGTACCGCGAGATGCGGGCGGTGCCGGTGTCGACGACGTACTTGATGCCGGGGACGGTCAGTGAGGTCTCGGCCACGTTCGTCGCGAGCACGACACGTCGCCGGAGGCCCGGCGTGTTCGACCGCTGGAACACCCGGTGCTGGTCGGCCGCGGACAGCCGTCCGTACAGCGGCAGGACCTCGGTGCCCGGGTAGTGCTTGCCCTCGATGGCGTCCTGCGCGTCACGGATCTCGTTCTCGCCGGACAGGAACACCAGGACGTCGCCCGGCGCTTCCTGCGCGAGCTCGTCGAGTGCGTCGGTGATGCCCTGCAGGGTGTCGCGGTCGTCGGCGTTGCTGCCGCTGTCGCCGGTGCGGGAGTCGGACTCGTCGTCATCGGAGTCGTCGCCGGTGTCCTCGGCCACGAGCGGCCGGTACCGGATCTCCACCGGGTAGGTGCGACCGGAGACCTCGATGATCGGGGCGTCGTCGAAGTGCTTCGAGAAGGACCCCGGGTCGATCGTGGCGCTCGTGATGATGAGCTTGAGGTCGGGGCGCCGTGCGAGGAGCCGCTTCAGGTACCCCAGCAGGAAGTCGATCGTCAGGGACCGCTCGTGTGCCTCGTCGATGATGATCGTGTCGTACCGCTTCAGGTCGCGGTCGAAGTGGATCTCGTTGAGCAGGATGCCGTCGGTCATCACCTTGATGCGGGTGTCCGAACTGACCCGGTCCGTGAAGCGCACCTGGTAGCCGACGAGTCCGCCGAGCTCACCGCCGAGTTCCTCGGACACCCGCTCGGCGATCGTGCGCGCTGCGATGCGTCGGGGCTGGGTGTGGCCGATGCTCTCGCGCCCGAGCTCGAGGCAGATCTTCGGCAGCTGCGTCGTCTTGCCCGACCCGGTGGCGCCGGCGACGATGACGACCTGGTTGTCGCGGATCGCGGCGGCGATGTCGTCCCGCCGCTGCGAGACGGGCAGCTCGGGCGGGTACGTGATGACGGGGGGATTCGACATGAGCATTCCAGGATACCGTCCGGGCGCGCCGCGGTCAGCCGTGCCGGAGCGCGAGCTGGCCGGCCAGGTCGTCCGCGTTCCGCGCCGGGAGCGCACACACACGGTCGTGGCAGACGTAGGTCACGCCGTCGAGAGCGTCGCGACCCTCGAACAACGAGAAGCCCGCCGCGGCCCACTCCGCCGCCTGGGCCCGGGTGAGGACGGCGACGAGTGTTCCCGGACGCCGTGCCGTCCGGACGGCGGCGAGCATGCCCGCGACCGTGGCGTCGGCCCGCTCGTCGGCGACGACCACGACCTCTCGTGAGGGCCGCTGCAGCGCGAGCGCCAGGCCCAGGGCGTCGGCATGCCCGAGCGGTTGCTCCACGCCCGTCTGCGCACGCTCCGCGATGAGCCGCTCGGCCGCGCGGCGTGCCTCGTGGTCGCCGGTGAGGGTGGCGAGCAGCGCGGCGGCTGCGGCCAGCGCGACCGTCCCCGAGCGCAGGGCCGTCTGCGGCTGCTCACCGGTGGCGGTGCCGGCAGCGGCCAGGACCGGGTCGACGTCGAGCGCACCCGAGAGCCCGTCGTCCACCAGGGTGCGTGCGGTCGTCGCGTACCGCAGCTCACCGGTCGCGAGGGCGAGTTCGAGCAGTCCCTCGGCGAGCAACCCCAGGTCCTCCACCGTCGGCGGCGCGGCCGAGACACCCCGCGGCGTGCTCGATCGGACGACGACGTGGCCGTCCCGGAGGTGCCCGTCGATCACGGCGTCCGCGGCCGCACGCGCGAGGGCGATCATCTCGTCGTCACCCGTTCGGATGCCGGCCAGCACGAGCCCCCGGATCGCGAGACCGTTCCACCCGGTCAGCACCTGGTCGTCGAGCGGCGGCGGGTCCAGTCGCCCGCGTTCGTCGACGGGCAGCCGGTACCACTCGCCCTCGACCCGCCGACCGTCGATGGTCGACTCGCTGTCCTGCGCCGCGACGAAGGCACCGTCCGACTGCCGCAGGGTGTCCCGGAGGAAGTCCGCGATGCCCCGGGCTCGGTCACCGTCGACCACCGCCAGCAGGCCGGCGTTGTCGTACAGCATGCGCTCGTAGTGCGGGACGGACCAGTCCCGACGGGTCGCGTACCGGAACACCCCGCCGTCGGCGTCCGTCAGCTCCGACCCGGCGATGGCGTCCAGCGCGCGAGCGAGCAGCGCGCCGGCAGCCACGTCGCCGTCCGCTGCCGCGTCACCGAGGAACTCGAGCAGCGGGGCGTTCGGGAACTTCGGCGCTCCACCGAACCCGCCGTAGGTGACGTCCTCGGCACGCTCGAGGTCCGCCACGACCCCGTGGATCGCATCGACCGACGGGAGGCCCGCCCCACCCCCGTCAGGCTGCGCCGCCTGGGCAGTGGCCGCGTCCGCCGCGGCACCCTGCCGGATCGCCCCCGCGACGGCTGCCGCGTTCGCGTCGACCTCGTGACGACGGTCCCGCCACGCGTCGAGCACCGCGGCCGTGACCTGACGGAACGAGGGGTGCTCGCCGACCGGCTGCGGCGGGTAGTAGGTCCCCGCGTAGAACACCTGCGCGTCGGGCGTCATGAACACGGTCAACGGCCACCCGAGCTGTCCCGTGAAGGCGCTCGCCGCGGCCATCGCACTCGAGTCGACGTCCGGGCGCTCTTCACGGTCGACCTTCACGGCGACGAAGTCCTGCCGGAGCATCGCGCCGATCTCCGGGTCGGAGAAGCTCTCGCGCGCCATGACGTGACACCAGTGGCACGTGGCGTACCCGATCGACACCAGGACGGGCACGTCGCGCTCCCGTGCCTCGGCGAAGGCGTCCGCACCCCATTCGCGCCAGTCCACCGGGTTGTCGGCGTGCTGGCGGAGGTAGGGGCTGACGGCGGTCCCGAGCCGATTGTCGTTCATGCACCCAGCGTGCCCCGCGTGCCCTGTGTGGGCGGCCCTCCAGACCGATCTGTGGAGGAACCGCCGCTGTCCACAGCTCGGTGCGACCGAGCCGAGCGTGCCGTCAGGCCAGCCAGCCAGCCCGTCAGTCCAGCGCCAGCCACCCGGTCAGGCGGCCGAGCTCCTGCGCGATGTCCGCCGGTGTCCGTCCGTCCGTCTCGACACGGACGACGTCGTCGGCGACGGCGCGGTCGAGGTGCCGTGCGGTCTCCGCGCTGCGGCGGATCTCGTCGAAGGCAGCCGGACCGCCGGCTCGTCGGCCGAGACGGTTCCCCACCACCTGGTCCCCGGCGCGCAGCAGCACCGCGGTGACGAGGGGGTCCTCACCGATCGCGTCCGCGAGCACGGCCGACTCGAGGACGGAGACGGTGTTGGTGAAGACGAGCCGGTGGTGCTCCAACGCCCGCGCGTTCGCCCAGATGGCGGCGAGGTTCCGCGCAGCCAGATGTGCCTCCGGGTGCTCCCGGTGCGGCGGTGGCCACGCGAGGTCCAGGAAGTCGCCCTCGATGAGGACGTGTCGGACACCGGCTGTCGCGAGCATGTCGTGGAGCGCGATGGCGGTCGTCGACTTGCCGACGCCGGATCGGCCACCGATCAGCAGTACCTCTGGGCGGTTCACCGTCGAGATCGTGTGGGCCACAGCCGGGTCCGGGATCAGTCGAGCCCGAGCGACAGCAGCACCATGGCCGCGTCCTCGGGGCCGTAGTCGAACATGCGGTCCCAGAACGGGTCCGCCGCCCAGGGGACGTCGCCGTCGACCGGCGTGCGGTGCGCGGTCTCGACCAGCCAGTCGACCTCCGGGACGACCGCCTCCGCGAACCGCGGCGGCACCCACCCGAGGGAGCGTGCGGCGGTGGTGTCGAGCACGAAGGGTGCGGGTACGGACCACGGCGTGAGCCCGACGAAGGCGGGGGCGTCCTCACCGAGCAGCACCTCGTCGAAGGTGTGCCCGAGGTGTCCGGCGACGGTCCGGACGATCTCGAGCACGGTCGGCGCGGTCTCGTCGGCCACGTTGAGGATGCGCCGGTCGGGGGCGTCGGCGACCAGCCGGACCAGTGAACCGATGCCCGACGCGGCCGTGGTGTGGTCGACCCCGCGGCCCTCGTCGGCGAGCAGGATGCGCTCGCGGCCGTCGAGCACCCGGCGGACGACGAACCACTCGCGTGGACGACCGATGCCGACGCCGTGGACCTTCGAGGGGCGCAGGACCGTCACGGGTGCCCCGTGGTCGAGCAGGACCTGCTCGGCGGCCACCTTCGCGGCGCCGTACCCGTCGCGGCTCGTCGGGTCGGCGTCGCCCGGGGTGACCGTCGGCTGCAGCTCCGTGACCGCACCGCCGAACACCGGCTTGTCCAGCGAGTTCGCGTGTCGGCCCTGCTCGTCCGCGTACACGGCCTTCGACGACACGAAGACGGTCGACCCGACGTCGTCGAGGAACGGGGCGAGCTGCAGGGCGTCGTCGCGGGTCACGCCGACCGTGTCGACGAGCAGGTCCGCGCCCGGACGGAGCAGTTCGCGGAGGAACGACGTGTCGCGGCGGTCTCCCGGGCGACCGACCGCGCCACGGGCGAGGAGCTCGTCGGCGACCGGTCCGCCGCTGCGCGAGACGACCTCGACCTCCCAGTCGTCGCCACCCCGGCCGGACACGTCGAGGAGTTCGCGGACGACCTGGGAACCGATGCCGCCGGTACCGCCGAGGACGACCGCGCGTCTGCTGCTCATGCGGGCAACGCTAGCCCGCCGCGGGGAACGGACTCCGCCACCCGAGCATGAGGCGCCGCTCCGTCAGGAGGCGATCGGCTCGCGCCACCACTCGGCGAGCGACCCGTCGTACACGCGGACCTTCTGGTGCCCGAGCACGGTCAGGGCGAGGGCGTCCACGCACGAGGCGCTGCCGACACCGCAGTACGTGACGACCTCGTCCGCTGTCAGGACCGGCGCGAGGGCACGCTTGAGGTCGGGCTGCCGCAGGAGGGCGTTCGACCCGTCGAGCAGCTCGCGGACACCGATGGTCGTGCTGCCCGGGACGATCGGCGGGTGGTCGTCGCCCAGGACGGACGGGTCAGCGGCCATGACGAGTGCCGCCGGCTCGGAGCCGTCCACCGCGCGGAGGACCCGCGCGCGGTCGGCCCAGAGCGGACGTTCTTCGCCCGCCACGAACGCGTCGCCGTCGCTCGACGGCTCCGGTGTGCGCGACAGGGCGCCGATCCGGACCGGGCGTCCTTCGTCGCGCCACTTCGGGAACCCGCCATCGAGCACGGCCACGGCGTCGAAGCCGAACGACCGGAAGATCCACCAGAGGCGGGCGCTCCACTCGCCGACGCCGTCGTCGTAGACCACGATCGTGGAGGCGCGGCTCACCCCGAGTGCGCGGGCTGCGGCCTCGAAGCGGTCGACTCCGGGACGGGTGAAGGGCAGGTCCGCCCCGCGCGCCGAGAACTCGTCGATCAGGTCGGCGTAGACGGCGCCCGGGACGTGACCGCGCCGTTCGTGGGCGTCGCGCGCCGAGTGCCACGACATGTCGAAGCCGATGCCGTCCGTGTGCACCGAGGCGTCGAGGACGAGGAGGTCGTCCGCACCCAGGTGGTCGGCGAGCCACTGCGTCGACACGAGCGGCGAGGTCAGGACGGGGGCCATGGGCACACCGTAATCGACACCACTGACCGATGACAGGGGTTCAGCAACAGTCCGACACAGGCCCAGGGGTCCAGTGTCGATCGCAGCGTGATGTGGTTTGCAACAGCGCGAACGCCGGTCGGCTCCGCAGATCCTGCGGGGGCCGACCGGCGTTCAGCGGTCGTGGGTCGTGCGGTGGTGCGGTGCTACGGGGTCAGTGCGCGGCGACCGGGACGCTGCCGGTCGTGTCGGAGCCGGCGCGCGCGAGGCGGGCCAGACGGACCGACTGCCGGTTGATGAGCAACCCGCTGGCGATCGCGACGAGCACGAGCACACCGGCGGAGATGCCGAACGCCGCGTGGTAGCCGTCCAGCGTGGCCTGTGCCTGCTGCAGCTTGGTCGGTGCGGCGGTCAGACCCGAGAGGCTGTTCTTCACGACGTCCGCGAAGATCGTCGACAGCAGCGCGGTACCGATCGAGCCACCGATCTGCTGCATGGTGTTCACGGTCGCGGAGGCGACACCGGCGTCGGCGCGGGCCACACCGGTCGTCGCGGTGTTCATCGCGGACGAGAAGATCGTGCCCATGCCGAGCCCGATGACGATCAGCGCCGGCAGGACGGTGCCCGCGTAGGAGCTGTCCAGGTCGGTGCGGAGCAGCAGCAGGAGCCCGGTCGCGGCGACGAGGCCACCGGCGAAGATCAGGACCTTCGGGCCGACGCGGGGCAGCAGGCGGCCACCGATCTGCGTCGCGGAGATCATGATCGACAGCGGCATCGGCAGGAAGGCCAGGCCGGTCTGCAGTGCCGAGAAGCCGAGGGTCTGCTCGAGGTAGTAGGTCAGGAACAGGAAGATCCCGAACATGCCGATCGCCACGAGGCCGATCGCGACGAAGGAACCACCGCGGTCACGGTCGAGCACGACGCGCAGGGGCAGCAGCGGGTGCGCGACGCGGGTCTCGATGAACACGAAGGCCGCGATCAACACGACACCGACGGCGAGCATGGCGATCGTCACCGGGTCGTCCCAGCCGTTGGTCTCGGCGTTCGAGAAGCCGTAGACGACGCCGACCAGCCCGAGGGTGATCGTGACGACGCCGAGGACGTCGATGCGGGGTCGGTCGGCCTTCGGCGGCTTGACCATGAAGACGAGCGCGCCGATGACACCGAGGACGGCGAAGACGACGTTGACGTAGAGGCACCAGCGCCACGAGGTGTACTCGGTCAGGACGCCGCCGAGCAGCAGACCGATGGCCGCACCGGAGCCGGCGATCGAGCCGAAGATGCCGAACGCACGACCGCGTTCCTTCGGGTCGCGGAAGGTCGTGGTGAGCATGCCGAGCGCCGACGGGGCCAGCAGCGCGCCGAAGGCACCCTGCAGAGCGCGGGCGGCGACGAGCAGCCCGAACGAGTCGGCGAGTCCACCGAGCACCGAGGCGAGGGCGAACCCGACGAGCCCGATGATGAAGGTGTTCTTGCGGCCGAAGAGGTCACCGAGTCGGCCGCCGAGCAGCAGCAGGGAGCCGAACGCCAGCGAGTACGCCGTGACGACCCACTGTCGTTGGTCCGTCCCGAACCCGAGGTCCTGCTGCGCCGAGGGCAGCGCGATGTTCACGATGGTCGCGTCGAGCACGACCATGAGCTGCGCGAGGGCGATGACCGCCAGGGTGATCCAGCGGTGGTCCTTGCGCGGTGCGGTGGCACCGGATGCGGTGGCACCGGATGTCGCGGGCGCCGCACCGGTGGGTGCGGGCGCTGTCTGTTCTGCCGTCACGACAGACCTCCTTCGAGAAGGGGTGGAGGGTCTTCGCAGCGCGCGCCGTCGGGCGCTGTATTGAGGTGGTGGAACCGGATGCCAGGCATCCGGTTCGGTCTACTGTAGACCAAAACGGAGCGAGCGCATCCGCTTGTTCCCAGAAAGTTCAACTACGGTCGTCACGTGAGCACCACCGATCAGCACGCCGACCTCGAACGGCCTCTCCGCGCCGACGCGGCACGCAACCGCGAGCTGATCCTGCAGACCGCACGCAAGTGCTTCGCCGAGCGGGGGCTGTCGGTCACGCTCAACGACATCGCCCACGAAGCCGGCGTCGGCGTCGGCACGGTCTACCGTCGGTTCGCCGACAAGGACTCCCTGATCGAGGCGCTGCTCGCGACGAAGTTTGACGCGATGAACGCCGCCGCCGAACGTGCTGCGGCGGAGATCGACCCCCGCGAGTCGCTGCGGCTGTACCTGATGGGCGTGTTCGAGTTCCGGGCGAGGGACCGTGCCCTCGCCGACGCGATCGTGCGAGCCGGCAAGGCCAGACCGTCGATCGTGCACGAGCGCGACCGTCTCGAACGGCAGGTCACCGCGATCATCGGCCGCGCTCGGGACGCCGGCGTCGTCCGGGTCGGCTTCGACTACCGCGACCTGCCGATGCTCACCACGATGATCGGTGCCGTCGCCGACGCCACCCGCGCCCACGACCCGGACGCCTGGCGCCGCTACGCGAAGGTCGTCATCGACGGCGTCCTGCCGCCGGTCGACCCGGACGGCATGCTCGGCGCCCCCCTGGACCGCGAGACCATCGAGCGCGCACTCCACGCCCAGTCCTGACGGGCCCGAGGGCTGACCGTCACAGCCAGCTGGGCAGCCAGTAGTGGGACCGGATGAAGTCCCACGGCGCCTGGATCGCCGACCACAGCGGGTACCAGTACGCCGACGCGAGCACCACGACGACCAGGTAGACGCAGAGCCAGATCAGCGCCCGGGTCCGTCGTTGCCGAGGGTCGTCCCGCGAGCCGATCAGGTGCCCGATCACCGCCGCCAACGCCATCACGAGGAAGGGCTCGAAGGCGATCGTGTAGAACTGGAAGACCGTCCGGTTGAGGTACACCAGCCAGGGCAGGTACCCCGCGGCGATGCCCATCAGCACGATGCCGTACTCCCACCGCCGCCGGGTGACGAGCAGCACCAGCAGCACGACGGCCGCGATCACCGAGGCGTACCAGACGAACGGGTTCGCGATCCCGGTGATGGCCGCTCCGCATCGGTCGGCCGCGCAGCCGTCCTGGCCCGCGTTCGTACCGACGTAGTACATCGAGGTGGGCCGCTGCATGAGGAGCCAGAGCAGCGGGTTCGCCTGGTACGAGTGCGGCGTGTGCAGGCCGATGTTGAAGCCGTAGATCTCGGTCTGGTAGTGCCACCAGTTCTGCAGGCTGTCCGGTACCCAGGCGAGCACCCCGGTCCAGCGCTGGCCGCCCGTCCCGATCCAGTCCCGGTCCCAGCCGCCGCGCGTCAGGAACCAGCCCGCCCACGACGCCACGTAGGTGACGGCGGCGATCGGCACCGTGAGCAGGAAGGTCACGGGGGCCTGCTGCAGCGCGGCGCTGGACGACCAGAACGCCACGCCGGCCCGACGGCGGAGCAGCATGTCGCTCACCACCGAGTACACGGCGAAGAACGCCAGGAAGTACAGCCCGGTCCACTTCGTCGCGGTCGCCAGGCCGAGCGCGAAGCCCATCGCGACGAGCCACGGTCGCCACCACAGCACCGGACCCCAGAGTGTCGGGCGGCCGGCCGCAGCCTTCCGGTCGATCCACCGGTCGAGTTGTCGGGCGGACCACCGGCGGTCGAGCACGAGTGCGCCGAACCCGAGCACGACGAAGAACGTGACGATGCCGTCGAGCAAGGACACCCGCGACATCACGATCGCCTGCCCGTCGACCGCCAGGAAGCCTCCCGCCAGCGTGCCGATGAACGTCGACCGGAACAGGGAGCGTGCGATCACGGCGGTGAGGAACACGGTCGCGATGCCGAGCACCGCGACGGTGAACCGCCACCCGAAGGCGTTGTCCGGCCCGAAGAGCAGCATGCCGAGGCCGATGAGGTACTTGCCGAGCGGTGGGTGCGCGATGAACTCCGCGGCGCGCGAGTACAGGTCCGTCTGCCCGTCGGCGAAGCGGTCGTCCGTCGTCGTCGCGCCGTCGCCGGTCGGGTTCGCCGGCCACGTGCCCTCGTACCCGAGGTGCACCAGGGACCAACTGTCCTTGACGTAGTAGGTCTCGTCGAACACGAGCGTGTGCGGCCGGCCGAGGTCGACCAGCCGGAGCAGGGCTGCGAGCACGGTGACCGCGATCGGCCCACCCCAGCGCCAGGCGGCGACCCGCCAGCTGACGGACAGCACGCGGCCCCACCAGTCGTCGAGCCGCGAGCCACGCGGGACGTCCGGCACGGTCTTCTGCAGGTCGGCCAGGTCCGTGGTCACCCGCAGCATCCTACGGACGCGAGCTCGCCGCTGGCCCGCGCCGTCCCCAGGTCACGGGCCGGGCGACGACAATGGGGTCGTGATCGTCCTCGCAGCAACCCCCATCGGCAACCTCGGTGATGCCTCCCGTCGACTCGTGGAGACGCTGTCGAACGCCTCCGTGGTGGCCGCCGAGGACACCCGGACCGCGATCCACCTGATGCGCGCGCTCGGCATCGAGAACCGACCCCGGCTCATCGCGCTGCACGAGCACAACGAGCGGGAGCGTGCGGCCGAGGTCGTCGAACTCGCGCGGGAGGACGACGTCGTCGTGCTCACCGACGCGGGCATGCCCGCCATCAGCGACCCCGGTTTCCCGCTGGTCGAGGCGGCGGCCGCCGCGGGCGTCACCGTCACGGCGATCCCCGGCCCGAGCGCGGTCCTCACGGCCCTCGCGCTGTCCGGGCTGCCGACGGACCGGTTCACGTTCGAGGGCTTCCCGACCCGCAAGGGGGGAGAACGTCGACGCGTCTTCGCTGCCCTGGCGGGGGAGCAGCGGACCATGGTCTTCTTCGAGTCGCCGCACCGGATCGCCGACACGCTCGGCGACATGGCCGCCGGGTTCGGAGCCGATCGGCGCGCCGCGGTCTGCCGGGAGCTCACCAAGATGCACGAGGAGATCCGTCGGGGCACCCTCGCGGAGCTCACGGAATGGGCGGCCGACGGGGTCCGGGGTGAGATCTGCGTCGTCGTCGCGGGCTCGACCGGGTCGGGTGACGACGCCACCATCGAGGACGGGGTCCGCCTGGTCCTGGAACGTGTGGCCGCCGGTGCACGCATGAAAGAGGCCGCCGCCGCGGTCGCCGACGCGACCGGTCTGTCCAAGCGCGACCTCTACGAAGGAGCGCTCGCCGCGCGCTGACCGGACCCGACACCTGTCGGACGGGAGGCCCGTGTCGGCGCCGCCACGGGCCTCCCGTCCGGTTCTCCACAGGCCGGGTGACCGCGCGTCACGGGGTACGGACGCGCCTCTAGGATGGTCCGCATGGCCGACGGCAGCTCGTTCTCGATCACCACGCCGATCTTCTACGTCAACGACGTGCCCCACATCGGGCACGCGTACACGGAGGTCGCCGCGGACGTCCTCGCGCGCTGGCACCGCCAGCGCGGCGACGACACCTGGCTGCTCACGGGCACCGACGAGCACGGGCAGAAGATCCTGCGCACCGCCTCGGCGAACGACGTCACCCCCAAGGAGTGGGCCGACCGTCTGGTCACCGACGCGTGGAAGCCGCTCCTCGACACCGTCGACGTCGCGAACGACGACTTCATCCGGACGACCGACGAACGCCACGAGCGCGGCGTGACGGCGTTCCTGCAGAAGCTGTACGACGACGGCTACATCTACGCCGGCGAGTTCGAGGGCTTCTACTGCGTCGGCTGCGAGGAGTACAAGCAGCCGAGCGACCTGGTCCCCGGAACCGGTCCGTACGAGGGCCAGCAGGTCTGTGCGATCCACTCCATCCCGGTGGAGGTCCTGGCCGAGCGCAACTACTTCTTCCGGATGTCCGACTTCGAACAGCGCCTGCTGGACCTGTACGAGTCGAACCCGCAGTTCATCCAGCCGGAGAGCGTTCGCAACGAGATCGTCTCCTTCGTCAAGCAGGGCCTGCGCGACCTCTCCATCTCGCGGTCGAGCTTCGACTGGGGCATCCAGATCCCGTGGGACTCCGACCACGTGCTGTACGTCTGGTTCGACGCGCTGCTGAACTACATCACCGCCCTCGGGTACGGCACCGAGGACGACGAGGCCTTCCAGCGCCTCTGGCCGAGCGTGCACATCGTGGGCAAGGACATCGCCCGCTTCCACGCCGTCATCTGGCCGGCGATGCTCATGGCCGCCGGACTGCCCGTCCCGGAGCGCGTCTTCGGCCACGGCTGGCTGCTCGTCGGCGGCGAGAAGATGTCGAAGTCCAAGCTGACCGGCATCGCCCCGAGCGAGATCACCGACACGTTCGGGTCCGACGCCTTCCGCTACTACTTCCTCCGCGCGATCACCTTCGGGCAGGACGGCAACTTCAGCTGGGAGGACATCTCGGCGCGCTACCAGGCCGAGCTGGCGAACGGGTTCGGCAACCTGGCCTCCCGCATCGTCGCGATGCTGAACCGGTACTTCGACGGTGCGGTCCCCGAGCGCGGCGAGCTCACCGAGTCGGACGCAGCCGTCGACGCCCTCGCGCAGGCCGTCACCGAGCGCGCCGACGCGTCGATCGCCGCGTTCGCCCCGCACGACGCCATCAGCACCGTCTGGGAACTCGTCGACGCTCTGAACGGCTACATCACCGAGCAGGAGCCCTGGGCCCTGGCGAAGGACGTCGCCCAGCGTGAGCGTCTCGCCACCGTGCTCGTCACCGCGCTCCGGGGCCTCGGCACGGTGGCCGTGCTCGTGTCCCCGGTGATGCCGAAGGCGACCGAGAAGCTCTGGGCTTCGATCGGCGCCGGTGGGACCATCGCCGAGCAGCGCATCGACCGTGCCTGGGAGTGGCAGGGCTCCGAGACGGTGACGCCCCTCGCGGCCGGGCTCTTCCCGCGCATCGAGCAGCCGGAGCAGGGCGCCGCGTGACCGACGCGCACGTCCGCGCACGCGGTGGCGACGGCGGTGGGCAGAAGCGGGACCTGACGTACCCGCCGCTGCCGCAGGCCCTCACCGTGCCGGTGTACGACAACCACACGCACATGGAGATCGCCGACGGGGTCGGGGACGGCGGCGACGGTCCGCTCGACTACCGCGAGCACCTCGATCGCGCCTCGAGCGTCGGCGTCCGTGGGGTCGTCCAGGTCGGCACGGACCTCGCCACCTCGCAGTGGTCGGCGTCGATCGCCGCACGAGAGCCCCGGGTCCTCGCCGCGGTGGCCCTGCACCCGAACGAAGCCCCGGTCCTCGACGAACAGGGGCTGCTCGACGAGCACCTGGCCGGCATCGCCGAGCTCGCGGCCCTGCCCCGCGTCCGAGCGATCGGGGAGACCGGGCTCGACTTCTTCCGCACGGGGGACGACGGCCGGGCGGCGCAGATCCGCTCCTTCGAGGAGCACATCCGCATCGCGAAGGACCACGACCTCGCGCTGACGATCCACGACCGGGATGCCCACGACGCCGTGGTCGAGGTCCTCGAGCGCGTCGGGGCCCCCGAGCGCACGGTCTTCCACTGTTTCTCGGGCGGCCCCGAGCTCGCGCGCCTGTGTGCCGAGCGCGGGTGGTACATGTCGTTCGCCGGCACCGTGACGTTCAAGAACGCGCAGAACCTGCGTGACGCCCTGCACGTGGCACCGCGCCACCTGATCATGATCGAGACAGACGCACCGTTCCTCACCCCGACGCCGTTCCGCGGTCGGCCGAACGCTCCGTACCTGATCCCGCACACGCTCCGGTCGATGGCCGAGACGCTGGGGACCGACGCCTCGATGCTCGCCGCGCAGATCACCTCGAACACCGAACTCGTCTACGGCGCGTGGGACGCCGAGCCCGTCACGGTGGTGCAGTAGCCGTGGGCGCACTGCTCGGCCCGGCGGAGATCCGGGAACTCGCGGCGACGCTCGACGTCACCCCCACCAAGAAGCTCGGTCAGAACTTCGTCCACGACGCCAACACCGTGCGGCGCATCGTCTCGATCGCGGGCGTCACGCCCGAGTCGGCGGTCCTCGAGGTCGGACCTGGGCTCGGGTCGTTGACCCTCGGACTCACCGAGACCGGCGCTGCCGTCACCGCCGTCGAGATCGACGCCCGGCTCGCGGCCCACCTGCCGACGACCGTTTCCGCGATGCAGCCCGACGCTCGCCTGACCGTCGTCCACCAGGACGCGATGCAGGTGTCCGCCGAGGACCTGCCCGTCGCACCGACGCACCTCGTCGCGAACCTGCCCTACAACGTGTCCGTGCCGGTGCTGCTGCACCTGCTCGCGACCTTCCCCTCCCTGGTCCGGTCGCTCGTCATGGTGCAGGCCGAGGTCGGGTACCGCCTGGCCGCCGACCCGGGCAGCAAGGTCTACGGCTCACCGAGCGTCAAGGCCGCCTGGTACGGGTCGTGGCGCATCGCCGGGCAGGTCAGCCGGCAGGTGTTCTGGCCGGTGCCGAACGTCGACAGCGTCCTGGTCGGGTTCGACCGGCACGAGCCCCCGGGCGACGAGCAGCTGCGCTCACGGGTGTTCACCCTTGTCGACGCGGCGTTCCAGCAGCGCCGGAAGATGCTCCGACAGGCGCTCTCCGGTGTCCTGGGTGGCAGCGCCCGTGCGTCGGAGATCCTCGAAGCCGCCGGGATCGCGCCGACGGCCCGCGGCGAGGAACTCGGCGTCGACGACTTCGTGCGTCTCGGCCGGACCGTCCTCGCGGCAGCCGGCACGAGCGACTGACCGAGCCCGCCCGACTGAGCCCGCCCCACCGAGGCCGAGCGCGCAGACCGAGCTCGCCCGACCGAGCTCGCCCGGACGTCCGCACCTGTGATCAGTGCTCGCGTCCCGCCATCATCTCGAGGATCTGCTGGTGGTTGCCGTTGCGCTCGGCCCAGCGCAGCGGCTGGACGTTCTCCACCAGGATCTCCGGAGCCGCACCGGACTCGATCAGGCCGACGACCTCGTCGATGAACGCGTCGAGCGGCATCCCGCCGAAGTCCTGGCCGCCCATCAGGTCGGTGGCGACGGCGGGCGGCGCGAGCTCGAGCACCTCGACCGAGGAGCCGACGAGCTGCTGCCGGAGCGCCTGCGTGTACGCGTGCACGCCGGCCTTGGTCGCGCTGTAGGTCGGGGTCGCGGTCAGTGGCACGAACGCCAGACCCGACGACACCGTCATGACCGTCGCGTTCGGGCGGCCGAGCAGGTGCGGCAGGAACGCGTCGATCAGCCGGATCGTGCCGACCAGGTTCGTCTCGACGATCTCGACGGCGTCCGTGATGTGCGCCGGGTCGCGGAGGTCCTCGTTCCGCATGATGCCCGACATCGTCACCAGGGTGTCGAGCGAGGGGTGGGCGGCGAGGACGGTCTCGGCGGCCTGTCGGATCGACTCCGCGTCGGCGACGTCGACCTGCACGGTGTCGAGTCCGTGCTCGGCGGCGATGGAGTCCAGGAGGGCCTGGCGACGGCCGCCGACGACGACGGTGCTGCCGGCCTGCTGGAGGCGGAGCGCGAGGGCCAGGCCGATGCCCGAGGTCGCGCCGGGGATGAAGACGGTGCTGTTCGTGATGTCCATGTCCACCACGATGCGCGGTGCGGGTCGGGGCAACCAGAGCGCCGTCATCGGGGGACCGCCGGTCCCTGGCACCGGTTGCGTCGACACCGCAGACTGGGCACATGGACCGTGCTGCCCTCGCCGACTTCCTCCGCCGACGTCGTGAGCTGCTCCGGCCGGAGGACGTCGGGATCGGAGCTGGTGCCCGGCGGCGCACCCCGGGACTCCGGCGGGAAGAGGTGGCGGCCCTCGCCGGCATGTCCGTCGACTACTACACGCGGTTGGAACAGCAGCGCGGGCCCCAGCCGTCGGAGCAGATGGTCGCGGCGATCGCCCGTGCGCTCCGCTGCTCACTCGACGAGCGGGACCACCTGTTCCACCTGACCGGGCAGAACGCCCCCGTCCGCATGCACCGCGCCGACCACGTCGACCCCGCGATCCTCCGAGTCCTCGACCGGCTGGCGGACACCCCGGCGATCGTCGTGAACCACCTGGGGGAGACGCTCGTCGAGAACCCGATGGCGGCGGCGCTCCTCGGCGCCTCGGTCGGACTGTCCGGCAACGAGCGCTACCAGGCGTGGCGCTGGTTCGTCAGCGGCACCGAGCTGACGAAGTACGCCCCGGAGCAGCACGAGCATCTGGGACGGGTCGTCGTGGCGTCACTCCGCGCCGCCGTGGGCCTGGCCGGACCCGGAGACCGCCGGGCAACCGAACTCGTCGCGGAGCTCGAGCGGCGGAGCCCCGAGTTCGCTGAGCTGTGGGCACTGCACGAGGTGGCGAGCCGCTGGTCGGACAACAAGACGATCGTGCAGCCCGAGCTCGGCCGGATCACCGTCGACTGCCAGGTGCTGCACACGGACGACCAGGCGCAGGCGCTCCTGCTGTTCACGGCTCCTCCGGGCAGCGAGGACGCGCAGAAGCTCGAGCTCCTCGGCGTCCTCGGCCAGCAGACCTTCGGCGCCGTCAGCGAGCACTGAGGCCCCGGTACGCCGTGCAACACCACGTCACACACCTGGCAGCTGCGATGGCGCCGTGCCTAGGGTGGGGCGGTGAGCACTCCGCGCGTGTACGTCATCCACGAGAACCCCGAGTGGTTCCCGCCGCTCGCCGCCGCCTTCCAGGCCGAAGGCGTCCCGGTCGAGGAGATCCTCCTGACCGAGGGGCAGATCGACCTCGCCGCCGAGCCCGAACCCGGCGTCTACTGGAGCCGCATGTCGGCGAGCTCCCACACCCGCGGGCACGAGCACAGCAAGGAGTACACCCGCGCGGTGCTCGGCTGGCTCGAACGTGCCGACCGTCAGGTCGTCGGCGGCAGCCACGTGCTCGAACTCGAGGTCTCGAAGGTCGCCCAGCACGGGCTCCTGCAGCAGGCCGGCTTCGACGTCCCGCGCACCACGGCCGTGTTCGGCACGACGACGCTGCAGCAGGCCGCCCGGAACTTCACCGATGGCCAGGACGTCCCCTTCATCACGAAGCACAACCAGGGCGGCAAGGGCCTCGGCGTCCGTCGGTTCGACTCGCTCGCCGAGTTCGACGCCTACGTCGACAGCCCCGAGTTCGAGGCCCCCGTCGACGGCATCACCCTGCTGCAGGAGTTCCTGACGGCCCGCGAGCCCTTCATCACCCGCCTCGAGTTCGTCGGCGGCGAGTTCGTCTACGCAGTCCGCGTCGACACCAGTGCCGGCAGCTTCGAGCTCTGCCCCGCCGACGCGTGCGAGGTGCCGCAAACGATCGCCGGAGCGGTCTGCGACGTCCCGGGCACCGAGACCGCGGGTGCCCCGCCGGCCTTCAGTGTCCGCACCGAGGTCACGGCCGCCCACCCGCTCGTGCAGCAGCTCCGCACGTTCCTGGCCGACCAGCACGTCACGATCGCGGGCGTCGAGTTCATGGAGACGACCGACGGCCGCACGGTCGTCTACGACATCAACACGAACACGAACTACAACCCCGCCGTCGAGGACGCGGCGCCGGCCTCCGGCCCGCGCTCCATCGCCCGGTACCTCGGTGGCCTCCTGGACGCCACGTACGCAACTGGCACGGCCGCGACCGCACCAGCGGGCGCAGCGGCGCACGCCTGACCTGACCACCCACCGGACGGGAGGCCCGGCTCGCCACCGGCACCGAGCCTCCCGTCCGTCCCCGCTCACCACCTGAGGAACCACCACCGTGCGATTCGGATACTGGACCCCGCTCTTCGGCGGCTGGCTGCGCAACGTCGATGACGAGCAGATGCCGGTCACCTTCGACTACGTCAAGCGGCTGGCGCAGCGCGCCGAGCGGATCGGGTTCGACCTGACGCTCGTGCCGGAGCTCAACCTCAACGACATCAAGGGCGTGGCGGCTCCCAGCCTGGAGGCGTGGGCGCTCGCTGCGGCCATCGCGGCGACCACCGAGCGCCTCGAGATCATGGCGGCGATGCGGCCGGGCTACCACCTGCCGGCCGTGACGGCGAAGCAGGCGGCGACGATCGACGACATCTCCGGCGGCCGTTTCACCTTCAACGTGGTGAGCGCGTGGTGGGCGGAGGAGGCCCGTCAGTACGGCGGCATCTTCTCGGAGCACGACGACCGGTACAAGCGCACCGCCGAGTTCGTCGAGGTCATGAAGGGGCTGTGGCGCGAGACGCCGTACTCGTTCCACGGCGAGTACTACGACATCGAGAACACGCACCTCGAGCCGAAGCCGCGCGTCACCCCCCGCATCTACGCCGGTGGTGAGAGCGAGGCCGGTAAGACCGCGATCACCGGGTACGCCGATGCCTACGTCACGCACGGCGGCACGGTCGAGGAGCTCCGCGCGAAGATCGACGAGATGAAGCAGCGCCGCGTCGACGCCGGCCTGCCGCCGTTCGAGGCGTTCGGCATGGCCGCGTACGCCATCGTCCGCGAGACCGAAGCGGAAGCACAAGCCGAGCTGGCCCGCATCACCGACGTCCAGCACGGGAATGCGTACGAGTCGTACCAGGACTTCATCTCGAAGTCGCAGCTCGAGCACGTGCCCTCGCTCGAGGACTACTCGGTGTCGAACCGGGGGCTGCGGCCGCAGTTCGTCGGCACGCCGGAGCAGGTCGCCGCGCGGATCCGCGAGTACGAGGAGGCGGGCGTCGACACGCTGCTGCTGCAGTTCTCGCCGCAGCTGGAGGAGATGGAGCGCTTCGGCGAGCAGGTCATCCCGCTGGTCCGCGCGTCGGTGCCCGCAGAGGCGACCTCCTGATGGCCGCCGAGGACGACTGGGCGTTCGAGACCCGGCAGATCCGGGCGGGCTTCAAGGCCGACCCGGGCTTCGGCGGGAACGTGCCGCCCATCGCCCAGACTGCGGCGTTCGTCTACCCGTCGGGGGAGGACGCCGCCGACCGCTTCCTGCTGAACGCGCCGGGGCACACCTACTCGCGGGTGAACAACCCGTCCGCAGCCGCACTCGAGCGTCGGATCGCCGACCTCGAGGGCGGAGTGGCCGCGCTTGCACTGGCGTCCGGGCAGGCGGCGACGTCGTTGGCGGTGCTGGGCCTCGCCCGCGCCGGGGACCACATCGTCTCGAGCGCGTCGCTGTACGGCGCGACCTACACGCTCTTCGCGTCGACCCTGCGGGACCTGGGCATCGCGTTCACCTTCGTGCAGGACCCGACCGACCTGGACGAGTGGGCCGCCGCGGTCCGACCGGAGACCCGCGCGTTCTTCGGCGAGTCGATCCCGAACCCGCGCGGGGACGTCCTGGACTTCGCCGGGGTGGCCGGGGTCGCACACGACGCCGGTGTGCCGCTCATCGTCGACAACACGATCGCCACGCCGTACCTCGTCCGGCCGATCGAACACGGCGCGGACATCGTCGTGCACTCGGCGACGAAGTACCTGGCCGGACACGGCAGCGCCATCGCCGGGCTCATCGTCGACGCCGGTTCGTTCGACTGGGCCGCGTACCCGGAGAAGTACCCGCAGCTCGCGACGACCGAGCACTCGGGGTTCTCGGGCACGAACTTCGCCGAGAAGTTCGGACGGCGCGCGTTCATCCAGCGCACCCGGTCGAAGCTGTCGGCGGACCTCGGCCCCGCGATCGCCCCGTTCAACGCGTTCCTGGTGCTGCAGGGCATCCAGACCCTGTCGCTCCGCATGGACCGGCACGTGTCGAACGCGGCCGCGGTGGCGTCGTGGCTCGACGCGCACGAGCAGGTCGAGCACGTGCACTACGCCGGGCTGCCGAACTCGCCGTGGCACCACCTGCAGCAGCGGTACGTGCCGAAGGGACCGTCGAGCGTCCTGGCCTTCGACCTGGCCGGCGGGGTCGCTGCCGGGCGGCGGTTCGTCGCCGCACTGGAGCTCTTCGACCACGTCTCGAACATCGGTGACGTCCGGTCCCTGGTCGTGCACCCGGCGTCCACGACGCACGTGCAGATGACCCCGACCGAGCGCGCTGCCGCCGGTGTGGGCGAGGGGCTCATCCGGCTGTCCATCGGCCTGGAGCACATCGACGACGTCATCGCGGACCTCGGTCGCGGGTTCGCCGCGGCGGCCGACGCGACCGGAGCCCGACCCGGACGGGGATAGGTTGGGGGCATGACGTCGACGCCCGCTCCGGATCGGGTGCGGACGCGCGCGCCGGGCAAGATCAACGTCCACCTGTCCGTCGGTGCGCTGCAGGACGACGGGTACCACGACATCGCCACGGCGTACCAGGCCGTCTCCCTCTACGAGGACGTGACGGCCGAGCGCGCCGACGACTTCTCGGTCCGGTTCACCGGTCCGATCGACACCTCGTCGGTGCCCACGGACGACACGAACTTGGCGATCCGCGCTGCCCGCCTGGTGGCCCGGACGTCGGGGCACCGGGGTGGTGTGCACCTGACGATCGAGAAGCAGGTCCCGGTCGCTGGCGGCATGGGCGGCGGCTCGGCGGACGCCGCCGCGACCCTGCTCGCCGTCGACACGCTCTGGGGCACCGGCCTCGGGCGGGACGAGCTGCTGCGTCTGGCGGCCGAACTCGGCGCCGACGTGCCGTTCGCCTTCGCCGGTGGCACGGCCGTGGGGACCGGTCGCGGCGACGAGCTCAGTCCGGCGCTGGCGAAGGGCGAGTTCCACTGGGTGCTGGCGCTCAGCGAGACCGGCCTCTCGACCCCGGCGGTGTACCGCGCGCTCGACGAACACCGGGAGCGCTACCGCGCCGACATCTCACCCGCGCCCAGGACCCCGGTCGTCGAGGCCCAGGTCCTGCAGGCCCTCCGTGCCGGCGATGCCGAGCTCCTCGCCGAGAACCTGCACAACGACCTGCAGGCCCCCGCGATGCGCCTGCAGCCGGCGCTGGCGCAGACGCTCGAACTGGGGGAGCGCTCCGGTGCCCTGGCCGGCCTGGTGTCGGGCAGCGGGCCGACGGTGGCGTTCCTCGTGCCGGACCGTGACGCCGCGCTCGAGGTGCAGGTGGCGCTCAGCGCGTCCGGGTTCGTGGCACTGCGGGCGAACGGCCCGGTGCACGGCGCCCGCGTCCTGCACTGACACCACGCCACCGACGGGCCCCGACCGTCAGGAGCGGACGAACTCCGTCATGATGACCTTGCCGGTCTGCCAGTTGTGCACCGGACGGAACCCGCGCTCGGCGAGCACGGCCTTGAGTTCGGGTCGGATCGTGCGGGAGGTCCCGCCGACGTACCAGACGGTGTCGATGTCGCCCAGGCGTGCGGGGACCGTCGAGGCCAGGTCGCCGTTCCGGTTCCAGAGGACGCCCTGGTCGGATCCGTCGGTGCCGACGGCCAGGTCGGTGAGCCCGGCGAACGCCTCCGGGTAGGAGACCTTGATGATCTCGGCCGTGGCTGTGGGGTGGCGGTAGACACTGCCGAAGACGACGCCCTCGTTCGCCCGCGGACGCGCGGCACGCTCGGCGCTGATGATCGACGCCGCCTGTGCCCACGTCGACTCGGCCTTCGCCTCGGGCTGCTTCACCGACACGGCCGTCGGCACCGACACGACGACGAGGGCGGCCACTGCCGCGGCGAGCACCGCCCTCGGTCGGATCATCGTCAGGGCGAGCGCCACGAGGAGGGCGACGGCGGGCAGGCTGAGCGTCGCGTACTTCGGCGAGTACAGCCGCTCACCGAGCGCGGTCGCGACCAGGAGGACCGTGGTCGGGACGACGACGAGGGGGAGCGCCACACGGACCGCCTGTGCGCGGAGGACGGCGCGGGCGGCCGGGAGGCGGTGGCGGACCTGCATCAGGGCCGTCACGACCCCGAGGACCATGAGCGCCCAGGCGGGCGCCGCGTACAGGGCGGAAGCACCGAACCAGGCGGTGGAGAACACCTGCCCGAACGTGCTGGTGCTGATGCCCTTGATCCACCCGACCTGCTTGGCCTGCGACGAGACGACCAGGACGAACGGCGCGGCCACGACCGCTGCGGTGCCCGCAGCGGCGGCCCACCGGACGAGGACGCGACGGGTGACGAGGGGGGCGCCCGGCGTCCGACCGCCGCGGGAGACCGTGGCCTGCCGGAGGGCGTGCCGCTCCGCGAGCAGGGTCCAGACGAGTGCGACGGCGTGCGCGACGACCGCGAGCGACAGGTACACGTTGAACGCCACGGCCACGACGGCGAGCACGGCGTAGGCGATCCACCAGCCGGTCGCACGTCCGTGGCGAGTGCGACGCAGCGCGGTCATGCCGACCAGCGTCAGGGCGACCGAGAGCGTCGTGATGGTGGCGTAGGGGCGGCCCTCGGTGCCGGCCCACTGCACGCGGGGCAGGAGCAGGAAGACGATGCCGGCCGTGATGCCGAGCCGCCTGCGGCCCAGCCGTCGGCCGAGGGCGACCACGAGTGCGGCGGCGACGCCGATCGCCAGCGCGCTCGGGAGCCGCAGTGTGAAGGGGGTGTAGCCGACCAACCAGAACCAGGCGTGCATGAGCGCGTAGTAGAGCCCGTGCACGGCGTCGACCGTGTGGAGTTCCGCCCACAGCTGCGGCCAGGAACGCTGTGCGCTCGTGACGGTCGCGGCTTCGTCGTACCAGAGGGACGGGACCCACGAGAACGCGGCGGCGATGACGACACCCAGCGCACCGATGGTGAGCTCCGGGGTCCGGACAGCGGTCGTCGCGGCGGCCGAGACGGCACCACGGACACCGGCGCGCACCGGCACGTGGCGGACCGCGTGCGGGACGCCGATGCTGCCGGTACGGGGAGAACTCACGCCGGAGACGGTACCGAGCGCCGCTGGACGGGAACCCGGTGAACGGGCCTCCGGAGCGGTGAGTGTCCACAAGCCGATGGTCGGTCTTCCCCGGTTAAGGTCGTCGTCATGACGCAGCTCCGGATCCGTGACGCGGCGACGTACCTCGGGGTCAGCGACGACACCGTGCGCCGTCTCGTCGAGGGCGGGACCTTCACCCGTGCCACCGACACCGTCGGACGGGCGGTCGTCGACGGACGTGAGCTCGCCGAGTACGCCCGGTCCCGCGGTGACCAGCTCGCCGATCCCTCGGGTGTCCGGAGTTCCGCACGGAACCGCTTCGTCGGCATCGTCACCGGGCTCGTCGTCGACACCGTGATGGCCCAGGTCGAGCTGCAGTGCGGCCCGCACCGGGTGGTCTCGCTCATGAGCTCCGAGGCGGTCCGTGACCTGGGACTCGAGATCGGATCGGTCGCCGTCGCGTCGGTCAAGGCCACGATGGTGACGGTCGAGATGCCGGGTCCGGAGGAGGACGCGTGAGCACGCCCGTCAGCACGGCCCGCCGCCGCCTCGGTTCGCGGACGGCCGCGCTCGCCGGCTCCGGGCCGGACGTCCTCGAACGCCTCGGTCGCGCGCGGGTCCTGGTCGTCGGGGCCGGTGGTCTCGGCGCTCCGGTGGTCTCGTACCTCGCCGGCAGCGGACTCGGTCGCCTGACGATCGTCGACGACGACGTCGTGGACGGTTCGAACCTCGCCCGGCAGACGCTCTTCACCAGCGCGGACATCGGGGTCCCGAAAGCCGAGGTGGCCGCCGCCCGCGCACGCGCGGTCGACCCCGAGCTCGACGTCGTCGCGGTCGTCGGGCGGTTCCGGCCCGAGCACGTCGCCGGGCACGACGTCGTGGTCGACGCCGCCGACGCGGTGGACGTGACCCGCGCGGTCTCCGACGCGTGCGCCCCGCTCGGCGTCCCGTTCGTCTGGGGGACCGTGCTCTCCTACGACGGGCAGGTCTCGGTCTTCCGCGACTCCGGGCCCGACGCCGTCGACTTCCACGACCTCCACCCCGAGGTCCTGCCCGACGAGGGCTCGTGCGCCGTCGACGGCGTGCTGCCGGCCCTCTGCGGGGCGATCGGGTCGGTGATGGCCGCGCAGGTGACGGCCCTCGTCGCCGGACTCGGTGACCCGCTGTTCGGACGCCTCCTCACGGTCGACGCACGGCGGTGGCGGTGGACCGAGAGCCCGATCCGACGTGGGCCGGCGTCGCGACGACCGACGAGCCTCCCGGCCGGAACTGCCGGAACTGCCGGAACTGCCGGAGCCGCCGGAGCCGCCGGAGCTGCCGGAGCGGCCGCAGCCCCGCGCATCTCACCCGCCGCCCTCGCCGCCCGCCTGGCCGACCCCGCCGATGCCCTGACCCTCGTCGACGTCCGCACCCCGGAGGAGTGGGACACCGGCGTGATCGCCGGGTCCGTGCACGCGGACGCCGTCCTGCCGGACGGAGACGTCGTCGTCACCTGCGCACGCGGGCCGCGCGCCGACGCGTGGGCGCGCGGCGTCGACCGCGCCGTCGTGGTCCTGGACGGCGGTGTCGACGCCTGGCGGCGTGAAGGACTCCCGCTCGTCCTGCTGTAGTCCGCTCTTGCGGGTAGGATCGGTCCACTCGTCCGCACCTGCGGAACGACCCGGTGAAGTGGAAGGCACTCGATGCGATCGCGGATGCAGACGACCACCCTCGTGGCCACCGGGGCGCTGCTGGCGCTGACGCTCGCCGGCTGCGCAGGTACCCCGGCGACGAGCGGCCCCGGCGCGAGCACGACGTCGAGCGCCACTGCCTCGGGTTCGATCACGGTGTTCGCCGCGGCGTCGCTCCAGCAGACCTTCACCACCCTCGGGCACGACTTCGAGCAGGCGCACCCCGGCACCACCGTCACGTTCTCGTTCGCGGGGTCGAGCGACCTGGTCACGCAGATCCAGAACGGGGCACCCGCCGACGTCATCGCCTCGGCCGACCAGGCCACGACGGCGAAGCTCGGCCGGTCCGCGCTCGCCGCCGGGTCTCCGCGGGACTTCGCGACCAACACGCTCGAGATCGCCGTCGCCCCCGGCAACCCGCACCACATCCGGGACCTCGCGGACCTGGACGACTCCGGCGTGCAGCTCGTGACCTGCGCCGCCCCGGTGCCGTGCGGAGCCGCGACGGCCGCGGTGGAGCGCTCGAGCGGCGTCGACCTGCACCCGGTCAGCGAGGAGCAGTCCGTCACCGACGTCCTCGGCAAGGTGCGGTCCGGGCAGGCCGACGCCGGCGTCGTCTACCGCACCGACGTGCAGGGCGCGAGCGGCGACGTCGACGGGGTGCCCTTCGCGGCGGCGGACGACGCGGTCAACACCTACCCGATCAGCGTCCTGCACGACGCAGCGAACCCGCGGCTCGCCCGGGTGTTCACGGCGTACGTCCTGTCCCCGGCGGGGCAGCGGGTCCTCGCCGACGCCGGCTTCGGCAAGCCCTGACGCCGGTGTCCGTCCTGCGGCCCGGCGGCAGCCCGCGTCACCCGCGGGTCCGGCGCAGCCGTGCGTCGGTGCGCGGCCCGGTGCCGTGGTGGTTGCCCGTCCCCGCGGTGCTCGGCGGCCTGTTCGTCGTCGTCCCCGTCCTGGCGATGGTCGGCCGGGTGCGGTGGGGGTCCTTCCTCGCGCTGGTGACCTCCCCGGCGTCGTTGACCGCACTCGGGCTGAGCCTCGGGACGGCGACCGCTGCGACCGGCATCGCCTTCGTCCTCGGCTACCCCCTGGCGGTCCTGTTCGCCCGGTCGCGTTCGCGGTGGACCGGGGTGGCCCGGGCGGTGGTGCTGCTGCCGCTGGTCCTGCCGCCGGTCGTCGGCGGGCTGGCGCTGCTCGCGGCGTTCGGTCGACTCGGCGTGGTCGGCGCGTTCCTCGACGAGCACGGGCTGCGGATCGCGTTCACCACGGTGGCGGTCGTCATCGCGCAGACGTTCGTCGCGATGCCGTTCCTGGTGTCCTCGATCGAGGGGGCGCTCCGCGTCGAAGGGGACCGGTACGAGCGGGTCGCGGCCACCCTCGGCGCCGGACCGACCCGCACCTTCCTCACCGTCACGACCCCGCGGGTCCTGCCCGGCATCGGCGCCGGCCTGGTCCTGTGCTTCGCCCGCGCCCTCGGCGAGTTCGGCGCGACCCTGACCTTCGCGGGCAGCCTGCAGGGTGTGACGCGGACCCTCCCGCTCGAGGTGTACCTGCAGCGTGAGATCGACCCGGACACGGCGGTGGCCCTCGCCCTCGTGCTCGTCGTCGTCGCGGTGCTCGTGATCGGCCTCGCCTCGGTCCGGACCCGCGGAGCCGCGGCGTGACGGCCCCGCCGACGCCCCTCGGCGCCGCGGGACTCGTCGTGCACGTCGTCCGACACGACCGCGACGTCGACGTCGCCCTGACCGTGGGCCCCTCCGAGTGCGTCGCCGTGATCGGCCCGAACGGAGCCGGCAAGTCCACCGTGGTCGACGCCGTCGCGGGGCTCCTCGCCCTCGACGACGGCGAGGTGCGCTCCGCCGGTCGACTGCTCGCCGGCCCGGGCCGCAGCGTCCCCGCGCACCGGCGCCGGATCGGCCTGGTCGCGCAGCGCCCGGACCTGTTCCCGCACCAGAGCGTCCTGGCGAACGTCGCCTTCGGTCCGCGGGCTGCCGGACGCTCCGGCCGGGAGGCACGCCACACCGCCCGCCAGGCCCTGGCCGCCGTCGGTATGGCCGACCTGGCAGACCGGGCCCCCGGGACACTGTCGGGTGGTCAGGCCCAGCGCGTCGCGATCGCCCGGGCCCTGGCGACCGACCCGGCGGTGGTCCTGCTCGACGAACCGACCTCGGCACTCGACGTCGCGGCACGGCAGGAGGTCCGCGCGGCCCTCCGCACCGCCGTGGCCGGACGACCCAGCCTGCTCGTCACGCACGACCCGGTGGAGGTGATGGCCCTCGCGGACCGCGTCGTCGTGCTCGAGGACGGCCGCGTGGTGGAGACCGGGCGTCCCGCCGACGTGCTCGCGCGTCCTCGGAGTGCCTTCGCGGCGACGTTCTCCGGCCTCGTCGTCCTGCGCGGCACGGCGACGTCGGACGGACTCGTCCTGGACGGCTTCGAGTCGGACGGCCCGGGAGGCCAGCGCGACGACGGGGGCGAGCTGGTGTCGGGGCCGCACGGCGTGCCTCCCGGCCGTGCCGTGTCGGCCGCGTACCACCCGACCGCGGCCGTGGTCACCCGCGCCGAGCACGGCGACGGCGCCGGACTGCTGCGGACGGTCACCGGTCTGGAGCCGCGTGACGGACTGGTCCGGGTCCGGGCGGGGGAGCTGACGGCGGACCTGACACTCGCCGCGGTCGCGGCGCTCGGATTGACGGCGGGGACGCGCGTGCGGGTCCGGGTGGCGCCGGCGGAGCTCACCGTCTGGGAGCGGTGACGGTCTACCCGCCGGCGAAGGGCGGCATGACGTCGACGACGTCGACTCCGGCCAGCGAGGTCGACCGGTCGCGGGTCGTCACGCCGTCGACCAGGTAGGAGCAGCGCTCCTGCAGGGCGGCCCAGCGGTCGGCGTCCGTGGCGGTCACCTGGCGGAGTGCGTCGTCGAGGGAGTCGGCCGTCACGGTCGTCTCGTCGAGCCCGACGGCGGCGCGGGCGGCGGCGAAGAAGCGCAGCGTGGTCATGTCCGTCATCCTCCGATCGCGCTCATGCCCCGGGTGGGGTGCACGAAGCCGTCGCTGTCGTCGCCGTGGTCCCGCGGCTTCGCCCACATCGCCCGGCGCCACCGGTCGAGGACGACACCGTCGTCGGCGCCGGCACGCAGTGGCCCGAGCAGGTCGACCTCGTCGTCCGAGAACAGGCAGCTGCGGACGTGGCCGTCGGCGGTGAGCCGGGTGCGGGTGCAGTCGGCGCAGAACGACTCGGTGATGCTCGCGATGATGCCGACCGTGCCGAGGTCCTGTCCGGTCGCACGGGACCGCACGCGGTAGCGCTCGGCCGGGGCGCCGTTCCGCGGGGCCTCGTCCGGGGTGAGCTCGTGGTCGACGCTGAGGAGCTCGCGGATCTGGACGGCCGTGATCATCGTCGTCGCGTCCCAGGCGTGACCCGGGTCCAGCGGCATCTGCTCGATGAAGCGCAGCTCGTGCCCGCGCTCCAGGCACCAGGCCAGCAGCTCGGAGGCCAGGTGGTCGTTGACCCCGCGCATGAGGACGGCGTTGACCTTCACGCCGAGGCCGGCGTCGGCCGCGGCCGCGATGCCCTCGAGGACCCGGTCGAGGAACGGCCGACGGGTGACCTCGGCGAAGACGTCCGGGTCGACGGTGTCGAGCGAGACGTTCAGCCGGTGCAGTCCCGCGGCGCGGAGGGCCGCGGCGCGCCGTGCGAGCCCGATGGCGTTCGTGGTGAGGGAGAGTTCGAGGTCGGGGTGGGCGGCCGCACTCCGGGCGATCACGTCGACCAGGTCCTTTCGGAGCAGTGGCTCGCCGCCGGTGAAGCGGACCTTGCGGATGCCGAGCTGCTCCGCGCCGAGGCCGACCAGTCGGGCGATCTCGTCGGCGGACATCAGGGCGGCGTCGGGCGCGAACGGCAGCCCCTCGGCCGGCATGCAGTAGGTGCAGCGGAGGTTGCAGCGTTCGGTCAGGGACACGCGGAGGTCGACGGCGTACCGACCGAACCGGTCGACCAGGCCGGGGTCGCCCGCGGGGCGCGGCGGCAGGTCGGTGCGGTCCAGGGGTCCGGGCGCCGGCGCCTCGGGGTGGACCCGGGCCATCAGGTCCGACGAGGGGAGCAGCTGCCCGGTCGACGGGGGCGTGAGCCCTGTCGAGGGTGGCATCTGGCCCGTCGAGGGCAGCATCTGGGCCGGCATCGCCTCAGGATACGGTGCCCTCGCTCCGATCCGGGTGGACCCCGTCGTGCAGCGCCCGGTCCCGACCGCGCAGGCGGTCGCGCCAGCGCAGCCAGTCCTGGCGGTCGGTGCGGACGAGGGTGACGACGAGCACGACCGCGATCGCCGCGAGCAGCCACCACCGGTAGGCGACCGCCGAGGGCCAGACACCACGCAGCGCGATCGCGAGCGTCAGGGACAGCCACTCCCACCGGCCCGACAGCACCACGAAGGGGATGAGCAGCAGCGCGTACCAGGGGTAGCGCGGGGTCACGGCGAGGAAGGTCACGCCGATCATGAAGACCTGACCGGACCAGGGGTTCGCCGGGTCGGACAGCCGCCAGGCGAGCACCGCGGCGACGAGCACGACGAGTCCGACCACGAGCGTCGCGGCGTCCCCGGGTACGACCTTCGCCACCAGGGCGAACCGCGAGCCGTCCTCGTAGCCCTCTTCCGACAGGTAGCCGGGCAGGTAGCCGAGCACCTTCGGGCCGGTCGTCAGCACGTAGGGGACGTAGAGCAGTCCGAACGTGACGATGCCGACCGGGATCGCCCACCAGCTGCGCCACCGACCGAGCAGCGCCGGGTACACGATCGCCGGGATGAGCTTCGTCGCGGTCGCGGCGCCGAGCGCGATGCCGCCCCAGATCGGGCGGCCGAACGCGACGAGCACGGCGCCGGCGGTGGCCAGGGCGGCGCCGACGACGTCGACGTGCGAGTTCGTGACGGCCTCGGCGGCGACGAGCGGCGACCAGGCCCAGAGCGCGGCCCACCAGGTCGGACGGCCCGAGCGGCGGAGGACGACGAGCAGGCCGACCGTGACGCCGAGCGAGACGACGAGGCCCGCGAACTGGAACGGCAGGTACTGCGCCGTGGCGGGGACGAACGCCCGGACGAGCGCGAACCACAGCTCGGCCATCGGCGGGTAGATCGTCGGCACGTCCGGTCGGTTGATCGCCGTGCAGTGGCCGAGCCGGCCGTCGCCCAGGCCGCGGAACCGGGGCTTGATGTCGTCGCACGTGCCGTTCACCTTGTCGGGGAACAACCAGTCCGGGCGGAGGTGCTGCAGCACGTCCGACTGCGGCGTGTGTCGGTACGGCGAGATGCCCGCGTGCTGCACGATGCCGTCCCAGGCGTAGCGTGCGGAGTCGGTGCTGGTGTTCGGCGGTCCGATCAGGGCCGCGATCCCGACGACCACCGCACCACCGAGGACGATCCGCGTCACCAGGTGCGGGGGCACGAACCTGAGCGCCAGCACGGCGCCTGCGAAGACCGTCCAAGCGATGAGGGTCCACGCAACGAATGGAGAGCGATGACCCTCCCGGAGGAACCCCAGATGCGTGACACCAACCGCGATGACGACGCCGAGCGCCAGCACGCCGACGACGGCGAGCACGGTCGCGACACGCGCGCTCGGGACGAACGCTCGGAGATCCGGACGGGTCGGACGCAGTCGTTCGCTCATGGTCCGACGACAGTAGCGGGGGTGCAGCGCCTGATGCGCCACACCCGCCAGGCCATGGCCTCCCCGAACCGCACCGCCCGTGGCGCCGTGGCCACCGGTCGCCTGCTCGGTATCGCGTTCCTGGTGTGCTTCCTCACCGGGGTCTACAGCCACCTGCTGCAGGAGCCCCTCGGCTGGATGCGTTTCCCGACCCGGCCCGTGCAGCTCTACCAGTTCACGCAGGGGCTGCACATCACGGCGGGCATCGCGATCATCCCGCTGCTGCTCGCGAAGCTCAACGTCGTGATGCCCGCGCTCGTGCAGACCCCGCCGGTCCGGAGCGTCCTGCACCTGCTCGAGCGTGCGTCGATCGCGGTGTTCGTGGCATCGGCGCTCGTGCAGGTCGTCACCGGTCTGCTCAACACCTTCCAGTGGTACCCGTGGCCGTTCCCGTTCCGCCAGGTGCACAACGCGCTGGCGTACGTCCTCATCGGGTCGCTGCTCATCCACATCGGCACGAAGCTGCAGGTCATCACGCGGTACTGGCGCAAGCAGGACTCGTTCGACGCCGAGGGGCGGTTCGTCGCGGACCCGTCGGTGGGCAGCGAGTTGCCGGACCCCAACGACCCGGCCGGACAGCACGACCCGGACGACCCAGCCGGACAGGAGGCCCGCGCCGGTTCCGCCTCGACGCCCCGCGGGTTCGTCGGTCGCCTCCACCGCTGGATCGACGGGAGCCCGGCACCCGAGCGGGCCGTCGCCGCTCCGGCTGCTGCCGCCGCTCCGGCCGCCGCCGCGCCGGCCACGGACCCCGCCGCACCGCCCACGGACATCGCGGCGACCGCCGACGGCCGCCGCCAGCGTGTCGCCCGACGCGGGTTCATCGCCGGCGTCACCGCGGCCACCGCGGGCGTCGTCGCCCTGACGGTCGGGCAGTCCTCCGTCGTCGGTGAACCGTTCAACGTGTTCGGTCCCCGTCAGCGGCACCTCGGCCAGAACGGGCTGCCGGTGAACCGCACGGCCCGCGCGGCCGGCGTCCTCGCCACCGCCACCGCCGCCGACTGGGTGCTCACGGTCGCGGGGCCCTCGGTCAGCAGGACGTTCTCGCGCGCCGAGCTGATCGCCCTCGGTCAGACCGAGGCGCGCCTGCCGATCTCCTGCGTCGAGGGCTGGAGCCAGATGGCCACGTGGAAGGGGGTCCGGATGCGTGACCTCCTGGCCGCGGTCCAGGCCGACCCGCACGTGCACGTCCGGGTGACGAGCCTGGAGCGGCACGGCGGCTACCGGATCATGGACATGGGGCCCGAGTACACCGCCGACCCGACGACGCTCATCGCCCTCGAGCTCAACGGCGAGAAGCTCGACCTGGAGCACGGTTTCCCGGCCCGGATCATCGCGCCCGGCCGTCCGGGTGTGCTGCAGACGAAGTGGATCGAACGCATCGAGGTCATCGCATGAGCACCGCAGTCGCCGACAACCGGGTCCGCACGGCCCGCATCGTGCTCGTCGTCCTGGGCGTGCTCGTCCTGGCGTTCGGGGCCTGGGTCCTCGTGACCAGCGTCCGTCCGAACCGGATCGGCGGACTGGCGACCTGGCTCCTCGGTGCGGTCGTGCTGCACGACGCGATCCTGTCGCCGTTCGTCCTGGCCGTCGGCATGGGGCTCCGGCGTGCCGGACGGTCCCTCCGCACGGGGGTGCTCGTCGTCGTGCAGGCGGCCGTCGTCCTCGGCAGCGTCCTGGCCCTGGTGGTCCTGCCGGAGATCGCCGCGAAGGCCCACGGGACGAAGAACGACACCGTGCTGCCGTTCGACTACACGACGCGGCTGCTCGTGGTCGAAGGGGTCCTGGTCGCCGTGGTGGTCGTCGCCCTCGTCGTCGGGGTGGTCACGGCTCGGCGTCGGTCGGACGAAGCTGTGGTTGCAGCGACAACCTCTCCCTAGGATGAGGACATGACCGACGACGTCCCCTGGCTCTCCCGCGAGCAGCTGCGCGCGTGGATGGGGTTCCTCGCCGTCATGGAACTGCTGCCGGCAGCGCTCGACCACCAGCTGCAGCGCGACGCCGACCTGACGCTCTTCGACTACATGGTCATCGCGATGCTGTCGGAGACCGAGTGCCGGACCCTCCGGATGTCGGTGCTCGCCTCGGCCACCAACGCCTCGCTGCCGCGCCTGTCGCACGTCGTGTCCCGGCTCGAGAAGCGCGGGCTCGTCAGCCGGTGCCCGTCCACCGAGGACCGGCGGGCGACCGACGTCCGGCTCACCGACGCCGGGTTCGACCACATCGTCGCCGCGGCCCCCGACCACGTCCGCACCGCTCGACGTCTGGTCATCGACGCGCTCACGGACGAGCAGGTCGCCGAGCTCGACGGCATCTCCCGCGTGCTCCTCGGTCGGGTCGACCCCGAGGGGCGGTTCGCGGCCGTCGCGAAGATGCCGGAGGACGAGCCCACGATCTGCGAGGCCCGCCTGACCGGCACCGGCGACGACTCCTTCCCGGACGTCGTCGACGGCACCACCTACCGGCCCGCGACCGCGGACGACCTGCCCCTGCTCCGACGGGCGAGCCTCGACGCGATGAACTGGTCCGCCGGCCGCTTCACCGACGCCGACCTCGACCGGCCCGAGTTCGCGCACTACTTCCGGGCCTTCGACCCGGACCGGCCCACGGACGACCGCCCCGCCGACCGTGCCGACGAGCGCGCTGCCGACATCGGTGTGGTGGCGTCCGACGACGACGGGCCGCTCGGTGTCGCCTGGGCCGTGCACCTGCCCGCGAGCGACCCCGGCTACGGCTTCGTCGCCGAGGACGTCCCCGAACTCACCCTCGCCGTCGACGCCCGCGCCCGCGGACGGGGCGTCGGGTCGGCGCTGCTCACCCGGCTCGTGGCCGCCGGACGTGCCGCAGGGTGGCCCGGGATCAGCCTCAGTGTCGAGGACGGCAACACCGGCGCCCGGATCCTCTACGAGCGCGCGGGCTTCCGTACGGTCGGACGGAACGGCGACTCCGACACCATGCAGCTCGTCTTCTGAGCGCCGCTAGGCTCGTCGGTATGAGCCATGCCGCCGACCACCCCTCCGAGACGTACAGCTACCTCGGACCGGCCGGCACCTTCACCGAGGCGGCACTCAAGCTCGTCGAGGCCGCGGCCGGCAAGCCCTGGCGCAGCGTCAACAACGTCGGCGAGGCCCTGGACGACGTCGTCACCGGTCGCTCCGTCGGGGCCGTCATCGCCATCGAGAACAGCGTCGACGGCGGGGTCAGCGCCACGCAGGACGCCCTGGCCCGGATCCCCGGCGTGCGGATCGTGGGCGAGTACCTGGTCCCCGTCGACTTCGTCCTCGTCGCACGGCACGGCACCACGCTCGCCGACGTCCGCACCGTCAACGCGCACCCCGTCGCGTACGCGCAGACGCACCGGTGGCTCGAGACGAACGTCCGCGGGCACGGGCACATCCCCGCCTCGTCGAACGTCGCCGCGGCGGCCGAACTGCTCGCGGACCACTCCGTCGCGGACGCCGCCGTCGCCCCGCCCGGCATCACCGACCACTACGACCTGGCCGTGCTGGCGGACTCCATCGGCGAGAACGCCAGCGCCGTCACCCGGTTCGTGCTCGTGTCGAAGACCCTCGCGATCCCCGAACGCACCGGCTCGGACAAGACGAGCGTCGTGGTCGAACTGCCGAACGAGCACCCCGGCGCCCTGGTCGACATGCTCGAGCAGTTCGCCACCCGTGGCATCAACATGGGACTGCTGTCGTCCCGACCGATCGGCGACGAACTCGGTCGCTACCGGTTCGTCATCGACCTCGACGGTCACGTGCGTGACGAGCGGGTCGCGGACGCGCTGCTCGGGCTCCGACGCTTCAGCCCGCGCGTGACCTTCCTCGGGTCGTACCCCCGGGCGGACGGCGTCCGCGCCGAGGTCTCACCCCGCTACTCGGACCAGGCGTTCGTCGAGGCCCGCGACTGGTTGCGCGCGATCGTGCGCGGCGAGCCGGACGCGAGCTGAGCCTCCCGGCCCGGTCCGCCGTCCGGCACCTCCGTCACGAACGCGGCGTCCGGCGGCGGGTCGCCCGCGTCTGGTCCTCGGGACCGGCGACGCGAACGGTCAACCCACCCGGGTCGATCCGTGCGCGGAACGCGACGACCTCGCCCACCGGGTCCCCGTCGATCTCGAACTCGTCCGGCCGCTCCAGGCGCGCCGTGAACTCCTCGCCGCGCAGGTAGCGCAGCGGCCGCTCGTCGCGCGCCTTCGAGACGATGCGCTGGCCGATCTCGGTGTTGCCGAGCGCCGAGCGACGGAACGAGCGCAGGATCGCGTTCTCCCAGAACACCCGCGCCGCGATCCGGACCCAGCCGAAGAACCCGCGCGGACGCATCACGACGATGTCGAAGACGCCGTCGTCGATCTCGGCGTCGGGCAGCAGCGTCGCGCCGGCCTGCAGCATCCCGCAGTTCCCGACGATCAGCGAGTGCGCGCGCACCGAGCGGTTGGAGCCGCCGTCCAGGCGGTACCGGAACTCGAAGGCGCTCGCGTCCCGCAGTGACCGGACCAGCGAGTCGACGTACGCCAGCCAGCCGACCTTCTTCTTCAGGTCGTCGTTCGTGTTCGCGAGCATGCGGGCGTCGAGGCCCAGGCCCGCCATCACCAGGAAGCCGAACTCCTCACGCGAGCCGTCCTCTCGCTCGACCCCGACCGTGCCGAAGTCGATCGCGCGGTCCTCGCCGTGGAAGATCGTGTGCGCGCTCGCACCCAGGTCGTCGATCGGCGCCGGGATGTTGCGCGCGAGCAGGTTGCCGGTACCGCTCGGCAGCAGCGCGAGGGACGCATCGGATCCGTGCACGACCTCGGCGACCGCACGGACCGTGCCGTCGCCACCCGCTGCCGCGATCACGTCGGCACCGGCGTCGAGGGCCTCGCGGGCCATGCCGCCGCCCGGGTCCTCCTCGCTCGTGGCGTACCACTTGGTCTCCGCCCAGCCGGCCTCGCGCTGGTACCGGTTCACGGTGCGCTTCAGCGTCGGCAGGTGGACCTTGACGGGGTTGTAGATGACTGCGGCGGTGCGCTGCTCCGTGGCGGGGGCGTCCTCCGGCACAGCGGTGGCTTCCGAGGGCGTCGACATGCGGACAACGCTACCGAACAGGTGCTGCGCGGTCCGGAACGCGGCCACGCGCGGGCGGGAGGCGCGGATCGGCCGTGCCGCGGGCCTCCCGTCCGGTGGTTCACCAGGCGGCCATCTGCGGCTCGCTAAGCTGGGCCGGTGATCGACCCCCAGCTGTTGCGCGACGAACCGGACCTCATCAAGGCCTCGCAGGCGGCGCGCGGCGCCTCCGTCGACGTCGTCGACCAGGCCGTCGCCGCGGACTCCGCCCGACGCGGCGCCATCACCGCGTTCGAGGCGCTCCGTGCCGAGCAGAACGCGTTCGGCAAGACCGTCGCGAAGGCCCCGAAGGACGAGAAGGCTGCGCTCGTGCAGCAGGCACAGGCGCTCTCCGCGAAGGTGAAGGAGGCCCAGGCCACGGTCACCGCCGCCGAGGACACCTTCAACTCCGTCGTGCGCTCGATCCCCAACGTCGTCCTGCCCGACGTGCCGGCCGGGGGCGAGGACGACTTCGTCACCCTCCGCACCGTCGGCACCAAGCCGGAGTTCTCCTTCGAGCCGAAGGACCACGCCGACCTCGGCGAGTCGCTCGGCATCATCGACATCGCCCGCGGCGTCAAGGTGTCCGGCTCGCGCTTCTACTTCCTGCGCGGCATGGGTGCCCGGCTCGAGATCGCCCTGATGTCGCTCGGCCTCGACCGTGCCGTCGCGCACGGGTTCGAGCCGCTCATCACGCCGACGCTCGTGCGCCCGGAGACGATGGCCGGCACCGGCTTCCTCGGCGAGCACGCGGCCGAGGTCTACCGTCTCGAAGCCGACGACCTCTACCTCACCGGCACCAGCGAGGTCGCCCTCGCCGGGTACCACGCCGACGAGATCCTGCAGTTCCCGGACGGCGACGACCAGGCCCTCCGCTACGCCGGCTGGTCCACCTGCTACCGGCGCGAAGCCGGGTCCGCGGGGCGCGACAACCGCGGCATCCTGCGCGTGCACCAGTTCAACAAGCTCGAGATGTTCGCCTACGTCCACCCGGACCAGGCCGACGCCGAGCACCAGCGGCTGATGTCCTACCAGGAGTCCATGCTGCAGGACCTCGGGCTGCACTACCGGGTCATCGAGACCGCCGCCGGGGACCTCGGCACGAGCGCCGCGCGCAAGTACGACCTCGAAGCGTGGGTCCCGACGCAGGGCACCTTCCGCGAGCTCACCTCGACGTCGAACTGCACCACGTTCCAGGCCCGCCGCCTCGACATCCGCTACCGCACCGAGAGCGGCAAGACCGCCCCGGTCGCCACGCTCAACGGCACCCTCGCCACCACCCGCTGGCTCGTCGCGATCCTCGAGACCCACCAGCAGGAGGACGGCTCGGTCGTCATCCCCGAGGTCCTCCGCCCGTACCTCGGCGGCGTCGAGGTGATCGAGCCCCGATGAGCTCCTCACGCGGATTCGTCGACGGTTCCGAGGCGTCGGGCTCAGGCCTCGATGCGGCTTCGGGGTCGGCTTCTGCTTCGGGGGCGGCCGAGACCGCGGTGCCCGCGCGGGTCAAGCGCTGGCTCGTCGCCCTCGACATCGACGGCACCACCATGCGCGAGGACGGAGTCGTCACCGACACCGTCATCCAGGCGGTCCTGGACGCCGAGGCGGCCGGGCACGAGGTCATGCTCTCCACCGGTCGCAGCGAGGGCATGACCGTCCCGCTGCTCGACCGGCTCGGCATCCAGCCGAAGTACCTGGTCTGCGCCAACGGTGCGCTGACCCTCAAGCGCACCGAGTCCGGCGACTACGAGCGTGTGCACGTCGAGACGTTCGACCCGACCGAGGTCCTGCAGACGATCCGCGGCGCACTCGAGAACGGGGCCTACGGGGTCGAGGACGAGACCGGGCACTACCTGCTCTCCGGCGACTTCCCCGACGACACCATGACCGCGTCCGGCGACCACGTCGCGTTCGAGCGGCTGCTCGGCGTCCGGGCCACCCGCGTCGTCGTGATCTCCCCGGAGCACGGTCTCGAGGAGTTCCTGGACATCGTCGACAAGATGGGCCTGCACAAGGTCTCGTACACGGTCGGCTGGACCGCGTGGCTCGACATCGCGCCCGAAGGGGTCACCAAGGCGACCGCCATGGAGCGCATCCGCGAGTGGCTCGACATCCCGCGCTCCCGTGTCTTCGCGGCCGGCGACGGACGCAACGACATCGACATGCTGCGGTGGGCGTCCACCTCGGGCCGCGGGGTCGTCATGGGGCAGGCGCCCGACGACGTCGTCGACGCGGGCAACGAGCTGACGGGCGGCGTCATGGACGACGGGCTCGCGGCGGCGCTCGACTCGTTGCCGCGCTGACGGCTGGTTGCTGTCCCGGCTGGCGGGCACTGGCTGCGCGCGGGCCGGGAGGCTCGGTAGACTGCACGGGACGCGGCCACGTCTCGCCACGTGGTCGCGTCACGGAGGGTTGTCCGAGCGGCCGATGGAGCCTGTCTTGAAAACAGGTGGGCAGAGATGTCTCGTGGGTTCGAATCCCACACCCTCCGCTCCTGGGGGTCGGTCTCCCGCCCACGGGGGTCCTCGGAGGGCCCCGGGTGACAGCGCTCCGCCGACCTAGCGTCGAGGGCATGGACATCACCACACGCTCCGTCGCCGTCATCGGCGGCACCTCCGGCATCGGCCTCGAACTCGCACGGCGCTTCCGCGACGCCGGCAGCCGCGTCGTCATCGGCGGCCGTCGCGCCGACGTGCTCGACCAGCTCGGTGCCGAGGGCTTCGGCACCGTCTCGATCGACGTCACGGACGACGACTCCGTCACCACCGCACGCGACGCCGTGCTCGACCTGCTGCCCGACCTGGACACCGTCGTCACGATGTCGGGCATCGGCGTCCCCGAGGACCTCCGCGACCCGGCGCACTTCGCCGACGCCGCCCGCACGGTCGACGTCAACCTGCTCGGCACGATCCGGGTCGTCGACGCGTTCACCCCGCACCTGCTCCGGCAGAGTAGCGGGACGATCGTCACCGTCAGCTCGGGTATCGGCTTCCTGCCGTTCCCGCTGATGGCAACGTACGCCGCCACGAAGGCCGCGGTGCACGCCTACACCGAGGCGCTCCGGGCGCAGCTCGCCGGGACGGGGATCGACGTCGCTGAACTCGTGCCGCCGGCGGTGAACACCACGATGGGCGCCAGCAACCCGAACGCGCTGGACCTCGGCGACTTCGGTGCCGAGGTGATGGCGCTCCTGGCACAGGAGCCCACGCCGCACGAGCTCCTGGTGCAGGGTGTCCTCATGCACCGATGGGCAGAACGCGACGGAACGTACGACGACATGGTCGCCCAGCGCTCACAGGCTCTCGCGACGCTGCCCGGACGGTCGGGCGCAGCGGCATGACATCCGACGGGGACCCGACCGCGACGCCGACGAACCCGCTCGGCGCGTACCTCCAGGCACGGCGTGGACTCGTCACGCCGGAGCAGGTCGGGCTCCCCGTCGGCGGGGTCCGGCGCGTGCCGGGCCTCCGCCGTGAAGAGGTCGCGATGCTCGCCGGCGTCAGCACCGACTACTACCTGCGCCTGGAGCGAGGGCGGGACACCCACCCGTCGCCGCAGGTCCTCGATGCGCTCGCCCGGGTGCTCCGACTCGACGACGTCGAACGCGCGCACCTCCAGCACCTCGCCGAACCCGTCCGCCGTGCACGACCGCGGCGCACGGTGGAGCGGATCCCGGCCCGTCTGCACGCGCTGCTGGCCGCACTCGAGGTCCCGGCGTTCATCGAGGGCCGGGCGTTCGACGTCCTCGCGGCGAACGACCTGGCGACCGCGTTCTCGCCCCGGCTCCGGGTCGGCGAGAACCGGCTGCGCTCCCTGCTGCTCGACCCGGAGGAGCGGGTGTTCCACCGCGACTGGGAGCGTGCCGTCGCGAGCTTCGTCGGGGCGTTCCGGCACTCGGTCGCCGACGAGGTCCACGACCAGCGGGTCGTCGAACTCGTGGGGGAGCTGTCGCTGGCCAGCGGGCGCTTCCGACAGCTGTGGGCACGGCAGGACGTCCGGGCGCTGGAAGGCGGTTCGATGACCGTCGACCACCCGGTCGCGGGAGAGCTGCACCTGTACCGCGACAAGTTCCCGGTCGACGGGCTGCTCCTCGTGCTCTACTACGCCGACCCGGGCAGTGCGAGCGCCGAGCGGCTGGGCATGCTCGCGTCCCTCGCCCGCGAGACATCACCGCACCCCTGACACAGCCGTTGGACACCGGCGACGGACGGCGGGCTCAGCTCGAAAGCTCATCCTCCAGCTGGCACGGGGAGGGTCAGCGCAGGTGAAGCCCTGCAGAGCCGGGACGTGTTCTCCGGCGAGTCCGACCCAGGTCAGGTCATCCGGCTGCACGCGAGGCGAGCCAGCGATCGATCACGTCCTTCTCGACGGCCTTCAACGACTTCCGCGCGACCGTCGCGTGGTACTCGGCCACGAGAGCGGCGCGTTCGTCATCGGTCAGGCCGTCGCTGCCGACGTCGCGGCGCGACCGGCCCGGACGAGTCATCGGCAGGCGGGGGAGCATGCGTCGATGGTAGTCCCGCCCCACCGACGACCGACGAGCCTGTGGAGGACCCGGCATGCTCGCGTCCCTCGCCCGCGGCACCAGATCGGGGGCGTGAAGCCGCGCGTCGACCGCGGTACCGTTGTCGCCGGAGTGTACGGGTCGTTCTGTGCACGGCCAGCACGACGGACCACGGGGGAACCACGACCATGACCACGCCGACCTCGGTCGCCGGGCGCACACCGGACCGCCGCACCGCGATCCTCGAGGCCGCCGCCGTCGAGTTCGACCGCCAGGGCTTCGGGGCTGCGAGCATCTCCGGCATCGCCAAGGCCGCCGAGGTCAGCCAGGGCGCGATCCACTTCCACTTCCGCACGAAGCAGGCCATCGCGCTCGCCGTGATCGACGAGCAGAACGCCCGCACGTTCGAGGCGGTCACCTACGACGGCCCGTCGCCGTTGGCCGGGCTGGTCGAGGCCTCGCGGACGATCGCCGGCCTGCTGCTCGACGACCCGGTCGTCCGCGCCGGGATCCGTCTGTCGCTCGAGAACCGGGTGTTCTCCGGGGCGACGTCGTCCTTCTACGACCAGTGGATCGCGAGCGTCGTGGACGTCTTCCGCCTGGCGGTCGCCGCGGGCGAGGTCGGTCCGACGGTCACCCCGGAAGCGCTCGGCGCCACCGTCGTGCCGTGGTTCACCGGCGTGCAGCTGGTGTCCGACGTCCGCGCCGCCCGCGTCGACCTGCTCCCGGCGGTCGGGACGATGTGGCGGGTCCTCGCGCACGCCTGCGTCGTCCCGGCGCAGCGCGACCGGCTGCTGGCCGTCGTGGACCGCGCCTTCGCCTGACCGTCCGCGCCAGCGTGGTGCGGGACGCATGACGGGAGGCCCGGATCGGCCCCGGTGGGCTGGTCCGGGCCTCCCGTCCGGTCGTCGTCAGTCGGTCTTCGCGACCCGCTTCGCGCGGTCCTTGACCTGCTCCTCGCGGCGCTTGTCGCGGGCCTTCTGCGCCTTCTCGCGGCGCTTGGCCCGCTTGTTCTCGCGCTCGTGGTGCTCGACGTCCTCGGAACGCTTCTGCCGCCACGGCTCGGCGGCGAGGTCCGGGCCGTCCCAGACCTTGATGGCACCCCAGGCTGCGGCGAGGAGCGGCACCGAGATGATCGCGCCCGTGATGCCCGCGAGGACGGTGCCCGCGGTCAGGCCGACCAGGATGACGAGGCCGTGCAGGCGGAGCGTCTTGCCCATCAGGACCGGCTGGAGGAAGTTGCCCTCGAGCTGGTTGACGACGACGACGATGCCGACGACGAACAGCGCCTGCACCGGGCCGAGGGCGACGAGGGCGACGAGTGCGGCGAGGATCCCGGCCGCGGTGGCCCCGACGATCGGGATGAACGCCGTGATGAACACGATGACCGCCAGCGGCAGCGCGAGGGGGACGCCGACGATCGTGATGCTGACGCCGATGCCGATCGCGTCGACCGCGGCGACGGTCGCGGTGCCGCGGACGTAGCCGCCGAGGGTCGAGACGACGCGGTCACCGACGCGACGGGCGCGCTCGTACGAGGCGCCGGTGAAGGGACGGAGCAGGAACTCCCAGATGCGGGGCCCGTCCTTGAGGAAGAAGAACAGCACGACGATCATCAGCACCAGGCCGGTGAGGAAGTTCGCGGTCGCGGACGCCCCGGCGAGGGCACCGGAGCCGAACTTGGCGCTCGTGACGAAGTCGGTGGCGGTCTTCACCGCGTCGTCGACCTGCTTGTCGGAGATCGCGAACGGCAGGGTCTTGCTGAAGTCCTGCAGCTGCTGGAAGCCCTGCACCGCCGACTTCTGCAGGCTCGACCACTGGTTCTCGACCGCGACGACGATGAGGTAGCCGAGGAGCCCGAGGACGACGAGGACCCCGAGCAGGACGGTCAGGGTCGCGAAGACCGAGGGGAAGCCGTGCCGACGCAGCCACGAGACGACCGGGTGCATGGCCGAGGCGATGATGAGCGCCAGGAGCACCGGGATCGTCACGACGCTGAGGACCTGACCGGCGTAGACGATCCCCGCGACGATGACGATGAGGATGATCAGCTGCAGGGCGCGGGTCGACAGGCGGCCGAACGAGTCCGACCAGGCAGCGCGCACGCCGGTCACCGGCTCGGTCGGTGGCGTCGTCGGCGGGGCAGCGGCGGAGGAGCGGAAGAACGGCATGACGCCGACGGTACAGACGCACAGGTCGGTGCGCCGGGTCTCGGTGCGTTCAGTCCTCGACGAGGTCGCGGTCCCGGAACCACTTGAGCAGCCAAGCGGCGCTCGTGCGGTCGAAGGAGGGGGCGAAGTCCAGGGTGCCGGACAGGAAGGGGCTGAACCCCTCGACGGACGCCAGGTCGGAGTCGTCGAGGCCGCGGTACGCCATCGACCAGCCGTCGAACCGGCGACGTTCGATGTCCTCGCGGATCAGGGACCTGACGGTGTGGTGGCGGGGGTCACGTTCGATCGCGGCGAACCGGTCGTCGACGCTCCACGCCGGACCCTCGAGCAGCTGCATGAACCGGCCGTTCTTCACCACGAGGAGCCCCGAGACGCCGAGCGCCTCGTTCCGCAGCCGTGCACCCGCGAGCATCTCGGTGAGCTCGTCCTCGCCGAACTCGTGCGTCGCGACGCTCATGTAGACGATGGAGACCAGCACCCGTGCATCTTCGCTCGCGCGTCCGTGTCGGCACAATCGTGTCCGGAATCTGCACCCCGACGCGCGCCTAGGATCGTCCTCATGGCGACCGTCCTCCTCGTCCGGCACGGACGCACCACCGCGAACGCGACCGGACTCCTCGCAGGCCGTACGGCGGGCGTCGCGCTCGACTCCGTCGGGAAGCGACAGGCCGCCGCGACGGCCGAGCGCATCGCCGCCGTACCCCTCGCCGCGGTCGTCTCCAGCCCGCTGGAACGCTGCCGGCAGACCGCGCGGGCGATCACCGCGTTCCAACCGGGCGACCCCCGGCAGTTCGTCGAGCGCGGCATCATCGAGGCGGACTACGGCGACTGGCAGAACCGCAAGATCAGCGAGCTGGCCACCGAACCCCTGTGGCGCGTGGTGCAGTCGAACCCGAGCGCGGTCGTCTTCCCCGGCGGCGAGTCGATGCAGACGATGCAGTCCCGCGCCGTGGCGGCGATCCGCCGGATGGACGCGCAGATCGAGGCCGAGCACGGCGCGGGTGCCGTGTGGGTCGCGGTGAGCCACGGCGACATCATCAAGTCGGTGCTGGCCGACGCCCTCGGCATGCACCTGGACCTGTTCCAGCGCATCTCGGTGGGCCCGGCATCGGTGTCCATCGTCCGCTACGGCGAGGCCCGTCCCGAGGTCGTCGCGACGAACACCGAGTCGGGGGACCTGTCGTGGCTCGCCCGGGCGGCGGCGCCGAGCGGCGACGCGGTCGTGGGCGGCGGCGCGGGGCACGACGAGCCGCAGTCCGCCACTCCCTGAACGGTCGGAGCCGCACGCTCCTACAATGCGGGTATGCCCCCCATCGTCCACGGCTTCGACTGGCCGGACAGACTCGTCGTCGGCACGATCGGACGCCCGGGCGAGCGGTCGTTCTACATCCAGGCCCGTGACGGCCGCCGCGTCGTCAGCGTCGCCATCGAGAAGGAACAGTCGGCCGTGCTCGCAGACAAGATCGACGAACTCCTCGACGAGGTCGCCACGGTCGAGGACAACCGCTTCAGCGTGCCGGACGCCGCACCCACCGAGCTGCGCGACGGCGACCCGCTCGACCAGCCCGTGGAGCCCGAGTTCCGTGCCGGCGCACTGAGCCTCGGCTTCGACCCGGCCACCGCGCAGGTCGTCATCGAGGCGTACCCGATCGAGGACGACCTCGAGGTCTTCACCGAGTCGACCGGCGACGGCGACGAGGTCGAAGCGGTCGTCGAGATGCCCGAGCCGACGGAACTGCTGCAGGTCAAGATCCCGGTCGGCAGCGCCCGCGCGTTCGTCGAGCGCACGCGAGAGGTCATCGCTGCCGGACGACCGAACCCCCCTGAGCTCCCCGAGCTCGGATGACGACCGGCCCTGACGCCGCCGGCGCCGCGGTCCCCAGCGCCCCCGGAGAGCTCCGGATCACCGGACGCATCCGCGAAGCCTCGAACGCCACCTTCCTCGCACGACTCGACGGCCACGACGTCGTCTACAAGCCGATCGAGGGCGAGAAGCCGCTGTGGGACTTCCCCGACGGCACGCTCGCCGGTCGTGAGGTCTCCGCCTACCTGGTGTCCGAGGCCCTCGGCTGGGACGTGGTGCCCGAGACCTGGCTCGGTGACGGCCCCTTCGGTCCAGGCATGGTGCAGCGGTGGCAGGACATCGACCCCGAGCAGGACGCCGTCGACCTGGTCCCCGCCGAGGACGCCGCGGCCGCCGTCGCCGCCGGGACCGTCCGCGAGGTGCTCGACGCCGTGGACGAGGACGACCGGGCGGTCACCCTGGTGCACGAGGACTCGGTCGCCCTCCGGCGGATGGCCGTCTTCGACGTCGTCACGAACAACGCGGACCGCAAGGGTGGACACGTCCTGGCGATGGCGGACGGGCACCGGTACGGCGTCGACCACGGCCTGACCTTCCACGTCGAGCACAAGCTGCGGACGGTGCTCTGGGGGTGGATCGGGGAACCCCTCAGCGAGGACGAGGTCGCCGGCCTCCAGCGGCTGTCGGAGGCCCTGCGCGGACCGCTCGGCGAGGCGCTGCGCGAGCACCTCACCGACGACGAGCTGTCGGCCCTCCGCGGGCGGTGCGTCGCGCTGGCCGCGGTGGCGACGTTCCCGCCGCCGGACGGCTACGGTCCGGCCGTGCCGTGGCCGGTCTTCTGACGCATCCGATCTGACGCTTCCGGTCAGACGCACCCGTTCTGACGGACGGGAGGCGCGTACTGGGCCCGGTCCGCGCCTCCCGTCCGTCAGATGCCGCGTCACCTGAAGCGGGTGAAGGCGCTGCCCCACAGGCCGTCGTCTCCGGGGCCCCCGCCGAAGGCGGACCCGGAGCCGCGCCGGGCGCCGAGGTACGACCCGACCACCGCGACCCCGAGGTCGTCGTTCTCCGGTGCGGTGACGGTGCCCTCGACGCGGCGGGCCATGCCGTCCACGAACCGGGCGAGCCCCGGGTCGTCGCCGAGCCGGAAGAACGTCGTCTTCGCGCCCAGCCGGTGGGCGTTCTCGAGTTCGCGGACGCTCAGTGCGATCGTCACCGGGTCCGGCGGGTAGCTGAAGTACACCTGCCCGTTCGGCTCGAGGTGCGACGTCGGCTCGCCGTCGGTGACGATGAGCAGTACCGGTTGCGCGTTCGGGTGCTTCCGGAAGTGCCGGTTCGCCAGGAGCAGGGCGTGGTGCAGGTTCGTGCCCTTGTCCCACATGGCGTCGAGGCCGACGAGCTGCTCGACGTCCATCACCTCGGCTTCGCGGCCGAACGCGATGAGCTGCAGGTCGTCGCCGCGGAACCGGGTGGAGATGAGCGTGTGCAGCGCGAGCGCGGTGCGTTTCATCGGGACCCAGCGGTCCTCCATCGCCATCGAGAACGACGTGTCGACGAGCAGGGCGACGACGGCCTGGGTGCGGGCCTCGGTCTCCTGCACCTCGACGTCCTCGATCTGCAGCCGCACACCGGCGCCAGTCCGGGGTCCGTCCCCGGCGGTCCGGGTGAGGGCGTTCGTGATCGAGCGGGTGACGTCCCAGGGCTCGGTGTCGCCGAACTCCCACGGACGGGTCGACCCGGAGCGGTCCCCGGCGGCACCGGCACGGCGGAGGTCCCGCGCACCCTGCCGGCCGGACATCCGCTCGGCGACGTCCTTGAGCAGGCTCTTGCCCAGCTGCCGCATCGCCTTCGGGGTCAGCCGGAGCTGCCCGTCCGTGCCGCGCTGCATCGCACCCGAGTTCCGCAGTGCCTTCTCGAGCTGCTGCAGGGTGCGTGCGTCGACGGCCGCCTGGTCACCGAGCTGCTGTGCCAGGGCGTCGAGGTCCAGGTCGTCGAGCTCGGAACCGGGACCGACCTGGGCGAGCTGGTCGGCCAGGGCGTCGAGGTCCGCGATGTCCTGGAAGACCCCGGTGCCGTCGCCGAGCCCCAGTCCCTGCTCGCCGTCCATGCCCTCGGAGCCGCCCCAGTCCTCGCCGGGCCGGAGGGCACGGAGGTTCTCGTCGAGCTGGGACAGCGCCCCCATGAGCGCGGGAGAGCCGAACGCCTGCTCGGCCAGGGCGTCGAGTTCGTCGCGCTGCTCCTGCGTCATCGAGTTCCGCATGCGCTGGGCAGCGGCGGCCCGGGAAGCCAGGTCGTCGAGCAGCTCGTCGATGTTCTGCGGGTTCGACGGGAACTGGTCGCCGTGCTTCGCCATGAACTCGTCGAACTGTTCCTGGCTGTCCTCGCCCCGACGGTGGGCGTCGAGCAACTCGTTGAGGTCCTGCATCATCTGCGCGACCGCGGCCCGGTCGTCGTCGGACGCGTTCTCGAGCGCCTGTTTCATGCCGGCGAACCGCTGGTCGAGCATCTCGCGGCCGAGCAGGTCCTTGATCTGCTCGTACTTCTGACGGGCCGTCGGGCTCTTCCAGTCGTAGCCGTTCAGCTCGCTCACCGCGGCGGCGGGCGACGCGGGCAGGCTGTCGAGCTGCAGTTCGGCCAGCGCACGGTCGCCGTCGTCCATCGCCGTGTCGCGGGCGAGCTGCCCGCGTTCGGCCAGGACGGCTTCGTCGAGGAGCTGCTTGATCTCCTGCAGGGTGCCGTCGAGGTTGTTCTTGCTCGTCAGCTCACGGCGCTTCTCGGCGACGAGGCGGGCGAGGTCGTCGAGCCCGCGCTGCGACCGGCCGCCGCGGCGGAGGAACTCCCGCATCGCCCGCTCGGGCGAGGTGCCGGCCATCACGTCCTGCCCGATGGCGTCGAGCGCCTCGGACAGGTCCGCGGGCGGCGCCAGGGGGTCCGGGCCGCCGTCGTACTTGCCGTACCGGCTGTCGCGGCTGAGTCGACGGTTCGGGCGGCTAGCCACGGGTCACCCCGTCGGTGCCGGTGTCAGTGTCGCTGTCGGTGTCGGTGTCGGTGTGCACCGGGTCACATCCCATACGCTGCTTCGCCCCCGCCGGACTCCTTGCTGATGCGGCGCGCGAGGAAGAGGCCCTCGAGCGCGAGTTCGATCGCACCGGCACGCTCGCCGTCGGACGTCGCGTCGAGGCGCTCGCACACCTGGTCGTACAGGTCGGACTCGCCGAGCGAGGGCAGTCCGGCGAGGAAGTCCCGCGCGCTGACCTGTTCGCCGGTGGTGACCATCGTGCCGCCTTCGAGCGCGTCGACGAGCACCCCGAAGTCGAGCCCGCGGAAGCGCGAGCGCACGGTCTCGGCGGTGGCGGTGCGGAGCAGGTGCTCGAGCACCTCGTCGGCGCGGTCCTCTTCCCCGGACTCGAACTCGATCTTGCCGCCGAGCACGTCGACCGCGGTCTCGAGGTCGATCGGTCGGGCGACGGCGTCCACTTCGCCCTGGCGGGCGGCACGGTGCACGGCCGCGGCGGACACGGTCTCGGCGCCGGCGATCGAGAAGCGGGCGCTGACACCACTGCGCTGGTCGACGGCACTCGACTCGCGGAGGGCACGGGTGAAGCGGGCGAGGATCTCGATCAGGGCGTCCGGCACCTCGGCGGTCAGCTGCGCCTCTTGCCGGATGACGGCGATCTCGTCTGCGAGCTCGATCGGGTAGTGCGTGCGGATCTCGGCGCCGAAGCGGTCCTTCAACGGTGTGATGATCCGGCCGCGGTTCGTGTAGTCCTCGGGGTTCGCGCTGGCGACGACGAGGACGTCGAGCGGCAGGCGCAGGACGTAGCCACGGATCTGGACGTCGCGCTCCTCCATCACGTTGAGCATCGCGACCTGGATGCGCTCGGCCAGGTCGGGCAGCTCGTTGATCGCGACGATGCCCCGGTGGCCGCGGGGGATGAGACCGAAGTGGATGGTCTCCGGGTCGCCCAGGCTGCGGCCCTCGGCCACCTTCATCGGGTCGACGTCGCCGATCAGGTCGGCGACGGAGGTGTCCGGCGTCGCGAGCTTCTCGACGTAGCGGTCGTCGCGGTGCACCCACGAGATCGGCAGCGCGTCGCCGAGCTCCTCGGCACGTCGGATGCTCGCCGTGGTGATCGGTTCGTAGGGGTGCTCGCCGAGTTCGGAGCCGGTGATGACCGGCGTCCACTCGTCCATCAGGCCGTTCAGGGTGCGGAGCAGTCGGGTCTTGCCCTGGCCGCGCTCTCCGAGCAGGACGACGTCGTGCCCGGCGATCAGGGCACGTTCGAGCTGCGGGATGACGGTGGTCTGGAAGCCGTGCAGGCCGGGCCAGGGGTCGCGGCCCTCGCGGAGGGCGGTGAGCAGGTTGTCGCGGATCTCGGCGCGGACCGACTTCTGGACGTGCCCAGCAGCGCGGAGCTCGCCGACCGTGGAGGTTGCAGGTCGGTTCACGCGCGCCACGGTACGCCCGCCCACCGACGGCACCCCGCGAAACGCAACCTTGGCGGCTGCGCGCAACGCGATACCGCTGAGAGTCACCGCCGACGTTGCGTTTTGCGGGAGCTCTACCCGAACAGGCGGCGGGACGCGATCTCGGCGCCCTCGACGAGGGCGCCGAGCTTCGCCCACGCGACGTCGGCGGCGACGAACTCGTAGCTGGCGAACGTCGCCAAGCCGCAGTCGGTGCCGGCGACGATGCGGGTCGGGTCGCCCACGGCCTCCGCCGCCTCGACGATCCGGTTCGCGACGAGCTGCGGGTGCTCCAGGTAGTTCGTCGTCACGTCGATCACCCCGGGCACCAGGACCGCGCCGTCGGGCAGCGGCAGGTCGCGGAACGCCGGGAACTCGTGCGCATGGCGCGGGTTGCCGAACGGGATGCTGAAGGACCCGACCTCGGCGCGGTACAGGTGCGGGAGCAGCACGTCGACGGGAACGTCGTCCTGGTGCGGGCCCTGCCAGTTGCCGTAGCAGACGTGCAGTCGCGTCTGTTCCTTCGGGATGTTCCGCAGCGCGTGGTTCAGGGCGTCGACGTGCAGGTCGACCGCCGCCAGGAACTCGTCGAGCGACGCGTCGCCGAAGTGGATCACGCGTTCCATCGCCAAGTCCGGGGCGTCGAGCTGCAACACGTGGCCGCGGGCGACGATCTCCTCGTACTCGACGCGGAGCTGCTCGGCCAGGGCGAAGACGTACTCGCGGTGGTCGGCGTAGTGCGGGTTCGCGTCGTCGAGCAGCAGCGTCGTGGCGACGATCCCGGGCGTCGCCGCCGACAGGAACGTGCCGGCCGGGGTGCGTCCGGCAGCGGCGTTCCGGTCGAGCTCACGGGCGAAGCCGTCGAGGTCCTCCCGGATGCCGGCGCGTTCCTCGTCGTACTGCAGCAGCCCCTGGGCCACCGGGGTGTCCCAGACGCGGGCGAACTCGGCGCCCTCGTCGATCTGACGTGCCTGGAGCGCCGCGTACCCGGGGAACTTCACCGAGTCCAGGGTCGGCTTGCGGTGGCCCGTCCCGCCGAAGCCGGTCAGGCGCTCACGGATGTACGTCGAGAAGCCGACCCGGGGGACCTCGCCGTCGTTGACGACGTCGATCCCGGCGTCGAGCTGCGCATCGACGGTGCGCGCGAGGACCGCGGCGGTCTCCTCGCGCAGCGCCTGCTCGTCGAACGGCTTGCCCTGGTCGCGGGCGACCAGGAGCGCGGTCAGCTCCGGGAGGCGGGGGAGCGACCCCGTGTGGGTGGTGAGGATGCGGTCGGTCGAGTTCTGCAGCGGCACGTGTCCACGGTACTGACGGGAGGCGCGTGGCGGGGCCGTCACGCGCCTCCCGTCCGTCGCGCCCTGGTTCTCGGCCGGTTCTCGCGGCCCGTGAACCTGAGCGGCGGCTGAGGCGTACGTTCCGTTCGAGCGGCAGCCGAAGGCGCTCGCCGCGGGAGGAGCATGCGCATGACGAGCGCCAGCGGAACGAGAGACGGATCGGTGACGAGCCTGGTCCCCGCGAGGATGGACCGGCTGCCGTGGACACGGTTCCACTGGAGCGTCGTGGTCGGTCTGGGGGTGTCGTGGATCCTCGACGGCCTCGAGATCCAGATCGTGTCGAACGCCGGGTTCAAGGCGGACCTGGGCCTCAGCAACCAGGACGTGGCGTCCCTCGGCAGCATCTACCTGGTCGGTCAGGTCGTCGGAGCGCTCGTCTTCGGGCGGCTCTCCGACAAGTTGGGGCGTCGCAAGCTCTTCATCCTGACGCTCGCGATCTACCTGATCGGCTCCGGCGTGGCCGGTCTGGCGCAGGACTTCTGGTTCCTGGCGGTGTTCCGCTTCGTCGCCGGTCTCGGCATCGGCGGTGAGTACGCGGCGATCAACTCCGCGATCGACGAACTCATCCCGGCGAAGTACCGCGGGCACGTCGACATCGCGATCAACGGCACCTACTGGGGCGGCGCGGCCCTCGGTGCGGCGGCGAACATCTACCTGCTCGACACCGCGCACTTCTCCGAGAGCCTCGGGTGGCGCATCGGGTTCTTCCTCGGCCCGGTGCTCGGCATCGCGATCATCTTCCTGCGACGGCACATCCCGGAGAGCCCGCGGTGGCTGATGACGCACGGCAAGGAGCAGGAGGCCGAGGAGACCGTCGCCCGGATCGAGGCCGAGGTCGAGAAGGAGTCCGGCCGGAAGCTCGAGGAGGTCCCGCGGTCGAAGGCGCTGACCGTCACCCCGATGGACAACGTCGGGTTCCTGACGATCGCCCGCGTGCTGCTCAAGCAGTACCCGACCCGCACGCTGGTCGGCGCGACGATGATGATCACGCAGGCGTTCCTCTACAACGCGATCTTCTTCACCTACGCGCTGGTCCTCACGAACTTCTTCGGGCTGAAGACCGCGGAGACGTCGGTCTACTTCTTCCCGTTCGCGATCGGCAACCTGCTCGGCCCGATCATCCTGGGCCGGTTCTTCGACACCTGGGGTCGGCGGCAGATGATCTTCCTGACCTACCTGGTGTCCGGGCTCGTGCTCGCGACGTCGGCGTTCCTGTTCCGCGCGGACGCGATCAGCGCCGGTGTCCAGGTCGTGTTCTGGTGCATCTCGTTCTTCTTCGCCTCGGCCGGGGCGTCGAGCGCGTACCTGACCGTCAGCGAGATCTTCCCGCTCGAGCTGCGGTCGCAGGCGATCTCGTACTTCTTCGCGCTGGCGCAGGTCTTCGGCGCGGTCGCACCGCTCATCTACGGCGCTTTCATCGGCGACGGTTCGGACCGTGAACCGCTCTTCTGGGGGTACCTGCTCGGGTCGGCGGTGATGATCATCGGCGGGGTGGTCGCGTTGGTGTTCGGGGTGGACGCTGCCCGGAAGGGGCTCGAGGACATCACGCAGCCCCTGTCGGTGCTGACCGGCAAGGACAGCGCCGACAGCCGGCGAAACTCCTGATGCAACATGTTTAGCGGCTGCGGTCGCGTCCTGTGATCCTCGTGACCACGGCCCCGTCGAGTGGGCCGTGGTCACGGAGGATCCGATGAACGACAGCACAGTCCCGCCACGTCTCGATCGCCGCGGGTGGCACCCCGCCCTGCACAGGAGACGAGCCGCTCCGGTTGTCCACGAGCCGGGCGGGGTGCCTCGCCGCAGGAGCCGCCGTGCGGGACGGTGACGTGATGACCGGACTCCTGGGCGTCGATCGCGAACCGACCAGCGTCGCCGACACCGCCGACCCGCTCGCGGTACCGCGGAACCTGCTGCGCGACGCGGTGTTCGAACGGATGCTGCGGAAGATCCTCCGCGGGGACTACCGCCGCGGCCAGCGCCTCCGGCTCGATGCCCTGGCCGACGACATGCGCGTCTCGCGGACCCCGGTGCGCGAAGCCCTCGTCCCGCTCGAAGCCCTCCGACTCGTCATCGTGCAGCGGTACGTCGGCGTCGTGATCGCCCCGTGGACGGTCGGGCAGATGGTCGAACGCACCCGGATCGCGCAGTCCATGCTCGTCGACCCGCCGACGAGCTGTGCGCGCAGCGACGAACCCTTCGACCCCGCGGCGCTCCGTGACTGCCTGTCCGAGGCGGGGGCGTTCGTGGAGCTCGCCGTCTGGGTGCTCCGGCGATCCGGAGCCCCGGTGAGCGCGGACTGGTTGCGGTCGCAGCAGATCGTGCTCGACGTCTTCCACACGGACGACATCGCGCGGGCGAACGGCATCGACATCGCGCCGGACTGGACCCGGCGGATGCAGGTCGTGAAGGCGGCGCGGACGGCCGCGCTGGCGGACGACGTCGCGCTGTGCGCCGTGCGGCTGACCGAGTTGTCCGAGCTGTTGATCGCCCTGCCCGAGCGCTTCCGGAGTGCCGAGACGGCCTGACCCCGGACGAAGACGCACCCCGAACGACACTGCTCCCCGAACGAAGTCGCTCCCCGGGCGGGCGCTGACGATCGGGGACGTCAGGCCCAGGCCACGGGGAGCGACGTCTGGGGTGCTGTTCGTGCTGGGTGCTGTTGCTTGCTGTGTCGTAGCGACAGGGCGCGAGCCCTGGAATGTGATGCCACGTCACGATGAGACTATGCACCGGGGTACACATCAGCAACCCCCCATCGTCCCCACTTCGGGGGACCGACAGATGGGGGCGCATGCCGGGTGGTGGAACGGGCGGAGGGTCGGGCCGTGGGTCGGGCAGGAGTCGGGCCGGGAGCCGGCCCAGCGTCGGGCCGGGCGCCGGCCGAGCGTCGGGTCGAGAGTCTGGTCGACCTCCTGTATGGTTGTGGGAGTGCCGTCAGGCACCTGGAGACGTCGCATAGTCAGGCCGAGTGCACCACCCTGCTAAGGTGGAGTCCCCTTTCGGGGACCGAGGGTTCAAATCCCTCCGTCTCCGCACTCATCGAAACCCCGGACCGCTCCTGCGGGCCGGGGTTTCGTCGTTCCGGGTCCCGTCGATCCGTGGTCCCGTCGATCCGTGGTCCCGTCGTTCCGTGGCCCTGTCGTCTTCGACGCGCCTCCCGCCGCGGTTCCTGCGTGCGGATCGGGCTCCGCGCTCCCGGCCGGGACCCAGTCTCGCCGCCCGGCAACTGGTTAGCGCGTTGAACCATTTCCGGGCCTGATCGGGGAATTCCCGACCGAGTCGCGGGCGGAGGCCCTCCGTCCACCTGTACCCCGGGGGACGGATCCTGCCCCCCGATCCGGGGACTGGTGCATCCGAGATTCCGCAGAATCCGCTTGGAATCGCCTGATGTTCACTTTCGGGCCACGAGCCGGTCGCCGGCGAGGGGGCTCAGGTTCGCCGTGCGACTGCCACTGTGATGCCGCCGAACAGGAGCGCAGCGCTCCGCCGGTCGCATCGAGTCGCTGCCTGGAACTCCCGAAGGATCACGTTGTCCACAGATTCGCCCCGCCTCCTCACGGTCGTGCGGGACCCCTCGGACGTCCGGTTCCGGCTCGTCGCCCGAGCCGGCGGCGTCGCGGTCCTGACGATCATGTCGATGGTCGGTCTCTTCCTGGCCTTCCGCGCCTCCGAGGCACTCCGGGTCGCGGGCTTCAGCTTCCTCACGACCCAGGCCTGGGACCCCGACGCGCACCGCTTCGGCATCGCGGCCGTCCTCGTCGGCACGGTCCTCATCGCCGCCGTCGCGATCGCCCTGGCTCTCCCGCTCTCCCTCGGCACGGCGCTCTACATCACCGAGTACGCACCGGGCCGGGTGCGGTCGTTCTTCATCGGACTCGTCGACCTGATGGCCGCGATCCCGAGCGTGGTCTACGGGCTCTGGGGCTTCTTCTTCCTGCAGGGTCAGATCACCCCGGTGTCCCGCTGGATCTCGGAGTGGTTCGGGTGGATCCCGCTGTTCCGCGTCGACGGCATCGACCTCGACGACCCGTTGGCGTCCTCGACGGTCTACACCGCCTCGACCTTCATCGCCGGCATCGTCGTCGGGCTGATGATCACCCCGATCGTCACCTCGATCATGCGCGAGGTCTTCTCGCAGGCGCCGCTCGGGGAACGGGAGGGTGCGCTCGCCCTCGGCTCCACGCGGTGGGGGATGATCCGCTCGGTCGTCCTGCCCTTCGGCCGCGGCGGGATCATCGGCGGGACGATGCTCGGCCTCGGCCGGGCACTGGGGGAGACCATCGCGGTCTACATGATCATCTCGCCGGTGTTCGCCATCCAGCCGCACATCCTGCAGGCCGGCGCCAGCTCCGTCTCGTCGCTCATCGCCCTGCGGTACGGCGACGCGACCCCGTTCGGGATGTCGGCCCTGATGGCTGCCGGACTGACGCTCTTCCTGATGACGCTCTGCATCAACTTCGCCGCGTCCGCGGTCGTCGCCCGGTCACGATCGGGAGCGAGCAGCTAGCCATGACCGACACCACCCAGGCGCCCGACGGCGCCACGAAGGTCCTGCCCACGGTGCCGCCGCGGCCCGCCGTCCCGGCCAGCCCGATGACCGCCGGCGAACCGGCCGGGTCCGGCTCGGGGACCGTCCTGCCGCTCGCCGAGCGGTCGTCCGACCCCGACCGCGGCCCGGAGGTCCGCCGTGTGCACGGCGTCCGCATCAGCGACGTGCTCTGCCACCTCGGCGCGGGACTGGCGTCGATCGCCGTCACGGTGGTCGTCTTCACCGACCTGGCACCCGTGTCCGGGCCGATCGCGTTCGCCGCCGTCGCGTACGTGATGTACCTGGTGTTCTACGCGCTCCTGGTGGCGACGAGCGAGAGCGCCGCCGTCGTCCGTGACCGAGTGATCGCCGCCGGCGTCCACTCGCTCGCGTTCGTGGTCGTCGCGACCCTCGTCTTCGTCGTCGGCTTCAGCATCGTCCGGGCCACCAAGGCCCTGCCGCACCTCAACTTCTACACACAGGACATGGCGCTCACCGGGCCGCTCGACCCGATGACCTCCGGCGGGGTGCTGCACGCCATCGCCGGGTCGTTGATCCAGATCTCGATCGCACTGCTCATCACTGTGCCGCTCGGCATCACGACCGCGCTCTTCCTCACCGAGGTGCCCGGGCCCTTCGCCCGGTTCGTCCGCACCATCGTCGAGGCGATGACCGCGCTGCCCTCGATCGTCGCCGGCCTGTTCATCTACGCCAGCGTCATCGTCGGCCTTGGCGTCGACAAGTCCGGGTTCGCCGCGTCGCTCGCGATCAGCGTGATGATGCTCCCCATCATGATCCGGTCGGCGGACGTCGTGCTCCGACTCGTCCCGGCCACCCTCAAGGAGGCCTCGATCGGCCTGGGTGCGGGGCAGTGGCAGACCGTGTGGCGCGTCGTCCTGCCGACCTCCCGGTCCGGTCTCGTGACCGCCGTCATCCTCGCCACCGCGCGGGGGATCGGCGAGACCAGCCCGGTCCTCCTCACCGCCGGCTACGCACCCGACCTCAACATCGACCCGACGAACGGCCCGATGATCTCGCTGCCCCTGGCGATCTTCGAGTTCGTCAAGTCGCCCGAACCGAACATGATCGCCCGCGGCTTCGGTGCCGCCGCGGTCCTCATGACGCTGGTCCTCGTGCTCTTCGTCATCGCCCGGGTGATCGGCGCGCAGACCGTCACCACCCGCGAGCGCCGCAACGAGCGGTTCCGCGCGACCGGACGACTCGTCCGCCGCGGCGTCCACGCCCTCACCCCCGCCGCCCTGTCCGTCCGTCGCTTCGTCGACCACCACGTCGACCGCATCAGCCCCCGCCTGACCGACTCCTCCCCGAAGGACCCCTCGTGACCACCCGCAGAAGACGCACGCTCGGTGCGCTCCTGGCCGCCGCCGTGCTGGCCCTCACGACCCTGCCCGCCGTCGGTGCGACCGCGGCCGAGAACTACGTGCCGATCTCCGGTGCGGGGTCGTCGTGGAGCTCCGTCGCCATCCAGCAGTGGGCGGTCAACGTCCAGCAGTACGGGATGAAGGTCCGGTACGCCAGCACCGGGTCCTCCGACGGCCGCAACCAGTTCAAGGCCGGCACCGTCGACTTCGCCGTGTCGGAGATCCCCTACGGCATCAAGGACGGCGGCGTCACCGACGCTCCGCCGACCGTCGGGTACGCCTACATGCCCGTCGTCGCGGGTGGCACCTCGTTCATGTACAACCTCAGCTCCGGTGGCAAGCAGATCACCAACCTGCGGCTCTCCGGTCCGGTGCTCGCCGGGGTGTTCACCGGCAAGATCACCAGCTGGGACGACCCCGCGATCAAGGCGGACAACCCCGGCCTCGTGCTGCCGAAGCGTCCGGTCGTGCCCGTGGTCCGCTCCGACGGGTCCGGATCGACCGCGCAGTTCACCACCTGGCTGAGCAAGAAGTACCCGGCCGAGTGGGACGCCTACTGCAAGCAGGCCGGCCGCCCGCTGCCCTGCGGGATCACGTCGAACTACCCGACGATCCCCGGCAAGGGCTTCATCGCCCAGCCGAACTCGCAGGGCGTCTCCGGCTACGTCGCCCAGAAGGCGAACGTCGGCACCATCACGTACGTCGAGTACTCCTACGCGCTGAAGACCGGCTACCCGGTGGCCAAGGTGCTCAACAAGGCGGGCTACTACGTCGAGCCCACGGCGTCCAACGTGGCCGTCGGGCTGCTCGGCGCGAAGATCAACGAGGACAAGTCGTCGTCCTCGTACCTGACGCAGGTGCTCGACGGGGTCTACGACAACCCGGACGCCCGCACCTACCCGCTGTCGTCGTACTCGTACATGGTCATCCCGACGACGACTGACGCGAGCCTGACACCGGCGAAGGGCAAGACCCTCGCCGCGTTCGACTACTACTTCCTGTGCGAGGGGCAGCAGCAGGCCGAGGTCCTCGGGTACTCGCCGCTGCCGATCAACCTGGTGCAGGCCGGTCTCGACCAGGTCCGGAAGATCCCGGGCGCCGTGGCGAAGGACATCGACATCGGCAAGTGCAACAACCCGACGTTCTCGGCGGACGGCACGAACACCCTCGCGGCCAAGGCTCCGCAGCCGCCGGCCTGCGACAAGATCGGCGCCGCGCAGTGCACCGTGGGCACGGGCGGCGCGAAGAACACCGAGAACCCGACCCAGACGCAGTCCGGCTCCTCGGGCGGTGGGAAGGGCGGCGCGTCCGGCTCCGGCGGCTCCGGTGGGTCCGGTTCCGGCAGCGGCGGCGGTGCGCCGGGGACGACCGGCGGTTCGACGTCGGGCTCGGGCGGCTCCGGGTCCTCCGGCGGCAAGTCGCTGTCCGGTGGCACCAGCGGCGGTGGCACGAACGGTTCCGGTGGCACCACGACCGCGTTGGACAACGGCTCCCCGGTGCAGTGCGACGCCGACAGCGGTGTCTGCCAGAACGTCGCGGCGCTGCCCGTGTCGGTCGACGCCCTGCACGGCTGGAGCTCCCGCCAGACCCTGATGCTCGTCGCCGTCGCGGCACTGCTCGCCCTCGTGCTGCTGCCGCCGCTCATCGGCGTCCTGATCTCCCGAGGGAGGCTCCGCAAGTGAAGAACCAACACCTCGTCCGACTCGGATCGGCCGCCCTGGCCTTCGGCGTCGTGACCACCACGGTCGCCGGCTCGCTCCTCGTGATGACCGTCCCCGCATCGGCCACCGGACCGACCGACAGCTCCGCCGTCACCCAGACGTGGACGGACGCGCAGGCCGCCATCGGTGCCGGTCAGGACCCGGACGGCACGCCCGACCCGGATGCCGGCGAGTTCTCCGGCATGACGTTCTCGGTCAGCCAGACGAAGGACCTCACCGACCAGGGCATCACCGTCAGCTGGACCGGTGCGAAGGCCACGTCGCCGAGTCAGTACGCCACGGACTACATGCAGATCATGCAGTGCTGGGGAGACGAGCCCGCCGGCCCGTCGCCGCAGCAGTGCGTCTGGGGCGCGCCCTCCGCGGCGATCAGCGGCCGGACCGGTGTCGGCGCCGCCAAGCGCGACCTGGTGCGCGGGGACGACCCGGCGCAGGACCCCACCCTCACGGGAGACCAGGCCGACCCCGACCTGATGCTCGACCCGCCCGTCGAGAACCCGTTCCTCAAGGCCTACCGGATGCCGTTCCGTGCGGTCGACGGCACGCTCGCGAAGACCACCATCGACCTGTCCAAGCAGTTCGACGCGAACTCCTCGAACGAGGTCACCGCTGCCCGCACCGCCAGCGACGGCACCGGACAGGTGACGTTCGAGACCCAGTCCGGGCTCGAGGCACCGCAGCTCGGGTGCGGTCAGGACGCGGCCGCGGCCACCGGCGGCACCGTGCCCCGGTCCTGCTGGCTCGTCGTCGTCCCGCGCGGCTCGCACAACCTCGACGGCACCACGGCGGACTCGAGCGCGGACGGCCGGGTCACCGGCTCACCGCTGTCGGCGTCCGCGTGGCGGAACCGCGTGGTGTTCCCGCTCGGCTTCCAGTCCGTCGCCCGGTCCTGCCCGATCGGGAACGCCGAGCAGCGACTCGTCGGGTCCGAGACGGCCACCGAGGCGGTCACCGCCTGGCAGCCCGCGCTCTGCGGTCTCGGCACCACGTACGGGTTCTCCCAGATCGGTGACGGCGAGGCCGCGAACCAGATCGTGTCGGACGTGGACGGCGCCTCCCGGCTCGCCCTCGTCACGGCGCCGCTCAGCGCAGCCGACGCGAAGGACCGGACCATCAGCTACGCGCCGGTGGCGCAGTCCGCGATCGTGATCGCGTTCACCATCGACTACAGGCTCTACCCGGACGCGCCTGCGAAGGTCCGGGACGGCCTCCAGGCCCTCGACCTGACCCTCGACGCACGCCTCGTCGCGAAGCTGCTCACGCAGTCCTACCAGGCGGACGTGCCGGGTCGGGGTGCGAGCGAGCCGACCATCCAGGGGAACGCCGCGAGTCTGGTGACGGACCCCGAGTTCCTCGCGCTCAACCCGACGTTCGTCGGGTCGAAGAGCGACACGGCGCCCGCCGGCCTGATGGTCGCCCTCGGCAACGCCGACGCCAACGCCCGGGTGTGGGGCTGGCTGCGGTCCGACCCGGTCGCCGCCGCCTTCCTCGACGGTCGACCCGACGAGTGGGGCATGCGGATCAACCCGTCCTACCGCCCCCTGGCGCTCGGCACGGACCCCTCCGTCGACAGCTTCCCGAAGGCCGACCTGACCCTCGCGAAGGGCGGCGACCCCGACGAGACCGGGTACGGCACCCTCGACATGCGGCCGTACATGAACGACATGCACGAGGGCGCCTACCGGACGCTCAAGGCGGACCCGAACGAGAAGGACTCCTGGAACCCGTTCGGACAACCGAAGGGCTACACGTCCCTCGGCGCCCAGGTGCCGGGCAGCCGGTTCCTGCTGTCCATCACCGACGCGGCCTCGGCCGCCCGGTACAGCCTGCCCACGGCGAAGATCGTCAACGGTGCCGGTGAGGCCGTCGCACCGACCCCGGCGTCGGTCGCCGCGGGGATCGCGACGATGCAGAAGTCGACGACCCCCGGTGTCGTGGTCGCCGACCCGGCGGACCGCACCCCCGGTGCCTACCCGCTCTCGATGCTCAGCTACGCGGCCGTGAACGTCTGCGCCTCCTCGGCGGAGGAACGACGGGCGTACGCGCAGTTCATCGACTACGCGGCCGGCAAGGGACAGGTCCAGGGGGAGCGGCAGGGTGAACTCCCCGGCGGCTACGTCCCGCTCCCGCGGGCGATGGTGACCGACGCGACGACCGTCGCAGCACGGCTCGTCGACCAGGCGGCGGTCACCGCCGTCTGCCCCGAGGCAGCAGCGCCGGAGGCGGAGCCGACGGCGACGCCCACCGCGGAGGCCCCGCCGGTCTCGGCGCCGGAGGACCAGACGCCGGCGAGCCCCGACCTCACGGGCGGCACGACGACGAACCCCACGAGCTCGTTCCCGACGGCGGTCACCCCCGCCGCGGCCGAGCAGCCCTCGACGAACGACGTCGACCAGGCGGCGGCCCCCGAGTCGGGGCCCGACCACCGCACCACGGACCAGCCGTTGGCGGTGACCCGCATGGGTCTCGCCGCCGCACTCGGGGCCGGCCTGCCGGCCCTCGGCATCGGTCCGTTCCTGATCCGCCGTGGCCGGAGGCTGGCGATGCTGGCCGCCGCCCACGTGTGACCGAGTTCCACCCCATCGACTGCTGCCACCTGGGCGGCGTCGGAACCCACGAAAGGAACCACCTGCCATGAAGGTCAACACCTTCTGCAAGATCGGCGTCACGTTCGGGGCGACCGCCCTGATCGTCGGTGCCCTCTCCGTGCCGGCCGCCCAGGCGGACCCGGCGAACAACGCGTTCGGCACCCTCGTCGGACTCGGTTCGGACACCACGCAGGACGTCATGAACGGCATCGCGACGGCGGTGGGCGGCAACCAGATCGCCTCCTACGACGCGGCCAACGCCGGCCCGAGCGTCGTCACGCGCGCCGGTGGCAAGGCGATCCCGCGGGTCTCCGGTTCCGGCGCCGGCCGTGACGCCCTGCTCGTCGCGATCGGTGCGATCGCGAACAAGTCCGGTGTCGCGCTCGCCGACGGTTCCAGCACGACGATCGACTCCTCGGTCGTCGGGCAGCTCGACTTCGCCCGTTCGTCGAGCGGCCCCGCGGCCGCCGCGGCCGACGGCGTCGTCGCGTACGTCCCCTACGCCCGTGACGCCGTCGACGTCGCCTACGCCCCGGGCAGCGCGCTCGCGAAGGTCCCCTTCTTCGTCGGAGACGGCACGCAGGCCAAGAACGCCCCGACGCTCTGGAACGTGTACCGCGGCGACGTCACCTACGCGTACTTCAACGCCGACAAGTCGTACAACTCGGTCGGCTCGACCGCGACCGGCCCCGACGGCACCACGGCGGCGAAGATCAAGCCGCTCCTGCCGAAGTTCGGCTCGGGCACGCGCAGCTACTTCCTCGGCAAGCTCGGTCTCACCGACGCTTCCGGCTTCACCTCGACCAGCCCGTTCGTCTCCGACAAGGTCGGCGACCAGCCGATCGAGGAGCACAACGGCCAGGCCATCATCGACAGCACGTCCGGTTCGACGCTCGCCATCGCACCGTTCTCGGTCAGCCAGTGGGTCGCCCAGGCGAACGGCGTCGGCGCCGTCACGGACCGTCGTCACGGCGTCGTGCTCGCACCGCTGAGCATCGTCGACGGCAAGCAGACCGCCGCCACCACCGGCAGCGGGGCGTCCTACCAGACCAACCCGGCCTACGCCGGCTTCGTCCGCGACGTCTACAACATCGTGCCGTCCCGTCTGGCCGACGACCCGACCAGCGCGATCGCCAAGACCTTCATCGGCAAGGACTCGCTCGTCTGCAAGCAGGTCGCGACGATCGGTGCGTACGGCTTCCTCCCGGAGCCGGCCACCACCCCGTCGAGCACCTGCGGCTACGACCAGCTGCGCTCGATCAGCGCGTCGCCGAGCACCACGACGCTGTCCGTCCCCGCCACCGCCACGGCCGGCAAGGCCGTCTCGGCGTCGGTCTCGGTCGACTCGTTCGGCGCCGGTGGCGGCACCGTCCGCATCCTCAAGGGCGACGCGGTCGTCGGCACCGGCACCATCGCCCGCGGCATGAACAGCGGCACCGCCGCGGTCACCCTGCCCGCCGGCACCGCCTCCGTCACCGCCCAGTTCATCCCGGCACTCGCCGGAGTGGCCTCGAGCAGCTCCGCCGCCTCGACGGTGACGGTCGCCCCGGCGACCGCCGTCGCCGTGACCGCGCCGAAGCTGACGGTCGGCAAGACGGCGAAGGTGACCGTCACGGTCACCGGTGCCACCGCGGAAGGCGGCACCGTCACGCTGAAGAACGGCACGACGACCCTCGGCACCGCCAAGGTCACCGCATCCGGCACCGCCACGGTCTCGTTCGTCCCGAAGACCGCGTCGTACAAGCTCGTCGGCGTCTACGTCGCGGCCGGCTCCGGCTCGACCGCGACCAGCCCCGCCGTGACCGTGAAGGCCGCCAAGGGCACCGCGACCCTCAAGGTCAACACGATCAAGTCGGTCAAGACCACGGCCCGCGCCAAGGTCATCGTCGCGGTCACCGGGACCGGTTCCGTCCCGGCCGGCACGGTCACGGTCAAGGAGGGCAGCAAGAAGCTCTCCTCCGGCAAGCTCTCGACCAAGGACGGCCGCGTCAGCATCACCCTGCCGAAGCTCAAGGCCGGCACGCACAAGCTGACCGTCAGCTACGGCGGCAGCACCACGTGGAAGGCCACCAGCAAGGCGGCGACCCTGAAGGTCACCAAGTAACACCCCTCGCCCGGTCGGCCGTTCCCCTCGGCCGGCCGGGCCCCTCCACCCCCCCCGCACTGCCCCTCCACCCTCGACGGACGAGACGATGACCAGCACCCCCTCCCGCCCCCGACGTGGGCCCGGCCGTGAGCCGCGCCGCCGCGCGTCGCTCCTCCGCCCGGTCCTCCGACGCCCGACGCGCCGACGCCCCGCCGTCGCGCGTCCCACCAGCGGCTGGTCACCAGAACCCGTCGGCCCCGCGGCCCGTGCTCTCCCGGTGCTGGGAGAGCCGGACCGTTGGCGGTTCGGCGGATCGGCCGTCGTCGTGGTCGGGCTGCTCCTCGTCGGGTTCGCGCTCCAGTTCATCGGGGTGTCCCAGGTGTCGGAGGTCCGTGACCAGCAGCTCGCCCTGGACTCCTTCCGGTACCAGCTGGCGAACGCGACCGCACCGGTCGGTCAGACCGGCGCCGACGGACGACTGATCGAGGACGGGACGCCGGTCGCGATCCTCCGCGTCCCCGCCATCGGCCTCCGGTCCGTGGTGCTCCAGGGCACGACCTCGGACGTCACCCGGTCGGGCCCCGGCCACCGTCGTGACACCCCGCTCCCCGGCCAGTCCGGCGCGAGCGTCGTCTACGGACGGCAGACCGCGTACGGCGGGCCGTTCCGTCGCATCGCGGAGCTGCGTCGCGGCGACGTCGTCACCGCGACCACCGGGCAGGGGACCGCCCGGTACCGGGTCACCGACGTCCGCCGCACCGGCGACCCCGTCCCGGCACCGATGGCCGCCGACGGTGGCCGACTGACGCTCGTGTCCGGCGCCGGGCTGCCGTTCCTGCCCGACACCGTGGTGCGCGTCGACGCGGAGCTGCTCTCGGACGCCGCACCCACCCCGGCGCCCGCCTTCGGCTACTCGAGCCTCCAGCCGCGTGAGCTGACCATGGCCGGCGACGGCACGGTCTGGCCGTTCCTCGTGCTCGGGCTCCTCGTGCTGGCCGGGATGGTGGCGCTCTTCGCCGTCGGCATGCGGCTCTGGGGACGTCGACAGACGTTCGTGGTCGCGGTCCCCGTCGTCGTCGCCGTCGGGCTCTTCGCCGCCTCCCAGCTCACGCTCCTGCTCCCCAACCTGATGTGACCGGCGCCTCCACCCGGCCCCGAGACGACACCATGACCGAAGAAGGCACCATGACCGACACCGCCGCACTGGCCGACGAGTTCGACAGCTGGTTCGCACCCGACACGGGGGCCGCCACGACCGAGTCGATCCCCACGATCGCCCCCGCCACCCTCGACGCACGCGAGATCTCCGCCTGGTTCGGTGACCACAAGGTGCTCGACCGGGTCTCCCTCACGATGCCGGCCGGCCGGGTCACCGCGCTCATCGGGCCGTCCGGCTGCGGCAAGAGCACGTTCCTCCGCACCCTGAACCGGATGCACGAGCTGGTGCCGAGCGCGTCGCTCGCGGGCGAGGTCCTGCTCGACGACGTCGACATCTACGACGCCTCACGCCGGATCACCGAAGCCCGTCGTCAGATCGGGATGGTGTTCCAGAAGCCGAACCCGTTCCCCGCGATGAGCATCGCCGACAACGTGCTCGCGGGCCTGGCCCTCACCGGCATCAAGCTCGACAAGGGGGCGAAGACGGACCTGGTCGAGGAGACCCTGACCAAGGCCGGTCTGTGGAACGAGGTGAAGGACCGGCTCCGCCAGGCCGGCGGTGGGCTGTCCGGTGGGCAGCAGCAGCGTCTCTGCATCGCGCGGTCGCTGGCGGTCCGGCCGCGGGTGCTGCTCATGGACGAGCCCTGTTCCGCGCTGGACCCGACCTCGACCCGTCGGATCGAGCAGACGATCACCGAGCTGGCACAGGACGTCACCGTCGTGATCGTCACGCACAACATGCAGCAGGCCCAGCGGGTGTCGGACCGGTGCGCGTTCTTCCTCGCCGAGGCCGGGACGCCGGGCGCCATCGTCGAGCACGGACCGACCGAGGCGATGTTCGGGTCGCCGCAGGACGCGCGGACCGCGGACTACGTCAACGGTCGCTTCGGGTAGGCCACCGTCGTTCCCTGCTCCGTCGCCGGTCGACCCGTTACGGTCGTCGGGTGATGCGACGGATGACAGCGGCCGCGGCGACCGTGGCGGTCGCCGCCCTCGTGCTCTCCGGCTGCAGCGCGGCCGCCCCGCACGGTGACGGTCGGGGCGTCGAGGGCTACGTCGAACCCGGTGGCGGCGCGGCCGGCCGTGTCCGGACGGCGGTCGATCGGGGAGCCCGGGTCATCGGCGTCGACGGTGCCGGCCTGTCCGACGACGGGACCCACCTGCTCGCGACCTCCGGCGATGTCGGACACCTGGTCGGCGTGGCGGCGCACGCCGGCGCCCGCACGGAGGTCCTCTTCAGCAACTACTCCTCGACCATCGGGGACTTCTCGCCCGAGGGTGCGACTGCGCTGCTCTCCTCGTCCGCGAACCGGCAGCGGGTCGTCGGGGAGCTCGTCGACCTGGCTGCGCGCCTCGGCACCGACGGCGTCCAGATCGACCTCGAGTCGATGCGCAGCCGGGACCGCGCGGACCTCGTCACGTTCACCCGGGAACTCCGCGCCGCGGTGCGCGACCGGCTCGGCGACGACGCCGAGGTCTCCATCGCGATGATGGCGTCGACGGACCCGGCGGAGTACCGGGCGCGCGGCTACGACCTGTCCGGGCTCGCACCGCACCTGGACCGGACCGTGCTCATGACGTACGACCAGCACGGCCCGTGGAGCGGCCCCGGCACGGTCGGGGCGCTGCCGTGGACGCGGAAGGCCGTGCGGACGGCGATCGCGGGCGGTCTCCCCACGGACCGCATCGACGTGGGCGTCGCGGGCTACGGCTACGCGTGGGGCCCGGGTGCCGGCAGCGCACCGATCCCGGCCGCGCGGGCGGCCGTGATGGCGGGTGACCGGGCCGAGTGGTCCGACCGCACCGGTGAGTGGTCGGCGACGCTCGACGACGGACAGCAGCTGCACTGGTCCGACGACCGGTCGTACGCGGCGCGGCGGGACCTGGCGCAGGAGCTCGGGGTGCACGGCGTCGCGATGTGGTCGCTCAACCTGTCGGCGCTGCCCGAGCGCTGACGCGCCGCCGCGACCACGGGTCGCGACGGCGCGTCAGCTGGCGGTTCCGACTCAGTTCGACGGATCGGCGTTGCAGAGGACCTGGGCTCCCGGGAACGCGGCGTACGAGGTGGCGTCCGCGAGCGACTTGGCATCCAGTCGGAGCCGGAACGCACCGGACAGGTCCACCGTCACCTGTGCCGTCTTGCCGACCGTCAACCGGCGGGAGGACCGCTGGATCCCGTCAGAGCTGACGGCGAGTTCCGCCAGCGCGTTCGTGGACGACTGGTCGGTGAGGCCGAGGAGTGCCGAGAAGCTCGAGCAGTGGTACCCGAGGTTGTACTCGGCGTACGCGGAACTGTTCCCGTAGAGGCTGCCCGAGGCCAGGAGATCGGAGTACTTCTTCCCGGCGACCGACGCGGAGCCGGTGGACCAGAGCCACGACTCGTCGACCTCGTCCTGGTCGACGAGCGGGAACCACTGCAGGACCGTGATGGACTTCGTGGCGGAGGCGGGCTTCACCGTCTTGGTGCCGGCGTAGCGCAACGAGTACTTCACCGTTCCGGCGTCGACGTTGACCGGGACCGTGACGGAGAACCGGCTCGCGGCCGAGACGCGTGTCGAGATGTTCAGGGCCGCGGTCTTGCTGCCGCGCGAGAGCGAGACGGTCAGGGTGCGCTTCCGGAGACTCGTCGACGTCTTCCCCGAGATCGTCAGCTTGCCGCCCTTGATGTACTGCGTGCCGTTCGAGCTCTTCAGACCGGTGATCGTGATCGAGGAGGATGCCGGCGCGGCCTGGGCCGGGGCAGCGGTGCCGAGCAGCGTGGCGACGGCCAACGCTGCCGCGCCGATGGCGAGTGAGGTGCGGCTGGGCCGCGTCCGTCCGTGGGACATGGTCATGGGATCGTCCTTCCGTGGGCGATGTGGGATCCGCACGGCCCCCGCCGGACGGATCGCCGACGACGGTCGGCGGTCCGAGGGTACTGAGGGAACGTCGGGTCGCTGGGCAGATGCCCCCGAAGGTGGGGCACCACGCGTTCCGTCGACCCCTCGGTTCGTCCGTTCCGCGCGAGTCCTCGGGTCGTGCCGTCACCCGGTCACGACGGCGGCGGCGCCGTGGTGCCCCGGAGCACGAGCGTCGGGTCGACGAGCGACCGCACCGGGGTCAGGGCGGCCGCCGCGGCCCCGTCCACACCCGCCGCCGCGCGCCCGTCCACACCCGCCGCCGCGCGCCCGTCCACACCCGCCGCCGCACCCCCGCCCACAGCGTCGAGCCGCTCGAGCAGCCGCACCGCCGCCCGCCGACCGACCTCGTCGTTGTGCGGGTCGACCGTGGTCAGGCGGACGAGGGGCGACGACGCCAACGGGGTCTCGTCGTGCCCGATGACGGAGACGTCCTGCGGGACCCGGAGACCGGCCTCGAGCACGGCGGCCATCGCGCCCATCGCCATGACGTCGTTCGCGGCGAAGAGCGCGGTCACACCGGGGTGGTCTGCGAGGACGGCTCGCGCCGCCTGGTGACCGGCGGCCTCGTCGGTGCCCTCGTCACCGGCGACGACGGGGGTGATGCCGGACCGGGCCATCTCGGCGACGGCGGCGACGCGGCGGGCGGTGGCCGAGCCTCCCGTCCCGGTGAGGTGGGCGATCCGACGGTGTCCCAGCTCGACGAGGTGGTGGACCGCGAGTCGCCCGCCCGCGGCCTCGTCCGATGCGACGGTGTCGGTGTCCGCGGGGCGGACGGCGCGCTCGCCGGCGACGACGACGGGCAGCCCGTCCGGGACGACGAGGCCGGCGGGGGACTCCGCGGCGAGGACGACGCCGTCGACACGCAGCGAGACGAGGTCGTCGAAGGGCGAGGCGCCGAGGTGTGCGTTGGCGGCTCCGTCGGCCAGGGTGAGCCGGAGCCCGCGTGGGGCGAGGACCTGGCGGATGCCGTCGAGCATCGGGACGTACCAGGGGTTCCGGAAGTCGTCGACGACCACGCCGACGGTGCCGGTCCGGGTGCCGGCCAGGATCGCGGCGGCGCGGTTCACGCGGTAGCCGAGCGCGGCGGCGGCGGCGAGGACGGCGGCTCGGCGGGCCGGGGAGACGCCCGGGTCGCCGCGCATCACCATCGAGACCAGTGACTTCGAGACCCCGGCGCGGGCGGCGACGTCGATGATCGTCGGCGGTCGCGCGGCCACGGGTACTCCTCCGGATCGGGGATTGACAGGACATGGGTGCCTGCGCCTACAGTGTAGCCACTCGCTCTGGAACGTTCCAGAAAAGCGAGTCACCGCGTCACGAAGGAGTGCACATGAGCGAGCCCATCGGCGTCGCCGTCATCGGAGCGGGCATGGCGGGCAAGGCCCACATGGCGGCATGGCGGACCGCCCCGACCCTGTTCGACCCGGTCCTGCCGCCCGTCCGGCTCGTGTCCGTCGGCGACGTGTACGAACCGCTCGCCGAGCAGGCGGCCCGGCGGTTCGGGTACGAGCGACACGACACGGACTGGCGTGCGATCGCGGCGGCGGACGACATCGACGTCGTCAGCGTCGTGGTCGCGAACAGCCTGCACCGCGAGATCGTCGAGGGGCTGCTCGACGCCGGCAAGCACGTCCTCTGCGAGAAGCCGCTCGCCGACTCGCTCGAGGACGCCCGCGCGATGGCCGCCGCCGCCGACCGTGCGGCGGAGCGCGGCATCGTCGCCCGGATCGGCTTCACCTACCGCCGCGCGCCGGGCCTCGCCGCGATCCGCGAGCTCATCGGTGACGGCACGCTCGGTCGGGTCCTGCACCTCTCCGGTCGGTACTGGACGGACTACGGCTCCTCGCCCGAGGTGCCGTTCTCGTGGCGGTACGCCGGTGCTCCCGGCACCGGTGCGCTCGCGGACGTCGGATCGCACCTGACGTACATCGCCGAGTTCCTGGCCGGCGACGTCGCCCAGGTCAGCGGTGGGCTGTTCGCCACCGAGATCACCGAGCGGCCGGTGGCCGCCGGGCACGCCCTGCGCGGGCAGGCGGCAGCGGTGACGGGGGAGACCGCGCGCGTCGAGAACGACGACTACGCCACCTTCTCGGCCCGGTTCGGCACCGGCGTCGGATCCCTCGAGGTCTCGCGGGTCGCGGCCGGACACCCGAACGGCCTGGTGGTCGAGGTGTCCTGCGAGAACGGGGCCGTGCGCTGGGACCAGGAGCGGCCGTCCGAGATCGCCCTGGCGCTCCGCCGCGACGGCAGCCGACTCGGCGGGTTCCGGCAGGTCGTCCTCGGCCCCGACCACCCGTACGTCGCCGGCGGGATGGCGATCGACGCTCCCGGCGTCGGCTGGGGACAGAACCAGATGTTCGAGGTGCAGGCCCGCGCGTTCCTCGACGAGGTCGCCGGTGTCGCCGACCCGCTCCCGCAGAACGCCACGTTCCACGACGGCGTGCACAACATGGAGGTCCTGGCCGCGGTCGCCGCGTCGGCCGCGGACGGCGGCCGGGCGGTCGTCCTGGAGGCGCGCCCCACCGCCGACACGACGGTGACGGTCAGCGCATGAAGCTCGGGCTGTACGACGCCGTCTTCCACGACCGGTCCCTCGAGGACGCCCTCGTGGCGATCCGGGCGGCCGGGCTCACCGGCATCGAGCTGAACACCGGCGGGTTCCTGCCCCCGGTGCACGTGCCCGACATCGACGCGATCCTGACGGACGACACCGCACGGGACGCCTTCCTCGCGCGGTTCGACGGCACCGGGGTGTCCATCGCCGGGCTCAACTGCAACGGCAACCCGCTGCACCCGGACCCGTCGATCGGGTCGGCGCACGCGGAGGACGTCCGACGCAGCATCCGACTGGCCGCACGGCTCGGGCAGACCCGGGTCGTGACGATGTCCGGCCTGCCCGCGGGGGAGCCCGGCGGCACACGTCCGAACTGGGTCGTGAACGCCTGGAACTCCGCAGCCCTCGACGTGCTGGAACACCAGTGGAGCGTCGCGGTGCCGTTCTGGCAGGAGATCGACGCCCTCGCCCGGGAGCACGGTGTGCACGTCGCACTCGAACTGCACCCGCAGAACCTCGTGTTCAACCCGGCGTCGATCCGCGAGCTCGTCGACCGCGGTGGACTGACGAACGTCGGTGTCGAACTCGACGCCAGCCACCTCTTCTGGCAGCAGATGGACCCGGTGGCCGTCGTCCGCGACCTCGGACCGCTCGTGCTGCACGCGGCGGCGAAGGACGTGCGCATCAACCCGCACGCGGCGGTCAACGGCGTGCTCGACAACTCGTTCCGGCGCCTGTCCCCGGAGGAGCCGCGCACGAACCTCGGTGGGGACGAGTGGGCGAACGAGTGGCCGAAGCCGTCCGCGTGGGACTTCGTCGCGCTCGGCAAGGGGCACGACACCGCGTTCTGGACCGCGTTCCTCCGGGCCCTGCACGAGGTCGACCCGGACATGCTCGTCAACATCGAGCACGAGGACACCGAACTCGGGCGGGAGGAGGGGGTCGCCGTGGCCGCCGAGGTGCTGCTCGCCGCCGAGGCGGCACGCGGGGACGGCGCGCGGTGACGGTGAGGCGGCGGCGCGTGACGGGCCTCCCGTCCGGACGACGCGTTCGGTGACGCATCCTCCGGTTGCGCTCACTCGGCCGTTGTAGCATCGCCGGACATCGACCCAGCGGCGAGGAGACCTGCGTGCCGGAGCTGACCCACCACACAGTCCCGATCGACCGGATCCAGGACGCGGGGGCGGCCGTCATGGCGTCGGTCGCGACCGTGGTGGACGGCAAGACCGAGGCCATCCGCACCGCCCTGACCGTGATGCTCGCGGAGGGTCACCTGCTCGTCGAGGACGTCCCCGGGGTCGGCAAGACCGTGCTGGCGAAGGCCCTGGGTGCGTCCGTCGGCGGATCGGTGAGCCGCATCCAGTTCACCTCCGACATGCTCCCCTCGGACGTCACCGGGGTGAACATCTACGACCAGTCGTCCGGCACCTTCCGGTTCTCACCCGGACCGGTGTTCGCGAACGTCGTCATCGGTGACGAGATCAACCGCACCAGTCCGAAGACCCAGTCGGCACTGCTCGAGGCGATGGCGGAGTCGCAGGTCACCGTCGACGGCGTCACCCGGCCACTCGAGTCCCCGTTCATGATCGTCGCGACGCAGAACCCGGTCGACATGGAAGGGACCTACCCCCTGCCGGAGGCGCAGCGCGACCGCTTCATGGCGCGCATCGCGATGGGGTACCCGAGCCCCGGTGCCGAGCGGCGCATGCTCGCTGCCCGCGGCGGCCACGACCCGCTCGCGGACCTGCGACCGGTCGTCGACGTCGACACGCTCCGTGCGATGATCGCGTCCGTCCGCACGGTCCACATCGCCGCGGACGTCGAGGCGTACGTCGTCGAGATCGTCCGGGCCACCCGGATGCACCCCGACCTGCTCCTCGGCGCGAGCCCGCGGGCGACCCTGCACCTGGCCCAGGCCGCCCGGGCCCACGCCGCGCTGCTCGGCCGGCCGTTCGTCACCCCGGACGACGTCGCGACCCTGGCCCCGGTGGTCCTCGCACACCGGCTCGTCCCGGTGGCGCGCGGCCTCGGCGGCTCGGCGGAGGACACCGCTCGCGAGATCGTCGTCCGGATCGTCTCCGACACCGCGGTGCCGTTCACCGCGACCCCCGTCCGCTCCTGATGGCCGACCAGCGCCCCGCCGCCCGCCCGTTCGCGCTCCGCGCGGGCGCGGCTGGCTCGGCGCTGTCCCGAGTCGGCCGCCGTGCGCTCGGCATGCTCCGTCGGACGCCGTTCCCCCGACCCACGCTCCGCGGCTGGACCGTCCTGGCGGTCGGCATCGGGCTGGTCGGCGGCGGACTCGTCGCGTCGATGAGCGTCGCCGTGTCGGCGGGCCTGCTCCTCCTGGTGCTCGTCGTCTCGGGTGTGGTCACCGCGTTGGCCGTGGCGGCGCCGCTCCGTGCCTCCCGGTCGGCGCCCCGCGCGATGGTCCAGGTGGGTGAGGTGTACCGGGAGCGGATCACGCTCAGCGGGTCCGGGGTGCGGTTCGCCCCGCGGTCGACGCTGCTCGTCCGGGAACAGCTCGACGACCTCTTCGTCAGCACCAGCGAGGCCGCGTCGCTCGTCACCATCGGCCCGGGCGCCCCGCCGGCGGTGCTCGACGTCGAGGCGCTGGCCATCCACCGTGGTCGGGCGCTCCTCGGCCCGGTCACGGTCCGCGTCGAGGACCCGTTCGGGCTCCTCCGCATCGACCGTCCGGTGGTCGCGCCCGAGGAGGTCGTCGTGGTGCCCGGGTCGACACCGCTGGCCGCGCTCGACACCGGCGCCCTCGCCGGCGCGGTGTCCGCCGACGAGGGGCGTGTCGGGCAGGGCGGTTCGGCCGACGACAGCGAACTCCGCCCGTACCGGCCGGGCGACCCGATCCGCCGGGTGCACTGGGGGCAGAGCGCGAAGCGCGGTGTCCTGCACGTCCGCCAGACCACGCAGGCGCAGCCGCCGGAGGCCGTGGTCGCCCTCGACGTACGCCGCTCCTCGTACCAGCAGCTCGGCCGCGACGACCTGGCGGAGCTGTCCGACCTGGGCGGTGACCAGGCGTTCGAGCACGCCGTCGTCGTCGCCGCGAGCGTCGCCCGCGCACTGTCGGCCCGGACCTCACGGGTCGCGCTCGTCAGCGACGGTCCGGGCGGTGACGTGCGGCACAGCGGTGACGCGGGCGGACTGTCGGAGGTGCTCGTGGGTCTCGCCGACGTGCAGGTCCGCGCCGACAGCCGCGAACTCACCGAGGTCCTGCACGGGGTCCGTGGTCGCGACGTGCACGGCATGACCGCCGTCGTCACCGGACACTGCAGCCCCGAGGAAGCCGCCGAACTCGTCTCCGCGACGAACGGGTCGAGCCGCGGTGTGCTCGTCACCGTCGTCGCCCCCGACCCCGTGGTCCGCGGGATCATGGACCGTGCCGGGTGGCGCGTGCTCGTGATCCCGGTGCCCGGCACCACCGTGAGCGGACGCACCCGATGACCGCCACCAGTCCGAGCCGGCAGCGTGAACACGTCGACGTGCGCGAGGTCCTCGACCGCGACGACCGCAGTCCGGACACCCCCGACGCCTGGGTCGTCGCGCTCGCCCCGATCCCCGTGCTCATCGCCGCGCTCGCCATGCGCCCGCTCGTGCAGGGCGTCTCCTGGTGGCTGTCCGGCGTCGTCTTCGCCGCCGTGCTCGTCGCCGTCCTGCTCGCGGTCCGGACCCGGCCGCGCGGCGTGCGCTTCGTGGCACTCGTCGCGACGCTCGTGCTCGGTTCCTGTGCCGCCGCGCTCCTCAACGACACCGCGCCCCTCGGCTGGCTCGACCGGAACGGCGCCCTCGGGCAGACGCTCGCGGCGATCCGGCTGAACCCGGCACCGCTGCCGCAGACCGACTCGATCCGGCTGGTCGTCACCGTGTCGATCGCGTGGGTCGCCGGTGCCTCGCTCTTCCTGGCCGCGGTCGCGCCGACCGCCGCGCTCGCCGCCGCCCCCGCCCTGGTGATCCTCCTGGTGCCGGGGATCATCACCGGCGAGGCCCCGTCCGGCTGGCTCGTCGTCTGCACCGCCGTGGCGTTCCTCGCCCTGCTCTGGACCTCGGTGCGGCCGGTGCAACGGGTGTTCCCGGCCGCCGTCGTCGGGGCGATCGGGCTCGTCGTCGCGATCGGGTTGCCGGTCCTGGTGCCGATCAACGCCGGCTGGCTCTCCGGCGTGACGGGCGCGATCCAGTCACCGATCCAACCCGGGCGCCCGGGCACGCTGCTCGAGCTGGGGCAGGACCTGCGGCGGCCCAACGAGCTCGAGGTGTTCCGCTACCGGTCCTCCGACGGGCAGCCGAAGTACCTCAAGCTCGCGGACCTCGACGAGTTCGGCACGGGTGACTGGGTACCGACCGTCACCGACGCCTCGACCGCGGACACCGCCGACCAGCCCCGCCGGGTCGACGGCGTGAACCCGCGGCTGGCGGACCGCGGCGACGTCACGGTGCAGATCACCGGGCTGTCGAGCAACTACCTGCCGCTGCCCTCCGGTGCGATGTCGGTGGAGTCGAAGTCCACGAACCTCGACCTCACCCAGTGGCGCTGGTCCGGGGACACCAACACGGTGCGTTCCGCCGGCCCGGCGACCCGGCGCGGCGCGACCTACGAGGCGTACGGCGCCTCGGTGTCCGCCAACGCCTACCTCGACGCCGTCGCAGCCTCCGGACGCCTGTCGCAGGCGGACGGGCAGGGGTTCCTCCGTCCCTCCCAGCAGCAACTCCGGACCGACACCGACCTGCCCGACGACCTGCCGGACGTCATCCGCACCACCGCGGCGCGGGTCGACGCCGGGGCCACGAACGACTACGACCAGGCGCGGGCACTCGAGCAGTGGTTCCGCAGCGGCCTGTTCACCTACTCCGAGACCGCCCCGGTCGAGCAGGGCTACGACGGCGACAGCATGGACGTCGTCGCACGGTTCCTGCAGGAGCGGTCCGGGTACTGCGTGCACTTCGCGTCCGCGATGGCCGTGATGGCGAGGACGCTCGGCATCCCGTCCCGCATCGCCGTCGGGTACCGCGCCGGGGCGAACCGCGAGGACGGGCAGTACACGGTGTCGAACCGCCAGCTGCACTCGTGGCCGGAGCTCTACATCCGCGGGGCCGGTTGGGTGTCCTTCGAGCCCACCCCGGACTCCGACCAGGCCGCGCAGCCGAAGCCCTCGGCGACCGCGACGCCGTCGGCCGCGGCGAGTGAGACGCCGCTGCCCGCCCCCGGTGAGACCACCCCGCCGTCGGCCTCGGCGAGTGCCACCCCGACTCCGACGTCCGCGGCCGCGGGCGGGGGCAGCACCGGCGGCGGGTCCGTCCCGTGGGGCGCGCTGGTCGCGGTGCTCGCCGCGCTCGCGGTCCTCGGCGCCCCCGGCGTCCTCCGGGCGACCCGACGGCACCGCCGCCTCGGTGCGGTCGCGGCGGGTCGTCAGCCGGCCGTCACCGCCTGGCGGGAACTGCTCGACGACGTCGCCGACCACGGCTTCGCGCCCGGTTCGGCACCGCCGGGGGACGCCGCCGCGGTCGCCCGGACGGCGCGTGCCGTCCTCGGTCGCCTCGCGTCGAACGTCCCGGCATCCGTGCTGCCGCATCTGCGGTCGGTCGTCGACGCCGTCGACCAGGAGCGCTTCGCCGCTGACGGTCGAGCGGACACCGGCGCGCTCCTCCGGTCCGTCCAGGAGGCACGCGCCGCCTTGGACGCCGCCGTCTCCCGCGGCCGTGTGGTCCGGTCCCGGCTGCTCCCGCCGAGCCTGTTGCCCTCGGGACGTCCGCCCGGACGAACGGCCGCGGCAGCGGGCTGACCCGGCGGCCGCTGGGGCCGCCGGCGGTTCAGCGCGTCCGGAGCACCGCCTCCACCATCGTCGCGACCGCGTCGCCGGGGTCGGTCCCGTCGAGGGCGGGGGCGTCGAACACGATGCCGGTGTTCGTGGCGATGAGGATCGTCGCGAAGGTGTCGAGCGGCATGCCGGGGTCGACCTCGGGGTGCGCGGCGAACCAGGTGTGGACGAGTTCGCGCACCCCGTCCTGCAGCGTGCGGCGTTGCCGGACGAACTCCGGCATGAACTCCGGGTGCCGCATGGCGTAGGCGCGCAGTTCCGAGAGCAGGGCGAACTGTGCGCTCTGGTCGTGGCGGCCGAACGCTGCCCGGACGACGTCGCCGACGTCGGCGGCGCTGATGTCGATGCGGACGAGTTCCTGCAGGGACAGGAGCACGCGGTTCGTGGCGCGTTGCATGACCTGGGCGAGCAGGTCCTCCTTCGAGGAGAAGTTCGAGTACACCGCGCCCTTGCTGAAGCCGGCGGCGGCGGCGACGGCGTCGAGTCGGGCTTCGTGCACGCCCTGTTCGGCGAAGACCTGGGAGCCGGCAGCGAGCAGACGCTCCCGGACCTCGGACCGTGGTGTCCGGGGGACCGGCGTGCTGTCGTCCTCCGGTGTCCCGGGTCGCGCCGGGTCGGTTGCGTCGGTCATCGGAGGATCCTGTTCCGGGACTCTGCTGTGCGGGTGGAGCTGGTGTCGCGGCGGTGCTCGTCGGGTCGTGACCGGTGCTGCCGTCGGCAGGCCCGGGGGACCGCACCGCGTGTCTGATCCCGCGCGGAGCGGTGGCCCCTCGTGCCGGCACGGATGGTGCCTGCACACCCTGCGGCCGGACCGCCGTCTTCGGGTCACGTCGGTTCGTCGTCCCAGGGGGCACAGCCGGGTCGATACCCGGCGGTCTCGAGTGTACGACGAGGCGGACGCCGGGGACAGGTCCCCGGTTCAGTCCTCGCGGCGCTCCGCGGGATCCGGTGCGTCCGCGTCGAGGCGCAGCCCGGCGGTGTGCGTGCCGTCGAGGCGGATGCTCCCGGTGTGCACGCTGCCGGCGCCGTCGCGCTGGCCCGGGCGTCGGAGCAGCCGCATCGCGCCGGGACGGACCGGCCGCGGAGCCCGCGCCCGTCCGCGTCCGCGTCGGAGCAGCGAGGCGAGCCGGGACTGCGGCTGCCAGTTGCGGCCGTTGGGCAGGCCCCACCCCCAGCGGACGGCGCCCCAGCGGAGCAGCAGGGAGAGCACGACGGCGGCGACGATCCCGATGGTCGGGGAGCCGAGCGCGGACGCGCCGACCATCACCGCGGAGGCGGCGACGGCGACGGAGGCGTAGAGGGCGTTGCCGCCGAACACCGCCGGTACGCGTCGCAGCAGCAGGTCCCGGCCGACGCCGCCACCCACCGCGGTGATCGTGCCCATGATGATCGCCGCGGGCCACTCGAGCCCGGCGTCGAAGGTGCGCTGGACCCCGACCACCGCCCAGAACCCGATGACGGCGGCATCGAGGAACGTGAACAGCCGGTCCCACCCGCGCTCGGAGAACGACACGAAGAACGCGACGAGCGCCCCGGCCACCGCGACCGGCACGTAGAGGGGGTCGGTGAGCGCGACGGGTGGTCCGTTCTGCAGCAGGACGTCGCGGAGCATGCCCCCGCCGAGCCCGGAGACGAACCCCACGACCAGGAACCCGAACAGGTCGAAGTCCATCGACCGTGCGACCGCGCCACCGAGCAGTGCGGACGCGAAGACCCCGGCGAGGTCGAGCACGTTCGTCACGGCGGCGAGGCCGTCCACGGTCAGCAGGTTCATGAGGACCATCAAAGCGCACACGTCCCCGGCTGGCGGTTCGCGCGTCGGTTAGGTTAGCCTCACCTTCGTCATGCTCGCCACACTCGTCATCGGTCTCCGCGAAGGCCTCGAAGCCACCCTCATCGTCGGGATCATCGCCGCGTTCCTCCGACGGAACCGCGTTCCCCTCGCCCCGATGTGGACCGGGGTCGGCGTCGCCGTGCTCCTCAGCATCGCCGTGGGGCTCGGGTTGCAGGCGGTCGAGCAGGCGCTCCCGCAGGCCCAGCAGGAGGCGATGGAGGCCGTCATCGGCATCGTCGCCGTGGTCTTCGTCACCGGGATGATCGTCTGGATGCGGACCCACGCCCGCCACCTCAGCCGCGAGCTCGAGGCCAGCGCGTCCGCCGCCCTCGGCCGGGGCACCGCCTGGGCCCTGGCCGGCATGGCCTTCCTCGCCGTCCTCAAGGAGGGCTTCGAGACCTCGGTCTTCCTCCTCGCCACCTTCCAGGCGTCGCGCGACACCGGCCTCGCCGCCCTCGGCGCGGTCATCGGCATCGCGGCCGCGGTCGTCGTCGGGTACGGCATCTACACCGGCGGCGTCCGGCTCGACCTGGCGAAGTTCTTCACCGGCACCGGCGTCTTCCTGGTGTTCGTCGCCGGCGGGCTCGTCCTGACCGTGCTCCGCCGTGCGCACGAGGCCGGCTGGGTCGTCATCGGCCAGCAGCGCACCGTCGACCTCGGCTGGCTCGCCCCGAACGGTTCCGTGCAGGGCGCCCTCGTCACCGGTGTGCTCGGCATCCCGCCGGACCCGCGCGTCATCGAGGTGCTCGGCTGGGTCCTCTACGTCGTCCCCGTCCTGGCCCTGTCGCTCTGGCCGCGCCGGTGGAAGCCGTCGGCCGTCCGCGTCCCCGCCGTCCGCATCGCGGTCGCGTCCGGACTCGCGGTCGCCGCCCTCGCGCTCGCCGTCGCCGTCCCGGCCGGACACACCGAGGTCCCCACGACCGCCCGCGTCACCGGCGACGCCCGCTCCGTCACCGCACGGGTGACCGGGTCCACGGCGACCCTGCGCGTCGTCGGCAGCAGCACCGACAGCTCCGGCCGGGAGGCCCGGATCACCCTCCCCGCGTCGGCCCACCGCCGCGTCGTGGGCGCCGGCACCGCCACCGACCGCTGGCGGGTCACCGCCGACCGAGCGGCCGCCGACCAGCCCGCCACCCTGACGCTCGACGACCTCGTGCGGCTGTTCGGCCGGATCCCGGTCGGCATCTCGCCGAACAGCGCACCCGGGCCGTACCGGGCCTCCTGGGCGACCCGCGACACCGTGACGCTCCGGAGCGTCGACGGCGGGGTGGTGGACGCGAGCCGTTCGGAACGCTCGGTGCTCACGCTGACCGGTGGGGGCCTCCCGACCGCCCGGACCAGCACGCTCGACCGGACCGTCTGGGCGGTGCCGCGCGGCACCGTCGACCGGACGACCGCCGCCCTCGCGGCGGACCGGACCCACGCCGCGGAACTCGCGCTCTGGACCCGTTGGCTGCCCCTCGCACTCGGCATCGCCGCCGCCGCGCAGGTGCTGCTCGCCCTCCGGGACCGCCGACGCCTCGGCCTGCCCGACACGACCGTCCCCTCGACCACCCCCACCCGTGGCCCTCCCGCCACGGCGACCGCAAGGAGCACCGATGCCGTTCGGTAGAGCGACCACCGTCCGACCCCTGACCACGCGGGGGCGCCTCGTCACCCTCGGCGCGCTGGGCGCCGTCGCGGCACTCGCCCTCACCGGCTGCGCGGGCAACGGGGCCTTGGCGGGCGACGCCACCGAGACCTCCGGCAAGGTCGCCCGTGTCACCATCACCCTGACGAACGACGGCTCGGACAGCTGCGCCGTGAGCAGCAGGAAGGTCGCCGCCGGACCCGTGACCTTCACCGTCGAGAACCAGTCCTCGACCGCCATCACCGAGGTCGAGCTGCTGCAGGACCAGCGGATCCTCGGCGAGAAGGAGAACCTGGCACCGGGACTCGACCCCGTCTCGTTCACCGCCACGCTCACCGGCGGGAAGTACCAGGTGTACTGCCCCGGTGCGGAGCAGGAGCTCACCGACCTGACCGTCACCGGCTCCGTGAAGTCGACCGCGAACAGCAGCGCCGCGAGCCTGCTGCAGGACGGCACGAAGGGCTACGCGGACTACGTCGACGGCCAGGTCACCGACATGGTGACCGCGGTCGACGAGCTCCAGAAGGACATCGACGCCGGCGACCTGGCGGCGGCGAAGACCGACTACGCGAACGCACGCCCGTACTACGAGCACGTCGAGAGCGACGTCGACGGCTTCGTGAAGAAGGGCCACGAGGCGACGGACAACGCCGGCAACCTCGACTACCTCATCGACATGCGCGCCTCGAATGCCGACCCGGCCGTCGGCTGGAGCGGGTTCCACGCCGTCGAGCGCGACCTCTTCGCGACGGGTGCGATCACCGCCGACACCAAGCGGTACGCCGACGACCTCGCCACGAACGTGCACCTGCTCGCGAAGCTCGTACCGACGCTCGACTACAAGCCCGAGGACCTGGCCAACGGTGCCGCGGGCCTGCTCGAGGAGGTCCAGTCGAACAAGATCACCGGCGAGGAAGAGGCCTACAGCCACATCGACCTCGTCGACCTCGCCGCCAACGTCGAGGGCTCCCGCCAGGCCTTCGCGTACCTCAAGCCCGGACTGACGAAGGTCGACCCGACGCTGACGAAGCAGATCGCCGCGCAGTTCGACGCCACGAACAGGCTCATGGACGGCTTCCGGAACGCCGACGACCTCGGGGGCTTCGACACCTGGGACGCCGCCACCCGCGCCGAACACGCGAACGCGATCTCGCAGCAGGTCCAGGCACTGCAGGACCCGCTGTCCCGCCTGGCCGAGAAGGTCGCCACCGCGTGAACCGCCGGGACGAGGACGAGACCCGGGGCGTCTCGCGCCGGGGACTGCTCGGAGCCGGCCTGGCCGCCGCGGGCGCCGGCGTCGGAGCGGCGGCGGGGATCGCCGGCTCCGCGGTGGCGAGCGGCGTCGACCCGTTCGCGGCGGCGGCGAACGGTGACGAGTCCGTCGACATGTCCCGCAGCCACCCCTTCTACGCGACGGCGTCCGGTGCGCCACAGGGCGGCATCCGGACCGACCCGCAGCGGCACTGCGTGTTCATGACGTTCGACCTGACCCTCGGCACCGCGACCGAACTGCAGGTGCTCCTCGCCCGCTGGTCCGCCGCGATCGCGCAGCTGCAGGCCGGCCAGACCATCGGCAGCGTCGAACCCGCGCACGGGGACGGCGTCGGCGCGGACACCGGCGAGGCGCTCGACCTCGGGCCCGCGTCCCTCACCGTCACGGTCGGCCTCGGCCCCGGGGTGTTCGACGAGCGCTTCGGCCTGGCCGGCAAGCGCCCGGCCGACCTGGCGGAGCTGCCGTCCCTGCCGAGCGACCGGTTCGAGTCCGGCCTGACCGGCGGCGACCTGTCCCTGCAGGCGTGCGCCGACGACCCGCAGGTCGCGTACCACGCGGTCCGGGACCTGGCGCGGATGGCCCGGGGGAGCGCGACCGTGAAGTGGACCGTCCTCGGCTTCGGTCGGGCCTCGGCCGGACCGACCCAGGCCACCCCGCGGAACCTCATGGGCTTCAAGGACGGCACCCGCAACATCACCACCGACGCTGACCACGACCGCTTCGTCTGGCTCGACGACGACGCCGACTGGATGGCCGGCGGCACGTACCAGGTGGTCCGGAAGATCCGGATGAACCTGGAGATCTGGGACGCCGACGTCGTCAGCGACCAGCAGCGCGTGTTCGGGCGCACGAAGGTCTCCGGGGCGCCGCTCTCCGGCGGCCAGGAGCACACCACGCCGGACTTCCACGCGACCGCGCACGGGGCACCCGCGATCGACCCCCGCTCGCACGTCGCCCTCGCCGCACACGAGGCGAACGACGGCGTGAAGATCCTGCGCCGCGGCTACAACTACACGGACGGCCTCAACCAGTACGGGCAGCTCGACGCCGGACTGCTGTTCGTGGCGTACATGAACGACCCGGACCACTTCACCCGGCTGCAGCGGAGACTCGGCGCGTCGGACCGGCTCAACGAGTACATCGCGCACATCGGATCGGCGGTCTTCGCGGTCCCGCCGGCACCCCGCAAGGGCTCGTACATCGGCGAACAGCTCTTCCGCTGAGCCGCGAGCGTCGCGCGGGTGGGAGAAGGGTGTCCTCCGCCGTTTCCCTGGAGGCGGAGGACACCCGCGTCGCGGGGTCCGGTCGGGCGGAACCACCGTCCGGCGACCCGGCGCGGCGCATCGCGCGTGGCGACCGGTGCAGCGTACCGCGGTGACATGCGGAAACCGACCGTGCTGTCCGCGTGCGGCCACCGGATCTCGGGAGACGGGCCTCCCGGCCTCCAGGACGAGCACTCCGGGCCAGACACACGAGACGGGCCCGCCCACCGGTCGGTGGACGGGCCCGTCACGCATCGGCGAGCCGGGAGGCGCGTCAGCCCTCCGCGCGCTCGCCCACGTCGTGCGCGGCACGCTTCCGGCGGACCAGCACGAGTGCGGTCGAGCCGGCCAGGAGCAGCAGCCCGGCTGCGAGGGCCGGAGCAGCGAGCTCGGCTCCCGTGTACGCGAGTGCGCCTCCGTCCGCGGTGCCGATCGCGCCACCGGCGATCGGCACGACCCCGTTGCCGGTCCCGCTGCCGGAGCCGCCGAGGCCGCCGTCACCGACGCCCGGGCCACCGCCGCCCGGGACGGGTGACGGGGTGGGGGTGGGGGTCGGGTCGGAACCGTCGACGGGGCCACCCGGGTCGGTGCCGGGCTCCGGGACGACCGCGAGCGGGATCGTCACGGCGAGCGTGATCTGCTGCCCGTTCGGCAGCCCCACGACGAGCGGCTCGTCCGAGGTCTCGACGGCCGTGGCGGCCGGCGTCGACGCGGTCGACGGGGCTGCCGGCTCCGCGGGCAGGGCGACGCCCGGCTCGGGGACCGTGACGGTCAGCGAGGCGCGACCCTGCTCGTCGGTCTTGTCGATGACGGTGGTGTCGATCGGGCTCGTGGCGAGCACCTGGTCACCGGCCGAGACCGTCACGTCGCCGCTCTGGTCGCCGGCGTTGCTGAACACCAGCGAGGACAGGTCGACCGTCACGTCGTCACCGGGCTGGAAGCCGCCCGCGGGGACCGGCGTCGTGGTGACGCCGACGGCACGCTGGTCCGTCGGCGGCTCGACGGCGTCGTGGGCCGCGAAGTAGTCCGCCTGCGCCTGCAGGTCGACCTGACCCGAGTCGGCCTTGTTCGCGCCCGCTGCGAAGGCCGCGAAGTTGTCGCCACCGGTCGACAGGAACGAGTTGACGGTGACCTTGACCGTCTGGTCGAGCGCGATCGGCTCGCCGTCCAGGGTCATGCCGGTGATGCGCTCGCCGCGACCGGCGGACGGGTCGTACGTGTACGCGAAGCCGTTCGAGACGCCGAGCTTGAGGAACGGACGCTCGAGGCCGTCCGGCTGCCACTGCTGCTCGAGGGCGTCCTTGATCTGCTGCCCGGTGAGGTCCTCGGTGACCAGGGTGTTCGCGAACGGCTGGACGAGCGCGGCTTCCTTGTAGGAGACGCTGCCGTCCGGGTCGCCCGCGCCGCTGGAGGCGTAGACCAGGTCGGTGCGGAGCCCGCCGGGGTTCATGAAGGCGATCTGCGACCCCTGGCGTTCGGTGGCCCAGCGCTGCACCTCGGCGATGTTGTTGCCGAGGGTCGACTCGCCACCACGGTTCTCGGTGGTGCCGTCGGACTGCACGGCGCGGCGCAGGTCGCCGGTGATGGTGCCGAGCGGCTCCTTGCCCTTGACGTCCGCGATCGCCTTGGCGTCGGCGACCGTCTTCGTGACGGCGTCGACCGAGGTGGTGTCCGTCGGCTTCGCGGTCGCGGTGTTGAGCGGCAGCACCTCGGCGCTGATGCCGGAGAGCTTCCGGTCCGCGCCGACGGTCAGCCGCAGGTGGCCGTAGTTCATGCCGTACGAGCCGGTCTGGATCACCGGGCGGACCGTGCCGTCCGGGCCGGCGATCTCGTGGTCGTACATCGCGTGGGTGTGTGCCGAGACGATCGCAGCGACCTTCGAGGACACCTTCCCGGTGATCTGACCGAAGGCACCGCTGCCGACAGCGTCTGCACGCGCGCCCGTGGTGGCGCCCTCGTGGACGAGCAGGACGAGGACGTCGGCCTCACCGTTCGCGGCGTCGCCGTCGGTGAGCTCGTCGGCGTAGCGGTTCACCGAACTGACGATCGGGGCCATCGCGAGCCCCTGCACACCGCCGGGGCTGACGAGTCCAGGGATGAGCGCCTCGGTGGTCGCGCCGATGAAGCCGACCTTCACGCCGCCCTTCTCGACGATGGACCACGGGGTGAACGCCGGGTCGGTGGTGCCCTGCTCGACGATGTTCGCCGAGATGTACGGCCAGTCCGCGCGGTCCTCGATGCGTCCGGTCAGGTCGTCCTGGCCCTTGTCGAGCTCGTGGTTGCCGATCGCGCTGACGTCCAGGTGCATCTGGTTGAGGACGTCGATCGTGGGGTCGTCATGCTGCACGAAGGAGGTGAACGTCGAGGCGCCGACGTTGTCGCCCGCGCTCGTGAAGATGGTGTTCGGGTTCGCCTCGCGCTGTGCCTGCACGACGGCGGCGAGCTTCGCGGCGCCCGCGGCCTTGTCGGCCGTGGTGCCCTCGGACTCGATGCGACCGTGGAAGTCGTTGACGTCGACGATGTCGATCGTCGTGGGCCCGGGCTCCGCGGCGGACGCGGTGGTCGGCGCGCCGAGGGCGACGAGGACCCCTGCGGTGGCGAGAGCGGTGCCGGCGACGATGCCGCGCCTCCGCCTGGTGGTCTCGGGGTGGTGGGACGGGCTCATCGTGTGAGGACTCCTGGTGTGGTGGTTCTGCCCCCGGACGGGGGACGCGACCTCCTGAACCTACGAGGACACACAGGCGACACGCCAGAGCGGGGGTGCCGGCGTCACGTGTTGTTCAACCGGCCGGAACACCCCCGTCACAGCGTCGTCAGTCGCGGCCGAACGCACCCTTCGCGCGCTCGACGACCTCGGCCGCCATCGCCTTCGCGGAGTCCTTGACGACGTCGAACTCCACCGGGTCGCCCTTGAGCAGGCTCTTCGCGGTGTTCATCGCGTACTCGGCGGTGATGTGCGGCGGCAACGGGGGGACACTCCGACTGACGTACGCGTCGATGAGCGTGACGCCCTGGTGCGCGAAGGCCCGCTCGACGGCGGCGTCGACCTCGTCGTCGCTGTGCACCGCGATGCCCTGGAACCCGAGCAGCTCGGCGTACCCGGCGTAGTCCATCGTCTCGACGTCCTGCGAGCCGCGCCACATCGGGTTGCCGTCCTCGGTGCGCATCTCCCACGAGACCTGACCGAGGTCGTCGTTGTGCATGACCACGATCACCAGCTGCTTGTCCTGCCAGCGGTCCATGTACTTCTTCACGGTGATGAGCTCGTTCATGCCGAGCATCTGGAACGCGCCGTCGCCGATCGTGCACACCGCGGGACGGTCCGGGAACGCGAACTTCGCGGTGACGGCGTACGGCATCGCGGCGAGCATCGTCGCCAGGCGGCCGGACATGTCGCCGTGCATGCCGCGGCGCAGCCGGATGTGGTGGCCGTACCAGTCCGCCGTGGTGCCGGCGTCGCAGGTGACCGTGACGCCCTCGGGCAGACGCTCGTTCACGGCGCGGATGACGCGGCGCGGGTTGACTCCGTCGCTGTAGGCGACCTCGGCCTGGCGGCCCATCTCGGCCTCCCACTCACGCATCTCGTCGGCGAGCTTCTCCTGCCAGCCGAGGTCGTCCTTCTGCTCGAGCAGCGGGAGCAGGGCGTCGAGCGTCGCCCCGACGTCGCCCCACATGTTGAGCTCGTTCGGGTACCGCAGGCCGAGCTGCTCGGGCTTGATGTCGACCTGGATGCCGCGGGCCTGCCCCACCTTCGGCAGGTACTCGCCGTAGGGGTAGTTGGTGCCGAGGAGCACGATCGTGTCGCACTCCTTGATCTGGGTCAGGCTCGGACGCGACCCGAGCAGCCCGACCTGCTGGGTGTGGAACGGCACGTCGGAGGGCACGACGTCCTTGCCGCGCAGGGCGGTGATGATCCCGGCACCGGCCTTCCCGGCCGCGGCGAGCACCTGGTCCGTGGCGCCGCGGGCTCCGGCGCCCACCAGGAAGGTCACGCGCTCGCCGGCGTTGATGATGTCGGCCATCTTCCGGACGTCCTCGGCCGGCGGGGTGATCCGGGTGGAGGCCGGGACATCGCTCGAGCGGGACACCCAGTGCTCGGCGCCGGGCTCCGACCACGGCATCGCCTGCACGTCGTGGGGGAGCACGACCACGGCCGGCTGCTTCCGGAGCATCGCCGTGCGGAAGGCCGTGTCGATGACGACCCCGGCGGAGTCCGGCGTCGCGATGGTCTGCACGTAGCAGGCCACGTCCGCGAAGACCCGTTCCAGGTTCGACTCCTGCTGCGTGAACGTCCCGACGGCCGCCAGCCCCTGCTGTCCGACGATCGCGACGACCGGCTGGTTGTCCATCTGGGCGTCGTAGAGGCCGTTGAGCATGTGGAAGGCGCCGGGGCTCGACGTGGCGATGCAGACGCCGACCTCGCCCGTGAACTTCGCGTGCGCGGTCGCCATCAGCGCCGCGATCTCCTCGTGCGTCGGGCGGATGTACTCGACGCCCTCACCCGCACGGTCGGCCTTGCCGAGGGCGCCGTCGAACTCGCCGATGCCGTCACCGGGGTACCCGTAGACGCGCGTGACGCCCCATGCCTTGATGCGGTCGAGGACGAATTCGCTGACGTTCTGGCTCACGCGTCCAGGGTGCTCCGGAGCGTCTTCAGGGTTCCCAGCACCGCGGGGTCCGGACGGCGCTCACTCCACCGCGATGAGCGGCCGGAGCGTCCGGTGCGCGATCCGGAGGCCCTCCAGGACCTTCTCGTCCTCACCGCCCCAGAGCGGGTCCTCGTGCTCGACGCTCAGCGTGCCGTCGAAGCCCGCCTCGTACAGCCGGTCGACCACGTGCGGCCAGTCCACGACCCCGCGACCCGGCACCCGGAACCGCCACCAGCCCATCTCCCACGGGTCGTCGCCCTTGTCGACCTTGCCGAAGAAGCCGTACCGGTTCCGCTGCTCCGGGAAGAGTTCCAGGTCCTTCGCCTGCGCGTGCACGATGTGCTCGGCGAACGGCAGGATCGTCTCGACCGGGTCGATGCCGATCCAGGTCAGGTGCGACGGGTCCCAGTTCAGGCCGAAGCCGAGCCCGGTCACCCACTCCCAGAGCTCCGGCGAGTACGCGATGTTCCCCGGGTAGCCGTCGGGGTGCCAGCCCTCCATCACGCAGTTCTCGATGATCAGGCGCACCCCGCGCTCGCCGGCGTAGTCGAGCAGTTCGGGCAGGACCCGGTCGCCCTCGGCCATGTTCTCGCGGACGCTCTTGGTGTTGTCGCGGCCGATGAACGTGCCGACGTAGGGGACGCCGAGGCGCTGTGCGGCGTCGACCGCGTGCTTGAGGTGCGTGTGCACCTCGTCACGGCGGGCGGGGTCCTGGTGCAGGTTGTTCTCGTAGTAGGCCAGCGCGGAGATCTCGAGCCCGGTGCGGTCGAGCAGCGCCCGCGTCGCCTGGACGTCGTCGTCGGTGAGGGTCGCGACCGGCAGGTGCGCCGCCTCGAAGTCGCGGCCACCGGTGCCCGGCCAGACCGCGACCTCCAGCCGCTCGTAGCCCTGGCCGCTCGCGAAGTCGGCGATGCGGTCGAGGTCCCACCCGGGCAGACAGGCGGTCAACATGCCGAGCTTCATCGGATCTCCCTCCAGGCGAGGTCGCCGGCACTGGCGACCACGGTGTCGATGATGCGTGCCGACCGGGCGCCGTCCCGGAAGGTCGGCAGACCCTCCGGTGCGGTGCCCGTCGTGACGGCCGTGTAGGTGTCGGCGACGAAGGCCGCGAACGCGTCGACGTAGCCCTGGGGGTGCCCGGACGGCACGACCGCCAGTCGGCGCTGGTCGGGGGAGCCCTGGGACGGGTCACGGACGACGATCTGCGCTCCGATGTCGTTGCCGAACCAGGCGGACTCGGGCTGCTCCTGGTCGAAGGCCGCGGAACCGAGCATCCCGTCGACCTCGAACCAGAGCCGGTTCTTCCGGCCGGCTGACACCTGCGAGATGACGACGTTGCCGATCCGGCCACTGCCGGTGCGGAACGTCGCGACCGCGGTGTCCTCGGTCGTGACCTCGGCCCGTCGGCCGGCGTCGGCGATCGGGTCCGGGTCGGGCGTGCCGGAGAACGACGGCCCGGAGGCTGCGGGCCGCGTCGGGTGGACGATGTCGGTGACGGCGCTGACCGAGTCGAACTGCTCGCCCGTGACGAACTCGACCAGGTCGCACCAGTGCGAGCCGATGTCCGCGAACGCCCGCGACTGGCCGCCGGCGCCGGAGTCGACCCGCCACGAGGACGCGTTCTCGTCGAGCATCCAGTCCTGCAGGTAGTGACCGTGGACGGCGAGCACCCGGCCGAGCTGGCCGTCGGCGATGCGGGATCGGATCTCGCGGACCATCGGGTGGTACCGGTAGACGAAGGGGACGGTCGCGACGACCCCGGCCTCGGCGGCGGCCCGTTCGAGTTCGTCGGCCTGCTCGGCGGACACCGCCAGGGGCTTCTCGCAGACGACGTTGATGCCGGCGCGGATCACCGCGAGCGCCTGCGGGTGGTGTTGGTCGTTGGGCGTGCAGACGTGGACGACGTCCGGGCGGTCGGCGATCACCGCGTCCAGGTCGGCGTACCCGCGCTCGAGTCCCAGCTGCCCCGCGACCTGCTCCGAGCGCTCGCGGTTCCGGCCGAGGACCCCGATCACGTCGGCTCCGGCGGCCCGGGCGGCCCGGACGTGCACGGCGGCGATCATGCCCGTGCCGACCACGGCGACCCGGAGCCGTCCGCCCCGCGGGGTCGTCGCCCGTGGTGGACCGGCCAGCTGCTGTCCCACACCGGGTGCGTGGACGTTGCCCTCTGTCGTCATGGTGCTCCCTCGCGCCGTGTCGACGCTCCCGCGCGTCGACACCGCCACCACCGTAGCGCCGCGGACCGGCCCCGTTCGGGATCCGATGAGTACGGTCTGGGGCATGGCGAGCCTCCAGACCACACTGCTCATCCTCGGAGCCAGCGGCGACCTGTCCAAGCGGCTGCTGCTGCCCGGCCTCGCGACGCTCCTCGACGTCAAGGAGGACTGGGAGATCCAGCTCGTCGGCGCCGGTGTCGAGGACCTCTCGGACGCCGAGTGGAAGCAGCTGGTGCACGACGCGTTCGAGAACGCACAGGCGTCGAAGAACGAGGAGGACGAGGGCGCGACCGGCGAGACGGCGCTGTCCCCGCGCCTCCAGGCAGTGGTCGACGCGTCGTCGTACCGCAAGGCCGACGTCACGTCCCCGGACGACCTGACGACGCTGCTCGGCGACTGCCACTTCGACCCGGCGATCTACTTCGCCCTGCCGCCCGCGGTGACCGAGAAGAGCTGCGAGCAGTTGGCGAAGCTGGACCTGCCGGCACACACGCGGCTGGCCCTCGAGAAGCCGTTCGGCACTGACGCCGCGAGCGCCGAGCACCTCAACGACCTGTTGCACTCGTTCCTGCCGGAGTCGCGGATCCACCGCGTCGACCACTTCCTCGGGCGCTCCACGGTGCTCAACCTGCTCGGCCTGCGCTTCGCGAACCGCATCATCGAACCCCTGCTGTCGTCCCAGCACGTCGAGCGCGTCGACATCGTCTACGACGAGACCCTCGGACTGGAGGGACGTGCCCGGTACTACGACAAGGCCGGCGCCCTGGTCGACATGATCCAGAGCCACCTGCTGCAGGTGATGGCCGTGGTCGCCATGGAGGCACCCGCGTCGATCGACGCCGAGGACCTGCGCACCCAGAAGGAGCTCGTGCTGCGGGCGGTCCGCCCGTGGGGCGGCGACCCGCTGACCGCCGGCAAGCGTGCCCGCTACACGGCTGGCACGGTGGGGGACCGCTCGATGCCGTCGTACGTGGACGAGGACGGGGTGGACCCGTCGCTCGGTACCGAGACCCTGGCGCAGCTGAAGCTCGAGGTCGCGAACTGGCGCTGGGCCGGTGTGCCCTTCACCCTGCGCTCCGGCAAGGCGCTCGGCAAGCAGCGCCGCGAGATCCTCATCACGTTCAAGGACTCGCCGCACGTGCCCGACGGCCTGACCGGGGCGCACAAGCCGGACCGCCTGTGCATCTGGATCGCGCCGGACGAGATGCAGCTCGAGCTCAACGTCAACGGCCCGGGCGACCCGTACACGATCGACCACACGGCGCTCGAGGTGACGTTCAACCCCGGCCGGCTCAGTGCCTACGGCGAGGTGCTCGCCGGGGTCCTCGAGGGCGACGCGACCCTGTCCGTCCGTGGTGACAGCGCCGTGCAGGGGTGGAAGGTCGTCGAGCCGTTCCTCAGCCTCTGGCGCTCCGGCGAGGCCCCGCTCGACGACTACGCGGCCGGCTCTGGTGGGCCGGAGGACTGGGACAACGTCGACTCGTGACGACGCCTCGTGACGCCACATCGTCACGGCGGCTCGTAGCGGAGCAGGCGTAGCGTTCGGAGACGTGACCACGACAGACGACGTCCTGCAGACCGTTCCCGCTCCCGCCGGTTCCGACATCCGTGTCGAGACCGTCCACTACGACTCCGAGGGCGCCGACCTCGAAGGGGTCCTGGCGAAGGACGCGGCCGTCGCCGGTCCGCGCCCGGCCGTCCTCGTCGTCCACGACTGGCACGGGGTGAACGAGCACGTCGAGGCACGCGTGACGATGCTCGCGCGCCTCGGCTACGTGGCCTTCGGTGCCGACGTCTACGGCGCCGGCGTCCGCCCGGGCGACGACACCGCCGCCGAGGTGGCCGGTCGCTTCTACGGCGACAACGCCCTGTTCCGCACTCGCCTGCGCGCCGGTCTCGACCGCCTGCTCGCCGACCCGGACGTCGACGCGTCGAAGGTCGTCGTGATGGGCTACTGCTTCGGCGGATCGGGCGCGCTCGAACTCGCCCGGACCGGTGCCGACCTGGTCGGGGCGGTCTCGTTCCACGGCGGACTCATCACGCACGACCCCTCGGACGCGGACCAGATCCGCGCGAAGCTCCTGGTCCTCACCGGCGGTGCCGACCCCGTCGTCCCGGACGAGGCCGTGCACGCGTGGCAGGACGAGATGCGCGCCGTGCCGCACGTGGACTGGCAGGTCGTCACCTACGCCGACGCCATGCACGCCTTCGCCGTGCCGGGCACCGACGCACCGGACCACGGCGCGCAGTACCAGGAGCGTGCCGACCGTCGCTCGTGGCAGGCGCTGCAGGTGTTCCTGGCCGAGGTGTTCGACCAGGAGCCGACCGTCGCCTGACGATCCGGGCGACACGCCGAGCAGGGCGCTCGGGGCGGCTCGATTGGCGCTGCGCCGGGAGCTGTTGTAGAGTCTTCCACGGCTCGCAAGGGCCACTGCGCTCGTAGCTCAATGGATAGAGCATCTGACTACGGATCAGAAGGTTGGGGGTTCGAGTCCCTTCGAGCGCACAGAATGACGGAAGCCCCGGAGATCATCTCCGGGGCTTCCGTCGTTCCACGCGTGCATCCCGCGCAACCGGCCGCGTCGGTCAGCCGTCGACCGGACCGCGGACGTCCTCGGATCAGCCCCGCAGCTGCACGAGTCCGGCGACGAAGAGCACGAACGCGACGCCCGCGGCCGTCGACCGCAGGACGTCGATGCGCTCCCACCGCCGGACGACGCGCTTCCAGTCCGCCGGCGGGCGTTCCGGATCCCAGTCGTTCACGCGGATGTTGATCGGGACGGTGCCGAGGAACGACGCCAGGACGAACACCACCAGGGCCACCATGGCGGCGATCCGCCATCCGAGGCCGCCGTCGCCGCCGCTCAGCACGAGGACCGCGACGGACGCCAGGACGGCCGGCACCATCAGGATCGGGACGACGACCTTCAGGGACTTCACCAACGCGATCCGCGTGCGGAGATGGACCTGGTCGGGCAGCGTCGCCATCGCAGGTTGGACGCCCCACCGCACGATGAACTCCTCGCCGGCGAGCAAGCCCACGAGCACGAGCTGGACGACGAGCAGGACGCTCATCGGAGTCCCTCCGCTCCGTCGTGGCTGAGGGTGGCGAGACTGGACATGGTTCCTCCTGCGGTCGAGGGCACCATCGTGTCCGGAGCCGCTGACGCGGTACTGACGCGGTACTGACGCGAGGCCGAGCGGCGCGACGGCACGGACCGCGGCTTCAGCCCGGCCAGACCTCGCCCCGCCACGCGCCGCCGGCGTCCCGCTCGTACGCCAGCCGGTTGCTCGGCCCGTCCGCCGCCCCGCTCCAGAACAGCATCCGCAGCGGCGTCAGGGCGAACCCGCCCCAGGTGGGCGGCGGCGTGTACGGAGCGTCTCCGTGCTCCCGCTCGAACGCCGCCCACCGGACCCGGCGGTCCGCCTCGGGCGCGACCGCCAGGTCGGTGTCGTTGACCCAGGCGAGCACCTGCAGGTACCGGGAGCGCCTGTCGTAGGCGATCCGCGCCTCCTGGTCGGTGACCGGTGCGACGTCCCCGGTGACGGTGAGCTGTCGGGCCCTTTCCGGCCAGTGGATCGTGACGGAGGCCCGGGGCGCGGCCGCCAGTTCGGCCGCCTTCCGGCTGCGGGTGTCGGTGTGGAAGTGCAGCCGTTGCCCGTCGAACGCGGACAGCAGGACCGTCCGTGCCGACGGGTAGCCGTCGAGGCCGATCGTGGCGAGCGTCATCGTCGGCGTGACCTCCGATCCGGCGGCCGGCAGCCAGGTCGCGGCGAGCGCGAGCGGATCCGCCGTGCCCGCCGCCGCGCCCGTCACCGCGGCCCGGCGGGGTCGAAGCGGGCGATCTCGTGCAGCGAGGCCACCGCCTCGGCGAGCGAGTGCTGCCACAGTGCGGCCCCGTACGAGCGGGAGGCGCGGCTCGCGTCCCCGACGACGCCGGCCGGCCCGAAGTCGTTCGACAGCCACCCGAAGGACACCGGTCCGCCGTTGAACGCGATCTTCTCGAAGTCCGCCAGGTGGTCCGGCACCCATCGCTCGGCGAGGCTCATGTCGACCAGGTCCGGACGCAGGTGCAGGATCATCGACGTCTCGGCGGCACCACCGTGGATGCCGAGGCCGCGTTCGTCGGCGTCCTCGCCGTCCGGCCCGGGCACGCGGGCCAGGGTCGGCATGAGGAACGTCTGCAGTCCGGTCTGCTTCCGGATCTCGCGGAGGGCCACCTGCAGCAGCGCCACGTTCCCGCCGTGCCCGTTCGCGAACACCAGCGTGCCGGCACCGGTCAGGGCGACGGCGCGGCCGATCTGCACGACGGTGTCGAACATCGTGTCGGCGTCGAGCCACACGGTGCCCGGTGCCCAGCTGTGCTCGTCGGACTTCGTGAACGCCAGGGTGGGGAGCTGCCAGACGTCGAGCCCCTCGGCCGCGGCCTGCTCGACCGCGGCGCCGCCGATGTGGTCGGCGAGCAGGAAGTCGGTCAGCAGCGGCAGGTGCGGGCCGTGGTGCTCGATCGCGCCGGTGGGCTGGACGACGATCGTGTCGGCGGTGAAGCCTGCGGCGACGGCCGGGCCGGAGAGCTCGGCGAGCTTCCGGGTGCCGGTGCTCGTCCGAGCCCCCGTCGTGCCCGCGCTCACTTGCCGAACCCGGGGACGGCGGGCTGCGCGGACGCCGTGGAGCCGCCGGACTGCACCAGCGCCGGGTCGATGACGTGCCCCGGGTTGAGCAGCCCGTCCGGGTCGGTCTGCTGCTTCAACGCGAGCAGTTCCTCCACCCCGTGGTCGACGTAGTACTGGTGCGGACTGTGTACGCGGACCCCCAGGTCGCGGAGCAGCGGGTAGCCGGCGTAGACGTCCTCGGCCCCGGTGTAGGGCGCGGTGAGCATGCCGATCGGGCCGACGTGTGCCGCCTCGATGTGCAGCATGCCGCCCGGGTAGACGGCCTCGACCTCGGCGATCCGGTCGATCAGCGCCTCGCCGCCGACCTCGACGTGGAAGTACTCGGTGTCGGGGGTGTTCCGCTTCAGCCACCAGATCGGGTGGTTGTAGGACAGCATCGACACCTTCGTGGTCTGCTGCAGTCCGTCGCGGACGTCTTCGACGGTGCCGCCGGCCAGACCGATCAGGTCGCGGGCCTCGTCGAGCGTGTCCGCGTCGATGATGCCGCGGAGGCTCGCGCGGCCCGCGACGATCGCGGCGTCGGTCGGCAGGGTGGCGGCGACCTCGGCACGGTCGGCGCTGACCAGACGGGGTACCGGGTCCAGACCGCGCAGGGTGCGGACGGCCGCGAGCGCCTGCTCGAAGCTGGGGAAGGACGCGTAGACGGCCCGCCAGTCCTGCAGCGGTTCGAGCCGGACGGTCGCGCGGGCGATGACGCCGGCGGTGCCGTAGGTGTGCACGAAGGGCTGTGCGGCGTCGCCCTCGACGTGGTGCAGGCCGGGCTCGCCGGGCAGCGCGATGTCGAGTGCGGTGACGAAGCCCTGCCAGTTCGACCCGTGTGCGATCGACCCGGTGCCGCCGGACCCGCCGGACAGGAACCCGCCGATCGTCGACTGCGCGGTGGACGGGTACATCCAGAGCTGCTGGCCGTCCGCCGCTGCCGCCTGCTCGAGGGCGACCATCGTGGTGCCGGACTCGGCGGTGATCCAGCCGTCGCCGACCTCGACGACGGCGCGGGCGCGTGAGGTGTCGAGGACCAGGCCGCCGTGCAGCGGGATGCCCTGGCCGTAGTTGCCGGTGCCCTTGCCGCGGGTGGTGACGGGGACGCCGTGTCGGACAGCGGCGTGCAGGGTCGCGGCGATCTCGTCGGCGGACGCCGGGGAGGCGACGAGGTCGGCCAGTCCGAGCGGCAGCTGCTCGCTGAGGATCGGGCTCATCGTGGCCTCGTCGACCGAGGCGCGTTCGCGGGTGCGCTGGTCCGCGCTGACCCCGCGTTCGCCGAGCAGCTCGACGAGGTCGGCGCGGAGAGCCTCGAGTGCGGCGGGCGGGACGGGCGCGGTGGGCACGGCGGTGGGGGTGACGGTGGTCATGCGGGCTCCTGACGGGGTGCTGCTGACGGGCTGCTGCTGACGGGGGGAACGGCGGACGGGAGGCTCCCCACCGGCACGGCCGGCGGGTCGCTGGCGCGACCCGCCGGAACCGGCGGTGTGGGCCCAGAGGCAGTGGTGCACCGCGCCTCCCGTCCGGTGGGTGGTCGGCTCTGCCGACCGGCGCGCTCAGAATCCGAGCGAGACCTTCTTGTCGAGGAACTCGTTCGTGTACAGGTCGGAGGCCTGCAGGCCGGACTTCACGTCGCCGCCGTCTCCGGAGAAGACCGGGGTGGCCTTCTCGATGAAGTCGGTGACGCGCTTCTCGTCGAGGTCGCCGACGTAGCCGTTCTCGCCGTCGGTCGCGATGCCGAGCGTCTTCATCTGCTTCGCGGCGAACGCGCCGACCTTCGAGTCGTAGGTCCAGCCGTTGTTGTACTGCTGCACGAGCTGGGTGATCAGGTCGTTGGTGGCGCCGGGGGACTTCAGGTAGTCGACGTCCGCCTGCTGCATCACCGGGACGAGCTGCTTCAGGCAGGGCGACAGCTTCGACAGCTCACCGGTGCGGACCGACATCGTCTCGGGGTACGGGTTCCAACCGGTGCTCGAGACGAGCTTGTACGCGACCTTCTTGCCCCAGGCGGCGACCTGGTTCTGGTAGATGTACGGCTCGGCGGTGGCGAAGCCCTGCTGCGCGTCCTTGCCGCCCGCGGAGACGAACTTCGCGGGGGTGCCGTCGTAGCTGCCGTCGAGGATGCTCTTCGGCAGGATGCCCGCCGACTCGAGGTACGACATGTACGAGGCGCCGTTGAAGTACCGGACGACGCCCTTGTCCTTCTCGAGTGCCTTGCCGAGGTCCTTGATGCTGTCGACGTCCTTGTACTTCGACGGGTCGTACATGATGACGAAGGGGGACTGGTCGTTCTCGGCGAACACCGCGGTGGTGGGGAGCTTGCCGGAGAACTGGACGGCCTCGTCGGTGGAGACGTAGCCGAGGGTGATCGACTTGTCCTGGTACATCTGCGAGCTGACCTTCGAGTAGCCGATGGCCGGGCCGCCGGCACGGATCTCGAGCTTCACCCCGGTGGGCTTGCCGTTCGCGTACAGGTCCCCGGTGACGGTCTTGCCGGACGCGTCGATCGTCGGGTTCGGGCCGAGCATCTGGTACAGGTGGCCGTGCTCGCCCTCCGGGTTCCAGTCGGTCTGGACGACGACGGTCGCGGGGCATGCGCCGGACAGGTCGACGGCCGGGCCGGTGGCGGTGGACGTCGTCGCGGCCGTCGTGGTGGTGCTGCTCGCCGAGCCGCTCGCGCAGCCGGTGAGGGCGATGGCGGTGACGGTGAGGGCGGCGGTGACAGCGCCGATTCGGGTGGTGGTGCGCATGGAGGCTCCGTTCGTGGTGCGGGTCTCGTGGTGCTGGGGGCGGGTGCTGTGGGAAGGGGGGTCGAGGGCCGTCGCGGTGTGGCCGCGGCGGCGGGTACTGGCGGCGGGTGCCGGCGGCGGCGTCAGCCGAAGTCGTGCCAGCGGCCGACGGCCAACCGGCCGAGCAGGCCGAAGACCAGGAACACCACGACGCCGTAGAGCGAGGCGATGATGATGGTCGCGTAGAGCTCGGGTCCCATCAGCCGGGAGGCCGTGACCTGGATGAGGACACCGAGGCCGGGGTTGCCGCGCTGGAAGAACTGGTCGCCGACGATCGCGCCGATCACCGACAGGCCGGCCGAGGTGCGCAGCCCGACGAAGATCGACGGCAACGCGGCGGGGACCTGCAGCTTCACGAGTCGGGCGAGGCGACTGGAGCGCTGCAGGCGGAAGAGCTCGTGCTGCGCCCGGTCGGCGGACTGCAGCCCGAAGAGGGTGTTCGACACCATCGGGAACAGGGCGATCATCACGGTGACGATGACCCGGCTGGTGAACTCGTAGCCGAACAGGGCGCCGATGAGCGGCACGAGCGCCAGGATCGGCACGCACTGCAGTACCACCGCGTAGGGGTAGAGCGAGTTCTCGAGCCACTTCGCCTGTGCCATCGCCATCGCCCAGAGGACTCCGATCACGATCGCGAACGCCAGTCCGGTCAGCGAGACGACCGTGGTCCGCCCGAGCGCCGTCCACAGGTCGTGGCCGAAGGTCGAGGGTGCGCCGTTCATCCCGGTCGGGGCGACGATCGCCTTGAGCACCAGGTGCGGGTACGGCACGAGGAACGCCAGACCCCGCACGTGGTCGTAGTAAGCGGCTGCGGCGTACCAGAGCGCGACCAGCACCGCGAGGACCACGACGGGCTGCCACCAGGTGACGGACCGACGGGTGCGGGTCGAGGACCGGCGGGCGGCGGTGCGTGCGGTGCGGGCCTCGGCGACCTCCTGCAGCGTGACCATCAGCGGTGTCCTTCCCGGAGCGCGTGCGAGACCTCGCCGACCAGTTCGGCGAACTCGGGGGTGAAGCGGATGTCCGGGTCGCGGGGCATCGGGAAGGGCACGTCGAACCGGCCGACGATGCTCCCCGGTCGGCCCGACATGACGATGACCTCGGTGGACAGGTAGACGGCCTCGGACACCGAGTGGGTGATGAACAGGCCGGCGAACTGCTGCTCCACGAACAGCCGCAGCAGCTCGTCGTTGAGGCGCTCGCGGGTGATCTCGTCGAGGGCGCCGAACGGCTCGTCGAACAGGAACAGCTCCGGGTCGAGGGTCAGCGAGCGGGCGAGCGAGACGCGCATCCGCATGCCGCCGGACAGCTGTTTCGGCAGGTTCGCCTCGAAGCCGTTCAGGCCGACCAGGTCGATGGCGTGCTTCGCCTTCGCGGCCCGTTCGGCCTTCGGGACGTGCCCGAGTTCGGCGAGCAGTTCGACGTTGCCCTGCACACTGCGCCACGGCAGGAGCGTGGCGTCCTGGAAGACGTAGCCGATCCGGTCGGCGGCGACCCCGGCGGTGCCGTCGGACGCCGTCTCGAGACCGGAGGCGATCCGGAGCAGCGTCGACTTGCCGCAGCCCGATGGGCCGACGACCGAGACGAACTGGCCGCGGTCCACGGTCAGGTCGACGCCCTGCAGGGCGACGGTGCCGTTCGGGAACGTCATCTCGACGTTCCGGAAGTCGAGCAGCGTGTCCGTCGCGGTGACGGGGGCTGGTGCGGTGGTGGTCACGGCTACCTCGTGTTCTCGTGCATGGTCGTGCGCGGTCAGGGAACGGGGACGGTTGCGGGTCCGGGCACCGAGGCCCTGGCCCGTGCGGGGGCGGCGACGGTGCGGTGCACCTCGGTGCGGGCGACGAGTCGCCCGCGGGACAGGACGATGCGGTCGGCCGGGGCGTTCGCCACGGCGTCCGTGACGCTGGTCGCGGCGACGGCGAGCAGGTCGGCCCGCGCCCCGACGACGGGGCCGGCGGCCGGGAGGCCCATCACGCTCCGAGCGGTGTCGCTCACCATCGCGTACGCCTGGTCCGGCGTCAGGTGACCCGCGGTCACGAGCAGCGATGCGGTCTCGAGGGCGTCGCTCCGGCCGACCGGGTTGAACGGGTCGCGGACGTTGTCCGCGCCGGCCGCCACCCGGACGCCTGCGTCGAGGAGGGCCTGGATCGCGGTGAGGCCACGCGGGGTCGAGACCGGGTGCTGCCAGCCCTGCAGGTACAGGTTCGTGATGGGCAGCGTGATGACGCCGATGTCCGCCGCGGCGACGTCGGCCACCACCTCGGCCAGGCGGTCCGGACCCAGCGTGCCGAGGCGGACGCAGTGCCCGGCGGAGTACTGGCGGTCGCGCGGCCAGTCGCGGACCGCCCGGGCGTAGTGGTCGAGGGTGACCGGTCCGTCGAGGCTCTCGTCGGCGTGCAGGTCGACCCCGAGTCCGCGGCGGTGCGCGATGGCGAGCAGTCGGTCGACGTCGGCCAGGGGGTCCTCGGCGAGGTGCGGGGCCCCGCCGACCAGGTCGACACCGAGGTCCAGGGCCGCCTCGACGTGGGCGTCCGGGGCGAGCGGTCCGGCCAGGGCGACGAGTTCGATGTCCATCAGGTGGGCGAGTTCGTCCCGGACCTGCACGAGGGCCAGTGCGCCGCGGACGGCCTCGGCGACGGTGCCGGTCCCGCCGTGGCTGAGGACGTCGACGTGGGTGCGGACCGCGGTCGTGCCGGCGGCCAGCAGCGTGAGGGCGGCCTTCCGGGCCCGGTCGGCGATCTCGTCGACGGACATCGTCGTGGCGTACGCGGCCCAGGCCGTGATCGCGGAACCGAGGTCGCCGAGCGGCGGGTCGATCCGGTCGGCGCTCAGGGCCTTGTCGAGGTGGGCGTGCGGTTCCGCCGGGGCGGTGAGGAGCAGGCGGCCGTCGAGTTCGAGGGTGGTCGCGGACGGGGCCCGGAGGGTGCCGGCGGGGGCGACGTCGGTCACCGTGTCGCCGGTGACCGCGACGTCGACCAGACGTCCGTCGGCCAGGAGCGCGGATCGCAGGAGGGTGATCGGGCGGGGCAGTGACGAGTCCATGGGGCCCTCTCGATCGTGTGTGACAATGTTGATCGCATCAACATCCACGATGCTAGGTGGGCCGTGTTTCCCACCCGTTTCGCTCCGGTTGCCGACTGTGACGAGATGGCGTGCACGGAACGCCCGGCCCTGTCCGGACCACGATCGGAGCGCGATGCACACCGAACTCCTGCCCGAGCGGGACCTTCCCACAGCCGACCGCGTCGTCGACGAACAGGCCCGTCTCGTCGGCGAGCACATCCGGGCACTCCGCCGTTCGGCGCGGTTGACCCTCGTGCAGCTCGCCGAACGGACCGGGCTGTCGCACCCGTTCCTGAGCCAGGTCGAGCGGGGCCACTCACGGGCGAGCATGGTGTCGCTCGAGAAGATCGCATCGGCGCTCGACACCAGTCAGGTCGCCCTGCTCGCCGCCGGGGCGCCGGTCCACGACGAGCCCGACGACCGGCGCCCCGAGGTGCTCCGATCCGGCGAGGGCGCCCGCGGCCCGTTCTCCAGCGGCGAGGCCCGGCTGCTCGTGCACGCCGGCCCGCACGCCTTCGAGCCCCTCGAGTGGAAGGGTGACAACACCGAACCCGGCGAGTACTTCGAGCACCGCGAGGACGAGTTCCTCACCGTGCTCGCCGGCGACGTCCTGCTCGACCTCCGTGGCCAGGACGTCGTCCGGCTCGGGCCCGGCGACTCGGCGTACTACCGCGGTGGCACCGGCCACCGCTGGTGCAGTGCCGACGGCAGCGCGTTCCACATGATCGTCGTCAAGGAGACCCCGCGGGCCGGAGCGGCATCGTGAGCGGGCCCGGCATCACGAACGGCGCGGAGGCGCGGCACCGGATGCGGATCGCCGACCGCCAGCGGGTGGCCGAGGACGTCGTCACGCTCGACCTCGCGCCCGTCGACGGCGTCGTGCTGCCCGACTGGGAGCCCGGCGCCCACGTCGACCTCGAGATCGCCCCCGGCACCGAGCGGCAGTACTCACTCGTCACGACCACCCCCGACGGCCACTGGCGGGTGGCCGTGCTCCGCGAAGCCGCCGGTCGGGGCGGGTCCGTCGCCGTGCACGACACCCTCCGCACCGGCGACGAGGTCCTGGTCGGCGGCCCGCGCAACCACTTCGGGTTCGACCCGGACCGGCCGGCGGTCTTCGTCGCCGGCGGCATCGGCATCACTCCGATCCGCGCGATGATCGCCGCGGCCGAGCATGCCGGGACGCCGTGGGAGCTGCACTACGCCGGGCGCTCCCGCGACCGGATGGCGTTCGCCGACGAGCTCCTGGCCGCGCACCCCGATCGGGTCGTCCTCGCCGCGGCCGACCAGGCACCTCGGTTGAACGTGGTCGGGCTGCTCGCCGAACCACGCGACGCCGTCGTCTACTGCTGCGGTCCGCGCAGCCTCATGGACGCCGTCGAGACCGCCGCCGCGCACTGGCCGACCGGCAGCGTCCGGGTGGAGCGCTTCGAACCCGCCGCCGACGTGGACGCCCCGGGAGAGTCGTTCGAGGTCGAGCTCACCCTGACCGGCACGACCGTCACCGTCCCCGCCGACCGGAGCCTGCTCGAGGTCGCGGAGGACGCCGGGGCCTTCGTCCTGTCGTCCTGCCGCGAGGGCACCTGCGGCACGTGCGAGACCCCCGTCCTCGAGGGCGCGGTCGACCACCGGGACACCGTTCTCAGCCCCGCCGAGCAGGCGGACGACCGCACGATGATGGTCTGCGTCTCCCGCGCGGCGGCCGGCTGCGCCCGCCTGGTGCTCGAGCTCTGACCCGCCGTCGGCCGGATCTACGGCCGCTCGGTGTCGTCGAGCGGGCCGCCGGTCAGCGCCGACAGGCGCTCGAGCCCGGCCTGCTCGACGAGCTGCCGAGCCAACGGACGGGCACGGGCCACGGCCTCCCGGACGTCGACGCGGGTCACCTCGAAGTCGGCCAGGCTCAGCTCGCCGTCGACCCAGACGTCCTTCACCTCACGGCTGCCGGCCACGAACACGACCGCCTGGAACGGGTCGTGGACGTTCGCGAGCGTCGGGCTCTCGCCGTCGAACACGACCAGGTCGGCACGCTTGCCGGGCTCCAGCGAACCGATCTCCTGCTCCATCCGCAGTGCTCGTGCACCGCCGATCGTGCCCATCTCGAACGCCTCCCGGGCGCTCATCGCGGTCGCCTGCAGGTCGCGGATGCGGGCCAGGATCGCCGCGGTCTTCATCGCCTGCAGGAAGTCCTGCGAGTCGTTCGACGCCGGGCCGTCGACGCCGATGCCGACCGGGATCCCGAGGGCCCGCAGCTCCGCCACCGGTGCGATGCCGCTCGCCAGGATGCCGTTCGCCACCGGGTTGTGGGCGACGCCGACGCCGTTCGCCGCGTACGTCTCGCGGTCCTGGCGGTCCATCCAGACGCTGTGCGCGGCGATCACCGGCACACGGAACATGCCCGTCGCCTCGGCGTGACCGACCACGGTCCGGCCGGTGCGCTGGCGGGCGGCCGTGACCTCTTCGCGGACCTCGTGCACGTGCACGTGGATGCCGTGACCGCCGTCGACCGCGTAGTCGATGTGCTCCTGCCACGCGGCGTCCGAGTACCGGCCGATCGAGGACATCCCCACCCGGAACGTGCTGTACCGGCTGGCGTCGGCTGCCTCGCGCAGGGCGTCGAACTCCGCCAGGATCGGCGTCGGGCCGAAGCCGCGGTCGACGTCCCCGGAGCCGAACGACACCACGCCGCGGAGGCCGAGTTCGTCGAGCGCCTGGACGACACCCGGTGTCGCCGGCTCGTCCGCGATCGGGTCCGAGCAGAACATGTCGTTCGCCGTCGTCACCCCGCTCCGGAGCATCTGGATGCCCTGCAGCATGGTGCCCGCGTACGCCTTGTCCCGCGTCATCACCGGGTTGACGTGCGAGATCAGGGCGTTCAGCCACTCCCACAGCGTGTACTGCGAGCCGATGCCCGTGATGAGGCCCTCGCTGAAGTGCCCGTGCGTGTTCACGAACCCCGGGGCGACGATGTCGTGCACCCCGCCGCGGACCGTCGCGTCCGGGTTCGCTGCCGACAGCTCGGCGAACGTGCCGACCGCGGCGACCCGGTCCCCGTCCAGGAGCACCGCGCCGTCCCGGATCGCGGACGGGGTGGTGGACTCGTCGGGGGCGGCGGTGAGCACCCACCCGCCGCGGATCAACGTCTGGGTCCGGGACTCGGACGGCGTCTGGGTGAGGGTCATGGGGAGAACCTAGGGACCCCGTGTTTCGCCGGTGTCACCGCCCCGTTTCCCCCGGTCGCACGTCGTCCGTGCCGGAACGTCGGCCGTCACGCGCCCGAAACAGCACCCTGCTACAAACGCTCCCATGCTGACCGTCACCGGTGCCCTCCGCGTCCTCGTCGACCCCCGCACCGAACGCGACGGTGACGTGGTCGTCGACGACGGCAGCACCGTCGCGACCACGCTCGACGCCTCCGGCTGCGTCGTCACCGCCGGACTCGTCAACGCCCACCACCACCTGCTGCAGACCGCGTTCCGGACGCTCCCCGGCACGCGTGGCGTGCCGATGGCGGACTGGCTCCCCACCATGGCGCAGGCCTACACCGCGGCGGGGCACGACCCGGAGCTCTACGGGGTGGCGGCGGCTGTCGGAGCCGCGGAGGGCCTCCTGTCCGGCGTCACGACCATCGCCGACCACCACCTGAACTGGCCGACCGACACGAGCCCCGACGGAACCGTGGCGCTCGCCGCGGCGACCGTGGACGCGGTGCGTGGTCTCGGCGGCCGGCTCGTCTTCGTCCGGGGGAGCGCGCGGGACGACCCGTCGCAGGCGGCCGCATCGGCGGACGCGATCGTCCGGGCCCTGCTGCACGAGGACGCCGTCGGCGGCACCGACCCGGACGGTCGGCTGCAGGTCGCGGTCGGGCCGGCCGGCGTGCACTCCGACGGTGAAGTGACCTTCCGGGCGCTCGGCGAGGTCGCCGCGGAACACGGCCTCCGCCGGCGGACGCAGGCGAACGAGCAGGTCGACACCGCCATCGCGCTGGAGCGGTACGGGCGCCGGCCGCTCGACCTCCTCGAGGACTGGGGGTGGCTCGCGCCGGACGTCACCGTCGCGCACCTGTGCGACGTCACCGACGACGAGATCGCGCGACTCGCCGCCGCCGGGGTCACCGCGACCCACGCGCCGGGCTGCGATGTGCCGATGGGGTGGGGGATCGCACCCGTCGCCCGGCTCACGGCCGCGGGGGTGCCGGTCGGCCTCGGCACGAGCGGCGGTGGCAGCAACGACGCCGGACACCTGCTCGCCGACGCGCGACTCGCGATGCAGGTGTCCGCGCTCATCGGACCGCAGCTGCCGGCACGTCAGGTGCTCGGCATGGCGACCGAGGGCTCGGCGGTCGGCCTCGGTCGGCCGGAGCTCGGACACCTCGGCGCCGGTTCGGCCGGAGACCTGTGCGTGTGGGACGTGTCCGGGGTCGCGGACGCCGGGGTGGCGGACCCGGTCGCGGGACTGCTCTGGGCGTCACCCGGCCGGCGGCCGAAGCACGTCGTGGTCGGTGGGCGCGTGGTGGTGCGGGACGGGAGGCTCGTCACGGCCGACGAGGGCGAGCTGGCGGCCCGGCTGCGGGAGCGGCTGGCGCGGGGGCGCGCCCGTCGCTGAGGCGCCCGCGTCTCGGGGAGGTGCCCGTCTCGGTGAGGCGCCGCCGTCTCCGTGGGACGCCCCGATCGTGCTGAGACGCCGCCGGATTCCGCGGCGTCTCAGGAGCGTGGGGGCGCCGGGCACTGACGGGCGTGTCTCGACGTGGACCCGGCCGCCGGGGTACGGTTCGCAGAACGAGGGAGGACCGTCATGCGGATCCTGGGGAACGTGGTTCGCGGGTTGCTGTTCGCCCTCGAATCGACGGCGAAGACGATCGGCGCGATGTCTGGTGCGCACACGCACGACCTCGACAGCCAGCGGAAGCTCTACGAGCAGCGGCCCGACTACCGCCCCTGAGGAGCGGTCAGTGTGCGCGGTTCAGTGCGCGCGGTTGAGCCGGTCGGCGAGACGTCCGAGCGCCCAGTTCAGCAGGAAGCCCAGCGCGCCGAGGACCGGGAGCGCGATGACGACGACGGTCCAGACGACCTTCGCCAGCTGCGAGCGTGTCCGGTCGCGCCAGAGCACCACCAGCGATCCGACCTCGAGCAGCACGATCACGAGCAGCACGGAGATGTGCCCACCAGCGAAGTTCCCGAACATGTCCCCACCGTCCCCGGAGCACGCGGTCGCGCCCCGTTGCGGAGTGTAGCGGCATCGTCATGTCGGGTCGCGCCTCCCGGCCCGAGGGGTCAGGACGCTTCGTCGACCGACCGTTGGAGCGCACGGATGGTGACGGCGAGGCTGCCGGAGGCCAACAGGCCGGACCCGAGCGGCCCGGACGAGTCGGCGCCGAGCAGGGGGAGGCGGCGCAGTGCGCCCCGGACCTGGGCGTCGACGTGCGCGATCTGCCAGGCGAGTTCCTCCGCGTCCGATCCCGGTGCCTCCAGGCTGGCTGCACGCACCGCGTAGGCAGCGGCGCCGAGCGCATGCGCGCCCATGTGGGCGACACCCGAGGCCTGACCGGCGGCGAACGCGGCCGCTCGTGCTGCCGGATCACGCACGGCCGACGCAGCACGGCCGGTCTCGAAGCGCCGGCGGATCATCTCCGCCGCGTCGAGCTCCCCTCGGGCGAAGGCCCGCGTCCGGCCGACGCCGTCACGGGGCCGGTGGTCCTCGGGGGCGTGGCGCTCGAACAGCGGCAGGACCCGCTCGGCGCAGTCCGCAGCCCAGGCGGCGAGGATGCGGCGGTCGCTGAGGTCCAGTGTCTGCGGAGAGCCCATGCAGGCACCATCGCACGACGGGGGCCGGGGGACGTGAGAACGCCGCCTCGGGGTGTTCCCGGGGCGGCGTTCTCGTGGTGGTGCGTGCGTCTGGTGACGCGGGGGGTGTTACTTGATCTGGG
>NZ_JAAOYO010000004.1 GCF_011759505.1 Curtobacterium salicis | reverse complement strand
TGTGCACGCTGTTGAGTTCTCAAGGACCAGACGCACTCCCCACATCACACCACGAAGATGATCCGCCAGAGAGGCTGTCGTTCTCGAACCCACCGGAGGACCGACACGAAGTCGACATCTGTTCGATGGGCTGGTTGCTGGAGGCGGACCCCGTCCGGACTGCATCTGCCGGGTTGTACACCCGGTGACCGTCTCGGCCGTTCCGTTCCGCCTCAGCGGCAACGAGTGATTACTTTACACACGGTCCGAGGGCCTGCCAACCGGGTGTCCCGCCCGGGCGTGTCGGCTACCAGGCCGGGAGAACGTCGCCGGGTGGACCGGTCGCCGGACCGGACCCGGGACGGACGAGAGGCCCGACACCCGAGGGGTGCCGGGCCTCCAGGTCGAGAGCCGTCGGTGCGAGCGCGCCGGTCAGTGGCGCGCGATCACCGGGTTGCGGAGCGAACCGATGCCGGAGATCGTGACCTCCACCACCTCGCCGTCGCGGATCGCGCCGACGCCGGCCGGGGTCCCGGTCAGGATGACGTCGCCGGGCAGGAGCGTCCAGATCGACGAGATGAACTCGATGAGCGTCGGGATGTCGTGGACCATCTCGTTCGTCGAGGCCGCCTGACGGAGGTCACCGTCGACGCGGGTCTCGATCCGGATGTCCGACGGGTCGATCTCGGTCTCGATGACCGGACCGAGCGGGCAGAAGGTGTCGAACCCCTTCGCGCGGGCCCACTGACCGTCGCGCGCCTGCAGGTCACGAGCGGTCACGTCGTTCGCGATCGTGTACCCGAGGATCACGCTGGCGAAGTCCTCCTTCGCGACGTTCTTGGCGAGCGAACCGATCACGATCGCGAGTTCGCCCTCGTGGTCGACGCGGCCGATGTCAGCCGGCAGACGGATCGGGTCCTCCGGACCGATGACCGACGTGTTCGGCTTGAGGAACACCACAGGGTCGTCCGCGGTGTGCTCCTCCATCTCCGAGACGTGCTCGGCGTAGTTGAGGCCGACCCCGATGACCTTCGAGCGCGGGATGACCGGGGCGAGCAGCTTGGCGTCCTTGAGGGACACCCGCTCCCCCGTCGTCTCGAAGCCCTGGTACATCGGGTCGCCGGCGAGCACCACCAGTGCGCGCTCGTCGAGGATGCCGTAACGGGGGTCCTCCCCCTCGGTGCTGAACCGTGCGATCTTCACGGGTCGACCCTACTCAGCGCTCGACGTCGGGTCCGTGAGCCGGACCATCCAGCCGTGCGGGTCGGCGCGGCGACCGTACTGGATGTCGGTCAGTTCCTCGCGGAGGGACATCGTGAGTTCCCCGGCACCGGTCGTCGGCGATCCGATGGTGAACCCGTCACCGCGGAGCTCGGCGATCGGAGTCACCACGGCGGCGGTCCCACAGGCGAAGGCCTCGGTGATGGTGCCGTCGGCCACGCCGTCCCGCCACTCGGTCAACGACACCGCGCGGCGTTCCACGCGCAGGCCGCGGTCGAGGGCGAGCTGCAGGATCGAGTCCCGCGTGATGCCCTCGAGGATCGAGTCCGAGTCGGGCGTCACGAGCGTGCCGTCGGAGCGGACGAGGACCACGTTCATCCCGCCCAGTTCCTCCAGGTACTCACCCTTCTCGGAGTCCAGGAACATCACCTGCTGGCAGCCGTGCTCGTACGCCTCCTGCTGCGGGAGCAGCGAGGCCGCGTAGTTGCCGCCGGTCTTCGCCGCGCCGGTCCCGCCGCGCGCGGCGCGGGCGTACTGCGTCGAGAGCCAGATCGAGACCGGCTTCGGGCCCGAGGTGAAGTAGGCACCCGCCGGGCTGGCGATGCAGTGGTACTGCACGGCGTGGGCGGCCCGGACCCCGAGGAAGGCCTCGGTCGCGATCATGAACGGGCGGAGGTACAGGCTGGTCTCCGGCGCGGACGGCACCCAGTCCTGATCGGCGGCGACGAGCTGTCGGATCGACTCGACGAACACCGATTCCGGCAGTTCGGGGAGTGCCAGTCGGCGGGCCGACCGGGCGAACCGACGCGCGTTGGCGTCCGGCCGGAAGGACCAGATGGAGCCGTCGGCGTGCCGGTAGGCCTTCATGCCCTCGAAGATCTCCTGCGCGTAGTGCAGGACACTCGCACTCGGGTCGAGGGAGAGCGGACCGTAGGGGTGGATCGAGGCGTTGTGCCAGCCGTCGTCGATCGTCCACTCGACCGAGGCCATGTGGTCGGTGAAGTGCTTGCCGAAGCCCGGGTCAGCGAGGATCTCCTCGCGCTCGGCGGCCGCACGCCGCTCCGGCGACGGGGTCGTCGAGAAGTCGAGGGCGAAGGTGTCGGTGGTCTCGGTGGTGCTGTCGCTCATGCGGGGGTGACTCCTGTCAGGCCGTGGTGGTGCGTGCGGCGGCCGCGGCGCCGGCGATGGCGTCGCCGATCTGGGCGGTCGACCGTCTGGTGGTGCTCCGGTCGGCGAGGTCGGCCTCCACCGCCCGGGTCACCGCCGCCGCCAGGTCCGCGCGACCCACGTGGTCGAGCAGCAGGGCGACGGAGAGGACCGCGGCGGTCGGGTCGGCCAGCTGCTGGCCGGCGATGTCCGGCGCGGACCCGTGGACCGGCTCGAACATGCTGGGGAAGGTGGCGTCCGGGTTGAGGTTGCCCGAGGCCGCCAGACCGATGCCGCCGCTGATCGCGCCGGCGAGGTCGGTGATGATGTCGCCGAAGAGGTTGTCGGTCACGATGACGTCGAACCGCGACGGTTCGCGCACCATGTGGATCGTGACGGCGTCCACGTGCTGGTAGTCGACCGTGACGTCCGGGTACTCGGCACCGACCGCGGCGACGGTCCGCTGCCAGAGCGAGCCGGCGTGGACCAGCACGTTGCTCTTGTGCACGAGCGTCAGGTGCTTCCGCGGTCGTCGCATCGCCAGGTCGAACGCGTACCGCACGACCCGCTCGACGCCGTGCGCGGTGTTGAGCGAGACCTCGGTGGCGATCTCGTGCGGGGTGTCCACCCGGATGGCGCCGCCGTTGCCCACGTACGGGCCCTCGGTTCCCTCGCGGACGACGACGAAGTCCACCTCGCCCGGGTCGGCGAGCGGCGAACCGACCGCCGCGTGCACCTTGGTCGGACGCAGGTTGACGTAGTGGTCGAACGCGAACCGCAGCTTCAGCAGCAGACCGCGCTCGATGATCCCCCCGGCCAGGCGCGGGTCGCGGGGATCGCCACCGACGGCGCCGAGCAGGATCGCGTCGTGCGCGGCCAGCGCCGCCATGTCGTCCTCGGTGAGGATGTCCCCGGTCGCCAGGAAGCGCTCGGCCCCCAGCGAGAACGGGGTCTCCTGCACGTCGAGCTCGCCGTCGGCCACCGCGTGCAGGACCTTCAGCGCTTCGTCCACGACCTCCGGGCCGATGCCGTCGCCACGGATGACCGCCAACTTGAGCGTCTGCGACATGCGGGTCTCCTAGAGCGTGATGTCGATCTCACGCAGCGATGCCGCGTCGATCGTGGAACGGACGTGCTCGAGGACGTCGTCCGGCACCGGCGAGTCGACGGTCAGCACGCTGAGCGCCTCACCGCCGGCGGACTGACGGGCGATCTGCATCGCGGCGATGTTGATCCCCGCCTCGCCGAACTCCTTGCCGTAGACCGCGACGATGCCCGGACGGTCCGTGTAGGCCATCACGATGTGGTGCTTGTCGAGGGCGACCTCGACGTCGTAGCCGTTGATCTCGACGAGCTTCTCGACCTGCTTCGGGCCGGTGAGCGTGCCGGAGACGCTGATCGCCGGGCCGTCGGACTGGGCACCGCGGATGGTGAGGAGGTTGCGGTACTCGGGGCTGTCGGCGTCCGTGATGAGGCGCACGGTGACACCGCGCTGCTCCGCGATGAGCGGAGCGTTGACGTAGGACACCTGGTCGCTGACGACGTCCGTGAAGACACCCTTCAAGGCGGCGAGCTTCAACACGCTGACGTCGTACGCGGCGAGTTCGCCGTGCACCTCGACGTCGATGCTCGTCACCGGTGAGGTCGCCATCGCCGTGAAGACCTGGCCGAGCTTCTCGACGAGCGGGATGCCCGGGCGGACGTACGGGTCGATGACGCCGCCGGCGACGTTGACCGCGTCCGGGACGAGCTCGCCGCCGAGGGCGAGGCGGACCGACTTCGCGACGGCGACACCGGCCTTCTCCTGCGCTTCGTCGGTGGAGGCGCCGAGGTGCGGGGTCACGACCACGTTCGGCAGCGACACGAGCGGCGAGTCCTTCGGGGGCTCGGACACGAACACGTCGAGGCCGGCGCCGGCGATGGTGTTCGAGGTCAGCGCACGGTGCAGGGCGTCCTCGTCGATGAGTCCACCGCGGGCGACGTTCACGACGAAGGCGGTCGGCTTCATCAGCGCGAACTGCTCGTCGGAGATCATGCCGACGGTCTCGGGCGTCTTCGGCATGTGGATCGTGGTGAAGTCCGCGCGGCGGAGCAGGTCCTCGAGCGAGACGAGCTCGACCCCGAGCTGCTGGGCGCGGGCCGAGGTGACGTAGGGGTCGTACGCGATGACCGAGACGCCGAACGCCTGCAGGCGCTGGGTGATCAGGGCGCCGATCCGGCCGAGACCGATGATGCCGACGGTCTTCTCGTAGAGCTCGACGCCCGTGTAGGACGACCGCTTCCACGCACCGGCCGCGAGCGACGCGTGCGCCGCCGGGATGTGCCGGGCGAGCGAGAGGATGTGTCCCACCGTCAGCTCGGCCGCGGAGATGATGTTCGACGTCGGCGCGTTGACGACCATCACGCCCGCGGTCGTCGCCGCCTTGATGTCGACGTTGTCCAGGCCGACGCCGGCGCGGGCGATGACCTTGAGCTCCGGTGCCGACGCGATCGCCTCGGCGTCGACCTTGGTCGCGGAGCGGACCAGGATCGCGTGCGCGTCGGACAGCGCCGCGAGCAGCGCTGGACGGTCGGTGCCGTCCACGTTCCTGATCTCGAAGTCGGGCCCGAGGGCGTCGACGGTGGCGGGCGAGAGTTCTTCGGCGATCAAGACGACCGGCTTCGACACGACAGCGGTTCCTCACACGAGACGGGTGGTGTACCACCACCCTATCGACGGCCGGACCCGGTTACGACGCCGGCAGCAGGTCAGAGGTCGACGAGGCTCGGCACGTAGAGCTGCAGTCCGAGCCAGAGGGCACCCGCGGCCGCGAACGCGACCACCAGCACCGCGGCCGTCACGACGGCCGTCGACCGACGGGTCACCACGACCGCGACGGCGTACGCGAGCGGTGGGACGACCACGTCGACGACGAGCCAGAGCCACGGCACCGGGCGCTTCAGGGACGCGCCGCCGGCGGACCCGACGAACTCGTTGAACTTCTGCAGCTTGTCCGTGACGACGACGAGGTTGCCGACGCTCTGCGCCGTCATGTAGGCGAACAGCACGGCGAAGACGACCCAGACCACCAGGCGCCCCACCAGACCCCGGGCGGACCGGGACCGTGTTCCGGGACGCTCGACCGCGGTCACCCGAAGCTCCGCGTCATGAGGAACGGCCACGGGAACAGGACGACGGCTCCGAGCAGCATCCACAGCAGTCGTGTCCGGGTGCTCCGGCCCCGCGCGACCCAGATCACCACGGCGAACCAGAGCGCCGGCGCGACGATCGCCAGGAACCGGAGGAGCGTGACGAACCCGGACAGCACCGCGTCGGTCGTCGACAGGTAGGTGGTCGAGGCGGTCAGCAGCCAGGCGACCGTGTACAGCAGGTACAGCCCGCCGAAGACGCCGAACCCGATCAGGGCCCCGGACGTCTCGGGCGCGTCGGGGTCACGGGCGTCACGCTCCTTGACGGCGATCGGGTTGTGCGCGGCGTCGACGTGCGTCGCGTCGTCCGCGTCGCCCCACGACAGGGCGGCGTCGTCGTCGTGTTCGCGGGCCTCGGTCATGCCGTCGAGTCTACGAGGATCGCCGCTCATGCCTGGGCGGGCTGGGTCTCGAGGACCCCGGCGACGACGTCGCGCACGGCCGGGAACAGCGGGTGCCCCTCCATGAGTCCGGTGAGGATCTCGGTGAGCGCGTGCGCGGTCGCACCCGAGCGGAGCAGGGCGTGCAGTTCGATCGACTCGGGGTCGTCCTGGTCGTCGAACTCGAGCGCGACCCGGACGGCTCCGATGAGGTGGTCGACGGGCAGTCCGCGCTCGGCGAGCTGTGCGGCCGGGCCGATGAAGCGCTCGCGACGGCCGAGCTTCCGGAGCGGGTTGCGGCCGACCCGGCGGGTCGTGTCGGGCAGCAGCGGGTTGGCGATGCGGGTGAGGTTCGCCGCGACGTACCGGGCGTGGTCCTCCGGGTCGAACCCGTGCTTCGCCACGAGCAGCGCGGTGGTCTCCGCGAGCACCCCGTCGACCTCCGCCCGCACGTCGGGGTCCTGGAGGGCCTCCCGGATGAGCCGGATCCCCCGGACCCAGCCGTGGTAGGCGGCGGCGCCGTGCGCCGTGTTGACCGTGTAGAGCTTCCGCTCGACGAACGGCTGCAGGTCGTCGACCCACGTGACGCCGTCGATGACGGGAGGCTCGGAGCCGGTCCCGGCGAACGGCGTGCGTTCGATGACCCACTCGTAGAACGGTTCGAGGACGACGTCGAGGCCGCCGGACTGCCCGAGCACGCCCGACTGGTCCGGCACGATGCGGTCGATCGCACAGTTCGCGAAGACGGCGGCGATGTCGCGGTCTTCGAGGATCGGGGCACGACGGATGCTGGCGTGCAACGAGTCGGTGGCGTTGAAGGCGTTCTCGCACGCGACGATCGTGACGTCGCCGCGGTCGAGCGGGCGTGCCGCGAGCCCTTCCGCGATGAGGGGGGCCACGAGGGGCAGGGTGCGCGCGCCGACGGCCGTGGTCACCACGTCGGCGTCGGCGATCGCCTGCACGACGCGCGCACGGTCGGTCTTGCTGTTCAGCGCCCGGAACCCGTGCACCAGGTGCTCGACGGGCATCTCGCCGACTTCGTGCACGACGAACCGGCCGGCCTCGTTGAGGGCCGAGACCACACGCTCGTCGACGTCGACGAATGTGAGGTCGTAGCCGCTCGCCACGAGGAACTGGCCCACGAACCCGCGCCCGATCTTGCCGGCGCCGATGTGGACCGCTCGTCTCGTCACCGCCATCCGACGATCATCCCATGCCGATCGGTGCGCCCACGCCATCGTGTGGACGGACCGGAGGGGTCGACGACGGAGCGCGTCGCCGCGCTGCCGGGACGTCCTCGGGAGACGTCGGGGTGCTGGAGGAGCTGCTGCATGGTGTCCGGGTCACATCGAGAGGCGGCGGTGCAGTGCACCGCCGCCTCGCGGGTCGAGCTTGTCTCAGGCAGACTACCGCGCGGCCGAACCGTCGACGTAGTCGGAGTCGGCCTGCTTCCACGCGAAGAGCTTGCGGAGCTCGCGACCGGTCGCCTCGACCGGGTGCCCCTCGCCCTTCTCGCGCAGGGCCGTGAACTCCGGGGCGCCGGCGTCCTGGTCGTCGATGAAGCGCTTCGCGAAGGCACCGTTCTGGATGTCCGCGAGCACCGCCTTCATGTTCTCCTTGACCTCGGGCGAGATCACGCGGGGCCCGGAGACGTAGTCACCGAACTCGGCGGTGTCGGAGATCGACCAGCGCTGCTTCGTGAGGCCGCCCTCCCAGATCAGGTCGACGATGAGCTTGAGCTCGTGCAGGACCTCGAAGTACGCGATCTGCGGCTGGTAACCCGCCTCGACCAGGGTCTCGAAGCCGTACTGGATGAGCTGCGACGTGCCACCGCAGAGGACGGCCTGCTCGCCGAACAGGTCGGTCTCGGTCTCCTCGGTGAAGGTCGTCTTGATGCCGCCGGAGCGCAGACCGCCGATGGCCTTCGCGTAGGACCAGGCGAGGTCCCAGGCGCTGCCGGACGAGTCGACCTCGACGGCCACGATCACGGGGACGCCGCGACCGGCCTCGTACTCACGGCGGACCGTGTGGCCCGGGCCCTTCGGGGCGACGAGCGAGACGTCGACGCCGGCGGGCGCCTCGATGTAGCCGTACCGGATGTTGAAGCCGTGGCCGAAGACCAGGGTCGCACCCGGCTTGAGGTTCGGGGCGATGTCGTCCTTGTAGACGATGCGCTGGACCTGGTCCGGCGCGAGGATGACGACGACGTCGGCCCAGGCGGTGGCGTCGGCGGGCGTGTGGACCTCGAAGCCGGCCTCTTCGGCCTTCTGGCGGCTCTTCGAGCCCTCCTTGAGGCCGATCTTGACCTCGACGCCGGAGTCGCGGAGGTTGAGGGCGTGGGCGTGGCCCTGCGAGCCGTACCCGATGACGGCGACCTTCTTGCCCTGGATGAGGCTCAGGTCGGCGTCGGCGTCGTACACGATGTCAGTCACGGTGCGTGGTCTCCTTGGTTGGGGTGTCTGGGGCGACCGGTGCTCAGCGCACCCGGTCGGTGATGCTCTTCGGTCCGCGGCCCATGCCCAGGAGTCCGGCGCGCGCCAGCTCCTTGATGCCGTAGGGCTCGAGGACGCGCAGGATCGCCTGGATCTTGCCGGGGTCACCGGTCACCTCGACGACGAGCGAGTCGGTGGCGACGTCGACGACCTGCGCCCGGAAGAGCGTGACGGCGTCGAGCACCGCGGACCGGGTCTGGTTGTCGACCCGCACCTTGACGAGCATGTGTTCGCGCTGCACCGACTGGGGGAAGTCGAGTTCCACGATCTTGATGACGTTGACGAGCTTGTTGAGCTGCTTCGTCACCTGCTCGAGCGGGAGGTCCTCGACGTCCACCACGACGGTGATGCGGCTCAGGCCGTCCACCTCGGTGTTGCCGACGGCGAGGGACTCGATGTTGAAGCCGCGACGGGCGAAGAGCCCGGCGACACGGGTCAGCAGACCCGGCTTGTCCTCGACCAGGAGGGACAGGACGTGGCTCATGCGGGCTCCCCCGTCATGTCGGCGTCCTCGTCGTCCCACGTCGGGGCGAGGTCGCGGGCGTACTGGATGGACGAGTTGCCGATCCCCTGCGGGACCATCGGCCAGACCATCGAGTCGCGGCTCACCACGAAGTCGATGACCACCGGGCGGTCGTTGGTGTCGAGCGCGAGCTGGATGGCCGCGTCGACCTCCTCCGGCTTCTCGACCCGGATCCCGAGCGCACCGTAGGCGTCGGCGAGCTTCACGAAGTCCGGGACCCGACGGGTGCCGTGGCCGGTCTGCAGGTCGGTGAACGAGTGGCGACCGTCGTAGAACAGGGTCTGCCACTGCCGCACCATGCCGAGCGACGAGTTGTTGATGATCGCGACCTTGATCGGGATGTCGTTGATGACGCAGGTCGCGAGTTCCTGGTTCGTCATCTGGAAGCAGCCGTCGCCGTCGATCGCCCACACGACGCGGTCGGGCTGGGCGACCTTCGCACCCATCGCGGCCGGGACCGAGTAGCCCATCGTGCCGGCGCCGCCGGAGTTGAGCCAGGCGTTCGGGCGCTCGTACTGGATGAACTGCGCCGACCACATCTGGTGCTGGCCGACGCCCGAGGCGAAGACGCCCTCGGGTCCGGTCATCTCGCCGATGCGCTTGATGATCGCCTGCGGGGCGAGGAGCCCGTCGGTCGGCTCGGTGTAGCCGAGCGGGAAGTCCTCGAGCAGCTGGTTGAGGTGCGTCCACCAGTCGGCGGTGGAGGCACGCTGCTCGACCGGCACGTCGGCCCACGCCGCGACCAGGTCGACCAGGACCTCTTTCGCGTCGCCGACGATCGGGACGTCGGCGTAGCGGATCTTCGAGATCTCGGCGGGGTCGATGTCGACGTGCACGACCTTGGCGTCCGGGGCGAAGTCGTCGACCTTCCCGGTCACGCGGTCGTCGAAGCGCGCGCCGAGGGCGATGATGAGGTCGCTCTCCTGCAGGCCGAGCACCGCCGGCACCGTGCCGTGCATCCCCGGCATGCCGAGGTGCTGCGCGTGCGAGTCCGGGAAGGCACCGCGGGCCATCAGCGTCGTGACGACCGGGGCGCCGGTCGCCTCGGCGAACGCCAGCAGCTCGGCGGAGGCACCGGAACGGATCACCCCGCCGCCGACGTAGAGCACCGGACGGGACGACTCGGCGAGGAGCTGGGCGGCCGCGGTGATCTGCTTGCCGTGCGCCTTCGTCACCGGGCGGTACCCCGGCAGGTCGAGCTTCGGCGGCCAGATGTACGGCGCGGACTTCTGCTGCGCGTCCTTCGTGATGTCCACCAGCACGGGGCCGGGTCGACCGGTCGTCGCGATGAGGTGCGCCGCCGCGAGGGTCGCCGGGACGTCCTCGGGCTTCGTGACCAGGAAGGAGTGCTTCGTGATCGGCATCGTGATGCCGACGATGTCGGCTTCCTGGAAGGCGTCGGTGCCCATCAGCGTCGAGAACACCTGGCCGGTGATCGCGATGAACGGCACCGAGTCCATGTAGGCGTCGGCGATGGCGGTGACGAGGTTCGTCGCACCCGGGCCGGACGTGGCGATCGCGACGCCGACCTTGCCGGACGAGGACGCGTAGCCCTCGGCCGCGTGGCCGGCACCCTGTTCGTGCCGGACCAGGATGTGGCGGATCGTCGTCGACGCCATGAGCTCGTCGTAGAACGGGATGATCGCGCCGCCGGGCAGGCCGAAGACGTCGGTGATCCCGAGGTGCTCGAGCGTGCGGAGGACGGCGCCCGAGCCGGTCAGGACCTCGGGCGATCGACGTGCTCCGGCAGCGGAGCGCGGTGTGGCTTCCGTGGGCATGAGGGGGTCCTTGCCTGGAGGGATGGCGATGGTGCGGGTGTCGACGTCAGCCCGTGACCGCGCCGACGGCGGCGGACTGGACGAGCTTGGCGTACTTCGCGAGGACTCCGCGGGTGTAGCGCGGGGGCAGCGGGGCCCAGCCGTCACGGCGGGCTTCCAACTCGGCGGGCTCGACCAGTAGGTCGAGCGAGCGAGCGGGGATGTCGACACGGATGCGGTCGCCATCGCGCACGAATGCCACTGGACCTCCGTCCACGGCTTCCGGTGCGATGTGGCCGATGCAGAGGCCGGTTGTGCCGCCTGAGAATCGACCGTCGGTCAACAGTAGTACATCCTTGCCGAGGCCCGCGCCCTTGATGGCCGCCGTGATGGCGAGCATCTCGCGCATGCCGGGGCCGCCCTTCGGGCCCTCGTAGCGGATGACGACGACGTCGCCCTTCTGGATGCGCCCCTCGGTGAGGGCGTCCATGGCGGCGCGCTCGCGGTCGAACACCCGGGCCGGGCCCTCGAAGACGTCGGCGTCGAACCCGGCGGTCTTCACGACGGCGCCCTCGGGTGCGAACGAGCCCTGCAGGACCGTCAGGCCACCGGTGGCGTGGATCGGGTTGTCGAGCGTGCGGAAGACCTGGCCGTCGAGCTCCGGCGGGTCGATCTCGGCCAGGTTCTCGGCGACGGTCTTGCCGGTCACGGTCATGCACTCACCGTGCAGCAGACCGGCGTCGAGCAGCGCCTTCATGACGACCGGGATGCCGCCCTGCTGGTCGATGTCCTTCATCACGAATCGTCCGAAGGGCTTCATGTCGGCCAGGTGCGGGACGTTGGAGCCGATGCGGTTGAAGTCGTCGAGGGTCAGTTCGACCTCGGCCTCGTGCGCGATCGCGAGCAGGTGCAGCACGGCGTTCGTCGATCCACCGAGGGCCATGAGGACCGTGATGGCGTTCTCGAACGCCTCGCGCGTCAGGACGTCGCGGGCGGTCAGACCGAGGCGGAGCATGTTCACCACGGCTTCGCCGGACCGGTGCGCGTAGTAGTCGCGGCGGCGGTCGGCGCTCGGCGGCGCGGCGGACCCGGGGAGCGACATGCCGAGCGCCTCGGCCAGGCTCGCCATCGTGTTGGCGGTGTACATGCCACCGCAGGCGCCTTCGCCCGGGACGATCGCGCACTCGATCTTCTTGAGCTCTGCTTCGCTCATGGTGCCGGCCTTGCACGCGCCGACGCCCTCGAAGGAGTCGATGATCGTGACTTCCTTCATGCTGCCGTCGGCCTGCTTGACGTAGCCCGGCATGACCGAGCCCGCGTAGAGGAAGACGCTCGCCAGGTCCAGGCGCGCGGCCGCCATCAGCATGCCGGGGAGGGACTTGTCGCAGCCCGCGAGCAGGACGGTGCCGTCCAGGCGCTCGGCGTTGACGACGGTCTCGACGCTGTCCGCGATGACCTCACGCGAGACGAGCGAGAAGTGCATGCCCTCGTGCCCCATCGAGATGCCGTCGGAGACGGAGATGGTGCCGAACTGCAGCGGGTACCCGCCACCGCCGTGGACGCCTTCCTTGGCGCCCTGGGCGAGTCGGTCGAGGGAGAGGTTGCAGGGGGTGATCTCGTTCCACGACGAGGCGATGCCGATCTGCGGCTTCTCCCAGTCCTCGTCGCCCATCCCGACGGCCCGCAGCATGCCACGCGAAGTGGTTGCTTCGATCCCGTCGGTGACGACCCGGCTGCGCGGCTTCACGTCGATGTCAGGCATGTCGAGAGTCTAGGACCGTTTGGGATACCAATGGCGCAACACCATGCGTCTGCATCGTGTTGCGCCTGATGGTCCTCCAAGACACCGGTGTTCGCCGGACACGCCGCGTGATCACGCGGCGCATCCGACGAACACCGGTGTCTTGCGGGTCAGGCCGAGCGGAGGGACCACGGACGGGAGGCCCGTGGCCGGGTCAGCGGGTCGCCCGCGCCCGGGCCAGGTGCTTGAGGACGTCCGTCAGAGCCGCGGGGTCGGCCACGCGGTGGGTCGCGAGGGTCTCGCCCTCCCCCACCTTCACGCCGACGTCACCGTCGTGGAGCACCCGGAAGGCGTCCTCGTCCGTGACGTCGTCGCCCGCGAAGAAGACGGCGTCGGCACCGCGGAGGGCTCGGAGACGCTCGATCGCGTCCCCCTTCGTGACATGCCGGACCGCGAACTCGAGGATGTCCTTGCCGCCGCGCTCGAGCACGTCGGGATCGGCCTCGTGTGCGGCACGGCTGGCCTCGGCGTTCGTGGCCGCGGCCTCCTCGGCGCTGACCCGACGGGTGTGCACGCCGTGACCGGCGGGCTTGTGCTCGATCACGACGCCGGGGTGCCGGGCACCGACCTCGTCGAGCGCCGCACCGATCCGCGCCACCCGCTCGGTCTCGGCCGCGGAGAGGGCGTCCTCGTCGTGTCCGTCGACTCGCCACTCGACCCCGTGCGAACCGATCAGCGCCATGCCGTCGGGCGCGTGCGACACGGCCGCCAGACTGCCGAGCGGCCGTCCGGAGACGAGCACGACCTCGGTGTCGCGAGCCCGCTGCAGGGTGAGGACCGCTGCCCAGCTGCCGGGCAGTGCCCCGACCTGGCCCGGGTCGTCGGCGAAGGGCGCGAGCGTGCCGTCGAAGTCGAGCGCCACGAGCAGTCGCGGCGCAGCCGCGAGCGTCTCGAGGGCCTGGTCGAGACCGCTGTCCGGGACCTGCTCAGGCATCACGGTCCTCCCGGGTGTCCTCGGCGGCGCGCGCCTTCTGTGCGTCCTGGTCGAAGATCGACGTGCCGTCGGTCTGCGCCTCGCGGTGCGGCTCGCCCTGCTCGACCGACTCCGGGTCGATCTGGGCGCCCTTCGGGGCGTGCCGGTCGAGCGCTTCGAGGAACGACCGCGACCACCGGGCGACGTCGTTGTCCTTCACGCGCTTGCGGAGCGCACGCATCCGGGTCGAGCGCTCGCGGCGCGGCATCTCGATCGCGCGCTGGATCGAGTCCTTCAGCGCCCCGATGTCGTGCGGGTTGACGATGACGGCCTGCTTCAACTCGTCGGCGGCACCGGCGAACTCGGACAGGATCAGGACGCCGTCGTTGTCGTGGCGGGACGCGACGTACTCCTTCGCGACGAGGTTCATGCCGTCGCGGAGGGCCGTCACGAGCATGATGTCGGCGGCCAGGTAGAGCGCCACCATCTCCTCGCGCGGGTAGCCGTGGTGCAGGTAGGAGATCGGCTGGTGTCCGATGACCCCGAGGTCACCGTTGATCCGGCCGACGCTCAGTTCGATCTCGTCGCGCAGCATCCGGTAGGTGTCGACCCGCTCGCGACTCGGGCTGGCGACCTGGATGAGTGCCGCGTCCTCGACGGCGAGGCGGCCGTCCTCGACCAGTTCACCGAACGCCTTGATGCGGTGCCGGATGCCCTTCGTGTAGTCGAGCCGGTCGACGCCGAGCAGGACCGTCTTCGGGTTGCCGAGCCCGTCGCGGATCTCCTTCGCGCGCTGCTGCACCTCGGGTCGGCGGGCGATCTCCTCGAAGCTCTCGGCGTCGATCGAGATCGGGAAGTGCCGCGCCTCGACGTGGCGGACCGTGATGCCCTTCCGGCTCCGGGGCGCCTTCGGGTCGTCGACCGGCACGTCCACGGTGGAGCCCTTGGTCGTGTAGCCCTTGATGTGCCGGACCGCGCGGAGGAAGTCGCTGGCGTCGTCCTGCCGCTGGAACCCGATCACGTCGGCGCCGAGCAGGCCGTCGAGGATCTGCGCGCGCCACGGCAGCTGCGCGTAGATGCCGACCGGCGGGAACGGGATGTGGTTGAAGAACCCGATGGTCAGGTCCGGGCGGAGTGCGCGGAGCAGTGCCGGCACGAGCTGCAGCTGGTAGTCCTGCACCCAGACGATGCCGTCCTGCTCGGTGATCTCCGCGATCTGCTCCGCGAAGCGCTGGTTCACGCGCTTGTACGCGTTCCACCAGTCGCGGTGGTAGCTCGGGTGCTCGATCACGTCGTGGTACAGCGGCCAGAGGGTGTCGTTGCTGAAGCCCTCGTAGTACTCCTGCACGTCGTCGGCGCTGAGCGGCACCGGCACGATGTGGATGCCCTCGTTGTCGAACGGCTCGACGGTGACGTCCGGCTGCCCGACCCACCCGACCCACGCGCCGTCGTTGGCACGCATCACCGGCTCGAGTGCGGTGACGAGGCCGCCCGGCGAGTGCCGCCACCCCTCGGTGCCGTCGTCCTCGACGACGCGGTCCACGGGGAGGCGGTTGGAGGCGACGACGAAGGCGTAGCGCGTGCTGTCGGTGCGGTCTGCGGGCATGGGTGGCGGGTGCTCCGTTCCTGCCCGGCGGCCTGCCGGGGCGTCGGCACCGAAACTACCAGCGCACGGGTGGCCGGGCTGAGGGGACGCTCACCCGCGTCGGGCCGGGAGGCTCGGGGCCGGGTCCGGCGCGCAGCGCACCCTCACTAGGCTCAGGCACATGGTGAGCACGCGCTGCTGGCAGGACGGTTCGTCGGCGGAGCGGGACTTCCCCGTGGAGCAGGTCTCGGATCTCGTCGCCCGCGACGGCGCCTTCGTCTGGGTCGACTTCACCGACCCACGGGCGTCGGACCTCGAGCAGGTCCAGGCGGAGCTCGGCATCCACGCCCTCGCGGTCGAGGACGCCGTGGAGAGCGGGCAACGGCCCAAGCTCGACCGCTACCGGGACAGCCTGTTCCTCGTGGTCTACGACGCGCACGGTCCGGGGAAGGACGGCGAGATCGTCACCCACGAGGTCAAGGCCTTCGTCACGGAGCACGCCCTCGTCACGATCCACGGCGCCGACTTCGACACCGCGGCGGTCCAGCGCCGGTGGGACGCCAACAGCGACCTGGCCGACCACGGCGTGCCCTGGCTGCTCTGGGGTCTGCTCGACGCGGTCGTGGACCACGCCACGAGCGTCCTCGAGACGATCGAGCGGGACATCGACGCCCTGGAGGACGACCTGTTCGAGACCGGTGACCCCCGGGAACAGCAGATCCAACGCCGCTCGTTCCGCCTGCGCAAGGCACTCGGGGTGCTCCGCCGGCTGGTCGTGCCGACCCGCGACAGCGTCGGGTCGCTGCTGCACGGCGACGCCGAGACGATCATCGACGGCGTCCGCCCCTACTTCCGGGACGTCGAGGACCACCTGGTGTCGATCGCCGACTCGGTCGACCAGCAGCGCGACGCGGTCTCGAGCGTGCTGGACACGAACCTCAACCTGGCCTCGAACCGGCAGAACACCGTGATGAAGAAGGTGACGAGCTGGGCGGCGATCATCGCGATCCCGACCGGCATCACGAGCTTCTTCGGGCAGAACGTGAAGTTCCCCGGCGAGGGGGCCTGGAGCGGGCTGTGGGCGTCGATCGCGCTCACCGTGGCGTCGTCGCTGCTGCTCTACCGGTCCTTCAAGCACCGCGACTGGCTCTGACCCCCGACCGACCGACGGTCGAGCGGCCCACTGCGCTCAGATGGCGAGCGCGAACACACCCGCGACGACCGTCAGCGGCGCCACGATGCAGCCGAGCGCGATGTAGCGGCCCCACGACAGGTGGATGCCCTCGGCGGTGAGCCGCGCGTGCCAGAGCAGCGTCGCGAGCGAGGCCCACGGCGTGATGAGACAGCCCGCGTTGACGCCGACGAGCAGCGCCGCGTACCGCAGGGCCTCGTGCCCCGCCGCCGGCTCGAGCACCAGGTAGGCGGGCAGGTTGTCGATCGCGTTCGCCGCGACCGCGCCCGCACCGCCGAGGAGCAGCAGCGAACCGCTGCCCGTGCCGCCGGCGAGCGCGTGCACGACCGGGTCGGTGATGCCCGTGGCGTGCAGGGTCTCGACGACGACGAAGAGCCCGGCGGCGAAGACGAGCGTCGACCACGGCACCCGCGAGGGCTTGAGTTCGGACGGCGCGCGGAAGGCGGCGACGACCACGAGCAGGACGGCGGCGGCCACCGCGGCCACCCAGACCTCGACGCCGGCGGTCAGCGCGACGACGAGGGCGACGAGCACCGCGGAGGCCGCCCAGAAGAACACCGGGTCGGCGGCCTTCCGCAGCCCCACCGGCGTGTAGCGGCCGAACAACGAGCGCCGGAACACGACGAGCAGCACCGCGCACGGCACGACGACCCCGGCGAGCGCCGCCCAGACCATCAGTCCGGCGAACGGCAGCGGGCCGTCGAGCCCGATCTTGTCGACGGCGAGCAGGTTCGTCAGGTTCGACACCGGCAGCAGCAGCGACGCGGTGTTCGCCAGCCACACGGTGGTGAGCGCGAACGGCATCGGCGGCAGCCCCACCCGTCGGGCGAGCGTGATGACGATCGGCGTGAGCAGCACCGCGGTGGTGTCGATCGACAGGAAGACCGTGCAGAGGACGGCGAGGACGACGACGGCGCCCCACAGGCCGATGGTGCGACCACCGCCGACCCGTGCGGCGACGTCGGCCAGACGGTCGAAGACCCCGGCGTCGGCCGCGAGTTCGGAGACGATCGTCAGGCCGAGGACGAACCCGAGGACCGGCAGGACGCGGGCGGCGAGGGCGCCGAGTTCCGGCAACGGCAGCAGGCCGAGGGCGACGCACACCGCCCCGACGGCGAGCAGGACGGCTCCGATGACTGCTTGGCGCACGATGTGACTCCTCAGATCTCAGCCGGAAGTCCCTGTGCGCCCGGCGGCGCTCCAATGTAGCGCCCGGTAACGTGGCCAGGACGACGACAGGAGGAACCCGTGCGGAAGTTCATGTTCAGTGGTGCGGTGTGGGGCTCGCTCATCAGCGGCTACAGCGTGCTGCAGACGTCCAGGCGCGGTCCGCGCGACTGGCGGCTCGCCCTCACCTGGGTCGCGTGGCTCTCGACGACGATCGTCGCGGTCGGCACGGTCGTCGAGGACGACCGCGCCGTGAAGTCGAAGCAGCGCTAGTCCCGCGGGGTCGCGGCGCGACCACGAGACGGAACGGGAGGCCCGGTACCAGCTGGTACCGGGCCTCCCGTCCGTCTGTGCACGGCGCACGCCGACCGGGGCGGGTCGCGCCTACCGGGGCCGGGGCTCGGGCGGCACCTCGTCGGCGTGGATGCCGGAGGTCTGGATCGGTCCGGTGAAGAGGGCAGAGCGTTCGTCGCCCTCACCGAAGAGCTGCGAGTCGCCCTCGCTCCGCGGCCCGCGTCGTGTCGGCGGGGTCCGGGTCGGCTCCGTGAGCTGCACCCGCTGCAACGGGAGCGCGGCGGGGTGGTGGCGCTGCATCCACTCGACCATCTCCTCGCGGACGTAGCAGCGCAGGTCGAAGAGCCCGCCGGCGTCCGGAGCGGTCACGAGGATGCGGACCCGGACGAACCCGCCCACCGCGTCCGTGACCTGCAGGACCTTCGTCCGGCCGTCCCAGATCGTGCTCGTGGCGAGGATGCGGTCGAGTTCCTCGCGCATGTCGGACGGACTGACCCGCCAGTCGAGGTCGAACTCGACGGCACCGAGGAGCTCACTGCTCGTCCGTGTCCAGTTCTCGAACGGCGTGCTCGTGAAGTACGTCGACGGCAGGACGAACCGGCGGTCGTCCCAGAGGTGGACGACCACGTAGGTGAGGGTGATCTCCTCGATCCGGCCCCACTGCCCCTCGACCACGACCACGTCGTCGACGCGGATCGAGCCGGAGAAGGCGAGCTGCATGCCGGCGAAGACGTTGCCGAGCATCGACTGCGCGGCGAGACCGGCGATCACCGACAGCAGACCGGCGCTCGCGAGGACGCTGGCACCCGCGGCCTCCACCCCCGGGAAGGTGAGCAGGATGGCGCCGACGGCGATGATGACGAGGACGGCGACGGTGAGCCGCCGGATGATGAGCACCTGCGTGCGGACCCGGCGTGCGACGCGGTTGTCGGGGACGTCGACGCGGTAGCGGTGCAGACCGAGGCTCTCGAGGAAGATCGCGAGCTCGCACGCCAGCCAGCAGCCGACACCGATCATCGCGATGAGGAACACGTGCGACACCTCGTCGCGCCACGGGAAGCGGTCGAGGTCGTTCGGGACGCTGGTCGTGAAGGCCGTCCAGAGCAGGGCGAGGAGCAGGGTGCTGCGGGTCGGGTGTTTGGTCCGTCGGGAGAGCGCGAGCGCCCAGCGTTCACGCCGGCCGAGGGCGCGGAACACCAGGTGCAGGACCAGGGCTGCCACTGCGGTGACCAGCAGCGCGAACCCGATCGCGACGAGGAGTCGGAGGAGGATGTCCATCCCCCCATGGTGGCGCAGCGTGCCTCCGACCTGCGTGCAGCGGTAGCGTTCTCGCCATGACAGCGAAGAACGACACGGGCGTTGACCGCGCTCCGGCGAACGACTTCTCGCACGAGCAGGAGGGCTACCAGCACGGGCTGAAGCCCCGCCAGCTGCAGATGATCGCCATCGGTGGCGCCATCGGCACGGGGCTCTTCCTCGGTGCCGGCGGGCGGTTGCACACCGCCGGACCGGCACTCGCGATCACCTACCTGATCGCCGGGATCTTCGCCTTCTTCATCCTCCGGGCGCTCGGTGAGCTCGTGCTGCACCGGCCGTCCTCGGGCTCGTTCATCTCGTACGCGCGGGAGTTCTACGGCGAGAAGTTCGCCTACGCCGCCGGCTGGATGTACTTCCTCAACTGGGCGATGACGTCGATCGTGGACACCACGGCCGTCGCGGTCTACCTGAAGTACTGGTCGGCGTTCACCGCGGCCCCGCAGTGGCTCCTCGCCCTCATCGCGCTGGTCGTCGTCCTGGCGGCGAACATGGTCGCGGTGAAGGTCTTCGGTGAACTCGAGTTCTGGTTCGCCCTCATCAAGGTCGCAGCCCTGGTCGCGTTCCTCGTGGTCGCGATCATCTGGTTGGTCTTCGCGTTCCCGGTGGAGGCCGGTGGCGAAGCCGTCCGCACCGGGTTCTCGATCTGGGGCGACAACGGCGGGATCCTGCCGAACGGCGTCCTGCCCGCCGTCCTGGTCATCCAGGGCGTCGTGTTCGCCTACGCCGCGATCGAACTCGTGGGCACCGCGTCCGGCGAGACCCAGGACACCGAGAAGGTCATCCCCCGCGCCATCAACTCCGTCGTCTTCCGGATCGCGGTGTTCTACGTCGGCTCGATCGTGCTGCTCTCGATCCTGCTGCCGTACACGGCGTACAAGGAGGGTGAGAGCCCGTTCGTGACGTTCTTCTCGTCGATAGGGAACCCGCAGGTCGGGGTGGTCGTCGGCTCGATCATGAACTTCGTCGTGCTCACCGCCGCACTGTCCTCGCTGAACGCCGGGCTGTACTCGACCGGGCGCGCGCTGCACTCGATGGGCATGAACGGCTCCGCGCCGAAGTGGACGACGAAGATGTCGAAGGGCGGGGTGCCCTACGCCGGCATCCTCCTGACCGCGGCCTTCACCGTCGCCGGTGTCGTGCTCAACTACTTCGTCCCCGGACAGGCGTTCGAGATCGCCCTGAACATCGCGAGCCTCGGCATCATCACCGCGTGGGGCACGATCATCCTCTGCCAGATGAAGCTGCGGCAGTGGGCCAAGCAGGGGTTGGCGAAGGAACCGACGTTCCGACTGCCGGGCGCCCCGGTGACGAGCTGGCTGACGCTCGCGTTCCTCGCCTCGGTCGTCGTCCTCATGGCGATCGACTACCCGGTGGGCACCTACACGATCGCCTCGCTCGTGATCGTCATCCCGCTGCTCGTCGTCGGCTGGTTCCTGCAGCGTGACCGCATCCTGCGCATCGCCTCGCTGCGCCAGGGCGTCACCGGGCCGTACCCGGTGAACGGTCGCGACCCCGCCGCCCAGGTCCGCCGCCGCGACGGCGGTGACGGCACCGCCTGAGCTCCGCACCACAGCAGGAAGCGCACGACCGGCACGACGGTCGACCGAGTCCGGCACCCGCGGGTACGATCAGCGGGTGCCGGACTCTCCTGTTCTCCCGACGCTCGACCTGCAGCACACCTGGCGTGGTGCGCTCTGCCGGGTCCGCGTCTTCCGCGACCGTGTGACGGCCGAGACCAGCTACGAGCGCGAGACGCTGCTGCCCGTCCCGATGGAGGCCGTCAGCGGCTGGCGCATCGAGGAGTGCGACTTCGACGCGGTGTGCGTCGAGTTCGTCACGATGACGGAGATCTGGCGCGTGCTGCTCTCCCCCGCGGACGAGTCCCTCGCGGACATGGCGCTGCGTTCGGCGCTCGGTGCGCCGATGCCGGCAGCGTCGTAGCGCCCCTGGCGTGCGCCACTGACGGGAGGCGCGGGGCGGGGCCGCCACGGACCTCCCGGCTGGCGCTGCTGCGCCTGCGGGCGTGCGCGGGGTGCTGCCGTCAGACGAGCAGGAGCACCCCGGCGACGACCGAGGCGACGGCGATGGCCAGCCCGATGGCCATCAGCACGAAGTGGACACGCCAGAACGTGGTCGGTCGGCCGGCGGCGTCGCGGGCCCGGGTGTCCTTCGCGACGCGCTGGAAGAAGCGCGGCCAGGCGATCACGTTGAAGACGGCACCGACGAACAGGACCACTGCGGCGAAGACGAGCACCCGACGATCCTACGCCGCGGCCTCGGCCGCCCCCCACGACCGGCCGAGACCCGCGACCACATCGGTGTAGCACGTGCTACAGAGCGTACACGAGGGACACTCGAGACAGGGCGGAGGCAACACCCCCGTTTCAGGTGGCGGCCAGCACCGCTTCGGCCTCGGCGAGGGCCGCCCGGTCCTCGGCGTCGAGGGGCGTCCGGTGGCGCCGCGCGCCGTCGTTCACCTCGACGATGAGCCGACTGAGCCGTGTGGCCGGGTCGTCGGAGTCCGGGTACTCGTTGTCGGTGCCGAGCCGCGCGTGCAGGGGCTCCAGCCGGCGGAGCGCGCCCGCGAGGGCGGCACTGCGCCGCCCGTGCCACACCCGGTGACCGACGACGAGCAGGAGCATGCCGGAGGCGACGAGCAGGACCGCCCCCGGGGTGGTGACGTCGTAGGGCAGCGCGAGCGCGTGCGTGACGTCGAGCCGGCCCGCGACGTGCGCGACGTCCATCACCGCGACGACCACCATCCGGACCACCCCGAACACCCCGCCGGCCACGAGGACCCACAGCCCGACGCGGTCGGGTCCGGTCCGCGCCTCACGGACGCGCAGCACGCAGATGACCCCGGTCGCGCCGAGCGCCAGCCCGAGGTACGTGGTCTGCGCGATCGAGTAGACGGCCGCCGTGGGCTGCGCACCGATGGCAAGCATGAACGTGGTCGTCGTCGGCACCGGGTCGAGCGTGACGAAGGCGAGGACGACGAGCACCACGACGACCGAGCAGGACGCCACGACGACGCTGCGCATCCACCCCCGGGCGGCCCCCACCGCCTTCGCCACGCCCCAGAGCAGGGTGCTCGTCCCCAGGACCATGAGCACGTCGCACACGAGCGTCAGCACGTTCCGCCCGCCGAGCAGCGGGTCGACGGCACGGTACAGCGGACCGACACCCGCGACGATGGTCGCGGAGAACAGCACGAACGTCATCGTGAGCGTGCGGTCCTGTCCACGCTGCAGGACGGCCAACACCAGCGAACCGACGACGAGCAGGGTCGCCTGGACGACCGCGAGGATCACCCGAAGACCCCGCGGAACGCGCTGGGACGCTCGCGGTGTGCGCGGAGGAGCTGCGCGAGGCGGTCCGCGAAGTGCTCCGCCTGTCGCTCGTACTCGTTCTCGAACAGGCCCCGGGCGAGCGCCCGTTCCACCCGGTACTGCGGCAGGTCCGGGATGAGGGCCCGGATGGCCGCGGCCTGCGGAGCGGACTCCTGGTGTCCGTGCAGGACGTGTCCGAGTTCGTGGCCGATCACGAACGCCCGGAAGGTCGGCGAGGGGGTCGGCGAGATCATCACGAGGTGCTGGTGCTCGAGCGTCGCGACGAAGCCGCACACCGGCTCGTCGGCGAGGAACGCCTCTTCACGGATGCGGATGGGCTTGCCGACGAGCTGCTCGGCAGCGGCGACGGCGTCCTCGATGCCGGTCCAGCCGGCCTGGGCCCCGATCTGCCAGAAACGCTCGAGGACGGCGGGGTCGATCACGCGGCGCCGCCGCGACGGGACTCCTGCTCGATGACCTCGGCGATGCGCCGGAGTGCCTCCGGGGACAGCTCGCCGGGGAAGGTCCGTGCCGCGAACCCGCTGACCCGCGCGGACCTGATCGACCGGACCAGGGCGAGCTGGGCGCCGATGCGCTCGGGGAGTCCGCCGTCCTCGAGCAGGAAGGTGTCGTCGACGTCGAAGAAGTCGGCGAGCAGCCGGAGCAGCTCGGTGTCGCTGTTGCGCCGGCCGTCGCCCGAGACCATGTAGGTCCACTTCGCCCGCGACAGCGACCCGCCGTGCTCGCCGACGTACTGCTCGATCTCGGCGAAGGGGACGGGCGCACCGCGCTGGGACTCCTCGAAGTCGAGCAGCAGGTTGAGTCGACGTGCGAGTTCGCCCGTGTCGAGCACCCCGCCCTTCGGCACCGATCGCATCATCGTCGCCCCCTCCGATCCCCGTCCGCGGTCAGCCTACTGCGCGGCTACCCTCGGAAGGGTGTCGCGCCGGTACCCCTCCACGATCGCCGAGCCGGTCGAGCACGAGTTCGTCGTCTCGCGCTCCCGGTTCGTCACGACGGCGCACCCGGTGCCCGATCCGTCGGCGGCCGAGACCGTCATCGCGGCGGTCCGTCGGCGGTCCTGGGACGCGCGGCACCACTGCACCGCGATGGTGACGGGCGTCCTCGGGGACCAGGCCCGGACCTCCGACGACGGTGAGCCCTCCGGCACCGCCGGCGTACCGATGCTCGAGGTGCTGCGTCGCCGCGAGCTGACGGACGTCGTCGTGGTCGTCAGCCGGTGGTTCGGTGGCGTGAAGCTCGGTGCCGGCGGACTCGTCCGCGCGTACTCGACGTCGGTGTCCGAGACGCTCGACCGGGCTGTCGTGGTGCGTCGTGCCGCGCGGACCCAGGTGCGCGTGGACGTCCCACACGCGGACGCCGGACGGGTGGACAACGCCCTGCGCGCCTGGGTGCAGCACCACGACGCCACCTCGGGCGAGACGGTCTACGGAGGATCGGCGACCTTCGAGGTGTGGGTGCCGGCCGACCTGGTCCCGTCGTTGGAGGCGGAGCTGGCATCGGTGTCGGCCGGCGCGCTCCTCCCGGTCGTCGGGGTGGAGCGGGTCGTCGACCTGGCCCCGGACCCCGGCCGCTGAGCCGGCTTCGTCCTCGTACTCTGCATACACATTCCTCGTACTGCACTCCGCTGCCGATCTAGCATCGCCCCGGCCATCCCGCCGTGATGCCCGCACCGATCGAACAGAGGGAGTCCCCCATGCACCCACGCGCCACCCCGCGTGCTGCGCTCGCGCTCGCCGTCGTCCTCGCCGTGACGACCCCGAGCGCGGCCGCAGCAGCCACGTCGACCGACCCGCCCGCCGTCGACGTGACACGTGCCACCGTCGGGCTGGCCCTGGAGGTCGCGAAGGACGGCAACGGTCCCTTCACCCCGGCCGCCGGCCCCGGCGCCGACACCGACGCCGGGAACGGCATCGTGCGCACCCGCGACGCCGTCACCTACCGCGTCACGATGAACTCCACCGGTGGTGCGAGCACGAACGGGCGCTTCACCCTCTCGGCGCCGGCGGGGACCTCGTGGGCCGGCGTCCCCGCCCCGTGCCGAGGGGCTGGGTCCGGGATCGCCGGAGCAGAGCTGACCTGCAACGTCGGCACCATCGCCGAGGGACAGGCGGTCGCCGTCCCGGCAGTGCTCGACGTCTCGGGCGACCTCCGGAACGGCGACACGCTCAGGGTCGTCGGTACCGGAACCGCCGACGGCACCGACGTCGAAGCCGTCACGGCGACCTCGCCCACGACGACGGTCTCGGCCGCGGCGCGCTACAACCTCAGCAAGAACGTCACCGCCTCACGCCTCGACACCGACGTCTTCGGTCCGGACGGCGAGACGCGCGGCATCCAGCTCGTCTACCCGATGACCGTCGACTGGGACCCCGTCGTGCCGGGCCAGGGGCTGCTCGGCTTCGAGCGGAGCGCCGGGCCGATGACCTTCACCGACGACCTCTCGGGGATCCTCGGCGACCTGCCCTCCGAGGCGGTGCTCTGGAACGGTGGGCACCCCGCCTGCGGCGTCAACGAACGCACCGACTGGCGCTTCGGCAGCCTGCCCGGGGGCCGCGGTGGCACGGCGGACAGCGTCACGGACTCCGGCACGATCATCTGCGAGCAGGACGCGGCCGGCGAGCCCGTCTCGGTGACGATCACCGGCACGGTCACCGATCCGACCCACCTGCCCACGACCGGACTGACCGGGACGCTGACCCAGCCGAACCGCGCCTACTTCGTCTCCGGCTACCTGTCCGTGTGGATGCCCACGCCGCCGCCCGGCACGAGCGTCGACTCGGTGAACACCTACACGCCGCTGCAGACCACCTCGATCAGCGGAGCACCCAACTTCCCCGGCTCGACCGAACCGACCGGCGACAACCGAGCGGCACGCAACATCGTCGAGTTCGCGGCCGGTGGCGGGTTCAAACACCTCTACCGCGTCGACGGCGAGGGATCCAGCGTCTCCCCCGGTTCCGCCCGGCAGGGAGATCCGTGGGTGACGCCCGGCACCGTCCTGCGCAGCGACGTCGGGGCCCGGAACGACGGCATCCGTCCGTTCCAGGACGTCGTGCTCTGCGACACCTTCGACCGTGCCACCCAGCGGCTGGCACGTCTCGGCACCGGCCGGGTGGCGTCGTGGACGTCGGGACTCACCGGCGGCACGGTCCAGTACGCCGCGTACGACATGACCAGCCCCGAGGAAGGCCAACGACAGGCGACGTGCGAGGACCGCGACGGCCCCTGGTACGACCAGCCCGAGGACGTCCCCGGCGGCGTCGACGCGGTCGGCGCGATCCGGGCCACCGGCGGCCTCGCCGGCGGCAAGACCGGCGCGCTGTACTCGTACGTCCGGATCGAGGACGTCGCTGACGGCACACGGGCGCTCGACTTCGGTCACCTGCGGTTCGGCTCCGACAAGCCGTGGGTCCACGACGTCTCGTCCGACCCCGACCTCGGCGCGGGCGGTCTCTCCGACAGCGTCCTCGTCACCGAGGACCTCGCTCGCGTCACGAAGAAGATCGTCGACGCCGGGCACGACGCCACGGACACCCCGGACGCGACCCGGTTCGCCGTCGCCGGCAACACGATCGACTACGCCCTCTACCCGTCGCTGACGAACGGCAACACCACGGGCCGGCCGTCCGCCGTCACGGTGCAGGACGTCCTGCCGCTGCACGTCAGCTACGTCACCGGCAGCGCATCGGTCGCGCCGGAGACGGACACGGTCACCGACGACGACGGGCAGCGGCGACAGCGGCTCACCTGGACCTTCCCCGAGGCCGAGCCGAACACCGAACTGCCCCCGATCACGTACAGTGCCGAGGTGTCCGCAACGGCGCCCGCGGCGCCGGTCACCAACGCGGTCGTCATCGCCTCGCCGAGCGACCGCTCCGAGGAGCGGTACCGTCGCGCCGAGCGCGCCGTGCAGATCGTGACCACCGGGGGCGTGCGCGTCGAGCAGACCGCCGTCGAGCCCGTCGTCGTCACGGGCGACGAACTCGAATGGCAGCTCGACTCCACGAACACCGATGCCGTCGCGATCGACGACACCGACCTGATCGCCGTCCTGCCGTTCCTCGGGCCCGGCCAGACCTCGTCCTTCCACGGGACGGCAGCCCTCGCCGAGCCGGTCCCCGCCGATGCCGCAGGCGATGAGACCGTCAGCTACACCACCAGGGAACCGGAGGAGATCGTCCTGGACGGAGCCCACCGCTCGAACCAGCAAGGCGGCTCGACGACGTGGTGTGCCGAGGCGGACTTCGGCTCCGACGGGTGCCCCGACTCGCTCACCGACGTCACCGCCTTCCGTCTGCAACGCGGCGCACCTGTCGCCGTCGGAGCGACCGTCACCCACCGGATCGCCCTGCGGACCGACGGCCAACACGACGGCGACCGGTACACGAACCGCTTCGGGCTGCGTGCCTCGAACCTGGCGCTGGCCGTGTTGTCGAACCCGTCGACCATCCGCGTCGTCGCCGGCGCCGTCGGCGACCACGTGTGGACCGACCAGGACGGCGACGGCATCCAGGACGCTGGTGAACCCGGCCTCGAGGGCGTCGACGTCCGGCTCACCGGCACGGACGACCACGGTGACGGCGTCGATCGCACCACCTCGACCGACGTCGACGGCGACTACCGCTTCGGAGCGCTCCGGCCCGGGACGTACACGGTCACGTTCCGAGCTCCGGACGGGCGGGCGTTCACCCACCAGCTCGCCGGTCCGGACCGTGCGGTGGACTCCGACGCCGCCGCGGACGGCACGACCGCCGAAACGGTCGTCGCCCGCAAGACGACCGACGGCGCGCTGGAGGGCGTCGACCGGATCGACACCATCGACGCCGGGGTCCTCCCCGAGAGCGACGTCGTCGACCCACCCGGCGCAGTCGACCCGGGGTTCACCGTGGCCCCGGACGGGCCCGGCGGCACCGGAGAGCCCGGCGGCACGGATCAGCCCGGCACGGATCAGCCCGGCTCCGAGCAGTCCGGACCCGCCACCGCTTCGCCCGATCCGACCGCGGACGCCACGAAGCGTCCGACCGGCGCGACGGACGCCGCGGCGGGCACCGGCGGCGTGCTCGCGTTCACCGGGAGCGAGGGGCTCGTGCTGATGAGCGGCGCGGCGCTGCTCCTCGTCCTGGTCGGTGGCGCCCTCGTCGGAGTCCGGCGGGTCCGGCGGCGCTGACCTCGGGGACCGGGCGGGGCGCCCCGACCTGGGCGCCCCGCCCGGTCCCCGACTGGTACCCGCCCGGCGGTGGCGCTGGTCGGTGAACGGTGCCGGTGCCGGTGCCGGTGCCGGTACTCGCGCTGGTGCTGGTCCTCGCGCTGGTGCTGGTGCTGGTGCCGGTGCCGGTGCCGGTGCCGGTGCCGTGCTCGTCCGACACGATCCACCCGCGTCGGCAGCCCGGGCGTGGCGGCGAACCGCGGCCGGTACCCGATCGGCTCCCCCTCGGCACCCCGTCGGGCCCGGGTCCATCGCCCCGGGAACGCAGAAGACCCCGACCGGTTCGGTCGGGGTCTTCGTGTTGTGCACCCCCTCGGACTTGAACCGAGAACCCACTGTTGTGGGCGTGCGTTCCCACCGTCTCCCTCGTACTCCTACTAATCCCCGATCACACCCGCTGTGGGGAGCGACTGGGGCGTCCTGCGCTCCCATCCATTCCCATGCGTTTCCGCTTCATTCCGTTGGGTAGACGTTGGGTCGGAAGGACCGCCGCGCACGAGCAGCGACGCCGGCGGCCGTCGACCGCTGCACGCGGTGGGCGACGACCGCGTACTCCTCGAGCACGTCTGGGCGGGACACCAGCCGGCCGAGCATCTGCCGGTATCGCACCCACGACATGTCGAGCTCCGTGCGGATCGCCGATTCCTTCGTCCGGTCGTTCCGCGGGTGCTGCTCCTCGAACGCCAGGATGGCCCTCTCGCTGTCGATCATGGGCGTCATCGTCTCTCCGCCCACCGACACACGAAAACGCCCGCCAGGGGTCTCCTGGCGGGCGTCGGCGTGCGGCTGGAGTCAGCTGGTGAAGGTGGCCGGCTTCGAGACGAAGTCGGTCGGGTCGAGGGTGACCGTGACGCCGTCGGCGGACCCCGCGAATCCGAACCCGATGTCGAAGGTCGCGGACGCACCAGGAGCGACGTTGCCCGTCGAGTAGTCGTTGACGTGCTGCTCAGAGTCGATGACCGGGTCCCCTGCCTGACCGGCCGCGGTCGCGGTGTACTGGAAGATCGCGGGCGAAACGGCCTTGTCCGAGCCGTTCGTCACGGTGACCGTCATCTTGACGTTGTTCGCCGCAGCACCGGCTGCGTAGGTCGACGGGGTGAAGGCGGCAGGTGCGCCGATGGACACTGCCAGGCCGCTCTTGAACGTGAAGGTCTGGCCGAACTTCGGGGTCGCCGCAGCCTCCTTCGTTGCCTTCGGAGTGGCGGCTGCTGAGGAGGGCTTGCTGTCGCTGACGGTGCCGTTCGAGCTGCTCGCGGGCGACGTTGAGCATCCGGCGAGGAGGCCAATCGCGAGGACGGCAGGGACAGCGAGGAATGCTGCGGAGCGCATGAGGGTGCCTTTCGGGAAGCTGTGAACCGGCCTGAGCCTAGCCACAGCGGACAGATTTGAGTAGCCCTCGACTGGGGGCGCTGTCGGCGGCTCGGGGCACGATGCCCGCATGCCACAGTACCAGTGGTCCCCACCAGAGCACCCGGACCCGCCAGAGGACCAGCCGATCGGCATCGAGGGCGTCGAGTGGTCCGAGTGGGTCAGCCACTCACCCGTCTACGTCGAGGTCGAGTTCACCCGGACCGGCTGGCAGCGGATCCCCGGCTTCGTCGACGCCGCGACCGATGACCGGGTGCTCGTGCAGTTCGTCCACATGGGGTTCGCGCACCGTGTCTGGCTCGAGCGGGGACGCGTCACGCCGCGGACGCTGAAGCCTCGGCGGTGAGTGGAGCAAAGACCGAAGAACATGAGGGTCTGTGACACACTGATCCGCGTGACCGGGGGACGACGATGAACAGCACCTACGCGCTCGGCTTCGGCGTTCTCGGCCTCGTCATGGCCGTCCTCTTCATCCGGGCCCTCCGGCCGATGTGGAACCGGCAGCAGTGGACCACCGCAACAGTCCTCGGCCTGATAACCGTCCTCCTGCCCAACGCGACGACCGCCGCATCGGTTTTCCTCGGCAGCCGGTCCGTCATCCTCGACGGCTTTTACAACGGCATCGTCTCCTACGGCGGAACAGCCGCGAAGGTGAACACGATTGCGTCGCCGCTTCTCGCCGTCCTCGCGCTGATCGTGCTCGCCGCGTCCCTCAAGATGTCGTCGAAACCGAACCTCGCACCCGCCGCGATCGCAGGGCTCGTCGTCCTCGGCCTGATCTTCGGATCCCTCTACGGCAGCAGCCTCGCCAACGGCGGCGTGATCACCCTGCTCCTCGTCCTCATCGCGGCGGTCTTCGTCCCTCGCGGCCGTGGGGTCCTTGAAGGCGCAGCCATCGGCTTGGCGCTCCTCATCGTGCTCAGCCTCCTCGGGTCGCTCGTCGCAGCGAGCTCGGTGTCGCAGTCTTGCGGCCTCCGCAAGTGCGGCGCGCTCGGGTTCCTCTTCTCCGGCGTCGCCGACAACAACAACGCCTTCGGGCTCCTCGCATCGATGGCGATCCCCGTGCTCTACTTCGGGCTCCGCAAGCACCAGCTGCTGTTCGCGACCGCGGCCGCAGTCCTCGCCGTCAGCAGTGGGTCCCGAACCGGCGCGATTGCCGCCGCCTGTGGGCTGATCCTCTGCGCCATCCACAAGCGCGCCGCACTGCGCACCGGTTCCCTGCGGCTCGCCATCTTCGCCGCATCCGTTCTCGGCGTCGGCGTCGGCATCCTGCCGCTTCTGCCCCTCTCGCCCGAGGCGTTCACCGGCCGCGTCGCGCTCTGGCGCACCGCGTTCAGTGAGATGGCGAAGCAGCCCTTCATCGGACACGGCGGAGAGTTCTGGCGTGATCAGGTGAACTTCCGCGTGATCGCACACGCCGCCGGCTACTCCACCCACAACCAATTCGTCGAGTCCTACTTCGTCGCAGGGATCTTCGGCATCGTGTTGCTCTTCGCCGCGGTGATCATCGCGCTCCGTGCGAACCGCGGCCACCTCGGACAGGTGAGCATCCTCCTGGTGCCGATCCTCATCTGCGCACTCACCGAGCGCCCGTGGTCCCTGGGCCCGATCGACTGGCTCAGTTGGTCGCTCGTCGTCGTCCTCACGATTCAGTTTTCGACGAATGCCGAGACGCCGGAGGAGCTGCCTGCCGAGATCGCGAAAGCCAGCCGGGGTCCACAGCGCCGCCGCGGTCGACGACCACTCAGCGCTGGCTCCCGCTGGTAGCAAACGACGAAACGCCCCCGAGCATGGCCGAAACCATGCCCGGGGGCGTTTGCCTTCTACTTCACGTAGCCGCTTCGCAGCGAGGTTGCGGTCGACGTCACGTTCGCATCGGACAGCGCTGAGTCGTTGTAGACCAGGTCGAGAACCTCGAAGCCTGCACCACCGCCGACGTTGAACTGGCCGTTCGACGGAGCAGCCGTACCGGAACCGACCTTGACGCCGTCGATCCACAGCGCCGCGGTCGCGCCGCTCATCACCAGGGTGAACACGTGCGGCGCCGTGTCCGCGGTCAGGGTGCTGTTGATCGCAGCGCCTCCCGACGTCGCGTACGTCCCGAACTTCGCGCCGTTGACCCGGAGGAGCACGCCGAGGAGGTTGAGGAACAGCTTCCCGTTCGCGTCTGCCGCGTCGGTCAGGCGGCCGACGACCGTCACAGTGGCGATGCCAGGGGTCGCTCCGAGATACCCGCCGATGCTCGTCGTCGACGACACCAGCGCGGGGTTCCTCTTGAACAGCGAGTCCACGACCCCGGTCGGCCGCGACGCCACGGTCCCCTGTGTCAGCTGCACCGTTCCCGTCAGGGGCGGCACGGAGGCGATCTGCTGCCCGGCCGCACGCCCACTGAGGTCCCAGCGGTTCGTCGCCGCGGTCGGCAATGCCGGGGCGATGTAGAGCGACACCCAGCCCAGCTTCACCATCTCGTTCGCCACGAAGGTCGCGATGGCCCGGCGGCCCGCCGCGTTCGGGTGCACGTCGTCCTGGCGGAACGACCGCGGCGTCAGCCCCGCGTCGATGTCCGACTGGTCATCAGTCGTGAAGGTAATTCCAGCCGACGTCGCCGCCGCCGCCGTTCGCAGCCACGCGCCGACGTCCCGGTACTGCTCGGGGAACGCCTCGAGGTACGCGTAGTTCGTCGCGTCCGGGGACACCTGCCCCGCCCAAGGCAGAACGCTCAGCACGAGGAACCGCGTGTTCGCGTAGGCGACCATGCGCCGCACGGCGTTCACGTTGCCGGTGACGTCCTGCGCGCCGTTGCGTCCGGCGGCGAAGACCTGGACGGCCTCCCTGTTGAAGACGCTGGTCGCGTCCGCGGGCACGAACTTCACCGCACCAGACAGCGGCACCGCAGCACCCGGCGTCGTGCGCGAGAAGGTGAGCGTGTTGGACGGCTGATCCCACGACAGCGTGCCGGGCACGCCATGAGACGAGCCGAGACGCGATCCGCTGTAGGACCCGCCGAGCGGGTTGATGTCGGCCGTGACGGTCACGGAGCCGGACGTCGGGATCTGCGCACCGCTGAACGTCAGCTGCGCGAGGATTCCGCCCTGACGGGCGCCGACCTGGGGTGAGGACTGCCCCCACTTCCCGCCGTTGTAGACGGGCACGCCGGTGAGCTGCGCGAGCAGGTCCGGGTAGGAGTCAGTACCGACCCCGATCTCCGTGATCGAATCGCCCCAGCAGGCGATCGCGGTCACAGACGCGGGAGTGCGAGCCTGGGTGCCGGCGACACCATCGGCTCCCGTGGGGCCTGCCGGTCCGGTGGGCCCGGCCGATCCTGCGGGGCCAGCAACGCCCGCAGGACCCGCAGGGCCTGCAGGTCCTGCGGGGCCAGCGGGGCCGCGTGTCTTCGCGACGGCGGCTCCCTCGACAGTGGCCGGATCACCGAGTGTCATCGCGAGAGCTGCACGCATCACATCGGGCAGCAGGAAGGTCGTCTGGTCGACCAAGGGGATGATGCTGCCCTCAGGCAGGGTCGCCATCCCCGTCTCCTGATTGACCGTGATCGGGCCCTGCTTCGGTAGGGCCGACGCGGGGTCCACGCCGTCGCCGATCCAGAACGCTCCGGTGTCCGATGCGACGACGATCTCTCGGGCGAGCGGCACATCAGAGGACGAGAGGATCTCAGCCTCGGTCGTGCCGCGCTGCAGCATACGGGTGAAGGTGGTGGCCATCGGCACTCACTTCCTGGGGTCTGGCCGACGGCGTCGGCTCATGCGGTGGTCGGTCGGGCGCCGGTCGGCCAGGCGCTGTCGTCACGTGCCTGCCGAGCGGCCCGGGCGCGGTCGATCTTCTGCTGCTCGATCGCGGTGAACACGATCGGCGGCTTCGTCCGCTCGACGGCGGCGGTCAGCGCGTCGTTCGAGTCGGTGAGGATGGTGACCATCAGGTGCTCGGCATCGCGTTCACGGATGACCGTGTCGAGGTCCTCGCGGACGGCGCGGAGCTCGGTCCACACCTCGGTGATCGCGACGTCACGCGCGGACGCGGGGCGCGGGGGCAGACGACGCTGGACGAACAGCAGCACGGCGCCGACGGACCCGCCGCTAGCGGTGATCAGGGCGATGAGGACGGCGTCGCTCACGTGCGCTCCTTCGGCTTGGGCGCCTCCTCGCGCTCCGAAAGGTGCAACGCTCGGTAGAACGGGACGACAGACACCGCCATCGGCAGGACGGCATACGCGAGGCGTTCCCAGTCCCCGTCCGCGTGGGTGCGGACGATGATCGACACCGCGTAGGCGAACAGGCTCAGGATCAGCACGTACTCGGACAGGATCTCAATCAGGAGCACCCGCTCGGGCAGCGGGTGCCGCGACGGCAGCCGCTCCCGGTACCGGCGGGACACCTGCACGCCGACGATCGATCCCACCGACGCGAGGATGATGATCGCCGGGATCCCCACCGACCACGCCCGGCCCAGGGTGACAGCCACCGTGGTGATGCCGAACACGGCCGTGAGGACGCCGTAGACGGCGAGGAACGCGTACTTCACCGTCAGCGTCACGTACAGCGACGGGTGCGGCTCGTACTGCACGTCCTCACCCCAAGCGCGGCCGACGGCGGTGCGAAGTCGGCGGCCGCTCACGGTGCCTGCTCGTTGCGCAGGTCGAGCGTCGACGGCGCGAACTGCGCGGGCTGCAGCGCCTGCGACTTCGCCGCGGCCTGCTCCTTCGCGACCGCGCGCGGGGTCGACCCGAAACCGATGGCGGTCAGCCACCGGTTCACGGTCGGGAGGGCGATGATCGCGGTCAGCGCCGAGTTGATCGCGAGGGCCTGCACACCGACCGCCGTGAGCCCGGTCGCCGCCGGCCACTGGCCCTGCACGATCTGGATGATCTGCGGGATCAGCGGCAGCAGGGTGAGCGCCGTTGTGAGCGCGGTCCTGAGGACGCGCTGCCCTCGGTACCAGATCGCCTCGACGTCGAACTTCTTCGGCTCGGTGACCTCGTGGTCTGCCATGGTCAGGCTGCCTTCTCGTTCGCGATCTGCTTGTCGATCTGCGCCGACCGCGGGAAGCCGAGGTCGACGCGGTTGGTCTGGATGTCCTCGAGCAGGTCGATGACCTGCGTCGGCGTCATGCGCCGGTACAGGGTGCCGATGCCGCGGGTGGCCTTCGCGTTCGCGACGGCGTGCGCCTTCCGGCCCGTACCGCGCGCGGTGAGCTCGCCGAAGTCGTAGTAGGTGCGGGTCTTGCTGGACTGTCCGTGTCGCATGTCGCTGCCCTCCGAGGGGATCGGTGCGGGTGGGTTGGGTGCCGGCGCGGGCGTCGGCGGTGCCGGGTTGACGTCGTTCGCGACGATCTCGGCAGCGTTCGGGTACGGCGGCAGGAGCTCGGCGCGGGTCGCCATCTCGTGGTGCCACTGCTCGCCGAAGTTGATGCCGGTGTGGGTGCCGCCGCGGGCTTCGACGAGCTCGTGGAGCTTCGCGAACTCTTCGGCGGTCAGCGCCCGGTTGGAGCCGTCCGGCATCGTGATGCCGAAGTCGATCGCGTTGCCGTGCAGGACCTCGTCGTGCCGGGAGGTGAACGGAGGTGCGACGGCGACGCCAAGGATGAACCGGTTCGCCCACAGCGCGGACTGCCGGACCCGGGACCGCATGGCCTCGTTGACCGACAGGAACCCGATGGCGCCGCGGTCGCGCTGCCAGGCGTTGAAGTCGGCGATGACGGACAGCACCTGGAGTGCGATCCGGGCCGACATGACAAACTGCTCGACGCCGCGAAGGTCCCCGTACGAGGACTTCCCGACGCTGAATCTGGCGACCATGGGTCTCCTTCAACGAGAAGAGCCGCCCCCGGAGGGACGGCTCAGATGGACGGCAGGGTCAGGCGATGCGCGTGACGGAGAGCTTCACGTCCGGCTTGTTCGCCGTCGACGCGTGCTGCTGGAACAGCCACACCGCGAGTGGGTTCGACGCGGACACCCAGCCGTTCCACGTCACCGTCGCGATGTACTCCCCGTCGGGCAGCGGCGCTCGAGCGAGGCTGTCCGCGGACGCGTTCGCCGGCGCGATCTCCACGAACGACCGGCCGTCGGAGCCGGGGGCGCCGAGCTTCATCGTGGCGGAGATGACGTAGTGGCCGTCGTCGAGCTTGAACGCTCCGGCCTGCATGTCCATCCACCCGGCGTCACGGACCACCGTGGGGCTGAACGTGAGAGCGGCGACCCGCTGGCCGCTGCCGACGTTCTGCGCCGTGCGGGTGCCCTGCCACGTGCCCTGCGTCGGGCCCGCCTCCCACGTTGGGCTCGTCAGCGTGCCGCCGGCCCGGTAGGGGCGCTTCACGTCGGTGCACTCGATCGTCGTGCCCTTGAGGAACCGCAGCGGGCTCGCGGCGAGCACGGCGTCCTTCGACGCGGACAGCAGCCGGGGCTGCAGCGCCGGGAGGAGCGTCAGCAGCGTCGCGGCGGCGAGGGTCTGCCCGGCCGCCCGGACGATGCTGTGCAGCGGCAGGAACACCCGGCCGGGTGCGAGCTGCGCGAGCTGCGGCGCGGTCAGAACCGTCAGCAGCACCGGCATCGTCGCGTTCTCGGGGTCGTACAGCAACCCGATGTTGTACGTCGTCGACGCGGTGACGGCCGGCACGGTGAGCGTCTTCGTGACGTCCAGCTGGTGCCCGAAGCCGTTCACCACCGCGCGGGCCGGACCGCGGGTGGAGGGCTTCACGGTCACGGTGTCGTTGATGTTCAGCACGATCGCGTACGGGTTGCCCCAGTCGTCGAGGACACCGGAGCCGGACGCGCCGACGGTCTGCGCCCACGCGTCGTCGGACAGGTCCGCTCCGACGAGCGGGAACGAGGTCTCAGCCATGCGGGTCTCCTCAGCTTGCTTGCAGTCGGTCGATGGCGCGGAGCGCCTTCGCGACGTTCTTGTTCGTCTTCGTGGTCCAGTTCGAGGCGTCCCGTGAGCCGACGACGCCGGTGATCGTCTCCGTCGCCTGCCCGTTCGACCGCTCGACCGTCGTCGTGACCTCACGGACCACGTCGGTGAGGGGTAGCCCGTCGAGGCTGACCGCGACCCGGTCGCCGACCTGCCAGTCACGCCGGTACCGGACGTCGACGGAGTCAGCGACGGTGAAGCTGATGGACACCGGCTCCGCGCCGTCCGCGAGGGCGTCGTCGCCGGCCTGCACGAGCTCGTCGTAGTTCGTCGTCGACGCCTGGTCGATGAGCTGCTCGACGCGGGCCCCCCACGTCGTCTCCGCGTCCGCCGAGGTGCGTTCGACGAGGACCCGCGCGGCACCCTCACCGCCGCCCGCGACGATCGCGGACGTGACCGTGGGGCGGGTGAGCGTGTACGACCAGTCATCGCCGATCGTCGCACCGGTGAAGTCGTTGCCGGTCCCGAACCGGACGTTCCCCGACAGGTCAGCGACCGGACGGACGACGACCTCGAGGTACGGGCCCGACGCGTCCTCGCTGTGGAGGATGTCGACGTGCAGTCCGCCGGACTCGGCGACATCAGCGACGACGGCGAGCAGCTGATCGAACCGGCCCTGCACGGACACGTTCTTCCCGCGGCCCTGCGTGGCCGGCACACGCAGTTTCGCGATGCGCCTGCCCGGGAGGGCAGTCGGGCCTGCGTTCGCCGCCGTGTAGCCCAGCAGGACCGTCTCCGCGGGACCCGACCGGTTGTCGTACGCCTTCGTCTGCGACGCGACCGGCACAGCCGGGTCCGGGAGGATGCCGCGGCCAGCGAGCTGCGTGAGATCCGACCAGCCGGACACCGTCGACTCTTGAGCTCCACGGTCGATCTGCACGATCGGCCCCGACATGATCTTCACGCCGCCGCGGAACAGGATGACCCCGTTGCCAGCGGTGAGCAGCCCAGTCAGTCCCTCGTTGCGTGCGGTCACCGACCAGGCGCCGGGGACCGCCGCGAGGACGTTGTGCCGCTCGACGACGTCGAGCTTCGACCAGAACCGCACCGGGTCGAACACACGGCGCAGGTTCACGTCGCGCGGTTGGATCGTCCAGTTGCCGCTCACCACGCCGCCTTCCACTGCGGCGTCCACCGCATCACCAGGCCCGCACCGTCACCGGCGGTCGAGAGGACCACCGACACCCGGTTCACGCCCGGGCGGAGCGGCGCGAACGTGGCACCCATCGTGATGCGGTCCCACGCGATCGCGCCGTCGAGCCGCGCGGATCGTGCACGGGGGTCGGTGACGAGGCGGAGGATCTGACCGGCGGGGACACCGCCGGGAACGTCGACTGACGTACCCGGGTAGGTGACCGTCACCGACGGGACCGGGCCGAGGACCTCGTACTCCGTCCACGTCGGGACGTCGCCCTCGACGGGGATCGGCATGTTCTCGCCGACGACGGTCGAGGGGCTGATGCTGCGCGGCCACGGCGCTGTACCGGTGCCGTCGCCGAGGAAGTCCTCACCGGAGACGATCGAGTACGACCGCTCCACCGGCTCACGGGCGTGCCAGTACGGCGACACGGCGACGAACGTGAGCCCGTACGTCGCCCAGTCCTCACCGGACGCGTCACCGCCCTCCTCGCCCTCCATGCCGCCCTTGTAGGTGACGTCGAGGACCCGCTCACCCTTCGACGAACGGGCGACCAGCCGGCAGGTGCCGACCTGGCCGATGTCGACGTCGTCCCACGCGGACACGATGCCCTGGAACTCGTCGAGGATCGCGAAGAACTCCGCCTGCGACTCGTCTGACCACAACCCGATGGGGAGGAACACCTCCCGCTCGAGCACGTTCACCTCCTGCAGCCACGACCCGGCCATGCCGGGTGTGGTGCCGGTGACGACGTCCACGGGTGGGAGGCGGAGGCCGGTCGCGCCGGGCATGAGCACCCGGCCCGACCGGCCACCCGCGAGGACCACCGACACGGCGCCGTCGAGGGACTCGAGGGACAGCACCCGGGAGTCCGTCGGCCCCGGGATCGGCGGCAGCGGTGGGTCCGACGGGTCAGGAGTGTTCGCCCCGTTGTTGCCGTCGATGACGTTGAACACGTCCCCGTTGCCGTCGATGACGGCGGCGATCACCGAGCCCGGTGCGCCTCCGTCGATGGTGTCCTGATCCATCCGAGCACCTTCCTCGTCAGCCGCCGGTCATAACGTCGACCTTGTGCCAGGCGTTCAGGAGCTGCTGCTCCGTGAACGGCTTGTCGTAGTTCTGCACGGTCAGCGATGCGCTCCGTCCGCCCGTCCCCGCACCGGCCGGCGCAGCGGACTGCGCGGCAAGCGTCGGAGAGGTCAGCCGAGGCGCGTACGCCGCAGCTGACGGGATCCGCACCAGGTCACCCATGGCGTTCGCCACGGACTTGAACTGGCCACGGATGCCGGTCTCCACGCCGGCGCCGATCTGCGCGCCGACCTGGTCGCGCAGCACACGCGACGGGGAGTGGATGCCGAGCGCCTGCTTGATGCTCGACACCAGCCGCTCCGCGAGCCGCTTCATCTGCTTGACCAGCGCCGGTTCCTTCGCCTGCAGGCCGCGGAGGATGCCCGTCGCCGCGTTGATACCGGCGTCGTACATCGCGGTCGACGTCGACTTCCCGAGCGCCGACCCCGCAGACCCGAGCTGACCCTTCAGCTTCTTGATCTGCGCGATGCCCGACTTGCCGCTGTCAGCGATCGACTGCGCCACGCCCAGCGAGTCGACGCCGCCTCGAGCGAGCTCGTCGTACGTGGCCTTGTCGAGACCCTTCTTCTTCAGGTTCGCGAGGACGGCGGTGAACCGCTTCGTCTGCGCGATCTCGTTCTGCAGGTTCGCGACGTACCCGCCGGCCGTTGTCTGCTCTCCGGCGTTCACGGACCCGGTGACGTCGTCGCGGATCGACTTGGCGTAGTCCGCCTTGTCCTTCCGCAGATCGAGGACCTTCTCCCGAGCCGCCTTGATGCGGTCCAGGATCCTGTCCTGCTGCCCGGCGAGACGCTTCAGCCCCTTCGTGAGGGTGTCGGTCACCTGCAGCACTGACTGCTTCACCGTCTGGTTGATCTCGCCGGCACCGAACGACTTCGACACGGCGGCCGCGAGGTCCTTCGTCGCCTTGCTCACGCCCGGGGCGGATCCGGCGAGGCCCTGCTTCAGGCCCTCGCCGACGAACCCACCGATGTCGCGGAACAGCCTCGACGGGGAGTGGATCCCGAGGAAGCTCTTCACAGCCTCAACCGAGTTCCGGATCGGCGCGAGAACCGCATCGCGGATGCCGCCGGCGACGGACTGCGCTCCGGAGATGAAGCCGCGCATTACGTTCGCGCCGACGCTGACGAGCATCCCGCCCAGGCCAGACACCGCGCCGAGGATCCGACCCGGCAGCCCCGCGAAGAACGACACCGCTGAGCCGATCGCCGAGCCGATGCCGGCGGCCAGACTGCGGGCGGCGCCCACCGCCACGTTGAACCCGGCGGCGACTCCGGCTGCCATGGTCTGTACAGCGCCGACCAGCACCATCACGACGCCGCGCATCAGGTTGAACTGCGACACGAAGAACGAGCCGAGGAACTGCACAGCCGCCGACACCCCAGCGACCACCGCGTCCCACGCGGTGCGGAGGAACGACGTGAACCCGGCGAAGATCGCCTGACCGACCTTCGTCTGCGTGAAGAACCAGACGAACGCCGCCACGAGAGCTGCGACCGCGACGATCACGATGCCGATCGGGTTCGCGCTCAGCGCCGCGTTGAACAGCCACTGAGCAGCCGTCGCCGCCCCGGTCGCGACAGCCCCCGCGGCCATGGCGACCCGGGAGGCGATCATCGCCGTGGTGCTCGCGATGATCGCAGCCGTCTGCGCGACCGTCGCAGCGATCGCGGAGGTGATCTTCACGATGAAGTCGCCCGCGTACATCGCGACGAGAGCGACCGTGGCCGCCTTGTCAGCGACCTTCGCAGCCGTGCCTGCGATCGTCGCCCGAGTGCTGGCCGTCGTCGCGACCGTCGACGCGACGAGACCCTGGATGACGCCCGCGAAGGCGACACCCGCCATCGCGCCCTTCCAGACGACCCACGCGCCGGCGAGGGCGAGCAGAGCCGTCTTCGACGCCAGCACCGGGGTGATGACCTGCAGGAGCGCGACGAGGATGCTCGTCAGCGGCGGCAGCACCGCGACGAGCGCCGCGGTGAGACTCGTCGACAGGGACGCCGACATCGACACGATCAGCGGCAGCAGCGTGGTCAGGGCCGCCGTCAGCGTGTCCCCGAGCGCGATGCCGACCTGCGTGAGGGCGGCGCCGAGCGCGGGGAGGATCGGCTGCAGCGCCCGGAAGGCGATCGCCGTCGGCGAGAGGGAAGCCGCGAGCTGAACGAGCTGCGGCACCAGCCCGGAGAAGACAGGCTTCAGAGCAGCGAACGACGGCGCGATGGCCGCGAACGCCTGCTGCGACACGGTCTTCACCTTCATGAAGACGCCCGCGACCTCAGCACCCCAGCCAGGCCAAAAGCCCTGCTTCGTGCCAATGTCGTCGACCCCGTGAGCGAAGCCGGAGAAGAAGTCCATGGTGGCGCGCTTCGCGACGCCGAACGCGGAGGTGAGGCCGGTCGAGACGGTACCCGCGAGTGGGGTGAGGACGTTGTTCAGGAGGCCGGTGAGCCCGGACGCGACGCTGCCGAGCGCCGGGGTGACGTTCTGGAACAGCGTCTCGCCGAAGGTCCCCCAGGCGTGACCGAGGAGGTCGACCTTGCCGGCGTAGGTCGCCGCGTACGCCGCACCAGCGCCGCCGAACTCGCTGTTGAGCTCCTTCAGGATGATCTTCTGCGCACCCATGGTGTCGCCGGCGTCCACGAGGGACTGGATGACCTTCTTCTGGTCCTCGCTGAAGGTGACACCGACGCGGGAGAGAGCGGAGATGCCCTTCACCGGGTCGTTGAGCGCCTTGCCGAGCTGGATCGCGCCGCCCTTGGCGTCGGTACCCATCGCCCGAGACATGTCCGTCATGACGCGGGTGGTCTGGTCGAAGACGTCGTTGCCCTCGCCGGCGCCGTTCTTGATGTTCTTGAACGTGAGGAGGAGGTTCGCGCCCTCCTGGATCGACTCCGCCTCCGTGGCAGTCGAGTTCTCGAGCGACCCGGTCAGGTCCTCGATGTGCTTCGCGGAGACGCCTGCAGCGCCGCCCGTCGCCTTGATCGCCGACGCGCTCTGAGCGTTGAGCCGCTCGATGCGCTTCAGGGAGTCGATCTGCTCCTTGCCCCAGCCGGCGATTGCGCCGACGGCGAAGACGCCGGCCATGATCCCGGCGACGGGAGCGACAGCACCCTTCAGGGCGCCGACGATCCCGCCGCCGAGTGCACGGCCACCTGACGCTCCGGCCCCGCCGAGGCCGCCGAGCTCCGAAGCGATCGCGCCCTGAGCGCCCTTCAGCGAGGGGACGAGGGACAGGTACGCGGTTGCGAGCTCGGTAGCCACAGTCGCCTCCGATCAGGTACGGGGCGAGTACCCCAGGAGCTTGTCCATCGCGTCGAGCGACAGGACCGTGGTGCCGATGCGTTTCCGCTGCCCGGGTCGGAGGAGCGGCTTCGGGCGGGGGCCGGCCTTCTTGCCGGCGCGCTGCCAGTTCGCGATCTGCTCGACGTCGATGAGCGTCGCGAGGAGGTGCTCAGTCGGCCCCCATGCCGCGGCCTCGCCGTGGTAGGAGCGTGCGAACGCGGATGTGTGTGGTGCGTACCGGGTGAAGGCGCGCAGGTCCATCCACGAGAAGCCGGACGATCCCAGGTCATCCAGGGATCGCCCGGCCATGAACAGGTCGTAGCGGACGGCCTCTCCGTGCTCCCCGGTTAGGAGTCGGTGGAGGCCGAGGATTCCCCCAGCTCGGTGCCCGATGCGGCCTGCCACGCCTCGAAGAAGCCGAGCGCCTGGGACATGTCGTCGAACCGGTCCCAGAAGCCCGGGTGGTAGTGCTCGAGGAGGTCGCGGACGACGTCGACCTTCGGTGCCTCGGGGTCGATCTTGTCGACGAGGTTCGGGCGGAGGAACTGCATCTTCGGGATCGAGTAGGTGCGGGTGTCGGCCTTCTCGAACTGGGCGACGTGCGCTTCCCACTTCTTCCGGGCGGCTTCGAACTCCTCGAAGAGCGCGGGGTCCGCCTTCTTCGCGGCGGCGACGTCGGCGACCTTGCCCGCCGGCATCTTGAACTCGAACTGGTTCTGCTTGATCGACGCCTTCGAGGCGGGGACCTGGTACGGCATGCGGGACTCCTTCGATCGGGACTCTGGGGGTGTGGCAGCGGGCCGGGGCGAGTCCCGGTTTCCCCGACCCGCTGGTCTGGCTACGAGCCGGTCGTCGCGCCGACCTTGAGGCCGTCGTCGGTGAGCTCGTAGAAGAAGACGCCGTCCTCGTCGGGGAAGGCCGTCAGGGTCACGCCGCGGCCGGCGGCGTCCGAGTTGCCGAAGACGGTGTCGTCGGTCTCGGAGACCTGCCCGTCCGGGACGAGGATCTTGATGACCGCGTCACCGTCGGCCATGTCGAAGATCCACGCGAGGTGCGGGGACGCCTTGCCCTTCACCGCGACACGCATCTGCGTGCCGTGCGACGACGTCGCCGGGGTGACCACGACCGCGTCGGCGCCGTAGATGACCTTCGCGCCGTGCTCGGACAGGTACTCGAGGAACGCGAACTGGAACGTCGCCTCGTAGCCGGTCTGGGACTTCTTGACGGTCAGGCCCGACCAGTCCTTGATCGAGTTCGTGTCGCGCGACTCGGACTTCGTGAGCCCGTCCTCGGACACGTACCCGCCGGAGGTGAAGCCGTCGGGGATGGCGGTGACCGCGGTGCCGGGCATCGCCGTCTTGAGTGGTGCGTACAGCACGCCGCCGGTGGCGGCCGGCGTGCCGTTGACGACATTGAAGGCGGAGTTCGTCATGAGGGCCCCTTCCCGGGCAGCATGAAGAGGCCGCCAAGTCGGCGGCCGGTTCGGTTGGGTGGTGCTACGCGCGGGACCCGCGTAGAGCGACCGTGATGGTCGCGGTGTACCGGGCCTGCTCGGTGAGCGGGTCCGGCAGGTTCTGGGGGCGGCCGATGACGGCGACGCCCGGGGAGACGACCGCGGCGCGGCCGAGCTGCCGGTCGCGTCCGGCCTGCATGAGGATCGCGACGGCGAGGTTCGTGATCTCGGCAGCGTCCGTGTCCGTGTCCGCGTAGCCCTCGACGACGAGCGTCGGCTGGTCGACGTTGATGGTGAGCTGCTGACCGCCCGTCGCCCGGAGACGGACGAACCGGCGCGGTCGGCGCGACGGGATGCGCCCGGCCGCCCGGACGTCGGAGAACGCCTCCGACGCTGCGAACGCGGCAGTGAGATGGTCGCCGGCTTCCTGCTCGACGTCGGGGAAGACGATCAGATCAGACACGTCAGCTCCTCCCCGCGTCGAGAGCTCGCGTGAGCGTGCGGTCGGTGGCCTCGGCGAGCATGCCCTGGACACTCGCGGTCGCGACGTACACGGCGGCACGCTGACGGCCCGTCACGGCGATCACGTCGAAGTCAGGCGCGCCACCTGCCGCCGCCTGGATCGCTTCGCCACGGCGCAGCAGCTCCGCCTTGATCTCCTCGGACTGCAGGAGGGCGACGACGCCGGCGGAGTTCAGCTCGACACGGATGCTGCCGGCCATCAGCCCTCCCAGCGCTGCAAGACGATGCGGACGGTGTCCAGGGCGCCGGTCGGGGACTTCACGCGCTGCGGGTCGCCGAGCACCTCGTACTCGACGCCCTCGTAGCGGACATGGTCCGTGGAGACGACGTCTGCGCCCTTCGGCGCGGCGACGGTCCAGCCGGTGGACACCGCGAGGCGGCCGTCGTTGGACTCCTGCGACAGGGCCGGTTCGAGCCAGCACCGACCGATCGGCAGCTCGCCGGCGGTCGCTCGGTAGTCGGGGACGTCGACGCCGTGATCGGAGCGGGTCGGGTACCGGAGTCGGGTGATCGTCTCGCGGGCGAACGACGCCGTCACGGGAGCGGACCCAGCGTGTACGGGGCGAGGGCCGCGAGCTCGTGCTCGAGGATCACCGTGCCGCCGGCGACGCCGGCAGCCGTCGTCGACCAGGTGACGTTCGCGACGAGGGTCTGCTCACGGACGACGCCGAGCGGTGATCCGAGGGCCCGGGCGGCCATCTGCAGCGTCAGGTCGACGATCGGTTCCGGCACCGGGTCGTACCCGTGCCGAAGGTCGACCTCGATCGCACCGAACTCGGCGGACAACGGCGTCGCGGACCGGATCATGCCGGTGCTGCGCGAGACGCGGTAGCTGGTCGAGTCGAGGGGCTGCCCGGACTGCCGGATGGCGGTGACCTCGACGATGCGGAGCGTGGGGAGGACGAGCAGGCGTGAGCCGGGCCCGTCCAGGAAGAGCGTGTCGGTGGCGACCGGGCCGACGACCCACCCGCAGTGGTCGCGGATCATCTGCGTCGCGACGGCGAGCGCGGTGGCGAGGAACGGGCGGTCCTTCGGGATCGCCCCCTCGGTGCGCTCCTCCATCTGCTCGGCGGACGCGAACGCGAACGGCTGCGGGGTGGTGTCGTCGGCCACGGTGCCTCCTACTTCGTGTCGGGCTCGACGGCCTTGTTGGCCGACGTTCGCGCCTTGTTCGCCGGGGTCTTCGACTTCTCGTCGACCTCGACGGCACCTTCGGGCTGCTCGCCCTCGATGTACTGCCAGTTGGTGTTGCCGACTCGGTAGGTCTTCAGCTTGTCCGCCATGCGGATGCTCCTTCCGTGAGCAGGGGTAGGAGCGGGCGCGACCCCGTAGGGTCGCGCCCGCCGGTGGGTGCTACGCCGCAGCGCCGAGGGTGACCTTCACGAGGCCGGACGGACGGCGCACGGCGAGGAGCAGACGCTCCTCCGCGCGGATCGTGATCCGGTTGTTGGTGAAGTCGTCCTCGTTGGTGTTCGTGGCCTCGACCGCGACGCCGCCCTTGCGGATGACCGAACCCGACTGCGCGAACGCGCCGACCAGCGTCGTGCCGGCCGCGATGGCGGGCGTGACGACCGTCCGGAGACCCCACAGCGGCGGCTGCTCCTGGATCGTCCCGTTGCCGTACTGGCCGGTGAAGAACCCACCGCCGAAGTACTGGCCGTTCGCGTCCTTCGACAGGCGCAGCGCCTGGTAGTCAGCCGGGTTGATGATGATGCCGTCTGCGTCCAGACCGGAGTTCAGCGCCGTGGCCGTGATCGCTCGGAACAGGGTGTCAGCGTTCGCGTCAGCCGAGGCCGACGTGAGCGTCTGGATGCCCGAACGGTTCAGCAGGCCACGGATGTTCGTGCCGGTGCCGGAACCGTTGAGGAGCTGGTTCTCCTCGAACAGGCCCAGCTGGTACAGCAGCCGGCCGTCGATCGCGGACTTCAGGAACGGCAGGTCCTCGCCGAGCTCGTCGGACTCCTTGATGAACGCCGCGATCTTCTTCAGCGCCTCGGTGACCGCCACCGGGTCGCCGAAGTGGAGCTGCGGCTTCTGGCCGTTCTCCGCGACGATCCCGAAGTCGCCGGCCTCGAGCGCGCCCTCCACGAAGTACGTCAGCGCCGTGCCGGAGATCGTCTCCGAGCCGAGGAGGTCCGCGACCGTCAGGCGACGACGGACACCGGTGACGATGTTCGTGTCGACCTGGAGCAGCGCCGGCGCCAGCGGACCGGGCGTGATGTGCACGTCCGTCGCCGCCTTGTACTCCGAGGACTGCGCCGACACGCGGCGCCCCTCGGACTTCTGGCGAGCGATGGTCTCGCCGACCGACTTGACGAAGTGCTCGCCGAGCGACTTCGCGGGGCGGCCCTCAGGGACGTCCTCGACGGCACCGGTGAGACCGGCGGTGAGGTCGGAGAGGCCCTTCTGCCGCTCCACCTTCCCGGCGAGCTCGGTCACGAGGTCCGACTTCTTGCGCGCCTCGCCGAGCTCGTCCTCGGTGATCTCGTGGCCGTCGACCTCGAGGCCCTTGATGTAGTCGGATGCAGCCTTGCGCGCGGCGCTCAGCTGCTCCTTCAGCGTGGTGCCCATCAGTGGGCTCCTTCCATGTTGATGCGGATCTTGAGCAGCTCCACGGACGCTCGGATGGGCTCCTCGGACTTGGCCCCGGAGGGCTCCTCGTCCTTGGCCGGGCCGGCGCTGGCTTCGCTTTCGGTTCCCCCGCCGTCGCCCGACGGGTCGTCCTCAGCGGACGGGTCGTCGAGCTCGGCGAGGAGCTTGGTGACACCGGCGCGGGCGTCGTCGAGCGACGTCAGCACGGTGCGGAGTTCGTCTTCGTTCTTCGCGGAGAACACTCGACCCGCCTTCACCTCGGTGAAGAGGCGATCGGCGGCGGCCTTCACGGCGACGACGCTGGTGTCCTGGTTCGCGCCGATCGGCACGAACGAGAACTCGTAGACCTTGAGCTTCCGCAGCTCGTTGGCCTTCTCGCCCCCGTCGAGCTCGACCGACCCCTCGTCGAGGACGTCGAACGCGAACGACAGCTGCGTCAGCCGGCGGCCCTTCACGAGTCGGTAGACCTGAGCGCCCTTCGGGGACTCGAGGTCGAACACGCCCTTCACCCACCAGCCGTGTTCGTCCTCGCCCTGGTCTGTGGCGGACGCGACGTAGAAGTCGGGGTCGTCGAGCCGGTGCCCGTACAGGCCCGGGAGGACGTTCCCCGACTCCTTCCACTCGGTGATGGTGTCGGTGAACGCGCCCTTCGCGACGACGTCGCCGTACGAGTCCGGGGTGCGGGTGAACGTGGACGGGTACACGAGGAACTCGCCCTCGGCGAGCCCGTCCTCCGGTCCTGCCTTCACGCCCCGCAGGGGGGCCGTCTTGATGGTGGTCATCGTCCCTCCTCAGGGAAAGTCGATCTGCACATCGCACGTGCAGCCGGCGATGTCGTCGACGTCGAGAGCGGAAGCGTCGCCCGGCCAGGCGGCACCGTTGGAGAACGAGTCGTCGTAGGGGACGGTCTCGCCGTTCATCGCGGCGTGCGCGGCGCGCGGCTTCCCGGACGTGACGATCCACGTCTTGGTCGCACCGGACCCGCCGGACTGGTGCACCGCCTCGACGGTCGCGAAGCCAGCGAGGGCCGTCGCGTACGTCAGGCCGGACTGATCAGCCCGGGAGTCGGCAGCCACGTCGAACACGTGGTCAGCGGCGTCCGGGTCGTCGTCGTCGAGGGCAGCGTCGAGCTGCTCCTTCGTCGCCTTGTTGACCCGGGTCGCCGTGTTCGTCGCGACGGCCTTCAGGTAGTTCACGGTGCGGTCGACGTCGTAGGTGTCCGGGTCGATGCCGGCGTCCTCGAGCGTCTTCCGCGCTGCGTCGACCGTCAACGGTGTGCCGGCGGCGAGGAGGTCGGCGGAGAGTTCCTTGACCCACCGCTCCTCGTCCCACCAGCTGTCGGCCTTCGCGCCGAGAGCCGACAGCACTGCGCGCGCCTGCCGGTCGAAGAACGCGGCGAACACGTCCCGCACGGTGTTGACCTGCTTCGGCGTCGCCCGCTCCTTCAGCAGCAGCGGAGAGCGCTTCGCAGGGCGCCGTGGCCCCGACTGCGTCCCAGACGCAGCCCCACCGTCCTGCGGTGACGCCTGACCGCCCTCGATGACGTTCAGCGGGACGATCAGCTCGTCCGCGCCGTCGACCGAAGGCAGGTTGTTTAGCGCCCGCGCCTCGTTGCGAGTCATCCACGGCGCGCCTGTCGCCGTCGAGGTAACCGCGGCCTGCTCCTCGAACGAGCCGCGGAGCTTCTCGCCGATGTTGAACTCGAGGTACGCGGTCGCCCGGTCCGTGATGCGGGGCACCAGGAACGCGTTCACCCGGTCCTGGATCTGCGCCAGCAGCGGGCCGAGCGTCTCCGTGTACAACATGCGGCGGAACTCGCGGACGTTCGAGAAGTTCGCGTTGTCGAGCTGCCCGATCATCGTGGGGTTCACGTGGTAGACCGACGCGACCGTCGCGATCGACAGCTTCGCGGCGTCGATGAACTGGTTGTCCTTCGCCGAGAAGCCAGGCTGTTCGATCGTCATGCCGTCCTGCAGCAGGAGCGGGCCGCCGGCTTCCGAACCGGACCCGGTGAACCGCTCCTTCAGCGCCGCCATGAAGCGGTTCTGCGCCTCCTGCGTCCACGTTGCACCCTGAGGCCGTGTCACCACGGTCCCAGCGCGGCCGCCGCGCTGCCACACCTGCAGGCGGTACTCCTGCGCGTTGATCTGCTCCGCCAGCGTCTGCCGGAGCGCCTTCACCGGGGAGGTGCCCCGCGTGCCGGACAGCGGCGACCAGCCGTGGAACACGATCGTCTGCTCGGCCTTGACCTCGAACATCGGCTTCCCCGGCGGGGACACGATGTACGCGTCAGGCCGCCAAAACGTGCCGCCCCTGACACCCGTGACCCAACCCGACGGTATCGACCGGATCTCGAACCCGGACGGGGTGTCCGACTCCCCCACGACCCAGTACGCCTCGTCGTAGAGATCCAGCGCAGCGACCAGCTCGTAGAGCAGCTCGTACGCCGTCTGGTCCGCGTTCGGCTGCTTGATGAGCTGCGCGAGCGGGTCGTCGCGGAGCCGGTCACGGCCCCCGTCAGCGAGACGCTCGAACGCATGCAGGCCGAGCTGCGCGACGTTCCTGGCCCGGAAGGTGACGACCGTGCGAAGGGCCGGCTGCGTCTCCCACAGCTTCTCGACCGAGAAGCCCATCACCTGGTCGAACCACTGGCCCCGCCACTCGACGGGAACCCCGTTCGGAGCGACCTCGTCGACGGGCAGTCGGCTGCCGCGGAAGATGTCGAGCAGTCCCACGGCGACCTCCATGTGTCAGAGCACGAACGCGCCCTCGTCCTCGTAGGCCGAGCGCACGATCGTGGGGTTGGTGTTGAGCAGCCACAGCGCTCCAAGCGCCGCGACGAGCGGAGCGGCGTCCTCCGGCGACTTCTGCCGGTCGATGACCCAGCCGTCACCGAGCGGCTTGATGACCGCGGTCGTCGCCGCGATGTCCAGCGGCGGCTGGTTCCCGTGCGTGAGGACCACCTGCGGGTCGTCCTCGTCGACCGCGCGGCGGACAGCATCGAACGTGACGCCCGACGCCCGAGCAAGGTCGGGGCCCTGCCACTCGACGAGTTCGATGCCAGCGCGAGCGAAGTCGTCAACGAGCGAGGACACCGGGGCGCCGCGGGTCTGCAGCGTCACGTGCTCGGGCTGGATCTTGCGGTCCGGACTGAGGAGCCACGGGATGACCCACTCGGTGCCGGGCGCTCGAGCGACGAGCTCGACGCGGCGGCGGCCGACGGTGTCCCAGAACGCGACGACGATCGACGACCAGGTGCGGTCATGCGAGACGTCAACGCAGTACGTGGCCGTGCGGGCGGCATCGCGTTCGACGCGCTCCACGCGGATGGCTTCCCACGAGCGGTTTGGGAAGGGGCCCGCTGCGGCCGTGTTCACGAACCGGCACATCACCTCGGTGAGGAACACGTGCTCCGGGTCCGTGGCGAGAGCGGCAGCGATCGCCGCCTCGGTGATCGTGTGCCCCATGGACGGGTTCGCCTGCGCCCACGCGTCACGGTCGCGCACATCGGCGTCCGGCGCCGCCGACCACTCGAAGATGCCGAGCGCCGAGTCGTCCAGCAGGTCATCGTCGATGTCAGCCGCGGCCTCTGCTGCGTCACGCATCTCGTCGATGCCGAGTGCGGCGAGCGCCACCTTCCGCAGATGCCGGAGCACCAGCGACGTCGCGTTGCCCGCGCTGGACACGCCCCACACCTGTGCACGCTGCCGGGCGAGCGTCGTCTTCGACACCGACGACCATGCATCCCACGACTGGTGCTCACGGAGCTCGTCGAGGACGACGCAGTCGCCAGACAGGCCGCGGCCGCCGCGACGGTTCGCCGCCGCGATCTTGTACCGCTGGTTCGTGTCGAGGATGATCGCCTGCCGGCCGTTCGCCGTGCGGATCTTCTTCACGTCGTCGGACAGCTCCGGGATCGCCTCCGCCACCTGGCGGACCGCGTCCCACGCCTCCTCGGCGATGTCGAGCGACTGCGCCGTCCCGACGATCGTGCGAGCGCCGTCCTGGAACAGCCGCCACAGCAGCAGGTAGATCAGGATCACGGTCTTGCCGTTCTGGCGGCTCACCAGCAGCAGGACCGTGCGGAACCGGAAGATCAGCTCCGGGCCCGGCAGCAGCTCGAGCGCGTGGATCAGCAGCCACCGCTGCCACTCGAGCAGCCGCGGCACGATCTCGAGGACATCCGCCTGATCGGGGTCCGCCGCCGCGATCTGCTCGAGCCGGTCGCGCACCCAGTCCGCGAACGCGACAGCGTCGAAGCCGAGCGACGTCTCCGGCGTCAGCTTCCGCAGCGGCCGCGTCCAGATGCGCGGCGTGACCGACCCGAACCGCTTACGCCGGACGGCGGGCTGCCGGCCGCGGGATGGCCGTGACGCTGTCCGGGCGCTCTTGCTCGTCGTCGCGCTCATCGGGCTCCTCGTCCGTCCGCCCCGCCGCACGCAGCGACCGGAGCTCATGCTGCAGACGCATCGTCGGCGTTCCCGCCAGCGCCCCCAACACCGACGACAGCGCACGATGCGCAGCCAGCAGCTTCGTCGTCGCGCCCTCCGCCGTCAGCACGTCCACCTGCTCAGCCAGCAGCCGAGCCTGCGACACCGCACCGTCATCCGACGGCGTCAACCACTTCATCGCCGCCAGCGACCGGTCCACCGCATCGCGCATCACCCTGCCCGGCTGAACGTCACGCCGCTCAGGACGTGCCGATCCCTCCGACTCACGCTTCCGCGCCCGGTACTTCCGCGCCCGCTCACGAGCAGCCGCCCGCTTCACCTCATCCGAGACCATGCGTGACACCTCCTCGTGCGCGTGACGCGTGACGTGATGTCACGAGAACCCCAACCCCGGATGGGGAAGATCACTCCCGGCGGTTGGGCCCGTGCTCGGGGTCGTGGCGATCTGACCGCCCCTACCCCTCAGCGGGTCAGGAGGACGGCTACGAGCGTGCTGGTGGCTGCTATGACCACAGCGGGGCGCCAGAGCGCGGTGGCTGCGTGTAGGGGGCTCTCCAGAACTCGGAGTGCGGCGTCGACGGCTCGTTCACTTCGCGTGTGGGTGTGAGGGCGAGTCGGCGATCGCACTGCGAGGTACTTCGCGAGCATCTGCTTCGTTCCCATGCGGGGATCCTCTCATTGCTCAGGTCTGGCCTGCACGGCGGCCGGGATGCCGTCCCCGGTCGAAAGCCTTGGCGGTGCCCCCGAAGCCGACTGCGTCGGTTACGTCCTCGCCGTGCAGGTGGTCAGTGGTGTTGGCCGCGATCGGCCAACGGTTCGTCCTGGTGCGGTGGCAGGTGCACGCTTCCCGGTCACCGTGGGTGCACACCGTCCACCCCGTGGGTGATGACCGTGTACCGGGTGTCGATGAGAGCCGCGAGGTACCGGGTGGTGCGGTCGATCTCGGCGGTCAGGTCGGCGTGTGCCCGGTCGAGAGCGGCCGGTGTCCACGTGTGCAGGTGGTCGGGCAGTTCGCCGCGGGTGTGCCGGTTCAGGAGGTGGTGTCCGGTGGTGCCGAGGACGGAGTGGGTGATCGGACCGTGCTCCACGCTGGGCCTCCGACCGAACTCGTCTACCGACTGTGATGCCGGGCAGTCGGGGGTGTGGCAGATCACCAGCGCCCGCCGAGCGTCCAGAGATCGAGCGCGCGGTCTGCGCGGTGTAGCCGGCGCCGAGCACCCGGTTCCTCGAACATGGCCTCCACCTGCGCGACGAGCAGGTTTCGGTCGCCTCCAGCCAGGTACCCGGCTTGGTTCTCATCCTGCGCGCGAAGCACCTCGCCGAGTTCTTCGAGCGCCTGCTCTCGGCGCCGCACGAGCCACTGCCTGATCACCATGCCTCCGATGTGACGCCGATGCCGGGGGCTGCAGCGCCGGCGCCCTTCGCGCGGTTGCAGCGGTGATGCGACGGCTTCCGGTTCGACGGCTCGAACTCGAGGTGCGGGTGCGTCTTCACCGGCAGGGTGTGGTCCACCTCGAGGGCGTCCGGCGTGTTCGCTGGTGCGTCCCAGTCGATGGTCGCCTGACCGCAGAGGGAGCAGGGGGCGTTGACGGCGCGCCACCGGGTCTTCTCCTCGGCGCGCATCTCCGTGTGCCGGCGGCTTCCACCTCGAGGCATCGGCTGCTCCTCACAGGGTGGACGGCGGGGACGCAGGTACCGCTCCGGGGTGACAGGTCAGTCCGGATTGTGGCGGTCCTTCGCGGTCAGCGCGGCCGCGTTGACGTCCCCGCCGAAGTCATGGGCCGGCGTCTCCCTCAAGAACACCGGCCCGGGATCCGTTCGCCACCGACGGCCGGGCGGATCAGCCCCGTGGCCCGGGGCAACGACGCCTCACCGGGGGTACGACGAAGGCCCCCACCATGATGGTGAGGGCCTTCGGTTGCTCCGTTCCGGTGACCCGGCGTGGAGGTTCGCTAGCGCCAGTGTACACACTGGGAGGGCAGTTCAGGTTTACGGCGAGTCGCGGGCCCGTCCTCGCCGTCGTCCGTGCTCTGCCGCGTACTGCACGAGGACGTCGAGGCGGACGTACCGGCGTCCCTGGTAGAGCACCGTGTCCATCCCGTTGGTGGCCCACTGCTTGATGGTCCGCTTGCTGCGGCGGATCCGCTTCGCTGCCGCGTCGAGGGTGAGGATCTCCGCCGTCATCCGATCCAGTCCAGGACCTGCCGGTACGTCTTCGTCGGGACCTCGTACGTGCACGCCTCGCACTGCACGGCGACGTCGTGGACGTCTTCGGAGTGCCACACCGCGCCGATGGCGTGCTCTCCGCAGACCGGGCACTGGCGGGCGTGGACGTCGCGGGGTCGTCGTGGTGCTCGCGGGTACTTGCCGGACAGGGCTCGGAAGATGTCGTTCACGTCGTCGATGAACACGGGTCCGGCGCTGTCGGTGAGGATCGCGTCCCACCGGATGAGCAGCCAGGTGACGAGGATCTGCACCAGCTGCCCGGCGCCGGCCGGGGTGGCTTCGGCGCGGAAGCCTTGCTCCTGCCCGTCGCGCTTCCACACGACGACGACGGTCGCGGGTGGGTTGACCTGGAGGCGGTCGGCCCAGTTCGTCACCCACTGCACGATGCGGGCGTACGCGTCGTCGGTGTCGTCGATCGCGTCAGCGCGGAACGGGAGCGGCGCCTCCTTCGACGTGGCCCGGGGCATGCCGTCGCTCATGACGCCGAGGGAGGGGACGGCGAGGCTGCGGGCGTACGCGATGAGGCCCGGTGCGTCGTTGAGGGTGCGGCGTGCTCGTGCGGCGGCGAGGGCGAGGGCGGTCTCGTCGTCGAGCTCGAGGGTGTCGGTCATGCGTTGCTCCTGCTCTCGTAGTCGGTCGTGCCTGCCCCGCCGTCCTTCTCGTGCTGCTGGATGCAATGCTCGACGTAGTCGTCGAGCTCCCCGTCGGTCAGCCACCGGTTCGGGCCGTCCGCGAAGCCGAAGCCGAAGAAGTCGAGGATCGCCCCACTGGCGCTTGCGGGGAACGCACACGTGTCACCGAGGCTGCCGAGGCTGACCACGACGTGCGTAAACGGGTCGGGCATCTCGTCAGTCGTGACGGGCTCGCTGAGCTTGTACAGCACACGCCGCTCGAGCTCACTCGGGACGCGCTGAGCCGTGATTCCCATCAGAACGGGGTCTCGTCGTCGTACGTGCCGCCGGGCTGCGTCCACGTGTCCGCCTGCGGCTGCTGAGCGCCCTGCGGAGCCCAGGACGGGTTGTCAGCCGCCTGGCCTCCCGTTCGGCCGCTGGTGGCCCGTGTGACCGCTGCGGTGGCGTACCGGAGGGACGGGCCGATCTCGTCGACCTCGAGCTCGATGCTCGTGCGCTGGTTGCCCTCGCGGTCCTGGTACGACCGCTGACGGAGACGGCCCTGGACGATGACGCGGCTGCCCTTCGTCAGCGACCCGGACACGTGCTCGGCGAACTCGCCCCAGACGCTGGACCGGAGGAACAGCGCGTCGCCGTCCTTCCACTCGTTCGCCTGCCGGTCGAACGTCCGCGGCGTGGACGCGATCGTGAAGTTCGCGACGGCCTTACCGTTCTGCGTGTACCGGAGCTCGGGGTCTGCGGTGAGGTTCCCCACCACGGTGATGATCGTTTCGCCAGCCATCTCAGTTCTCCGTCTCTGCCGCCGGGGCGGCCTTCTCGATGCGGCAAGCCAGTGCCGCGCTGATTGCTTCGTCCAGCTCGTCGCGGAGCTGGGCTGCCTCCGCGATCTCGAGCTGCGCCTGCGTGCCGCGGACCTCGACGGACACGCCGCCGAAGTCGTCAGCCCACGCGTCGGCGATGGTCTCGGTTCTCGTCCTCGTGACGCCCATCAGTCGCTCCCGTCCGTAGCGCCTGTCTCGACGACGCGCCTGCTCATCTCGGTCGCTTCGATGTCGACCTCCTGGACGTAGTGCGTCGTCCGCTTCTCGATCTGGAACACGCTCAGCGCTGTCTGGTGGCCCAGCCCCCACTCCTGGCAGAGCTCAGCGAACTGCTGGTCGATCGATCGCCCGACGACGTTGGGGTCCTCGAGGTCACGCTCGCTACTGGCCCATGCCCCTTCGAAGCGCCGAGAGACGTGCTGGTCTCCGAGGTCCGTCATCACCGTGAACACGTTCCTGACCTCGGTGGTCGTCTTCGTGATCGTCTTCTTCGTCGCCATCAGGCGGCCTCCGCTCCGTCAAGTGGCACCGCACCGTGCGGCGACCAACCCCTGTCCCTGAGGCGCGCGAACTGGCCCTGCCAGATCAACGACACCTCCCCGTTCTCCCCATGCCGGTTCTTCGCCACCGCGACCGTCAGATCCGCCGGCGTCTTCCGGTCGTACGACAGCAGCAGCACCACGTCCGCGTCCTGCTCGATCGACCCCGACTCACGCAGGTCCGACAGCATCGGCACCCGCGACTTCCGGCCCTCCACCTGCCGGCTCAGCTGCGACAGGGCGATCACCGGCACGCCGAGCTGCTTAGCGAGGAGCTTCAGCTGCCGCGACATCGACCCGACGAACTCCTGCCGAGACTGCTTCGGGTCGCCGCCCTCGAACAGCTGCAGGTAGTCCACGACGACGCCCGCAAGCGGCCCGCGTCGCGACACCGACCGGATGAACGCCCGCATCTCCGCGAGCGTCGTCGACCGGTCGTCGATGAAGATCGGCGCGCCCTGCATCTTCTGCCTGGCGATCGCGACCCGCTTCCGCTGCTCGTCGTTCAGCGCGTGGTTCCGCAGCGACTTCATGTGGACCTCGCCGAACTGCGCGATGAGGCGCAACTGCAGCTCGTCCTCCGACATCTCGAGCGAGACGTACACGACCATGCCGCGGCGGGCGAGCATCGTCGCCAGGTTCATCCCGAAGATCGTCTTCCCCTCACCGGGACGGGCGCCGATGACGACGAGGTTCCCGCCGGCGAGGCCGCCGATCAGCTTGTCGAGGGACTCGAACCCCGTCGACATGAACTCCGGCTTCTCCGCCAGCCGGGCGATCGTCGCGTCGATCGTGTCCCCGACCGGGTGCACGGCGACGCGCGTGTTCTTCGCCACCAACTCGAGCGCCTGCTGCGCCTCGTCGACGAGCTTCATCGGGTCACCCTCGGTCGCGGACCCCATCTGCGTGATCTGCAGACCGGCCTGCGCGAGACGCCGGCGGATCGCCTTCTGCCGGACGATGTCGGCGTGGTAGCCGACGTTCGCCGTCGTCGCGACCATCGACGTCAGCTGGAACAGGTACGCGTCCCCGCCGACGTTGCCGATGAGGCCCTTCTGCTGCAGCTCGTTGATCACCGCGATCGTGTCCGACGGCTCGTCACGCTCCGCGAGGGACGCCGCGGCGCGGGCGATGTGCTCGTGCTTCGGGCTGTAGAAGTCCGCCGGCGTCAGGACGTCGAGGGCGGTCCAGATGGCGTCCCGGTCGAGGAGCATCGCACCGACGACGGTCTGCTCCGCGACCTGGTCGAACTGCTGCACGTCATCCACGGCGGCTCACCGCCTCGATCCACTCGGTGTCGCCCTCGTGCTCGTCGAACTCCTCGACGGTCACGCCGTGCGCCTCACACCACGCCTGCTTCTGCTCCGCCATCAGCTCGGCCGTCGCGTCGATGCCGAGCCGCGGCTGATCCGGTGCACACCGCTCGAGGACGTCCGACGGCATGATCCACCGGTGCTCCTCGCGGTAGTGCTGCTGCACCGCCGCCAGCGCCTCATCGAACGGCACGTGGCCCACCAGCTGGTGCCACGCCCGCGCCGAGAACTCGGTCAGCGGACGGCTGTCGATGCCCTGCGCCCATGCCAACAGCGCGGCGGTCTCCTGCTTGTTCATCTCGTGCGTCCTCCTCAGCCATCCGCGCGATCAGCGCGAGGGTGTCGTCCTGTCGTTCCTGCATGCGTCCATGACGCGGTCGCGGGAGCGGGTCGTTCCACCGCTCCTGGTTCAGCCAGGGCAGCAGCCCGGGCACGAACTGCTCGTCCCAACCGCCTGCCGTGTACGCCTGCCCGTGGTCCCTGATCGCGGCGACGAGCACCTCGAGCCCGATCACCTTCGACCTCACGAGCCGCACGAACTTCTCCCGAGCGGGCTTCTTCTTGTCGTGCTTCGGCCACACCGTCCAGACCAATTCGAACCAGTCGTCCTCCCGCGCGATGGACGGGTTCTGGACGGGTTCTTCTCCGAAGGAGAAGAGGGACGGTTTGTGTGCAACAGGTTGCACGTCGTGAGTACGCGATCTCGCACCCCGTGGCGCGTCAGATTGCACGTCGTGAACCGGCGGGGTGCAGGACTTGCCTGCCGTCATGACGACGTCGTAGACCACTGGACGACGGTCCGCACGGAAGTGCGACACCAGATCCTGGTCGCCCTTCCGGATCAGCCCGGCGTCCTCGAGCGCCCGCAGATGCGACGCCACACTCCGCACCGAGCAGCGGGCCCGATCTGCGATCCACTCCCGAGCCGGGTACGCCGCCGACCCGTCGTCGTGCGCCCGGTCCGCGAGGGCGAGCAGCACGAGCAGGTGCGACTGCGTCGTCACCGGCGCCTCGTACAGCACCCACGTGATCACCTTCAAGCTCACGGTTCCTCCTCCTCTCGTTCGTCCATCTCGCCCGCCTCGATGCGGGTCCTCATGCCCTCCGCCATCGCCGCGACGAGCGGGTTCCGGTGCGCCTCCCACCGGGCCAGGTGAGCCAGCACCGCGGTCCTGCTCAGCCCCACGACGCGCTCCCGTCCGTCGGCGGCCACGCGTAGTGCACGCCGCCGTCGTCGCGGAGCAGGACCAGGCCGTGCACCGCGTGCCGCACCTCCACCAGCTCCGGGTCGTCATGGCCGCCGATCTTGATGCCCCGCCGGACCGCCTCCGCCTGCATCTCCGGATCCGCCTCGATCTCGCCGTTGATCGACGACTCCAACCAGACGACGTTCGACAGCCGGTGCTTCGACCGACGGCCGCCCATGCCGCCCTGCCGGTGCTGCGGCACGAGGGTGTCGGACTCGTTGCCCGTCCACGCCGACCGTCGCCCGTCACGCGCCTCGAGGGCGGCGAGGAGCGGCGCCGGCGTCTGCGAGCTCACGATGCGGCCTTCCGCTGCTCGTCAAGGCGGCGCTGCCAGCCATGCGCCGGCAGTAGCAGGCGCTTCCGCCGCTTCGCCACCGACGAGTGGCTGATCCCGAGCTCCGCCGCGATCTCGTGGTCCGTCATGCCCTTCTCGTTGAGCTTCAGCACCTGCTCATCGACACTGCCCTCGGCAGCGCGCGGCGTGGTCGTCGGCGGCACGTAGGTCCGCAGCACCTCACGGATCACCACCGCCACCGACGTCCGCTCAGCGTCAGCGACCTGCCGCAGCGTCTTGAACACCGCGTTCGGCACGGACACCCGGACGAAGACGTCGTAGTCGCTCATCGCCGCACCTCGACCCGGACCGTCGAGTCCACCGTCAGGACCCGCGCCCGACCACCGGGCGCCGGCTCGAACGTGAACGTCGTCACCGTGCGGCCCGTGATCGACCCGTCATGCGAGATCGCGATCACACGACCCTCGAACGGCGCATCCAGACCCGACTCCGGCACCGCCACGGTCTTCCCGTACACGCCGGCGTTCAGCGCACCCGCCATCACCTTCGGCGTCGGCGTCGCACCACACCGGGTGCAGAACTTCATGCCCCCGTCGGGGTGGATCACCGGGACGACGTACGCGCCCCCGATGAGCTCGCAGCCGCGGACGTGCACCACGTCACCGCGACGCACCAGCATCGTGTTCTCAGCCATCAGCTCGCTCCCGTGTAGCCCTGCGCGTGCATCCGGTCAGCAGCCCGCTGATCCGCACGCGACGTCCTGTGGTTCTCACCGGCAGCCGCGAACGCATCAAGCAGCTTCCGGAGGAACTGGTCCCGCTTCTCAGCGAGGAGGAACGCGAGCTTCAGCTCGTACCCCTTGTCCGACGCGCGAGCCATCTGCTCCGCCAGCGTCCGAGCGACCTTGTCGGCGCCCATCACCAGCCGCACCGTCTCCCGGTCGATGTACGCCTCGTAGTCCGTCCTGGCAGTCGCGTACGCCTCACCAGCGGCCTGCAGCGCAGCGACGACCTCGAAGCGCATGGCAGCGAGCTGGTCCCCGTACGCGCCGAGTAGCGTCCGCCCGACCGCGTTCACGAGGGCGACGTGCAGCCGGTCGTCCGGATCCGGCCGGTGGATGCCGACCGAAGCCAAGACGTTCGCGATCCGGGGATCCAGCGGCGGCCGCTCCACGACCTCAGCCGTCGTGGCATCCACCGCGCTCACGACGCCTGCTCCGACTCGTCCACCGGCCGGTACAACCACGCAAGGTAGTTGGCGTTCGTCGTGGCCGTCGGACCGTTGGAGCCGACACGGACCTCCACGGCGCCGTCCTGGTGCACCTTGAGCACGGTCACCACTGCCCCGTTGCTCTTGCTGCGGAGACGCATGCCCGGTCGCAGATCCATCTGGCTCATCGGTCGTACCCGCCGGCGCTCGGCGTCCCGTCGACCTCCGTGCCCTCGAGCACACCGTCGACCGTCTCCACCTCGTCCTCCGACTGCGGCACCTCCGCCGTTGCCCAGTCCGTCGTCGACTCCGCCGACTGCTGCTCCGCCCACTCCGGCTCCGCCGCCTTCACCGGCTCCGCCAGCGCCACCAGACGAGCACCGATCGCCGCCTGCAGCTCACCCGACCGCTCCTGCTTCGGAATCCGCCGCCACAACGCGTTCGCCTCGTCCTTCGACGACACCGCCGCGGCCTCCGCGAACCAGTCCGTCGGCGCCACCTGCGGCTCCTCCACGAGCGCCGGCTGCTGCTCCTGCACCACCGGCGCCTGCTGCGGACGCCCGGACTGCGCCTGGTCCATCTCCTCCGTCGAGTACAGCCCCGACAAGTCCTGCGGGAACGCCTTCCGCAGCGCCAGCATCTCGGCGCACTTCCCGAGCATCAGCGCCGGCATCTTCCGCCACATCGGACCGCCCGCGTTGTACGCGTCCAGCGTTGCCACCGCGTACAGCGGCTCCACGAACCCATCACGGTGCACACCCACACGGGCCGCCTTCGGGGCTTCGCTCGCGAGCCACACGTCGACCCACGTCACACCGTCAGCCGTCCACTGCACCGCCGTCTGCCCGCGGTACTGACCGGTCCGCTCGGCGACCAACCGAGCACCGTCGATCGACACCTGCGTGCCCCACTTGCCGCCACGCTCGATGCAGTAGATCTGCCGCGCGATCGGGTCCAGCCCGGTCCGCTGCGCGTGCATCAGGAACGCCTCGACCACCGGACGCGGCGCCAGCCGGCGTGCTGCAGGCGGGCCCGTCACCAGACCGGCCGCCTCGACGAGCGCCGCCTCGGACGCCGTCCACTTCGTCTCGTCTCCCGTTGACGGGAGCGCTGCCACTGCGTTCGTCACGCTGCCTTCTCCTTCGTGCCCTTGGCCGCGGTGACCCGCAGCGCTGCCTTCTTCACCACGACCTGCTCCACACCGGTCTGCCGGATGTGCTCCGCCTCGAACGCCTCGACCGCCAGCCGCTCACGCTTCAGCGCCGCCTCCGCCTGGTCGAAGTCGTCCTCCGCCAGCTGCAGGCGCTCGTACAGCCCCGCCGGACGAGCCGCCTCCGCCGCCGCCCGATCGATGCCGAACACCGGCTTCTCCTCGACGACCGCCGGCGTGAACGACACACGAGCCAGCGGCGACTCCTGCACCACCGCCTCCCCCGCGTCCAGCCGCTCGAACATCGCGCGGTACGCCGGTTCCTTCAGCGCCTTCGCCTCCTTCTCGAGGTCGAGGCCGCGGAGGTAGTTCACGGCGAGCGTGTCCAGCTCCTCGTCGATCACCTGTTCGTCGCCGGCACGAGCAGCAGCCAGCGCTGCGTCGAGCCGCTCGAGGAACTGGTCGGCGATGACGATGAGCTCCGCGAACAGGTCCGCGTCGAACTCGACCCACTCGACGTCCACGCCGAACGGGTGCCCGGACTCGAACGCGCCGGGCTGCCCCTCACGGAGTTCCCACGCGTACAGCGACCGCTTCGCTCCGAGCACGCCCATGACCCACTGCTGCTGGATCGCGTAGCCCTTCTTCCGGTACGCCTCCGTGCCGACGCTGACGTCCATGCCAGCGGTCTTGATCTCCGACACCTCGAGCTCACCCGCGTCGTTCAGGCGGACACCGTCGGGCGACGCCAGGTGACGTGCGTTCGACGCCGAGCGGAACACCCGCGACTCCGGCAGCATCCCGTGCGACACCCGCAGCTGCTCCGCGATGACCGGCTCACGCTCCTTGCCCCACAGGATCACCGGTGTCGAGAGCAGCGTCGCGGTGGCGGCTGCCTCCCGTGCCTTGTCGTCCGGAGCGAGGAGCAGCGCGCACTTCTGGTCGATGAGCTTCTGCTGCGACGTGTACGCCGAGAAGCCGTGGGCGATGAGCCACAGGTCCCGTACCTCTGTCGCCGTGGCACCCTGTGCCCGGGCGAGCAGCCACTGCGTCCGGTCCTGGTCCGACGCCCCGGCACGCGCCTCGAGCTCGGCGGGGAGCGACGTCCGCACCGCGGGGCTCACTGGTCGCCGCCGAACGGGCTCGCCAGGGCGGCACCGAAGTCGGTGACCGTCGCGTCCGGGTCCTCGTCGTCCGCCGGGGCCTGCTCAGCGTCGAAGATGCCGAGCGTCTCGTTCCCCGTCCGCACCTGGTACGCCGACTGCTGCAGCCCCTGCGCCGACACCAACAGGTCACCACCCATCGGCTCGATGTGCACGGCCTTCACCAGCGTCGACTGCCCGTCCGCGTTGTCACGGTGCTCGATGACCTCGTACGTGACGATCGCCGTCACCTTGTGCCCCAGCTGCGCGTGAGCCAGCGCCCCGTCGACGTCCACCTCCTGCAGGCCGTCCCGGGTTTCTTCGAGCTTCCGCTTCATGATCTGCACGCTCACGACGCGCTCCCTTCGTTGATAGGCCAGGACACTGCGCCCATGGCCTCGATCTGCTGCTTGCTCGGCTTTCCATCGATCGGTGAGCCGAAGGACCGCGCACCCATCGCCGCGAGGGCGAGAGCGTCGGCCACGTTGTGGTCCCGGATCGTCAGATCGGGATGACGGGCCCGCATCGACGCGAGCACCGCCCGCTTCTGCGCCTTGCCGTCGTTGGCGGCGTACTTCGCCCGAGTCCGGGGTGACACGATGACGACGACGTGACCGCACGCGAGGAGCGGGCCACGGACCATCCACCGCTGCGCGTGCCGCTCGTCCGGCTTCCCGAACCGAGAACCCCACGACGGCCCCTCGAGGACGACGAGCGCCCCGGCCGGCACCTGGCGGAGCGTCCTCTGAGCCGTCGACTCGATGCGACGCCACGACAGCAGCGGGTCGTCCGACGCAGCTGCATCGACCCGTTCGAGCGACACCTGCCCGTCTCGGATCACCGCGACCCCTGTGCTCGCCAGAGACAGGTCCAGGCCGACGATGATCACGAGCCGCACCGCAGGTGAGTCCACGTCCACCGCAACGGCACCAGCCCGACCGTGTTGCACGCCGAGCACGCCTGTGGACGCTGCAAGTCCGCGATCTCTGCGCCGTGCTCCTCGCAGACGAAGGACACCGCGTCGCAGTGGTTGCACCGCATCGCCCACTCCGACGGCTTCGCGCACCGCTCGACGTGCTCCTGCGTCCGCCGCGTCCGCTTCTGGCACTGCGGGTACTCCGCGAGAGCGATCTGCAGGTGCACCGGCAGCTCCACGGCGCTCACCGGCTCATCGCTTCGTCGGCGGCGATGATCGCGGCGGCGATGCGCTCGGCGTGCTTCACGAACATGACGTTCTTGCTCGGCGCACCGTGCTTCCACTCGTTCGCCACCTTGAGCATCCCGTCGAGCGAGTCCCAGAGTTCGGGGTTGCCCGCGGTACCGACGATCAAGGCCTGGTCTGCTCCGGAAGCGTTCGCCCAGGTGCCGAGCAAGAAGCCGTTCCACGGGTCACGTGCTCGCAGCTCGTTGCTGGTCGCGCTGATGCCCCACGGGCCAGGCGTGCTCCCCTTGCGCCACTTCGCGAGCGCGGCACGGGCCTGCTGGATGTCGGCGCTCATCGGACACCTCGCGGCGGCGTCAGCATCGCGACCGCACCGATCAGCACCGACACGACCACCAGGAGCAGCAGGCCGCCAGCGATCGGGACCTCCACCACCCACGAGATCAGCGCGACGACGATCGCGAACAGGAACCACGGAGCGCCACGGAGGAACGTCCGCTGCCCCTCCGTCGTCCCAGTGATCGGGACCGGCAGCGTCGCATCGAGCGGGACCTCGACGACGGACCGCTCGCCGAGCTCGTTGCGAATCGTGAGCACGACCTGGTCGTGCACCTGAGCGGTGGAGTGGACGCGCCAGATGTGGCCGTCGTGGTCGAAGATCAGCTCCTCCGAGCGGATCAGCGCAGCGAGCTTCCGCCCGGCTGCAGGCATGGAGGTACCACGGAACATGTCGTTGCCCCTTCGGGGTGAGAGAAGTGATCCCGCCGGGCTGTCGGTAGCCGGGCGGCAGAAGATCAGAGGGGGAGAGAGGTCAGGCGGCGTCGCGCTGCGCGGCGACGTACGCGCGCAGGTCGCCGAGGCGGTACTTCACGAGGCGCCCGACCTTCGTCGCGACGGGCCCCTTCCGGAGGCGACGCCACTCGTAGAGGGTCTTCACCTTCAGGCCGAGGTACTCGGCCGCCCTGGCGATGTCGACGAGCTGCTCGTCGTCGGGTCGGGTCTGAGCGAGGTCGATGCTCACGAGGCCACCGCCAGCGCCTCAGCGCGCTGCGCCGCCGGCTTCGTCCGGGGCATCAGCTCGTACGTGACGAGGCCGAGCGCCTCGGCGATCGCGTTGAGCTCCTCGACGTCGAACGCGACCTTCCCGGACAGCTTCCGGGACAGCGTCGCGCCGGAGATGCCGGTCTTCGTCGACACGGCGGACTGCGTCAGGCCGGCGCGTCCGATGGCCGCTCGGACCTCTCCCGCCACTTGCTCGCTGTAGCTCTGTGTTTCCATGTGGACCAGTATGCGCCCATGTGTGTCCGCCGCAAGGGAGACTTGTGGTTGTTTCCATTTCTGGCTAGTTTTTTCCACATGGGAACGAACAGTCGTGAATTGGGTCCGCTGAGCCAGGCAGTGAGCGCTGAGCTGCGTGCGGAATCGAGCCGCCGCAACATCGGCGTCCGCGAGCTCGGCGAACGCAGCCGGCTCCCCTACTCGACCGTCTCCAAGAGCCTCCGCGGCGCCCGCGTCATCGACGTCGAAGAGCTCGGCCGCCTCTGCCACGGACTCGACATCGAGCCCGCCGAGATCCTCCGCAACGCCGAGATCGCTATCCGCCGGCACGGTGCCACCTACTTCGACACCCTCGCTGCCGCCGACGCCGCAGACCTCGCACGCTGGGGCCTGAAGCCGAACCTCAGTGTCGTACCCACCCCGCAAGATGAGGACACCTCCGAGGACTACGACGTCATCCCTGACACGTCGCACCTCGAGGCCCTCCCCAAGGCCGCACGCCGCGGCCAGCGCAAGGCAGACGAACCGGCTGCCGACTGACCACCCACGGGGGCAACGTGAGAGAGCTGATGGACATCGCACGGGACTACGGCGTCCGCGTCGTCATGGGGCACCTGCCCGATGACCTCCTCGGCGCCTACTCCCCGCTCGAGAGCCGCATCTACCTGGACATCCGACTGACACCGTCCGAGCGGCGCTCCGTCCTCGCGCACGAGCTCGGGCACGTCTTCCACGGGCACACCTGCGACACCGGCCGGGACAGCGCCATCGAGCGCCAGGCCGACTCCTACGCCGCGACGCTGCTCGTGCACCCCGAGGACTACGCAGCCCTCGAGCGCGTCAGCCCCGACACCCACTACATCGCCGAGGAGCTCAACGTGACCCCCGCCGTCGTCCACGACTTCCGCCGCTACGTGCTCCGCAAGTTCGGCCCCCGCATCTACGCCGGCCACCGGCTCGTCAGCGCCTGATGCCCCGCCCACCACTCGTCCTCGGCACCTGGGGGCAGATCACCCGCAGCCGCCGCGGGAAGCTCTGGGTCGCGAAGGCCCGCTTCCGCGACTTCGACGGCGTCACCCGACTCGTCGAGCGCACCGGCTCCACGGGCCGTCAGGCGGAGGACACGCTCGTCGAGCACCTCCGGGACCGGACACGCCTCCACGGCGGCGAGATCACCGCCGAGAGCCACGTGCGGGTCCTCGCCGACCGCTGGTACGACACGCTCCTCGAGCGGAAGGTCGCATCCGGCACCCTCGAGGCGTACCGGCGATCGCTCCGCACCCACATCGAGCCCGCGCTCGGCGCTCTCCGGATCCGCGAGGTCACCGTGCCCGTCGTCGACAGGCACCTCGGCGCGCTCATCGCGAAGTCCCCCTCGGCGGCGAAGACCGCCCGGGTGATCCTGAAGGGCATGTTCTCCCTCGCCGTCCGGCACGGCGCCGCCGGCACGAACCCCGTCACCGAGGCACGCGCCGTCGCCGTCACCCGCGGCGAGGTGCTGACCATCGCATCAGCCGACGTCGTCGTGCTCCGGCAGCGGCTCCGTGCCTGGGACACCGGCATCGACAAGGGCGGCCGGGTACGCACCGCGGAGCTCGGCGACCTGGTCGACATGCTCATGGCGACCGCCGTCCGGACCGGCGAGCTGCTCGCCATCCGGTGGGTGGACGTCGACCTCGGCGCCGACGTCCCGACCGTCACGATCACCGGCACCGTCGTCCAGGTCCGCGGCGAGGGCCTGCAACGCCAGGAGCACCCGAAGACAGCCTCGTCGTGGCGCAGGCTCCCCCTGCCCCCGTTCGCCGTCGCCATGCTCATGCAGCGCCGCGCAGACGCCTACACGGAGTGGGTGTTCCCGTCGTCGACCGGGACGCTCCGCTCACCGAACAACATGCGCCGGCAGTGGCGCGACTTCCGCGACCACCACGGGTACGACGACTGGATCACCCCGAAGTCGTTCCGGAAGACCGTCGGCAAGCTCATCCGCGACGGGGTCGACCTCGACACCGCGGCCGCGCTGCTCGGGCACTCGAACACCCGCGTCACCGAGCAGCACTACACAGGCCGGATCCACGACGCGCCTGACGTCCGCGAACACCTCGAGCAGCTCGGCCGCTGACGCCGAAAGCGTTGGGTTTCCGTTGGCCCAACGAGAAAAGGCCCGGGACCGCTTTCGCGATCCCGGGCCTCATCTGGACTTCTGGTGCACCCCCTCGGACTTGAACCGAGAACCCACTGATTAAGAGTCAGTTGCTCTGCCAATTGAGCTAGAGGTGCGTGTGTGGAGTTGTCTTGCCGCTTCGGCGTGCGCCCCGCGACGGGAATCAACAATAGCATGACTTCTGCGTGCCCTTGACCACTCGGGGCGCCGAACGAACAGGAGCCCCACTTGAGCGACCGTCTCGCCGCCGGCGACACCGCCCCCGACTTCACCCTCCCCGACCAGGACGGTACCGAGCACTCGCTCGCCGACCTGCGCGGACGCAAGGTCATCGTGTACTTCTACCCTGCGGCCTCCACCCCGGGGTGCACGACCGAGGCCTGCGACTTCCGCGACAACATGTCCTCCCTGCAGGCTGCCGGCTACGAGGTGCTGGGCGTCTCGAAGGACGACCTGCCCGCCCTGCAGCGCTTCCACCACGAGCAGGCGCTGAGCTTCCCCCTGCTCAGCGACCCGGACCTCGCCGTCCACCGGGCCTACGGCGCCTGGGGCGAGAAGAACAACTACGGCAAGATCGTGACCGGCACCATCCGGTCCACGATCGTCGTCGCCGAGGACGGCGCGGTCCAGCTGCCGCTCTACAACGTCAAGGCCACCGGCCACGTGGCGAGCCTGCGGAAGAAGCTCGGGCTGGTCTGACCCCGCCGGAGTCGGTCCTCGTACGACATCGGGGGACGTCAGTCGCGTCGTACGAGGGCAGCGGTCACCGACTTGGACAGGACCAGCGTGATCGCGAGGAGCGCGGGGATGAGCAGCGCCCACCCGACAGCAGGAACGCGCGACGCGCCCTGGAACGCACCGATCGCCAGGGCTCCCTGCAGCACCTGCCAGACGATGATGCCGCTCCGGACCCAGGCCCGGCCACGGCGGAGCCCGGCGAGCATCGCGCCGAGCCACACGGTGGCGAGGACGGCCAGGACGACGAGTGCGATGGCCGAGGCGACGTTCGCTGCGGCCGCCGTGAGCAGCTCGACGAGCAGGAAGACGGTCACCGCTGCCATCGCCAGGAACTCGAGTCCGACGACGACGATGAGCACGAGGAGCGCAGCGGGCCGCCCCCGGGGGACGACCTGGTCGTCCGGAGTGGTGTCAGGCACAGCGATCCTCCAGCAGTGAAACCCTTGATTTGGCCATACCAGTATGGAACGATGTTCGAGGTCGTTTGGACGGCACGATGTGGTGTGCGTCTCCCGTGGTTCGACGCTCCTCCCCCGAGCGTTCTGCGGGCGTCGAACTCTCCCCGAGCGGGCTCCTCCCCACAGGAAGCCTCCCGTACGTCACATGAGCATGTGCAGAGTCCCGATCCCCCGAATCACGGCCCCGGCCTGCCGTTCGAGCATCTAACGCAAGGAGCACCACCACATGGATTGGCGTGACCAGGCAGCCTGCCTCACCGCGGACCCCGAGCTCTTCTTCCCCGTCGGGAACACCGGCCCGGCCGTCGACCAGATCGAGAAGGCCAAGTCGGTCTGTGCTCGCTGCACCGTGACCGAGATGTGCCTCCAGTACGCACTCGAGAACAACCAGGACTCCGGAGTCTGGGGTGGCCTCAGCGAGGACGAGCGGCGCGCACTCAAGCGCCGCGCTGCCCGCGCTCGCCGCGCCTCCTGACGCAGCAGGACTGACAGCACACGACGACGCCCGCCGTGCCCCTCGGGGCCGGCGGGCGTCGTCGTGCCCGCGTCGTCGCACCGGGCGTCGCCGCGACGCGCAGCGCACCTCGGTCGGAGCCCGCTGGACACCGGTGTCCGCCGGTCACACCGCGTCTTCCCGCGGCTCGTCCGAGCGACACCGGTGTCTCGCGAGCCGTTCAGCCCGCGGTGAGCCAGCGGAACGGGATCGAGATCGTGACCTCGGTGCCACTGCCGGTCAGGGTGTGCCAGTCGATCGTGCCGCCGAGCTCGCCCTGGATGAGCGTCCGGACGATCTGGGTGCCGAGGCCGGAACCGACCTTGCCCTCCGGCAGACCGACGCCGTTGTCACGCACCTGGATCTCGATGTGGTCCTCGTGCCGGTTCGCGACGATCTCGACCTCGCCGTCGCGGCCGTCCAACCCGTGCTCGACCGCGTTCGTGACGAGTTCCGTCAGCCCGAGGGCGAGCGGGGTCGCCGCCTCTGACGGGAGCACGCCGAACTCCCCCGTCTTCTTCGGGTGCACCGTCGTGTTGTGCGAGGCGGCGACCTCGGTGACGAGCTTGAGGACGGAGTCGAACACCTCGTCGAAGTCGACGGTCTGGCTGAGTCCGGTCGAGAGGGTGTCGTGGACGACGGCGATCGCCGCGACTCGACGCATCGCGTTCTGCAGCGACGTCCGAGCCTCGTCCGAGTGGGTGCGGCGCGCCTGGATCCGGAGGAGGGACGCGACCGTCTGCAGGTTGTTCTTCACCCGGTGGTGGATCTCGCGGATCGTCGCGTCCTTGGTGATGAGTTCGCGCTCCTGGTGACGCATCTCGGTCACGTCACGGCAGAGCACGACGGCCCCGATGCGCTCACCGTGGTCGCGGAGCGGGATCGAGCGGAGCGTCACCGTGACGCCCTTCGCCTCGATGTCGGCCCGCCACGGCGCCCGTCCGGTGACGACGAGCGGCAGGGACTCGTCGACGTCCAGCTGCGCGCCGAGGAGCTCGGTGGTGACCTCGGCGAGGGACTTCCGCTCGAGTTCGCCGTCGAAGCCCATCCGGTTGAAGGCGCTGAGGCCGTTCGGGCTGGCGAACGTCACGACGCCGTCGGTGTCGAGACGGAGCAGTCCGTCGCTGGCACGCGGCGCACCACGTCGGGGCCCGGCCGGGGCGCCGAGGTCCGGGAAGTCCCCGGTGGCGATCATGCCGAACAGGTCGTTCGCGCTGGCCGTGAAGTTGAGTTCCTGCCGGCTCGGCGTGCGTGACTCGTCCTGGTTCGAGTGCCGGGTGACCACCGCGATCGGGCGGTCGGTGGTCTGCGCGCTCTTCGCGGTGAGGCGGCGGAGCACCGGGATCGCACGGACACGGGTCGGGGTGTCCTCGTACCAGTCGGGCTCGGCGGAGTCGACCACACGACTCCCCGTGAAGCTCTGCGTCACCTGGTCACGCCACTCTTCGCGGATCTCCTGCCCGACGATGTCGCGGTAGAACAGCGTCGCCGCCGAGGACGGGCGTGCGTGCGCCACCGCCACGAAGGTCGAGTCGTCCTTGGTCGGCACCCACAGCACCATGTCTGCGAAGGACAGGTCGGCGAGCAGCTGCCAGTCCCCGACGAGCAGGTGCAGCCACTCGACGTCGGCTTCGGAGGAACGGCCTTGCGCGAGGACGAGGTCACTGAGGGTCGACACCCGACAAGTCTAGGCGCGGCCCATCAGAGGTCCGGTCGCCGTTGTGGACAACTCGAAGCTCTCCACAGGTCCCCGAATCCAGCCGTATGTGATGTTCCACGGACCCTACGCTCAGCCTGACGAAAGGGGCCGGGGTGGCGGAGAGCGCACGACGGATCGATGACGAGCCGCACGCACAGGACGTGGACGAGGGGCTGGAGCGCCGCCGAGACGAGCACGCCGAGCATGCGGGACACGACGAGCAGCACGAGAACGGTCCGCCGGCGGCGCCATCACCGGCTCTGCCGGACCCCGGAGAGACCGCCCGCTCGCTGGCGCTCTGCGTCGCCGAGATCCTCACCGGAGCTCGAGAGGTCGAGACGATCTCGCGGTGGATCACGGAGGAGGTCCAACGCCATCTGCAGCACCGTGCAGCTCTCGCGGCACGTGCGCGGTCGGCAGCGCGCCGCCGTCGTCACCGCCCGGTGATCCACGTGGGCGGCGTCGTCGTGAGCCGTCCGCGGGACGGGGTCGCCGAAGCCGCTGTGGTCGTGCACACCCGCAGTCACGCGCGTGCGGTCGCCATCCGCCTCGAGGAGCGGAAGGGGCGGTGGCGGGCGACCGCCATCGGCATGCTCTGACGACGACGGACGGGAGGCCCGGTACCAGCTGGTACCGAGCCTCCCGTCACGACGGCGCTGCGCGTCAGCCCTTCTTGGCTGCTGCCCGGCGCTCGGCGCGGTTGCTCGCGTCGGCCTGGCCGGACGCGGTCGCTGCGGAGCCGAACGCCGACCCCTTCTCCGGACCGGCGGCTTCTTCCTGCTCGGCCTGGGCACGCTGTGCCCGGGCGGTCGCCGCCTGCTCGAGGCGCCCGGCCTCGTCGCGGACCTCGACCTCACCGTCGATCGACGGTGCCGAGTACTCGAGACCGGCGTTCTCGCCTTCCTCGCTGAGACCCTTCGCCTCGATGACGGCACTCTCACCGTCCGACTGCACCTGGACCTCGAGGTTGAAGAGGAACCCGACGGACTCTTCGCGGATCTGCCCCATCATCGTCTGGAACAGGGCGTAGCCCTCGCGCTGGTACTCGACCAGCGGGTCACGCTGGGCCATCGCACGGAGGCCGATGCCGTCCTTGAGGTAGTCCATCTCGTAGAGGTGGTCGCGCCAGCGGCGGTCGATCACCGAGAGGACGACGCGGCGCTCGAGCTCACGCATGGCCTCGTCGCCGAGGGCCTCTTCGCGGTTCTTGTAGGCGAGCTGGGCGTCGGAGAGGATCTCGCGAGCCAGGAACTCCCGCGTGGCCTTGCCCTTCGAGCCAGCCTCGGTGATGACCTCGTCGATGGTGATCGAGATCGGGTACAGCGTGCCGAGCTCGGTCCACATGGCGTCGAGGTCCCAGTCGTCCGGGGAGCCCTCACCGGTGTGGGTGTCGATGACGTCGTCGATGACGCTCTTGAGGAACGACTGCGCGCGCTCGTGCAGGTCGTCACCCTCGAGGATGTGCCGGCGGTCGCTGTAGATCGCTTCGCGCTGACGGTTCAGGACGTCGTCGTACTTCAGGACGTTCTTGCGGATCTCGGCGTTGCGGCCCTCGACCTGCGCCTGCGCCGAGCGGATGGCCCGACCGACCAGCTTGTTCTCGATCGCGAGGTCGTCCGGGACGTTGCCGCGGCCCATCAGGCTCTCGGCGGCACCGGAGTTGAACAGCCGCATCAGGTCGTCGGTCAGCGACAGGTAGAACCGGCTCTCGCCCGGGTCGCCCTGACGGCCGGAGCGACCGCGCAGCTGGTTGTCGATGCGACGGGACTCGTGGCGCTCGGTCCCGAGGACGTAGAGACCGCCGGCGTCGCGGACCTTCGCGCTCTCCTGCTCGACCGCGGCCTTCATCGCGGTGAAGACGTTGTCCCACTCGGCTTCGTACTCGTCCGGCGTCTCGGTCGGTGACAGGCCCTTGGCGTGCATCTCCTGCACGGCGAGGAACTCGGCGTTGCCGCCGAGCATGATGTCCGTTCCGCGACCGGCCATGTTCGTCGCGACGGTCACCGCACCGGCGCGGCCGGCCTGGGCGACGATCGCGGCTTCACGGGCGTGGTTCTTCGCGTTGAGGACCTCGTGCTTGACGCCCTTCTTGGCGAGCAGCTTCGACAGGTACTCGGACTTCTCGACGCTCGTGGTGCCGACGAGGACCGGCTGGCCCTTGTGGTGGCGCTCTTCGATGTCGTTGGCGACCTGCTCGAACTTGGCCTGCTCGTTCTTGTACACGAGGTCGGTCTGGTCGATGCGCTGCATCGGCCGGTTCGTCGGGATCGGCACGACGCCGAGCTTGTAGGTCGACATGAACTCGGCCGCTTCGGTCTCCGCGGTACCCGTCATGCCCGAGAGCTTCTGGTACAGGCGGAAGTAGTTCTGCAGCGTGACGGTGGCGAGGGTCTGGTTCTCGGCCTTGACCTCGACGCCTTCCTTCGCCTCGATCGCCTGGTGGATGCCCTCGTTGTACCGACGGCCCATCAGGATGCGACCGGTGTGCTCGTCGACGATCAGCACCTCGCCGTTCATCACGACGTAGTCCTTGTCGCGCTTGAACAGGGCCGAGGCCTTGATCGAGTTGTTGAGGAACGAGATCAGCGGGGTGTTCGCGGACTCGTAGAGGTTGTCGATGCCGAGGTAGTCCTCGACCTTCTCGATGCCGGGCTCGAGCACGCCGACGGTGCGCTTCTTCTCGTCGACCTCGTAGTCCTCGCCCGGGGTGAGCCGCGTGGCGATGGACGCGAACTCGGTGAACCAGCGGTTCGCCTCGCCCGAGGACGGTCCGGAGATGATGAGCGGCGTGCGGGCCTCGTCGATGAGGATCGAGTCGACCTCGTCCACCACGGCGAAGAAGTGGCCGCGCTGCACCATGTCCGACGCCTGCCATGCCATGTTGTCGCGCAGGTAGTCGAACCCGAACTCGTTGTTCGTGCCGTAGGTGATGTCGGCCGCGTACTGCTCGCGACGCTCGATCGGGGACTGTCCGGCGATGATGCACCCGGTCGTCATGCCGAGGGCGCGGAACACGCGACCCATGAGCTCCGACTGGTACGACGCGAGGAAGTCGTTCACCGTGATGACGTGCACGCCGCGCGACGGGATCGCGTTGAGGTAGGCCGCGGTGGTGGCGACCAGGGTCTTGCCCTCACCGGTCTTCATCTCGGCGATGTTGCCGAGGTGCAGTGCCGCGCCACCCATGAGCTGCACGTCGAAGTGCCGCATGCCGAGGGTGCGCTTCGACGCCTCACGGACGGCCGCGAAGGCCTCCGGCAGGAGGTCGTCGAGCGTCTCGCCGTTGGCGTACCGCTCGCGGAGCTCCGTCGTCTCGTCGTGGAGTTCCTCGTCGGTGAGGCTCGCGAAGTCGTCCTCGAGGTCGTTGATCGCCGAGGCGTACGCCTTCAGCCGACGGAGGGTCCGCCCTTCACCGATGCGGAGGACCTTCTCCAGCACGTTTGCCACGTGAGCTCCTTACGAAGTCGTCGTGCGCGGTCGACGCGCCCGATCAGCCAGTCATGCTAGCAACCCACCGACGTCCGGCGCTGGGAGCAACACGAGTGCGCACGACCCCGGAGGGACCGTGCGCACTCGGAGGTGGTGCGATCCGCCGGCTAGGCGGTGGCGGGCGCGGACTCCTCAACGAGGACGTGCTCGCTCCCCCGGGCGTCGGCGCCCGGGTTCTCGTCGATGCCGATCACGCCGTAGTCCCAGCCCTTGCGGCGGTAGACGACGCTCGGACGGTGGGTCTCGGAGTCGACGAAGAGGTAGAAGTCGTGCCCGACGAGCTCCATGTGGTACAGCGCGTCGTCCACCGTCATCGGGGCGGCTTCGAAGACCTTCTGCCGGATGACGACCGGCGAGTACGCCGCGTCCTCGTCCTCGCGCTCGGTTCCCTGGTCGGCGTCGACCACGGGGACGGCACCGGTGGCGACCTCCTCGATGAGCTTGCCGTCGGCGGGCTCCACGCCCATGCCCTCGAACGCCGCACCCGAAGCCTCGGCCACGGAGGTCGGACGGTGACGTCCGCGGTGCACCTTCTTGCGGTCGCGTGCCCGACGCAGGCGCTCGGCGATGCGCGCGAACGCCAGGTCGAAGGCGGCGTACTTGTCCGACGCCGCAGACTCGGCACGGACCAGCGGTCCGGGCCCGATGAGCGTCAGTTCGACGCGGTCCTCGCCCTGCGCGCCGCTGCTCTTCTCGTGGTGCCGGCTCACCCGCACCTCGAACGCGAGGGCCCGGTCGGCGAGCACGTCGATCTTCTCGGACTTCTGCTCCACGTAGGCCCGGAATCGGTCGGTGACCCCGACGTTGCGGCCCGTGATCGTCACGTCCATGGCGGCTCCCATCCACACTCGGCGGTTCGCCTCCGTCCGGCGAACACCAACGCCTTGCCGCGAGGCTAGACCCTGCGGCCTCTGCCCGTGCCCGAGGGAGCCCGCGTGCCGGAGACCTCCACCGGATGCCCAGCGGACGCCCACCTCGGCGTTCCCGCACTCGTCCTGGTCGGACCCGCCGTCGCTCCAATCGCGGGACACGGCTCACACCTCCACCGTGGCGACGGCCACGCACCGGACCACACGCCCACCCGCGGCACGGACGGCACGGACGGCCTCTGCCATCGTCACGCCGGTGGTCACGACGTCGTCCACGAGCACGACGTCACGCCCCGCGACGTCCTCGGCGACGAGGGTCCCGACGGTGGCCGCGACCCGTTCGAGCGCGTTCCGCTCCTTCTGTCCGTGACCGGTCGTCCCGCCCGGCAGGTTGCCGGGAGGCGCGGTGCCGATCGGTGGTGCCACTCGCCGGAGCGTGCGGGAACGGCGGACACCGGCCCGGCGCAGCACCGTCACGACCGGGTCGAAGCCGCGCTGCCGGTGCCCGCGGACCGAGGGTGGGACGCGGAGGACCACCGCGCCGTCCGGTGCCGCGGCGAGCGCTGCCCGCACGAGCGTTGCGGTGCGCCCGGTGAGGTCGCGGACGACGTCCACCCGTCCGCGCAGCTTCCACTCGAGCACCAGGGTCCGGACCAGACCGTCGTACTCGTGGGCGGCGTCGAGGCGGACGCCGCCCACGAGCCGCGTGCGACCCGGGAGCGCGTCGAGTGTCCGCCGGCAGCGGCGACAGAGCGCGCGGTCCGATGCGCCGCATCCGACGCACTCGACGGGCAGGAACAGGGCGAGGACCGACGAGCACGCGTCGAGCCAGGGACGGTCGGCATCCGCGGAGGTGATCGGGGGTGCCAGGGGGACGGGGAGCGTTGCCATGCACCGATCGTCCCGGGCCGCTGAGCCGGACGCAGGCCGACCGGACGGACTGTGGACGAGCCTCCGGTCCGTGCCGCCTGTGGAGGACGAGCGCTGTGGAGGACGGGCGCTGCGGACGAGCGCCGCCGCCGGAGCACGGCGCGCCCGCCCTCAGCGCTGCACGCCGAGCACCTGCGCCTCGATGCCGGTGGTCTCCCACCCACCGCCGTTCAGCTGCAGCACCGACCCGTCCGACTTCCGCAGCAGGAGCGCGCTGCCGCTGCCTCCGGCGATCGCGGTGGCCCGCCCGTCGGGCTTCGCCAGGGTGTCCCACTGCCCGCCGACGGTGGTACGGACGACGCTCGAGCCGACCGTGGTGCGTCCGACCGAGGCGACGTCGAGTTCGTCGACCCACGTGGCGCCGACGGGGGTGCCCTCCGCCGCCTGGACCCGGACGGGCGGGCCGAGCGAGGTCGGTGCCCGGTCGGACCCTCGGGTGATCGCGACGACGTAGAGGGCCGCCCCGTCCTCCGTGTCGAGGAGCGCCAGGGCCCGCGTGGAGTCCCGGGACACCTGGAAGGACACCAGCTTCCCCTCGGGGAGCGTCGAGGTGACCGTGTGCGGGTCGCCGCCGAGCCCGTACGCGGTGATCGACCGGCTGTCCGACCGTTCGGCGACCCAGACGAAGCCCTGGTCGTCGAGGGTCGGCGGCACGAGGTCGTCGCGGGTGTCGATGCGCAGCGGGTCCTTGCCCGTGCGGACGACGAAGACCCCGTCGTCGTTGCCCACGACGGCGACCGTGCCGGACGCGGACAGGGCGAGCGATCGTGGCTCGAGCCCGGCGATGCGGTCGCTCATGCCGCCGCCGAGCGCGGTGACGTCCCCGGTGCTCGGGGTGGCGTAGCCGGCGCTGCCGTCCTGCACGACGAGGGGCCGGGCGTCGACGTCCGGGTTCCGCTGCGCGCTCGTGCCGCTGGAGTCGGGCAACGGGACGGGGACGCCCTCGACGGTGAGGTCGACCGAGGAGATCGTGGCGACGGAGGAGAGCGACTCGGTGAGCTGTTCGCGCATCCGGACCTTCTCCACCGTGTTCGCCTTCAGCGCCTCGCCCGACAGGTCGACCTGTGCACTGCCGCTCTCGATGGTGACGGCGTTCAGGGAGAGCTGGGTGCCCTCGGGGAACGACGAGACGACGGTGCCCTCGAGCCACTCGGCGGGGCCGGCGAGCAGTGCGCTGACGATGCGGGTGCTGGTCGAGGAGCGCGCGAGGAACCAGCGCTCGTCGGGGACGAGGAACCGGTAGGTGGGGTCGTAGAAGTAGAGCGCGTGCGGTTGGAACACGGAGGTGAAGTTGACGGGCGAGAGGATGATCCCGTCGGGGGCGTAGGCGATGCGCCACTGGCCGCCCTCGCGGACGAACTGGAAGGTCAGCGTCGAGGACGTCGGACGCACGGCCTGCGTGTACTCGCCGTCGGCGTCGACCGAGGCACTCGCCGTCAGCGTGTAGGTGAGCTCTTGGTCGCCGACCCGTTCGACCTCGCCGTCGCCCTGCCGGATGGTGACGCTCTGTCGTGGGTTCCACTTCTGTGAGAAGCCGCTGCTGAGGAACTCGCGGGCGACGGCGTAGTCGTTCTGGGCACCGGTGGCGGCGTCGATGAACTGTGTGAGGAGCTCGGTCTGGTCCGCCCCGTCCTCGGGGCCGGTCGGGCGGTAGTCCACGCCGCCGGTGGGCGACTCGTCGGTGATCGACTGCCCGGAGCGGACGGGACCGCCGGTGGGGATCGCGGCACAGGCGGTGGCGCCGAGCAGCGTCGCGGCGGCGAGCGCGGCGGTGAGCGCCAGCCGGAGGCGCGACCTCGGAGTCGGTCGGTCGGTCGGGGTCATGCCGGGTCCTCCGTTCCGGTCGGTCCCGCGTAGGACTCGTCGAGCGCGGGCAGCGGGATCGCCGACGTCGGCGGTGCTTCACTGCTGCGTCGCGGCAGGGTGAGCACGAACGCCGACCCTTCGCCCGGCCGCGACCAGACGTCGATGCGGCCGCCGTGCAGCTGGGCGTCACCGAGGCTGATCGCGAGTCCGAGTCCGGTGCCGCCGATGGTGCGCTTGCGACTGGGGTCGGCTCGCCAGAACCGGTCGAACACGCGGGCGGTGTCCTCGGCGGGCATCCCCACTCCGCGGTCGCGCACGGCGATGGCGACGGAGCGGGAGTCGCTGTCGACCACGACGTCGACGGGCCGACCGTCGCCGTGCTCGATCGCGTTGCCGACGAGGTTGCGGAGCACCCGGCGGATGCGTCGGGCGTCGAGCTGCATGGTCGTGTGTCCGCCCGGGGTGGCCAGGCGCAGGTCGATGCCGGCTCGGTCGGCGAGGGGACGGAACTCCTCGACGATGTCCGCGGCGAGCGCGGCCGGCACCACGGTCTCGGTCTCGAGCTCGACCGCCTGCGCGTCGTACCGCGAGATCTCGAGCAGGTCGGCGAGCAGGAGTTCGAACCGGTCGACCTGCGCGTGCAGCAGTTCCGCCGACCGGGCGACCGAGGGCTCGAAGGCGTGTCGGGCGTCGAAGAGCAGGTCGCCGGCCAGACGGATGGTGGTGAGCGGGGTGCGGAGTTCGTGGGAGACGTCGGACACGAACCGCTGCTGCACGCGGGAGAGCTCCGCCAGCTGGGTGATCTGTCGGCTGACGGCGTCGGCCATGTCGTTGAAGCTGCGGGCGAGGGTGGCGATGTCGTCCTCGCCGCGGACCGGGATGCGTTCGTCCAGGCGACCGGCGGCGATCTTCCGGCTGGTCTCGGCAGCACCGCGGATCGGGACGACGACCAGACGCACCACGAGCGAGGTGACGAGGGCGATGAGCACGATGAGCGCGACGCCGCCGATCGAGAGCGTCTGCGACACGAAGTCCAGGGTCTGCTGCGCGTCCGACAGGTCGTACACGATGTAGAGCTCGTACTGGCCGGCGCTCGGGATCTGCAGGGTCGAGCCGACGGCGAGCCCGGGTCCGCGTCCGCCCGGGCCCTCGAGCCGGACGGGTTGCAGGCTGAGTTCCCCGGTGTCCGCGGCGACCCGCTTCCGCAGCTCGTCGGTGATGACGGCGTCCGGGAAGCCGGTGCTGGCGACGTTCTGCAGGATCTGCGGCGTCCGCGCCCCCGGTGTCCGCTCGATCGCGATGCTCGTGCCGCCCGGGCTGGTGGTGTTCGAGAGGATCGCGGTCTGCGCCTCGCTCTGCAGCGACTCGAGCTCGGTCTGGTTGTTGTCCTCGGCCGCGGTGGCCGCGTCGAAGATGTTCTGCGCGACGATGGTCGCCCGCGCGGACTCGGCCTCGATCTGGTCGCGGCGCTGCGCGTAGACGTTGGTCGAGATGCTCACCATGACCGCGGTGCCGATCACGGCGACGGCGAGCCCGGTGGTCGCGACGGTGATCGCCGCGGAGCGGACCATCAGCGAGCGGCGCCAGAGGTAGGCGATCCCGCGCCAGATCCGGCGGAGCCAGGTGCGGATCCGCCGACGCGTCCGGCGGAACGGTGCCGGCACCGACGACGACGGCACGTCAGCTCTGCGTGCCGGCCCGGTACCCGACCCCGCGGACGGTGGTCACGATGCGCGGGTTGTCCGGGTCGTGCTCGATCTTCGCGCGGAGGCGCTGCACGTGCACGTTCACCAGGCGGGTGTCCGCCTTGTAGTGGTAGCCCCAGACCTGCTCGAGGAGCATCTCGCGCGTGAACACCTGGCTGGGCTTCTCGGCGAGCGCCCGCAGCAGGTCGAACTCGAGCGGGGTGAGGGCGATCGCGGCGTCACCGCGGCGGACCTCGTGCCCGGGGACGTCGACGACCAGGTCGCCGACGTGCAGGACGGTGGCGTCGGTGGCGGTCGGGCGCAGGCGCGTCCGGATGCGGGCGACGAGTTCCTTCGGGTTGAACGGCTTGACGACGTAGTCGTCCGCTCCGTTCTCGAGCCCGGCGACCACGTCGGCGGTGTCGCCCTTCGCGGTCAGCATGATGATCGGGGTGCCGCTCTCGGCGCGGATGCGTCGGCACACCTCGATGCCGTCGATGCCCGGCAGCATGACGTCGAGCAGCACGAGGTCGGGCTTCGTCGCGTGGAAGGCCTCGACGGCGTCGTTGCCGTCGGCGCTGAAGTCGGGCTCGTAGCCCTCCGAGCGCAGGACGATGCCGATCATCTCGGCGAGGGCCTGGTCGTCGTCGACGACGAGGATGCGCGGTGTCATGGGATGCGGACTCCGTGGGGCAGGTGGGGCACCCCGGGACGGGTGCTCTCCGCTCACGATAGCCGAGCGCTCGTCACCGCAGGTTTTCCGACAGGATGGTCACGGTCGCGCGTTCCGGCAGCGACCAGGCGAGGGGGCGGTCCGATGGTCGACGACGGTTGGCAGGTCCCGGGGGCGCAACAGCCGCGACCCGGGTCGGTCGGACAGCCGGGAGGCACGCCCGCCTCCCCCACACCGTGGCCGCCCGTCGGCGGCCCGGCCCCACTGCCGCCGGCGTCCCGCCCGGTGATCCCGTTGCGGCCGCTCGGTCTGGGCGACGTGCTCGCGGGCGCCTTCACCGTCTTCCGCCGCAACGCCCGCGTGCTGCTGCTCTGGGCCGTCCTGCTGTCCGGGGTGCTCGGGCTGCTGTCCACCCTCGGGTCGACGGTCGGCCAGCGGGTCCTGCAGAGCCGGGTCCTGTCCGCGGTGGACGGCAGCGGGGACGGCAGTTCCGACACGGTCATCGCCGGCACGGTCACGCTGTACGCGGTCCTGGCGATCGGCCTGCCGTTCCTGAGCACCCTGGCGCGCGGGTTCCTCGTCGCCCCGGTCGCGGTCGACACCGGGCAGCGGGTCCTCGGGCGCCGCGGCACCTTCCGCGGTCTGTGGTCCCTGCTCGCCGGTCGCCGGAGGTCGGTCATCGGCTGGATCCTGCTGCAGCTGGCGGCCGGTGTCGTGGTCGGTGTCGTCTTCGTCGTCGTCGTGATCGCGTTCGTGGCAGCGCTGGCCGCGGGCAACAGCTCGGCGGGGTGGTTCGTGCTGGTGGTCGTCCTGATGGTCCTCGGCTTCCTGGTGCTCATCGCCTTCCTGGCCACGCGCTTCGCGTTCACGGTGCCGACGATCGCCCTCGAGGGGCGCAGCGTCTTCTCGGCTGCCGGGCAGTCGTGGCGGCTCACCCGCGGCGCGTTCTGGCGCACGTTCGGGATCCTGCTGCTCGTGCAGGTGGTGCTCGGGTTCGCCGCGAGCATCGCCGGCATCCCGCTCACGATCGGGGCCACCCTGTTGTCCGGCGTGTTCGACCCGCTCGGGCAGACCACGTCGGCCAGCGCGCCGACGGCCGGCAGCATCGTCGCCCTGGTCATCGGCAGCCTGCTCGTGATCGCCGTGCAGTGCGTCACGGACGTGCTGAGCGCCTCCGTCGTGACCTTCCTGGCCATCGACCGCCGCATCCGCACCGAGGCGCTGGACCAGCGGATCGCGTCCCACCTGGACACCGGGCAGCCCGCCGACCCGTTCGCACCGCACGCGCCGGTGGCGCGCCCGCCCTGGCCGCCCCAGCAGGGCTGGCCACAGCAGCGGAGCTGGCCGCCGGAGCCGTGGGCGCCGCAGCAGCCGTGGGCACCGCAGCAGCAGCAACCGCAGCAACCGTGGGCGCCGCAGCAGCAGCAGCCGCAACAGCCGTGGGCACCGCAGCAGCAGCAGCAACCCCAGCAACCGTGGGCGCCGCAGCCCTGGTCCCCGGAGCCCTGGTCTCCCGAGCCACAGGACCCACCGGACGGCCGCGGATGAGCACCCTCGGCCCCGGCGGAGCGCGCCGACTGCTCGAGCGGGAACTCGCCCACCGGGAGTACCGCGGCGCCCAGGCGACCTGGTGGGACCGAGCCTCGCGGTCGTTCCTCGACTGGCTCGGTTCGCTCGCCCCGGACGGCATCGGTGCGCCGGGCTTCGGCCGCACCCTGCTCGTCGTCGCGATCGTCGTGCTCGTCGCCGTGGTCGTCCTCGTCGTCGTCACCCGGGGGCTGCCCCGCCGCCGTGCACGCCTCCGCCCGACCGCGCCCGGCGGGGTCTTCGACGACGACGACCTCCGGTCCGCAGAGGCCGTGTCCGCCGCCGCCACCGCCGCCTTCCGCTCCGGCGACTGGGCGACCGCGGTCCTCGAGGGGTACCGCGCCCTCGCCCGCGGACTCGGCGAACGGGACCTGGTCCTCCTGGTGCCCGGCGCCACCGCGCGGGCCATCGCCGACCGTGCCGCCGTGCCGTTCCCGCAGCTCGATGACGTGCTGCGCCACGCCTCGGACACGTTCGACGCCGTCCGCTACCTCGGGATCGAGGCCGACGAGTCCGCCGCGCGTCTCGTCCTCGCGGCCGGACGCGCCGTCCGGGAGGCCCGCCCCACCCCCACGGACCAGCCGGCGGTGCCCGCGTGAGCGCCGCCGCCACTGCTGCCGGGACCCTGGACGGGCCGGAGCGGACCGACCGCGGCGTCCGGATCATCACCTGGGTCGCCGTGGTCGTCGTCGGACTGCTGCTCGCGGCACTGACCGCCGCCGTCGGCCGGGGCGACCGTCCGGACGACGTACCGCTCGACCCGACGTCCACCACCGCGAGTGGTTCCCGGGCCGTGGTCCGGGTGCTCGAACAGCGGGGCACCCGGGTCGACGTCGTCCACGACGCGGACGCGCTCGACGGCGGCACGACCGGGACGGTCCTGGTCGACGACTCCGCCCGGGTGCTCGACCGCGGTGTCGCCCGGCGCATCGCCCGCACCGCATCCGACGTGGTCCTGGTCACGACGGACCCGGGTGTCCTCGAGTCGTTCGGGGTCGACGCACGGCCCGCGGGCAGCACCTCGTCGACCCGCGTGGCGTCGACGACGACCTGCCCGATCCCGGCGGCCCGCACCGCGGGCTCCGTCAGTGTCATCGGCGCGACCTACGACACCGCCGACCCCGCCGTGGAGCGCTGCGCCCGGTCCGGCTCCGGCGCGGACACCCGCTGGGGCCTCCTCCGCACGGACACGGCGGACGGCCGGGTCACGGTCCTCGGCACGACGGGCGCGCTGCGCAACGACACCGTCACCCGGGCGGGCAACGCCGCCCTCGCACTCGGGCTGCTCGGCAGCGGCGACCACCTGGTCTGGTACGTGCCGACGGCGGACGGCACCGACGCCGCACCCTCGCTCGGCGACCTCGCCCCGCCGTGGGTGCCGAGCGCCATCGCCGTCCTCGGGCTGGTCGCCGTCGCCGCCGCGCTCTGGAGAGGACGGCGTCTCGGCCCGCTCGTCGTCGAACACCTGCCGGTGGTGGTGCGTGCAGCAGAGACCACTGAGGGCCGCGGACGGCTCTACGCCCGCGTCCGTGATCGCACGCATGCGCTCGACACCCTGCGCCTCGCGGCCCTCCGACGGATCGGGCGGGACCTCGGTCTGCCCCGATCGGCGCACGTGGACGAGGTCGTCCGACGCGCGGCGGCCGTGACGCGACGATCCGCCGACGACGTCGGCGCCGTCCTCGTCGGCGGCAGCACCGGTGACGACCGAGCGCTCGTCGCCGGGGCCGCGGCCCTGGACGAACTCGAACACGCGGTCCACCGAGCACGCGCCGGGGACGTGGGACGGGCCTCCCGGCCTGCACCGACCGCGTCGCAGGCAGACCTGACGGAACCGACCACCCGAACACCACCAGGAGGACGATCGTGACCGACCTGCCCACCACCACGCCCGCCGGACCCGCCGCCGGGTCGACACCCGCGGGCGACCCGCTCCGGGAGGTCCTCGGGCGCGTCCGTGCCGAGGTCGGCAAGGCCGTCGTCGGGCAGGAGGGTGCCGTCTCCGGGATGATCGTCGGTCTGCTCGCCCAGGGCCACGTCCTGCTCGAGGGTGTCCCCGGCGTCGCGAAGACCCTGCTCGTCCGGAGCCTCGCCGCAGCGATGTCCCTCGACACCAAGCGCATCCAGTTCACCCCGGACCTGATGCCCGGCGACGTGACCGGTTCGCTCGTGTTCGACGCCTCGACCGGCACCTTCCCGTTCCGCGAGGGGCCGGTGTTCACGAACGTGCTGCTCGCCGACGAGGTCAACCGCACCCCGCCGAAGACCCAGTCGGCCCTGCTCGAGGCGATGGAGGAGCGCCAGGTCAGCGTGGACGGCTCCGCCCGGATGCTGCCGGACCCGTTCTTCGTCGCCGCGACGATGAACCCCATCGAGTTCGAGGGCACCTACACGCTGCCCGAGGCGCAGCTCGACCGGTTCCTCATGAAGCTGACCCTCGACCTGCCGCCGCGCGACGTCGAGTGGCAGGTCCTCCGACGTCACGCCGACGGCTTCGTACCGCGCGACGTCCGCTCGGCCGGGATCGTGCCCGTGGTCGGGGTCGACGAGGTCCGGGCTGCCCAGCGTGCCGTCCGCGCGGTCGGTGCCCGCGACGACGTGCTCGCCTACGTCGTGGACCTGGCCCGCGCCACCCGCCAGGCGCCGTCCGTCCGCATCGGCGTCAGCCCGCGCGGGTCCACGGCGCTGCTGGCCGCCGCGAAGGCGTGGGCGTGGTTGACCGGCTACGACGCCATCACGCCCGACCACGTCCAGGCGATGCTCCTGCCGGTGTGGCGGCACCGACTGCGGATCGCCGCCGACGCGGAGCTCGAGGGCGTCGACGCCGACGGCGTGCTCCAGCAGGTCCTCGACCAGGTCCGGGTGCCGATCTAGTGGCGCTCTCCGGCCGGTTCGTCGCGCTCCTGGCGGTCGCCGTCGTCCTCACCGTGCTGCTCGGCAGCGGGTGGGGTGCGGTGGCGTGGACCGGCCTGCTGCTGCTGGCGAGCGCCGTGGACCTGTCCCTCGCCGCGGACCTGCGACACGTCCGGGTGGAACGACGGATGCCACGTCTCACCCGTCGCGACGCCGCTGCCGACGGCACACTCGTCCTGGCGAACGACGGCCGTCGGGTCCTCCGCGCCCTGGTCCGCGACATGTGGGAACCCTCCGCCGGCCAGGAGCCGCGCCGCATCCGCCTGACGGTGCCGGCCGGCGAGCGCCGCACCGCTCGGATGCGCTTCACCCCGTTCCGCCGGGGGCGGCGGACCACCACCGGCATCGCGGTCCGGGCGTCCGGTCCGTTCGGTCTGGTCGCCCGGCAACGTGTCGTCCCGTCGCCGGGCGAACTGGTCGTCACCCCGCCGTTCCGGTCGCGCCGGCACCTGCCCTCCCGGCTGGCGCGGCTGCGCGAACTCGACGGTGAGACCACGCTGCAGCTCCGCGGGCACGGCACCGAGTTCGACTCGCTCCGCGACTACGTCCGGGGCGACGACGTCCGGTCGATCGACTGGCGGGCCACCGCGCGCCGCCAGGACCTCGTCGTCCGGACGTGGCGACCGGAACGCGACCGCCGCGTCGTGGTCGTCGTCGACTCCGGACGCGCCGGCGCGGGTCGCGTCGACGACGAACCGCGCCTCGACACGGCCATCGAGACGGCCCTGCTCCTCGGCGCCCTCGCCGCGGCGGCCGGTGACCGGGTCGACCTGGTCGTGCTCGACGACGCCGTGCGCGGCCGGGTCCACAGCGCCACCCGCTCGGACGTCGTGCAGCGGTTCGGCGAGACCCTCGCGCTGGCGGAACCGCACCTGCGCCCGACCGACTGGGCCGCCGTGCCCGGGATCGTCGACGCCGTCACCACGCAACGTGCCCTCGTGGTGCTCGCGACGAGCCTCGCCTCGGTGGGGGCGTCCGGCGACCTCCTCACCGTGCTGCCCGTCCTCGCCCGGCGGCACGCGGTGGTGGTGACCGCCGTCGAGGACCCCGCCGTGGTGCGGATGGCGGGTCCCGGCGGTGGCCGGGCAGGATCAGGATCGGGATCGGGATCGGGGGACGTCTACCGACGGGCCGCAGCGGAGCGCGCGCTGCTCGACGCCGACGGCGTCGCCGACGTCGCCCGTCGCGCCGGGGCGGAGGTCGTGCGCGGCCTGCCGGAGGAGGTCCCTCCCCGCACCGCGGACGCCTACCTCCGCGCGAAGGCCGCCGGGAGGCTCTGACCGCACCGCTCCGGTGGGCGCTCGCGTGGCGTCAGCCGGCGACGATCTCGGTCGCGCCCCGGTCGAAGGCGTCGACGTCCCCGCGCTCCCCCGCCCGATGCGCACGGCCTCCGACGACCCACTGGTACACGAGGACCAGCACGAGCGCCACCGTGCCGATGCCGATCTTCACCGGCCACGGCCAGTCCTGCCGCGTGACGGTCCCCTCGACGATGCCGGACAGCAGCAGGGTGAGCACGAGGCCGATCGCGACGGTGATGAGCGCGCGGCCGTCCTCCGCCAGCGCCTGCGCCCGGGTCCGCTGACCGGGTGCGATCCAGGACCAGGCGATCATCAGGCCGGCGCCACCCGCCAGGAAGACCGAGTAGAGCTCGAGCTGCCCGTGCGGCGCGATGTAGAGGAAGAAGTCCCCGAGCCGACCCTGGGCGTGCATGATCGACGCCGAGACGCCGAGGCCCATCGCGTTCTGCACGATCGAGTACGGGACGAAGAGCCCGGTGATGCCGAATGCGACCATGCTCGCGGCGATGTACGCGTTGTTCGTCCACACCTGCGCGGTGAACGCCCCGAGCCCGTGGTCGGAGTAGTAGTCGACGAAGTCCTGCGTGGCGTACTGCCGGAGCGCCGCGTCCGTGCCGAACGTCGCCACCGCACCCGGGGTCGACGCGATCCAGACCGCCGTGATGCCCGCGATGAGGACGGTGGCGACCGCGACCCAGATCGTCACCCACCGGATCCGGTACAGCGCGGCCGGCAGCTGCAGGGCGAAGAACCGGACGACGGCCGTGGCCGGGTCGACCGGCGTCCCCGTGAACCGGAGACGCGCACGGTGCAGGGTCAGCGACAGCCGGTCCCCGGTCGCCGACCGCGGTGCCACCTGCCGGATGCGGGCGAGGTCCGTGGCGGCCGACTGGTAGTCGGCGAGCATCCGGTCGACGTCGTCTCCCGACCCCGGACGTCGTCGAGCGAGCCGGTCGAGCTCGGTCCACCGCGCGCGGTGGGTCTCCGCGTAGGCGTCCAGGTCCATGCGCTCCCCCTCGTGCCGGCCCGGCCGGGCCCGGTCCCCGACCGCTCGTGGTCGTGTTCCGACAGAATGATCCCATGCCGAAGCGCGCCACGCCCCGGGACCTCGCGGACCGCCGCTTCGTCCGCGCCCTGGACGACACCGACGACGCGCTCGTCGTCGGTGAGGCCGTCGCGCTCGACGTCGTCCCCGCCGGCATCGTGCTGCGGGGCGCGGCCGCACTCCTCGACGCGCTGTGCCTCGTCGCGCTGCTCGTGGTGCTGCTGATCGGAGCGTCCCGGGTCTGGCCGTCCCGCATCGACAGCGCGTGGTCCGCGGCGGCCCAGATCGTCGTCGTGGTCGTCGTGTTCGTGCTCGTCCCCGCCGCCGTGGAGACCGCCACCCGGGGTCGGAGCGTCGGCCGGTACGCCGTCGGCACCAGGGTGGTCCGGGTCGACGGCGGCGCGGTGTCGTTCCGCCACGCGTTCACCCGGGCACTCGTCGGGCTCCTGGAACTCTGGCTCACCGTGGGGTCGCTGGCCATGGTCGTCGCGCTGTTCGGGTCTCGTCCGCGACGCCTGGGTGACCTGCTGGCGGGCACCGTCGTGCAGCACGAGCGCCTGCGACGGTCGGTCGATCCCGTCGTGACCCTGCCACCGTCGCTGGTCGGCTGGGCGGGCGTGGCCGACGTCCGCCGACTGCCGCAACGGCTCGAGAACCGGATCGCGGCGTTCTTCCGGGGCGCGGTCACCGTGCAGCCCGGACTCCGCGCCGAGGTGGCCCGGGCCCTCGCGGCGGAGGTCGCCGAGTACGCCGCCCCGGTGCCCCCCGTGCCGGCTGAGGAGTTCCTCGCCGGGGTCGTCGCGCTACGGCGGTCCCGCGACCTGCGGGCCTTCACCGGGCGCGCACGCACACTGGACCGTGCGAGCGCCGCGGCCGGCGCACGTCCGCCGGGCTTCCCGCGCTGACGACCTCGGCGGCCGTGGCGCCCCCGGCCGGCGCCGCTCAGTAGCGGTAGTGCTCCGGCTTGTACGGACCCTGCACCGGGACGCCGATGTACGACGCCTGCTCGGGTCGGAGTTCGGTGAGCCGCACCCCGAGGGCGTCGAGGTGCAGGCGCGCGACCTTCTCGTCGAGGTGCTTGGGCAGCACGTAGACGCCGATCGGGTACTGGTCGAGCCGGGTGTGGAGTTCGATCTGAGCGAGCACCTGGTTCGTGAACGAGTTGCTCATCACGAAGGACGGGTGTCCGGTCGCGTTGCCGAGGTTCATCAGTCGGCCTTCGCTGAGGACCAGGATCGAGCGGCCGTTCGGCAGACGCCACTCGTGCACCTGCGGCTTGATCTCGACCTTCTCGGCACCCGGCAGCGACTCGAGACCGGTCATGTCGATCTCGTTGTCGAAGTGCCCGACGTTGGCGACGATCGCCAGGTGCTTCAGCGCCAGCATGTCGTCCACGCCGACCACCCCGAGGTTGCCGGTGCAGGCCACGACGATGTCGACGTCGGCCGCGACGTCCTGCAGGCGGGCGACCTGGTAGCCGTCCATCGCTGCCTGGAGGGCGCAGATCGGGTCGACCTCGCTGACGATGACACGGGCGCCCTGACCACGGAGGGCTTCTGCCGCGCCCTTGCCGACGTCGCCGTAGCCGACGACGAACGCGACCTTGCCGCCGATGAGGACGTCGGTCGCACGGTTCAGACCGTCGGGCAGCGAGTGGCGGATGCCGTACTTGTTGTCGAACTTCGACTTGGTGACGGAGTCGTTGACGTTGATCGCCGGGAACTTCAGCTCGCCGGCCCGTGCCAGCTCGTACAGACGGTGCACGCCCGTGGTGGTCTCTTCGGTGACGCCCTCGACGTCGGCGGCGATCCGGGTCCACCGGTCGCTGGACTGCTCGAGCGAGGACGCGACCGTGGCCAGCACGATCTTCCACTCGGCGCTGGCGTCGGGGCCGGCGTCCGGGACACGGCCGGCGGCTTCCGCGTCGGCACCGGTGTGCACGAGCATGGTCGCGTCGCCACCGTCGTCGAGGATCAGGTTCGGGCCACGCCAGGCAACGGGCTCACCGTCGGCTGCGGCCTCGGCGGCCTCGGCACTCCAGTCGAAGACCTGGTTCGTGCACCACCAGTACTCGTCGAGGGTCTCGCCCTTCCAGGCGAACACCGGGACACCGGCGGGGGCGTCGGGCGTGCCGGTCGGGCCGACGGCGACGGCCGCTGCGGCTTCGTCCTGCGTGGAGAAGATGTTGCAGCTGGCCCAACGGACCCGCGCGCCCAGGGCGACCAGCGTCTCGATGAGGACCGCGGTCTGCACCGTCATGTGCAGGGACCCGGCGATGCGTGCCCCGGCGAGCGGCTGCGACGCACCGAACTCGTCGCGGAGGGCCATCAGACCCGGCATCTCGTTCTCGGCGAGACGGATCTGGTGGCGTCCGGCCTCGGCGAGCGTGAGGTCGGCGACGCGGAACGGGACGGCGGTGCGGGTGTCGGTCGGCATGGCGTCAGTCTCCCACGCACCGCCGACCAGGGCGGGAGTGTGGCGACGTGTGTGGACAGCGACGCCGGACGTGCGCACGGTGCAGGAGGACGTGCGCCGTGCCTCCCGTCCCACCGGTCCGGCCCGTCAGGACGGCGGACGCTCCGGCGTCCGCGGCGGCGGGTCCCGCCGGATCACACGCCAGCCCTGTGGGACCCGCAGGGTCGCCGCGTGGCGCGCGCAGAGGTCGTACCCGTGCGGTTCGACCCGGCCGGAGAGCGGTCCGACGACGACCATCGAGTCGGCGTAGTCGTACGTCAGGGTCGCCGAGGCGCCCGCGCCACAGGCGACCTTGCTGCAGATCCGTACGTCCATACCGCAGTCGACCCTACCGGCCGCGCCGCGGGGAGCCCGTGCGGGGTCCCGCCGCGTACGATGGCCGGATGCGCCGCAAGCCCAGGATCGTCACCCCGGTCGACCGTGCACGGGGACGCTCCCGGCACGGCCGCGGCCACCGGTCGAGCGTCACCGGGCCGGAACTCGCACCGGTGATCACCCGGGCCGAGGCCTTCGACCGGATCGTCGGCGACACCGCGCACTACCTGGTCGGCCTCTGGCCGGAGGAACTGGCGGGCGTGGTGTTCCAGGTCGCGGACATGCCCACCGACACCGGGCTGCCGGACGAACTGCCCCGCTGGCGGGTGGAACGCGACGAGCGACGGGTGACGGTGTTCCGGATCCCGGTCGAGCGGGTCACGCACAGCCCCGAGAAGGACGACGTGGACCGTCGGATCGTGGTCGAGACCGCGGTGTTCCGCGCCGTCGCCGAACTCATCGACAAGGACCCGTGGGACCTGGCACCGGACCGCTACCGCCACTGGTGACGGCCGGCAGCGTCGCCTACGGGTAGACGCGCACCGGGCTCGAGACCTCGGTCTCCGGCCGCACCGGGAACCCGGCGATGCCGTCGTCACCCTGGTAGGTGACCCCGGCGACCAGCCCGTCGGCGCCGGTGATCGTGAGCTGTTGCGCGCTGGGCACACTGACCGTGGCCGTCGACCCGGACGTGACCTGGACCTCCTGCGCGTCACCGCCGGAGCGCACCGTGACGGTGGCGTCCTCCCGGGTCGGGTTGACGAGGTTGAGTCGGGCACCGGATCCGGCGGCGACCGCGGTGACCGTGGTGGCGGAGAGCGGCTCGGCGGAGGCGAACCAGCCGAGGTCGGTCCGCCCGTCGTCGGTGGGCGTCGTGGTGCGGGCGCCCGCGACGATCGGCACCGAGGAGTCGATCGTGAACGAGTACCGGCCGTCCGGGAAGTCGTCGAGCGGCACGTCGGTGACCACGCCGGGCTCGGCGGTCGCGTCGACCGTGGTGCCGCCGCCGTCCGCCGTGGTGATCCCGAGGGTGACCCGGGCGACGGCCGTCCCCGGTACGTAGAGCCGGAGGACCGGTGCCGCATCGGCGGTGTCCTCGCCCCGCTGCGCGCCCTCGGCGTCCTCGAGCACGACCGCGGGGATCACCTGCTGGCGGGACGGGGCCGCCCCGCCGGAGACGATGTCGAACCCGCCCGGGGTGAGCGTCCGGACCACGGTCTCCTGCATGTGGGCGACGATCTGCCCGCCGGAGGAGGTCACGTGCACGACGGTCGAGCCCTGGTCGGTCACGAAGCCGGACAGCGGCACGACCTTCTGCGAGTTCGGTGCGACGACGATGCCGGAGGTCCCGGGCGCGCTCACCGTCCCGCTGGTGTCGGCGATGGTCAGGTCGACGGTCGCGTTGACGTCCGTCGGGTTGGCGAGGGTGACCAGCGTGGTGCGACCGGTCTCGGTCGACCCGCCGACGAGCCACGTCGACTGCGACGGGTCGTCACAGGAGGCTGCCCCCACGCCGACGACGTCACCGTCGGACACGCTCTGGTAGCTGCTGCCGGCGACCTGCGGCGCGGTGTCGCCGGCCGGGGCGGTGAGGAGCGTCGGGTCGCTGCTGCCGGTGCTCGACCCGTCGAGGTCGCTACGGTCGACCCGGTCGCCGGTCGTCGCGGTCGCGATCTCCGGCGAACCGATGGTGCTCGCCCGGGTCGCGTCGTTGCCGGCGTCGTCGGAGAGTCGCAGGGCACTGCCGGCGCAGACCCGCTCGGCGGCCGCCGGCACCGGGGTGACGGAGCGTCCGGCGGGGTGTCCCGGGTCCTCGGTGGTGCCGAGGGTGTGCGCGGCGGCGATCGTGCCCGCCGCGACGATCACGGCCACGGCGGTGGCGGTGCCGCGGAGGGCCCAGCGGCGCGCGGTGCTCGTGCTCATTCGTCGCGCTCCTCGTCGAAGGTGGTGGCGGGTTCGTCGGCCTCGATCACGTTCGACGTCGCTCGACGTCGGCGCGGTGCCGTCGGCACGGCGAGCAGTGCGGCCGCGCCGAACACCACGCCCATGACGACCAGGTACAGCACGTGCGTGGCCTTCGCGGCGGCCGAGCCGGTGCTGGTCCGGTCGACGTCGCCCTCGTAGTGGAACAGGGCGCCGTTGGTGGTCTCGCCGATGCTCGTGAAGCGGGCGTCCTGGCCGATCGCGCCGGCCGCACGGTCGTGCACCGCGCGCGCCTCGGCGTCGTCCGGGGCGTCGTCGAGCAGGACGAAGCTGATGCCGAGTTCGCCGAGCGCGGGTTCGGGGTCGTACCCGCTACGGCTCGCCAGGTTTCCCGCGAGCGTGGCGAGACGGCTGCCCGACCGGCTGAGCGACAGTGCGGTGGCGTCGAGCGTCGACTGGTCGTCGAGCGTGGAGCCCTGGCCGCGCTCGAGGGCGACGGCGAGCGAGCCGTCGGTCTGCGGCTGCACGACGAGCGTGCCGACGTCGGGGTTCGCCTGCGCCTCGGCGTTCACGTAGGCGCTGAGGACCCGGCCCGAGGTCGGCTGGATGGCCGCACGGTCCAGGTAGAACGCGGCGAACGCCGGGGCGACCGCGACGGCGGCGAAGACCGAGGCGACGAGGCCGACGACCGGGGCCAGGCGGGGCACGGTGTCGACGCCGATGCACGCGGCGACGACGATCCCCAGGGTGAACACCGAGAGCGCGCTGCCCGGCCAGACGATGGTGGTGGTCGAACCGACGCCGGTCACGGCCAGGTGGGTCGCCCCGAACGCGGTCGCGTAGCCGAGGAGGGCGGCGACGAGCGCGGTGCCGGCGAGCGACCACCGGTGTCCGAGGACGGCTCCGACGGCGCTCGCTGCGACCGGCAGCGCCAGCACGGCCATGACGACCGGCAGGACGGCGTCCCCGAGGCCGAGCGGGGCGACGGCGGTGAGCCAGCCGTTCCAGTCCGGGAGGGGCTGCCCGATCGCGAGCTGCAGGGCGCTCGGGGCCGGCGTGGCCGACGGCGCGCCGGGGTCCGCGAAGACGGCGAGCGGGTTGCCGCGGGCGATCTGCGCGAGCACGAGGGGGACGAACAGCACGGCGGCCGGCACCGGCACGAAGACCCGTCGGTGCGCGTGCCGCCAGCCGACGACGAGGGCGACGAGCCAGCCGATCAGGAGCACCGGCAGCAGCGACGGGGCCGACGCCGCGACGACCGCGAAGAGCAGGGCCGCACCGGACGCCGACGCCCACGAGCGGTGTGCCTCGACGAGCGTGAGGAACAGCCAGGGCAGCAGCACGTGGGCGATCACGGCGCCGAGGTGCCCGGTGGTGACGCCCCCGACGAGTGCCGGTGCCACCGTGTAGAGGACGGCGCCGATCACCGGCACCCAGGTGCGGGTCGTCACCTTGCGCACCGCGGCCCACGCGCCGAGTGCGGCGAGCGGGAAGGACAGCAGCATGACCAGGACGATCGAGGTCGACGGCGACCAGAACGTGATCGAGCCGAGGACGGCGAGCACCGCGGCGAAGGGGTCGGAGGGGCCGGTGAAGCCCGTGCCGAGGGAGTGCCACCCGTACCCGACGTTCCGCCAGAGCTCGCCGACGTCGGTGCTCAGCGGCAGGAGTCCCCCGCCGGTGAGCGCGGGCGACCCGAGCAGCGGGAAGAGCGTGACGACGCTGAGCACGACGGCCGCCAGGACGACCCAGATGCCGCCGTCCGCCAGGAACGACGCGCGGGCGATCGGTGCGTCCTCGACGCGGGCGAGTTCGACGTCGCGGGACGTGGTGCGGTGCTCGTGCACGCGGCGCCAGCTGACCCGGAGCGGTTCGATGGCCGCCCAGCCGGTCTTCCGGTTCGCCGCGAGGGTGCGCCGCGCCCGTCCGACCCCGCCACCGAAGGCGACCGCGAACGCCGCGGCGAGCTCGCCGCCGACCGCTGCGGGGTGCTTGGCGACGAGGTGTCCGATCGCGCGACCGAGTGCGAAGGGCACGAGGGTGAGCCAGTGGATCCAGAGGACGCCGGCGGATGCGTACGTGAGCCGTCGGTGCAGCTGCGCCTGGCGGTGCATCCGCACACGGCGACGCTCGGACACCTTCGCTCGGCCGAACTCCTCGATCGGGCCGGCGCTCGTGGCCCGGGCCTCCGGGACGACGGCGACACGGTGTCCGGCCAGTCGGGCCCGCACCGAGAAGTCGAGGGCTGCGTCGACGTCGGGCAGCGCCGGGTCGAAGCCGCCGAGGCTGTTCCAGACCGAGCGACGGACGAGCATGCCGCCGGCGGAGACGCCGAGCACGTCGGTGTGACGGTCGTGCTGGCCCTGGTCGAGCTCGTCCTGGACGAGGGTGATCGAGCGCCCCATCCGGGTCATGCTCTCGCCGAACGCCGCGATCCGGGCCGGGTCGTCGACGTTGACGAGCTTCGGGCCGGCGATCGCGACCGAGGGGGCGATCTCGACGGCGGCGAGGAGTGCGGCGAGGGTGCCGGGAGTCGGACTGTTGTCGTGGCCGACGAGCCAGAGCCACTCGTCGACGCCGTCCTCGGCTGCGGCGCGGGGTGCGACCTGCTCGCCGTGCCGGACAGCTTCTCCGAACGGCCGTCCGGGTGCGATGCGGGAGAGCTGGGCGCTGCCACCGAAGGAGAGTTCCGAGGTGGACCCGTCGGTCGAGCCGACGTCGACCACCACGAGGCCCTCCGGCGGGCGCGTCTGCGCCGCCAGGGCGTTCAGGGTGCGGTCGAGATGGTCCGACCCGTTGGCTGCGACGAGGATCGCGGTGACGCGGGGCGAGGAGGCACTGGGCTGCATGACGGGAGCGACTCTACGGGCCGGGAGGCGCGGTGCCGGCCGCGCACGGCGGCGCGGCGTGAACCTGTGGAGACCTCAGGCGCGCTTGCGGAGCTTGCGACGCTCGCGCTCGGAGAGGCCGCCCCAGATGCCGAAGCGCTCGTCGTTCTCGAGCGCGTACTCGAGGCACTGCGATCGGACCTCGCACGAGGTGCAGATCTTCTTCGCCTCGCGGGTGGAGCCGCCCTTCTCGGGGAAGAACGCCTCCGGGTCGGTCTGCGCGCAGAGCGAGTCGACCTGCCAGGAGAGCGGGTTCTCCTCGTCGGCCTCGGTCGGCCGTCGGACGCCCGGGACGCCGAGCGCGACGGGGTCGACGTGCCAGTCGTCCGGCACTCCGGCTTCGAAGTCGGATGCGCTCACCCTGATCACCCCTTGACGTCTCGGTTCGGACCCTGACGACGATGTCGTCGGTGTAATTACATCGGTGTGATTACCCGGAGTCAAGTCGCGGATCATAGAAGCCCCTCCGGCTTCCGCCGTGGCATGTCCCCCATTCGGGCGTGTCGCGGCGTGTCTGTGGGGCCTTCGGGGGACAGGGACGCCGACGCCGCGCGCCCCTGTCCGGGCCGGACGCGGGGCGCGACGGGCAGACGGCGTCTACGCGGCCCGCTGCCGGGCCTCCCACGCGCTCGTCACCATGTCGTCGAGCGAGTGCCGCATCGCCCACTCGAGGTCCCGCCCCGCGGCCTCGCCGGTCGCGACGATGCGGGCCGGGTCCCCGGCGCGGCGCGGCGCGACCTCGGGCCGGAAGTCGATGCCGGTCCCCCGGGCCATCGCGTCCATGATCTGGCGGACACTCACGCCGTCGCCGCTGCCGAGGTTGTAGGCGCGCTCGAGCGGCTCGCCGGCCTCGAGCTTCCGCGCCGCGACCGCGTGGGAGTGCGCCAGGTCGGCGACGTGGACGTAGTCGCGGACGCACGTGCCGTCCGGCGTGGCGTAGTCGTCGCCGTTGATCCGCGGCGTCCGACCCGCCAGCAGCGCGTCGAAGACGAGCGGGAAGAGGTTGTGCGGGCTGGCGTCGTACAGGTCCGGCTCCCCCGAGCCGACGACGTTGAAGTAGCGGAGCGAGGTCGTGGTGAAGCCCGCGGCGACCTCCATGTCTCGGAGCAGCCACTCGCCGATGAGCTTCGACTCGCCGTACGGGGACTCCGGGGCCTTCGGGGTCTCCTCGACGACCACGTCGACGTCCGGGGTGCCGTAGACCGCCGCGCTCGAGGAGAAGACGACCTTGTCGACGCCGGCGTCCGCCATCGCACGGAGCAAGGTCGCCATGCCGGTGACGTTCTGCTCGTAGGTGTGCAACGGACGCTCGACCGAGACACCCGCGTACTTGAACCCGGCGACGTGGACGACGCCCGTGACGTCGTGCTCGCGGAGCGTGCGCGCGAGGAGCGCACCGTCCAGGATCGTGCCCTCGACGAACGGGACGCCCTCCGGGACGAACTGCCGGAAGCCGCTCGAGAGGTCGTCCAACGCGACCGTGTCGATGCCCGCCGCGACCAGCGCTCGGACGACGTGGGACCCGATGTACCCGGCACCGCCGGTGACCAACCAACTCATGCCGCCACGCTAGCGGAACGGTGCGCGGCGACCGCCGGACCGACGCGCCCCAGTGCGGACGCGCCTCCGTGCGGCCGCGGCTCCGCGCGGGCCCTACGCGCCGGTGGCGATGAAGACCGTCGCGGTGCGTCCGCTGCCGGCGTCGGCCTCCACCGACACGTCACCCTCGTCGGGCGTGATGTAGCAGGACTCCCCCTGGCGGAGCAGCGTCGCCGAGTGCGCCCCGACCAGCGTGACGACGCCCTCGGTGCAGATCGCGATCGACGGGCCCGACAGCGGGGCCGTGCCGCCGGTGGTGAGACCGACCGGGCGTCCGTCGCTCGTGACCCGGACGAGCGCGAAGCCGACGCCCTCCGGGGCGAAGCGGTCGACCACCGGGCTGAGGTGCTCCGGTTCGAGCAGCGGTGCCGGGTACGCCGTGAAGTCGAGGACGCGCAGGAGCTCGGGGACGTCGACGTGCTTCGGGGTGAGGCCGCCGCGGAGCACGTTGTCCGACGGGGCCATCAGCTCGATGCCCAGGCCGTCGAGGTAGGCGTGGATGTTCCCCGCCGGCAGGTACATGGCCTGACCGCGGGCGAGCGTGACGCGGTGCATCAGGAGCGACACGACGACGCCCGGGTCGCCCGGGTACGCGCCGGCGAGGTCCGCGGCGGTGGCGGTGTTCGGCGAGACGGCCGTACCGGTCCGGTCAGCGGCGTCGACGGCCTCCTGCGCCAGGTGTCCGACCGCGCCGATCACGGCCGCGGCCGAGTCGTCGGTCTCCTCGAGCCACCGCACGGTGTCCTCGAGCCCCTGCCGCAGGTGCACGGCCAGCGGACCCAGACGACCGGACCCGGCGTCGAGCGTCTCGACCTCGGCGAGCGCGTCGGCGACCGGGCGGAAACCACTGAGCGCCTCGAACCGCTCGCTCAGGGCGACGACGAGCTCGGGCTTGGGGAACGGGTCCTTGTAGTTGCGGGCGGGGTCGTCGATCGGGACGCCCGCCGCGTCCTCTCGTTCGAAGCCCTCGCGTGCCTGCTCGGGTGTCGGGTGCGCCTGCAGCGAGAGCGGCGCCGCGGCGGCGAGGACCTTGAGCAGGAAGGGCAGCCCGGTGCGGTCGTCGCCGAGGGCGGTCTGCGGCTCGGCGGTGATCCAGTCGAGGACGGTGTCGGCGCCGCCGACCATGGCCGGGTTCACCACGACGCTCGGGCTGCCGGGGTGGGCGCCGAGCCAGAGTTCGGCCTGCGGGACACCGGTGACGGTCCGTCCGAGGAGTTCGGGGATCGCGGAGACGGATCCCCAGGCGTAGTCGCGCGGGGTGTTCGTGATGCCGAGGAACATGGGTCGAGCGTATTGGACGGCGGTGCCGTGCGGCCGCACGGGTCGTTCTTCCGTAGACTTCCCCGGATGTCTGAGACGCCCGCCGCCCGATCCCGCCGTGCCGACGGTACCCGGTGGGACATCCAGGCTCTCCGGGCCTTCGCGGTGCTGGCGGTCGTCCTGTACCACCTGTGGCCGCACCGTCTGCCGGGCGGCTTCGTCGGCGTCGACGTCTTCTTCGTCGTGTCCGGCTACCTGATCACCGGGCACCTGCTCCGCGAGCTGCTCGCCAGCGGGCGGATCGCCCTGGCCCGGTTCTGGTCCCGTCGCGCCCTCCGCCTGCTGCCCGCGGCGTTCCTCGCGATCGCCGCGACCGGGGTGACCGTGTTGCTCGTCGTCCCCTCCACCCTGTGGGGGCAGTACGGGCGGCAGCTGATCGCCTCGACGGTCTACCTGCAGAACTGGCAGCTCGCATCGGACGCGGTCGACTACCTGGCCGGCGACGACGACCCGTCACCCTTCCAGCACTTCTGGTCGCTCTCCGTCGAGGAGCAGTTCTACATCGCCCTGCCGCTCGTGCTCATCGCGACCGTCGCGTCGGTCCGGGTGCTCAGCCGTCGGCGGGCGTCGCCGGCCGTGGTCGTCCGGGTGGTGCTGCTCGTCGTCGTCGGGGCCTCGCTGGCGTGGAGCGTCGTCCAGACGCAGACCTCCCCCGGCGTCGCGTACTTCTCGACCGCCACCCGCGCGTGGGAGTTCGCCCTCGGCGGGCTCGCGGCGACCCTGCCGATCGGCACCGCCGCCTCGCGCCACGGTGCACTGTTCCGCGCCGCGGGCACCTGGGCCGGCATCGCCTTCCTCGTGGCGTCGCTCGCCGTCCTGGACGGTGACACCCCCTTCCCCGGGTCGGCCGCGCTCCTGCCCGTCGTCGGCGCGACGCTCGTCGTGCTCCTCGGCGGTGGGACGGCGCTCGAGACGGTCGGGCGGTGGACGCCGGTGGCGCACATCGGCCGGACGTCGTACGCGGTCTACCTGTGGCACTGGCCGGCCATCGTGCTGGCACCGTTCGTCCTGGGACGTGACCTCGACCTGGTCGGACGGATCGTCGTGCTGGTCGGCTCGCTCGTGGTCGGGACCCTGTCCACACTCCTCGTCGAGGAGCCCTTCCGGTTCGCCTCCCGGGTCCGGAGCTGGCGGCCGCGCCGCGTCGCGCTGACCGCCTTCGTCGCCACGGTCGCGGTCGTCGCGCTGGGCGCCGGCACGCTGACCACCCTGCAGGTGGAGCAGACGCAGGCCCGGGCCGCCGCAGCACGACTCGAGCGCGGCGACGTCCGGTGCTTCGGTGCCGCGGCCGAGATCGGCTCCGCGGACCCGTGCGTGAACCCGGACCTCCGCTCGGTCCGGGTCCCGGCGCCGGCGAACGCCAAGCGCGACGATGCGAACCGCGGCGAGTGCTGGTCCGACGGGGGCGGCCGCTTCGACCGGTGCACGCTGGGGTCCGAGACCGGGTACACGAAGCGCTTCATCGCGCTCGGCGACTCGCACAACAACGCCCTGATCGACGTGTACGAGCGCATCGCCGACGCGAACGGTTGGCGCATCGACGTGGCGGGCCACCCGAGCTGCTACTTCACCGCCGCCCAGCAGTCGGCGCCGTCGGCGGGGCTGCTCGCGAGCTGCACCACCTGGAAGCAGCGGGCGATGCAGTACATCCAGCGGAACGCAGCGGACCTCGACGCCGTGTTGGTCACCCACTCCGCGACGTCGCGCCCGGTGGTCCCGTCTGGCACCACCTCGGCCGACGACGCCACGGTGGACGGCCTGGTGACGGCCTGGAAGAGCGCGACCGACGCCGGTGTGCCGGTGATCGCCGTCCGCGACAACCCCGTGCCCGCCGCGCGCGTCGTCACCTGCGTCGCGGAGATGACCGGTCCGACCACGACCGCGTGCGACCAGACGCGGACGGCGGGCACCGCGCCGTTCGACGGGCAGGAGCGAGCGGCCGAGCGGATCGGGCGGCGCGCGCAGGTCATCGACCTGACCGACCTCTACTGCACGGACACGACCTGCCCGGCGGTGATCGGCGGCGTGCTCGTGTACCGCGACAAGACGCACATCACGAACACGTTCGCGAAGACCCTGCAGCCCTTCCTGCAGCGCGGCATCGAACGGGCCCTGCGCGACGCCCGGTGAGCGGACGTCGGGCGGGCACACCGACCGTAAACTGACGGCGATGTCCTCGCCCGTCTCCGCCCCGTCCGACGCCGGCACCGCCGCCGGTCCCACCACCGGCACCCGGTGGGACATCCAGGGGCTCCGGGCCTTCGCGGTCCTGGCCGTGGTGGTCTACCACCTGTGGCCGAACCGGTTGCCGGGCGGCTTCGTCGGGGTCGACGTCTTCTTCGTCATCTCCGGGTACCTGATCACCGGGCACCTGCTCCGCGAACAGGTCCGGTCGGGCCGCATCGCCCTCGGCGCGTTCTGGGCCCGACGCGCGCGACGTCTGCTGCCCGGTGCGTTCCTGACGATCGTGGTGACGGGCGTCGCCGTGCTCCTGCTCGTGCCGAGCTCGCTCTGGGGCCAGTACGGCCGCGAGCTCATCGCCTCGACGGTGTACCTGCAGAACTGGCAACTCGCCTCGGACGCGGTCGACTACCTGGCGAGCGACAACCAGCCCTCGCCCTTCCAGCACTTCTGGTCGCTGTCGGTCGAGGAGCAGTTCTACATCGCCCTGCCGCTCCTGCTCCTGCTCGCCGGACCGGTGCTGCGGCGCACCCGGGCTGGCGGTCCCGTCGGGACCGCGCGGGTGCTGCTCGGGCTGGTCGCGGCGGTCTCCCTGGTCTGGTGCGTGGTCGAGACCCGTACGGCCCCCGGCATCGCCTACTTCTCCACCGCCACCCGCGGCTGGGAGTTCGCGATCGGCGGGCTCGTCGCGACGGTCCCGCTCGCACGCATCGACGCGCCCCGGGTGCGGGCCGTCCGGACGGGAGGCGCGTGGCTCGGTGCCGCGGGTCTGGTCGCGTCGTTGTTCGTGATCACCCCGTCGACACCCTTCCCGGGGACGGCCGCGCTGCTGCCCGTCCTGTCGGCGGCCCTCGTCGTGACCGCCGGCGGTCGGAGCGGTCTGGAGACCGTCGGCCGGCTGGCCCCGGTCGCGTTCACCGGGCGGATCTCCTACGCCGTCTACCTCTGGCACTGGCCCGCCGTCGTGCTCCTGCCGATCGTGCTCGGGCACCCCCTGGGCACCCGGGGCAAGGCGGTCGTGCTGGTCGGCGCGCTCCTGCTCGCCGCGCTCACGACGCTGTTCGTCGAGGAACCCGTCCGCAACGCCGCCTGGGTGCGTCGCCTGCGGCCGCGTCGCGCCGCGGTGCTCGGTCTCGTCGCGACCGTCGCCGTCGTCGCCCTCGGAGCGGGGACGCTCACCGCGCTGCAGGTCCAGGTCCAGCAGGCCGCCGCCTACGCGGCCCGGCTCGAGCGCGGCGACGTCGCGTGCTTCGGCGCCGCGGCCCGGATCGGCTCGTCGGACCCCTGCACCGACCCGCGGCTCGCCGACGTCCGCGTCCCGGCTCCGGCCGCGGTCGCGCGGGACGACGCGAACAGTGGCGCGTGCTGGTCGAACCGCACCGCGGACTTCAACGTCTGCGCACTGGGGCCGCGGTCCGGCTACCGGAAGCACCTGCTCGCCGTCGGCGACTCGCACAACAACGCGCTGATGACGGCGTACCGGGCGATCGCGGAACGCGAGCACTGGCGCATCGACGTCGCCGGCCACATCGGGTGCTACCTGACGAGCGCCGTGCAGGAAGCCCCGACGCAGGGCTACACCGACAGCTGCCAGGGGTGGAAGCGCGCCGCGACCGCCTGGATCAGCGACCACGCCGACGAGCTCGACGCCGTCGTCGTCACCCACGCCACGACGAAGAGCCCGGTCGTCGTCCCGCCGGGCAGCACGGACGAGCAGACCGTGGTGGACGGGCTCGTCACCGCCTGGCGCACCGCCACCGACCGCGGTGTGCCGGTGATCGCCATCCGGGACAACCCGGTCGCGCGCGACGACGTCGTGGCCTGCCTGGCGCAGGTCCAGGGACCCACCGACGGCGCGTGCGACCTGCCGCGCAGCCAGGCGCTCACGGCCTTCGACGGCAACGAACAGGCGGTGGCCGCGATCGGCGCCCGGGCACGGTATGTGGACATGACGGACTGGTACTGCACGGCGACGGTCTGTCCGGCGGTCATCGGCGGGGTGCTCACCCACCGGGACCCGACCCACCTGACGGCGACGTTCGCGACCACCCTCGCACCGTTCCTGGGTGACCGGCTGCGCTCCGCCCTCGGTTCGCTGGGACGGTGACCGTGCGCGCTAGCCTGTCCCCCGTGACGAACACCTGGCCCCTCGCCCGCGGCTCGGTCCCCGAGCGCGAGGCGTTCGCCCTGGCGGCCGTGGTCCTCGGGACGCTCTTCGCCGGTGACGCCGTCCCGAACACCATCACCTGGTACGGCGCGGCAGTCGTCTGGGCGCTCGAGGGTGCCTGGGGCATCAGCGTGGTCGTCCGGGCCCGGCCGCCGATCGCCCGGACACCGCGCGCGCTCTGGCTGTTCCTGGCCTGGTGCCTGGTCACCGTGCTGTGGTCGCACTGGCGTCCGGCGACGCTCGCGAGCCTGGTGGCGCAGGTCGTGTGCGCGGTCGTCGCCTTCGCCATCGCCTCGACGCTGACGTGGCGTCGGATCCTCGACGCCACGAGCCTCGCCTTCCGCTGGGTGCTCGGGCTGTCGTTGCTCTTCGAGGCGGTCGTCGCGCTGTTCGTGCGGCACCCGATCGCACCGATCTGGACGGACTACGGCGATCGGGACGTCCCGGACGCCTTCTACTTCTCGCGGTCCGAACTCTTCACGGGCGGGCGCATCCAGGGTCTGCCCGGCAACGCCAACCTGCTCGCGATGGTGGCCCTGCTCGCGGCGATCGCCGTCGCCGTCCAGTTCGCCGAGGGGCGGCTGCGACGCAACCAGGCGATCGGGTGGCTCGTCGTCGCGGCACTCGTGCTCGGCCTCACCCGGTCCTCCACCGTCCTCGTCGCCGCGGTCGTGGTCGTCGTCGCGGCTGCCGTCGCGCTCTGGATGCGTCGGGTGCCGAGCGGCCGTCGCGGACCGCGGTACGCCGGGCTCGCCGTCGCCGCGGTCGTCGTGGTGGGGGTCGCCGTGACCGCCCGGGGTCCGCTCACCGGGTTGCTCGGACGCTCCTCGGACCTGACCGGACGGGGCACGATCTGGCAGCAGGTGTGGGGCCTCGTCGAGCAGCACCCCGTCGTGGGGTGGGGGTGGATCGGCTACTGGTGGCCGAACATCCCCCTGCTCGCCGACCTGGCCCCCCGGCACGGCGTGCAGTACCTGCAGGCGCACGACGCCGCGCTCGACGTGTGGATGCAGACCGGCCTGGTCGGGCTCGCGCTGTTCGCCCTGTACGTCCTGACCACGCTGGGCCGGTCGTGGTCGAGCGCCACGCGCGCCGGCTTCGGCCCGGACCTCGCGCCCCGGCCGTTCGACCCGGTCACGCTCTTCCCGCTGCTCGTCGTCGTCGCGCTCCTGGTCCAGGCCGTCGCCGAGTCGCGGCTGCTCTACCAGGGCAACTGGGTCTTCTTCGCCCTCATCGCGATCAAGTCCCGGATCGTCCTGGTCACCGAGGAACCGGCGTCCGTCGGTGACGGGGTGCGGACCCCGCGCACGAAGCGGGAGTTCCGTTGGGCCGCACGGCCCTGAGAGCCGACATGCCCTGACAGCCGACATGCCCTGACAGCCGACACGCGCTGACGGCCCACGTGCCCGGGACGCTCCTGCGCTCAGGGGGAGCGCAGGACGAGCGAGCACGGGACGCGCGCGTTCCACGGCAGCGCCCCGATGAGCAGCTCCCGGTCCGGGTCCGCGCGACACCACGTCCGGGCGTCGGCGAACTGGGGCTGCCACGCCGGCCCGGCGCTCCGCTGTGCGGTGCCCGGGACGTTGCCCACCCAGGAGGCGACGACCACCGCCACCACGCACCAGCCGGTGACGGCGAGGACGACGCGCATCGCGCCTCCCGTCCGACGCGCCGGACCGGCCGGACGCGGCCGGTCGACCAGGACCGATGCCGCGACCACGACCGCGCCGGTGACGAGCAGCCCTGCTGCGGCGCCGTAGCGGGACGGCGTGGCCTCGATCAGCGCGTGCCGCGCCGCGCTGGACCAGTGGCCGTCCGCGGACGCGTTCGCGACGAGCGCCGCGGTCCACACCGCGCCGGACCCCACGGCGAGTGCTGCGGCCAGGACGGCGGCCCGGCGCCGCCGGGTGCCGGCCGCGACGACCACGCCGAGGGTGACGACCACGCCGAGGGCGACGGCGGGGACGGCGACGACGCCCCAGCCGCCGTCGGCCACGGCACGTCCGACGGCCCCGAGGTCGGCACGCCAGAGCCCGCCGACGGTCTGCAGGAGCCACCCGGTGACGACGTCGGACGGTGCGGGGTCGCCCGGTTCGGACTCGCGTTCCGTGGTGAGTGCGGTGACCACCTGCGCGGTCCCGACCACGACCGCGGCGAGCGTCACCGGCAGTGGCCGGAGGCGCGAGGACCAGGGCCGGACCGGGCGCTCCCCCGCGCGTGGCCCGGTCGATGGTGACGCGGACCGCCAGCTGAGCGCGAGGAGCGGCAGGAAGAGCACGGCCTGCGCCTCGGTCCCGACCACCAGCACGGTGACGACCGCCAGCACGAGGGCACCGCCCCACGTCCGGACGCGGTGGGCGACGAGCCACGGTGCGAGGACCAGGCCGAAGGTGTGCAGGTTCGCGGCGTTGCCGGAGATCTCCCACGGTGCGGTCGGGAGCAGGACCGGTGCGGCGGCGAGCAGCAGGCGGAACGGCCACGACGGCACGGCGTCCCGCGCCAGCACGAACACCGCGGCGCACACCGCCCCGGTGAGCGCGCAGCAGATCGCGGACACGGCCAGGGCGTACCGGTCCACCGGCAGCAGCAGCGCCGCGTCGACGACCAGGCGCGGTCCGAGGTGCAGGTAGCCCGCGTAGGGGTGCAGGAGGCTGTCGACCGGACCGAGTGCCAGCCGCTCCCGCAGGAACAGGCCGGCGTCCTCCGCCCAGGCCGTCCCGCGGGCCAGGGGGCCGAGCCGTTCCCAGGCCGTACCGGCGGCGAGCAGGCCGACGAGCACAGCGGCCAGGGCCGACCAGGCGCGGGACCGTGAGACAGCCATCGGGGTCCGACGGTAGCCGTGGTTCGACGATCCGCGATATCGACGCTCCGCGATGACGCAGGTGCACCACGCCCGCGTGCGAGAAGATGGTCCGATGACGGACGCCCGGACGACGCGCCTGGTGCTCGCGCGCCGGTACCTGTCCGCGTGGATCGGGTTCTCGGCCGGCGGCCGTTTCAGCCAGGCGCTCGCCACCGCCATCGTGCTCTTCGCGTTCGCCGAGCCCACCGTCCGTGTGCTGGTCGGGACGGCCGGTACCTGGGCCGTCCTGGTGACCCTGGTCGTCCTCGCCGGCCTCAGCCTGCTCGGGCAGCGCTACCGCATCGAGTGGCACGGTGTCCTGCCGCTGTCCCTGCTCGCCTTCGTCGGGTACTGCGGCCTGAGCGTGCTCTGGAGCGAGTACTCCTGGGTCGCGCTCCGGGGGTTCACCGCGACCGTCGGCTTCGTCGGCCTCGGCCTGTACCTGGCGCTCGGGCGTGACCTGGTCCAGGTCATCCGGGCGTGCGGCGACGCCTTCCGCGTCCTGCTCGTCGTCACCCTCGGACTCGAGGTGCTCGCCGGCCTCGTGCTCGACACCCCCATCCCGGCGTTCGGCATCCGTGGTGACATCGCCTACGGCGGCCCGATCCAGGGCATCGGCGGCACCCGAAACTTCATGGGGTTCATCGCCGCCATGGCCCTGGTGACCTTCGTCGTCGAGTTCCTCACACGATCCGTGACGCGGTGGCGGGCGATCGGTTCCACCGGCATCGCCGTGGTCACGCTGATGCTCGTGCAGTCACCGATCACCGGGCTGGCGATGATCGCCCTGGCCGTGACCGCGCTCGCGCTGTGGTCGCTGCGGCACGCGCGAGCGGGGACCCGGCCCGTGGTAAACACGGTCCTCGCGGCGACCGTCGTGGCGATGGGCGTCTTCCTGGTGCTCGCCCGCCGCCGTGTCCTGCCGGAGATCGGCGCCGCCGGCGGGACGTCGACCCGCCTCGACCTGTGGCGTCAGATGCAGCTCTTCATCGACCAGTACCCGATCCAGGGGTGGGGCTGGGTGGGTACCTGGCCGAGCGAACCGGTCCTGCCCTACGTCAGCTTCGTGGACCCGGCCGGGCTCCGCTTCACGTCCGGACTGGACGCCGTCGTGGACGCCTGGTTGCAGGTCGGTCTGGCCGGCATGCTGCTGCTGGTCGGCGCCGCGCTGCTGGCCTTCACGCGCTCCTGGGTCACGGCGACGACGTTCCCCGGCGTCGCCTACGTGTGGCCGGCGGCGGTGCTCGTGCTGCTGGGCGTCACCAGCGCCGCCGAGAGCTACGTGCTGCACGGCGCCGGCCTGATGGTGTTCGTGACCGTGCTGGTCGTCTCGGCCCGACGCCGGTCCTGGCGTCGGCGGCTGCCGCAGCTCTGACGTCGGCTCTGACGCCGCTCGCCGCGGAGGCCGGGGCACGCGGGCCGGAGCGGCTCAGACCCGCTTGGTACCCAGGTGCAGACGGCGCTGCAGACCCCACTGCGTGGTGCGGACCATCGCCTCGACGATGATGTCCTTGCTCATCTTGGACACGCCGTGGATGCGGTCCCGGAAGCGGATCGGCACCTCGACGATGCGACCGCCCAGGTCGTGTGCCCGCAGGGTCATGTCGATCTGGAAGCAGTAGCCCTTCGAGTCGATCGACCCCAGGTCCATCCGCGCGATGGCGTCGGCGCGGTAGACCCGGAACCCGGCGGTGATGTCGTGCACGTCGAGACCCAGCAGGATCCGGGCGTAGGTGTTCGCGCCACGGCTGAGGACCTCGCGACGCTTCGGCCAGTCGACGACCGACCCGCCGCGCATCCACCGCGACCCGATCGCCAGGACGACGTCGTCCGACGGGTCGGCGTCCGCGACGGCGCTGATGAGCGCCGGGAGCCGGTCGGCGGGGTGGGAGCCGTCCGCGTCCATCTCGGTCAGCAGGTCGAACCCGTGCTCGAGGCCCCACCGGAAGCCCGCGACGTAGGCCGTACCGAGTCCGAGCTTGCCGGCGCGGCGCAGCAGGTGCACGCGCTCGTCCTCGGCGGCGAGGGCCGCGACGAGGTCACCGGTGCCGTCCGGGCTGCCGTCGTCGACGACGAGCAGGTGCGCGGTCGGCACCGTCTCGAGGATCCGGCCGGCGATGTCGTGGATGTTCTCGGCCTCGTTGTAGGTCGGGACGATCACGAGGGTCCGGAGGTCGGTGCTGTTGGTCATGTCTCTCTCAGGTTCTGCGGTCGTGCGCGGTCAGCGCGAAGCGTTCCGGTCGATCAGGAGGCAGGGCACGGTGGTGGCCCACTGCGGACCCGGTGCGATCTGCACGGTGGCGTTGCCGGTGGGTTCGCGCGAGCAGGTCGACTCCGAGGAGTCCACCTGCTGGTCCCAGAACGGGCCCCCTTGGCGGTTCGCCTTGTCCATCTGGTAGTTCGCCACGAAGGTCGTCACGACCGCCAGCGCGAGGACGGCCCCCGCGACGACGGCGACGGTCCGTGCGCGGCGGGACGTGGTCGTCCGGGCACGCAGCAGAGCCACGTCGACGACCACGACGAACGCCGCGACGATGTACATCGACGCGGCCGCCGTGTAGCGGAACGTCCACATCCCGACCCACTTGCCGTCGTCGAAGTGGGCGAACGCCAGCATCTCGTTCGGGTTGAACCACACCGCACCGAACCACACCGCGGCGGAACCCCAGAGCATCGAGGCGAGGAGCCACCGCTGCCGGGCGACGCCGAACCAGAAGCCCACCAGGACGACGACCAGGGCGACCGCGAACGGGACGAGCACGACGGCGAGGCCGTGCTCGGCGATGAGCCGTCCGACCGTCGGCATGCTCCAGGTGACGGACCCGGCGACGGGCTGCACGACGTACCCGAGGACCATGTCCGCGATCGAGTCGTGCGGGACCGAGGACGGCGCGCGCGGGTGGAGCAGGGTGGTCACCACCTGCGCCGCACCGCCCAGGAACGTGCCGGCGATGACCGGCCAGCGGTGCCGGTTCCGGAGTCCGAGCAGGAAGAGGGGGAAGAACGCGACGACCTGGATCTCGGTCAGGCCGGCGAGCAGTGTCGCGACACCGAGCAGGATCCCCTTGGTCCAGCCCCGGACCGGGGTCAGCAGCGCGAACGGCACGAGGAACATCAGGAACCAGTGCAGGTTCGCGACGTTGGCCTGGATCTCCATGGGGCCGAGCGGCACGAGCGCGGGCACGAACGCGAGCAGCACCCGGGCCACGACGGACCGGACGACGCCGGCTGTGAGCACGTACACGGCGGCACCGACCGCGCCGGTCAGCAGCACGCAGAGGATCGACACCGTGACCGCGAACCGGTCGATCGGGGCGACGTGCGAGGCGATCGCGACCACGATGCGCGGCACCACGTGCAGGTACCCGGCGTAGTCGTGGAACAGCGCCCCGACGACGCCGAGGTCGAACTGCTCCTCGAGGAAGACCTTGCCGTCCTCGGCCCACACGGTGTTGCGGACCTGGGGGGTCAGCCGGAACCAACCCGCCGCGCTGACGACGATCCAGACGAGCACCGGGACCGCGACCGCGAGGAGGCGCTGCCGTCGGTCAGGGACGACTGCCGCGCCTGGGGCGGTGTCCGCCGGGTCCCGCGCTGGCGGTCTTGTCTCGAGCACCGGACGATCCTCTCACAGCGGTCGTGCCCGACCGTGGAGCGCGGCTGTGGGTGTCCTCGGGCTCCCACAGCCCCGGGTCAGCGGACGGTGACGGTGCGGCACCCGAGGGTGGCGTTCGGGCCGCCCTGCGAGTCGATCGCGTAGGCGCACACCGAGCGTGCCCCCTTCTTCGCCGCGACCTTCAGCGTCCAGCCGTGCTGGGCGCCGGCGCCCGGGTACGCGGCGTCGACGTCGTACCGGACGGCGCGGGCGAGCACACGCTTGCCCACCCCGTCGACGTAGACGTCCACGGACACCGGGGCCGCCTTCGTGTCGGTGTCGAGCGCCCAGCCGGCGGCCGTGACCGTGCCCGTGCCGCCCGTGACGGTGTCGAGACTGCCGACCGGCAGCGTGTTCCGGACGGTCACCTGCTTGCAGCCGATCGAGGCCCTGGCGGGTCCGGCGCCGACGCCGTTCGCGGTCACGCACACCCGGTGGGTCCCGATGCTCGCGAGCCACGTGCCGGAGAACCCGTGCGCGGTCCCCCACGCCGGGTACGTCTTGCCGACGTCCTGTCGGGTGCGGTCCGCGCGGATGCCGTGCTCCACGCCGTCGATGCTGACCCGGACGGTGATCGGCCCGGTGGCGTCACCGTCGAGTGCCCAGCCCGCGACGCGGATGGAGCTCGACGTCGTCGGGATGCTCGTGATCTTGCCGATCGGGGTGCTGCCGGGCGAGGTCACGCTGCGGCAGGACCCGACCTGCCGGTCGGCGCCGGCCTTGACGTTGACGCCGGTGACGCAGTAGCTGTGCGCCCCGACGGTGGTCGGGATCGTGGTGGCGAAGCCGTGCTTGCCGCCGAGCGCCGGGTAGGCCGATGCGACGTCCGCGCGGGACACGCCAGCGCTCACCCGGGTGACGTACTGCCCGTCCCGGTAGACCCGGGCGCCGATGGCGCCCTTCGCCTCGGGGTCGACGGCCCAGCCGGTGAGGGTCACGGTGCCGCCCTTGTTCGCGACGACGGAGTCGAGGGAGCCGGTCGGCGAGCCGTCGAGGACGGTGACGGTCTTGCACCCGAGGGACGCGCTCGTCGATCCCGTGGCCGCCTTCGCCGTGACGCAGACCTGCTGCGAGCCGGGCGGGGCGGCGATCGTGGCGCTGAACCCGTGCGCGGCGCCGAGCCCGTACGCGGAGGCGATGTCGGACCGGTTCGCGTTCGCGGCGATCGTCCGTGTGGTCGACCCGACGGTGACGACGACCTTGGTGCTCGACTTCGTCCGGGTGTCGAGCGCCCATCCGTTGACGCTGACGGTGTTCCAGGACGCGGTCACGCCGTCGAGGTTGCCCTTGGCCGTGGTCGGCGCCGAGGTGGTGGACCCGAACCAGTCGGTGTACATCCGCCAGAAGTTCCGGTTGCCGTAGGCCGAGCAGCCGTCACCGGTGCCGTAGAGGTTGCCCAGCGCGGCCGTGTTCGGGGTGTACGGCGTGTAGTAGTACAGCGCGGCGGTGGCCTTGTTCTGCACCGCGACGGACTTCGTGCCGCAGGAGGTCGGGACGTTGTACTGGATCGCGCGGTCGCCGCCCGGGTTGAACCAGGTGAAGTAGTTGCTCGTGCCGGCCGGGTTGCCGTAGCGCTTCCACTGCCATGCGGACCAGTACACCTGGTTGCCCACGCCGGCGTAGGCCGGGTCGCAGTGGCCGCCGACGTTGTCGGGGCACGCGTACCCCATCGCCCGCTCGAGCACGGCGGCGGACGGCCCGCGCGAGGTCACGAGTCCCTGCTCCTTCTGGAGCGTGACGAGCATGACCTTCGGGCTGATCCCGCAGGCGGCGCCGACCCGGGTCAGGATCTGCGCGGCGGACAGCGAGGACCCTCCGGTCACGGCACTGCACATGGCGTCCGCACCGCGGCTGTTCATCGAGTACCGGCCGTTCCGGAGGCAGCCGCTGTTGGTGCAGGAGGACACCTGCCCGTTCAGGAACGTCTGCACCTGGTCGACGGTCATCGCGGTGCCGTTGTAGAAGTTCGCGTCCGAGATGATGTTGCCGGCCTGGAACGACGAGCCGCTCAGGGCGCTGGCACGCTCCTGCTGGGCTGCCGGGCCGGCGATCTGGAAGCCGACCAGCACGCTCGCGACGGCGAGCACACTGGCGATGATGGCGACGAGCTTCTTCACGTCGGAGGCCTTTCCGGGGGCGGCGACGGGGTGGGGTTCGGCACGCGGTTCGGGTGCTGTGTCCCCCGACCCCTGATGGCGGCGGAAACACACGCGTCACAGCAGACTACCTGCGCCACAGCGATCACACAGCCCCCCGTCCGGCCCCCCGAACGGAGGGCGTCCGCCGGGCCGGACCGGCCGGGAGGCACGGCGCGGGCCCGCCCCGCTGCTCACCGCGAGCGGTCGGCTCCGTCGAACAGCGCCTCGACACGGCGGCGGTCCGCTGCCGACCAGCCGTCGCGCCGCCGGAGGTGACGCGCACGCCGGAGCGCGGCAGGAGCCTCCCGGACGAGACGCCACCAGGCCGACGGCGGCAGCTGCGCACGGCTCGGACGCACGAGGTCCCGGACCAGCCGCACGGCCGTGCGTGCCAGGACCCGCGCCACCATCGCGTCGGATGCGTCCCGGGCCGTCACGACCAGCCGGTTCCGCATGCTCTGGGACCGGACGAGTGGCGAGTCACTGCCCGAGCTCGCCGCGTGCCGGTGCACGACGACGGCGTCCGGCGCGGAACCGATCCGGTAGCCGGCGAGCCGGAGACGCCACGCCAGGTCGAGGTCCTCGTAGTACATGAAGAGGGACTCGTCGAAGCCCCCGACCGCGGCGACCGCCGACCGCCGGAGGAACGCGGCGCCACCGGAGAAACCGAAGAGCGGTGCGACCTCCGGAGCGTCGTCGATCGGTCGCAGCCAGTCCCGGTCGCGGCCGTTGCCCGAGCGGTCCAGGACGACCCCGGTCCCGTTGACCAGCGTCACGCCGCCGGTCGGCACCCGACGCCACCGCCGCCCGTCCGCCGCCACCAGGTCGTCGTCGGAGCGCGGCGCACCGGACTCGACACGGACGAACCGACCCTCGAGCACCGCGGTCGCGGCGACCGCAGCCGTCTCCGCTCCCCCGGCGGCGAGCGCGGCGAGCCCGCGGTCGAGGAACCCGTGGTCCGCGACCGCGTCGTTGTTGACCAGGACGACGACTTCGCCCGTGGACGCGTCGATGCCGCGGGCCACCCCGCCGGCGAACCCGGCGTTGGTCGGTTCCGGGACGACCACGATCGACGGGAAGTCGGACCGGTACGCCCGCACGGTGGCGTCGTCGGCGTCGTTCACGACGAGGACCACCTCGACCGCGGCGTCGACCCGCTGCGACAGCACGGACTCGAGCGCCCGCCGGGTGAGTTCGGGCTGGTGCCAGTCGACGATGACCACGGAGACGTCCACGTCGACAGTCTCCCAGTCCGCGCACGGTGGCCGGACCCGGCGCACCGTGCGAGCACGCCCAGCAGGTCCCCGGGAGGCCCGTGGGGTTCTCGGTATAGTGGTGCCGCCTTCCGGGGTACCCGCGGTGCGCCCTCGGCGTGCCCCTGCCAGTCGACGTACGGAGCCACCCATGTCCACTTCCGCACCCCGCGTGTCCGTCGTCGTCATCAACTTCCGGGGCACCGACGACACCCTCGAGTGCATCGCCCGGCTCAGCGAGGTCGACTGGCCGGCGGACCGTCTGGAGATCGTCGTCGTCGAGAACGGCTCCGGCGACGACAGCGAAGCCCGGCTCCGTGCGGCACTCGGCGACCAGGCCAACGTGCGGATCATCGTCTCGGCCGAGAACCTGGGCTTCACCGGCGGCAGCAACCTCGGCGCGCGCGAGGCCTCGGGCGACGTGGTGGCGTTCCTCAACAACGACGCCAAGCCGCACGTCGACTGGGTCAAGGAGGGCATCGCCGGGTTCGCCCCGAGCCCCCGTGTCGCCGCCGTCGCGAGCAAGGTCCTCGACTGGGAGGGCCGCACGATCGACTTCGTCGAGTCCGGTCTCAGCTGGTTCGGCATGGGCTACAAGGCGCACATCGCCGAGGTCGACGACGGCCGCTTCGACACCCCGCAGGACCTGCTGTTCGGCACCGGGTCGGCACTGTTCGTGCGCCGCGACGTCTTCCTCGAGGTCGGCGGCTTCGACGAGGGCCTGTTCATGTTCTACGACGACGTGGACCTCGGCTGGCGCCTCAACCTGCTCGGCTACCGCGTCCGGTTCGCCCCGCGCTCGGTCGTGTTCCACAAGCACCACGGCTCGATGAAGTCGTTCGGCGACCACCGCGAGATGTACCTGCTCGAGCGGAACGCCCTGCACCTGCTCTACAAGAACCTGTCCGACGAGAACCTCGGGGTCTTCCTGCCGGCCGCACTGGCCCTCCTCGCCCGTCGCGCCGTCGCCAAGAGCGGCCGTGACTCGGAGGAGTTCGACATCCGCCGCTTCACCGGGGCGCCGGACGAGTTCGACGCCCTGACGCCGATCTCGAAGGAGACCGTCGCCGGCTTCTTCGCGCTCGACCAGTTCGTGGCCGACCTGCCGCGCCTGTCCGAGGAGCGACGCCGGATCCAGTCACAGCGCGTGCGCAGCGACAAGGACGTCTTCCGCCTGTTCGGCGACGCGTTCAAGCCGCTCTTCGAGGACGGCTACTTCCTGGAGGGCTACCGCGCCATCCTCGAGGCGTTCGACATCGAGGCGCCGATGCACCGCACCAAGGTCCTCGTCATCACGGGTGACGCCCTCGGCGAGAAGATGGCCGGCCCGGGCATGCGCGCGTGGAAGATCGCCGAGGCACTGTCGTCCGACAACGACGTCCGGCTGGTCACCTGGAACGTCGCGAACCGGAAGTCCGACGCCTTCGAGGTCACCCGCGTCCCGCTCCAGCACGAGCGTGCGATGCGGGAACACGAGGAGTGGGCCGACGTCATCTTCTTCCAGGGCTACGCGCTGCACCACTTCACGACCCTGCAGAAGTCGAACAAGATCATGGTCGTCGACCTGTACGACCCGATGCACCTCGAGCAGCTCGAGCAGGCGCGCGACAACGGCGACGTCGGCTGGCGCAACCAGGTGACCAGCACGACCGAGGTCATCAACGCCCAGCTCGAGCGCGGCGACTTCTTCCTCTGCGCGTCGGAGCGGCAGCGACTGTTCTGGCTCGGGCAGCTGGCCGCGGTCGGCCGCGTCAACCCGGACAACTACCTGGCGGACGACAACCTCAACAAGCTCATCGCGATCGCGCCCTTCGGCATGGACTCGAAGCCGCCGCAGCACGAGCGCAAGGCCATCCGGGGCGTCACACCGGGCATCGGCGAGGACGACAAGGTCGTCATCTGGGGCGGTGGGATCTACAACTGGTTCGACACCCCCTCGCTCGTCCGGGCGGTCGCGCAGGTCGCCGAACGCCACGACGACATCCGCCTGTTCTTCCTCGGCGTCGCGCACCCGAACCCGGACGTGCCGGAGATGGCGATCGTCGCCGAGACCCGGCGCATCAGCGAGCAGCTCGGCCTGACCGGCAAGCACGTCTTCTTCAACGAGCAGTGGGTCGCGCTCGACGACCGACAGAACTACCTGCTCGAGGCCGACGCCGGCGTGAGCACCCACTTCGCGCACATCGAGACCACGTTCTCGTTCCGCACCCGGATCCTCGACTACATGTGGGCGAACCTGCCGATCGTCACGACCGACGGGGACAGCTTCGGCGACCTGGTCGCGGCCGAGGGCATGGGCGTCGCCGTGAAGGAACGCGACGTGGACGCGCTCGCTGCCGCCCTCGAGTCGATGCTGTACGACCCCGAGGCCGCCGCCGCCGCACGTGCCGCGGTCAGCCGTGTCCGCGACGACTTCACGTGGGAGCGCGCGCTCGCACCGCTCGTCGAGTTCTGCAAGGACCCACAGGTCGCCGCGGACCGTGCGCACGACGCCGCCGTCCCGGTCGGTTCGGTCACCGCGGGCAGCCGCCCGCGGGTCGCGCTCAGCCCGGCCCGTGCGCGCGAGATGGAGTTCCACGAGATCGCCAACAGCCGGCACGGCGTGGTCCGCGACGTGCGCCTGGCCACCTGGTACCTCAAGCAGAACGGTGTCTCGGGGCTCCGGGACAAGGTCCAGAACCGTGTGCGCATCATGCGGGAGAGCAAGAACGGGCGCTGAGGGTCGCAGCGACCCGTCCCGAGGGCCGATGTACAGTTGTCCGTCGCCCCAGCGCACCAACGTGAGGAACCCATGAGCAACATCGTCAGCGAGCGGTTCGAGCGTCTCCGTCAGGAGCGCATGGCCCCCGCCGGTCGTCCGGCCACCGCGGTGCTCGGTTCCATCAAAGAGGTCATCGCCCACCGGCAGCTGCTCGACCTGCTGATCCGGCGCGACCTGAAGTCGCGGTACAAGGACAGCGCGCTCGGCTTCGCGTGGACCTTGATCCGGCCGCTGGTGCAGCTCGCGATCTACTACTTCGTCCTCGGACAGATCCTCGGGGCGTCGCGGAACATCCCCGAGTTCGCCATCTACGTCTTCTCCGGGCTGACCCTCTACGGGCTGTTCAGCGAGATCGTCGCCTCCGGGACGGCCTCGATCGTCTCGAACGGCGGCCTGATCAAGAAGGTCTACCTGCCCCGCGAGATCTACCCGCTGGCGAGCGTCGGTGCCGCGCTGTTCAACTTCGTGGTGCAGCTCGTCGTGCTCCTGGCCGCAGCGGTCCTGCAGAGCGGGTTCGACTGGCTCCGCCCGGACCTGCTCTACTTCTTCCCCGCCACGCTCGTGATCCTCATCTGGGCGACGGCACTGGCGCTCCTGCTCGCGGCGGCCAACGTGTACCTCCGCGACATGCAGTACCTCGTCGAGGTCCTGGTGCTGCTGCTGATGTGGGGCTCCCCCATCGTCTACAGCTGGCAGATGGTCTCGAACGCCGCGAACACCTGGCTGCTGAACCTGTACACCGCCAACCCGATCACCCTCGCGGTGCTCGGCATCCACCGGGCGTTCTGGACCGCGGGCAACGACGCGCAGTACCCGTCCCACCTGCTGCTCCGCCTCGGCATCGCGGCCGTCGTCGGCCTCGTCGCCCTGGTGGTCTGCCAGCGTGTGTTCGCCAAGCTGCAGGGCAACTTCGCCCAGGAGATCTGATCCGATGACCATCGACAACGACCTCGTCCAGGCCACCACCTCGCCGTTCTCCGACGCTCCCGCCGTCGTGACCGTCCGGAACGTCTCGAAGCGGTTCACGATCCGCAAGGACAACTCGCTCAAGGAGCGCGTCGTCACCCTGGGTCGCGCCGGACGCCGGCACAGCGAGGACTTCTGGGCCCTCAAGGACGTCAGCCTCGACATCCCCGCCGGCACCACGATCGGGCTGCTCGGGCCGAACGGCTCCGGCAAATCGACGCTGCTGAAGACGATCGGCGGCATCCTCGAGCCCACCACCGGCAGCGTGGAACGGCGCGGTCGCCTGGCGGCCCTCATCGAACTCGGTGCCGGGTTCCACCCCGACCTGACCGGCCGCGAGAACGTCTACCTCAACGCCGCGATCCTCGGCCAGACGCAGGAGGAGACCGAAGCCCGCTTCGAGGACATCCTGCAGTTCTCCGGCATCGGCGACTTCATCGACACCCAGGTGAAGTTCTACTCATCCGGCATGTACGTCCGACTGGCCTTCGCCGTCGCGATCAACACCGACCCCGACGTGCTGCTGGTCGACGAGGTCCTGGCCGTCGGCGACGAGCAGTTCCAGAAGAAGTGCCTCGACAAGATCCGCGAGTTCCAGGCCCAGGGTCGGACGATCATCCTGGTCTCGCACTCGCTCGGGCAGGTCCAGGAGCTCTGCGACTCCGCCGTCGTCCTGCACCACGGCGAGGTCATGTTCCAGGGCTCGGCCCGCCTGGCGGTGAAGAACTTCCGCGAGATCCTCGAGGACCGCCGTGTCGCCGAGGTCGAGGCGAACCACCCGGAGGAGACCGCCAGCCCCGGCAAGGTCGAGCACGTCGAGCTCGAGATCCCCGGCAAGCCCGAGGGCGCCGAGCACCGGCACGGCGACGACCTGGTGGTCCGCGCCACGTTCTCGCACACCACGGTGCTGCCCGAGTGGCGGGCCGGCATCAAGATCGAGACGCACCTGGGTCACCCCGCGTTCGGCGTCGACAGCCGGCAGCTCGAGACCCACCACGACCCGCTGCGGGGCACCGCGACCGTCGAGTGGCACCTGCACGACTTGCGACTCGGTGGCGGCCAGTACTTCGTGCACGTCTTCCTGGCGAAGCCGAACGGCGAGCACATCGTGATCCAGCGCGAAGCCGCCCGCTTCGTCGTCGTCGACGAGGACACGCAGTCCGGCATCGCCTGGACGCAGACCACCGAGCGCCAGGTCGGCTGAGGTGCGGGCACTCCCCGTGCTCGTCGACGCCACGTCGATCCCGCCGAACCGAGGTGGCGTCGCCCGGTACATCTCCGGGCTGCTGCAGGGACTGGTGGAACGCGACGTCAGCGTGGCCGTCGTCGTCAAGGCCGAGGACCTGGACTGGTTGCGCGCGCTGGCGCCCGGGCACCGGTACCGCACCGCACCGCGCTGGACGTCCTCGCGGCCCCTGCGCCTGGTATGGGAGCAGGTCGGGCTGCCCGCGCTGCTGCGCGGTGCCGGGGCTGAGGTCCTGCACAGCCCGCACTACACGTTCCCGGTGACCCGGGCCTCCCGGACCGTCGTCACCCTGCACGACGCGACCTTCTTCTCGGACCCGGCCGCGCACTCGCGACTCAAGCGGACGTTCTTCCGGACCTGGACGCGGCTCGCCCGCCGGGCTGCCCGCGCGACCGTCGCACCGAGCGCGGCCACCGTCGCCGAACTCGACCGGTTCGCCGGGCGGCCGCGACGCCGGACGGTCGTCGCCCACCTGGGCGTCGACGCACGGGTGTTCCACGTGCCGACAGCCGACGAGGTCGCGGCCTTCCGGGCAGCCCACCAGCTCGACGCGGGCGCCGACTGGATCGCGTTCCTCGGCACGGTCGAACCACGCAAGCAGGTGCCGGCGCTGATCGCCGCGCACCGCGCCCTCCGCGATCGCGCGGCCGACACTGCCGCCGACAGCCCCTCCGCCACCGGCACCGGCACTGTCCCGACGTTGCTCGTCGCGGGCGGACTCGGCTGGGACGACGCGGCGGCGGCGGCGCTCACCGCAGCCGGCGACGCCCCCGGCGCTCCCCTGCGCTACCTCGGCTACCTGCCCGTCGACGAGCTGCGGGCGTTCCTCGGTGGCGCCCGTGTGGTGGCGTACCCCAGCACCGGTGAGGGGTTCGGCCTGCCCGTCCTCGAGGCGATGGCCTCGGGCGCCGACGTGCTCACGACCGACCGTCTGGCGATCCCCGAGGTCGGCGGCGACGCCGTCACCTACGTCGAACCCGAGACCACTGCGATCCGGGACGGCCTCGCCGCACTGCTCGGCGACACCGCCGCCGTGCGCGCCGAACGGACCGGTCGGGCACGGCGGCGTGCGGCCACGTTCACCTGGGCGGCCTGCGCCGACCGGCACCTCGAGGTGTACGCATGAGCGCCGCCGACCGCGCGGCGATCGTCACCGTCACCTACAACTCCGACGACGTCCTGCCCGACTTCCTCGCCTCCACCACCGCAGCGAGCGGTACGTCGGTCGAGATCGTCGTGGCGGACAACGACTCGGCGACCGCGGAGCACCTGCGGGGGGTGACCGAGGCCGCCGGTGCCCGGTTCGTCGCGGTCGGGGCGAACCTGGGCTACGGCGCAGCGGTGAACCGTGCCGTGGCGACCCTCGACCCGGACGTCCGCTGGATCCTCGTCTCCAACCCCGACGTCGTCCTGGAACCCGACGCCCTGGACCGCATGATCGCCACCGCGTCCGCCGACCCCACGATCGGTGCGGTCGGACCCCGCCTGCTCGAGCCGGACGGCGCGGTGTACCCGTCCGCCCGGCTGATCCCGTCCCTCCGGACGGGGCTCGGTCACGCGGTGTTCGCCAACGTGTGGCACGACAACCCCTGGACCAAGCGCTACCGCCAGGACGGCGACCACACCGTCCGCCGGGACGCCGGCTGGCTCTCCGGGGCCTGTGTGCTCGTGCGGCGGGACGTCTTCGAGCGGCTCGGCGGCTTCGACGAGGCGTTCTTCATGTACTTCGAGGACGTCGACCTGGGGTGGCGGATCGGGCGGCTCGGCCTCCGGAACGTGTACGAGCCCGACGCCGTCGCGACCCACGTCGGCGGGACCGCCACGCAGGGCTCCTCCGAGCGGATGCGCCGGGCACACCACCAGAGCGCCTACCGGTTCCTGGCCCACAAGTACGCCGCCTGGTGGCTCTGGCCGCTCCGGACACTGCTCCGCGTCGCACTCGCCGTCCGGGCCCGTGCGACGCACACCGGCTGAACCCCGGTAACCTCTCAGGGAGCAGTCCCCCGCCCCGAACCGGAATGCAGCACATGATCCTCGCCGTCACCCTGATGGTCCGCGACGAAGCGGACGTCCTCCCTGCCTGGCTCGACCACCACGTGGCCCAGGGCTTCGACGTGTTCGTCATCACCGACAACGGCTCGATTGACGGCACGACCGAGCTGCTGACGGCCTTCGCCGAGCGGGACGACGTCACCGTGGACCTGCGCCACGACCCGGTCCACCGCAAGCAGCAGGGCACCGTCGTCACCGGGATGGCGCGCGACGCCGCCGCCGTGCACGGCGCGGACTGGGTCGTCAACGCCGACGCGGACGAGTTCGTCATCCCCGTCGACCGGACGCTGACGGTCCGCCAGGTCTTCGAACGCCTCGACCCCGTGGTCGGTGCGTTCTTCGTCCCGGTCGTCAACCTGACCGGCGAGCTCGCCGAGTCCGGAGCCGGGATCGAGCGGCTGCACTGGCGTGACGAGCGCTCCGTCGTCGAACTGCGGGCGGCGGGGCTCATCGCTCCCCCGACGCCGAACACGGTGCACGTCGGCGACCCGTCGGTGACGGTCATCCAGGGCAACCACCGCGCCAGCGTCGCGAACGGTGCCCCGGTGCCGGAGGGACTCGCGCTCGAGGTGCTGCACCTGCCCTGGCGCTCCTGGGAGCAGTACGCACACCGGGTCGAGGTCAGCGGCCGGGCGTACGAGGACAACCCCGAACTCACCCCGAGCCCGCGCCACCACGGCATGACGGACTACCGGCGGCTGCAGGAGGGCGTGCTCCAGGCCGTCTTCTCGCTGCGGTTCGTGACCGACGCCGACGCGGCCAGCGGTCCCTTCACCCGGGACGACGGGATCGCCGAGGTCCTGCGTCGTGCCGACTCCGCCGCGCTGCCGGCTGCCCCGGACCCGGTGGTCGGCGCCGACGAGCTCCGGTCGCTGCAGCGGCTCGGACGCTCGATCGCCGGACGGGACGCCCGGATCCAGGACCTCGAGGACGCGGTCCGCGTCGGCGAGGAGACCGCCGACACCCTGCGGCGGACCGTGCAGTTCGAACGGACCCGCGCCGAGTCGTTCCAGGCGGAACTCGCCCGCACGCACGCTCGCCGCGTCGTCCGGCTGGCGGACCGGGCGGGCGTCCTCGCCCGTCGACTGCGCACCCGCTGAGGGCTCCGACCCGAGCGGACCGACACCGCCCGAGCGGACCGACGGCCGCGCCGGAACGGTCAGCGGCGTGCCCGCTCCCGTCGGACCGCGTCGAGCAGCGTCTCCGCCCGGCGCGTGAAGGAGTGCTCCGCGCCGATGCGGGCACCGCGTGCCGCTCGGTCCTCGGCCGAGGCGGACTCGCCCAGTGCGACGAGCGCACGGAGCTCGGCAGCGTCGGCGTAGGGACGCACCGCCCCGTGGAACAGCTCGGCGACGCCGGGCACCGGGTCGGTGACGACGAGAGCTCCGGAGGCCGCCGCGTCGAAGAGGCGGTTCGACACGAAGCCGTCCCGCGCCATGTCGTCCCAGTGGTCGTTGAGTACCACCCGCGCACTCCGGTAGAGGGCCGGGAGCCGGTCGTTCGGGACGAACACGCCGCGGTGCACGCCGTCGGGCAGCAGTCCCTCCCAGCCCTCGCCCCAGACCGCGAGGTCGACACCGGCGGTGACGGCGTCGCGCACGACCGGGCGGAACACCCGACGCGTCTTGCCGACGAAGGCGGTGTCGAGGTCCGGGAACGCCGGGTCGGCCGGTCCGGGGTGGAACCGTGCCGGGTCGGTGGCCTGCAGCAGGGGTGCCACGGGCAGCCCGGTCTCCCGCGCCACGCGTGCACCCCACACCGGACCGGCGGCGAAGCGGAGGTCGTACCGGGCGAGCTCCGCCGGGGTCACCAGGTCAGGGTGCGAGATCACCCAGAGGACGTTGGTCGCCGTCGGGTGGACCGGGGTGTCGTCGAGGCCGCGGAGGGTCAGCGCGACGTCGTCGAGGTGCTCGGAGAACGGCCGGACGTGCGACTCGCGGTGGTCCACGACGACGTCCTGCCCGAGGGCGCGCAGCGCGGCGGCGAGGTCGTGCGCGAAGAACGTGTCGCCCCAGTCGTCGCCACGGGGTCCGGGGTGTGCCGCGATCCGGATCGACCAGCGGAGCCGCTCACCGCGGTCACCCGTGGCCAGGCGTTCGGCGCGGACCACCGGTTCGCGCAACGCCACGGGGGCTCCGGCCGGGTCGGCGGTGCCCGCCGCCGGACGGAAGCCGAGGCGGGCGAGCGCGTCCACCGCCGAGTCGTCGGCGCGGTCCCGCCAGGTGGCGAGTGCGTCCGCCGCGTCGCCGTCGTAGCGACGTTCGCGGAGCGGCTCGGTTCGGTACACGCGTCCGAGCGGCAGCACGACGCAGTCCCCGTCCGCAGCGTCCGCGGTGTCGCGGGTGAGGCGGGCCACGGCGGTCCGGGTGTCCACGGTGCGGACCGGGACGGCGAGCGCGGTGGTCCGTGCGGCGAAGCAGGGCTCGTCACCGGCGAAGACCCGCGCTCCCTTCAGTGCGTCGGCGTCCTCGGCGGGGTGTCCACGCAGGAGGGACGCGACCGGGGCGGTGCCGTGCACCAGCACCGCGCCGGCGCTCGTGACCACGTCGGCTCCGGACCGGACGACGGGGAGGGCGACCACGGCCTCCCGGTCCGCGCCGCCGACCGGCGTGACCGCTGCGACGAGGCGCTCGAGGGCCCCGGCCGGCAGGGCGACGTCGGCGTCCTGCACGACGACCACCGCGGACCGGAGGACGGCCCGGGCTGCGGCCACCGCGCCACCCCAGGTCGCGGCCACCGTCGGGCGCGCCACGAGGTGGTCGTCCCCGGCCAGCACCGGCGGGTACGTGCTCGTCGGCCCGGCGTGCACGTCGTACACGGACACGACGACCGTCGCGGCCCCCGCCGCGCGGGCGCCCTGCACGGCCGCCAGGTGCCCGCCGTCCCGGTGGACGGCCTGCCGGACCGTCACGACCACGTCGAACCCGTCGCGGTCGACGACCGGCGCGTCGGTCACCAGGGACGTGTCGACCGGGAGGCCCGGGCCGGCCCCGTCGTGCGGGTCCGGCTCCGGTGCGTCCGGAGGCGACGGGGCCGTGCCCCGACCGAGCAGTCGGCGGAGCGCCACGGTCAGCTGCGGAGCAGGTTCTGCAGGTACACGCCGTAGCCGCTCTTGGCGAGCGGGGCGGCGAGGGCCGCGAGGGCGTCGTCGTCGATCCAGCCGTTGCGCCAGGCGATCTCCTCGATGCAGCCGATCTTGTGGCCCTGGCGGTCCTCGATGACCTTGACGTACTCGGACGCCTGCATCATCGACTCGAACGTGCCGGTGTCGAGCCACGCGGTGCCACGGTCGAGGACCTCGACGCCGAGCGTGCCGGCTTCGAGGTAGCGCTCGTTGACCGTCGAGATCTCGAGCTCGCCGCGGGCGCTCGGCTCGATGGTCTTGGCGATCTCGACGACGTCGTTGTCGTAGAAGTACAGCCCGGGCACCGCGTAGTTGGACTTCGGGTGCGCCGGCTTCTCCTCGATGGAGACCGCGGTGAAGTCGTCGTCGAACTCGACGACGCCGTACGCCTTCGGGTCGGCCACGTGGTACGCGAAGATCGTCGCGCCCTGCACCGTGGTGTTCTTCTGCAGGCTCGTGCCGAGGCCGGTGCCGTGGAAGATGTTGTCGCCGAGGACCAGCGCCACACTGTCGTCGCCGATGAAGTCCTCGCCGATGACGAACGCCTGGGCCAGGCCGTCGGGGCTCGGCTGCACGGCGTACTCGATCGTCATGCCGAGGGCCGAACCGTCGCCGAGGAGTGCCCGGAACTGGTCGTTGTACTCGGGGGTCGTGATGACGAGGACCTCGCGGATGCCGGCCATCATCAGGGTCGACAGCGGGTAGTAGACCATCGGCTTGTCGTAGATGGGCATCAGCTGCTTCGAGATGCCCTTGGTGATCGGCCAGAGGCGCGTGCCGGAGCCGCCGGCGAGGATGATGCCCTTCATGCGGCGCTCCCCTGCGGCTTCGTGCGGAGCGACTCGGTGTAGGCGAGGCACTCCTCGTACGTCGGCAGGAGGCCCTGCTCGGCGGCCTGCTCGAGCGTCGGCGCGCTGGTGTCCTTCTCGGACAGGACGAGTTCACCGATGCCGTCGGGCAGCGCCAGACCCACGGTGGGGTCGAGGATGCTGATGCCCTTCTCGCGCTCCGGGTCGTAGTGCGCGCTGACCAGGTAGTTCACGGTGGAGGCGTCCTCGAGCGCGACGATCGCGTGCCCGAGCCCCTCGGAGAGGTAGACGGCACGACGGTCGACGTCGTCGATGCGGACCGAGTCCCACTGCCCGAACGTCGGCGACCCGACGCGGATGTCGATGATGTAGTCGATGAACGCGCCACGCACGGCGGTGACGTACTTCGCCTGGCTCGGTGCGACGAGGGCGTAGTGGATCCCGCGGGCGACGCCCTTCGACGAGATCGACATGTTCACCTGCCGCAGGTCGAGCGGGTGGCCCACCGTCTCTTCGAGCACGTCGGCACGGTAGGCCTCGAGGAAGGCCCCTCTGGCGTCGCCGTGCTGGACGGGCGTGAACTCCCACGCGCCGGGGATCTTCAGTTCGCGGATCTGCACCGCTGCAGCCTAGCAAGCGCGACGCGCCGCACGGGTCGGCGCCTCAGGACAGGCCGAGCGCGCTCCGCCAGGCCCGCTCGCCGGCCTGGTCGGCACCGACCGTGCGCTCGTCGAGGACGTACCGCCGGGCCTGGGCGACCCGCCCGGCGGACTCCCGGAAGGCGGTGAGCAGGGCGTCCCGCCACGCGACCGGGTCGTCCCCGACGAGGAGACCCCCGTGGCCGTCGGCCCCCCGGTACGACGGCCGGTCGGAGCCGACGAACGGCAGCCCGAGCATCGTGTACTCGAGGAACTTGAGGTCGCTCTTGGCGTCGTTGAACCGATCGCCCGTCAGCGGTGCCACGCCCGCCGACCACCGCGGCGCCCGGTCGCGGAGGAAGGCCACGAAGTCCGGGTGGTGCACCGCGTCGTCCGGCAGCGGCAACCGGTCGAACCACGTCTCGTCCGCGCCGGTGACGCCGACGACCTCGAGCCGGACGGGGCGCCCCTCGTCGTCGGTCAGCCCGTCGAAGACCGGCCGGAGCAGGTCGAGGTCGCCGCCGTGCGTCGCGCTGCCCATGTAGAGGACCCGGCGGACACCGTCGGCCGTCGGTCCGGTGCGGTCGGCGCGCACCCGGTCCGCCGCGTCCCACAGGCCGGGCTGCACGCCGTTCGGGACGACCACCGCGGACACGCCCTGCTCGGCGAGGACGTCGCGCAGCGTGTCGGTCGACACGACGACGGCGTCCGCGGAACGGACCAGTCGGTCGACGGCGGCGAGCCGGTCCTGGTCGTACTCGGCCTGCGCGAGCCGGGCACGTGCCTCCCGGGTGAAGAAGTCGTCGTCCACCTCGGCGACGATGCGGGTCCCCTCGCGGGAGGCGCGTGCGAACGCCGCGTCGAGGGCGGCCAGTGGGAACGCGTCACGCTGCACCAGGATCGCGTCGAGGTGCGCGGTGTCCGACCCGTCCGCCCAGCGGACCGGGTCGACCTGGGCGACGCGTGCGGCCCCGGAGGCGGCCAACGCGCTCATCCGCCCGGTGACCCGGACGTGCGCGGAGGCCGGGTGCACGCCACCGGCACCGTGCACGACGAACCCGACGAGGGGGGCCGGTTCCGACGGCGTGGACGCCGTGCGAGCCGATCTGCCGAGGATGCGGGCGACGGTCGACCGGAGTGCTGCCATGGGCCCATGGTCGCACGACGGCCGATGAGCCTGCATAGACTGCAGGGTCTGTGCGTCCACGTAGGATGGTCGCCGACTTCCCGTACCCGGTGCATCCGCCGGCCGACGACACCAGGGACCCACCCACTCGTGAAACTGTTCGTCCAGATCCCCTGCCTCAACGAGGAGCAGACGCTGCCCTCGGTCCTCGAGACGATCCCGACGTCGATCCCGGGCATCGACGAGATCGAGATCCTGATCATCGACGACGGGTCCACCGACCGGACCGTCGAGGTCGCGCGGGCGCACGGCGTCCACCACTTCGTCCGGCACACCACGAACATGGGCCTGGCCCGGTCGTTCCGCGACGGTGTCGACTACGCGCTGCTGCACGGCGCCGACATCGTCGTCAACACCGACGGCGACAACCAGTACCCGCAGGCGCACATCTCCGAGCTCGTGCAGCCGATCCTGCAGGGCAACGCCGACATCGTGATCGGTGACCGGCAGACCCGGACCATCGAGCACTTCTCGGGCTTCAAGAAGTCGATGCAGCAGTTCGGGTCGTGGGTCGCGAGCCGCGCAGCCGGACTCGACCTGCCCGACGCGGCCAGCGGGTTCCGCGCGTACTCGAAGTACTCGCTGATCCGGCTGAACATCGTCACGCGCTTCAGCTACTGCATGGAGACCATCGTGCAGGCGGGCTACAAGCGCCTGGCGATCGCGAGCATCCCGATCACCACGAACGCGAAGACCCGCGAGTCCCGGCTGTTCAAGAACATCTGGCAGCACATGTTCCAGTCCGGGTCGGCGATCGCCCGCGTCTACCTGATGTACCGCCCGATGGCGCTGTTCGCCTGGGTCAGCGCGGTCTTCGGCGTCGCCGGCCTCATCCCGTTCGTCCGGTACCTGGTGCTCCTCTGGACCGACAGCGGCGGCAACCACCTGCAGTCGCTGATCCTCGGGCTGGTGCTCATGATCAGTGCCCTGCTCTCGATCACGATCGGGGTCGTCGCCGACCTGACACGGTTGAACCGCACCCTGGCCGAGGAGCAACTCGACCTGCAGAAGCTCGCGCGGTACGGCGACTGACCCGGACCGCGCTGCTACGGTGACGGCCATGCCGGCACCAGCGACACCGCCAGCCGGGCGCTCCCCCTCGGTCCGCACCGCGTCGGTCGTCGCCGTCCTCGGCGCCGCGGCGGTGCTCGTCGGCTCGTGGGTGCCGTCCGCCTGGGCGGACGAGGGCGCGACGATGAGCGGAGCCCGGCGGACGCTGCCGGAACTCTGGCGGATGGTCCACGAGGTGGACGGCGTCCACGGGCTGTACTACGCGTTCCTCCACCTGTGGTTCACGGTGGTGCCGTACAGCCCCTTCACGCTCCGGCTGCCGAGCGCGGTCGCCATCGGCGTCGCGGCGGGACTGACCGTGCTGCTGACCGGACGGCTCGCCGGTCGGTCGACCGCCCTCGTCGCCGGCATCCTGACCTGCTGCGTGCCCCGACTCACCTTCGCCGGCATCGAGGGGCGGTCCAGTGCGTTCTCGGTCGTCACCGCGGTCGGGCTGACCCTGGTGTTCGTCGTCGCGGTGGAGCGGACGACCGCCCGACGTCGGCGGGCATGGGCGTGGTGGACCGCGTACGGGGCCCTCGCCGTCCTCGCCGGGCTGCTCTTCGTGTACACGGACCTCGTGGTCATCGCACACGCCGTCACGGTCGCGGTGTGGCTGCTCCGACGCGGGCGCACGAGCATGCTGCGGGCTGCGCTGTCCTTCGCCACCGCCGCCGTGCTGGCAGCGCTCGCCCTCGTCCCCTTCGTGCTCATGGTCAGCGGGCAGACCGGGCAGCTGTCCTGGATGGGACCGTTCACCCTGGGCCCGGAGCTCGCCGGACGCATCCTGATCGGACAGTGGTTCGCGGGGACGGGGACGTGGGCCGCCGTGCCGTTCGTGCTGATGGCCCTCGGCGTCGTGGCGACCACGGGTCTCCCCCGGCTCCCGAGCACCCCCCGCCTCCACGACCGGATCGGTGCCGTGGAGGTCGCGCTGCCGGTCGTCGTCGTCCCCACCGTCGTCGTGGTCCTCGTCTCCCTGCTCGTCCGTCCCCTCTACGACCCCCGCTACCTGACGTTCTGCGCACCCTTCGTCGCGATGCTCGTCGCACTCGCGCTGACCAGCGTGCCGTGGCGCTGGGTGACCCTGACCGCCGTCGTCGTGCTGGTCGCGCTCGTCGTGCCGATCGCGGTCGGACAGCGCGGCCCGACGGCGAAGGACGGGTCGACCTGGGCGTCCGCAGCCGACGTCGTCGCCACCGGGCGGCGGGCCGAGGCCCCGGGTACCCGGGACGGCATCTGGTACGGCCCGCTCCCGCGGCACGTCACGCGGACGACCGAGTTCGTGGCGGCCGCCTACCCCACCGCCTTCGCGGGCATGCACGACCTCACGCTCGAGCGGTCCGCCGTCTCGACCGGGAAGCTGTGGGCCGAACGCTCCGACGTCCACGACCCGCTGCCACCGACCGACACCGTGGACCGGATCTGGTTCGTCGGGGCCCGGACCGAGGACCAACCCGCACTCCTGCAGCGACGACTGGCGGCTGCGGGCTGGTCCGTCAGCCAGAAGTGGTTCACCGGCAAGTTCGTCATCCTCAAGTTCTCGCGCTGACCGGGAGCGTCGCCGGTGCCCGGGGTGCGTCCCGCTAGACTCCAGACCGATCGCCAACGGCCACGAAAGGGACATACAGCGTGAAGATCCTCGTCACCGGAGGAGCCGGCTTCATCGGCTCGAACTTCGTCCGTCGGACCCTGGAGGACGCCTACCCGGGTCTCGAAGGTGCCGAGGTCGTCGTCTACGACGCCCTGACCTACTCCGGCAACCTCGAGAACCTGGCCCCGGTGGCCGACTCCCCCCGCTACACCTTCGTGCAGGGCGACATCCGCGACGCTGCGAAGCTCGACGAGGTCGTCCCGACGGTCGACGCGATCGTGCACTTCGCCGCGGAGTCCCACGTGGACCGTTCCGTCCGCGACTCCGGGATCTTCGTCGAGACCAACGTCGTCGGCACCCAGCGCCTGCTCGACGCGGCACTCCGACACGGCACCGCGCGCTTCGTCCACGTCTCGACCGACGAGGTCTACGGGTCGATCAGCGAGGGCTCGTGGGCCGAGGACCGCCCGCTCGAGCCGAACTCCCCCTACTCGGCGTCGAAGGCGGGCAGCGACCTCCTCGCCCGCAGCTACCACCGCACGCACGGACTCGACCTGTCGATCACGCGGTGCTCGAACAACTACGGCCCGTACCACTTCCCGGAGAAGGTCATCCCCCTCTTCGTCACGAACCTCATCGACGACCGGCACGTGCCGCTGTACGGCGAGGGCGACAACATCCGCGACTGGCTGCACGTCGACGACCACACCCGCGGCATCGCGATGGTCCTGACGCGCGGTCGTGCGGGCGAGATCTACAACATCGGTGGCGGCACCGAGCTGACCAACAAGGAGCTCACGCAGCTCCTGCTCGACGCCACCGGCAAGGACTGGTCGTACGTCGACCGCGTCGCCGACCGGCTCGGGCACGACCTGCGCTACTCGGTCGACATCTCGAAGATCCAGGCCGAGCTGGGCTACGAGCCGCTCGTGCCGTTCGAGCAGGGCCTGAACGACGTCGTGCAGTGGTACCGCGACAACCGCTCGTGGTGGGAGCCGCTCAAGGAGCGCGCGGCCATCGCATGACCCGGTACCTGATCACCGGCGCCGCCGGCATGCTCGGCCAGGACCTGCAGCAGGCACTCGCCGGGCGTGACGTCACCGCGCTGTCGCGCGCCGACCTCGACGTCACGGACCGACAGGCCGTCGACGAGGCCGTCGCCGGACACGACGTCGTCGTCAACGCCGCCGCGTACACCAAGGTCGACGACGCCGAGACGCACGAGGACGACGCGCGGGCCGTGAACGCCGACGGTCCGGCCGTCCTCGCCGCCGCCACCGTCGCCGCCGGCGCCCGGCTGGTCCAGGTGTCGACCGACTACGTCTTCGACGGCAACGGCACGTCGCCGTACCAGGAGGACGAGCCGACCGACCCGATCGGGGCGTACGGGCGCACGAAGGCGGCCGGCGAGGCCGCGGTCCGCCGGATCGCGCCGGACTCCTCGTACATCGTCCGGACCGCGTGGCTCTACGGCGCCGGCGGGCCGAACTTCGCCAAGACGATGATCCGCCTGGCCGGGTCGCACGAGACCGTCAGCGTGGTCACCGACCAGGTCGGACAGCCGACGTGGACCGGCGACCTGGCGCGACAGATCGTCGCCCTGCTCGACGCGGAGGCACCGGTTGGGGTCTACCACGGCACGAACGCCGGGCAGGCGTCCTGGTACGACTTCACGCGCGCGATCTTCACCGAGGCCGGCCTGGACCCGGAGCGGGTCCTGCCGACCGACAGTTCGGCCTTCGTCCGGCCCGCGCCGCGACCGGCGTACAGCGTCCTCGGTCACGACGCCTGGGGCCGGGTCGGGGTCCCCCCGATGCGGGACTGGCAGGCCGCCCTGCACGCGGCCGCGGCCGCCGGGGTCCTGACCGCCTGATCGCGTGGTCCGGTGGCCGGGTGTGCATCCGGTGGCCGGGTGCGCACCCGGCCACGGGTCCTGATCAAGGGAACGGGCGCTCGACCACTGGTCGAGCGCCCGTTCCGTGTCCCCGGCCGCAGCGTCCGCACCGCGCCGCCGCCCGTCGGCCCGTGGGCCGACGGGCAGCAGATCAGCGTCGGACGTGGAAGGTCATGTCGGCGCGGACCTGACGCCCGTTGTCCGCGATGAACTGCAGCGACGTCGTCCCCGCCCGCGTCGGCGTGCCGGTGATCGTCTGCGTCGCCGAGTCCCACGTCAACCCGGCCGGCAGCGGCTTCGAGAACGCCGTCACGATCGCCGGGAAGGGGCTCTCGGCCTGCAGCTGCACGGAGGCGGCCTTGCCGACGCGGAGGTCTACGGTGGCGGGCACGTCGAGCTGCGGCGGGAGCTTCACCTCGACGTTGCGCGTGTAGGTCAGCGTGTTGTCGTAGTTCGCCGCCGTCGTCAACGTGCACCGGAGGCCGTTGTCACCCGGGTAGTAGAGCCCGACCCGCTTGGCGCAGCTGTTGGTCTCGATGCCGGGTTGCGTGCCCGAGGTGGTCGTGACCTGGACCGGGTCGACGCTGTCGACCCACTCCGAGTACACGGACGCCGCCAGGACGGTGTCCTCGATGACCATCCCGTTGATGCCGGCGCGCGTGAAGTCGGTGTCGGACAGCGTCGCACCGGTGAGGTCGGCCTGGGTCAGGTCGGCCTCGCGGAAGCGCGCACCCGTGAGGTCGGCACCGTGCAGGTCAGCACCGTAGAGGACCGCCCCGTCGAGGTCGGCACCGCTGAGGTCGGCGCCGGACAGGTCGGCGAGCCGGAGGTCCACCCCGGACAGGTCCCGACCGGCCAAGTCGTCCCCGGCGCACTCGCTGTGGTCGCTCGTCGACGCCCCCGGGACGATGCGGCACTCCCCGATCATCCGGGTGCTGGGTGCGGACAGGAACTCGTAGCCGACGGCGAGCAGGGCCACCAGGACGACCACGAGTGCGAGCGACCAGTGCAGCCGGGTCAACCGCGGCCGGAGCGAGCCGGTCCGGGTGAGCTCGGTGTCCCCGGCGTCGACGGCGACCGCGCCGTGCAGGTCCGGTTCGGAAGTGGAACGGTCGTCGGTCACGAGGACACCCCCGTCAGGAAGCTCGGCAACAGGTGGAGGGCGATCGGTGTGTACCACGACTCGCCGCGGGCGTAGGTGAAGAACGCGACCGGGCCCAGGTAGGTGACGAACACCGCGGCGGCCAGGAGCACCCCCGGGACGATCAGCGCACGACGCCACCCGACGGGCAGCATCCGCCAGAGTGCGACCCCGGCCAACACCATGAAGGCGAAGACCAGCGGCAACACCGGCAGCAGGTAGCGCCCGGAGAACGCGTACTCGTTGTCCAGCCGCAGGAACGTCCGCAGGTTGAAGAGGAACATCGCGACCACGTAGCTGCCGGCGACGACCATCCCCCACACCAGCGCGCGGGTCCGGAGCAGTGCGCGGAAGGCGGTGAGGATCGCGACCAGCGCGATCACGAACGTCACCGCACCGGCGACCTGCACCCAGGTCGCGACCTGCCAGGTGGTGTTCCGACCGCGGTAGAAGAACATGCTCTGGAAGTAGGCGCTGATCCAGCTCCCGACGAACTCGAACACGTCGAACGGCGTCTGCGGCACGTTGTTGGCGATGGCGAGGTCGTGCGTCCGCTCCGCCCAGTAGTTGCGGCGGTAGATGTCGAAGGCCAGGCACTCCTGGTGCGTGTGCAGCTTCGGGCAGGACGGGTTGAACTGCCCGTAGAGCAGCAGGTTCCCGCCGATGCGTTCGACGAGGACCGCGAGCGTGACGACGAAGAGCGCGGACCACAGGGCCGAGGTGACCGGGTGCTCGGCGAACACCCGGCGGAAGCGCTGCACCGGGTGCGCGAAGGTCCGCAGCCCGTCGCGCTGGACGACCAGCACGAAGGCCACCGCCACGGCGACGAGCACGAACGGGACGAACGTGTACTTCACGGCGATGGCCGCCCCGCCCAGGACGAGCGCCCGGAACAGGTCGGCGTACCCGTGCGCACTGGAGCGGATCAAGCGGGCGCAGTACAGCAGACAGAGGAAGAACAGGGTGTTCGCGGGGGTGTCGTACGTGACCGCGGCGGCCTGCCACTCGTAGCGACCGGTCGCGGCGAGCAGCACCACGACGAGCGTCGCGACCCAGAGCGCCATGCCCATGGTCCGGACCAGCCGGTGCACGACGAGGAGTCCGGCGGCCGCGATCAGCACGTTGAGGAACCGCAGCGCCACGACGATGGCGGAGTAGGGCGCGCCGACGTCGAGCATCGCCTTCACCGGGAAGCTCGTCAGGTAGTAGTAGACGTAGCTCGGGAAGCGTTCGATCTCGCCCATCGACAGCAGCTGTGCGGGGGCGTCGGTGATGACGGGCCCTGCCCACACGCTCCGGCCGGCGTAGTAGAGGATGTTCGCGATGTGCCGGTTCTCGTCCGGTGCGATGGTGCCCGAGTAGGGCACGTGTCCGACGCCGTCGACGACCGGCATGTGGATCGCCACCGAGAGCACTGCGCCGACGACGACGAAGAGTGCGATGGTGATCCGGAACGTCCACGGGCTCTCGAGGAGCCGGACGAGCCGGTTGACGTCGGCGAAGCCACGGACGTGCCGCGGTGCGATCGTGGTAGCCAAGGGTCCCCTTCGGTCTGTCCAACTCTAACGAACGACCGTCCCCCGACAGAACCGGCGTGGGGAGGCCGCTCACTGCTCGGCTGGTAGGGTCGGGGTCCGTTCACCAGCACCACGAGGAGCCGCCCATGACCACACTCCGCGTGATCGTGGACCAGGTCATCGCACCGGTCCCCGGCGGGATCGGCCGCTACGCGGAGGAACTCACCCGGCAGTTGATCGCCACCGCGCCGGCCGGGTGTGACGTCGAGGCGATCGTCTCCGGTGCTCCGGCGGCCGACATCGACCGGCTGCGGACCCTGCTGCCGGGACTCGCCGGGCTCGAGCGCCTCGCGCTGCCCCGACGGGCCCTCTCGGTGGCCTGGCAGGCCGGGATGGCCCGGGGTGCGTCGGCCGGCATGGTGCACGCTCCGAGCGTCCTCGCTCCCCTGGTGAAGCACGACCGGTTCCAGGACCTCGGCCACCAGACGGTCGTCACGGTCCACGACACCGTGCCGTGGACGCACCCGGAGACCCTCACCCCCCGCGGGGTGCACTTCCACAAGGCGATGGTGAAGCGCGCCTGGCGGTACGCGGACGCCGTCGTCGTCCCGACGCACGCCGTCGCCGCCGACCTGAACGCCATCCACCGGTTCGACGACCGGATCCGGGTGATCGGCGGCGCTCCGGGCGGTCGCCTCACCGTGCCCGTCGACGCGGACCTCCGCGCAGAGCGCCTCGGGCTCCCGGACCGCTACGTCCTGGCGGTCGGCACGCTCGAGCCCCGGAAGGGCCTGGCACACCTCATCGAGGCGATGGCGCACCCGGCCGCCCCGACCGACGTCCCGCTCGTCATCGCCGGACCCGACGGCTGGGGCGACGTCGACGTGCACGGCACCGCCGAGCGCGTCGGGCTGGCGCCGGACCGCGTCAAGGTCTTGGGTCGCATCGACGACGCCGACCTCGCGGTCGCGTACGACCGTGCCGCGGTCTTCGTGTTCCCGAGCCTCGCCGAGGGCTTCGGACTGCCCGTGGTCGAGGCGATGAGCTTCGGCACGCCCGTCGTGCACTCCGACGACGCCGCGGTCCGTGAAGTCGCCGCGGACGCCGGGGTAACCGTCGCCCGGGAGGCCCTGGCCAGCTACCCGGAACGCCTCGCGCAGGCGGTCTACCAGGTCGTCAACGACCCGGGCCTCGCGCAGCGTCTCGCCGTCGCCGGCCCCGACCGAGCGCGCATGTTCAACTGGCAGGACTCCGCGAACGAGGTCTGGCAGCTGCACGCGGACCTCTGACCGACCGGCACGATCACGGGACGGCATCGCTTCCGCGGGTCGGCCGTGTCGCCGGGGTCGAGCGTGACACCCGGCTGCCATCATCGCTCGCATGAGCCGTACTCGCCGCTTCCCGGTCCTCCTCACCTCGTTGACGCTCGCCGTCGGGCTCACCGGCGTGCTGGCCGCCTGCGCGGGACCGGACGACCCGACCCCGACCCGGTCACCGAGTGCGAGCGCCACCCGGACGCCGGCCCCGAGCAGCACCCCGACGCCGACGACCCCGGCCACGAGCGCACCGGTCACGGGTGACCCGTCCGCCGCACCGGCCCCCGAGCCGTCCGAACCGGCCGCGACCCCGACCGACGGCAGCGGACAGGGAACCGGCAACGGCAGCGGTGCGGACGCCCCGGCGACCGTCGACTGGTCCGCCGTCACCGCCCAGGGCGTCGCCGCGGCCGGTGGCGGCAGCGTGGTGTCGATCGCCGGGTCCGGGGACCAGTGGACCGTCGTCGTCGCCGGGCCCGACGGATCGCAGACGCAGTCCGTCGTGTCCGCCACGCTCGGCCGGGTGACGTCCGGCCCGTTCCCGAAGGACGTCGACGCCGCCACCAAGGCAGCGAACGTCGCACGGACCTCAGGACTGCGGACGCAGGCCGACGCGGCGGCGACCGTGGCGACCGGTGCGGTCGCCGGCAGCACGCTCAGTTCCCTCACGCTCGGGGGCACGGCGGCTGCCCCGTCGTGGACGGCCACCGTCCAGGCCTCCGGAACGACCAGCACCGTCCGTGTCGACGGGCTGACCGGCGCGGCCAGCGTGGGCTGAGCCGGACCGGTGCGTCCGTGTCGGACGGGAGGCGTGCCTCCCGTCCGACACCCCCGTCCGGCCCGCCACGGACCGTGTCCGTCGTCGTCTGGCCAGCCCCCGCACCAGCGTCCGGACCGACCGCGACGGTTGGGTACCATCGCTCCGGACGGGCGGCGATCAGGGCCGCCCCGACCGCAGCACCGACGCTGCGTCCAGGGGAGGACGACATGTCGACTCGATCACGCGCGACACCACGACCGGCCGGACGGCGACCGGCACGCCGGCTCGCGCTCGGCCTGACCGTCGCCTGCGCGGCGGCACTCGTGAGCGGCCAGGTGCTCGTGCCCGGTCTCCACGCCGACGCCGACGCCGCGGGGACCGCCGTGGCGCCGACCACGGTCGCCGCGGCGTCCGGGACGCCGGACCCGTCGCTCGCGACGATGGACGCGACCGGCGACCACGCCATGGGTGCGAGCATCGCCGCCCACGCCGCGCAGAGCGGGACCGCAGCCGGACACGGGACGACGACGCAGGGGACGACGTCACGGTCCGCCGCGGCCGCCGGCGGTCCGCCTCCCGGCAAGGTGCAGGGCATGGACGTCAGCGCCTGGCAGCCGGACGTCGACTTCACGGCCGCGTACCGGAACGGTGCACGCTTCGCCTACGTGAAGGCGACCGAGGGCGTCACGTACCAGAGCCGGACGTACGTGCAGCAGTACGAGGCGTCACGACGAGCGGGGCTGATCCGCGGCGGGTACGTGTACGCGCAGCCGTCGCAGGCGAGCGGCCGTGCCACCGCCGAGTTCTTCTTCCGGTCCATGGGCCAGTGGAACCCCGACGGTTGGACGCTGCCCCCGCTGCTCGACATCGAGTACGGCAGCGCGGCGCAGGGCACCTGCTACGGGTTGAGCTGGGACCGGATGCGCACCTGGATCCGCAGTTTCTCGGACACCGTGCACCAGAAGACCGGCCGGTGGCCCGCGATCTACACGACGACCGACTGGTGGCGGCAGTGCACCAACAACAGTGTCCGCTTCAGTGCCAACCCGCTGTTCGTCGCGCTCTACCCGTCGCACGACTTCACCTCGCCGGGCACGCTCGGCCGGAGCTGGCAGCAGTGGCGCTTCTGGCAGTGGGCGCCGAGCGGCGTGTTCCCCGGCGACCAGGACGTCTACGCGTCCTCGGTCTCGAACCTGCGGGCCTTCGCCGCGAAGCGGGAGTGAGCCCCGGCGCCGACCTGCCTCAGAGGCTGTCGCGGAGCGCCTGTGCCTTCCGCTCCACGATCAGCTCCAGGTCGGCGGCGTGGTCGCGGAGCGCGGCCGCGATCACCGGGTCGGTCGAGCCGATGATCCGGGCCGCGAAGAGCCCGGCGTTGGCGGCGCCGTTGATGGCCATCGTCGCGACCGGGATGCCGGCGGGCATCTGCACGATCGACAGCAGGGAGTCGAGGCCGTCGAGCCGGGCGAGCTGCACCGGGACGCCGATCACGGGCAGGGTCGTGACCGAGGCGACCATCCCCGGCAGGTGGGCGGCACCGCCGGCGCCGGCGATGACGACCCGGATCCCGCGGTCCGCAGCTCCCCGTCCGAACCGGATCATCTTGTCGGGTGTGCGGTGCGCGGAGACGACATCGGCCTCGTACGGGATGCCGAGGGCGTCGAGGGTCTCGGCGGCGGCGCGCATGGTCGGCCAGTCCGAGTCGGACCCCATGATGATCGAGACGAGCGGTGCGGCGGTGGTGTCGGTCACGCGACGAGCCTAGCCGCGGGCCGGGTCGGATCGGATCGGATCGTCGCTGTGTGTCCGCGGACGCCAGCGGCCGGTGGCCGGTGGCTGGTGGCTGGTGGCTGGTAGCTGGACCGTGCTGCTCAGCGGCGGACCGTGCCGCTCGGCGGCGGACGCCCGTCAGCGGACGCGGACGGTCCGGCAGCCGAGGGAGCGGTCGCCGCCCGCACCGATCCCGCGCACCGAGACGCACACCGACCGCTGCCCGCTGACGGCCGGCACCACGGCGGAGAACCCGTGGTCGACCCCCACCCCGTAGGACCGGTCGACGTCGTCCCGGACGTCGTCCGCGACGATCCGCACGGCCGGCCGTCCGGCCACCCGGACCACGACGGTGGTGGCGCGGTCGGTGCGCTCCCGGTCGAAGGCCCAGCCTCTCACCGTCACCCGCCGGTGGCTCGCCGACGCGACCTGCTCGAGCCGAGCACGCGGGGCGCTCGCGGGGACGGACACCCGGCGGCAGGTCCCGGTGGTGTCCACCCCGGGGCCGACCGACACCGCACGGGCGCAGACCGTGTGGGTCCCGGCACCGGCCGGGACCACGGCGGCGAAGCCGTGCGCCGCACCGAAGCCCGGCAGCGCGTCGACGTCCCGCGGGGAACGACCGGCCGCCGTCGTCCGGACGACCGCACCGTCCACCAGGAGCGTCGTGCTCAGTGTGGCCGTGGGGTCGTCGGCGTCAGCGGCACGACCCCGCACGCGGATGCCACCGACGGAGACCGCCGCGCCGTCCAGCACGACGACCGGGTCGTGGCCGGCGACGTCCGTGGTCTCGCACCCGAGGCGCGACGTCGCTCCGGCGACCGAGATCGTCCCGACACACACCTCGTGGCGCCCGGCCGGCGCGGCCACCGCCAGGTCGTAGCCGTGGTCCGCGCCGGTGCCGTACGCGTCGGCGATGTCCTGCCGCGGACGGTCGGCCGTGCCGGTGCCCGCGGGCGAACCGTCGACCCAGACCTGGACGGGCAGCGACGTGGTCGGGGCAGCCGCGTCCGCGGTCCACCCGGTGACCCGGACGCCGGCCAGCCCGCCGACGACGGTGTCCACCGTGCCGACGACCCCGGTGTCGACCGGCAGCGCGAGCGCGGCCTTCGCCACCAGCGACTGTGCCGCCGCCGAGTACCACTTGCCCGCCGCCGGACCCCCGTTGCACGTGCCGTCGCTGGCGCCCGGGGTCTTCACCCAGAGCAGCGCGTCCGCCGCGGTGCCGTCGTCGACCACCCGTGGCGTCGCGCCGAGCCCCGCCCCGGGTGCGTTGCACCAGGTGCCGCGCCACCCCTGTCCGTTGCGGGAGGTGTCGATCACGTAGTGCGCTCCGCCGGTCAGCGCCGACACCTCCTGGGCGTACGCCTGCTCCTGCGCCACCGGGTAGTAGTTCGCGACGTTCGTCGAGAACCCCCGGGCCTGCTGCACGCCGGCCCGCTGCAGGCGCGCGGCCATCGTCGCCGGCGGCACCCAGTTCGAGTTCCCGCCGTCGAGGTAGGCCGGCACCCCCGCCGCCGTGAAGGCCGCGACCGTCCGCGAGAGGATCCGGTACCGCTGCTCGTCGAGCGAGGCGGTACACGCCGCGTTGCTCAGCATCGCGAGGGAGTCCGGTTCGACGACTGCGGCGGCACGCTTCCCGGCGACACGGGCGACGACCTGGTCGATCCAGCTGTCGTAGGTCCGTTCGTCGAAGCCCCCGGCCGAGTAGCCGCCGCAGTCGCGGTCCGGGATCGCGTAGACGACGAACACCGCCGTCGTCCCCGAGGCCGCGGCACCGGCGGTCGCGGAGTCGATCGTCTTCGTCAGCAGCGAGCCGGTGGCCCACTCCCCGAGCCACGTGGCGACCGGGTGCCGGGCGATCGTCGCCGCGGCGCGGGAGCCGGCCGGGTCGCTCGTCCGCAGGGCCGTCGCGTTCTTCGCGGCCTCGCTGGTCGGCGACAGGTACGGCCCGGTGCCGTAGAGCTGGGTCGAGGTCGCGGTGCGCACGTCCGTCGTGGCCGCGTCCGCGGGACTCGACGGGGCGACGACACCGACCACCAGGGCCGACGTCACCACCGTCACGACCAGTGCCGCGAGCCGCGCGGTGACCCGCGACGCCGAGCGCAGGCCGCGTCGGACGGGAGGGACGGGGACAGCGGCAGGGCGGGACACGGGAACGGCTCCAGGGACGACGGATCGGACCCGACCATCGCACCACCCGCCGACCGCCGTGACGAGTTCCCAGAGCGGGTGCCACCCACCCGGGTGTCGGCCGACCGGCGGACCGTCGACCGGCCCGTCGACGTCCCCGCGACCGGTCCGACGCGGTCAGTCGTCGAAGTGCGCCGCCGCCGCCCGCGCCCGGTAGACGACGTCGTCGACGTCCGACCCGGTGACCGTGACGTGCCCGACCTTGCGCCCCGGCCGGGGCGCCTTGCCGTAGAAGTGGTACTTCGCCTCCGGGAACGCGGCGAGCGCCGCCGGGTACCGGCCCGCCAGGTCGCCGTCCGCGGGTCCGCCGAGGACGTTCACCATCACGGCGGCGGGCGCGTGCATGCCGGTGGCGCCGAGCGGCAGGTCGAGGACCGCGCGCAGGTGCTGTTCGAACTGGCTCGTGGTGGCGCCGTCGATCGACCAGTGCCCCGTGTTGTGCGGACGCATCGCGAGCTCGTTGACCAGGATCCGCTCGTCGTCGGTCTCGAACAGCTCGACCGCGAGCACGCCCGTGACGCCGAGCTCCTCGGCGATCCGGACGGCGAGCGACTCCGCCGCGTCCGCGAGTCGTCCGGCGCTGCCCGGTGCGGGCGCGATGACCTCGGCACAGACGCCGTCGCGCTGGACCGTCTCGACCAGGGGCCACGCGACGACCTCGCCGGAGGGACGACGGGCGACGGACTGCGCGAGCTCGCGCGTGAACGGCACGAGCTCCTCCACCAGCAGCGCCTGGTCGGCACCGGCCTCGGCGACGGCGAGGAACCAGTCGTCGACGTCGGACGGGTCGTCGACGACGCGCACGCCCTTGCCGTCGTACCCGCCGCGGGGCGTCTTCACGACGGCTCGCCCGCCGTGCTCGCCGAGGAACGCGCGCAGCTCGTCCGCATCGTGCACCACGGCCCAGTCCGGCACCGGCACCCCGAGTCCGGTGAGGCGGGTGCGCATCACGATCTTGTCCTGGGCGACGGCGAGGGCGTCCGGCCCCGGGTGCACGGCGACCCCGGCCTCGACGAGCGCGCGGAGGACGTCCTGCGGGACGTGCTCGTGGTCGAAGGTCAGGACGTCGACGTCCCGGGCGAACGCGAGGACGGTCGCGGCGTCACGGTGGTCGCCCTCCGCGGTCGCGGCGATCGACGCGGACATGTCCGGTCCCTCTGCCAGGACCCGGATGTCCAGACCGAGTTCGACGGCCGCGGGGACCATCATCCGAGCGAGCTGCCCACCGCCCACGACTCCGACTCGCAATGCCATCCTGTGCGTTCCTTCCGCGTCCCGGCCCGGTGCCCGGACCAGCCACAACTCTACGGACACAGGACACCCCGCGCGGACCGGCGACCGTAGGATGGCCCGGTGCTGACGACGACCGGACGCCGTGCCGACGCCCCTCCGACCACACGTCGGGAGCGCATCGCCGTCGCCGTCGTGACGGTGACCTTCGGCCTGTGGCTGCTCGTCTGGGCGCTCGTCGTCCCGGTCTTCCAGGCACCGGACGAGACGGCGCACATCGACGCCACCGTGCACCTGGCGATCGGGGACGCGTGGGTCGCGCCCGGCGAGATGCACGTGCTCAACGCCGTGCAGGCCGCCGCGGGACAGCAGGCGACGCTGCCGAAGGCGGAGTGGTCCGACTTCGCCGAGCTGCTCGCCGGCGCACCCGGTGAGTCCAGCACGGTCGACCAGATGACGCAGCACCCGCCGACCGCGTACCTCGTCGGAGCACTCGTGCTGAAGGCCGTGCACTTCGCCGACCTGCGGTGGGACCACGCGGTCCTGGTGCTCCGCCTGGTCGACGTCGCCGCGGTCACCCTGCTGCCCCTGCTGACGTGGGCGTCCGTCCGCCGCCTGACACGATCGCCCCGGGCCGCGGTCGTCGGTGCACTGGCCCTGTTCGCCACACCGCAGTTGGCCTCCATCGCGTCGTCGGTGTCGAACGACGCCCCCGTGATGCTCGTCGCCGGCATCGTCGTCTGGCTGTCGGTCCGCCTGCTCACGGGCGACCTCCGGTGGCGGACGACGGTCGCACTCGCGGTGGCGCTCGGTGCCCTCATCTGGATCAAGGGGACCGGGCTGCCCGCGATCCCGTTCGTGGCGCTCGTCGTCCTCGTCGCCGGGGCCGGGGTGCTGCCGCTGACCCGCCGGGTGGTGCGGACCGTGGTCACCCTCGGCATCGCGGCCGTGGTCGGAGCCTGGTGGTGGCTGCACAACCTGCTGACCTCCGGCCAGGTCCAACCGAACGGCTACACGGCGATGCGGCCGCCGAAGGACTTCCCACCGGGCGAGCACCCGACCCTCGCCCACTTCCTCGACGTCAGCTGGGGCACCCTGGCGCGGACGTTCTGGGGCAGCCCGGGCATCAAGGCCCAGGTGAGCATCGGCGACCTGCTGACGAGCCTGCTCACGCTGGTCGCCCTCGTCGCCGTGGTCGTGTTCGCCTTCCGTCGTGGCGCCGGACGTCGGGAGGTCCTCGTGCTCGCGGTGTTCCCGGCGCTGCTCATCGGCATCCAGACGTACACGAGTGCGCACGCCTACCTGACGACGACCGAGGTCGCGGCGACCCAGGGCCGCTACTACTTCCCGGCGATCGTCTGCCTGATCGCGCTCAGTGCGGTGGCGTGGGGTCGTCTGGCTCCGGCGGCGGGCTCCCGCGGTCGCGACGCCGTGGCGGTGGGTCTCGCGATCGCGCTGCCCGCGGTCGGGCTGTACGGCCTCGGTGTCGCGTCGAGCTGGTTCTGGAACGCGGCCCGCGGTCCGCTCACGGCCGCGGGGATCACGCGCTACGAGGCGCTCGGACCGGTGCCGCCCGTCCTCGTCGGGGCACTGGTCCTGCTGGTGCTCGTCGGGCTCGCCGTGACGGTCGTCGCGGTCGTCCGGACAGGAGGCGCGGTGCCGGTCGCGGACGAGCGCCGACCGGTCGCCCCGCGCGGCTGACCCGTCAGTGCCCGGGTGCCGGCTCCACCTCGGTGGAGCCGGCCTCGTCACCGCTGCGGCGGTGCGCGAACCACGTCGGGACGGCCGCCGTGAGCAGGAACAGGCCGTCGACGGCGAGGCTCCAGACGCGGGTGACGACCACGACGACCAGGGCGATCGGCACGGGCATCACGAGGCCCAGGAGCAGCGCCTGCACGCCCTCGCGGACGCCGAGCCCACCCGGTGCGAAGACCGCGAGCATGCTGATCGCCGACGCCATGCTGGCGGCACCGATCACGAAGGTCGCGTCGGTCGGGGCGAGGGACGGGTACACGGCGAGCGTGATGAAGTAGTACGCGGCCCCGGAGAGCACGGCACCGGCGACGTAGAGCCCGGCTCCGCCGAGGACGGTGCCGAGGCTCGGGGCGACGTCGGCGTCGAGCGGCGGCCGGCGGAGGATCCGCAGCGCGGTGCTGATGAGGAAGACGAACACCTTCGGCACCAGGCAGACGACGCACCCGACGAAGGCCACGATCATCAGCACGATGATCCACGGGTCCAGGTTGTGCGTCCGCGGGTCGATGAGCAGCAGGACCAGCGCGAGCGCGAGCGTCGCCGCGATCTGCAACGCCCCCTCGAGCAACCCGCTGACACCGAGCCGGGCACGGGACACCCCGTGCTTCGAGGCGAAGTAGACCTTGCCGATGATCCAGGTCGCCGCACCGGGGATGTACCGCCCCATCCACGACTTCGCGTAGACGAACGTCAGGGCGACGCCGCTGCCCTGCAGGCCGGTCGCGCCGAGTCGTCGGAGCAGGAAGAACCAGATGCCGACGCCCCAGTACCGGAAGCCGAGGCTGATGACCGTCGCGACCGCGACCCACCACCAGTTCCAGCGGATGTCGGCGAGCTGCGCCCAGTCGACGCCCCGGATGTAGAGGAACAGGAAGAGGGCGAGCAGCAGGTAGAAGGCGATCGGGACGACCCGCCGCAGGACCTTCTTCGTCGTGGGGCTCACGCGCTGCGCTCGGTCCCGCGCGCGAAGTCCGCGTGCAGCGCGTCCGTCATCCGGGCGACGCCGGTGGCGAGGTCGGTGACGACCCGACCGCGGTGCTCGTCGAGGTCCTCGAGCGACGCCACCACGTCGGCGACGAACGTCGGGGTGAGGGCGTCCTCGATCGGCCGCGCGTAGCGCTGCTGACCGATCTGCTCGAAGAACAGGCGGCCCTTGTCCACGTAGTACAGCACCGTGGCCGGCACACCGGCGATGGTCGCGACGATGGCGGAGTGCAGGCGGCTGGCGATGAAGAGCCGGCTGCGGGACATCAGTCCTGCGTACTCGGCCGGCGAGAACTCGTCGGCCTCCACGACGAAGGTGCGGTCGCCGTGGCGCATGGCCGCGATGACCTCGCGGGCGAACGCGGCGTCACCCTCGGACGCCTCCATGTGCATCGGGTAGAAGACCACGTCGGCGTCCCACCGCTCGACGACGGTGTCGACCAGCTCGGCGAGCGCCGCCCGGTACGTGACGAGGTCGTCGGACTCCGTCTGGGAGCGGCGCAGTGCCTTCGGGATGAAGCGGAACGGGATCCACCCGCTGCGCTTGTAGTGGAACCACCGTCGGACGCCGATGCCGATCGAGCCGTCGAGCCGGTCCGCGGTGAGCCCCGTCGTGCGCTCGAGGCGTGCGAGCACATCGGCGTCGGGCGTGGTCACCGTCCCGACGACCGCCGGGTCGAACGACGAGATGACGGGGGTCCGGACGCCCCACGACAGCAGCTTGTCGCGCGATTCCTCGTCGCGGACGATGAAGACCTCGGTCAGGTCCACCGTCGCGCGGATGAGGCGCTTGCTGATCGTCGCCGACGTCGGGCCGATGCCCTGGAACGCCCCCACGACGTGGCGGTTGACCAGGCGGACGAGCAGGAACTTCAGCAGCCAGTACACGAGGCCGAGCTTGTTCGTGTAGTCCTTGAGGATCTCGCCGCCACCCCAGAGGACGACATCGGCGGTCCGGGCGGCACGCAGCAGCAGGAACAGGTCGCCGATCCCGGTGCTGTACGGGGAGATCGGCAGGAACCGGATGCCGAACCACTCGGCGTCCCGGTCGGGGTACTGCGACAGCGACACGATCTCAGCGCCCGGCCAGCGACGGCGGGCGAGCTCGATGTTCCCGGCGAGGATCGCCCGGTCGCCGCGGTTGTGGGGCGAATCGCTATTGTGGATGAGTACGCGCACGGGTCTCCTGCTCCGGGTCCGGCCGCGCCGCACACCGGTCGCGCCGCGGGCCTCCAGCAGGGTACCAACCCGACCAGGGCTGCCCGACCGCGATCGTCCGACGACCGGGAGGTCCCTCCATGTCCGCACCCGCCCGCACGGCCACCACCCGGCCCCGTCTGCTCGTGCTCGCGTCGACGTTCCCGTCGCACGCGGACGACGGCGTCCCCGCCTTCGTGCTCGACCTCGCGCGGCAGGAGGCGGTGGAGTTCGACACCGCGGTGCTGACCCCACGCGTCGCCGGGGCCGCACGCTCCGAGACCGTCGACGGGGTGCGGGTCCGCCGGTTCCCGTACTTCCCGCGCCGCTTCGAGGACCTGGCCGACGGCGCGATCCTCGACAACCTCAAGGCCGACCGGAAGCGCATCGTGCAGGTGCCCGCGCTCGTCGTCGCCCAGTACTTCGCCGTCCGCCGCGCCGTGCGCGCCGGACGCCCCGACGTGATCCACGCCCACTGGGCGATCCCGCAGGCGTTCGTCGCTGCCCTCGCGGCACCGGGCGTCCCCCTCGTCGTGACCACCCACGGCGGGGACGTCTACGCCCTCCGCGCCGCACCGCTGGTCCGGCTGAAGCGGTGGGTGTTCGGGCGGTCCGCCCACGTGACGACCGTGAACGACGAGATGCGCGAGCGGCTCACCGAGTGGGGCGTCCCGGAAGACCGGTCGAGCGTGATCCCGATGGGCGTCGACCTCGGTCCGGCCCGCGCGGCACGGGGACAGGCGACGCGTCGTCCCGGGCACGTCGTCGCGGTCGGGCGGCTGGTCGAGAAGAAGGGCTTCGGGAACCTGATCGAGGCGCTCCGCGGCGTCGAGGACGTCCCGTGGTCGCTCACCGTCGTCGGGGACGGGCCGTGGCGCGAGCGGCTCGAGCGGCAGGCCGCCGGCCTGCCCGTGACGTTCCTGGGCCAGCGGGGGAAGTCCGAGGTGCTCGCGACGCTCGCCTCCGCCACCGTCGTGGCACTGCCGTCGGTGGCCGCCGCCAACGGCGATCAGGAGGGCCTGCCGGTGACCCTGCTCGAGGCCGCGGCGGTCGGCGCGGCCGTGGTCGCCAGCGACCTGCCCGGCATCCGGGAGGTCGTGCGGGACGACGTCTCGGGCCTCCTCGTGGCTCCCGGCGACGTCGACGCCCTCCGCGCGGCACTCGTCCGGGAACTCACCGACGAGGACGCCCGCTCACGCCACCAGGACGGTGCGGTCCACGCGGCGGCCGAGTACGCGACCGAGCGCATCGGCGCCCGCTACCGCGACGTGCTCCGTGCCGCGGCCCGTGGTGACCACTCCGCCTGACCCGGACGGGATGCCGGACGGCCGCGATGCCGGCCCGGCGGAACGGCGGACGGCCGGGCGGACCGCTGGTCCACCCGGCCGTCCGCCGGTGCTCAGGCCGTCAGGGCGTGAGGCCGTGAGGCCGTGAGGCCGTGAGGCCGTCAGCGCCCCATGCCGTCAGCGCCCCATGCCGTGGTGGGCGAACCCGGCCGCACGCCAGGCATCGCGGTCCAGGCAGTTGCGCCCGTCGATGACGATCGGGGACGCGACGACCGCGGCGACCGCGGTGGCGTCGAGCTCACGGAACTCGTTCCACTCGGTGAGGACCAGCACGAGGTCGGCGCCGGTGAGCGCCTCCATCGCCGAACCCACGTAGTCCAGCTCCGGGTGCAGACGACCGGCGGTGCCCGTCGCCTCCGGGTCGTACGCGGCGACGACGGCGCCCTGCTCGTGCAGACGGGCCGCGATGTCGAGCGACGGGGAGTCCCGGACGTCGTCGGAGTTCGGCTTGAACGCCAGCCCGAGGACCGCGACGCGCTTGCCGGTGACGTCGCCGCCGAGTGCCGTGGTGGCGAGGTCGACGACGTGGGCCCGACGACGCAGGTTGATGGCGTCGACGTCGGCGAGGAACGCGAGCGACTCGCCGACCCCGAGTTCGTCCGCACGCGCCTGGAACGCCCGGATGTCCTTCGGCAGGCACCCACCGCCGAAACCGAGTCCGGCGTTGAGGAACTTGCGACCGATGCGGGCGTCGTGCCCGATGGCGTCGGCGAGCGCCGTCACGTCGGCACCGACGACCTCCGCGATCTCGGCCATGGCGTTGATGAAGGAGATCTTCGTCGCGAGGAAGGCGTTCGCGCTGACCTTCACGAGTTCCGCGGTCGCCAGGTCGACGACGAGTCGGGGGGTCTGCTCGGCGAGCGCGACGGCGTAGACCTCGTCGAGGGCGGCGACGGCCGCTTCGCCCTCGGGCCCGGCCGGGACGCCGTAGACCAGGCGGTCCGGCGCGATGGTGTCCTGCACGGCGAAGCCCTCGCGGAGGAACTCGGGGTTCCAGACGAGCGTCGCACCGGGGACCGCAGCGCTGACGCCCTCGGCCAGACGGGCCGCGGTGCCGACCGGGACGGTCGACTTGCCGACAACGAAGTCGCCGGCGGACAGGTGCTCGGTGAGCGAGGCGACGGCGGCGTCGACGTACTTGAGGTCAGCGGCACCGGTCGGACCCTGCGGGGTGCCGACGGCGACGAAGTGGACGCGGGAACCCGCGACCTCCGCCATGTCGGTCGTGAACCGGATCCGGCCGGAGGCGAGTGCCTCGGTCAGGATCTCGGGCAGACCGGGCTCGAAGAACGGGGCTTCGCCCGCCGCGAGTCGTTCGATCTTCCCCGGGTCGACGTCCACCGCGACGACGTCGTGCCCGAGCTTGGCCATGGAGGCGGCGTGGACGGCACCGAGGTAACCGCAGCCGATGACAGAGATACGCACGGGATGACGGTACCGGCTCGTCGCCCGATGGTGGTGACGGTGAACCGCAAGAACCCGCGCGGTTCCCCGCAGGACGGCTAGCGGTCGTGCCGCGAGGTGCCACGGACGATGTCGTCCCAGTCGGGCTCCCGGTGCCGGCGGCGGGCTTCGTGCGCCTCGACGAGGTCGTGCAGCACCGCGACGACGAGGTCCGCGTGCGGGACGTCGCCGAGCACGAGGGCCGGGTCGTCGCCGGGGAACACGAGCACGTCCCCGGACCGGAAGAGACCCTGCGCGCCCTGCCGCCGCACGGTGACGTCGTACCCCCGGGAGTGCAGGAGCTCCCGCCGGGTCCGTGTGCCGAGACCGTGCGAGACGACGAGCCGACGGGTCGTGACGACGTACCGCTCGGACATCCAGCGCAGCAGCGGCACCACCCCGCCGAGCAGGACGAGCACGACGACGAGGACCGCGACCACCACGTTGAGCCAGGCGAGCTCCGCCCGGAAGACCCCGAACCCGAACCCGCCGGCGGCCGCGACGACGATGACGAACACGGCGGGGCGGACGAGCCGCCGGGCATGCGGCCGGAGCCGGGCGACGACGAGCTCGGGGGCAGGCTCGTCCGTCATGGGCTCATGCATACCGCAGGTGGGTGACGTCCCCCACCGCGACGCCCCTGGAGGCGCCGGTCCGGTCCCGGATCGTGATCCGGCCGTCGTCGTCGACGCCGGTCGCATCGGCTTCGACCGTGGACCCGTCCGGCAGCTCGAGCCGCACGCGTTGGCCGACGGTCCCGCACACGGCGCGGACGTGGGACCGGACCGCGTCGGCGGCCGCACCGCCGGCGACCAGCCCGGCCACGGCCTCCCGGAGGCCCGTCCACAGGCCCGTCAGGACGGTGTCGGCGAGCGTCGTGGCCGGTCCGGTGGCGCCCGCGACGAGCAGGGAGGTCGCGGTCGGGGTCGGCAGCTCGGCCGCCGGGATGGTGAGGTTCACGCCCACGCCGACGACGACGGACCCGTCGGCGGCGACCTGGCAGAGCACACCGCTCACCTTGCGGCCGTCGACGAGGACGTCGTTCGGCCACTTCACGAGGACCCGACGAGCGGTGTCGGCGTCCGCATCTGCGTCGATGCCCGCGAGCGCGTCGACGACGGCGTCGCGGACGGCGGCGCCGGCGACGAGCGGCAGCCACCCCCGGTCACGCGGGTCGAGGTCGGCGCGCACGAGCACGCTGGCTGCGAGGGTCTCACCGGCCGGGGCCACCCAGGAACGGTCGAGCCGTCCCCGTCCGGCGGTCTGGTCGAGGGTCACGACGACGCTGCCGGAAGCCAGGTCCGGCGCCTCCTGGAGCAGGTCGGCGTTCGTCGACCCGGTCGTCGGCAGCACCGTCATCGTCGCGCCGGCGGCCTCGACGGCGGCGCGAGCGGAGGCGAGTTCGGGGGCGACCGGTGTGGACATGCACGCAAACCTACGGCCCGGAACCGTGGGGGTCCCCCAACGGACGCGTCCCGGACCGCCGGTAGGGTGAGCGGGTGACCACAGGAGACACCCCCGATCTCTCGACGACCGCCGGCCGTCTGGCTGACCTCCGCGACCGGTACCACGAAGCCGTGACCGCCGCAGGCGAGTCCGCGATCGCGAAGCAGCACGCCAAGGGCAAGATGACGGCCCGCGAGCGCATCGAGCAGCTGCTCGACGAGAACTCCTTCGTGGAGCTCGACGAGTTCGTCCGCCACCGCACCCACGCCTTCGGCATGGAGTCGAAGCGTCCGTACGGCGACGCGGTCGTCACCGGCCACGGCACGATCCACGGCCGCCAGGTCGCCGTCTACGCGCAGGACTTCACGGTCTTCGGCGGGTCGCTCGGCGAGGTGGCCGGCGAGAAGATCGTCAAGGTGATGCAGCACGCGTTGAAGACGGGCGTGCCGATCATCGGCATCCTCGACTCCGGCGGCGCACGCATCCAGGAGGGCGTGGTCGCGCTCGGCAAGTACGGCGAGATCTTCCGCCTCAACACCGCGGCCTCCGGCGTCATCCCGCAGATCTCGATCGTGATGGGCCCGGCCGCGGGTGGCGCCGTCTACTCCCCCGCCCTCACCGACTTCGTGATCATGGTCGACAAGACCAGCCACATGTTCGTCACCGGCCCCGACGTCATCAAGACCGTCACGGGCGAGGACGTCGGCTTCGAGGAGCTCGGCGGCGCGCAGACCCACAACGCGGTCTCCGGTGTCGCGCACTACCTGGCCGAGGACGAGACCGACGCGCTCGACTACGCGCGCTCGCTCATCGGTTTCCTGCCGGACAACAACCTGTCCGACCCGCCGACGTACGACGTCGCACCGGAGCTCGAGACGACCGACGCCGACCGCGAGCTCGACGTCGTCATCCCGGACTCCACGAACCAGCCGTACGACGTCACCCAGGTCATCGAGCACGTCGTCGACGACGCCGAGTTCCTCGAGGTGCAGCCGCTCTTCGCGCCGAACATCATGATCGGCTTCGGTCGGGTCGAGGGCCGCACGGTCGGCATCATCGCGAACCAGCCGCAGGCCATGGCCGGCACGCTGAACATCGACGCCGGCGAGAAGGCCGCGCGCTTCGTCCGCTTCTGCGACGCCTTCGGGATCCCGATCCTGACGCTCGTCGACGTGCCGGGGTACCTCCCCGGCACCGACCAGGAGTGGACCGGTGTGATCCGCCGTGGCGCGAAGCTGCTCTACGCCTACGCCGAGGCCACCGTCCCGCTCGTGACCGTCATCACCCGCAAGGCCTACGGCGGCGCGTACATCGTGATGGGCTCGAAGCAGCTCGGCGCGGACATCAACCTCGCGTGGCCGACGGCCGAGATCGCGGTCATGGGCGGCCAGGGTGCCGTGAACATCCTGTACCGCAGCGAGATCAAGCGTGCGGAGGAAGCCGGCGAGGACGTCGCCGCGGTCCGCACGAAGCTCGCCAACGAGTACACCTACAACGTCGCGTCGCCGTACCTGGCGGCCGAACGTGGCGAACTCGACGGCATCATCCAGCCGCACGCCACCCGGGTCGCGGTGATCAAGGCGCTGCGGGCACTGCGCGGCAAGCGTGCCAGCCTGCCGCCGAAGAAGCACGGGAACATCCCCCTGTGAGCCCGCGCCACGCTGCCGCAGGTCCGGCCGACGGCTCCGCCTCCGCGTCCGCGTCCGTCGCGGACGTGCGGGTCGTGGGCGGCGACCCGTCCCCGGAGGAACTGGCCGCGGTCGTCGCGGTCCTGCAGCGCCAGGCCGACGAGGCCGCCGCGGCCGGACGCGCACAGGCGGAGACCGCACCGCGCGACGGCTGGACGCGGTCGGCGCGGGGCATGCGGGAACCGCTCCACCAGGGCTCGTGGAGCCGGTCACTCCGCTGACCCGGCCCGCATCCGCCACCGGTCACACCCGGGCTCCGAGCTGTACCCCGTTCGATACCGACCGGTGTCGACGTCACCACGCTGCGGACGCACCGTTCGGTCTCCCCTCACTCGGGGGTCGCACAGACGGGGATCGGTCCCAGATCGGCCGAATTGTCCCCCGAAATGACGACTGACACCCCCTGGTGCTGTTGGCATCATTGTCGGTGTTCGGTGTTCTTCGTTGAAGTGCATCGCCGGTCGGTGGCCGACTAGGGTACGAAGCCACCGCCGAGACGAGTCAGGGCGATATTCGGGTTGTCGCTCTGACTCGGGTCGCGAACGGGCCGGTCGGTAGCTCCGACCGGCCCGTTCCCCGTTTCCGGGGTGTCCGTCGACATCGCGTCCGCCCGCTCGGTCAGGCTCATGCGGTCAGGCCTGTGCGGTCAGGCCTGTGCGGTCAGGCCCGTGCGGTCAGGCCCGTGCGGTCAGGCCTGTGCGGCGTACCGGTCGATCTCGAGCCACAGTGCGACGGAGTTCCCGTCGTCCTCCTCGTCGTCGTCCGCCGCTCCGAGCGCCGCGGACTCGCTCTCCGCCGCGTCCAGGCGCAGGCCGACGACCGTCACGGCGGAGTCGGCGTTGTCCGGCACGGTCCGGACGATCACGTTGTCGGCGTCCGCCTCGTACGCACGCCGGAGTGCGTCGGCGAGCTCCGCGTGCACACGCTCCTGCTCGACGGTCTCGAGGTCGTCCAACCCCCCGTCGTCGTGCAGCTGCACGACCGCTCCCCGACGGCGCAGACGCATCACCTCTGCCCGGACGTCGTCGGACAGCAGCGAGCGGCCCCGGATCTCGTCGCGGATCGCCTGCTCCAGGTGCAGGCTCTCCGCACGCTCGTCCTCGTCGAGACCGCCGCAGGTGTCGATGATGCGCTGGAGCATCGGCAGCGCCATGCGGGTCGTCTGGCCGAGCCGGACCTGGCGCTCCGACACGTGTGCGTCCTGCGCCGCCTGCCAGTCGACGGTCTCCTGCTCCGCGCGGACGAAGTCACGGGTGATCCGGTTCGCGTGGCTCATCGCGATCGCGAACCCGGTCGCCACCGACAGCCAGATCACGTTGCCGAGCGCGCCGAGCTCGCCCAGCGCCCCGAGGCCAGCCCAGGCGACGGAGTGCACCGTGCAGAAGGCGACCCCGACCCAGGCGAACCGCCCGCGCTGCCGGACGGCCAGCACGACCATCAGGGTCCCCACGGCGGCGATCCACCACGTCGAGTACGTCGGTGCCACCCGCAGGTCGACGACGGTCGAACACACCAGGGGCATCACGACCGCGGTGGCGAGCGCGAACCACGCCACCCAGACCGGCAGGACCGGACCACGGACGAAGAGCGCGAGCGCGGTCGCGGCGGCGTAGAGGACCATGCAGGCGATGACCGGAGCGGCGGCGGCCGACGTGCCCGGCAGCGTCGTGGCGGCGAGCACCAGGTGGAGCAGCGAGAAGAGTGCGGCCAGGCCGATGGCGACACCGGCGGGGACGGAGGCCCTCATGCGCGTGCCTCCCGCTGGTCGCCCGGACCGGCACCGGACACGTCGTCGGCGCCGAGTGCCGGCCACCGGAGGACGATCCGGGTGCCGGAACCGGGTGCGGTCCGGAGGTCGGCCTCACCGTCGGCCGCGGCCATCCGCTCGATGATCGACCGACGCACACCGAGTCGTTCGGCCGGGACGGCGTGCGCGTCGAACCCGGTGCCGTCGTCGGCGACCTCGACCTGCACGGACGGACCGTCGGCGGCGATCGTGACCCACCGGGTGACGTCGTCGCCGGCGTGCTGGACGCTGTTCACCGCCGCCTGCAGTGGCGCCGAGGCGAGCGCGTCCGCCGCCGAGAACGGCAGCGAGGGACCGGCCGTGGGCACGCTGCGGACCTGCACCGGGGCGCCGAGCGACGTCACGGAGGCGACGATGCGGTCACGCAGGACGTCGAACGGCACGAGCTGGTCCTCCCCCGGCCCGTCGGCGGCCGCAGCCGCGAGGTGGTCGATGGCGTTCCGGGCCATCCGGGCCGCGAGGGTCTTCGCGTCGGGGGTGTCGGCGCGCGCGGCCGAGAGCAACGTGGTCAGCACGCTGTCGTGCACGATGGCGTCGACCTGGACACGCTCGACCTCCGTCGCGTGCTCGCGGATCGCCCGGGAGTACCGGCGCACCGCGGTGGCCTGGGCCACATCGACCGCGGCAGCAGCACGCCGGAGCACCACGATGAGGATCAGTGCCGCGATACCGAGGACGGCCGTGTAGGCACCGTCGAGGAGCGCCCGCTGGACGCCGACCGCGCCACCGGCCGGCGAGAGCCGCAGCACGACGTAGATGATCGGCACGAGGGCGTTGTACACGGCGGCGCGCCACGTGGCGAAGCTCAGCGACGCCGCGATCGTGCCGACGTTGCAGAGCCACCACGGCCACGGCGGTTGGTTCACGGGCAGTGCTTCGCGGACCGTCAACGGGAAGGTCACGAGCGCGACCAGGAACAGCAACGCGCAGACGATCTGCGCTGCCTGGGACCACCGCTGCACGATCGCCGACACCCCGACCGCGACGAGCGAGAGCGCCATCCCGATCGCCGTCGCCGGCGCCCAGAACGGGTCGAGCGAGGGCAACTGCTTGAGGAGCCCGGGGATGTTCGCCGCGCCGAACCCGATCGCGGCGATGGCCATCAGGATCGTGAACGCCCGGTCGAGGGAAGCCTGAGTGATCGTGGCCCGTACGGAGCGCGACGGGTCGACCCATTCATGGCCACGGACGTGGCCGGCCCCCGTCGGAGCGGCGGCTCCCGGGGACGACGGACGCCGGGCCGCTGCCGGCCCGGCGTCCGCCGATGCGTCGGTGGTCACGAGGACCGTCCGGCGCGCCAGGCGTCAGCGACCATCGCCGTCGGGGTCGATGCCCGAGTCGAGACCCGGCAGGATCCCGTCCTCGACGGCCCGACGGAGCAGGTCGACCTTGGTGGGTGCGGGGCGACCGACCTCGACGTACTTCACCCGGATGCGGTCCAGGTACTCACGTGCGGTCGAGTAGCCGATGCCGAGCTGCTGTGCCGCGAGCTTCAGCGGCAGACCCGATGCGTACAGGTGCAGGATCTCGCGCTCGCGGCGACCGAGCTGGGCCTTCGCGAAGTCCCGGTCGGCGTCGATGGCGCTCGCCCACTCGAGGTTGTTGAGCACGTCGCCCCGTGCCACCGTCGCGACGGCGGCCATCACGGTCTTCGTCGCGGACGACTTCGGGATGACGCCGGCAGCCCCTGCTGCCAGTGCCTCGCGGACGTTCGCGACGCGGTCGGCGATGCTGTGCACGAGCACGGCGGAGCCGGTGCCCTGCACGCCCTTGACGTTCTCGGTCACGGTCGAGCCGTCGCCCAACGACAGGTCGAGGACGACGACGTCGACCTCTCGACCGCCGAGCTGGGCGATGTACTCCGGGACGCTCGCGGCGGTGAGGACCACCTCGAACCCCTCGTTCTGACACGCGGCCTGGATGCCCAGTCGGACCGACTCGTGGTCGTCGACGATGGCGACCCGGACCGGCCGTGTCTCGGTACCGGCAGTCCCTGTCGTGCCGGTCGATGTGCTGGTGGTGTCTGCCACGGTTGCCTCTCGTTCCGACGACGCACCGGGCCCTGATCCCGGTTGCCGTCGACTCCAAGGATACCCAGGTCAGCCTCAGCTTCGTACCCCGGCACGGAACCCGTCAGGGGCCGACCACGCATCGGAGCTCAGGCGACCGGCACCAGGCGCGCCACGGCCTCCAGGTGGTGGGTGTGCGGGAAGAGGTCGAAGGCGCGGAGGGCCTCCAGGCGGTAGCCGAGATCGGCGAACGTGGCGACGTCACGGGCCAGCGCGACCGGGTCGCAGGCGACGTAGACGACCTGGGCCGGCTGCAGCGCCGCGATCGACACGACGACGTCACGACCGGCGCCGGAACGCGGCGGGTCGAGCACGATCGTGCCGGCGCGGAAACGCTCACGCTCCGGACGGGAGGCCGACTCGACGGTGCGGGAGAGCCACCGGTCGACACGGCCGGTCTCGGCACGGGCACCGATCCACTCGGACAGGTTCTCGAGCGCGTGCTCGGTCGCACGGGTCGCGCTCTCGACGCTCGTCACGCGGGCACGGGGCCCGACGACGTCGGCGAGCGCCGCGGCGAGGAGCCCGACACCGCCGTAGAGGTCGAGGTGCTGGCCCTCCGGGTCGAGCCGGTCATGGTCGACGAGGTCCTGCACGGCCGCCGTGAGGACGGCGGGGGCCTGGCGGTGCACCTGCCAGAAGCCGTCGTCGTCGACCGCGAACGTCCGGTCGCCGACGACCTCCTGCACGACGGTGGGGCGCTGGGCGTCGATGACCAGGCGGGCGCCGCCGGATCCGCTCGGGCTGAGGACGTCGACGACCTCGGCGCCGGGCATCGATCCGCGGCCGAGCGGCGCTGAGCCCTGCACGGTGGCGGTCGCCAGCGGGAGCGAGGTGACCGGCACCACGGTGTGCGAGCGTGCGGCGAACGGGCCGGGCGTGCCGTCGGCGTCGACGTGCAGGCGGATCCGGGTGCGCCAGCCGAGGCCGTTCGCGTCGTCGTCACCGGGAGCGGGCTCCACCACGACGGGCGCGCCGAGGACGGCGTCCAGGTCGATGCGTCCGAACCGCGAGAACGAGTCGACGAGGACGTCGCGCTTCAGGGTCCGCTGGTGGGCGAGGGCGATGTGCCCGAACTCGGCACCACCCGGGCGGACTGCGGGGTCGCGGTCGAGGCCGGCCTCGGGCCAGACGTGGTCCACGCGGTGCTCGCTCGGTTCGAGGACCTGCACCGTGTCGGCGCGCCAGAACGACTTCTTCCGGTCCTCCGTCACCCGGGCCACGACCCGCTCCCCGGGGATCGCGTCCGTGACGAACACCACGCGCCCCTCGTGCCGTGCCACCGAGATGCCGCCGTGGGCGATCCCGGTGACGTCGAGTTCGAGCAGTGTGCCGACGGATTCACCCATGGTTCGATGTTCCCATGCGTCTGTACCTCGCGAGCACCTCCCCCGCCCGTCGCGCCCTGTTGGCGCAGTCCGGGATCGATCCGGTGCTCGTCTCCCCGGGGGTCGACGAGGACGCCGTGGCCGCGGCCGAGCGAGACCGAATCGGTCGTGAGCTCACCGGTCCGGAGCTCGTGTCGCTGCTCGCGGTGGCGAAGGCGTCGGCGGTCGCGGACGGCCTGGTCGAGCGGGCGGACGCGGACGGCGCCGAGCTCGACGGCATCGTCTTCGGCGGGGACTCGGCCTTCGAGGTCGACGGGGTCCTGTACGGCAAGCCGCACGACCCGGAGGTCGCGCGGGAGCGTTGGCGGCAGATGCTCGCCGCGGGCGGCGGGACACTGTGGAGCGGGCACTGCATCGTGGACCGGCGCGGCGGACCGGGAGGCGCGGTGCGGGCCGGTGACGAGCCTCCCGTCCGCCCCGTGGCCGCGGTCACACTCGGCGCGGTCGCGCCCGGCGGGTCGGCGCTCGTGGTCGACGGTGACCGGGTCGTCGCCGTGGACAGCGCCGTGCTGACCTTCGCCGACGACATGACGCCCGCGGAGATCGACGCGTACGTGGCGACGGGCGAGCCGCTCGAGGTCGCCGGCGCGTTCACGATCGACGGGCGCGCCGCTGCGTTCATCACCCGCATCGACGGCGCGCCCTCCGCGGTCGTCGGCCTGTCGCTGCCCGTGCTCCGCTCGATGCTCCTGCGCGGGTTCGGGATCGCCTGGCACGACCTCTGGGCGCAGTAGACCTCGCGCCGTGCTGTAGACATCCACCTGCAGCCGGTGGTGATTCTTGTGGATGGCGGTCAAAACACGACCCCGGCACACGAATACGCTGATGTTCCATGCCCCGCATCAGCAAGGTCCTCATCGCGAACCGCGGCGAGATCGCCGTCCGCATCATCCGAGCGGCCCGCGACGCGGGCAAGGCATCGGTCGCGGTCTACGCCGACCAGGACCGTGACGCCCTGCACGCCCGCCTCGCCGACGAGGCCTACGCGCTGAACGGCACCACGAGCGCCGACACCTACCTGGTCATCGAGAAGATCATCTCGGTCGCCCGACGTTCCGGCGCCGACGCCGTGCACCCCGGGTACGGGTTCCTCGCCGAGAACGCCGACTTCGCCCGTGCCGTCATCGACGCCGGGCTCGTCTGGATCGGCCCGTCGCCCGAGTCGATCGAACGCCTCGGCGACAAGGTCTCGGCGCGGCACGTGGCCGAGAAGGTCGGCGCACCCCTCGCCCCCGGCACGATCGAGCCGGTGCAGGACGTCTCCGAGGTCGTCGCGTTCGCCGACGAGGTCGGACTGCCCGTCGCGATCAAGGCCGCATTCGGTGGCGGTGGTCGCGGCCTCAAGGTCGTCCGCGACCGGTCGCAGATCGAGGAGCTGTTCGAGTCCGCGACCCGTGAGGCCATCGCCGCCTTCGGGCGCGGCGAGTGCTTCGTCGAGAAGTACCTCGACAAGCCGCGCCACGTCGAGACCCAGTGCCTCGCGGACGAGCACGGCAACGTCGTCGTCGTCTCCACGCGCGACTGCTCGCTGCAGCGTCGCCACCAGAAGCTCGTCGAGGAAGCACCGGCGCCGTACCTCACCGAAGCGCAGCAGACCCTGCTCTACGAGTCGTCGAAGGCCATCCTCCGCGAGGTCGGCTACGTCGGTGCCGGCACCTGTGAGTTCCTCATCGGCGCCGACGGCACGGTCTCGTTCCTCGAGGTCAACACCCGGCTGCAGGTGGAGCACTGCGTGTCCGAAGAGGTCACCGGCATCGACCTCGTGCGCGAGCAGTTCCGCATCGCCGAGGGCGGCACGCTCGACTACGAGGACCCGACCCCGCGCGGTCACTCGTTCGAGTTCCGTATCAACGGCGAGGACCCGGGCCGCAACTTCTTCCCGGCGCCGGGCCCCGTGCACGTCTTCAACGCCCCGTCCGGCCCCGGCGTCCGCGTCGACTCGGGCGTGGTCTCCGGCGACGTCGTGTCCGGCTCGTTCGACTCCATGCTCGCGAAGCTCATCGTGACCGGTTCGACGCGTGCGGAGGCACTCGAGCGCTCACGTCGTGCCCTGGCCGAGTTCGAGGTCGCGGGGCTGCCGACCGTCATCCCGTTCCACCGGGCGGTCGTCGCGGACCCCGCGTTCGCGACGTCCGACGACGAGCCGTTCAGCATCTACACGCAGTGGATCGAGACGGACTTCGTCAACGACATCCCGGCGTGGAGCGGATCCCCGGAGGAGCTGCCCGCCCCGGCCTCCCGCGACACGGTCGTCGTCGAGGTGCAGGGCAAGCGCATCGAGGTGACCATGCCCGCCGTCGTCGGTGGTGGTGCCGGCGGTGCCCGTCGTCCGTCGGGGCCGTCCGCTCCCCCGAAGCGTCGGTCCTCCGGCGTCAAGGGCGGCCGTGCTGCCTCGGGCTCGTCGGTCGCGTCGCCGATGCAGGCCACCGTCGTCAAGCTGGCGGTCGCCGAGGGTGACACCGTGGTGAAGGGCGACCTGCTCGTCGTCCTCGAGGCCATGAAGATGGAGCAGCCCGTCCAGGCGCACAAGGACGGCGTCGTCACCGGGCTGAACGCCCCCGTCGGCCAGACCGTCTCGTCCGGCCACGTCCTGCTCGAGCTCGCGTAGGTCTCTCGCAAAACACCGGTGTTCGTCTGAAACGCCGCGCTTGTTCGCGGTGTGACTGACGAACACCGGTGTTTCGCCGTCAAGAGCCACGCGGCAGGCCGGCACCCGTGAGGGCGCGGGACAGACGATCGTCGTCCTGGACGTCGGCCCACACCACGCGGACGAGCGTCCGGACTCGTGGTCGAGCCCGTAATCGGTCCTCGCGGAGCTTCTCGGCGATGACCACCTCCTCCGGGTTCCGCCCCTCACGGAGGGCCGGATCCCGGTACTTCACGAAACCGTCGAACTCCACGATCACGCCCTGCTCCGGGAACCAGAAGTCGACGAAGCCGATCCTGCCCCGTTCGTCGGCGAACTCCTGCTGGAGGACCGGCGCCGGGAACCCGAGTTCGGCCATCCGCAGGCGACAGACGGACTCGCCTGGCGATCCCGCCGCACCATCCGCGAACTCGATGGCCCGCCGCGCTCGGGTCCGCGACCGCGGTGGAGGAGTCCGGCTGCGCAGTTCATCGAGCAGCGCCTGCCGCTGTACCCCCCGAGCCATGAGCGCGTCGAGCACGACGACTGCTGCCGCGAAGGGGCTGCGGAGCGCGACGTCGACCCCGGTCACCACGAGTGAGGTGACCGGGAGGCCCTGCACGCGCGTCTCCTGCAGGTCCCGTCCGGCGCCCCCCGCCTTCTGGAGGTGCGCCCGACGCTGCCCGTCGGTCCGGATCGGATCGGTGACCGTCACGCTGTCCGGGAAGGTCCCCAACCACGGGAGTCCGTGGAGCGCCACAGCCGACTCGTGGGAGACGACGAGTCGCTCGGAGGCCCATGGGAGGACTGCTCGGATCCGAGCGCGGTGGCGCTCGTGCTCGGACGCGGCCTCGAACTCGGACGTGAGGACGTACCGACCCGCGATGAGTCGGACAACTCTGCCGCGCCGTGCTTCGTCGATGAGCCGCCGACGGTGCGCGGGGTCCGGGTCAGCAGGATCAACGGCGAGGACTACGAGTTCGGCCATGCCGAACCGTCGCAGTTTCGGCGGACCCAGCGAGCCCCACCTTCCCGCACCTGTGGACAGTCGCTCTCGCCGACGCGGAGTGCAGGGAAAGCAAAACACCGGTGTTCGTCGAACACATCGCGGCAATCCGCGGCGTGTCTGACGAACACCGGTGTTTTGCGGGCGCGCCCTACGAGACGAGCGGACGGACGGACGCGGCCAGGCGGTCGGCCAGGGCGGCGGCCTCGGCGGAGGTCGCCGCGACGGTGTCGATGTAGACCTTCACCTTCGGCTCGGTCCCGCTGGGGCGGATGATGACGCGCGCGCCGCCATCGAGGTCGAAGCGCAGGATGTCCGACGGTGGGAAGCCCTCGACCCCGTCGAGGAAGTCCGTCACCGACTCGACCGCGACACCGTCGAGTTCGGTCGGTGTCGAGGCCCGCAGCGCCGCCATGATCTCGCCGATGCGCGACAGGTCGTCCACGCGGGTGGCGACCTGCCCGGACGCGAAGGCTCCGAAGCGCTCGGCGAAGGCGTCGAGCTGGTCCGCGATGGTCCGGCCGTCCGCCGCGAGCTCGGTCGCGAGCGACAGCAGCTCCAGTGCGGCGGAGATGCCGTCCTTGTCGCGGATCACCTGCGGGTCAACGAGGTACCCGAGCGCCTCCTCGTAGCCGAAGAGCAGGTCCGGCACGCGGGACACCCACTTGAAGCCGGTGAGCGTGTCCCGGTGTCCGAGTCCGTACTGCTCGGCCACGCGGGCGAGGGCCGGCGAGCTGACGATCGACGCGGCGAGCACTCCGGTGAGCCCGGCGTCGGCCGCACGTGCGGCGGCGCGCCAACCCAGGAGCCACCCGACCTCGTTGCCGGCCAACCGGCGGTACGAGCCGGAGCCGTCCGGGATCGCGAGCGCAAGGCGGTCGGCGTCCGGGTCGTTCGCGATCACCAGGTCGGCGCCGACCGCGACACCGCGGGCGATCGCCAGGTCCATCGCGCCCGGCTCCTCCGGGTTCGGGAACGAAACGGTCGGGAACGCACCGTCGGGCTCGATCTGCTCCGGCACGACGGCCGGCTCGCGGAACCCGGCCTGCGTGAAGACCGCGCGTGCGGTCTCCCACCCGACGCCGTGCATGGCCGTGTAGACGACGGACGGCTGCGCGTCGACCGGGAGGCGCGGGGCCGGCACCGTCGCGATCGTCGCGTCCACGTACGCCTGGACGAGCGACGCATCGGCGACGGTGTAGTCCGTCCGGCGATCGAGCGAGCGGATGTCGCCGGCCGCGACGACGTCGATGGCCGCGGCGATCGCACCGTCGACGGGCGGCACGATCTGCGAGCCCTCGTCGTCACCGCCGAGGTACACCTTGTAGCCGTTGTCCCGCGGCGGGTTGTGGCTGGCGGTCACCATGACGCCAGCACCGACGCCGAGGTGCCGCACCGCGAACGCGACGAGCGGCGTGGGCAGCGCCGAGGGCAGCAGCGTGACGTCGAGGCCGAGGCCCCGCATCACCTCGGCGGAGTCCCGTGCGAAGACGTCCGAGTTGACGCGGCCGTCGTACCCGATGACGACGCTGCGGTCACGGCCGGAGTCGATGAGGAAGTGCGCGAGCCCGGCGGCGGCCTGCGTCACGACGACACGGTTCATCCGCAGGGGTCCGGCACCGAGTTCGGCGCGGAGCCCAGCGGTGCCGAACTGCAGCCGTCCGGCGAAGCGGGCGTCGAGTTCCGCGGTGTCACCCGTGTCGACGAGCCGCTGCAGTTCCGCGCGCGTCTCGGCGTCGGGGTCCTGCTCGATCCAGGTCCTGGCGGTGTCGACGACGCTCACAGTGCCGCCACCACGCGGGCGAGCAGGTCGGCGATGACCGGCTCGGCCTGCTTGCCGGCCTCGAGCACCTCGGTGTGCGACAGGGGCGTCTTCTGGATGCCGGCGGCCAGGTTCGTGATGAGCGAGAAGCCGAGGATCTCCATGCCGGCCTGGCGCGCGGCGATCGCTTCGAGCGCGGTCGACATGCCGACGATGTGGCCGCCGATCGCCTTGGCCATCTGGACCTCGGCCGGGGTCTCGTAGTGCGGCCCGCGGAACTGGGTGTACACGCCTTCGTCGAGGGACGGGTCGACGGTCTTCGCGACCGCACGGAGCCGCGCCGAGTACAGGTCGGTCAGGTCGATGAACGTCGCACCCTCGAGCGGGCTGTCGGCCGTCAGGTTGATGTGGTCGCTGATCAGCACCGGGGTGCCGGGCGTCCAGGTCTCCTTGATGCCACCGGCACCGTTCGTCAGGACCATGACCGAGGCGCCGGTCGCGGCTGCGGTGCGGACGCTGTGCACGACACGACGGACGCCGTGGCCCTCGTAGTAGTGCGTCCGCGCACCGATGACGAGTGCGTGCCGGCCGTCGGCGAGACGGATCGACCGCACCGTGCCGGAGTGCCCGGGGACGGCCGAGGCGCTGAAGCCGGGGACGTCCGCTGCGGGGATCTCGGAGACGGTCTCACCGAGGAGGTCGGCGGCCTTGCCCCAGCCGGAGCCGAGCGTCAGCGCGACGTCGTGCCGTTCGATGCCGGACCGGTCCGCGATGACTGCGGCGGCGTCACGGGCGACGTCGAACGGGTCGACGGCAGGTTCGTTCAGGGGGTTCTCGGTGCTGGACATGCGCCGATCGTACCGGGCAGCCGGTCAGCCCAGCGCCTTCTCCACCGCCGCCGTGATCTCGCTCTGGTCGAAGTGGTTCCGGATCACGATGACCTCGGCGTAGGTCGTCCCGATCGCCTCGACGAACTCCTGGCTCGTCAGGATCACGTTGGCGTCGTCGGAGACGTCGCGCACCGAGGCGACGTCGGCTGCGACGACCTCGGCCGTCAGCCCGAGCGCCGCCAGAGCCTTCTCGGCGTTCACCTTGAGGATCGCACTGGCACCGATGCCGGCGCCGCAGATGGTCACGATCTTCACGTGGTGCCCACTCCCATGATGCTCCGGATCTGGTCGGCGCTGGTGGCCTCGGCCAGCCGGCTGGTGACCGTCGGGTCGTTGAACAGGTTCGCGATCGCACCGATCGACTCGAGGTGCGTCCCGACCTCGGCCACGGCGAGGCCGAGCACCACCGAGACCGGGTCGTTGTGCGGGTGGCCGAACGCCACCGGTCCGGCGAGCGTCACCACGGCGAGCCCGTCGTGCAGCACGCTCGACCCCGGCCGGGCGTGCGCGAACGCGAGGCCAGGCGAGATGACGATGTAGGCCCCGTGTTCCTCGACCATGGCGATGATGGCGTCGGTGTAGGCGTCGGTGGTGGCCCCGGAGGCGACCAGGGCGCCGCCGACCGTCCGCAGCGCCTCGCGCCACGACGACGCGGGCGCCCCGAGGACGACGGCCGGGTCCGGCAGCGGCGGCAGCCCCATCGGGTCAGGCCTCCGCGTACCCGGCGGTGATCGCGGCGATGATCTCCTCGCGGTCCTCCAGGGGCAGGAAGGACCCGAGCGCGGCGTTGATCTGGAACGCGGCGAGGTCGTCGAGGTCGTAGCCGAACGTGCCGGCGAGGAGTGCGAGCTCCTTCGACAGCGAGGTGTTGCTCATCAGGCGGTTGTCGGTGTTGACCGTGACCCGGAAGCCGAGCTGGTACAGGACGTCGATCGGGTGGTCGGCCAGGTCGTCGCCCCACGCGGCGATGGCGCCGGTCTGCAGGTTCGACGACGGCGAGACCTCGAGCGGGATCTCGCGGTCGCGGACCCAGGACGCGACCTCGCCGAGGGTGGCGAGCATCGAGCCGTCGCCGCCGTCGGTCAGGGCGACGTCCTCGAACACGCGGACGCCGTGCCCGAGACGCAGCGCACGTCCGTCGACGAGCGCCGAGCGGATCGACGCCAGGCCGTCCGCTTCACCGGCGTGGACCGTGACGGGGAACAGCTCGGAGGCCAGGTAGCCGAACGCCGCCCTGTGGTTCGACGCGGGGAACCCGGCTTCGGCACCGGCGATGTCGAACCCGACGACGCCGTGGTCGCGGTGGCGGACGGCCAGCTCGGCGATCTCCATCGAGCGGTCGGCGTGGCGCATGGCGGTCACGAGTTGCCCGATCCGGATGGACCCGCCCGCGGCGTCGACCGCTTCTTCGACGCCGGCCTGCACGGCTTCCACCGTCTGATCGAGGGTCAGACCGCGCTGCAGGTGCTGCTCCGGCGCCCAGCGGATCTCGCCGTAGACGACGCCGTCGGCGACGAGGTCCTCGACGAACTCCTTCGCGACACGGGTGAGCCCGGCTGCGGTCTGCATGACGGCCGTGGTGACGTCGAACGTCTTGAGGTACTCCACCAGGGACCCGGAGTTCGACTGGTCGGCGAACCACGCGGCGAGCTCGGTCGGGTCGGTGGTCGGCAGCTCGACGCCGTCGGCCGCGGCGAGCTCGATGATCGTCGCGGGGCGGAGGCCGCCGTCCAGGTGGTCGTGCAGCGAGACCTTGGGCAGGTCGTTGATGACCGCTCCGGCGTCGGGCAGGCGGTAGATGGGGGCGGCGTCGCTCATGGGCACAAGGCTACCGGTGGTCACCGACCCCCGCTGGGCGGGTCGACGGACCCGTGGACCACGCACCGGAGGCTCCCCACACGTCGTGTGGGGAGCCTCCGGTCCGAGCGTGGGGCGGACGACGCCTACTGGATCCGCTCGCGCACGATGGGCCCGCGGTCCGGCGCGGAGTCGCCGATCGACCAGGCACCCTCGAGCGACTCGAGCGCCCGCTCGAAGCGGTCGGGCTCGTCGGTGTGCAGCGTCCAGAGCGGCTGCCCGGCAGTGACCGCGTCACCGGGCCTGACGTGCAGTTCGATGCCGGCACCCGCCTGCACGGGGTCCTGCGCCCGGGCCCGACCGGCGCCGAGGCGCCAGGCCGCGATGCCGAACGGCAGTGCCTCCTGGGTGGCGAGCACACCGGACTCGGTGGCGGTGACGACGTGCGTCTCCGCGGCGACCGGCAGCGTGGCCGCGGCGTCGCCGCCCTGCGCCTCGATCATCCGGCGCCAGGTGTCCATCGCGCGGCCGTCGGCGAGGGCCGCGGCCGGGTCGGCGTCGGTGATCCCGGCCAGGCGCAGCATCTCCTCGGCGAGGGACACGGTGAGCGACACGACGTCGGCGGGTCCGCCGCCGGCGAGCACCTCGACGGACTCACGGACCTCGAGGGCGTTGCCGATCGTCAGGCCGAGCGGGACCTCCATGTCGGTGAGGAGTGCCGAGGTCGCGACCCCGGCGTCCTTGCCGAGGTCGACCATCGTCTGCGCCAGGAGCTTCGACTGCTCGAAGTCCGCCATGAACGCGCCCGAGCCGAACTTCACGTCGAGGACGAGCGCCGCCGTGCCCTCGGCGATCTTCTTCGACATGATGCTCGACGCGATGAGCGGGATGCACTCGACCGTGCCGGTGATGTCACGGAGTGCGTAGAGCTTCTTGTCGGCGGGGGCCAGACCCGAGCCGGCCGCGCAGATGACGGCGCCGACGTCGGAGAGGATCTCGGTCATGCGCTCGTTCGAGATCGCCGCCTGCCAGCCGGGGATCGACTCGAGCTTGTCGAGCGTGCCGCCGGTGTGGCCGAGCCCGCGGCCGGACAGCTGCGGCACCGCGACACCGAACGTGGCGACCAGCGGTGCGAGCGGCAGGGTGATCTTGTCGCCGACGCCACCGGTCGAGTGCTTGTCCACCGTGGTCTTGCCGAGCGAGCCGAACGACATCCGCTCCCCCGAGGCGATCATCGCGAGCGTGAGGTCACGGATCTCGCGACGCTCCATGCCGTTGAGGAAGATCGCCATCGCGAGCGCGGCCATCTGCTCGTCGCCGACGTAGCCGCGCGTGTACGCGTCGACGAGCCAGTCGATCTCGGCGGTGGACAGCGTGCCGCTCGAGCGCTTCGTGCGGATGAGGTCGACGGTGTCGAACGGCTCGACGGCCATGGTCAGTGCTCCTGGTGGTAGGTGGCGAGGGTGCGGGGCCCGAAGGCGTCCGGCAGGACCTCGTCGATGGTGCGGATGCCCGAGACGGTCTCGAGGAGCATGCCCTCGGTGGAGTGCTCGAACAGCAGCTGGCGGCAGCGCCCGCACGGCATCAGGGTCGCCCCGTCGCCGTCGACGCAGGTGAACGCGACGAGCTTGCCGCCGCCGGTCATGAACAGCTGCGACACGAGCGAGCACTCGGCGCACAGCGTCACCCCGTAGGAGGCGTTCTCGACGTTGCAGCCGGAGACGATCCGGCCGTCGTCGGTGAGCGCCGCGGCGCCCACCGGGAAGGACGAGTACGGCACGTAGGCGCGGCCCATCGCGGTGGTCGCGGCCTCCCGCAGGGCGGTCCAGTCGACGTCGACGGTCCCGTCGATCGCGGCGTCCGGATCGGACGGGAGGCTCCTGGCCGGGTCCGTCCAGGCGGTAGCGTCCGCGACCTGGTCGCGGTCCGCAGCGTTCGTGTCGGTCATGGGGCGTGCCTCCCGGCTAGTTCTTGATGTACGGCTTGCCGGACGCCGCCGGGCCCCGCGACTGTCCGACCAGGCCGGCGACGGCGAAGATCGTCACGACGTACGGCAGCATCAGCAGGAACTCGCTGGGCACCGGCGAGTTGATCGCCCCGAGCGTGTTCTGCAGGTTCGACGCGAACCCGAACAGCAGGGCGGCGAGCGTCGCCTTGATCGGGTCCCAGCGCCCGAAGATGACCGCGGCCAGCGCGATGTAGCCCGCGCCCGCCGTCATGTCCTTCGTGAACGGACCGACCGCGTCGAGCGTGAAGTAGGCACCACCGAGACCGGCGATCGCTCCGGCGAGCGAGACGTTCCAGAACCGCGTGCCGGTGACGTTGATGCCGACGGTGTCGGCGGCCTCCGGGTGCTCGCCGACCGCGCGGAGGCGCAGGCCCCAGCGGGTCTTGAACAGCGCGAAGGTGACGACCGCGACCGCGATGTACGCCAGGTAGACGATGACGGTCTGCTCGAAGAACACCGGGCCGATCACCGGGATCTGGTGCAGGACCGGGATCTCGATCTTCGGGAACCGGATCCCGATGTTCAGCGTCGTCTCGGACGGCGAGAGCACCTGCGAGTACAGGAAGCCGGTGAGCCCGGAGATGAACGCGTTGATGACGACGCCGACGATCACCTGGTCGACGAGGTACTTGATGCTGAACGCCGCGAGGACGAACGACACGAGCACACCGGCGACGAGGGCACCGATCAGCCCGACCCAGGCGGACCCGGTCAGCGAGGCGATGAGCGCGGAGGTGAACGCACCGGCGAGGAACTGTCCCTCGATGGCGATGTTCACGACACCGACGCGCTCGGAGATGACTCCGCCGAGGGCACCGAAGACCAGCGGGACGCTGAGGCCGATCGCACCGACGAGCAGGCCCGGCAGCGGGATCGTCTTGCCGGCGGCCGCCCAGGTGAGGAACCCGACGACGAACACGACCGCGAACACACTCGTCACCCACAGCGGCACCGGACGGAACCGCCCGACGAGGAAGAAGGCGACGGCGGTGCCGAGCGCGAGCAGCACGACGACGACGACACCGGTCGCCAGCGACGGCAGTCCGACGTCCGGCAGCTGCACGAAGTCGCCGGCGTTCGCCAGACGGAACGTGGTCGTGCCGCCACGACGGACGCCGAGGAAGAGCACGGCGGCGAGCACCGTGAACACGGCGAACGCGATCGGTGCCTTCCAGCTGCGGGTGGTCTCGACCGCTCGGTCCGCGACGGGTGTCGCCGGGACCGCGGTGGGGCTGAGGGTGCTCACGCGGCGACCGCCTTCCGCTCGGAGTGCTTACGGGTGCGACGACGTGCGCCCGGCTGCGGGATCCGGAAGACCGCGCGGACGAGCGGCGGGGCCGCGATGAACAGGACGATGAGGGCCTGGATGACGCCGACGATGTCGATCGGGATGCCGTTGGCGGCCTGCATGGCGTAGCCGCCGTTCTTCAGCACGCCGAACAGGATCGCCGCCCAGAAGGTGCCCCACGGCTTCGAGCGGCCGAGCAGCGCGACGGTGATCGCGTCGAACCCGATGCCCGCGTCGATGCCCGAGGTGAAGCCCGTCGTGACGGCACCCTCGACCTGGTACGCGCCGGCGATGCCGATGAGGGCACCGGAGATGACCATCACCCAGATGGTGAGCATCGGGACGCTCATGCCGGCGACGCGTGCCGCGCGGGGGTTCTCGCCCACCGTGCGGAAGCGGAAGCCGAGCGACGACTTGTTCATCAGCCACCACACGACGACAACCGCGCCCAGCGCGACGAGGAACCCGACGTCGATGCCGAACCGGGAACCGAACAGCGACGGCAGGACCGCGGAGTCACGAGTCGCGGGCGAGATCGGGTTCGGGCTGCCACCGGCCTGCAGCAGGCCCGGGGTGCGGAGCATGAAGCTCACCAGGTACAGCGCGACGTAGTTGAGCATGATCGTCAGGACGACCTCGTTGGCGCCGGTGCGGGCCTTGACGAGTCCGACGATGCCCGCCCAGACCGCACCGCCGACGATGCCGGCCAGGATCGTGAGCGGGATGTGCACGATCGCGGGCAGGTCGAACGAGAACCCGACCCAGCCGGCGGCCGCTGCGGCCATCAGGACCTGTCCCTGACCGCCGATGTTGAACAGGCCGGTGCGGAACGCGACCGCGACGCCGAGACCGGCGGCGATGAGCGGCACGGCGTAGTCGACCGAGCGGGTGATCGGGGCGATCGCGGTCGCGAAGGACGGCGCCCCGAAGTTCACGACCGAGCCTTGGAACAGCGACGAGTACGAGCCGCCGATCGCCGTACCGACCGCACGGAGCGTGTCGAGCGGACGGGCGAAGAAGTACCCGGCTGCGGCCTGGACGTCCTTGTCGGTGAGGGCGATGAGGACACCGCTGGCGATGAGGGCCAGGACGACCGCGAGGACGGTGGTCAGGACCGAGCCGTTCACGACGCTCCGGAGCGCGTCGCTCCAGCGGCCCTCACGGCGCTCGCTGTCCGTGGCCGAGTCGGTCATCAGGTGCGGTGCCCCGGTGACCTCCTGCAGGCGGTCGTCGACGGGGGGCGTCGCATCGGCCGGGAGGCCCGTGGTCGGGTCGGTGGGTGTGGTGCGGTCCGACGGCGTGGTGCCGTCGTGCTGCGGCGTGGGGTCGCTCACGCGGCGAGCTCCGTTCCTGCGGGCAGTTCGCCCGCCATCATGAGTCCGAGGACGTCCCGGGGTGTGGACGCGGGGACGATGCCGACGATGGCGCCGCGGTACATCACGGCGATCCGGTCGGCGAGCGCGACGACTTCGTCGAGCTCGGTGGAGACGACGATCACCGGGACGCCGCTGTCGCGGGTCTCGACGATGCGCTTGTGGACGAACTCGATCGAGCCGACGTCGATGCCGCGCGTGGGCTGCGCGGCGACGAAGAGCCGCAGCGGGCGGCTGAGCTCGCGGGCCAGGACGATCTTCTGCTGGTTGCCGCCGGAGAGCCGACCGGCGGCCGTGGTGCGGCCGGGCGTCCGGATGTCGAACTCGGCGATCTTCTCGTCGGCGAAGGCGTCCCGCTCGGCGGCCCGGATGGTGCCGGCGCGGACGAACTCGGCGGCGTCGGCGCGGTCGAGCATGAGGTTCTCGGCGATCGTGAACTCACCGACCAGGCCGTCTTCCTTGCGGTCCTCGGGGACGAACCCGACGCCGGCGTCCAGGATCTGCTTGACGCTGCGCCCGGTGACCTCACGGCCGTCGAGGGTGATGCGCCCCGAGCGCACCGGCTCGAGACCCATGATCGCCTCGGTGAGTTCGGTCTGGCCGTTGCCCTGCACGCCCGCGATGGCCAGCACCTCGCCCCGACGGACGGTGAACGAGACGTCGTCGACCAGCACGAGGCCGGCGGGGTCGGTGACGGTGAGGCCCTCGACGACCAGGGCTGCTTCGCCCGGGGTGGCGGGGGCCTTGTCGACGACGAGTTCGACGCTGCGACCGACCATCAGTGCCGCGAGCTCGCTGTTCGACGCGGTGGGCGACGCTTCGCCGACGACCGTGCCGAGCCGGATCACGGTGATGCGGTCGGCGACCTCGCGCACCTCGCGGAGCTTGTGGGTGATGAAGACGATGGCGGTGCCCGCTTCGCGGAGCTGGCGCATGATGCCCATCAGCTCGTCGGTCTCCTGCGGGGTGAGCACGGCCGTCGGCTCGTCGAACACCAGCACGGAGGCGTCGCGGGACAGCGCCTTGATGATCTCGACGCGCTGCTGCACGCCGACCGGCAGGTCCTCGACCCGGGCGTCGGGGTCCACGTCGAACCCGAAGCGCTCGGAGATCTCGCGGACGCGCTTACGGGCGCCGGCGAGGTCGAGGCGGCCGCCGAACGCGGTCTCCTCCTGCCCGAGCATGACGTTCTCGGCCACGGTGAAGACGGGGACGAGCATGAAGTGCTGGTGCACCATGCCGATGCCGGAGCGCATGGCGTCGCCCGGGCCGTCGAAGTGCTGGACGACGTCGTCGAGCAGGATCTCGCCCTCGTCGGCCTGGTACATGCCGTAGAGGACGTTCATCAGGGTCGACTTGCCCGCACCGTTCTCGCCGAGGAGACAGTGCACCTCGCCCGGTTCGACGGTGATCGAGATGTGGTCGTTGGCGACCAGGCTGCCGAACCGCTTCGTGATGCCGCGGAGTTCGAGCTTCATGTCGGTGAGTCTATTTCTGTCTCGGGCGCGCAACGGTCCCCGTGCGCGCGAGAACGCGGGCGGAGGAGTGCTCCCCCGCCCGCGTTCGTCGGACTACTTGACGGATGCCTCGGTGTCGACCTTGACCGAGCCGTCGATGATGCCGGCCTTGATCTTGTCGAGCTCACCCTGCAGACCCGAGTCGACCTTGGACTCGTAGTCGTGGAACGGCGCGATCCCGACGCCGTCGTTCTCCAGCGTGCCGACGTACGGGGTCTTCGAGAAGTCGCCCTTGGCGGCCTGCTCGACGACGTCCTTCGTCGCGGGCTTCATGCCCTTCTCGATCGAGGTGAAGGCGATGTCCTTGTAGCGGGGGTCGGCCTCGTAGAGGTCGCTGTCCGCGCCGATGAGGACGGAGCCGTTGTCGGCGTCCTTGATGGCCTCGGCGGCCGACTGGTAGATCGGGCCACCGACGGGCAGGATCACGTCGGCGTCCTGGTCGAGCAGCGACTGCGCGACCGACTTCGCCTGGGTGCCGGCCTCGAAACCGCCGGTGAAGGAGCCCTTCTGGCTCTTGACGTCCCAGCCGACGACCTTGACGTCCTTCTTCTTCTGCTCGTTGTAGTACTCGACGCCGTCCGCGAAGCCGTCCATGAAGATGGTGACGGTCGGGATCTGCATGCCGCCGAAGGTGCCGACGGTGCCGGACTTCGAGTAGGACGCGGCCGCGTAGCCGGCGAGGAACGCCGCCTGCGAGGTGTCGAACGTGATCGGCTTGACGTTCTTCGCGTTGATCGAGTTGTCGTCGATGATCGCGAAGTCGGTGTCGGGGTTCGCCGCGGCCTGCTTCTTCGTCGAGGCGGCGAGGTTGAACCCGACCGTGACGATGAGGTTGCAGTTCTGGTTGACGAGCTGCTGGATGTTCGAGTCGTAGACGGTGGCGTCCTTGGACTCGGCCGTCTTCGGCTCCGCGCCGATGTCGGCCGAGGCGTCCTTCAGACCCTCGAAGCCGAGCTGGTTGAACGACTTGTCGTCGAAGCCACCGGCGTCGGAGACCATGCAGGGCAGGAAGTCGGACTTCTTGGACGAGGTCGAGTCGGACGGTGCGGATGCGCAGCCGGCGAGCACGGCGACGGTGCCGACGAGCGCGAGGCCGCTCATGGCGACGCGGCGGGTACGAGATGACACGGGGGTTCCTCCGGGGAGATCGGGAGTCGGCCCGGAGTCACTGCGCACCGGGCGATCGTGAGGACAGTACACGACCGGCCGGGCGGTACAGGACCCGTCCGGAGGCCCTCCGGCATCGGTTACGCGATCGCGACCGCGCCGAAACGCGCCGGAAACGCACCGACCCCGGCGTGGCCCCAGTTCGCGGGGTTTTGTGATGGAGCGCTACAGCCGCGCTCCGGCCTGGAGGATCGTGCAGGTTCGCCGCACCTCGCTCCTCAGAGCACGTCGTCGCGCCCGCTGACCTTCAGCGCGTCCACCACGCCCTTGACCCGCTGCGCGTTCGCACTGGTCGTGACGAGCAACGCGTCCGGGGTGTCGACGACGACGATGTCCTCGACCCCGATGAGCGAGATGAGCCGGTTGCTCTGCGACACGACGATGCCGCTCGCCGAATCGGCCAGGATGCGGGCGTTGTCGCCGAGCACGGCGAGGTTGTTCTTCCGGCCGCCGGACTGCAGCTTCGCGAGCGAGGCGAAGTCGCCCACGTCGTCCCAGTCGAAGTCGCCCGGCACGACCGCCATCCGGCCCGCGGCCGCTGCCGGTTCGGCGACGGTGTAGTCGATCGCGATCTTCTTCAGCGTCGGCCAGATGCGGTCGACGACGGCCCCGCGTGCCGATGTGTCCCAGGCGGCGGCGAGCTCCTCGATGCCGGCGAGCAGCTCGGGCTCGGTGCGGCCGATCTCCGCGAGGAGCACGTCGGCCCGACTGATGAACATGCCCGCGTTCCAGAGGTACGACCCGTTGGCGACGTACTTCTTCGCCGTCTTGAGGTCGGGCTTCTCGACGAAGGAGCGGACGGCATGCGCGGTGGTGGCGCCCTCGGCACCGAGCGACTCGTCGGCGGCGTGGATGTACCCGAAGCCGATCGCCGGCTCGGAGGGCGTGATGCCGATCGTCGTGATGTACCCGGCCCGGGCGGCGGCGACGGCTTCGCGGACGGACCGGCGGAAGCCGCGGGCGTCCCCGATCACGTGGTCGGCGGCGAACGAGCCGATCACGACGTCGGGCTCGCGACGGTGCAGGATCGCGGCCGCGAGGCCGATCGCCGCGGTCGAGTCCTTGGGCTCGCTCTCGAGCACGATGTTGTGGTCTGCGACGCCGGGCAGCTGCGACTCGACGGCGACGCGGTGCGCGCGACCGGTGACGACCATGATGCGGTCCGGTCCGGCCAGCGGCTCGAGACGGTCCCACGTCTGCCGGAGCAGCGACGAGCCGGACCCGGTCAGGTCGTGCAGGAACTTGGGGGCGTCGGCGCGGGACAGCGGCCACAGGCGCGATCCGATGCCGCCGGCGGGGATGATCGCGTAGAAGTCGTCGAGTGCGTCCGTCACGCGCCCACCGTACCGGCGGCCCGGTGCACCAGCTGCACACCACCTGGACGTGTCGTGGACGTGCACAGGGGCCGCGCACGGTCTGTTCACCCCCCGCGCGCGCCGCGTTCACGTCCTTCCCCCCGGTCGGTCACGAGCCGGCCTGAGCATGGGCCGTGCCATGAACGCACGCAGCGTGGAGCGAGGCGCCGGGTCCCCCAGGACCGTCGCCGTCGTGACCGAGAGCTTCCTGCCCACCCTCAACGGCGTCACCACGAGCGTCATCGCGGTGCTCGAACACCTGCGACGTCGCGGCCACCGCGCGGTCGTCATCGCCCCGGACACGCCGGGTCTCGCGGCCTGGCGGTCACGGTCCGAGCAGGAGCGGTACCTCGGGTTCGACGTGCACCGGATCCCGGCGGTCGCCTACCGGCAGTTCCCGGTCGCACTCCCCCACCCGGTGCTCGACACGATCCTCGCCGCCTCCGGCGCCGACGTGCTGCACGCCGCCAGTCCGTTCCTGCTGGGTGGGCGCGCGATCACGGCGGCCGGGAGGCTCGGCATCCCCTCCGTCGCCGTCTTCCAGACCGACGTGGCCGGGTTCGCACGACGGAACGGCCTGTCCGCGGCGGCTCCGCTCGTCCGCCGGGTCCTCGGGCGCATCCACGCCGGAGCGTCGCTGACGCTGGCACCGTCGTCCGCGACGGCCGCGATGCTCGCCGAGGAGGGCGTCCCACGGGTGGCCCGATGGGGTCGTGGTGTCGACACGACCCTCTTCCACCCGGACCGCCGGTCCTCCGCCCACGTCCGGGCCCTGCGCCGACGGACCGCCCCGCGCGGCGAGACCATCGTCGGGTACGTCGGCCGGCTGGCACCGGAGAAGGAGGTCGAACGGCTCGCGGAGCTCGGCGGCATGCCGGGCATCCGGGTCGTGGTCGCCGGAGGGGGTCCCTCCCGGGCGCTCCTCGAGCGGCGCCTGCGCCACCTGGACGTGACCTTCACCGGACCACTCCGCGGTGACGCGCTGGCGGACGCGTACGCGATGCTCGACGTCTTCGTGCACACGGGTGCCGCGGAGACCTTCGGTCAGACCCTGCAGGAGGCGCACGCGGCCGGCCTCCCGGTGGTGGCTCCGGCCTCCGGAGGCCCGCTCGACCTGGTCGCTCCGGGCCTCGACGGCGAGCTCTACGACCCGGACGCACCCCTGGCCCTCCGGTCGGCGGTGGCCCGGCTGCACGCGGACCGTGGCCTCGCCGAGCGGATGGGCTCGGCCGGACGGCTCCGGGTGGAGGGCACGACGTGGGAGTCCGTCGGAGACGAACTGCTCGCGCACCACGAGACCGCACGGACGATCGGCGCGCCGCCAGCCGCGACCCGCACCGCCCGCGCCGGGTGGCACGAGAAGGTCGGTGCTCGGACGTAGGATGGTGTCGTTCCACACGAACACGACGGCAACGGCGCGCCGATCGGTGCGCCGGCCCTACGGGAAGGCGAGCTCATGGCCGAGCAGACCGCAGGCGGGACGGCGACAGCCACCCCGCAGGTGACCATCGACGGTACGTCGATCGACGCACCTCGGACGCGCGCCCCGCAGGGCACGCTGTACCGCGGCTCCGTCGGGATGTGGTCGTGGGTGCTGCACCGGATCACCGGCGTGGCGATCTACTTCTTCCTGCTCGTGCACATCCTCGACACGGCACTGGTGCGGCTCTCGCCCGAGGCCTACAACGCGGTCATCGGCACGTACAAGACGCCACTGATGAACCTCGGTGAGATCGCCCTCGTGGCCGCCATCGTGTTCCACGCCTTCAACGGGCTGCGGATCATCCTCATCGACTTCTGGTCGAAGGGCCCGAAGTACCAGCGGGCCATGTTCTGGGTCGTCCTCGTGCTCTGGGCGGTGGCGATCGCGGGCTTCCTGCCGCGCCAGCTCATGAACCTCGTCGCCGACTTCAACTGAACCGAGGGCCGTCATGACCACCGAGACCATCGCACCGCCCCGCAGCGCCGACGCCGCCCGCCGCACCACCAACTGGGAGAAGTGGGGCTGGATCTACATGCGCGCGTCGGGCGTCCTGCTCGTCGTCCTCATCTTCGGGCACCTGTTCGTCAACATGGTCGCCGGCGAGGGCGTCAAGCAGATCGACTTCGCCTTCGTCGCCGGCAAGTGGGCGAGCCCGTTCTGGCAGATCTGGGACACGCTGATGCTCTGGCTCGCGCTGATCCACGGCTCGAACGGCATGCGCACGATCATCAACGACTACGTCGCGAAGCCGGGGGTCCGCAAGACCCTGCTCGTGGCCGTGCTCGCCGCCTGCGTGCTCCTGATCGTCCTCGGCACGCTCGTGTGCTGGACGTTCGACCCGTGCCCCGCCGGCGCTGCCGCCGCGGACCTCCCCTCGTTCTGCCCGGCGCAGTAGCCCGACGTCGGCGTCACCGCACGCCGACCACACGCTCTCGCCCGCTCCGCCTCCTGATCGAAAGACCCCTGTGACCGACATCACCGTGCACCACCACCAGTTCGACATCGTCATCATCGGCGCAGGAGGCGCCGGTATGCGGGCCGCCATCGAAGCCGGCCCGAAGGCGAACACCGCCGTCATCTCGAAGCTCTACCCGACCCGGTCCCACACCGGCGCGGCGCAGGGCGGCATGGCGGCAGCGCTCGCGAACGTCGAAGAGGACTCGTGGGAGTGGCACACCTTCGACACCATCAAGGGCGGCGACTACCTGGTCGACCAGGACGCCGCCGAGATCCTGGCGAAGGAGGCCATCGACGCGGTCATCGACCTCGAGAACATGGGCCTGCCGTTCAACCGCACGCCCGAGGGCAAGATCGACCAGCGTCGCTTCGGCGGCCACACCCGCGACCACGGCAAGGCCCCGGTCCGCCGTGCCTGCTACGCAGCCGACCGCACCGGGCACATGATCCTGCAGACGCTGTTCCAGAACTGCGTGAAGCTCGGCGTGAACTTCTTCAACGAGTTCTACGCACTCGACCTCATCATGGTCGACGTAGTGGGCGACGACGGCGTCACCCGCAAGCAGCCGGCCGGCGTCGTCGCGTTCGAGCTCTCCACGGGCGAGCTGCACGTGTTCCACGCCAAGGCGATGGTCTTCGCCACCGGTGGCTTCGGCAAGATGTACAAGACCACCTCGAACGCCCACACCCTCACCGGCGACGGCGTCGGCATCGTCTGGCGCACCGGCCTGCCGCTCGAGGACATGGAGTTCTTCCAGTTCCACCCGACCGGACTCGCGGGCCTCGGCATCCTCCTGACCGAGGGTGCCCGCGGTGAGGGCGCGATCCTCCGCAACGCCTCGGGCGAGCGGTTCATGGAGCGCTACGCGCCGACCATCAAGGACCTCGCCCCGCGTGACATCGTCGCGCGCTGCATGGTGCAGGAGGTGGCCGAGGGCCGCGGTGCCGGTCCGAACAAGGACTACGTGCTGCTCGACTGCACGCACCTCGGTGCCGAGGTGCTCGAGACGAAGCTGCCGGACATCACCGAGTTCGCCCGCACCTACCTCGGGGTCGACCCGGTCGTCGAGCCGGTGCCGGTGATGCCGACCGCGCACTACGCCATGGGCGGCATCCCGACGAACGTCAAGGCCGAGGTCCTCTCCGACAACGACACCGTCGTCCCGGGCCTCTACGCCGCCGGCGAGTGCGCCTGCGTCTCGGTGCACGGCTCGAACCGCCTCGGCACGAACTCGCTGCTCGACATCAACGTGTTCGGCAAGCGGTCGGGCAACAACGCCGCCGAGTACGTCCAGACGGCCGAGTTCCTGCCGCTGCCCGAGGACCCCGCCGCGAACGTGCGTGGCATGCTCGAGCAGCTCCGCGCCTCCACCGGGACCGAACGCGTCTCCGTCCTCCGCAAGGAGCTGCAGGAGGAGATGGACAAGAACGCGCAGGTGTTCCGCACGGACGAGTCCCTCGCCCGGGTCACCGAGACGATCCACACGCTCCGCAACCGCTTCATGCAGGTCTCGGTGCAGGACAAGGGCAAGCGGTTCAACACGGACCTGCTCGAGGCGGTCGAGCTCGGGTTCCTGCTCGACCTGGCCGAGGTCGTCGTCTACTCCGCGCGGAACCGCAAGGAGTCCCGCGGCGGCCACATGCGGGACGACTACCCGAAGCGCGACGACGAGAACTACATGCAGCACACCATGGCGTACCTGACCGGTGACCCGCACTCGTCCCTCGCCGACGACCACATCACGCTCGACTGGAAGCCGGTCGTCATCACCCGGTACCAGCCGATGGAGAGGAAGTACTGAGATGACCGACACCCTGGTCTCCGACGCGCCCCGCACCGACACCGTGCAGGACGCCCCTCCCGGATCGTTCTCCGTCACGGTGATCGTCCGCCGGTTCGACCCGGACGTGGACGACGAGCCGCGCTGGCAGGACTTCGACGTCATGATGCTGCCGACCGACCGCATCCTCGACGCGCTGCACAAGATCAAGTGGGAGCAGGACGGGTCGCTGACCTTCCGTCGCTCCTGCGCGCACGGCGTCTGCGGGTCCGATGCCATGCGCATCAACGGCCGCAACCGCCTGGCATGCAAGACGCTGATCAAGGACCTCGACATCTCGAAGCCGATCTACGTCGAGGCGATCAAGGGCCTGCCGCTCGAGAAGGACCTCATCGTCGACATGGAGCCCTTCTTCAAGTCGTTCCGCGAGGTCCAGCCGTTCCTGCAGCCGAAGTCGGCGCCGGAGAAGGGCAAGGAGCGCATCCAGTCGGTGGCCGACCGCGCCCGCTTCGACGACACCACCAAGTGCATCCTCTGCGCCGCGTGCACCTCGTCGTGCCCGGTGTTCTGGACGGACGGGCAGTACTTCGGCCCGGCCGCGATCGTCAACGCGCACCGCTTCATCTTCGACTCCCGCGACGACGCGGCCGATGTGCGTCTCGACATCCTCAACGACAAGGAGGGCGTCTGGCGCTGCCGCACGACCTTCAACTGCACCGACGCCTGCCCCCGTGGCATCCAGGTGACGAAGGCGATCTCCGAGGTCAAGCAGGCCGTCATGCGCGGCCGGGCGTAGCACGCCGATGCCGACAGCAACGTCATGGGCGGGCGCGCTAGGCTCCCGCTCATGACGTTCGCGGACACCCGCCCCATCCTCGATCAGCTCGGCTACACGGTCCGGTACGTGCAGCTCCCCGGTGAGACGCTCCACGAGCCGCCGGTGGAGGGCGCACTGCGCATCGTCCCGGCCGACGCCGGCTCCTTCGCGCTCGAGGTCGTCGACTACGGCACCGCCCGCCGCCTGGCGACCGCCCGCGACGAAGCCGATGCGGTCGAGATGCTCCGACGCTTCCTGAACCGACCGTTCCCGGACGCGCGGGAGATCCGACGGCCCGACCTCGACCAGATGCGGGACCGGTCTGCGTCGACGTACCCGCAGCTCGCGCAGCAGGTCGCCGCGACCGGTGACGCCAGCCTGACGATCCAGATCCCGGCCGGCGTGCCCGTGGACCGCATCGGCGGACCGGACGGGTACCTGCTGCACCCGATCGAGACGCCGCTGCCGGCACGTTCGCTGCCGCCGCACACGGCCGCCTCCCCCGAGATCCACCGGTACGTCGTCGAGCGTCCGTTCCTCGTCACGGTCCGCTTCGTCCGGCCGTGGTTCGACCAGCCGGGCGGTGCGCTCCGCTTCGAGATCGCGAACCCGACGTCGACCGTCCGTGACCTGGTCGTCGACGGGTCGCTGGCCCGGGTCCGCGTGGTCTGAGCAGGCCTGGCGGACACGACGAAGCCCTCCTCCCCGACCGGGGCAGGAGGGCTTCGTCGTCCGCAGTGCGTCAGCCGCGCTCGGGGCGGTCGAACCGCTGCCCCTCGGGCTTCGAGGGCATCAGGAACAGCACCAGCACGATGATCGGCCCGACGACGGGGATGAGGACGAGCAGGTAGAACGGCCCGGCGAAGTTCCCGTCGTGCAGTCGTCGCCACGCCAGCGCGAGCGACGGCAGCAGGATCGCGAGCGAGAAGAGCCCCACGATCGAGTAGGCGATGAGGTACAGGGGCGACGGCGACGTCATGATCGACGTGACGCTGGAGCTGGTGCTGACCGTCTGCCGCTCGGACATGGCGAACCCGACACCGACCAGGGTCCAGAGCACGGCGAAGACGATGAAGCTGGCGAGGTACCACCACCAGAACTCGCTCCGGCTGGCACGTCCGTCGAAGCGCACGTACTTCGTGAAGAAGCGCTTGATCGCGTTCGGGAACGAGATGCCGTACCACGGCGCCCAGAGGGGCGGCTCGCCGTTCGGCCCGGTCGGCACCGGCTGGCCGGAGCCCTGCGGCTGCTGGCCGTACTGGTTCTGCTGGCCGTACTGCTGCTGGCCGTACTGCTGCTGCCCGTACTGGGCCGGCTGGCCGTCCGGGGTGCCGTACGGCTGCTGCGGGTTGTCGCTCACGGTGTCTCCCTGGTGTCGAGTACTGCTCGGGTCTGAGTCAACCAGGAACGCCGGGCGCCGGGACGACCACGACGGCCCCCGACCGAGGGGTCCCGTCGGAACGGGCGGGCGACGTGGTCGGTCAGCCGCGGTGCGGCTGGTCGAAGCGGGCGCCCTCGCGGACCGACGGGATGCAGCCGATCACGATCGCGAAGAGCACGCCGATCGGCGGGATGATGAACAGCAGGGCGAGCAGGCCCGAGAAGTTCACGTCGTGCAGGCGCCGCACGGTGAGTGCGATGAACCCGACGAGCGTCGCGAGCGCCCAGAGTCCGCCGACGACGTTCGAGTCGCTGCCCCCGATGGCGGAATCGATCAGGTTCGTCGCGATGTTCCCGATCGCCCACCAGAGAGCCCAGAACCAGAACTCACTGCGGCTGGCGCGACCGTCGAAGCGCACGTACTTCTTCCAGAACCGCGTGAAGGCCTTCGGGAACGGGATGCCGTACCAGGGTGCCCAGAGCGGCGGCTCACCCTGCGTGACCGGCTGCTGCCCGGACGGCTGCTGCGAGGCGAACTGGCCCGGCTGCTGGCCGTACTGGCCAGGCTGCTGACCGTACTGGCCCGGCTGCTGACCGTACTGGCCCGGCTGCTGACCGTACTGGCCGGGCTGCTGCTGCTGACCGTAGGGGTCCGGCTGCCCCGAGGGCTGCCCGTACGGCGACTGCTGCGGCGGCTGCTGTCCGTACGGCGACTGCTGCGGCTGCTGCCCGTACGGCGACCCCTGCGCCGGGTCGGGCTCGTCGCCCGGTCGCTTCGCGTACGGGTCCTGGGGGTACTGGTCGCTCACGGCGGTTCCTTCCGGGGTGCAGGGTCGATGTGCTCACGGCGACCGCGACGGCGGCGCGGAACCGCCGGGACCTGCGTCCCACCGTCCTGCTCCCCCGCGCCGACCCCGCGCGTTGGACCCAGTGTGGCAGCCGCAGCGCCGGTCCGACACCCCGCGCGGCCTGGTGCGGCGGTGTCCCGGTGGGCTGCGACCTCAGGGCAGCAGCGCGATCTTCCCACCCGGGTGCCCCGACTCGAGGAGTTCGAGGGCCGCGGGGGCCTCGGTCAGCGGGAACGTCCGGGCGACCGGCACGACGAGCTCCCCGCGGGCCGCGAGTTCGATGAGGCGTGCCCGCACCGAGTCCCGGAAGGCCGCGCTGTCCGGCTGCGTGCCACCGATCGCGGTGATGCCGGCGTCCGGTGCCCGACCGAACGCGGCGATGGTGGCGATCCGACCGCGGTCCGCGACGAGCGCGAGGGAGACGTCGACGGCTTCGTCGGACCCCACGCAGTCCAGGGCCACGTCGACACCGGAGGCGGCGAGCTCACGCACACGGGCCTCCAGTCCGTCGCCGTAGGCGACCCAGGTCCCCCCGAAACGCCGGACGGTGTCGGCGTTCGCCGAGGATGCGGTGCCGATCACCCGTGCGCCGAGCGCGTGGAGCTGCTGCAGCAGGCTGACGCCGACCGCGCCGGAGGCGCCGTGCACGAGGACGGTGTCCCCGGCCTGGACGTCGGTGACGCGGATCAGGTCCGCCGCCGTGGTGCCGACGAGCAGCAGGTTCGCGGCCTCCGCGAACCCGAGGGACCCGGGCTTCGCGAACACGTCCGCGGCCGGCAGGGTGATCTCCTCGGTCCAGCCGCCGGAGACACGGAACGCCAGGACCTCGTCCCCCACCGCGACCGGCCCGGAGGCGATGCCCGTGTCGGGTCCGACGGCGCTGACGACGCCGGCGAGCTCGTACCCGATCGGCACGGGGAAGTCCGCCGGGTCGCCATGCCTGGTGTGCTTCGCATCGGCCGGGTTCATGCCAGCGGCACGGACGCGCACCGTCACCTCGCCGGGACCGGGGGCCGGCACCTCGACGTCGACCAGTTCGAACACGTCACTGCCGCCGGGACGCGGCGCCACCCACTGCTTCGTCATGCCCGCGACGGTACTCGCGGCCACGATCGCGGCGTCGAGCCGGCGGGGGACGGACGCCGAGACGGACGGGAGGCCCGGTACCAGCTGGTACCGGGCCTCCCGTCCGTCAGGTGGTCAACGTCAGGCGCGTGCCGCGCCGACCCGACCGGTGAACGACGCGTGCAGCGGGTGCTCGCCACCGAGACCGGTGATCTCGGACGCGATGTCGGCGTCCGAGCGGTCCGAGCGCAGCAGCGCCTGCAGTTCGACGCTCTGCTCGTCGTCGGCGACGTCGAACCGGAGGGCGGCGCCCATCGCGTCGAGCAGTGCGGTCGGCTCGGAGCCGTTCTCCGCCAGCGCCGCGGCCGGCGAGACGAACCGCTCGTCGCGGGAGAGCTTCCGCAGCGGCTGACGGCCGACGCGGGTGACCGTGTCGGGCAGGTGCACGTTCTCGAAGCGGGCGATGATCGCCGCCACGTAGGCGCGGTGCACCTCCGGGTCGAGCTCGTGGCGACGGACGAGCAGGTCGCTCGTCTCGGCGAGCACGGCTTCGAGCGCCGAGCGGACGGCCGGCATCGCGACGGCGTCGGAGATCTTGTCGGCACCGGCGAGGAACCCGTGGTACGCGACGGTGGCGTGTCCGGTGTTCACCGTGAAGAGCTTGCGCTCGATCGAGGCGGCGAGTCCGTCGACGTAGTGCGCGCCCGGCAGTTCCGGCTCCGCTCCGTGGAACGGCGTGCGGTCGATGGCCCACTCGAAGTAGGTCTCGACGGTGACGTCCAGGCCGCCGCCCGGTGCCTGCGCCGGCACGATGCGGTCGACCGCGGTGTTCGCGAAGACGGCCTTCGCGAGGGCTTCCTCGCGCTCGTCCTCCGGCAGCGCGTCCACGATGAACTCGCGGAGGCGGTCGGTGGCGTTGATCGCGTTCTCACACGCCATCACGGCGAGCGGGGCGGCGTCGACGGATCGCTGCTGCAGCCCCTTCGCGATGACGGGGGCGATGAACTTCAGGACGGTCGGTCCGACGGCGCAGGTGACGATGTCGGCGGTCGCGATCTCGGCGACGACGCCGGCCTCGTCCTGGGCGCTGTTGACGGCACGGAACCCGGTGACGACGTGGTCCTGGGCGCCGGCCCCGACCTCGTGCACGGTGTACAACTCAGCGGCGGCCAGGGCGTCGATGAGCGGCGCGGCGACGTCGGCGAAGACGACCTCGTACCCGGCCTGGTGGAGCAGCAGACCGACGAAGCCGCGGCCGATGTTGCCGGCGCCGAAGTGGACGGCGGTGCTCACTCGTTGACCTCACCGAGGATCGCGAGGATCGCGGCCACGTCGGGGGCGTCCGTCAGTGCCTGGACCTGGTCCTCGTCGGAGAACACGATCGCGATCTTGCTGAGGATGTCGAGGTGCTCGTTGTTGACGCCCGCGATGCCGACCACGAAGCGGACGTCGTTGCCGTCCCAGTCGATCGGGGTGGCGTAGCGGACGAAGGAGAGCGCGGAGGCCTTGATGGCGTCCTTCGCGTCGTTCGTGCCGTGCGGGATCGCCAGGTAGTTGCCCATGTAGGTCGAGACGCTCTTCTCGCGCTCGAGCATGGCGGGGTAGTAGTCCGCGGTGACCGCGCCGACCTCCTGGAGGATCGCAGCCGCCTCCTTCATCGCCTCCGACTTGGTCGGCGCAGCGTCCTCGGTGTGGATGCGGATCTGGCTCTCCTGCAGGACGGGCATACGGGTTCTCCTTGTTCGTGGTGGACGGCGGAAGAGGGGACGGTCGCCCGTCCCCTCCCCCATCGTGCTCTTGTCTTACTGGTTCTTGAGCTGGTCGACGACCTGGTCGTACTGCGGAGCGTTCATGAAGTTGCCGACCGACACGTGCTGTGCGTTCGGGTTCTTCTGCTTCGCGCGGTCCGTGAGCTCCTCCTGGGTGATGATGAGGTCCTCGTCACCCGAGAGGTTCGCGATCGCCTTGTTGACGACCGTGACACCCTCGATACCAGCCTTCTTGATCTTGTTCCGCAGGACGCTCGCACCCATGGCGCTCGAGCCCATGCCGGCGTCGCAGGCGAAGACGACGTTCTCGACGCGCGTCGCCGTGGTGGTGCTGGCCGAACCGACGCCCCCGAGGGAGGCCTCGGCCTCTTCCTCGTTGGCCGGGGAGTTGTTGCCGAGCAGGCCCGAGGTCGCGGAGTTCACGTCGCGGCCCTTGTTCTGCTGGAGCTTCGCCATCGCGGCGCTCATGTCGCCACCGTTGCCGGAGGCCAGGTCACGCTTGCGGGTCGCGATGAGGAAGAACGACGCCACCGCGAAGGAGACGGCCGCCGACAGCACCACCGAGAGGATGACACCGAGGAAGCTGTCCTTCGCCGTTGCACCGAGCACCGCGAAGATCGATCCCGGCGAGGCCGGGGCGACGAGGCCGGAGTGGAAGGCGACGTTCGTCGCGACACCGGTCGCACCACCGAGGATGACGGCGATGAACAGGATCGGCTTCTGCAGCACGTACGGGAAGTAGATCTCGTGGATGCCGCCGAGGAACTGGATGATGATCGCGCCGGGAGCGGTCGAACGCGCGATACCGACACCGAAGAAGGTGAAGGCCAGCAGGATGCCGAGGCCGGGGCCGGGGTTCGCCTCGAGGAGGAACAGGATCGACTTGCCGGACTCCTGGACCTGCTGCGCACCGAGCTGGTCGAGCACGCCGTGGTTGATCGCGTTGTTGAGGAAGAACACCTTCGCGGGCTCGATGATGACGCTGGCGAGCGGGAGGAGCGAGTGCTGCACGAGGAAGTTCACGGCGTCGCCGAGGCCCTCGGCGATGAGCTTGAACAGCGGGGCGAGCCAGAAGAACCCGACCATCGCGAGTGCGAAGCCGAGGATGCCGGCCGCGTAGTTGTTGACGAGCATCTCGAAGCCGGGCTTGATCTTGCCGTCCCAGATCTTGTCGATCTGCTTGATGAGGTACGCACCGAGCGGACCACAGATCATGGCGCCGAGGATCATCGTGGTGCCGCTGGCCCCGACGATGACGCCCATGGTCATGATCGACCCGACGACCGCGCCGCGGGTCTCGTAGACCATCCGGCCACCCTGGATCGCGATCGCGAGCGGGATGAGGTAGGTCAGGATCGGACCGACGAGCCCGGGGTTGGCCACCCCGGCGGTCTCACCGAAGCCACCGAGGACGCCGACGGGCGTCCAACCGGTCTCGATGAAGAAGGCCGTGATGATGCCCCACGCGATGAAGATCGCGATGTTGGGCATGACCATGCCGGACAGGAACGTGCCGAACTTCTGGACGGCGACGCGAGCGCCACCCCGCGACTTGTCGCGGGTGTCTGGCGCTGCAACGGACGACGTTGTCATGTGCGTTGACTCTCTGTGTGGGGTGCTGCTGCAGGGATCGGGTGGGGTGCTGTGGGGCGTGGTGCGGGCTCAGACGGCGTGCACCGCGGCGGCAGCGGACTTGGCGGTCGCTGCCGTGCTCGCGGCGAGTGCTGCCTGGGCCATCTCGCGGGCCTCGTCGAGGGTGTGCTTGCCGAGTTCGGCACGCACGTCGGCGAGGGCCGCGGGGGTCATCGAGAGGGTGGTGGCGCCGAGGCCGACGAGGACGACGGCGAGCAGCGGGTCGGCCGCGGCCTCACCGCAGATGCCGACCGCCTTGCCGGCGTCCGCTCCGGCCGCGCCGAGCTGGGCGACGAGGCGGAGGACAGCGGGGTGCCAGGGGTCCTGGTAGTGCGCGACGGTGCCGAGCATGCGGTCGGCGGCCATCGTGTACTGGGTCAGGTCGTTCGTGCCGATGGACACGAAGTCGGCGGAGCGCAGGACCTGCTCGGCCATCAGCGCCAGGGACGGCACCTCGGCCATCACGCCGGCGGTGCGGATCCCGAGTTCGCGGGCGAGGTCGACGAAGTACTCGGTCTCCTCGGCGTCGGCGACCATCGGGGCCATCACCCAGAGGTCGGCCTCGGTCGCGGCGTCGGCCTGGGCGAGCGCGGTGAGCTGGTCGCGGAGGACCTGCTCGTGGTTCCGGAGCGCGCGGAGTCCGCGACGGCCGAGCGCCGGGTTCTCCTCGTCCTTGTCGGTGAGGAAGGGCAGGGGCTTGTCGGCGCCGGCGTCCAGCGCCCGCACGACGACCTTCTTGCCGGGGAAGGCGGCGAGCAGCTGCTCGTACGACGCCTGCTGCGACGCGACGGTCGGGGCGGTGGGCGAGTCGAGGAACAGGAACTCGGTCCGGAACAGTCCGACGCCCTCGGCCCCGAGGTCGACGGCGGCCTGGGCGTCGGCCGGGCTGCCGAGGTTCGCGAGCAGCGGCACGACGTGCCCGTCGGCCAGGGCACCTGCGGTCAGCGGTGCGGCGGCTGCGGCACGGCGGTCGGCGATGCGCTGTTCGACGTCGGCGACGAGCTCGTCGCTCGGCTCGGTGACGACGGTGCCGGCACCGGCGTCGACGACCACGTGCTGGCCTTCGGCGAGGTCGTCCGCACCGGTGACGCCGACGATCGCGGTGATGCCCTTGGCGCGGGCGAGGATCGCGGTGTGCGAGGTCGGTCCGCCGTCACGGGTGACGAGGGCCAGAACCTTGTCGAGGTCGAGCAGTGCGGTGTCGGCCGGCGCGAGGTCGCGGGCGACGAGCACGAAGGGGGTCTCCGACTCGGGGACGCCCGGAGCCGGGACGCCGCGGAGCTTCGCGACGATGCGCTGGGCGACGTCGTCGAGGTCGGCGGCACGCTCCCCCATGTAGCCGCCCATGCCGACGAGCAGGTCGCGGAACTGGGCGAACGCCTCGTGCACGGCGCGCTCGGCGTTGGTGCCGCCGTCGATCCGGGCGTGCACGTCGTCGAGGAGGGTCGGGTCCTGGGCCATCAGCGCCTGGGCCTCGAGCACGGCCTGGGCGTCACCGCCGGCGAGCTGTCCGCGCTTGTTGAGGTCCTCGGCGACCGCGGCGAGCGCGGTGTGCACGGCCTGCTTGGCGTCGTCGGCCGAGCCTTCGAGCGGTGCGCTCGAGGGGGCTCCCAGCGGGTCCGCCATCCGGAGCACGGGGCCGTGGGCAACGCCGCGGCCGACGCCGGTTCCGAGCAGATCGGACATGGGGAGACTCCTTCATCTCACGCGCAGCAGCGGTGGGTGGTTCGGGGGCGGTGCTGTGTCCGGCGCGTGCTGCGACCGGACGGCTCTCGAGCACCATACATCGCGTCGCGTTGACAAACAAACACATCCGGGGATAAAAATGCAGAAACAGATGCCCGTTTGCGTTTGCCGTCCAGGACCGCGGCGGGCTTCCCGGTCGGATCGTGCCCGAGCATGTCCGTTCCGCTCCACATGCCCGTCGCCGACCGGACGCACAGCCCGGACGCACAGCCCGACCCGAGCGACCCGCTCGACCAGATGAGGCCCGATGTACGCACCAGAACGCCACCAGCGCATCGTCGAACAGGCGCGCGCCCACGGACGGGTCGACGTCAAGGACCTCGCCGAACTGCTCGCCGTCACGCCGGAGACCATCCGCCGTGACCTGACGAGCCTGGAGCGCCGGGGCCTCGTCCGTCGTGCCCACGGCGGCGCCATCCCGGTCGAACGGATCACCCTGCACCCGGGCGTCGGCGACCGCGGCGGCATCAACCAGACCGAGAAGATGGTGATCGCCGAAGCGGCCCTCGCCGAGCTGCCGGAGAACGGCTCGGTGATGATCGACGCCGGCACCTCGACGATCTGCCTGGCCGAGATGCTGCCGACCGACCGTGGCCTCACCGTCGTCACGCACTCGCTGCCGGTGGCGATGGCCGTGGCGAACCGCCCGGGCATCGACCTGCACCTGCTCGGCGGCAACATCCGGAGCGACTCGCTCGCGGGCGTCGGCACCTGGACCCACCAGCTCATCGGCATGGTGAGCGTCGACGTCGCCTTCGTCAGCATCAACGGGATCACCCCGGAGCGTGGGCTGACGACGCACAACATGGCCGAGGCCGCCGTGAAGAGCGCCATGATCAAGTCCGCGCGCCGGAGCATCCTGCTCGCCGACCACACCAAGTTCGGCCGCGAGGAGTTCGGCCGCGTCGCCCCGCTCGCCGCGATCGACACGATCATCACCGACCCGGGTGTCAACCTGGACCTGGTGCGCGAGGTCGAGGCCGCCGGCACCGAGGTCTTCTGGCCCGGACGCGACTGAACCACTGATCCGCAGAACCGCAGAACCACCCGACAGGCGCTCGCTACCATGAGCGCACCACCCATCGACAGGAGTCCATCGATGTCCGAAGCCACCCGCACCGTCACCGTCGCCAGCGCATCCGGCCTGCACGCACGACCCGCGTCGCTGTTCGTCCAGACCGTCACCGCGTCCGGCCACCAGGTCACCATCGCCAAGGGCGAGAAGTCGGCCAACGCCGGCAGCATCCTCGGCCTCCTCGGCCTCGGCGTCGAGAACGGCGACCAGGTCACGCTGACGGTGTCCGGCGACGACGCCGAGACCACCGCGGACAGCCTGGTCGACTTCCTGCAGACGGACCACGACGCGGCCTGATCGCGCAGGTCGCGTCCTGCACGCGACCACCCTCCGGACGGGAGGCCCGGTGCCAGCTGGCACCGGGCCTCCCGTCCGTCGTCCGGGCCGTCGGACGCCGCCGATAAGCTGGTCGGCATGACACGCCTGCGCCTCGCGACCGTCAACGTCAACGGCATCCGTGCCGCGTTCCGGAAGGGGATGGGCGACTGGCTCGCCGACCGCGACGTCGACGTGCTCGCCCTGCAAGAGGTCCGTGCCTCGACCGAGGACCTGACCGGTCTGCTCGGCGACGAGTGGGACGTCGTGCACGACCCCGCGTCGGCGAAGGGCCGCGCCGGGGTGGCAATCGCCTCCCGCCACCGGGCGCACCTGCACCGTGTCGAGCTCGGCGCCGAGGACTTCGACTCCGCCGGCCGCTGGATCGAGGCCGACTACGAGATCGGCGGACGCACCGTCACGGTCGTCTCCACGTACGTGCACTCGGGCGAGGTCGACACCCCGAAGCAGGACGAGAAGTGGAAGTTCCTCGACGCCATGACCGAGCGACTGCCCGCCCTCCGCGCGCACAACCCGCTCGCCGTGGTGGTCGGTGACCTCAACGTCGGACACGACCAGCGCGACATCAAGAACTGGAAGGGCAACGTCAAGCGTGCGGGCTTCCTGCCGCGCGAGCGTGCCTACTTCAGCCGCTTCTTCGGCGCCGACGGCGAACCGGTCGAGGCCGCCGACGGCAGCACCGGACCCGGTCTCGGCTGGGTCGACGTCGGCCGAGCGCAGGCCGGCGACGTCGACGGACCGTACACGTGGTGGTCCTGGCGCGGGCAGGCCTTCGACAACGACTCCGGCTGGCGCATCGACTACCAGGTCGCGACGCCGGAGCTCGCCGCGACGGTGACCTCGTACACGGTCGACCGTGCAGCCGCCTACGACCAGCGATGGTCCGACCACGCCCCCGTGGTCGTCGACTACGAACTCTGATCCCCCACTCGCTCACGAGCACCAGGACTCCCGCATGACCAGCACGCGCATCTTCTCCGGTATCCAGCCGTCGGCCGGGTCCCTCCACCTCGGCAACTACATCGGCGCGCTGATGCAGTGGCGCGACCTGCAGGACGACCACGACGCGATCTACTGCGTGGTCGACATGCACGCGATCACCTCCCCGCAGGACCCCGCCGAGCTCCGAGCCAGCACGCGTGCCACGGCGGCGCAGTACATCGCGTCCGGCATCGACCCGTCGCGGTCGACGCTGTTCGTGCAGTCGCACGTCCCCGCGCACGCCGAGCTCGCCTGGGTGCTGAACACCCTGACCGGCTTCGGTGAGGCCAGCCGGATGACCCAGTTCAAGGACAAGTCCGCGCGTCAGGGCGCCGAGGCCGCCTCGGTCGGGCTCTTCACGTACCCGGTCCTGATGGCCGCCGACATCCTGCTCTACGACACGGCGGTCGTCCCCGTCGGCGACGACCAGCGCCAGCACGTCGAACTCACGCGCGACCTCGCCGGCCGCTTCAACTCGCGGTTCGGCGACACGTTCGTCGTGCCGGAGGCACGGATCGGTGCCGAGACAGCGCGCATCTACGACCTGCAGGACCCCACGAGCAAGATGAGCAAGTCGGCGGCGTCCGACAGTGGCCTCATCCGCCTGCTCGACGACCCGAAGCGCACGGCCAAGAAGATCCGGTCGGCCGTCACCGACACCGAGCGGGAGATCCGCGCCGACCGGGCCGCCAAGCCCGGCGTCACGAACCTCCTGGCGATCCTCTCGGCATTCACGCGCACGCCGGTCGCCGAGCTCGAGGCCTCGTTCGTCGGCAAGGGCTACGGCGACCTCAAGGGCGAGGTGGCCGACGCGGTCGTCGCCGAGCTCGAACCGGTGCGCGCCCGCACGCTGGAGCTCCTCGACGACCCGGCCGAGCTCGACCGCCTGCTCGCGGTCGGGGCCGACCGGGCCGAGTCGATCGCCCAGGCCACGCTCGCCCGCGTGTACGACGCGATCGGCTTCGTGCCGCGCGCTCGCTGACCGACCGTGCTCCCCGTCACCCTCGAGTCGGCTCGGGTCCGGCTCGACATGCCGACCCGGGCCGACACGACGGCGATCACCGAGGCCTGCCAGGACCCGGAGATCGCCCGCTGGACGACGATCCCCCAGCCCTACCGGACGCAGGACGCACAGGGCTTCGTCGACGCGCTCGTCGGCCCCGGGTGGGCCTCGGACCGCGAGTACACCTGGGCGATCCGTCGGCAGGGATCGACCTGGCTCGACGGTGTGATCAGCTACCGGACCGCCCGCCGGGACCTCGGGTTCTGGCTGGCGCCGGCCGCCCGTGGGACGGGGCTCGTGTCCGAGGCCGTCGGGCTCGTCGTCGACTGGGCGTTCGCGCAGGGCGCCCCGGACGTGTACTGGGAGTGCTACGTCGGCAACACCGCGTCGGCCGCGGTCGCCCGTCGTGCCGGCTTCACCTACACCGGCAGCGGCGACGCCCTCGTGCCGAACCGCGACGGCTCACCGGCCCCGGCGTGGAAGGCCCTGCGGCGCGCGGACGGGACGCCCGCGTCCGACCTGCCCTGGCCTCCCGGATCGACGTCGGGGACCGCCGGTAGTCTCGCTCCGTGAGCCACACCGCACCCGACACGACCCCGGAGCCGCACGGCCTGCCCGCCAGCGACGTCGAGGTCCGCGCGATGCGCCGGGCCCTCGAACTCGCGGCCCGGGGCCCGGCCGTCGGCGACCACGCCCGGGTCGGCGCCGTCGTGCTCTCCCCCGACGGCGACGTCCTCGGCGAGGGCTGGCACCGCGGTGCGGGCACCCCACACGCCGAGGTCGACGCGATGCGGAAGGTCGACCCGGCGCGACTCCGCGGAGCGACCGCGGTGGTCACCCTCGAACCGTGCGACCACGTCGGGCGGACCGGGCCGTGCTCCGTCGCCCTCATCGAGGCCGGCGTCGCGCGGGTCGTGTACGCCGTCGACGACCCCGGTCCCGCCGCCCACGGTGGCGCCGAACGCTTGCGCGCCACCGGGGTCCAGGTCGTGTCGGGCGTGCTCGCCGACCAGGCCGAGGCGTTCCTCGAACGGTGGCTGCTCTCCGTCCGACTCGGACGCCCGTGGGTGACCGTGAAGTGGGCGGCCAGCCTCGACGGTCGAGCGGCAGCGGCCGACGGCACGAGCCAGTGGATCACCGGCGCAGCCGCCCGGCAGCACGTGCACGAGCAGCGCGCCGCACACGACGCGGTCCTCGTCGGCACCGGGACGGCCCTCGCCGACGACCCGAGCCTGACCGCGCGTGGCGACGCCGGTGAGTTCCTCGCCGACCAGCCGCTGCCGGTCGTCCTCGGCGACCGCGCCCTGCCGGCGGACGCGGCCCTGCACCGACACCCCCGTGGCGTCGTCACCATCCCCGGGCACGACCTCGACGCGGCCCTCCGGTCGCTCCGCGCGCGCGGGGTGCACAGCGTCCTCGTCGAGGGCGGACCGACCGTCGCGTCGGCGTTCATCGCCGCCGGACTCGCCGACGAACTGCTCGTCTACCTGGCCCCGGTCCTGCTCGGCGGCCCCCGCGTCGCGCTCGGCGACATCGGGGTGGGAAGTATCCACGCTGCGCGGATGTTGCGTGTACTGTCAACGTCCAGCCTCGGCCCCGACCTGCTGGTCCGCGCCCGCACGGTCCCGCAGCGGCCCGACGGCGTGGTCGACGGGGCCCCCACCGACCGGAGCACCACATGACCGACGCACTGACCTCCGCCACCCCGGGGAGCCCGGTCTCGTTCGAGGTGTCCACGAACGTCCCCACCACCCACGGCCTGTTCGAGATGCGTGCCTACCGGGACCTCGTGACGAGCGCGGAGCACGTCGCCGTGATCGCGAAGACGCCCGACGGCCAGGCGCCCTCGGACGGCGCGCTCGTCCGCGTGCACTCGGAGTGCCTGACCGGTGAGGCCTTCGGGTCGCTGAAGTGCGAGTGCGGCCCGCAGCTCGACGCAGCACTCGACACGATCGCCGCCGAGGGCGGGGTCGTCGTGTACCTGCGGGGTCACGAGGGTCGCGGCATCGGCCTGATCAACAAGCTCAAGGCCTACCGCCTGCAAGAGGACGGTCTCGACACGCTCGACGCGAACCTGGCGCTGGGGCTGCCCGCCGACTCCCGTGAGTACGGCGGCGCCGCCGGCATCCTCGCCGACCTCGGCATCACGCGCGTGCGACTGCTCTCGAACAACCCCGAGAAGCGCCGGCAGCTCATCGAGCACGGCATCACGGTGGACTCGCTCGTGCCGCTCGTCGTCGGCGTCTCCGCGCAGAACGCCGGGTACCTCGACACCAAGCGCGACCGCATGGGGCACACCCTGCCGTCGCACCTCGGCACCGGCGCGAGCAACTGACCGACCGGGCGGACTGACGGGCAGCTCGGGGCCGATTCGCAGCTTCCCGACATCCGTCGTACACTGAGGACCCCGTCACGAGCGGGACCACCACCTCCGAACGCACCCGATCCGGTGTCCGCGCCACCCCGCGCGAACCGCATCGTCAGTCCGCCGTCCGGTCCCGCAGCGCTCCTCGAACGCGCGCGCACCTCGAAGGTCCTCCCACGCATGTCCGCCGCACCGGCCACCACGACGCCCGCTCCGAAGACGAACCCGCGCTCGCGCGTCGTCATCGCCAGCCTCGTCGGCACCTCCATCGAGTTCTACGACTTCTACGTCTACGCGACCGCAGCCGTCCTCGTCTTCCCCACGCTCTTCTTCCCGAACGAGGACCCGACGGCATCGCAGCTGTCCTCGTTCGTCACGTTCGCGCTGGCGTTCTTCGCCCGGCCGGTCGGGTCGGTCCTGTTCGGCCACTTCGGTGACCGTGTCGGCCGGAAGACCACCCTCGTCGCCTCCCTGCTCGTGATGGGCACCGCGACGTTCCTCATCGGCTGCCTGCCGACCTTCGGTTCGGTCGGGGTCCTCGCACCCGTGCTCCTCGCCGTGCTCCGCTTCGCCCAGGGCGTCGGCCTCGGTGGCGAGTGGTCCGGCGCGGCCCTGCTCGCGACCGAGAACGCCCCCGAGGGCAAGCGCGGCGTGTTCGGCTCGATGCCGCAGCTCGGCGCCCCGATCGGCTTCCTGCTCGCCAACGGCCTGTTCATCATCATCAACGCCGCACTGCCCGCCGGCGCCGACGGCACCCCGAACGCGGACTTCCAGGCGTGGGGCTGGCGCATCCCGTTCCTGGTGTCCTCGGTCCTCGTCCTCATCGGCCTCTACGTGCGCTTCCGCCTGGTCGAGTCCACGGTGTTCCGCGGCGTCCAGGAGTCCGGTTCGGTCGCGAAGGTCCCGCTGGGCCGCGTGTTCCGCACCTCGTGGCGCGCGATCATCGTCGGCACGTTCGGCATGGTCGCCACCTACGTGCTCTTCTACTTCATGACGACCTTCACGTTGAACTACGGCACCGCGGGCGACACCGCCTCGAAGCTCGTCCCGAAGATCGGCCTCGGCTACTCCCGCGGTGAGTTCCTGTCGCTGCTCATGATCGGCGTCGTGTTCTTCGGCATCTGCACCCCGATCGCCGGTCTGCTCGCCGACCGGTTCGGACGTCGTCGCACGCTCATCCCGACGACCATCGGCATCGCGCTCTTCGGCCTGACGTTCCAGTTCTGGTTCGCGGCCGCGCACGGTCCGATCACGGTGGTGACCTTCCTCATCGTCGGGCTGTCGCTGATGGGGCTCACCTTCGGTCCGATGGGTGCGCTGCTGCCGGAGCTGTTCCCGACGAACGTCCGCTACACCGGCTCTGCCCTGGCCTACAACGTCGCGTCGATCCTGGGGGCGTCGCTCGCGCCGACGATCGCCCTCAAGCTGTGGCAGCCGGACGGGAACATCTTCCTCGTCGGGCTGTACCTGACCATCGCGGCGGTCGTCACGCTCGTCGCGCTGTTCCTCGTCCGCGAGACCCGCGGGAGCGACCTCGCGGACGCCACCGACGACCAGCCGGCCGCGGAACGCGTCGCCCCGTAACGGGGCACCTGACGGACGGGAGGCTCCCCCACGGACCGGTGGGGAGCCTCCCGTCCGTCTGTCGGTCCCGCGGTGAGAGAATCGACGCACGATGAGCAACCCGTTCGCACGCCCGAAGAAGACCGACGGGCCCCGCGCCACCTTCGGCCGCCTGCTGTCCTACCTGTTCGAGAACAAGCCGGCGATGGTCGTCATCATCGTGCTGAGCATCCTCGGGGCCGGCGCGTCCCTGGCGCAGCCCCTGCTCGTCAACCAGGTCGTGACCGCCGTCCAGCAGGGCACCGGCATGTCCACGCTCGTGTGGGCGCTCGTCGTCCTCGTGCTCGTCGCCGGCGTCCTCAACGGCGTCCAGCACTTCCTGCTGCAGCGGGCCGGCGAGGGCGTCGTGCTCTCCACCCGACGCAAGCTCATCGCGCGGATCCTCAACCTGCCGATCTCGGAGTTCGACGTCCGACGGACCGGTGACCTGGTGTCCCGCGTCGGCAGCGACACCACCCTCCTCCGGGCGGTCCTGACGCAGGGGCTCATCGAGTCCATCGGCGGCGCGCTCACCTTCACCGGTGCCGTGATCGCGATGGCGATCATCGACCCGCTGCTGCTCGTCGTGGTCATCGTCATCGTCATCGTCGCGGTGGTCGTCGTCGGTGGCCTCAGCCGGCGCATCCGGGTCGCCTCGAAGGCCGCGCAGGAGAAGGTCGGCGACCTCACCGCCGCCGTCGAGCGCGGCATCGGCGCCGTCCGCACCATCCGTGCCGCCGGGGCCACCGCACGAGAGGTCACCGAGGTCGACCAGCACGCGACCGAGGCCTACCAGCGTGGCCTCGTCATCGCCCGGATGTCCGCGTTCGTCGTGCCGGTCGCGAGCATCGTCATGCAGGTCGCGTTCATCGCCGTGCTCGGCATCGGTGGTGCGCAGGTCGCGGCTGGGACGATCACCATCGCCACCCTCATCACGTTCATCCTGCTGCTCTTCATGATGATCATGCCGCTCGGTCAGGCCCTCGGCGCAGTCGTCGCCGTGGCGCAGGCGCTCGGCGCGCTCGGTCGTATCGAAGAGGTCCTGCACCTGCCGACCGAGGACCAGGACGACGACGCGGTCCGACCGGCGGCTGCCATCGCCACCGACGACGCCATCACGTTCGAGCACGTCACCTTCCGGTACGCGGCGTCGTCGGACGCCGTGGGCACGGACGGTGCGGCCGGTGCCGGGGCGGTCGGTGCGGACGCCCCGACCGTCGGCACCGGTGACGACCAGGTCGTCCTGCAGGACGTGTCGTTCAGCGTCCCGCGCGGCGCCCGAGTGGCCCTGGTCGGTCCGTCCGGTGCCGGCAAGTCGACCACGCTGGCGCTCATCGAACGGTTCTACGACCCGACCGACGGCGTCATCCGGCTCGGGGGGCTGGACGTCCGCGGGCTCGACCGCGGCGAACTCCGCGCACAGATCGGGTACGTCGAACAGGACGCGCCGGTGCTCGCCGGCACGATCCGCGCGAACCTGCTGCTCGGCTCGCCCGACGCGTCCGAGTCGGAGTGCGTCCGGGTGCTCGAGGCCGTGAACCTCGGCGACGTGCTGCACCGCGACCCCCGCGGCCTCGACGCGCAGGTCGGTGAGGACGGCGTGATGCTCTCCGGTGGTGAACGCCAGCGCCTGGCCATCGCCAGGGCCCTGCTCGCCGCTCCCCCGATCCTCCTGCTCGACGAGTCGACGTCCTCGCTCGACGGCGTCAACGAGCAGAAGATGCGTCTGGCGATCGACGCGGTCGCCGAGGACCGCACACTGCTCGTCATCGCCCACCGTCTGTCCACCGTGGTCGACTCCGACGTGATCGTCGTGCTCGAGCACGGTCGGGTCGTCGGCGTCGGCACGCACTCCGAGCTCGTCCAGAGCACGCCCCTCTACCGCGACCTGGCGAAGCACCAGCTCCTGGTCTGAGGTCCTCCCCCGCAAAACGCAACGTGGGCGGTTCCTCGCAGCGGTACTCCGTTGCGTGGTGCCGCCCACGTTGCGTTTTGCGGGAGGGTCAGGCGGCGAAGGGGTCCGGGGTCAGCACGTAGACCGTCTCGAGGTACTCCTCGAGACCCTCGTGAGAGCCCTCTCGTCCCAGACCGGAGGCCTTGACACCGCCGAACGGGAACGCCGCGTTCGACACGACGCCCGTGTTCCAGCCGAGCATGCCCGTCTCCAGCCGCTCCGCCAACCGCTGCCCACGGCGCATGTCCTCGGTGAACGCGTAGGCGACGAGGCCGTACTCGGTGTCGTTGGCGAGCCGGATGCCCTCTTCCTCGGTCGCGAAGCGCGTGATCGAGACGACCGGACCGAAGATCTCGGTGGTCAGGATGTCCGAACCGGGCTGCACGTCGTCCAGCAGCGTCGGCGCGTAGAAGGTGCCCTCACGGTCGACCCGCTGGCCACCGGACACCAGCCGGGCACCGCGCGCGACGGCGTCGTCCACGAGCCCGGCGGCCTTGTCGACTGCACGGGAGTCGATGAGCGGCCCGATGTCCGTGCCGTCCTCGGTGCCGCGACCGATGCGCAGCGCGTCGATCCGCTCGGACAGGGCCGCCGTGAAGGCGTCGGCGATGCCCTCCTGCACGAAGAAGCGGTTCGCCGCCGTGCAGGCCTCGCCGACGTTGCGGAACTTCGCCTGCATCGCCGCGTCCACCGCGAGGTCGAGGTCGGCGTCGTCGAACACCAGGAGCGGGGCGTTCCCCCCGAGTTCCATGCTCGTCTTCAGCACGTTGTCCGCCGCCTGCTTGAGCAGCGCCGAACCGACCGGGGTCGAACCCGTGAAGGTCAGCTTGCGGAGGCGGCGGTCCGCGATCACCGGCGCGGACAGCGCCTTCGCGTCGGAGGCCGGCACCACGTTGAGCACACCGTCCGGCAGCCCAGCCTGGCGGAACAGCTCCACCAGGTACAGCGTGGTCAGCGGGGTGAGGTCGGCGGGCTTCAGGACCACGGTGCAGCCGGCGGCCAGGGCGGGCGCGATCTTCCGGGTCGCCATCGCGAGCGGGAAGTTCCACGGCGTGATCGCGTACACCGGGCCCACCGGGCGCTTGAGGACGATGCCCCGGCCGGTGCCCTCGGGATTCGTCCGGTAGTCACCGCCGATCCGGACGGCCTCCTCCGAGAACCACCGGAGGAACTCGGCGCCGTACACGACCTCACCGCGGGACTCCGCCAGCGGCTTGCCCATCTCGAGCGTCATGACCGCGGCGATGTCGTCCGCGTGCTCGTGCACGAGGTCGAAGGTCCGCCGGAGCAGGTCCGAGCGACGGCGGGGCGCGGTCGCTGCCCAGTCGTCCTGCGCGGCGACGGCGGCGTCGAGTGCGGCGATGCCGTCCTCCGGCGTGGCGTCCGCGACACTCGCGAGCACCGCACCCGTGGAGGGGTCGCGGACGTCGAAGGTCGCGCCACCGCTCGCGGGACGCCAGGCGCCGCCGATGAACAGGCCGGTGGGGACGTCGGCGACGGTGACGTGCGCATCACCGACCGTGGTGGTCGTGCTGGTGGTGGTCGTGCTGGTGGTGGTCTGGTCGGTCACAGGACCGCTCCTCCCGGGCGCTGACGCCCCTCGTCCATGTCGCTGCGCCCGGTGTGCCCGCCTTCGTCGCGGACCTCCTCGAGCGCAGCCTCGCTGCTGGTCTGGTCGATGCCCACCACGAGGTCCTCGTACACGAAGACATCGAGCCCCGCGTGCACCCCGTCGAGCGCGGACGCCCGGACGCAGTGGTCCGTGGCGATCCCGACGATGTCGACGGCGTGCACCTCGCGGTCGAAGAAGACGTCGACGAGGTCCGCGCCCGCGTCGGTCGTGCCCTCGAACGCCGAGTACGCCGGCTCACCCTGCCCCTTGCGGACGTGGACGTCGACGAAGGACAGGTCGAGCGCCGGGTGGTACTCGGCACCGGGCGTGCCGGCGACGCAGTGCGCCGGCCAGGTCGTTCGGAAGTCCGGTCCGTCGGGACCGGCGAAGTGTCCGCCGTTGTCCCCGGTGGCGTCGTGCCAGTCGCGGGAGGCGACGACGACGTCGTACTCGTCGGCATGCCGACGGAGGAACGCGGTGATCCGCTCGGCGAGTGCCGCTCCCCCGTCGACCGCGAGCGCGCCGCCCTCGGTGAAGTCGTTCTGGACGTCGGTGATGAGCAGTGCCCTGGCCATGCCCCCATCCAACACCCGCCGGGTCAGGAGCCGGTGAGCGAGCCTCCGCACCGGTAGACGGCCGCCGTGACGGCGTCGAGGGCCGGGAGCGCCGCGGCGCGCGGCGACCCGATGGCGTAGAACGCGAACGTCAGCTTCGTGCCGTCGGCGGCGTCGATGTAGCCGCCGAGGGTGTTCGCACTGTCGATCCACCCGGTCTTCGCGTGCACCTTGCCGCGGGCGTCGGCGTTCGCCCCCGTGAACCGGCTGGAGAGGGTGCCGGACACCCCGGCGACCGGCAGCACCTGCGCGAGCGTGCCGAGGCCCTTGTCGCCCCGCGTCACCGGGACCATGAGGTGCGCCACGAACGCCGGTGACACCGCGTTCGACGCGCTCTCGCCGGAACCGTCGACGATGCGGATGCCCGACGGATCGACGCCGTATCCGCGGAGGGCGCTGCTGTAGACGCTCGTCAGCGAGGCCGCGGTGCCACCGGCCCCGGACTCCTTCGACGAGACCCGCGCGAGCATCTCGGCCAGGGTGTTGTCCGAATTGGGGATCATCTGCCCGATCAGCGTCGACACCGGCTGCGACTGCACCTGCGCGATCGTGTCCTGCGAGGTGGTCGCACGCTGCGTGACCTGCGCGGTCGACGCCCCGACGACGCCCGCGTTCGCGAGGGCCGTCCGGAAGGCGTCCCCGGCACGACCGATCGGGTCCTCGGACCGTGGGGAGGTCGCCGCCGCCGGGTTCGCCCGGTCCCCGTCGACCATCAGCGCGGTGACGTTCGGCTGGTAGCCGATGGTCCGCTCGCTGACGGGCCAGGTCGGGTCCCAGGCGTCCGCCGCACTCCACCAGGTGCCGTCGGCGACGATCGTCGTGACCGGCGTGTCGCCGAGTCGGGCCTTCACCTGCTGCGCGAGCTGCGGCAGGGTCGGCGCCCCCGGGTAGACCGTGCCGTTGCCGGCCGAGAGGGTCGCGTCGCCGTGTCCGACGAGCGCGATCGTGCCGCCACCCTCGTCCGTGACCGTCGTCGGGATCGTGTGCCCGGCACCGAGGACGGCCAGAGCGGTCGCACTCGTCAGGGTCTTCATGACGCTGCCGGTCTGGGCGGGCGTGCCGCCGTCGCGGGAGAACAGTTCCTCGCCGGTGGCCGCGTTCATCACGTACCCCTCGAACCGGCCGAGGCCGCTCGCCGACGCAGCGCCGGCGACGGAGCAGGTCCGCGCCGCAGCGTCCGCGGTCGGTGTCGGTGTCGGCGTCGGGGTGGGCGTCCGCTCGGCCCTCGCCGTCGGCGTCGGCGTGGCGGTGGCCGTCGGGGACGACGTCGGTGTCCGGGTGGCGAGGGGCGTCCGGGAGGCGCTGGCCGAGCCCGTCGCGCTCGGCTGGTCTGCGGTCGCGGCGTTCACCGCCACCACGCCGCCGGAGGCGACGGCGAGGACGACGACGAGCCCGCCGACCCCCCACGGCACGGGCCTCCGGCGGACGGAGGCGCGCAGGGCAGCCACGGAACGGTGGACGGGGCCGCCGGTGGGCGGCTGGGGTGACTGCTCGGACATCCAGGCGATCCTACGAGACGCGGGTCCGAGCCTCCAGACCTCAGTCGGCCGCGTACCGGACGCCGACCTGCCGTCGGGCCTCGTCCATCACGTCCATGACGGCGACGGTGTGGTCGATGTGCGTCGTGCTGTCCGCGGGGACGCCGGCGGAGATCGCCGCCTCGAACCCCCGTGCCTCGTGGTTGTAGCCGGCGAGTTCCTCTCGCCCGTCGAACTCCTCCACCACGGTGCCGTCGGCGGCTCGGATGCGCCAGGTCGTCGGCGTGCACCACGTCGGATCGAGGTCGATGCGGCCCTCGGTGCCGATGATGGACGCGCTGTTCGGGCTGCGGAGGTCGAGGGCGAAGTGCACGGTCGACTGCGCACCACCCGGGTGCGTCAACACGATCCCCATCTGCGTGTCGACGCCCTGGTCGCTCAGGGTGCCGGAGGCCGCGATCGCGGTCGGGACGCCGAGGACGTCCACCGCGAAGGACACCGGGTACACACCGAGGTCGAGCAACGCACCACCGCCGAGGGCCGGGTCGTTGAGACGGTGGCGGGGGTCGGTCGGCAGCGCCTGGTGGTGCGTCGCCTGGACCAGCCGAGGCGTGCCGATGCGGCCCTCGGCGAGGACGCGTCGGATCATCGCGGTCTGCGGCAGGAAGCGGGTCCACATCGCCTCCATCACGAGGACACCGCGGTCGCGCGCAGCATCACGGACGCGGCGCGCCTCGGCTGCCGTGATCGTGAAGGCCTTCTCGACCAGGACGTGCTTGCCCGCCGCGATCGCGAGCAGGGCGTCCTCGGCGTGACGGGAGTGCGGGGTCGCGACGTACACCGCGTCCACCCCGTCATCGGCCACCAGGGCCGCGTAGTCCCCGTGTGCACGAGGGATGTCGTGTTCGTCGGCGAAGGCCCGCGCGGACTCGTCCGTCCGCGAGCCGACGGCGCTGAACACCACCCCCGCGGCACTGCAGTCGCGGACGAAGGACCGGGCGATGCCGCCGGTCCCGAGTACTCCCCATCGGATGGCCATGCCCCGTGTCTACCAGCCGCGTCCGTCCGGGACGCGACCGGATCGGGCCCCTGTGGACGATCCCGTCCGTCCACAGCTCGTCCCGTGCACCGGTCGCCAGGGCAGGAGGCGTACCGTGCGGGTCACCAGTCGGCGGACCGGAGGCTCGACACGCGACGGATGTCGAGCCTCCCGTCCCGACACTGCTGGGCATGCGCGCCGGGGGCGCGCACCCGACGCGAGGAGGCGCCGTGACCGGACCGGAACCGTGGTGGACGGGAGCCGTCGTCTACCAGGTGTACCAGCGCAGCTTCGCCGACGGGAACGGGGACGGCATCGGTGACCTCGCGGGCCTCCGGCAGCACCTCGACCACATCGCCGACCTCGGCGTCGACGTCGTCTGGCTGTCGCCGGTGTACCGGTCGCCCCAGGCCGACAACGGTTACGACATCGCCGACTACGAGGACATCGACCCGCTGTTCGGCACGATCGACGAGTTCGACGCCCTGCTGGTCGAGGTGCACCAGCGCGGCATGAAGCTCGTCATGGACCTGGTCGTCAACCACTCCAGCGACCAGCACCCCTGGTTCCGCGCCGCGCTGCAGTCCCGCACCTGCCCCAAGCACGACTGGTACATCTGGCGCGAACCGGTCGACGGCCACGAACCGAACGGGTGGCGCGCAGCGTTCGGTGGGCCGGCCTGGTCCTGGCACCCCGGCACCGGTCAGTACTACCTGCACATGTTCACGCCCCAGCAGCCGGACCTGAACTGGGACAACCCGGACCTCCGCGCCGCGGTGTACGACATGATGAACCGCTGGCTGGACCGCGGTGTCGACGGCTTCCGGATGGACGTCATCAACCACATCGCCAAGGACGGCGACGCCCTCTCCGGCGACAGCGACGCGTACGTCATGCAACCGCGCATCCACGACCACCTGCAGGAGATGCACGAGCGTGTGTTCGCCGGCCGGGAGGCCCTGCTCACCGTCGGCGAGATGCCCGGCGTCACCGTCGAGGACGCGCAGCTCTTCACCGACCCGGAACGACACGAACTCGACATGGTGTTCCAGTTCGAGCACGTCGGACTCGACCACGCCCCGTCGTCCAAGTTCACCCGCAGCGCGACCGACCTGCCGACGCTCAAGCACTCACTGGCACGGTGGCAGACCGGGCTCGAGGACCGCGGGTGGAACTCGCTGTACCTGTCGAACCACGACCAGCCGCGGCCGGTGTCCCGGTTCGGGGCCGGGGCGTGGGACCCCTTCGCCTTCCGGTACGAGTCCGCCACGCTCCTCGCCACCGTGCTGCACCTGCACCGCGGTACCCCGTACGTGTACCAGGGCGACGAGATCGGCATGGTCAACGCCGGCTTCACCAGCATCGACGAGTACCGGGACATCGAGTCCCTGAACTGGTTCCGCGGTGCCGTCGGCCGCGGCATGTCCGAGTCCGAGGCGCTCGAGGCCCTCGCCTTCCGCAGCCGCGACAACGCCCGGACGCCGATCCCCTGGGACGACAGCGGACCCGCCGGCGGGTTCTCCACCGCCGGACCCTGGATCGGGATGGGGCAGGGCTGGCCACGGATCACGGTCGCGGGCGACCGGGCCGCGGGCGACCGGTCGGTGTACGAGCACCACCGGCGGCTCATCGAGCTGCGACACCGCTCCCGCACCGTGCGGCTCGGGACGTTCACGCTCCTGGAGGCCGAGCACCCGACACTCTGGGCGTTCACGCGGGAGTCGGCCGACGCGGACGAGTCACCGCTCGTCGTCGTCGCGAACCTGTCGTCGTCGGACCTCGAGCTGCCGGACACGGTCGGGAAACGCGTCGGGGCGTTCGTGCTGGGGAACCTCGGCGAGGCGCCGGTCGCCGGAGTGCTGCGTCCATGGGAGGCGCGTGTCCACGAGTGCCGGTGAGGGGCCTCCCGGGCGGAGCCGGCGTGGTCCGCGCCCGGTTGCTCGTCCGTCGTGTCACCGAACGCAGAACCCCCTCGTTCCGACAGGAACGAGGGGGTTTCGGAGCCGCCTGTCGGAATCGAACCGACGACCTATTCATTACGAGTGAATAGGAGCAGTAGACTGGGCTCTGCGGCGCGCGCCGTGGGAGCGCCCTACTTCCCCGGAAAGACGGGGATCGGGCTACCATCGGACGCGCCAACCGCAAACATATGGTTGCGGTTGAGTGTGTGTACTGATGTGTGTACCAGGAGGATGCAGTGCCGAGGAAGCGGGATTCGGGGGACGGGGCGCTCTACGCGATCCGTGGGGGCAAGCTCTGGCGGGCAGTAATCGACGACGGCTTCCACCCAGACGGCCGCCGTCGGCAACGGGTTGTCACGTCGAAGACGAAGGAGGGCGCTCGCCGCAAGCTCGACGCGATCAAGGATCAGATCAAGCAGCACGGCACCGCTCTCGACACGAAGACCGTCGTGGAGCAGTGGGCGACGCACTGGCTCGAGACTGTCGGCAAGCCGAACCTCAAGCCGAACACGCTGCTGTCCTACGAGTCCGTGACGCGGAACTGGATCGTCCCCACCATCGGCGCGAAGAAAGTCGCGTTCCTCAAGCCCTCTGACGTCCGGATCATGACGAAGGCCGTGGCCGACGCCGGACGGTCCTCATCGACGTCGCGGAAGGCGTTCCAGGTGCTGTCCCTCATGCTCGAGTCCGCCCGGGTCGAGGGGATCGCGGCGCGGAACGTCTGCGAGGACGTCGACGCGCCCGCACAGGCCGCATCAAACCGTGGCGCGCTGAGCACCGAGGCGGCGCTGAGCGTGCTGCAGGTCGCTGCCGAGCACGACGACGGCACGCGGTGGTGGGTTGCCCTGCTCGGCGGCCTCCGCCAGGGCGAGCGCCTCGGCGCGCGGCTCGCCTCACTGGACCTCGACTCCGAGACACCCACGCTCGGCGTCGAGTGGGCGCTGTCCGAGGTGCCCTTCGAGCACGGCTGCGGGGAGGACACCGACGGCGGGTGGAAGTGCGGGAAGAACCGCGCCGGCTCCTGCAGCGCTCGCCGCCTCCGCATCCCAGACGGATTCGAGTACGAGCAGCTCAACGGCCGCCTCTGCCTGATCCGACCAAAGTCCGGGAAGCCGCGCTACGTGCCGCTCATGCCGGCGCTCGCCGAAGCCCTCCGCCGGTACCTGGTCAGCACAGCCGGTCGCCCCAACCCCTACGGTCTCGTCTGGCGGAAGCCGAACGGCGAGCCGTACCTGTGGGGCGAGGACGAGCAGACCTGGCGGGACCTTCTGTTCGAGGCCGGGGTGATCGCCGAAGAGCACCTCGCGCCCGGGTCGCCGGTGCCGACGACCCACTGGGCACGTCACACGACCGCGACCGTCCTCATGGAACTCGGCGTCGACGCGAAGATCATCGGCGAGATCGTGGGCCACCAGTCCGAGGCCGTCACCCGTCGATACCAGCACGTCTCCTCGACCGCGGCTCGCGACGCGATGACGAAGCTTGGTTCTCATTTCTCCCTTGACCGGGACGAGGCACCTACTGTGACCTGATTCGAGGACGCACCCAGCGTTGGCTCTCCCAGACGACGTCGTGCATACTCAACGTATGTGTGTGTGGTGGGGACGCGCGTGGTAGCCCGCAGCCCGTTCGTGTTGGGCAGGGTGCACCGTGTGTTCTACGGCGTCCGGGCGGACGGAACAAAACCCGCTGAGGAGTTCCTCGCTGATCTGCGGAGGGGCGACTGGCGTGACGACCCGGACCATGCAGCTTCGGCTGGCTGGCCGGACGAGGCGCAACCCGGCGACCGAGCCATGCTCGTCCAGATCATTCGAAACTTCGCCGATGACGGGAAACCGCGTCGAGCCGCACAGGTGAACGTCCTCGAAGAAGGCGTCTGGGAGTTCAAACGGGCAAGCAAGCGTGTCACATTTTGGGACACTGACGGCTCGGGTTCTTGCGTTACTCGCTCGAAGATCGACGATATCGAGAATGCACACCGAGGCCCAGACGACCCGATGTGGAAGTTCCCCGATTTTGAGCAGCAGCTACGCCTAGGGCACTGCTTCGGCAAAACCGGCGAACGCACGGACCCGCAAGACATCCAGGTCTCCATAGTAGTCAAGGAGGAGGACCTCAGCTATGACAGAGCAGCATGACGACCTGACATTCGTCGAACAGATCGAAGCTGACCCACGAGGGCGTGCGGAGCTTGCGGTCGCCGAGGCTCAATTGCGAATCGAAGAGCTCCTGCAGGAAGCAGTTGATGGGCTCGACAACATCAACCACTCTGCCGTTGCGGAGGCTTTGGGCGTGCCTGTAGACCGCGTCGTGAGGGTGCTAGAAGGAGACGACCCACTTCGGTTTGAGTCCTTCATTCGCTACTTAAGCGTCCTCGGCCGATCTGCACGGATCTCGCTGACTGCTGCTTCTGCTACAACCCTGCCCTCCCCTCCTGGCATCCTTGCGATCGATCACTTCGAGCAAATAGGTGCCTCGTCGCACGGCGTCAGCACCATCGAATGGGACCGCAGGGTTACGGACTTCGAGGTCGAAGCAATAGAACCTCCTCGCTACACCGGGACCTCGTGGAGCCTCGAAGGGATGCGCCACAGCGGCGAGCCCCGAGCCAGCCGCTTCATCAATACATACCGCCTCGGCGAAGCCGCTAAGGGGAAGCACGTTGGTACGTCGAGTCGGAAGGCCGAGATCCTTGGCTGAACACCAATTCAAGCTTGTGGATTTGTTCATGACCGAATACAGCGCTGCGCGCGGCCCTGCTATCTCAAGCAAGCGGCCTGTCGCACGTGTGAACCTGGCTATCTCAGAAGTGGACCGTACCCAGGAGGGAATTGCGGTCGTGGGCACGAAGGCCGAAGTTTCGGTTCGGGGCGAAGGTGACGATGAGGACGATGCTTACTGCAACGTCCTCAGCGAGTACGTCGTCACCATGGAATTGGACGCGCCCGACCCCCTGCCGGATGAATTGTCGGACGAACTTGGGCGATTCGCGATGGAGCACACTTTCGCTCGCCACAGGGAGCGAATCATGGAAGCTACAATGCGCATGGGCATTCCTCTATTGCGGCTTCCTCTTACGCTGGAGGAAGTAGAAGAACGCGCAAATGCGGTCATCACCACGCGCATTGAGGCCGACCCCAAGGAGACGATCGCAGGCAGCTAGGGCCAACGGTCCGAACCGTTGCAATACTCGAAGCCCCGCCGGATGCCGGCGGGGCTTTTTCATGCCCCCAGGACGTCACACGTTGCAGATTGGGAGCGGTTGCACAAGCGTCTCCCCCACAAGGGCTCAGCGTGCTAGACCTCAAGGCATGTCCGACTACAAGTCACGGGCCGCCCGATTCGCTCAGGCTGCCGAGACGAATCAACCAGGACTCGCGGCGATCGCCTACGCCCTGCTCGCCCTTGGCGATACTCGGGCAGATGCTGGCGAGTGGCACAAGCTCGATGACTACGACGATCTGCCGTTCCAGCTGGAGCAGGAGTACATCTTCGAGTACGCGGACGGCGAGCAGGCGAAGTGGCGCTTGAGCGCTGACAACCCGAGCAGTGTGCACACGTTCTACGCGCCGGCGGACTCGTCGCGTTGGATCGACCCGAACGATCTCGTCGATCAGTGCACGCGCTGGCGATGGGCATGACCGATAGAAGTGCCCCGCTGTCTCGCCGAAAGTGCGCCCCGTGACCGCTACCCGGAGGGCGACTACGCCCACCGCGTCACCGCGGAAGCTCTGGCAAGCAAGGGCGTAGAAGCGTTGACTGGTGGTCATGCGACGCACCAGGGGCACCGGGTCCATCTGCAGGGTGCCCGCCGATGAGAGCAAGCCGCTCCAGTATTGGCAGGTAGCGCTCGGGTTCCCAAGCGACGACGGGCGTCGGCACCGTCGGGTCGAACGGTCCCACGACTACGACACTGCGGTCCGCAAGCTCGCAATCCTCCGATTGCAGCGCGCCGAACTCACTCCCCCGCCGCCGATCCCACGCGATCTACCCGAGCCCCCGCCCCTGCTCCCAAGCGGCAGCCTGTCTGCGTGGCTGCGGTACTGGCTCCACGAAATTGTCGACCGAGACGTCCGACCTCGCACTGCCGAGAGCTACCGCAACTTCGTCCTCCGTTACGTTGATCCCTCGATTGGGTCGATGAAGCTGACCGACGTGCAACCGCCGCACGTTCGTGCGTTCCATCAGTACATGCGCGAGGCAGGCCTCGGCGAGTCGACCGTGCTGCAAGGCCACCGCGTCCTAGCGATCGCGTTGAAGCAAGCACATCGTGATGGGTACACCTACCGGGATGTCGCTGCCCTCACCAAAGCCCCTCGCAAGAACAAACCCAAGCTCCAAGTGCTTTCGCCTAGCGACGCCCGAGCAGTGCTGAACGCGTGCAAGGGTGACCGCCTCGAGTCCCGTTGGGCCGCCGCGATCTTCACAGGCGCGCGACAGGGCGAACTTCTCGGGGTCGAGCTCGACCGCGTGTCCGATGTGCTTGACCTGTCGTGGCAACTACAACGCCTCACCTGGTCGCATGGCTGCGCTGGTGCGTGCGGAAGTGCGCGCGGGACCGACTGCCCCGACCGCAAGCTCGTAGCCCCCGCCGACTACGAGTGCCGCCACCTGACCGGTGGCTTCTGGCTCACGCGGCCGAAGTCAGCAGCTGGCCACCGCCGAGTTCCACTCGTAGGCGAGCTCCGCTCTCTTGTCGAACTGCGCATCGAAGCTGCACGCCAAGAGCCGAATCCCCACGGCCTCTTGTGGACCGACGCCGCTGTTCGCAGAGGGGCAACCCAAGACCTCACGGGCAAGCCTGTCGACCCCTCAAAAGACAACAAGGCCTGGCACGCCCTTCTCGATTGCGCTGGCGTCGAGCAGGTGCGACTACACGATGCACGTCACCTTGCGGTCGATCTCCTCTATGCGGCCGGTGTGCCGGAGGTCGTCGCGATGGAACTCATCGGCCACTCCTCCGTGGCTATGACTCGGCGCTACCGCTCAGGTGCGGCGCAGTCGACGATGCAAGAAGCGATGGAGCGCGTGGCTCAGCAGTTAGTCACCGGCTGAAGCCGTAGCGAAGCTAGCTGACAGCCATGGCTGAGTGCCGCTAGTCCCGAGCTGGGAGCCGGATGCGGCCCGGCTCTCGAACGATGCTGGACGCCATGACAGTCAGCATTGTTCGTGCTGCCTCGACTTCTGGTCCCAGGAGTTCAACGAACCCACTCGGGCCGTCACGGAGCCAACGTGCCGTCAGCCATTCGATGTACGACACGAAGGAAGTAGGCGCATCAAGACCGTCACCCCCGAGTGCGGCGAGAACGTGAGGCGCTCGATCGATCAGCCAGGACATCTCCTCGAGCCCCTCAACAAACGCCCGCATCCCCTCCTCCGCCGCTGCAACGCCGTTCTCAACCATTTTGGACCTGATGGCAAAGATCTCTGCAGGGTCAGATGGTGCCTCGACGTCCGCGAGGGCGAAGCCAAGAGTGCTGGCGATCGTCGCTGCTTCGCTCAGCCGGAGCGCGCGAGTCCCCTTCTCTATACGGGAGATGGCCGACGCATCGAGGTGTAGCCCGAGCTGTTCGAGGTTGGCGGCCAAGTCCTTCTGACTCACCCGGAGCACGCGTCGGGTCTCATAGACCATCTGGCCGAACCTCTGCTCGAGGGTCTGCTCATCGCTGTTTTGCACAGTCACATCCTATTGCGAGATGCGCATGATCGTGTAGTGTTGTTCTCGCAAGGGGTTGCACAGCAGCAACCTCGCCGAAAGGGGCCGTATGCCTGTTACGAGATCCGCACTCGAGACTCCCCTCCTACGCCGATTGTTGACGCTTAACGAAACGGCCGAAGCGTTGCGCAAGAAGCCGTCGCAGCTTCGCTGGATGATCCAGCGGCGGACAGCACCCCCGCATGCGAAGATCGGCGGCCGCCTCATGTGGGACGCCGACCAGCTCGCAGCGTGGCTGGACACCCAGTTTTCTAGCCCTCGCTCTAACCAGTCCGTGGTGGGACTACCTGGCACCGCCGCGGCTGCTCAGGTCGACGCCTCGCCCCGCCCCGCGAAGAACGAACGGCTCGTCAGCGGAAGCCCTGCTGACCAGGTGCCCATTTGAACCCGCGAATCGAGTTCGCGCCTGCACTCTTCACCCGCGAACTGGCCGCGTATTACCTCAGCTGCTCGCTCCGCGACATCGATGAGCTCCGTGCGAAGGGTGAACTGATACCTGTCGGCGACACCAAGAGGGTCAAGTTCCGTAAGGAGGACCTCGACCGCCACGCAGCCAATCTCCCCGAGCGCTCCTAGCCGCTCCCCCTTCTTCCGAACCACGCGCCACACGGAGGGCGCTGGCCGGCGCGCCACGAAACGGCTCTGACGAGTACGCCGTCGCCGCATCCGCACCTTGAGAACTGAACAGCGTGAGCAACACCGCGAGGCGTAAACGGCACCCGTCGCTGGGCAACCCGTCGCCTCGCCCCGGCAAGACCGCCGTAGATGGCCCCGCGCGCCGGGGTGCCTGTACCGGGCCAAGCGATCACCACACGGCGGGAACCAAGCACTTCAACCGCATGGCACGAGCAATACGTCCTGCCTCGCACCAACAACGTCGAAGGCCGGTGCTGGAACACCGGCCTTCACTCTCCCGAAGGAGCAGAACCTTGACAACAAGCACCCTCCCACAGTCCACCGACACAAGCAAAGACATCGTCGCGAAGTACGGCACCGATGTTCTAGAACTCGCCATGACGTGGGTCAACAGCGGCGTCCGCCACCACACGAGCATCCCGCCGATCATCGGTGACAGATACGTGATGGTCCTCCGCCAGGAACCGCACAACGACCGCTTTCCCGACCGTCTCACGGCCGACCGCATCAACCCCGACCAGCTGGACCACCTCGGCCTCCACCCGGAATCCGGCCACCAGTGGGGATATGACGACGAAGACGACCCGGGCCGGTTCATGTTCACAGTCGTCGGCACCTACATCCTCGACGGCATCAAGCCAGACACGGCGACCCTCACCTTCACCGCCACGTTCCACCGCGAGCCGCAGGAGGCGACCGCATGAAGACCGCACCTCGTGGGACTGGAGCCCACCTCAAGACCCTCCGCACCACCAGCGGTGCCTCACAGCCCCTCGTCGCTGCGATGACTGGCACGTCGACCGCCTACCTCGCCAAAGTCGAGGACGGTTTGTTCGACCCGACCCGTAGCTACGTAGCGAAGGTGACGGAAGCCATCCTCCGCCTCATGAAGGACCGTCCGCGGCCATGCCCCGTTATGGGCTGCGACAACACGAAGCACATCGACCGCATGGACGGCATCACCGGAACTCCCGTCCACCACCACGCCGACGAGAGGCGCGGCGAGGGGTGGGTGCTCACCGTCGAGCGTTTCGACGGGCAGGACGCCGAGTGGGTCGTCTACGCCGAAGTGTCCGACGACACTGCGCTCGCTGCAAGCGCCTTCCTCGCCTTCACTGCCGCATACCGAGAGGCGTCCGCCTACGCGGCGACGCTCAACGGCAAGCCCGCAGTGGTGACGCGATGAGCGCCATCACGGGCCCGGCCTGGTCCCGTATCTCCGAACGCGCGACGACCACCATCGACGGCCGCGAGCGTGCGGTGATCGATCACTATGGCACCATCGCGCGCGTCCAGTTCCCCGGTGCTCCCTCACAGGGCAGCAGCGAGCTCCCCACTTTCGACGTCGATGTCAGCCGTACCGACGTAGTCGATGAGCACCACGAATCCGTCACGCACGTCGGCCCGTACCTCATCACCGTCTCGGCATCCGAGCCCTACGCCAACTCAACTCTCACGAGCATCAACGATCTCGAACAGTTCGGGGCCGCGATCCTCGCCGCCGCCCGACAGGTTCGGAAGTTCCTCGCGAACGAGGCCCGCAAGGAGGTGCTGTAGCCGATGGCTCACAAGGCAACCTCCTGGGCGTGGGAGCTCAAGCTCCCGGGAACGCGGAAGCTCGTCCTCCTCGCGCTCGCCGACATGGCCGACGAGTACAACTCCTGCTACCCCGGACAGGAACGTCTGGCCGAGATGACGAGCGTCGCCGTGAGCACCGTGCGGCGGGCGCTGAGCGAGCTCGAGCAGGACGGTCTGATTGTCCGCGCGCGTCGTGTGCGAGCAGACGGGACCCGCACCAGTGACCGCTACCGGTTGGCCCTCGGCGCACAACCGGTCAGATTGACTACAGGTCAATCTGATTCGCCCAACCGGTCAATCACGACGCGCTCAACCGGTCAGGATGACCGCGCTTATGAATCCTCCAGTAATGAATCACCAGAGGAATCACCAGATAAGCGCATCTACCCATCTGCGTTCGAGAACGCGTGGTCGCACTGGCCTCGGAAGAACGACAAGGCGCGAGCGCTGCAGCAGTGGCAGACCATCCGGAGGCAGCACCCCGACCTCGACCTGACGGCCGCGATCATCGCCCACGGGGATGCACATGTCGCCGCAGGAACTCCCTCGCGATACGTGCCATACCTCAAGACCTGGCTCAGCGGCAAGGGCTGGAACGACCCGCTCGCCGAAGCCCGGACCGACAACGCCCGGAAGACACCCGCGTACGCGAACAACCTCGACGTCGTCCGCTACTTCGAACAGGAGGAACAGCGTGAACAAGACCGAAGTCTCGAAGCTGCTCACAGTCGCTTCGGCAATTGACCACCGCACCATCGACCCGGCCATCGTCAACGCCTGGCACATGGTCGTCGGCGACGTCCCATTCGACGCCGCCGAGCGGGCACTCACCGCCCACCGGCGGAACCGGCCCGGGGTGTACCTCGAGCCCGGCCACATCATCGAGCAGTGGCGCATCGAGCGGGCGAAGGAGCGCGAGCTCCGCGGACCCCACCCGGCACCGCCGCTCGGGCAGCGGTGGGCGGTCGACTGCATCGAGCAGGACTACGAACTCGGCGCGGGGCCCTCCGCCGTCACGGATGTGTCCCTTTGACGACGCGACGTGATCTGCGCCGGCAGCGGGATGACGCGGTGATGCGAGCCGAGCATGCAGAGCGGGAGGCCGCCCGGCTGCACGAACTCAATGCACTGATGACCGGCACGTACACGTACGAGGAGTACGGCCGTGTCGGGAAGGAGACCGATGGGCAGGGTTAGCTTCGACCGCGTCATTGACGCCTTCCACAGCAAGGGGCTGCAGGTCTCGATGCGCGGCTCGGACGCCGCGGACGCGCAGGCCCCGGGGCACTCCGCCAAGGACCGGTCCGTGTCGATCAAAAGCATGGAAGGTCAGACGCTGATCTGGTCCCACTCGGACCCGACCGCCGACGTTCTCGCCGAGCTCGGCTTGACGATGCCGGACCTGTTCGACGAACCGAGGAAGGGCGTCGAGTACAAGTACCGCGACGGCCGAGTGGTGCATCGCTCACCGCTCAAGCAGTTCCGGCAGTCGGGGAACACGAAGGGCGTCGACCTGTACCGGGTCGAACGCGTCGGGAACGCAGACCCGGTCTGGTTCACGGAAGGCGAGAAGGACGTCCACGCGCTCGAGTCGATCGGACTCATCGCGGTCTGCGCCGCGATGGGGGCGGGCAAGGTCGGGATGTTCGACCTGACGCCACTGCACGGCCGCCGGGTCATCGTCGTCCGCGACATGGACGAGCCCGGCCTCAAGCACGCACTCCTCGTCCGCGACCTGCTGCAGGGCAAAGCGGCCGTCTCGATCGTCGAGCCGCGGGTCGGGAAGGACGCGGCCGACCACATCGCGGCCGGTCATGCCTGGCAGCAGTTCCGCGAGTACGTGCCACCAGCTCCCGAGACGGATCCGGATGGCGACCCGGGGCCGGACGAGGAACCGCCGCCTATCGATGCGATGTTCGAGGAGCAGGTCGCGTACGAGTTGATGCGCCTCGACGTGAAGGACGAGGTGCGCCGGCGACGGTCAGCGGTCGGAGCCGCGGTACTGCGGCCGATGACCCTGACGGAAGTCCTGGCCGTCGAGGACACACAGGACTGGCTCGTGCCGGGACTGCTCGAGCGGCGCGACCGTCTCGTGCTCACCGGCAGTGAGGGATCGGGGAAGAGCTACTTCACCCGGCAACTCGCAATCGCGGCGGCCGCCGGTGTGCATCCGTTCAACCACATGCAGCAGATCCAGCCCTGCCGAGTCCTCGCCATCGACGCGGAGAACAGCGTCGTGCAATGGTCCCGGAACGCGCGCTACGTCACCCGCATGGCGCGCACCTTCGGAACCGCGGACCCGGGAGAGCAAACGCTCGTATCCGCCGGCGTCCGCCTCGACCTCACCAGGCAAGCCGACGTCGACCAGGTGCACCGTCTCCTCGACCAGCACCAGCCCGACGTCCTCCTCATCGGGCCGCTCTACAAGCTCGTCAGCCAGGCCATCAACAGCGACGACGACGCAGCCCTGCTCATCGTCGCCCTCGACAGCTTCCGCGAGCGCGGCGTCGCGATGCTCATGGAGGCCCACGCCGGCCACGGCAAGTCTCTCGGTGGCGAGCGCGACCTCCGCCCTCGAGGGTCCGCCGCACTCCTCGGCTGGCCCGAGTTCGGTCTCGGTCTCCGCGCACTCGAGGACGACCCATCCATGGTCGCCGTCGTTCGCTGGCGCGGAGATCGAGACGAACGCAACTGGCCCACCCACCTCCGCCGCGGAATCCAGGGCGAAATGCCCTGGATGCCCGCCTAACCAATCGACACAGACCACCATGAAGGAGCCACCGTGACGGACATCACCACAAAATACGAGAACGCGCGGGACGCGCTGCGGCAGGCAGCCGACCTGATCGAACACATGGTCGCGCTCATCCCGATCAAGACGAAGCCAGGCGCAGACGACACCGTCCGATCGAAGCGCGTCGAACCCCCGCTGCCGTTCAATGAGGGAGCGTTCAACGACGCGAACGAGATCTACGGCCTGCTCGTCCGAGCGACGATGTTCTGGGGCGGGACGCTCAAGGTGCAGGCCCCTGGGCCGGCGAAGCGGGCGTGGCGTGCGCGGTCTGGCACCGTCGTCGGGCTCCCACTCGCCTCGTCACCTGCGGACGCCCGCTACGACGTGTCGATGATGTCGAAGTGGCTGCTCATTCACCTCGAGGAGATCTTCCGCCGACAGCCCGACGACGTCGACTACTTCACCGCCGAGCTCAACGAGATTCACCAGGCAGCCGCGCGCTACCCGGTGAACGCGACCCCGCACTGGTCGAACCTCAGCTGCCGCGTCGGTGGGTGCAGCGGCCGGGTGGCGCTGTACCCGTTCACCGAGGTGAAGACCTGGACGGAGAAGGGCAAGCAGGTGTTCCTCCCGCCTGAGGGCGCACGTGTCCTCTGCGTCGAGTGCTCGGACCAGTGGACGCAGGACGAGTACACCGACGAGATCCACCGCCGGCTGCTCGCAGCGAAGGAGCAGCAGAAGGCTGAGAAGGTCCAGGCCAGGCTGATGAAGAAGTACCGCACGCCGACCGGGTTCCCCCTGTTCGAGGGCACGGTCGCTGGCAAGGTCCGACACGCATCAACTCATGAGCCCGACTGAACGAGGGGCACCCCGCGGAGCAGGGTCGTCCGCGGGGTGCCCCTCGTCGATCACGGCGTAGTTGCCTCCGGCGAATGCTGAACGATCCAGTCGCCGCGAGTCTTTTTCGTCCCGTTGCGCACCCACACACCGCCCAGGATGAACAGGAGCGCTAGGAGCGCGAGCACGATGATGTTGTACCAGGGGTTCGACTCGGAACCATCTTTCGAAGGCTCAGGGAAGAGGACTGGCACCAGCAGCAGGTAGAGGGAGATGTACCCGACGAAGGCGCAAAGCCACCCGATGGCTTGCGCGATCCAGGCCACGACCACCTGGAAGCCACTACGCGGCCCTCGCTGCCTGTAGTCCATGCTCCTTGCGTGGTCCAGGACCATACCGAGCACGATCTTCTGCTCGTCCGAATCCTTCTCGAGCTTCGTCATCACGTCGACAAGGCGTTCCATCCGACGCATGCGTCCCCGGCCCACGATCCCACTCGCCGCCGCGGATATTGCCGCGAGTACCACACCGCCGATGGCGGCCGTTCCATCCAAGTCCATCTGTCCCCCTAGGTTCCTCGGGAGCTATCGGCGGCCCATCCCGGTCTGTCAGTTACAACTTGCCGTTACTGACTTGACAAACCCAGGCACTGATGGCGTTATACTTTTCGTGACACCGCATGCCCGCTAGGAGATTCCCCGGCGGGCATGCTGCGTTAGTGATCGTCAGGATCTACTTCTTGATGACGACCGCGCCCGGCTGGTTCCCACCCAAGACGTAGCGATAGGCCAGCGCGAGGTCTTGGATCTGCTGAGTCGGCCACCCATCCTCGATCGCCTTGTCGATCTGAGCCAAGAGCTTGATTTCGGTGTCGTAAGCCTTCGCCTGAACCTTGAAGCCATCAGCAGCCATGAGTAACGCCTTTCGTTAGAGGGATGGGCTGCATCATCTCCTCCACCGCCGACAACTTGTCGGGCACCACGCGCCCCTAGCTCAGCGGAAGAGCAACGAGCTTCTACCTCGATGGTCGGCAGTTCGAATCTGCCGGGGCGCTCTCTACTCAGACAGCCACAGTTCAATGGAGACGTCCTCGAACGGCACCTGCGCTGGTATCTCGGTTCGCAGCTGAAGCCACAGCGGGATGACGTCCCCGTCGTAGAACGTCACGCCATCCGAGCTCATTCGGCGTTTCCCCATCGACTGGAACTCGAGTCGCATCTGGAATCCGACCGCCCCAGACGGGGCTTGGACCTGGACGCCTGACGGATCGAGCATCAGGTCGAAGCCTAGGTAGCTCTCCAAGCCACTCTTCACCGTTGTCTGCTTGACGGCGATGATCTGAGGTCCTTCGTCCGGCGAGATTACGCGGGCCTCGAAGGATTCCCCGTCGAGGCTCTCCGCAGCGAGAGTCGTGATCACCTTACGAGCCTAGCCGTGTGTTGCGCTGGAGACGTCTGAGCAGTGCTGACTTCATCCTTGAACCACTCAAGCCGACGACATGGAAGCTGGCCGTGAACCTCAGTGACCTCCGCGCACTACTCATCGCGCACGCCTACGAGCCCACCACCAAACTCGACCGCATCGACATCAAGCGTGCATTCGGTGAAGTGACCGGAGTCGACGTGATGTTCACGGACGGCACCGTCGCATTCCTCGCGGCCGAGCAGCCCACCCGGGAGTAGGCCCGACCATGACCGCCGGGGCCCCCGTTGCACCCGGATACCCGGACCCCCTGCAAGCCGGAGTCCCCACCCGGCTACCCGTCCCACGCTTCCCAGACCCTGACTGCGCGCACCGCACCAGGGTGAACAGCCGCACCTCGCTCGAGCCCATCGGCTACGACGGCGAGGGTGCGCCGCTGTACGCATGGCAGGTCGACGACGAGCGCTGATGGCAGGAGCACGACGTGGGTGAGCAGTGGTCAGGCAGCACGCGCAAGCAACGACTGCCGCGCGACTGGGACGAACGACGCGACACAGTGCGCGACCGAGCCGGCGGACGATGCCAAGCGACGATGCGCGACGGCACACGATGCGTCGAGGTCGGCACGGACTGCGACCACATCGTGCACGGCGACAACCACGCACTCTCGAACCTTCAATGGTTGTGCTCATGGCATCACGACAAGAAGACCGCACGCGAAGCACTCGAAGCACGACGCTTCACCCGCGTCCCGTCGGCCCGTAAGCCCCGCGAGAAGCACCCCGGACTCAGGTAGACACCCGAACCATCAACGAGCCGCACGCGAGTGCACAGCACCACCCCCACCACCCCCTCCCCCGGGGGCGCGTCCGGTCGTAGAGGTGCTGTGGCTCCAGCCCTGTACGGGTCTGGAGATCTCAACTCCTGACGCAAACTCGCAGATCAGGCGAGAGTGATGGAACGGCCAACTCCAGCTACGCGGTGGACGGGCGTTTTGTCCGTCACCGTATAGGTCGTGCCCGACCGGGGGTGCTCAAGACCGCTGGCTCCCATGACGAGATCACCGATGAAAGCGCCCTCCGCGACCAGGATGTCCCCGTCGTTGTGGGCGATCCCGCCATCCAGTCGCCCGCGTATCACGGCTTCACCGCCGAGATCCACGGAGAGCGCGCCTGCCTCCACGCCCCCGAGGTAAAGACGCCCGCCTTCGCGAACATGCACAGAGCCATGAGCGGTCCCGAGCAAGGTCAACTGCTGCCCGCCCTCGACAATGAGATTCTCCTGCTCGACACCGGTGATGGTCCGGTACTCGTTGATGTCGCTGTCATCGACCACGGTCGTACTCCTTTGTCGGGACGTGATTGTCGTTCACCTTCCTACCGCTTTGCAGAAGGCACCGCCACCCTGAGTGTTCCGGGCCGGTGTTGATGCCGTCGATCGGAAAGAGGTGCGTCATGTCTGGACGAGGACCCGCACCGAAGGATTCGAGCAAGCGCGCTCGGCGTAACGCAGAGCCGGCTGTCGTTCGGATCCTGCCGCGCGCTGTCGTGCCGCAGCCCGAGCTGCCGACTATCTCCGTCGAGGAGGACGGCGGTCTCCGCGAGTTCCGGTGGCCGGCCATCACCCGCGAGTGGTGGGACATGTGGGCGACGTCGCCCCTCTCGCTCGACTTCACCGCGACCGACTGGTCGGAGCTGCGCGACACCGCGCTCATACACGCGCGCTACTGGAACGGCGACATCAAGCTCGCCGCCGAGCTCCGGCTCCGCACGGCGAAGTTCGGCGCGACCCCGGAGGACCGCGCGCGGCTTCGGATCACATTCGCGCAGGCCGAGGAGGCGGAGACGAAGACCACGGCCCGCCGCACGAGCTCACGTGACCGCTTCGGCGGCATCGCACTACCCCCGGAAGCGACGGCGGACTGATGCCGTGGCGACCGCTCGATGGCGAGACGTTCCCGACGCTCGGCTTCCATGTCGCCGACCAGATGGCCGAGTACTTGGAGTACTTCGTCACGCGCGAGCAGCTTGAGTTCCTGATTCGTCTCTACGAGATCGACCCGCTCACCTGCAAGCGCATCAAGACGCGCGCCATCATCCAGCGCCCCCGAGGCTGGGGCAAGTCCCCGAACCTCGGCGCGATCGGTATCAGCGAAGCGCTGTTCGAGGTCGTGCCCGACGGCTGGGACGCCGACGGTCAGCCGGTCGCCCGGCCCTGGTCTGACCTCAAGACGATCATCAACGTCCCGGTCACTGCGACCTCGGACGACCAGGTGCAGAACACGTGGGCACCGATGCTCGAGATGGCCCGCCTCGACGCGCTCGTGAACGAGTTCGACGTCGACCCGATGGACACGTTCATCGGGATCCCCGGCGGCAAGATCGAGCCGCGCACCTCGTCCGGTCGGTCCATCAAGGGCCTCCCCGGCCAGGTCGCCGCGATCATGGACCAGACCGAAGAGTGGGTGAAGGGCAACGGCGGTCTCCGCCTCGCGCAGAACATCCGCAACAACTCGACGAAGGCGTCCGGGATCACGATCGAGTCCCCGAACGCGTTCACCCCGGGTGAGAACTCGGTCGCCGAGGCGTCCGCGCGCGACTGGGACCTGATCGAGTCCGGGAAGTACCCCGACCTCGCTGCCGCGCGGCAGATCCTGTACGACCACCGCGAAGCGCCGGCCGACACGGACCCGGCGGACCGCGAGTCCCTGATCGCCGGCCTCCGGTACGCGTACGGGGACAGTTCGGACCACCCCGACGGCTGCGTCATCCACGAGCCGCCGTGCGAGCCCGGGTGGGCCCCGATCGAGCGGCAGGCGCTGGCGTTCCTCGACACCTCGAACGACCCGCAGGTGCTCCGCGCCGACTTCCTCAACCAGATCACCCACGCGACGAACTCGTTCGTCTCGCAGCCCGAGCTCCGCGCGATCCAGGATCTCGAGAAGGTCATCTCGAAAACCGAGCCCGTGACCCTCGGCTTCGACGGCTCGGAGGGACGCAAGCCCGGCAAGGGCACCGCCGACTCGACGGTCCTGATCGGCTACTCCGTCACGCAGAAGCACCTCTTCCAGATCGGCGTGTGGGAGCAGCCCGACGGGCCGAAGGGCGAGGGCTGGCGTCCGCCCGTCCTCGAGATCGAGGCGGCCGTCCGGCAGGCGTTCAAGGACTACAACGTCGTCGGGTTCTACGCGGACCCGTCCGCGGGCTGGGCCGGGCACGTGAAGACGTGGGAGGCCGAGTACGCGAAGCGGTTCAAGGTCCGGATGTCCCGCGACGAGCCCATCCGATGGCGACAGAAGGACCTCGCCCGGACGACGGGCACGTTCGACCAACTCGAGTCGGCGATCTCCGCCGGCAAGGAGTCGATCACCTACGACGGCTCGCCCGAGCTCACCTCCCACTTCATCAACGCACGCCGCGACCGCCGCCGGTCCGGGTACGTGCTGATGAAGCCGGAACACGACCCGGACGGTTCGAAGATCGACGCCGCCTGGGGCGCGATGTTCGCCTACGCGGCAGGCATCGACGCGCTCGGCGCGAAGCTCACGAAGAAGAAGACCGCCGCCCGCCGCATCTACTGAGAGGGGTCCTGTGGCTACCACACCCGCCGAATGGCTCCCGATCCTGGCGAAGCGTCTCGACGCCCGCCAGAAGCGCATCGCGAAGAACCGGTCGTACGCCAACGGGAACGCGCCCCTGCCCGAGATGGGCAAGAACACGAGGGCGACGTGGGTCGCCTTCCAGAAGAAAGCCCGCACGAACTACGGCGGCCTCACCTGCGAGTCGCTGGGCGGCCGCATGGTGCCGAACGGGGTCCGGGTCGGGACGTCGATGACCAGCCCGGGCGTCCTCGCTGCGCGCCGCGTCTGGCGCGACAACCGCCTCGACGTCGTCTTCGCGGACGCGATCTCGAACATGCTGACCACGAGCGTCGGCTACCTCATCACCGGTGTCCGCAACGGCGCTCCGATCATCACCTCCGAGATGCCCGAGCAGGTCATCACCGCCCCCGACCCGACGCAGCCCTGGCGTGCCCGCGCGGCCCTCAAGGCATGGCGCGACCCGGACACCGGCCTCGACCACGCGCTCGTGTGGCTGCCCGGCATCCGCCAGCAGTTCGTCCGCAACTCCACGAACGAGAACGGCACGCCGCGTCCCCTGGTGGACGGGGACTGGGACGAGCTCGGTCCCGCCGAGACGTACGCCGGCGGCGTGCCGGTGTTCGTCCTCGAGAACAAGGACAGCGTCGCCGAGTTCGAGACGCACACCGACGTCATCGACCGAGCGAATCTCGGCAAGCTGCAGCGCCTCGTCGTCACGGCGATGCAAGCGTTCAAGCAGCGAGCCATGAAGGGCGGACTGCCCGCCGAGGACGAAGACGGCAACTCGATCGACTGGGCGAAGATCCTCGAGCCCGCCCCCGGCGCGCTCTGGGACCTGCCCGAGGGCATCGACGTGTGGGAGTCCGAGCAGACCGACATCCGTCCGCTGCTCGAGGGTGAGAAGGCTGACGCCCGCGACTTCGCCGGCGTCACCCGCACCCCGATCTCGGTCTTCATCCCCTCGGGCGAGAACCAGTCCGCGGAGGGCGCGGCGAACGCGAAGGAGGGCGAGATCCAGAAGGCGAAGGACCGCATCGCGCGCGCCACCGCGCCGATGGAGGGCTCGATCCTCGACGCTCTCCGCGCGCTCGGCATCGACGACGGCGAGACGGTCGAACTGCTGTGGCTGCCGCCAGAGCACGTCTCCTTCACGGAGAAGACGCTGGCCGCGAAGCAGGCGAAGGACGCCGGCATGTCGGCCCGGTGGATCAAGCAGAACATCATGGGCATGTCGCCGGACGAGATCGCGCAGGACGAAGCTGACGCCGCCACCGACCAGCTGCTCGCCGCAACCCTGATCGGAGCAGCCGGTGGCGCTGGCAACGCTTGACCAGCTGACCGCGGCCCACCAGACGACGACGAAGCAGATCCGAGACCGGACCCTCGCGCTCACCGCCGCCCGGTGGGACGCGTCGCCGTCGTACCGCGACGCCGACATCGACCGGCTGATCTCGCAGATCCTCCCGCAGGTGCAGGCCGGCCAGATCGCCACCGCGACGCTGACCAACGCCTACATCGGGCAGGCGGCCCTTGCCGCCGGCACCAGCGCCGGTGCGACGGTCGACCGTGACGCGATCCTCGGCTACCGGGGCACCCCCTCGGCCGACGTCTACCGCCGCGGCGCGGTCACCCTGTACACGGCGCTCTCGAACGGTTCTCCGTTCGACGCGGCCGTGGCGTACGGGCTCGACCGGTTGATCAGCATCGTCTCGACCGAACTGCAGCAGGCGAAGAACCGGCAGGCGCAGCGCGCGCTCGAGCAGTCAGGGTTCTACGGCTACCGCCGGGTCCTGACCGGCCTCGAGAACTGCGCCCTGTGCGCGATCGCTTCGACGCAGAAGTACTCCAAGTCGACGCTCATGCCCATCCACCCGGGCTGCGACTGCGGCGTGCAGCCCGTCAAGGAGGCCGACGGGCCGGCCACGATCCTCGACCCCGACCTGCTCGAGCGCACCCATGCGCTCATCGACCAGAAGCTCGGCGGCACCGACCGCGGCGCGCGAGACCTCGGCCTCGGCAAGACGTCCGCCGCCGGCAAGCCGCTCAGCGACTTCACGGACCTCGTCGTCGTCAACGACCACGGCGAGCTCGGCCCCACCCTCGCGTGGCGGTCCGACAAGTTCACCAGCGCCGCGGACATCGCAGCGCTCAACTGACTTCCCCGCACCCGCGGGGAGTGACCGAAACGGTCAAACCACCCACCCGAAACGGGAGATACCGATGCCAGAACCCGAGAAGCCCGACGAGACCCAGCCCGGCGAAACGCCGGAGCAGAAGGCGCTCCGAGAGGCACTTGCCGACGCCGAGAAGTGGAAGGCCCTTTCCCGCAAGAACGAGGAGCAGGCCAAGTCGAACGCCGACAAGGCGAAGAAGTTCGACGAGCACGAAGAAGCGACGAAGTCGGAGCTCGAGAAGTTGCAGGCGCGCGCCGAGGCGGCGGAGAAGGTCAACGCGGAACGCGAGGCCAAGGAAGCCGCTGCGAAGCTCCGCGACGAGGTGGCCGAGGAGAAGAAGTTCGCCGATCGGAAGATCAGCGCATCCGCTCTCCGCGGTTCGACTCGCGAAGAGCTCGAGGCACACGCCGACGAACTGCTCGCACTCGTCCCGGCCCCGCCCGCCGCGCCGTCCGCTGACGGCCAGGGCAGCACCGGGAAGCCGATCGGTGAAGGCGAGATGTCGGTCGACGACGTCGTGGCGGCAGCAACCGCCAGGTAACCCCCGCTGGCGTTCGCCACGAACCCCAAGCGGCCACAACACACAACCAAGGAGGAACCGTGGCGGACAACAACATCTTCAACAAGGGCACGAAGCTCGCGGCAACCGCGCTGGCTCTGCTCCGGAAGACCATCAAGGCCCCCGGGCTCTTCACCACGAAACTCGGCGTCGCGGACTTCCGCGGCGCGGAGGGCGACACCGTCGGCATCAAGCGCCCGGCCGTGCTCGTCGCCCGTGAGAAGGAGTGGCGCGGCGACGACGCGATCGTCATCGACCGACTCGTCAACACCAAGATCCAGGTCACCCTGGACCGGCACATCTACAGCGCCGTCGCGCTCTCCCCGGAAGAGGAGACGCTGGACGAGGTCGACTACGTCCGCGACGTCCAGTCCCCGCAGGTCGCCGCGGTCGGCGACGCCGTCGCCGCCGTGGTCGTCTCGACGCTCACGGGCGCGACGTTCGTCAACTCGGTGAAGTTCAACCCGAACTCCGCCGACCCGGTCGAGTCCGACCCGCGCAAGGTCGCGATCCGCGCCCGGAAGCTGTTCCAGAAGGCGCACGTCCCGGTCACCGGCCGGTACTGGCTCGTCGGTGCGGACGTCTCCGAGGCGATCGCATCGACCGAGAAGCTGCTCGACGTCGACACCTCGGGGCTGCCCGAGGCGCTGCGCGAGGGCGTCGTCGGCCGGCTCGGCGGGTTCACCATCGTCGAGATGGACGAGCTCGACCCGACCGCGTCGTACTTCGTGCACGAGTCGGCGATCGCCTGGGTCGTCGTGGCCCCGGTGGTCCCGAACGGTGTCGCCAAGGGCGGCGGTGTCGCGGCCGGCAACGGCCTCGCCGTGACGCAGCTGTGGGACTACGACAGCGACCACCTCCGGGACCGGTCGATCGTCCACGCCTTCGCTGGCGGCTCCGTCGTCACGGACCCGAAGACGAACGCGGACGGCTCGCTCGTCCTCGACGCGAACGACAAGCCGACGCTGCAGTTCGTCCGCGCGATCAAGGTCACGTTCAGCACCACCGCCCCCGCGGCGTCCTGAGAGGAGTGAGGTCATGGCCGACAACGCACTGGCGAAGTCCACCGACGTCTCCGACGCCCTCGGCCGTGACCTCACCCCCTCCGAGACGAAGCAGGCACCCGGGCACCTCCTCAAGGTGTCCGAGCTCTTCCGCCTCGCAGCCCGCCAGCAGTTCACCCGGGGCCGGTCCACCAACCGGCTCCGGGTGACCGCCGGCGCGGTCACGCTGCCCCAGCGGCCCGTGCAGAGCATCGTGAGCGTCGACGGCGAGCCCGGCGACCGCTTCACCTTCCTCGGGCAGCGCCTCGAGGTCCCGGCGCAGACCGGCACCTTCGTCGTGGTCGACTACGAGCACGGCTATGACGAGATCCCCGACCTCGTCCGCCTCACGGTCGCAGGCATCGTCGCGCAGCTGCTCGAGGCCGACCCCCGGGCCCGCGCCGGCGTCACCCAGCGCGGCGAGACCCGCGGCCCGTTCAGCGTCCAGGAGACGTACGCATCGTGGGCGCAGGGCGCGTCCCCGCGGCTCGCTCCCGACGACCTCCGGACCGCGCAGTCGTACCGGGTGACGTCCTACGGCCTGATCGTGCAGGGCGGGTACTGATGACCGGCGAGACCGTCACCTGGCACCACCGCACCGACACCGGCAAGCGCGACCGCTACAACAAGCCCATCCTCGAGGACGCGGACGACGACCTCGACGGCGTCCTCGTCGCCCCGAACCTCGGCGACGAGGTCACAGGCACCGCCGAGGACACAGCCAACACCCGCATCACCCTCTACCTACCAACCCCGATCGGTGTCGCCGCCGCCGACGAGATCACCGTCCGCGGCATCCGCTACCGGGTCCTCGGCAACGAGGCGGACTGGTCGGCCGGGCTCTCTGGCTGGAACCCCGGGGCGGTCGTGCAGCTGTCCCGATCGGAGTCCGTCAGTGCCTAAGTCCCGGGTCGTCCTCAACCGCCGCGGTTTCGGCGCGGTCCTCGCATCCAAGGGCATCGAGGACCAGCTGCGCCCCCTCGCCGACGACATCGCCGCCCAGATCCCCGGCGCGACCGTCACCGCGATCCGCACCGGCGTCGGCACCTCGAACTCCCGCGTCCGCCTGCGCATCGAGGCCGAGGTGTGGGAGCGCGCCCGCCTCGTCGCCGCCATGCGGGCGGTCCTCAGCAACGCCCAGCCCCGCTAGGAGGCCCCGTGCACGGCATCGTCTACGGCGACTACCTCGCTCACCTCATCGGACGCCTCGACGAACTGCTGCAGACCCGCACCGAGGCGTACGCCGCCGGGGTCGACGTCTCCAACCGGCAGCCTGCCAAGAGCCGCCGATCCGTCGTCCTCACCACCAGCCCCGGCGGCGGCACCGGCAACACGCTCCGCACCTCCTACGTCACCGTCGACGTCGTCACCGACGACGAGGGCACCACGGTCGACCTCACGAACCTCGTCCTCGCGCTCGTCGCCTCCCGCGGGCCGGGCGGCATGGTCGACGGCCGGCCCATCACCCACCTCGAGGTGAACGGCGGCCCGAACCCCGACCCCGCGCCGGACGGCTTCTACAAGCAGACCGCCGAGCTCGAACTGCAGCACCGCGGCCGCAGCCTCTGAGCCGCCCACACCCGAAGCCCTGCCGACCGGCGGGGCTTCTCGCATTCCTCCCGCCGAGCAGGGACCCCGGGGCACACGCCCACCACACCACAACTGGAAGGAAGGGCCCACGTGTCCCTCGAAGCAGAGAACGTCCGCGTAGCGGTCACGGGCGCGGTGTACAGCGCCCCGAAGACCGTCACGCGGCCCAGCAGCGCGACCAGCGCCCTCACCGGCTACATCGACCACGGCTACATCGGCGATGGCGGCGTCACCGAGACCCGCGACCGATCGACGAACCAGATCCGCGCCTGGCAGAACGGTGCCCTCGTCCGCGAGGTCGTCACCGAGTCCTCGATGAAGTACCAGTTCATCCTCCTCGAGACCAAGAAGGAGAACATCGAGCTCTACTACGGCGGGAAGGTCGCAGCCAACGGCTCGATCAAGATCAACCCGTCGAAGACCGGCGGCCGTCGCATGTTCGCCGTCGACATCATCGACGAGGACGACCTGATCCGCGTCGACATCCCGGACGGCGAGATCACCGAGGTCGGCGACCAGGTCTACGCCAACGGCGAGGCCATCGGCTACGAGGTCACCGTCCAGAGCTACGAGATCACCGACGACGAGACCGGTGAGACCTACTCGGCCGTCAAGTGGTACGGGTCCCTCGACACCACCGCGGGGGCCTGATCATGACCGACTCGCAGAAGGTCTTCGTCCGCCACGTGCACACCGACGAGATCCGGGAAGTCACCGCCGAGCAGCGCGAGGTGCTGGACAAGAACTACTGGGTCCGCATCACCGGCCCCGACGTCCAGGTCACCCCGCCCGCCAGCGCGCCGTCCACGCCGTCCGCGCCGGCCTCGACCGCCGACGTCGACCCGACGCCGGCCCCGAAGACCGCTTCCAAGGCGACCACGCCCGCGAAGTGACCGACCGGTGTGCCGGGGCGCTCGGGCCCCGGCACACCACCCACCTCACCCGAGCACTCTCAACCGAGCCAGGAGAACCGCATGACCGAGACCACCGCCGTCCGCGCGCTGCAGATCAAGGCGAAGAGCCGCCCGCCGCTCCTCGTCGAGTACGACGGCAACGAGTACACGCTCCCCGGACGCATCCCGCCCGAGATCCTGACGATCCAGGCGCAGAACAAGAAGCCGAAGAACCCGGCCAAGGACGTGCAGGAACAGTGGCAGCAGGACCTCGGCGTCGCGCTGATGGACGCCTTCTACGCCGCCGTCATCCCCGAGTCGTTCAAGGCCGTCATCGACCTCGCTGACCTCGACGTCGTCTTCGAGCACTGGTCGGAGCACGTGGGCCTGGGGGAATCGAAGGACTCCGGGAACTAGCGGAGTCCTACCCCGACGAACTGGCGTGGGAGCTCCACAAGCTCGGCATCGACAGCGACGACATCGGCGACGACGAGAGCTACACCGACGAGCAGCGCCAGAAGGCGGTCGACCACGTGAAGGTCGACCGCCTTCTGCGTGTCGCCACCCGTGACACCTCCTCGGTGCTCTTCGCGGCACGCAACGGGTGGGACTTCCCCGTCAGCCGCGAGTGGATCCAGGCCGCGGACTCGATCGACCAGTTCGCCGCCTCCAAGTGGACCAAGGGCAGCCCCCGGCCGAAGCCCTACCCCCGCCCCTGGCGAGACGCCAACACCAACCGTCTCGGCAAGACCGATCTCTCCCCTGCAGCTGCTCGGGAGGTGCTGCGAAGGAACAAGGAGGGACTGACGCATGTCGACTGAGTCTGCGATCGCGTACGTCTCCGTGGTGCCCCAGGCGCGCGGGGCTGGCCGCGCCATCGAGCGTCAGATCAACCCCGGGGCACTCGGAGTCTCGGTCGGGCAGAAGATGTCGCCCGGCTTCCTCAAGTCGGTCGGGTCGATGGCCGCGAAGTCGACCGCCATCATCGGCGGCGGCGTCGCGGCCATCGGTGCGACCATCGCCGGCGTCGCCGCGAAGAAGGGCCTCTCCCGGCTCCTCGACATCGACGACGCCAAGGGCAAGCTCACCGGCCTCAAGACCTCAACCGCCGGCATCGCGAAGATCATGGACAGCGCTCTGCAGTCCGTCCGCGGTACCGCCTTCGGCCTCGGTGACGCCGCCGGCGTCGCCTCGAACGCCGTCGCCGCCGGCATCAAGCCCGGCCAGTCCCTGACGAAGTACCTCAAGCTCACCGCCGATGCGGCCACCATCGCCGGAGTCTCGCTCGACGAGATGGGCTCGATCATCAACAAGACCACCACCAGCGGCAAGGTCTACACCGACAACCTCAACCAGCTGGCCGACCGCGGCATCCCGATCTTCCAGTGGCTGCAGAAGGAGTACGGCGTCTCCGCCGACGGCCTGTCGAAGATGGTCACGGACGGCAAGGTCGACGCCGCCACCTTCCGCAAGGTCATCCAGGAGAACATCGGCGGCGCGGCCCTCGCGTCCGGCAAGACCGTCCGCGGTGCGTGGGCGAACGTCGGCGCAGCCCTCGGCCGCGTCGGAGCGATGTTCCTCGCCGGCGGCGTCGCGGCCGCACCGCAGCTGTTCACCAGCACGGCGAACGGGATCGACCGCGCACAGGCGGCCCTCGCCCCCTACGCCGAGACGCTGTCGAACAAGCTCAACGTCGGGATGACCGCCCTCGCCGGGTACATCGACAAGGTCGACTTCGCCAAGATCCTCGGCGGGGTCTCCGGTCTCTACGACCTCGTCGTCAAGGGCGACTTCTCCGGCAAGCTCTCCTCGGCATTCGGCATCCAGGAGGACTCCGCCTTCGTCAGCTTCGTGCTCGGCGCACGTGACGCGATCGGCGGCTTCATCGCCACCCTCCGCGCCGGTGACGCACCCGGCGCGCTGGACGCCGTCAAGAACTCGATCGTCGATCTCGGGCCCGCGGTCTCTGCCTTCGGGCAGCAGCTGCCGAAGATCGGCGGCGCGACCGCCGAGCTCGCCGCTGGCGGTATCACGGTCCTCGCCGGCGTCCTCGGCTTCCTCGCCGACCACGTCGACACCCTCATCAAGTTCATGCCCCTGATCGTCGCCGGCTACGTCGCGTGGACCCTCGCCACCCGAGCGACCGCAGCCGCGTCGATCGCCCTGCGCACCGCGGAGCTCCTGGCACTGCCCGCTCAGATCCGACGCAACGCGATGCGCCTCGCAGCCGCCCGCCTCGAGTACGCCACCGCTCGAGGCATGACCGTGTCGTCCGCCGCGACCGCGGTCAACACCAGCGCCACGAACCAGAACGCGTCGGCGCTCGTCCGCCAGAGCCTCGCGCAGCGCATCGCGACCGGTGCGACGAAGGTCGGAACGATCGCCACCCTCATCGGTGCCGGAGCACTCCGGGTCTTCGGCTCCGCCGTGAAGTTCGCCCTCGGTCCGATCGGGATCATCATTACGATCGTCGGCGCGCTCGTCGCCGGCCTGCTGTGGTTCTTCACGCAGACGAAGCTCGGGCAGGGCATCGTGCAGACCGCCTTCGCTGCAATCCAGTCCGCGGTGTCCGCGGTCGGTGCCGGCTTCACGTGGCTGTGGCAGAACGCCATCAAGCCCGCATTCGACGGCATCGTCATCGGGGCGCAGACCGTCGGCGGCTGGTTCGTCTCGCTCTGGCGGGACTACATCTCCCCACCCCTCACCGCGATCGGGAACGCTGTCGGCTACCTCTGGTCAGCCTGGATCTCCCCGATCTTCCAGCTGATCGGCGCGATCCTCACGCAGGTCGTCGGCCCCGGATTCCTCTGGCTGTGGACCGGCGTGATCTCGCCCGTCTTCGGGTGGATCGGTGCCCGCATCTCGTCCTGGTGGACGACGGCACAGGCCGTGTTCGGCATCGTGGTCGGCTTCGTCCGCGGCACCCTTGGCGCGGTCTTCACGTGGCTCTGGTCCGGCGTGATCTCGCCCGTCTTCGGGTGGATCGGCGACAGGATCAGCGGCTGGTGGTCGCGGGCGTCGCTGATCTTCTCCGCCGTCTCGTCGTTCCTACGCGTCACCCTCGGCCCCGCCTTCTCCTGGCTGTACTCGGCCGCGGTCAAGCCCGTGTTCGACGCGATCGGCACCGTCGTCCGCGCAGTCTGGCAGGGCTGGCTCAAGCCCGTCTTCGACAAGATCGTCAACGTCGCCCGGGTCGTCCTCCCTGCCGCGTTCGAGGCCATGAAGGACGGCATCGGCAAGGCGTGGGACGCCGTGAAATCGGTCGTGAAGGCCCCGATCAAGTTCATCGTCGAGACCGTCATCCGCGACGGCATCATCGGCAACTTCAACAAGCTCGCCGACGTCTTCCACACCGACCACCTCCCGACGGTGTCCCTGCCAAAGGGCTTTGCGGGCGGCGGCATCCTGCCCGGCGCATCGCGCATGAGCAGCGGCGACGACCAGCTCGTGCCGATGCGCCGCGGCGAAGGCGTGCTCGTCTCCGAAGGGCTGCGGACCGCTGCGGACCGCGCGGCGTTCCTCGCAGCGAACGCCGCGGGCCGTCGCGGTGTCGGCTTCGCGTCGCTGCTCTCCGGCGGCTTCGCGAAGGGCGGCATCGTCGGTGCCGCGACCGGCGCGTGGGACTGGCTCGCCAGCAAGGCCGGGAAGGCGTGGAACTGGGCGCAGGACGCCGCAGGGACCGCCGCCTCGGTGATCTCCGACCCGATACGGACCCTCGGCAAGCTCGCCAACGGCCTGATGTCGAAGATCCCCGGCGGCGGAGCGATGGTCGACATGGCGAAGGGTGTCGGACGGAAGGTGCTCGACAGCGTCGTCTCGAAGCTGCAGAGCATCGGCGACCTCGGCGGCCTGAACCCCTTCGGCGGCAACGGCGCGAACGGGAACCTTCCGTCCAGCGTCCTCGGCAAGGCGTCCGGCTTCGCGCCGGGCTCTGGCGTCGGACCGACTGGTGGGCTGCTCACGAAGGCCGCGGCAGCTGCATGGAACGCCGCGAACAAGGCGTCCGGCGGCATCCTCCGGCTCACGGAGGGCTACCGCGACCTCAAGGCGCAGGCGTACCGCTGGTCGCTGTTCAAGGCAGGCGGGAACCTCGCTGCACCGATCGGCACATCCGTGCACGGCCTCGGTCGGGCCGCGGATGTTGCCGGCGGTCAGGCGTGGCTCCGCGCGAACGGCGCGAAGTACGGCTGGGCGAACACCGGACTCGGTTTCTCACAGCGGGAGCCCTGGCACTTCGAGTTCAAGGGCGGCGCAGTACCGCAGATGGCGCTCGGTGGAGTCGTCAGCCGCCGACCCGGTGGCATTCTCGCCAACCTCGGCGAGGGCCGCTACGACGAGGCCGTAGTGCCGCTGACGCCGCAGATCACGGACGCACTGTCCGGTGGTGGCCGAGCGGTGCAAGAAGCACCTCTGGTCGGGGCGCTGTCATTCGTCTCGAGCGGCGATGTTCGGCAGGACCTTGACCAGACGATGCACACGTTACGGACACTTCGCCGAGGGGGAAGACGATGACAGGTGCTTGGCAGCTGGACTGCGGGACGGACGGGACCATCCTGTTCGGCCCGCAGTCCACCCGGTATCCGTTCGCGGTCGCTCCGGAGATCGGGGACCCGAACCGGGACAACCAGGACTCTGACCTGCCGGGAGTCGACGGCTCCTTGTTCGGCATCGACTCGACGTCTGGTCAGACCATCGCGTTCGGTCTCACTGCAGTCGGTGAGACCGATGCTGAGGCGAACGCCCTTCATGCTGCGTTCCGGCGGGTGTGGCGGGCTGACTCGATCCGCCGGACGCCGGGCGCGACCGCGACGCTGACTGCCCCATCGGGGCGGTCGACGTTTGGTCGGCCTCGTCGGATCACCCCGACGTTCTACCCGGATGATGCCGGCGCTGTCGGCATCACAGCGGACTTCGCGACGCAGAACGACCTCTGGTACGGACCCGAGCAGACTCTCCGAGTCCCGCTCGGGCTGTCGCAGGGCGGCGGTTTAGTCCTGACGCCATACACGCAGGCGTACAAGCTGGTGGAGACGCCGCCTGGCTCCGGGTTGTTCGATCCCGCCGCAGTGGCAGAGGACCCCGTTGGCTCTGGTCTCTACTCCACAGCTGAGTTCCGAGAAAGCGCCAGCGGTACAGGTCTGTACGGCACCGCTCGGAACGTTCTCACGCACGGCTTGAAGTCGCCGCTAGTGGCACGCGGGTCGAGCTTGCAAAGCAACACCTTCATCGTTGACGGGGAACTTCCGGCTTGGCCGATCATCACCATCCACGGTCAGATCACGAACCCGGTAGTGACTGTCGCTGGCGCGTTCCGGTTCGCCTCGCCTGTGTCGCTGCGCTACGACGAAACGCTGACAATCGACACCCGTCCCGGCATGCGCAGCGTCCTCCGCAACGGTACCCAGATCGCCGCTCTCGCGCGCTCGTCTGACCTTCTCGAGGCGGGCGCTCTTTCACCGGGGGCGCACACTCTGACGCTTTCTGGATCGGCGTCGACAGGCAGCCCCGCAGCTGTCATGTCGTGGCGATCCGTCTACCCCACTCCCTGAAGAAAGGTAGCCCTTATGGCTCTCGATGGTGTGCCCTGGTTTATCGGTGGCCCGGACGCGGAGCACGGCCCCAACGTCGCACGCCTCCTCGCGTACCTCGCTGCGAACGGCAACGAGGGCATCGTGGACCCGCGGGACCTCAAGGTGGCCGCGCTCGACGTTCCGGGAGCGGCAGTGAAGGTCGGGTCCGGAGCTGCCTCCATCCTCAACGCGCTCGCCACGCAGGAGGCATACACGGTTCAGAACAAGAACACGGACCCTTCCGTATTGATTGCTGCAACCGGTTCATCGTCGGGGCGATCCGACATGGTGATCGTGCGAGTCGACAACCCGTATGTGGATGGGAACGCGCAGGCACCGGCAGATCCGGCCAACGGTCCGTACACGCGTTTTGACGTTCTCGTCGGTGTTCCTTCAACGGCTCGAGACATCAGCGACGTTCCGGGACAGGAGGGAACGTCTGGTCTGGCACTGGCACGCATCGACCTACCAAAGTCGACTGGCACGGTGACATCCGCGATGATCACCGACCTGCGGAAGCTGATGAACCCCTGGTCCAGTGGAAGCATCATGCTGCAGGGGGCACCCGCATCGGGGGGTTCCAATCTCACCGGTTCGGGCTTCGCGTTCTGGCCGGACAACTCGTACGCGATCGACATCCCGAAGCAGGCGACGCACATGATCGCCCGCCTGGAATTCCAGGGTGGGCAGACAGCCGGGCAGGTTGGCGGTCAGATCCGACTCGTCCTCGGTAGCGGATCCGACCTGTACCCGTTCGGGACGTACTCGTACAACTACCCCGACCCGGGACAAAAGTCGCGGGCTGAGGTGGTCGCGGCTGGTGAGTTGAAGCTGCCGTCTTCGGTCAAGGGAACGACACAGACGCTTCGAGTCCAGGGCCTCCGCTCGTCCGGGACGGGCAACCTGTTCACCGTCGACTCGACGTACTACAACGCGCAGATTCAGTTCGTCTCGAGGCCCGCATGACGCAGCAGTTCATCGTCCAGCGTGCCGCGACCGGCGACGTCCTCACCTACGACGCGACCGGTCTGAGTGCCGGCCCAATCACCCGGCAGCTGTCAGCGGTCGGGTCGGTAACGCTGACGATGGACCTGTCCGCCGCAGTGCAGACCGCGTCTGACGGGCTGCCCCTGCTGCAGGAGTGGGGTTCCGTCGTCACTGTGCAGGAAGCGGGCACCCTCCGGTTCCGCGGCATCGTGATCAAGATCACCGGTGGAACCGTTGAACTCGCGTCGGTCGCGACATACCCGCACGGCATCCCGTACTCGGGTTCTGCCTACTACGCGGCAGAGGTCGACCCGGCTGACGTCGTCCGGAAGCTGTGGGCGCACGTTCAATCGTTCCCCGACGCCGACCTCGGCGTCACCGTTCTCGGGACGACTCCTGTCCGGCTCGGCTCCCACTCTACGGAGCGGAAGAACGACGCCACCAAGGCTTACAACGCCGCCGCGCAGGATTACACGACCGAGAAGGGCACGCTCAAGAAGCTCCGCGCGGTCGTCGCAGCGTCCCGCAAGGACTACACCGCACTCAGCGCAGCACGGACGGCCGCCAACGACGCGCTGATCGCCGCGAAGAAGATCAAGCCCAAGAACCAGCCCGCCATCGACGACGCACAGAACGCGCTGAACCGCGCCGCACTGGCGAAGCTCCTGCAACGCCGCGAGGTCAACTACCAGCAGAAGGACGTCGATCGGCAGGCTGTCGTCGTCGCAGCCAAGAAGAAGGCGAAGGACGCCGCGAACCAGGAGAAGCGGCTCGCAACGCAGCGTGAGCAGAACGACGGCGGCGCGTACACGATCCTCCCGTGGGAGGCATCTGACTGTGGCCAGCGCATCGACGAGCTCGCGAAGGCGGGACAGTTCGACTGGCACGAGGACGTCTACTGGGATGGCGACCTGCCGGCGACGCGGATCGTGATCGCTTACCCGCGTCTCGGTCGGCGGCTCGACGGTGACGGCGCTCCGACGTTCCAGCAGGGCGTGAACATCACGAAGTCACTCGTACCCGAGGCGGAGGGTGACGAGTTCGCGAACGCCGTGTACGGCATCGGTGCTGGTGAGGGTGCCGGCGCGATCCGCCGTGCGATCGGTAAGCGTGACGGCCGACTGCGGCGTGTGGCGACGTTCCAGGCGAAGGACGTGAAGTCGAACCACAACATGGACGTGAAGCTCCGCGCTGAACTCACCGCCCGGCAGCAGCCGTTCGAGGTGAAGCAGATCACCGTCGCGGACCACCCGAACAGTCCACGCGGTTCGTACTCCTTCGGCGACGACATCTACGTCGAGGGTCAGGTGCCGCACTTCGGGAAGTTCCAGCTGTGGCACCGGATCCTCGGTATCACCGACAACCTCGACGGTACGTCCGACCTCACGCTCGCGCGCACTGATTCGTTCACCTACGGAAAGGGGCTGACGGAGTGACTTCGTACGCTGACCTTGCCGCTGCGGTGTACCAGCTCGAGCGCTTGCTGCAAACGCTTGGCTCTTCGTCGCAGCTGTCCTCGTCAACCGTGGGCGACTCTGACGACACGGACGGGCTCGCGGCCGGCGACATCATCGCCGAAGCCGCCATCACGAACGATGCTGTACCGGACTTGCAGGACGACTCGGCTGACGCCGACGAGTCCACGTCCGACCTGACGGCGATGGCGTCCGCCGACAGCGACGACCTCGACGCACGATTTGCTGACGCGGACCTCACCCTCACGCTCAAGGCGGAAGAGCTCGAGGATGCGCAGCAGCGCATCAGCGAAGCGTTCGGTCTGCAACTGCAGGGGCTGTCGGACAAGATCGACACCGTTGTGGTTGGTGCTGGCGGTTCACTCATCCTGTTCTCGGCGTCCGAGCCGCAGGGCACCGCACCGCCCGGGTCGACATGGTTCCAGGTGAACGAGGACGAGAACATCGTCGGGCAGTGGCAGCAGACGGGTACTGACGACGCACCGGTCTGGACCCCTCGGAAGATCGCGTCCGAGGTCCTGGCGTACGTGGACGTCGCGAAGCTGACCGCAGGTGATGCTTCGATCGCCGATCTCGTCGCCATCAAGATCGCGGCGGCGACAGCGAATCTGCAAACCGTCAACGTCGAGAACCTGTTCGTGACCGAGGGCGCGACGATGAAGCAGGCGGTCATCGACTACCTCTTCGCGAACGTCGTTCAGGCGAAGGACATCATTGCTGCTGTCGTGCGTACAGCCCTCACCGGCACCCGGGTCGAGATCCGGAAGGACGAGACCGGCCGCGGCCGGATCTACTTCTACGACGACGACAACAACATCGCTGGCGACATGCGGGGCATCGCTGCTGGTTCCGTCCCGCCATCCGGAGCGTCGGCTCGGCAGAACGGCATCAGCTTCAACAGCGGCGGCGTCTTCATCGGCGACTCCACGATCATCAACCCCGGCAGTGGGCCATCGACGGTCAAGATGCAGACCGCGGCGGCACTGATCGGCACCCTCTACTCGAGCGAGATCCGCGACCCGGTCAGTGGCGCAGTCGTCCTCGGAGACACCGGCCGCAACATCGCGAACCTGCTGAACGGATGGGGGGCCGGCACCGCCGGACGCCCACCTCGCTACCGCTTCTTCAACGGCTTCGTCGTGCTCTCCGGATTCGCCCAGACCCCCGGCAACGCGGTCGGCATGTTCACCCTCCCGCAGGGCTACCGCCCGCTCGAAATGCTCCGCTTCGGAGTCACGGACAACGACTTCGCGACCGGGCAGATGACGACGGTCACCGTCATGCCCAACGGGCTCGTGTCCGCGCCAGTCGGATCGCGTCCATCGCTTGACCAGGTGCAGTTCGTACCCGGCCAGTAATCGCCGCACCATCCATTTCCGAGCCGTCCCCACTGGGGCGGCTCTTCGTCGTTGAAGGAGGCCACACGTGGCCTGGTATCCGATTGGCCCTTCGTCCTACCCGGACTTGTTCGGGCAGATGCAGTACGTCAACTCCCCGTCGATCGCATCGCAGTGGCTGTCACTGACACGCGACTACGCCGCGAAGTTCGGCCAGGACGGCGACCGTCTCACGCCCAACGAGGGGCGGCGCACACGGGCACGTCAGCAGGAGTTGTACGCCAACTACCTCCGCACCGGCTACCCGGTTGCAGCGTTCCCGTACACGTCACGGCATGACGAGGCCACGCATGGCAACGCGATCGATGCGGGCGTGACGACGGCGAACGGCCACAACCGTGCACTGACCGGTGACGAATTTGCGTGGCTTCACGAGCAGTGCGAACTGCGCGGGTTCACGTGGACCGGACGGTTCTTCATCACCCCGGAACCGTGGCACATCGAAGGCGACACCAAGCCGCCCCACTTCCCGCCGTACCCGGACATCAACGTCTACAACGCCATCATCCACGAGGAAGAGGAAGACATGACTCCCACGCAGGCTCAGCAGCTTGCCGACGTCGCACGCGCGGTCGGTTCGCTGCAGTCAGACATGAATTTCATCAAGAGCGAACTCACCGGTTCGGGTTCCGACCAGACGCGGCTTCAGGAGACCGTCATCGGCATCCGTGCCCTGACCGCAGGTGACTCCCGACTCAAGGAAGCGCTGATCACCATCCGCGCGATCGCCAAGAAGCTCGGCATCCCCGTGAAGGAGAAGTGATGGCTGACCACGAGAAGACCAACATCAGCGTCGAACCCATTTGGTTCGCTACCCAGCGAGTCCTCCGCACCATCGTGCAGGTCGGCATCCCCGCGTTCCTCACGTTCGCCGGAGTGCTGCCCACGATCATCGCGGCGCTCGGACTGCCGGTCGACGGGAAGGTGTACCTGTGGCTCGTCTCTGCAGCGGCTGTCGTGACGGCGGTTGCGGCTGGCTTGTCCCGCGTCATGGCGATCCCGACCGTGAACGAATGGCTGACGAAGATCGGTCTCGGCTCGGTGCCGAAGTCAGCGGCGGAACGGCAGGCGGCAGCGAAGCAGATCGGTGAAGTGTCGCCGCCGCAGATCACCGACCAGCCGCACAGCTGAACCCCAGGAGGCTCGGATGCGACTCATCCAACTGTCCAAGCGGTTGTTCGCCGCATCCATCTGGGGTCCGACCGGAGTGGACGCCGAAGACGAACGCGTGCGGTGGCTGCTCCGCGTCGGGCTGCCCCTTTTCGACGTCTTCTGCATCGGGTTCGGAGTGTTCGGGTATGCAGGCGGCATCCCCGCCCTCCGTGACTCGTTCGGTGAGGGGTACGCCCAGTCGTTCGGCCTGACTCTCTCCGTCACAGCTCTCGTGTGCCTCGTCGGCATCGCGTTCCCCGCCCTGCTGTGGCGCATGGAGTTCTGCGGAAAGTGCCTACTCCTCGGGCTGCTGATGCTGTACGCCGTGTCCGTGTTCCTCGCCGGTGCAGTCGGCGGGGACCTGGGCCGCGGCGGTGTCGGCTTCGCGATCCTCGCGATGGCTGTCGTTCCGGCATGGCGTGTGAGCGACATCGCACGAGACAGGGTGGTGCACCAGTGGAAGTGAAGGACTGGCTGCCCTACGTCGGCCCGGTCGCTGTCGCGATCATCGCCGGACTGTTCGCCACGTGGGCGTCGAAACGTTCCAGCCGGGTCGAGGAAGCCCGCACTCGGGAATCCACGAAGACGACGCAGTTCGACCAGGCGATCGAGCTCGATAAGTACACGCAGGCCCGCATTGACGAAGCGGTCAAGAAGGCGATCGAGCCGTACGTCGCCCGCATCGAAGCGCTCGAGCGTGGGTACGGGCAACTCGTCCGAACGCTCCGCAGTCTCCGACAGGCGTTCCGCGAGTACATCCGTGCGGTCCGCGCCCAGTGGGGTCACGCCGTCGAACCACCCGCTGTCGACGACCACATCCGTGACCTCCTTGCCGAAGACGACCTCGACGGCACCTTCGATGCTGCCGGCATCGCGCAGATCCGCGAAGGACTGAACACTGACCAGCCGGACGCTGACCCGGCACACGCCTGAAAGGCCACCTCATGGGTACTCCGAAACTCGTCTCCGCTGACTCCGAGACCGGCCAGCTCGCTGGCACCATCCGTGAACGAATCGCCGCCAACCTCGGCGACCCCTCTACCCCGGAAGGAGGAGCGGCCGCGAAGGTGGTTGGCCTGCCCGGGCCGAAGGGTGACGCAGGCAAGGACGGAAACCCGGTTGGCACTGAGCAGCCGAGCGATCGGGACGCGGACTGGGTCTTCGCAGAACGCGACGTCAACCAGCGCGTTCACCACGCGATTGGGCTGGACGGCCGTCACATCTTCCCGCGGGGTGTGCAGACGGGCGACGCTGGCTCGTTCATCCATGACGTCGTGAATAGCGATTTGTCCTGGGCCGCAATCCGTGATGCGAACGGACGTGTTGGGGAGCTCCGCCTCGACATGACCGGGCACGTCCCGCAGGACGTCCTCGACGGGTGGTCCGCGCGGATGGGCACCGGGGTCGGCGGGCTGCCGATCGACGTCCTCATCGTCGCCGGGCAGTCGAACGCGACGAAACGGTCCTCGCTTCCCGTGATCGTCTCCGACGTGGACCAGCGGGTGTTGCAGTGGAACGCAGCCGCCGCCTCGATCGGGGTCGTTCCCGCGACGGACGTGCAGTGGATCGGGAACGAGTTCGCCCGTGAGTACGTGAAGAACGTCTCCGGCCGGCGGCTCCTGATTGTCCCGTGCGCGATGGGATCGACCGGCTTCACGACGACGTCCATCAACCCGCCACCGCCCGGCTACACGTACACCGGGAACGCGGCTCAGGGCACGTGGGATCGCACGCTCACCAGCGACCCCACGAACCACTACGCGAACATGATCGCCTGGACGAAAGTGGCTCTCGCCGCGGCCGGTTCGGGAGCACGTCTGATCGGTGCGCTCTGGTCCCAGGGTGAGAGCGACCGCGGGCCGATGAGTCAGACGCAGTACGCGGCGAAGCTCGACGACCTGATCGGCCAGGCCCGCATCGACCTCGGCGTCGCCGACCTGCCGTTCATCATCGGCAGCATGGTCCCGGAGACGATCGCCAACAACAGCGTGAGCACGACGGCCATCAACCTCGCCCTCCTCGACACCCCCCGGCGGGTCACCCGCACCTCGTACGTGTGGGGGCCAGCAGGGATGCCCGAGTACGGCAACGGGCTCATCCACTGGTCGCCGCAGGGGCAAGCCGTTCGCGCCCGCGAGATGGCCCGTGACGGCCTCTACCGAGCTCGCCTCAACGTGGCGGCCGCGAACCCAGTCCCGCCGCAGGCCCTCACAATCAGTCGCTCCGGCTCCGCCGTGCACATCTCATGGGCAGCCCCACCCTGCCGGGTCACGGCGTACAACATCGAGCTCTCCACCGACTCCGGTGCGACATGGACCGCCGTCGCCCTCGCAGACGGACCGATCGCGACCTACTGCGACACCACCGTCTCCGCCACGCTCCCCGTATGGGTACGCGGCTCCACCACGAACCCGGTCGGCACGTCCGACAAGACGCTCCCCGAGAAGGCCTGATGCTGATTTCCGAGACCCCCATCGTCCTCACCGACACCACCCTCCCGATCCTCCGCCACGGAGCCGGCGTCAGCGGGTACAAGCACCGCTGGATCATGAATGAGGTCACCGCGGCAGTCGACACCGTCGCGCTGACCGTCCCCGACTACGTCGGCGGCGTCCCGTTCACCGGCACCAGCGGCCCGACTGTGAAGGCGCTCCCGTCAGGCATCAAGTACCTGCAGTTCGACGGCTCTGCGAACACCCTCACGGCAGCGATCCCCGCCGGTGACGCACTCACCGTCGTGATGATCGCTCGCTCCCGTGGAACAGCAGGGCTCCTCGCGTCTGGTACCGGTGCCGCTGTCGGCGTTGGGTCTTCGTACGTGCAGTTCACTGGCGGGACGACGGTGCCCGTGAACCTGTCTGCGGTGAACCAGTGGCGGTTCATCGCCATCACCGCCGACGGGACGAACGCCACGATGACCGTCGACGGCACCACCGCGACTGGTGCCGCGACGGCTGTGTTCGGGAACGTCCTCCGCCTCGCCGCGAACGGCACACCGGCGAACTTCTCGCAGCTCGACGTGCTGGAAGTCGATGCGTACCCGACCGCGCTCAACGTGTCCGCCCTGGCCTCGGTGCGCGCGGCAATGAAGGTCCGGTACGGTTCGATCCTTCTCTAACTGACTCAGAACAAGACCCCCTCGGGCTCCTTCGGGAACTCGAGGGGGTCTTTCGTCGTACCTGTGCTCAGTAGACGTCGAATGAAGTCACCTGGGGGTTGTCATTCGACCCTCCCACCGTGCAGTCCACGGTCGCTGAGGCTTCGGCGTTGAACGCGTTCGTGACGTCAGCCTCGAACTTCCAGAAGTAGTGATCACCCTGATTCTCCGTCGCGATGACGCCCAGGATCATGTGACCCTTCCAGCCGTACGGGTACTGCTGCTTGCCGTACTGGTCACACGCGGTGCCCGCATGAGCGCGATCGAGGCCGGCGCTGGTCACCTCGGGATCGGCGGTAGGCGTCGCGCTCGCCTTCTTAGAACTCTGCGGTGCGTACTTCTTCTTGAGTTTCACGGTCAGCTTGATCTTGTCTCCGACCTCGATCTGCTCGCCAGCCTTGACGTTCTGGCCCGTGACCTTCCAGTGCGACGGCATGATGACTGGTCCGTGCGCTTCGGGCTTGAGCTTCACGACGAAGCCCTCTTCCGCCAGCAGGTTCCGGACTGTCTTTGCCGACACCCCGACCACGTTCGGCATCTTCACACCGTCAGCAGCCTGGGCGGTGGTCGCGGTGCCGAACACGACGCCACACCCCACAAAGAGTGCGAGCAGGACTCGCATCAGGTTCCGCGCGCGGTTCGGCTCATGTGTAGATGTCAATGTCCCCATGCGCTCATCATGCCCGACGCGTCGCTGGTTTCACGCTCCCCTGTTCGGGCCCCTCCACTTGAAGTGCCTGGAGCTGCAGAACGGGTCTACTGAACGGTGGCCTTCGCCTTACTACGGCGGCGGGTGACAACGACCACGGCGGCTCCGGCAGCGACAGCCGCAAGGACAGCCCCCAGTGCGATTGCAGGGACCGCCGAGGGAGTGTCGGCTTCCCCCTCCTGCTGCTGCTTGCTTGCAGGGAGCGCTGCTGCTGGACTGGCGGAGGCTGCAACGGACGGCCGAGTGGCAGCTGGCTCTAGCGTGAATGAAGCGGGCTTCGTCACTGCGGACTGACTACACGTATAGCCCACGCCCGCGGGAGCTTCGCCGGTAAAATCAGTGTCGAGCATCCGTCCGGCCGTCATGTCGACCTGTTTGCAGCTCTCTGCGTAGGCAACCATGGTGTATCTACCCGGCGTGTAAGTAGCGGCCAACGAGAATTGCCCGTCGTCGTCTGTCCAAATCCAAACGTTCGGGTCCTTGAACGGCATGACGATGGTCGAACCAGTGGTCTTGGTATCGGCGGGCAGCTCGCCGGACGCGACAAGGTCCTCAAGGCAGACATCTTGTTCTGGCTGCATTGTCCGTCCGGAGACTGGAAGATCGTTCCGGCAGTCGTCGTACGTGCGCTTTAGGTGCACGTCGCGAGGATCGCCGGTGCCGATGAAGATCTTGCTGTTCGGCGTCGCGGTGCCCGAGAACGTGACAGTACCCTTACTGCTGAGGGCCAGGTTCCCCTGGGGCGCGTCGAAGACAGGCGTAGTCGGGATGTCGGGCCGACGATCCAGTGAGGCAGCATCCGCTGCCACCGGAGTCGACAGGACAAGAACGCCGGCAGCTGCCACGGCACTGAGGATCCCCCACAATCGCATGCTGCAACGGTAGCGAACCAGTTGCCCGAAGCTATCGTTTCGCTGGCCCCCGTTCGTGGCACGGGCTCTCCGGTTTCGAGGGGTTGTCAAGTTGTGACCCCGCTACTACGTTGTCGCCAAGTCGCCCTCGCGGCCGTGTAGCGGCGCTCGCTCTGCACTGACGTTCACCCGAAGGACAGCAGGATGCCCATGCACTCGAACCGCCGACGCCGCAACGTTGCGGCGCTGACTCTGACCGCCACGGCGTTTATGTTCGCCGGGCTCGTCGGCATCGCCGCGCCGGCGCAAGCCGCACCAGCCAAAGCGTCGATCAGCATCACCAGCTTGAAAAGCTCGCGCGGCGACCAGATCGTCAAGGGGGGCAAGATCACCATCGGCGGCAAGACATCGACAAGTCTCCGGAAGCGATACCTGAGTGTGTACGTGACGCGGGGCCGTGCGACGTCGAAGCTGAACATCTCGACGCGCGTGTCAGCAGCGAGCCGATTCTCCGCGTCGGTGCCCGTGAACGTGAACGCTGGGACGGTGAAGTACTCGCTCCGGTTCGGTGGGACCAGCACGGTCCAGAAGGCCAGCGCCTTCAAGTCAGTGACGGTGGCGCAGTGGTTCCCACTTACGGAGCAGGAAATCGTGGACTACAGGTCGGACGAGAGCTTCATCCGCCATCCGGACGTGGAACAGAACGTGTCGGTAGCGGGGAAGCGTTACGACTCTGCCATTGCCCTCCGCGGACCCGCCCAAGCAGATAACACCTCCTGGTCGGAATGGAACCTCGGTTACCACTGCTCATCGTTCGACTCAAAGTTCGGTATCGGTGACGACTCCAGTGCCGGGGGCAGGTCGGTTCTCTCGGTCAGCACGGATGGAAGCACGCGCTTCAGTACGGAACTGGGACTCGGACAGACTGCGAGTAAGACCTTCAGCATCCAAGGAGCCTTCCGGCTGCGTCTGACCGTGCTGGCAATCACGGACAGTGCTTCACGGCCGGCTTTCCCAGCCGCCCGCATCCTCTGCACCAGCAATCCCGGACCCGTGGACTGAGGCGCAACCTCCAACGCAGAGACCCCCTCGGGCTCCATCAGGAGTTCGAGGGGGCCTCGCGTGTCTGTGAGGGCCGCTCTGCCGTGGGTCGGTCCAGCCGTTGCGCTCCGCGCCCAGCGAGTAGTCGTTGCCCGTCGCGGGACTACTCGGAAAGCTCGATCGCTGAACCGGTGTACTGGCGCACCTCACCGGTGCCGAGCAGGACACTGAACACCGGGATGTTCAGCTGGTCGTTCCCGCCATGGAGGAACTTGTACGGGCCGCCGCTGCTCGGAGCAACGACTACCCCGTTCTCGCCCGTGGTCTTCACGGTGACGTTGCTTCCCTGGTTGATCGTTCCATCTGCCATGAGTGATCCTCTCGTTGTGGCTGTCAAGAACAGTTCTACCGTGCGCCACCGACCCCGGCGGCAGCACGGTTAGCTTCAGGGCGAGGCAGGGCGCGGGGGTGTGCCCGGACCGCGTCGCGCCACACCCACGCGGACTCGGCAGCCTGGCCGAAACCCCAATCGACGAGGACGGCCCGGTCGGTCCACGCGACGACGTGCGCCTCAACCTCGAGTGCGCGGTCGGGGAACTGCAACCAGACCAGGACCGGGTCCGGTGTCGGTAGGTCGTAGACGGGGCCGCCGTACGCCGCTTCTGGCAGGGAGAGCGCGGGGCCGAGCGCCCACCGGTCCCGGCGGCGGCGAGCCATCAGCGGGCGCGTGGATCGAGTGCCCGACGGAACACGTAGTCGCGGTCGACGAGGATTTCCTGCCGGCGTCCCTGCCATGCGGTCTGTACGAGGACGGCGACGTCGCTGCTGGCGATCGCGAAGCACTTCAGGTGCAGCTTCCCAGGCATCTGCTCGAACGCGATGTCGGCCCATACCGGCTGCGGCGGATCGATGATGGTGAGCGGGCCGGCGAGCTGGGCGCTGAACCCCAAGGGTCGGTGCAGGGTGACGTCGGGGTGCTCGGGTGGTGCCCACTGGTGCTCGGCCATACGGGGATGATGCCGGACACCGCTGACGCTGAGACTGACTTTCGTTGGCGAGCGCGCTGTGTGCACTGCTGTGTGCACCAGGCAAACGAAAAGCCTCAATCAACCTGCGACTGGCGCTAAGTCTGATCGGGGCTTTTCTTCGGAGCCGCCTGTCGGAATCGAACCGACGACCTATTCATTACGAGTGAATCGCTCTACCGACTGAGCTAAGGCGGCGGACGCCCCGGTGATCCGGAGCGGCACGAGAAATCACTGTACAGGATCAGACGAGTGAGCGCGAAACGAGCGCGCCGAGGTCCGCGAAGGACCGTTCGAGTTCGTCGACGAGGTGCGCGTCCGCGTCCGACTCGGACCACTCCCACCAGGCGTGCCGCAGCGCCGCCATACCGACCAGTGACGCCAGGCGGGCACGGCGTCGGACCTCGTCGTCCTCGACCGACGGCGCCGACGCGGCCGATCCGGGCAGCCCGTCCTCGCGCCGCAACCGCTGCTCGACGACCGTTTGGATCCCGGCCTGGAACTCCTTCATGGACGCCATGCGCTGGCTGAAGAGCTCCGGGTTCGCCCGGAGGACCTGCTGTCGTTCACCGATGAGGCCACGTTCGTCGATGAGCTCGTGCGCCGAGTGCACGAGCAGTGTGCCGAGGTCGGCCAGCAACTCCCCCGACGGGCCGCCAGCCACGAAGGTCTCGACGTCCTTCCCCTGCGGCAGGGTCGGGTCGTCCCCGAGGATCGCCTGCTCCTTGCTCGGGAAGTAGTTGAAGAACGTCCGCGGCGACACGTCCGCGCGCCGCGAGACCTCGTCGACCGTGACCGCGGACAGACCGTGCTCGATCGCGATGCGGAGCGCAGCCTGCTGGATCGCCAGGCGGGTGGCGCGGCGCTTCCGTTCGCGGAGGCCCGGTGCGACGTCGGTCATGGGGGGATCCTCCCATGCCGAGCATCGTGGACAGCATGAGAACCCTGTCGGGATCACCAGGCTCCGACGAGGTTCCGCCGTGGCCGTCTCGGTGGCCCCGTCGTCAGCGGACGGCCCGGGCGATCGTGACGAGCAGCGCTTCGAGTGCCAGGAGCGCGGCGACGTTCGCGCCGATCCGCTGGCGGGCCGTGGCGATCGCGTCGAGGACCTCGAGCGCGGCCGCCGGTGGCACCGAGGGCAGCGCCCGGTCGAGTTCGTGTCGGATCGCGAGGTTCACCGGTTCGGTGGGCGCCCCGAGGCCGAGCAGCAGCAGGTCGCGGTAGAGCGAGGACACGTCCACCAGGATGCGGTCCAGGCCGTCGCGGAGGCTGCGGGTCGCCCGGCGCTTCTGGTCCTCTTCCAGCACCCGGAGCTGCGAGCGCAGGGCCGGCGGGACCGTCCCGCCCGGCTGCACGCCCAGGGAGCGGAGTGCGGCGTCGCGCTCCTCGGCATCACGTTCGAGTGTGATCGCCTTCGCGTCCTCGTCCGCCACGGCCAACAGCGCGGCCGCCGCGTTCACCGCGTCACCGACACTGCGGATCGCGAGGACGGTGGTCAGGGTCCGGCGCCGTCGGTCGCGGGCGTCCTCGCTCGTCGCGAGACGCTGGGCCATGCCGATGTGGCTCTGCGCCTGGCGGGCAGCGTCGGTGGCGAGGACACGGTCGACACCGGTCCGCGCGACGATGAGGTCCGCGACGGACTCGATGCCGGGCACGCGGAGTCGGACCGAGCGGACACGGGACCGGATGGTCGGCAGCAGATCGGCCTCACTCGGGGCGCAGAGGATCCAGACCGTCCGCTCCGGCGGTTCTTCGAGGGCCTTGAGCAGGAGGTTCGAGGTCCGCTCCGTCATCCGGTCGGCGTCTTCGACGATCATCACGCGGTACCGGCCGACGGACGGCGAGAAGTGCGACGACGTCACGAGCTGCCGGATCTCGTCGATCGTGATGATGACCCGCTGCGTGGTGAGCCGGGCGACGTCCGGATGGGTGCCGGCAGTGATGAGACGGAGGGTGTGGTCGTCGTCCGGGCCGTTGCCGACCAGCGCTGCCGCGAACGCCGCGGCGACGTTCGACCGGCCGGAACCGGGAGGCCCGGTGATCAGCCACGAGTGCGTCATGCCCCCGGTACCGTCGGTCGACTCGGCGGCGCTCCGCAGCGCGGCCACGGACTCTTCCTGACCGGTCAGGCCTTCCCACACGCTCACGGGACGATCTTCCCAGGTGCCACCGACCGCCCGGTCGTCACGGCCCGCGGCATCAACCGACCCCGACGAGGCGTGCGACCGCCGAGCGGATCCGCTCCTGCACGACGTCGGCCGGTTCGGCGGCGTCCACCACGAGGAACCGCTCCGGCTCGGCGCGCGCCATGGCGAGGAACGCCTGCCGGACGGACTCGTGGAAGGCGGCTGCCTCGGACTCGAGACGGTCGAACACGTCGCCACGGGCGGCGGCGACCCGAGCCCGGCCGGTGCTGACGTCGAGGTCGAGCAGCACCGTGAGGTCCGGCGTCATGCCGTCGGCAGCCCAGTCCGAGACCGACCTGATCTGGTCGGCACCGAGGCCGCGGGCAACGCCCTGGTACGCGACGGACGAGTCGATGTACCGGTCCTGCAGCACGACGTCGCCGCGGGCCACAGCCGGACGGACGACCGTCTCGACGTGGTGCGCGCGGTCGGCGGCGTAGAGCAGCGCCTCGGCCCGGGGGGTGACGTGGCCGCGGTCGTGCAGGACGATGTCGCGGATGCGCTGCCCGAGGTCCGTGCCGCCGGGCTCGCGGGTCCGGACGACCCGACGACCGTGCGCCCCGAGCCACTGCTCGAGGCGCTCGGCCTGGGTGGTCTTGCCGGCGCCGTCACCACCCTCGAGGGTGATGAACCAGCCGCGGCCGACGTGGTCAGCGGTCACTGCGCGTGCCGTGGTCGCTGCGTCGTCCGTGTGCACTGCGTCGTTCGTGCTCACTTCTTCTTGGCGGGGGCGCGGCGGGCCGGTGCCTTCTTCTTGACCGGGCCCTTCGCACGCTTGTCGGCGAGGAGCTGGACCGCTCGTTCGAAGTCGACTGTCTCGACCTCTTCGCCGCGCGGGATCGTCGCGTTCGTCTCACCGTCGGTGACGTAGGGGCCGAAGCGGCCGTCCTTGACCTTGATCGGCTTGCCGGACACCGGGTCGGCGTCGAACTCCTTGAGCGCTGCACTCGCCGCACGCTTGGCGCCGTACTTCGGCTGCGCGAACAGCTCGAGGGCGCCGGGCAGGTCGACGTCGAAGATCGCGTCCTCGCTCGGCAGGGTCCGGGTGTCCGTGCCCTTCTTGAGGTAGGGCCCGTAGCGCCCGTTCTGCGCCGTGATCTCGTCGCCCGACTCCGGGTCCTTCCCGACGGTGCGGGGCAGGTCCAGGAGCTTCAGCGCGGTCTCGAGGTCGACCGACCCCGGGTCCATCGACTTGAAGAGCGACGCGGTGCGCTCCTTCGGAGCGGCAGCCTTCTTGGCGGTTGCCTTCTTGGCTGGGGCCTTCTTCGCGGCGGCGGTCTTGGTGGCGGTCTTCGCGCCCGTCGCCGTGCTGGTCGCTGCTTCGGCGACTGCGGCCGGCTCGGGTTCGGCCGCGAGGACCTCACCCGTGGTCGGGTCGACGGTCGGCTCGGGCTCCGGGGTGCGCTCAGTCACGTACGGACCGAAGCGACCGTCCTTCGCGAGGACCTCTTTCCCGGTCTCCGGGTTGATGCCGACCACGCGGTCGCTGACGACGGGGGCCTCGACGAGCTCGCGGGCCTTGTCGAGGGTCAACTCGTCCGGCGCGATGTCCTCGGGCACGTTGACGCGGCGCGGCTTCTCCGGGTCGTCGCTCGGGGTCTCGATGTAGGGGCCGTAGCGGCCGATCCGGAGGGTCAGCCCCGGCGCGAGCTCGACCGAGTTGATCTCGCGGGCGTCGATCTCACCGAGGTTGTCGATGACGGTGCGGAGACCGCGCTGGTCGCCACCGCCGAAGTAGAACTCCTTGAGCCAGTCGACGCGGTCTTCCTCACCGCTGGCGATCCGGTCGAGGTCGTTCTCCATCTCCGCCGTGAAGTCGTACTGCACGAGGTCACCGAAGTAGTCCTCGAGCAGCCGCACGACACTGAACGCGATCCAGTTCGGCACCAGAGCGGTGCCGCGCTGTGTCACGTACCCACGGTCCACGATCGTGGAGAGGATGGCGGCGTAGGTCGACGGGCGCCCGATCCCGAGCTCTTCGAGGGTCTTGACCAGGCTGGCTTCGGTGTAGCGCGGCGGAGCGGAGGTGTCGTGGCCCTTCGCCGCCACGTCGGAGACGCCGAGGTGGTCACCCTCCGCCATCTGCGGCAGCTTGGCGTCGTCCGCGGAGTCGCCCGAGGCGCGCTCTTCGTCGCGGCCCTCTTCGTAGGCGTTGAGGAACCCGCGGAAGGTGATGACGGTGCCGGACGCGGTGAACTCGACGTCGGTGCCCGTCGCGGTGCTCGCGAGACCCTCGACCGGCTCGGTCGAGGCGATCCCGAGCACGACCGACGCCGTCGAGCCCTTGGCGTCGGCCATCTGCGATGCGACGGTGCGCTTCCAGATGAGGTCGTAGAGCCGCAGGTCGTTGCCGCGGAGGACACCCTCCATCTGCGACGGCGTCTTGAACGTGTCGCCAGCGGGGCGGATCGCCTCGTGGGCCTCCTGCGCGTTCTTGCTCTTGCCGGCGTACGAACGGGGCTTCTCGGGGATCGAGTCCGCACCGTACAGCGCGGTCGCCTGCTTGCGGGCCGCGGTGACCGCCTGCTGCGACAGCGACGCCGAGTCGGTACGCATGTAGGTGATGTGGCCGTTCTCGTACAGCGACTGCGCGACGCTCATCGTCTGGCGAGCCGAGAAACGGAGCTTGCGTGCCGCTTCCTGCTGCAGCGTCGACGTGGTGAACGGAGCGGCCGGACGCCGGGTGTACGGCTTCGACTCGACACTGCGGACGACGGCGTCGCCGGCACGGTCGAGGACCGCCGACAGTGAGCCCGCCGACGTCTCGTCGAGGCGCACGACGTCGGAGGTGGTCTGACCGCGGTCGTCGAAGTCACGACCGGAAGCGACGCGCTTGCCGTGGATCCGGGCGAGGCGAGCCGTGAAGGCGCCCTCTCCGGACTTCTCGAACCGTGCCGTGAGGTCCCAGTAGTTGGCGGAGACGAAGGCGAGACGCTCGCGCTCCCGGTCCACCACGAGGCGGGTGGCAGCGGACTGCACGCGACCGGCGGAGAGGCCCGGTCCGACCTTGCGCCACAGCACGGGAGACACCTCGTACCCGTAGAGACGGTCGAGGATGCGGCGGGTCTCCTGGGCATCGACCAGCGCCGTGTCGAGCTCGCGCGTGGCTTCCTGGGCGCGCTGGATGGCTTCCTTGGTGATCTCGTGGAACACCATGCGCTTGACGGGGACCTTGGGCTTCAGCACCTGGAGGAGGTGCCATGCGATGGCTTCGCCTTCGCGGTCTTCATCTGTTGCGAGGTAGAGCTCGTCGGCGTCCTTGAGCGCACGCTTGAGGTCCGCGACGGTCTTCTTCTTCGCATCGGAGACGACGTAGTACGGCTCGAACCCGTTGTCGACGTCGACCGAGAACTTGCCGAGGGAGCCCTTCTTGAGCTCGGCCGGCAGGTTCTTGGGCTCGACGAGGTCACGGATGTGTCCGACCGAGGCCTGGACCTCGTATCCGTCACCGAGGTATTGCGCGATCGTCTTCGCCTTCGCGGGGCTCTCGACGATCACGAGCTTCTTCGTGCCTGGCACGTGTCTCCTTGATCGATGGTGCTGATCGGCCGACGGACGTCGTGGAAGCGTCCGGGTCGACCGGGAATTCGGTGACCGGCGGGCCGACAGGCACACCATACACACTCCGGTGGGGATGGCCGGTGGAGCCGGAGCCAGTCCGCCGCACTCGGCTGGAACGCCGGCACACGCCCGGCGCGTCGGCCCGCGACCGCCGATCCGGGCCCTGGACCGGCGGTTGCGACCGCTCGTGCGGCTGCCGGACCCGACCCGGCGGACACCTCGACGTGAGCGACCGACCCGTCGATCTCGCAGGTGATGAGGACGACGTCGTCAGCACGGGCGAGTCGCCCGGCAGCGGCACAGGGTTCGTCGGCCACGAGACCGATCGCCGCTGCCGCCGCCGCGAGCGCTGCCGCGTCGGCCGCACCCCGAGCGCGAGCAGCGCCAGACCGATGACCGGCCGCCGCGAGGACCGCGCTGATGACGAGGACGACCACCGCGACCACCGCGACGAGCACGACCGCCGCCGATCCTCGGTCACCGATCCCGTCCCCGCGGCCCGGAACGCGGGCTCGGGCGACGTCAGGAGGGAACGTGCACATCGAGCTCGTCCACCGCGCAGCTGCTCCCTCGCAGGACCACGTTCGCGAACGGTCCGCCGCCGGCGGGACGGCCGACCTCGACACACACGAGACCGGACGCGCGCTCGACCCGGATCGGACCCGCGCCCGCCTGCCCGAGGACCCGACGTGCTGCCGCGTCGTCACCGCGTGCGACAGCCCGTGCGGCGACCGCGGTGGCCGTCTGCAGCCGCCCCTGCAGATCGACCGCCACGACACCGGCGATCCCGGCGGCCAGGACCACCGCGACGATCGGCAGCGCCACGGCGAACTCGACCGTGACCGACCCGCGCTCCGACGGCCCCTGCCGTGACCGGTTGCTCACGGCGTCAGCGCCGTCCGGACCAGGTCGGTGAGGATCGCCTGCACCTCGCCCGACCGCATGACGGCGACGAGCACCCCGGCGAAGGCCACCGCCGCGAGGATGACGACCGCGTACTCGGCCGTCGCGGATCCCCGGTCCTCCGACAGTCGCGCGGACAGCGATGACCGCCAGGCCCGGTGTCGGTGCTGCATCCGATCGGCGAGCGCTGCCCGCCGTGGGTCCGGAACCGTGTCCGGGTGTCCTTCCTGCATGGTTCGTTCCTCTCTCTCTGTGCACCGGTCGATCCGCTGCTGGTGAGTGGCCGCTGACGGCGAGTCCCGCGCCGTGACCACCACCCCACCTTCGGCCGTGGGGACGCCTGACCGTGGGCACCGGCACCGGTCCGTGCACCGATCAGCGGAGCCCCCCGGATGTGGAGGAGAGGATGCCGAGCACCACGGGCACCACGCCGACGCAGACGAACGCCGGCAACACGCACACCCCGAGCGGCAGGACCAGTCGGACCGCCAGTCGCTCGGCCCGCACCAGGCCCTCGGCAGCGGCATCCGCGCGCCGGTCGGCAGCGTCCGCCCGGAGCAGCCCGGCCGCCGGGACCCCGGCTCGTTCCGCCAGCGCGAGCGTCGCTTCCAGTCGCCGCCGGTCGTCACCGGGCCAGTCGCGGTCGCCGAAGACGGCATCGACCGTGCCCGCCGCGTCGGTCCAGGCCCCACCGCCGGACAGTGCGACCGCCCACACGTCCAGGAGCAGCCCCGGCGCAGGTCCACCGTCCCCGGCGACGGCGGTGAGGTGTCGGGACCACCGTCCGGCGATCGCCACGAGCACCACCGCGGCGGTGAGGCAGGCCCATCCGACGGGTGTCCGGACGAGGATCCCGACGCTGTCGACTCCCCACGACCACCCGAGCACCACGCCGAACACGGGCAGTGTCAGGACGACCCGGGTGCTCGCGCGGGGGCCGGCCAGGGCGGTGCGCACGGCACGCTCCGCTGCCGCCCGGTCCCGCAACGACGCGGCGAGCGCCCGGAGCGCCGGGACCACGGGTGCCCCGGTGCGGGATGCGACGGCGAGCACCCCCTCGGCCTCGGCACGAGCACCCGCATCCGGATCGCGACCGGCCTCCGCTCCCCGACCCGCACCAGCACCGGCAGCCGGTCGGCCCCCGTCCGGGCCTGGGTCCGGACCCACGAGCTGGAGGGCCCGGGGCGGCGGCACCCCGGCGGCGACGAGCACCGCGACCCGGTCGAGCACCCGTGCCGTGGCCAGCGCCTGGTCACCCGGAGCGCTGCGCCGCCGACGCGACTCCCGGGGTGTCCGAGCGGGGCGCGGCGGTGCGGTCGGACCGAGGTGCCGCACTGCCGGCAGGCCGGGCGGTCTCACCGGCCACGCGTCCGGCGATGCGCCCCGCCCGCGCCACGCGGAGCCCGACCCACCGGCTGAGCGCCGCCCGCGCCGCCGGTACCGGGAGCGGCATCCGCACCGGTTCCGCCGCCGGCGCTGACGCCCGTCGCCCCGTCCGCCGTGTGTGCTGCAGAGCGGGGGCCGGGACCGCCGGAGCCGCCGGAGGTCCGCCGCCCGGTCGGCTCGACCGGCACCACCTCGAGTCGCCCGTGTCGGTCCACACCGAAGCACCCCACCTCGGCCAGGCGTCGCACGCCGTTCCGTCGATCGACGTGCAGCACGAGGTCGAACGCGCTCGCCGCCTGTCGTGCCACGGACTCCGCTCCGAGCCCGGCGAGTGCACCGAGCGCCTCGAGCCGGCTCGCGACGTCACGCACCCCGTTCGCGTGCACGGTCCCCGCTCCCCCGTCGTGCCCCGTGTTGAGTGCGGAGGTGAGTTCGCGGATCTCGGGGCCGCGGCACTCGCCGACGACGATCCGGTCCGGCCGCATCCGCAGCGCTTCCTGCAGGAGTCGCTGCGTCCCGAGCGCTCCGGCCCCCTCGGCGTTGGCCTGCCGGGTTTCGAGGGCGACGACGTGCGGGTGGTCGATCCGGAGTTCCGCGACGTCCTCCACCGTGATGATCCGTTCGTCCGGTGGGACCAGTGCGAGCATCGCGGCGAGCAGGGTGGTCTTGCCGCTCCCGGTCGCGCCCGTGACCAGGACGTTCCGTCGCTCGTGCACGGCACGGTCGACGACCGACCGCGGGACGTGGTGGAAGAACCCGGCCTGGACGAGCCGGGCGATCGTCGGGCGCTGGGTCTGTGGCAGGCGGATCGAGATCGCCGTGCCGAGGACGCTCACCGGCGAGAGGACCGCGTGGACGCGGATGCCGTCGCCGTGTCGGACGTCCGCGCAGGGAGTGGTCTCGTCGATGTGTCGGCCGCCCCGCGCGACGAGGGCCCGGGCCAGGTCGCGAGCCCGCGGCTCGGACAGGACCAGTCCGCCGACGGGGGTGAGGCCGGTCCCGCGGTCCACCCAGACGCCCCGCCCGCCGAGGACGAGCACGTCGGTGACGAGGGCGTCCGCGACGAGGGGCGCGAGCTCCTCGAAGTCGATGAGCGACGCCGCGTGGCGATGGTGGTCGGTCCGCGGGGTGCCGGGCAGGAACGGTGCGCAATGCCGGTGCATGTCGAGGACGGTACGGACGTGGTCGACGGTGGCGCGGCCTCCCTGCGGACAGGTGGAAAGTGCAGCAGAACGAGCATCCTGTGCAGGTTTTGTACCCCGTTGTCGCGGTCCGTACCCCGTCGCGAGTCGGCCGACGCAGACGTCCCGTCGGTCGGCCAAGAGGGGGACACGGACCAGGCCGGGCGCGGTGTCGATGCATCCCGGACGACGTCGGGCCGAGCGCCACCGGTGGACCGTTCTGTCCATGCTTCCGCGTCCCTGCGGGGATCGAGCGGGACCGGGACAGACGCTCGGCCAGACCGCCAGGTGAGGAAACCACGGGAAAAAGAAGAGGCGGCACCTGTTGGGGGGAACGGGTGCCGCCAGGACACCGGCGGATTGGGGGGAATCTGAACCGGTGCCACCGGGAACGAGCCCGGCACAGACAACTGTACCCCAGGAACGGGATGCGCCGACACCTCTGACCGGAGAACGCGATCGGGCGCGCGGATCGACCCTCCTGCTGCGCGGGAGCGCTCCCGAGAGCCGGGCGCGAGGACACCCGAGCACTCCCGGTGACCGAGTTGTCCACAGGCACCTCGACGACCGTGGCGCTCGGAGTAGTCTCCGAAGGCGCCCGGTCGTCGACTGCCTCGGTGGTCCGACCGCGCCCCGGGCGGACGAGACGAGAGGACATCGATGACGATTCCGCAGCAGGACCAGACCCGTGCCGAGGACACCCGCGAGCACACCGCCGAGACGACGTTCCCGCCGTCCCCGGAGTTCATCGCGGACGCGATCGCCGACAGCGGCCTGCACGACGCCGCCAGTGCCGATCGCGTGGCGTTCTGGGCCGAGCAGTCCCGGGCGCTGCTCGAGTGGCGGACGCCGTTCACGAGCACGCTCGACTGGTCCGACGCCCCGTTCGCCCGCTGGTTCGCGGACGGCGAGCTCAACGTCGCCGAGAACTGCCTCGACCGGCACGTCCGCGCCGGCAACGGTGACCGGGTCGCCATCCACTTCGAAGGCGCGAACGGCGACACCCGCACCATCACCTACGCACAGCTCACCGCTGACGTGCAGCGCGCGGCGAACATGCTCGCGGGCCTCGGCGTCGGGCAGGGCGACCGCGTGGTCGTGTACCTGCCGCTCATCCCGGAAGCCGTGGTCACCATGCTGGCGATCGCCCGTCTCGGCGCGATCCACTCCGTCGTCTTCGGTGGCTTCAGCGCCGAGAGCCTCCGCGCCCGCATCGAGGACGCCGGCGCCAAGGTCGTCGTCACGGCGGACGGCGGCTGGCGTCGCGGCGCCGTGTCACCGCTGAAGCCCGCGGTCGACGAGGCCCTGCAGGGCGAGGGCACCGAGAGCGTCGAGCACGTGCTGGTCGTCCAGCGCGGCGGCAACGACGTCGCATGGACCGAACGGGACCGCTGGTGGCACGACGAGTTCGCCGCCGCCGAGCCGGAGCACGAGGCGCAGGCCTTCCCCGCCGAGACCCCGCTCTTCATCCTCTACACCTCGGGCACGACCGGGAAGCCCAAGGGCATCGTGCACACCTCGGGCGGCTACCTCACGCAGGCGGCGTACACGCACAAGAACGTCTTCGACATGCACCCGGAGAAGGACGTGTACTGGTGCACCGCCGACATCGGCTGGATCACCGGACACACGTACGTCGTCTACGGGCCGCTCGCCAACGGCGTGACGCAGGTCCTCTACGAGGGCACCCCGGACGAGCCGCAGCCCGGTCGGTGGTGGGACCTCGTGGACAGCTACGGCGTCACCGTCCTCTACACGGCCCCGACCGCGGTGCGTGCCGCGATGAAGGCCGGGCGCCAGATCCCCGAGGCCCGGAGCCTCGAGAGCCTGCGCCTGCTCGGCAGCGTCGGCGAACCGATCAACCCCGAGGCCTGGCAGTGGTACCGGCAGGTCATCGGCCACGACCGCACGCCGATCGTCGACACGTGGTGGCAGACCGAGACCGGCGGCATCATGATCTCCGCCCTGCCGGGCGTCACGAAGCTCAAGCCCGGCGCGGCACAGACGCCGCTGCCCGGCATCGTCGCCGAGATCGTCGACGACGACGGCCACCGCGTCGACCCGGGCGGCAGCGGCTACCTCACGATCACCGAACCGTGGCCCGCGATGGCCCGCGGCATCTGGGGCGACCCCGACCGGTTCGTCGAGACCTACTGGTCCCGGTTCCCCGGCCGGTACTTCGCCGGCGACGGCGCACGGCTGGACGGCGAGGGCGACATCTGGGTCCAGGGGCGTGTCGACGACGTGATGAACGTCTCCGGGCACCGCCTGTCCACGGCCGAGATCGAGTCGGCCCTGGTCGGACACGAGGGCGTCGCCGAGGCCGCCGTCGTGGGAGCCGCCGACGAGACGACCGGTCAAGCCGTCGTCGCGTTCGTCATCCTCACGACCGAGGCGTCCGAGGGCGTCGACCGCGTGTCCGCGGCCACGGAGCTCCGCAACTGGGTCGGCAAGCGGATCGGTGCGATCGCGAAACCGCGCCAGGTGGTCATCGTCCCCGAGCTGCCGAAGACGCGCTCCGGCAAGATCATGCGGCGCCTGCTCCGCGACGCGGCCGAGGGCCGCCGCATCGGTGACACGACGACGCTCGCCGACCCGACGATCATGGCGACCATCGCGGAACTCATGTAGACCGCCCGACGAGCGGAGGGCCTCCCGTCCATCTCGGACTGGAGGCCCTCCTGCCGTCCGCGGACGGGTCACGTCCGCAGGTGGTTCAGTCCGTCAGCTCGACGATCAGCTCCACCTCGACGGGGGCGTCGAGCGGCAGCACGGCGACGCCGACCGCGCTGCGGGCGTGGATACCGGCCTCGCCGAACACGTCGCCGACGAGTTGCGAGGCCCCGTTGGCGACCCCGGGCTGCCCGGTGAAGGACGGGTCGGAGGCCACGAAGACCGTCACCTTCACGACCTTCGCCACCCGGTCGAGCGAGCCGACGACGCTCTGCACGGCGGCGAGGCCGTTGAGCGCCGCCTGACGTGCCTGCGCCGTCGCGGTGTCGGCGTCGACCGTGGCGCCGACCTTGCCGGTGACCGGGAGTGCGCCGTCGACGAAGGGCAGTTGACCCGCCGTGAAGACGTGACGGCCCGAGACGACCGCCGGGACGTACGCGGCGACCGGGGCGGCGACCGCCGGGATCGTCAGGCCGAGATCGACGAGGCGGTCGGCGACGCTCACGCGTCGGCCTTCGGACGCTTCAGGTAGGCGACGAGGCCGCCCTCGGGCCCGGTGACGACCTGGACGAGCTCCCAGCCCTCGTCCCCGAAGTTGTTGAGGATGGCAGTGGTGTTGTGGATGATCAACGGAGTCGTGAGGTATTCCCAGCGGCGCATGCGGTTCCTTGCCAGCCTTCCAGTCCGAGGTGTCGTTTAGGCTGCATCCTATGTCTGCCCAGAAGACGTCTGCCCGTCGGACCAAGCCCGTCTCCGCAGTCGGCGCCTTCATCGGTTTCGTCGGCTTCAGCGCGCTCGCCGGTCTGCTCGTCACGATCGGTGTCACGCCGGCCATCGCCGTCGCCGGTGTCACCACGACCTCGACGATCGGTGTGTTCGAGTCCCTGCCGGAGTACATCGAGCTCGGTGACCTGCCCCAGCGCAACGAGGTCCTGGCCTACTCGGGCGGCAAGCCGGTGCACCTGGCGACGGTCTACGACCAGAACCGCCAGGAACTGAAGTACGACCAGATCAGCGAGAACCTGAAGAACGCTGCCATCGACGGCGAGGACAAGCGCTTCTGGGAGCACGGCGGTGTCGACATGACCTCGCTCGTCCGCGCGGGTGTGGGCACGGTGGCCGGCGGCGGACTCGGCGACTCCGGCGGTGGTTCGACGCTCACCATGCAGCTCGTCCGCAACATCAAGATGCAGCAGGCGCTCGAGCTCCCGACGCCGGAAGAGCGGCTCAAGGCCTACAACGAGGCCACGAAGGTCTCGGTCTCCCGCAAGCTCGAGGAGATGAAGCTCGCCATCGGGCTCGCGAAGAAGTACTCCAAGAAGGACATCCTCACCGGGTACCTCAACATCGCGTTCTTCGGCGACCAGACCTACGGCGTGCAGGCCGCGGCGCAGCACTACTTCGGCAAGAGCGCGACGGACCTGACCCCGGCAGAGGGCGCGTCGATCCTCGCGATCGTGCAGTCCCCGAACACCCGCAACCTGTCCGACCCGAAGTTCTACGACGCCAACGTCGCCCGTCGCGACGTCATCCTCAAGTCGATGTACGCGCAGAAGCACATCGACAAGAAGCAGTTCGACGAGGCCATCGCGTCGAAGCCGGCCGACTACGTGCACCTGACCGACCCGACGCAGGGCTGCAAGGCCGCCGCGGGCAACGGCGCGCAGTTCTTCTGTGACTACGCGGTGCAGGTCGTCAAGGAGATGTCGCAGCTCGGCGCGACCCAGAAGGCCCGCGACGCCGCGTGGCGCAACGGTGGCTACACGATCCAGACCACGCTCAACCTCGACCTGAACAACGCGCAGAAGGACCTGATCAACGCGTACGCGCCGAACACCGAGGCGCGCTTCGCACTGGGTGGCGTGCTCAACTCGGTCGAGGCCGACACCGGTCGTGTGCTGACGATGGTGCAGAACAAGAACTACAACCAGCTCGCGGGCTGCGGCACCGAGGGCGCGGACCCGAACGCCTGTGCTCCCGCCACGGACACCGGGATCAACTACAGCGTCGACCAGAAGTACGGCGGCGGTGAGGGCTTCCAGACCGGTTCGACGTTCAAGCCCTTCACCCTGTTGAACTGGCTGCAGAACGGACACGGTCTCCAGGAGATCGTCAACGGGACGCCGCGCACGTTCACGAACTTCACCCAGTGTGGCGCGCCGCTCAACGTCTCCTACCCGGTGTCGAACGACGCACCCGGCGAGGGCGGCAACATGACCGTCGAGAACGCCACCTACCGTTCGATCAACAACTCCTACGTGCAGATGGCCCAGAAGCTCGACTTCTGCGACATCCGCAAGACCGCGGAGAGCCTGGGCGTGCACCTGGCGAAGCCGCGTGAGACCTCGACGGAGTACGCGGACGACACGTCGAAGCCGACCACGTCGGACGTCCGCACGAACGCCTCGTTCGTGCTCGGCACCAACTACATCGCCCCGCTGACGATGGCGGCCGCGTACGCCGGCATCGCCAACAACGGCAACTTCTGCCGACCGATCGCCATCGACAACGTGACGAACGCCGAGGGGAAGTCGCTCGGCGGCCAGCCCAAGGAGTGCACGCAGGCGGTCGACCCGCAGGTCGCCTCGACCGCGATCTACGCGCTGAAGAAGGTCCTGACGATCGGTACGGCCGGTGGCGGCCGCACCCCGGACGGGTTCGACGAGTTCGCGAAGACCGGTACGACGGACGACGCCGACCAGATCTGGATCGTCGGCGCGACGACGAAGGTCGCCACGGCAGCCTGGCTGGGCAACACGGTCGGCAAGCAGAACCTCCGCTTCATCTACGGCCCGAACGGCGCCTACGCCGGCTCGCGTACCGCACTGTGGCGCCAGGCCCAGTCGGTCGTGAACACCCAGTACGCCGGTGGAGCGTTCGCCGACCCGTCACCCGCAGCCATCCGTGGCAACAGCATCACCGTGCCGAACCTGCAGGGGCAGTCCGCGGAAGCAGCCCGTGCCACGCTCGCGAACGCCGGCTTCACCTACGTCGACGGCGGCGTCCAGGCGGGCGGTGGAACGCCGGGCACCGTGGCCTCGACCTCACCGGGTGCCGGTTCCCAGCTGTCCAAGGGGTCGACCGTGACGGTCTTCACCACCGACGGCTCGCAGACGACCGTGCCCGAGGTGACCGGCAAGCAGGTCGGCGCCGCCCGGTCAGAGCTCGCCGACGCCGGGTTCACCAACGTGGCGGTCTCGAAGGACTACCCGAAGGGCAACGGCGACAACGAGTGCCTCGTCGCCGCCGTCAACCCCGGGCCGGGGACGGCTGTCGGCAAGGACACCGCCGTCACCCTCTCGGTCTACGGCAACAAGAACGGCAAGTCGCCGAAGGGCTGCAAGTGACCCGAGGCCGCGGCACGCTCGGCGTCCTCGCCGCGGGTGCCGCGGTCGGGGTCGCCTCGGCCGCGTGGGGCGCACTGGTCGAGCGCCGACGGTTCGGCATCCGGTGGGAGACCGTCCCGGTCCTGCCCGTCGGCTCCCGGGACGTCACCGTGCTCCACCTCTCCGACATCCACATGGCCCCGTGGCAGGCGGACAAGCAGCAGTGGATCCGCGACCTCAGCCTGGTCGAGCCGGACTTCATCGTGAACACCGGCGACAACCTGGGGCACGAGACGGCGAACGCCGCGGTCGAGTACGCGCTGGAGCCGTTCCGTGGCATCCCCGGTGCCTTCGTCTACGGCTCGAACGACGTCTTCGCGCCGTCCCCGCGCAACCCGGCGAAGTACCTGACCGGCCCGAGTTCGATGCGACCCGAGACCCAGCCCACCCGGCTCGACGTGGACCGGCAGACGACCTTCTTCGAGTCACTCGGATGGCTCGACCTCAACGACCATGCACGCGCCATCGAAGTCCGCGGGTCGCGCTTCGAGCTCTTCGGCACCTCGGACGCGCACCGCGACTGGGACCGACTCGACCTGCTGCCCGCGAACGTCGACGAGATGCGCTCCGAGGTCCCCTGGTCCGAGGACGAGTGCGGCCCTTCCCCCGTGTCCATCGGCGTCACCCACGCTCCGTACCGACGCGTGTTGGACGCGTTCGTCACCCAGGGCGCGGACATCGTCTTCGCCGGCCACACGCACGGCGGACAGGTCGCGGTCCCCGGAGTCGGCGCGCTGGTGACGAACTCCGACCTGCCGCGTCGCTACGCGAGTGGCCTGCACCAGTGGCAGAACCGGACGCACTGGTCCTGGCTGAACGTCTCGGCGGGCCTCGGTACCTCGATCTACGCCCCGATCCGCTTCGCGGTGCGCCCCGAGGCCGTCGTCGTCACCCTCACTGCCCGCGGCTGACCCGTCGCGACTCTGTGCAGCGGTGCGGGCGCACCGGCCGCCCCGTGCTGCGGTCCATCTGCCGTCTCCGTGTCCGGGGTCGGCAACACGGGAGGCCCGCCCCTGCTCCGTCCCGCGTCCTCGGACCGCGACGCGCCCGGCCGACACAACGTGGTCGTGAGCACCCCCGAACATCGGATAGACTTCTGGGGTTGCTCCGGGAACGGAGTGATCACACCGCGGGGTGTGGCGCAGCTTGGTAGCGCGCGTCGTTCGGGACGACGAGGTCGCAGGTTCAAATCCTGTCACCCCGACAGCCACGGCCCTGGTTCCACTCGGAACCAGGGCCGTTCTGCATGTCCGGGGTCCGGTCGTGCGCTCGGACCGCCGCACGCCCGGGCCTGCACCGTCGGGCCTGTACCGTCGGGGCCTGTACCGTCGGGGCCTGCACCCTCGGGGCCGCCGCATGCCGAGAACCGGTTCGCGCCACGGTCTCCCGTGGCGCGAACCGGTTCCAGCAGTGCCTGTCCTCGCGGAACCGGCTCAGGACCTGTGCTGCAGGCCCGACCGCTCCCCTAGCCGACCGACACGCCGGCGCGGACGAGCCGCCCCTCGGCGTGCAGTCCGGCAACGACCTCGAGCGCCTGGTGCCGGTAGCGCGACTGCGCCGCTCCCGGAGCGACGATGACACCGTCCGCGCCGGTGGACTCCACCAGGTCGTTGATCTTCCTCGCGACCTCGTCACGCGTGCCGTACGCCTGGCGCTCGGTACGTGCGGCGATGAACCGCCGCTCGAGATCGGAGAACTGGTACGCCCGGGCCTCGTCCATCGAAACCGGCTCGGGCTTCGTCCCCTGGCGCATCCGGATGAACGAGATCATGCCCGGGGCGCTCTGCTCCTCGACCACGGCCGGGTCCTCGTCCGTGACCACCTGCACGCCGATCAAGGCGAGCGGCTCGGAGCGGAAGCGTGAGGGTCGGAAGGACTGGTGGTAGAGCGCCAGGGCGGCTTCGGTGTTGTCCGAGGCGAAGTGGTGCGCGAACGCGAAGGCGATGCCGAGGGCACCCGCGACCTGCGCGCTGTACCCGGAGGAGCCGAGCAGCCAGAACTCGGGGACGTCGCCGTACCCGGGCACGGCGCGGATGCGGGAGAGCGGGTTCGACTCCTCCATGCCGGTGAAGAACCCGACGAGGTCGGCCAGCTGCTGCGGGAAGTCGTCGACGTCGAGGCGGTCGGTGCGGCGCAGGGCCATCGCGGTGGCACCGTCGGTGCCGGGCGCCCGGCCGATGCCGAGGTCGACCCGGTCGCCGTAGAGGGCACGGAGGGTGCCGAACTGCTCGGCGATGACCAGGGGGGCGTGGTTCGGCAGCATCACACCGCCGGACCCGATGCGGATGGTGGAGGTCGCGGCCCCGACGGCGCTGAGCAGGACAGCCGGCGCCGACGAGGTGATGCCGGGCATGCCGTGGTGCTCGGCGACCCAGAACCGTTCGTAGCCGAGTTGCTCGGCCCGGACGGCCATGTCGATCGAGCCCTGCAGGGCTTCGGTGTTCGACTGGCCGTACTCGCGCGTGGCGAGGTCGAGGACGGAAAGGTGCAGGGGTGCGTCGCTCATGTCGGAGCCAACGCGAGCCGCCCCGTGACCATTCCGCGCCTCCCGGCCGGGAAGGTGCGTCAGCGCTCGGCGGCGCCGTCCAGCCGACCACCGGACTCGGTGAGGTAGCAGTTGGCGCACAGCGACTCGTACTCGACGTCGGCACCGTCGATGGCGACCTGTGACCCGTCGAACACGAACTGTCCGTCGATCTTGCGGGCGTTGAAGACGGCCTTGCGTCCGCACCGGCAGATCGTCTTCAGTTCTTCGAGGGAGTGCGCGACCTCGAGCAGGCGCCGGCTGCCGGGGAACGCCTCGGTCCGGAAGTCGGTGCGGATGCCGTACGCCAGGACCGGGATGTCGTCGAGGACCGCGACCCGCAGCAGGTCGTCGACCTGGCGCGGGGTGAGGAACTGCGCCTCGTCGACGAGCACGCAGCTGACGGGCCGGACCATGCCGTCGAGGCGGGCTGACTCCGGGTCGACGGCACCGGCATCGGCGACCGCAGCGCGGACGTCAGCGTCGGCGGGGAGGACGACGTCGACGGTCCGCGTCACGCCGAGTCGCGAGACGATCTCACGGTCGCCCTTGGTGTCCACGGCGGGCTTGGCGAGCAGCACGCGCTGCCCGCGCTCCTCGTAGTTGTAGGCGGCCTGCAGGAGCCCGGTGCTCTTGCCGCTGTTCATCGCGCCGAAGCGGAAGTAGAGCTTCGCCACTACGCGAGGAAGCCGTCCTCCGCCGCACGACGGATCAGATCGGACTTCTTCGACGCCGGACGGCCGACCTTCGCGTACTTCTCACGGACGCGTCGCAGGTAGGTCTTCGCGGTCTCGTACTGCACGTTCATCTGCGCGGCGACCTCGTTCGTGGAGTAGCCGGAGACGTACAGGCGCAGTGCTTCCTCTTCGCCGTGGCTGAGCTTCGGCCGCTGGTGCGCGCTCGCACCGGTGGGCAGCGGACGCCATTCGCGCTGCGCCGGGGTCTCGCGCGCGACGCCCATGACCTCGCGCGCGATGTCCATGACCTCGCGCATCGGCAGCGACTTCGACAGGAACGCGGCAGCACCGGCCGCGAGTGACCGGTCGCGGGATTCTCGGGCGTCGACGCTCGAGAGCACGATGACCTTCGCTCCGGCGGCACGACAGGTGCGGACCCGGGCTTCGATCGAGACGGGTTCCTTCAGCTGGAAGTCGAGGAACACCAGGTCGGTCGGGAAGCTGTCGCTGTGCACCATCTCGAGCCAGGTGTGCGCGGTGAGGGCCAGGTCGAAGTCGAAGGCGTTCACGGCGATCCAGCTCGACAGGCTGTCGAGCAGGACCTCGTGGTCGTCGAGGATGGCCAAACGCACCCGGCGCGAACCCGGGGTCGGCATCGATGGACCGCCCTCCGCGAGCCGGTTCGGGTCAGTGCTGGTCATACGAGAACCTTAATGTCAGTGACGATGGTCGGACGGCGACGTCGGTGTCGGGGAACGTCACGCGGAGGACGGCGAAGTACGGGTCGAACGAGCGGTGGATGCCGACGTCGGAATCCGCCACGGCCACCGCGAAGGTCATGGCGACGCGTGGGCGCGCAGCACCGGGCACCATCGTGGCGGCGGGACCCGAGCCGGCGGGACCCCGGGCGAGCGAGCCCGGCCCGGCGGTGATCGGTGCGACGGTGACGTGGACACCGGCCGGGTCCACCGTCGGCGCACCGAGGAGCGCCCGGACGACGGTCCGGACGACCGTACGTTCGTCGGCGTCCATGGCCGCTGCCAACCCCTCGGGGTCGTCCACGGTGGCCGCGGCGTCGCCGGACACGCGGACGGCGTACTCGAGCCAGGTCCGGTCGGCTTCGGCGACCATCACCTGTCGGATGCCGTCCGCGATGGCCCGCGCCCGGGCCCGATCGGCGTCGGTGATCGCAGCGCGGGTCCGGAGCTCGGCGAAGAAGGGCGCCACGTCGCGTGCCAGGATCGTCGACCGGTCCTGCTGCACGCTCGCGGTGATGCCGTCCCGCTCGGCCCGCTCCACCGAGTACGACCCCGCGCGGATCTGGACCCGCTCGGCCAGACCCGCGAACGTGTCGGCGAACACGGCGGCCGCCGCAGTGAGGACGAGCGTCGGGGCTGCGGCCAGGAAGGCGGCCACCGACACCGGCACGCCGGCCGGGTGTACTGCCGCGACGCCTCCCGCGGTGAGGGCGTTGACGGCGGCGAGCACCAGGCCGCCCACCACCAGGTCGGTCCACGGGCGGTACGGGGCGACGGCCACGATGCCGATCGCGCACAGCAGCACCATGAAGTCGTTGACGAGGGACCGGTCCGGGCCCCACTGCGCCGCCGCACTCGTGACCGTCGCCGCGGCCAGCAGGCCGACGTGGGCGACGAACGCCCACCGGGTGAAGGGCGCACGGAACGGGCTGGAGGCGCTGATGACGACGACCGCGGAGGCCGCGAGCAGCAGGACGGTCAGCGCGCTCACCGTGGGACTGCCGAGGACGTCACGGTCGAACAGGGAGACCAGGGCGGCCCAGAGGACGCCGCCGGCCCCGATCACCACGGCGAGCGGGCGGGAGCCCATCGCGCCGAGTGGGTCGTACTGCTGGGCGGTCCGGCGGGTCCCGTGCGCCGGCCGACGACTCCCCCGACGGCCGTCGTCCTTCCGCGCGGCCGTCACGAGGCACGCTCCACGTCGTCGCCACCGATGTGCGTCACGGGGGCCGCGTCGCGGACCGCGCCGTACGGCACACTCATCATGACGCTCGTGCCGGATCCGGGCGAGGACCACACCTGGACGTCGCCCCCGATCCGCCCGATGCGCTCACGGACGGAGTTCCGGAGCCCCATCCGGTCGGCGCCCGTCGCCTGCTCGTCGAAGCCGCGGCCGTCGTCGACGACCATCACGGTGCAGGCCACGCCGTCGTCGAAGACGCTGACCTCGGCGGAGTCGGTGCCGGCGTGCTTCACCACGTTCGCCAGGCACTGCCCGACGGCTCGGACCACCGCGGTGACGGCGAGCGGGTCCAGGCGGCTGATCGACGACGGGTCTCCGGTGACGGCGATCTGGAGGCCCGTGGCCCGTTGCTCGTCGAGCATCCGGTCGAAGGCGGCGACGGCTCTGGACGCCGCGTCCGCCGGTTCCGTACCGTCCGGCGCCGTGGTGCCGCCGGCGAGCCAGGCCCGACCGGTGAGCATCGCCACGTCGGACTCCATCGTGCGGGCCAGGTGCTCGTCCATCGGACCGGCCGGAGCGAGGGCGATGGCGTTGAGGTGGTTGAGGACGGTGTCGTGCAGGATCGCGGCGGCTTCGGCCTCGATGCCGGCGCGGTAGGCGGTGACGTGCTCTTCCCGGGCGGCACGCAGCAGTTCGGGTTGCACACGCTCAGACCGCGCGGTCGACCGGCTCACCGCGACCACGAGCGCGATCACGAACCCGAGCGTCACCCAGGCGAGGACGAGCGGGTGGTCGGGGCCACCGGACTGCACCGCGGCGATCGAGGTCACGACCCGACCCACGACGAACCCCGACACCGACCAGAGGACCACCCGGACGGTGCCGCTGCCCGAGCCACCGATGAGGACGAGTGGCACGACGACGAGCGACAGCAGGTACGAGCTGACCCACGGCACCTCGCTGAGCTCGCGTTGCACCACGGTGGCGAACCACCACGAACAGATGCCCCCGACGACGAGGAACGCGGCTGCGGAGCGCCAGGTGCCGACGTGGGTGTGGACGCCGATCATCACGAGCATCGGCACGACGGCCAGGACCGCGGCCAGGACGTGGTCGTCCGGGGCGTCGATGCGGTACAGCAGGAGCAGGAGCGCGGCGGCGACGAGCGATCCGATCGCCGCGGCGTGGAAGGCACGCACGGTCGACCACGCGTTCACCCGCGGGGCGAGATGCGTGGGGATGCCGAGCACCGGGGCTGTCCTTCCGTGCGGTCGATGGGTCACGGAGCACTCGATCAGCGAGTGCTCTCCGCTGCCGACGACCGTTCGGGAGGCCGTTCAGCTGCGGGGGCGCCACTTCCGATCCAACCACGATGCACGAGGTGGTGTACCCCGATCAGATCCTCAGGCGGCAGACCGGTCCATGGTAGCGGGGACCGCCGACCTCCGGCTGTCCCCCGGACACGGGATCCTGACCCCACTCCGACTCAGAACAGGCGCGGTCCACCGACAGCGGCGGCGGGCACCGGCCGGACGACGGCGCCCGGCGCTCCGGCGGTCGTCGACGGCACCGGCGGGACGACCGGTCGCTGGCCGCCCGGTCGCTGGCCGCCCGGTCGCTGACCGGTCGGTCGGTACTCCGCTCGGTGCGCGTACCCGGGGTCGGCGCGCTTCAGCGGCGACTGGTCGGACGTGCGGGGAACGGCATCGTCGGAGAACCCCATGGAACCGGTGGCAGGGTCGACCTGCCCGAGGGACAGCCCGTGCTCGTGCAGGATCGGGCGGACCCGTTCTGCCAGCCACCGCCGGTAGTCCTTCGGGGCGTACGTGTTGTCGAGGTACATCGCCCGGTACCGGCCGACCAGGTCCGGGTGGGTGCGTCCGAGCCACTCGTACCACCACGGCTTGATGCCCGGCTTGAGGTGCAGTGCCGAGTACATCAGGCTGGTGGCTCCCGACGCCGCCGACCGACCGATCGCGTCCTGCAGGTGTGCACGGGTGTCCGTGATGTACGGCAGGACCGGCATGAGGAAGACCGAGCAGTCGAGACCGGCGTCACGGACGGCGCGGACGGTCGCCAGCCGGGCCGAGGTCGTCGGCGTCCCCGGCTCGACCGACTGCTGCAGGTCGTCGTCGTACACCGCGATCGACATGGCGATGTCCACCGGCACGGACTTCGCCGCCTCGGCCAGGAGCGGGATGTCCCGCCGCAGCAGGCTGCCCTTGGTGAGGATGCTGAACGGCGTCCCCGACTCCGCCAGTGCCCGGATGATGCCGGGCATCAGCCGGTACCGGCCCTCGGCACGCTGGTACGGGTCGGTGTTCGTCCCGAGGGCGACCGGGTGCCGGTCCCAGCTCGGCTTCGCGAGCTCGCGCGTCAGGACGTCCGCCACGTTGGTCTTCACGACGATCTGCTGGTCGAAGTCCGCGCCACCGTCGAACTCCAGGTAGGTGTGGGTCGGACGGGCGAAGCAGTAGACGCACGCGTGACTGCACCCGCGGTAGGGGTTGATCGTCATCCCCCAGGTGCCGCCGTCCGCTCCCCCGACCTTGTTCAGCGCCGACTTCGCCAGGACCTCGTGGAAGGTCACGCCCGCGAACTCGGGCGTCGTCACGCTCCGGACGAATCCACTGTTCGACTCGAGGCCGGGGAGCATGTCGCTCCGCTCGGCCGTGATCGCCTGTCCGTCCCAACGCATGCACCCATTCGAACACACGTTCGAAGCGCGTGCAACACGACCGGGGTCAGCGGTGGAGTCCGAGCACCGCCGCAGTGCGCTCGAGCGTGGCGTCCGCGAGCGCAGCGTCGTCACCGAGGTCCTGGCCGTAGGTCGGCACCATCTCGCGCACCGCACCCTGCCAGGCGTCCCACCGGTCCGGGAAGCACTTGCGCAGCAGGCTCAGCATGATCGGGACCGCCGTCGACGCGCCCGGCGAGGCACCGAGCAGTCCGGCGATCGACCCGTCCGCGGACGTGATGACCTCGGTCCCGAACTGCAGGACGCCGCCCTTGTCCGCGTCCGGCTTGATGACCTGCACGCGCTGCCCGGCGGTGATCCGGTGCCAGTGCTCCGGCTCAGCGGCGGGCATGAAGTCACGGAGTGCGTCGAACTTGGTCTGCTTCGACGCGAGGAGCTGTCCGATCAGGTACTTGAGCAGGTCGAAGTTCGAGAACGCCACCGCGAGCATGGGCCGCAGGTTGTGCGGACGGATCGACGCGAACAGGTCGAGGACCGAACCCTGCTTGAGGAACTTCGGGCTGAACCCGGCGTACGGGCCGAACATCAGCGAGGCGCTGCCGTCGACGATGCGGGTGTCCAGGTGCGGGACGGACATCGGCGGCGCACCGACGCTCGCCTTGCCGTAGACCTTCGCGGAGTGCTTCTGCACCACCTCGGGGTCGTCGGTCCGCAGGAACTCGCCCGACACCGGGAAGCCGCCGTACCCGCGGATCTCCGGGATGCCGGACTTCTGCAGGAGCTGCAGGGCGCCACCGCCGGCTCCGACGAAGACGAAGTCCGCCGCGATGCGCTGCTTGGTACGACCGACCTCGTTGCGGACGTCGAGCACCCAGCCGTCGGACACCTTCGAGCGCACGATCTTCGTCACGCGGTGCGACGGTTCGAACTCGAGCCCGTCGATCTCGAGCTGGTCGAACAGCTGCCGGGTGAGCGAGCCGAAGTCGACGTCCGATCCGGCGGCGGAGTACGTCGCGGCGATCGGCTGGTCCTTCTTGCGGCCCGGGATGAGCGCCGGCGCCCACTTGCGGATCTGCTCGGCGTCCTCGCTGTACTCGAGGCCGGCGAACAGCGGGTGGTCCTTCATGGCGTCGTAACGAGCGCGCATGTAGGCGACGTTGTCGGCACCCCACACGAACGAGATGTGCGGCGTCGGGTTGATGAAGCTCGTCGGGTCGGGCAGGGTGCCGTCCTCGACCAGGTGCGCCCAGAACTGCCGCGACACCTGGAACTGCTCGTTGACCGTCACGGCCTTCGCGATCTCGACACGGCCGTCCGGGAGCTCGGGCGTGTAGTTCAGCTCGCAGAGCGCGGAGTGGCCCGTCCCGGCGTTGTTCCACGGGTTCGACGACTCTTGGGCGGCGGAGCCGAGACGCTCGTAGACGCGGATCTTCCAGTCCGGCTCGAGCCGGTGGATGATCGCGGCGAGCGTGGCGCTCATGATCCCTCCGCCGACGAGGACGACATCGATCGGGTCCACCTGCTTCACTGCCACCCGTCGACCCTACCTCCGACCGCTGACGACCGACCCGACGTGCGGGAAGACGGACGGGAGGCGCGTCACCGGCTGGTGACGCGCCTCCCGTCCGTCAGATGCTGATCCGCCAGTCGCCGATCGCCAGACGCCGATCGCCTGTCGCCGATCGGTCAGGCGTGCACGGCTCGTCGTGCGACGACGACCTCGGCGATCTGCACCGCGTTGAGCGCGGCGCCCTTCCGGAGGTTGTCGTTGCTGACGAAGAGGGCCAGGCCGTGCCCTGCCGGGGCCGACTGGTCGGCGCGGATGCGACCGACGAAGGTCGGGTCCTGCCCGGCTGCCTGCAACGGCGTGGGGACGTCGGAGAGTTCGACGCCCGGCGCGGACGCGAGCACCTCGGTCGCGCGCTCCGGCGAGAGCGGGCGCTCGAACTCGGCGTGCACGGAGATCGAGTGGCCGGTGAAGACAGGGACGCGGACGCAGGTGCCAGCGACGAGCAGGTCCGGCAGGTCGAGGATCTTCCGGCTCTCGTTGCGGAGCTTCTGCTCCTCGTCGGTCTCGCCCGAGCCGTCCTCGACGAGGCTGCCCGCGAGCGGGACGACGTCGAAGGCGATCGGACGGACGTACTTGACCGGCTCCGGGAACGTCACCGCCGAACCGTCGTGGGTGAGGGCCGCGGTGTCCTGCTCGAGCGCGGCGCGGGCCTGCCCGAGGAGCTCCTCGACACCCGCGAGACCGCTGCCGGAGACCGCCTGGTAGGTGGTCGCGACGAGACGACGCAGGCCGGACTCGGTGTCGAGCGCCTTGAGGACCGGCATGATGGCCATCGTCGTGCAGTTCGGGTTCGCGATGATGCCCTTCTCGGCGGCGTCGATCGCGTCGGGGTTCACCTCGCTGACCACGAGCGGGACCTGCGGGTCGAGACGCCAGGCGCTGGAGTTGTCGATGACGAGCGCTCCCGCGGCGGCGAAGCGTGGCGCCAGTGTGCGCGAGGCGGTCGCACCGGCCGAGAACAGCGCGATGTCGATGCCCGCCGGGTCGGCGGTCTCGCTGTCCTCCACCACGATCTGCTGACCGCGGAAGGGCAGGGTCGTCCCCGCGGACCGGGCGCTCGCGAAGAAGCGCACCGTGTCGGCCGGGAAGTCGCGCTCCTCGAGCAGGCGGCGCATCACGGCGCCGACCTGACCGGTGGCGCCGACGACCGCGACGGTGAGCTGGTTGGTGTCGTGCTGCATGGTGCTCCTGCTCGGGTTCAGCGGCCGGTGCCGGCGTAGACGACGGCTTCGTTGTCGGCGTCGAGACCGAACGCCTCGTGCACGACGCGCATCGCCTCGTTGAGGGTGTCGGCGCGGGTGACGACCGAGATGCGGATCTCCGACGTCGAGATCATCTCGATGTTGATCGACGCGTCGTGCAGCGCCCGGAACAGCTGGGCGGAGACGCCGGCGTTCGTGCGCATGCCCGCGCCGACCAGCGCGAGCTTGCCGATCTGATCGTCGTACTGGATGCCCTCGTACCCGATGTCGGACTTCGAGACCTCGAGCGCCGTCAGGACGCTCTGGCCCTGGTCCTTCGGCAGCGTGAACGAGATGTCGGTCCGCCCCGTCGAGGCCGCCGAGACGTTCTGCACGATCATGTCGATGTTCGCGCCGGCGCGAGCCACGATCGTGAAGATCTCGGCCGCCTTCCCCGGCTGGTCGGGCACACCGACGACGGTGATCTTGCCCTCGGAGAGGTCGCCGGCGATGCCGGTGATGATCGGTTCTTCCACGGTTTCCCCCTCGGCAGGGTTGTAGACGATGGTGCCCTCGACGTTGCTGAACGAGGAACGGACGTGCAGGGTGACTCCGTGCCGGCGGGCGTACTCGACGGCGCGGATGTAGAGGACCTTCGCACCGGATGCTGCGAGCTCGAGCATCTCCTCGGTCGTGACCCGGTCGATCTTGCGGGCCTTCGGCACGATGCGCGGGTCGGCGGTGAAGATGCCGTCGACGTCGGTGTAGATCTCGCAGACGTCGGCGTCGAGTGCTGCCGCGAGGGCGACGGCGGTCGTGTCGGAGCCACCGCGACCGAGGGTGGTGATCTCCCCCGTCGTGCGGTTGAAGCCCTGGAAGCCGGCGACGATCGCGACGTGCCCGGCGTCGAGGGCTTCGCGGACGCGCTTGGGGGTGACGTCGACGATGCGGGCCTTGCCGTGCTGCGCGTCGGTGAGCATGCCCGCCTGGCTGCCCGTGTACGACGATGCTTCGACACCGAGGCTCTTGATCGCCATCGCGAGGAGCGCCATCGAGATCCGCTCGCCTGCCGTGAGGAGCATGTCGAGTTCACGGCCCGCCGGGATCGGCGTGACCTCGTGTGCCAGGTCGACGAGTTCGTCGGTCGTGTCGCCCATCGCGGACACCGCCACGACGACGTCGTTGCCGGCCTTCTTCGTCTCGACGATGCGCTTCGCGACGCGCTTGATGCTCTCGGCATCCGCGACGGACGACCCACCGAACTTCTGCACGATCAAGGCCACGGGCACGCACTCCTGGGGACGGTTCACCGCGACGTCACGCGGCTCGACAATCGTAGACGGTGTTCCACGGATGTTGCGTCCGAGCGGGTCGGCACGCAACGATCCCGCGCGGCTGACGGCTCCGGGGCCCTGACCGGTCAGCCGCCGACGACTCGACGACCCTCGAAGGCACGGCCGAGCGTGACCTCGTCCGCGTACTCCAGGTCGCCGCCGACGGGCAGTCCCGACGCCAGGCGCGTCGTGCGGATGCCCATCGGCACCAGCAGCCGGCTGAGGTACGTGGCGGTCGCCTCCCCCTCGAGGTTCGGGTCGGTGGCGATGATGACCTCGTCCACGGTGCCGTCGGCGAGACGCACCATCAGCTGCTGGATCCGCAGGTCGTCCGGGCCGACGCCGTCGATCGGGCTGATCGCGCCGCCGAGCACGTGGTAGAGCCCACGGAACTCGCGGGTGCGCTCGATGGCGGCGACGTCCTTCGCCTCCTCGACCACGCAGATCGTGGTCGGCGAACGACGCGGGTCACGGCAGATGCTGCACTGCACGTTCTCGGTGACGTTGCCGCAGATCTCGCAGAAGCGGACCCGCTCCTTGACGTCCGCCAGGAGCTCGGACAGACGGGTCGGGTCGAACGACTCGGTCTGGAGGATGTGGAACGCGATGCGCTGCGCCGACTTCGGACCGATGCCGGGCAGCCGTCCGAACTCGTCGATGAGGTCCTGCACGATGCCGTCGTACATCAGATGGTCCCCTCGGTCAGCGACGTCTCCTCGATGAACTGGGCGCCGAGGATCTCACGCACGACCGCCTCGCCGTACCGCCCGGGCACCGGGGTGCGCCGGACGCCGCCGGACTGGGCCGGTGCCTGGGGCGCCTGACGGGGCTGCTGCGCCGGTGCGGACGACTGCTGCTGAGCGCTCGGCTGCGGGGTGCTCCGCTGTGGGGTGCTCCGCTGCGGCGTGCTCTGCTGCGGGGCCGCCGGCTTCGACGGGCCGCGCTGGCCCGGCGCTGTCCGTCCGTGGCCGGGGTCCGGGAACGGAGCGCCGTCGTCGAAGGGCTCGTCGTCCAGCGGGTAGTCGTCGACCGGGATGGTTTCCGTCGGCTCGGGAGGCGCGGTGTCGGCCGCCGGGGTCGCTGCGGTCGTCGACTCCCCACGGCCGGCACGGGCCTGACCGCCAGGAGCGGCCCCCGTCTGCTGGGTCGGCTCAGAAGGCGTGCTGGTCCGGGCGGGCGCGGCGGGTTCGGCGGATCCGGCAGGTGCGACCTCGGCGTCCGAGGGCACGACGCCGAAGGGGGCGCCCCACGCGGGGACGACGTCCTCCGGCACGGCACCGGCGGTCGGGTCCGATGCCGGGATGGTCGCCACGGCCCACTCGGTGACCGGCCCGGCGTCGTGGGCCGGGGGCTGCTCAGGAGCCGGACGTTCGGCGGCCGGACGCTCGGCGGCTGCCGGCGACGGTGCTGCCTGCTTCGGTGCTGCCTGCTCCGGTGCTGCCTGTTCCGGTGCTGCCGGGCGCTGCGACGGCTCCTGCTCCGGCTGTTCGACCTGCTGGGGCTTCGACGCGCCCTCGGTCGGCTGCGACGGTGCGGGCTGCGCCGCTGGGGGCTGCGACGCTGCGGGCTGCGACGCTGCCGCCTGCGCGGGAGCTCGTTGGGCGGGTGCCGGCTGCGCGGGCACCGACTGCGCCTGCTGCGGTCGAGCACCAGCGGCGCCGACCGGTCCACGGGCGACGAACTTCACCCGGAAGCCCAGCAGGTCCGAGATCGCGCTCCGCACGTGCTCGCTGACGCTGGTGTCCGGGCCGCTCATCTCCTTGAACGAGGCGACGTCCTGCTGGCTCGGGAAGGTCAGGGTCAGGACGTCGTCCTTGAGCGCGGTGACCTGCGCTGTCGCCACGACCGCCCACGCCGACCGCTTGGCGCGCTGGACGTGCTCGACGATCTGCGGCCACGTGTCCCGCATCTGCTGCAGGCCGACCGGCGTGACCGAGCGGACCGCGGGCTCGGAGCCGATCACCGTGCCGACACCGGTCGACGACGGCGAGGCCTGTCCCTCGGACTCGGCGTCCGCGGCAGGCTCCGCCTCCACCGCAGGCTCGGGCCGGTGCGGGGCAGGGGCACTCGACGGAACGGCGGCGGCCCAGGAGGCCGCGGCGTCACGAGCGGCTTCGCCGGGGCCCTCGTCCGCGTGTGCGGCCGGTGTCTCGGGAGCGGCAGGCGCAGCGGCAGCAGCAGGCGCAGTGCTGACCGGGGCGGTCGGGGTGGTCCGGACCGCGGGCGTCACGGACGGCGCCGGGTTCGACGCAGCAGCCGACGACGACGCACCCTGCGGTGCGGCGGCCGGCGGCGTGACGGACTGCGGCGCGACGGACGGCGACGCGACGGCGGACGGTGCCGTCGACATGGTCTCCGGCGGGGCCTGGTGTCCGCCGGCGTCCCCGACACCGACGCGTCGCTCGAGCCGTTCGACGCGGGCGAGCGCGCCGCGCTGGGTGTCGTCGGCCTCGGGCACCAGCATGCGGGCGACCATGAGTTCGAGGTGCAGTCGGGGCGAGGTCGCGCCGGTCATCTCGGTCAGGGCCCGGTTCGCGATGTCGGCACCACGGGACAGCGCGGTGGCGCCGAACACCCCGGCCTGGCGGGACATCGTGTCGAGTTCTTCGGGTGAGACGCCACGCAGGACCGCGCCGGCGCTCTCGTTCGTGGCGGCGACGACGATCAGGTCGCGGAGTCGTTCGAGCAGGTCCTCGACGAAGCGTCGCGGGTCCTGCCCGGTCTGCACCACGCGGTCGATGGCCGAGAACGCGGACGCCGGGTCGGCCACGGCGAGCGCGTCGACGACGTCGTCGAGCAGGGCGGCGTCGGTGTACCCGAGCAGGGCGACCGCGCGCTCGTAGGCGATCGCGCCGTCTTCGCTGCCGGCCATCAGCTGGTCGAGGAGCGAGAGGGTGTCGCGGACGGACCCGCCGCCGGCTCGCACCACGAGCGGCAGGACCCCGGGTGCGACGGAGACGGACTCCTGCGCGCAGAGCTGCTCGATGTACTCGAGCATCGTGGCCGGCGGCACCAGGCGGAACGGGTAGTGGTGGGTCCGCGACCGGATCGTGCCGATGACCTTCTCGGGCTCGGTGGTGGCGAAGATGAACTTCACGTGCTCCGGCGGTTCCTCGACGAGCTTGAGGAGCGCGTTGAAGCCCTGCGGCGTGACCATGTGGGCCTCGTCGAGGATGAAGATCTTGAATCGGTCGCGCGCCGGGGCGAAGACGGCCCGGTCGCGCAGGTCACGGGCGTCGTCGACACCGTTGTGGCTGGCGGCGTCGATCTCGATGACGTCGAGGGAGCCGCTGCCGCCACGCGCGAGTTCGACGCAGCTGGGGCAGACGCCGCACGGGGTGTCGGTCGGGCCCTCGGCGCAGTTCAGGCAGCGCGCGAGGATGCGGGCGGAGGTCGTCTTGCCGCAGCCACGCGGGCCGCTGAACAGGTACGCGTGGTTGACACGGTTGGTCCGGAGCGCGGTACGGAGCGGGTCCGTCACCTGCGACTGCCCGATCAGCTCGGCGAAGTTCTCGGGCCGGTAACGGCGATACAGGGCAGTGACCACGCGACCAGGGTAGTCGGGACCGCCGACACCTCGACACCGCTCTCCACAGCCCGACCGACGGTGCTCTCCACAGGGCATGCACTCCGCAGCGGAAACGAAGAAGACTCCTCACGCACCCGCCAGAGCCCGGTTACCCTTGCTGCGTTTCCGCCCTGGGGGAGTTGGCCTGGATGGCGTCACGTGAGGAGCCGCTGAACACTCTACCGGACAGAAGGAGCAGCATCGAACCCATGAAGATCGCCATCGCAGGGGGACACGGCAAGATCGCCCTGGTCCTCGAACGCCTCATCACCGAAGCCGGTCACGACGCCATCGGCATCGTCCGGAACCCCGCGCACGTCTCCGACGTCGAGCAGACCGGTGCGCGAGCCCTCGTCGCCGACCTGGAGCAGCTGAGCGAGGAGGAGCTGGCCCTCCGACTGCGCGGCGTGGACGCGGTGGTGTTCGCCGCCGGTGCCGGACCGGGCAGCGGCGCCGAGCGGAAGCTCTCGGTGGACCGCGATGCCGCCGTGCTGCTCGCGGAGGCCGCGGTCCGTCTGGACATCGACCGCTTCGTGATGATCTCGGCGATGGGTGCCGACGCCTACGACCCGGAACGCGCGAAGCTGCCCGCGCAGAACGAGGACGACGTGTTCCAGGTCTACCTCCGCGCGAAGGCCGAGGCGGACGCGAACGTGCGGATGCGCCGGTTCCGGTGGACGATCGTCCGCCCGGGTGGGCTGCTCGACACGCCGCCGCAGGGCACGGTGACGGTCGGCCGGACGGTCCCCCGCGGGTCGATCCCCCGCGCGGACGTCGCGGCCGTCGTCCTGCACGCGCTCCTCGACGACTCGGCCGTCGGACGGCAGTTCGAGGTCACGAGCGGCGACACCCCGATCCCGGCCGCGCTCAACGCGCTCGGCTGACGGACCGCGCCGCGGGACGGACGGGAGGCCCACCACCGGTCCGGTGGCGGGCCTCCCGTCCGTCAGCGGGTCGCGCCGAGCACGACGGCGACCGACAGCACGGCGCTGGTCAGAGCGCGACCGCCGCCGACTGACGGGCGATCTCGAGCTCCTCGTCGGTCGGGATCACGAGGACCGCGACGCGGGAGGCATCGGTGGAGATGCGACGCGCCTCCTTCGAGTGGAGCTCGTTGCGGTCCGGGTCGATCTCGATGCCCAGGTGCTCGAGTCCGGCGAGCACACGTCGACGGAGCAGCGCGTTGTTCTCCCCCACGCCCGCCGTGAACACGACGGCGTCCAGCCCGCCGAGCTGGGCGGTGTAGGCGCCCACGTAGCGGCGGATGCGGTGGCGGTACACGGCGAGCGCCGCCTCCGCCGTCTCGTCGCCCTTCGTCGCGGCGTCCTGCACGTCGCGCATGTCGCCGCTGCCGGTGAGGCCGAGCAGGCCCGACTGCTTGTTGAGCATGGTGTCGAGCTCGTCGAAGGAGAGCCCGGCCTCGCGGTGCAGGTGGATGAGGACGGCGGGGTCGAGGTCGCCGGAGCGGGTGCCCATCACGAGCCCCTCGAGCGGGGTGAGCCCCATCGACGTCTCGATCGACTTCCCGCCGTCGATGGCTGCGGCGGAGGCCCCGTTGCCGAGGTGCAGGACGATCGTCTTGAGCTCCGCGAGGGGCCGGTCGAGGAAGACCGCGGCCTGTTCCGAGACGTACTTGTGGCTCGTGCCGTGCATGCCGTAGCGGCGGATCTGGTAGCGCTCGGCGAGGTCTGCCGGGATCGCGTAGGTGTACGCGTGCGGCGGCATCGTCTGGTGGAACGCGGTGTCGAAGACCGCGACGTGCGGGACGTCCGAGAAGACCTGCTTCGCGGCGCGGATCCCCTCGAGGTTCGCCGGGTTGTGCAGCGGTGCGAGGCTCGACAGGTCGTCGATCTGCTGCTCGACCTCGTCGGTGACGACGGTGGCCTGGTCGAAGCGGGTCCCGCCGTGCACGACGCGGTGGCCGACGACCGCCGGCGGGTGCTCGTCGAAGGAGGGCCCGACCTTGCTGAACGCGTCGATCATCGCCTGGAAGCCGGCAGCGTGGTCGGGGACCTCGGCGCTGTCGTTCGACGAGGTCTCCCCGGTCAGCGCGTTGGTGTGCTTCCACGATCCGCGGGACTCGCCGATGCGCTCGACGAGTCCGGACGCGAGCGTGCGCTCGTCGTCGAGCTCGATGAGCTGGTACTTGAACGAACTCGAGCCGGAGTTGACGACGAGGGCTGCACTCACGAGGGGTCGCTTTCTGTTCGGGTGGTCGGCGCTGCCGTGCCGGCCTGGATCGCGGTGATGGCGACGGTGTTGACGATGTCGCTGACGAGCGCGCCGCGGGACAGGTCGTTGATCGGCTTGCGCAGCCCCTGCAGCACCGGTCCGATCGCGACCGCACCGGCCGAGCGCTGCACGGCCTTGTACGTGTTGTTGCCGGTGTTGAGGTCCGGGAAGATGAAGACGGTGGCCTGCCCGGCGACCGCGGAGCCCGGCATCTTCGTGCTCGCGACCGTCGGGTCGGCGGCGGCGTCGTACTGGATCGGGCCCTCGACGGGCAGGTCGGGTCGACGCTCGCGGACGAAGGCGGTGCCGGCGCGGACCTTGTCGACGTCCGCACCCGACCCGCTGTCGCCGGTGGAGTAGCTGAGCATCGCGACCCGCGGCTCGATGCTGAACTGCGTCGCGGTCTCGGCGGAGGAGATCGCGATGTCGGCGAGCTGCTCACTGGTCGGGTCGGGGATCACGGCGCAGTCGCCGTAGACCAGGACCCGGTCGGCCAGGGCCATCAGGAACACGCTCGACACGATGGAGGTGTCCGGTCGGGTCTTGATGATCTCGAACGACGGCCGGATGGTGTGCGCCGTGGTGTGCTTCGCGCCGGAGACCATGCCGTCGGCCAGGCCGAGCTGCACCATGAGGGTGCCGAAGTACGACACGTCGGTGACGGTGTCGCGGGCGAGCTCGATGCTCATGCCCTTGTGGGCGCGGAGGGCCGTGTACTCCTCGGCGAACCGCTCCCGCAGCTCCGGGTCGAACGGGGAGAGCAGCTGGGCCGCGTCGAGGTCCAGGCCGAGCTCGGTCGCGCGTGCGCGGATCGCAGCCGGGTCGCCGAGGATCGTCAGGTCGCACACCTGTCGCTGCAGCAGTGTCGAAGCGGCACGGAGGATGCGGTCGTCGTCGCCCTCGGGCAGCACGATGTGCTTCCGGTGCTCGCGCGCCCGGTCGATGAGACCGTGCTCGAACATCAGCGGTGTGACCACCCCGGACGGCGTCAGCTGGAGACGGGCGAGGAGCGCTTCGGCGTCCACGTGCCGTTCGAAGAGCGCCAGGGCCAGCTCGGCCTTGCGCGGCGAGTCGGCGGCGAGACGTCCGCGCGTCTGGGTGATGCGGAGCGCCGTGTCGTAGGTGCCGAGGTCGCTCTGCGCGATCGGCAACGAGCTCGACAGTCCCTCGAGCAGCCGGGAGATCTGCGGTGCCGTCTCGAAGCCGCCGTTGAGGATCACCCCGGCGATGCTCGGGAACGTCTCCGACTCGTTGGCGAGCAGCGTGGCGATGAGGACGTCGTTGCGGTCGCCGGGGACGACGACGATGCCGCCCTCGATGAGCCGCGGCAGGACGTTCTCCATGCTCATGCCGGCGACCACGGTGCCGAGGGCCTCCCGGTCGAGGAGCGCGTCGTCGCCGCGGACCAGGGTCGCCCCGGTCGCGGCGAGGAGGGCACGCACGGTCGGGGCGACGAGGACCGCGTCCTCCGGGATCGCCCACACCGGGGCGTCCGGGTGGTGGTCGTGCACGGCGGTGGTGACGCTCGCCACGATCGACTCGAGGGCGTCCGGGTCCGCCCGGTTCACGACGACGCCGAGCAGCTGGGCGTGCTCGGCACGGAGCTCGCTCGTGGTGACGTCGGCGACCTGTGCCATGTCGTCCGCGGTGCGGGCAGCCCGTTCGGCCGAGTCGCGACCGCCGAGCACCAGGAGCACCGGTGCGCCGAGGTTCGCGGCGACCTTCGCGTTGAACGACAGCTCGGTGGGGCTGCCGACGTCGGTGTAGTCGGAGCCGAGGACGACCACCGCGTCGCAGCGACGCTCGACCTGGCCGAAGCGGGTGAGGATCGTCGCGAGGGCTGCGTCCGGGTCCGCGTGCACGTCGTCGTAGGTCACCCCCACCGCGTCGTCGTACGGGATCTCGACGGCGGTGTGCTGGAGCAGGAGCTCGAGGACGTAGTCGGGTTCGGCGACCGACCGCGCGACCGGTCGGAAGACGCCGACGCGTCCGACGGTGCGGGCGAGCGTCTCGAGCACGCCGAGTGCGACGGTGCTCTTCCCGGTGTGTCCTTCTGCTGACGTGATGTAGATGCGGGTCGACACCTGCCCCAGGGTAGCCCTCGCATGTGCACGGACCTCCGGGGCGCCCGTGAGGTCCCTGGCCGTCGCGGTGGTCGTGAGCACCCTCCCGGACCTGTACCATGGGGTGTCGTCACCGCGAGGTGACGGCTCGGAGGATTCGCCTAGTGGCCTATGGCGCACGCTTGGAAAGCGTGTTGGGTGCAAGCCCTCGGGGGTTCGAATCCCCCATCCTCCGCAGATCGAGACCGGACCCCCGCAGCGTCAGTTGCGGGGGTTCCGTCGTTCAGGGGCTTCCGTCGTTCAGGCAGGCACGTCGGCGGGAGGCACGTCGGCCGCTGGTCCCCCAGGCTGCGGACCGCCACGAACCCCGTCCACTCAGCACCGTCCGGAAAGCGGCACACACCCTGTTCCGGCGCCCGACTCTCCCCTATGCTGACCGGACCGAGCACGCCGGAGGGACCCGGTCGGCTCACCAGCATCGGACGGCACAGGCGCTGTCACGGGACCGGCGACGAGCCGCTCCCGGCGCGATCTCCGCTCCAGCGGTCGCCCCTGATCCGGGCACCTGCCGAGCGGTCCGGCGGAGTCCGGGGACGAGGAGGCCTGCCGTGGGGGCAACGACGGCGCGAGCGACACCGCTCGACACCAGCACCGCAGACGTGGTCATCCGACCGCGTGCGGCCCTCGTCCGGTCGACGGCCCTGAGCATCGGGTTCTCGGCCGTCCCGATCGCCGTCGCCGTCGTCTGGGTCGCCGTCCCGAACGGCCCCTGGCTCGTCGTCAGCGCGGTCGTCGCGCTCTTCACGGTCGGTGTCCTGGCCGTCTTCCTGCGCCTGCGCTCGTCCTTCGTCGCCGTCGACCCGGGTCGGGTCGCGATCCGTGGCGTGCTCAGCGCGCGCCGGTCGTTCTCGCGCACACAGGTGCACGAGCTGGTGCTCGCGATCACCCACGGGCCCACGGTGGACCGCACCAGTCGTGAACTCGTGGCCTTCGACGCGGCAGGTGACACCCTGTTCCGGATGCGGGGCGAGGTCTGGGGCGATGACGGCATCGACCGTCTGGTGGACGCCCTGGACGTCCGCACCATCCGGCTCGCCCGCCCGATGTCGACACGGGAGTTCACCCGCCGCTGGCCCGGCATCCGCGCCTGGTACGAGCAGCCCCGCGCCTACGTGCTCGTCGGCGGGGTGACCGCCCTTGCCGTCGGCGGGCTGCTGGTCGCCGAGGCCGTCGGGCTCGCTCGGCGCTGACGGCGACGACGGGTCCGTCCTCACGACGCCGACGGGGCCCGTCTTACCGACGTCGACGCAGCGTCGAGAAGACGCCTCGCACGACCTCCTTCGCGATGGACCGTCCGAGCGAGCTGCCCAGCGCTCCGCCGAGCAGGTCGCTCAACGGGTCCCCGTCCGAGCGGGAGGTGGACGACCTGGTCGACCGTGACGACGACCGCGACCGACGCTGTGCCGCGGCACGATCCGCCCGCTCGATGTCCCGCTGCGCCTTCTCGTACTCCGCCTGCGCGGCGGCACGCTCCCCCGCCTCGCGCTTCGCATCCGCTGCGGCCCGACGTGCCGCCTCGGCCTGGGCCTTCGCGGCTGCTCGTCCGGCGTCGGCCGCGGCGTCCGCAGCGGCCTCGGCGGCGTCGTCGGCCGCCGCCCGGGCCGCCGCGGCCTCCAGCCGACGAGCGAGCATCTCGTGCGCCGAGTCCGGGTCCGCCCGGATGCCGTAGGTCGCCAGGAGCGGCGACGCATCGACGTGTGCCCGCATCACGTCGGCGGGCATCGGGTCCATCGAGCCCCGCGGCGCCCGGAGCCGGGTCCACGCGACCGGGGTCGGCGCACCGCGCTCGTCCATCACGGTGACGATCGCTTCGCCCGTGGCCAGCGAGGTCAGCACCTGCGCCAGGTCGTAGTCGCTCGTCGGGTACGTCGACACGGCAGCACGGAGCGCCTTCGCGTCGTCCGGGGTGTGCGCGCGGAGCTGGTGCTGGATGCGCGACCCGAGCTGCGCCAGGACCTCGCTCGGCAGGTCCTCGGGGCTCTGCGTGACGAAGACGATCCCCACGCCCTTCGAACGGATGAGGCGGACCGTCCGGACGATCTGGTCGCGGAAGTCCTTCGAGGCGCCGTCGAACAGCAGGTGTGCCTCGTCGAAGAAGAACACCAGCTCCGGTCGGTCGCGGTCCCCCACCTCGGGGAGCTCGTTGAACAGGTCCGCCAGCAGCCACATCAGGAAGGTGGAGAAGACCTCGGGCCGGTCCTGCACGCCCGGCACCTCGAGCAGGCTGACGATGCCGGGGCCGTCGGGCGCCGACCGGAGGAACAGCCGGGTGTCGATCTCCGGCTCGCCGAAGAACTGGTCGGCACCGGCGTCGGCGAAGGTGATGAGTTCGCGGAGGATGACGCCCGCCGTCTGCTTCGACAGGCCGCCGAGTTCCGTCAGTTCGGCCTTGCCCTCGGCGCTGACCAGGAACGTCAGGACGCTCCGCAGGTCGGCGAGGTCCACCAGGGGGAGTCCGGACCGTTCCGCGTAGTGGAACACCAGGCCGAGTGAGGACTCCTGCGTGTGGTTCAGCCCGAGGACCTTCGCCAGCAGCAGTGGGCCGAAGCCGGACACCGTCGCCCGGATCGGCACCCCGGTCCCCTGCCCGCCCAACGAGTAGAGCTCCACCGGGACGGCCGCGGGCGACCAGTCCTGACCGATCCCCGTCGTCCGTTCGAGCAGGCGGTCGGTCGGCTCACCGGGCACCCCGAGTCCGGACAGGTCGCCCTTGACGTCGGCGGCGAAGACCGGCACCCCGGCGCTCGCGATCTGTTCGGCGAGCAGCTGCAGGGTGCGGGTCTTGCCGGTGCCCGTCGCGCCGGCCACCAGGCCGTGCCGGTTGAGCATGCCGAGCGGGATGCGGATCGGCACGTCGCGGAGCGCGTCGCCGTTCACGAGCACACCGAGTTCGAGCACGCTGCCCTCGAGCTGGTAGCCCTGCCGGACCGCGGCGACCGCGTCGGCGCCGAGTGGACCGGACACCACGGGCGGCCTCGCAGCGGGCGCTGCCGCGGCGACGGGCGCCGACCCCGCGACGGGTGCGGGCTCCGCCCCGGGTACGGGCTCCGCACCGGGTACGGGCTCCGCACCGGGTACGGGCTCCGCACCGGGCGCAGGCTCCGCATCGGGCGCGAGCGGAGCCTCCGCCCCGGTCGGGGCCGGCGACCGCACGACCGCCGGTTCGGCGTCGGACGTGAGCGGCGCCTCCGGCCCGGGACGCAACGCGGCCGCGAGCTCGTCCGCCCGCCGTACCGCGTCCTCGGCCAACCGCACCGCTTCGTCCGCTGCCGCCCGCGCAGCGACCGCCGCTGCCCGGGCCTGCTCCACCGCGTCGTCGTCCATGCGGCACAGCCTAGGGACGCACCGGTGCCCCGTCCGGAGCAGTGGCAGACCTGTGGAGAACCCGGTCAGTGCGACAGCGCCGGCACCGTTCGCGGACGCACCACGACCCAGAGGACCAGGATCGCGACGGCCGCCGTGCAGCCCATCACGAGTGCCATCGGGGTCGCGGTCGAGATGCCGAGGAGCCCGACGACCGGGGAGATGATCCCCGCCACACCGAAGTTCAGCGCGCCGAGGAGCGAGGCGGCGGTCCCGGCCTCCTTCCCGTGGGAGGCGAGGCCGATCACCTGCACGAGCGGGAACGAGAACCCGCATGCGGCGATGTAGAACCAGAGCGGGACGAGGACTCCGACGAGCCCGGCGCCGAGCTGGTCGAGCACCACGATGGCCAGGGCGGCGAGGAAGAGGGTCGCCGTCGAGCACGCCAGGATCCACTGCGGTCCGACCCGCTGCGCCAGCCGGGAGGAGATCTGCACCCCGAGCACGACGCCGACGGAGTTCACCGCGAACAGCAGGCCGTACTGCTGCGGATCGAGCCCGAACACCCCCTGGAACAGGAACGGCGACGCGCTGAGGTACGAGAACAGCCCGCTGAACACCATCGCACCGATGAGGGCGACACCGACGAAGATCCGGTCCGAGAAGAGCGCCTTGTAGCGCTGCCCGATGGTGGAGTGTCCGGCCTCCTGGCGGCGCTCCTTCGGCAGGGTCTCGACGATGAGCAGGATCGACGCGATCACGACGGCGGTGCCGTAGCAGGCGAGGAACACGAAGATGCCGCGCCACGAGACGAACCGGAGCATCTGCGAGCCGATGAGCGGTGCGAGGATCGGCGCCAACCCGTTCACCATCGCCAGACGCGAGAGCATCCGGACGAGCGGTTTGCCGCCGAACAGGTCGCGGACCGTCGCCATCGCGACGACACCGCCGGCCGCGGCTCCCATGCCCTGCAGGACGCGGAACACGGCGAGGACCTCGACGTTCGGCGCGAGGGCGGCGCAGATCGACGCGGCGACGTGCACGCTGGTCGCGATGATGAGCGGCAGTCGGCGACCGACCTTGTCACTCCACGGGCCGACGAGCAGCTGGCCGATCGCGAAGCCGATGGTGGTCGCCGTGAGGGTGAGCTGCACCGCTCCCGCGGAGATGCCGAGGTCGCGCTCGAGCGACGGGAACGCGGGCAGGTAGAGGTCGATGGTGAACGGCCCGAGCGCGGTGAGCGCGCCGAGCACGAAGACGTAGACCAGGCGCTGGGCACGGGTCAGCGAATCGCCGGGGTGCAGGACGGTCTTGTGGGAACCGGTGGTCGCGGGCGCGGACACGAGGAGTCCTCCGAAGGGGGGAGAAGAAGAGGGGATCGGCCGCTCGAATCGATTCGGTCCGTTCCGTCATGGTACGGGTTCGTCCGGAGGGCGGACAACCGTCGGTCGGGACGGTCCGCGCTCCACGGACCGACCTCGTCCTGCACCGTCGTCCTCGCCTTCGGACCACGGCCGGGAGGCCCGTCCTCCGTCCCCGACGGACGGTGCGGCGGACGCGTGGCCGGGCCGGACGGTGCGGTACCGTCGGACTCCCGACCCGCGCACGTCGCGGGACCGAACGAGATGGGAGGAGCGTCATGGTCGACGCTCGGATCCTGCACACCACGGCCGCGCTCCGCGAGGCCGTCCTGCGCCTCGCCGCCGACCGTCCGGTCTCGCAGATCACGGTCGCCGACGTCACCCGCGCGGCCGGCATCAACCGGGCGACGTTCTACTCGCACGCGGTCTCCCCCGGCTCGCTGCTCGCCGACGTCCTGACACCCGAACTCGACCGGATCCGTGAGGACGACGCCGACGCCCGACGCGCCGCCGTCGAGCACGGTGCCGGCCCGGACGAACTCGCGGCCATCACCCGGCGCGGCATCAACGCCGTCGTCGACCACGTGACGGCCCACCGCGAGATCTACGCACTCGCGCTCCCCGACACCGCCGACGCCTCGTTGCACCGCCTGCTCGTCGACCACTTCACGGTGTCGAGCGCGATGCACATCCGCGGCCTCGACCCCGCCGTGAAGCCGGAGATCATCGACGAGGTCGCCGCCGGTTTCGTGGCCCAGGGGTTCGTCGGTGCGATCGAGGCCTGGCTCGGCGGTCCGCGGCGCTCCCGCAAGGCCCTGGTCGAGACGATCACCCGGTCGTTCCCGGCCTGGTGGAGCTGACCCGCCCCTACTGCTCCGTGGGTTCCTCGCCGCGCTGCAGCGAGGTCACCATCTCGATCGCCCGGCTGACCAGCTGCGCGTCGGAGTCGCCACCGTCGAGCCGGTAGTCCGAGGACAGCCCGTCGTTGCCACCACCGGACGACGGCAGCGGACCGTCCAGCGCCACCACGACGACCCCGGCGTCGTGCGCGGTGCGGAGTTCGCTCCGGAGCGTCGACGGGTCCGCGGCACGGACGAGCAGTGCTTTCGCGCCGGTCTGCACCAGGTCGCGGACCGCCGACCGCTGCCGGGCGGCCTCATCGGCACCGGCGACACGGATGTCCGGCCGGAAGCCCGCCGCCGTCAGCTCCTCGCGGAACCGGGTCGCCAACGAACGGCCGTCCCCGGAGTCGCCGGGCGTCGCCGCGTCCCCGGTCAGGACGACACCGATCACCGCGTTCTCGGCGAAGCCACCGTCGGAACTCGTCAGGTCGGTGCTCCGGACGGGCGTCGGGGCGGCGGTGGTCGTCCCGGTGCAACCGGACACCACGACCGTCAACGCCGCGAGTGCGGCGGTCAGGACGGCAGCTGCGGTGCGGCGCACGGTTCCTCCTCGTTCCGGGTCTGTCAGGCTACCCGCCCGACAGCGGCGGCGGCGGGACGGCACCGAGGCGACGCACGGCGACGATCCCCACGAGGGCGATCAGGGTCATCGCCGCGAAGACGAGCGTGAAGGCGACCGGTTCGTCCCGTCCGCCCGCCGCCGTGAAGAGCAGTCCGGCGACGGCCAACCCGACCACGCTCCCCGATGCGTCGGCGATCGTCAGGGCGGAACTCGCGAACCCGTCGTCGCCCTCGCGGGAGAACCGCAGCGTCAGCATCGACGTCCGCGGGTACGCGACGCCCATGCCCGCACCACCGACGAACCACCCGGCGACCAGGACGCCGGCGGGCAGGTCGAACACCGCCACCGCGAGCGCCGCCAGCAGGCTCACCAGGACCAGCGCCAGGCCGACGCCGAACGCACGGGCGGCGGGCAGTCGGGTCTCGCCGAGTCGGCCGTGCGCCCAGCTCGCCGACGCCCAGCTCAGCGCCGCGACGGTGAGGGCGAGTCCGGCGGTCGAGGCACGCAACCCGTGCTGTGCCTGCAGCAGGAACGGGACGTACGCCTCGCTGCCGAAGAACCCCGCCGCCAGGACGCCGCGGAGCAACACGACCGACGGCAGACCGGGGCCACCCGTGAAGGTCCGCCGCGGCAGCAGCGGCCGGAGCGCGGCCCATGCGCCGACCAGCCCCACCACGACGGCGACCACCCGGACCGGTCCGGGCAGGTCCGGTGCCGTGTTGAGCAGCAGCACCGCGGTGGCGGCGCCGACCGACCACCCGATCCGCGCACCTTGCCATGGTGGGCGTGCCTCCCGGAGGGGCGGGTGCAGACGGCGGAGCGTCGGGACCAGGCACGCGAACGCGACCACCGCGATGCCGAGTGCACCGGCGAAGACCCAGTGCCAGCCGAAGGCGTCGGTGACGATGCCCGCGAGCGCCGGACCGATGAGCGCCGGGACGACCCAGGCGGCGGCGAACCCGGCGAACACCGAGCCGTGGAGCTCGGCGGGGAAGACCCGTGCGACGAGGACGTAGAGCACGACGTCGATCGCGCCCGCGCCGAACCCCTCGACCAGGCGACCGGCGAGGAACACCGGCATGGTCGGGGCGAGCATCACGATCGCCGTGCCCGTCGCGAAGAAGGCGGCGGACACCCACGCGACGATCCGGCCGCCAGCCCGGTCGGCCCAGTTGCCCGCCAGGACCATGCCCGGCACGCCGGCCGCGAGCGGCGCCGCGAAGCTCAGGGAGTACAGCCGCTCACCGTGCAGGTCGGCGGCGATCACCGGCATGATCGTCGTCATCGCCAGGTTCTGGAAGGCCGAGACCGCCACGATCGCGATCATGCCCATCGTGGCCACGAGGTGTCGGCGCTCGAAGATGCTCGGCCGCGTCGCCGTCGTGGAGGTCACCCGTTCATCGTAGGACGCCGAGCGCCGGGCCCGTCCGACCCGTGCTCCGTGGTCGTGATCCTGGCGCTGGCGCTGGCGCTGGCCCGCAGCCGGGCCGCGGCCGTGACTACGGGCCGGGGCTCAGCGCTCGAGCGCCTGCTGCACGTCCGCGACCAGGTCCCCGACGTCCTCGATGCCGACCGACAGCCGGACGACGTTCTCGGGGACGGCGAGCTCGGTGCCCTTGACCGAGGCGTGCGTCATCTCGCTCGGGTACCCGATGAGCGACTCGACCCCGCCGAGCGACTCCGCCAGCGCGAACAGCTCGGTCGACTCCGCGAACCGCTTCGCCGCCTCGGCACCACCGGCGAGCGCCACCGACAGCATGCCGCCGAAGCCACGCATCTGCTTCGCGGCGACGTCGTGTCCCGGGTGCTCCGGCAGGCCCGGGTAGTAGACGTGCTCGACGGCCGGGTGGGCGAGGAGGGCCTCGGCGACGGTCTGCGCGTTGGTGGAGTGCCGCTGCATGCGGACGCTGAGGGTCTTGATGCCGCGGATCGTCAGCCACGCGTCGAACGGTGACGAGATCGCACCGCCGCCGAACTGCACGAACGCGACCTTCTCGGCGAGCTCCGCGTCGCGGAGGACGACGGCGCCGCCGACCACGTCCGAGTGACCGCCGAGGTACTTCGTCGTCGAGTACACGACGACGTCGGCGCCCAGCGCGATCGGCTGCTGCAGGGCGGGCGAGGCGAAGGTGTTGTCGACGACGACCAGGGCGCCGGCCTCGTGTCCGATCGCGGCGAGGGTCTCGATGTCGGCGATCTTCATGAGCGGGTTCGTCGGGGTCTCGACCCACAGCACGGTCTTCGCGGGGCTGTCGGCGAGCGCGGCGCGGACGCGGTCCGGGTCGCTCATCTCCACCGTCACGAGTTCGATGCCCCACGGCACGTGCAGGCGGTTCGCCAGCCGGTGGGTGCCGCCGTAGACGTCGTTGCCCATCACGATCCGGGCACCGGGCTCCAGGTAGGCGCGGAGCAGTGCGTCCTCACCCGCCAGACCGGACGAGAACGAGTAGGCCGCGACGCCGCCGTCCAGGTCGGCGAGGAGCGTCTGCAACGAGTCACGCGTCGGGTTGCCGGACCGCGAGTACTCGTACCCGCCGCGCAGACCGCCGATGCCGTCCTGCACGTAGGTGGAGGTCAGGTAGAGGGGCGGGATCACGGCGCCGGTGGGGCCGTCCGGCTCCTGGCCGGCGTGGATGGCGCGGGTGCTGAACTCGGTCATGTCGCGGGTGCCCCTTCCGGGAGGCTCGGTGCGGTCTGGGTGGGTCGGCTCGCGGTGGCCGACGGTACCGGGTGCTCTGCGGCGGGCTCGGTCGACGCCGGCCGGGCCGCCGTCACTCGGAGAGGTAGGTGAGGAGGTCGTGGCGGGTGAGGACCGTGACCGGCTTGCCGTCGCCGACGACGAGCAGGGCGTCCGCCCCCTCGAGGGCCTTGCGGGCGGCTGCGAGCGACTCCCCGATGCCGATCAACGGCAGCGGGTCGCCGACGAACGGCGTGAGCGCGTCGGCCATGCCCGCGGCGCCGGTGAAGACCTGGCCGAGCAGGGCCTTCTCCTCGACCGCACCGACGACCTCGCCCATCACGACGGGCGGTTCGGCGCTGAGGACGGGCATCTGCGAGACGCCGTACTTCGTCATGATGTCGATGACGTCGCGGATGGTGTCCGAGGGGTGGGCGTGCACGAGGTCGGGCAGACGGCCGTCCTTGCCGGCGATGAGGTCGCCGACGGAGCGTTCGTCGTCGGTCTCGGCGAAGCCGTACGAGCGCATCCACCGGTCGTTGAAGATCTTGCCGAGGTACCCGCGGCCGCCGTCCGGGAGCAGGACCACGACGACGTCGTCCTCGGACAACGACTCGGCGGCGCGCAGCGCGGCCACCACGGCCATGCCGCTCGACCCACCGACGAGCAGGCCTTCTTCGCGAGCGAGCCGCCGCGTCATCGCGAACGAGTCGGCGTCCGAGACGGCGATGATCTCGTCCGGCACGCCGGCGTCGTAGGCGTCCGGCCAGAAGTCCTCGCCGACGCCCTCCACCAGGTAGGGGCGACCGGTGCCGCCGGAGTAGACGGAGCCCTCCGGGTCGGCGCCGACGATCCGGACCCGACCGTCGGAGGCTTCCTTGAGGAACCGGCCGGTGCCGGAGATCGTGCCGCCGGTGCCGACCCCCGCGACGAAGTGCGTGAGCTGCCCCTCGGTGTCCCGCCAGATCTCGGGACCCGTGGTCTCGTAGTGGCTGCGCGGCCCGTTCGGGTTGGCGTACTGGTTCGGCTTGTAGGCCCCGGGGATCTCGCGCACCAGCCGGTCGGACACGGAGTAGTAGGACTCCGGGTCCTCCGGGGCGACGGCGGTCGGGGTGACGACGATCTCGGCGCCGTACGCGGTGAGGACGTTCCGCTTGTCCTCGCCGACCTTGTCGGGGAGGACGAACACGCACCGGTACCCGCGCTGCTGGGCGACCAGCGCCAGACCGACACCGGTGTTGCCGGAGGTCGGCTCGACGATGGTGCCGCCGGGACGCAGGTCGCCGGAGGCCTCGGCCGCGTCGATGATCCGCGTCGCGATGCGGTCCTTCGACGACCCACCCGGGTTCAGGTACTCGACCTTGACCAGGACGGTGGCCCGGATGCCCTCGGTGACACGGTTCAGCTTGACCAGCGGGGTGTCGCCGACCAGGTCGACGACGGAGTTCGCGTAACGCACCCGACGAGTCTAGGTGGCGGTCCTGCCTGTGCGACGTCCGACGACGGATGCTCAGCAGGCCCCCATCGTGACCCCGCTCCGTCTGGTCCGTCCTCCGGCGTCAGGCGCGACCGGCGACCACCGGATCGCTCTGTTGCTCGTGCAGGGTCGAGTACGTCCCGCCGAGTGCGAGGAGTTCGTCGTGCGTGCCCTGCTCGGTGATCTGCCCGTGGTCGAGGACGAAGATCACGTCCGCATCCCGGATCGTCGACAGCCGGTGCGCGATGGAGATGGTCGTCCGCCCCCGGGCAGCGGTGTCGAGCGCCGCCTGCACGACGCGCTCCGAGATCGAGTCGAGGGCACTCGTCGCCTCGTCGAGGACGAGGACGGGCGGGTCCTTGAGCAGGACGCGGGCGATCGCGATGCGCTGCTTCTCGCCGCCGGAGAGCCGGTAGCCCCGCTCCCCCACGATCGTGTCGTAGCCGTCCGGGAACGACGCGATCGTCTCGTGGATGTTCGCCGCCCGTGCCGCACGCTCGAGTTCGGCGTCCGTCGCGTCCGGCTTGGCGTAGCGCAGGTTGTCACCGATCGACGAGTGGAACAGGTACGTCTCCTGGCTGACGATGCCGATGTGCGCCATCAGGTCGTCGTGCTCGATGTCCCGCACGTCCTGCCCCGCGAACCGCACGGAACCCGCCGTCGCCTCGTAGAGCCTCGGGACCAGGTACGAGATCGTGGTCTTGCCCGCACCGGAGGGTCCGACGAACGCCGCGAACTGCCCCGGCTGCAACTCGAACGAGACGCCGCGAAGGGTCGGCTTGTCCGGCTCGCCGTCGGGGTAGGCGAAGGAGACGTCGTCGAACGCCACGTGCCCGACGCGTCGTTCGTCGACGGGCTTCGCCGTGGCGGAGTCCGTGATCGCCGGCTTCAGGTCGAAGTACTCGAAGATGCGGGCGAACAGGGCGCCCGAGGTCTGCAGGTCGAGGACGACCCGCAGCAGTCCGACCGTCGGGAACAGCAGCCGGGACTGCACGGTCGTGAACGCCACGATGGTGCCGGCGGTGATCGGGACCCCGCCCTCGATCAGGTACGCGGCGACCAGGTAGATCACCGCGGGGATGATCGACAGGAAGATCGACACGATCGCGAAGAACCACTGACCGGACATCTGCTGGCGCACCTGCAGGCCGATCTGGTTGCGGTTCTCGTCACCGTAACGGTGGATCTCGCTGCGCTGCTGGTTGAAGCTCTTCGCGAGCAGGATCCCCGACACGCTCAGGGTCTCCTGCGTGATGGACGTCATGTCGGACAACGACTCCTGGGTCTGCGCGGCGATCCGCGCGCGGACCTTGCCGACCTTCCGCTGCGCGATGACGAGCAACGGCAGGAGCACGACGGCCACGAGGGTCATCTGCCAACTCAGCAACAGCATCGCGACGACGGCGGCGATCACGGTCACGGTGTTGCCGAGCACCGAGGAGATCGTGTTGTTCAGCACGCTGGCGACACCGCCGACGTCGTTCTGCAACCGGCTCTGGATCACGCCGGTCTTCGTCCGCGTGAAGAACGCGAGTTCCATCCGCTGCAGGTGTCCGAAGAGCCGCATCCGCATCGCACCCATGACCTTGTTGCCGACCGTGGCGGTCAGGTAGGTCTGCCAGACGCCGATGCCGGCGTTGAGGATCCACAGGCCGATCATGGCGCCGACGAGCACGGCGAGCACCGGCACGTCCGGTCGTCCGCCGGGCGGGAACAGTCCGCGGTCGAACGCCTGCTGGGTCAGCAGCGGCGGGATCACCGAGATGGCCGCGCCGATGAGCACGAGGACGACGGTCAGGCCGATCGAGCGTCGGTGTGGGACGAAGAGCCCGGCGATGCGTCGGAGCAGGTGCGGGATCCGGGGCGCTTCCGCGTTCGCCGCACGCTGCGCGTCCGGGTCGCCACTCGAGATCCGGCCTCGGCCGTGCCCGCCGCCGGGCCCGCCACCACCACGCATCCCGCCGCCACCGGCGACGGAGCCCATCTGACTCATCGACACCCTCTCCACGCCTCGCGGCGTCGTCCTCGCACGAATGTACGCCCGCGGACCGACCCGGCCCGACCCGTTCGCCGAGGGCTGTGGACAGAGGTGATCCGTGCCTCCCGTGTGGAGGAGCGGACGGGACCGGTTTGGACCCCGTCCGGGGGCCGTGGGACGATGACCCGTCCCCCGCTCGTGCCCCCGTGAGGTCCCATGTCGTCCGCGCCGTCACTCGCCCATCAGCTCCTCCGGCGGAAGCCCGTGGACCAGCTCCGATCCGAGGCCGCGGAGGGCGTCGACGGGCAGCCGCTCCGCCGGACCCTGGGCGTGTGGCACCTGACGATGATCAGCGTCGGGGCCACCCTGGGGACCGGGATCCTGGTCGTCCTCGGCACCGCCGTCCCGCTCGCCGGGCCCGCCGTCTGGATCTCGTTCGTCCTCGCCGGCGTCGCCGCGCTGCTGTCGGCACTGTCGTACGCCGAGATGGCCGGAGCGGTCCCCACCTCCGGGTCGAGCTACTCCTACACGTACGCGACCATGGGCGAGGGCATCGCCTGGGTCTGCGGGTGGTGTCTCGTCCTCGAGTACGCGGTGTCGGTCGCCGCCGTCGCGGTCGGAGCGAGCGAGTACGTCGACGAGACCCTGCGCGTGTTCGGGCTGCACCTGCCGGCCGTGCTCTCCGCGCCTCCGGGCGACGGCGGTCTCGTGAACCTGCCGGCCGCCGCGCTCGTCCTCGTGGCCATGCTCGTCCTGCTGCCCGGGGCGAAGGAGAGCGCCTGGGTGAACACGCTCATGGTGCTCGTGAAGATCGCGTTGCTCGTGTTCTTCGTCATCGTGGCGTTCTCGGCGTTCCGGATCGGGAACTTCGAGCCGCTCGCGCCGATGGGTGCCGCGGGCGTGAGTGCGGCTGCCTCCCGACTGTTCTTCTCGTACATCGGGTTCGATGCCGCATCCACCGCCGGCGAGGAGGCGAAGAACCCCCGCCGCGACCTGCCGCGCGCGATCATCGGGTCGATCGCCCTCATCACCGCGCTCTACATCCTGGTCGCCGTCGCCGCGATCGGTGCCCGGTCGTGGACGTCGTTCTCCGCCGACGAGGCCTCGCTCGTCCGGATCGTCGTCGACGTCACCGGGGAGCCGGTCGTCGCGCTCGTGTTCTCGATCGGCGCCGTCATCGCGATCGCCAGCGTCGTCCTGACCGTGCTCTACGGCCAGACCCGCATCCTGCTCACGATGGCGCGTGACGGTCTCGTGCCGAAGGTGTTCGGGCGGGTGTCACCGCGCACCGGGACCCCGATCGCGAACACCCTCATCGTCGGCATCGTGGTCACGATCGTGGCGGCGCTCGTCCCCCTCGGCGAACTCGCCGACGCCACGAGCATCGGCACACTCATCGCGTTCGCGCTCGTGAACATCTCGGTGATCGTGCTCCGTCGCACCCAGCCGGACCTGGAACGGTCGTACCGCGTGCCGTTCTTCCCGGTGGTGCCGGTCCTCGGCGTCCTGTTCTGCCTGTTCCTGGCGGTGACGCTCGGTGCGGGCACGTGGATCGCCTTCGGCATCTGGATGGTCGTCGGCGCAGTGCTGTACGTGGCCTACGGCCGCCGCCACAGCACGCTCGCGTAGCGCCCCGCCGCGGGCGGGCGGGCCCGGCGCCGAGCCTCGGCCGGGCGGACATTTTGCGGCGGCTGGCGCACGGAAAGTGTCCGCTGAGGCGAGCCTCGCTTCCCCGCCGGCTGCTGTGGAGAACGGCGTCAGTGCACCGGAACCGGCGGGGAGGCCCGCACCGCGTCCGGCAGCGCGAGCCTCGGTTCCATGGAGATCACCGAGCCGACCCTGCTCCGCGCCGTGACGGCGGTGTTGGTCGCGACCACGTCTGACCCGAGCACCGCCGCCGTGGCGATCGACCACGCCGTCCGCAACGGGTCCGTCGACCCGGCGTCCCTCCAGCTCGCTCTCCCCGAAGCGCCAGCCCGCTGGTCGCGTCGCGCTCGGCTCGTCGTTGCGGCTCTCGATGCACGGCACGAGTCAGTCGGCGAGTCCTCCACCGCAGTCCGCCTGGTCGAGCTCGGCGTCGGTCCGGCCCAGCCGCAGTACGAGTTCCGGTCACCGGACGGCACCCTCCGACGGGTCGACTTCTGGATCCCCTCGCTCGGTGTCGTCCTCGAGTTCGACGGGCAGCAGAAGTACGTCGACCCCACGATGCTCGCGGGCCGCGATGCAGCGCAGGTCCTCTGGCAGGAGAAGATCCGCGAGGACCAACTCCGCGCCCTGCCGGGAGTCCGCACGGTGATCCGTGTCACCTGGTGGTACCTCGCCGACCCCGAGCGACTCCGCACTCCTCCGACAGCACGGCATCCGCGTCTGAGGCGGAGCAGCAGCGCCGAGGCTCGGCGCCCGCGGTCCGCCCGCGGCCGCGCGCCCCGCACACGACGAAGGCCGCCGCCCCGAGGGGCAGCGGCCTTCGTGACCAGAAGGTCAGACTCAGACGAGCTCGACGGTGGCGCCGGCGGCCTCGAGCGAAGCCTTGGCCTTGTCGGCGGTCTCCTTGTTGGCGCCCTCGAGCACCTTGGCGTCGGCGGTCTCGACGAGGGCCTTGGCCTCGCCCAGGCCGAGCGACGTGAGGCTGCGGACCTCCTTGATGACCTGGATCTTCTTGTCACCGGCCGACTTGAGCACGACGTCGAACTCGGTCTTCTCCTCGACCTCCTCGGCGGGGGCAGCAGCGCCACCGGCCGCGGCGACCGCGACGGGGGCAGCAGCGGTGACCTCGAAGACCTCTTCGAACTTCTTCACGAAGTCAGAGAGCTCGATGAGCGTGAGCTCCTTGAAGGCCTCGATGAGCTCGTCCTGCGAAAGCTTCGCCATGATTTTCTCCTACTACTCAGTACGTGATGTGGTTGTGGAACGCGTGCCTGGTCAGGCCGCGGACTCCTGCTTCTCGCGGAGGGCGTCCACCGTGCGGACGGCCTGCGAGAGGGGTGCGTTGAACAGGTACGCAGCACCGAACAGCGAGGCCTTGAAGGCGCCGGCGAGCTTGCCGAGCAGCACTTCGCGGGACTCGAGGTCGGCGAGCTTGTCCACCTCGGTCGCGGAGAGCGGGTTACCGTCGAAGTAACCACCCTTCACCACGAGCTCGGGGTTCGCCTTGGCGAATGCACGCAGCGACTTCGCGACGGCGACGGTGTCACCGTGGACGAAGGCGAGAGCGGACGGACCGGCGAGCTCGTCGTCGAACGACGTGATGCCTGCCTCGTTGGCCGCGATCTTGGTCAGCGTGTTCTTCACCACGGCGTACGTGGCGTGCTCACGGATCGAGTTGCGGAGCTCCTTGAGCTGCGCGACCGTGAGACCGCGGTACTCGGTGAGCAGAACGGCGTTCGAGCTACGGAAGGACTCCGTGAGCTCGGCGACCGCAGCTTCCTTGTTCGCCATGGTTCTCCTTGGGGTTCTTGCTGGCAGCCCCGGGTCCCATGGCTGTGGTGAACACAACCCGCACACGAAAAAAGCTCCGGCGCAGAGGCTCGGAGCTGCTCCCGCACGATGTGTGGGAGTGGTTCTGAACACCTGCGCGGGCGGCCTCGTGACGAGGACCTTCGGTCACTGTCCGTACCTGAGCACGGCAGCAACGACCAGCGGTCTTTGGCTGAACAGAACCGTACCACACGACGGCGGCGGTCCGGAACCACCGACCAGCCGGGAGGCGCGGTCCCCGCCCGCCCCGCCGGTCCCGCTCACGAGCGCTCCGGCACCCCGGACCACGTGTCCACGTCGGCATCGCCGACAGCAGCATTGCCGGCAGCAGCAGCGCCGCCGCCGCCGACGGCCGGCGCGCCCCCGACCGGCGCACCGGCGACCGCCGGCTCGCCCGCGACGTGGTCCGCACCCGCGCCCCGTGCGAGCAGGTGCACCGTGAACACCGTCGCGCCCGGTTCGCTCGTGACGCCGACCTGACCGCCGTGCGCCTGCACGACGGCGTCGACGATCGCGAGCCCGAGCCCCGTCGACCCCGCGGTGCGCGAGCGTGAACTGTCCGCGCGGGCGAACCGCTCGAAGAGCTTCGGCAGGAACTCCGGGTCGATGCCCTGTCCGTCGTCGCGGACGGTGAGGTCGACGCCACCGTCGGTGGCCGGTGCGATGCCGACGGTGATGCGCGTGCCGTCGGGCGTGTGGGTACGGGCGTTGGTGACGAGGTTGACGATCACCTGGTGCAGGCGTGCCGCGTCGCCGACGACCTCGACGGGCTCGGCGGGCAGGTCGACCTCGATCGGGTGGTCCGGCGAGGCAGCGTGGGCGTCGTTGACGGCGTCGAGCACGAGGCCGGTCAGGTCGACGTCGGCGAACTGGATCTCGCGGCCCTCGTCGAGTCGGGCGAGGAGCAGCAGGTCCTCGACCATCGAGGTCATCCGGACGGACTCCGACTCGACCCGGCTCATCGCGTAGACGACGTCCGGCGGCAGGTCGGCACCCATCCGCCGGGTGAGTTCGGCGTACCCGCGGATCGAGGCGAGGGGCGTCCGGAGTTCGTGCGAGGCGTCGGCGACGAACTGCCGGACCTTCTGTTCGGACCGTTCGCGGGCCTGCATGGCGTTCCCGATGTGCCCGAGCATCCGGTTGAAGGCGGTGCCGACGCGGCCGACCTCGGTCGCGGGGTCGGCGTCGGGCACGCGGACGCCGTCGAGCGCGTCGCTGCGGTCGAGGGGCATCCGGGCGACGGTCGAGGCGGTCTCGGCGACGCGGTCGAGCGGCCGGAGTGCGCGACGGACGGCGGCGGTGGCGACGGCTGAGGCGACGAGGAGGGCGAGCACGGTGACCACGAGCACCACCCCGAGCAGCTTCCACACGCTCTCGTACACCGGCGCGAGTGGCAGTCCGACGACGAGCACGGCGGGACCGACGTTCGCGGCCGTCACCCGGTAGCGGCCGAGGTCCGACCCGAGGTCGATGGTGTGCGGCTGCCCGTCGACGGCCAGCCCGCTGAGCGGCCGGACCACGGCGGTCGACAGACGTTCGGCCTGGCCCGAGTTGTCGAGGAGGCTACCGACGACCGCGTTGCCGTCGAGGATGTACACCGTCAGGGTTCCGGCCGCCTGCGCGGACGGGCGCCCGAACTCCGGCCCGTTCGGCCCCTGCTGTTCGACCGATCGCTGCGCCCGGCTCGTCGCGTACTGCAGTTGCTCGTCGATGGCCGAGCGTTGGATGGAGAAGAGCGCGATGATGCTGCCGCCCCCGATCACCGCACTGACGGCGACGACCAGGGCGACGATGCTCAGGACGAGCCGGCGACGGAGGGTCATGCGGGCGCCCGGGTTCAGGCGGTGGGCTTGATGACGTAGCCGACGCCACGCACCGTGTGGATCATCGGCTGCTCGCCGACGTCGATCTTCTTGCGCAGGTAGGAGATGTAGATCTCGACGACGGAGGACTTGCCGCCGAAGTCGTACGACCACACCCGGTCCAGGATCTGCGCCTTCGACAGCACGCGGCGGGGGTTGCGCATGAGGAAGCGGAGCAGTTCGAACTCGGTCGCGGTGAGTTCGATCGACCGGCCGGCGCGCGTGACCTCGTAGGACTCCTCGTCGAGCACCAGGTCGCCGACGACGATGCGGGAGTCCCCGGCCTCGCTCACGGAGATCTGCGAGCGGCGGATGAGCCCACGGAGGCGTGCGACGACCTCTTCCAGGGAGAACGGCTTGGTGACGTAGTCGTCGCCGCCGGCGGTGAGACCGGTGACGCGGTCTTCGACGGAGTCCTTGGCGGTGAGGAACAGCACCGGGGTGTCGTCGTTGTTCTGGCGCAGCCGGCTGAGGACCTGCAGCCCGTCGAGGTCCGGCATCATCACGTCGAGCACCATCGCGTCCGGGTGGAACTCCCGCGCCTTGGTGAGGGCGTCCTGCCCGCCGTTCGCGCTCCGGACATCCCAGCCCTCGTAGCGGAGCGCCATCGAGAGCAGGTCGGTGAGGCTGGCTTCGTCGTCGACGACCAGGATGCGCAACGGCGAACCGTCGGCACGCGTGAGGCGCGGGGGTGCGGAGGGCTGGGAGATGGTCACGTCTTCGAGTATCGAGAGATTCCTATGAGCCGTCTGTGGCCCGTCCCAGTGCGCCCTGTGGATCGACCTCGCGATGTGGATGGACACCTCATTAGCCTGGTCGTGATGCTGGTCTCCCCTGCCTGGTCCGACGGCGCGCGCCACGTCGCCACCGCCGCGATCGCCGCCCTCGTGGACGGACCGGACACCACCGCCGGGAGGGCCGTCCCGCCCCCGCCGCACCGGCTCACCGTCGCGCAGACCCTCGCGGCCACCACCCCGCCGCTCGTGGCCGGCACCGCCGGCCAGGTCTTCGCGACCCTCGCCGCCGTCGCCGCGGCGGACGTCGCGACCGCCCGGGTGGTCGAACCGCACCTCGACGCCCTGACCATCCTGGCGCAGGCCGGGGTGGAGGTCCCCGCGGGCTCGACGTGGGGTGTCTACGCTGCCGAGGCCCCGGGCCTCCGCCTCGAGGCGCACCCCGCCGGAGCCGAACCGGTCGGCACGGTCGTCCTCGACGGCACGAAGCCCTGGTGCTCCCTCGCGTCGACGCTCTCGCACGCCCTCGTCACCGCCCACGTCGGGGACGAGCGCCGACTCGTCGCGGTGTCGCTCCGCCAAGACGGCGTCGTGCCGCACGACGCGGTCTGGGTCGCCCGTGGGCTGCCCGACGTGCCGAGCGGCCCGGTCGACTTCACCGACGTCCGGGCCAGCGTGGTCGGGGAACCCGGCTGGTACCTCCGACGTCCGGGCTTCGCCTGGGGCGGCATCGGGGTCGCGGCCTGCTGGTGGGGCGGTGCCGTCGGGCTGGCCCGGGTGCTCCGTGCCCACGCCGCCGCACGTCCGGACTCCGAACTGCTCCGGACCGCACTCGGTTCAGTGGTCGCGGACCTGGCCGACGCGGAGGACGCCGTCGCCGGTGCTGCCCGGCTGATCGACGACAGCGCCAGCGGGTCCGACGACGCCGACTGGCCCCTCGTCGCACAGCTCGTCCGGTCCCGGGTGCGTCGCGCCGTCGACGCCGTCCGGACCGAGGTCGTCCGCTCGATCGGCCCGGGGCCGCTGACGAGCGACCCCGCCGTCGCCGCGCGGGTCGCCGACCTCGAGCTCTACGTGCTGCAGGACCACGGTGACCGCGACCTCGCCCGCATCGGCCGGATGGTGCTCGAGCGCGGCGGTGTCGCGTGGTGAGCTTCGACCACCGGGCCCCGGGGACCGACCCGGACGCCTGGACGCCGGTGCTCGACGCGGTCGACTCGCTGCCGGTCACCCTGGACCGCCACGACCGGGTGCTCGTCGTGGCGCCGCACCCCGACGACGAGACCCTCGGTGCCGGCGGGCTCATCGCGACCGCGGCGGACGCCGGACTGCCGGTGCACGTCGTCCTGGTCAGCCGGGGCGAGGGTTCGCACCCGGACTCCCCCACGACCACGGCCGCGGACCTCGCCGTCCGTCGGGCCGAGGAGTTCCGTGTCGCGCTCCTGGCGCTGCACCCCGCGGTGACGTCCTCCGTCCTGGACGTGCCGGACGGCGGCCTGCGGGAGCACGCCGAGGTCCTCGCGGTCGCACTCACCGAGCAGCTGGCGACCGGGCCGGGCTCCGCCACACCCGGGCGCACCCTGCTCGTGGCGCCGTGGCGCGGCGACGGCCACCGTGACCACCGGATCGCAGGCGAGATCGCCGAGCGCATCGCCGCGGACGCGCCCGACGTCGACCTGCTGTCCTACCCGGTGTGGGCGTGGCACTGGGACGACCCGGCCACGCCGGAGTTGCCCGTCGCCGGGCTCCGCGCGCTGCCGCTGTCGACGGCCGTGCTCGACCGGAAGCGCCGGGCCCTCGACGCCCACGACTCGCAGGTCCGCCCCCTCTCGCCGGCGCCCGGGGACGAGGCGATCGTCGACGACCGGCACGCCCGGCACCACCTGCGCACCGAGGAGTGGTTCGTGACCGCGGACACCGAGCACGCGACGACCGAGCCCGCGACGGCCTCGCGCTCTCGCGAGTCCTTCGACGCCCACTACGACCGGAAGCCCGAGGGCTGGGACTTCGACGGCTCCTGGTACGAGCAGCGGAAACGTGCCGTGACCCTCGCCGCCCTCCCCCGCCCCCGCTTCCGATCGGCGCTCGAGCTCGGCTGCGCCACCGGCGTGCTCACCGCTGCGCTGACCGAGCGCGCCGACGCCGTCCTCGGCACCGACATCTCGCGGGCGCCGCTCGAGCGTGCCCGTCGGCGAGCGCCGTCCGCCCGGTTCGTCCAGGCCGCCCTGCCCGCCGAGTGGCCGACCGGACGCTGGGACCTGGTGGTGATGTCGGAGGTCGGGTACTACCTCTCCCCGGCCGACCTCGACGTCACGATCGACCGCGTGCTCGCGTCGCTCGACGACGACGGCGTGCTCGTCGCCTGCCACTGGCGACACCCGGACAGCGACGCCGTGACGGACGGGGACACGGTCGACGCGCACCTGTCCGCCCGCTGGCCCCGGCCGGCACTCGTCCGGCACGTGGAGCCGGACTTCGTCCTCAGCGTCCTGCCCGGTCCGTCGGTGACGAGCGTCGCCCGGGCCGAGGGACTCGTCCGGTGACGCCGCGCCTCGACGTCGTCGTCCCGGCCCACGATGAACAGGACCGGATCACCGCCTGTCTGGAGGCACTGGGCACCGCCGTCTCGACCCTCCGGCACGAGCACCCGGACGTTGCGGTCCACGTGACGGTCGTCCTCGACGGTTGCACCGACGACACCGCGGCGCTGGTCGCCGCCCGCGCCGCCGGGTCCTCGTGGCTCGACTCGCTGGTCACCGACCACGTCGGGGTCGGTCCGGCTCGGTCGCTCGGTGCCGCACATGCTCTGGCCCGACCGCTCGCAGCCGCCGACGACCAGCCCGAGGACCACGACGCCGACCTCGACCGGCGCTGGCTCGCCCACACCGACGCGGACTCCCGGGTGTCGGCGCGGTGGCTCGTGCAGCAGCTCGACGCCCTCCTGGCCGGTGCGCACGTCCTCGTCGGGGCCGTCGTGCCGGACCCGGCGGACCTCGACGCCGTGGTCCTCGCCCGGTGGCAGGCGACGCACCCGCCCGGGGCCACGCTCGGCCACGTGCACGGGGCGAACCTCGGCATCCGGTCGGACGCCTACCGTGCGGTCGGCGGTTTCGACCCGGTGCCCGAGCACGAGGACGTGCGGTTGGTGGCCCGCGCCCGCGCGCTGGGGCTGCGTGTGGACGCGACCACGAGCCTCCCGGTCGTCACCAGCGGTCGGTTCGACGGCCGGACCCCCGGCGGGTACGCGGAGCACCTCCGCCGCACCTACGGCGACGCGTCCTGACGTCCACACACTCCTCATAGCGGACCGAAGGGGTGCCCTTGGCACCCCTTCCTAGGTTCTCCTCGTCGGCCCCCGCCGCGCGATCCGCGCGACCGGGGCTCCCGGAGCCGGCCCCCATCGAGGAGAACCATGTTCCTGACCTACCTCAGGCGCGAGCTCACGAACCGCAAGAAGCAGACGGTCATCATCGCGGTCGGGATGGCGCTGGCCATCGCGCTCGTCGTCATCGTCTCGTCGATCGCGAGCGGCGTGCAGTCCGCCCAGTCGAGCGTCCTGGCGTCCGTGTACGGCGTCGGCACCGACATCACCGTGACGAAGACCGAGACCCCGTCGTCGAGCAGCACCGGACGGCCGTCGTTCGACTTCGGCGACCAGGGTTCGTCGGACAGCAGCAGCGGTTCGACGGACCTCTCGCAGTCCCGCCTGGCGGTGTCCCGCGGGTCGAGCACCCTGACCGCGGCGAACGTGGCGACGGTCACCGGCACCGCCGGGGTCGAGGCCGCGACCGGGGTCCTGACACTCGAGAACAGCACGTTCTCCGGGCAGGTCGAGCAGAACAGCAGCAGCAGCAGTGACAGCAGCAGCAGTGACAGCGCGGCGCAGGGCGGCCCGCCCAGCGGCACCGGGCAGGGCGGCGGCGGCGGCTTCGGCGGCGGCTCGTTCAGCGTCGACTCGTTCACCGTCACCGGCATCCCCGTGTCCGGCGACACGGTCGGCCCGCTCACGAGCACCGAGACGACGAAGGGTCGCACCTTCACCGCGGCCGATGCCGGCAAGGACGTCGTCGTGCTCGACTCGGCGTACGCCACGAGCGAGTCCGAGGCCGTCGGCGACACCGTCTCGATCGGCGGGAAGACCTTCGACGTCATCGGCATCGTCGCCTCGACCGGGTCGGCGTCCACCACCGGCTCGAACACGTACATCCCGCTCGACACCGCGCAGACGCTCGCCGACCTGTCCGGCAAGGTGACCTCCGTGTACGTCTCCGCGGAGTCGTCCTCCGACGTCGCGACGGTCAAGGCCGCGTTGCAGGAGCAGCTGTCGGGCGCGACCGTGTCCACCGAGTCCGACCTCGCCTCGAGCGTCTCCGGCTCCCTGGCGACGGCGTCGAGCCTCGTGTCGAACCTCGGCCGGTGGCTGTCGATCGTCGTCCTGGCGGCGGCGTTCCTCATCGCGATCCTGTTCACCATCTCCGGCGTCACCCGGCGCACCCGGGAGTTCGGCACCCTCAAGGCCATCGGCTGGTCGAACGGTCGGATCACCCGGCAGGTCGCGGGCGAGTCGCTCGTGCAGGGTCTGATCGGCGGCGTCATCGGTGCCGCGGCGGGGCTCGTCGGCATCCTCGTGGTGAACGTCATCGCCCCCACCGTCTCGGCGAGCGCCACCACCAGCACCCGGACCGGCCCCGGCTCAGGCGGTGGCATGCCCGGTGCAGCGGCGACGGCGGCGGCCGGCAGCGGCACGACCGGCGGCGCTCCCGCGGGTGGCTTCGGGGGCGGCGGTCAGGCGGCGGCGACCACGGACGTCGTGCTGCACGCGCCGGTCACCGTCGAGGTGATCCTGCTCGCGATCGGGCTCGCGGTCCTCGGCGGGCTGCTCGCCGGTGCGCTCGGCGGGTGGCGGGCCTCCCGGCTGCGTCCCGCGGAAGCGCTCCGGAGCGTGGCCTGATGCCGACGGACCGCCGCACCCCGACCGGCACCAGCGGCACCGGCACCGGCACCAGCACGACCAGCACGACCAGGACGACCACCCCGACGACCGACCCAGGAGCCATCGTGACCACCACCGAGACCGCACCGACCACCGGCGGCGTGCCCACCGCCTCCCGGCCCGTCTACCGCCTGTCGGGCGTGACGAAGACCTACCGACAGAAGAACCGGACCGTGACGGCACTGGCCGGTGTCGACCTCGAGATCCCGCAGGGGCAGCTCGTCGCCGTCCAGGGCCCGACCGGCGGCGGCAAGTCGACGCTGCTGCAGATGCTCGGTGCCCTCGACCGGCCCAGCAGTGGCTCGGTGTACCTGGGCGACCGGGACGTCGCGTCCCTCGGGGACCGTGCGCTCACCGACGTCCGGGCGACCGACATCGGCTTCGTGTTCCAGAGCTTCAACCTCATCCCGACCCTCAGCGCACTCGAGAACGTCGAGACGGCGTTCGCAGGCAGCCTCGCCAACCGGTCGCGAGCCGAGGTCCGCGAACGGGCGAGCACCGCCCTGCGCGAGGTCGGCCTCGAGGAGCGGCTCGACCACCTGCCCGCGGAGCTCTCGGGCGGGCAGCAGCAGCGCGTCGCGATCGCCCGAGCGCTGGTGAAGGACCCGACGGTCCTGCTGGCCGACGAGCCGACCGGTGCGCTCGACGAGGGCACCCGCGACGAGATCATGGGCCTCATCGAGCGGCAGTGGAAGGACCGCGGGTTGACGGTCGTCATCGTGACGCACGACTCGTGGGTCGCGCGGCGCGCGGAGCGTCGGCTGCACATCAAGCAGGGACAGGTCCGCGACGTGTAGTCGCGGCGTCGCGCCGGCGGGCGGGGGCGGGGGGCGGCAAAACACCGGTGTTCGTGCGTCACACCGCGGATCTCCGCGGCGTGACGGACGAACACCGGTGTTCCACGGAGCTCGGCCGCGCCAGTCGCACCGCAGCCGCCGCGCCGCGACCGCGGCGGCGTCAGCCCGCCGCGACCGGGTAGTCGCAGTACGCGAACCACGACGAGTCCGGCGCCCACGGCGGCACGTTCACGGTCCCCTGCCCACCGTCGAGGGCGACCAGCGTCTCCGGCACCACGGCGATCCGCGCACCACGGGCGAGGAGCCCGGGCAGCAGCCGCAACTCCACCCGGTGGTCGGCCGGGTGCCCCTGCACGCCGGGCTCGTACGACAGGTAGAGCAGGTGCGCGCCGTCCGGTGAGACGTGCGGGAACCAGTTCACCCGCTCGTCGCCCGTGATCTGCACGGGGTCGGTCGACCCGTCCCGCAGCGCCGCGAGCTGCGCGGTACCGGGGGTGAAGCGTTCGGTGTTGAACAGCAGGGTCCCGCCGTCCGGGGTCCATGCGCACCCGTCGTCCGGGTGCCCGTCACGGGTGCGGAACGTCGTGGCACCGGTCGCCGGGTCGACGAGGGCGACGTCGGTGGTCCAGACGCCCTCCGGTGAGCGCTCGCCGACGATCGCGGCCAGGGCGGAGCCGTCCGGTGCGACGCCGTGCAGGTAGTACTTCCGCACCGTCGGCAGCACGGCGGCGGTGTCGGTGATCCGGACCCCGGTGCCGCCGCCCGGCAGGGGCACGCGGTACAGCTCGCCGTCACGACCGCTCACCACGACGGACTCCCCCGAGGGCTCCAGCACGTGGTCGTTGTTGATCTCGGGCACGCCCGCCATCGGCACCGGCACCAGGGCCGTCTCGTCGAGGACGGTCCCGGCCGCCGGCACGGGCAGCAGCCAGAGGTCGCCGTCGGCGTTGAGCACGAGGGTGTCGGCGTCCAGGACGTTCGGCGCCTCGACCAGCACCGTGTCCGAGGCGAACACCAGACGAGCGGTCCGCGTCTCGACGTCGTACACGTGCACGCGGCTGGTCTGTCCGGGCAGCAGTTGCCGCCCACGGGTCTCGGTCATGCGTCCATCCTGTCGTGCGAGATCGGTCGAGCGGGCGGGCGGGAGCGGGCGGCGAGACACCGGTGTTCGTCGGAGACGCCGCGCCAAAGCGCGATGCCACGCACGAACACCGGTGTTTCGCAGACAACGGGCCGCACCACAGACGGGAGGCGCGGTGCGGGACGGACCCGCACCGCGCCTCCCGTCAGGTGGTCGCGGCTACTTCACCGCGCCGGCGGTGAGGCCGGCGACGAACTGGCGCTGCACCACGAGGAACGCGATGACGACCGGGATCGACACGACGAGCGAGGCCGCCATGATCTGGTTCCAGTACACGTTCGTCTGCGTCGAGTACTGCTGCAGACCGACCGCGAGCGTGGAGCCGAGGCCGTTCGTCATGACGGAGGCGAAGAGGACCTCGCCCCATGCCGTCATGAACGAGTAGATGCCGACCGCCACGAGACCCGGGCGGGCCGAGGGCAGGATGATCCGGAACAGCGCGCCCATCGGGCCGGAACCGTCGACCATCGCGGCCTCGTCGAGCTCACGCGGGATCGTCTCGAAGTAGCCCGCGAGCATCCAGATCGAGAACGGCAGCGTGAACGTCAGGTAGGTGATGATCAGGCCGAGCCAGCTGCCGACGAGCTGGATGCCGAGCGAGTTGCCGAGGTTCGTGAAGATCAGGAACAGCGGCAGCAGGAACAGCACGCCGGGGAACATCTGGGTCGAGAGCACCGTCGTGGTGAAGGCGGTCTTGCCCTTGAAGTTCCACCGCGACACCGCGTAGGCGGCGAACGTGGCGATGATCAGCGAGAACACCGTCGCGACCGTGCAGACCACGAGCGAGTTGATGAAGTACCGGCCGAGCGGGACCGTCGACCACATGTCGATGAACGGCTGGAACGTGATCCGCGACGGGATCCACGTGAAGTCGTTCTGCACGTCGCCGAGCGGCTTGATCGCCGTCGTGATCATGACGTAGAGCGGCACCACCGTGAAGACGGTGAGGAGTGCCAGGACGATGACCTTGAAGGACTTTGCGCCCACTGTTTCACGCACGGACGGACCTCCGGTTGGTGACGGCCAGGTAGATGCCGGTGACGACGAGCAGGAAGAGGAGGAGCAGGACGCTCATCGCAGCACCGGAGCCGAAGTTCCAGGTGATGAACGACGCGTTGTAGATGTGGAAGCTCAACAGGTCGGCGGCCGGCGGCTGCGCGGTCGACCCGAACAACACGAACGGTGTGTTGAAGTCGTTGAACGTCCAGAGGAACATCACGAGCACCAGGGTGACGTTGACCGGACGGACCATCGGGAGCGTGATCGAGCGCCACTGGCGGAACGGCTTCGCACCGTCGACGGAGGCTGCCTCGTACACGTCGGCCGGCACGGACTGCAGACCCGCCATGAGCATGAGGAACGCGAAGGGCCAGGTCTTCCAGATCGCCACGATGACGACGGCCACGAAGGCGTTGTTGCCGATGAGCCAGAACGGCGGGTTGGCGCCGAACAGGTGCAGCTGGTCCACCAGGACGTGGTTCAGGGCGCCGGAGTCACGCTGGAACATGAACTTCCACGTGATGACGCCGGCGTACATCGGCAGGGCGTACGGCACCAGGAACAGCGTGCGGAACAGGCCCCGGCCGAGGAACGGCTTCTGCAGGGCGACCGCGGCGGCCATGCCGAAGCCCCACGACAGCCCGACCACGAGGATCGTGAAGGCGCAGGTGATGAGGAACGAGTTGAGCAGCCCACGCCCGATGGCCTGGTCGAAGTCGACCGCGACGGAGTAGTTGCGCAGCCCGGCGAAGGGCGCGGCACCCCAGTTCGCGATGAAGTACTTGGTGAGCTGGACGAAGCTGATCCAAATGCCGACGAGCATCGGCACGATGTGGATGAGCAGCTCGAAGAGGATCGCGGGGCCGACGAGCGCGTACGGGAGCCACGGGACGCGACGCTTCCCGCGAGGCGACGGCCCCGAGAGGGTCGGCGCCTTGGTGTGCGTCAGGTCGATGGCCTCGGAGTCTGGCAGGACCGTCGTGGACATGGGCAGGCCTTCCGGCTGGTGGAGGGGGTTCGAGAGGTGGGGCGGGAGGCCCGGACCCGACCTGACGGTCGTGGTCCGGGCCTCCCGTCAGATCAGCCTGCGGCCTGGGAGACCTGGTCCTGGGCCGTCTGCAGCGCGCTCTTGATGTCCTTGTCGGACACCGTCGAACCCGTCGCGATCTTGGCGAACATGTCGTTCATCGCCTTGCCGACCGTGGACTCGAACTGGTCCTCGGCGGGCACCAGCGGGAGCGGCTTCGCCTTGTTGTTGTAGATGTCGAGGAACGTCTTCGTCTGCTCGTCCGTGACGGAGTCAGCAGCGGCGGCGAGCACCGGCAGTGCCGCGTACGGCTTGTCGAGCGTGGTCTGCGTGTCCGCGCTCGTCATGTACTTGACGAACTTCAGCGCGCCCTCCTTGTTCTTCGTGTTCTTGAAGACGGAGAGGTTGATGCCGGCCGGGAAGCTGGCGATCTGCTCGCCGCCGGTCGGAGCGGGCAGCGGGACGACGCCGTACTCGTCCGACTTCATGCCGAGCGAGTTGATGGTGTTGTTCGCGTTGTTCTGGTTGAGGATCATCGCGGCCTTCTTGTTCGCGAAGTCCGTGACCGACTGGGTGGCGTTGTCGTACTGCGCGTTCGACAGGTTCGCGGCCTTCGCGACCTGCATCAGGTCGATGTAGCGCTTGATGCCGTCGACGTTGGCGCTCGAGGTGAAGGTCGGCTTGCCGTCCTTGTCGAACCACTCGCCGCCGTTCTGCGCCGAGTTGATGAACGCGAAGTGCGCGTTCTCGGTGTACGACCCACCGGCGAGGCTGAAGCCGTAGGTGTCACCCTTGGTCAGCTTCTTGGCCGCGGTGACGAGGTCGTCCCAGTTCGTGGGCGGTTCGATGTTCGCGTCCTTGAGCATCTGCTTGTTGTAGAAGAGGCCGTAGGCGAGGCCGTAGAGCGGGACGCTCGTGACCGTCTTGCCGGGGGCGCCACCGGTCGAGAGCGCGACCTTGCCGAACTTGTCCGCACCGCCGATCGCCTTCATCTCCGAGTCACCGAACTCCTGGAAGGCGCCGGTGGCCTGGAGCGAGGTCGCCCAGGTGTTGCCGATGTTCACGACGTCCGGGCCCTGGCCCGAGGTGACGGCGGTCTGGATCTTCGTCTGGAGGTCGTTCCACCCGATGACCTGGAGGTTGACCTTGATCCCGGTCTCCTTGGTGAACTTCTCGAGGACGGGGGTCAGCACCTCCTTGTCGTTCTGGAGGGACGTGCCCTGGTTCGACGCCCAGTAGGTGAGCGTCTTCGAGTCGCCGGCGGAACCGGACGACCCGGAGGAGCAGGCTGCGAGGCCGGTCACGGTGAGTGCCGCGGCCGCGGTGATGGCCAGTGCGCGGATGGCAGTGCGCATGAGGCTCTACTTTCTCGTCGTTGAGATCTTGCAGGAGGGTGGTGATGGTGCTGGGTGCTGCTGTGTGGGACGGGGCAGGGCCGTGACGGACCAGGATCCGGTCGGGCTGGACCTGGTCAGGCCAGGGTCTGCTCCGCGGGGTCCCAACCCTCGGGGAGGGTCGGGGAGGGTGTGACCGTGCTCTCGACGAGCACGGTCTCACCACGTTCGGCTGCCTCGGCGATGGAGACCATCACGTCGAGGACGTGGAAGGCGAGGGCACCGGGGACCCGGTTCTCCTCACCCGCACGGAGGGAGCGGGCCAGGTCGACCACGCCCGTCCCCCGCGAGTAGGTGGACCCGACGGCGGGGATCGTCTCGGGCTCGTCGGCACCGAGGGAGTACAGCTCGGTGTCGCCGTCGAAGTCGTTCGGGTCGGGGAAGACGACCGTGCCGGTCTCGCCGGCGATCTCGACGAAGCCGGTGCGGCCGCGGTCGGACTCGAACGAGAACACGCTCTGTGCGCTGCCGCCGTTCTCGAACTGGATGAGTGCCGAGTGGTTCGTCGGGACGTCGACCGGGAACTCGGTGCCGGCCTTCGGTCCCGAGCCGATCGTGCGCGTGGCGCGGGACTTCGACGCGGTGGCGGTGACCTTCGCGACGGGTCCGAACGCCTGCACGAGGGTCGTGATGTAGTACGGGCCGATGTCGAACAGCGGGCCGGCGCCGTACGCGAAGAGGAACTCGGGGCTCGGGTGCCAGGACTCCGGGCCGGGGCTCTGGAAGAGGGTGAGCCCGTTCAGCGGGGTGCCGATGCGCCCGTCGCGGATCGTGCGCAGCGCGGTCTGCAGTCCGGCGCCGAGGAACGTGTCCGGGGCGACGCTGACCGTCTTGCCGGCGGCGACCGCGGCGTCACGCAGCTGCGCGGCGCTCTGGCGGTCGAGTGCGTAGGGCTTCTCGCCCCAGACGTGCTTGCCGGCGGCCAGGGCCTGCAGGGCGACCTCGACGTGCGCGGCCGGGATCGTGAGGTTCACGACGATCTCGATGGCGTCGATCGCGAGCAGCTCGTCGACCGTGCCGGAGCCGGGCACGCCCCACTTCTCGGCCTGCGACGCAGCCCGGGGCAGGTCGATGTCGGCGATGAAGAGGACCTCGACGTCGGGGAAGACCGTCAGGTTGGACAGGTACTGGTCCGAGATGACCCCGGCGCCGATGACGCCGACGCCGACGCGTCCTGCGCCGCTCATGCGTGTGCTCCCGCGAGGAAGGCGTACGAGTCGCGGACGGCCTGCACGACGTCGCCGTCGTGGTCGTCGAGCTCGATGACCTGCTGGGCGTGGGGTGCGGCGGCCACGATGTCGCGCACGGGCATGATGCCGTTGCCGACCGCGACCTGCTGCTTGTCGTCGTGCGAGCCGTCGCCGTCCTTGACGTGCAGGAAGCGGACCTGGTCGCCGAGCCGGCCGAGCACGGCCACCGGGTCGTCCCCGCCGACCTTCGCCCAGTAGGTGTCCAGCTCGAGGACGACGGCGTCGGAGAGCGCGCCGGCGAAGACCTCGAAGGCGCTCGTGCCGTCGATCCGGTTCGAGAACTCGAACGCGTGGTTGTGGTACCCGAGTGCCAGGCCGTGGTCGGCGGCGCGCGGGGCGAGCTCGTTGAACGTCCGGGCGATGGCCTCGACGTCCGCGCGGGTGGTCCAGCGGGCTTCGTCGACGTGCGGGTCGATCAGGGTGCCGAGCCCGACGGTGACGCTCGCGCTGAGGATGCGCTCGAGTTCCTGCTCGTCCGCGTCGACCAGACGTGCGTGCCCGCTGGGCGCGGTCAGACCGGCCTGCTGCAGGGCGGCCGCGTACTCGTCGGCACGGTCGACGAAGCCGAAGAGTTCGACGTTCGTGAAACCGATGTCGGCGATCGTCGCCAGGGTTCCGGGGAGGTCCGTCGTCAGTGCGTCACGCACCGTGTAGAGCTGGACCGAGAGCGGTTGGGTCACCAGGTGTTCTCCTCATCGAGATGTGGTCTTCGCTGACCGATCGTCACACTATGGGGCCTTTTGTCGGCGGTCAAGCAAAAGTTCGCAGGGGTTCGACGACCTTCGTTGCGTGGCCCGGACGATGTGTGGTTCACTCCGAGCATGGTCGACTTGACACGGACGGCAACGACGCCGCCGGTCGGGGCCAGCGAGCTCTTCCAGATCCTGCGCGACGGCGTCCCGCGGACCCGCGGTGAACTCGCTGCCCTCACCGGGATGGCGCGCTCGACCATCGGCGTGCGCATCGACGCCCTCGTGGACGTCGGACTCGTCGGCGCCGTCGACACGGCCGCCTCGACGGGTGGTCGTCCCCCGGCACAGATCGCGCTGCGCCCCGCCGCGCGACTCGTCGTCGCCGCCGACCTCGGCGCCTCCCACGGCCGCGTCGCCGTCACGGACCTGATCGGCCGGCAGCTCGCCACCCGCGACGCCAGCATCGACATCGCCGCCGGCCCCGTCCCCACGCTCGAGTGGCTCGTCGGCGTGGTCGACGAACTCCTCGACTCGGTCGGACGTGTCCGGGACGACGTCATCGCGTTCGGCATCGGCCTGCCCGGCCCCGTCGAGTTCTCGACCGGGCGCCCGGCGAACCCGCCGATCATGCCCGGCTGGGACGGGTTCGACGTCCCGGGCTGGCTGCGGCAGCACGTCCGCGCCCACGTGCTCGTCGACAACGACGTGAACATCGCGGCACTCGGCGAACGGGCGCACGGCTGGCCCGACCTCGACCACCTGCTCTTCGTCAAGGTCGCGACCGGGATCGGCTCGGGCATCGTGTCCGAGGGCCGGCTCCAGCGCGGTGCACAGGGCACCGCGGGCGACATCGGGCACGTCCGGGTCTCCCGCGCCGGCGACGTCCCCTGCCACTGCGGCAACACCGGCTGCCTGGAGGCCGTCGCCTCCGGCCCCGCGATCGCCCGGGCACTCCGCGCGAAGGGCCACGACGTGCACACCAGTGCCGACGTCATCGAACTCGTCGCCCGGTCGGACCTCGACGCGATCGGCGCGGTCCGCCAGGCGGGCCGGGACATCGGCGAGGTCCTCGCCACCTGCGTCTCCCTCATCAACCCGTCGGTCATCGCACTCGGTGGTTCGATCACCCAGGCCGGGGAGCACCTGCTCGCCGGCGTCCGCGAGGTCGTCTACTCCCGTTCGATGCCCCTCGCCACCGAGCACCTCGTCATCGCGCAGTCCCGAGCCGGGTCGATCGCCGCTCTCCAGGGCGCTGCCGCCCTGGCCATCGCGTACGCGCTCTCCCCCGCGGGCGTCGACGAGCTGGTCACGATGGCCGAGGGTCGGCAGCTGGTCTCCTGACCGCCGCACCCCGACCGCGTGCCGGTTTCGCGGGTGCCGGTGGTCGGGTGGAGAATCATCGGGTGACGATCGTGCAGCCCACTCTCTGGGGCGACCTGGATGACGGGTGGGAGGCCCAGCCCGGCCCCGTCACGTCGGCCGGCGGTCGGTCCTCCGGTGCTGCTCGACCGGCCCGCGCACACGACGCCTTCACCGCCCTCCGCGGGCACACCGAGCGGATCGTGGCGCACTCGTCGGACCGGGTCGCCTGGCTCCGCGCCCGCGCGATGGGCATCACGGCCACCGACGTCGCACGCCTCGCCTCGCTGCGCGCCGTCGACGCGGTCGTCGCCGACAAGCGGTACGGCTCCCGGTTCGCCGGCAACGTCTACACCGAGCACGGCAAGGAACGCGAACCCGTCATCGCCTCGTGGGTCGCGGCGACCCACGGCATCCAGCCCTCCGCACACCTGTTCCACGCGGCCACGAACCGGGCGCACCTGGCGACACCGGACGGCGTGGGCCTCGACCGCGACGGACGCCTGCTCCTCGCCGAGATCAAGACGACCTCGAACGGGTTCACCCGCGTCCCCCGGCACTACATGCGGCAGGTGTGGTGGCAGCAGTACGTGCTCGGAGCCGACCGGACGCTGTTCGTCTGGGAGAAGCACGACGACTTCGTGCCGGTCGCCGACGAGCCCGAGTGCCGCTGGATCGACCGTGACGACGACGCCATCCGCGGACTCATCGCACTCGCGGACCTGGTGCTCGACCGCCTGCGGGACGCTCGCTGACCGGGATCAGCCGCAGTCGGGACAGCGCGACGACGATCAGCCCCATCAGGCCGATGAACACCGCGACGCCCAGGCAGTACAGGGTCACGACGCCGTAGCCCGAGTCGGGGTCGAGGAACGGGTAGGGCACCCAGCCGTCGGTCGCTCCGCGGATCACGACCACGACGAGCCAGACCGCGGGGTAGACGAGGAACCACCAGACGTCCCGGAAGAACAGCCGGCTGCGGTCCGAGAAGAGCAGCCAGTCGAGCACGGCGTAGAGCGGGATCCACCGGTGCAGGACGTCGTTCGACCAGGACTCCCCCACCGCCTGACCGACCTGCACGAGCAGCGTGTTGTAGACCAGGCCGGTCGTCGCGATGTAGACCGTCGCCGCGCCGCGGAACAGGTCCAGCCGTCGCCCGGCGTCACGGCGTCCGGCTGCGGCCACCACGGTGAGGACGAAGACGACGGCGACCAGGATGTTCGACTGGTTCGTGAAGTAGCCGAAGAAGTTCCAGAACACGAACCCGTTCTGCAGTGCGCGCTGCAGGTCGTCGACGATCGCCGCGACGATGGCGATCGCGGCCACGAGCCGCAGGACGTTCACGAAGATCCGCACGGCCCAACGGTACTGGTCCGGCACCCGGTCCGGCGGACGACGAACGGCCCGCACCGGAGTGCGGGCCGTTCGTGTGGTGCAGTGCCGCTGGGGATCAGGACGATCCGCCGCTGATCAGGATCAGAAGACGTTGACGTCCAGCGGGATGCCCGGGCCGAAGGTCGTCGAGACGGCGCCCTTCATGATGTAGCGGCCCTTCGCGGCGCTCGGCTTGAGACGGACGATCTCGTCGAGCGCGGTGGTGATGTTCTCGTCGAGCTGCTCCGGCGTGAACGAGGCCTTGCCGACGACGAAGTGCACGTTGGAGTGCTTGTCGACGCGGAACTCGATCTTGCCGCCCTTGATGTCGTTCACGGCCTGGGCCACGTTCGGCGTCACGGTGCCGGTCTTCGGGTTCGGCATGAGGCCACGCGGGCCGAGCACCTTGCCGAGACGACCGACCTTGCCCATGAGCTCCGGGGTCGAGACCGCGGAGTCGAACGAGGTGTAGCCCTCGGCGACCTTCGCGATGAGCTCGTCGCCACCGACCTCGTCGGCGCCGGCGGCGATGGCGGCCTCAGCGGCTGCACCCGTCGCGAAGACGATGACGCGGGCGGTCTTGCCGGTGCCGTGCGGGAGGATGACGGTGCCGCGCACCATCTGGTCCGCCTTGCGCGGGTCCACGCCGAGCTTCAGTGCGACCTCGACGGTGGAGTCGGTCTTCGCAGAGCCGGTCTCCTTCGCCAGGGCGACTGCCTCGGTCGGGGTGTAGAACTTGTCGGCCACGATCTTCGCGGCCGCGGCGCGGTACGCCTTGGACTTCTTCGCCATGGTGGTCTCCTTGCGAGATACGTGGTTGGCGAGCCGGCGCGGCTCTCCCACGGTGAGTACTGGGGTGTGGAGGGTGAGGCTCAGGCCTCGACCGTGATGCCCATCGAACGAGCGGTACCGGCGATGATCTTCGTCGCCTGCTCGATGTCGTTGGCGTTCAGGTCGGCCTGCTTGGTCTCGGCGATCTGACGGATCTGGTCCGCCGTGATGCGTCCGGCCTTCACCGTGTGCGGCGTCGCGGAACCCTTGTTCACACCCGCGGCCTTCTTGATGAGCTCAGCGGCCGGCGGGGTCTTGAGGATGAACGTGAACGAACGGTCCTCGTAGACGGTGATCTCCACCGGGATGACGTTGCCGCGCTGCGACTCGGTCTGGGCGTTGTACGCCTTGCAGAACTCCATGATGTTCACGCCGTGCTGACCGAGTGCCGGACCGATCGGCGGTGCCGGGTTGGCGGCGCCCGCGTTGATCTGCAGCTTGATCAGGCCCGTGACCTTCTTCTTCGGTGCCATGTTTCGCTTTCCTCCTGGGATCGAACGCACGGGGACCCGTGCACTCTCCCGCGTCTCCGGCGGTTCCGGATCGCGGTGACGGACCCGCAGCGCACGAGGCGCGCGGACCCAAACTCGAACAGTCTAGTGGATGGTGTCCAGCTCTAGAGCTTGGTCACCTGGTCGAAGCTGAGCTCGACCGGCGTCTCGCGCTCGAAGAGCGAGACGAGCACGGTGAGCTTGCCGCTCTCCGGCTTGATCTCGGAGATCGACCCGGGCAGACCCGCGAACGAGCCTTCCTTGATGGTGATCGTCTCGCCGACCTCGAAGTCGACCTCGGCCTGGGGCTGCGCCTGTGCGAATCCGCTGCCCTTCGCGCCGCCCTTGGTCGGAGCGGCCTCGGCGACCTGGACGAGCGACTTCAGCATGCCGAACGCCTCGTCGAAGCGCAGCGGGGTCGGGTTGTGCGCGTTGCCGACGAAGCCGGTCACACCCGGGGTGTGACGGACGACCGACCACGAGTCCTCGTCGAGGTCCATGCGGACGAGCACGTAGCCGGGGATGCGGACACGGGTGACCAGCTTGCGCTGCCCGTTCTTGATCTCGACGACGTCCTCCATCGGGACCTCGGCCTGGTAGATGTAGTCCTCCATCGACATCGAGACCATGCGGTTCTCGATGTTGGCCTTCACGCGGCGCTCGAAGCCCGCGTAGGAGTGGATGACGTACCACTTGCCCGGCTTCATCCGCAGTTCGGCCTTGAACGCCTCGTACGGGTCGACCTCGGACTCGTCGTCCTCGTCCTCGGCCGTGATCGTGACCTCGGTGTCGGGGGCCAGGTCGACCTCGGACTCCGGCGCGATGGCACCGAGCGTGTCGGCGGACTCCTCGGCGGCGATGGTCGCGTTCGCCTCGGCGGCGGTCTCGACCTCGAGCTCGGACTCTTCTTCGTCCTCGACGGCCTCGACGGCGGCCTCGGCCTCGTCGGCGGTGTCGATCTCGAGCGCGTCGTCGACGACGGCGTCGGCTTCCGGGTCACGGGACTCGGCGAGGGCGTCCAGGGTCTCGTCCAGCTCGGCGCCGACGGTGCCGTCGTCCGGCTCGTCGCTCAGGCCGAGGGACTCGTCGTCCTCGTCCTCGACGGAGATCGCGCGCTCCTCGGCGGAGTCGGTCGAACGGAGTTCGCTCGTCTCGACGTCGCCTTCCTGGTTCTCCTCGACCTCGGAAGACTGCTCGGCAGCGGTCGCGAGGTCGATGTCGTCGCGGGAGTAGTCAGACACAGTCGGTTCTTTCCGTTCGATGGTGCGGATCGGTGTGGCGCTCGGATCCCGGGCGGGGAACGGGTCGCCGTCTCCGGGAGACCGTACCCCGACGAGGACCGGAGCGGTCGGACCTGCGGTCAGGCCGGGCGCGCCAGGAGTGCAGCGCGCCGGGGTTCATGCCAGCTGGGTCAGGCCGTGGGGCCGTTGCCGAACACGTAGCCGACGCCGAGACCGAACACGAAGTCGAGGACCGACACGAGGATCATCATCACGACGACGAACACGAGCACGACGCCCGTGTAGCTGAAGAGTTCCTTGCGGGTCGGGGTGACGACCTTGCGCAGTTCGCCGAAGACCTGGCGGATGAACAGTGCGATCGCGGCGAAGGGCCCGCGGCGCTGTGCGCGGTCGACCTTTGCCTGGGCGACGACGTCGTCGGTCGTCTCCACGTCTTTGCTCGCCACTTCAACCCTTCCCGATGTGCAGGGCGGACAGGACTTGAACCTGCAACCTGCGGTTTTGGAGACCGCTGCTCTACCAATTGAGCCACCGCCCTTCGGAACGTCCACCCGTACGGGATCCGGTCGTTCCAGGGAGAAGAAGTCCGTTTCCGACAGACTTCAACCGCCGCAGAACAGTGTACGGGAGTCCCGACGGCGGTGTCCACTTGACGGATGCTCCGGCGCGGCGCGTCGGTAGGCTGACCCCGTGAGCACCGAAGCCGCCAGCCCTCAGCCCACCGACAGCCCCGACACCAGCACCCGCACGGGTACGGACGCCAGTGCGCCCGGGGACCGGCCGCGCATCGCCTCCCGGATCGCGGCCATCGCCGAGTCCGCCACGCTCAAGGTCGACGCCAAGGCGAAGGCGCTCAAGGCCTCGGGTCGTCCCGTGATCTCCTTCGCCGCAGGCGAGCCCGACTTCGCCACGCCGGCGCACGTCGTCGACGCGGCCGTCGCGGCAGCGCAGGACCCGGCGAACCACCGGTACACACCGGCCACCGGCCTCCCGGAGCTCAAGCGCGCCGTCGCGGAGAAGACCGCTCGCGACTCCGGCACCACCGTCGACCCGTCGCAGGTCATCATCACGAACGGCGGCAAGCAAGCCGTCTACCAGGCGTTCCAGACCGTGGTCGACGCCGGTGACGAGGTCCTGCTCCCCGCGCCGTACTGGACCACCTACCCCGAGGCCGTGCGTCTCGCCGGCGGTGTGCCCGTGGACGTCTTCGCCGGCAGCGACCAGGGGTACCTGGTCACCGTCGAGCAGCTCGAGGCGGCACGGACCCCGCGCACGAAGGCACTGCTCTTCTGCTCGCCCTCGAACCCGACCGGTGCCGTCTACTCCGCCGAGCAGACCCGTGCCATCGGCGCATGGGCGCTCGAGCACGGCATCTGGGTCATCAGCGACGAGATCTACCAGGACCTCGTCTACGACGGCCTGACCTTCTCCGGTGTGCTCGAGCAGGTCCCGGCGCTCGCGGACACGACGATCCTGGTGAACGGCGTCGCCAAGACGTACGCCATGACCGGCTGGCGGGTCGGCTGGATGGTCGGCCCGGCCGACGCGATCAAGGCCGCGTCGAACCTCCAGTCCCACCTGTCGTCGAACGTCTCGAACGTCTCGCAGCGCGCGGCGATCGCCGCCCTCACCGGTCCGCAGGAGCCCGTCACCGCCATGCGTGGCGCGTTCGACCGCCGCCGGAAGGCGATCGTGGCGGGCCTCAACGCGATCCCGGGCTTCGTCACGCCGGAGCCGCAGGGCGCGTTCTACGTCTACCCGGACGTCACCGCACTGCTCGGGCGCGAGTGGGCCGGCAGCACCCCCACCACGACGCTCGAACTGGCGGACCTGATCCTCGAGCACGCCGAGGTCGCGGTCGTCCCCGGCGAGGCGTTCGGACCCTCCGGGTACCTGCGCCTGTCGTACGCGCTCGGCGACGACGACATCGCCGAGGGCGTCGCGCGCCTGGCACGCTTCTTCGGCTGACCGCCTCCGTTCGGCACACCGCGCCCCGTCCCGTGACGGTGCGCGGTGTCGCCGACCGTGGTGCCGACACCGGCGACGTCCGGGAGGCACGCCCCGCGTCCGGCGCGCCGGTCCGGTCCGTCCGGTCCGTCCGGTCCGTCAGGCGAGCAGGTCGCCGACCACGACGGGCTCCGGCACGAGCGTCACACCGAAGCGGTTCGCCACCGTCACCTGCACGTAGCGGGCGAGTTCGGCGACCTGGGCGGCCGTCGCGCCCCCGCGGTTCGTCAACGCGAGCGTGTGCTTCGTGGAGATCCCCGCGCGGGACCCCGGGAGGCCGTAGCCGCGGTGCACGCCGGCGCGCTCGATGAGCCAGGCGGCGCTGAGCTTCACGTCGTCCCCGGCTGGCCACCGCGGGGCGTCGGCGGGCATGGTCCGGGCGAACCCGGCCGACACGATCGGGTTCGTGAAGAACGAGCCGGCACTCCAGGTGTCGGGGTCGGCGTCGTCGAGCACCATGCCCTTCGACCCGCGGAGCCGCAGCACCTCGGCGCGGACGTCGGCGGGGGCGACACGGGTGCCGAGCTCGACACCGAGCGAGCCGGCGAGCTGGGCGTAGCGCACCGGCACACCGCCCTCGATCGCCGTTCCCAGTCGGAACTCGACCATCAGGACCACTCCGCGTCGACCGTGCTTGAGGGTGCTCGTGCGGTAGCCGAGCGCCAGCTCGGACGCGGGGACCCAGGAACGCTCGCCGGTCTCGGCGTCGAGGAAGTCGACCGCGGTGAGCACGTCGGACAGCTCGACCCCGTAGGCGCCGATGTTCTGCACGGGGGCGGCGCCGACCGTGCCCGGGATGCCGCTGAGGGCCTCCAGACCGGTCCATCCGCGCTCGACGGTCGTCGCGATGAAGTCGTCCCACGGCTCTCCCGCGGCGACGCGGACGGTGACGCCGTCGGCGTCCGTCTCGGCCCGCACGCCGCGGGTGCGGACCACCACGACGGTCCCCGGGAAGCCCTGGTCGGCGACCAGCAGGTTGCTGCCGCCGCCGAGGACCAGCCAGTCGTCCTCGTCCGACCACGCGTCGATGACGTGGGCGACGAGTTCGTCCGTCGTCTCGGCGACCAGCAGTCGTCCGGCCGGTCCCCCGACGCGGAGGGTGGTGAGCTCGGCGAGCGTCGTGTCCGCCACGGTCAGTGGAACGCCACGGTGACCTGCGCCTTGCCGAGCACGGTCTGCCCGGCGGCGGTCACGGTGAGGTCGATGCGCAGCGGTCGGCCCTGTTCGTCGAGCGTGGCGACCTTCGCGACGACGCCGACGTCGGCCCCGTCGGCGGGGTCGACGACGACCGGGCGGGTGAAGCGGACCCCGTAGGAGGTGACCCAGCCGCGGTCGCCCAGCCACTCCGAGACGGACTGGACGGCGAGGCCCATGGTGAGCATGCCGTGCGCCAGGACACCGGGCAGGCCGACCGACGCGGCCACGTCGTCGCGGTAGTGGATGGGGTTGAAGTCCCCGGAGGCACCCGCGTAGCGGACGAGTGCGTCACGCGTCAGGTGGACCTGGCGCTCGGCGACGACGGTGCCGACCTGCGGGTCGGAGGTGGTGTCGGTCATGCGTCATCTCCTCGGACGACGAGGGTGGACGTGGCGGTGACGACGTGCTGGCCGTCGGCGTCGACCACACTCGACTCGGCGGTCACCATCGCGTTGCCGCCGAGGGTCTTCACGCTCGTCACGGCGAGGGTCGCGGTGAGCTCGTCCCCGGCGACGATCGGTCGCTTGTGGACGAACTTCTGTTCCCCGTGCACGACCCGGGAGAAGTCGATGCCGGCGTCCGGCTCGGCGAGCAGCTGCGCGAGCGTCGCCTCTTGCACGACGACCGCGAAGGTGGCCGGTGCGACGACGTCGGCGTGCCCGGCGGCGCGGGCGGCTGCGGGATCGGAGTGGATCGGGTTCGTCGCGAACACGGCGCGGGAGAACTCGCGCACCTTCTCACGACCGACCAGGTACGGCGGGGCCGGCGGGAACGTCCTGCCGACGAGCTCGGGGTTCACTGACACCGCAGCAGTCTACCGAGGCCCTCGGACGCCCGGTCCGTCCCGCGGACCCGGTTAGATGAGTTTGCATCGGTTAGGCTGACGGCGCGTCGGTCGGGGGTCGACCGCGCAGGTCCGCGGGGAGTGGCGATGGAGACGACGACCGAGTACACGGTGCTCGAGCACTACCGGTGCACGGCGGTGGAACTGGTCGACGCCGCCCTGCGCGCCCACGGGCACCGTGTCGTGCCCGAGGACGGGCGCCTGCTCGTGGCCGCCGGGGACCGGTTGGCGACCGCGCTGCTCGGCGCGTTCGTCCGGCCCTCCCGGCAGTACCGGCGGTACGAGGTCGCTCTGTCCAGCATCCCCGGGCACGCGGTGCTCACCTTGCGGCACGCGGACCACGGCGTGGCCGTCGTCGGCGGCATGATCGGGGCGAACCGGCGACGAGCCGCCTGGCACCACGTCGCAGCGCTCGTCGAGACGACGCTCCACGGCGGCGGGGTGCTCCTGCACCGGATCGACCGGATGGACACGGCGGGCATCTCCCTGCGCTGAGGCACCTGCGCGCTCGCGTCCGTCGGCGCGTGCCCGTGGCCGGCTGCGCATGTCCTCGGCGGAAGCGACAGTGGTGCGCCCGAGGCCCGCACCGATCCGTCGCCGTCACCGTCACCATCGCCGTCGCCGTCGCCGTCGCCGTCGCGAGCAGGTCCGGTACCGCGGAGGCGCTGGACGGGAGGCACGGCGCGGGTCCGCAGGGGACGGCGCCGACCGCCCCCCTCCCGGGAACGACGAAGGCCCGGCGCTGCTGCGCCGGGCCTTGCCGTCTTGACGTCGTTCCCGCCGGTCACACGACCGTGTCTGTCGACACTGTCGTCCCACCAGCACGGTAGCGAGGGCGGGACTTGAACCCGCGACACCACGATTATGAGCCGTGTGCTCTAACCAACTGAGCTACCCCGCCATGGATCCGCAGTGATCACCGCGAAGTGACAGCACTGCGAGTCGGAGCCCCGAGTCAGGATTGAACTGACGACCCCTTCCTTACCATGGAAGTGCTCTACCACTGAGCTATCGGGGCGAGTACCGCGAGCGGCACCACACGAGGATAGCAGACCCGGAACGTTGGTCTGGAACCGACCGTGACGCCCGGGCGTGCCGTCCGCGAGGGCTAGTTCGCGTTGGCCTCGAGCCACGCCAGCGGGTCCACCGGGACGCCGTCGATGCGGATCTCGAGGTGCAGGTGCGGGCCGGTCGAGTTGCCCGTGCTGCCGACCAGGCCGAGGGTCTGGCCGACCTTCACCTGCTGGCCCTGCACCACCTGGAACGAGTTGTCGAGCATGTGCCCGTAGACGCTGACGAACTGCTTGCCGTCGACGTCGTGCTGGATCCAGACGTCGTTGCCGAAGCCGCCGTCGTCCGCCTGCACCTTGATGACGGTCCCGTCGGCGACGGCGCCGATGGCCGTCCCGGCACCCGGGGCGAAGTCGACGCCCTGGTGGAAGGTCGAGCAGAAGGAGCACCCCGCGACCTGGCGGCCGCCGAAACCGGACGAGATCGGGACGCCGACCGGGAACGGCCACTGGATCGTGCCGTCGGCGTCGTTCGTGAACGTGGACGAGTCCGTCGCCATGCCGACGGTCGGGGCGACCACGACGGGCTTCGGCTCGGACACCGTGTAGGCGTCCCGGTCCACGGAGCCCTCGACGGCGTCCCCCACGGAGAGCGACTGCGCGGCCTGCACGGAGGCACGGACCGTGGCGGCACCCGGCTGCGGGACGTAGAGGGCCTGCGCGGGCAGCGAGGTCGAGACGACCAGCCCGGCGGTGAAGAGCAGCGCGCCGACGACCGTCACGCCCGAGGCGGTCCGACGGAACGACGCACCGGACTTCCGCGACCCACGACCGGCGGCCGGAGCGGTCCGGGCGATGTGCCGCGTCGCACGGTCGACCCGGGGTCCGTCGGCGATGGCCGGGACGGTCGGGACGGCACCGGAGCGCATGGGCTTCGGCGCAGCGACGCGAGCGGCACGCTTCGCCGACGGCGCTCGACGGGACGACGCAGGGCGGGCGGCAGCCGGAGCGGCCGCGGCCGACGTGCGCTCGGCGAGCGGGGCGACGATCGGCGAGGACGGCGCCGGCGGCGTCAGCGGCGCAGCACTCGACGCGGGGAGGACGGGCGACGACGGGGCCGGCGGGGTCGCGGGGCCGGCCGTCGCGGGACGGGCGGCACTGCGGTCGGGCGACGCGACGGAGCGGTCGGTGGTCGAACGGCGGCGGGACGTCTTCGCGGCGGAGCGTTCGGCTTCGATCCGGGCTCGTCTCGTCAGGTGCACGGACGGCGTCGCCTCAGGGGCGGTGCGGTCGATGGTCGTGGGCGTCTGCGAGGAGTCGAGCATGCGTTCGGTGATGATCCTGAGTTCGAGGCACGGGCGCTCGTCGGTAACGAGCAGGTAACGGGACTCCAGAACGGTAGCAAAGGACCTCTGTCCCCGCCAGTCGTGTGGACGCCTGTGCAGCACCCCCAGAGCAGGTGCCGTCGGGTCAGGACCCCAGGACGTCGTCCTCGAGGGTGCGCACGAGTGTGGCGAGGTCCTCGACGATGCTCGGCGCGGCGAAGAGGAAGGACCGCGTGTCGCCGACCTCCCAGGTGCGGACGTCCGCTCCCGCGGCGGCGGCCACGATCGACCCGGCGGCCATGTCCCACGGGTTGATCCCACGCTCGTAGTACGCGTCGACGGTGCCGGCCCCCACGGCGCAGCAGTCGAGGGCGGCCGCCCCGGCGCGACGGACGTCCCGCACCTCCGTGACGAGGCCGGCGAGGACCGCGGCCTGCTCCCACCGACGCTCGGCCGTGTACCCGAAGCCGGTGGCGACGAGCGTCTCCGCGAGGGACTCGGGTGCGGACACGGACAGCGGTCGACCGTCCAGGGTCGCCACTCCCCCGGCGACGGCGCGGTACACCTGCCCGGTCGCGGGCGCGATGACGACCCCGGCGACGGGCTCCCACATCGAGGGGTCGGGAACGCCACGGACGACGCCGATGCTCACGGCGTAGACGGGGCTGCCGTAGAGGTAGTTGACGGTGCCGTCGATCGGGTCGACGACCCAGGTCAGGCCGGAGGTGCCGGTCGCGGCGCCGGACTCCTCACCGAAGAAGGCGTCGTCGGGACGGGCTTCGCCGATGCGCCGGCGGATGAGTTCCTCGACCTCGCGGTCGGCGGCGGTGACCACGTCGGCGATGCTCGACTTCCGGTCGGCGACCTCGACCCCTTCGGCGCGGCGCTGCACGGCGAGCGCGGCGGCTTCGCGGGCGATCGTCTCGGCGAGGTCGGCGAGGGCATCAGGAGCAGCGGACACGGCAGCATTCGACATACCCCGATCCTGCCCGAACAGCCGATCCCCCGCCGCTCCGCCCGGATCCGCCGAACGACTCGGCTCCGCCGTCCCTCCGCTACGCCGTCCCCCCGGGCAGCAACGCAAATGGCCCCGTCCGAGGACGGGGCCATTCGTGGAAGCCAACACGAATGTGTCGCTAGCACAGTGGCGAGTGAGGGATTCGAACCCCCGGAGGCATACGCCGGCTGATTTACAGTCAGATCCCTTTGGCCGCTTGGGTAACTCGCCATGTGCGCACCCGGCCCGTGTCATCACCGACCGAAGGCGCGGTGAAGAGCATAGCCGATGTCCGGAGGTGCTCGCGACCACGGCCTAACGCTGGCCGGGTGGCGGCGGCGGGGCGGGCCTCCCGGAACAGGCCCGCGTGCCGCCGGATAGGCTGTCCGGCATGGCAGACAGCTCCTTCGACGTGGTCAGCAAGGTCGACAAGATGGAGGCGGAGAACGCCCTCAACCAGGCGGCGAAGGAGATCGAGCAGCGGTACGACTTCAAGGGCGTCGGTGCGTCCGTCGCGTTCAGCGGCGAGGACGTCCTCATCAAGGCCTCGACCGAGGAGCGCGCGCTGGCCGTCCTCGACGTGCTGCAGACGAAGGCGATCAAGCGCGGCATCAGCCTGAAGAGCCTCGACGCCGGTGACCCGTTCCCCTCGGGCAAGGAGTTCCGCATCGAGGTGTCGTTCAAGAACGGCATCGAGCAGGACATCGCGAAGAAGATCGGCGCGTTCATCCGGGCCGAGGCACCGAAGACGGTGAAGAGCCAGGTGCAGGGCGACGAGCTGCGGGTCTCCTCGAAGAGCCGCGACGACCTGCAGCAGACCATCCAGCTGCTCAAGGGCCAGGAGTTCGACGTGCCCTTGCAGTTCATCAACTTCCGCTGACCCGCGCCCCCCGCGCAGACACCGACCCACACCGTGGAGCACTGGCTCGTCGTCGCGTTGATCATCCTCCTGGTCCTGCTGGACCTGGCGATCCGCGCCTTCTCCCTCGTCTACGTCCCGATCGACCGGAAGCCGCAGACGGCCACGGGCTGGTTGTTGGCGATCTTCCTCATCCCCTACATCGGCTTCATCCTGTTCCTCGTCCTCGGGTCGACGAAGCTGCCGAGGTCGCGCCGTGAGAAGCAGACCGAGATCAACCGCTACATCCTCGAGCAGACCGAGGGCATCGAGCGGGTGCGCCGCGACCACCCGTGGCCGGCGTGGCTGGAGAGCATCACCCGGCTGAACCGACAGCTCGGGGCGATGCCGCTCGTCGGTGGCAACCAGGCCGAGCTGTACCCGCACTACGACGACGCGTTCGCGGAGATGACCCACGCCGTCGACGCCGCACGCCGGTTCGTGCACGTCGAGTTCTACATCGCCTCGCTCGACGACACGACGCGGCCGTTCTTCGAGTCGCTGGCGCGGGCGCAGGCCCGTGGAGTCACGGTCCGGTTCCTCATGGACCACTGGGCGAGCAAGAGCTACCCGTACTTCAAGGACACCCTGGCGTTCCTGGACGCGGCCGGCATCGAGTGGCACCTGATGCTGCCGCTGCTGCCGATGGAGGGGAAGTTCCAGCGCCCGGACCTCCGCAACCACCGGAAGATCCTGGTGGTGGACGGCTCGGTGGCGTTCACGGGCTCGCAGAACCTCATCGACCGCTCGTACGACACGAAGGCCAACATCGAGCGCGGGCTCCGGTGGCGCGACCTCTTCGCCCGGTTCGAGGGCCCGGTCGTCGCGGGCATCAACGCCCTGTTCGTCACCGACTGGTACAGCGAGACCGACGAGCTGCTGCTCCGCGAGAGCGACCCGGTGCACCGCGCCGACCGTCAGGACTCGCTGGACTGCCAGGTCGTGCCGTCCGGCCCCGGCTTCGACGGCGAGAACAACCTGCGCCTGTTCAACGCGCTGCTGTACTCGGCGCAGGAGCGGGTGTCGATCACGTCGCCGTACTTCGTCCCCGACGACTCGATGCTCTACGCGATCACGACGACCGCGCAGCGCGGGGTCGAGGTCGAGCTGTTCGTCGGCGAGATCGGTGACCACGCGATGACGTGGCACGCGCAGCGCTCCTACTACGAGGGGCTGCTCCGCGCGGGTGTGAAGATCTGGCTGTACCGCGCGCCGACGGTGCTGCACGCGAAGCACTTCACGATCGACGACGACGTCGCGGTGATCGGCTCGTCGAACATGGACATGCGCTCGTTCACCCTGAACCTCGAGATCTCGGTGATGGTGCGGGGGAAGTCCTTCGTGGACGCGCTCCGGGACGTCCAGGACGACTACCGCGCTGCCAGCCGCGAGCTCACGCTGGACGAGTGGCTGACCCGCCCGCGTCGGTCACGGGTGTTCGACAACGTCGCGCGGCTCACCGCGGCGCTGCAGTAGCGCACGGCCGGGAGGCCCGTCACCGGTCCGCCTCGTCGGCCGGCCCGGGCTGTGGTCGGTCCGGTCGGTCAGGCCCGCACCGGCGCCGGTGCGGGGACCGCCGAGGCGATCTGCGCGGTCAGCCGTTCGAGTGGCCCGCGTCCGAGGAACCGGCGCCAGAGCATCGCGAACAGCACCGCGCCGACGACGAAGCCCCACCAGGTCCTCGGGCCGTGCGGCAGGTCCGGCCACACGGCGATGACGACGAGGTGCAGCGCGTACACCGTGAGCGGCATCGAGCCGACCGCCGCGAACGGGAACGCGATCCGGGTGACGAGCGGTCCGTGCCCGTCGACGACCAGCCGACACAGCGCGATCACGGCGACCGCGATCGCCGCGGTGCCGACGACGTCGACGACCGAGGACGAGTGGTCCCGCGGCGACAGGAACACCTGGGCGAACGTCTGGCCGGCGTCGGAACCGGAGGGGACGAACGGCACACCGGGGAACGCGGACGTGGTGTCGAACGGGATCGGCGCGGCGGCGTTCCCGACGACGTAGGCGGCGGTCGCGACCACGGTGCCGGACGCGAGGAGCAGGACCTGCCGCCCCGCGCCTCCCGGCCGAGACCGCGCGACCGCGAGTCCGACCAGGACGTACGTCGCGAACGTGACGACCGGGTAGACCAGCCCGAGCTGCACGCCGAACATGTCCGCGTCGGCGTAGAGCGGGAGGATCGCGATCGCGACCGGAGCCGCCGCGGCGGCGCAGCCCGCGGCGAGCAGGAGCAGTGCCGACGGTCGCCAGCGGAGGACCGGCAGGGCCAGCAGGAACAGGGCGCCGTAGGTCGGCAGGACCACGTAGACGGGTGTCTGCAGTGCCATCAGCAGCAGGCCGACGACGACCACCACGACGGCGCGCAGTGCGAGCCGTGCGCGGACGCGTCCGATCTGCGGCGGACCAGGCGGGTGGTCACGGCCGCTGACGAGTCCGATCGACACCCCGGCGAGCACCGCGAAGAGCGCGGCGGAGCGGCCGTTCACCACGGCACCGAGGCTCGTCGGGTCGGTCCAGTCGACGTTCTCGGCGACGTCGCCGACGTGCGCGGCCATCATGCCGAACAGGGCGAGCGACCGGGCCACGTCGACCCCGACCAGCCGCCCGGACGGCGCGGCGCCCGGCGCCCCACGTGGAGGTGCCGGGCGCAGCGTCGTCATGCTCGGACCCGGGGGTCGCTCAGGCCTGCGAGTCGGCGTGGGACCGTCGCAGCGAGACGTCGATCATCTCGTCGCGCGGCACGACCTTGACCCGCGCGCGGCCCTGCGGCTCGCCGAGGGCGATCTCGTGCTGGTCGAGGGCGTGCCAACCGGCGAGGTCGGTGAAGTCGACGCCGCGCTCGCGGAGCAGTGCCGGGATCGCCGCTTCGGACGGGTCCTCCGGGCTCCACCAGGTGCCCTGGTCGGTGACCACGTGCTGCACGGTCTCCATCGCGTCGGACTTCGTGTGCCCGATCAGGCCGACCGGCCCACGCTTGATCCATCCGGTGGCGTAGACGCCGGGGAGCCGGTTGCCGTCGGTGTCGAGGACCTGGCCCTCGTGGTTCGGGATGACGCCGTAGCGCTCGTCGAACGGCACGCCGGGCAGCGGCGACCCGACGTAGCCGACCGCACGGTAGAGCGCCTGGATCGGGATCTCGCGGATCTCCCCCGTGCCCTCGACACCGCCCTGGCCGTCCGGACGGGTGCGCTCGTACCGGATGGCGCGGAGCGTGCCGTCCTCGTTGCCGAGGAGCTCGAGCGGCTTGGCGTAGAAGTGCAGGTGCAGGCGGCGGCTCGCCGTGCCGACCTCGCGCGTCCGCCACTGCTGCAGCACCCGGTCGATGACGGTGACCTGCTTGTTCGTCGCGATCGCGAGCTTCGAGGCCTCGTCGTGGTCGAAGTCCTCGTCGTACACGACCATGTCGACGTCGCGGAGTTCACCGAGTTCGCGGAGTTCCAGCGGCGTGAACTTCACCTGTGCCGGTCCGCGACGACCGAAGACGTGCACGTCGGTGACGGGCGAGGCCTGCAGCCCCTCGTACACGTTCGCCGGGATCTCGGTCGGCAGCAGGTCCTCGGCGTGCTTCGCGAGGATGCGCGACACGTCGAGTGCGACGTTGCCGTTGCCGATGACGGCGACGCTCTCCGCGGTCAGCGGCCAGGTGCGCGGGACGTCCGGGTGGCCGTCGAACCAGCTGACGAAGTCAGCGGCCCCGTACGAGCCGTCGAGGTCGATGCCGGGGATGTCGAGGTCGGCGTCCTTGATCGCACCGGTCGAGAAGACGACCGCGTTGTAGTGGCGCTTCAGGTCCTCGAGGGTGATGTCCTCGCCGAAGCGGACGTTGCCGAAGATCCGGATGTCGCCGCGGTCCAGCACGTCGCGGAGGGCGTTGACGATGCCCTTGATACGGGGGTGGTCGGGGGCGACGCCGTAGCGCACGAGGCCGTACGGGGCCGGCAGCTGCTCGAACAGGTCGATCGAGACGTCGAAGCCGCGCGCTTCCCGCAGGAGGATGTCCGCGGCGTAGATGCCGGCCGGACCGGCGCCGACGATGGCGAGTCGGAGGGTGGGCACTGTTCGGTCTCCAGTTTCGTTCAGGTCAGCGGCTGCGGTCGACGACCGTCTCCGCGAACCGGGTGAGGGCTCGTTTGACGGTGCCGTCCGGCAGGGGTGCCAGGGCGGCGACCGCCTCGTGGGCCCAGCTCGCGGCGAGGGCCCGGGTCGCCAGGGTCGCCTCGTGCTCGCGGAGCTCGGCGACGGCGCTCTGGTAGGCGTCGGAGTGCACCGCGTCGTCGGGGGCGTCACGGACGTCCTGCTCGATGCGGGCCAGGAGGGCCGCGGCGCCCTCGTCGGAGGCGGCGCGGCGGCGGAGCTGCAGCAGGGGCAGCGTGTCGACGCCGGCACGGAGGTCGTTGCCCGCGATCTTGCCGGTCTTGTCCTTCGCCGGTGCCAGGTCGATCACGTCGTCGACGAGCTGGAAGGCGACGCCGACCTTCTCGCCGAAGGTGCCGACGGCCTCCAGCAGGGAACGGTCGGCACCGGAGAACAGCACGCCGGCGCGCGCGGCGGTCGCGATGAGGGACCCCGTCTTGTCGCTGAGCACGTGGATGTAGTGCTCGACGGGGTCGTCCTCGGGCCGGGGCCCGGTCGTCTCGTGGAGCTGGCCCATGCAGAGCCGCTGGAAGGTCTCCGCCTGCATCCGGATGCCCTCGGGTCCGAGGTCCGCGGTGATCAGCGAGGCACGGGCGAAGAGCAGGTCCCCGGTGAGGATCGCGATGTTGTTGCCGTACGTCACGTGGGCGGCGGGGACACCGCGGCGCACCGGGGCCTCGTCCATGACGTCGTCGTGGTACAGCGATGCCAGGTGCGTCATCTCGACGCTGACGGCGGCCTTCACCACGTGGTCGGTCACGCCGTCGCCGAGCTGTGCGATGAGCAGCGTGAGGGTCGGCCGGATGCGCTTGCCGCCCGCGGAGAGCAGGTAGCGGCTGGTGGTGTCGGCCAGGGTGTCGGCGGAGCGCATGGCGTCCTCGAGTCCCTGCTCGACGAGCTCGAGCCCGTCGTCGACGGCCGCGATGAAACGACGGTCCGCCGGGGTGGCGAACAGGCGCTCACCGATGCCCAGGGACGCTCGGAGACTCGGTGCGCGTCGTGCGACCGGGACACTCGGGTTCAACTGCTGCTCCGTACTCGCGGGGTGGCGGTGGGGACCTGGGCCGCGGGCCTAGGCCTCGGGCTCCACGCGGGGCTGCTCGCCGGTGGGCTGGTGCTCGCGACGTGCCTTGGCGCGCCGGGCGGCGGACTCGCGGACACTGCCCTCGACCGGCTTGCGGCCACGGTGCAGTGCGACGATGCCGGCGGTGAGGTTGCGGTGCGCGACCATCGTGAAGCCGACGCCGCGGAGCCACTGGCTCAGGACCTGCTGGTCGGGCCAGGCCTCGATGGACTCGGCGAGGTAGCGGTAGGCGGCCGGATTGCTGCTCGACAGCTTCGCGATGCCCGGCAGGACCCGCCTGAGGTACGTGTTGTAGCCGAACCGCAGCGCGGCGAACGGCGGGGTGGAGAACTCGCAGATGACGAGCCGACCGCCGGGCTTGAGGACCCGGAGCATCTCGGTGAGGGCCTGCATCGGGTCGTTGACGTTGCGCAGACCGAACGAGATCGTGACGGCGTCGAAGGACTCGTCCTCGAACGGCAGGTGCTCGGCGTCACCCTCGACGAAGGTGATCTCGGGGTGGCGTTCACGGCCGACCGCGATCATGCCCGACGACAGGTCGAGGGCGGTGACCTCGGCACCCTTCTTCGCCAGGGCAGCCGAGCTCGTCCCGGTGCCGGCAGCGAGGTCGAGCACGCGCTCGCCCGGCTGGGGGTCGACGGCCTTGACCGTCGCGACGCGCCACAGCGGTGCGTTGCCCGCCGACAGGATGTCGTTGGTCAGGTCGTACTTCGCCGCGACGTCGTCGAACATGGCCGCCACTTCGTCCGGCCGCTTCTGCATGTCCGCTCTGCTCACCCAGTCATCCTAGAGGCCGCGACCGGACGTCTCCCGGTAGGCGTGCAGGAGCGCAGCATCCCCGGGCGCGCCCCGACGCGTAGCATCGGTCCGTGACCCGTCCTCCCACAGCGGTCCGGCCGCTCACGGTCTCGACCCGGATCCTCGACGACCCGGGAGCCGTGCTCCGACACACCCTCGCCGGGAACCCGATGGCCTTCGTGCGGGGCGGCGACGGGATCGTCGGGATCGGCGAGGCCATGCGCTTCGAGTTCTCCGGTCCGTCCCGGATGCGTGACGCGTCCGCCCGCTGGCGGGAGATCGTCGCCGCCGCCGCCGTCGACGACCCGGTCCGGCTCCGGGGCAGCGGCCTCGTCGCGTTCGGCACCTTCGCGTTCGCCGACGACTCGGCCGCCACGAGTGTCCTCATCGTGCCGCGTGTCGTGGTCGGCCGCCGTCGGGGCCGGGCGTGGATCACCGCGATCGACACCACCGACGCCCCGGCTCCCCTGCCGTTCACGAGCACCTCGGTGCCGGTGCCCCGCGTCGGCCCGCACGTCTCCGTCGCGCTGCACCCCGGCGCCGTCGACGAGGACGCCTACGCGGCATCGGTCGCCGCAGCAGTGACGGCCATCACGGCCGGACGCGCCCAGAAGGTCGTCCTGGCCCGCGACCTCGTCGGGACCCTGCCGCCCGGGGCAGACCGGCGCGCGGTGCTCCTCGACCTGGCCGCCGCCTACCCGACCTGCGTGACCTTCGCCGTCGACGGGCTCATCGGGGCCACCCCCGAGACGCTCGCCCGGACGGAGGGCCGCACCCTCACCGCGCGGGTCCTCGCGGGCAGTGCTGCTCGGGGTGCGGATGCCGAGAGCGACCGGGTCGCCGCCGAGACCCTCGCCGCGAGCACGAAGGACCTCGAGGAGCACGCCTTCGCGATCTCGAGCCTGGTCGCCTCGCTGCGGCCGATCGCGACGGACCTCCGGGTGGACCCCGAACCGTTCCGCCTGCAGCTGCCGAACGTCTGGCACCTGGCGAGCGACGTCGAGGCCGTCCTGCCCGCCGGCGTCACCGCGCTCGACGTCGCGGACGTGCTCCACCCCACCGCAGCGGTCGCCGGGACCCCCACCGACGTCGCCGTGCGGCTCGTCGCCGAGCTCGAGGGCGTGGACCGCGGACGGTACGCCGGTCCGGTCGGCTGGCTCGGCGCCTCCGGGGACGGCGAGTGGATGCTCGCGCTCCGGAGCGCGCAGATCGACGACGACGGCACGGTCCGCGCGTGGGCCGGGGCGGGGATCGTCGCCGGCTCGGAACCGGCACGGGAGGTCGCGGAGACCCGCCTGAAGTTCCGGCCGGTCGTCGACGCGCTGGCCTGAGCGGACGCGCTGCTCGGCCGGCCCCTCCCTGATCAGTCGGATCGGTCGGGTCAGCCGGGTCATTCGGATCAGTCGGGTCAGCCGGCCAGCGTCAGTCGGCCAGCGGCACCTCGATGACCACGCGCTCGGCCGGATCGGTGAGGACGCGTTCGAGGTCCCCCCACGTCTCGGCCCGGCGGTACTCCCATCCGAGCCCGGTGACGACCCGTTCGACGTCGACGTGCTGCGGCGTCGTCATCATCCGGCGCATGTCCTCCGGCGCCGTGGTCGCCGCGACCTCGAGCCCGCGGAAGATCGCGCCGCCGCCGTCGTTGCCGACGACGACCTGCAGACGCGGGTGTGCCTCCTCGGTCCCCGTCACGAGTCCGCCGAGGTCGTGCAGGAACGTCAGGTCGCCCACGACGACCCGGGTCGTGCCGACGGCGCCGGACTCCGCCTCGAGCGCGGTGGCGATGCCGAGCGCCGTCGAGATCGTCCCGTCGATGCCGGCGAGCCCGCGGTTGGCGTGCACCCGGATCTTCTTGCCGGCGACCGTCATGTCGGCCTCCCGGATGATCTGGGACGCGCCGAACACCAGACGGTCGTGCGGCCACGTGACGCCCCACACCGCCTCGGCCAGCATGGCGCGGTCCACGGGTCGACGGCGGAGCGCGACCTCGTCCCGGAGGAACCGGTTCCGCTCGGCTCGGTCCGCGGATCGCTTGGCGTCGAGGTCCGGTCCGGCATCACCCTCGCCGAGCAAGGACCGGCTCGCGGCGACCCAGCGGCCGACCCAGGCGCGGTGCGCCGGTCCGGTCCGCTCGGTGACGCGGACGTCCGACACCACCTGCGTCGCGGCGTCCGGACGGGAGGCACGGGCCGGGTCGTACACGTCGGCTCCGGCACCACGGACCACGACGGTCTCGACGTCCGCGCGCTGCAGGAGCGCCGGCACCTCGCGGCTGAGGGTCGGGTGCCCGAGGACGACCGCCCGGCGGACGCGTCCGCCGAACTCGTCGTCACGGAGGAGTTCGCGGTACGCGGCTGCCAGGTTGCGCCCGAAACGGGCACCGCTCGACACCTCGGCCAGGAGCGGAGCGCCCAGTTCCCACGCGATCCGTTCGGCGTTGACACCCGCATCGTGTCCGGCGATGACCACTGTGGCGGGCTCGTCGTCCGGCGCGAGCTCGGCGACCGGCAGCGCGGCGGTCGTCCGGCGTGTGGCGTACGACCGGTCCACCTGGTCGTCGGGCACACCGTCGACCTGGTCGAGGCCGGCGGACAGCGGCTCGCGGAACGCGAGGTCGAGCTGCACCGGACCGGGCTGACCGGAGTGCCCGGCAGCGGCGGCGACGGCCTCGCGCACCAGCGAGCGGACGGTGGCGCGGACGTCGTCGTCGACGCCGTGCACGCTCGGCGCCTGCACGTCCCGGACGAAGGACACGGCGGGCCCGAAGACCCCGGGCTGCACGGTGGTCTGGTTGCTGCCGATGCCGCGCAGCTCGGCCGGACGGTCCGCCGACACGACGATCATCGGCACGCCGGAGTGGTGCGCCTCGAGCACGGCCGGGTGCAGGTTCACCACGGCGGTCCCCGAGGTCGTGACGACCGCCGCAGGACGGCCGGACTCGACGGCCAGGCCGAGCGCGAAGAACCCGGCCGTCCGTTCGTCGAGCCGCACGTGCACCGTGATGCCACCCGCACGTTCGAGTGCGACCGCGGCGAGGGCGAGGGCCTGCGAGCGCGAGCCCGGGCTCACCACGACGTCGGTCACGCCGGCGCGGGCGAGTTCCTGCAGGAAGGCGAGGGCGAAGTCGGTCGCGGGACTGCCGGATCCGCTCGGGCCCGGACGACCGTCAGCGGCAGCGCCTTCTGCGGCAGCGCCTTCTGCGGCAGCGCCGTCAGCGGCAGTGCCGTCAGCGGCGGTGCCGTCAGCGATCGGGGCGGCTGTCGTCGTCGCCGTCGTGGAACTGGTCTTCGAGGGATCGGAGGGTCGCGTCGTCCTGGTCCTTGTCATCGCTCTTCCGCCCGGCGGTCGCGCCGCCGAGGAAGTCGGGGTCGTCTTCGGGACCACGGTACCCGGCACCACCGCCACCGTCGCCGCGCGCTCCGGCGACGGGCGTCCGGCCGAGCAGGAACCACAGCACGCCGCCGAGGACCGGCAGCACGACGACCAGCAGGACCCAGACGCCCTTGCGCAGCGACCGGACCCGGTTCCGCGGCATGGTGGCGCAGTCGATCAGGGCGAACACCGTGAACGCCACGGCGGCGACGACGATGACGAGCCACAACCTGACCATCCTCGAAGTGTAGGTCGGGCGGCTGTGACCGCCCTGGCCTTCGTCCGGTCGCCGTGGAGAACGGCATCCGTACACTTGCAGGGTGAAAGCGTGGCTCGTCTACACCCTGGCTCGGCTCGGCATCTTCGTCGTGGCACTCGTCGTGCTGCTCGTGATCGGGCTGCCCTGGTACTGGGCGGCGATCGGTGGCGCGCTGATCGGGCTGCTCGTGTCGTACATCGCGCTGCCGGGCCTCCGCGGGGCCGTGACGACCAGCATCGCCGAGCGCCGCGCCCGTCCGGAGCGGGACGCGGACAGCGACTTCGAGGACGACTTCGTCGACACCGCTGACGCCACCGGTACCTCGGACGTCAGCGACGCGAGCGACACCGACCTCACCCTGCGGAAGCGCCCGGACGAGGACTGACCCCCACGCGCGGCCTCGGCCGAGCGGCGGCTACGGCTGGACGGCGAGCGTGACGCCGAGCACCACGCCGTACGCCAGCGCCGAGAACGACGACAGCTGCAGTGCCGTGATGAGCTCGCGCGGCTTCCGCGAGGTCACGCCGATGAGCAGCGCCGGCAGCGCGAGCAGCAGCGAGAAGTACGCGAAGCCGGACCGGAAGTACAGCAGCACGAACCAGACCAGCACGACGTAGGGCAGCAGCAGGAAGAGCGCGAAGAGCACCCGCGCCACCGGCCCGCCCACCACGACGGCGAGCGTGCGCTTGCCGGCAGCGGTGTCCTCGTCGATGTCCCGGATGTTGTTCACCATGAGCACCGCGCAGGCGAACAGGCCCGCTGCCACCGCGGCGGCCCAACCGCTGAGGGTCGCCTGCCCGATGAGCACGTACTGCGTGCCGAGGACCGCGACGAGTCCGAAGAACACGAAGACGAAGACCTCGCCCAGGGCGTTGTACCCGTAGGGCTTCTTGCCGCCGGTGTAGAACCACGCGGCGACGATCGCGGCCGCGCCGACGAGCAGGAGCCACCAGAGCTGGGTGAGCACCACGATGACGATGCCGGCGACCGCGGCGAGCCCGAAGAACGTCAGCGCCACGGTGAGCACCGTGCGGGGCTTCGCGAGGCCGGCGCCGGTCAGCCGGGCCGGGCCGACGCGGAACTCGTCCGTGCCGCGGACACCGTCCGAGTAGTCGTTGCTGTAGTTCACGCCGATCTGCAGGAACAGCGCGACGGCGAGCGCGAGCAGGGCGATCGCCAGGTGTGCGTCCGTGCCGAGGAACGCCCCGAAGTCGCCGGTCGCCTTGCTGTCGACGTAGGCCACCGCGGTACCGAGCACGACGGGTACGACGCCGAGGGTCAGGGTCCGCAGTCGTGCGCCGCCGATCCAGTCGCGCGCGGTCGCCCGCCGTGCGGTGCGCTGCGGGGCAGCGGCCTTCGCCGGGTTGCCGGACCGGCCCTTCGGACGTGTCGTGTTCTTCGATCGTGCCACGACCGCCAAGCGTACCGGCGCTGCCGGGAGGCCGGGCTCACCCCGGCGGATCGGCCAACGTCCGCACCGCGCGCCGGTCGGGTTTGCCGGACGCCAGCATCGGCATCCGGTCCACGACCAGCACCTCGGCGGGGCGGGCGGCACGACCGAGGGCGTCGGCGACCCGGGCGCGCACGACCTCGAGGTCGACGGGGTGCTCGGTGACGACGACCGGCACTTCGCCCCACTCCCCCGATGCCCGCCGGGTGACGACGGCACCGTCCTGCCCGGGGAGCTCCCGGACGATGCGTTCGACCGCCCCGAGCGGGACCTTCTCGCCGCCGGAGATGACGACGTCGTCGAGTCGACCGGTGACCCGGATGCGACCGTCGACGATCGTCGCGGCGTCCCCGGTCCGGTACCAGCGGTGCCCCTCACGCTCGGTGAAGGCCGCCGCCGTCCGCTCCGGGTCGTCGAGGTACCCCTCGGCGAGCATCGGACCGGCCAGCTGCAGTTCCCCGTCGACGAGCTCGGCGCGGACGGTGCCGAGCGGCGTGCCGTCGTACACGCAGCCGCCGCTCGTCTCGCTCGCCCCGTACGTCGTCACGACGCGGATCCCTGCGGCACGAGCGCGCTCGCGCAGGGCCACCGGGGTCGCCTGTCCTCCGACCAGGACCGCGTCGAACCGCCCGAGTGCGGCCGTCGCCCGCGGGTCGTCGAGCACCCGGGCGAGCTGCACCGGCACGAGCGACGTGTACCGACGAGGTGCCGCCGGCCCGACGACGAGCCGGTCGACGGCGTCGGCGAACACCCCCGCGTCGAAGTGCCCGGGTCCCACGACGACCGGGGTCGTGCCGGCGGCGATCGACCGCGTCAGGACGTTGAGCCCGGCGATGTAGTGCGTCGGCAACGCGAGGAGCCAGACGCCCGGTCCGCCGAGGGCGGCGTCCGCGGCGGCCGCACCGGCGAGCAGCGCCTCCGAGGACAGCGCGACCCGCTTGCCGGTCCCGGTGGAGCCGCTCGTCTCGACGACCAGGGCGACCCGCTGCGGCACGTCGGCCGGTGGCGGTGTCGGCAGCGCCGGGGCCCCCTCGGCGACGGGGAGCAGTGCGGGGCCGCCGGCGAGTGCCGCCTCCAGTCCGCGCAGCACCGCCATCGGGTCGGACGCGCCCAGCGCGACGAGCGGACGGGTCATCAGTAGTGCCAGGGGAACGCGGTCCAGTCGGGCGAGCGCTTCTCGAGGAACGAGTCGCGGCCCTCGACGGCCTCGTCGGTGCCGTAGGCGAGGCGCGTGGCTTCGCCGGCGAAGACCTGCTGGCCGACCATGCCGTCGTCGACCGCGTTGAAGGCGTACTTGAGCATCCGGATCGCCGTCGGGGACTTGCCGAGGATGGTCTCGCCCCAGCGGATGGCCTCGCGCTCCAGGTCCTCGTGCGGCACCACCTTGTTCACCGCGCCCATCTCGTAGGCACGCTGGGCGGAGTACTCCTCGGCGAGGAAGAAGACCTCGCGCGCGAGCTTCTGACCGATCTGCTTGGCGTAGTAGGCACTGCCGTAGCCGCCGTCGAACGACCCGACGTCGGCGTCGGTCTGCTTGAACTTCCCGTGCTCGGCGCTGGCGATCGTCAGGTCGCAGATCGCGTGCAGCGAGTGACCACCGCCGGCAGCCCACCCCGGGACCACGGCGATGACGACCTTCGGCATCATCCGGATGAGGCGCTGGACCTCGAGGATGTGCAGCCGGCCCATCGACGCCTGCGCGGCGGCCGGGTCGACGCCCTCGGGCGGGGCGCCCTCGTCGCCGACGTACTGGTAGCCGCTCCGGCCCCGGATGCGCTGGTCGCCACCGGAACAGAACGCCCAGCCGCCGTCCTTCGGGCTCGGGCCGTTGCCGGTCAGCAGCACGACGCCCACGCGGGGGTCCTGACGGGCGTCGTCGAGGGCGCGGTAGAGCTCGTCGACGGTCCGCGGGCGGAAAGCGTTGCGCACCTCCGGGCGGTCGAAGGCGACGCGCACCATGCCGCCGGAGACGTGCTTGTGGTACGTGATGTCGGTGAACCGCTCGGCGATCGGAGCGGGGGTCCAGACGTCGGGGTCGAACAGGTCGGAGACGACAGAGGGCATGCTCCGAACCTACCGCTGGGCTCCTGCCCGGGCGGTCGCCGGGGGCCGGCTAGCGGCCGCTCATCCCGGAAAGCATCTCGGGCGCGACGATGACGATCAGGACGATGAGGATCACCGGGTTCGCGAAGAACGCCACCACCACGCCGACGACGCCGTACCACCGCCCGAACGACCCGACGGCGGCGATGAAGCCGAGGACCGCGGCCACCAGGGTCAGGAAGACCACGACGAAGCAGATGCCGAACGCGAAGGTGGTGTCGCCGCCCACGAACACGGCGAACGCGCTGGCGTCCACCGCGGCGGCGACCACCGCCAGGCCGAGGGCGATCTTGCCGGTGATGGGGTTCTTCCGACGACGTGCTGCGGGCTGTCGGTGGACGTCGACCGTGCCCTGACGCATCAGCCGCGCGAACTCGTCCGTCGCCACCGAGCCTCCTCGTCCGTCCCGACCGGTGTCCCTGATCGGCACCGGCACTGCCGACCGGTGGTCGACCGCAGCGATGCTAGTGCGCTGCCCTGGCGGTCCCCTCGGAGAGTCCGGGAGACCCCCTGGGCGGCCCTGCGAGGATGGCCGGGTGCCCGATGTGACCCTGCCCACGCCCGACGCCGTCCCGGAGCTGCACGACCTGCTCGCGACCGCTCGGGTGGTCGCCCTGCCGATGCGGGTCCGCTTCCGCGGCATCACCGTCCGCGAGGCCCTCGTGCTCCGCGGCCCCGAGGGCTGGACCGAGTTCTCCCCGTTCGTCGAGTACGACGACACCGAGTCCACTGCCTGGCTCCGCGCCGCGGTCGACTTCGGCTGGACCCGACACGACCCCGGTGCCGACAGCGTCCCCGTCAACGCCACCGTGCCCGCGATCCCCGCCGAGGACGTCGCCGACCTGCTCCGCCGCTTCCCCGGCTGCACCACCGCGAAGGTCAAGGTCGCCGAGCCCGGCACGAGCGTCGAGGACGACGTCGCCCGCGTCGCCGCGGTCCGGCGCGTGATGGGCGAGGACGCCGACGTCCGCGTCGACGCGAACGGCCTGTGGGACCTCGATCAGGCCACGGCGGCGCTCGGACGACTCGCCCCGTTCCGGCTGCAGTACGCCGAGCAGCCCGTGGCCTCGGTGGCGGACCTCGCGGTGCTGCGGGCCCGGGTCGCCGGGCTCGGCCTGCGGATCGCCGCGGACGAGAGCGTCCGGAAGGCCTCGGACCCGCTCGCCGTCGCCCGCGCCGGTGCAGCGGACGTGCTCGTCGTCAAGGCGCAGCCCCTCGGCGGCATCACCGCAGCCGGGGCCGTCGTCGCCGAGGCCGGACTGCCCTGTGTCGTCTCCAGCGCCATCGACACCTCGATCGGCCTCGGCATGGGCGCCTTCCTGGCAGCCCGGTCGATGGCCCCCGGGTTCGCGGCCGGGCTCGGCACCGCGGCGATGTTCGCCGGCGACGTCACCACCGAGCCGCTGCTGCCCGTGGACGGTCGCATCGCGGTGCGCCGGGTCGAGCCCGACCCCGGTCTGCTCGACCGGTGGGCGGCCTCGCCGGAACGGACCGAGTGGTGGCTGTCACGGCTCCGTCGCGTGCACGCACTGCTCGTGGGTCGGCCCTAGGGCCGACCCCGGGAACGACAGGAGGCCCGACACCGGCTGGTGTCGGGCCTCCTGTCCGTCAGTGGTGCATGGCCGTGGCGGGTCTCACAGACCGGAGTAGCTGTGCAGCCCCTTGAAGAAGACGTTGACCACGGAGAAGTTGAACATCACGGCGGCGAAGCCGATGAGGGCCAGCCAGGACGACCGAGCGCCGCGCCAGCCGCGGGTCGCCCGAGCGTGGATGTAGCCCGCGTAGAGGACCCAGATGATGAACGTCCAGACCTCCTTCGTGTCCCAACCCCAGTAGCGGCCCCAGGCCCGCTCGGCCCAGATCGCGCCGGCGATGAGCGTGAAGGTCCAGAGCACGAAGCCGACGAGGATCACGCGGTAGCTGAGGACCTCGAGGCGGTCGGCGTCGGGCAGGGTCTCCATGAAGCGCAGACCGCGCGAGACCGGGCGGCCCTGGCGGTACGTCTGGACGAGCTGCGACACCGCCAGGCCCGCACCCAGGGCGAAGAACCCGGTGCCGGCGATGGCGACGAAGACGTGGATGACGAGCCAGTAGGACTCGAGCGCGGGGACGAGCGGCCGGACCGGGACGTAGTAGTTCACGGTCGCGATGCCGAGCAGGATGATCACCAGGCCGGTGATGAACACACCGAGGAACTTGAGGTCCTGCCAGAACTGGACGAGCAGGAACACGGCGATGATCAAGCCGGTCCCGGTCAACGAGAACTCGAACATGTTGCCCCACGGCACACGGTCGGCCGCGATGCCGCGGAGCACGATCGCACCGATGTGGACGACGAGCGCGAGGACCGTCATGGCCATGCCGACCCGCTCGAACTTCGATCCGCGCTGGCCGTTGCCACCACCGACGCCGTCGCCGTCGCGCTTCTGCTGGACGCGCTCGAGGACGACGGTGCCGCCCTGGACGGTCGCGACCGTGGTCGCCGTCGCGTCGTCGCGGTCCGACGACGACCCGGTGCGGGTGGTCTCGAGCCCGACGTCGCCGGCGCGCTTCGCCATGTCGAGCGCGAAGGAGATGAACGCGATGACGTAGACCGCCATCGCGGAGTACGTCAGCACGACCGAGTAGGTCGCAAGGGTCGTCGTGTTCACTTGCTGATCCTAACGCCGAGGTCCGACATGTGCTTCTGGGCGATGTCCGCCACCGCGCGTTCGAGGTTGGGGTCCTCACCGCGGGCGAGCCCGGCGTACTCGAGGTCGAACTCGCCGTCCTCGGAGCCGAGTCGACGGACCGCCTTCACCCACACGCGACGGCGCGGCACGAACAGCGACGTGAGCAGACCGAGCACCGAGAGGATCGCGAAGAAGGCGACCCAGAGCTGCGACGGGTCGTGGTGGACGTCGAGGGACACGTACCGCTTGACCCCGTCGAACGTGATCGACCCGGCGCCGTCGGGCAGCTGCTTCGTCTGGCCGGGCTTCATCGCGATGCTCGCGGTGTCCGACTGTCGGCCTGCGATCTGCTGCAGGCCCTTCGTCGAGAGCTGGTAGACGCTCTGCGGGACGCCGTCGTCGAGCCCGAGGTTGCCGGTGTACACCTGCAGCGACAGCATCGGGTTCTTGATGTCCGGGTAGTTCGAGGTGAACGCTCCGGCGTTCGTGCCGCTGGTCTGCTGCACCGCGGTCGGGTAGAAGAACCCGATCATGCCGAGCTGGTCGGGCGAGGCGTCGGGGACCTTGATGACGCCCGTGGAGGTGTAGTTGCCGTCGTCCGGCAGGAACGGCACGACGTCCTGGAACGCCACGTCCCCCTTGCCGTCCCGCACGGTGACCTGCATCGCGTAGCCGTTGCCGAGCAGGTAGACGTTCGTGCCGCCGATCGACAGCGGCTCGTTGACACCGAGGCGGCTGGTCCTCGCGGTGCCGTCCTTCGTGCGCGCGGTCACGGTGGCCGAGTAGTCGGTCGCCTGTCCGAGGGCGTCGAGGTTGGTCTCCTCGTACTTCGTCGTGAACTTGTCGAGGGTCAGGTTGTAGCCCTCGAGGTCCGACTGCGAGAACCAGCGTCCCGGGTTGAACGAGTCGTAGGAGCCGAGGACGTTGGTGAACGTCTGCCCCTCGACGAGCAGCCGCTGCCCGGTGTAGCTGAACCCGCCACCCAGGCCGACCGCGAGCAGGACGCCGACGAGCGCCGAGTGGAAGACCAGGTTGCCCGTCTCACGCAGGTAGCCGCGCTCGGCACTCACCGAGTCACCGAACCGCTCCACGCGGTAGCCCGCTTTCTGCAGCTGGGTCATCGCCGTCGTGATCGCATGGTCCACCGACGGGAGGCCCGTGGCCGCGCCCGCCGCGCCGCCCACCGCCGCGCCGCCCACCGTCTCCGGGCTGATCGTCACGGACCGGTAGCCGGCCAGACGGCCGAGGCGCGCCGGGGTCCTCGGCGGCCGGGTGCGGAGGGCCTGCCAGTGGTGGCGGGTGCGCGGGACGATGCAGCCGATGAGCGAGATGAAGAGCAGCAGGTAGATCGCCGAGAACCACACGGACGTGTAGGTGTCGAACACCTGCAGTTTCTCGAGCACCGGCGACAGCTGCGGGTGGCTGTTCTTGTACTGGACGACGCCGTTCGGGTCGGCCTGCGTCTGCGGCACGAGTGACCCCGGGATCGCCGCGAGGGCGAGGAGCATGAGCAGGAAGAGCGCCGTGCGCATGCTCGTGAGCTGCCGCCACGCGAACCGCAGGTAGCCGACCAGACCGAGCTTCGGCTGGGCGATGCCGTCGGCGTCGTTCCGGACGACGGGCGTCCCGTCGACGTGGTCGGACGGGCGCTGCGGGTCGGAGGAACTGTCGGCGCCGGTGGTGCCGGCGTCCGTCACGTCGTCCCCGTCGATGTCAGACCGCGGGGACATAGCTCTGGATCACCGCCCCGACGCTCGACATGACGGCCGACCAGATGCCGGTGACCATGAGCAGACCGATGACGATCAGGATCGCTCCTCCGATGATGTTGACGGTGCGCATGTGCCGCTTGACGACACCGATCGCGCCCGAGGCCCAGCCGGCACCGAGTGCGACGAGCAGGAACGGGACGCCGAGTCCGATGCAGTACGCGATGCCGAGCACGACGCCCTGCCAGGCGCTGCCGGACTGGAAGCTGATGAGGTTGATGGCCGCGAGGGTCGGGCCGATGCAGGGCGTCCACCCCAACGCGAAGACGATGCCGAGGAGCGGCGCACCGAGCAGGCCCGTGCGCGGCGTGAAGCTCGTCTTGACGGTCCGCTGCAGGAACGTGAACCGACCGATGAACACCAGGCCCATCGCGATCACGACGATGCCCATGAGCTGGACGATCAGGTCACGCCAGCGCACCAGCCAGAAGCCCACGGCGCCTGCGGCCGCGGAGCCGAGGACGAACACCACGGTGAAGCCGAGCACGAACAGGAGCACGCCGAGCAGCACGCGCCCGCGGGAGTGCCGGCTGCCGTCGGCGATGCCGCTGACGTAGCCCAGGTACCCGGGCACGAGCGGCAGCACGCACGGGGACAGGAAGGACACCAGGCCGGCGAGTGCCGCCACCGGCAGACCGACGAGGAGCTGCCCGCTGAAGATCGCGTCGGCGAAGGGGTTGCCACTGGACACCGGTCAGGACGCCTTGCCGCTGAGCTCGTCGTCCACCAGGGTCTTCAGGATGCTCGGCCCGTCGACGGCACCGAGCACGCGGGCGGCCACCCGGCCCTTCTTGTCGAGGACGATCGTGGTCGGCACGGCGTTCGGGGCGATGTCGCCGGAGAGCGCGAGCTGCATGGTGCCGGAGCGGGCGTCGAGCACGGTCGGGTAGTCGACGCCGAACTTCCGCTCGAACGCCTTCGCGGTGCCGGCTTCGTCACGGACGTTGACGCCGATGAAGCGCACGTCGTCGTCGGCGAACTCGTCCTGGACCGTGTTGAGGTGACCGGCTTCGGCGCGGCACGGCGGGCAGCCGGCGTACCAGAAGTTGATGACCACGACGTCGCCGCGCATCGCCTTCGCGGACAGCTGGTCGCCGTCCATGGACTCCGCGGTGAAGTCGATCGGCGCGGTCCGCTTGTCGACCGCGACCTCGGTGACGGCGCCGGTGCCCGAGATGTAGTTCTGGGTGCTGCCCTTGCCGTACTGCTGGGCGAGGCCGCCGTCCGCCGAGCTGCACCCGACCAGCACGAGTGCTGCGGCGACGGCGATCGCCGCGGCTCCGGTGGTCCGGAGACGGGCGCGGTTCGTTCGGGTCGTGCGGGTCACACTGCTCCTTCGTCGACGGCTGACGCGCGGAGGTCCGCCGCCGGGTCCGCGTACCCGACCTCGGTGAAACGACCGGAAGCGGTGTCGGGTACCCGCTGGAGGCTCGTGATGCTGGAGAGGTCACACCGGCGCTTCCGCGGGTCGTGCCAGAGCGGCTCCCCGGCCAGGCGACGGTGCACCATCCAGATGGGGAGCTGGTGGCTGACGAGGACGACGTCCCCGCCGTCCACGCTCTCCCAGGCGGTCGTGACGGCGGCGAGCATCCGGTTCGCGATCGACTCGTAGGCCTCGCCCCAGCTCGGACGCCAGGGGTTCGCGATCCACGGCCACTCGCTCGGGCGACGGACGGAGCGCTTGGTGAACCCGGGGGGCTGGCCCTCGTACCGGTTCGTCGGCTCGATGAGGCGTTCGTCGAGTCGGACGTCGAGCCCGTAGGCGGCCGCCCAGGGAGCGGCGGACTCCTGCGTGCGCTGGAGCGGCGAGGCGACGATCGCCCGGACGTCGACCCCGGCGTCCTTCCAGGCAGCGGCGGACGCCCCGGCCATCCGGGTGCCGAGCTCGCTCAGACCGAAGCCCGGGAGCCGCCCGTACAGGACACGGTCGGGGTTGTGGACCTCGCCGTGGCGCACGAGGTGGATCGTGTTCGCGGGCATGGGTTCCAGTGTAGGTCGGTCCTGCTCGCCCACCGGCCGCACAGCAGATCCACGGCTGCACAACCGTTCAGTGGGCCGTCATCCGAGGTGGCCGGAGAGCCGTCCGTGCAGGGCGGTCGACCCGGTGTCGAGGTTGACGACCTCGACGCTCGACCCGTGCTGGGCGAACCGCTGTTCGATCCCGTCGAGTGCGGCCACCGTGCTGGCGTCGAAGACGTGTGCGTCGGCCATGTCGATGACCACGTGTGCCGGGTCCGCCGCGTAGGAGAACCGGGTGACGAGGTCGTTCGACGACGCGAAGAACAGGGCGCCCCGGACCCGGTACCGGACGGTGTGCTCGTCGACGGGTTCCCGGACGACCTCGACCACGTGGGCGACGCGGCGGGCGAAGACGAGCGCGGCGACGACGACACCGACCAGCACCCCGGTCGCCAGGTTGTCCGTCGCCAGCACCACCAGCACGGTGGTGACCATGACGGCGGTCTCCCCCAGGGGCATCCGCCGGAGCGTCCGTGGCCGGACGCTGTGCCAGTCGAAGGTCGCGACGCAGACCATGAGCATGACGGCGGTCAGTGCGGCCATGGGGATCTCGGCGACCACGTCGTGCAGCACGATCGTGAGGACCAGGATCGCCGCGCCTGCGGTGAAGGTCGACACCCGCGTCCGGGCACCGGCGGTCTTCACGTTGACGACGGTCTGGCCGATCATGGCGCAGCCGCCGGTGCCGCCGAAGAACGCGGCGGCGATGTTCGCGATGCCCTGGCCCCAGGACTCCCGCCACGCGCTCGAGCGGGTCTCGGTGACGGCGTCGACGAGCTGCGCGGTGAGCAGGGTCTCGATGAGGCCGACGATCGCGACGCCGAACGCGTACGGCGCGATGAGCCGCAGGGTGTCGAGCGTGAACGGCACGGTGACCCCGTTGAACCCGGGCAGTGCCGTCGGGAGCGCACCCTCGTCGCCGACGGTCGGGACGGCCACGCCGAACAGGACCGTGATGCCGGTGATCACGACCACGGCGATGAGCGGCGCCGGGACCGCCTTCGTGACGTACGGGACGCCGACGATGAGCCCGATGCCGAGCGCGGTGAGGGGCCACACGACGACGGGGACGTCGTCGCCGAACAGGTTCGGCAGCTGCGCGGTGAAGATCAGGATGGCGAGCGCGTTGACGAAGGCGACGTTGACGCTCCGCGGGATGAACCGCATCAGCCGGGCGACGCCGAGGAACCCGAGCGCGAGCTGGAACAGGCCGCCGAGCACGATCGTCGGGACCAGGTAGGCGACGCCGTGGTCGCGCACCAGCGGCGCGATGACGAGGGCGACGGACCCCGCCGCGGCGGAGATCATCGCCGGACGGCCGCCCACGATGGAGATGACGATCGCGAAGACCACGCTCGAGAAGAGCCCGACGGCCGGGTCGACGCCCGCGACCACCGAGAACGAGATGGCCTCGGGGATCAGGGCGAGCGCGGTGACCACGCCGGCCAGGACCTCCCGGGTCAGGAGGCGCGGCGAACGCAGGGCGGACAGGACGCTCGTCGGGCCGGGGACGGTGCTGGTGATCGACATCGGCGACAACTCTACCGTCGCGTGAGGGTTGCGGCGACCGGAGCACCTTCCCCACCGCCTCTGCCACGATGGCGGGCATGACCGACCCGGACGTCCCCGCCACCATGCACATCGGCGAACTCGCCGAACGCACCGGGATGTCGCTCCGGTCCATCCGGCACTACGACGAGGTCGGGCTCCTCGTGCCGAGCGGTCGGACGTCCGGCGGCTTCCGGGTCTACACGGCCGGGGACCTCGAACGCCTGCTCGTCATCCGACGGATGAAGCCGCTGGGGTTCACGCTCGAGGAGATGGCCGGTCTGCTCCGGGTCGTCGACGGGCTGGCGACGGCGGATCCCTCCGAGGCGCCGGCACTTGCTGCACGGCTCGACGAGTTCCTCGATGACGCCCGGGCCCGGCACGCCAAGCTGCTGGAGCGGGCCGCCATGGCCGAGGAGTTCATCGGGACCCTGGGACGGCTGCGCGCCTCGGTCTGACCGGTGTGGGGACTCGGGTGGCCAGGCCGCAGCACCTGCTGGGACCCTCCGTCATGAGTCCCACCCCGCCGCGTCCCGCGACCTGGCCACGACGACGACGCTAGGGACCGGACGGGCGCGGGTCACGCCTCCCGGCAGTCCCTGTGGAGGAACAGCCCGAGCGATCGCGATGTGCAGGGAGGCCGCGGTCGGACCCGAGTCATCCCGCGGCACGCCACTCGCGCGCCCGGCCGGTAGACTCGACGACCGTGATCGAACGCACCCGCATCGCCGACCTCGCAAGCCTCCCCGACGGCCCCGTCTCCGTGGCCGGATGGGTCGAGACCGTCCGCGATCAGAAGAAGGTGCAGTTCGTCGTCCTCCGCGACGAGAGCGGCGCCGTCCAGCTGGTCAACCCCGCCACCCGTGAAGCCGTCGAGGGTGACGACACCTCCGCCGCGGCCCTCGCCACCACCGAGTCGATCTCGGGCCTGGCGCACGGGTCCTTCATCCACGTCACCGGCACCCTGAAGCACGACGAGCGCGTCAAGCTCGGCGGGCTCGAGGTCAAGGTCGGCACCCTCACCGTGGTCAGCGCCGCCATCCCGGAGACGCCGATCGCCGACGACTCCTCGCTCGACAAGCGGCTCGACTGGCGCTTCCTCGACCTGCGCAACCGCAAGCAGAACCTGATCTTCCGCATCCAGACCACGCTGGAGCACGCGTTCCGCACCTACTGGGTCGAGCGCGACTACATCGAGATCCACACCCCGAAGCTGATGGCGTCGGCGTCCGAGTCGCGCGCCGAGCTCTTCCAGCTCGAGTACTTCGAGACGACCGCGTACCTGGCGCAGTCGCCGCAGAACTTCAAGCAGATGGCGCAGCCCGCGGGCTTCGGTGCCGTGTTCGAGATCGCCGACGCCTTCCGCGCCGACCCGTCGTTCACCTCGCGCCACGCCACCGAGTTCACCAGCGTCGACGCCGAGTTCTCGTGGATCGAGTCGCACGAGGACGTCATGGCGATGCACGAAGAGGTCCTGGTCGCCGGCATCACGGCGGTCAAGGAGAAGTACGGTGACGCGATCCAGGAGGTCTTCGGCTTCGAGCTGCAGGTCCCGTCCACGCCGTTCCCCCGCGTGACCCTGGCCGAGGCGCGCCAGATCGTCGCCGACAGCGGCCACGACGTCGTCCGCGCCGACGGCGACCTCGACCCCGAGGGTGAGCGCCGCGTGTCTGCCTGGGCCAAGGAGCACCACGGCTCCGAGTTCGTCTTCGTCACCGACTACGACGCCTCGATCCGGCCGTACTACCACATGCGTCACGCCGACGACCCGACGCTCACGAACAGCTACGACCTGCTGTTCAACGGCGCCGAGATCTCCACGGGCGCGCAGCGTGAGCACCGCGTCGACGTGCTCACCGCGCAGGCGGAGGAGAAGGGCCTCGACCCCGCCGAGCTCGGCTGGTACCTCGACTTCTTCCGGTACGGCGTCCCGCCGCACGGTGGCTTCGGCATGGGCCTCGCGCGAGTGCTGATGCTCATGCTCGGCGAACCGTCCATCCGCGAGGTCACGTACCTCTTCCGCGGGCCGACGCGCCTCACGCCCTAGGCACTCCGGCGGCGCGGACCGCCCCCGGCGCCGAGCGCCCTCGCACAACAGGAACCGGCTCGAACCACGGACATCCGTGGTTCGAGCCGGTTCTCGTCGTGCAGTGCCACGGTCCACCCGTCGGGGCCGTCGACGCCGGACCGTCACGGAGTCGACGGCCGGGCCGGAGTCACTCCTGCCAGTCGATGGCCGCGCGGCTCGTGACCATGGCGCGGATCTCCGCGGCGGCGGCCTGGTGCTCGGGGTGGAACTGGTACTCGTCGAGCCCGGCGAGGTCGTCGAAGGTCGCCACGACCGCCAGGTCCTGGTTCTTCCCCGGGTACGCCACGTTCTCGACGACCTCGAGCGACCGGATCGACCCGATGACGCCGACGAGACCGGTCAGCAGTTCGCGGACCCGGGCGACGGCGACCGTGCGGTCGAGGTCGTCGCGGAGGGTCCAGGAGACGACGTGACGGATCATGCGCGGGCCTCCGCGAGTTCGATCGCCCGGGCGAGTCGCTCGGCATCAACGTGCCAGTTGCTGTGTACCCGGCCGTCGACGAGCACCACCGGGATGTCCTCGGAGTACTCCTCGCGGAGCGCGTCGTCGTCGAGGATCGAGCGTTCCTGGAGGGTCGTGCCGGGGTGCGCGGACACGACCCGTTCCACGACGGGTCGCGCGTCGTCGCAGAGGTGGCATCCGGGCTTGGTGAGGAGTGTCACGTCGGGCATTGCTCCAGGGTAGCCCGGCGGGCCCTCGGACCGACGAGCGCCCCGGCATCCGCGGATCAGCGGGCATCGGGGCGGATCCGTGTCGCCCGGACCTGCCCCGGGAAATGCGAAAGCCCCGGCGAACCGGGGCTTCTGCGGCAAGTCTTGCGACTTACTTCTTGTTGCGACGCTGGTGGCGCGTCTTGCGAAGGAGCTTGCGGTGCTTCTTCTTCGCCATGCGCTTGCGACGCTTCTTGATGACAGAACCCATGTGGACCTCGCTCGGACTGATGGTGATGTACGGACACCGGGCCGATGAAGCCGCGGAAAATCAACCTGCCCGAGTCTACCGGAGGGCTGTCGCGATGTCGAACGGCGCCGGAACGGACGATGGACGCCCGGGGCGGATGCGTCGGGTCAGCCGACGTCGGCGACGCCGCCGCGGAGCATCTCCGCGACCGCCGACTCGGGGACCCGGAAGGACCGACCGAACCGGATGGCGGGGAGCTCGCCGGCGTGCACCATGCGGTAGACCGTCATCTTGGAGACCCGCATCATCTCGGCGACCTCCGCGACGGTGAGGAAGCGCACGTCGTCGAAACTGCCGGTCATGATCCGCCTTCGGGCTGGCTTGCTTGTTGTGACCTGTGTGGTCTCTGGACACTGTAGAGGCGCGTGAGCCTCGCTGTCCAGCAGCCGGTCAGTCGTCCTCGGGACGCTTGGTGAACCGGCGCCGACTGCGGTCGACGACACGCTCCCAGCCCTGCTGTGCGCCGGTGAACGCGACGGTCGCGCGGTGCGACGCCTCGGCCATGACCCGGCCCAGTTCGGTCCCGACCTCGACGGTCGCCCTGCCACCCGGAGCACCGCGGCGGAACGACACCGGCTGGCCGTCCGGCGTCCACGAGGTCGTGGCCGGGGTGCCGTCGGCGTCCACCGCGTTCGTGAACGGGACGACCCAGTCCTCGATGCCGAGCAAGGGCTCCGGGTCGAGGCGGTAGTAGCGGTGCTGGCCCTCCTCGCGGCTGGTCACGAGTCCGATGTCCCGCAGGACCCGCAGGTGCTTCGACACGGTGGGTTGGCTCACACCGAGCCGCAGGACGAGCTGTCCGACGCTGAGCTCACCGCCGGTCGCGTCCGCCCCGTACGCGGTGAGCAGTTCGCCCAGCAGTGCACGCCGCGTCGGGTCCGCGACGACGCTGAAGATGTCGGCCATGGGGAGAGGCTAACCGCCGCGGTGCGGATGTACCATGACGAACCGTCCCGCCCATGTCCCCGGAGGCATACGATGCTCGACCGCACCGAGCCGGTCCCCGCCCCGGGTCCCGCGTCGGCCCGGCGGCACCCCGGCCGCATCACCACCGCACTGCGGTCCTCGCCCTCCCGCCTGGCGATCCTCGTGTTCATCGTGCTGATCTTCCTGTTCACCGTGCTGTTCATGACGCCGATGGCCACGGCGGACGGCTCGACCACGCACTTCTCCGACGCCCTGTTCACGGCGGCCAGCGTCGTCTGTGTCACCGGACTGGCGACGGTCGACATGGCGACGCACTGGTCCGTCTTCGGCAAGGTCCTGGTCGTGATCGGGACCCAGATCGGTGCGCTCGGGGTGCTCACCTTCGCCTCGATCCTCGGGCTCGTGGTGACCCGTCGGCTGGGCCTCCGCGCCAAGCTCATCGCGGCGGGTGACTCCAACCCGCTGCGCACCCACCACGGCGCCGTCCCGGAAGGGCAGGCGGTCCGGCTCGGCGACGTCGGCACGCTCCTCCTGACCGTCGCAGTGAGCACCCTGTCGATCGAGATCGTCCTCGGCCTGCTGCTGCTGCCGAGCGTCCTGGTGACCGGCATCCCGTTCTGGTCCGCGGTCGGCGACTCGTTCTACTACGCGGCGATGGCGTTCACGAACACGGGGTTCGCTCCGAACGCCGACGGCCTCGACCCGTTCGCGCACGACTACTGGTTCCTCAGCCTGCTCATGGTCGGGGTCGTGGCCGGCTCGATCGGCTTCCCGGTGATCCGCACGCTGACGAAGCAGCTGCGCTCCCCGCGGCGCTGGCCCATCCACGTGAAGCTCACCCTGGTGACGAGCGGCATCCTGCTGCTCGGCGGAGCGGCGACGTACGTCGCGCTCGAGGCCTCGAACCCGGCCACCTTCGGGCAGGAAGGTGCGGGCCGCACGGCATTCCAGGCGCTGTTCCTGTCGACCATGACCCGGTCCGGCGGCTTCTCGCTCGTCGACTTCGACGAGTTGCACGGCTCGAGCCTCCTGGTCACGGACATGCTCATGTTCATCGGTGGCGGCTCCGCCTCCACCGCCGGCGGCATCAAGGTGACCACGCTCGCCGTGCTGTTCCTGGCGGCCGTCGCGGAGGCACGTGGCCGGCAGAGCATGGAGGCGTTCGGCCGGCGCATCCCCAGTGACGTGCTCCGCGTCGCGGTGGCGATCGTCCTGTGGGGCGCGACCATCGTCGCGGTCGCCACGGTCGTGCTGCTGCAGATCACCCACGAACCGCTCGACCGTGTCCTGTTCGAGGTGATCTCGGCGTTCGCCACCTGCGGCCTGTCGTCCGGCGTCTCCTCGGCCCTGCCGGACTCCGGCAAGTACGTGCTCGCGGCCACGATGTTCCTCGGCCGGGTCGGTACAGTGACCATCGCCGCCGCGCTCGCAGCGAGTCAGAGCCGGCAGCTGTTCCGCCGCCCCGAGGAGAGGCCGATCGTTGGCTGACCGAAACCGCACCCACCACCAGCAGGGTCCCGTCAGCCACGACGCCCCGGTGCTGGTCATCGGCCTCGGACGCTTCGGTGCCGCGACCGCCGGGCAGCTCGAGCGACAGGGACGCGACGTCCTGGTCGTCGACACCGACGCTGCCCTGGTGCAGAAGTGGTCGGACCGGGTCACGCACGCGGTGCAGGCCGACGCGACCGACATGGACGCGCTGAAGCAGATCGGTGCGCAGGACTTCGCGATCGCCGTCGTCGGCACCGGATCCGACCTCGAGTCGAGCGTCCTCATCACGGCGAACCTCGTCGACCTCGGCGTGCCCCAGATCTGGGCGAAGGCGATCAGCCGGTCCCACGGGACGATCCTCAACCGCATCGGCGCGAACCACGTGGTCTACCCGGAGCGCGAAGCCGGCGAGCGCACCGCGCACCTGGTGTCCGGCCGGATGCTCGACTTCATCGAGTTCGACGACGACTTCGCCGTGGTCAAGATGTTCCCGCCGCGGGCCGTGCGCGGGCGGGACCTGGCGACGACGGTGATCCGCACGCGCTTCGGGCTGACGGTCCTCGGCATCAAGCCGCCCGGGCAGGCGTTCGTCCCGGCGACCCCGGACAGCGTCATCGGCGAGGACGACGTCATCATCGTCTCCGGCACCGAGACCGACCTCGAGCGGTTCGCCGCGCTCGAGTAGCCGCTCCCGCAGCGACCGGCACGGCTCAGAGCCGGGACAACTCCTCGGCACGGGCGATGGCCGCGCGTGCCGCGTGCTCGAGCGTCCCGGCCAGGTCCGCGTCCTGCAGCACGGCGACGGCACGCTCGGTCGTCCCCTTCGGACTCGTCACCGCGCGCCGCAGGTCCGCGGGCTCGCTGCCGGAACGGGCGAGGAGCTCGACGGCGCCCCGGACGGTGCCCTGGACCATGGTGCGCGCCTGCTCGTGCGTGAACCCGAGGGCCTCGGCGGCCTGCTGCCACTGCTCGACGAGCAGGAAGACGTAGGCGGGGCCGGAGCCGGACACCGCGGACAGGGCGTCGAGCTGCGACTCGGGCACCTCGATGACCTCGCCCGAGACCGCGAACAGCTGCCCGGCCAGCGCCGTGGCGTCCGCGTCCGCCGAGGCACCCGCGCTGATGCCGGTGACGCCGAGGCCGACCCCGATCGGGGTGTTCGGCAACGCCCGGACCACGCGGACCCCCGCCGGGACATGCGCCTCCATGGTCGCGGTGGTCACGCCGACGGCGACGCTGACCACGACCGCCCCCGGCGCCAGGTCGGCGGCGACCTCGTCGAGCAGGTCGACGATGCCGAACGGCTTCACCCCGAGCACGACGAGTCCGGCGCCGCGGACGGCGGCCCGGTTGGCGTCCGCGTCCGTCTCGGTCGCCGAGGCATCGAGCCCGGAAACGCGGTGGGCCGCCGCGGAGGACTCCGAACGGGTGGTCAGCACGACGGTGTCCGACGCCACCCCGGACGCCAGGAGCCCCTGCAGGACCGCGCCGGACATGGAGCCGACGCCGAGCATGGCGACGCGGGGCAGTTCGATGGTCATGGCCTCCAACCTAGCGACCGGTGGCAGCCTAGGATCGTGGTCCAGGTCGGGTGAGAGAAGGGGTCGGACTGCCACATGAGCGCTTCCGGAGGGACGAAGGCGATCTTCGCCGCACTCGGTGCGAACATCGGGATCGCGATCGTGAAGTTCATCGCCGCCGCGATCAGCGGATCCGCGTCGATGCTCGCCGAAGGGGTGCACTCCCTCGCGGACTCCGCGAACCAGCTGCTCCTCCTGCTCGGTGGGCGCCAGGCGAAGAAGGCCGCTGACGAGGAGCACCCGTTCGGCCACGGCCGTGAGCGCTACGTCTCCGCGTTCGTCGTCTCGATCGTGCTGTTCTCGGTCGGCGGCGTGTTCTCGCTCTACGAGGGCATCGAGAAGTTCACCCACCCGCACCCGCTCGAGAACTGGTGGCTGCCGATGGTGGTGCTCGTGATCGCGATCGGACTCGAGGGCTTCTCGCTCCGGACCGCCCTCAAGGAAGCCGCACCGCAGAAGGGCGGCCAGTCCTGGATCCAGTTCGTCCGACGCGCCAAGGCCCCGGAACTGCCGGTCGTCATGCTCGAGGACACCGCGGCCCTCATCGGCCTGGTCTTCGCACTGTTCGGCGTCGGTCTGACCGCACTCACCGGCGACGGCGTGTTCGACGCGATCGGCACGGTGCTGATCGCGGTGCTCCTCATCGCGGTGGCCCTCGTGCTCGGTGTCGAGACGAAGAGCCTCCTGGTCGGCGAGGGTGCCAGCGCCGGCGACGTCACCCGCATCAAGCAGGCGGTGCTCGACGGCCCGGAGGTCGACTCGATCATCCACCTCAAGACCCTCTACCTGGGCCCGGAGGAGCTGATGGTCGGCGTCAAGGTCGCCGTCGACGGCGACCGCCGCCTGGGTGACGTCGCGGCGGGCATCGACACCGTGGAGCAGCGGGTCCGTGCAGCCGTCCCGATCGCCCGGGTCATCTACATCGAGCCCGACGTCCGCCACGACGGTCCGCACCCGAGCACCGAGGCGATCGTCCTGCGCGCAGCCGACTGAGGGAGACGCCCCAGGCTGGCTCTCCGGTCAGCGGCTCGCTCGGCGGTCAGCGCCGCTCGGCGGTCAGCGCCGCTCGGCGAAGAACGCGTCGAGGACCGCGGCGCACTCGTCCTCGAGCACGCCGGCGACCACCTCGGCGCGGTGCGGCAGGCGCCGGTCCCGCGCGATGTCGTACACGCTGCCGCTCGCCCCGGCCTTCGGGTCCCAGGCACCGAAGACGATCCGGGGCACCCGTGCCGCGAGGGCGGCACCCGCACACATCGGGCACGGCTCGAGCGTGACGACCAGGGTGTGCTCGGCCAGGTGCCAGTCGCCGGTGACCGCCGCGGCCGCGCGGAGCGCCAGGACCTCGGCGTGTGCGGTCGGGTCCTGGCGGGCCTGACGTTCGTTCCGGCCGACCGCGACCACCGCACCGGAGGCGTCGAGGACGACGGCACCGACCGGCACGTCGTCGGTCGCCAGGCAGGCGCGGGCCTCGGCCAGGGCGCGCTCCATCGCGGGGACGAAGGGGCGGTGCGCCGGGTGGTCCACGGGTGCTCCGATCGTCCGCTGGGACCGCGACCGACGGGAGGGGTGCGGCACGGTACGCTCGACCCTATGCGAGTCCACGTCGCCGACCACCCGCTCATCACCCACAAGCTCTCGGTGCTCCGCGACCGGACCACTCCCTCCCCCACGTTCCGCGCCCTGACCGAGGAACTCGTCACGCTCCTGGCGTACGAGGCCACGCGCAACGTCCGGGTGACGGCCACGCCGATCACCACGCCGGTCGCACAGACGATGGGCGTCGCGATCGCGAAGCCGCGTCCGCTCGTCGTGCCGATCCTCCGTGCCGGACTCGGCATGCTCGAGGGCATGGTCAAGCTGGTCCCCACGGCCGAGGTCGGGTTCCTGGGCATGGCCCGGAACGAAGTGACCTTCGAGCCGCAGACCTACGCCGAGCGTCTGCCCGACGACCTGTCGAACCGACAGTGCTTCGTGCTCGACCCGATGCTCGCGACCGGCGGCACCCTCGCCGCGGCGATCGACTTCCTCTTCGCCCGTGGCGCCGTCGACGTGACCTGCGTCTGCATCCTCGGCGCTCCCGAGGGCCTCGCGGCGCTCGAGACGGCCGTCGGTGACCGTGACGTGACCATCGTCCTGGGCGCGCTCGACGAACGGCTCGACGAGAACGGCTACATCGTGCCGGGTCTCGGCGATGCCGGCGACCGCCTCTACGGCCTGGCCGAGTAGCCGCCGCACCACGCTCCTGACGGGAGGCTCCCCACCGGACCGGTGGGGAGCCTCCCGTCAGTCGTTGCACCACTGTCCACATCCGCCACCGTCCGTGCGAACGGTTGACACGGCGTTGGTATACCGCCGATACTCGTGCCATGACTGCAACCGTGTCCACTCGCGCCCTCCACGAGGCCTCGGGGACCGTCGGCATGATGATGCCGACCACGGCGGTCATGCGTTGTCGAATGTGTGCCTGATCGGTACCCGTTCCAGCCGGATCCCCCGCGACACCACCCCCGTCGCGCGCGCGTGATCCCCCGGTGACGATCCCGTCGACGACGCGCACCACCGTCGCGAGGTCGGACCCCGCTCCCCCGGATCCGCCCCGGTCCCCCACGGACCGCAGGGCGTCTCGACGACCGCTGTCCCAGTGACCGCCGACGCCGTCGCCGATCCGGGCCGACGCATTCGACACCGGCCGATGCACCACATCCCGCTCGGCCCCTGCACCACCCGGAGACCGCACCATGTCGCTCACCATCGCCCAGCCCCGCACCCCCGCCCTCCGGACCGCCACGCCGGCGACGACCGACCTCGGCAGCGTGACGCCGATCCGCGGCGGTCGCCCGTCGGCTGCACCGGCACAGCCCGTCCGCCCGGCCGCCGCGGACTCGGCCGTCCCGACCAGCCCGGCCGTGGCGGCACCACGCAACCGCGCGCTGCCGGAGGGCACCGAGGCGCGTGGGTTCGCCCTCTACGTCGGTCTCGACGAGGCCGCTGCGGCTGCCGCGGGCACCACGCTCGCCGCGGTCGTCGAGCAGCTCAAGGCCCTGACCGCCCAGCTCGTGCCGTCCGCCCAGACGTACGCAGCCGTCGCCGTCGCCGCGGAGGGCTCCGGCGGGCGGGACGTCGACGTGGTCCGTCTGGCCCTGCAGGACCGCTCGGCGGTCGCGGCGCGCAAGCAGACCGAGAAGCCCGAACCGGAGGAGACGGGGGTCGTCATCGACATCTCCCGCAAGCGCGTCGTCCTCGACGGGGAAGCGGCCCCGCTGACCTTCAAGGAGTTCGAGCTCCTGCAGTTCCTGGTCCTCCGCGAGGGTCGCACGGTCGACCGTTCGGCGATCATCGAGGGCCTGTGGTCCGACGGCGAGGACGAGGCCCCGAACGAGCGCACCATCGACGTGCACGTCCGCCGACTCCGGTCGAAGCTGGGCGCCTTCGAGGAGATCGTCCGCACCGTCCGCGGGGTCGGGTACCGCTTCGACCGGCACGCCGACGTCTCCGTGCGGTACGCGTCCACCCCGTCGCCCGACCTCTCCTGAACCGGTTCTCGCGCGCCGATCGGACAACTCGCAGGATTCGACGGCGAGGCGGCCTTCCCCAGCGTTACCGCACCGTTATACAGTCGGTCGTGCAGACGGTGTTTGCTGTGGCACCGGCTGTGGAATGTGATTGCAGGAATCTCTTGGTGCAAGGGAGCGGGCCGGTCGTCCACCAGGACGACCGGCCCGCGTTCTGTGTCCGACCCCGTCGGTAGGGTGGTGGTCCACCAGACGGAGGGAAAGACCCGTGAGCGATCACCGCACCGAGAAGGCCACCGCGGTCGCGGCATGGGAGTCGTTGTTCCGCGCCCAGGTCACCGTGATGCGGAACCTCAACACGGAGTTCCCCTCCGCCGAGATCTCGTTCAACGAGTACGACGTGTGCTTCAACCTGTCGACGCAGCCCGGTCGCCGGTGCCGGATGCGCGACCTCACCGGCCACCTCTTGCTCACGCAGCCGAGCGTCAGCCGCCTGGTCGACCGACTCGCCGCGAAGGGCATCGTCGAGAAGCAGCCCGACCCGACCGACGCCCGCGGGGTGATCGTCGCCCTCACGCCGCACGGCTTCGACGTGTACCGGACCGTCGCGGTGCAGCACGCCTCGACCATCGCGGCCCAGGTCGGCGCCGGTCTCGACGACGCCGAACTCCGGACGCTCGCCGAGCTCTGCACCAAGCTCCGTGTCGCCGCTGCGGCGACCACGCCGACCCGTCGTTCCGTGGGGGCCCCGGCGTGAGCGGCGACGACGCCGGCAGGGCGGGTCCCGGCGGCTCGGTCGTCTGGCTGCGCGACGACCTCCGCCTCGCCGACAACCCGGCGCTCCGGTCCGCGACCGACCGCGGCGGCCCGGTCACGGTCGTCTACGTCCTCGACGAGCAGAGCGACGGCATCCGGCCGTTCGGCGCCGCGGCACGCTGGTGGCTCCACCGATCCTTGTCCGCCCTGGACGCCGACCTGCGCGGGTACGGCTCCAGACTCGTCCTGCGCCGTGGTCCGGCGGCCGAGGTCATCCCCTCCCTCGTGCAGGAGTCCGGGGCCGGCGCGGTGTTCTGGAACCGCCGGTACGGCCCGGTGGAGCGGGAGCTCGACGCGGGCATCAAGTCGGGTCTCATCGCCAGCGGCATCGAGGCGCACAGCGCAGCGGCGAACCTGCTCTGGGAGCCCTGGACGGTCCTCAGCGGCAAGGGCGAACCGTTCAAGGTCTTCACGCCCTTCTGGCGCGCGGCGCAGGCGATGCCCGAGCCCCGGCACCCCTGGGCCGAGCCGGACACCATCGCGGCGCCGCACGACGTGGCCTCCGACAGCCTCGACGACTGGGGTCTGCTGCCGACGACGCCCGACTGGGCCGGTGGCATGCGTGACGCCTGGACGCCGGGCGAGCAGGGCGCGTCGGACCGTCTCGAACGGTTCGTCGACGAGGCCCTCGCCGACTACGACCAGCGCGACGAACCGGCCCAGGCCGCGACGAGCAGCCTGTCCCCGCACCTGCGCTGGGGCGAGATCAGCCCCTACCAGGTCTGGCACCGGATGCACGAGACGCTCGAGCCCGACCAGCGTCGTGCAGCACCGGCGTTCCTCCGCCAGCTCGCGTGGCGGGAGTTCAACTGGAACGAGTACTTCCACTGCGACGACATCGCCCGGACGAACGTCCGGCGTGAGTTCGACGCGTTCCCGTGGCGTGACGCGTCCGAGTCGGAGCTCGACCGCTGGCGGCACGGTACGACGGGCTTCGACCTGGTCGACGCCGGCATGCGCGAGCTCTGGCACACCGGCGCCATGCACAACCGCGTCCGCTTGGCCACGGCGAGCTTCCTCGTGAAGAACCTGCTCGTGGACTGGCGCATCGGGGAGCAGTGGTTCTGGGACACCCTGGTCGACGCCGACGCCGCCAACAACGCGGCGAACTGGCAGTGGGTCGCCGGCTCGGGCTTCGACGCGGCGCCGTACTTCCGCGTGTTCAACCCGGACCGCCAGCTCGAGCGGTTCGACCCGCACCGGGAGTACGTCCGGCGCTGGGTCCCGGCCGACGAGGACCGCCCGGAACCCATGGTCGACCTCAAGGCCACACGGCAGCGTGCGCTCGACGCCTACGCCGAGATGCGGCGCGCATGACCCGGCCGTCCTCGGCGGCGATCGACGCCGTCGATGCCCTGCACCGGCAGCGCGTGGCCGACGGCATCGCCCCGAGCAGTGTCTGGGGCGTGTTCGACCGCGACGGCCTCGTCGCCTCCGGTGGCGCCGGTGACCGCGGGGACGGCACCGCGCCGGACGCGGACACCGTGTACCGGATCGCCTCGTGCACGAAGAGCGTCACCGCCACGGCCCTTCTCGGTCTCGTCGCGGACGGGCTGCTGTCGCTCGACGCTCCCGTCACCGACTTCGTGCCGGCGTTCCGGTCCGTCGCCCTGCCGACGGCGGACTCCCCCGTGCCCTCGGTCCGGATGCTCCTGACGATGTCCGCGGGCTTCCCGACCGACGACCCCTGGGGTGACCGGCAGGAGAACATCTCCGACGACGACCTCGACGACGTCCTGCGGGCCGGACTGCTCTTCGACTCGGTGCCGGGCACGCGCTTCGCCTACTCGAACCTCGGCTACGCGCTGCTCGGTCGGGTGGTCGCCGTCGCCGCCGGCGCACCGTTCACCACGGTCGCCACCGAGCGGGTCCTGCGCCCGCTCGGGCTCGACGACACGGTCTTCGCCGCGGCGGACGCCCGAGGGCACGTGGTGACCGGTCATCGACGGCACGGCTCCGACTGGGAGGCCCTGACGACGCCCGGGCCCGGGGCGTTCTCACCGATCGGCGGGCTGTTCTCCACCGTGCGCGACCTCGCCCGGTGGGGTTCCTGGCTCGCTGCCGCGTTCGACGGCACCACGCCCCCGTTCCCGACACGCACGGCGCCGCCGGGGTCGTCCGCCGTCGTCGCGGCACCGGTGCCGCTCGACACGACCGGGCGCCGGGCCATGCAGCAGGCGATGCGGATGGTGCCGGGCGAGGCCATGCCCGGTTCGAGCCGGGCGACCGGGTACGGCTTCGGGCTGTTCGTCGAGCACGACCCCGTCGTCGGGTCGATCGTGTCGCACTCGGGCGGGTACCCGGGCTTCTCGGCTCACATGCGCTGGTCGGCGTCGCGCGGGATCGGGGTCGTCGCGTTCGAGAACGCGACGCAGGCGAAGGTCTCGGTGGCCGCGACACGAGCGCACGACCTCGTCCTGACGGACGTCCTGTCAGCGGGCGGCGAGTCGATCACCGTCGGCAGCGCCGACCTCCCGTCCGGGCCCGCACCGACCCTGCCCGCTCCGGCGGTGGCGGCGAGCCCGGTGTTGCCGGAGACGCGAGCGGCGCAGCATGCCGTGCGGCGCCTCCTGGCCGACTGGGACGACGACCGTGCCGCGCTGGTCTGCACGCCGAACGTGCCGCTGGACGTGCCGTGGGACCGCCGACGTGCCGCCCTCGCCGCCGCGGTCGACGCCGTGGGTGCGGACCTCGGCGCGGATCCCGTGGCGGAGGAGTCGGGCACCCCGACGCACCTGCGGTGGTGGCTGCCCGGGGAGCGCAGCCGCCTGCGGGTCGAGATCCGGCTCGCGCCGCTGGCTGCCGGTCTGGTCCAGACGTTGACCGTCCGCGCGGAGCCGACGCCCGCCTGACCGAGCGGGGTGGCACAGGGCGGGAGCGGATCGGATCCGTTCGCTCGGACTGTCCGGTAACATGCGACATGTCCGCTCGGTCTTCGTGGCGGTCATCCGTCCGACCACCGCCCCGGAAGAGACCATGCCACGCAAACCGGACCCGACGCTCAAGCCCGCGATCGTCTGCAAGGTCACGGACCACCTCCACACGACCCGGCTCGAGGACGTCTCCGTCCGCAGCCTCGGCCGCGTCCTCGGGACCAGCGCGTACCCGATCGTCTACCACTTCGGTTCCCGCGACGGCCTCATCGACGCCGTCGTCGAGCACCTGAGCCGCCCGGTCCTCGCGGTCTGCCTCGACCCCGGCGCGGACGAGCAGGCGCTGGCCGGACACCTCGTGCGCGTCTTCGGCGACCTCCACGTCCCCGAGCGGTTCCTCGCTGCACGCCTGACGTTCGAGCTCGGCGCCGTCGAGTACCTGAGCGGGCACGACCGGCACCGTCGCCTGCACCAGGCACACGTCGACACACTCGCTGCCTGGTGCCGCGCGCACGGGGCGCGGGACGCTGACGCCGTCCGCGTGGCGCGGACCGCGGTCCTCGCGGCCCGGGGAGCGCAGTGGGGCGCGGTCCTCGACGGGGACACCGCCCTCGCGGACGAGACCCTCCGGATCGTCGCCCGGCGGATGGCGGCCGAGATCGGCGCGACCGTCCACTGACCCGGGCGGGGTGCGACGCGACGACCGCATGACGGGAGGCCCGGTACCAGCTGGTACCGGGCCTCCCGTTCCGTCAGGTGGTCGCCTCAGCGACCCGCGTCGGGGACGCTCAGAGCGTGACGAAGCTCTGCGACTTGGCGTTCTCGAAACGCGCGGCGACGTTCTCCCAGTCGACGATGTTCCACACGGCCTTGACGTAGTCCGCCTTGACGTTGAGGTAGTCGAGGTAGAAGGCGTGCTCCCACATGTCGAGCATGAAGATCGGCACGAGGCCGAACGGGATGTTGCCCTGCTGGTCGAACAGCTGGAACGTGGCGAGCTTCTGGCCCACGACGTCCCAGGCCAGGACGGACCAGCCGGAGCCCTGGATGCCGTTGGCGACGGCGGCGAACTGGGCCTGGAACTTCTCGAACGAGCCGAAGAACTCGTCGATGGCGGCGGCGAGCTCGCCCTCCGGGACCTTGGTGTCCGGGCCGAGGTTCGTCCAGAAGATCGAGTGGTTGACGTGGCCACCGAGGTGGAACGCCAGGTCCTTCTCGAGCTTGTTGACCGCACCGAAGTTGCCGGACTCGCGGGCCTCACCGAGCTGCTGCAGGGCGGTGTTCGCACCCGTGACGTAGGCCTGGTGGTGCTTGTCGTGGTGCAGCTGCATGATCTTGCCACTGATGTGCGGCTCGAGGGCGGCGTAGTCGTACGGCAGCTCGGGCAGGGTGTACTCAGCCATGTGCGGTCCTTTCGATCGGTGGTGTGGGGTGCGGGGCTCCGCGGCTCACGAGAGCCGGGAACGATCGGTCAGGGAGTGGAATTCCCGGTTGTGGTAGACCAGCGGCTCGCCGCGGTCGAGCCCGACGACGATGTCGAGCACCTCGGCGACGACGACGGTCGAGCTGCCGATGGGAGTGGTCGAGAGCGGTCGGCAGCGGAGCACACTGGCAGCGTCGGGCAGGTAGCGGTCGCCCGAGGGGAGCGTGCCCCAGATCGGGTCGTCGGCGGCCGGGCTGCCGGTGGAGGCGAACCGCTTGGCGAGGGCGACGCCGCGCGCGTCCATCAGGTGCACGACGAACAGCGGGGCGCCGAGGACGACCCCGGCGGACCCGGAGTTGGTGGAGAGCGAGAACACCAGGACGGGCGGGTCGACCGCGACGGAGGCGACGCTCGACGCGGTGAGACCGGTGGGACCGTCCGGGCCCTCGGCAGTGATCACGGCGACGCCGGCCGGGTGTCCTCGGAAGGCGTCCTTGTACGCGGCGGTGATGTCCGCCGTGGTGGCGTCGACCTCGGGCGGGGCGGCGGGGGTGCCGGGCTGGGGGACGTCCACCGGAGCGGCGTCGGGCATGTCAGTCGTGGTCGTTCCTCGTTCGTGGGTGCGGCCACGGTCGTCGCGGCCACCTCCCAACGTAGGACCTGTGCCCGGGTGCCGGTCCATGATTCACAGGATCGGCTCATCCCGGGCGTGCCGCGACGCGCGGCCCGCGACCGGGTCAGCGACGCCGCAGCATGACGACGGCACCGGCCGCCGCGACGACCATCAGCGCCGCCGCGACACCCGCCGTCGTGGTGACCCCGGAGTCGAACGCGGCACGTGCGGACTCCAGGAGCGCCTGCCCCGCGGACCCGCCGAGCTGCGTCGCCGCGGTGACGGCTCCGCCGAGGGTCTCCCCCGCGGCGGTGTGCGCCGTCGAGGAGAGCCCGTCCGGCACGACGACGTGCGCCCGGTAGGCCGTGGCCAGGATCGTGCCGAGGACGGCGGTACCGAGGACGGCTCCGATCTCGTACGCGGTCTCCGAGATGGCCGAGGCCGCGCCGGACTTGTGGGCGGGGGCGGTCGAGATGATGAGGTCGTTCGTCACGGTCTCGGATGCGCCGATGCCGATGCCGAGCAGCACGAAGGCGAACGCCAGGGCAGCGATCGAGGCGTGGTGGCCGAGCACGGCGACGAGGGCGTACGCGGCGGCCGAGAAGAGCAGCGACACGGACACGACCCAGCGCGGAGCGACCCGAGCGACGACCGGCACGACGGCGAGGCCGGCGATGATCGTCAGGACGGCGCCGGGGATGAGCACCACGCCACTGGCGAACGGGTCGAGGCCGGCGACGAGCTGCAGGTGCTGCGCGATGAAGAACAGGAACCCGGTGAGGGAGAACATCGCGGCCATGTTCATCAGGACACTGCCGGTGAACGCCGTGCTGCGGAACAGCCGCATGTCGAGCATCGGGGTGCGCGAGCGCAGCTGCCGACGGACGAAGGCGATGCCGCAGAGGACGCCGACGGCGACCATCGCGATCGCGAGGCCGCGCTCCTCGGGGTGCACGAGCGACTTGATGGCCCACACCGTCGGGGCGAGGGCGCCGAGGGACAGCAGCATGCTCGGGACGTCGACGGGCCCGGGCTCCGGGTCGCGGGACTCCGGCACGCAGAACGGCACGGCGACGAGCATCACGACGAGGATCGGCACCGCGACGAGGAAGACGCTGCCCCAGTGGAAGTGCGCGAGCAGCACGCCGCCGACGAGCGGGCCGAGGGCGTTGCCGGCCGCGAACATCGTCGACCAGACCGCGAGCGCCAGACGTCGTTCGCCGGCGTCCGGGAACACGTTGCGGATGATCGAGAGTGTCGCGGGCATGAGCATCGCGCCGAACACGCCCATCGCGAGTCGGGCGGCGACGAGCATCCAGGCCTCGGTGGCGAAGGCGGCCGCGGCGGAGAGCAGGGCGAACCCGGTGGCGCCGACGACGAGGATCCGGCGACGACCGATGCGGTCCCCGATGCTGCCCATCACGACGAGCAGGCCGGCGAGGACGAGCGGGTAGGCGTCGACCATCCAGAGCTGGGTGGTGGCGTCGGGGTGCAGGGAGCGCGAGATCGAGGGCAGCGCGAAGCTCAGGACGGTGTTGTCGACCGAGATGAGCAGCACCGGCAGCATGAGCACCGCGAGCGCGGCGAACCGGGAGCCACGGCTGGCGGCGATCCGGGTGGCGACGGGGCTGGTGAGCAGGGCGGACATGGCGGACTCCAGGACTTCGAGCGTGTCGCGCCGTCGGCCGCGAGGGGCCGAGCGCAGACGAGACGGGACGCGGAAGTCGTCACGCGCCCCGTCAGGGTCCTGTTAGTGTACCGTCCGGACGGTGGTGGTTGCAAATGCAACCATTGGCGGACGGGAGGCACGGATCCGGGCCGTCCTGCGCCTCCCGTCCGGTGGGCGACCGGTCAGCCGCTCACGCGGATCCGCGCACGACCAGCCGGTGCCGGACCACCCGCTCCACCGACGGACCGGACCGCGGCAGCGACCCGTCGAGCATGCCGAGCGCCAGGTCGACCGCGTGGCGGGCCAGCTCGTCGAGGTCGACCGCGAGCGTGGTGAGCGTCGGCGCCACGAGCGTGCCGAGCGTCAGCCCGTCGATCCCGACCACACGGACGCGGCCGGGGACGTCGGCACCGGCGCCACGGCAGGCGGCGAGCGCGCCCAGCGCCATCACGTCGTTGAACGCGACGACGGCGTCGAGCCGGGCGTGCCGGGCGAGGGCTGCGGTCGTCCCCGCGGCACCGGCGTCGGCCGAGGCAGCCTCGGCGTGCACGTGCTCGGGCAGGTACCCGCGTCGGCGCAACGCGTCGAGCAGGAGCGCACCGCGCGCGCTCGGCTCCCCCGGTGCTGCGACTGCGGACGGCGCGTCGAGGACGAGCGGGTGTTTGACGCCGACCGCGACCAGGTGGTCGGCGAGCGCCTCCACCGCGTCGGTCGGGTCCAGCCGGACGGCACCGCGGGCCGGTGCTCCGTGCGGATCGAGCTCGACGACCGGCACCGAGCCGAGCCGGTCGATCCACTCCGGTGCCCGTGCGCCGAGGGAGCCGATGACGACGTCGCTCTGTGCGCCGAGGTCTTGCACCGACCGGTCGGAGTCGCCCGCGAGTCCGACGTCGGCGAGCATCACGTTCCACCCCCGGGCGGCAGCGAGCCGGAGGACCGCCGCCGCCAGTTCGGGCGAGTACGGGTTCCGGAGGTCGTCGACGAGCAACCCGAGCTGGCGTGCGCCTCCCGACACGAGCCCTCGCCCGAACCGGGACGGGCGGTAGTCGAGCGCCTCGGCGGCGGCGAGGACCCGCTCCTTCGTGGCGTCGCTGATCCCCGGCAGGCCGTTCACCGCCCGCGTGACGGTCTGCCGCGACACCCCGGCGGCCGCGGCGACGTCGAGGATCGTCGCGCGGCCGCCGGCGCCGGTCAACTGCGGAGGTCGAGCCATGCCACCTGCTCGGGCGTGAGGTCGACGGTCAGGCCGAGCATCGAGGAGCGGGCCTCGGCGATGGTCCGCGGGCCGAACAGCGGGAAGGTCGGGAACGGCTGGTGCAGGACGTACGCCAGGGCGATCGCTGTCGCCGGGACGCCGTACTGCGCCCCGAGCTCCTCGGCCCGACGCAGGCGCTCGAAGTTGGCGTCCGAGTAGTAGCAGCGGACCAGTTCGGCGTCGCTGGTGTCGTCCGGACGGGCCCGGCCGGTGAAGAACCCGCGTGCCTGCGAGGACCAGGGCAGCAGCGGGACCTGGCGCTCCTCGAGCCACTGCTTCGACGCCGGATCGGTGACGTGCTCGCACCCGGCCCAGGGGACGTCGAGGGCCTCGGCGAGCCCGAAGTGGTTGCTGAGCACCTCGAACCCGTACCTGCCGTTCGCCGCGGCCCACGCGTTCGCCTCGTCGAACCGGGCGGGGGTCCAGTTGGACCCGCCGAAGACGCGGATCCGGCCGGCGCGGCGGTGCTCGTCGAGGACGTCGACGAACTCCCCGACCGGGATCTCGGGGTTGTCCCGGTGCATCATGTAGACGTCCGCGTAGTCGGTGCCCTGACGTTCCAGGCTCTCGAGCAGCTGGCGGGTGAGCGACTCCGGGTCGCAGTACGGGGTGTGTGCGCCCTTGGTGATGACGACGACGTCCTCGCGGACACCGCGGTTGCGGATCCACGCGCCGAGGCGGCCCTCGAGTTCGCCACCGCCGTAGACGTAGCCCGTGTCGAACACGGTGCCGCCCTGTTCGGCGAAGTGGTCGAAGACCGCACTCGCGTGGGCCAGGTCGGGCTGGTTGTCGACACCCATCACGAGGCGCGAGACGCGCTTGTCGATGCCGGGCAGCTCGCCGTACGTCATCGGGGCGTCGGGTGCGACGGTGAGCGGACGGCCGCTGACCGTGGGGATGTCGGCGGTCTCGGCCTCGAACGGGAAGCGCAGACCGACCGCCGCACGCCAGCGGTCGAGGGTGCGGGCGGCGGCGAGGCTCTCGTCGGTCGTCATCTGCGGTGCGTCGACCCGGCCGGCACGGAGTGCCGCGATGGTGGCGTCGGCCTCGAGCCCGTAGGGGGCGGCACCGGCGAAGGACGTCTCGGTCGGAGCGGCGTCGACGGTGCGGACCTCGATGACCGGGTCGCCGCCGATGGTCCAGGGGTCGCGGAGCGTGATCGTGCCGCGGGTGCCGTGCACGACGACGGCGTTCGTGTCCTCGACCTGGACGCCGGTCCGGAGGCTCGCGGTGATGCCCGTCGCGTAGGTCGCGCTGGCCACGGTCCACTCGTCGACCCCGGTCGGCCCGAGCGTGCCGACGGCGTGCAGCTCGACCGGTTCGGCCGCGGCGACGCCGGTGGCGGCCTGGACGATCGCCGCGGTCATGGTGACCGGGTAGCAGCCGACGTCGAGGATGCCGCCGCCGGCCGTCTCGACGTCGAACAGCCGTCCGGTGCGCTCCTCGGTCCGGAACGCGAAGGACGCGTCGACGTGCGTGACCGTGCCGACCGCACCGTCGCGGACCAGGTCGAGGAAGGCGGCGGTCTGTGGGTGGAAGCGGTACATGAACGCCTCGACCAGGGGCAGTCCGGCCTGTCGTGCCGCGTCGACGAGCGCCATCGTCGTGCCGTGGTTCGGCGTCAGCGGCTTCTCGCAGAGCACGGCCTTGCCTGCGCGGAGCGCCGCGAGGACCAGTGCCGCGTGGCCGGTGTGCACGGTCGCGATGTAGACGGCGTCCACGCGCGGGTCGGCGAGGACGTCGTCGTAGGTGCCCGCGGTGACGTCGGGGAAGCCGTGCTCGGCGGCCTCGTCCGCGAACGCCTGCGCCCGCTCGATCGATGAACTGCCGGCGGCGAGCAGTCGGCCGCTGCTGGTCGACAGCTGCGAGAGGAAACGGCGTGCGATGCCCCCGGGGCCGAGGACCGCCCAGCCGGGGGTCGTGTCGTTCGTGGTGGGGGTGGTGGGGGTCGCGGTCTGCGCTGACATGCGGATCCTGTTCGTCGTGAACCTTCACGGTCGGAGCGAGGCTATCCGCTGACGACACAGCGGACAAGCGGCCGTGAACGTTCACGGGCGGGACTTCCCCCGGGGTGTCCCTAGACTCGTGCGCATGGCAAGTGCTCGCGACCGCGTCCTCGACAGCTTCGTCGCCATCGTGTGCGAGGACGGCGAACGTCCCGCGACCCTCGACGCCGTCGCCGCGCGCGCCGGCGTCTCGAAGGGTGGACTGCTCTACCACTTCGGTTCGAAGGCCGCCCTGGTCGAGGGGCTCTGCGAACGTCTCGCCGACCTGTCCGCCCTGGACATCGAGCGGATGCGGGCGGCGGAGGACGGACCCGCGCGCTACTTCGTCGAGAACTGCCAGTTCGTCGGCAGTGAGCTCGACCTCGCCCTGCTCGCGGCCTCGCGGCTGCAGCAGGCCGGGTACGAAGAGGCAGGACGGACCCTCGACGAGACCGAGAACGCCTGGCTCGCCACCCTGGTGGAAGCGCTCGACGACGTCCCCACCGCGCAGGCGGTCAAGCTCCTCGGTGACGGGCTCTACCACGCCGCGTCCCTGGGCGCCGCGAGCGACGTCCGCCCCGACCGGGCCTCGGTCGACATGGCCGCGCTGCTCCAGGTGGTGGACCGCCTGATCGCGACGAAACCGGCTCCGTGAACCGACGTCCTCGGTCCTGGGGATAGACTGACCTCTGTTCAACCCGCTGATTCCCGGAGGTACCACCGTGGGCCGCGTCATCGCTGCTGTCTTCTCGATCCTGCTGCTGCTGGTGTCGATGTACCTGTTCGGGTTCGCGTTCCAAGTCGACTCCGGTCAGGCCTTCGTGTTCATCGCCGGCGTGCTGCTGATGAGTCTCTCCTTCTTCCTGCCGATCCACGTCTTCGGCAAGCGGTAGTCACCGACCTCCGCATGCAGAACGGCCCCGCACCTCTCGGTGCGGGGCCGTTCTGCATGCCGGCGGTCCTGCGCGCAGGCCGGTCGCCGGCGATCGGCGGTGGCGCTACGCCGAGGCGCGCAGTTCCCGCAGGGTGACGGCGGTGGCGATCGCAGCGTGCGCAGCCTCGGCCCCCTTGTCCTCCTTCGACCCGGGCAGCCCCGCGCGGTCGATGCCCTGCTGCTCGTCGTCCAGGGTGAGCACGCCGAAGCCGACGGGCTTGCCGGTGTCGATCGCGACCTTCGTCAAGCCGCTCGTCGCCGCGTCCGAGACGTACTCGAAGTGCGGGGTGCCACCGCGGATGATGACGCCCAGCGCGACCGCGGCATCGAAGCCCGACTCGAGGGCGACCTTCGCGACGACCGGCAGCTCGAAGCTGCCCGGCACGGGGACGACCTGGGCCGTCGCACCGAGCCGTTCGATCTCGCGCTGCGCCCCGGCCAGCAGCCCGTTCGCGATGACGTCGTGCCACTGTCCGGCGATGACCGCGACCCGGATGCCGCTGCCGTCGACGAGCTCGCGCTCCGCCGCTCCTGCTCCGCTCATGCGTGTGTCCCTTCGGTGCGGGCGACGTCCGCCGCCCGGTCGGCCGCGTCCAGCCAGTCGGCCAACGCGGCGATGGTGATGACGGGCACGCCCTCGCGTGTCCCGAGTCCGACGAGCTCCGGCAGGCGCATCATGCCGCCCTGCTCGTCGACGATCTCGCAGATCGCCGCCGCCGGCCGGAGTCCGGCAGCGGTGACGAGGTCGATCGCGGCTTCGGTGTGACCGGCCCGTTCGCGGACCCCGCCCGGCCGTGCGCGCAGCGGGACGACGTGCCCCGGTCGGTGCAGGTCGTCGCGGACGGAGGTCGGATCGGCGAGGACCCGGAGCGTCCGGGCGCGGTCGTGCGCGCTGATGCCGGTCGTGACCCCGACGGCCGCGTCGACGGTCACCGTGTACGCGGTGCCCCGGACGTCCTCGTTGTGCTGGACCATGGGCGGCAGGTCGAGGGCGTCGGCGATGTCCGTGCTGACCGGGGCGCAGATGAACCCGGACGAGTGCGCGACCGTCCACGCGATCCACTCCGGCGTCGCCAGCTCGGCGGAGAGGACGACGTCGCCCTCGTTCTCGCGGTGCTCGTCGTCGGCCACGATGACCGGCCGGCCGGCCGCGATCGCGGCGATCGCCTGCTCGACCGAGGACAGACCCGGGACGGCGGGGACGGTCTGCGCGACGGGGGCGGTCTCGGCGGCCATCACCGTGCCTCCGCCGCGACCGGGATGCCGGCTGCCACGCCGGACGCGTCAGCCGTGACGGCAGCGGCGTCGAGCCGCAGCATCCGGCGGACGTGCCGGGCCAGGACGTCGGTCTCGATGTTCACGCGGTCACCCGGCACCCGGGCGCCGAGCGTCGTGGCGGCCAGGGTCTCCGGGATGAGGCTGACCTCGAACCAGGCAGCGTCGGCAGCGACCGACTCCGACGAGACGGCACTGACGGTCAGCGAGACGCCGTCGATGGCGATCGAGCCCTTGTCGACGACGAGCGGGCTGAGGTCCGGCGTCAGGGCGAACCGCACCCGCCGCCACCCGTCCCCGTCGTCCGTCTCGAGCACGGTCGCGGTGCCGTCGATGTGGCCCTGCACGATGTGCCCACCGAGGCGGTCCCCCACCGAGGCGGCACGCTCGAGGTTCACCCGGTCGCCGGACCGGAGCGACCCGTGCGCACTCATGTCGAGGGTCTGCTTCATGACGAAGGCGGTGAACGTCTCCGGGGTCTGCTCGACGACGGTCAGGCAGACGCCCGAGACCGAGATGGAGTCGCCGTGCTGCGCGTCCGAGACGACGAGCGGGCCGCGGACGGTGAGCGCGACGGAGTCGCCTCGTTCGTCGACGGCGGTGACGGTGCCGAGTTCCTCGATGATGCCGGTGAACACTGGTGTCCTCTCAACGGGACTCCGGGTGCGCGCGACGGTCGTCGGCGGACGGGAGGCAGGGGTCGCGGAACGACCGTCACCTTCCGTCAGCGCTTCCTCCCGTCCGGACTCTCACCGTCGGTCCCGGAGTTTCACCGGGTCAACCCCGCACCGGGCGGGCCCGGCGCGGCGCTCGTGGACTGTCACCACCGGTTCGGAATTACACCGACCCCGGAGCGCTTGCGTGTCCCCGACGATACCCCAGGCCCCCGACCGTCGTGGGCGGACCGTCCACCGGACGTCATGCGGCGTCTCGGACGGGTGTCGTGCCTCCCGTCCGTCGGCTCGGCCGTACCCGTCCGACGGCTCAGCCGCGCCCGCGGACCAGGGCGAGCGCCTGCCGGAGCGACAGGTCGGGCAGGTATGCGCGGACCACCGCGACCCCGATCGCGGGCAGGGCCACCGGGTCCGGGTAGGCGAGGACGAGCGGCTCCAGGTCCGGACCGAACTTCCGCTTGAACCGGAGGAGCGAGCGGAAGCCGTAGACCGGTTCGAGGACGCCGCCGACCAGCTTGAGCAGGGTCTCGACGCCGTCTCCGGTTGACGTGTTCCCGGCGGGCGCCGTGCCCGGCGTCGGGCTGCTGACCGTCGCGGTGGCCGGCTTCGCGCTGGCCGGGTCCGCTCGGGCCGGGGTCGCCGCGTCGGTCGATGCACGGCTCGGCGCGGTGGTGCCCGGCGTGCGGGCGAGCGGCGCGGCGGAGAGACCGAGTCGCTCGACGCCCTGGTCACGCATCACCTCGGCGGCGGACGCGACCAGGAACTCCATGACGCCGTTCGGCGCATCCGCCCGTCGCCGCATGACGTCGAGCGTCCACCCGACGACGCGGCCCTCGCGGTGTGACGGCAACCAGCTCGTGACACCGAGGACCGCTCCCTCGGCGTCCTGCGCCACCAGGGTCCGCACCGCCGGGTCGCGCATCTCGTCGATGCTGCCGAGCGTGAAGCCCATCTCGGGGAGCTCGCGGTCGGCGACCCACTCCTCCGAGATCGCCTCGATCTGCCGGGTCGTCGACGCGGGCAGGTCCTGCCACGACGACCAGGTGGCCGTGCAGCCGGAACGACGGGCCTTGTTCACGGCGGTCCGGACGTCCTGCTTGCGACTGCCGCTCGTGGTCCACTGCCGCGGGTCGAACGCGGCGTCCTCGGCGACCGGCAGGGTCCGCCAACCCAGTGCGGTGAGGGCGGCCGCACTGGTCGTGTCGATGCCGTGGAAGACCGCCGTCCACCCGTTGTCGTCGCAGTGCCGGGCGAAGTCGGTCAGCGCCGAGTGCCGGGCGTCCGGCCAGCCGAACGGACCGAGGGCCACCGCGACCGTCCCGGCGCGTCGGTAGGCGACCCCGGCACGTCCGTCGGCGCTGAACCAGTGGGCGTTGCCGGGCCAGGTCGCCATCCATCCGAACGTGTCCCCGCCACCGGCGACGAGCAGCGCCCGCGCCCGTTCACGGTCGGCAGTGGTGACGTCGGCGTCGGACGCGCCCGGGGCGGCGCCCGCGGGCCGGACGGCGGCGACCGCGACCACGGCCCACAGCAGCGGGCCGACGAGGCTCAGCACCGTCCGGAGGCCCGGGTCACGGATCGGCAGACGGTGGACGACCGGCGACAACGGCCCGAGGACCGCGACCACCAGACCGAACGGGTCGTGCACCCGCACCGGGGACGCGTCCGCGGCGACGAACACGACCGTCGCGAGGACCGCGGCGGCCGCCAGGACCGTCACCGTGAACACGACGACACGCTCGCGTGCGACCACGACCGTGAAGGAGCGCCGCAACGTCACGAGGACGACCGCGGTCAGGAGCGGTACCGCGATCGACGCGGCGATTGACAGCACGACGACGACGTGGTCCTCGGAGCCGCGCAGCTGCGCCACCCGCCCGGGGACGTGGGTGTACGTCACCGCGGCGGCGATACCGGTGACGGTGTCGACCACCACCACGAGCCAGACCGCGAACCGGCTGCCCCGGAAGAGCCCGACCGCGCCGACGACGAGCACGAGCAACGGCGCGACCGCCAGCAGCAGGGACCACGGGTCGGTCGCCCGGTAGGTCAGCAGCCGGTGCAGGCACTCCCCGGCGACACCGTCGGCGCGGCACACGGACGGCTGGTCGGCTGGCCCGAGTCCGACGACCGCGGCGAGCGGTGCGAGCAGCCCCACCCGCGCGCGGGACACCAGGGCGATGACCGGTCCCACCGCCGACACCAGGACCACCGTCCCGAGCAGCACCCGGGTCTCCCGGTGGGAACTGCGGGTCCAGCCGGTCCGCTTCGGGGTGCGACGGAACACCTCGCCGAGTCCCCAGCCGGCAGCGGTCGCGACGACGGCGGACAGGTCGGCCGTGTGCCCGGCGTACAGGAAGAGCGCGAGGACGACCGCCAGGGCGTTCACCCGGATGCGCCGACGCCAGAGCGGACCGGCGAAGGCACTCGCCGTGGTGACCGTCCCGAGGATCGCCGTCCACGGGTCCAGGCCCTCGGCGCCGGACAACAGGGCTGCACCGTGCCGTCCGTCGGGGTCGATGACGCCGACGACCGCCGCGGCTGCGGCTCCCGCGACACTCGTCGCCAGGAAGGCGGCGGCGGTCCGCCGCGACCCCATCAGCCGTTCGGCCGCGCCGACCAGCACGACGACGCCAGCGAGCGTCAGGACCAGCGCGAGGACGCCGGTCGTGACGGCGAACACACGGAACGGCACGAGGGCGTCCGGCACCGGCCGGCCGTGCGCGAACCGCATGGTGCCGGCTGTGACCGAGGCCGCCAGGACCAGGAGCAGGACGACGGCGGTCACCGGTCGTCGACGGACGGCCTGCCCGAGCGCTCGCGAGGCACGCCGCACCTCCGGCAGGACGCGCGCGGTGACCGCGCGGCCGGCATCCGAGCCCGTCACCGTCGGACCTCGCCCACCGGGAGACCGAGGTGGGCGATCACGGTCGGCAGGCCACGACCGAGCACGTACCGGACCGTGTTCCAGTCGTGCGCGGAACCCGGGGAGACGACGAGGGTCGTCGCGATGCCGGCTCGGGCCGAGGCCGCGCGGAGGGCGAGCGTCGACCGCTCGTACGGGGCGTCGTCCTCGCCGTAGCCGAACACCGTCAGGTGGCCACGGTACGGCGCGTGGGCGGCGAGCAGTGCCTCCGGGGTCGCCCGGTCGTACGCGCGACGCGACCCGCCGAACCCGACGTCGACGGTGTGCTCGAGGGACCCGTTCGCCGGAGCCAGCTCGCTCGAGATCGCGAGGGTCGCGCCGAACACCTCCGGGTGTGCACTGGAGAACTGCATGGAGCAGGTCGCGCCCTGCGAGAAGCCGCCGATCCCCCAGGCCGACCGTGTGGACGCGACGTCGAGGTGCTGCCGGATCCACCGCACGGTGTCCGTCATCACGTAGGTCGCGCTCCGTCCGAGTCGTCGGCTGTCGACGCACATCGGGTTCCGCTCCGGTGCGCCGAGCTGGTCGGGCGAGACGACGATGGGTGCGAGGCCCTGGTGCGCGGCTGCGTAGCGGTCGAGGAACGTGCCGATCCGACCGGTCTGGAACATGTCGGACGGCTGGCCGGGCTGCCCGGAGAGCACCACGAGGACCGGGAGGGTCGGCGGATCGGCGACCTGTGCAGCCGGCGGCAGCCACACGACCGCGCGCCGGGCGTGGAACCGCGAGACCGTCGCGGGGATCCGGACCGCGAGGGTCCGGCCGTGCCGGGGCATGCCGACCGGCGCGGTCCAGGTCGCCGCGTCCACCTCGTGGGCTCCGGCGCGCGCCGGGTGCTGGTGGTCGAGGCGCCCGGTCGGGTACGGGTTCGGGGTGACGGCCTCGCCGATGGTGCGGTAGGCACCGAAGTCGACGTTGATGCCGAGTCCGGCGGTGAGGGCGACGGCCAGCGCAGCGGCGAGCGCCACGACGCGACGGCCGTTCCCGCCCTGCACGAGGACGACGAGGAAGAGCAGGACGGCGGCCGTGGTGAACGCGACCCACATGCGGGTCACCGGGGTGAACGAGACCCCGAAGAGGTCCCGGACGTCGCCGAACCACCAGACGGCGACCAGTCCGATGCCGGCGCCCACCGCCAGGGCGGCGACCCGCACCAGCACGGCCGGCAGACCGCGGTCCCAGCGATGCCGGACCGGGCCTGCCGGGGTGTCCGTCCCCCTGCTGCGTCCCCGTGGGCCGACGACCGTCAGGAGGACGAGGACGACGGCGACGACGTCCACCGGCACGAGCACGGCCGGGAGGACGATCGGGAGCTGGAGCAGGTCGGATGGCACGCGTTCATCGTGCTGCCGTCCAGCTGACGCACAGCCGCCGGTCGGCTGCCGCTGTGTTCAGCAAGCGGCGCGGGCCACCCAGGAGGCACTCAGTGCTCCCCCAGGACGGGTGCGGTCCGCGGGTCGCCGGGCCGCTGGCGCTTCGCGTGCGCCCGGCCGCCGGCCGCCGATCGGCTGGTGCGGTTGGCCCGCGCACAACGGAAACCGCCCCGAACCACGGGATGCCGTGGTTCGGGGTGGCTTCTGTTGTGCAGAGCCCGGCGGCCTGCTGTTCAGCAGAGTGGCGTCAGTGGCGACGTCGCAGTGCCATCGTCCCGAGACCGGCCAGCAGCAGCAGGAGTGCCGCGAGGGCCGGGAGGACCGGACGTTCCGCTCCCGTGTAGGCGAGGGTGGCGAGGTCAGACTCCGTGCTGCCGGAGCTGGTACCCGTGCCCGTCACCGTGGTGCCGACCGGAGCGGCCGTGGTGCGAGTGGTGACCTGCGCGGCCGGAGCGATCCGGACCGTGCCGGCCGGGTCGGTGCCCACGGCAGGGACAGCGGTGACCGGCGTGCCCGGGTCGGTCGTCGTCCCCGTCACCGGCACGGGGTTGGTGCTCGGCGTCCCGGTGACCGGGCCGGTGCCCGGGTTCGTACCGGGGTTCGTACCGGGGTCGGTACCGGGGTTCGTACCGGGGTCCGTGCCGGGGTCGGTACCCGGGTTCGTGCCAGGGTCGGTACCCGGGTTCGTGCCAGGGTCGGTACCCGGGTTCGTGCCAGGGTCGGTGCCCGGGTCGGTACCGGGGTTCGTGCCCGGGGTCGTGGTGACCGGGGTGCTGCTGGAGCCGTCACCGATGATGCCGATGCCGTTCCCGCCGACCGTGACCGGGATGTCGATCACTGGGATGACCTGCGTGCCCGAACCGATGCCGCCAGCACCGGAGGTGCTGCCACCGCCGACGGGCGTCGTGCCGGTGCCGGTGGTCGGGCCACCGGTGCTCGTGCCGGTACCGGTGGTCGGGCCACCGGTGCTCGTGCCGTCACCGACGACGCCGATGCCGTTCCCACCGACCGTGACCGGGATGTCGATCACCGGGACGACCTGCGTCCCGGAACCGATGCCGTCCTCGCCCGAAGTGGTTCCGCCAGCAGCCGGCGCAGTGCCGGTGCCGGTGCCGGTGCCGGTGCTCGAACCACCGGTGCTCGTGCCGTCACCGACGACGCCGATGCCGTTCCCACCGACCGTGACCGGAACCGAGACGACCGGCGACACCTGCGTGCCCGACCCGACGCCGTCCGAACCGGAGGTCGTCCCGCCAGCAGCCGGCGCGGTACCCGTGCCGGTGCCCGTGGGCGAACCGCCGGTGCTCGTGCCGTCACCGACGACGCCGATGCCGTTCCCACCGACCGTGACCGGGATGTTGATCACCGGGATGACCTGCGTGCCGGATCCGATGCCGTCCTCACCCGAAGTGGTTCCACCAGCAGTCGGTGCGGTGCCGGTGCCAGTGCCCGTGCCCGTGGTCGAACCACCGGTGCTCGTGCCGTCACCGACGACGCCGATGCCGTTCCCACCGACCGAGACCGGAACCGAGACGACCGGCGACACCTGCGTACCCGATCCGATGCCGTCCTCACCCGAAGTGGTTCCACCAGCAGCCGGCGCGGTACCCGTGCCGGTGCCGGTGGTCGAACCACCAGTGCCCGTGCCCGTGGTCGAACCACCGGTGCTCGCACCGTCACCGACCACGCCGATGCCGTTCCCGGTCACCGTGATCGGCACCGAGACGGTCCCGATCAGCTGTGTGCCGGAGATGAGGCCGTCGGAACCCGACGTCGACGGGGAGGACGAGCCTCCCGTCGAACCGGACCCGGACGAGGCGGCCGGTGCGGACGGACCTGTCGCGCTTCCGTCCCCGAGGACTCCGATGCCGTTGCCCGACACCGTGACCGGGATCGCGACGACGGGCAGGAGCTGGGTGCCGGACAGCAGACCGTCGGCACCCGACGTGGACGCCGGAGCAGCAGGCGCCGGGGCAGGGGCACTCGTGCCGGAGCCGGTGCTGGTGGCGTCCCCGGCGACGGCGACGGCGTTGCCGCCGAGGGTCACCGGGAGGTCGACGTCGCCGGCCACCTGGGTGCCGGAGAGCACGCCGTCCGTGCCGGTGGTCGACGGTGCGGCTGCCGGAGCAGCCGGGGCCGGGGCCGGCGGTGCAGCCGGTGCCGGCGCCGCAGCAGCGTCGCCGAGGACACCGACGGCGTTGCCGCTGACGGTGACCGGCGCCGTGACCTCGGGCGCCGCCTGGATGCCGGACGCGATGCCGTCAGCGCCGCTGGTCGTCGGCGCGGCGGGTGCCGGAGCCGGGGCGGGTGCCGGTGCGGCCGGAGCCGGAGCCGGCGCGGGAGCCGGAGCCGGAGCCGGCGCGGGAGCAGCCGGAGCCGCAGCCGGAGCCGTGGCTGCCGAGACGGCGTCACCGACGATGCCGAAGGCGTTGCGGGTGACGGAGACCGGTGCGTCGACGTTCGGCGCGACCTGGGTTCCGGAGGCGATGCCGTCCGCTCCGGTGGTCGTCGCCGCGTTCGCCGCGACGGCCCCACCGAGCGTCAGCCCGCCCACACAGAGGGCGAAGAAGAGCCCTCGGGAGACGTTCTTGTTCATGGTCGTTCACTCCTGATCGAGATGGTTGGTCGACCGCACGGGGCGGTCTATGGTGCGTCCTGCCATGGCGGGCAGGTGCACCGATCTCAATCAGGGGCGACGTCGTGGTCGCCGACGAGCGACGCCGGGAGCGCCTCGTCGGTGACCGGACCGCGGTGTCCCGCGGCGAGGGGGGAGGTCTCTGCGTCGGCACCGACGGTGCCGATCACGGTCGCGCCACCCGACCCAACAGCGGCGGTTCCGCCTGCGGTGCCACCGGTGGCGCCCTCGAACGGTGCGCGCATCGGCGAGCCGCCGTCCGGGAGGATCAGGGCCTGACCGCCGATCGTCGCGGCAGCCAGGGGGTTCGACGACGACTCGTCGGCGAGCGGGCCTGTGACGAGTGCCGCGGTGCCCGAGCGGACGACGGACGGGTTCGTCGCGGTCGACCGGGAGTCCGGCGTGAGGATCTCGGCTGTTGCGCCCGGGGCGACCAGCGCGGTCGTCGACGGGGTGGGCTCCTGGACGGGTCGCCCGTCGGCCGCGGGAGGCGCTGTGACGACGACGGGAGGCACGGAGCCGGTCGGCGCCGTCGGCAGGGTCGTGCCACCGGTACCGGGGGCGACCACGACGGGGACCGGGGGGACGTCGACACCGGGGAGGGAGCCTCCCGGCAGGAGCCCGCCACCCGCACCGGGCAGGGCGCCGACCACGTCGGGGACCTGGGCGACGACGCCGGGCACGCTGCCGACGACCTCGCCGACCGAACCGAGGGTGTCGTCGACGACGCCCGTGACGGGCGCGGTGACCGCGCCGACGGTGTCGTCACCGAGCAGTCCGCCGACGACCGGGAGGCTCCCGACCACCCGGTCGACGACGGCCACGATCGCGGTCACCGGACGGTCACCGGCGACGCCCTGCACGGCCCCGGTGACGGGGTCGAGGACCGATCCGACGGTGTCGGTGACGGGCCGGGAGGCTGCGCTCACGCCCGACAGGACGCCGCCGACGAGCGAGGTGCCCGGGCGGGTCGTCGGTGCTGTGGCGGGTGTGGTCGTGGGCTTCGCGGCAGGCCGGTCCGAGGCCGGCGCCGGGGCTGCAGCGGAGCCGGAGTGCGCACCGGCGGGGGTCGGCGCTGCGGCGACCGGAGTGGCCGGCGACGGTGCTGCCGGGGCCGGGATCACGGGGCTCGACGGGTGCGGAGCCGGAGCCGGCGCTGCGGGTGCCGGGGCCGGGGCCGGGGCTGCGGGAGCGGGGACCGGGGCGGGTGCCGCCGGTGCGGGTACGACCGGAGCCGGCGCGGTCGGAGCCGGCGCGGCCGGAGCCGGCGCAGGAGCCGCTGGTACGGGAGCCTGTCGGACGGGTGCGACGACGCTCCCGACGGCCTGACCGACTCCCTGTGTGACGCCCTCCACGGTTCCGCCGACGCCGGACACAACGCTGCCGAGCAGGCCGTCCGGACGCTGCGACGTGGTCGTCTGCGCGCTGCTCGGGGACGCTCCACCCAGGCCGAGTGGGCCGGCCGCAGCAGCGGGCCGAGCACCGAAGACGAGCGAGAGCAGCACCAGTGCCGCCGCGGTGCCGCAGGCCATGAGAGCCCAGCGGATGACCGCGTTCAGGGGTGCACGCATCGATGCGTCCATGCGCTCACCTCCTGATCTCGGCTGCGCACGTAGAGTGGTTGACCGGCACGGTACGCCTCGATGGGCATCGTGCGGAACCCATTCCCAAGAAAAAGTCAGGAAACGGCGTGACCTCGACCTTCAGTGCCCCCACCCGCAACCTCGACGTCGTCACCCTGCACGAGATCCTCCGGCTGCGGCAGGACGTGTTCGTGGTCGAGCAGGAGTGCGCCTACGACGACATCGACGGCCGCGACCTGGAGCCCGGCACGGTGCAGTTCTGGGCCGGCAGCGGTTCGGTCGACGCGACGCTCCGGCTGCTCCGTGAACCCGACGGCACCGAGCGCATCGGCCGTGTCGCGACGGCTGCACACGCCCGCGGGAAGGGCCTCGGCGCCGCACTCATGGAGGCCGCGATCGCCGAGAGCCGGTCCGAGCGGATCAGCATCAACGCGCAGGCGCACCTCGGCGAGTGGTACGCGCAGTTCGGCTTCGTGCGCTCGGGTGAGGACTTCCTCGAGGACGCGATCCCGCACACCCCGATGGTCCGGACGCGCTGACCTGCGCCCGCAGCGCCCGCTGCGCCCGCTGCGCCCGCTCCGGTCACTGCGCTCGCTGCGCTCAGGCCTGCCAGCGGCGCAGTTCGCCGTACGACCCGGCCTGGTGCTCCCGGTCGGCGACGAGCCGCTCGAACACGATCGAGGTCTGCGTCGTCGCGACCGACGGGTCACCGCTCAACTCGTCCGCGACGAAGTCCCGCAACTGCTCGGTGGACGTGCAGGCGATGTGCACGAGGAAGTCCTTGTCGCCGGCCAGGAACGACACGTCGAGCACCACCGGCACCCGGAGCAGGCGTTTCGCGAACTCGCGCAGTTCGTGTCGCGCGGCGGCGTGCACCCGCACGGAGACCATCGCCTCGATCGAGAACCCGAGACGAGCGATGTCGACCTCGGCACGGTAGCCGGTGATGATGCCGGCGTCCTCCAGTGCCCGGACCCGGACGAGACACGTCGATGGTGCGATGCCGACGGCGGCAGCGAGCCGGTTGTTCGGGATCCGGGCGTCCGAGGCCAGGACCCAGAGGATCCGCTCGTCGACCTCGTCGAGGCGCGGCGGTGGGGCGTCGGGTCGGCGGACGATGCGGTCGGACACGGCACCACCGTAACGCCGCTCACATCGCCAGGGTCATCCCGACCACGGCGACGGTCATCGCGAACACCTCGCCGCTCCGGACGGCCCGCCGGTCCTCACGCGCCCACTCGTACCGGAGCAGCCATCCGCTGAAGGCGCAGTAGCCGATCACCCCGGCACCGAGCACGGCGGTCAGGACCAGGGCGTGCGCGTGGACCCCGGAGCCGGCGAGCTCGGACGCATGCCCCATCAGCAGCATCCCCGCCATCACGACCGCGGACAACGCCCGGTGCACGTCCATCGGCTCGGCGCGACGACCGTCCCGCCGACGTCGGCGCATCACGGGCATCGGTGCGAGGAACAGCAGCAGCGCCGCGGCCAGGATCGTCCACGACGCACCGGCCTGGACGACGGGCATCACCATCGCGACGAGCATCACTGCCGCGGGGACGATCACGCCGGGCCGCGGACGGTACCGGTCGCCGACGATGCAGCACACCGAGGCGAACTGCGGCACGACGAGCATGGCGTCGGCGACGGTCCCGTGCACGGGTGGGGTCAGCCCTCGGTGCGGGCGGCGCGCTCCTGCTTCACGCGCACGTTCTCGGTGCGGACCGCGGCCTGGGTGGAACGCTCCTGCACGAGCCACGCGGGCATGTCCTGCAGCAGCCGCTTGATCTGCTCGGTCGTGAGGACGTCGTCCACACCGGCACGGGCCAGGCCGGAGATCGAGACCCCGAGGCGCGCGGCGACGACCGGGCGCGGGTGCGGCCCGTCACGACGGAGGTCCTGCAACCACGTCGGCGGTTCGCTCTGCAGTTCGTCGAACGTCGTGCGAGCGATCGGGCCCGCACGGAACGACTCGGGCGTCGCCGAGAGGAGGATGCCGAGCTTCTTGGCAGCGGTCTCGGGCTTCATGGTCTGTTCCTGGGCCATGGTGACCAGAGTACGGCCCGTATGCTCGACTGCATGACCGCGCTCTCCATCGCCTTCGTACCCGGGGTCTCCCCCGCCAAGTGGGTACGGGTCTGGCGTCAGCGCCGGCCGGACGTCGACCTGGTCCTCATGCCGGTCTCCGCGGACGGGGTCCTCGACGCCATCGAGGGCGATGCCGACATGGTCTTCGCGCGGATGCCGGTGCCCGAGCGGGCCGAGGGCGAGCAGCCGCACGCGATCCCGCTGTGGACCGAGACCGCGGTGGTCGCCGCCCCGAAGGACTCCCCCCTCGCCGACCTCGACGAGGTCACCGAGGCGGACCTGGCCGAGGTCACCGTCCTCGACGCCGGTCCGGTGCCGTCGGACGTCGCGGCAGCGCTCGACCTGGTCGAGGCGAACGTCGGCGTCGTCGTCCTCCCCCAGTCCCTCTTCCGTGCCGAGAGCCGAAAGTCCCTCGTCTCCCGGCCGCTCGCCGGCTCCCCCGGCACGCGTGTCGCGCTCGTCTGGCGCGGCGAGGACGCCTCGGAACTCACCGAGGAGTTCATCGGCGTCGTCCGCGGCCGGACCGCGAACAGCTCACGGCAGCAGCCGGACCAGCCGGGAGGCACGGATCCTGACGAGCAGGACGGCGCACGCCAGGCGAGTGGTGGCAGGACGACCGGCGGGAAGTCGTCCGGCAACAACGCGGCCGGCGGCAAGGCCACGGCGGCGAACGCGAAGACGGTCGCCAAGCGGAGTGCCACGAAGGGCACCGGGGCGAAGAGCGGCGGCGGCAAGAACTCCACCGGTCGTGGTCGGACTCCGCGCGGCATGTCCGGCAAGCCGAAGCGCGGCTCGAAGGGCAACCGCTGACTCAGTCGGGCCAGATGCCTGACGTCGCCCGTCGGTGGCTGCCGAGCAGGTGCGTGTCGACGATGCCCAGTGCCTCCATGAGGGCGTGCATGGTGGTCGGTCCGACGAAGGCGAACCCGCGCTTCCGCAGCGCCTTCGACAGCGCGGTCGACTCCGGACTGGTCGTCGGGACCTCGGCCGCGGTGCGGGGCCGTGGCGTGTCAGCCGGTCGGAAGGACCACACGAAGTCGGCCAGTCCCCCGTCCGCCCGCAGCGCGACGGTGGCGTTCGCGTTGGTGATCGTCGCCGCGATCTTCGCGCGGTTCCGGACGATGCCCGCGTCCCCGAGCAGCCGAGCGACGTCCTCGTCCCCGAAGCCGGCGACGACGTCGGGGTCGAAGTCGGCGAACGCCGCCCGGAACGCCGGCCGCTTCGCCAGGATGGTGCGCCACGACAGCCCGGACTGGAACGCCTCGAGTGAGAGCCGTTCGAAGACGCCGCGTTCGTCACGGACCGGCATCCCCCACTCGGTGTCGTAGTAGTCGCGGAGCATCGGGTCGGTCGATGCCCAGAGCGGCCGGGCGAGGCCGTCCTCGCCGGGCACGAGATCGTCGGTCATCCCCCCATCCTGCCGTCGCCCCCTCCGCAAAACGCAACCCCGGCGCTTCCTCGCAGCGGTACTCCGTTGCGCAGTGTCGCCGGGGTTGCGTTTTGCGAGGGGTCAGTCGGCGGGGTCCATCCAGACGTACTCCCAGCGGTGGCCGTCGGGATCGGTGAAGCTCCGCTGGAACATGAACCCGAGGTCCATCTCCGGCCGGTCCTCGGTCCCGCCGGCCTCGACGGCCGCGTCGACGATCCGGTGCACCTCCTCCTTCGTCTCGGCGCTGAGGGAGTTGATGACCTCGATCGTGTCCGGCGCGGCGATCGCCTTGTCGGTGAACTCCGAGAACTTCACGTGCGTCAGGAGCATCACGTACACCGTGTCGCTCACGACGATGCTCGAGGCGGTGTCGTCGCTGAACACCGGGTTGAGGGGGTAGCCGAGCGCCTGGTAGAACGCGGTCGCCCGCGCCAGGTCGGACACCGGCAAGTTGATGAACACCATGGTCGACATGTGGGGTCCCTTCCGTCGTGACCAACCTGGCCCGACCGGCCCCGGTCCGCAACCGTTCCGTGGCGGAACCGACCTGCCGGCCGGTACGACGACGGACGGGAGGCGCGGTACCAGCTGGTACCGCGCCTCCCGTCCGTCCGTGGGTCGCCAGGGCGACCGCCCTGCCTAACCCAGGTCGCGGCCTTCGCCGGCGGCGCGCTGGTGGGCCTCGGCCTCGGCCTGTCCGACGATGTCCTCGGCCGGCACCGGTGCGAGGCGGTCCCAGAGGAAGAACAGCAGGCCGGCGGCGAGCATCGCCAGCCCGACCCACAGGTTGATGTGGATGCCGCCGGTCATCTTCGGGTCGCTTTCCCAGTGCACGATCCCGACGATGGTCGTGATGACGCCGTAGAGCAGGAACAGTCCGCCGAGGATGCGGCGCAGGTCGAGGCGACGGGTGGAGCGGACCAGTGCCGCCTTCTCGTCCTCGGTCAACGAGCCCGAGGGGGTGGTGGTGTCAGCCATGGATGGTCTCCTTCGGGGTCCGGATCAGAGGAACGGCAGGTAGAGGACGACGCAGAGCACGAGGGCGACCGTGCCGAGCAGCGCCGGGGAGCGGTACCAGGCGGTGTCGGTGGCGACGGCGCCCGCGCTCATGTCGATCTTGCCGATGCCGTAGACCAGGCCGCCGAGCTCGGAGACGTCCTTCGGCTTCGTGAACATCGAGACCGCGACGGCGACGATGATCACCGTGACGAACGAGATGATCGCGCCGTACATGGTCTCGGCCGTGGCGGTCGAGAACAGGTCCGGGTCCACCAGGTAGGCGATCCAGGTGATCGTCGGGGTGATGATGCCGAGGACGTAGCCCCACAGCGCGCCCTGCGTCGTCATCCGCTTCCAGAGCAGGCCGAGGATGAAGACGGCGAACAGCGGCGCGTTGAAGAACGAGAACAGCGTCTGCATGTAGGTCATGATGTTGCCGGCCTGGGCGGCGAGGAACGCCGTGCCGACACCGACGACGACACCGACGACGGTGACCCAGCGGCCGGTCTTCAGGTAGTGCAGGTCGGGCATGTTCGGCTTGATGTAGCGCTGCCAGATGTCGTACGTGAAGACCGTGTTGAAGCTCGAGACGTTCGCCGCCATGCCGGCCATGAACGAGGCCAGGAGGCCCGTCACGGCGACACCGAGCACACCGGTCGGCAGGTACATCTGGATGAGCTTCGGGATCGCGTCGTTGTAGGTCAGCGTGCCGTCGGCGAACTGGTTCCCGACGACGGCGGCGGCGATGAGGCCGGGGACGACGACGATGAACGGGATGAAGAGCTTCGGGATCGCGGCGATCAGCGGGGTGCGGCGGGCAGCCGACATGTTCTTCGCCGAGAACGCGCGCTGCACCTCGGTGAAGTTCGTCGTCCAGTAGCCGAACGACAGCACGAAGCCCAGACCGAGCACGATCGCGAGCCAGTTCGCCCCGATCGGGTTCGTGACGTTGCCGATGCCCGTGCCGGCCCAGGTCTGCAGGTGCTGCACGCCCTGGGTCTGCTTGATGGCCTCGGTCAGCCCGCTCCAGCCGCCGACGCGGTGGAGGCCGACGATCGTCAGCGGGATGAGGCCGGCGAGGATCACGAAGAACTGCATGACCTCGTTGTAGATCGCGCTCGAGAGCCCACCGAGGGTGATGTAGGCCAGCACGAAGCCGGCGGACACGATGATGGCGAGCCACTCCGGCCAGCCGAGCATCGCCTCGATGACGATCGCCATCGCGTAGAGGTTGATGCCGGCGATGAGGACGTTCGACACCGCGAACGCGATCGCGTTGACGAGGTGCGGGGCCTTGCCGAAGCGGCGGAGCATGAACTCCGGCACGCTGCGGACCTTCGAGCCGTAGTAGAAGGGCATCATCACGAGGCCGAGGAAGACCATCGCGGGCACGGCACCGATGAGGTAGTAGTGCAGCGTCGCCATGCCGATCTGGGCGCCGTTGGCCGCCATGCCGAGGATCTCGGTGGCGCCGAGGTTCGCGGACACGAACGCCAGGCCCGTGATCCACGCGGGCATGGACCTGCCCGAGAGGAAGAAGTCCATGCTCGTGCGGACCTGCCGCCGAGCCGTGAACCCGATCCAGATGACCACCCCGAAGTACACGAGGATCATCAAGTAGTCGACCCAGCCCAAGTCGAGCCGGATCCCGCTGTTCGCTGCTGCGAGGACCATTCACACTCTCCGTCGATGTGTTGCAGCCGACAACTCTGCCGACCCGGACGAAGACGTTACACGCGATGTGACCGTTCACATAGCCGGGGCATGCACCGGGCGGGCCCGCCGGATCAGGACCCTCGGTAGGCTCGGCGCATGCGCATCCTCGTCCTCAACGGCCCGAACCTGGACATCCTCGGCCGCCGGGACCCGGCGCAGTACGGCACCGTGACGCTCGCCGACCTCGAGGCCATCGTCCGCGCCGAGGCCGCCGAGCACGGGCACGAGGTCGACTTCCGGCAGACGAACCGCGAGGGCGAACTCGTCGACTGGCTGCACGAGGCGCTCGACGACCACGACGCCGTCGTCATCAACCCGGCCGCCTACGCGCACACCTCGGTCGCGCTGCACGACGCGGTGGAGGCACTGAGCGTCCCCGTGGTCGAGGTGCACCTGTCGAACACGTGGAAGCGCGAGCCGTTCCGGCACGTCGACCACGTCGCGACGGCGGCGACCGCGGTCATCGCCGGCGCGGGAGCCGACGGGTACCGGCTGGCGGTCGCGCACGTCGCCGCGCTCCTCCGCGGCTGACGCCGCCGGGTCGCACGCCGGCGTCCGGCCGGGAGGCGCGTCAGAACTCCGCGGGCCGCCGCACCTCGTCGACGCCCGCCGCCACGAACCCGCCGCGGATGATCGGCAGCGCCCGACGGACGGCCTGGTCGATCCGCAGCTCGAGGTCGATGCTCGCGATGTCGTAGCCGCCGACGCGCTTGTCGAAGTCCCGCTCGTTGCCGAACACCGCCAGCGGCAGCGTCGTCGACTGGAAGAACCCGAACAGCGGCCGCATCTGGTGCTCGACGAGGAGCGCGTGTCGGTCGCTCCCCCCGGTCGCGGTGAGCAGCACCGGGGTGTCGACCAGGTCGTACTGGCCGATCCAGTCGAAGAAGAGCTTGAACGCCCCCGAGTAGGCCGCACGGAACGCCGGGCTGCCGACGACCAGGACGTCGGCTGCCTCGACGGCCTCGAGCGCTGCCCGGGTGGCGTCCGACATGTGCTCGCGGTCGACGGCGGCGCCGAGGTCGGCCAGCAGCGGGCCGATCTCGACGATCACGGTCTCGGCGTCCGGCAGCTCGGCGGCGAGCCGGTCGACGGTCGCGGCGACGAGGGTCGAGGTGCGGGACGGGTCGGACGGGCTGCCACTGACCCCGACGACGAGGGAACTGCTCATGCGGTCGATGCTCACACGCCTCGCACGAGCCGGTCGTCGATGTGACGACATGTGTCGGCACGGTGACCGGCGCGCTCCCGGGCACTCGGGCGTACCGTCCGGCAGATGCAGACCTTCCTGCCGTTCGCTGACTTCCGCGCCTCCGCCGAGGTCCTCGACGACAAGCGCCTCGGCAAGCAGCGGGTCGAGACCCTGCAGGTGATGCGCGCGCTGACCCTGCCGGACTACGGCTGGCAGCACCACCCGGTGACGGCGATGTGGCGCGGCTTCCGACCGGCGCTGATGGCCTACCAGGACGCCACGTGCCGGGTGTGGCTCGAGCGCGGGCACGCCGACACCTGCCTCGAGAAGACACTGGCCGACCTGGCACTCGTCCCCGAGGACCTGACGGCGTACGAGCGCGGCGACTTCGAGGTGCCCTCGTGGAACACGGACGAGCGCGTGCACCTGTCGCACCGGTCGAAGCTGGTGCAGAAGGCCCCGGAGCACTACCGCCCGCTGTTCCCGGACGTGCCGGACGACCTGGACTACGTCTGGCCCGGCACGGTGGAGCACCGCACGACCGCCTGAGCGGGACCGAGCCCACCGCGCCCTCAGGGGAACGGGACACATCGTTCAGGGGTCGATGGTCCCGAAGGCACGGCAGGCCCGGTCGTTCCGGGACGGCCCGGCAGGGGCCGGGGTCCCGGCCGGACGCGCATCAGGGGATGCGTCCGGTCCGGTGCACCGCCGGGAGGGACGGTGCGGGTTCCAGGGTCAGTTCCGGATCCGGTCCTCTCGGTACCGATCGGACTCGGCGGGGGCGGGCATCGGGCGTCCGGCGTGCGCGAGCTGCGCGGGCAGGAGTGCGCTGGCCAGCGTCGCGAGGACACCGACGGCGGCGACGACCGCGAGCGGGCCGGCCTCGAGGCCCTGCCCGGCACCGACGGCGAGCGCGAGGAGGGTCGCCGGCGCGGGCAGGAGCTGGACCGCACGGAAGCGGTCGTCCTGCGTCACCGTCGATGTCGTCGCGTTCGCCATGCCTCCACTCTGGACGACAGCGCTTGTCCGCAATAGGGGGGACACGGCCCCAGACATGGAGTAGAACGTCTAGTACACCGCGTCAGGCGAGCGACCGGACGGCCGAGACGGCCGCCACCACGGCCTCCACGACGGCCCCGGCGTCCGCCGTGGTGAGGGTCGCGTCGAACGTCAGCCGGACCGCCGAACGTGCCAGGTCGTCCGGGAGGCCCAGGGCGGTCAGCACGTGCGACGCGTCGGTGCTGCCGGCGGCACAGGCGCTGCCGGACGAGGACACGACGTCACGTCGTTCGAGTTCGAGCAGCACCGTCTCGCCGTGCACCCCGGGGAAGCAGAAGGAGGCGTGACCGGGCAGGCGGCGGTCGGCCGACCCGGTGAGCAGCGCGCCCGGCACCCGGTCGAGCACCCCGGCGACGACGACGTCCCGGACGGTCGCGGCGTGGGCCGCGGCGGCATCCCGCTCGACGAGGACACTCCCCCAGGCCGCGGCGAGCCCCACGGCACCGGCGACGTCCTCGGTGCCCGAGCGGCGCCCACGCTCCTGCCCGCCGCCGTGCACGAGCGGTTCGAGCTGCACCCCGGCACGGACGGCGAGCGCGCCGGTCCCCTTCGTGGCGCCCAGCTTGTGACCGGAGACCGAGACCGCGTCGACCCCGAGGACGTCGAGGCCGACCGGCAACCAGGGAGCCGACTGCACGGCGTCGGTGTGGAAGCGCGCCCCGACCTCGTGGGCGACCGCGGCGAGCCGGGTGACGTCCTGCACCGTGCCGATCTCGTTGTCGGCGTGCGCGATCGAGACGAGCGTGGTGTCGGGTCGGAGGGCGGCGCGCAGGGTGTCCGGCGTCACGGTGCCGTCCGGCTCCACCGGGAGCACCGTCAGGTCGAAGCCGTGGAACCGTTCGAGGTACCGGCAGCTCTCGAGGACGGCCTCGTGCTCGATCGCGCTCGTGACGACGTGGCGACCCCGGGGTGTGGCGAGCGCGATGCCCTTGACCGCGGTGTTCGCACCCTCGGTGCCACCGCCCGTGAAGACGACCTCGCCGGGGCGGCAGCCGAGCGCTCCGGCGACGACCGACCGCGCGGCGGCGAGGCCCCGGGCTGCGGCGTCGCCGATGCCGTGGGTCGAGGACGGGTTGCCGAACGTGCCGGTCAGGTAGGGCCACATCGCCTCGAGCACCTCGCGGCGGACCGGCGTGGTGGCGGCACGGTCGAGGTAGAACACGGCCGGCCCTCAGGCGGTGACGTCGACGTCGAGCCCGAGGTCGAGTGCCCGCGCCGAGTGGGTCAGGGCACCGACGGAGACGATGTCGACCCCGGTGGCGGCGATCGCGGCGACCGTCTCGAGGGACACCCCGCCCGAGGCCTCGACGAGCGCCCGTCCGGCCACGAGCGCGACGCCCTCGTCGAGCATCGGCACGGTGAAGTTGTCGAGCATGATCGTGTCGACGCCGGCGCTGACGACGGCTTCGATCTGGTCGATCCGGTCGACCTCCACCTCGAGGTGCACGGTGTGGCCGAGCCGGGCCCGTGCGGCGCGGATCGCGTCCCCGATGCCGACCCCCTCGGCGAGCAGCACGGCCAGGTGGTTGTCCTTCGCGAGCACCGCGTCGGACAGGGACGTGCGGTGGTTGTGCCCGCCCCCGCACCGGACCGCGTGCCGTTCGAGTGCGCGGAGGCCGGGCGTGGTCTTCCGGGTGTCGACGATCCGCGCGCCGGTGCCGACCGTGGCGTCGACGTACCGAGCGGTCAGGGTGGCGATGCCGGACATCCGCTGGACCAGGTTCAGCGCCACCCGCTCGGCCCGGAGCACCGAGCGGGCCGACCCGGTGACGCTGGCGATGACGTCCCCGGCGGCGAAGGCGGCGCCGTCGCGGAGGGCGAGCGCGACGACCAGGCCCGGGTCGACGGCGTGCATCACCGCGACGAAGACCTCGCCGCCCGCGAGCACACCGGGTTCGCGGGCCGCCAGGGTCGCGGTCGCGGTGGCCGAGGCGGGGATCAGCGTCTCGCTCGTGACGTCCCCCCAGGGCGCGTCCTCCTCGAGGGCGGTCTCGATGACCCGGCGGAGCGCGTGCGGCGGGATCGTGCCCGGGTCGGGGACCGCGGCGGCCGACAGCGTGGTCGTGGTGGTCGCGTCGGTGGCGGGTGTGGTGGTGGCGGGCGTCGTGGTGGGCGTCGTGGTGGTCATGCGAGTGCTCCCTGTCGGGCGGACGGTCGGAGGGGTCCGGGCACGGCGGTGGCGGGCGCGGGGGTCGCCGTGACCCAGGCGTTCGTCGCCGGTGCGGTCGGGTCGGTGTCCGGGTGGTCGGTGCGGGCGTGGGCACCGCGGGACTCCGTGCGGGCCTCGGCCGCGAGGGCCGTGAGCCGGGCGAGGTCGAGCAGCGCGCGGTCCTCGGCGTCCCGGACGGTCATCGGTCCGGGGGCGGAGAGTCCGGACAGGGCAGCGCGCGCGCCGGCGAGCCCGGCCGCGTCACGGAGCAGGCCGACGTGGTCGGTCATGACGGACTGCAGCGCCTGCCGGACGGGGGCGTCCGGACCGGGGCGGGTGGCGCCTCCCGTCCGGTCGACGACGGCGGGGACGACGGTCGGGACGAGCGTCGCGTCGCCCCGCAGCCGGAGCCGACCCGGTCGCGGTGCGCCGAGGGCGTCCGCCGCGCGGACCGCGAAGACGAGCCCTTCGAGCAGCGAGTTCGACGCCAGTCGGTTGGCGCCGTGCACGCCGGTGCAGGCGGCCTCACCGACGGCGAGGAGACCCGGGAGGCTGGTACGGCCCTCCGTGTCCGTCGCGATCCCGCCCATCGCGTAGTGCGCGGCCGGGGCGACCGGGACGCCCTCGCGCGTCCAGTCGAAGCCGGCCGCGCGGGTCGCGCGGGTGAGCCCCGGGAAGCGTCCGACGAGGAAGTCGGGGTCGAGGCCGGTCGCGTCGAGGAGGACCGGCAGGCCGCGCTGCGTCCGCATCGCCGCCGCGATCCCACGCGCGACGACGTCCCGCGGGGCGAGCTCGGCGTCGGGGTGCACGTCGGTCATGAAGCGGTGTCCGGTCGCGTCACGGAGGACGGCGCCCTCGCCTCGGACGGCCTCGGAGACCAGGCCGCCGTCCGGCACCGCAAGGCGGGTCGGGTGGAACTGGACGAACTCGAGGTCGGCGAGGACGGCCCCGGCCCGCCAGGCGGCTGCCGTGCCGTCCCCGGTCGCGACGAGCGGGTTCGTCGTCTCGCGGTACAGGTGCCCGGCGCCCCCGGAGGCGATCAGCACCGCGTCCGCGTCGAGCCGCCGGGGCTCGCCGAGGAGGTCGAGGACGTCGATGCCGACGACCTGACCGTCGCGGACCACGAGGTCGGTGAGGCAGGTGCGCTCGAGGATCGTGACGTGTCGGCGGTGCAGGGCGGCGACGAGGGTCCGTTCCACCGCGGCACCGGTCGCGTCCCCGTCGGCGTGCAGGACCCGCCAGCGCGTGTGTGCCGCCTCGCGTCCACGGGCCAGGTCGTCGCAGTACCGGTCGAGGGTCGTCGGGTCGGTGCTGCGGTCGAACGGCACGCCGAGTGCGAGCAGGTCGCGGACCCGCGCCGGGCCGTCGGTGCAGAGGACGTCCACGGCGCGGGCGTCGGCGCTGCCGGCGGCCGCGACGTGCGTGTCGTGCTCGTGCAGGGCGGCGGAGTCGTCCGCCCCGAGCGCCACCGCGATGCCGCCCTGGGCGCGCGCCGTGGCGCCGTCGGCCAGGGCGCCCTTCGTGACGAGGGTCACGTCGTGCACGGCGCTGGCACGGATGGCGGCGGTGAGGCCGGCGATGCCCGACCCGACGACGACGACGTGCATCGTCAGGCCCGGACGGTGGTGGTCGCGGCCGTGCCGGTGGCGGCAGCGCTGGGCGCGGCCGTGCCGGTGGCGGCCGGGCCCGGGTCCCGCTGGCCGGCGAGGGGACGGGGCTTGGCGGCGAGCATCCGCTCGAGGGCGACCTTCGCGTCGATCTGCACGGCGGCGGGCACCACGATCTCGTTGAGGACCTCACCGCGGACGAGCGCCTCGAGCACCCAGGCGAGGTAGCCCGGGTGGATCCGGTACATCGTCGAGCAGGGGCAGACGACCGGGTCCAGGCAGAAGATCGTGTGCTGCGGGTACTCGGCCGCCAGGCGGTTCACCATGTTGATCTCGGTGCCGATCGCGAAGGTCGTCGGCTCGGTGGCCGCGGCGACCGTCTTCCGGATCAGGTCCGTGCTGCCCGCGACGTCGGCTGCGTCGACGACGGCCATCGGGCACTCCGGGTGCACGATCACCTGGACGCCCGGGTGCTCCCGACGGGCCTGCGCGATCTGGTCGACGGTGAAGCGTCGGTGCACCGAGCAGAAGCCGTGCCACAGGACGACCTGCGCCTCGAGGAGTTCCGCCGCGGTGTTGCCGCCGCCGGCCAGTCGTGGGTTCCACATCGGCATCCGGTCCGTGCTGATGCCCATCGCCTTCGCGGTGTTGCGCCCCAGGTGCTGGTCGGGGAAGAACAGCACGCGCTGCCCCCGCTCGAACGCCCACTCGAGGACCGTCGCGGCGTTCGAGGACGTGCAGACGATGCCGCCGTTCCGCCCGCAGAACGCCTTGAGGTCGGCGGCCGAGTTCATGTACGTGACGGGGATGACCGGGACACGGCCGTCGGCGTCGGGCTCGGTGCCGTAGAGCGCCGTGAGCTCGGCCCAGGCGGCCTCGACGCTGTCGATGTCGGCCATGTCCGCCATCGAGCAGCCGGCGGCCAGGTTCGGCAGGATCACCCGCTGGTCGTCGCGGGCGAGGATGTCGGCCGTCTCCGCCATGAAGTGCACGCCGCAGAAGACGATGGCCTCGGCGTCGGGCTTCGTCAGCGCCGCGTTGGCGAGCTGGAACGAGTCGCCCAGGAAGTCCGCGTGCCGGACGACCTCGTCCCGCTGGTAGAAGTGCCCGAGGACGACCACCCGGTCCCCCAGCGTCGCCTTCGCCCGCTCGATGCGCTCGTGGAGCTCGTCGTCCGGGGCGTTCCGGTACTCGTCGGGGATGACGCCCTGCCGTGGGGCCGACGTCGGGATGACGTCGGACATCGACGATCCGGGGCCGTAGCCGGGGACGGTGTCGAAGTCCCAGGTGGGTGCGGCAAGGTCGGGCGTGCAGGTGGCGCCGGCAGCCCGGCCGTTGGAGATCAGTTCGATGGTGGTCGCGATGGACACGGCGGTTCCCGTCTCAGGTCAGGGGATGGGTCAGGGCGTCGTCAGCGGGCCGTTGTCCGCGTACGACAGGTCGGGGTTCGAGCGGTAGAGCCGGGCCGGTCGGTGCCGTCCGCCGCTCGTGGTCTCGTCGGTCGGCAGGACCGCGTCGCTCTGGGCGACCTGCCGTCGGAAGTTCGCCGGGTCGAGCGTCTGCCCGAGCACCGCCTCGTACACACCGCGGAGTTCAGCGAGCGTGAACCGGTCACCGAGGAACGCCTGGGCGATCCGGGAGTACGACATCTTGTTGCGCAGTCGCCACAGCGCGTACTCGACGATCCGGTCGTGGTCGAACGCCAGCGGGGGGTGCTCGTCGGCGAGGAACCACCGCACGTTCCAGTCGTCCGGCACGACGCTCGCTTCGTCCGGGTGCACGAGCGCCCAGTACACGACCGAGACGACGCGGGTGGGCGACCGGTCGACCGCGCCGAACGCGTAGAGCTGCTCGAGGTAGCGCGGCTGCACCTTGGTCGTCTCGCGGAGGCGTGCGGCGGCGGAGTCGTCGAGCCCCTCGTCGGCGCCGACCCATCCACCGGGCAACGCCCAGGAGCCCTCGTACGGCTCGGTCACGCGACGCACCAGCGGCATCCAGAGCGCGGGGACGCCGGTGTCGGGATGCGGGCGGAGCGCGACGATGACGGTCGAGACCGCGAGCCGGATCGCGTTGTCGTCCATCGCGGCTCCCGTCTGTTATGGTCATTTTGACCCGAACTGTTCGGGTAATGATGACCGTATCACGATGGTCACCGGACCGGAACGCAGTCGTGACGCCCGGGTAACACGCCGCTCGTAGCATCGGCCGCATGGGCAGCACCACGAGGAAGCACGCCGTCGTGACCGGGACGGTGCAGGGCGTCGGGTTCCGGTACTGGACGGCACGGAAGGCCGACGGACTCGAACTCGTCGGGTACGCGCGGAACCTGTTCGACGGCACCGTCGAGGTCGAGGCGGAGGGCCCCGGCCCCGCGGTCGACGCACTCGTCGTGATGCTCCGCTCCGGACCTCCCTCGGCGACCGTCACCGACGTGGCCGTCCGCGAGGTCGCCCCACTCGGCGAGGACGACGGCTTCCGCATCCTGCACTGAGGTGTCCGACACGCGGAGTCCATCGCGCGTTCGACGGCAGTCGGGAATGCTGTGGTCCTGTCAGCTCTTGCAGCCTCGGTACCCACCCGTCGTGGGTCCACCCGTCACACCACGAAGACACCAGGAGCCCCCTTGACCCAGGCCGTCGACTCCGCACCCCGCACCGGGTCCGTCGAAGAGTCCTCCCCCGCGGGCAACCGCCTCGTGATCGGGCTGCTGCTCGTCTCGGCGTTCGTCGTCATCCTCAACGAGACGATCATGGGCGTGGCGCTGCCGCGACTCATGGACGACCTCGGCATCAGCGCCGCGACCGGACAGTGGCTGACCACCGGCTTCCTGCTCACCATGGCCGTCGTGATCCCGATCACCGGCTACCTGCTGCAGCGCTTCAACACCCGTCCGGTGTTCGTCTGGGCGATGAGCCTGTTCTCCGTCGGGACGCTCATCGCACTGCTCGCGCCGGGCTTCACGATGCTGCTCATCGGGCGCATCGTGCAGGCCAGTGGCACCGCGATCATGATGCCGCTGCTCATGACCACCGTCCTGACCCTCATCGAGCCGGCCCACCGTGGCCGCGTGATGGGCAACATCTCGATCGTCATCTCGGTCGCCCCCGCGATCGGCCCGACGATCTCCGGCCTCATCCTCAACGCGTTCTCGTGGCGCTGGCTCTTCGGCTTCGTCCTGCCGATCGCCCTCGCCGCCCTCGTGCTCGGCATGCTGAAGGTCCGCAACGTCTCCACCCCGCGGAAGTCCGCGATCGACGTGTTCTCCGTGGTCCTGTCCGCCTTCGCGTTCGGCGGCATCGTCTACGGCCTGTCGAGCATCGGCGAGGCCGGCGACACCGGGTACGGCGTGCCCGTCGGCTCGCTCGTCGTCGGGTTCGTCGCGCTGGCCGTCTTCATCGTCCGCCAGACCCGTCTGCAGCGTCGGGACGCGGCACTGCTCGACCTCCGCACGTTCAGCACCAAGGGCTTCACGATCCCGATCGTCGCGATGGCGATCAGCTTCATGGCGATGTTCGGCACGCTGATCCTGCTGCCGATCTACCTCGAGCGCGTGCTCGGCCTCGAGGTCCTGCAGGTCGGACTCCTGCTGCTCCCCGGCGGTCTGCTGATGGGGCTGCTGTCCCCGATCGTCGGCCGGATCTACGACCGCCACGGGCCGCGGATGCTGCTCATCCCCGGCTCGGTGATCATCAGCGCCGTGCTGTGGGCGCTCTCGACGGTCACCGCGGACACCAGCGTCTGGTTCGTCCTCGTCGCCCACATCGTGCTGAGCCTCGGCCTGGCACTGACCTTCACGCCGCTGTTCACCGCGGCACTCGGTGGCCTGCCGCCGCGCCTGTACTCGCACGGCAGCGCCGTCCTCGGCACGGCCCAGCAGCTGGCGGGCGCAGCCGGCACGGCACTGTTCGTCACGCTGCTGACCCTCGGCGCCACCGCTGCGGCGACGAACGGCGACGTCGCGGGCGCCGCGACCGCCGCCGAGGCCACGGCACGGGCGACCGCGTCCGGTGTGCACTCGGCGTTCCTCGTCGGCGCGGTGATCTCGATGCTCGGCATCGTCGCCTCGGCGATGGTCCGGAAGCCGGCCACCCCGGAGGGTGCACCCGCGCCCGCCATGCACTGACCGATCCCGGACAGACCACGCGCCCCCTCTCCCGGAGGGGGCGCGTCGTCGTTCCCGGCGGCGTGGCATCGTGGGCGCATGCGGTCGACGACGAGCGAGCTGAACTGGTCCGGCACGGTCACCTACACGGCCGAGCGGGTGGTGCGGCCGACCTCGCTCGACGACGTCGCCGAGCTCGTCGCCCGCAGCCCCAGCATCCACGGCCTCGGCACCCGGCACTCCTTCAACGACGTCGCCGACACCCCGGGCGTCCTGCTCGACCTGACCGCCGTCCCGACCGACCTCGTCGTCGCCGCGGACCGTCGGACGGCGACGATGGGCGCCGGCACCCGGTACGGGCTCGTGGCACCGGAACTCGACGCCGCCGGGGTCGCCCTGCACAACGAGGGGTCGCTCCCCCACATCTCGCTCGGCGGTGCGATCGCCACCGGCACGCACGGCTCCGGCACCACCCTCGGCTCGCTGAGCACCGCCGTCGCCGCACTCGACGTGATGGGCCCCGACGGCGCCACGACCACGATCCGCCGCGGCGACGCGGACCTGCCCGGCGCCGCGATCCACCTCGGACTGCTCGGCATCGTCACCCGCGTCACCGTCGACGTGCAGCCCGCCTACCGGATGCGCCAGGACCTCTACGGGCCGATCCCGTGGGACACCTTCACCGCCTCCGCCGCCGAGGTCTTCGCCGCGGGGTACTCCGTCTGCGCGTACACGTTGTTCGGCGACACCGTGTCCGAGGTGCTCGTGAAGTCCCGCGTGCCGGACGGGGCCGACGACGTCGACGTCCCCACGGGCCTCCTGGGCGCACCCCGCCTGCCCGGTTCCCCCGGTGACGGTCACCACACCGCCCGCGACGGCTCGGTCGGGCCCTGGTGGGACCGGCTGCCGCACTTCCCGATCGAGGCCGTGCCCTCGGTCGGGTCGGAGGTCCAGAGCGAGCACTTCGTGCCGCTCCGACACGCGGCCGGCGCGCTCGACGCGCTGCGTGGGCTGGCCGACCGGATCCAGCCGCACCTGCACGTCTGCGAACTGCGCACGATGGCCGCCGACGACCTGTGGCTCAGCCCGACACAGGGCGAGGACGTGCTCTGCATCGCCTTCACCTGGAAGAAGCACCCGGACGAGGTCGCCGCCCTGCTGCCCGACCTGGAGGCACGGATCGCCCCGTTCGGCGGCCGTCCGCACTGGGGGAAGATGAGTTCCCTCGACGGCTCCGCCGTCGCCGAGCTCTACCCGCGGCTGGGCGCCTTCCGCGACCTGGTCGCGCGCCGCGACTCGTCGGGCAAGTTCCGCTCCGCGTTCGGTGAGCGGGTGCTCGGGCTGGTGCGGTGACGGGACCACCCGGGGCGGCGACGCTCAACTGACCGGTGTGACGGTCGTCGTCTCACCGTCCCAGTGCCGGACGCCGGCCACGCCGAGGGTCTCCGGCAGCGCCACCGACGACAGCACCTCGAGCATCCGCGGCAGGTCGACGTCCCGCGGCCGACGTGCCAGCGTCAGGTGCGGCGCCCACCGACCGGGCAGCGACGTGTCGACGCCTCCGGGTGCCGCACGGTGCACGGCCTCGTGGAACGCGGCGAGCGGCCGGTCGACGACGACGGACACGCCCAGGACGTGACGACCCGGCCCGGCCGGGAAGAGCAGGAGGCCGGCGGGGCGGATGCTCGGCGGCAGCGGCGCGTCGAAGCCCGACGGGACGACCAGGGTCTCCCCCGCCGTCAGGGTCACGTGCGGGGCGTTCGTCTCGGACGTGTGTCGACCCATGCTCGGCAGGTCGGCGGCGACCAGGGCCTCCCAGGCGGCCCGCACCGCCCGTTCGGCATCCGGGTCGAGGACGAGTTCGATGCTGCGCACCACCCGAGCCTGCCCGACGGCGAGCGCCGACGTCACGCGAGGACTCCGGTCGTAACACGGCGGAACGTGGTTCGACCCGGTCGGGGCACGCCAGGCACACTCGTGGCTGTCCCCGCCGGGCGACACCCGGCGTCGGGACCCCCACAGCACCGTCCCTGCCACCAGGGCGACCCCCTCACGAGGAGCACCCATGTCCGCAGCACCCACCCTGCCCGACCGTCCGCAGCGCAAGCGGCCCCTCGGCTGGATCATCGCCGCAGCCGTCGTCGTCGTCGCGATCGTCATCGCGATCGTCGTCGTCGCCGTCCGCAGTGGCGGCTCCGACCAGGCGGGCGCCGCCGGCACCGGCTCGGACCGCAAGGCGCAGACCGTCACGATCGGTGTCGCGGACAAGGCGCTGCCGTACTGGAAGACCTACACGGCGCTCGCGAAGGAGCGCCTCAACGTCACCGTGAAGCTGACCAACTTCGCCGACTACTCGCTGCCGAACCCCGCCCTCAAGGACGGGCAGGTCGACATCAACCAGTTCCAGCACATCCAGTACCTGGCGAACTACAACGTCACCGCGAAGGACGACCTGCAGCCGATCGGGTCCACCGCGGTCTACCCGCTCCCCCTCTACGCGACGAAGTACGACAAGACGTCCGCGATCCCCGAGGGCGCGAAGGTCGCGATCCCGAACGACGCCATCAACGAGGCGCGCGCCCTCCTCGTCCTGCAGTCCGCGAAGCTCATCGAGCTCAAGGACGGCGGCAGCGCCTTCTCCACCACCGACGACATCGAGTCGCACGAGGTGGACGTGCAGCCGCTCGACGCCTCACAGACCGCGAACGCCCTGCAGCAGGGTTCGGTCGCCGCTGCCGTCGTGAACAACAACTTCGCGACCGCCGCCGGCCTGCCCGCATCGGACAAGGTCTTCACCGACGACCCGTCGAGCTCCTCCGCCGCGCCGTACGTCAACGTCTTCGCGGTCCGCGACGAGGACAAGGACAACGCCACCTACCTCGCCCTGGCGAAGCTGTTCCAGGACGAGGCGGTGCAGGAGGACTTCACGAAGGACTACCCGGACGCCGTCGCCCGGGACGAGAAGGCCTCCACCCTGCAGGACGAGCTCGCCACCGTGGAGCAGGACGCGAAGGCAGCAGCCGAGTAGTGGTCGCCCTCGTCGAACTCCGCGGTGTCACCAAGAGCTACCGCCGCGCCGACACCGGAGAGACCGTCACCGCGGTCGAGGGTGTCGACCTCGACGTCCACCAGGGCGAGGTCCTCGGGGTCATCGGGTACTCCGGTGCCGGCAAGTCGACCCTGGTCCGACTCGTCAACGCGCTGGAGTTGCCCAGCTCGGGCACCGTCACCGTGGCCGGGCAGGAACTGACGGCGATCCCCGAGCGTGACCGCCGTCGGGCCCGCCGGCGGATCGGGATGGTCTTCCAGCAGTTCAACCTGTTCCGCTCCCGCACGATCGCGGGCAACGTGGCGTACCCGCTCAAGGTCGCCGGTGTCGCGAAGGCCGAACGGGACCGCCGCGTCGCCGAACTGCTCGACTTCGTCGGGCTGCTCGACCGCGCGTACGCCTACCCCGAGCAGCTGTCCGGCGGGCAGAAGCAGCGTGTCGGCATCGCCCGGGCGCTCGCGGCGGACCCCGAGCTGCTGCTCGCCGACGAGGCGACCAGTGCGCTCGACCCGGAGACCACGTCGGAGGTGCTCGCGCTCCTCCGCCGCGTGAACCGGGAACTCGGCGTCACGATCATCGTGATCACGCACGAGATGGACGCCGTCCGGCGGATCGCCGACCGCGTCGCTGTCATGGAGCAGGGCCGCGTGGTCGAGGTCGGGGACGTGTACGACGTGTTCTCCGCCCCCACCACCGAGGCAGCGCAGCGCTTCGTCCGCACCGCGCTGCACGACCGCCCCTCGGCCGAGACGGTCGCCCGCCTGCACGAACGCCACCCCGGCCGGCTCGTGTCGGTCCGCATCACCGACGAGTCCGGGCTACAGGGTCGCATCGACCAGGCGTTCCGCGACACCTCGGTCACCGCGGAACTCGTCTTCGGCGGGGTCAGCGAGATCCGCGAGCGTCGGATCGGGTCGCTGACGTACGAACTCGGCGGCACGGACGCCGACGTGGACCGGGCGGTCGGCGCCCTGCGGTCGGCCGGCATCACCGTCGTCGAGGAGGCGCGCGCATGAACAACTCGTTCCAGAGCGTCATCGACACGTTCGACGTGTTCCTCGCCGCGACCCGGGACACGATCGTCATGTCCCTGGTGTCGCTCGTCATCGCGGGCGTCATCGGCCTGGCCCTCGGACTGCTGCTCTACGCCACCCGGCCCGGCAACCTGCTGTCGAACCGCACCGCGTACACGGTCATCAACCTGGTCGTGAACCTGGTCCGTCCGATCCCGTTCGTGATCTTCCTCGCCGCGATCGCACCGCTCTCACGCGTGGCCGTGCAGACCACGATCGGCGTCCCCGCGGTGACGTTCGCGATCTCGCTCGCCGCCGCGTTCGCGGTGTCGCGGATCGTCGAGCAGAACCTGCTCGCGATCGATCCGGGCGTGGTCGAGGCGGCACGTGCCTCCGGGGCGCACCCGGTGTCGATCCTGCTGACCGTGCTGATCCCCGAGGGGCTCGGGCCGCTGATCCTCGGCTACACGTTCATCTACATCGGCATCGTCGACATGACCGCGCAGGGCGCCCTGGTCGGTGGTGGCGGGCTCGGCGAGTACGCGATCACCTACGGGTCGCAGCGGTACGACTGGTGGGTCGTCTACGTGTCGGTCGCGGCGATCGTCGTCATCGTGCAGCTCGGCCAGTTCGTCGGCAACCGCCTGGCGCGGGCGACGCTCCGCCGCTGAGGGCCTCGCCCGCCCGCCCGCGCCCGTCCCCCCGCCCGCCCGCGAGGGTGCGCAATTCCGGCATCTCGCACGCCGAGATGCCGGAATTCGTGCACCTGGGCGACACACGTCCGGCATGTCGTGCCACCTCGGCGGACACCGGTCCGGACGGGAGGCGCGGCGAGGCCCCGCCTCGCGCCTCCCGCCCGGTAGGCGCCGAGCGGGCAGGCACCGAGCGGGCAGGCACCGCGCGGGCAGGCGCCGAGCGGGCAGGCGCCGAGCGGTCAGGCGACCGCGGACGCCGTCCCGGCAGCCGACGCCGGCGCCTCGTAGTTCGCCCGCACCAGGATCGGCCGGTGGTCGGAGATGCCGGCGGGCAGGGTCTCCACGCCGGCGATGTGCAGCCCGACGCTCGTGGCGAAGTCGAAGTGCCCGGTGAACTTGCGGTAGCGCAGGTACGTCGGCTGGTCCGAGAGGGACAGCGCGAACCCGGACTCCTCGATCTTCCGGCGCAGGTTCGTCTGGAACCACGGGTAGTTGAAGTCGCCGACCATGATCGCCGGGGCCTCGCTCGACAGGTCGCGGACGAAGTCGTGCGCGGCCTCGATCTGCTTGCGGCGCAGCGAGTTCGTGGCGGTCAGGGGCGAGGCGTGGAACGAGGCGACGATGACCTCGGCCTCGGCTTCCCGGTCGTACAGGTGCATGGCGATGAGCCGCTCGTGCGCGGGCGAGAGGACCCGGTCGTGCAGGGACTTCTGCAGGGAGTGGATGCCGAAGTCCTGCACGTCGAAGCGGTCGTCGCGCTTGTAGATGGCGAGGCCGAGGCGGTTCGCCTGGGTCGACGCCGCGAGCGTCAGGCCGCCGACGGAGGTGGCGAGGTCGGTGCTGTCGCACTCCTGCACGCACAGGACGTCGGCCTGCGAGGCCTCGGCCAGGGCGGCGAGTTCGCTGTTCGCGGTGTGCTCACGGAGGTTGTAGCTCACGACGCGCAAGGTCCTCTGTCCGACTCCGGTGGTCGGTTCGGTCGATCCCTGCTCGTGTGGCGCCGCCATGCTGCCTTCCGTCCTGGGCCCTGAACGGCCCGCTCTCCTGCCGCGGTCACGGTACTCGGGGATGGCAGCAGGTTGCTGAGACTGTAGCGTGCTGCGCATCCCGGACACGTGACCTGCGGGTGCACGATCGGTGACGAGCCGTGGTGCCCGATCAGGCTCGCGATGCGCTTCGGACGCGCCGTGCGGGACGGACCGTGTCGCCCGCCGTCCGGCTCATCAGGAGCCCCTCGACGCAGGCGACGACGAGCAGCACCGCGATGACGACGAACGCGACCGCGTACGGCCCGGAGCCGGCGAGACCCTGCCCGCCGACCCCGGCGGCGGCACGGAGCACCACGGCGACGACGGCGACGCCGAACCCGGCCGCGGTCTGCTGCAGCGTCGAGGACAGCGTGTTCGCCGCGGTCATGTCGGGCTGCTCGACGTCGGCGAACGCGATGGTGTTGTACGCGGTGAACCCCACCGAGCGTGCGGCCCCGCTGACGACGAGGAGCACGGCGAGCAACCAGAACGGCGTGTCCGGCGTGAGGAACACCATCGCCACGACGGACAGCGCGGCGACGGCCGAGGACACCACGATCACCGGCCGGTAGCCCCACCAGCGCAGGAACGGCGTCGTCGCGGGCTTGATGCCGAGGTTGCCGACGAAGACCCACAGCACGGCGGACCCGGCCTCGAGCGCGGTCCACCCCCAGGCGTCCTGGAACAGCAGCGGCAGCACGAACGGCACGGCGGACACGGCCAGGCGGAACAGGCTGCCGCCGGCGTGGGACACCCGGAAGGTCTCGAGCCGGAACGCACCGAGCCCCATGATCGGGTGCGCGGCGCGCAGGAAGTGGCGGATCGCCAGCCAGGTGCAGAGCGCACCGACGACGCCGGCCGGCACGGTCGGCACGATCGGCACCGTGTCGAGGGCCAGCAGCGACGCCATCACGACGAGCGCCCCGAGCCCGAGGCAGGCGAGCAACGACCCGAGCCAGTCGAACGGCACCCGCTCCGGCGCCCGCTCCTGTGGCACGAGCAGGAGCGCCGCGACCACGGCGATCACCCCGAGGGGGATGTTGACGAGGAAGATCCAGTGCCACGACAGGGTGTCGACGAGGACCCCGCCGAGGAACGGGGCGATGATCGGTGCCGCCAACGCCGGCCAGGTGAGGATCGCGATGGCCGTGACGAGCTGGTCGCGACCGGCGCTGCGGAGCACCACGAGCCTCCCGACCGGCACCATCAGCGCACCGCCGAGTCCCTGCAGGATCCGCCAGAGCGTCAGTTCGACCAGTCCGGTCGAGGCCGCGCACAGCGCGGACGCGACGGTGAACAGCGCGATCGCGCCGACGAAGACGGTCCGCGACCCGACCCGGTCGGTGATCCAGCCGCTGACCGGGATGAACACGGCGAGCGTGACGAGGTACGCGGTGATCGCGACCCCGACCGCGGCGGAGTCGACCCCCAGGTCGCGCCCCATGGCGGGAGCGGCGGTGGCGAGGATCGTCCCGTCCAGCAGTTCCATGAAGAAGGTCCCGGCCACGAGCACGGCGACCGCCGTGCTGCTCGTCCGTCGTGCCGTCGTCGTCGTCGTCATCGCCTTGGATGCTAGTCCGGGTCGGGTCCCGCCCCGCGCAGTCCGGTGGCGGTCGCGCGGGCGACGAGCGGTGACGCCGTCGACGTGTTCCGGACAGCCGGGAGGCACGGATCACCCGCCTGGGCCGCCACGACGGCACGCGTCCCGGCTCTCCAGGGATCGCCCGCTAGCGTGGAGCCGTGCAGTCTGCCGTACCCGACCTCCGCGGACCGCGCGCGTGAGCCGCCTGGACGGAGTCCTGACGGGCTCGGTCGCCGCGGGGCGCCGCCGCGTCGTCGACACGGTCGTGAGCATGCCGGCGTGGTCGTCGGTGCTGCTGCTGTGGACCGTGGGGCGCCTGGTCTCGACGATGTGGCTGATGGTCGCCTACCCGCTGATGGGTCGGGTGCAGCCGGCGAACGCCCTGTGGGGCAACGACCAGGGGTTCACGGCGTTCCTGACCTCGTGGGACGGCCAGTACTACGAGGCGATCTCGCTGCACGGGTACCCCTCGGTCCTGCCGCTCGACGCCACCGGTCACGTCGCCCAGAACGCGTGGGCGTTCCTGCCGGCGTTCCCGTTCACGATCCGTCTGCTGACGGTGTCCACAGGTCTGCCGTTCACGATCGGCGGCCCGGCCGTCGCGATCATCGCCGGGCTCGTCGCGACGTTCCTGCTCCACCGTCTCGTCCAGGAGCACGCCGGCAACACGGCAGCGCTCTGGGCGGTCTTCTTCTTCACGTGCGGTCCGCTGTCCTTCCTGCTGCAGGTCGGGTACGCCGAGACCGCGTTCCTGGCACTGACCTTCGGCGCGCTGCTCGCGATGGAGCGGCGGCGGTACGGGTTGCTCACCGTGCTCGGAGTGGTCGCCGCGTTCACCCGGCCGGGTGCGCTCGCGATCCCGCTGACCCTCGGCGTCATCGCCCTGGTCCGGTACGTCGGCGCCCGTCGGTCGGGCGCCCGCACGCTCGACGGGTTCCCGGTCCTGGAGCGCGTCCAGGTCGTGGCCGCCGGAGTCGTGATGGCCGCCGCCGGCGCCGCCTGGCCCGTGATCGCCGGGTGGGCCACCGGCCGCCCCGACGCGTACTTGGCGACCGAGATGTCGTGGTGGGTGAACTTCATCGGCCGGGTGCACTTCGTCCCGCTGTCGCCGTGGTTCCTGACCACCGCGAAGTGGCTCGGCGTCGGCGGCGTGCTCATGGTCGTGGTGCTGCTCGTGCTCTACCCGATGTGGTTGGCACGCCGGTCGACCCGGAAGCTCGGTACGACGACCATCGTGTTCGCCGCCGGGTACGCGCTGTACGTGTTCGCGGTGTCCCTGCCGATGGCGTCGACCCCGCGGCTGCTCATGCCGTTGGCGCCGCTGATGGGCTCGCCGGAGCTCGTCGCGAAGCCGGCGATGCGCTGGACCCTGGTCACCGGCGCACTGGTGCTGCAGCCGGTGTTCGTCGCGGTCCTCTGGCTGCTCGGACCGCCCTGACGTCCCCGACCGCCGCGTCGACGCCCGGGTCGACCAGCGCTGGTCGCCACGCGCTGACCGGCCCGGGCGTCGGCGCTGTCAGACCTCGAGCGTGCCGTGCGTCCCGACGTCCGGCTGGGACTGGTGCCCGAGCGCGGCCTTGAGGGTCTGCACGAGCGAGCCCACCGGGCCGGTGTCCTGCGTCCAGTACTCGACCGAGACGCCCTCCACGGTGAGCAGCCGGATCGACGGGTCGTCCCGGCCCTCGGGGAACCACGCCTCGGCGAACGGCGACCACAGCTCGTCGACGACCGCGCGGTCCTCGGTGACGGTGGCGGTGCCGGCGATCGACAGGTAGCCACCCTGGGACTCGATCGCGACGTTGACGTGCGGGTTCCGGGCGATGTCCTCGACCTTCTCGCTGCCGTCCTGCACGAGGAACCGCAGGCTGCCGTGGAAGGACTTGTCCTGCACGGCCAGGGGCCGGGCGTGCAGCTGGCCGTCCTCGCTCACCGTGGTGAGGAGGGCCGTGCGGGCACCGTGGACGATGTCGGAGATGGCGGCACGGTGGTCGGTCTGGGTGTCGGTCATGATGCTCCTTTGCGTCGTGCGCCCCGTCCCCGCTGACACGTCAGCCGGGCACCGGGCGCGAACCGTTCCGACCAGTGTGCCCCCGCACACTGGATGCGCGCGAGGGGGTCGTCCCGTGCCTCCCGTCCGATGCTCCGCTGCGCGGGCACCGCACCACCGCGCGCCGAGGCTCGGCTGGCCGGACACCCTGCGGCATCCGCACGGCGCATCCTGTCCCCCAGGCCGAGGCTCGGCGCCAGCGCCGCCAGCCGGCCGCGGCTCAGGCGCGCTCGCGGCTCAGGCGCGCTCGCGGATCAGGCGCGCTCGCGGATCAGGCGCGCTCGCGGATCGTGGTCTCGACGTCGACGACCTGCGGGATCCGCGGCAGCGACGCGAAGCCGAACCGGACCGGGGGGTCGAGCGGCGCGAGCGTCCCGAGCGGCTCCCCCGCCCAGGTGCCCCGGACGCCGACGACGTCGTGTGCGCCGGTGACGCCGTAGTACTCGCGGCGACCGTTGCCCGCGGTGCCGGCGGTGCCGGCACCCGGCGCGACGAGCTTCGCGACGGGGTCGATCACGGCGAGCCAGCGGGGGTCGCGGGCGATCCGCTTGGGGACGATGCGCAGGACCCGCCCGAGCGGCGAGATGGTGCCGACGTCGACCGAGGCGACGAGCGGGCCGGCGTCGAGTTCCAGTCCGCGAGCGGTGCGACGGGCCCGGATGTCGACCACGGACACGGCGTCGAAGCGGTACGTGCCGGAGACGTAGGCGGCGACGATCTCGTCCGGGGCGAGCAGGACGCTCGTGCCGTCGGGCAGCTCCACGAAGACGTCGGTGAAGGCGCCGAACGGCGAGGAGTCCCACATGCCGACCACGAACCGGACGCCGGAGGTGCTCCCGGCGCCGAGGATTCGCCCGCGGAACCGTCGTTCGGTGGTCTCGTTGCTGCTCGGCGACATGCGCCCGACGCTACCCGCGTCGTCCGGGGAGCCGCCGGACGGGCGTGCCCCGTGCCTCCCGGCCGCGGACAGGAGGACGGAGAAACACCGGTGTTCGTCCGTCGCGCCGCGTGATGACGCGGCGTGACGGACGAACACCGGTGTTCCGCGAACCCGGACAGCGCCGGGCCGGCCGGGAGGCGCGGCTCAGGGCACCGGGACCGGCTCGGCCAGCAGCTCGCGGACGCGCGGCGCGACGCGCGTGCCGTACAGCTCGATCGAGCGCATCATGTCGGCGTGCGGCAGGTGGCCGGTCGCGTACCGCATGTCGAACCGCGAGACGCCGAGGATCCGCATGTTGCGGGCGACCTTCCGCGCCACGGTCTCCGGCGACCCGACGTAGAGCGACCCGCCGGCCGAGAGCCCGGCGCGGTAGCCGGCCTGGTCGAGGGGCGGCCAGCCGCGCTCCCGGCCGAGCTGGTCGGTGACGGCCTTGTGGTACGGCCAGTAGCGCTCGGCCGCTTCCTCGTCGGTCTCGGCGATGAAGCCCGGGGAGTGCATGGCGATCGGCTGCTGCGGGAGCTCGAGCTGGTCGAGCGCCTGGCGGTAGAGCCGTGCGAACGGGGCGAACTGCGCGGGCTGCCCACCGATGATCGCGAGGAACAGCGGCATGCCGTAGGACGCGGCGCGGATGACCGACTGCGGGGAGCCGCCGACGCCGATCCAGGTCGGGATCGGGCCGTGTTCGAGCTTCGGGAAGACGTCCTGCTCGACGAGCGAGGCGCGCTTGGTGCCCTGCCACGTGACGGTGTCGCCGCCGCGGAGCGCACTCCAGAGCTGGAGCTTCTCCTCGAACAGCACCTCGTAGTCGTGCAGGTCGAACCCGAACAGCGGGAAGGACTCGGTGAAGGACCCGCGGCCCAGGATGACCTCGGCGCGGCCGTTCGAGATCGCGTCGACGGTGGCGAAGCGCTCGTACACGCGGACCGGGTCGTCCGAGGACAGCACGGTGACGGCGGAGCCCAGGCGGATGCGCTCGGTGCGGGCGGCGATCGCGGCGAGGACGACCTCGGGGGCGCTGACGGAGTAGTCGGCGCGGTGGTGCTCGCCGACGCCGATGAAGTCGATGCCGACCTGGTCGGCCAGGACGGCTTCGTCGATCAGGTCACGCAGGGTCGCGGCGTGGGTCTGCACGCCCCCGTCGGCGGCTTCGGTGACGTCACCGAACGTGTCGAGGCCGAGCTGCACCGGGCCGATGCGGTCCGGTGCAGGGGGCGGGACGTCCGAGGGTCGGTCGGTACCGAAGGCGTTGCTCATGGGACCCTCCCGGATCTCGCAGTCGATCAATGCGAACGCATGAAAACTAGCACGATCTGCCCGGGCGCGCACCCCCAGCACCGCTGTGTACGGTCCGACGCATGGTGCAGCCCTCGAACCTCCCCGACCAGACCGGCCGACGCATCGTCGTCACCGGCTCCAACAGCGGCACCGGCAAGGAGACCGCACGTCGGCTCGCCGGAGCGGGCGCGAGCGTCGTCATCGCCGTCCGCACGGTGTCCAAGGGCGAGGCCGCCGCCGCCGAGATCCGCCACGAGCACCCGGACGCCGACCTCGAGGTGCGCGAACTCGACCTCGCCGACATGTCGAGCGTGCACCGCTTCGCGGACGGGATCATCGCCGACGACCGACCGCTCGACGTCCTCGTCAACAACGCCGGCGTGATGGCACCGCGGGAGCGCTTCGAGACCGCTGACGGCTTCGAGCTGCAGTTCGGGACGAACTACCTCGGCCCGTTCGCGCTGACGAACCTGCTGCTGCCGACCCTGCTGCGCGCCGAGGCCCCCCGCGTCGCGACGATGTCGAGCATCGCCGCGGTGCCCGGCAAGATCCACTTCGGGGACCTGCAGTGGCAGACCGGCTACCAGCCGTGGCTCGCCTACGCCCAGTCGAAGCTCGCCGACCTGCTGCTCGGCCTGCACCTGCACCAGGTCGCCGTCACCCGTGACTGGCAGCTGTCGTCGACGATCGCCCACCCGGGCTACACCCGCACGAACCTGCAGTCGGCGGGTCGGTCCCTCGGCCGCGACCGCCCGGTGCAGTCGAACGACCGCGCCCTGCCGTTCACCCAGGACGTCGAGCAGGGCTCCGAGCCGCTGCTGTACGCGGCCGTGGGCCGGAACGCCGCCTCGGGCGCCTACTACGGGCCGGCCGGCGCGTTCGGCCTGACCGGACCGACGACCCTCGCCTCGGTACCCCGCTCGGCACGCGGCGTCGACCTCGCCCGGTCCCTGTGGGCCGTGGCCGAGGACCTCACCGGGACGCGCCTGCCGGACTGATCGGTCAGTCGCGCCCGGCGGTCAGTCTGTCCCGGCGATCAGTCCGTCCCGGCGATCTGGCGGAGTGCCGCGAGGTGCGAGCGCCAGGCGGCCCGGCCGGACCGGCTGAGCACCAGGGTGGTCCGCGGCACCTTGCCGACGAAGCCCTTCTGCACGTCGACGATGCCCGCTGCCTCGAGCGCCGAGACCTGCTTGCTGAGCACCGAGTCGCTGACCTCGACCGCGTCCCGGACCTCGGCGAACCCGAGCTTCTCGGCCTTGTCGAGCGCGGCGACGATCGAGAACCGCACCGGGTGCTGCAGGACGTCGACCAGGCGGTGTCGCGGGTGCACCTGCTCCGCGGTCACCGACGCGCCTCGACGGCGGCGCACACGGTCGTGACGAGCAGCACGAGCCCCGATGTGACGGCCGCCGCGACGACGTTGCCGTGCGCCCACCCGACGACCGCGATCGCCCCGAGGTAGGTGACCACCCAGGCGCCCATGTAGAGCGACCAGCGACGGCTCCACGAGAACGCCCGCCGGCCCTGGATCGTGATGCAGAAGAAGATGATCAACGCGAACACGGCGACCATCGTGCCGACGTAGGCGACACCGAAGGCCGATCCCTCGGTCAGGGCCATCGCCAGGGTGCCGAACGCGGTGCTCGTGCCCAGCCCCAGCAGGAACGTGACGTAGGGCCAGCGGGTCGCGTCGTGGGCCCGGCGGCTGACGCGGTCGGCCTCGTCGAGCAGTCGACGGGCCTCGGTCGGGCTGAGCTGCGTGTGGTCGGTCATGGTGTGCCTCCTCCGGCTCTCTCCAGCATGACCGCGACTTTCCACTTTGGCAAGTACTTTCCAGAACCGATCAGCGCAGGCGCAGCTCCCCCGGCTCCGCGAGCCGCGTGTGCCGGAGCACCGTCCGCCCGGGCCCGACCGTCGCGGCCACGATCGACAGCGTCGCGAAGTGCCCCTCCGGCTCGACGGTGTCGCGGAGGATCGCGTCCCGGTCGTCCGGCGCCAGCGCGGTGGAGCCTGCGAGCACCCCGAACCAGGGCGCCCACCCGTCGTCCGGCGACGTGCGGAGTTCGTCGGCCGGCGGCGAGTCGGGCGGACCGGTCGGCGCCGGCACCGCGCGGAACGCGTCGAGCCACCGCCCGATCCGGGGCGCGGCCGGGTCGTCCGGCTCGCCGTGCGTGACCATGTGCACGCCCGGCCCGAGCACCGTCGTCCGGACCGCGGACCCATCCCACGTGACGACCTCGGCCCCGTCCGCGGTGGCACGCACCAGGTTGAACGCCCGACTCGTCGGCAGCGCTCCGTCCGCAGCCGGGACGACGTCGTCCACGACCGCGTCCAGCGGCAGGGTCCCCCGGGTGGTCCAGGTGCCGTCGACACCCGGGGTCGGCTCCCACCGGTTCAGCACCACGGCCAGACCGTTCCGGTCCGAGGCGGCCAGCCACGCGCCTCCCGCCCGCTGGTCGCGCACACCGACGACACCCGGGTCACGCTCCGGCCACCACGCGGCCGGCGGGTCCCACGGCCGGTCCGGGGACTCGTCCCGGAGCGCGAGGACGGTCACGGGCCACGCCGCCCCGGGATCGACACGGACGACGACGGTGCACATGGAGGCGATCCTGCCACCCGTGCTCCGCGAACAGACCCGGTGCTCCGCGAACGGACCCGGTGCTCGGCGCACGGCCCGGGTAGCGTGAGCGGCGTGAACGACGCAGCCCCGCAACCCGCCCGTCCCCGCACCGTCGTCGTCGGCATCACCGGCGGGATCGCCGCCTACAAGGCCGTCGGCGTCGTCCGCGACCTCGTCAAGCGCGGCCACGACGTGCACGTCGTGCCGACGGAGGGCGCGCTGCGGTTCGTCGGGCTGCCCACCCTGGAGGCCCTCAGCCGCAACCCGGTCTCCACCAGCGTCTGGGACGACGTCGCCGAGGTCCGCCACGTCGCACTCGGCCGGCGCGCCGACCTCGTGGTGATCGCCCCCGCCACCGCCGACAGCCTGGCGAAGATGGCCGCCGGCCTCGCGGGCGACCTGCTCGGCACCACGCTCCTGGCCACCGAGGCGCCCGTCGTCGTCGCCCCCGCCATGCACCCGCAGATGTGGGAGCACCCCGCTACCCGGGCGAACCTCGCGACCCTGCGCGCCCGCGGCGTCCACGTCGTCGGCCCGGTCGTCGGCGCACTCACCGGGGACGACGCCGGCATCGGCCGGATGTCCGAGCCGGAGGACATCGTCGTCGCAGCGCTCGCCGTGCTCGAGGCGTCCGAGGCGGCCGACCCGACCGTCGACGCGACCGGCCTCGACACCGACCACACCGACACCCACGCCGACCGCACGGACACGGACGACGCGACCCCCGCCCGCCACACCGCCGCCCGCGGCGAGCAGGGCGACCTGGCCGGCGTCCGCGTCGTCGTCAGCGCCGGCGGCACCCGCGAACCCCTCGACCCGGTCCGCTTCGTCGGCAACCGGTCGAGCGGGCGGCAGGGCGTCGCACTCGCCGCCGAGGCAGCCCGACGTGGCGCCGACGTCACCCTCGTCGCCGCGAACACCGACCCCGGTCTCACCGAGGGTCTGGCGGTGCGCATCGTCCGGGTCGGGTCCGCGCAGGAGCTCGCGTCCGCCATGCACGCCGAAGCGCCCGAGGCCGACGTCCTGGTGATGACCGCGGCGGTCGCCGACTACCGTCCCGCCGAGGTGCTCGAGTCGAAGCTCAAGAAGGAACAGCAGGGCGACCGGATGACACTCGAGCTGGTGAAGAACCCCGACGTCCTCGCCGAACTCGTCGCCGCACGCCGGGTCGGTCAGGTGGTCGTCGGCTTCGCCGCGGAGACCGAACCCGACCGCGAGGCGCGCCTGGAGCTCGGCCGCGCCAAGATCGCCCGGAAGCCCGCGGACCTGCTCGTCGTGAACCACGTGGGCTGGTCGCACGGGTTCGAGCGTGAGGAGAACGCCATCGAGGTGCTCGTCCCCGGCGGCGAGGTCGTCCGCGAGACCTCGGGCACGAAGGCCGAGGTGGCCACGGCCGTGCTCGACCTGGTCGCGACCGCGCTCCCCTGATCCGGACCGCGGCGCTCCCCTGATCCGGACCGCGGCGCTCCCCTGGGCCGCACCTGGGCGTGGTCGGTGTGCGGTCGGGCACGATGGAGCGATGCGACGGCGGACCGAACGGGCACGACGTGCCAGGAGGACCGCCGGTGTCCTCGCCCTCATCCTCGGCGGCGCCGGGGTGACCCACTTCCTCCGGCCCCGCGGCTACGACCGCATCGTCCCGGAGGGCCTGCCGCCCCGGACGACGACCCTCGCCTCGGGCCTCGCCGAACTCGGCATCGCCGTCGGCCTCCTCGTCCCCGCCACCCGGCGACGCGCGGGTTGGGCGGCAGCCGCCCTGTTCCTCGCGGTGTTCCCCGCCAACGTCAAGATGGCGAGCGACCTGCTCGACAGCTCACGTGCCTCCCGGGCTGCGCGCCTGACCGCCGTGCTCCGGTTGCCGCTGCAGGCCCCCCTGGTGGCCTGGGCCGTGCGCGTCGCCCGCCACGCGCCACGGCGATGACCGAGGACCAGGAGCCGCCCGCCGGCGTGGGCGTCGGTGACACCGACCCACGGACCCGTGCCGCGGTCGCCCTACGCCACCGCCCGGTGACGGTGCACGCCTGGGACGACATCGTCTTCGCGCACTGGCGCTGCGAGCCCGGGACGCTGGCCCACCTGGTCCCGCGCGGGACCCGGCCGGACATCGTGGACGGCAGCGCGTGGGTCGGCCTGGTCTCGTACGTCTTCCGCGAGACCCAGGTGCCGCCGTTCCCGCCGTCGACCCGGCTCGGCTCGATGACCGAGGTCACGATCGAGGTGCTCACCGTCGACGACGTCGGGCGACACGGCATCGCGTACCTGACCGTCGACACCCCGAACGTGCCCGCGATCGTCGCGGCGCACGCCCTGCTCGGTGTCCCCTACACGTTCGCCTGGGCCCGCTCCCGCCGACGCGGCGAGACCGTCGGCCACCGGTCGGTCCGGCACCCGGACCGGGTCCGGCACCCGATCCGCGCGGTCCGGCAGGCCCGCCGGACGGGAGGCACGTCCGGCCCCCGCCACGCAGCCTCGGTCCGCGTCGTGGCCGGTGCGGTCGACCGCTCCCCGCTGGCGGCGGCCCTCACGACCCGCTCCGGGATCCACGCGCGCCTGCTCGCCCAGACGCTGTTCTGGCAGCGCCAGCACCCGCCGCTCACCGTGCGGTCGGCGCACCTGGAGCGTCTGGAGGGTGACCTGCCGGACGCCGTGGGGCTGCCCGGGCTCTTCGACCGGCAGCCCGATTCGCTGCTCGTGGTCGACGGCACCACCGTGCGGTACGCCTGGGGGGACGTGGTCCGGTGACCGACCCGACGCACGACCCGTTCGACCTCGACCGCTTCGTCGCCGCGCAGGACGGCGTCCACGAACGTGCCCTGGCGGAACTCGCCGGCGGGCAGAAGCGCTCGCACTGGATGTGGTTCGTGCTGCCGCAGCTCGCCGGCCTCGGCCGGAGTGCGACGGCGCGGCGGTACGCCCTGTCGGGGCTGGAGGAGGCCCGGGCGTACCTGGCGCACCCGGTGCTCGGACCACGGCTGCTCCGCGTCACGGCGACGGTGCTCGACGCGCCGGCACCCTCGGCGGAGGCGCTCTTCGGGGGGATCGACGCGGTGAAGGCCCGGTCCTCGATGACCCTCTTCGCCCGGGCCGCCGACGACCCGGCGCCGTTCGTCGCCGTGCTCGACCGGTGGTCCGGTGGCGCGGAGGACCCCGAGACGCTCCGCCTGCTCGGACTCCGGGCACGCTGACCCGGGCGACCGTCCGGTACCACATCAGGTACGGTGAGCGGGCACCCGTCACGAACCCGGAAGGTCCCCATGCCGGTCCCCAGCAGCGCCCCGACCGAGCACAAGCTGCTCCGCGACACCGTCCGCCAGAAGATCCACGAGGCGATCATGGACGGCACGCTCGAGCCCGGGGAGCGCCTCAACGACGACGAGCTCATCGCCTGGCTCGGGGTCTCCCGGACGCCGATCCGCGAGGCGCTCAGCCAGCTCGCGCGCGCCGGACTCATCGAGATGGCACCGAACCGGTACACCCGCGTCACGACGCCTGATCCGGCCGAGGTGATCGAGGCCATGCAGACGCTCGGCGTCCTGTTCGGTGGCGTCGTCCGGCTGGCGGTGCCCCGACTCGGTACCGCGACGCGGAAGCGGATCCTCAACGCGCTCGACAAGACGATCACCGAGCTCGAGTCGCACGACGTGCCCGCGGTGAACCGTGATGCGCTCGGTGTCTTCGCCCTGTACGTCGCCGAGTGCGGCAACGAGAACCTGCAGCGTGTCTGCCAGGACACGATGGACGGCCTGGCGTTCCGGCTGCGTCTGCCGAACCTCGATGAACTGCTCGACTGGGACCAGATGACCGCCGACTTCCGACGCCTGCGCGCGGCGACCGCGGACGGCGACAACGTCGCCGCCGAGCTCGCGACGGAAGCGATCCACATGCTGCCCGGCGAGAAGCGCTGACCCGATCCGACGGAATCGTCTGAGCGCCCGTACAGGAAGCCGCCCGCCTTGCCCGGTCGAGGTGGGCGGTCCGCGTTCTCGGGACAGCACGCCTCCCGCGGCGATCGCCGCCGTGTCCCCCGTTCGACGTGCGTTCCCTGACCGCTACGATCAGGCTCACCACCCGAATCACACCCGCGGAGCGCCCATGACCGACCTCGACCCGGACCGCACCGAGGTCGCCGCCCGCCTCGCCGCGGCCGTCGGCCGGATCAACCGACGAGCACGGACGGACTCGGCATCGCTCGGCTACGGGATCGTCTCGGCGCTGGCCTCGATCGTGCAGCACGGACCCCTCCGCCCCGGCGACCTGTCGCGGATCGAGGTCGTGACGAAGCCGACGATGACCCGCATCCTCACCGAGCTCGAACAGCGCGGGTTCATCGCCCGCGACCCGGACCCGCGCGACGGTCGTGCCTTCATGGTGAGCGCGACCCAGGCCGGCATGGACGCCGTCGACACCGCCCGCTCGCAGCGCACCGGCATCGTCGTCGGACTCATCGCGGAGCTGTCCCCCGATGACGTCGACTCGATCGCGCGAGCGCTCGACGCCCTCGAGCGGGTGGCCCAGAGTCCGACCAGACCGGCGACCCCCGCTCGCTGACCGCCAGCAGCTCGTTACCGAACCGTTACCGGGCGGTGGACCGACCGTTCGGACACCCGGTGCTGACGTCACGCCCAGGATCCCGGGTCATCGTTGCCGCTTCGCCCCCGCGAGTGACGTGATCGTCACCGCACCGAGGCGGAACGGACGGGCCCCACATCACCGTCCGGTCCTCCCCCGGCTCGCGGGTCCACGCGACGACGCGACGACAGCAGGTCCCCAGCCTCCTGTCCCTCCGGCGTCCTGACCGTCCCCCGACGGCCCACGGACACCGGTGACCGGCGTGCACACCACCCGTGTGCACGTCGCGCGCCTCGACGCTGCACGGATCCGCACCACGAGCCGGCCGACACCCGGAAACGATGACGAGAACCACTCCCCGCACGAGCACCCCGGCTCCCGGCACCCGCCGTGCAGCCCTCGACACCCCCTCCCGCCGCATGCGCCGGGCCCTCCGCAAGCACGGCGTCCTGGTCGCCGGCAGCGCCGCGGTCGTCGCCATCGCCGGCGGCGCCCTCACCATCACCCAGCCCGCACTCGGCGAAGTGCTCGGCGTCCCCACCGCCACCGCGACGCCGCACCTGTCCGGCACGGACCTCGACCGGGCCCAGGCGGCCGCCACGATCTCGACGGCCCGCACCGTCGTCCGTGACGCCAACGACAAGACCGACACCGGGCGGCTCGAGCAGCGCATCGCGTCGCTGTCCGACTACACGTCGTTGTCCGGTTCCGCGTTGACCGCGCGGATCGTCTCGACGGTCGACACCACGCAGGACGTCGCCCAGGCGAGCGCCGACCAGGACCACGCCGACGCCGAGGCAGCCGCAGCCCGGCAAGCCGCGGCGAAGCGTGCCGCGGACGCCGCAGCCGCCGAGCAGGCAGCCGCCGAGAAGGCCGCAGCGGAGCAGGCAGCCGCCGAGGCCCAGGCGCAGGCGAACACCCCCGCCGGCGCGAAGACCGCAGCCGCCGCGATGGCGTCGTCGCAGTACGGCTGGGGCACGGACCAGTTCCAGTGCCTGGACAGCCTGTGGACCAAGGAGTCCGGTTGGGACTACCGGGCGGTCAACCCGGACGGTGGCGCGACCGGCATCCCGCAGGCGCTGCCGGGCTCGAAGATGGCGTCGATCGCGGCGGACTGGCAGACCAACGCGTCGACGCAGGTCGCCTGGGGTCTGCAGTACATCAAGAGCTCCTACGGCACCCCGTGCAGCGCGTGGTCGCACTCGCAGGCGGTCAACTGGTACTGAGCCGCCAGCGGGCGGTCAGCCGATCCGCGCGACGCGGACGTCGATGCGTGTCGGCTGCCGGCCGGAAGCACGCGCCGCCGCCAGGACCGCGTCGTGCACCGCCCGGGCGACGGTCGGTGCCGGCGCGGCACCGTCCGTGCCGATGACGATCCGGAGCACCGCGCCGTCGACCGCGATCCGCGGCGCAGCGTCGGACGATCCGAGACGTCGGACCGCCGCCACCGCGCTGCCGACCGACGTGCGCCCCCGGTAGAGGTCGGTGACGCCCGCGACGTCGAGCACGACGGCTTCGACGGCCAGCAGCGCGTCGTCGGTCCACACCGGGTCCGGCACCGGCTCGGTGCCCAGGGTGTCCTCGGTCATCGTGGTGCCTCCTCGTCGGTGCCGACCCCGTCGGCGGTCGTCGGCGTGATGAGGTCCCGGACCAGGACGTCGACGGCAGCGAGCGTCAGGTCCGTCTGCGTCGCGAGGACCTCCGCCACCGCCAGCCGGACCGCGTCGGCGGTCGGCACGATCCGGTGCCCGGCGACGACCGCGATCTCGACGCGCACCCGGACCGGCGACGCCAGCTCGGTGACGTCGCCGTCCAGGAGACAGCGGGACACCACGACACCCGGCACGGAGTCCCCCGCGCGACGCACCAGCGAACGGACGGCTCCCTCGGTCATCACCGGGTGCTCGGTCGGCGCCTCGGCACGCAGCGGGATGTCCCGGCCGGCGCGGACCTCGAGCGAGATGTTCGCCAGGACCCCGCCGATCCAGGACTCGTCGGCCGGGGCCTCGGCCTTCGCCGCCTCGTCCAGGGACCCGAGCGACGCGCTCCGCAGCCGCATGATCGCGGCGAGGGCGTTCTGACACGCCGGGGAGTCGTCGATCGTCGGGTCCGCGGGGACCATGCCGGCGTCGAGGTAGTCGGAGAGCTCGTCGATCGTGTGCCCGTCCAGGTCCTCGGGTTCGAGGGAAGCGAGGTCGGGCTCGTGCGGTCCGGGTGCAGCGGTCATCGCCATCCCTCCATGAGTCTGATCATGTTCTTCCGGGCACGGGACAGCAGTCCGCGGACGGTCGAGGGCGGCAGGCCGAGCTCCTCGGCGATGTCCTCGTACCGGTACTCCAGCACTTCCTTCATCACCCAGCAGCGCCGCTGGTCCGCCGGCAGCTCGGCCAGCGCCCGGTCGACGGCGTCCTCGCGGGACCGGGCCTCGGCCACCCGTTCCGGTGCCCCCTCGGACGGCGCCGCGATCTCGAGTTCGGTGACGTCGTCGTGGTCCCGCCGCGCGCGGATGCGGTCCAGGCACTTGCGGCTGAGGATGCGCATCAGCCACGCCTTGACCCGCCGCCGGTCCTCGAGCGCGTCCAGACGGTCCCAGGCGGTGATGAACGTCTCCTGCACCACGTCGTCGAGTTCGTCGGTGGACCCGAGGGTCCGGCGTGCGTAGGCACGGAGCAGCGGGGTGTGCCGGCGGATGAGCACCTCGAACGCCCGGACGTCGCCGTCGGTGGCGCGGGCGGCCAGCACCTCGTCGTCGAGGTCGACGAGTTCCGTCCGGTGACGCTGCGGTTGCACGGTCCCCTTCTACCGGTGCCGGGGTGGACCGGCCCGCGTGTCGAGCGCGGACACGGGTGCGAGGCGCCCCCGGGCACGATCGTCGGACGGTCCGGAGCCCGTCCGGCCGGCTGCCGGGTGCACGCCGGGTCCGTCGTACGGCAGGGTGGACCCATGCCCATCGTCACCGCCGTCTGCCGCGTCGAACAGCTGCTCCGCGACTCCGGCACGATCGGCATCACGGCCATCGACAAACGTCCAGTCGAGGGCCCCGTCCGCGTCCGCCCGCTCGGACTGCACGCGGACGTGCAGGCGGACCGCAAGCACCACGGCGGCGAGGACCAGGCCGTCTACGTCTACGCCGACGAGGACGCCGCGTACTTCGCCGAGCAGCTCGACCGGCCGATCACGCCCGGACTGTTCGGCGAGAACCTCCGGACGACGGGCATCGACGTGACCGGCCTGGTCATCGGGGAACGCCTGCGCATCGGCGAGACCCTGGAACTCGAGGTCACCATCCCGCGGATCCCGTGCGGGACCTTCGCGCGCCGCATGAAGATCGACAAGTGGGTCAAGCGCTTCGCCGAGGAGGGCAGGCCCGGTGCCTACCTCCGGGTCCGCAGGTCCGGTTCCGTCGCCGCGGGCGACGGGGTGACCGTGCTCGAGCGGCCGGAGCACGGGGTCACGATCGGGCAGATGTCCGCCGGGCTCTCGGCGGAGCAGGCGACGGCGGTGCTCGCGATGGGCGACCGGCTCGCGCCGAAGGTCGTCCGGGAGGCGCAGCTCGCGCTCCGGCGCGCTGCCGTCTGACCGCGGGTGGTGCGGACGGGACGAGCGCGTCAGGCCGGTTCGCCGCCCCGGCCCGGGTCGAACGGGCGGCGGGCCCGCGGGAGGCCGGCGACGACGAGGTCCCAGGCGTTCGCGACGAGGTCCTCGACCATCTGCTCGTCGATCGCCTCGCCCGGTGACACCGTGATCCAGTGCCGCTTGTTCATGTGCCAGCCCGGCGTGACCTCGGCGAAGTCCCGGACCAGCGCGGCCCCGTGTGGTGGGGCGCACTTGAGGTTCACGATCGCCACCCCGCGCAGTTCCGAGGTCATCGCGAACATCTTGTCGACGACCTTGTAGACGTCGGCGCCCTCGCCGAACGGCTGCGTCTCGGTCACTGCCGGCAGTGCCATCGCGGTCCGTGCGACGACCGCGTGCAGGGTGGTCCCGTCCATCGCACCAGGATGCCCGATGCCGCCCGCTCCTGCCTCGTTGTGGGGGTGAACATGTCTCACGAATCCCGGTACCCTCGTCGTGCCGCGTACCCGACGTCGGCGACCGCCCCTCCTGGAGGAACCCGTGAAGACCACCCGCACCCTCGGCATCGCCGCCGTCACCCTCGCACTGACCCTGGGTGGTGTGGCCGGCACCGCGACCAGCGCCTCCGCCGCACCGCGGGTCTTCGCCAACTGCACCGCCGTCCACCAGGTGTACTCCGGCGGCATCGCGAAGAAGTCCGTCACGCAGAACAAGGTGACCTCGGGCGGGAAGACCTCGTACCGCGCGCTCAAGGGCACGGTGAAGAAGGACGACGCCCTGTACCGGGCGAACAAGAAGATGGACCGCGACGCCGACGGGATCGCCTGCGAGAAGAGCTGACCCGCCGCTGCCCCGGAACGCCGGACCGCTGGGCCTCAGAGCTCCGGTACGCCCTCGTGCCCGGACCGGGGACGTGCGGTGCCGGCGACCCCGGTCACGACCGAGTTCGCCGGCACGTCCTTCGTGACGACGGTCCCCGCACCGATGACCGCGTCGTCGCCGACCGTGATGCCGCCGATCAGCGCCGAACCGGCGCCCAGGACGACCCGGTCACCGACCGTGGGGTGACGCTTCGAACCCGGCCCCGGGCCTCCGCCCCGACCGCCCAGGGTCACCCCGTGGAAGACGAGGACGTCGTCGCCGACCACCGCGGTCTCGCCGATCACGACACCGATGCCGTGGTCGATGAAGAACCGGCGGCCGATGCGCGCGCCGGGGTGGATCTCGATGCCCGTCAGCGTCCGCGCGACCTGCGCGAGGATCCGCGCCGCAGTCCGCGATCCGGGCAGACCCTCGGCGATCCAGAGCCGGTGCGTGACCCGGTAGGTCCAGATCGCGTGCAGCCCCGAGTACACGATCGCGTTCTCGAGGTCCCCGCGCGCGGCGGGGTCTCCGCGGCGTGCGGCGGCGAGGTCCTCCCGGACGGTCCGCAGCACGCCGCGACGTGGAGCCGTCGTCACGCAGTGAGCCCCTCGTAGAGCACCGTCGACAGGTAGCGCTCGCCGGTGTCGCAGACGATCGCGACGATGCGCTTGCCGGCGTTCTCCGGACGTGCCGCGACCTGCAGCGCGGCGTGGATGATCGCCCCCGACGAGATGCCGGAGAGGATGCCCTCCTCGGTCGCCAGTGCCCGAGCCACCCGCAGGGCGTCGTCGAGCTCGACGTCGATGACCTCGTCGATGACGGAACGGTCGAGGACCTCGGGGATGAAGTTCGCTCCGATGCCGGCGATCTTGTGCGGGCCGGCGGTGCCCTTGGTGAGGAGGGGCGAGTCCGCGGGCTCGACCGCGATGATCTGCACGCCCGGCACCCGCTCCTTGAGGACCTGACCGACACCCGTGATGGTGCCGCCGGTCCCGACACCGGCGACGAACACGTCCACGTGCTCCTCGGTGTCGCGGAGGATCTCCTGCGCCGTCGTCTTGCGGTGGATCGCGGCGTTCGCCGCCGTCTCGAACTGGTGGGCGAGGATCGCGCCCGGCGTCTCGTCCACGATCTGGGCCGCGCGGGAGACCGCGCCCTTCATGCCCTCGGAGCCGGGGGTCAGGACGATCTCGGCACCGTAGGCGCGCATGACGGCTCGACGCTCGACACTCATGGTCTCGGGCATCGTCACGATGACGTTGTAGCCGCGCGCGGCGCCGACCATGGCGAGCGCGATGCCGGTGTTGCCGGACGAGCCCTCGACGATCGTGCCGCCGGGCTCGAGGTCACCCGACTCCTCCGCCGCGTCGATGATCGCGACGCCGAGACGGTCCTTCACGCTGGCGCCCGGGTTGTAGAACTCGAGCTTGGCGAGGACCTCGGCCCCGCCCTCCTGGGGCAGTCGGTTCAGCCGCACGAGCGGGGTGTTGCCGAAGGCCTGGGAGATGTCGTCGTAGATGGTGCCGGTCATGCGTTCGCGTCCTCACGTCGGTCCCACGGCCTCCATCCCAGGAGGCTCGGTGTGCGGCCCGATCCTAGCGACCGGTCATGGGGCGCACCCCGGGTGTGACGTGCGCCGTCCGGGCGAACCGGTCGTCCGTCGCCTCGAGCACGCGGAGGACGTTGCCGCCGGCGAGTGCCCGCAGGTCGCTGTCTCCCCAACCCCGACGGCGGAGCTCCACGGCGAGCACCGGGTACCGCGAGACGTCGCGGAGGTCCGGCGGCAGCACCGGTGTGCCGTCGTAGTCGCCGCCGAGGCCGATGTGCGCCGCGCCCGCGACGTCGCGCGCGTGCTCGACGTGGTCGGCGACGTCGGACACCGTGACGAGGGGCGGTTCCCCGGTCGCGCCGGCCTCCTCCCAGTCGGCCCAGGCACGCGAGACGAACTTCGGCACGAAGGTGGTCATCACCACGCCGCCGTTGTCGGCGAGGCGGGCGAGCACGTCGTCCGGGACGTTGCGGGGGTGGTCGTCGATCGCGACGGTCGACGAGTGGCTGAACACCACCGGCCGGGTGGCGACGTCGAGGGTGTCCCGCATGGTGGCGGGCGCCGTGTGCGACAGGTCGACGAGCATGCCGATCCGTTCCATCTCGGCGACGACCTCGCGACCCCGGTCGGTCAGGCCGCCGTGGGCCCGGGCACCGGTCGCCGAGTCGGCCCATGGGGTGTCGTCGTTGTGGGTCAGCGTCATGTAGCGGACGCCGAGCCGGGCGAAGTCGCGGAGGACCGTCAGGTCGTCGCCGATCGAGTGGCCGCCCTCGGCTCCGAGCAGCGAGGCGATCCGACCCGAGGCGATCGCGGCCCGCACCTCGGCGGCGGTGCGGGCCAGGGCCAGGTCGTCCGGGTACCGCTCGATGATGCGGTGGGCGAGGTCGATCTGCTGCAGCGTCGTCCGCACCGGGTCGGGCTCCTCGACCGGCACGAAGACCGACCAGAACTGTCCGACGACCCCGCCCGCGCGGAGCTTCGGCAGGTCGGTGTGCAGCGAGTCGGCCTCGGAGTCGATGCCCTCGACACCGGACCCGTGCGTCTCACGGCGCTCCCACGGCAGGTCGTTGTGGCCGTCGATGACGGGGAAGGCGAGGGTGTCGAGGTCCATGCCCCGACCGTACCGGGCCGGGTCAGCCGGGCGGGTCCGGTCGTCTGACGACCTCAGATGCTCCCGGTGAGCGCCTGCAGGCCGAGGCTCGACAGTGACACCACGATCCAGAGCGATCCGCCGAGCACCAGCGGTCGGAACCCCGCGCGGCGGAACCCGGCGAGGTCCGTGGACAGGCCGATCGCGCTCAGGGCGACGGTGATGAGGAACGCGGCGACCGCGGCGATCGCCGGGTGCGCCGGGCCGGGGACCACGCCGGTCGAGTTCACGGCGGCCACGAGCACGAAGCCGATGAGGAACCACGGCACCAGACGGAACACTCGGCGCGGGGACCACCTCGGGCGCGCCGGCACGACCGTGGGGTCGATCGCCGTCCCGTCCGACGCCACGTCGCCGGCTGCCGGCCGGTCTCCGACCGTCGACGCCTCCGCCCGGCGTCCGACCAGCCACGCGAGGCCGAGGACCACCGGGATGATCATGAGCGTCCGGACGAGCTTGACGACGACCGCGAAGTCCGCCGCCCCCGAGCCGTACGTGCTCGCCGCGGCGACGACCGACGACGTGTCGTTCACCGCCGTCCCCGCGAACAGCCCGAACGCGTGCTGGCTCATGCCGAGGGCGTGCCCGATGACGGGGAAGACGACGACCGCGGCCACGTTGAACAGGAAGATCGTCGACACCGCGTAGGCCACCTCGACCGACACCGCGCCGATCACCGGGGTGACGGCAGCGATCGCGGACGCCCCGCAGATGCCCGTGCCGACCCCGATCAGGGTCCGCAGGTTGCCGACCACCCCGAGTGCCCGGCCGATCCCCCAGGCGGCGAGCAGGCAGATGACGAGGGTGCCGAGCATCACCGGCAACGACTGCACCCCGACCCGGGCGACCTGCAGGAGCGACAGCTGCGCCCCGAGCAGGACCACGGCGAACTGCAGCACGGTCTTGCTGGCGATCGTGATGCCCGGCCGGAACACCGGGCCGGGACGCCGCACGGTGCCGAGGACCGCGCCGATCACGACGCCGCTGACCGGCGCTCCGACGACCGGCAGGAACCGCCCGATGACGGTCGCGACCACGGCGATGCCGGTGGCGAGCGCGAGGCCGGGGACGAGCCTCCCGGCACGGTCGAGCGGAGTCGGGGCGGCGTCGGTCACGTGACCATCCTGCCGTCCGTGCGCCAGGATCGAGGGGTGAGCGCTGCTTTCCGGATCGTGACCGACCTGCCTGTACCGCCCGAGCGGGCGTTCGCCCTGTCGCTGGACATCGGGGCGCACCTGCGGTCGATGGCGGCCACCGGTGAGCAGGCCGTGGCCGGCCGCACCGACGGGGTCATCGGGATCGGCGAGCGCGTCACCTGGCGGGCCCGACACTTCGGGGTCGTGTGGCGGATGACGAACGAGGTCACCGCCCTGGAGGCACCCCACGCGTTCGTCGACGAACAGGTGCGTGGGCCGTTCGCCCGGTTCCGGCACCAGCACCGGTTCGAGGCGACTGCCACCGGCACCCGGATGGTGGACGAGATCGCGTTCCGGGCGCCGTTCGGCGTGCTCGGACGGATCGCCGAGGGACTGGTGTTGCGGCGCTACCTGGTGCGGTTGATCCAGGAGCGGAACCGGTCGCTCGCGGACGAGCTCGGTGCGGCCGGCACCGGTCAGGGGCCGGCGAGTTCGCCGAGCGTGTCGTAGGCGCTCGCCACCGCTTCCACCCGGGTCCGGCCCGACGGCCCGGACGCCTCGTACACGTCGTTCGTGATCGCCGCGACGACCGCGAACAGCGCCGCCAACGAGTCGAACGCCGACGGTGAGTCGACCGGGCAGAGCACCGCGGTGGTCGCGGGAGCGGCGATCACCGCGGCCGTCGGGTCCCCGATGACGACGACGTCCGCCCCGGTCGCCACGCAGTGCCGGACGACCCGGTCGACCCCGGCGGCGTGCCGGCGGACCGTGACGATGACCACGAGGTCCCGGCGGTCGAGGTCGGCGACCTCCTCCCCCAGACGCTGCCCGGGCGCCGGCCCGACCCGGACGTCGGGACGCACCTGCGCGAGCTGGGCACGGAGCTGCAGCGCGATCGGGTACGCGCCGCGCTCGCCGAGGACCAGGACCCGGCGTGCGCGGACGATGCGTCGGGCGAGGCGCGGACGGTCGGCGCGGGCCAGGGAGGCGAACGCCGCGTCGAGGTTACGCGCCTCCACCGCCCGCTGGTCGACGTGGGCGGCGTCCTCGGCGGCCCAGGGCAGACCGGTCCCCCGCGCGGACATGAGGTTCTGACGGACCTCGGCGGCGTCCTGGAACCCGAGCGAACGGACGAGCCGCGAGACCGTCGCCTTCGAGGTGCCGGACTCGACGGCCAGCTGCGCCGACGTCCCGACGAGCAGGAGCTCCGGGTCGTGCCGGATCATCGCGGCCACCCGACGCTCGGCCGGTGACAGTCGCTCCCAGACCGAGTCGATGCGTCCGCGGACGTCGGGGACGCTCATGAGTCGGCACCGTTCGTCGTCGTGCGGGCGAGGTGCTCGACTGCTCCGGCGAGTGCGTCGATCCCGAGGGCGACGTCCGCCGCGGAGACGAACTCGTCCGGGTGGTGGCTGATGCCGTCCGGGTTGCGGAGGAACAGCATCGCGACGTCGGTCACCAGACCGAGCGACATCGCGTCGTGCCCCGCGCGCGAGAACAGCTCGAGCGGTGCCGGTTCGCCGGTGCTGACGATGCCCGAGCGGACGGCGTCCATCAGGTGCGGGGCGCAGAAGACGGCGGGCGCCCGGTGGATCTCGGTCGGGGTGACGTCGACGCCACGCCGCGCTCCGATCGCCCGGAACGCGTCGGCGATCTCGTCCCACACCCGGTCGCGGCCGTCGTCGAACTCGCCGCGGAGGTCGACCGCGAACGTGGCCAGGCCGGGGACGACGTTGACCGCTCCGGGCTCGACGGACATCGTGCCGACCGTGCCGATGTGCTGCTCCGCCCGGCAGATCCGCTCGACGGCGAGGGCGGCCTCGGCGGCGGCGAGCAGGGCGTCGTGGCGCCGCTCGTACGGGGTGCCGCCGGCGTGCCGCGCTTCGCCGACCGCCCGCACGGTGAACCGCCGGGCGCTCGCGATGCTGGTGACGACGCCGAGGGCCTGTCCGGCGTGCTCGAGGTACGGCCCCTGCTCGATGTGCGCTTCGAGGTAGCCGACGAGGGCGGCGGGGTCGACGGCGGCCTGCCCGACCTGTTCCGGGTCGAGGCCGAAGGACGTGAAGGCGGCACGGAGGGTGGTGCCGTCGCCGTCGTGGAGGTCCCACCACGACTCGTCCCACACGCCGGCGACCGCGGAGGAGCCGAGCAGGGCCTTGCCGAACCGGGTGCCCTCCTCGTCGGAGAACGCGATGACCTCGAGCGCGAACGGCAGCGGGGCGTGGTCCGGACCCAGGCGGGCGGCGACCTCGATCGCCATGAGGACACCGACCACGCCGTCGTAGCGGCCGGCGTCCACCACGGTGTCGAGGTGGGAGCCGAGCAACAGGACCGGGGCGCCCGCCGCGGTGTGACGGCTGCGCCCGTGCAGGTTGCCGGCGGCGTCCTGCCAGGTGTCGAGGCCGGCGTCCGCCATCCAGGTCCGGACGACCGCGTTCGCGCGGGCGTGCTCGGGCGACAGGTAGACGCGGGTGATGTGGTCGGTGGTCTCGCTGACCGCCGCGAGTTCGTCGCAGCGGGCGACGATGCGGTCGGCGGACGCACGGGCCGAGGCACTGGCGACGGGGACCTGCACGGCCGCACTCACGCCGGCACCGCCCCGTCGAGCTGCGCGTCGAGCTCGGCGCTCAGTCCTGCGTAGACGTCGAGGGCTGCGTCGACACCACCGCCCTGCGGCACCGACTTCCCCCCGCGGCGCAGCGACTGTTCGAGGGCGGACAGGGTCGTCACGACGGTGTCCTTGCGGGCGTTGTAGCCCATCGTGCCGATCCGCCACACTCGACCGTGCAGGGGGCCGAACGAGGTGCCGATCTCGATCCCGTGGTCCTCGAGCATGGCGGACCGGACCGCGTCGCCGTGGACCTCGTCGGGGATCTCGACGGCGACGACGTTGTGCATCTTGTGGCTGACGTCGCCGAAGACGGTCAGTCCGAGCCCGCGGACACCCTCGAGCATCGCGCGGCCGGCGAGGGCGTGCCGTTCGACCACGGCGTCGCGGCCTTCCTCGAGCAGGATCCGGGCGCACTCGTTCGCGGCGTAGAGCATCGACGCGGCTTCGGTGTGGTGGTTGAGGCGGCGGGGGCCCCAGTAGTCGATGATCATCGCCAGGTCGAGGTAGTTCGACTGGATCGGGTGCTCGGACACGTCGTCACCGGGCTCGCGGATGCCCGCCTCGACACTCCGACGAGTGTCGAGGACCGCGACCGCCCGCGGTGAGAGGGACAGCGGGGCGCTGCCGGAGGGGCCGCCGAGGCACTTCTGCAGTCCGGCGCTGACGGCGTCGATGCCCCAGGCGTCGACCTCGAGCGGGTTCCCGCCGACGGAGGCGGTGACGTCCGTGTAGAAGAGCACGCCGTGTCGCTCGCAGATCGCTCCGAGTTCGTCGAGCGGCTGGTTCATCGTCGTCGAGGTGTCGCCCTGCACCACAGCGAGGAGCTTCGGCCGCACCCGGACGATCGCGTCCTCGATGACCGAGGTCGGGAACACCTGACCCCACTCCGTCTCGATCGTGTGGACCGTCGCTCCGGCTCGTCCGGCGATCTCGGCGAGCAGGTGCCCGAACCGACCGAACACCGGGACGAGGACGCTGTCCCCGGGGGCGAGCAGTGAGACGAGGGCGGCTTCGATACCGGCACGCGAGGTCCCGTCGACGAGGACGGTGGCCTCGTTCCGGGTGCCGAACACCCGGCGGTACAGCTCCTGCGTCTGGTTCATCGTCTCGGTCATCCACGGGTCGTACTGCCCGACGAGCGGCGTGGCGAGGGCGCGGAGCACGCGGGGGTCGGCGTCGATCGGTCCGGGGCCCATCAGGAGGCGTGCGGGCGGGTTCACGGGGTGCATGGTCGGTCCTTCCGTTCCATGGGCGAGGCTACGGGAACGCGGGTTACAGGCGTGTTGCGGCGGTGAGGTCGGTGGCCAGGTCGACGAGTGCCCGGTCCGCCCCGACCGGTCCGACGAGGCTGACACCGACGGGAGCGTCCGCGATCTCGAGCGCCGGGATGCTGATCGCGGGCAGCCCACCGATCCCCGCGACGGCCGTCATCCGCAGCGTGGCCCGACGGGTGACGAGCACGGCGGCGGTGTCGGCCGTGCGGCTCGGTGCGGGTCCCGGCACGGTGGGGAGGGCCAGGACCCCGTTCCCGACGGCCCGTCGGAGGGCGGTCCGGAGTTCCACGAGACGGACGCGCGCGACCGCCTCCTGGTCCACGGTCACGGCCGCCGCTGCCGCGAACCGCTCGGCCACGTCGGATCCGAGCGCCTCCGGATGCGCTGCGATCCAGGCGCCGTGGTTCCGGTGGGCCTCGGCGGCCTGGACGATCCGCACCGTCTCCGCGAGCTCGTCCAGGTCGGGGAGCGCGACGGGGTGCAGTGCGCGACCGGTGCGCTCGGTCCAGTCGACGAACGCACGCCGTGTGTCGGGCTCCGCGGCGTCGAGCAGCGTCTCGCTGAGCAGCAGCGCGGCGGTGTCGATGCCGGTCGGCGTGGTACCGGCCTCACCGAGCGTGACCTCGACGACCCGGCGGAGCAGCTCGGGCCCCCGCGTCAGCCACCCGACCGTGTCGAAGGTCTGCGCCAGGGGCAGCACACCGTCCCGCGGGACCGCACCGTGGGTCGTCCGCAGTCCCCAGAGCCCCTGGTACGACGCCGGGACGCGGATGCTGCCCGCCGTGTCCGTGCCCAGCCCGAGGTCCGCCTGGCCGAGCGCCACCGCCGACGCCGGACCGGAGGTCGAACCGCCGCCGATCCGCTCGGGTGCCGCGCCGTTGGGCGTCGTGCCGGAGTGGGCGTTCCGCCCGGCGAGCGCGTAGGCGAACTCGTCGGTCCGGGCGATCCCGACGACGGCAGCACCGGCGTCGAGGAGCACCGCGACCGCGGGAGCGTGCTCGTCCTCGACGGCCGCTGCTGCCTGCCACGTCGGGTTCCCCGCACCGATCACCTGGCCGCGGACCGCGAGGAGGTCCTTCACCGCCACCCGGACCCCGGCGAGCGGCGCGGAGCCTGCGCCTGCGCCCGGCACGAGCGGGTCGCCGAGCACACGCCAGACGGACCGGTCGAACGCCGTCGCACGTCCGGTGACGTGTGCCGTGCGGATCCGCCACGTGCCGTCCGTCCGACACCAGAGCTGCGTCTGCAGCCCCCGCCCGCCGTCGACGAACCGCGAGATGCCCACGACCACCGCGGCATCGGGGCCGAGGACCTGCACGTCGACGTCGACCAGCACCCGAGGGGCGACGCCGCCCCGGGCTGACCGGAAGGCGCTGATCTGCTCGTGACCGCGGAGCAGGCCCGCGCCGTCGCCGCGCAGGGTGCCCGGACCGGGTTCGAACAGCGCGTCGAGCACCGCGGTGTCGTCCCGCACCAGGGCGTCCTCGTAGCGGTGGAACGCCGACTCGAGGCCGGCGGGCCACGTCCCCGTCAGCCGCACGTCGTCACCGCGTCGAAGTCCGCCTTGCGGATGGTCGCGTGCACACCGCAGACGAGGTCGACGACCTGCGAGATGCGGAAGTCGGTCGCCGCACTGAGGTACGCGTACGCCAGGTGCTCGTCGACGCCCCACCGTGCACGGAGCAGCGTGATCGCCGCCCGGACGCAGCGGCGCACGGCTTCGTCGAGGTCGGCGTCCATCCCGGTCGGGACGAGGAAGTCGGTCGTCTCGGCGATCGGACCGACCAGGGCGCCGAACCGCCGGAGCGCGGTGGCGCGCGGGACCACGTCGAGGCGCAGGGTCAGGCGCAGCGAGGCCTCCATCGCGGTGAGGGCGACCTCGCCGTCACCCTGGGCGAAGTGCGGGTCGCCGACGTACACGCCGGCTCCCGGGACCTGCACGGGCAGGTGGAGCGTCGACCCCGCGGTGAGCAGCGCGATGTCGACGTTGCCGCCGTGCGCCCCCGGTGGGACGGAGTGCGGTCGGACGTCACTGTCGACCGTGATCCCGACGATGCCGGGGAACGGCCGGAGCGGGAAGGTCACCACGCGCGGACCGCCCTGCACCACGGGCAGTCGGCCGTGGTCGACACCGTCGCGGGTCACGACGTCGGCGAACACCGAGACGGGTCCGTCGCCGCGCGGGAGCTCCCCCGGCAGCGCACCGCGACCGTGCCGGTTCGAGATGACCCCGTACGGCACACGCGGAACCGCCGCGAGGACCGACACCGACACCACGTCGCCCGGTCCGGCTCCGGCGACGGCGATCGGCCGGGACACCACGTGCGGTCCGTCGGCGGCGTCCCGGTCGAGGTCGCGCACGATGTCGATCGCGTCCTGGAGCACCGCATCCGACCCGACGCCGTGCCGACCGAAGAACGCCACCGGGTCGGAACCCTGGTCGGCCAGCAGCCCCTCGTGGCTGACGGTGTCGATCGTCACCACGGTGCCCGGGGCGACCGTCCGGACGGGGGCGTCCTCGCGGCTCGGCAATCGACCCCACAGGACGTCGTCGGGCGTCGAACCGAGGTGCACGTCGGCGGCGGTGAGCATCTCAGCCACGGTCGACCAGCACTCCGGCGACGACGTCGACGGTCGTGACCCCGTCGGTGGTCCCGGTGATCCGCTCGCCGCGCAGCCAGGTCTGGGTGACCCGGCCGCGCACCTGCAGCCCGTCGAACGCGGACACCGGGTTCCGGTGCGCCAGGGTGTCGACGTCGATCGTGGACTCGGCGTCGGGGTCGAACACGGCGAAGTGCGCGAGCGCGCCCGGCGCGATCCGGCCGCGGTCGGCGAACCCGGCGAGCGCCGCCGGTCCGGTCGTGACGGCGGGCAGGACCGCGTCGAGGGGCAGTCCGCGACGGCCGGCCTCGGTCCACAGCGCACGGAACCCGACCTGCAGCCCGGCGATTCCGCCCCAGGCGAGCCCCCAGTCGTCGACCTTGAGGTCGGCGGTCGACGGCGAGTGGTCCGAGACGACCATGTCGATCGTGCCGTCGAGGAGCCCGGTCCAGAGGGCGTCCCGGTTGGCGTCGTCGCGGATCGGCGGGCAGCACTTGTACGCGGTGGCGCCGTCCGGGATCGAGCCGGACTCGAATGCCAGGTAGTGCGGGCAGGTCTCGACCGTGATGCGCACGCCGTCGTCCTTCGCGGCCCGGATCATCGGGAGTGCACCGGCGTCGGAGAGGTGGAGGACGTGCACCCGGGCACCGGTCGCCCGGGCGCCGTCGACGACGCGGGCGATGGCGGACCGTTCGGCCTGCACGGGTCGGGTGTCGAGGAAGTCCTGGTAGCGGGGACCGAGGGCGTCGTGGTCGACGAGGTGGTCCGGGTCCTCGGCGTGGACGATGAGGAGCGCGTCGAGGGCGGCGACCTCGGCGATCGCAGCACGCAGCTCGGTCGGGTCGAGGTGTGGGAACTCGTCGACCCCGGACGGTGCGGTGAAGCACTTGAACCCGAAGACGCCGGCGTCGTGCAGCGCGGCGAGGGCTCCCGCGTTGTCGGGGACCGCGCCGCCCCAGAACCCGACGTCGACCGCGACGCGTCCCGTGGCGCTGGCACGCTTGACGCGCAGCGCGGGGACGTCCACCGTGGCCGGGATCGAGTTCAGCGGCATGTCGATGATCGTCGTCACGCCCCCGAGGGCGGCTGCTCGGGTGGCCGAGGCGAAGCCCTCCCACTCGGTGCGGCCGGGTTCGTTCACGTGGACGTGGGTGTCGACGAGTCCGGGCAGCAGGACGTGCCCGTCCGGGACGGTCTCGTCGTGGTACGCGACGAGTTCGGCGTCGAACGGCTCGACGGAGGTCACGCGGCCGTCCCCGACGACGACGGCGGCGGGCCGGAAGGCGCCGTCGACCCAGGTCCGGCGGGCACGGAGGACGAGGTCGACGGGCTGCGGCGTGCGGGGGGAGCCAGGTGTCGCGCCGGGTCCCGCGACCCCGGTCGCCGAGACGTCCTCCGGGGCGGCAGCGGGTGTGGTGGGCGTCTGCATGGGCACGAAGCTACGGACCCCGGTCGCGCCGCCCGTTTCCCCCGTGTGACGACCGTGTGACATCGCACCCGTCCCGGAACGATCGTTCCGTGACGACGGATGGACGGGAGGCGCTCGGCAGGATGACGGGGCAGGTCGCGATCTCCACCTCCAGGGGGAGGCGGCCGCGTCCGTGGCCCCCGTACGGTGGGCCGCGATGATCGAAGTACAGCACCTCTCCAAGCGCTACGGCCCCAAGCTCGCGGTCGACGACGTCTCGTTCGTCGTGCACCCCGGCAGCGTCACCGGCTTCCTCGGCCCGAACGGTGCCGGCAAGTCGACCACCATGCGCATGATCATGGGACTCGACCAGCCGACCTCCGGCACGGCGACCGTCAACGGGCGGCCGTACCAGAGCTTCCGTGACCCGCTCCGGCAGGTCGGCGCACTGCTCGAGGCGAAGGCGGTGCACTCCGGTCGGAGCGCCTACAACCACCTCCTCGCGCTCGCGGCCACGCACGGCATCCCGAAGCAGCGGGTGCACGAGGTGATGGACATGACCGGCATCGAGTCCGTCGCCCGCAAGCGCGTCGGCGGCTTCTCGCTCGGCATGGGGCAGCGACTCGGCATCGCCGCGGCGCTCCTCGGTGACCCGCAGACCCTGATCCTCGACGAGCCGGTGAACGGCCTGGACCCGGACGGTGTCCTCTGGGTCCGTCAGCTGGCCCGCCGGATGGCCGGCGAGGGCCGGACCGTGTTCCTCTCCAGCCACCTCATGAGCGAGATGGCCCAGACCGCTGACCGCGTGGTCGTGCTCGGTCGCGGCAAGGTGCTCGCGGACGCCCCGATCGCGGAGTTCGTCGCCGGTGCCGGTGGACCCGAGGGCAGCGTCGCCCTGGCCCGCGTCGTCGTCCGCACCCCGATGCCCGACCAGCTGTTCACCGCGATCGGTCCGAACGCCACCGTCACCCCGCGCGAGGACGGGTCGTTCCTGGTCGTCGGCCCGGACGCACCGACGGTCGGCGACATCGCCGCCCGCGCCGGCGTCGTCCTGCACGAACTCACCCCGACCGGCGCGAGCCTGGAGGAGGCCTACATGGCCCTCACCCGCGACGACGTCGAGTACCGATCGGAGGGAGCCCGATGAGCGCCCCGCAGAAGACCGACCAGCCGACCACCCAGCAGCACCGACACCGTGGGGACCTGTCCTCGCGCGACGTGCACCTCGGCTACACCCGACTGGTCCGTAGCGAGTGGATCAAGTTCCGCAGCATCCGGTCGACGTTCTGGTGCTACGCCGTCATCGTCGCCCTGACACTCGGCCTCGCGGTCCTGCTCGGGTCGGTCTCGGAGCCGTCCGCAGCCGAGCAGACGGCGGTCGGCGCGAACGCGATGATCGTCAACATCAACACGGTCAGCGTCTACCTGACCGCCCTGGTCGTCGGGGTGCTCGGCGTGCTCATCATCACCGGTGAGTACGGCACCGGGCAGATCCGGTCGACGTTCACCGCCGACCCCGGCCGGATCGGGGTCCTCGTCGCGAAGGCGACGGTGCTCGCGGTCACCACCTTCGTCGTCAGCGCGGTGGCGAACTGGATCGGCGTGGCGATCTCGACGGCGCTGCAGGCCGGCAAGGGCCTCGAGCCCGACCTGGCGGACCCGTCGGTGTGGATGCCGATCCTCGGTGCGTCGGTCGACGTCACCCTGCTGGCGCTGCTGGCGTTCGGCATCGGTCTACTGGTCCGCTCGAGCGCCGGTGGCATCGCGATCACGCTCGGCATCCTGCTGGTCCTGCCCGTGGTCATCAGCCTGGTCGCCGCACTCGCGAACCTGGACTGGCTCAACGACCTGACGAAGTTCCTGCCCGATGCGGCCGGCGCGAACTTGTACCAGTTCGACACCGGTGCCCCTGCGCCGAAGGGCATCACGCTCAACGGCTGGAGCGGCGGCGGTGTGCTCCTGGCCGAGGTGGTCGTGGTGAACGCCCTGGCGATGACGGTGGCGAAGCGCCGGGACGTCTGACCCGGTCGGCACGGCCCAGCACCACCAACACGGGAGGCCCGTGGCGACTCCGCCACGGGCCTCCCGTCGTCCGGCCGGGTCATTCCAACGGTCACACCGGCCCGGTCGGCACCTGTCCTGCCCGCAGCATCGCCCGCTCGAGCAACTCGACGTCGATGCCCACGTGCTGCCGTGCGATCCGCCCGGCCTCGGCCACCCGTCCCGCACAGACCGCCGCGACGAGTTCCTCGTGGTCCCGCAGCGCTCGGGCCTCCATCGCCGCCATCCCGTCGACGGTCCCCCAGAGGTGCGCCGGCGCCGCGATGGAGATCTGCGACTCGAGGGACGCGAGGGTGCTCCGCAGCACGTCGTTCTGCGCCGCGTCGATGATGCTCCGGTGCAGGACCGCGTCGGCCTGCTGCTTCGCCAGGCCGGAGGTCGCGGTGCGGAAGGCCTCGAGTCGTTCGCGCAGCCCGGCCGCCTGGTCCATGGTGATCCGTTCGGCGGCCGCCGCGGCGAGCGCACCGTGCAGGAGGGCGATGGCGTCGGCGGTGTCCTGGATCCCGGCCCACCGTGCGAGCAGTGTGCGCCCGACCGAGTCGGAGGCGGCGCCGGCCTCCTGGTCACGGACGAAGGTGCCACCGCCGCGGCCCCGCCGTGTCTCGAGCAGACCGCGGTCGACGAGCCGCGCGAGCGCCCCACGGACGGTGACGCGGGCGACCCCGAGCAGGCCGGCGAGTTCACGTTCGGGTGGCAGCCGCGAGCCAGGCAGGTACTCGCCGACGGCGACCGCGGTCACGAGGCGGTCCTCGACCTCGTCGACCCGGGTCTCCGTCGCGCGATCCGTCACCGGCACCCCTTCCGCCGTCCAGCCTGACCCCGGTCAGCCCGGTGTCCTGTTACGGCCACGTTAAACGAGCGGAAAAGGTCTTGCCTGGGACCTTTGTGCGGGCCATGCTCACCCCATGTCCCGCATCACCGAGAGCACGATGCCGTTCCAGGACGGCGAGACCTGGTACCGGATCACCGAACCCGACCACCCCGTCGCCGGCGCGCTGCCCCTCGTGGTGCTGCACGGCGGGCCGGGGATGGCGCACGACTACGTCCGGAACCTCGAGGCCTTCGCCGACGAGACCGGTCGCACGGTCGTCCACCACGACCAGTTCGGTTGCGGGCGGAGCAGTCACCGCCCGGACGCACCCGACGACCTGTGGTAGCCGCAGCTGTTCGTCGACGAGTACCTGGCGCTCGTCGCGCACCTGGGCCTCGGCGAACACCACGTCCTCGGCCAGTCGTGGGGCGGCATGCTCGGAGCCGAGATCGCGGTCCGACGTCCGGGCGGCATCGCGAGCCTGTCGATCTGCAACTCCCCCGCCTCCATGCAGCTCTGGGTCGAGGGGGCTGCTGAGCTCCGCGCGCAGCTGCCCGCCGACGTGCAGGCAGCGCTGACCCGGCACGAGGCCGCCGGCACGGTCGAGGACCCGGAGTACGTGGCCGCGACCCAGGTCTTCTACGAACGCCACGTCTGCCGGGTGGTGCCGATGCCCGCCGACTTCGTCGCGTCCGAAGCGCAGATGGAGGCCGAGCCGACGGTCTACCACACCATGAACGGGCCGAACGAGTTCCACGTCATCGGCTCGCTGCGCGACTGGTCGGTGATCGACCGCCTGCACCGGGTGGACGTCCCGACCTTCGTCGTCGCCGGCGAGCACGACGAAGCGACCCCCACCACCTGGCAGCCGTTCGTCGAGCAGATCCCGGACGCCCGCCACCACGTCTTCCCCGGCGCCAGCCACTGCACCCACCTGGAGCAGCCGGAGGAGTTCCGTCGTGTCGTCGGCGCGTTCCTGGCCGACCACGACGCCCAGCCGACCGGCTGACCGCACCCCTGCACCGTCCCTCCTCCCCGAACGGAACCGACATGTCGCAGCAGCACAGCGAGCTCTCCGCACAACAGCAACTCGAGGCCTACGGCTACAAACAGGAGCTGCAACGCTCCGTCTCCACCACCGACCTGCTCGTCTACGGGCTCGTCTTCATGGTGCCGATCGCCCCGTGGGCGATCTTCGGCACCGTCTACAACGCGTCCTCCGGCATGGTGCCGCTGGTCTACCTGGTCGGTCTCGTCGCGATGATCTTCACCGCCCTGGCCTACGCGCAGATGGCGAAGTCGATCCCCCTCGCCGGCAGCGTGTTCTCCTACGTCGGCCGTGGCATCCACCCGACTGCGGGCTTCTTCGCCGGCTGGGCGATCCTGCTCGACTACCTGCTCGTGCCGACACTGCTCTACGTGTTCGCGGCCGAGAGCATGGTCGGCATCTTCCCGGGCACCCCGCGGTGGCTGTGGGCGCTGGTGTTCGTGGCGATCAACACGGTGATCAACCTGGCCGGGGTGTCCTCCCTGAAGCTGGCGAACCGGATCTTCCTGCTCATCGAGCTCGTCTTCGTGGTGGTCTTCGTCGTCATCGCGATCGTCGCCCTGACCGGTGGCACGGTGCCGGGAGCGTCCTTCAGCACTGCCCAGGTGTTCGACCCGGCGAAGGTGTCGGCGCCGCTGATCGCCTCGGCACTGTCGATCGCGGTGTTGAGCTTCCTGGGCTTCGACGGCATCTCGACCCTGTCGGAGGAATCGACCGGTCGCCGCGGCGGCGCCGGCCTCGCGATGATCCTGGCGCTCGTCATCGTCGCGTTCCTGTTCGTCGTGCAGACCTGGCTCGCCAGCGCCCTGGCCGCCGGACGCGACTCGTTCTCGGACAGTGAGGCGGGCAACGCCTTCTTCACGATCGTCGAGCAGGCGTCGTCGAGCGGCTGGGCCACGGCGTTCTTCGCCGTCAACGTGCTCGCCGTCGGCATCGCGAACGCGATGGCCGCGCAGGCCGCGACGAGCCGCCTGCTGTTCTCGATGAGCCGGGACCGGCAGCTGCCCGCGTTCCTGCACAAGCTCAACGGCCGCCTGGTGCCGCAGAACGCGATCCTCGTCGTCTCGGTGCTCTCCGCGATCCTGGTGCTGTTCTTCGTCGGGCAGATCGACACGATCTCGTCGCTGGTGAACTTCGGTGCCCTGTTCGGCTTCATGCTGCTGCACGTGTCGGTGTTCGTGCACCACATGGTCAAGGGGAAGTCGCGCAACTGGCTGCTGCACCTGGTCGTGCCGCTGATCGGGTTCGTCATCATCGGGTACGTGCTGCTCAACGCCGCGGTCGAGGCGAAGGTCGGCGGCATCATCTGGCTCATCGTCGGCGCCGGCGTCTTCCTGTACTACCGCTCCACCGGCCGTTCCACCGAGGTCGGGTCCGAGGAGCCGGGCACGCTGGGCGAAGGCGACCCGACCGGTGCGCCCGCCTCTCCCGCCGGCAGCTCGACCGCCACCCCCATCCGCACCGACAAGGACCCCCGATGACCCCCGACCACCACCTGCCGAACACCCTCGGTCGCCCCGGCTACACCGCCGACCGCGAACCGGTGCTGCGCGTCACCCCGGGCACCGGCGAGACGATCGGTTTCGAGACCACCGACGCGGTCTACGCCGAACTCGACGTCCACCACGACATGGCGCAGCTGCAGGCACCGATCAACCCGGTCACCGGCCCGGTGTACGTCGAGGGCGCGGAGCCTGGTGACACCCTCGCGGTGACGATCCACGACATCCAGTTGACGACGCACGGCTGGTCCGTCTCGTTGCCCGGCTCCGGCGCACTGCAGCACGTGATGGGCGACCGGGTCTTCACCCGCCGCTGCCCGATCGAGGACGGCGTCGTGCGGGTCTCGGACCGGCACACCTTCCCGGTGCGGCCCATGATCGGCTGCATCGGTACCGCCCCGGCGGAGGGCGAGAACTCCACGATCATGCCGGCGTACGCCGAGGGCGGGAACATGGACGTGACCGAGGCCCGCCCCGGCTCGACGGTGTACCTGCCGGTCCGGGTGCCCGGGGCGCTGCTGTCGATCGGCGACATCCACGCGATCATGGCCGAGGGCGAGTCCTCGTTCGTCGCGATCGAGGCGCAGGGCACCGCGATCGTCTCCGTCGACGTCGTCAAGGGCGGCCCGGCACTCCGGGCGCCGCGTATCGAGACCGCCGACGAGTGGCTGTTCGTCGGGCTGGGCGAGCCGGTGCAGGAGAGCATCCGCCGCGGGTACGAGGACGCGTTCGCCTTCCTCGTCGACGAACACGGTTGGAGTGCGGACGACGCCTACGCGGTGCTCAGCGCGGTCGGAGACTCGAAGCTCGGCGGGCCGACGGGGTCCGGCGCTCCGGACCCGTTGCACCCGTTCGACGCGGTCGGAGCGGTGACCCTGCACCGGGTGCCGAAGGCGGTGCTGACCGCCGGGGACTGACCGGGCGCCGTGCCGGACGGGAGGCCCGGATCACGTGACCGGCGTCGGTCACGTGATCCGGGCCTCCCGTCCGTCGCCGCGCTGCGGCCCTGCCCGCGCGCGCCCCCCGCGAGCTGCCGCGACTCGCCGTCGGCCTGCCGCCGTGGTGCGCGCATCGCAGCATCTCGGCGCGCTGCGGCCCTGCTCGCGCGCGCGCGAGATGCCGCGACTCGCCGTCGGCCTGCCGCCGTGGTGCGCGTATCGCGGCACCTCGACGCGCGAGATGCGCGCATTGCGGCATCTCGGCGACGACCGGTCGCGCGCGTCGGGCGCGCGCGCCGGCCGCGCGCGCCGGGCGACGCCCGCGTCAGGACGCGTGCGCCCCGAGCAGGGTGCCGGCACCGTAGGTGGCGGCGAGCGCCAGCGCTCCCCCGAGCACGACGCGGATCGTCGCCCGACCGCGGGGTGCGCCGCCGAGGGTCGCGCCCGTGGTGCCGGTGACGGCGAGCGCGATGAGGACGGCGACGACGGTCACCAGGATCTGGCTCGACGCCGGGGCGAGCAGCATCGCGAGGAACGGCAGTGCGGCTCCGACGGTGAAGGTCGCGGCGGAGACCCAGGCCGCGCGCCAAGGGCTGACGACCTCGTCCTCGGCGTCCCGGAGGGCTGCCGCGGCACGGCGGTCCCGGACCTCGGGGCGGACGAGTTCGGCGGCGACGGTGTCGGCGACGTCGGCGGCGACCCCGAGCCCGCGGTAGTGCGCGGCGATCGTGGCCTGGTCCTCGGACTCGGCCTCGAGCTGCGCCTGGTGCGCGGCCTGTCCGGTGCGCTGGGCGTCGCGGGCTCCGCTGACGGAGACGTACTCGCCGAGCGCCATCGACACGGCACCACCGACGAGGGCGGCGGTACCGGCCGCCAGGACCGGTCCGGCTGCAGCCCCGGTACCGGCGACACCGACGAGGACGGCGGCGACGGACACGATGCCGTCGTTCGCACCGAGGAGTCCGGCGCGCAACCAGTTGAGGCGGGCGGCACTCGTCGCGTCGTCGTGCTCGGTGGCGGGGAGCGCGAGGTCAGCTGCGGTCGACATGAGGAAAGGAAAGCACTTGCCAGCTGTCGACACCAGCAAGGGAAGGCTGCCCTGACCGGGGATTTCGTGGTGAGGCAAGCCTTCCCTCAGCACGTTGTCCGCCGGAGGAGCACGATGGAGGACGCTCCGACCACGTTCCCCGAGGAGGACCATGTCCACCGTCCCCGCCCGCACCGATCCCGTCCGCTACGTCGCCATCGGGGACAGCTTCTCCGAGGGCGTCGGCGACGACGGGGACGTCCCGTTCCCCGGCTGGGCCGGACGCCTGGCGGTCGGCCTGGCGGACCACCTGTCCGGTCCGGTGTCCTACGCGAACCTGGCGATCCGCGGCCGGCTGCTCGCCGGGGTCCTCGACGGGCAGCTCGACGCGGCCCTCGCCCTCGACCCGGCACCGACCCTCATCACCTTCTGCGGTGGCGGCAACGACATGCTCCGCCCGGGCTACGACGTCGACGTGCTGCTCGGCCGCCTGGCCGAAGCCGCGGACGCCGTCGCCGCCCGCGGGATCCGGCTCGCGCTCCTCAGCCCCGCCGACCCGAGCGCTCGGCTGCCCCTCGGACGGCTGATCAACGCCCGCGGCGACGCCTGGGCCGAGGCACTGACCGGCTTCAGCCGGGAGCGCGGACTGCCGTTCGTCGACGTCTCCCGCGACCCGCACCTCGGCCGCGCCGAGTTCTGGTCCGAGGACCGTCTGCACATGAACCCGCTCGGACACCAGCGGGTCGCGGACCTGGCCCTGCACGCGATCGCCGACGGCCCGGAAGCCGCCGTGCCGCGCGTGCCGGACGCGACGAAGACGTCGGTCGGCGAGGAACTCCGGTACTACCGCGACCACGTCGTCCCGTGGGTCCGACGCCGGGTGACGGGTCGCTCCTCCGGAGACGGGCGGGTCGCCGGGCAGGGCGACTGGGCGACGGTCGTGCCGTCCCGATCGGGAGGCCCGGGTCGACTCACGTAGGCCAGGTCCGGCCCGGCAGGGTCCGGAGCGGTCCGGCCGGCCTCAGACCACGTGGGTGCGCGTCGGCCGCCCGCTCAGCGCGTGCGGGAACGGCTCACCGACCGGCAGGAACCCCGCGCTGCGGTACAGGCGGAGGGCCGGGGCGTTGTCCTCGAGCGCGTGCAGCACGCAGCGCTCGTGTCCGGCAGCGTGCGCGGCGTCCACCGCGGCGACGAGCAGTGCCCGCCCGAGACCACTGCCCTGCGCCGACGGATCGACGGCGAGCAGGCTGAGGTACGCGGCGTCCGCCGGTCCCGCGACTCCCCCGGTGCCGGGCGCGGTGACGAGCGCGAACCCGCGCACAGCCTCACCGTCACCCTCGCCGTCACGACCGTCGTCCGCTCCGGGCGCGACCACCAGGGCGACGCGCTCGGCAGCGAACTTGGCGGCTGCCCGCGCACGGACGGCCGGGTCCTCGACGCGTCCGTCCCGCGCGGCGACGGCGGCGACCCAGAGGTCGATGCAGGCGCGGTCGATGCGGTCACGGTCCCCGGCGTCCGTGGGTTCCGCGACCCGGACGGATGCCGTCGACTCGATCACCCGACCACCCTACGACCGGCCCGCTGCGCGTCAGGCCGAGGTCGCCGCGGGCACCCGGACGCGGAACGACGCCCCACGGTGTTCCTCGGGCAGCCGGTCGCCGCGGCCGAGCAGCTTGTTCCGGAGCGACCCTTCGCGGTAGCCCTCGGGGTAGGCGCCACGGGCCCGGAGCTCGGGGATGACGAACTCGATGACGTCCTCCCACGTGCCCGGGGTGACCGCGTACGCCAGGTTGAACCCGTCGACGTCGGTCTGCTCCTGGATGTCGACGAGCCGCTGGGCGATGGTCGCCCCGCTGCCGACCTCGACCGGGCCGAGGCCGCCGATCGCCGTCTGCCGGGCGATGTCCCGGACGGTCCACGTGGTGCCGTCCTCCCCTGTCGCCGCGGACAGGTTCGCTGCCGCCGACTGGATCGCGTTCGACTCGATGTTGCCGAGCGGTTCGTCGAGGTCGTACTGCGACAGGTCGACGCCCATCCAGCCGGAGTTGAGGACGAGCGCGCCCTCCTCGGACGCGTAGGACAGGTAGTCGCGGTACTTCGCCTGCGCGAGCTCGTCGGTCTCGTCCGTGATGACGGTGAGCAGCGTGTATACCTTGGCGGCGTACCGGTCGCGACCAGCGGCCTCCAGGGCGTCCCGGATCTTCGCGACCGTGGCGGCGAGCTGCGGCAGGGTCGGGGCGCCGACGAAGACGGCCTCGGCGTTCTCGGCCGCGAACCGGATCCCCCGCGGCGACGCACCGGCCTGGTAGATGACGGGCGAGCGCTGCACGGACGGCTCGGACAGGTGGATGCCCGGCACGTCGAAGTGCTCGCCGTGGTGCTCGATCGGGTGCACCTTCGCCGGGTCGGTGAAGACGCCGGTCTCGCGGTCCTCGATGACGGCGTCGTCCTCCCACGAGCCCTCCCAGAGCTTGTAGAGGACCTCGAGGTACTCGTCGGCCACGTCGTACCGGTCGTCGTGGCTGCGCTGGTCGGTCTGCCCCATGTTCCGCGCAGCACTCGGCAGGTAGCCGGTGACGACGTTCCAGCCGACACGGCCCTTCGTCAGGTGGTCGAGCGTCGAGATGCGTCGGGCGAACGGGTAGGGGTGCTCGTAGGCGGTGCCCGCGGTGATGCCGAAGCCCAGGTGCTCGGTGACGGCGGCCATCGCGGACACGAGCAGGATCGGGTCGTTCACCGGCACCTGGGACCCGGTGCGGAGCGCCGCCTCGTTCGAGCCGCCGTAGACGTCGTAGGTGCCCAGGACGTCGGCGATGAAGATGCCGTCGAACGCGCCACGCTCGAGCGTCTTCGCCAGGTCGGTCCAGTACGACAGGTCGTTGTAGTGCCGGGAACGATCGCGCGGGTGACGCCACAGGCCGGAGGACTGGTGGGCGACGCAGTTCATGTCGAACGCGTTGAAGCGGATCTGCCGGGGCTCGCGGTTCGTGGTCACGACGCGACCGTACGACGGGCACCGCGGCTCCGTCACGGACCGTGACGCCACGTGACGCCGGGCCCGTCAGCCGACCGTGCCCGTCCCCGCGCGCCGGTCCGGTCGCGGCCCGGCGCGCAGCGGGTCCAGACCCGGGCGCGCAGCGGGTTCAGGCCCGGTCGTGCAGCGTCACGTGGTAGCCGTCCGGGTCGGCGAAGGTGAACGTGCGGCCGAACGGCCCGTCGATCGGACTCGAGACGATGCGGTGCCCGTCGGCCTGCAGCGCGTCGTGCATCGCCTGGACCTCGGTGCCGTGCAGCCACAGCGCGACACCGACGCCGGGCTGGTCGACCGCGTCGAGGTCGGTGCCGGGGACGACGTCCCGCAGTGCGAAGGCGATCGGCGTCGTGGTGAAGACGACGGCGTGCGGGGGTCCGGCGGGTGAGCGGACCAGGCCGAGGTACCGCTCGTAGAACGCCTGCGAGGCGTCGAGGTCGCGGACCTGCAGGGAGACGAAGTCGGGGCCGGTGACAGGCATGGGTGCTCCTCGTGTTGATGTCAGTTGTCTGACATCGAGCAGCGTATGTCAGACTGCTGACATGAGTCAAGACGGACCCGGCGTCGACCTGCCGACCTCGATCGGCTACCTGCTCAAGGAGACCGCGACCGCGCTCCGCACCGCGATGGAGGCCGTGCTCCGCCCGCTCGGCATGACCGTCACGCACTACTCCTGCCTGGAACTGCTGGCGCAGCGCCCCGGTTCGTCGAACTCCGAGCTCGCCCGCGGCACGTTCGTCACCCGGCAGTCGATGAACGTGCTCCTGCAGACCCTGGAGCGGGACGGCGTCGTCACCCGCCCGTCGGCGGCCCGCTCCGGCCGGGTGATGCCGGCGCAGCTCACCGACCGCGGACGACGTGACCTCCAGGCGGCGACGGCGGCGGTCCGTGCGGTCGAGGACCGGATGCTCGCCGACCTCGACGAGGACGACCGCGCGGCCGCCCGGCGACTCCTGCAGAGCATGGTCCGGTCGCTCCGCAGCGCAGGCTCGGATCCTGATGCAGGCGATCCCGCGGGCTGAACCACCGACCGGCGCCGAACCGGTGGACGCAGGACCCGCCGGTCCGGCACGCGACGGACGGGAGGCGCGGCACCCGCTGGCACCGCGCCTCCCGTCCGTCGGTCAGTCCCGACCGAACCGGTGAGCAGCCGGGTCAACTGGCCGCGAAGGGCGCCCGGCGCCCCTCGCCCCACGCCCAGTGCAGGAGCGCCAGGCCGGAGTCGTTCGTGACCCGGAGCGAGAGGTTCTGCCCCGAGCCGCGGACGGTCTCGAGGCTGTACGTGTCGTCGGTGCGGAGCCCCGGCCAGTAGACCGCGCCGAGGTGCCGCTGCCGGGCGACGGTCGCCACGGTCTGCAGGAACGCGACCGAGTTGTCCGCGTCGGCGTTGCCTGTGGTGGCGGAACCGCGGTAGTCGATGCCGGTCGTCATCGGCACGCCGAACTCGTCGAGGACGGTCCGGTCGGAGCACGCCTGGTCGCCGAGCCGGCTCTCGAAGTCGGCCTTCCACTCGGCGGCGTTCCGGGTGCCCCAGTAGCCGTAGTAGTGCTGCGAGACGTACGTGCCGTCGAGGGCGGGGGCGGCGCAGATCGCGTCGACGTGGTCGTTGTAGCCCGTCCCGCTGACGAACACCCGGTTCCGCGGGATGCCCTGCGCCGTGTAGCGCTGCACCCAGGTCGTGGCGAGCTGCACCCAGTCGGCTGGGGCGTAGCCGAACGGTTCGTTCATCGGCTCGAAGTACACGCCGGAGTCGTGGCTGTACGTGCGGGTCAGGGTGTCCCACATGCCCCACCAGGCGGCGGGGTCGTCGACCGTGCCGTCCTTGCTGGCGTCGCTGCCCTCCCAGTAGCCGAGGACGACCTCGACGTCGCGGTGCCGTGCGGCGTCGATGACGGCGCGGTAGGAGTCCCACCAGGTCGTGCCGACGGAGTACGGGTTGACGGGCAGGCGGACGGTGTCGGCGCCCAGGTCCTTCCGGAACTCGCGGATGACGCGGTCGGCCTTGCGGTAGGTGGTCCGGTAGTCGTCCGAGGTCGACAGGCCGGACAGCACGACGGGTCCGTTGACGTAGTTGTCGCGCGGGTCGGCCCAGTTCACGCCGTGGAACCGGGTCGGGTCGAGCCGTGCGTCGGGTCCGGCGTGGTGGCCGTGCCGGGGAGCGGACACCGAGGTGCCGGCCGCCGCGGTGGTCGGTGTCGCGGAGGCGGCCGTCGGGACCGCCATCGCGAGTGCTGTGACGCCCGCGCAGACGGCGGTGACGACGGTCGTGATCCGTCGGAGACGCCCTCGTGCGGGTCGGCCCCTGCCGTCCGTCGAGGTGGTGGTGTGGATGGTCATGGTGTTCCCTCCTGCTCCGTCATCGGAGCACCCCGGACGCCGTCGTCCGGAGGTCGTCGACGCCACACAACCGGCCCCTGACCGGTGATGGCAACGTCAACACGGCGAGGATGGCACTGCGCGCCGAGCGTGTCAACAGGTCCGTCCGCACGACGACGGACGGGAGGCGCGGTGCCAGCTGGCACCGCGCCTCCCGTCCGGAGGGCCGCCGCTCAGCGCGCGGCGACCGCCTGCTGCGCCGCCGCCTCGGCGGCGACCCACGCGAGCATCCCGCACTTCACGCGCATGACGAACTTCGAGACACCGTGGAACGCGACGAGGTCCTCGAGCACGTCCTCGTCCGGCTCACCGACTCCGCGGGAGCGCATCATCGTGCGGAACTCCTCGGTCAGCGCCAGCAGTTCCGGCACCGTCCGCCCGACTGCCATGTCCGTCAGCACCGAGGCGGAGGCCATCGAGATCGAGCAACCGTCCCCCTGCCAAGCGACGTCGGCGATGCGGTCGGTGCCGGGCTCGAGGCGCACCCGCACGGTGATCTCGTCCCCGCAGGTCGGGTTCCGTTCGAAGTGCTCGGCGTCGGCGTGCTCGAGCGGGCCGTCGCCGTGACGGGCCTTGGCGTGGTCCAGGATGACCTGCTGGTACAGGCTGTCGAGCCCGTTCACGAGGCGTCCTCGGCACCGAAGTACCCGCGGATCTCGGCGACGGCGGTGACGAAACGGTCGACGTCCTGCTCGGTCGTGTACACGTACGTGCTCGCCCGGCTCGTGGCGGTCAGGCCGAGGCGGCGGTGCAGCGGTTGGGCGCAGTGGTGGCCCGAGCGGACGGCGATGCCCTGCGCGTCGAGGTACTGCGACACGTCGTGCGCGTGCACCCCGTCGACGACGAACGCGGCCAGGCCGCTGCGGGCGACCCCGGTGGGTGGACCGACGACCGTGATGCCCGGCACGGTGGCCAGGCCCGTCAGCATCCGCTGCGCCAGGTGCTCCTCGTGCGCCTGCACGCGCCGCATGCCGATCCGTTCCAGGTAGCGGACGGCCTCGGCGAGCGCCACGGCCTGGGACACGGGTTGGGTGCCGGCCTCGAAACGCTCGGGAGCCGGCATGAAGTCGGTGTGCTCCATCGTCACGGTCGTGATCATCGAGCCACCGGTGCGGAACGGGGGCAGCGCATCGAGCAGGTCCTGGCGGCCCCAGAGGACGCCGATGCCGTTCGGCCCGAGCATCTTGTGCCCCGAGAACGCGGCGAAGTCGACGTCCAGCGCCCGGACGTCGAGCGGCCGGTGCGGCGCGGACTGGCAGGCGTCGAGGACGACGAGGGCACCGACGGCGTGCGCGGCGCTGACGACCTCGGCGACCGGGGCGACCATGCCGGTGACGTTCGAGACGTGGGAGATCGCGACGACCCGGGTGCGGTCGGTGATGTGCGCGAGCGCGTCGGCGGCGGTCCAGCAGCCCGCGTCGTCGACGGGCACCCAGCGGAGCGTCGCGCCGGTGGCCGCAGCGAGCTCCTGCCACGGCACGAGGTTGGCGTGGTGCTCGGCCTCGGTCACCAGGACCTCGTCGCCGACGCCGAGCCGGAAGCGGTCCGCCTCGGGGCCACCGCGGCCGGCGCTGGCGTTCCGGAGTCCGTAGGCCACGGTGTTGAGCGCGTCGGTGGCGTTCGCCGTCCACACCACCTCGGACGGGGTCGTCGCGCCGATGAAGCGGGCGACGGTCGCGCGGGCGTCCTCGTAGGCGTCCGTGCTCAGCGCGGCGAGGGTGTGCGCACCGCGGTGCACGGCGGCGTTGTCGTGCTCCAGGAAGCGACGTTCCGCATCCAGGACCTGCACGGGCCGCTCGGCGGTGGCCCCGGAGTCGAGGTAGGCCAGGGGCTGCCCGTTGACCGCTTGCTGCAGGATCGGGAAGTCGGCCCGGATGCGGGCGACCTCGTCCTCGGTGAGCGGTTCGACGGAGTCGTCCGTCGGCACTGGTGCAACGATCGTCACGGTACTGGCCCTCCTGAGCGTCCTGCGGGACACAACCCGTCAATCGTGGTCGTTCTTCCCGGAGGCGTCCAGTCGGGCCAGCACCGTGGGGGCCGGTGCCCGGCCGGGGCTACTCGTTGCCGACGCGCTTGTCCGCCTCGTCGCGGGCTTTGTCGATCTTGTCGTCGTACTTGCCGCCGGTCGCCTTCTTCACGGCGTCGGCGACGCCGTCGAACACCTTGTCGCTGACGCCCTCGGCCTTCTCGCTCTTGAGCGCGTCCTGCACCTTGCCGTCCTGCAGGAAGGACTGGGCCTTCTTCGCGATGTCGTCGAACCCCGCCATGACCGGCTCCTCACTTCGCCGCGGTGCCTGGTGCCCCGCGTCCTGGCGCCGATGGTAGCGACGGAGCGGCTGCGCGGTCCGGTCCGTCCACCGGATGCGCAGGAGCGGGTAGGGCAGTCCGGCCGGCGGGCGGTCGGGCCGGCTGGCCGGCGGTCCGGCCGGCGGGCGGTCGGGCTCGCTCAGGCCATCTGGGCGCTGCGGCGGCGGGCCAGGACGTGGGCGACGGCGACCGACCCGCTGACGGCCAGGAGGGACGGGATGAGGATGTCGGTCCCCTGCTGCGTGAACTCGACGACGAGCACCAGGGCCGTGAACGGCGCCCGCATCGTGGTGGCGAGGAAGGCGGCAGCCCCGATGAACGCGAACGACGCGATGCTGCCACCGTCCACCGGCCAGAGCAGCAACCAGGCGGCGCCGAGGAAGCCGCCGAGCGCCGAGCCGATGGCGATCGACGGGGTCAGTGTGCCGCCGACCGCCCCGGCACCGATCGTCGCGGCCGTGGTGACGGTCTTCAGCAGGCCGAGCACCAGCAGGGCGAGCAGCGGTGCCATGCCGAGCAGGGTCGGGCCGTCCAGGTCGGCGTTCATCGCGGCGATGCCGAGGGCGCGGCCGTTGCCCATCACCTCGGGGAACGGCACCGCGACCAGGCCGACGAGCGCGAAGACGACCGGCAGCACCACGAGGAGCTTCCAGCCGGTCGGCGCGATGCCCTGCAGCCGGTTCGTGGTCTTCACGAACCCGACGCCGGCGAACCCGAGCAGCGGCCCGACGACGACCGCCCAGACGAGCAGCGACGGCGAGAGGTGCATCGCGGGCACGTGGTAGAGCACCTCGTCCGGGATCACGAGCCGGGCGACGAAGGCCGCGACCGCACTCGTCGCGAACGCGGGCAGGGCGGTGGCGAGGGTGAGCTCGCCGAGCAGGACCTCGACCGCGAACAGGGCTCCGCCGAGCGGGACGTCGTAGACCGCCGCGAGCCCGGCCGCTGCTCCGCAGGCCACGAGCACCCTCGTCTCACGACGGGTCAGGCCGGCCCGGACCGTGAGCAACTGGGCGGCCCAGGCACCGATCTCCCGCGGAGCGACCTCTTTGCCGATCGAGGCACCGAGCCCGACCGCCAGGATCTGCACGCCCGCGTTGCCGAGGGTCACGAGAGACGGCATCCGTTTCCCACCGACCGCTGCGGGGACGCCGACGACGGGTCGCCCCCACCGCCGGATCGCCCACCAGGCCAGCGCGGTGAGGACGCCGGCGGCCAGGACCGCCAGGAACCGGTTCAGCCCGGAGGGTGCGTCGGCGGCCTCGTGGTGCCCGGCGAAGGGGTACCCGAAGGCGACGAACTGGATGAGCTGGAGCGCGAGCCACACGGCGATCCCGGCGGCACCGCCGGCGACACCGACGAGCCCGGTGACCACGGCGAGCTTCAGCACCCAGGCCGGGCTGGCGTGACCGTTGTGTGGCATGTCGGCAAGCGTAGCGGGAGCGTTCCGCCGGACCGGGACGGCGGCTCGCCGACCATCTGCGGTCCGGTCCCGACCCGGGGGTGGTGATCCGGGCCTCCCGGTCCGCCGGCGGGTCCCCGCAGCCCGACGCGCCGGCGCGGTCAGAACCAGCGTTTGACCTTGAACACCGCGTACAGCACCGCGGCGAACAGCACCATCGCCAGGATCGACAGCGGGTAGCCCCAGGTCCACGACAGCTCGGGCATGTGCGTGAAGTTCATGCCGTAGATCGCCGCGATCAGCGTCGGGGCGAACAGGATCGCCGCCCAGCCGGAGATGCGCTTGGTGTCGTCGTTCTGTTTCTGCGCGGCCAGGGTCGAGTCGACCGTCAGGGCGTTCTGCAGCAGCTGCCGGAAGGTGTCCAGGCGCTCGACGACCCGGATGACGTGGTCCAGGACGTCGCGGAAGCGGCGCTGCAGCTCGACCGGCAGGTGGTACTTCTCGGCGCCGCGGTGCAGGTCCTCGATCATCCGGATGAGCGGTCGCGCGGCCCGCTGGAAGTCCACGACCTCGCCGAACAGCTCGTAGACACGGCGGGACACCCCGGCGGATCCCGAGAACAGCTGCCCCTCGATCTGGTTGATGTCCTCTTCCAGTCCGTCGATGACCGGGCGGTAGTCGTCGACGATCGAGTCCATCAGTGCCCAGAGCTGTGCCTGCGACCCGGCGGTGACGAGTCCGGGTTTGCCGCTCATCCGCTGCAGCGCGCGCGGTACCGTCCCCGGTCCGCGCGGGTCGGCCTGCACGACGGCCAGGAAGAAGTCCTCGCCGACGAAGGCGTGCACCTCGCCGAACTCGACCTCCTCCTCGGCGTCCCGGTAGACGGCGGGCTTGAGCACCACGAACAGCGTCGAACCGTACCGCTCGAGCTTCGGCCGCTGGTGCCCCTCGGCGGAGTCCTCGACCGCCAGCTCGTGCAGTCCGAGGGCGACCGCGACGTCGCCGAGCTCGACCGCGTCGGGCCGGTCGAGCACGATGCACGCCGAGGCGCCGTGGTCCTCGATCATCCGGAAACTGTCGTCGAGGGATCCGCTCGCCGTCGGGGCGATGCGGTCCACGTACACGGTGTTCAACTCGACGGTCACGGGACCACCGTACGCACCCTGGGCGACGGGTGGACGGACGTCGGCGGGACGGCGTAGCGTCCGGGTCCTCAGCATGCTGACGAAAGGAACGACCATGCGGTGGATGCGGAAGATCGTGATCGCGGTGAGCGCTGTCGTCGCCGTGGTGGGCTCGTTCATCGGGTCCGGAGCGGCAGGCGGCACACCGATCGCAGAGGCGGCGGACGGTGCGCTCTCGGCCTCCTCGACGGCGATCGCACCGGGCGGCCCGGCGTTCGGCATCTGGAGCGTCATCTACGTGGGGCTGATCGCCTTCGCCGTGTGGCAGTTCCTCCCCCGCACCGCCGACCGCGCCCGCCACGACCGGCTCGCCGTGCCCGCGACACTGTCCCTGCTGCTCAACGCGGCATGGATCCTGTCCGTGCAGTTCGGGTACCTGTGGCTGAGCGAACCGATCATCGTCGCGCTGCTCGGGGTCCTCGCCTGGGCGTTCGTGGTGCTCCGGCGCACGCGGCCGTCCGGTCGCCTCGAGGCGCTGATCACCGACGGCACGTTCGGGCTCTACCTCGGCTGGGTGTGCGTCGCGACGGCGGCGAACACGGCCGCGGTCCTGACGGCTGCCGGCTTCCGCGGGTTCGGTCTCGGGCAGGACGTCTGGGGTGTCGTCGTGGCAGCGGTCGCGGGCCTCGTCGGGGTGCTCGTCGCCGTCACCGGACACGGGCGGATCGCACCCACGCTGTCGCTCGGCTGGGGGCTCGCCTGGGTCGCGGTCGCTCGGCTCGACGGACCCCTGGTCTCCGTGCCGACCGCGGTGACGGCCGTCGGCGCGACCGTCGTGGTCGTCGTCGTGACGCTCGTCGCGCGTGCCCGCGCCGGCTGGGCTCCGCGCGCGAGCGCGCTGCGCACCGCCTAGCCCGGGCCGGACGGGCGCGTCCGGCGTCGTCGGCCCTCGGGCCACGGCCGGACGGGAGGCGCGGCCCACCCTGCCCCGCCGCCCGCCGTCGGGCCCCGCCGGGCCCCGGTGCGCTCAGTGCGCGGTGGCCACCAGCCCGTGCGCGGCGGCGACGGCCGCGTTCGTGACCCGGCCGGCGTGCACGTTGAGGCCGAGCGCGAGCGCCGGGTCAGCCTCGAGCGCGCGCTCCCACCCCTGGTCCGCGATCGCCACCGCGTAGGGCAGCGTCGCGTTCGTCAGCGAGATCGTGCTGGTGCGGGGTACCGCTCCCGGCATGTTCGCCACGCAGTAGTAGACGGCGTCGTGCACCCGGAAGGTCGGGCCGTCGTGGGTCGTCGGCCGCGACCCCTCGAAGCACCCGCCCTGGTCGATCGCGATGTCCACCAGCACCGATCCGGGGCGCATGTCGGCGACCATCGCGTCGGTGACGAGCTTCGGTGCCGAGGCACCGGGGATCAGCACGGACCCGATGACCAGGTCGGCGTCGGCCACGGCCGCCGCGATCGCCAGCGGGTTGGAGCGGAGGGTCGTCACCCGGCCGTCGAACCGCGCGTCGAGGGCCCGGAGGCGCGGCAGGCTGATGTCGAAGACGGTCACCTCGGCGCCCATCCCGAGTGCGATCGTCGCCGCGTGCTCGCCGGCGACGCCGCCGCCGATCACCACGACCCGGCCCTTCGGGGTGCCCGGGACGCCGCCGAGGAGCAGCCCCCGACCGCCGGTGGCCCGCATCAGGTGGTGGGCGCCGACCTGCGCGGAGAGTCGGCCGGCGATCTCCGACATCGGCGACAGCAGCGGCAGCGAGCGGTCCGGCAGCTGCACCGTCTCGTAGGCGATCGCGGTCGCTCCGGACTCGACGAGCGCCGAGGTCAGCGGCCGGTCGGCAGCCAGGTGCAGGTAGGTGAAGAGCACCTGTCCCTCGCGGATCAGCGGGTACTCGGCCGCGACGGGTTCCTTGACCTTGAGCACCATCTCGGCCTGGTCCCAGACCTGGCGGGCCTCGGGGACGACCGTCGCACCGGCCGCGGTGTACTCGTCGTCGGCGAAGGCGGACCCCGTGCCGGCGCCGGCCTGCACGAGCACCTGGTGGCCGTGCATCGTCAGTTCGGCGACCCCGGCGGGGGTGACGGCGACGCGGTACTCGTTGTTCTTGATCTCGGTGGGGACGCCGATGCGCATGACGGACTCCTTCGTGGGCAGTTGCTCGGTCCCACCATTCAGCCGCGCGTTCGTCCGGGACGTGCCCGGACCGAACGATCCACCGGTCAGAGCCCGGACGGTGTCATCGTGTTCGGCTCGAGGGTCCGGCGGAGCGCTCCCACCGAATGCTGCTCAGCGACGCAGTCGGGACCGCAGCGTGTCGCTCGGCAGCTCGCCGAAGCGGGACCGGAACGCCGCCGAGAAGCGTCCGAGGTGCCCGAAGCCCCACCCGCGGGCGATGTCGGCCACCGAGGTCTCGTCGCGCTCGGCGCGGCGGAGGTCCTCACGCGCGCCGTCGAGGCGAACGGAGCGGAGGAGCTCGCCCGGAGTCTGGTCGAGGTGCCGGCGGAGCGACTGCTGCAGACCGCGCGGGCTGAGGCCGGCAGCCACAGCGATCTCGGGGGTGCCGATGGGCTCGCGGGCGTGGGCGTGCACGTAGTCCAGGGCACGGCGCAGGCGCTGGTGCTCCGGCCCCGTGCCGGACACCGCAGCGCGCCAGGTCGTGCGACGCGGGAACGCCCGGACCGCGGCGGTCGCGAAGGCCTCGGCGATGTCCCGGCGCGCGATGGCCGAGAGCTCGTTGTCGACCTGCAGCCACGTGGACGAGTGCCGGCGTACGGTTTCCTGCCAGACCCGCAGGCCCTCGGGATCCGGTCGCTCGAGGGGTTCGAACGCGAAGGTCTCGTCCCCCACCAGGTCGGTCAGGAACGTGCGGTCCAGGTGGACGAGGTTCAGGCCGATGTCGCGGTGGTGCAGGTCGTAGAGCTCCGAGGGCAGCACCATCGGCACGCCCTGCGCCAGGTCGACGGAGCGGCCCTTGAACGTGATGGTGCTGCTGCCGCTGCGGAGCCACGCGACGATGACGTCGTCGGACTGGCTCTGGCTGCGCAGGTCCACGCCGAACCGCGAGGTCCGGAGGGACATCCGCTCGTCGGTGACGCCGGCGAAGTCCCAGAGCGTGTCCGGCCGGGTCCGGCGGATGACGGGGGCCTTCAGGTCGTAGTCCGACGTGAAGAACGCCATCGCCTGGTCGATGTCGGTCCCCGAAAGCCGTCGGTAGGAGCGCGTGTCCTGTCGTGGGACGGCGCGTGGCCGCTCGACGCTGCCGGATCGGCGGGCGACGGACGGACCGGCTTCGGGAGTGAGCACCATGCTCCGACCGTAGATCACACCACCGACATCGCGACCGGTCCACGCACCCCAGAAGCGGGGTCAGGGCCGGAGACCGGCCCCGCGGGCGGGGCCGACCGGGTCAGTTCTGCAGGATCGCCTGCCCCACGCTCTCGTCCAGGATGAGGTCCGTCACGAGCCCCGCCGCCAGCGCTCCGCGCAGCGACGCCGCCTTGCCCCGCCCGGCGACGACGCAGATCCGCCGCGGTGCACGCTTGATCGTGTCGAGGTCGGGTGCGCCGGCCCGGGCGTTCACCCCGATGTCCTTCCACGACCCGTCCGCGCGGTAGAACACGGTCGAGACATCGCCGACGACCTGCGCCTTGACCAGCTCGTCCTGGTCGGCCGGGTCCAGGTACCCGCCGGAGTACACGTGCGAGGGCACCGGGGCCTGCGGGGCGCCGACGCCGAACACGACGACGTCCATCCGTTCGTGCAGGTCGAGCACGCGGCGGATCGAGCGCTCCCGGAAGAGCGCGGCCTTGGTGGCGGGATCGTCGAAGAACGCGGGCACCGGGAACTGCTGCACGAGGGCGCCGTACGCCTCGCCGAAGCGCCGGAGGATCTCGGAGGCGTAGACGATGCCGGTCGTGCGGGTGTTGGCCGCACCGTTGACCTGCACGATCGTGGACCCGTGCGTGGTCTTCGGGACGAGGTACCGGCTGACGGCGCTCACGGTCGAGCCCCACGAGATGCCGATCACCATGTTCGACTCGATGTACTGCGTCAGGATCCGGGCGGCGGAGAGGGCGACCCGCTCCAACCGGTCCACGTCGCTCGTGTGGTCGGGCACCGGCACGACGTGGGCGTGCACGCCGAACCGGGCCCGGATGCTGCGGCTGAGCGCGGCGGCCTGGTCCAGGGGCGAGCGGATCTGGATGTCGACGAGTCCGGTGTCCCGCGCGTACTTCAGCAGTCGGGACACCGAGGAGCGGGACGTGCCGAGCTCGTCGGCGATGGCGTCCATCGTCAGGTCCTGCAGGTAGTAGAGGTGCGCGGCCCGCAGGGCCTGCTGGGTGCGCACGGGCTGGGCGGCATCGCTCATGGACCGAGCATGCACGGACGTGCACGTGCTCTGCAACCCCGTCCGCGCCTCCCGTCCGCACCGACGCACCACGGACCGGAGGCGCGACAACCGTTCTGCACGTCCGTGCACGCAGGTTGCCCACGCGTTCCGACGGGCGCACGATCGATGGAGTACCAACGGAATCGACCCCAGAAAGCGATGCGAACGACCATGTCGAAGAAGACGCAGCCCAGGAACACGGTCACCGCCCTCACCGGACGCCCGAACGCACAGGTCCTCATCGTCGGTGGTGGCATCAACGGCATCGCCACCTTCCGCGACCTCGCCCTGCAGGGCGTCGACGTCGCCCTCGTCGAGCGCGGCGACTACGCCTCGGGCGCCTCGGCCGCGTCCAGCCACATGATCCACGGCGGCATCCGCTACCTGGAGAACGGCGAGTTCCGCCTGGTCCGCGAGAGCGTGCAGGAGCGCAACGGCCTGATCCGCATCGCCCCGCACTACGTCAAGCCGCTGCAGACCACCATGCCGGTCTTCTCGACGTTCTCCGGCATCATGAACGCCCCGCTGCGGATGCTCACGCACAAGCAGCGCTCCACGAAGGAGCGCGGGGCGATGCTCATCAAGATCGGCATGACGATCTACGACTCGTTCTCCCGCGACGGCGGCTCGGTCCCGAAGCACGTCTTCCGCACGAAGAAGGCCGCGCTCGAGGACATGCCCGCCCTGAACCGCGACCTCAAGTACACCGGCACCTACTACGACGCCTCGGTCCACGAGCCGGAGCGCCTGGCCCTCGACGTCCTCAAGGACGGCCTGACCGCCGGCACCGGCACCGGGTCCGACGCCACCGCGCGTGCGACCAACTACGTCGAGGCCGCCGGCAGCCGTGACGGCGGCGTCCTGCTCCGCGACCGCGAGACCGGCGAGGAGTTCGTGTTCACCGCGGACGTCGTCGTGAACGCGTCCGGCCCCTGGACCGACCTCACCAACGAGGCGTTCGGTGGCGAGACGAAGTACATGGGCGGCACCAAGGGCTCCCACATCGTCGTCGACAACCCCGAGCTCCTCGAGGCGACGAAGGGCCGCGAGCTGTTCTTCGAGAACAACGACGGTCGCATCGTCCTCATCTACCCGCTCAAGGGCCGGGTGCTCATCGGCACCACCGACATCGACGCGGACCCGTCCGAGCCGGCCGTCTGCACGGAGGAAGAGGTCGACTACTTCTTCGGCCTCGTGAAGCACGTCTTCCCGCAGATCGAGCTGAACCGCGACCACATCGTCTACCGCTACTCGGGCATCCGCCCGCTCCCCCGCCACGAGGACACCGCCCCCGGGTTCGTGTCACGTGACTACCGGATCGTCGACACCCCGATCGCGGGTCTGCCGGAGACCACGGTCCTGTCGCTCGTCGGTGGCAAGTGGACGACGTTCCGCGCACTCGCCGCGCACCTGTCCACGGACATCACGACGAAGCTCGGCGTCAGCCGCAAGGTCGACACGACCGGCATGCCGATCGGCGGTGGCAAGGACTTCCCGACCACCGACGGGCAGCGTGCCCTGTGGATCAAGTCGCACCGTGACGGGCTCGCGTCCGAGACGGTCGACCGTCTGCTCGACCGCTACGGCACCCGTGCCGCCGAGGTCGTCGACGCCCTGGTCACCGGTCCGGTCGAGCCGCTCGAGTCCGACGCCACGATCACCCGTGGCGAGGTCCGGTACTTCGCCGAGCACGAGCAGGCCGTGCACCTGATCGACGTGGTGCTGCGCAGGACGAACCTGGCGTTCGTCGGTGGCGTCACGATCGACCTGCTCGACGAGCTGGCCGACGTCCTGGCCGACACCCTCGGCTGGACGACCGAGGAGCGCGCGGACGAGATCCAGCGCACGCTCGACGTCCTCCGCGAGTCGCACGGCGTCATCGTGCCGCTGACCTCCGCGTCGCAGCTCGCCTGACCCCTCCCGCAAAACGCAACCTGGGCGGTTCTCCGCAGCGCTATTCCGCTGCGAGGAGCCGCCCAGGTTGCGTTTCGCGGGGACCGCGCGTTCCGCGGGGACCGCGTCCGGACGGGAGGCGCGGGCCGGGTCCGTCAGAACCGCTCGCCGGTCGGGTCCTGCGCGCTCAGGTCGGTGAGCTCGTCGCCGCCGATCGGCTCCCCCGCCCAGTCCACGAGACGCCACCCGTCCGCGCTCGAGCCCTCGAGCTCGACGACGCCGGTGTTCTCGAGGTGCCGGTTCCGGCCGAGGTCGCTCGGCACGTTCTGCGCCGTGACCGCGGCCCAGATCCGGATCGCCGCGCCGTGGCTGAACGCCGCCGCGACCTCGGCGCCGGTCGCTTCGATCTGCCGCACGGCGTCGTCGTAGCGGGCAAAGAAGGCGTGCCCGTCCTCGGCGCCGGGCATCCGCTCGTCACGGTCGCCCGCGGCCCACGCGTACGCGGCCGCCAGGTAGCTCTGGACCGACACGGTGTCCCGCTTGCCCTGCAGCGCACCGGCCTCGATCTCACGGAGACCCGGCAGCACCACGGGCTCCAGGTCGAGCGCGCGGGCGAGCGGTGCGGCGGTGACCTGCGTCCGCACCATCGACGAGGTGAAGAGCCGCTCGATCCCCCGGTCGCCGAGGGCCGCGGGCAGCGCGTCGGCCTGCTCCTGGCCGAGGTCGGTCAGGCCGGGCCCGGGCACCTCGGCGTCGAGCAGGCCGGTCACGTTCGCGGGGGTCTGTCCGTGGCGGACGAGCAGGAGTCGCATGCCCTCACCCTACGGAGCGGCCTGGGCGTCACCCCTGCCGGGTGTTCCAGCGCGGGTCCTTCTTGTTGATGACGTACACGCGTCCTCGGCGGCGGACGACCTGCGAGCCGGGGATCTTCTTCAGCGCCTTGAGCGAGTTGCGGACCTTCACCATGAGCCTCCTTGTTGAGAACGGTTTTCATGTACCGTACTGCACATGTCGACCGTCCCGATCACCCTCGTGTCCGCACTCCACGACGCCGATGCCGTCCGTGTCGCCGCCAGGCTGTCGGACGGCCACCGGATGCACGCCGCCGGCAGCGCCCCGGCGGCCGCCCGTGCCGTCGCCGATCGGGCGGACCGCCTCGCCGAGGTCTGCGGTCCGGACGCCCGGCACTCCCTCGTCGTCACACTGCCGGCCTGGGGTGACGCCCGGGCGGTCGCGATGATGCTCGCGAACGCCGCTCGTGCCGAGACCGGCGACGACCGGGTGATCGACCACGTGGTGTCGGTCCTCCGCGCCGGCGAGGTCGAACACCTGCTCTGGTCCGGCGTCGACGACGCGTTCGTCGCCGGCGAGCGGCTCGCGGCCCTCATCGAGTACGCGACCGTCATCGTGCTCCAGGGCACCGAACGGCTGCCGGTCGCCCGCCGCCGAGCCCTCGTCGCCGTCGTGCACCGCTGTGCCCCGCATGCCGTCGTGCTCGCCGACGTCCGGGTCCGGAGCACCGCCGACCTGCCGGCCTCGAACGGAGCCGCAGCGCGCGTCCTCGCTGGGTCGGCCGGCTGGATGCGCGCCCTCTCGACCGACCACGACGTCCGGGTCCCGAGCACCGACGGGCTGACCGCGTTCCGCTACCGCGACCCGCTGCCGTTCCACCCCGCACGGCTGGCCGACGTCGTCGAGCACGACCTCGTCGCGGGTCCGCAGGGTCGGGTGCTCCGCTCGCGCGGGTTCTTCCGCCTGGCGTCCCGACCGGACCACGTCGGCTCGTGGTCCAGCGTCGGCGCGATGCTCGCCCTCGACCCCACCGCGAACCCGTCCTGGGACGAAGACGCCCCGATCGGCCAGGCGCTCTGGTTCGTCGGCGAGGGGCTCGACGTCGACCGGCTGACCCGCGCGCTCGACGGGGCGCTCATCACGCCGTCGGAGCTGCTGGCCGGCCCGGACCTCTGGCGCTCCTGGGCCGACCCGTTCCCGGTCTGGCCGGCCCTCGACCGCGGCGAGTGACCGGTACGGCCCGGCCACGGCGGACGGGAGGGACGGCTCGGCTCCTGCTGGCGGCCCGCCGTGGCGATCGAACCGGCGGCACGCACGCTGAGGTGCGCCGGGCCTCCCGACCGGTCAGGCGAGCGCGTCGAGCAGTGCCCGCGCCGTCGCCGCGTCCGTGACCAGCTCGTTGACCAGACGACCCCGGACTGCGCTGATGATGCTCGGCACCTTGACCACGCCGACCGCCACGCCGACCGCGTGCGGCACGGCGGCGAGGACCTGTCGAGAGGTCCGCACCATCCGGTCGCTGCCCGGGAACTCGATCGGCTCGCCGTCCGGGCCGGTGAAGTTGAGGCAGACGTCACCCGTGGCCCGGTCGAACACGTCGTCGTCGACGGGCAGGCCGCGCGCCATCGCATCCCGCGTGACGACCGGCGCGCCGATGCCGAGGATCGCGCCCTTCGCCCGACTCCACAGCCCCACGACGTGCTGGAACGCCGGGTCCTCGTCGAGGGAGGCACGGAGCGCCTCCGACGGCAGCGCCTGCGCGAACAGGAAGGTCGGGATCGCACCGGACCGCTCCGCTGCGGCCCGGGTGATCTCGTTCGTCTGGAACCACTGGTTCGGATCGGCCTGACCGCCGACGGTCGGGACGAGCTGCACGCCCGGCATCGGCGGCATCGCCCCGTGCGCGATCGCGTGCACCGTGCTGCCCGACGACATCAGGACGGCGTCGCCCGGGGCCAGTCGCATGCCCTCGACGGCGGCGGCGACCGGGTCGGCGAGGTCCACGCCCAGGGTCGCGGCGTGGGTGACGGCGGCCAGGTGCACGGCCTGCAACCCGAGCACCACCTGCAGCCGCTCGGCCAGGGCGACGGTCTCGTCCTGGAAGGGGTCGACGACCTCGATCCGGACCAGGCCGGCACGGCGGGCCTCGGAGACCAGGCGACTCACCGTCGGACGGGAGACCCCGAGGCGCGTCGCGATCTCGTTCTGGGTGGCGTCCTCGAGGTAGTACATCCGCGCGGCCTGGTAGACGGTGTCGAGCGGGAACCGGGATCGCTGGCTCTCCGTCGACGTGGCGGACGCCGGCTGCTCGGGCGTGGCCGGGACCCGGACCGGGACGGACGGGACCGACGCGGACGGGGTCGTGTCGGACGGGGTCGTGTCGGACGGGGTCGTGTCGGACATCGAGCGCGGTCCTCCCGGGTCTGGTGCCGTCGGCCGGGCGTGCGGACGACACCGCGATCGTAGCGCCGCGCGGCCGGACGTCGGCTGCCCGGCGGCCCACGCGAGCACAGCGTTCTGTCGGTTGCCGGACGTACCGTGCTCGAGACTCCGATGCGCTCCACAGCGGGGTCCGACGTTCCATCGAGGGGATCCACCCATGAAGAAGTCCGTCTGGCTGCCGGCCCTGATCGCACCCGTCGTCGTGGCCGGTGCCGTCGCCGCTCCCGTCATCGCGCAGGCCGCGTCCACCCCCATCGCCGGCAACGACCCGACCGCGGCGGCCGTGATCGCCAGCATCGCGGGGTCCTCCGACGCGCGGTACTCGGGCAAGCTCTCGCAGACGAGCGACCTGGGCCTGCCGGAGCTCCCCACCGGTGCCGGCGGCTCCTCGCTCGAGGGCGAAGCCTCGGACGCCCTCAGCCTGCTCACCGCGTCGCACACCGCCCGCGTCTACGTCGACGGCGCGAGCAAGCAGCGCGTGCAGGTCACCGAGCAGCTCGCCGAGCAAGACCTCATCCGCAACGGCAGCACCGTCTGGACCTGGGACTCGAAGCAGCACGCGGCGACGAAGACCACGCTCCCCAGCCGGTCCGCCCAGACCCCGAGCAGCGGCACGACCACCCCGACGGACGTCGCCGAGCAGGCCGTCGACGCGATCACGCCCACCACGACGGTCTCGAAGCCCGTCGCCACCTCGGTCGCCGGGCACGACGCCTGGCTGCTGACCCTCACGCCGAAGTCCTCCGACACCCTGGTCGGTTCGGTCCAGCTCGCCGTCGACCAGCAGACCGGACTCCCCCTCCGCGCGTCCGTCACGGCCGACGGCCAGACCGACCCCGCCTTCCAGGTCGGGTTCACCAGCCTCGACTACGGCGCCCCGGCGGCACGCCTGTTCGACTTCACCCCGCCGGCCGGCGCGGACGTCAGCACGAAGGACCTCTCCGACGCCACGCCGGGCCACGGAGCCCGCCACCACAACACCGGCAGCGCCGAGCGCCCGACGGTCACCGGCAGCGGGTGGGACACGGTCGTGGCACTCCCCGCCGGCAGCGCCGACCAGGCCGGGCTCGACGCCGACGCCTCGGGTCTGCTCGACCAGCTCACCACCGCGGTCGCGGGTGGTCGCGCCGTCCAGACGACGCTCGTGTCGGTGTACCTGACCGACGACGGCCGGGTCCTGGCCGGCGCGGTGCCGGTCTCGACCCTGGTCGCCGCGGCGAAGTGACGACGGCGCCGTGACGACGGGGACCGACGCGGCCGCGGCACCGGGGACCAGCGCGGCGTCGGCCACGGCTGCGGCTCCTGCGACCGACTCCGACCTCGCCATCCGCACCGAGGGACTCCGCAAGGTGTTCCACAAGCAGCGGGCGGTGGACGGCATCGACCTGGCCGTCCCCCGCGGCTCGGTCTTCGGGTTCCTCGGCCCGAACGGTTCCGGCAAGACCACGACGATCCGGATGCTGCTCGGGCTCTCGAGCGCGACCGGCGGTTCGATCCAGGTGCTCGGTGAGCCGATGCCCACGGCGCTCCGATCGGTGCTCCCCCGCGTCGGTGCCCTGGTGGAGGGACCGGCGTTCTACCCGTACCTGTCGGGACGGGCGAACCTGTCCCGGTTCGACGCCGCCGACCCCACCTCGGACCCGCGCAGCCGGAAGGACCGGGTCGCACGGGCCCTGGACCGCGTCGGGCTGACCCACGCGGCCGACAAGAAGGCGCATGCGTACTCGCTCGGCATGAAGCAGCGCCTGGGTCTGGCGAACGCCCTGCTCACGCCGCGTGAACTCCTGGTGCTCGACGAGCCCACGAACGGCCTCGACCCGCAGGGCACCCGCGAGGTCCGCAACCTCATCCGTTCCCTGGCCGACGACGGCACCACGGTCTTCGTGTCGAGCCACCTGCTCGCCGAGATCGAACAGGTCTGCACGCACGCCGCCGTGATGCGCACCGGGCAGCTGGTCGCGCAGGGAACGCTCGACGACCTCCGCTCCGCCGGCGCCCGCACCGTGACGGTCCGCACCCCGGACGTCGGGCAGGCCGCGGTCGTCCTCGGACGCCTCGGCCTGGCTCCGAGACGCGACGGCGGGTCCGACGTGCTCATCGCCGACCTCGTGGCGGACGTCGAACCGGAGACCATCACCGCGGAACTCGTCCGCGCCGACGTCCGGGTCCGTGGGCTCGCCGTCGGTGGCGGCACGCTCGAGGACCTGTTCGTCGCGCTCACCGGAGAGGGATTCGATGTCGCTGGCTGAGCCCACCCCGACCACCGCCGAGCACCCGGCGACGACCGGCAGCGCCGACCGCGGCACCGCCCCGGCGCGCCGGACCCGTTCGTTCGCCCTGCTCGGCTCCGAACTCGCGCTCGTCTTCCGGCGCCGCCGCACCTGGGCCATGCTCGGTGCCCTGGCGGCCGTGCCGATCCTCATCGCGGTCGCCGTCCGCCTGACCACCGACGGAGACAGCGGGGGTCCGGCCTTCCTCGGCGACATCACGAACAACGGCCTCTTCGTCGCCTTCACCGCGCTGGCCGTCTCGATCCCACTGTTCCTGCCGCTGACCGTCGGGGTCGTCGCCGGCGACACCGTCGCGGGCGAGGCGAGCCACGGCACCCTGCGCTACCTGCTCGTCGCTCCGACCGGCCGGGTGCGGTTCATCCTGGTGAAGACGGCGGGCGCGATCGCGTTCTGCCTCGCCGCGACCCTGCTCGTCGTGCTCGTCGGCGCCGCGATCGGTGCCGTGCTGTTCCCGATCGGGCCCGTGACGCTGCTGTCCGGCACCCAGGTCGACGGCTGGTCGTACGCGGGTCGTGCCCTGCTGCTCGCGCTCTACGTCACCCTCTCGATGCTCGGGTTGGTCGCGATCGGGCTGTTCGCCTCGACGCTGACCAACGTGCCCGTCGGGGCGATGGCCGCCACCGTGGTGCTGGCCGGCGTCTCGCAGGTGCTCGACCAGCTGCCGCAGCTGGACTGGTTGCACCCGTACCTGTTCTCGCACCTGTGGCTCGGGTTCGGCGACCTGCTCCGCGACCCGATCTCGTTCGACTCGTTCGGCAGCAACGCGCTCCTGCAGCTCGGCTACCTGGTCGTGTTCGGGGCGCTGGCGTACGGCCGGTTCGCCGGCAAGGACATCCTCAGCTGAACCGACGAGGACGTCCCCGCCCCGCGGCGGGGACGTCCTCGGTCAGCGGCCTGGAGCAGGGCCGGTGGTGGTGGCGGTTCAGCCGGTCGAGACCGCACCCTCGGCGCCACGCGATGCCGGTGACCCGCTCTCGAGCGTGCCGTCGGCCTTCTCCTCCGCGTAGCGGTCGCGCAGGTCGCGGGCCTTCTCGGACCGGTACCAGTCCTGGCGTGCTCCGGTCTCGACGGGCTGCATGCCCACGACGACCTTGCCGCGGGAGTGCATCTCGGCCAGGTCCTCGTACGCGTCGACGATGTACTCGAACGGGTAGAAGCCCGAGATGAGGATCTGGACGCGGCGGTCCTCGACGGCCTTGGCCAGGAAGAGGATGAGCTCCTTCGCCTCCGGGTCGGACGCCGGGGCGCGGAGGAAACGGAGCTCCGCGTCACGCCGGGCCTCGGACGAGACGAACCGCTTCTCGTCGACACCCAGTCGGAGCGCGAGCTCGTGCGCGGAGTCGTCCCCGTGGTTGTCGATGAAGGCGGTGACGGGCCGGCCGTCCGCGATCTCGGTGATCCGTGCCTCCTCACCGTCCCCGTAGGCGACGGGCAGGATGCCGATCTGGCGGAGGTAGTCGTGGTTCCTCGGACTGCCGAGGCCGATCACGGTCGCGCCGGCGTCGCGGGCGAGCTGGCACTGGATGTGGCCGACGCCACCGGCGGCGGCGCTGATGACGACGGTGTCGCCGGGGCCCAGGCGGAGCTTCCGGACCACGTCGACCGCGGTGCAGCCGGCCAGGTAGAGACCGCCGGCGACCTCCCACCCGACGTGCGTGGGCTTCATGACGACGGCCTCGCGGGGCACCACGACCCAGGTCGCGTGCGAGCCGCCGTCGGGTGCGTGGCCCATGACCTCGTCACCGACGCGCAGGTCCTTCACCCCGGCGCCGCGGGCACGGACGATGCCGGCGAGGTCGACACCCTGACGGGCCGGGAACTCGACCTGGATGTGGTCCTGCAGCTTGCCTTCGCGGAGGAACCGCTCGATGTGGTTGAGGCCGGCGGAGATGACCTCGACGACCACCTCGCCGGGTCCGGGTGTGGGCCGTTCCTGTGGCACGACCTCGACCACGTCGAAGTCGCCGTACCGCTCGTACTGGACTGCGCTACCGGTTCGCATGTCACCCTCCTCGGGACGTCGTGCGTCCGTCCTACTCGCCTCCGCCGCGGGTCCGTCCGTGGATGTGGGGTACTCGCAGGTGCGGACGCGACGGCCGGGAGGCGCGGGGCGGGGCCGCCGCGTGCCTCCCGGCCGTCAGGTGGTGCGTCCCGACGTGGCGGTCACGCCGGCCCGAACGCCTCCGCGATCCGGGCTGCGGTCGCCTCGTCGAGGTGTAGTGCCTGCTGGTCGGCGTCCGGACGGGGCAGCCGGACGGGTGTCGACCAGAGCGAGCCGTCGGTGGCGAGGTCGACGACGAGCGCACCGGTGCCGATGAGCGCGGTCTCCTGCTCGTACGGGCCGGCCACGTCGGCGTCGTTCGCGACGCCCGGTGCGACGAGGACCGGGACGCCCGCGAGCGACCCAGCGAAGTGGTGGTGGTAGTGCCCGCCGAGCACGACGCGGACGTCGGTGCCTCGCAGCACCTCGGCGAGCTCGTCCGGGTTCCGGAGCTTCAGGGCATCGTGCAGCGCGGTCGGCGCGGGCAGCGGCGGGTGGTGCAGGACGACGACCGACCCGTGCTCGGAGGGCTCGGCGAGCGCGGTGCGCAGGTGCTCGAGCGCGGATTCGCTGACCTCGCCGTACCCGGCGCCGGGGACACTCGTGTCGACGGTGACGATCCGCCGCCCGGCGACGAGTGACTGGCCCCGTACCGGGACGGACGGGTCGTGGTGCTCCATGGTGTGCATGAGCTGCTGGCCGCCCTCGCCGAGGACGTGGCCGTTCACCAGGACCTGCCGGAAGCCGGCGCGCTGGTCGTGGTTGCCGGGCACGGCGAGGAAGGCTGCACCGTGCCGCTCGGCCCACCCGCCCACCGTCGTCCGGGCGGTCTCGTAGGACGCGGGCGAGCCGTCCTCGGACACGTCGCCGGAGATCACGACCAGTCCGACGCCGGGCACCGCGTCGAGGTGCTCGAGCAGGGCGCGGAGGGCCGCCGTCGTGTCGACCGTGCCCTGGTGCAGGGCGCCGTCGCCGGTCAGGTGGGTGTCGGACAGGTGCAGGATGCGGAGTGTTCCGGCTGCGGGGGTCTGCATGTCGCACACCGTAGCCGGGGCGTGCGCCAGCGGGCTGTCGGCAGCGTTACCGTTGTCCGGTGATCGACCTGCGCTCCGACACCGTGACCCGTCCGACCTCGGCGATGCGCCGCGCCATGGCCGAGGCCGAGGTGGGCGACGACGTGTTCGGCGAGGACCCGGAGACGACCCTGCTCGAGCAGGAGGTCGCGGACCGGCTCGGCCACGAAGCCGGCCTGTTCACGCCGTCCGGCTCGATGGCGAACCAGCTCGGACTCCGGCTGCTCGTCGGCCCGGGCGAGGAACTGCTCGCCGACGTGCAGGCCCACGTCGTCCGTGCCGAGCTCGGGGCGGCGGCGGTGTTCTCCGGCATCACGACCCGCACCTGGGCGTCGGATCGGGGCCGACTGGTCGCCCGGTCCGTCGAGGAGATCGCCGAGCCGAACGCCGGCGCCTACTCGGTGTCGACCACGGCGATCGCGGTCGAGAACACCCACAACTTCGGCGGCGGCACGGTCCAGCCGCCGGACCAGGTCCGCGCGGTGCAGCACTTCGCCCGCGAGCACGGCATCGGGCTGCACCTGGACGGTGCCCGGCTGTGGAACGCGCACGTCGCGTCGGGCACCCCGTTGCGGCAGCTCGCCGGCGGCTTCGACACGGTGTCCGTCTGCCTGTCGAAGGGCCTCGGCGCTCCGGTCGGGTCGGTGCTCGTCAGCACAGCCGAACGGGTCGCGGCGGCGCGGATCTGGCGGAAGCGCTACGGCGGGGGCATGCGGCAGACCGGCATCCTGGCCGCCGGCGCCCGGTACGCGCTGCGCGAGCACGTCGACCGGCTGGCGGAGGACCACGCGAACGCCCGGGTGATCGCGGCGGCACTCGACGTCGACCCCGCCACGGTGGACACGAACATCGTCTTCGCCGAGGTGTCCGACCCGGCGGCGTTCGTCGCGGCGGCAGCGGAGGGCGGCGTCCGTGTGATGCAGCTCGGGCGGACGACGGTGCGGCTCGTGACGCACCTCGACGTCTCGGCCGAGGACGCCGAGCAGGCGGCCCGGGTGCTCGCGACGCTCCCACGCTGACGGGGGCGCGCCGCCGTGGTTCCGCGGCCAGCGACACCGCTCGCGGTGCGCGGGCCGAAACGTGTCGCTGAGCGCGGGAACCAGCCGGGCCACGGCCGACGCGCCTGCCGGACGACGGCCCGGTCCGTCAGACGGCCTGGGTAGGGTCGGCACGTCGGAAGGGGTCCATCGTGGCCGGAGCAGCCATCAGCGTCCGCGACTTCGTCATGCGCTTCGGCGACCGGAACGTCGTCGACGGGCTGACGTTCGACATCGCCCCCGGTGAGACGTTCGGGTTGCTCGGCAGCAACGGCTCCGGCAAGACCACGACGATCCGTGCGCTCCTCGGCATCACCGCGCCGACCGCCGGCACGCTCACCATCGACGGCGAACCGTACCGGCCGGCCACCGGCGGCATCGGGTACCTGCCGGAGGAGCGCGGGCTCTACCGGAAAGAGAAGGTCATCGACGTGATGACGTACTTCGCGGCCCTGCGCGGGACGCCCCGGGGTCCGGCGACCCGGTGGTCGACGGAGTACCTGGAGCGCGTCGGGCTGGCGGACAAGGCGAAGGTCCGCATCGACAAGCTCTCCGGTGGGCAGCAGCAGAAGGTGCAGCTGGGCATCACGATCATGGACCGGCCGCGCCTGCTGATCCTCGACGAACCGACGAAGGGCCTGGACCCGGTCAACCGCCGGCTGCTCCTGGACCTGGTCGACGAACGGAAGGCCGACGGGGCCACCGTCATCCTCGTGACCCACCACATGGACGAGGTCGAGCGGCTGTGCGACCGGATCGTGCTGCTCCGGGACGGCGTCGCGGCCGCGTACGGCACGATCCCCGAGGTGCAGGACGCCTTCGGTGGAGCGGTCGCGAAGGTCGGGCTGAGCGGGCCGGTCCCCCGCTCCGACCGCTACCGGCTCGCCCGGCACGAGGGGCACGTCGCCTACCTGGTCCCGACCGCCGCGGCCGAGTCCGACGGGTCGGACATCCTGGCGGAGCTCGTGGCCGCCGACGTCCACGTCACCGGGTTCGAGATGCGCCGGATCCCCCTCGACGAGATCTTCGTGCAGCTGTACGGGCACGACGCCGGTACCGACGCGGCCCGGGCCGACGGCGCTTCGTCCGCCCGCCCGACCGCCCCGGCCGGAGCGGCACGATGAGCCGCACCCCGAGCCGTCTGGGCACCGTCGTCCGGTTCGAGTTCGTCCGCGCGGTGAAGAAGCCCGCCTTCTGGATCGGCACCCTCGCGCTGCCGCTCGTCGTCATCGTCGTGTCGCTGCTCGTCGGGGTCGGTCAGGCGGCCGGCACGGACTCCGCGATCTCGAGCGGGTCCGCAGCCCGCACGCCGTTCCACTACGTCGACCGTTCCGGTCTGGTGTCCGAGTCCGTCGCGGCGAAGTGGGGCGGGTCCCCGTCCACCGACCCGGCCGCGGACCGAGCAGCTGTCCGCGCCGGACACCTCGACGCGTTCTTCGAGTTCCCGGTGCGGCCGTCCACGACCCCCGTCACGGTGCTCGGGGCGGACCGCGGGCTGTTCGCCAACACCGGGTACTCGGCCCTGGCGCAGCGGGTGCTGGAGCAGAGCGTCGCGGCGCAGGTCGACGACCCCGAGGCCGTGCACATCCTCCGCTCGCCACCGGACGCGACGGTCACCACCTACGCCGACGGGCGGGTCGCCCCGGGCTGGCTGTCGATCGTGCCGCCGCTGCTCTACGTCGCCGCGTTCTTCGGGCTCGTGATCCTGTTGGCCGCCCGCATGGTGACCGTGGTGGTCGAGGAGAAGGAGAACCGCATCTCCGAGATGATCCTGACCACCGTCACCGCCGGCACCCTGATCCGCGGCAAGGTCATCGCGATGCTGCTGGTCGGACTCGTGCAGGTCGGGGTGTTCCTGGTGCCCGGGCTGCTGTCGCTGGCCGTGGTGCTGCCCCTGGTCGCCGGACGCATCGGCACGTTCGCGCTGGACCCGTGGCGGATGGTCGCGGGTGCACTGCTGCTCGTCGGCGGGGTGCTGTTGGCGTCGGCGTTGTTCGTGGCGGTCGGCGCCTCGGTACCGACGATCAAGGACGCCTCGACGCTGCAGTCGGCGGCGCTGTTCGCGGTCATCATCCCGCTGTACGCGGCGTTCTTCGTGACGACGACGCCGTCCTCGCCGATCGCCGCCTTCTTCACCTACTTCCCGACGTTCACGCCGGTCACCGCGATGGTGCGGAACGCCGTGGGGTCGCTGTCGGTCGTCGAGACGATCGCGTGCATCGTCGAGGTGTTCGTGGTGGCGGGCGTGCTGCTCTGGTTCGCGGAGTACCTGTTCCGGCACTCGGTCGCCCAGTACGGGTCGAAGGTCAGCCTGAGACAGATCGCCGGGTGGCGTCGGGCGCGCACCTTGCCGCGTGCCCGCTGAGGCGCGGCCGCGGGACGCCCCGACGCAGCGTCAGCCGACCGTCACCGGCGCCGCGGCGGGCTTCCGGCCCTGCGCCGTCCAGACGAAGAAACCGGCCAGGGTGAAGGCGCCGTAGACGACGTACATCAGCCCCGACGCGTAGTACCCGGCGGAGAACAGCAGCGGCACGCCGACCAGGTCGACCGCCACCCAGATGAGCCAGAACTCGACCCAGCCCTTCGCCATGCCGTAGGTGGCCAGGAGCGAGCCGACGAAGATCCACGCGTCGCTCCACACCGGCTCGTACGACCCGAGGGCGCGGAAGACCGGCGTCAGGACCGCGGTGCCGCCGACCAGGGCGACGACGAGCAGCGCCCGTGCCCGCCAGGAGGCCCACTTCGGCTCGAGCACGGTGGTCGCTTCGTGGGCGCGGTGCGTCCAGCGGTACCAGCCGTAGACGCTGACCAGGATGAACATGACCTGGCGTCCGGCCTGGCCGAGCAGGTTGACGGGGTTCGGGGTGTCGAAGAGCGCACCCATGAAGACGGTGAAGAGGAGCGCGTTGCCCGCGATCCCGACCGGCCAGGCCCAGACCTTGCGGCGCATCCCGCCCAGGGCGCTGAGCAGCCCGAAGACGTTGCCGATCACCTCGCGCCAGAGCACCGTCTGGTCGCCGATGACGAGCTGCGCGTCGAACAACCACCGCACGATGCCCATGAGACCTCCTCGATCCGGTCGATGCAACTGCACAGACCTGCTCGGCATTCCTGCGCCGTCCATCGCGACCCCCCGGGACATCCGGGGCACACCGGCGTCCGCCGCAGGGAGGACCCAGGGGTCCCCCGTTTTGGGGTGGATGCATTCGTATATTCCGCTGTCCTCCATTTTGGGGACCGGGTACGTTCGACGACAGGACGGCCCAGCCCGAGCATCCCTCACTCCTGGGCACGCGGGTCGTCCTCCGGCACCGGTCAGCCGCGTCCTCCCGCACCCGGGGAGGGCGGTGACAACCGTCCCGTCGGGCTCTCCCGAACGCCCAAGACGACCACAGCGCTGCCCTGCGCAGGAACGGAAAGAACCATGCACAAGATCGTGACCGGCACCATCGCGAGCGCCGCTGGTGTCGCACTGCTGCTCGGCGGAGCCGGCTCCTTCGCCCTCTGGAACGCGAGTGCCAGCAGCGCGGCCACGGCCGTGAGCTCCGGCACGCTGACCCTGACGGCGAACAACGACGGCGCCTGGACGGACATCACCAACGGTCGCTCGGCCACGATCGACCCCGCATCGGTCCTCATGGTCCCCGGCAACACCTACCGCTTCACGCAGACCCTCGTGGTCCGTGCGACCGGCAACGACCTCACCGCGAAGCTCACCTACGCGCCGCAGAGCATCACCGGGGACGCCGGCCTGATCGCCGCGACCCAGAAGACCCTCGACGTCTCGTCGTCCACGGCCTCGGTGGCGAAGACCGCCGACGCGACCGTCTTCACCGTGACGCCGTCGTCGGGCACCTCCACGATCCGCGTGACCTTCACGATCGCACTGCCGGAATCGGCGACCACCGGCCAGGACGGCACGGTCGACGTGGGCGCCCTCGCGTTCACGCTGACGCAGACGGCCATCGGTTCGACGGGTTCCTGACCCGACCTCGACCGACGGACGGCGGGCTCCTGATCCGCTCGTCGTCCGTCACCACACGGCCCGGCACGACGCGCCGGCACCGCACCGCACCGCACCGCACCGCACCGCACCGCACCGCACCGCACCGGACCACGACGTCCAGGGGGACGCCCATGACGAGGACCACGCCGACGACGGGACGCCACCGCGCGCCCCGCCGTCGGCGCTGGGCCTGGCCGCTCGGCCTCGGCCTGGTGCTCGCCGTCGCGTCCGCGGTCGTCGGCAGTGGCGGCACCTACGCCCTCTGGAACAGCAGCGCAGCGACCCAGGCGTCGACGGTCCGGTCCGGTACCGCGACGCTCGTCGTGAGTCCCCTCACCGCGATGTACACGACACCCCTGGCCCCGGGCCGGAGCACCACGGGCAGCTTCTCGGTCCGGAACAGTGGCACGGTGCCGCTCGGCATCCGGATGCAGGCGACGACACTGCACGTGGCGTACGCGTCCGTGCCGGACAGCGCCGTCCTCGACGAACTGACCCTCCGCCTGGCACCGGTCGGTCGGGCCTCGGACTGCCGACCCGGACTCGGGGGCTACGCCGCTCGGCCGACCGTGTTCGACACCGGGAGCGGTTACTACACCCTCCCCGTCGGCGCCTCCGCCACCGGCTGCTTCGAGATGGTGCTCGACGCCGACGCACCCCAGACCGTGTCCGGTGCGGTCACCGACTTCACCGTCACGATCACCGGGACGCAGGTGGCACCGTGACCCCCCGTCTCCGGATCCTGCTCACCGTGGCGCTCGTCGCCGTCCTCGTCGGTGGCGGCTCCTCGGTCGCCTGGGCGCTGTGGACCACGACCGGGACGGCCGCGTCGAGCGTGACGAACGGCAAGCTCGCGGCGGCGATCTCGGGCACCACCGCGATCACCACGACCTTCACCGTCGGCACGCCGTCGATCACCCGCCCGGTGACCCTCACCAACGCCGGCAACATCCCCGGCACCACCACGACCAGCGCCGTCGTCGCCGACGGGTCGACGGCACTCGCCCAGGCCGTCGACGTCGTGGCCTGGCCCGTCCCGACGACCGACGACTGCACGGACGGCGCCTCCGTCGGGACCGGCGCCGTCCGCGGCACGTGGGCGTCCCTGCCGAGCCTGACCTCGTCCCTCGCCCCGCGGGCGGCCGTGGTGTGGTGCATCCGGTCGACCCTCGCTGCCGGGGCTCCGGCCTCGGCGACCACGAACATGCACCTCGTCCTCACCACGACGAACGCCAGCTGGGTGTCGTCGACGGTCTGGGGCGGCTTCTACCTGAACTCCGGCGACGACCTGTCCACGCTGACGTGCACCGACCCGTCCCAGGCGTCCAACTACGTCCAACTCACCTGGGAGCCGGGCACGCGGTCGTCCGACACCCTGTACGCCGCCTTCGTCGGCGACCAGCAGGTGGGCGACCGGCAGCCCGGGCAGTACCCACACATCACGCTCGCGCCGGAACAGGTCACGCCGAGCGCACAGGGCGCCGCGACCGTCCAGGTGGCCGTCCGCGCACTCGACGCCGGAGGGCAACCGACCGACGACGTCGTCGGACGGACGCCAGTGACCCTGTTCACCCAGGACACCGGCCCGAAGATCCGGTGCGGCGCATGACCACACTGCTCTCCGGGAGCGGCGCCGGGAACCGCCACCGGACGGGAGGCACGCCCCGACCCCGTCACGCAGCCCGCCCGGTCGCTCCACCCGCCACGAGCGGCCCGCTCGCGGCCCTCCGCGCGCTCGGGATCGGCGTCATGACCGGACTCGTGCTCCTCGTCGCGGGGCTCGCCGTCGTCCTCGTCGTCCTGCCGAGGGTGACGGGGTCCGTCCCGCTGTCCGTGCTCACGCAGTCGATGGAGCCGACCCTGCCGCCCGGCACCCTCGTCGTCGTCCGACCGGTGGCGCCGGCGGACGTGCGCATCGGGGACGTCGTCACCTACCAGCTCGAGTCCGGCCGCCCGGAGGTCGTCACGCACCGCGTCGTCGCGATCGACTCGTCGTCGGACGGCACCCGACGGTTCGTCTTCCGGGGCGACGCGAACGACGCCGTCGATGCCGACCCCGTCATCCCCGCGCAGATCCGAGGCGAGGTCTGGTACAGCCTGCCGCTCCTCGGCACCGTCAACCAGGTGGTCAACGGGTCGCGGACGTGGCTGCTGCCGACCCTCGCCGGGCTGCTCCTGGTGTACGGCGTCGTGATGATCGTCAGCGGCACGGCGTCGACGGTGCGCCGCCGACGTCGGCGAGCCCGACGTCGTGAGCGGGGCGTCGACCACGTCGACCGCGGTGACGACCGACCTCAGCAGGCGGGGACGGCCTCCCGCGCCGGATGACCCGCCTCGGCGAGTGCCGCCTGGGCGTCACGGAACGACGAGTACGGCACGTGCACGCCGCGGACGTCCCGGTAGTCGGTCAGTCCCGGCCCCGCCCAGTAGACGACACCGTCGACACCGACCGCGTCGAGGGCGTACCGGATGGCCCGCGCCGGATCCGGCAGTTCGACGACCTGCGCGGCGCCCCCGATGCCGCGCGCACCGTCGAGGATCGCGGCGCGGATGCCGTCCGCGTCCTCGAACCGCGGGTGGTGGTCGGCGACCACGACGACGTCGGCCAGGGTCGCCGCCACCGCCCCCATGGCCTCCCGTTTGCTCGGGTCCCGGTCGCCGTCGGCGCCGAGGACGATGCCGACCCGTCCCGTCGCGAACGCCCGGATCGCGTCCAGGCTCTTCGCGAAGGCGTCCGGGGTGTGGGCGAAGTCGACGAACACCCGCGGGCCCGTCGCACTCGATGCGTCGGCCATCCGCCCGGGCACGACGACGTCGAGCTCGCCGACAGCGGCGGTCCCGAGGTCGCCGGTGGGCACGCCCGCGGCGCGCAGCATCGCGACCGCCAGGCCGACGTTCGCGGCCATGTGTCGACCGAGCAGCGGGACCTCGGTCGTCACGGTCAGGCCCGGACCGTCGATCCGGAAGCGAGTGCCGTCGGCGCGCTGGTCGATGACGCTGACGCGCCAGTCGGTGTCGGTGCCTGGGTCGCTCGTGACGGTCTCGACCGGGATCCCACTCGCGGCGACGACCGCGCGGCCCGCTGCGGAATCGAGCGACACGACCCCGCGCGAGGCCCGGTCCGGCTGGAAGAGCAGGGTCTTCGCGCGGAGGTACTCGTCCATGTCGGCGTAGTCGTCGAGGTGGTCGTGACTGAGGTTCGTGAACCCGGCGACGTCGAAGTGGACCCCGTCCACCCGGTGCCGTGAGAGACCCTGCGCGCTGACCTCGATCGCGGCACCGTCGACCGCGCGTTCCCGGGCGCGGGCGAGGAAGGCGTGGAGTTCGGTGGCCTCGGGCGTGGTCAGACGACTGGCGACCACGTCGTCAGCGATCCGGCGCTCGGCCGTCGACGTCATCGCCGTCGTCCACCCGAGCCGACGCATGAGGGCGTCGAGGACGGACACCGTGGAGGTCTTGCCGTTCGTGCCCGTCACGCCGAGCAGCGGGAACCCGAGGTCCGCCGTGCCCGAGACCGTCCGCGCCACGGCACCGAGGGCGGCGCGTGGGTCGCGGACGACCACGGTCGGCAGGCCCGAGCGGGTCGCCTCCCGGGCTCCAGCATCGTCGGTCAGCACCGCGACCGCGCCGCTCGCGCGGGCAGCGTCGGCGTGCCGAGCGCCGTGCGCACGACGACCGGGCACGGCGACGAACAGCCAACCGGGACGGAGGTCCTCGGTCGCGACCGCCACGCCCGTCACCAGCACGTCGGCGAGTGGCGACGGCAGCGCCCCGGCACCGGCCACCGCCGCGACGTCCCCGAGGCGGGTCGGGTGTGGTCGGACGGGGTCGAAGGCGTGCGGCACGGAGTCCTCCTCATCAGGGAGGGTCAGTCAACGCGCGACGGTCCGAGTGGCACCACAGCCGTTCGTACCCCGACGCCCCGCGGTCTAGGCTCTGGCGGGTGACGGACGGTCGGACCGACGGGGTGCAGCGCGCGCGGACGCTGCTCGAGGACGCGACGGCACGACTGGCGGCAGCGGGCGCGCGCGACGAGGCGCTCGGCGAGTACGTCGAACCGAAGCCGGTGCTCGGCATCCGGAGGGACCCGACGATCCGGTCCCTCGGCCGCGTGTGGCGGGTCGGGGCGCTGCTGCTCGGCTCCTCCCCCGAGACCGCCGGCCAGGTCTGGGCGACGGGGTCGATCACGCGGGTGACCGAAGCGGGCCGGTCCCAGTTCGTGTCCGTCTCCGCCGAGGTGCGTCGCGCCTACCGTGCGGCGGCGGCGAAGGGGCACTTCGCGCCCGGCGACACCGTGAACCACAGCGCGACACCGATCCCGCTCGACGCATCGCTCGTCGGCGCCGACACCGCACTGTTCGTGCGCGACGACGAGCCGCGCGTGCGGTGGTCCGCGACCGCCGGCACGGACGTCCCGCTGATCGACTACCTCGCTGACCGCGTCGGCCTGCTCGTCGACCCGCCGCCCGGCGCGACGGACTAGCAGCACGTCCCACTGGCAGCGCCACCGCGTACCGTCCACCCCGTGACCGACTCCGTCCCCGCACCCGTGCGGCGGCGTCTCGTCCTGCCGGGTCAGTACGGTCCGGCGTTCGACGACGGCGGCCCGCTGGTCGTCGTCGAAGCGCGCGAGTTCTTCACCGCCCGGCCCGTGCACCGGACGAAGGCGCACCTCTGGCTCAGCGCCCTCCGACACCGCGTGCGCGACCTCGGCGACCGCGCGGAACACGTCCGGGTCGACCAGCTGCGCGACGCCCTCGTCGGTCAGGTCGACCTGGAGGTCATCGACCCGCCGTCCCGCGTGCACCGTGGGCAGGTCCGGCACTGGGGGCGCGGCACGACGATCCTGCCGAGCCGCGGGTTCGTCACCGGAGAGGACGAGTTCGCCGGTTGGGCCGCGGAGCGTGGCGGACGCTTCCTGATGGAGGCGCACTACGAGCGCGTCCGACGTCGCGAGGGCTGGCTGATGGCGAACGACGCCCCACTCGGCGGCGCGTTCAGCCTGGACGCGCAGAACCGGCAGCCCCCACCCCGCGGCGCGACGACCCTCGGGCTGCCCGACCCCTGGTGGCCCACCGAGGACGAGATCGACGACGAGGTCCGCGCCGACCTCGACCGGTGGGAGCGCGACGGCCTCGTGCAGTTCGTCGGGCGGGACGACCGACGACGCTTCGCCGTGACGCCGGACGAGGCCCAGGCCGCGCTCGACGACTTCGTCGCGGTCCGGCTCGGCGACTTCGGACCGTACGAGGACGCCGTGCTGACGAACGACTGGACGATGGCGCACTCGCTGCTCAGCGTTCCGCTCAACCTCGGCGTACTCGACCCCCGGCAGGCGATCGACGCCGCGCTGGCCGCCCACGGCTCGGGTGCCGCTCCGCTCGCCAGCGTCGAGGGGTTCGTGCGGCAGGTCGCCGGGTGGCGGGACTACGTCTGGCACCTCTACTGGTGGCTCGGCGACGACTACGGGGCCGACGTCGAGGCGCTCGGGGCGCGACCGTCTGCCGGAGCCGGACCCGCCCGACCGTCGGGGACGAGCCTCCCGGCCTGGTGGCGGGACCTGGACGCGGCGGAGGTGGACGCCCTCTGTCTGCGCATCGCACTGGACGGCGTCCGCGACCACGGGTGGCTGCACCACATCCAGCGGCTCATGGTCCTCGGCAACTGGGCGCTGCAACGCGGCTACGACCCGCTCGAACTGACCGACTGGTTCACCGACGTCTTCGTCGACGGCACCGACTGGGTGATGCCGGCGAACGTCGTCGGGATGTCGCAGCACGCCGACGGCGGGGTCGTCGCGACCAAGCCCTACGCCGCCGGCGGGCGCTACATCGACCGGATGACCGACCACTGCGGCAGCTGTCGGTTCGACCCGACGAAGCGCGTCGGCGAGGACGCCTGCCCGTTCACCGCCGGGTACTGGGCGTTCCTGGAACGGGCCGAACCCGCCCTCCGGCGGAACCCGCGCATGCACCGGCCTCTGCAGCAGATGCGGGCGATGCCGGACCTCGAGGCGGTCGTCGCGCAGGAGGCGGCACGGCAGACGCCGTGACGCCGCTGCCCGGTAGGGTCGGATCGTGGCTCTGATCAACGAAGAATCCACCGACCGCTACGACCTCCGCGAGTTCCGCCCGCAGACCGACGACCAGGGGGCGCCGGACGCCACCACCCGGGCCTGGATGGACGCCGTCGGCGTCGGCTTCCACGAGCCTCCGGAGTCCGACGAGGGCGCCGCCCGGATGGCGTCGCACTTCATCGCCGACCAGGAGACGTTCCTCGGCGTGTACGTCAACCGGCCCGTCGTCGGGTCGGTCGACGAGACCTGGCCCGCCGGCACCTTCACCTGGTTCCCGAAGGACCTCAGCTGGGGCGACGGTTCCGCCGTCCGCACGCAGGCCGTCTCAGCCGTGACCGTCCGACCGACCGAACGTCGGCGCGGGATCCTCCGCCGGATGATGATGCACGCACTCGAGCGCGGGGTGGAGGAGGGCTACGCCGTCGCCTCGCTCACCGCCTCCGAGGGCACCATCTACCGCCGCTTCGGTTTCGGCTGCGCCATCCGCGAGCGTGCCGTGCACGTCCGCCGCGACCGGGCGCTGCCCTTCCTCGCGCCCACCACGGGCACCGTCGTGATGGTCACCACGCAGTGGCTGGCGGACGGCGTCGGCCCGGAGGTCTTCGCCCGCTTCCACGCGCGCACGCCCGGCTCGATGGTCCGGAACACCGGGACCTGGCCGATCGTGTTCGGCGAGTTCGGCCCCGACGGCCAGAAGGCCAAGGACGTCCGGGCCGCCGTACACCGCCCCGAGGGTTCCGACGAGGTCGACGGCTACGTCACCTGGCGCGTCGTCGAGGGCAAGACCGGCGAGGACACCCGCGTCGAGATCGTCGACCTGGTGTACACGTCCGACGCCGCGTACCTGTCGCTGTGGGAGTTCCTGCTCTCCATCGACCTCAACGACGTCGTCGTCTACAAGCGCTCGCGCCTCGACGACCCGATCGTCGCCGCTCTGGCCGATGCCCGCTCCTACGACGTCGACCACGAGGAGGACCACGTCTGGCTCCGCGTCCTCGACGTCGCCGCCGTGCTGGAGTCCCGCCCGTACGCGGCCGACGGCTCGCTCACCATCGCGGTCACCGACTCGCTCGGCCACGCCTCCGGCACGTACCGGCTCGACGTCCGGGAGGCACGTGGCACCGTCACGCGGCTGGCGGACGACGCCGACGTGGCCGGCTCCGACATCGCGCTCGACGTCGCCGACCTCGGGGCGCTGCTGATCGGGTCGGTGTCGCCGGTGACGCTCGCGGCCGCCGGGCTGCTGCGTGCCGCGGACCCGGCGGTGGCGGTGCTGCTCCGCGCGATGCTGACGCCGCCCCGGACCCCGCACGGCATCACGTACTTCTGACGCGGGCCCGCGCAGCCTCCTGACGCGGGCCTGCGCAGCCTCCTGACGCGGGCCTGCGCAGTCTCCTGACGCGGGCCTGCGCAGTCTTCTGCCGCGGGCCTGCGCAGCCTCCTGACGCGGGCCTGCGCAGCGAAACACCGGTGTTCGTCGGCGACGCCGCGTCATGCCGGTGCTCGTTGCACGAACACCGGTGTTCCGCTGCCCTCGGCCGCCCTATGCCCGGCGGCGCACCCGCGGGTCGACCACGGCGTAGACCAGGTCGACGACCACGTTGGCGGTGACGACCAGGAACGCCGAGAACACCGTGAAGCCGACGACGACCTGCAGGTCGAGCGTGTGCACCGCGTCGATGAGCAGCGCACCGAGCCCCTGCATCGAGAACACCTTCTCGGTGATGACCGCGCCGCCGAGCAGCGTGCCGAGGTCGAGCCCGAACAGCGTCACCACGGGCAGGATCGCCGTCCGCAGCCCGTGCCGCACGACGACCTGACGCTCGCGGAGCCCCTTGGCGCGGGCGGTCCGGACGAAGTCCTGCCCCATCGCCTCGAGCATCTCACCGCGCGTGAGTCGGGCGTAGATCGCGGCGCTGATGAACGCGAGCACACACCACGGCAGCACCAGGTGGGTCAGCCATCCGACCGGGTCCTCGGACAACGGCACGTACCCGCTCGTCGGCAGGATCCCGAGCACGAAGCCGAACAGCAGGATCGACAGCAGCCCGATCAGGTACGCAGGCGACGACACCCCAGCCACCGCGACGGTCATCACCGTGCGGTCGAGGGCCGAGCCCGGGCGGAGCGCCGAGGCGGTCCCGCCGAGCACGCCGACGACCAGCCAGAGGAGCGCCGCACCGATCGCGATCGACGCCGTCACCGGCAGCCGGTCGACGATGAGCGTGGTGACGCTCTCGTGCAGCTGGAACGAGTACCCGAAGCAGGGTGCGGCGCACTGCACGGCGGAGACGCCGCTGCCGAACGACCGACCGGTGAAGATGCCGCCGAGGTACGCCGTGAACTGCAGGATCCAGGGCTTGTCGGTGCCGAGGAACGCCTGCACCTGCGCGAGCCGGTCGGGCGTGCAGGGCTTGTCGCAGATCGCCCGCGCCGGGTTCGTCGGCAGGAGCATGAACAGGGCGTAGGTGATCGCGGCGACGACGAGCAGCACGACGACGGCGCCGAGCACTCGGAACAACACGAAGCGGAGCGCGGTCATCGGCTGCCTCCTCTCGGGTCGAGGGCGTCGCGGAGGGCGTCGCCGAGCACGTTGAACGCCAGGGTGACGAGGAACAGGGCGGCTCCCGGGAAGACGAGGTACATCGGGTCGGTCTGCACCCATCCGACGGCGTCGCCGATGCTGCGACCCCACGACGGCGTGGGCGGGGTGACGCCGACGGCCAGGAAGGACAGCGCGGCCTCGGCGCCGATCATCGACGGGATCGAGATGGTGGCGTAGACGGTGATCGTCGCGGCCAGGTTCGGCAGGAGCTGTGTCCGGATGACGTGCCAGCGGCCCGCCCCCATCGCCGTCGAGGCGACGACGTAGTTCCGCTCACGCAGCGACAGCGTCTGCCCGCGGATCACACGCGCGACGGCCGGCCAGCCGAAGAACCCGATGACGAGCACGACCAGCACGGGCTTCGGGAACGACGTCGGCACGATCGCGGTGAGGGCGATCATGAACACCAGCGACGGGAAGCCGAACATCACGTCGACGACCCGGCTGAGCACCCGGTCGTACCAGCCGCCGAAGAAGCCGGTCGTGACGCCGACGAGCACCCCGATGACGAGCGACACCACGGTCGCGGCGAGACCGATGCCGAGCGAGGTCCGCGCGCCGTAGGTGACGATCGCGAAGAGGTCGCGCCCGGTCAGGGGCTCGACGCCGAACCAGTGCTCCGCGCTGATGCCGCCGAGGGGACCCCGGGGTGCGCCGAAGTCGTTGAGGGCCCCGACGTGGTACCCGTACGGGTCCTGCCCACTGAGCTGGGCGATGAGTGGCGCGGCGAGGGCGACCACGACGAACACGGCGATGACGACCGCGGACACCACGGCCCACCGGTCACGACGGATGCGTCCGACGACGGAACGGAGACCCGTGCCGGAGCCCGGAGCCGGGCGGACCGGACGGTCGACGACGTTCGCGGTCATGCGACCACCCCTTCCCACTCGCGCCAGGCACGGCGGCGTTCGGCCTGTCGGGCCGGATCGGCGACCGGTGCGGCGGCGAGCAGCATGCGTGTGTAGTCCTCCTGCGGGTCGTCGAGGACGGCCTGGGCCATGCCGTGTTCGACGATCCGCCCGTGGTGCAGCACGGCGACGTGGTCCGCGAGCTGCCGGACGACGGCCAGGTCGTGGCTGACGAGCAGGCACCCGAAGCCGAACTCGTCCTGAAGGTCGCGCAGCAGGTCGAGCACCGCGGCCTGCACGGTGACGTCGAGCGCGGAGGTCGGTTCGTCGGCGATGAGCAGCGCCGGCCGGAGTGCCAGGGCACGTGCCACGGCGACCCGCTGTCGCTGGCCGCCGGAGAGCTGGTGCGGGAACCGTTCGGCCCATGACGGGTCGAGCTGCACGGCCTCGAGCAGTTCGCGGACGCGTGCCGGTCGGTCGGCACTCGGCTCGTGCACGAGGAGCGGCTCGGCGATGCTCCAGCCGATGCTCTGCCGGGGGTTCAGCGACGAGGCCGGGTCCTGGAACACGATGCCGACCCGCTTCCGGATCTCGCGGAGACGACGGCCGCGGGCGGTCCGGAGATCCTGCCCGTCGACGTCCACCGTCCCCTCGGCCACCGGGACGAGCCCGGCGAGCGCGCGGCCGATCGTGGTCTTGCCGGAGCCCGACTCCCCCACGAGCCCGAGGGTCTCGCCGGCGTGCAGCTCGAGGTCGATGCCCGACACGGTCGGCTCGCCGCGGCGCGAGTACCGCACGCCGACGTCGCGCATGCGCGCGACCACCGGCCGGGAGGCGCGCCCCGCGTCGTCCGCGAGGGGCGCCGCGCCGAGTCTCGCTTCCGCGGACAGATCGCGGCTCCCCGGGGCCGCATCGTGTCCGCCAGGGCGAGTCTCGGCCGAGGCACCGTCCGGGGCGGAGGCGGGCCGCGCCTCTCCCCGCGAGCTCGGCCGCCCCGCCGCTCCGCAAGCTCCGCGGCGCGGCGGTACCGGCACGAGGGGGCCCAGAGCCGGCACGGCTGCGAGGAGCGCTCGGGTGTACTCGGCCTGCGGGTGCGCGAACAGGTCGACGACCTGACCGTGCTCGACGGGGTCGCCGCGGCGCATCACGAGGACCTCGTCGGCGACGTCCGCCACCACACCCATGTCGTGCGTGATGAGCAGCACCGCGAGTCCACGCTCGCGGCAGAGCGTCCGGAGCAGGTCGAGGATCCCGGCCTGCACGGTGACGTCGAGCGCCGTCGTGGGTTCGTCGGCGATGAGCGCGACCGGGTCGCCGGCGAGTGCCATCGCGATCATCGCGCGCTGCAGCTGCCCGCCGGAGAGTTCGTGCGGGAACGCCTTCCGGATCCGTGCCGGGTCGGCGATGCCGGCGGACCGGAGTAGTTCGTCGACCCGTGCGGACACGCCGGCGCGATCGAGGGAGGTCGGGTGCGCCCGGACCGCCTCGGCGACCTGGGTGCCGATCGACAGCACCGGCGTGAACGAGTTCATCGGTTCCTGGAACACCACCCCGATGCCGGCGCCGCGCACCTGCCGCAGGTCCTCGACGGGTGCGCCGACGAGCTCCGCGCCGCGGAACCGGGCGCTGCCGGTGACACGAGCCTGCGGCGGCAGGAGCCCGAGCACGCTCATGGCGCTCACGGACTTGCCGGAGCCGGACTCGCCGACGAGGGCGAGCACCCGACCGGGCGTCAGGTCGAACGAGACGTCACGGACGACGGGCTCCGCGTCGCCGAACGCGACGCGGAGCCCACGGACTTCCAGGATGGGATCGATCACTGCTTGAGCGAGACCTTGAGGTAGTTCGGGTAGGCCGGGAAGTCGGCGATCTGGAAGTTGTCGACGTCCGAACCGGCGAGGAACGACTGCTTGGCGTACATCAGCGGCACGACCGGGGCGTCGGCCATGATCGTCTTGTCCGCCTGCGCCCAGGTCTTCTGCGCGTCGGACTGGTCGACCGTGGCGCTGGCCTTCGCGATGAGGGCGTCCACCTCCGGGTTGCTGTACTTCGAGACGTTGTAGCCACCGCCGCCGATCTGCGACGAGTCGTAGAGCGGCTGCAGGTTGGCGTTCGCGCTCGGGAAGTCGGGCTGCCAGCTCGACAGCGACAGGTCGAAGTCGGTGCCGTTCGTGGTGGCCTGCGTGAAGGAGTCGTAGTCGAGCGGCTTCAGCGTCACCGTGATGCCGGCGCGCTTGAGACCGGCCTGCAGTGCCTGCGCCTGCGCGAGGAACGTCGGGTCGTTCTGCGTGACGAGCGTCAGCTTGAGGTTCGAGACACCGGCCTGCTCCAGCAGCGACTTCGCCTTGTCGACGTCGCCCGTGGCGCCCGTCTTGTAGAGGTCGTAGTCCTGGCGCCCGGCGATGCCCGGCGTGATGAGCGTCGAGGCGTAGGTCCCGGCGAGAGCACCACCCGCGGCGATCCGGAACGACTTGCGGTCGACGGCGTACTGCAGGGCCTGACGGACCTTGAGGTCCTTGAGCTCGCCGCGCTGGGTGTTGATCGCCATGTAGCTGATCGGGCCGGCCTTCGACGTCGCGAGGCGGTCCTGCGCGGACGGGTTGCTCCGCACCTGGTTGAGCTCGGCGGCACCGAGGTAGATCGCGCCGAACGAGCTCTTCGCGTCCCCGTTGTCGGCGATCAGCGTCTGCGTGACCGTGGACGGGTCCTGGCTCTCCTTGAAGACGATCTTCGAGGGGCCGGCGGTGCGGACCTCGTCGGTCTTCGCGGACCAGGCCTTGTTGCGGACCAGGGTGACCTGCGACCCCTGCTGGTTCGACTGCACCTGGTACGGGCCGGAGGCGACGGGCTTGAGGTCGTAGGCACCGGTGTCGGTGCCCTCACCCTCGGGGACCGGGGTGAACGCGGGCATCGACGCGAGCCACGGCCAGTCGCCGTACGCGTCGTTGAGCTTGAAGACGATGGTCTTGTCGTTCGGGGTCTCGATGCTGTCGAGGCTCTTGCCCTCGAACGGCCCCTTGTAGTCGCTGCCGCCCACCAGGAGGGACTTGTGGTAGCTGAGCCCACCGGACAGGGTCGGCGCGAACGAGCGCTCGATCCCCCACTTGATGTCCTTCGTGGTGATCGGTGTGCCGTCCTGGAACTCGACGCCGTCCTTCAGCGTGTAGGTCCAGGTCTTGCCGCCGTCGCTCGCGACACCGGTGTTCGTGGCGAGGTCCGGGACGACCTTCGCGGTCTTACCGGGCTCGACGTCCCACGTGGTCAGTCGGCGGGCGACGAGGCCCATCGACGTGATGCCGAGGCTCTGGCTCGTCGCGGGGTCGAGGTGGAACGTCGTCTGCGAGGTCAGGATGTTGAGCGTCCCGCCCTTGTCCGTGCCGCCGCTGGCGTCGTCGGAGGCGTTGCCGCCCGAGCAGCCCGTCAGGACCAGGGCCGCTGCGGCGGCGACGGCCGCGGTGATGGTCAGGCTCTTCGGACGTCTCATGACGACGGGTCTCCTTGTTCGGGGGTGCCGGGTGGGCGGCGTCCATCCTGGCACCGCGCCCGGATCCGTTCCGAATCCCGCGCGTGCGGGACGACGCACGACGAAACACTGCAAGTCCTCGGCGTCGTCCGCCATTCCCGAACGGCGGTCGCGATCTGGAGACCGTGCGGTCTCCGGACACGGCTCAGCGGTCGAAGAAGTCGCCGATCCCGGGCCACTGGACGCCCTCGCCGAGGTTCCCGACCTGTTCTCCGAGTCCGCCGAGCGCCTGCTCCCCCTGCGCTGCCACGCCCTCCACGCTGCCGCCGAGGTCACCGAGACTGCCGCCCACCGTGTCGCCGAGGCCGGCCGCGACGCCCTCGAAGTCCACGCCGAGGTCCGCCGCCTGTGCCAGCACCGGTCCGGCGGCCGCGCTGAGGACCGCACCACCGGCGACCGCGACCGCGAGACCGCCGACCGCCAGGGCGCCGCCACCGATCGCGGCGCCGCCGAGCACCTTGCGCATCGTCCCGGGACGGCTCGTCTCGCCCCGTGTCGCGGTGCGGGCGAGGCCGGCCGCGGAGGCATCGGTCCCCTGGTCGTGCTGCGGCAGTTCCGCGTTGAGCCGCTGCAGGACCTGCTGGCGCTGCTCCGGGGTGAGCCGGTCGAACGCATCGTGGTGGGCCTGCTCGAGGCGCTCGGGATCGGCGGTCTTCAGCAGGTAGTCGTACTTCGCGATCGCGACGCGGTCGGCCTCGCTCGATGCGCCGGGACGGGCCTGGGGATTGCCGACCGGGGGCTGCTGCTGGCGTCCGGACGGCGACTGCGCGGGCTGCTGCCCGCTGCCGGGCTGCTGGCCGGAGCGCTTCTGGAGTTGCTTGTCGATGACCTTCGAGGCCATGCCGAGGATGCGGTTCAGGTTCGCCATACCTGACCTTTGCGTCCGCACATGGACAGCCCCGGCGACGACCCGGTGGAACGGCGGTGCAGTCCCCCGACATCCCCTGTGAGCGACGAGAGAAGCACGGCTGCGCTCATGCGACCGCCGGAGCGCGCTCAGGGCGAACGGCGAAGCCCGGGACTGGAGCAACAGTCCCGGGCTTCAGTTCGCTCTCCGAGTGGAGGGCCAGGGGAAACACCGTTCCCCGAGTTCAGCACTCGGGAAGCAGTGTAGCCGAGCTCGCCAGTGACGAGGGCGCCCCGCACCGCATCCAGCGGCGCGGGGCGCTCCCGTCCGGCGGGCTCAGCCGAGCACGCGGTCGAGGAACGGGTTGCGGAAGCGCCCCTCCGGGTCGAGGTCCCGCGCCAGCGCTGCGAATGCGCCGAGCTGCGGGTAGACCTGGTGCAGCCGCTCCGGGCTCGCCGCCGCGACCTTGCCCCAGTGCGGCCGGGGTCCGAACGGTGCGAGGGCGTTCTCGATCAGGGGCAGCGCGACCGCGACGTCCTCGGTCTGCCGGCGGAACGTGAAGTGGAACGCGACCGAGTCCCGTCCGGAGCTCGGTGCGAGCCACGCGTCGTCGGCGGCGATGCGGCGGATCTCGGAGACGAACAGCACCGGAGCGATGGCGTCCCCGATGCGTCGGAGCGCCTGGATGGCGGGGACGGCATCGGCGGCGTCGACCATGTACTCGGCCTGGATCTCCTCGCCGGCCGAGGGCGTGAACGAGGACCGGAAGTGCGGCAGCCGTTCGTGCCAGGGTCCGGGTACGCCCCCCTGTTCGGTGACGCCGGCGGTCTCGCTGCCGGGCACCGGGTGGATCGGCTCGGCACCGGCGACCGCACCGAGGGCTGCGAGGTCGATGACGGCGTCGTCGCGGTCCTCGCGCCGCTTGGTCCAGATCTGCCGGATGCCGTCGTCGGTGTAGCCGGTGAACATGCTGACGCTGTAGCCGGCCGACATGATCGACTCGAACTGCGCGTCGACGACGTCCCAGCCCAGGCCGGTGTGCACGGTCTGGGCGACCCGGTAGGTCGGTTCGACGGCCAGGCGCACGGCGACGACGACCCCGAGTGCGCCGAGGGCGACCCGGTGCGCGTCGAGCCGGGGGTCGTCCGCGCCGACGACCTCGACGTCGCCGGAGGCCCGGACGATCTCGAGCCCGACGACGGACTGGGCGAGCGACGCGTTGCCGACGCCGGACCCGTGGGTGCCGGTCGCGACGGCGCCGGCGACGGAGATGTGCGGCAGGGACGCGAGGTTCGCGAGGGCCCAGCCACGTGCCTCCAGGCCGACGGCGACCTGGGCGTGGGTGAGGCCGGCGGCGACCCGTGCCACGCGCCGGTCGGAGTCCACGTCGAGTTCGGGCGGGAGGCCCGTGAGCGTCACCTGCACCGCATCCGTGTCGGCGATGGTGTTGAACGAGTGCCGTGACCCGAGCGCCGTCAGGCGCGGGGTCGAGGCGACCAGCCGCTGGAGGTCGTCCACACTCGTCGGTTCCGCCAGGCGGCTCGCCGAGTAGGTGACGTTCCCCGCCCAGTTGGTGCGGGTGTGGGCAGCAGTGGTGGTGTCGTCGTCGATCACGTCGCTCATCGTAGGCCTCCCGACCGACTCAGAAGCCCCGGTCGAGCCGGTGCCAGGTCTGCTGCGTGCGCACCTCGTCGCGGAAGCCGCGCAGCGTGGTGTGCTCGTCGATGACCAGGAACTCGGTGCCGATCATGGTGGCGAGGTCCTCGATCACCTGGATGCCGACGGCGGTCGTCATCACCGTGTGGTGCGCGGCACCGGCGGTGAGCCAGGCCTCGGCGGACACGGGGAAGGACGGCTGCGGCTCCCAGACGGCCCGGCCGACGGGCAGGTTCGGCAGCGCCTCGGTGGGCGCGACGACCTCGACGACGTTCGCGGTGAGGCGGAAACCGTCGCGGGTGTCGCTGAGCGCGGCGACGACCGCGGGGCCGGCGTCGGCGGTGAAGACCAGGCGCACCGGGTCGTCCTTGCCGCCGATGCCGAGCGGGTGGATCTCGAGCGTCGGGGTGGACGCGGTGAGGGTCGGCGAGACCTCGAGCATGTGCGCGCCGAGGATCTTCTCCGCGCCCGGGGTGAGGTCGTACGTGTAGTCCTCCATGAGCGAGGCACCACCGGGCAGTCCGGCGCCGGCGACGTTCATCGCCCGGACCAGGACGGCCGTCTTCCAGTCGCCCTCGGCGCCGAAGCCGTAGCCGTCGGCCATCAGTCGCTGGACGGCCAGACCGGGCAGCTGCTTGAGCGTGCCGAGGTCCTCGAAGTTCGTGGTGAACGCGGCGGAGCCGTTCTCGGCGAGCAGGGCGCGGAGTCCGAGCTCGATGGCCGCACCGTCGCGGAGCGCGCCGTGCCGGTCACCGTCGCCACGGAGCGACGGGTCGACGTCGTACTCCGCTTCGTACGAGGCGACGAGCGCGTCGACGGCGGCGGTGTCGGCCGTCGCGGCGTCCACGGCGGCGACGAGGTCGTTGACGCCCCAGGTGTTGACCTGCACGCCCAGCTCGATCTCAGCCTCGGTCTTGTCGCCCTCGGTGACGGCGACGTAACGCATGTTGTCGCCGAAGCGGGTGAGCTTGAGCTCACGGATGGCGGCGGCACCGGCGGCGGCACGGGTCCAGTCGGAGACGCGCTGCTGCACGCGCGGGTCGGAGACGTGACCGACGGCGGTCGCGTGCCGGACGCCCATGCGGGCGAGGGCGTAGCCGAACTCGCGGTCACCGTGGGCTGCCTGGTTGAGGTTCATGAAGTCGAAGTCGATTTCCGACCACGGCAGCGTGACGTTCGCCTGCGTGTGCAGGTGCAGCAGCGGCTTGGTCAGCGCGTTGAGGCCGCCGATCCACATCTTCGCGGGGCTGAACGTGTGCATCCACGTCGTGACACCGATGACGTTGTCGTCCGCGCTGGCCTCGATCAGGGCGCGACGGATGCCGTCGGCGTCCTTCAGGACGGGCTTCCACACGAGCTTCACCGGCAGTGCTCCCGCGAGCTCGGCGTGCACCGCGCGGCTCTGCTCCTCGACCTGGCGGAGGGTCTCCTCGCCGTAGAGGCCCTGCGAGCCGGTGAGGAACCAGACCTCGTAGCGCTCGAGCGTGGCCCGGGGGTCGACGGCGTCGGTCGTGGTGGGGGTGTCCTGCGTCATCGCATGGCTCCTTCGGGGTTCTGTCCGTAGACGTTCTGGTATCGGTCGAAGAGTCGGTCGATGTCCTCGGGCGCGATCGGCACGAGGTCACCGCCCTGCTTCGCGATGTGGACCGTGCGGGCGACGTCCTCGCACATCACGGCGGCCTTGACGGCGTCCTTCGCGTCCTTGCCGATGGTGAAGACGCCGTGGTTCTGCATGAGCACGGCACGCGACCGGTGGTCCTTGAGCGTCGCGACGATGCCCTGGCCGATCGAGTCGTCGCCGATGATCGCGAAGGGGCCGACCGGGATCGGGCCGCCGAACTCGTCGGCCATCGCGGTGATCACGCAGGGGATCTCCTCGGCGCGGGCGGCCCAGGCGGTGGCGTAGGTCGAGTGGGTGTGCACGACGCCGTTCACCTCGGGCATGTTCCGGTACACGAAGGCATGCGCGGCGGTGTCGGAGGACGGCCCGTGCGCGTTGCCCCACCCCTCGGCCGGCACACCGTCGAGGGTGCAGACGACCTGGTTCTCCGGGGTCAGGTCCTCGCTGACGACGCCGCTCGGCTTGATGACGAACAGGTCGGTGCCGGGCACACGCTCGGAGACGTTGCCGCCGGTCCAGATGACCAGCCCGTAGCGGACGAGTTCGCCGTGCAGTCGGGCCACGCGCTCGCGCGCTGCGGCGACGGCCGCTCGGGTGGTGTCGTCGGTCATCAGTTCACGTCCTGTTCCTGCTGGTGGTCGGTCGGGAGGCTCGACCCGGCTGCGGTCGTCGGCCCGCTCGACGACACGGTCGCGCCCGGCACTCCCGCGGCGACGGCCTGGATCGGCAGCGCCTGGCGGAAGCGGTCGAGGTACGCCGCGAACCCGTCGACGTCGCCCTGGTCCGGGTCGACGACGGACGAGGACGACGAACCGAACACGGTCGTGTCGAGGTACTCGGCGAGGGAGGTGTCGGCCGCGTGCTCGAGGTAGGCGGCGAGGACGGCGATGCCCCACGCCCCGCCTTCGCTGGCGGTGGTCTCGAGCGCGACGGGCACGCGGAGTGCGGCGGCGAGCTGGCGCTGCGGCAGGCCGGGCGTGCGGAAGAGCCCGCCGTGTGCGGTCATCCGGTCGACGGCGACGTCCTCGGCGTGCAGGACCTCCATGCCGATGGCGAGCGTCGCGAAGGCGCCCATGAGTTCGGCGCGGACCAGGTTGCCGAGGGTGAAGCGTGCGTCGGGGGCGCGGAGGAGCAGCGGTCGGCCGTCCTCGACACCGGTCACGGGTTCGCCGGCCAGGTAGTTGACGGCGAGCAGCCCGCCGGCGTCGGGGTCCGCGGTGGCGGCCTCGTCGAGCAGGGTGCGGAACACCGAGTCGGCGTCGGTCGGGGTGCCGGCGGCCTCGGCGAAGCGGCCGAACACCCGCGCCCAGCTGCCGATCTCGCTGGCGCCGTTGTTGCAGTGCACCATCGCGACCGCGTCGCCGGCAGGGGTGGTGACGACGTCGAGTTCCTCGTGCGGCGTGGACAGCGCGCGTTCGAGCACGACCATCGCGAAGATGCTCGTGCCGACGCTGACGTTGCCGGTGCGCTGGGCGACCGCGTTCGTGGCGACCATGCCCGTACCGGCGTCGCCCTCGGGCGGGCAGAGCGGGGCACCGGGCTGCAGCGTGCCGGTGGGGTCGAGCCAGGCGGCGCCGGCCGGGGTCAGGCGTCCGGCGTCCTGGCCGGCGACGCGGACCTCGGGCAGGAGTGCACGGAGGTCGGGGACGCCGATCAGGTCCTGCGCGGCGCTGAGCATCCGGGCGTCGTAGTCGCCGGTGGCCGGGTCGATCGGGAACACACCGGAGGCGTCGCCCACCCCGAGGAGGTCCTGGCCGGTGAGCTGACGGTGCACGTACCCGGCGAGCGTCGTGATGCCCGTGGTCTGGGCGACGTGCTGCTCGTCGTCGAGGACGGCCTGGTACAGGTGCGCGATCGACCAGCGAAGCGGGATGTTGAAGCCCAGCGCCTCGGTCAGCGCGGCCGCCGCCGGGCCCGTCGAGGTGTTGCGCCAGGTGCGGAACGGCACCAGCAGTTCCCCGTCGGCGTCGAACGGCAGGTAGCCGTGCATCATCGCCGAGACACCGACGGCGCGGAACGTCGTCGGCACCGAGCCGTGCTGCGCCTGCAGGTCGGCGATGAGCGCGGCGTAGGCGGCGCGCACACCGGTCTCGACCGCTGCGAGCGGGTAGGTCCAGCGACCGTCGACGAACTCGTTCTCCCACTCGTGGCTGCCGGAGGCGATGACCGTCAGGTCCTCACCCACCAGACACGCCTTGATGCGGGTCGACCCGAGTTCGATGCCGAGGGTCGTGCGGCCGTCCGCGATCTCGCGGGTCCGGTCGTCGCTCATGGTGGGCCTCCTGCTCTCGCCGTCGAGTGAGCGCTCACACCGTAGCGCGTGAGCGCTCACCCGGACAACTCGTCGGGCCGCGTCGCCGCCCAGCGCACCGGGGGCTGTCGTCCGCGTTCCCGAGCCGTCAGGCGCCGACGGTGCTCTCGCGGATGACGAGCGTGGGGGCGACCGACGCTGACGCGGCCATGCCGCCGTCGATCAACGCCAGGAGCGCCTGCCCCGCGACGCGGCCGAGCTCCTCGAGCCGCAGGTCCACGGTGGTCAGCGGGGGTCGGCTCGCCAGCGCCATCACGTCCCAGTCGTCGAAGCCGGTGACCGCGACGTCGCCGGGCACGGACCGTCCGGACTCCCGCAGTCGGTCGCACACGCCACGCGCGATCTGGTCGCTGCCGCACACGATCGCGTCGACGTCGGGCGCCTGGCGCGCGAGCACGTCCACCGCCTGGCGCCCCCAGCGCTCGGACCACTCGCCGAACAGCGGTGGTGCCACCAGGTGCGACCCGAGCACCGACGACGCACCGTCCGCCCGTCGGACCGCCGACCGGTGCCGCTCCGGCCCGGTCACGACGGCGATCCGCTGCCGACCGAGTGAGCGCACGTGCCTGGCCACGAGGGCCGAGCCGGCGGCGTCGTCGAGCGTGATCGAGACGTCGGCCTCGTCGGTGGAGGGCGTGAAGGCGTAGACGACCGGCATCGACACGTCGATCGGCAGTCGGGCATCGGCGGAACGACCGGTCACGATGACGCCGTCGACACCGCGCGCCGCCAGGGACCGCAGGTAGTGGGCTTCGCGCACGTGGTCGTCGCGGGTGTCGCAGAGCAGCACGGCCATCTGCCCGGCGGACAGCGCGTCCTCGGCGCCGAGCAGCACCGGGATCGTGAACCGGCCGAACGAGTCCGTGGTGATCATGCCGACGGTGTAGGTCCGCCCCGAGGACAGCGCGCGCGCTCGGGCGTCGCCGACGAACCCGAGCTTCTCGGCGGCGTCCTTCACCCGCTGCCGCGTCGAGTCCCGCAGCTGGCCGGTGCCGTTCAGGGCCTTCGACGCGGTGCCGATCGAGACCCCGGCGAGCGCGGCGACGTCGGTGATCCGGGTCTGCACTCCGGTGCGTTCGGCCGACACGGCAACCGCCTTTCCGATGTTCTGGACGTGCGGATGATCATACGCAAGCCGATGCACGGAGCCCTTGCGCGCCTCCCGCCCGTGTCGTAACGTCCACCGCAGAAAGCGTTTTCCGAATCGAGACGATGCACTCCGGATCGGCACCAGTCACATCGCAAGGAGGCGACATGACCACCACGCTCGCGACCGACCGCGGCGAGCACCCGGCGACCCCGGTCCTCCCGACCGCCGATGCGCACCTCACGCTCCGGCCGGTGCCGACGGGGGACGCCCGGATCACCGGCGGCTTCTGGGCAGTCCGGCAGGAGCGCAACGGCCGCGACGCCGTGCGCGGCGCCCATGCACTGCTCGAGGCCGCCGGCAACTTCCGGAACCTCCGGATCGCCGCCGGGCTCGAGGAGGGCGACGCCACCGGCCCGGTCTTCATGGACTCCGACGTGACGAAGTGGCTCGAGGCGGTGGCGTGGGAGTACGGCCGCGCACCCGCCGACGACCTGCTCGACCTGCAGCGCGAGGTCACCGCCCTGTACGCCCAGGCGCAGGCCGACGACGGCTACCTCGACTCCGTGCAACAGGTCCGAGGGAACGGCGAGCGGTACACGGACCTGAAGTGGAGCCACGAGCTGTACTGCGCCGGGCACCTGTACCAGGCGGCCGTGGCCCAGCACCGTGCCACCGGGGACACCGGTCTGCTCGAGGTCGCGATCAGGAACGCCGACCACCTGGTCCGCACCTTCGGCGACGGCACCGCACCAGACGGCACGCCGAAGACCCGCGACATCGACGGCCACCCCGTCGTCGAGATGGGCCTGGTCGAGCTGTACCGCGAGACCGGCACCCGCGCCTACCTCGACCTGGCGCACTGGTTCGTCGACGCCCGCGGGCACGGCATCATCGAGCGGGCCGGCGGCGAGCCGACGTACTTCTCCGACCGGGTACCGACCCGGCAGGCCACGACCGTCGAGGGCCACGCCGTCCGGGCCGTCTACCTGGCGGCCGGCGCGGTCGACGTCGCGATCGAGACCGGCGACACCGAACTCCTCGCCGCGAGTGAGCAGCAGTTCGCCGACATGATGGCGACGAAGGCGTTCATCACCGGCGGCCTCGGCGCCCGCTGGGACGGGGAGGCGTTCGGCGACCCCTACGAGCTCCCGACGGACCGCGGCTACGCCGAGACCTGCGCGGCCATCGGCGGGGTGCAGTGGGCCTGGCGTCTGCTGCTCGCGACCGGGAAGCCCGTCTACGCCGACGCGATCGAGCGCCTGTTGTACAACGCGTTCCTCGCGGGCGTGAGCCTCGGCGGCACCGAGTACTTCTACGTCAACCCGCTGCAGCAGCGCGACCACGCCAACCAGGACGAGAACCGCTCCCCCGCGCACGGCCGTCGGGGCTGGTTCGACTGCGCCTGCTGCCCGCCGAACATCATGCGCACCTTCGCCAGCCTCGACGGCTACCTGGCGACCGCGACCGACGGCGGGCTGCAGGTCCAGCAGTACGCGACCGCCTCGCTCGGGCCGGTCGACGTCGAGACCGGCTACCCGCACGACGGCCGGGTGCGCGTCACGGTCACCGAGGACGGACCGCTCAGTCTCGGACTCCGCATCCCGGCCTGGTCGGACACCACGACCGTCACGGGTCCGGACGGCTCGGCGAGCCCGGCGGCCGGCACGCTCCACGTCATCGACCGCGAGTGGTCGGCCGGCGACACCGTCGAGCTCGCGTTCGACACGACGCCGCACCGGTACGTGGCCGACGCCCGCATCGACGCCTCCCGCGGGCAGGTCGCCATCGAGCGCGGCCCGCTCGTCTACGCGGTCGAGCAGGCGGACCAGCAGGGCTTCACGGTCGACGACCTGACGGTCGACGCGGCGGCCGCGATCACCGAGGAGCAGCGGGACGAGCTGCTCGACGGCGTCGTCACGCTGCGGATCCCCGGGCGCGCGCCGTCCGAGCGGATGCAGGCGACCTGGCCGTACCGGCGGCTGGACGGGCCGGGAGGGACGGGGCGCGCGAGCGAGGCGACCAGCGTCGCCGACGTGGCCGTGTCCGACGACCGCGCCCCGAGCCTCCCGGCCGGGTCACCAGTCACCGCGACGGCTGTGCCCTACTACGCCTGGGCGAACCGTGCGCCGGCGCCCATGCGGGTCTGGCTGCCGCTCGCCCGGTAGCCCCCGGGCCCCGCTCTGTCGCACGACGTGCCGTCCGCCACCGAGGCGGGCGGTACGTCCTGCGGCTTCCGGCAGGAGCGTCGGACCGGCGCCGGCCCGCGTCGGACCGGCGCCGGCCCGCGTCGGCCCCGGTTCAGCCGAGCGACATCGACTCGATCGCGCCCGTCCGGCGTGCACGACGCTCGAGGACCGTCCAGAGCGCCACCGCGACCACTGCCCACAGGGCGCCGACCACCGCCGCCGTCACCGATTCGGCGACGGGTACCACGCCGTCGGCAACCGCACGTCCCGCTTCGATCGACCACGAGAGCGGCAGCCCCCGAGCGAGGACCTGCAGCGGCGGCGAGAGCACCCCGACCGGTGCGACAGCACCGCAGAGGACCACGATGACCTGCTCCGCGATGTTCGGCAGCAGCATGCTGTCCCGCAGCACCAACCCTGCCGCACCGATCGCGGCGCCGAGACCGACCGACACGACCGCGACTTCGAGGATCAACCCGAGGACGGCCGCTGTCACACCCGGCGGAGGGAACGTGTCGGTGACCGACAGGGTCGCCACGGTCCCGACGGCCCCCTCGAGCACGCCGAGGCCGACGACGACCGTGACCCTCCCGAGCCAGACCGCGGTCCGACGTGTCGGTGACACCACGATGAACGGCAGGGTGCCGTTGTGCTGGTCCGACGACAGCAGAGCCGAGGCGGCCATCCCGGCAGAGAGCCCCGCCACCGCGAGTCCGGATGCCACCGCGTCCTCGAGCGTGCCGACTGCGGTCCCCCCGCCGGTCGCGAGTGCCAGGTAGAGCACCGCGGTGACGACCGGACCCCCCAGCAGCACGAGCAGTGCGGTGGTCCGGTCGAGGAACTCCGGACGGCTCCGCGCGGTGACGACCACCGCGTTCCAGAAGGCGGTCATCAGCCCAACCCCAGCGTTCCGCTGATGCGCACGCGCCGGAGCGCCAGGTGGAGGGCGAGCGCCGCCACGGCGAACCATCCCGTGGACACGACGACGCTGGACGCGATCGGCACCAGGACCGCTCCCGACGTCCGTCCGACTGCGAGCACCGTCGAGGTCAGTGGGTGGACCAGTGCCAAGGGGACCAGCCACGCAGGGAGAGCCGACAGCGGGAGCACGACTCCCGTGACGAGCCACACCGGTGTCAGGACCAGCGGCTCGAACACCGTGGCCGACCGGAAGAGCACGAACACTGCGGCCAGCACCGACGACGATGCTGCGCAAGCAAGCGCCGCCCCGGCGACCACGAGTGCGTCCGACCACCGGATCGAAGGGTTTCCCGACGTGAGTGCCTGCGCCGCGAACGCCAGCGGGAAGCCCGGCAGGCCGATCAGCATGGCCGAGACCGCGAGCGAGCCGAACACGGCCCCGGGTCGGAGCACGCTCGTGGCCAGGTGTTCGAGGGTCCCCTGGAAGCGCTGGAACCCGATGATGCCGACGGCGAGCGTGGTCGTCGACCACATGCCCGCGATGCCCGCGAGGAGCCACAGGTCACCCTGGATCGCGGCCCCGGCCCCTTCCAGCCCGATGGCTCGGAGCCACTCGAACACGAGCGGGGTCGTGAGCGCCTGGTGCAGGAAGAACGGCACGCGGAGCAACTGCCGCCCGTGGAACGCGGTCAGACGGAGTGCACGCATCACGGGGTACCGCGCCGAGCGACGAACGCGAGGTACGCCTCTTCGAGGGTCACCGGACGCCGCGTCACCCAGTCGATGCGCAGCTCGGATCCGAAGGCGCGCAGCAGGTCGGTGTCGAGACCACACCCGACCAGGTCGATCTCGTGACCGTTCCCCCGAGGCCTGACGTCGAGGTCGACCACGTGTGGGTGCGCCTCGATCCGAGCTCGGGTGGCGGGCAGGAGCTCCCTGGTGGCGAAGGTGACGACCGTGTCCACGCCTCCAGCCGCGGCGATGTCCGAGGCGCTCCCGCGCGACACGACTCTTCCGTGGTCGATCACCACGAGGGCGTCGGCGAGCTCGTCGGCTTCCTGGAGCTGGTGCGTGGTCAGCAGGATCCCACAGCCCGATGCCCGGAGTTCCCGGACCAGCTCGCGCAGATCGCGGGTGCCCTCGGGATCGAGGCCGATCGACGGCTCGTCGAGGAGGAGCAGAGCCGGCGCGGCGAGGACCGCTCGCGCGAGGTGGAGACGTTGCCGCATGCCGCGTGAGTACGTCTCGACTCGCTGCCGCTCGCGCCCGGCGAGCCCGACGCGGTCCAGGAGTTCCGCGATCCTCGATTCCGCGTGACGGTGGGACAACCCGGCGAGGGTCGCGAAGAACCGCAGGTTCTCGAGTCCACTCGCTCGCAGGTAGAAGCCACGGTCGCCGCCGAGCACCAGGCCGAGTCGCGCCCGTGCGGCTCTCGGATGTCGGACTGCGTCGATGCCGTCCACCAGGACGCTCCCGCGAGACGGTTCGAGGAGCGTGGAGGCCATCTTGACCGTCGTCGTCTTCCCGGCACCGTTCGGGCCGAGGACCCCGAGCACGCTCCCAGCGGGCACCTCGAGGTCGACCGACCGCAGCGCGTGCACCGCATCGCTGCCATGACCGAACCATCGCTCGACCCCGACGAGCTCGAGGGCCTTCGTGCTCATGCGGATGCCCCCTCGGCGATGATCTCGGTGCCGAGCGGGCCCCGGGGTCGGCCGTTGTTCACGCGTGGGCCCAGGGACGCAGGACGGTCGAGATGAACGGATCATCTTCGAGCTCCGCCTTGATGGCGTCGATCGACATCGGATCACCCCCTTCCGCGATGTGGATACCACACGCTAGTGGTGATACTTCAGGTGGCGCAACCCCAGCTGCCGTTGCCGTACCGCCACATCGCGCACGGAGGACCCACCGCCGGACGCGGTGGCCCCTCGCGCCTACGCGCTGCGGCGGACCACCAGCTCGGGCTGCAGGAGCGCGTCGTCGTGCTGGCCACCCTCGAGGAGCGCCCGCGCCGAGGCGAGCACCCGCTCCCCCATCGCCTGGAAGTCCTGACGGACCGTCGTCAGCGGCGGGGTGAAGTGCGCCGCCTCCGGGACGTCGTCGAAGCCGATCACCGCGACGTCGTCCGGCACCCGGAGCCCCTCTTCGGCGAAGGCGTGCAGGACGCCGAGCGCCATCTGGTCGTTCCCGGCGAACACGGCGTCGACGGCCGTGACGTCCATCGCCCGGCCGGCGGCGAACCCGCTCGCCGGGGTCCAGTCGCCCTCGAACACGACCGGGATCAGGCCGTGGGAGCGCATGGTCCGCTCGTAGGTCGCACGACGCACCTCGGCCTCCTGCGAGACCGTCGGCCCGGCGATGTGCACGATCCGACGGTGACCGAGGTCGAACAGGTGCTGCAGCGCCAGGGTCGCGCCGGCCGCCTGGTCGATGGCGACCGCGGAGATGGTCGCGCCGCCGCTGCCCGGCACGACCAGGTCGGTCGGCAGCGCGTCCCGCTGCACCGCGTTCGCGACGACGACGGGCACGGTCACCGGCAGGGTCAGTGAGGCGAGGGCGTCGAGCACCCGGTTGTCGGCGGCGACGAGGACCACCGCCGCGACGTCCTGCGCCAGCAGCGTGGAGAGCGCCTCGGACAGGTCGAGTGGCTTCGGGTCGTCCGGCAGCGTCGAGAGGAGCACGTGGTACCCGGCGGTCCGGGCAGCACGCTCGAAACCGATCGCCGTGCTGGACGGTCCGTAGAGCGCATCGCCGGCACTGACCAGTCCGAGGGCACGGCTCCGTCCACCGGCGAGTGCCCGTGCGGCGGCCCGGGGCCGGTAGCCGAGCGCCGAGACGGCGTCGGTCACCTTCGTCCGGAACTGTTCGCGGACGGTCGGGTCCCCGTTGATCACGCGGGACACCGTCTGGTGGGAGACGCCGGCACGTTCGGCGACGTCGAAGATCGTCGGGGCCTTGCGTCCCCTGCCGTTCGGCGTCGCGGTCGTCGTCATCCGGTCACCGTACCGCGGCGCCAGTTCGGGGACATGACATCCCGATCGGGTCTCGACGAGTTGACACGGCTCGGCGGAGACCACATGATGTGAGCGCTCACTTGGAGCATCACATCCCCAGCGGGACACAGCAGCCCCGCACCTGAACGCGTCGATGCCGACGCGAGAGGAACAGAGGTACTTCGATGAAGAAGCGCAGGATCGTCGCGGGCGTCGCCGCCCTCGGCCTCGCTCTCTCCCTGGCCGCTTGCTCCGCCGGCGGTGGTCGTTCCGCGACCGGCGACGGTGGCAGCGGCAGCACCGACAACAAGGGCGCCCTCGTCGGCGTCGCGATGCCCACCAAGGTGTCGGAGCGCTGGATCAAGGACGGCAACGCCGTCAAGAGCGACCTCGAGAAGAAGGGCTACAAGGTCGACCTCGAGTACGCAGACAACAAGATCCCGCAGCAGGTCCAGCAGGTCAGCAACATGATCACGAAGGGCGCGAAGGTCCTCATCGTCGCGTCCATCGACGGTGGTTCGCTCTCCGACCAGCTCGACGCCGCCGCCAAGGCCGGCATCAAGGTCATCTCCTACGACCGCCTGCTCACCGGCAGCAAGAACGTCGACTACTACGTCTCGTTCGACAACGAGAAGGTGGGCGTCGACCAGGCGAACTCGCTCCTCACCGGTCTCGGTCTGCTCGACGCGGACGGCAACAAGACCGACAAGAAGGGTCCGTTCAACATCGAGGTGTTCGCCGGCTCGCCCGACGACAACAACGCCACGTTCTTCTTCAACGGCGCGATGAAGACCCTCAAGCCGTACATCGAGGACGGCACCATCAAGATCGGCTCCGGCCAGGACGGCTTCACCCAGGCCGCCACGCAGCAGTGGGACCCGGCGACCGCCAAGGCCCGCATGCAGAACCTGATCGCCAAGTCCTACTCGGGTGGCACCACGCTGAACGGCGTGCTCTCCCCCTACGACGGCATGTCGATCGGCATCATCTCGGCTCTGCAGGGTGCCGGCTACGGCACCAGCAGCCGTCCGCTCCCGACCATCACCGGTCAGGACGCCGAGGCCGCGTCGGTCAAGTCGATCATCAACGACCAGCAGTACTCGACCATCTACAAGGACACGCGCAAGCTCGCGACCGAGTCCGTCACGATGGCCGACGACCTGCTGACGGGCAAGAAGCCCGAGGTCAACGACACCAAGAGCTACGACAACAAGGTCAAGGTCGTCCCGACCTACCTGTTCCAGCCGACGGTCGTCACGAAGGACAACTACAAGAAGGTCCTCGTCGACTCCGGCTACTACAAGGAATCCGACCTCAAGTAGGTCGCACCCCTCTGACGGACCGGAGGCGCGGCGCGGTCCCGCACCGCGCCTCCGGCCTGTCTCCCCCTATTTCTTCGAGCGCGCACCAGCGCGCGGAACGGAAGGCGGTCGACGTGGCGGACACCATCCTCGAGATGCGCGACATCACCAAGACGTTCCCCGGTGTGAAGGCGCTGCAGGGCGTCTCCATCGAGGTCGAACGTGGCCAGGTCCACGCGATCTGCGGCGAGAACGGCGCCGGCAAGTCGACGCTGATGAAGGTGCTGTCGGGTGTCTACCCGGCCGGCACGTTCGACGGCGAGATCCTCCTCGAGGGCAAGCCGGTCCGGTTCTCGGACATCAACGACTCCGAGGAAGCCGGCGTCGTCATCATCCACCAGGAGCTCGCGCTGAGCCCCTTCCTGTCGATCGCCGAGAACATCTTCCTCGGCAACGAGCAGTCCAAGGGCGGCTTCATCGACTGGAACAAGACGAACCTCGCCGCTGCGGAGCTCCTCAAGCGCGTCGGTCTCAAGGACAACCCGATCACCAAGATCGTGGACATCGGTGTCGGCAAGCAGCAGCTCGTCGAGATCGCCAAGGCACTGTCGAAGAAGGTGAAGCTCCTCATCCTCGACGAGCCGACCGCCGCACTCAACGACGACGACTCCGCACACCTGCTCGAGCTCATCAAGTCGCTGCAGGCCGAGGGCATGACGGCGATCATCATCAGCCACAAGCTCAACGAGATCAAGGCGATCGCGGACAAGGTCACGATCATCCGCGACGGCCAGACGATCGAGACGCTCGACATGCACGCCGACGAGATCTCCGAGGACCGCATCATCCGCGGCATGGTGGGTCGCGACCTGTCGAGCCGCTACCCGGAGCACGAGTCGCAGGTCGGCGAGGAACTCCTCCGCATCGAGGACTGGAACGTCCACCACCCGCTCGACGCCTCGCGCCAGATCATCCACGACGCCAACCTCATGGTCCGCGCCGGTGAGATCGTCGGCATCGCGGGTCTGATGGGCGCCGGACGCACCGAGCTCGCGATGAGCGTCTTCGGGCACTCGTACGGCACCGGCATCAGCGGCACCGTCTACAAGCGGGGTGTCCCGATCAAGACGAACACCGTGTCGGCCGCGATCGACAACGGCATCGCCTACGCCACCGAGGACCGCAAGCGCTACGGCCTCAACCTGATCGACGACATCAAGCGCAACGTGTCGGGCTCCGCGCTCGGCAAGCTCGCCAACTGGGGCTTCGTCAACAGCTCGCAGGAGACCACCGTCGCGCGTGGCTTCCTCAAGAACATGAACATCAAGGCCCCGACGGTGAACGCCGTCACGGGCAAGCTCTCGGGCGGCAACCAGCAGAAGGTCGTCCTGTCGAAGTGGATGTACGCCGACCCCGACGTGCTCATCCTCGACGAGCCCACCCGCGGCATCGACGTCGGCGCGAAGTACGAGATCTACACGATCATCAACGCACTCGCCGACCAGGGGAAGGGGATCATCGTGATCTCCTCCGAGCTCCCCGAACTGCTCGGCATCTGCGACCGCATCTACACGCTCTCCGAGGGTCGCATCACGGCGGACGTCCCCCGCTCCGAGGCGACGCCCGAGACCCTCATGCAGTACATGACCCAGGAACGGGAGACCCCAGTCAATGAACGCGCTTAAGTCCGCCGCCAGCTACCTCACCGGGCAGCTCCGACAGATCGGCCTGTTCATCGCGCTGATCGTCATCGTCATCTTCTTCCAGGCGACGACCGGCGGGATCACCCTCGCGCCGATCAACGTCTCGAACCTGGTGGTGCAGAACAGCTACATCCTGATCCTCGCGATCGGCATGGTGATGGTCATCATCGCCGGCCACATCGACCTGTCGGTCGGGTCCGTCGTCGCCTTCACCGGTGCGATGGCCGGCGTCATGATCACCCAGTGGCACGTGCCGTGGCCGATCGCGGTCGTCCTCTGCCTGGTCCTCGGTGCCCTCGTCGGCGCCTGGCAGGGCTTCTGGATCGCCTACTTCGGGATCCCGGCGTTCATCGTGACGTTGGCGGGCATGCTCGCCTTCCGCGGTGCTGCCCAGATCGCCCTGCAGAACCAGCAGATCTCGCCGTTCCCGGAGGGCTTCCGCTCCCTCGGCTCCGGCTTCCTGCCGGCCTTCGGCACCTCCGGCTACGAGCCGCTCACGATGATCCTCGGCATCGCCGCCTCGGTGATCTTGGTCATCACGGCGTTCCGTGGTCGTGCGACGCGTCGCAAGTACCAGCTCGAGGACGAGCCCTTCGCCTGGTTCATCACGAAGCTCGTCTTCACCATCGCGCTCGTCATGTTCGTCGCGGTGCTCCTCGCCAGCTACAACGGCACCCCGATCGTGCTCGTCATCCTCGGCGTCCTGGTCATCGTGTACTCGCTGGTCATGCGCAGCTCGGTCTTCGGCCGTCACATCTACGCGATCGGCGGCAACCCGCTCGCCGCGCAGCTGTCCGGCGTGAAGACGAAGCGCGTCACGTTCCTGCTCTTCGTGAACATGGGCGTCATCGCGGCCCTCGCCGGCGTGGTCTTCACCGGCCAGCTCAACCTGGCCTCGCCGAGCGCGGGCAACGGGTTCGAGCTCGACGCCATCGCGGCCGTCTTCATCGGTGGCGCTGCCGTCACCGGTGGCATCGGTACCGTGCCGGGCGCGATCGTCGGTGGTCTCATCATCGGCATCCTGAACAACGGCATGTCGATTCTCGGTGTCGGCACCGAGTACCAGCAGCTCATCAAGGGCCTGGTGCTCCTCGCCGCCGTCGCGTTCGACGTCTTCAACAAGCGCCGCGCGGCCAGCAGCCGCAAGTAGTACCCGCCAGCCGAGACTCGGGCTGAGCGACAGGACGCGCATCGTGCGATGCGCGGAACGTCGCTCAGCCCGAGTCTCGTTTGCGTCAGCGGGTCAGGACGGCCCAGCCTGCGGCCGGGAGGCGCAGGGTCCCGTCGCGCAGGTCACCCGCGCCCGCCTCGACGCGCGTCGCGTCGGCGGCGGGCAGGACCACCGGCTCAGGCGAGAGGTTCAGGGCGGTGACCACGGCCTCCCGGTCGGTCGCGGTGCGGAGGACGAGCGCCGTGTTGTCGAGGTGCACGACGTCGGTGTGGGCCCGGTGCAGCCACGGGTGCCGACGGCGGAGCGCGACGAGCGCCTGGTGGGCGTGCAGGACGTCCGCCGCCACGCCGGTGACCTCGGGTGGGCCGTCCGGGAACGTCGGGCGGACGGCGTCGTCGCCGCCCACACGGTCCTCCTTCACGCCGGTCCACGCGAACTCGTCGCCCGCGTAGACCGACGGGGTGCCGGCGACCGTGAAGAGCACCGCGATCGCGTGCGGGACGAACCCCTCCCCCACCGCCGAGGCGATCCGCGTGACGTCGTGGTTGCCGACGAAGGTGCTCGGGGCGAAGGTCGCGAGCAGTTCGTCGTGCCGCTCGATCGCGTGCGCGAGCTCGTAGCAGTTGCGGTCCGCGATGCCGTGCCAGATGCCCTGCCACAGTTCGTACTGCGTGGTGGAGTCCATCGTCGACGCACGGACGATCTGCGCGGTGTCGCCGTGGATGACCTCGCCCGAGAACCAGGCGTCGGGGAACCGCTCGCGGACACGCGGCAGGACCCGCGCCCAGAACGCCGGCGGGACCGCGTACGCCGCGTCGAGCCGCCAGCCGTCGATGCCCCGCTCGAGCCAGTGCGTCATGACCTGGACGACCAGGTCCTCGGTCGCCGACGAGGAGTGGTCGAGCGCCACCAGGATGTCGTGCCCCTCGAACGACCCGACCGGCACCGGCTGCCCGGGCTGCCAGCCGTCCCAGTCGACGGCGAAGAGCGCGGCCGTCCCGGCGTCCGGCCCGTGCTCGGCGAGTGCCCGGAAGGCGGGGTGCTCACGACCGACGTGGTTGAAGACGCCGTCGAGCAGCACCCGGATGCCCCGTTCGTGCGCGGCGGTGACCAGTCGGTCGACATCACCGTCGTCGCCCAGGCGGGGGTCGATCCGGAAGTGGTCGACGGTGTCGTAGCCGTGCGTCGAGCTCGCGAAGACCGGCCCGAGCAGCAGGCCGTTGAGACCGAGGTCGACGACGTGGTCGAGCCAGCCATCCAGGTGCCCGAGGCGGTGCTCGACGGGGCGGTCCTCGACACCGCTGTCGAGGCTGCTCGTCGGGCGGATGTCCGCACCGACGAAGCCGAGCGGGTAGACGTGCCACCACATCACGTGCTCGACCCAGGCGGGCTCGGGAGTTCGGTCGACGTCGTGGTCCATCCCTGCATGCTGCCAGCCGGCCCTGGTCGGAACCGCCGACCGGGGTACCACCAGCCTGGAAGCGCGTCGGTGGCGAGGACGATCATGGACGCATGGGACGAGCCATCCGCACCGAGGACGACGCACGCCGAGTCGACGCAGCACACGCCGAACGCACCTGCGCCTCGTGCGGCCGCCGGATGCCCGACTCCGCGGGCGCGGACGCGAAGTGGTGTTCCGACGCCTGTCGTCGGCACAAGCTCGACGACACCGATCGCACCCTCGAGCGGACCATCGACGAGTTGCTCGACGCCCGGGCCGTGACCTCCAGCATCTGCCCCTCGGACGCCGCCCGTGCGATCGGCGGAGACGACTGGCGCGACCTGATGGAGCCCGCGCGTCGCGCGGCGCGTCGCATGGTCGCGCGCGGCGAGGTCGAGATCACCCAGGGCGGCAACGTCATCGACCCGTCGACCGCCAAGGGGCCGATCCGCATCCGCCGTCCGCGCTGAGCGACCATCCTGATTCGCGCGTCAGCACCACCGGGGTACACGACCCTCGGCCCCGGCCGTGAGCGGCGCCGAGGACGGGGTTAGCGTCAGCAGCACGCGCCGGGGACCCTCGGCGGGATCCCCCGCAGGAAGGAACACCATGTCGCTCGCAGACAAGGCCAAGGACGCAACCCAGAAGCTCGCCGGCAAGGCCGAAGAGGCAGTCGGCAAGCACACCGACGACGCCGAGCTCACTGCCCAGGGTCACAAGGACCAGGGCATGGGCGAGGCCCGTATGGACACCGAGAAGGCGAAGGACGCCGTCGACGGCAAGTGACCGCCGGCACCACCACGCAACGCCCGTACCGCTCGCGGTGCGGGCGTTCGTCGTCCCACGATCAGAAGGCGTACCGGATCCGGCAGGAGGGCAGGTTCTCGGCGACGAGCTGACGGAATCGCTCGAGGTGGCGTGCCTTCATCGCCGCGCGGTAGCGGATGTTGACGGCGCCGTTCTGCGACAGCTTCTGCTCCTGCAGCTCCGGGCGCCAGAGCAGGTCCTCGGCCTTCGGGTGCCAGCCGAGGTTCACCGCGTGCAGCTGCTCGTTGTGGGTGAGGAAGATGACCTCGGCTGCGAGCTGGGCCTTGGCGGCCGGGGACAGCACGTCGTCGACCTCGCGCAGCATGGCGGCCCAGTCGGCTTCCCACGTCGGCGTGAGGATCACGGGTGAGAAGTTCAGGTGCACCTCGTACCCGGCGTCGACGAAGTCGTTGACCGCCGCGATCCGTTCGGGGATGGGTGAGGTGCGGATGTCCGTCACCTTCGCGGTCTCGTGCGGCATCAGCGAGAACCGGATCCGGGTGCGCCCCATCGGGTCCCAGTCGAGCAGGTCCCGGTTGACGTACTTCGTCGCGAACGACGCCTTCGCGGTGGGCGTCATCCGGAACAGGTCGCAGAGGTCTCGGACGTTGTCGCTGAGCATCGCGTCGACCGAGCAGTCGCTGTTCTCCCCGATGTCGTAGACCCAGGCGTCCGGGTCGCACTGGTTCGGTTCCGTCTTCGGGCCCTGCTTGTGGATGTTCCGAGCGAGGTGCTTCGTGATCTGCTCGATGTTCGCGAAGACGGTGACCGGGTTGCTGTACCCCTTGCGCCGGGGGACGTAGCAGTAGGCGCACGCCATCGCGCAGCCGTTCGCGGTCGAGGGTGCGATGAAGTCCGCGGAGCGACCGTTCGGCCGCGTCACGATCGACTTCTTGACGCCGAGCACGAGCGCCTCGGTCTTGATCCGGACCCACCGCGACACGTTGCGCTCGTCGCCGTGCACCTCGGGGATCTGCCAGTGCGACGCCACCGGGACGATCTCGGCGTCCGGCCAACGCCCGACGATCTCCTGTCCCCGGGGGAGCTCGAGGGCGGCGTCTTCTGCGTAGATGCGTGTGACGTCGAGCAGGGGGCGCACGCGGGAGTCGGTCATCGCCGTCCGTTCTACCCGCCACCACCGACAGCTCGGACGTGGCTCGGGCAGACTCGGAGCATGACCGCGGGTGTGGAGGACGACCACTTCTTCGTCGTGGACGGACGGCGGTGGCGGCGGACGGACCCGGCGCTCCCCGAGGACCTGGCAGCGCGTCTCCGCTCGCACCTGGGGCGTGGCCGGAACGCCGTGAAGCTCGCGAAGCGTGCCGGGGACGAGGACGCCGTCACAGCAGCCCGCCACCGGAACGGCCTCGCCAAGCACGGTCTCGGTGAGCGGGGGTCGGAGTGGTGGACCCGACCGGAGCCCGAACGGATCGCGCAGGCCGAGCAGGCCCTCGCGGACCTCGACCGTCTCGACGAGGCGCCGTGACGGACGACGAGGTCATCCGCGCGCCCGCGTGGGAGCGCAGCGCGAACACCGCCGCGATCGGTCCCCTGCGGCTGACGAGCGCCCCCGGGGACCGCGCGTCACCCGTTCGGCGGACGCGACACCCCGCTTCCCCACCTTCCGGATGAGGTGCGAGAGATCCTCGCCGCCGTAGGCTCGTCGCGGCGAGGACGCCGAGGACCGAGGGGGACCATGAACGACATCACGCACACGGGCGCACTGGTGGGGCTGCGCACCGGCACGACGACGGCAGAGGGACCGGCCGGCGCACGAGTCGGCGTGCTGCTCGAGCTCTGCTCCGAGGACGCCGCGGGCATCCGCCGACCGTGGGAGCTGCTGGTCACACCGGCCCAGGCCGCCGCGCTCGTCGAGGCCGAGCGGACCGAGCCCGGGGTGCTCGTCCGCTTCGCCGGGGAGCGACTCGGCGAACGCGGCGGCGTCCCGGTCGTCCGCGTCGGCCGGATCGCGGTGCTCGTCCCGGAGCCGACCTGCTGACCGAGCCCGACCGACCACCGCATGACGAACGGCCCCGGGGATCCCCGGGGCCGTTCGTTGTGCGGAGGGGCCTCAGGCCTCGGTGTGTCCGAGCGCCGGCTCGACGCACATGCAGACGGTGCGTGCCGCCGAGGCGTGCACCTCGAACACGACGACCTCGTTCCGTCCGGCTCGGAGGACCGGTGCCGGGACGGCCAGCGTGCGCTGGGGACCGCGCGACCAGTACCGGCCGAGGCAGAACCCGTTGACCCAGGCGACACCCTTCCGGAACCCGTCGAGCGCCAGGGAGCGGTCGAGGTCCGCACCGCTGTCGGTGAGCTCGAACGACCCCATGGCGAACACCGGACCGGCGAGGGTCTCCCCCGTCGACAGGTCTGCGTTCCGCAGCACCTCGAGCGCGGCCTCCGGCACCGGGTCGAGTGCCAGGGGCGACACCGTCCAGCGCGACAGCACGTCGTCGCCGATCCGGACCGCGCCGATGAGCCCCTTCGGCTCGCCGATCCGGGGCCCGTAGTCGACGCGTCCCTGGTCCTCGACGAGCAGCTCCAGGAGGCCCGTCACCGGTGGCAGCGCGATCGCACGGTCGTGGTGCTCCCGCTCCAGGACGCCGACGGTCCGACCGTCGACGCGCACGAGGACGCGGTCGCGGACCTCCTCACCCACGGTCAGCACCCCGCCGTCGGGCAGGTCGACCTCGGTCCGGTACAGGACGAAGCCGGAGGCGGCGCCGAGCTGGTCGAAGGTCGGTGGCGTCTCGTGGGTGGTCCAGTCCGTCGTCGTCGGCAGCAGGTCGACGAGCGGGAGGACGCGGTCGAGGCGGACGGCGACGTCCGCGGCGGGGGTGGGTCGTGCCTCCAGGCCGTCGGTCGGCGCTTCCGCAGGCCCGGACGCCGGCGCGAGACGTCCCGACCCGCCGGGCTGCATCGCCGCGGGCAGCTCCGGGACGGGGGCGTACCGGGCGATGACGTCCCGGAAGGCGTGGAACTTCTCGGTGGGGCGTCCGGCCTCGTCGAGCGGGGCGTCGTAGTCGTACGACGTCGCGATCGGCCGGTACACGCCCTTGTCGTTCGCGCCGTTCGTGAAGCCGAAGTTCGTGCCGCCGTGGAACATGTAGATGTTCACCGAACCGCCGGCGGCGAGCAGGTCGTCCAGGTCCGACGCCGAGGCTGCGGCCGACGTGGTGTGGTGGTGCTCCCCCCAGCTGTCGAACCAGCCGTCCCAGAACTCGGAACACATCAGCGGTCCGGTCGGCTGCGCCTGGCGGAGGCGGGCGAGGCGCTCGGTGGAGCGGGAGCCGAACGAGCCGGTCTTGTGCAGCGACGGCAGCGAGCCGTCCTCGAGCATCGAGTCCATCGGCTGGTCGACGCTCGTGAAGGGCACGGTCAGACCGATGTCGCGGTGCATCCGCTCGAGCTTCTCGAGGTAGACCGGGTCGGATCCGTACGCGCCGTACTCGTTCTCCACCTGCACGAGCACGATCGGCCCGCCGGCGTCGATCTGCCGCGGCACCAGGATCGGGGCGAGGGCGTCGAGGTAGCGGCCGACGGCGGCGAGGAACTGCGGTTCGTCCCGGCGGATGCCGACCGTGCCGTCGGTGAACAGCCAGAACGGCAGCCCGCCGTTGGTCCATTCGGCGCAGATGTACGGGCCGGGGCGGACGATGGCGTGCATGCCCTCGGCTTCGACGAGGTCCAGGAACCGGCCGAGGTCCAGGCCGCCGGTGAAGTCGAAGGTGCCGGGGGTGGCCTCGTGCGCGTTCCACGCCACGTAGGTCTCGACGGTGTTGAGGCCCATGAGCTTGGCCTTGCGGATCCGGTCGGCCCACAGGTCGGGGTGGACGCGGAAGTAGTGGATGGCACCGGAGAGCACCCGGTGCGGCTGCCCGTCGAGCAGGAAGTCGGTGTCGCCGATGGCGAAGCGCATGTCGTTGCTTTCTGGTGGGAACACGTCGGTGCCGACGCGTCTCGTGGGAACGCGGCCGTGCGGAGAACCCGCACGGCCGCGTCGATGTGGTGGGGCTACTTGGTCGAGACCGTGAAGCCCTGGTCCTTGCCGTACTTCGCGAGGGCGTCCTGCCAGGCCGACAGACCCGACTCGAGCGACGTGCTCTTCTCGTACGACTGCCCGACGGTGTCGGCGTAGACGCTGTTCGCGTACACCTGGTACGGCAGGTAGGTGAAGTCGTTGTCCGATGCCTTGGACGCGTCGACGAGCACCTTGTTGATCTGCTGGCCACCGAAGTAGTCCGGCTTCTCGTCGAGGAACGCGGACGACTCGAGGTCGGCGGTGGTCGACGGGAACCCGCCGGACTCCATGAAGACCTTGGTCGAGGCCTTCGACGAGTTCAGCCACTTGAGGAAGCCGGCGGCGAGGGCCGGGTTCTTCGACTGCTTCATGACGACCTCGGCGCTGCCGCCGTTGTTCGCGGTGGCCGCGGTCTGGCCGTCGTAGGTCGGCATCGGTGCGACGCGCCAGTCACCCTTGGCGTCGGCGACACTGGCCTCGAGGTTGCCGGGCATCCAGGCGCCGGTGATCAGCGTGGCGATCTGGCCGTTGCCGAGCTGCTTGTACCAGTCGTCGGTCCAGCCGACGGTCTTCGCCAGGAGGCCCTGCTCGACGAGCTGGTCCCAGGTCTGGGTCCACTTCTTCGTGCCGGAGTCCTGCAGGTTGATGGTCACCTTGTCACCGTCGGTGGTGAACGGGGTGCCGCCGGCCTGGGCGATCATGCTCGTGGTGAAGCCCGCGTCGCCGGAGTCGGCGGCCAGGTACTTCTCGGGGTCGGCGTCGTGCAGCTTCTTCGCGGCGGCGACGTACTCGTCCCACGTCTTCGGCACGGCGATGTCGTACTGGTCGAAGACCTTCTTGTTGTAGAACATCGCCATGGGGCCGGAGTCCTGCGGCAGGCCGTAGACCTTTCCGTCCATCGAGACCGAGTTCCAGGTGCTCGCGGCGAACTTGTCCTTCATGTCACCGAAGCCGTAGTCGGACAGGTTGAGCAGCGACTCGGACAGGGCGAACTGCGGCAGGGCGTAGTACTCGACCTGTGCGACGTCGGGGGCGCCCGAGCCGGCCTTCACGGTGTTCTGCAGCTTCGTGTACTGGTCCGCACCGGTGCCGGCGTTGACGAGCTTGACCTTCACCTTGGGGTAGGCCTTCTCGAACGCGGCGACCTGGTCCTTCGCGGAGGGCGTCCACGACCAGTAGGTCAGCGTGCCGCCCTGGTCGAGGGCCTTGTCGATGTCGGAGGCCGAGCCGCCGGAGCCGGAGCCGCCGGACGCGCAGGCGGCGAGGGCCATCGCGGCGGTGACGCCGATGGCGAGGGCGCTGAGCCCGCGCCGGAGACGCTTCTGCATGGTGGTGCCTTTCACTTCATCGTGAAGAAGGTGCTTCTTCGTGGAGGAGGGACTGCTGGTGCTGGTGCTGGTCGGTGCGGTCCGTTGCGGGGCCGCTCCGTGCCTCCCGGCCGGGGTCCGGTGCTGCTGACCGGGGCCGGAGGGCGGGATCAGGCCTTGACGGAGCCGGCCGCGAGGCCGGACTGCCAGAAGCGCTGGAGGAAGAGGAACGCGACTACGATCGGGATGATCGTGAGCAGCGAGCCGGTGACGACGAGGTTGTAGATCGGCTGCGCGCCGGAGCCGGTGGCCTGCGCGTTCCACTGGTTCAGGCCGACCGTCAGCGGGTACCACTTCGGGTCGCTCAGCATGATGAGCGGCAGGAAGTAGTTGTTCCAGGTGGCGACGACCGCGAACAGCAGGACCGTGACGACACCGGGCGCCAGGAGCTTCAGCGCGATGGTGAAGAAGATGCGGAACTCGCCGGCGCCGTCCATGCGGGCAGCCTCGATGAGCTCGGTGGGGATCGCCTCGACCGCGTAGGTCCAGATCAGGTACATGCCGAACGGGCTGATCAGCGAGGGCAGGATGATCGCCCACGGGGTGTTGGTCAGGCCGACCTGCGAGAAGAGCAGGAACGTCGGCACCGCCAGGGCGGTGCCGGGCACGGCGATCGCACCGAGGACGACGGCGAACACGGCGCGACGGCCGGGGAACTGGAACTTCGCCATGCCGTAGCCGGCGACGGTCGCGAGCAGGGTCGCCCCGCCCGCACCGACGACCACGTAGAGCAGCGTGTTGCCGAGCCACTGGACGAAGATGCCGTCGTTGTAGGTCAGCGTGTCGACGATGTTCTGCCAGAGGTTGAACTTCCCGCCGAACCAGAGGCCGAACGTGGAGAGCAGCGACGACTGCGTCTTCGTGCTGTTGACCAGCAGGTAGAAGAGCGGCGCGAACGAGTAGACGACGAAGACGACCATGACCGCGGTCAGCAGACCGGAGCGCTTCACCTTGCGCCCGTCGACGGGCTGGGCCGCCTTCCGGGAGGCACGGGTGCGGCGTGCACGCGGGTCACCCTGCGTCGTGGTCGCCTCGGTGACGGTGAGGGGGGCGGGACCCTGCAGGGTGCTCATCGGTTCTCCTGTCGGGTGCCGCGGACCTGCACGACGTAGGCGATGACGGCGGTGATGACGCCCATGACGATCGCGACGGTGGCGGAGTAGTTGAACTGCTGGCCGCTGAAGGACAGCGAGTAGGCGTACATGTTCGGCGTGAAGGCACTGCCGATGACGTTCGGGGCGAGGGTCTTCAGCAGGTTCGGCTCGTTGAAGAGCTGGAAGCTGCCGATGATCGAGAAGATCGTCGCGATGACCATCGGGCCGCGGAGGGCCGGGAGCTTGATCGAGAAGACCGTGCGCATCGGGCCGGCCCCGTCGAGTTCGGCCGCCTCGTACAGGTCGCCCGGGACGGTGCGGAGGGCGGCGTAGAAGATCAGCATGTTGTAGCCGAGGAACTCCCACGTGACGACGTTGCCGATGCTCGTCAGGACCCAGCTCGGGCTGAACGGCTGCAGCAGGTCGATGCCGAGCGCGTCGTTCGCCGCTCCGGTCAGACCGAACTGGTTGCCGTAGATGAAGCCCCAGATCAGGGCGGCGACGACACCGGGGACGGCGTAGGGCAGGAAGACCGCGATGCGGAAGAACCCGGTGCCCCAGAGGCGGGCGCTGTCGAGCGCCAGGGCGGCGACGAGGGCGAGGCCCAGCATGATCGGCACCTGGACGACGAGGAAGATCGCGACGCGGCCGAAGCCGGACCAGAACTTGGCGTCCTGGAAGAGCTGCACGTAGTTGGCGAACCAGACGAACTGGTTGCCACCGATGAGCTGGTCGCGGAACAGGCTGAGCCACAGCGCGTAGCCGATCGGCACGATGAGCATCAGCACGAGGACGGCGACGAACGGGCCGACGAAGAGCCAGCCGGTCATGCGACCCCGGGGCTTCCCACGGCGACGCGGTGCGGGCGTGGTGCCCGAGCGTCGCGGCGCGGCCTCGGGGCTCCGCGCGGTGAGCGTGCTCATGTGACTCCTTCGTCGTGTCCTGAACTGACGTCGACGGGGACCTCAGCGCCGGGTGGTCGTGCTGCGACCCGCGCTGATGTTGACGTCAACATCGAACGGAGGCGACCATAGCATGGCAACGTCATCATGCGCTAGCGTTCGCAGGAGTGGTCGTGCATCGATGCCGGCCCGCACCGGCCGTCGCCCGGTGCCGGCCCTCGGCTGCGCACCCGTACCGGCCCCACACCGTTCGCATGGAAGGGGGCGCGTGACCATCTCGACGACCACCGACGCCACCGCAGTCCCCCGCCGGGCCCCGTCCCTCGCCGCCGTGGCGGAAGCCGCCGGGGTCTCGATGCAGACCGTCTCCCGCGTGGCCCGCGGGTTCGACAACGTCAGCCCCGAGACCCGCACCCGCGTCCAGCAGGCCATGGCCGAGCTCGGCTACCGGCCCAACCGCGCCGCCCGGGCCCTGCGGTCCGGACGCTTCCGCACCATCGGCGTCATCATGTTCACGCTCGCCTCGTACGGCAACATGCGCACGCTCGAGGCCATCGCCGACGCCGCCGGGGTCGCCGACTTCACGATCACCCTGCTGCCGATGGCGTCCCGCACGGAAGAGGGCGTCCGGTCCGCGTTCTCCCGCCTGCACGAACAGGCCGTCGACGGCGTGGTCATCATCATCGAGTCGCACGTCATCGACACGGCCGAGGTCGAGCTGCCCGACGGCGTCCCCATGGTCGTCGTGGACTCCACCGGCACCACCGAGCACCCGGCGATCGACACCGACCAGGCCGACGGCGCCCGACTGGCGACCCAGCACCTGCTCGACCTCGGGCACGACACGGTGTGGCACGTCGCCGGACCCGCGTCCTCGTACTCGGCGGCGCGACGGCAGGCGGCCTGGAGTGCGACCCTCACCGCGGCCGGGCGCACCGTCCCGCCCGTGCTCGGCGGCGACTGGAGCACCGAGTCCGGCTACCAGGCCGGCCTCGAGATCGCCCGACGCCCCGAGATCACCGCGGTGTTCGCGGCGAACGACCAGACCGCGCTCGGTGTGCTCCGCGCCTGCCACGAGGTCGGGCGCGCCGTCCCGTCCTCGCTCAGCGTCGTGGGCTTCGACGACTCGCCCGAGTCCGACTCGTTCTGGCCGCCGCTCACCACCGTGCACCAGTCCTTCGACGAGGTCGGGCGCCGCGCGGTCGCCACGCTCCTGACGCAGATCGAGGGCGGTGCCGCCACGGCGGCGACGGACCTCGTGCCGGTGCGGCTCGTCGTCCGCGCGAGCACGGCCGCGCCGCCGGCGCGGTAGCGGCGGGCGGGGCGCTGCGGGGCCGCGGGGCCGCGCCGAGGCTCGGCCAGGCGGACAGAATGCGCCGCACGCGGGCCGCACCGTGTCCGCCCAGCCGAGGCTCGGCCGACGGGAGGCGCGGCGCGCGCCCGCCACGCGCCTCCTGGCCGCACGAGATTCGCGCTCGAGGCTCGGCCACGCGGACAGAATGCGCCGCACGCGGGCTGCAATGCGTCCGCACAGGCGAGGCTCGGCCCCGCCGGCCCCGCCCCCGCCGGCCCCGCCGCCGCCGGCCCCGCACAGAGAAGGACGCCGGGCCCCCGAAGGGACCCGGCGTCCTCTGCTCACTCGACGCTCGCCGCACGCAGCGTGCGCCGAGGCGACTACCCGATCGAGAGCGCCGTCCAGGAGACGGGCGGCAGTTCGATCGTGATCGTGTCACCCTCGCGGCGGACGGACTCGTTGGTCCGCAGGCCGACGCGGGAGGTGTTCGACAGGTCGTTCACGGCGTGCAGGTCATCGTCCCAGATGCCCTCCGCGTGCACGTCCCCGTCGACGTCGAGCCCGGACAGGTCGATCGTGACCGTCGTGCTCTCGGTCTGGTGGCGGTTGACGAGGAACACCGCGGCGTGCCCGTCCTCGACCGTGGCCGCCGAGTCGACGACCGGGACGGTGCCGTGCTTGCCGCCGTCGATCGTGTCACCCGAGGCGACGACGTTCAGCGACGTGCCGTGCGCCAGGCGCGAGGTGACCGAGAACGGGAAGAACGTGGTCTGGCGCCAGGCCTCGCCACCCGGCTCGGTCATGATCGGGCCGATGACGTTGACGAGCTGCGCGATCGACGCGGACGCGACGCGGTCCGCGTGGCGCAGGAGCGAGATGAGCAGCCCGCCCAGGACGACGGCGTCGGCGACGGTGTACACGTCCTCCAGGAGGCGCGGGGCGACCGGCCACTCGTCGAGCGTGAACGTCTTCTGCTGCGCCTCCCACTTCGTGATCGACCAGACGTTCCACTCGTCGAACGAGATGTCGATCCGCTTGTCGGAGCCCTTGTGCGCCTGCACGTGGTCCGCAGCGGTCGTCACCGTCTTGATGAAGTGGTCCATGTTGGCGCCGGAGGCCAGGAACGAGGTGAGGTCCTGGTCCTCCTCGTAGTAGGCGTGCGCCGAGATGTAGTCGACGTCCTCGTAGGCGTGTTCGAGGACGGTGCGCTCCCACTCGCCGAACGTCGGCATCGACGCCCCCGAGGAACCGCAGGCCACGAGTTCGAGGTCGGGCTGGATCTGCCGCATCGCCTTCGCGGTCATCGCGGCGAGCTTGCCGTAGTCCTCGGCGTTCTTGTGGCCGAGCTGCCACGGGCCGTCCATCTCGTTGCCGAGGCACCACATGGTGATGCCGAAGGGCTCCTCGCGGCCGTTGGCCTTGCGCTCCTCGGAGCGTGCCGTGCCGCCCGGGATGTTGGCGTACTCGAGCAGCTCGATGGCCTCGGCGGCGCCGCGCGTGCCGAGGTTCACGGCGAGCATGAGCTCCGAGCCGACCGAGTCGAGCCACTGCTGGAACTCGTGCAGGCCGACCTCGTTCGTCTCGGTCGAGTGCCACGCCAGGTCGAGCCGGCGGGGACGCTGTTCGACCGGTCCGACGCCGTCCTCCCACTTGTAGCCGGAGACGAAGTTGCCGCCGGGGTAGCGGATGGTGGTGACGCCGAGCTCCTTGACGAGTTCGATCACGTCCTTGCGGAAGCCGTGTTCGTCGGCCGACTCGTGCGCGGGTTCGTGGATGCCGTCGTAGACGTGACGACCGAGGTGTTCGACGAAGCCGCCGAACAATCGGCGCCGCACCGGGCCCACCGTGAACGCGGAGTCGAGGACGAGGTGTGTGCGGGGCATGGATCTCCTTCGATCAGGCTGTGCGTCGAGCACGAGTGTTCCGCAGTGTCACGGAAGTGAGCGCTCACCTGGAGGAAACGCTATCGGGTGTCGACACGGGACGGAAGGGCTGGTGCGCACGTCGGTGCGGCGCTAATGTGAGCGCTCACGGGGCACCGACGCCCCGCGATCGGGACGTCGTTCCTCCCCGGATGACCGTCCCGCTTCGGCCCGTCCCGATGGAGTGATGCCATGCCGAACCGATCCGTCCCACCCCTCCGCGGGTCCACCTTCACGCGGAGGAGCCTGCTCGCCGCCGGAGCGGCGGCCGCCACGGTGCTCCCCCTCGCCGCGTGCTCGAGCCCGCTCTCGGCCGGTCTCGCCGGCAGTGCCCTCAACCCGGAGACCCTGGTCTTCTGGAACCTGTTCGGCGGCGGTGACGGCCTGCGCATGCAGGCGATGGAAGCCGGCTACGCCAAGCAGCACGGCGGGTCGTCCGCCCTGCAGGCGACGACCTTCGCGTGGGGCAACCCGTACTACTCGAAGCTGACTCTGGCGACCGTCGGGAACAAGCCGCCGGACGTCGCGATCGCCCACCTGACCCGGGCGAAGCCGCTCTGGGACGGCGACCTGCTCGACCCGATCACCGCGGACGACCTCGCCGGCGTCGGACTCAAGGCGAGCGACTTCAACCAGAAGGCGTGGGCCGCGCAGAAGACCGACGGCGCCAACATCGCGATCCCGCTCGACACCCACCCGTTCGTGCTGTTCTACAACGTGGACGTCTGCAAGAAGGCCGGGCTGCTCGACGGCAACGGTGAGCTCAAGAGCCTGGACGGCATGGACGCGTTCGAGAGCGCCCTGGCCGCCGTGTCGAAGGTCACCGGTGGCACAGCGCTGAACGTGGCGAACGTCGTGCCGGAGACGGCGACCCCGTGGCGCTTCTTCTGGACGATGTACAACCAGATCAACGGCGCGACGCCGTTCATCAGCGACGGCGGCGCGAAGCTCACCGTCAACGAGGACGCCTACAACGAGGTCACCAGCCGCACCCAGAAGTGGGTGAAGCAGGGCTGGATGAACAAGGCCCTGGACTACGCCACGGCCCAGTCGCTGATGTTCGACGGCAAGGCCGGCTTCTTCATGCAGGGCGAGTGGGAGATCAGCACCGCCCAGTCGATCAAGGGGCTGAAGTTCGGCATGGCGCCGATCCCGACGCTCTACGACAAGCCCGCCACCCAGGCCGACTCGCACACGTTCATCCTGCCGAAGAAGAACCGCACGCCGGAGCAGAAGAAGGCCGCCCTGCTGTTCATCAAGCAGATGCTCGAGCAGAGCCTGACGTGGGCGGAGGGCGGGCACGTCCCGGCCTACATGCCGACGTTCGACAGCACGCAGTACAAGGAGCTCAAGCCGCAGTCGAACTACGCCGCCGCCGCCGAGACCGCGGTCTTCGACGACGCGGCCTGGTACGGCGGATCGGGCTCGACGTTCGAGGGCACGGTCGGCGCGCAGCTCGCCCTCGTGCAGCAGGGCAGCTCGAGTCCCGCGCAGGCACTCAGCGCGATCAAGAGCCAGCTGGCGACCTACCTCAACACCCCGAGCCCCCTGTGACCGGCAGCACCGGGCATGCGGTCACCGGGCATGCGAACACCGTGAACACCGCGCGAAAGGCACGATGACGTGACCACAGCACCAGTCCTCGACCGCCCCACGGACGCGGCCGCCGCGCCCCGGCGGCTCCGCAACTACCGGACCAGCATCTCCCGCGGGCAGGGCCGCAGCGGGTGGCTCTTCCTCGCCCCCTTCGGCCTGTTCTACGTGGCCTTCCTGCTCGGTCCGACGATCTGGATGATCGTCACCAGCTTCTTCAACACCTCGACCGTGCGCACCGGACTCGGCAGCTTCGCCGGGTTCGCGAACTACGCGGAGATGCTCGGGCGCTCCGACTTCTGGTCGTCGCTCTGGCACACCCTGCAGTTCACGCTGTACACGACGCCGCCGCTGGTGATCCTGGCGTTCGTCTTCGCGGTGCTCACGAACCGGATGAACAAGGGCCAGTGGTTCTTCCGACTGGCGTTCTTCCTGCCGTTCATCCTGCCGTCGGCGACGATCTCGCTCATCTGGGTGTTCATCTTCACGCCGGCCACCGGCCTGTTCGCGACGATCCAGTCGGGGCTCGGCCTGACCCCCGGCTCGGGCATGCTGTCCAGCCCGAACACGGCGATGATCGGTGTCGCCATCGCCACCGTCTGGTGGACGCTCGGCTTCAACTTCGTGCTGTACCTGGCCGGCCTGCAGGAGATCCCCCGCGAGCTGTACGAAGCCGCCGCCGTGGACGGCGCCTCGAACTGGCAGCAGATCAAGTCGATCACCCTGCCGCTGCTCGGCCGCACCACGACGCTGGTCATCCTGCTGCAGATCATCGCGAGCCTGAAGATCTTCGACCAGGTGTACCTGATGACAAACGGCGGACCGGGCATCTCGACCCAGGTCTCGCTGCAGCTCATCACCGGTGTCGGCTTCACGGACAACCGGCTCGGCGCCGCATCGGCCGCGTCGGTCCTGCTGTTCATCGTGATCGTCGCCATCGCGGTCATCCGGCAGCTCGTCGAGCGCGCTGCCGCCAAGCGTGAGATCGGAGCCTGACATGACCGCCACCGAGAGCATCACCACCGGCCGCACCAAGCTCCGCACCGGCGTCTCCTCGGCCGCTCCCACGAGCGCCGCGAAGATCGGCGTCAGCGGCCGCGGCTTCACGATCGCGTCGGCCATCGTCCTGACGGTGTTCGCGATCATCTGGCTCATCCCGAGCCTGTTCGCGCTGAAGACCTCGCTGTCCGACAACGGTGTGGCCGCACTCGGCGCGAAGTCGATCCTGTCGAACTGGAACCCGACGCTGCACTCCTACGCGTCGCTGTTCCAGTCCGGCGACATCTGGAACTGGTACCTGGCCAGCGGCATCACGAGCGTCGTCACCGCGGTGCTCACGGTGATCTTCGCGTCGATGGCCGCCTTCGCGCTGTCACGACTCGTGTTCCGCGGCCGGAACATCGCGTTCCTGCTCATCATCCTGGGCATCATGATCCCGACGCAGGTCCTGATCATCCCGATCTTCCAGGAGCTCAACGCGGTCAACCTGCTCAACACCTACTGGTCGGTGATCTTCCCGCAGGTGCCCGCCGTGATCGCGGTGTTCATCTTCAAGCAGTTCTTCGACGGCATCCCGAAGGAGCTGGAGGAGGCCGCGCGCATCGACGGCGCCGGCATCTGGAAGATCTACTGGTCGGTCATCCTGCCGCTGTCGCGTCCGGTGATCGCCGCGGTGACGATCCTGACGTTCGTCGGGGTGTGGAACAACCTGCTGCTGCCGCTGTTCGTGCTGTCGAACCCGGACCTCATGACGATCCCGGTCGGGCTCGCCACGGTCCAGGGCAGCTTCGGTCAGCGCTACGCGGACATCCAGGCGGGTGCGATCCTGGCGGCGCTGCCGCTGATCATCCTGTACCTGATCTTCCAGCGGCAGATCGTCGAGGGTGTCACCGGCTCCGGCCTGAAGGGCTGACGCTCGGTCCGGACGTCACGTCCGGACCACCTGACGGACGGGAGGCTCCCCACCAGCTGGTGGGGAGCCTCCCGTCCGTCGTGGGGCGCGGGTGCGATCCGGCTCAGCCGGCGAGCGGCTCGAGCCGCGACCGGAGGAGGCAGAACTCGTTGCCCTCCGGGTCCTGCAGCACATGCCAGGACTCGTCGCCGGTCTGTCCGACGTCCGCCGGTCGCGCGCCGAGGGCCAGGAGCCGCTCGAGCTCGGCGTCCTGGTCGCGGTCGACCGGGTTGACGTCGAGGTGCAGGCGGAGCGGCTGCGTCTTCGCGTGCGGCACCCGGGACAGGATGATGGTCGGTGTCGCGCCGCCGAAACCGGAGGCGGGGCCGATCTCGATGCCGTCCTCGTCCTTGCCGAGTTCGACGTAGTCGAGGACGGCGCACCAGAAGCGGGACAGCGCCTCGGGGTCGGCGCAGTTGAGGACCAGTTCGCTCAGTCGGCAGCTCATGGCGCGAGGATACGCGCGAGGCGCCCGGCGGGCTCGCCGGCGCGTTCTCTGGGGGTCAGGGCGTCGGGGTGACCGACCACTTCCCGTTCGTGGCGATCGCGAGGATGCCCGGCAGATCGGCTTCGAAGGTCTCGGAGAACGCCTCCGTGTCGCCGTAGATGCGGGTGGCATCCGAGGTCGTGAAGACCCGGAGGCCGAAACGGTCGTCCGCGCTGGCCGGTGTGTAGTCGACCTGCACGTGCCCGACGTCGTCCGAGAAGAACAGCACGGCGGGACCGGTACCGGACTGCGGGCCGGACACCGTCGCCAGGTCGTTCCAGCTGCGCAGGGTGAGCGACCACGGGCCGTCGGCCTCGATGATGAGCATCTGCTGCTCCGGGTCGTTCTTGAGGACGCTGGTCACGAACGACGCCTTGAGGGGTGCCCGAGCGGAGCCGAACGGTGACATCCGCCCGGGTGCCGTGATGGTCGCGGTACCGGTGCACCCCGAACAGTCCAGGTCGGCGACGACGCCGAAGTCCCCGCGGACCCGGAACGCGATGTCCGAGGGGCCGGTGCCGGAGACGGTCGCGGGAGCACCCTCGGCGACGTCCCCCGCGTCGATCGTGACACCCGTGAGCTCAGCGACGGCCGGGGTCGTCGGGGTGGGCGTGGGGGTCGGGGTGGGCGTTGCACGGGCGGTGGGCGTGCTGTGCGGCGTCGCCCGTCGGCTGGATGCCGTGTCGGAGCCGGCGCTGCCAGGCAGCATCGAGCAGCCGGTCACCAGCAGCAGAGCGGTGAGCACGACCGCCGTCGCGGTGGCTCGCCGGGTGCGCCCCCGGCGCGGGTCGTCCGTGTGTTCCCCCATGCGGCAAGCGTGCCACAACCGGGCGCCCTGCGATCGAGCCGGAGCAGGCGCTCAGGCCATCGCGGGCTGTCGTGCCTCGTGCTTCCAGAACCCCGAGAAGGTGATCCGCGACTTCGGCAGCCCGGCACGGTGCAGGTGGCGGCGGCCCTCGGTGGCCAGGCGGGACTCCCCCACGACGAACGCGTAGCCGAGGTCGTCCGAGGGAACGTGCCGCTGCAGTTCGGCGAGCGCCGCCCGTCCGGGGACCGCGGAGGCGTCGCCGCGCACGAGCCAGGTGACGGTGACGCCGACCGGGGCGTCGAGGTCGCGGATGTCGAGCGCCGACGGGACCTCCTGGATGATCCGGCCGACGGTGCCGCGCGGCAGGGATCGGGCGATGCCGACGACCGCGGGCAGACCGGTCTCCTCGGCGGCGATGACGACCTCGCTGGCGTCGTCCGGGCAGTCGAAGATGCAGCCCTGGTCGAGGAGCGCGAGTTCGTCGCCGGGGCGGGCGGCGCAGGCCCAGATCGCGGCGCGGCCCTCGAGCCGGCCGTCGGCGCCGGTGTGCACGACGAAGTCGATGTCCATCTCGCCGCGTTCGGGGCGGTGTCCGGCGACGGTGTAGTTCGCGCAGTGCGGTCGAGCGTCCTCGGGGATGCGGAGGTACTGCGGCCACCACTTGGCACCGTCGATCTCGGGCATCACGAAGGTGTCCTGCTCGGGGCGCTGCAGGAACAGGCGGAACCAGTGGTCGAAGCCGAGGAACGGGAAGTCGCGGATCTCGTCGCTCGCGATGGTGACGCGGTGGATCGACGGGGTGTGCCGTTCGGTGCGGACGACCTGCGCCCGGAACAGCCGCGGGTTCTCGGGCATCAGCCTCGGGATCTTCGCCATGAGGGAAGGCTAACCTAATATGGCTTCCGTGCCACCCCCTCCCCTCGCTGTGACGACCGCGCCCGCCGCCCTGCCCGGAGCGGTGATCGGCGCCTCCGGCGTGCACCGCCGGACGGCCCGGCGTCGTGTGGCGGTGCTGCTCGGGCTCGCCGTGCTGGTCGTCGCCGCCGCGGTCGCGAGCATGCTCCTCGGCAGCAACCACATCGGTGCCGACCGGGTGCTCGCGGGTCTGATGCGCACCGGCTCGGGGACCGACGAGGCGATCGTCTGGGGCTCCCGCGTCCCCCGCACCCTGATCGGCGCGAGTGTCGGCGCTGCCCTCGGGATCGCCGGACTGCTCATGCAGGGGCACACGCGCAACCCGCTCGCCGACCCCGGCCTGTTCGGTGTCTCCGCCGGTGCCGGCCTGGCGGTCGTCCTCGGTGTCTTCGTGTTCGGCGTGACGAGCACCAGCGCCTCGGTCTGGTTCGCCCTGGTCGGCGCGGTCGTCGCGAGCGTCGTCGTCTTCTCGGTGACCGTGGCCGGCAGCGGGACCGCCAGCCCGGTGCCGCTCGCGCTGGCGGGAGCCGCCGTGTCCGCGCTGCTGGGCGCACTGACGTCGTTCATCGTGCTCACCGACCAGGACTCCCTCGATGCCTACCGCCTGTGGGTCGTCGGGTCCCTGTCCGGGCGGCAGCTCGACGTGCTCGCCGCCGCATGGCCGTTCATGGCCGTCGGACTCGTGCTCGCGATCTGGAACACCCGCGCCCTCGACGCACTCGGACTCGGGTCGGAGCTGGCGAAGGGCCTGGGCGAGGACCTGCTCACCGCGCGGCTCGTCGGCCTCGGCGGCATCACCCTGCTGGCCGCCGGCGCCACCGCGGCGGCCGGTCCGATCGCCTTCGTCGGCCTGACCGTGCCGCACGTCGCCCGCGCCGTGGTCGGGACCGGGCACCGCTGGACCCTGCCGGCGTCGGCGCTGCTCGGGGCCGTGCTCGTGCTGGCCGCGGACGTCGTCGGACGACTGATCGGCGGGTTCGCCGAGGTCGAGGTCGGCATCGTCCTGGCCGTCATCGGCGGTCCGGTGTTCGTCGCCGTCGCCCGCCGCCGGTCGCTGGTGTCCCTGTGAGCGCCACGACACGGGTCGACACCGACGAGTCGACCGCCGGCCCCACCACCGGCGGGCCGACGCCGGCCGCCACGAGCACCACCACCGGCCCCCGCCGCGGCGTCCGGATCGGCCCGGTCGGCCTGGCCTGGCGCCCCCGCGTCCTCAGCACCTCGGTCGTCGCGGTCGTCGCCGCCCTGTTGCTCGTCGTCCTCGGCGTCGCGATCGGCTCGACGTTCATCGCCCCGGGCACCGTCGTCCGTGCCCTGCTCGGCCTGGAGTCCGGCCCGGAGCAGTTCATCGTGACGACCCTGCGCCTCCCCCGCGTCCTGACCGGGGCGCTCGTCGGCGTGACGCTCGCGGTCGCCGGTGCCCTGACGCAGACCTTCACCCGGAACCCGCTGGGGACGCCGGACATCATCGGTGTCACGTCCGGTGCGAGCGTCGGCGCGGTGGCGGCGGTCGTGCTCGGCGGCGGTGGTTCCTCGGTCAGCGCGCTGGTCCTCGGCGGCGGCATCCCCGTCGCCGCGACGATCGGCGCTCTGGTCGCGGCGGCGATCGTGTACGGACTCGGTTGGCGTGGCGGTGTGCAGAGTCACCGGCTGATCCTGGTCGGGATCGGGGTCAGCGCGACCCTCGACGCCCTCACCAGCTACCTGCTCGTCCGCGCGAAGATCACGCAGGCCACGGCCGCGTCGCAGTGGCTCGTCGGCAGTCTGTCGAGCACCTCGTGGACGACGGTGTGGCCGCTGCTGGTCATCGCCGCGGTCGGGGTCCCGCTCGCCCTCGCGACCTCGGCCGCGCTCGGCATCGGGCAACTCGGCGACGAGGTCGCCACCGGTGTCGGCCTGGGCGTCCAGCGACACCGGCTGCTCGTGATCGGCCTGGCGGTCGTCCTGACGGCGGCTGCGGTCGCCGCCGCCGGTCCGGTCGGCTTCGTGGCGTTCGTGGTCCCGCAGATCGCGCTGCGGATCGCGGGGACGAACCGGCCGCCGCTGCTGCTGTCGGCAGCGCTCGGCGCGGTCCTGGTCCTCGGCGCGGACCTGCTCGCCCGCTCGGCGTTCCCCTGGCAGGTGCCGGTCGGCATCGTCACGACCGTGATCGGCGCCCCGTACCTGATCTGGCTCCTCATCCGTCACCGCAAGGAGATGTCCCGATGACCACGACGACCCCCTCGGTCGCGACCCCGACGCCGGCTGTCGCTCGCGGACACGCAGTCCCCGTCCTGGAGGCCCGCGGCCTGTCGGTCGGGTACGACCGGACCCCGGTCGTCCGCGACCTCGACCTGACGATCGAGCACGGCACGGTGACGACGTTCCTCGGCGCGAACGGGTGCGGCAAGTCGACGCTCCTCAAGGCGCTCGGCCGGGTACTCAAGCCGCAGTCCGGTGAGGTCTTCCTCGACGGAGCGCCGATCCGCAAGGAGCCGAACCGCGCCGTCGCGCGGAAGCTCGCGATCCTGCCGCAGTCGCCGCTCGCCCCGGCCGGCACGAGCGTGCTCGACCTGGTGATGCGCGGCCGGAACCCGCACCAGTCCTGGGCCCGCCCGTGGACGGCGGAGGACGCAGCCGTCGCCGAGGACGCCATCGCGGCGACGGGTCTGACCGACGTCGCCCACCGCGACGTCGCGAGCCTGTCCGGCGGCCAGCGCCAGCGTGCCTGGATCGCCCTCGTCCTGGCGCAGCGGGCGGACACGCTCCTGCTCGACGAACCGACGACCTACCTGGACCTGGCGCACCAGCTCGACGTCCTCCGGCTCGTCCGGCGGATCAATCGCGAGCAGGGCTCGACCGTCGTGATGGTGCTCCACGACCTGACCCTGGCGGCGCGGTACTCGGACCGGCTCGTGGTGCTCCACGACGGCGGTGTCGTCGCCGACGGCACGCCCGCCGAGGTCCTCACCCCGGCCGTCCTCGAGCAGGCGTTCGGCCTGCACGCCCGCGTGGTGCCGGACCCGGTGACGGGGTCCCCCATGGTGGTCCCGGAGGCCGACGAGCACGACGCGTGACGCGCCTCCCGGCCGGGGTTCCGGCCCGAACTGGTGGATCCACTCAGGTTAGGTTAGGCTCACCTAACGTGAACACTCTCCGCCGCGGCACGGTCCGTGCCGCCCTCCTGACCGCCGTCACCGCGACGGCCCTCATCCTCACCGGCTGCTCCAGCACCGGCGGATCCGACGACGCCGGCAACGGCACGAGCGCGTCCTCCCGCGCGTGGTCGTACGAGGACGCCACCGGAGCCACGGTGAAGGTCGACCACACCCCGAAGCGCGTCGTGGTCCTCAACGACATCGCGATCTCGTTCATCGAGTACGGTCTGCGCCCGGTCGGCACCTTCGGCCAGCTGACGATGGCGAAGGACCAGCGCTTCAAGGACCTGGACACCGACGGCATCACGCAGCTCGGCAACGCCTACGGCGACATCGACCTCGAGAAGCTCGCGGCTCTGAAGCCGGACCTCGTCGTCACCTCGGTCTACCCGACGGACGCCAAGGGCACGCTCGACACCACGCAGCCCGGCTACGGCTTCAAGGACAAGGAACAGCAGGAGCAGGTCGCCGCCATCGCGCCGGTCGCCCAGGTCAAGTGGGGCGGCGAGGGCGAGGACGTCATCGAGCACATCGCCGACCTCGCCGAGTCCCTCGGGGCGGAGGAGACCACCGTCGAGGCCGCCGAGAAGGACTTCGACACCGCCAAGGACGCCCTGCAGCAGGCCGCGAAGGGGAACGACCTCTCCGTCGTCTCGATGTACGCGGACGGTGACGGCGCCTACGTCACCCGCCCGTCCGACGAGCCGACGCTGCAGATGTACACCGACTTCGGCGTCGACTTCGTCGTCCCGAAGCCGAAGGGCTGGTACTGGGGCATCTACAGCTGGGAGAACGCGGGCCAGATCTCGGGCGACGTGATCCTGCTCTCGCAGCAGGGCTACCAGGTCGCGGACCTCGAGAAGCAGCCGACGTTCGCCGACAACGCCGCCCTCGCGGCCGGCCAGGTCCACAGCTGGACCTTCCCCGCGCTCGACTACGCCTCGCAGGCGGACTACATGACGAAGCTCGCGGGCTGGATCGACGAGAGCAAGCCGGTCTCCTGACGCGACCCCGAGCCGCAACGGGAGGCTCCCCACCAGCTGGTGGGGAGCCTCCCGTTGCGTCGTCTGGTCGCGACGACGCGCAGGCGACTGCGGTAGGAACGACGGATGACGGACGCGGGGTGGCAGGACGACGTCCTCGGGGCGGACTACGAGCGTCGTGAGCTGCCGCTCGGGGTGGACGACGAGGGGCCGGTGGTCGCGACCCTCGTCCGTCGGCGGCGCGGCCCGGTCGACCACCTGCGCCGGCACGCCGGTCCCCTGCACGACGTCGACGTCCTCTACGTCCACGGCTGGTCGGACTACTTCTTCCAGACCGAGCTGGCGGAGCGGGTCGAACGGCTCGGCGCACGATTCCACGCCCTGGACCTGCGGAAGTACGGGCGGAGCCTCCGGCCACACCAGACGCCCGGTCACGTCGACGACCTCGCCACCTACGACGAGGACATCGCCGCCGCCCTCGACGTGATCCGCGCCGAGCACCCCGAGCAGCACCGACGCCTCGTCCCGATGGGGCACTCCACCGGTGGCCTCACCCTGGCGCTCTGGAGCGCCCGACACCCGGAGCTCGTCGACGGGCTCGTGCTCAACAGCCCGTGGCTGGAGTTCCAGGCGGACGCGATCGGCCGGGCGGTCGTCGCGCCCGTCATCAAGCTCGGCGCGAAGCGCAACCCCCTCGCCCCGATGCCCGCCGTCGACCCCGGCTTCTACACCCGGACCGTCTCCAGCTCGGCCGAGGGGACCTGGACCTACGACCAGCGGTGGCGGCCCGATCGGGGCTTCCCACTGCACCCCGGGTGGCTCGCCGCGGTCTTCGCCGGGCAGGAGCGGGTCGCGCACGGCCTCGGCATCACGGTGCCGACGCTCGTGATGCTCAGCGACAAGAGCATGCTGCAACCGCGGTGGAACGAGGGCATGACGCGGGCCGACGTCGCGCTCAACGTGGACGCCGTCGCGCGACGCGCGCTCTCGCTGGGCGACGAGGTGACCGTCCGGCGGCTCCGAGGCGCACTGCACGACGTCGTGCTGTCCGCCCAGCCGGTCCGCGAGCACGCGTACGACGTCATCGGGCGGTGGGCGGCGACGCTCCCGCACTGACCGGGAGGCGGCGACCGCGCGGACCGCGCGGACCGCTCGGACCGTCCGGACCCCGGACCGCCGCTCAGCGCCGCGTCGCGCGGAGTGCGGCGACCGCCGTCCGGGTGGCCGTGGCGACGAGCGCGTCGTCCGGCTCGGCGTCCGCCGCGGACTGACTGGTCATCACGACGAGGACGACCGGGGCGCCGCCGGGCGGGGTGACGATCCCGACGTCGTTCCGGACGCCGTGGGAGCCCGTGCCGGTCTTGTCCGCGACCGACCACCCGTGCGGCACACCGGCACGGATCGTCGCGTCACCGGTGGTGCTCCCGGCCATCGTCTCCACCAGCAGCTGCCGGTCGTCCGGGCGCAGGGCGTCCCCGAGCAGCACCGTCCGCAGGTCCGCCGCGAACTGCGCGGGCGTCGTCGTGTCGCGTTCGTCGCCCGGGGTGGCCTCGTTGAGGTCCGGCTCGACCCGCAGGACCTGCGTCACCTGGTCGCCGATCCCGCGGAGCCAGCGCTGCACCACGGACGGTCCGCCGACCCGCGCGACGAGCAGGTTCGCGGCGGTGTTGTCGCTCGACCGGAGCATCGCGTCGAGGAGCGCCCGGACGGTCATGCCCGATCCGACGTGCTGCGACGTCACCGGGGCGTACGCCAGCAGGTCACGCTGCTCGATCGGCACGACGGCGTCGAGGTCGTCCGACCGGGCGTCGTCGAGCACCGTCGCGGCGATGAACACCTTCGCAGCCGACGCGAACGCGAAGCGCTCCCCGGCTCGGTGCGTGACGGTCGCACCGCTGCCGGTGTCGATCGCGACGAGGCCGAGCCGGGCATCGTGCCGGGACTCGAGTGCACCGAGCGCCCGGGTGGTCGCGGCGCTCGTCGTGCTCGCGGGAGGCGGTGTCGTCGCGGTCGGTGTCGTGGTCGCCGTGCCGGAGGTGGGGCGGCTCGGACCGACCGGCGCCACGCCCGCCTGACACCCCGTCAACGCGATCGCGGCCGCGACGACGAGCGCGGTCACGATCGTCGCCCTCGTCCGGTCCGGCATCGTCACACGATAGTGCGGCGTTCCTGCCGGTGGCCGGTCAGGACGCCGTACGTGCGCTGCCCGTGGCGAGGTGCGCGCGGAGGACGTCGCGGACGCTCGTCCAGTCGTGGGAGCCGTACCGCCCGTTGTCGACGTGCCGCAGCTGCGCCTGCCCGCTGAACATGCTCACGAAGTACTGCATCCCCTGCCAGGCCGGGAACGTCTCGTCGGTGTCCTTCGCGAGCCGCTTCCCCACCGCGCTCATGGCGGAGAGGGTGCCGGTCGTGCCCGCCCACTGCAGACGGAACCGGGAACCCGTCAGCTCGCTGACGGTCCGAGCGACGTCACGGGCCGTCAGCTGGTCGCCGGCCATCTCGATCACCCGGGGAGCGTCGTCGTCCAGGGCGGCGAGGGCGGTGACCCGGGCGACGTCGTCCTTGGTGGTGAAGTCGAGCACCTGGTCGGCGGACGACCAGAACAGGACCAGACGGCGGCCGAACAGGATCATCGGAGCCTCGCCGGTGAGCAGGTCGGTGAACATCCCGGTGAGGATCGACGTGGCCTGGACGGGTGCCGCGTCGACGTGCGCGGCGAACTCGCGGCGCAGCTCGAAGTTGCGGTTCGTCCCGGGGGTGATCCGCCGGTAGTCGGCCGAGTAGTCGGAGGGGATGAACCGCGGCACCCCGGCGGCCACGGTGGCCGTCAGCAGGGCTCGCTGCGCGTCGACGATGACCGGACGGGTGCCGCTGACGGTGGACACGACGACGTCGGCACCGTCCACGGCCCGGGTCAGGGCATCGTGGTCGTCGTAGCCGGCGACGACCACGTCGACCTGCGGGTGGTCGTCGAACCGGGCCGCGGCGGACGTGCTGCCGGGGCGGGTGAGGACCCGGACCCGGACGTCGTGTCCGAGGAGTTCGCGGACGACGCGGTGGCCGAGGTCGCCGGTCGCTCCGGCGACGAGGACGGTGCTGGTCATGGGGAGGGCCTCACTGTGGGGTCGTCGACGGGGTCGCCGGGGTCCCCGGCTCCCGTCGCCGGCGGGAACGTTCCGGTGCGGCGACCGGGTGGTGGAAGGAGGGGTCGTCGGTGACGGAGCCGGGAGCGGGCGTGCTCGCGGCGAGTGCGACACGGGCGAGCAGGTGCCGCATCGTGGTCTGCTCGTCCTCGGCGAGGTGACGCAGCAGGACTCCTTCGGCGGCGCGGAGGGACCGCCGGGCCCGGTCGAGCAGTTCCCGGCCGGCGTCCGTCGGGAGCACCTGGCGCACCCGTCGGTCGGACGGGTCGGCGCGACGTTCGACGAACTCGCCGGCCTCGAGGGCGTCGACGACGTACGTCATCTGGGTCTTGTCCACGCCGAGCCGTCGAGCGAGGGAGAGCTGCGAGGAGGGCTCCTCGGTGGTGATCGCGACGAGCACCTGGTACCCGCGCGGGCCGGCGGGGACGTCGGCGACGGCGTCGGTCCCCAGGCGCATGAACTCCTGCAGGGCCAGCGGCAGCGCCCAGCCGAGCTCGGTCTCGATCCCACCGGCCGTCCAGTCGATCTCCGGCAGGACCGTGGCCGGCGCGGCGCTGTCGTGACTGTCCATGGATGAGACGATACACGTTCAAGATCGTCTTGTATCGAGATCATCGAGGTCGGCACGCTGCGTGGCCGCTGGTGTTGACGGCACCGGGGCCCCCGACCTGCGGACCCCCGCAGGTCGGGGGACGAACCTGGGCATCGACCCCAGGAAGGTGCACCGAGTGCATCGATGCACCTAGTGTCTTCACCGTGACCCTCTCGCCCGATCGCCGTGCTGCCCTCAAGGCCCGGCACCGTGCGGCGATCCTGCAGGCCGCGCGCGAGCTGATCGACGAGCGCGGCGGCGAGTTCAGCGTCGACGAGCTCGCGGCCCGTGCCGACGTCGCCCGCCGCACGGTCTTCAACCACTTCGCCTCGCTCGACGAGATCCGCCTGTCGGTGCGCGAAGAGGTGCTGTCGGTGATCATCGACCAGTTCCTCGCCGAGATCGCGAACACCCCGGTCGGTGACGGCAGCAGAGCGGCGATGTTCGACGAACTCGAGTCCGCCGCCCGCGGCACGGACCTGCCCGGCGCGATCGTCCGGCTGCACCGGATCCTCGGCGAGCCGGAGGAGGACGACCCCAAGGCGGCCGCCCTCACCCAGACCGCCTTCGCCCGCGTCACCGGGCGCCTCCGCAGCGAGGTCGCCCGGCGGCACCCCGCAGCTGATGCCCTGGACACCGCACTCCTGGTGGACTCGCTGATGAGCGGCATCGTCGTCATCGCCGACCACTGGCTCACGACCACCGGTCCCCGCCTGGACGAACAGGCCCGGGCCGACTGGGACGCCCTGCTCGGACGACTCGTGCACAGCGTCCGCAGCGGGTACCTGCCCGAGCACTGACCGAACAGACGTCCTCCCAGGGGTCCACCGGCGCACCCCGTTCGACAGCACCACCCACGACGAAAGGAACGGGGCCCAGCATGGCCGGTCTCCTCTACCGCCTCGGTCGCTTCGCGGCCCGCCGACACTGGACGGTGATCATCGCCTGGATCGCCCTCATGGCGATCGCCGGTGTCACCTTCAGCCTGTTCGCGGGCACCATCTCGTCCTCGATCACGATCCCCGGCACGAAGACCAGCCAGGTGCAGGACGAGCTGGCCGACAAGTTCCCGAGCGCGAACGGCGGCAACGGCACGCTGGTCTTCCAGACGACCGACGGCACGGCCTTCACGGACAGCCAGCAGGACCAGGTCAAGTCGTTCCTGACCGACCTCGAGGACCTGCCCGGCGTCAAGGGCACCACCGACGGCTTCGCCACCCAGCAGCGGCTCGACGACCAGCGGCAGAAGATCGTCGACGGCCGCAAGGAGATCTCCGAGGGGCGCCAGAAGCTCGAGGACGGGCAGGAGCAACTCGACGCGCAGAAGGCCCAGCTCGAGTCCGGCAAGCAGCAGATCACGGACGCCCAAGCGCAGCTCGACGCGCAGAAGGCCCAGGCGCAGGCACAGGCCCAGGCCGCCGGAGCCGCCGCTGCTGCCACCCCGGCCGCACAGGCACAGGCGCAGGCCGGCCAGCAGCAGCTCGAGCAGGCGCAGGCCCAGATCGACGCCCAGCAGCAGCAGCTGACCGCGGGCGAGCAGCAGATCGCCGACGCGCAGAAGACCATCGACTCGAACACGAAGAAGCTCGCGGACAACGAGCGCGACCTCGAGCAGGGCTCCGACCTGCTGGACCTGTCGAAGGACATCCGCTTCGTCTCGTCGAACGACTCCGCCGCCATCGGGACGGTGCAGTTCACGAAGTCGACCTACGAGGTCCCGCAGACCACGAAGCAGGAGATCTCGGACCGCGCCGACGCCGCGAAGATCAGCGGTGTCGACGTCTTCGTCTCGAACGACATCGCGCAGGGCGTGCCCTCGATCCTCGGACCGGGCGAGATCATCGGCGTCATCATCGCCGCCCTCGTGCTGTTCCTCATGCTCCGCACGGTCATCGGTGCCGCGATCCCGCTGCTCAGCGCCGTGCTCGGTGTCGGCGTCGCGACCCTCGCCTCGCTGTCCTTCTCCGGCCTGGTCGAGTTCATCTCGGTCACGCCCGTGCTCGGGGTGATGCTCGGCTTGGCAGTCGGCATCGACTACTCCCTGTTCATCCTCAACCGGCACCGGACCCAGCTGAAGCAGGGCATGGGCGTGCACGAGTCGATCGGGCTGGCGAACGGCACGTCCGGCAACGCCGTGGTCTTCGCGGGGACGACGGTCATCGTCGCGCTGCTCGCGCTGAACATCACCGGCATCCCGTTCCTCGGCCTGATGGGCACGGTCGGTGCGGTCGCGGTCCTGTTCGCGATCCTCATCGCCACCTCCTTCACCCCGGCGCTGCTCTCGCTGCTCGGCCTGCGGATCCTCCGGAAGAAGGAGCGGCAGCAGATCGGGCACACCGGCTCGGTGCCGGTCCCGAACAAGCCGATGTCGACCTGGCGTGCCGTGATCACCCTCGTCGCGGGCGTCGCCGTCCTCGGCACCATCGCACTCCCCGCCACGCAGATGCGCCTGGGCCTGCCGTCCGGGTCGTCGGAGGCGGTCGAGTCCAGCCAGTACAAGGCGTACAAGACGCTCGAGAAGGAGTTCGGCGCCGGCCAGAACGGGCCGCTGCTCGTCGTCGCGACGCTGCCGAAGGCAGTCAGCAAGGACGACGTCACCGGCACCGAGGTGACGATCGGCCAGGCGCTGTCGAAGAACGACGACGTCGACGCGGTCCTGCCGATCGGCGCGTCGAAGGACCGCTCGATCATCGCGTTCCAGGTGAAGCCGCACGGCGGCCCGGACAGCGTCTCGACCGAGGAACTGGTCAAGGACCTCCGCTCGCAGAGCGTCTCGACCGATGACGGCACGGTGGAGCTCGGCGTCGCCGGCAACGCCAGTGCCAACATCGACGTGTCGGAGAAGCTCGCGAACGTCCTGCCGCTCTACCTGGCGGTCGTGGTCGGGCTGTCGCTGATCATCCTGATCATCGTGTTCCGGTCGTTCCTCGTGCCGATCACGGCCACGGCGGGCTTCATCCTGTCGGTGCTCGCCTCGTTCGGTGGTCTGACCGCGATCTACCAGTTCGGCTGGCTCGGCAGCGTGTTCGGCGTGCACGACCCGGCGCCGATCCTGAGCTTCCTGCCGATCATCGAGATCGGGATCCTGTTCGGGCTCGCGATGGACTACCAGCTGTTCCTGGTCTCCGGCATGCGTGAGGCGTACGCCCACGGCTCCAGCGCAAAGGTCGCGGTGCAGCGTGGTCTGCACGCCGGCCGCGCGGTGGTCACGGCGGCCGCGATCATCATGATCTCGGTGTTCGCCGGGTTCATCTTCTCGGACTCGTCGACGATCAAGCCGATCGGGTTCGGGCTGGCGTTCGGTGTCCTGCTCGACGCGTTCGTGGTCCGGATGCTGCTCATCCCTGCCGTGATGCACCTGCTCGGCAAGAGCGCGTGGTGGATCCCGAAGTGGCTCGACCGGATCCTGCCGGACGTGGACGTCGAGGGCGCCAAGCTCGAGCGCATGCAGCCGGCGACGCCGCACGGGTCGGCCCCGGCGGACGACGACGCCCACCACGGGTCGCACGCGGCTCCGGCGGAGCCGGACGCACCGACCCACGACTCGGGTCACTCGCCCGCGCACCGCGCGTAGGCACCAGCGTCGCCGACGGGAGGCCCGGTGCCGGTCCACGAGACCGGCACCGGGCCTCCCGTCCGTCGTCCACCCCGCACGACACCGGTGTTCGTCGGTCACATCGCGCAGATGCGCGGCGCACCAGACGAACACCGGTGTTCCGCGGCTCAGTCGGCACCAGTTCGTGCAGGAAGGGTACGGTGGGTGCATGCTCGACACCGAGACCGACCCGCTCTCCCTCGACCGGCAGCTCTGCTTCGCCCTCGCCGCCACGAGCCGCAGCGTGGTCGGGCTCTACCGCGAACTCCTGGAGCCGATGGGCCTGACGCACCCGCAGTACCTGGTGATGCTCGCCCTCTGGGAGCGGGACCCCCGATCGGTGCGGGAGATCGCCGGCGAACTCCGGCTCGAGTCGGCGACCCTCAGCCCGCTGCTGAAGCGACTGGAGGCGTCCGGCTACGTCCGCCGCAGCCGCAGCACCGAGGACGAACGACAGCTCGCGGTGTCCCTGACGACGGCCGGACGCGCCCTCCGGGACCGTGCCGAGGCCGTCCCGGTCGCGGTGGCCGCACGGCTGGGGTGGCCGGTGGCTCGACTCGAGGCGCTGAAGGACGAGCTGACGGCCCTGCTCGAGGTCGTGGACCACGCCGGTCTCGCCGACTGACGTAATCGCGAGTACACTAATGATCAGGGTACGAACGGAAGGGTGACCATGGGACGCTTCGCGCAGTGGTACGAGCGGTGGAACACGACGCTCATCGACAAGATGGGGCCCTCGCAGATCGGTGCCGGACACCCCGAGGGCATCGACGACCGCACGGTCGACCGCGGCTGTCCGATCTGCCACCAACCGCTGTCCCTGCACACCGTGATCCGCCCCGAGGGTCAGGTCCGCTCCTCCACGCTGGTGTGCCCGCGCCCCTGACCACGGGAACCGGACAGCGGGCGCGAGTTGGAATGCGCAACATGCTCGCGGCGTTCCGACCGGACGTGAAGCTCTTCGAACCCACCGCCCTCGGCGCCCTCCGACTCAGCAACCGCATCGCCATGGCCCCCCTCACGCGCACCCGCGCCGGTGAGCACGGGATCCCGAACGACCTGCTCGTCGAGCACTACGCCCAGCGCGCGACCCTCGGCATGATCATCACCGAAGGCACCTGGCCCGTGCAGGAGGGCCGCTCCTACCCCGGCCAGCCCGGCATCGAGACCGACGAGCAGATCGCCGGCTGGCGTCGCGTCGCCGACGCCGTCCACGAGCGCGGCGGCACGATCGTCATGCAGCTCATGCACGGTGGCCGGGTCTCGCACCCCGCGATCTCGCAGACCCCGCGGATCGTCGGCCCGAGCGCCGTCGCCGCCCCCGGCCAGACCCACCTGGCCGACGGCTCGAAGGCCGACATGCCGGTCCCCCACGAGCTGACCACCGACGAGGTAGCCGAGACCGTCCAGGGCTTCGTCCAGGCCGCCCGCAACGCCATCGCCGCCGGCATCGACGGCGTCGAGGTCCACGGCGCCAACGGCTACCTGGTGCACGAGTTCATGTCGAGCCACTCGAACACCCGCACGGACCAGTACGGCGGCTCGGCCGAGAACCGTGCCCGCTTCGCCGTCGAGGTCACCACGGCCGTCGCCGAGGCCGTCGGCGCGGACCGCACCGGCATCCGCCTGTCGCCGGAGCACGGCATCCAGGGCGTCATCGAGGACGACGCCGCCGACGTGCGCGCCGTCTACTCGGCGATCGCCGAGGGTCTGGCTCCGCTCGGGCTCGCCTTCATCGACGTCCTGCACGCCGAGCCGACCGGTGACCTCGTGCAGCACATCCGCCGCACCGCGGGCGCCCCGTTCGTCGTCAACTCGGGCTTCAGCGCGATGACCACACGCGACGAGGCCATCGCCGTCGTCGACGAGGACATCGCCGACGCGATCGCCGTCGGCCGTCCCGCGATCGCGAACCCGGACCTCGCCGAGCGTTGGGAGCAGGACGCGGAGCTCAACGAGCCCCGCCCCGAGCTCTTCTACGGCCAGAGCGCCGAGGGCTACACCGACTACCCGACCCTCGCCGAGGTGCGCACGTCGGTCGCCTAGTCCGAGACCACCTGACGGGAGGCCCGGTGCCAGCTGGCACCGGGCCTCCCGTCACGTCCGGGTCAGGTCAGATGCGCCCGGACCCGACCCGGGTCGGTCCTGGTCGTCGCCGTCCCACAGGTCGCCACACTCGACGGACTGCACCCCGGCCGACCGGAGCCAGGGCCCGGCGCCTCGGTCCTCCCCCGCTGCCGCCTCGAGCGCCGCATCGAGCGCGGCCCAGTGGTCGCGCCCGAGGAGCACCGGGTGTCCGGGCCGGCCGTCGTGCACCGCCCGTCGGAGTGCCGCGCGGTCGGGAACCGCTCGACCGCGGTCGTCGAGCACCCGGCGCACCGCCTCTGCCGGCAGCCCGGGCAGGTCCACGAGCGTGACGAGCACGGCGGTGACGTCCGGGTCCTCCGACGCCGCGGACAGGCCCGCCAGCAGCGAGGCGGACGGGCCGCGCTCCCACTCGGCGGCGACCACGGTGCGGACCGCCGGCCGGACGGGGACCAGGGCACGTGCCTCCCGGCTGGACGCACCGAGGACGACGACGACCGTGTCGCAGCCGCCGTCGAGCAGGGCCGTGACCGCCAGGTCGACCCACGCTCGGCCGTCCGATCGACGGACCAGGGCCTTCGGCCGGCCCATGCGGGTACCCGCACCGGCAGCCAGGACGACGCCGACGACCCGTCCGGGTCGCGTGTGGGCGGCCGTCATGTGGATCGTCAGACGAACCCGGGCACCGCGAGCCAGGCGGCGGGTGCTTCCTCGATGCCGTCGCGGACCACCGTTCCCGAGATGAGGCCGTAGGGGCGGTCCGCGGCGAAGAAGACCTCGCCCGGGTTGTCGAGCCCGAACGGCGCCAGGTCGACCAGGAAGTGGTGCTTGTTCGGCATCGAGAAGCGCACCTCGGCGATCTCGGGGAACGCCTCGATCGCGGTGCGCCCCATCGCGAACAGGGTCTGCTGCAGCGCGAGCGAGTGCAGGTCGGCGAAGGTCTCGAGCATCCGGGCGAGGACGCCCGCGTGCACGGCGTCGTAGTCGATGCCGGCGGCGACCGCGTCCGGCAGGTACCGCCACCGGGCCGTCACCGAGGTCGCGAGGATCCGGTCGTCGGTCTCGGCGAGGGTCGTGTAGCCGTCGCGGGGGAAGCCGTGGAACTCGCTGCCGGTCGACTTGAGCACGGTCAGGTCGGTGACGCCCGCGATCACGTGGACGTCGTCGCCGTCGACCTGCACGACCGCGGTGCGCGTGCCGGCTCCGGCCCGGACGAAGGCGTGGTCGTGCTCGCGGCCGGCGACCGTGATGCGCTCCCAGGTGTGCTGCTCGGCCGAGAGGGTGGCGCCGTCGTACCAGTCGAACGCGGTGGTGAAGTGCCGGCCCAGTCGGAGCAGGAACTCCTCCGGGCTGTGCACCCCGTGCTCCCGGGCGAAGGCGTACACGGTGTTCTTCTGCGAGTCCGTCGCCAGGACCTTCGCGTTGTCGCCGTCGGTGTACGAGTCGGCGAGCGCCGTGCCGCGCAGCTGGGTCGTGACGGTGAGGTCCTCGATCTCGTGGCGGTCGGTGTCGCGGGTCACCCGGACCAGGCGGACCTCGGCCTTGCCGTACTGGTTGGCGCCGAGGTGGACGGTGGTCGGCACGGTGCCGGGCTCGGTGGCGCGGGCGGCGGTGTCGGGTGCGGTGCTGGTGTCGGTCATGGTGGGTCAGCTCCCTCGGTAGGTGGAGTAGGCGAACGGACTGAGCAGGAGGGGGACGTGCAGGTGCGGGGCGGGGTGGTCCGCCTGCTCGGGGACGGTGATCGTCACGGTCACGCGCGGGTGGAAGGTGCCGGTGTCGAGCGCCGCCCAGTACGCGCCGGTGGCGAAGGACAGGGTCCACTCCCCCGGTGCGAGCCGGTCCGGCCCGAGGCTGCTGATCCGACCGTCGGCATCGGTCCGGCCGGAGGCGACGAGCACCCCGTCGGCGTCGGTCAACGAGACGGCGACCCCGGCGGCCGGCCACCCGTTCGTGGTGTCGAGCACGTGGGTGCTGAGGTGGCTCACCGGACGCTCCGGTCGAGTCGGAGCAGGGCGATCTCCCGCAGCTGGGCGGCGACCTCGACGCGCTCGGTGGCGTCGTCGTGCTCCATCCGTCGGTGCAGTTCGGCAAGGACCTGGTCGGCGCTGCGGCCGGCGGCCCGGATGAGGAACACCCGGTCGAAGCGGTCCTCGTACGCGGCGTTGCCCGCCCGGAGTGCGGCCGCCGTGTCCGCGTCGGCTTCGGCGGACGCGGCCTGTTCCAGCCGGGAGGCTGCTGCCGCGGCCCCGTCACCCACCGGCCGGTCCCCGATCCGCGGGTGCTCCGCGAGCGCGGCGTCCACCTCGTCGTCGGTCCAGTTCCGCGCGAGCCGGTCGGCCGCGGCGGCGAGGGCGTCGGCCGCACCGTAGGGGCGGCCGGCGAGGACGGCGTCGACCCACCGGGGCACGGCGGCCCACGACGTGACGAGCGCCCGGGCAGCGTCGTCGTCGAGCCGGTCGAACGCGAGCGCGCTGCCGGTCGTCGCGGACGCCTGGGTGGCGGTGTCGGACGGTGGAACGGTCATGTCCCGGAGGATGGCACCCCCGTGTTTCGGGGAGAGGTCGGGCAGGTCACGGGTCCGCTGTACCGCCCGACCACGGCTGTTCCTTCCCCGTAACGACGCTGAAACACCGGTTCCCTAGCGTGGCCGACATGGCATGGAACCGGGGCATGATCGCGCACGGCCGACGAGTCGGTGCGCTCGTCGACCCCTGCCGCCCTGCCCTGATCGGACCCGTCCATGGACCTCGTCTCCGTCCGCACCGTGCGGACACCGTCGCACCGCGACGACCTCGCGTTCGCACCCGGTGACCGCCCGCTCGGTGGCGGCACCTGGCTCTTCTCGGAGGAGCAACCCGGCCTGACCGGACTCGTCGACCTGACGACGCTCGGCTGGCCGGACGTCGAACGGACGCCCGGCACGCTGACGATCGCCGCGACGTGCACGATCGCCGCGCTGCTCCGGGTGCAGCCGGACCCCGACTGGACCGCCTGGCCGCTCGTCGACCGGTGTGCGAACGCGCTGCTCGCCTCGTTCAAGGTGTGGAACGCGGCGACCGTGGGCGGGAACGTGGCGGTCGGGTTGCCGGCCGGGGCGATGACGGCGCTCCTCGTCACGCTCGACGCGACCGCGGTGGTGTGGACGCCGGACGGTGGGGAGCGCCGAGTCCCCGTGGAGCAGCTCGTGCTCGGGGTGCAGACGCTCGACCTCCGACACGCCGAGGTGATCCGGGCGTTCGAGCTGCCGGAGGAGGCACTCCGGGCGACGACCGGGTTCCGCCGGGTGTCGCTCAGCCCGAACGGCCGGTCGGGCTCGCTCGTCACCGCACGGTGGTCGGCGGCCGGCTTCGTGCTCGTCGTCACGGCGGCGACCCCGCGGCCGGTGGTGTTCCGGTGGTCGTCGGTGCCGTCGGCCGGCGAGGTGGACGCAGCACTCGACGCCGTCCTGGGCTCGGACGAGGACTGGTACGACGACCCGCACGGCTCCCCCCGGTGGCGACGCGCGGTGAGCAGCGTCTTCGCGCACGAACTCCGGACCGAAGCGGCCGAGGTAGCGGGCGCAGCGACGGCGGGCACCCGATGAGGCTCGAGGTGGACGGCACCCTGCTCGAGGTCTCGCCGCAGCCCGGACAGGTCCTCCGCACGCTCCTCCGCGACCACGGCGTGACCTCCGTGAAGAAGGGCTGTGACGCCGGTGACTGCGGTGCCTGCACGGTCCTCGTCGACCAGGTGCCGGTGCACTCCTGCATCACCCCGGCCCACCGGCTCGAGGGCCGGACGGTCACCACGGCCGCCGGTCTCGGCACCCCGGAGGACCCGCACCCCGTCCAGCGCGCGTTCGCCGAGGCGCCCGGGTTCCAGTGCGGCTTCTGCACGGCGGGCTTCGTCGTCACCGCCTCGACGCTCACCGAGGACGACCTGGCCGACCGGCACCGGAAGCTCAAGGGCAACCTCTGCCGCTGCACCGGGTACCGGGCGATCGAGGACGCACTGGACGGCGTCGCGAACACCTCCTGCGCGGCTCCCGGCGCGGCGATCGGCACCTCGGTCGCCGCCCCCGCCGCCCGGCGGATCGTCACCGGCCGCGAGGAGTACACGCTGGACATCCCGAGCGACGGACTCCGGCGCACCGAGGCGCTCCTGCACCTCGCCGTCCTCGGCAGCCCGCACCCGCACGCCCGCATCACCGCGATCGACACCACCGAAGCCGCGGCCCTGCCCGGCGTGCACGCCGTGCTCACCCACCACGACGACCCCGGCGTGCTGTTCTCCACCGGCCGCCACGAGTCGCGGCTCGACGACCCGGACGACACCCGCGTGCTCGACCCGGTACTGCGGTTCCGCGGACAGCGGGTCGCCGCCGTGGTCGCCGACAGTGTCCGGATCGCCGAGCAGGCGTGCGCCCTGGTCCGGGTCGAGTACGAGGTCCTCGACAGCGTCCACGACCCGGACGCGGCACGGCGGCCGGGCGCCCCGCTCCTGCACGGTGACAAGACGGCCGCCGAGCACCGGATCGCCGAGCCGGCGCGGAACGTGGTGGCGAGCCTCCACGGCGGTACCGGCGACGTCGAGGCCGCGCTCTCCGCGTCGGCCGCGACCGTCGACGGCGTCTGGACCACCGGCCGTGTCTCGCACGCCGCCCTCGAGACGCACGCCACCCGCGGGTGGGTGGACCCGGACGGGAGGCTCGTGCTCCGGACCGCCACGCAGGTCCCGTTCCTGGTGCGGGACGAGATCGCCCACGTCTTCGCACTCGACCCGGCCCGGGTGCGCGTCGTCGCGAAGCGGGTGGGCGGCGGGTTCGGCGGCAAGCAGGAGCTGCTCACCGAGGACCTCGTCACCCTTGCGGTGCTCCGGACCGGACGCACCGTGCAGTTCGAGTTCAGCCGTCGGGACGAGTTCACGGTCGCTCCCACCCGGCACCCGATGCGCGTCCGGGTCCGGCTCGGTGCCGATGCCGACGGCACACTGACGGCGCTGCACGTCGACCAGACGATGGACACCGGGGCGTACGGCAACCACGGCATCGGGGTCATGTTCCACTCGGTCAGCGAGTCCGTCGCGGTGTACCGGTGCCCGGTGAAGCGCGTCGACGCAGAGTCGGTCTACACGAACAACCTGCCCTCGGGGGCGTTCCGCGGGTACGGCCTCGGACAGGTGGTGTTCGCGATCGAGTCGGCGATGGACGACCTGGCCCGGCAGCTCGACATCGACCCGATCGAGCTCCGCCGGCGGAACGTCGTCGTGCCGGGTGACCCGCTCGTCGTCACGGACCCGCACGAGCAGAGCGACCTGCAGTGGGAGGGCAGCTACGGGCTCGACCAGTGCCTGGACCTGGTCGAGGACGCGCTCGCCGGACCGCTGCCCGAGGTCCCGCGGATGGACGGGCCGGTGCTGGACGGACCGGGGCTCGATCGCTCCCCGGACTGGGCGTACGGCACGGGTGTCGCGCTCGCGGCCATCGCGACCATGCCGCCTCGGGGCCACCACGCGCACACGTCCGTCGAGCTGCTGCCCGGCGGGCGCTACCGCATCGGTGTCGGCACGGCGGAGTTCGGCAACGGCACCACCACCGTGCACACACAGCTCGTCGCCACCGCGCTCGGCACCACGCCCGACCGGGTCGACGTGCACCAGTCCGACACCGACGCCGCGCACCACGACACCGGGGCGTTCGGGTCCGCCGGGGTCGTCGTCGCCGGCCGGGCCCTGTACGCCGCCGCGCAGACCCTCCGGGACGACCTGACCGCCCGGGCGCTGGCGCTCGTCGCGGCCCGGACCCCGCGCACGGCCTCCGGCGTCCTCGGTCCGGCGGTCACCGTCGAGCCCGAGGGCGTCCGCGTGGGCGACGAGCTCGTCGGACACGCGGAGCTGCTGGCCGAGGGGCCGCTCGTCGCACACGCCAGCCACGACGGCACCCCGCGCTCCCTCGCGTTCACGGTGCACGGCGCTCGGGTCGCGGTGCACCGACCGACCGGCGAGGTCCGCATCCTGCAGAGCGTGCAGGCCGTCGACGCCGGCACCGTCCTCAACCCCGAACAGCTCCGTGGCCAGGTCGAAGGCGGTGCCGCACAGGCGATCGGGTCGACGCTCTACGAGGAGGTCGTGCTCGACGCCACCGGCCGGGTCACCACCGACGCCTTCCGCTCCTACCGGGTGCCGAAGATATCCGACGTGCCACGGACGCAGGTGCTCTTCGCCGACACCTCCGACCCGCTCGGCCCCCTCGGTGCGAAGTCGATGAGCGAGGCGCCCTACAACCCGGTCGCCCCGGCCGTCGCCAACGCCGTCCGGGACGCGATCGGCATCCGGCCGTACCGCCTGCCGATGACCCGCGACCGGGTGTGGGCGCTGCTGGCGGACGCGACCGACGCCGGAGGTGTCTGATGTTCGAACTGGCACCGCGCCTCCTGGCCGTGCTCGACGGCGGCGACCCGATCGTCGTCGCGACCGCCGTCGACGTGCAGGGCAGCGCGCCGAGCGGGACCGGCACCTCGATGGCGGTGCTGCCCGGCGGCGAGGTCGTCGGGACGATCTCCGGCGGATGCGTCGAGGGGTCGCTCTACGACACCGCCGAGGACGTCCTGACGACGGGCGTCCCGGTCCTGGAACGCTTCGGGTTCGAGGACCCGTCCGACCCGCTGGCCGACTGGGCGCCGGGCTTGCGGTGCGGGGGCCGGGTCGAAGTGCTCGTGCACCGCGTCCTGCCGACCGACGCCGTCGTGGTCGACGCGCTCCGTGCCGCCGCTGCCGGAGCGCCGACCTCGCTCGGCCTGTCGCTCGACGCGGCCTCGCTCGGCACCGCGGTGACGGCGTCGGACGGCTGCCGGACCCGCGTCTTCACCGAGTACGCCGGCGGACGGGCGCGGTGCATCGTGGTCGGCGCGGTCGAGTTCGCCGTCGCCGTCACGAACACCGCGGCGATGCTCGGCTACGCGGTGACCGTCGTGGACCCGCGGCCGGTGTTCCTCACCGACCAGCGGTTCCCGGCGGCGCAGGAGCGTGTCGTCGGGTGGCCGCCGAGGGTCCTCGCCGACACCGCGATCGGACCGGACACCGTCGTCATCGTGCTCACCCACGACGACCGGTTCGACGCCGAGGTGCTCGACCTGGCGCTCCGTCGTGGTGCCGGGTACGTCGGCGCGATGGGGTCCCGGGCGACGCACGAGCGGCGGCTGTCCGTGCTGCGGGAGCTCGGTACGCCCGACACCGAGCGGCTGCGGTCCCCGATCGGCCTCGACATCGGCGCCGAGACGCCCGCCGAGATGGCGCTGTCGATCATGGCCGAGGTCGTCGCGGTCCGCCGCGGTGCCCCGGGCGGCGCGCTCGTCGACGGCAGCGGGCCGGTGCACCGGCGTCAGGTCGCGGCCCGGTGAGTCGGGGCCGGGCCCAGGCCCGGACGGCACCCGACGGGGCATCTCGCGACCCCAGCACGCGTCCGCACCTCAGCCGACGGGGGTGAGTCGCGCCTCCCGGCCGTGGTCGTGTGCCGGGGCCGCTGTTCCGGACACCGGCAGGGTGAGCACGAACGCCGCGCCGTCCAGGACGAGCGGGTCGGCCGCGACCAGCTCGCCGCCGGACGCACGCGCGATCCCGCGCGCGATCGGCAGGCCGAGCCCGGCGCCGCCGCTCCGGTCCTCGCGTCCGTCGTCCAAGCGGACGAGTCGGTCGAAGACGCGCTCCCGGTCCGCGAGCGGGATGCCGACACCGTCGTCCTCCAACCGGACCACGGCGGTGTCCGCACCGTCGGCGGCCAGGAGCGTCAGCAGCAGGTGGCCGTCACCGCCGGTCGCCCGGGCGGCGTTGTCGGCGAGGTTGCCGAGCACCTGGGCGATCCGGTCCGCGTCGAGCAAGGCCGGCACCGGATGGTCCGGCACGCGCACGTCGAGGTGCACCGACGGCAGCCGCAGGACCAGCCGTTCCGCCTCGGCCGTCAGGAACGCGGCCAGGTCCACCGGTCGGCGGTCGAGGTCGATCCCGCGGTCCAGCCGCGCCATCGTGAGCATGTCGTCGACGAGCCGGGAGGCGCGCCCCGCCTGTCGCACGACGTGCACCGCGAGCTGCTCCTGCTGCTCCCCCTGCACGCCCGCGCGGATCAGCGTCTCCGCAGCCGCCCGCACCCCGGCGACCGGAGTGCGGAGTTCGTGAGCGGCGTCAGACAGGAAGGCCCGGAGTCGCAGCTCAGCCTGCACGGCGGAGTCCTCCGCACCCTCGACCGCGTCCAGCATGGTGTCGAGGGCGGTCGCGACACGGCCGATCTCGGTGTCGTCCCGGTGCGGTCGGAGGCGTCGGCCACGGTCACCCCCGGCGATCGACATCGCGGTCGACGTCACCACGTCGAGTGGTCGGAGCGCCCGGCGGACGACGAGGGTGACACCGACGACGGCGACGACGAGGAACCCGGCGGACGCGGCTCCCATCACCCAGCCGAGCGTCGACAGGGTGGACTGGACGTCGCGGGTGCCGGTCGTCAGGGTCAGGACCGTGCCGTCGTCGAGCCGCGACCGGAGGGTCAGGACACCGTCGTCCTCGGAGGTCGTCGAGGACACCACGGATGCACCGTCCGCGCTGCCGGTCGTGGTGCGGCCGGCGCCGGTGCCTGTGCCGTTGGCCCCGGTAGCGGCCCCCGGGCCCGACCCCGGCGCGGGCAGGCTCCCCGGGTCGGGCGGTCCGGCGCGGAGCTGCTCAGGCGACGGACCCGCCTGCACCTCGGCACCGTCGGGCTGCACGATGCGCACGGACAGCCCCTGCATCGACAGGCGGTCGGCGAGGTCGTCGGCGTCGACCGTCCCGACGAGGGCCGCCGCCGCGGACGCCCGGTCCCGCAGCCGGTCGACGGTCTGGGCGCGGAGCTGCTCGCCGAGCAGGACCTGCACCGCGACACACAGCCCGCCCAGCAGGACGGCCAGGAGCACCACGATCGCCACGACGGTCCGGAGGCGGAGGGACGTGGTGCGGAGTGCGGGCGTGGCGGGACCGGCGACCCGGCGGCGGCTCACGCAGCGACCCGCTCGGCGCTCATCCGGTAGCCGAGCCCGCGGATCGTGTGGATCAGGCGTGGCCCGTGCGCCTCCATCTTCCGCCGCAGTGCGCTGAGGTGCACCTCGACGATGTTCGGGTCGATGTCGTCGTACCCCCACACCTGCGTCAGGATCTGCGCCTTCGACAGCGTCCGGCCACGACCCTCGGCCAGGAAGCAGAGCAGCCGGAACTCGGTCGCGGTCAGGTCGAGCAGCGCACCACCGCGGCGAGCGGTCGCGCCGTCCGGGTCGACCACGAGGTCGCCGATCTCCACCACGGACGGGATCCGACCCCGCCGCCGCAGGACCGCGGTGACCCGGGCGACGAGCTCCGCCATCGCGAACGGCTTCACCACGTAGTCGTCGGCACCCTCGGCGAACCCGCGCAGTCGGTCCTCGAGTTCGTCGCGCGCTGTCATCATCACCACGGCCGCGTCCGACACCGAGCGCACCCGGGCAGCCAGCACGATGCCGCTCGCACCGGGCAGCATCCAGTCGAGCACCACCAGGTCGGGGCGGCCCGAGGCCAGGTCCTCGACGAGGGTGTCGCCGTCACCGGCGGTGCGCACGGCGAACCCCTCGGCCCGGAGGCTCGAGGCGACAGCGGTGCGGATGGACTCGTCGTCGTCGATGACGAGGACGCGGGCGGGGAGGGTCACGCGGGGAACGGTAGGTGTCCTCTGCGAGCAAGCAGCATGGAACGACCTGGGCAACGCCTGTGCTTCAGTCCTGCTTCAGACACGACTTCCAGCGTTGTCCACAGCGAGCCGCACGGGTTCGCCGCAGCCATGAGGAGCACCCCGATGCACCAGAGCAACCAGCACGACGACCACGACGACCGCAACCGGAACGACCAGCCCACGGAGCAGTACCCGGTGGACCACTTCGCCGCAGCGCCCACCACGGCACCCGCAGCCGACCGCACCGCCGGCCGACGACGCTTCGCCCGCCGCGCCGGCATCGGTGCCGCGGTCGCCGCCACCCTCGTCCTCGGCGGGGTCGGCGTCACTGCGGCGATGGCGGCCGGTCCCGGTGACGGCGGGAACAGCAGCGTCACCGCGCCGACCGGAGCACCGAGCGGGGCACCGTCCGGGGCACCCACCGGTGCGCCGACGGGAGCGCCGAGCGGTGCGCCCGGCGGCCCGGGCGCAGCCGGTGGTGCAGCCGGCGGCCCGGCAGGCGGCCCCGCCGGTGGTCCGGCAGCCGGACCGGGAGCCGGTCCGGCCGGCGGAGCTGCCACGTGCGGTCCCGACGGAGCAGCACCGAAGGCCGATGGGAAGGCACCGACGCCCCCGGCGACGGACGGCTCGGCGCCGACCCCGCGGACCCCGGGTGACGCGCCCACCGGTGCCCCGAGCGACGCACCGGCCTCCGGTTCCTGACGCGACCCGGCCGGGAGGCGCGGTGCGGGTCCGACCCGCACCGCGCCTCCCGGTATGCGGGGGGAGCGAAGGGCTCGGGTCAGATGACGTCTCGGGCGTAGTCGACCAGAGCGCGCGCAGCTTCGCCGGCGTTGTGGATGTCCGACGCGTCCACCGCCCTTGCGCTGTACGCCGCTTTGCTCTTCACCCGGATGAGCATGTCGAGGTTCTTCGCAACCGCCCTGTCGGTCGCGTCCTTGAGGATCGCGACTGCGGCGTTGTGGTCGCCGCCGCTGCTGTACCGGCCGGTCCTCTTGATGCAGATGGCGTCACCTGCAGCGATGCCAGCGTTCACGCAGAGGTCCACGAACGAGCTGGCGTGGACCGAGGTCGGAGCGAGGACCCCGTCGTCCGATCCGACGACGAACAGGGCCTCTGCCGACTCGAGGAAGTCCTTCGCTTTGCTGAACCGGCCGCGCATGTACGCGTCATCGCCGGGTGTCGTCGGTGCGAGCTTGGGTGGGGTCATCGGCAGCCTCTCGGAGTTGGTTCCGCAGCCATCGACGATCGTTGGTCAGTGGGATGCCTTCTGCGTCGATGGCGGCGATGAGTGGGTCGTCGGAACTGATGGCGGTGGCGTCGTAGACGACGGGATTGACCTCGTTCCCGGTCCAGCGATGGACAGCACCGGTGAGGTCGAAGATCCGGTCCTCCGCACGCTCCCGTTCGGCGGCGTCCACCGCGAAGAACAGGTCGATGTCGCTGTCAGGCCGCATCGTCCCCCGTGCCGCGGAACCGAAGAGCGCTGCGTACCGGACGGGGATCAGCTCGCAGTCATCGCGAAGACGAGCGAGGAAACGAGCCCGCGACTCGCTGATCGCCACGATTTGTTCTGCAAGCAGGTGCTCGCGGTTGAGCTGGTAGGTCTTGACACCCCCGATGTCGTCGAACAAGACGACGCCTTGCTGCACAAGCCGCTCGAGGACGGTCAGCACCCCGGTCCTGGAGCGCTTTGTCCGCTCGACGATGGCGGGCAGCGGGTGGGGCCGACCTGGAGGAACGCTGGCGAGCTCGGCGAGCACGTCGGCGTCCACGGTCGGCGAGAGCGCGGTGAACGGGTTCTGTAGCTGCATCGACACCTCCTCCGGCTCGGTCGGCAGTGACGCTATTTAGTCACGAATGACTAAATCTAGTCAAGCTACTCCCGGAGAGGCTGTGACTGCGCGTGGAAGATCGCGCGGGTCCCTCGGCCTCGCGGTGCGAAGTCCCCCGGTGTCACTCGCCTCGACCGGCTGGGGATCTGCCGGTACGGGTCACATGCACAGGCACAGCAGGGACGGCAGCGAGCACCGCGCCGATCACCCACAGCAGCGGCGACGGTGAGAAGCCACCGTCGGGGGAATCGCTCGGTCCGGCTCGCATGAAGCGGACGGCGTCGACGACGAGTACCACGGGGACCACGAGAAGCGCCGTGGTTCCGAGCCACGCGAACCTCCGCGCTCCCGTACCGAGGACCGCGCACACAGCGAGGGCACCACCGGTCACCACCGTGACCATCACGAGCACCACCAAGCCCGGCAACCCCGTCAGCAGAACGGCGACGGCACCGCCGTGGGTGAACTGGGCTGCGACGGCGCCGACTGCAGCTGCCAGCATCGCATGCGGCCACGGTCCGGTCCCGGTGCGTCCGCTTCCGTCGGTGTCCCCACGAGTCACGGCCTGATCCTCGCATGGACAGGCAGAGCCAGTCCGATCGCGAGTGGATCGCCGCCCGAGCCGTCCGATGACCGATGGTCGACGGCGTCAGCCGAGGACGCCGGTGTGCTCGAGGACGATCTGCACGCCGATGAGGATGAGCACCACACCGCCGGCGATCTCGGCGGGCTTGCCGAAGCGGGCGCCGACCCGACGCCCGACGGCCACCCCGACGAAGCTCAGGACCGCGGTCGTGATGCCGATGAGCAGGACGGCCCACCCGATCGACACCGGCAGGAACGCCAGCGTGATGCCGACCGCGAGGGCGTCGATGCTCGTCGCGATGGCCAGCACCAGCAGTTCGCGGATCCGCAGGCGGTCGGTGTCCTCGTCGGTGTCCTCGTGCTTGCTGAAGGCCTCCCAGAGCATCTTGCCGCCGACGAGCGCGAGCAGCCCGAACGCCACCCAGTGGTCGTAGTCGGCGATCGCGCGGGCGAAGGTGGTGCCGAGCAGCCAGCCGAGCAGCGGCATCAGCGCTTGGAAGAGACCGAACACGACGGCGATCACCACGGCCTGCCGGACGTTGAACCGCTTCATGTGCAGGCCCTTGCCGAGTGCGACGGCGAAGGCGTCGGCGGAGACGCCGAGCGCGATGAGGAAGAGGGCCCAGAACGACATGGGGGGACGCCTTTCGAGATGACAGCGGAGACACCGTCGTCTCGGAACTCGTCGATCCTGCCATGTCCCGAGCGGGCGACACCGCCGAAAAGGCCTGATCAGAAGGATTCGGCGCGACGAATTCCGGCGTTCGCCCGGCCGCCCGACAGGCCCGGGTTGTCACAGAACGGTAACGAGGACAAACCCACCCAAACCATCTCGCGAGTGGCCCCGAATCACTGTCACAAGCCGGGAAACACCCGCAAGCGCTCACCAGCAGCTCACCGCTGGTTCTCCACCCCTTCGCGGGGTGTGTTCGGCGCGCTGTCACCCACCGCGCCGAGCGCGACAAGCAAAGGAATGAAGACATGCGCAAGTCCCTGAAGAACACGATCACCCTC
>NZ_JAAOYO010000003.1 GCF_011759505.1 Curtobacterium salicis | reverse complement strand
CGCCGCGAAGCTGCTCGACGACACCTTCAAGACCGACGCCGTCAAGGGCGGCCTCCTGGTCGGCACCGCCACCATCACCGCCCAGATCAAGTAACCACCTGATCACAGACCACCCGGTGCCTGCTTAGCCGGGGAACGGGAACAGCACCTCGCACCCGCGAGGTGCTGTTCCCGTTCTGGGGCTCACCATCGTCTCCCGAGCCAACTACCGTGAGCGATCGATCGGAAGGGCAGGTGAATCGCATGACTGCGCAGACTCCTGTTCCGTCAGGTGACGCTGCGATCGCGGCCGCGCTGATCGCCCGCGACGAAGCAGCGTTCGACGGCCTCTACCGCCGGCTCGCGCCCGGGCTCCGGCACTTCACCCGAAACATCATCCGCGACGCGGACCTCGCCGAAGACGTCACCCACGACGCCTTCATCGAGCTCTGGGAACGCCCCGAACGATTCGACCCGACCAAGGCCACGCTGCAGTCCTGGTTGCGCACCATCGCGCACCGGCGGGCTATCGACCGCATCCGATCACGTGAGTCCGCACGGGCTCGCGACCTCCGTGTGGGAAGCCGAGAGCAGGAGTACGTCGACGCCGGCACGGACGCCATGGACACGAAGCTCATCCGGCCGCAGCTGATGAGCGCTCTCGCCGAGCTCAGCGCGAAGCAACGCGACGCCGTCGTCCTGCGCTACCTCCACGAGTTCACCGGAACCGAGCTCGCCGACCGCCTCGGGATCAACGTCGGCACCGCGAGAACACGCACCCGTGATGGCCTGATGGCGCTGCAGGCTCTTCTCCCGCCGCAGGCCGCTTGACGCGTTTCGGACACGGTCAGACCACCGTGTCATCCTTTCGGTGTGCACTACCGGCTGATGAACGAGTACAGCGTGGACTGGCCGATTTGGGACGAGGACGGTCTCTGCAAGGAAGGCACGCCGCCCCTCTCGCCGAAGCTCGTGACCGAGGTGCTCGCCTGGGCAAGCGACTTCAACGACAACTACGCCATCGAAGCGGGTTGGCCGTCTGAAGCTGCTGCACGCTCTCACGAGCGTCAGGGGCATCGCCTCCTCCAACTCGTCGAACGTGAGTTGCCGGCTGAGGATGACGTGGTGCTCGGCTACTGGGAAACGAACAGGCAGAAAAGCTTGTAGCCCGCCACGGTGTCCGGTAGCGGATCGGCCAGCGGGCACCTGTTTGGGCTGCTCTCGGATCTATCCACTTCACCCAGAGGGGCAGCGAGCGCTGCTCGCCTTCCAGACACCACCGGTCCTTCACGAGGAAAGTCTTGTGGAAATGTCAGGTTGCTCGTAGCGTTCGTGCTGTTCGACAGGGTCGTCGGGACGCTGTCACTCTGGTTCAGGTGCACCACTGATTGGGTGGGTTGACATGAAAATCAGGAAGTCGTTCATCATCGCCGGGACCATCGCGTTGGGGGCAACGCTGTTCGGTGCCGCTCCGGCGAACGCGGCGGAGACCGCTGCGCCCAAGCCCGCCCCGCAGGCGTGCCTCACCGACCTCGGCGATGGTTCGCAAGCACCGGTGACGAGCTGTTACCCGGTGGGCACAAACCTCGACGCGAAGATCGAGGCCAAGACCGGCGCGGCACCGATCCACGCTTCGTCTGCGAAGCAGGCCCGGACGCTGCAGGCGGCCTCGCCGCAGGCGACGATCGTCCTCGCGATCTTCTACAACAACGAGAACTACAGCACGTCCGGCGGCCAGCCGTCTGCATGACTTCAAGCTAGCGGTGATCGCCACGAGTTCGGGTGAGCAACGTCGCCGGGAGTCTGTGTCTCGATAGCCGGTCCTCGATCGGAGCGTGGGGCCGCCTGTCAATCACGACGACTTGCCTCTGTGCTGATCGCCCTGGGCGATTCCCGTACACGCACACGTGTTCCGCAAAGGTGCCCGGTGAGGGGCGCCGAACCCGACATGCTTGAGCCGCTCCCACGGGCTGCTCTGGCCCCGAATCGGAGTAGCCGGGGAGCGGGATGCGCACCGAACGCCAGGCAGGGGTTCCTCCGGGGAAGCCGTCGATGCCGCCCTCCGGCTGGGATACTCCTGCCATGGCTTCCCACACCGCACTCCTCGTCATCGACCTGCAGCAGGGAGTCGTCGTGGACTGCTTCGACGTGGACGCTGTGCTGGCTCGTACCGCCCGCCTCGTCGATCGAGCTCGCTCAGAAGGGGTGCCGGTCATCTGGGTGCAGGACCACGACGATTTCGCCGAAGGGACCCAGGCGTGGGATCTGGCTCCGCCGCTCGCGCGCCAGACCTCCGAGCCGCTCGTTCGCAAGGACCGCCGCGACGCGTTCGCGGGCACCGATCTCACCGAGGTACTCGACACCCTGGGTGTGAAGCGCCTCGTCGTCGCCGGCGCCCAGAGCGACTACTGCATCCGGACCACGACCCAGGCTGCGGCGGTCCACGGGTTCGACGTGTCCCTGGTGTCGGACGCTCACACCACCACGGACGCAGATCACGACGGCATCGTCATCACGGGCGAACAGATCGTCGCCCACACCAACATGTACTTCGCTGGCCTGCGCTATCCGGGCCAGGTCTTCACCGCCGAGACGCACGACCGGGTGGCACTGACGGCGTGACTGCTGATCAGACCGACGACGGGCCGCCGTCCGGCGGCCCGGCTCAGCGCCCGGCGGCGTAGTGGCTGCTGACCTGCGCGGCGGTCAGCGCGGTCTTGTAGACCGCGGCGAAACGCATCGAGCCGGTGAAGTAGTAGTTGGACGGCGCTCCCGGCCACCCCGAGATGGTGTCGTAGCCGATGCGCCAGTAGCCGGTGTAGTTCTCCGGCGCGGTGTAGCTCGTGTTCGAGGCGACCGATGCCCCGTCGACGTACAGCCGCATGCCACTGGCGGCGGACATGGTGGCGACGACGTGGTGCCAGGCACCGTCGTTGTACGTCTTGGGCGAGGTGACGACCTGCGTCCCGTTGTTGTACGTACCGAACACGAGCTGCCCGTTGGTGTTGAGGTAGACCTGCCGGTCGTGCTGACCGGAGACGCTCACCTGGCTGCCGCCGAAGCCGATGAGGAGCCCGCCGGCGACCGAGGTGCGGAACCAGACCTCCTCGCTGAACGTGACGGGGTTCTGCTGGGCGGTCGGGGTGGAGACGAAGTTGCTCGTCCCGTTCAACGACCACGAGCTGCCGGCGTCGCGGGGACACGCGATGGGGCTGGGGGTGCTGGCCGTCATGCCGCCCTGGTACGTGCCGTTCGCGCCGGTTCCGGAGAAGTCCGCGGCGGTCGTCGAGCCGGTCGGTTCCGTCAGCTTGTAGGCGAAGAGCGCACTGCTGCTGGCGGCGTCGAAGCCGACCGAACCGGTGCAGGTGTTGGACGCGGCGGTGCCGGCGCTGTTCGACCCGTTCGTCACCTTCGCGGTGAACGCCGACCGGGTCGGTGCGAACTGGTTGAGCACGATGAGCACGGCGAGGGCGACGACGAGCAGGACGGCGACGACCTTGCCGTCTCGGAGTCGGTGCAGGTTCACGCGGCACGCACCGTCTCGACGCGGCCGACCGCCAGGCAGAGCAGCAGCGGGACGAGACAGGCGGCGATGAGGGCGGCCCAACCCATCGGGTCGAGGTCGATGTTCGACATGAGCTGGTAGTGGCCGTTGTGGGTCAGCTCGTGGATCGTCACCCGGCCGACCTGGCCGTCGACCAGGTGCACGGTGTTGCCGCCGACCGCATCGATGCGCACCGGGAACATGCCCGCGGAGACGACGGTCGCCTCGACGCTGCCCTTCGCCGAGGTGTTCGAGATCGTCGTGACGTTGACGAACGGCTTGAGCACGAACGCGGCGTACGCGACGGTGAGCGAGCCACCGGCGATGCGGAGGCTGCTGCGGGTGATGCGGTCGGTGAAGACGCTGGTCAGTGCCCAGATCAGCAGCGTGCCGACCAGGAGGATCGGGGCGGCCCGGAAGAGCCAGCCCAGGTGCGGGACGAGCAGGATCGGGGAACCGACGAGGTTCTCCTGGGTGAGCGTCCACGGGTCGACCGCGCCGTTGACGTCGCCACGGGCGTGGATGCCACCGTCGGCGTCGATGGCGACGACGCGGTGCGTGTACGTGACGTCGGGGTTCACGGCCGTCCGGTAGGAGACGATGTCGCCGATCTCGAGCGACGACGCCTGCACCGGCATGTCGAGCACGAGGGTCCCGACGGGGGCGGCTTCACCCATCGACGGCGTCTCGACGACGAACCAGCGACCGCCGTTGGAGAGGAAGAGCGCTGCGGCGGTGAGGAGCAGAGCCGCGATCGCGGCGACCGACCAGGCGAGGACGGTCTCGGAGCGGCTGACCGCGCGGCCGCCGAGGAGCGGCCGCGGGAGGGTCCCGCTGAGCGGGATGGCCGAGGTGAGGCTCATGTGCTGCTCCGTCCTGGTCGGTTGCGGTCAAGGGTGATGGCGACGCTCGACCGGAGGGGGGTCGGTCGAGCGTCGCCGGTCTGGGGTGGGGTGGATCAGGCGGTGAAGGTCCAGGTCATCGGCACCGAGGCGGCGAGGCCCTGGTAGGTGTTGCCGGCCGAGGAGTCGAGGGTGACCGCGAAGTTGAAGGGGACGCTGGCGCCGGCGGCGGGAGCGGTCGGCAGGGTGATCGCGGCCCCGCCCTTGAAGCTGGCGAGGGTGCCGGAGAAGACCGTGGTGGAGCCCGAGGTGACGACGAGGTTCATCTTCGCGCAGAGGTCCGTCGCGGTGCCGTTCGACGTGCCGTTGGCGCTCTGCGTGCAGGCAGCACCCGGGGTCAGGGTGAAGGTGCTGGCGGCCGCGGTGCCGGTGTTCTTGATGGTGATCGGGGTGTTGACCGTGTTGCCCGGGGTCATCGTCGTGCTGCCACCGAACTTGTTGATGGTGGAGCAGGTCGCGGCGTTGGTCGAGACCGAGCCACCGTCGGTGCTGAGGCAGGTGACCGACGCGTTGGCGTTCTGCTCCTGCATGATCAGCGTGCCGCTGGCGGCGGTGTTGCTGCTGTTGGTGATGCTCGCGGCGAACCCGGAGAGGGTGCCGGTGAGCGAGAGGGAGAGGAGCACGGCGGCGAAGATGCCCGCGAGGAGCGCCACGGGTGCGAAACGGATGCGCTTCAGCGGGGAGGTGCGGAGCTGGTTGGACACGGGGTACCTCGATGTTCGTGGATGGTCTGGTTCGCAATCCTTCGGTGAAGTGATTGCTCAACCATTAAGATAGTCATCTGTTCAACAAGATGGAACCGCCGTGCGGCCCCCAGAGCGGGGGACACCGCGGACGGGAGGCGCACCGGCGCCCGGCAGGCACGCGTCGGACCGGTAATCTCCCGCAACGAGAGAGATCTGGAGACCGGCCCGTGAGCGAGCAGGACGAGAACGACGCGACCGACCTGATGGCCGCGTTCGACGCCGTCGTCCGCGCCAACGCCAGCCTGGTCGGGCAGCTCAGCGCCCGAGCCGGCGTGCACGAGAGCGGCCTCCGCGCACTCGTCCTCATCAGCGACACCGGCTACTCCACCCCGACCGAGGTCGCCGGGTTCCTCGGCCTGACCTCCGGCGCCGTGACGAACATGGTCGATCGACTGTCCGCCGCGGGACTCCTCGAGCGGACGCCGAACCCGTCCGACCGGCGCGGATCGCTCCTGCGCCTCCGACCGGCCGGTGAGGCCGTCGTCGCCGACTACCGGGAGCGGTACGCCGCCATGCTGGGCGCGGTCGACTCCGGCCACCGCGGTGATCTGCACGCGGTGCTCAACGACCTGGCAACCGGTCTGTTCCAGCAGGCTGCGACCGCAGCCCCCACGGCGGACGAGCGCGGCGCAGCCTGACCTCCACGACGAGCAGCGGCATCGCGTCGCGGGAGCGCGCGCGGCCTGCTGCCGGCGTCAGCCAGGTCGATGCGCGGCGAGGAACCGGTGATCGGAGACCCGTTCGTCGTCATCCTTGCGCCATGTGCGCGTTGCAGTTCGCCTCAACGGCTTCGTTGCTCCAAGAAGGCACTGACTTGCCGGTGGGTGTCGGTGAGTCGCTCGATCCGCTCGGCGAGCTCCGTCCGGACCTCCCGGAGCTGCTCCGCGAGCACGTCGTGCGACGCGTCGTCGACATCGACGGTGCAGGCGAGTACCGACTGCACGACCTCGCGCGGGAAGTCCATCCCGAACAGCATCTGGATGGTCGCAGCGCGCGACACCATCGGCTCGTCGTACTCGCGGTACCCGTTCGACGCTCGGTGTGCAGAGAGGAGTCCGTGCTGCTCGTAGTAGCGGAGGGAGCGTGCGCTCACGCCGCTGCGGCGACTGAGTTCGCCGATCTTCATCGGGCGGTTGACCTTGACACGGTGTCAGACTATACCGTCGCGGTGTTCGGCGAGATCCGCTCGGACTCGCGAAGGAACCCTGATGCGCACAAATCTCTCGGTCGCCGGCCGGCCCCGCTCGTTCACCGTCGTCGGAGACCCCGATGGCCCGGAGGAGCGCCCGCTCGTGCTGGTCTTCCACGGGTCGAAGCAGAACGGGGAGGCCCACCGCCGCTTCACCGGGGGCACCCTCGACCAGCTCGCGCTGGACGGACGAGCGGTGGTCGTCTACCTGGACGGGTATCGAGGCAACTGGAACGACGCGCGCGCTGCGAGCTCGTTCCCGGCCCGCAAGGAGCGGGTGGATGACGTCGCCTTCGCCCGAGCCGTCGTCGACTCCGTCAGCGGAACCCATCGCTTCGACGCGCGTGCCGTGGTCGGCGTCGGCTACTCGAACGGCGGCCAGATGGTGTTCCGTCTTCTCCACGAGATGCCGGAGCTGCTCGCGGGTGCGGTCGTCGTCGCAGCGACGATGCCCGATCGCGAGGGGTTCCTCGCCGTGTTCTCGGAGACGTCGGAGCGGCCGCTGCCGTTCGTTCTCGTCGCCGGTACTGCTGACCGGATCGTCCCGTTCGAGGGAGGACGCATGGCGTGGTGGGCCCGCGCGGTGTTCAAGGTCGGGGGTGTCACGCTCTCCGCGCCGGCCACGGCGGACTACTTCGCTCGACGCAACGGGATCACCACGGAGCCCTCGGTCTCGCTGTTGCCGGTCAGGCACGGAGGAACCAACGCCACGCGGATGGAGCGGACCGCGTACCGCGAGGCAGGCCGCGAACCGGTCACGCTGTACTCGGTCCTCGGTGGTGGCCACACGGTGCCGGGGGCCACACCGGCACCGGCCGTGCTCGGCCGGACCGGCACCGACCTCCACATCGACGAGATCGTCGGAGACCTGGTCGTCGCGCTCACGCGATCCGCGTGACCCCTCCGGTGCCCGTCAGCCGGTCCTCACCCCGCCGGGCTGGAGATCAGGACGCCGCAGGTGTCATCGGCACGATGAAGTCCTTCGCCGTGATCTGCGTGCCGTCGTTCGATGCGGCGGCGTTGCGCTGGTACTCCAGGTCGAGCACGTCGGACGGGTCGGTCACCGCGTAGGCACACCAGCCCTCGCCGGACTGCCGCTGGTCGACCTTCTGCAGCGCCGGGTAGCCGGCAGCCTTCATCGCGTCCTCGACCACCGACGTCGTGCCCTGCGACGTGTAGGACTCCGTGCTGCCGTGGGCCTGCACGCGGATCGCGAGGCAGTCCACCGTGGAGTAGAACTCGTCCCCGGCGGTCACGGCGACGTGGACCAGGACCTGCTCGTTGTCGTCGCGGTCCGCCAGTCCCGACTGCGCCGACGTCCACGGGAAGTCCCGCACGACCTTGTCGGCCTGCACCGTGTGACCCATCTGGTCGTCGGTGATCTCGTCCGACGTGACGGTGACCACACCGGACGCTGCGGCCTCGGCGGTCGGCGTTGGCGTGGAGATCGGCGTCTGCACCACGCGAGACCGCACGCCCCACCGTGCATCCCGGACGCCCTCGCGGGCTGGTCAGATGACCGGGACAGGTCGAGACTACCGGCCGATCCGCGCTGACACCGACGCTGGAGCCGCCCCTATGCTGGCCGTCGTGCACCTCGCCGTGAAGACCGTGCTGCCCGCTGCCGTCGCCATCGCGATGCTCGCCGGTTGCGCCGGCCCGGCGCCTGTCGACGACGGAGCGATCGGACGATGGCAGGCCCGGCAGGACGCGGCGACGAAGGACGACGACGACCTGCTCGGCGTCCTGTCCGGCCTCGTCGGAGCGACACGGAGCGGTGACACCGAAGTCGCCGACGGAGGCGTGGCGATGACCTTCGCTGAACCCGCGGACGTCCGAGGCATGACGTTCTCGTGCTTCGGACACGGCAGGGTGCGCGGCTACCTCGTCATCGACGCGGGTCCGACGTCCCGGAGCGAAGGCGTCGACGCGCAGTGCGATGCAGGACCCCGTGCGGTCGAGTTCCCGCGGACGTGGCGGCCAGGAGTCAACGGGGTGAGCTTCCACACCGTGGAGGCCTCGGACCAGAGCGCCTGGCAGCTGGTCATCCGGTAGATCGCGCGCCGCCAGTGCGCCGTTCCGCGACAGACCCGGCTCAGCCCCGCAACGGCGGCGACGCCGCCACACCGTGCTCGTCCGCGAACCCGGCCACCAGGTCGCGCATGGCGTCCTCGGCACTGTGCCGTGCCTCCCACCCGAGCACCTCGCGCGCCCGGTCGGTGCGCATGACCGGCACCCCGGCGGCGATGTCCACCCAGCCGGCGTCGGTGGGCTGCAGGCGCAGCCGCCAGGTCAGTGTCACGAGCCCGCGGACCAGACCGAGCGGCACCCGGACGGCGCCGAGCATCCCGAACACGCGCGCCATCCGCGGCGGGGTGAGCACGGGTGCGGCGGCGATGTTGAACGCTCCGCCGGCCTTCCGGTCGATCGCCCGCCAGTACGCGTCGGCGAGGTCGTCGGCGTGCACGGCCTGGAACACGAATGGGTACGGCAGCGGCAACACCGCCCAGCGGATCCACCGGACGATCCGCATCGGCACGAGGTGCCCGAGGAACAGTCCGCGGATCTCGGCGGCGGCGTCGCGCTGGAACACCAGGCCGGGCCGCATCCGCGTGACGACGACGTCGGGGTGCTCGCGCTCGAAGACGTCCATCGCACGCTCGTTCTCGGCCTTGTGGACGGAGTACGTGGCGGTCGGGATGCCGTCGGCGGGCCAGGACTCGTCCACCGGGGTGCGCTTGCCGTCGGCATCGACTCCGCGGTAGGCGCCGACGGACGACGCGACGACGACCTGCGGGACGCCCGCTGCCGCGACGGCGGCGAGGACGTTCGCGGTGCCGCGCACGTCGGTGCGGTGCTGCGCCGGGATGTCGTGGGTCGGCTGCAGGGCCCACGCCAGGTGGACGACGGCGTCGGCGCCGCGGAACACGGCCGTCAACCGGTCGATGGCGTCCGGAGCACCGACGTCGACCTTGTGCCAGAGCGCGCTGTCGTACGGCTGGGCGCGCAGGTCCGGCTGTCGACGCGCGACGCCGACCAGGTCGGCGCCGGCGTCCCGGAGACGTCGGAGCAGCGCGGTCCCGACGTTCCCGGTGGCGCCGACGACGACGATCCTGGTCATGCTGCGGCCGGTGATCCCGCAGGCAGTGCCGGGTCGAGGACGACCTTGATGCAGTTGTCCTCCTTCTTCTGGAAGACCTCGTACATGTGCGGGGCGTCCTCGAGCGAGACCCGGTGGGTGGTCAGGTCGAGGGTGCCGAGCGGGTCGGACGGGTCCTCGACGAGCGGCATGATGTCGTCGATCCAGCGCTTCACGTTGCACTGGCCCTCGCGGATGGTGATCTGCTTGTCGAACAGCGTCATCATCGGCATCGGGTCGGCCATGCCGCCGTAGACGCCGCTCAGCGAGACGGTGCCGCCGCGGCGGACCAGGTCGATCGCGGTGTGCACGGCGTCGAGCCGGTCGACACCGGCGGTCTCGATGGCCTTCTGCGCGAGCTTGTCGGGCAGCAGGCCGGCGGCGCGCTGGGCGAACCCGGCGACGGGGTTGCCGTGCGCCTCCATGCCGACCCCGTCGACGACGGCGTCCGGGCCGCGACCGTCGGTCAGGTCGACGAGCTCCGCGACCAGGTCCTTCGACAGGTCGAACGTCTCGATGTCGTACTTCGCGGCGAGGTCACGACGGACCTGCTCCGGCTCGACGGCGAGGACGCGGTAGCCCAGGTGCTTGCCGATGCGGGCGGCGAACTGGCCGACCGGGCCGAGTCCGAGGACCGCGAGGGTGCCACCCTCGGGGACGTCCGCGTACTGCACGGCCTGCCAGGCGGTCGGCAGGATGTCGCTCATGAAGAGCCACTGGTCGTCGGCGCCGGTGTCGGGCACCTTGATGGGGCCGTAGTCGGCGTGCGGCACGCGGAGGTACTCGGCCTGGCCACCGGGGACCTGGCCGTACATCTTGGTGTACCCGAAGAGTGCGGCGCCGCTGCCGTACTCCGTGACCTGGGTGGTCTCGCACTGGGACTGCAGCCCGCGCTTGCACATGTAGCAGTGCCCGCAGGAGATGTTGAAGGGGATGACGACCCGGTCGCCGACCTTGAGGTTCGTGACGGCGGAGCCGACCTCCTCGACGATGCCCATCGGCTCGTGGCCGAGGACGTCGCCCTTGTCGATGTACGGGCCGAGGACGCGGTACAGGTGCAGGTCGGAGCCGCAGATCGCCGTGGAGGTGATGCGGACGATCGCGTCCGTCGGCTCCTGGATGGTCGGGTCGGGAACGGTCTCGACGGACACCTTCTCGGTGCCCTGCCAGGTCAGTGCGCGCATGCGTGCGCTCCTCTCGTCGCGGTCGCGGCCGGACGGGAGGCCCGGCGCGCGTCGTCCCATCGGTACGCCTCCGCCTCGGGGAGCCTCCCAGCGTGGGTCGGTCAGCGCACCGGCGCGTCAGCGGACCGGGACGTCAACGCACCGCATCGGTGGCGACCGGCGCGTCGGGCGCGGGGCGCGCCTCCCGGACGGCCACGGCCACCCGCTCGTCGCGAGCGGTCCGCTCGTCACGGCCCCGCTCCCCGGCGACCACGGCGCCGATCGCGACGGCGAACAGCACCGCGCCGATCCACAGGGCTGCCGAGGCCGACGGCACCTGCTCGGCCGGGATGCCCGGGACGCCGACGGCGGCGATGAGCGCCGCCTCGACGCAGAGCACCGCGGTCGACAGCACGACGACGGCGATCCGGAGCCAGCGCGGGCTGCGACGGATGCCGGCCGAGACGCCGATGACGCCCGCGGTGAGCAGCAGTCCGGCGAGCAGGAACCCGATCATCACGACCGAGTGCAGTGCCGGGTCGCGGGTCGAGTCGGCAGCGGTGGTGCCGGTGTACAGCAGCCAGGAACCCCCGACGGCGAGGACGGCGGCGACCACCGGGAACGCGAGGGCCCGGGTCAGCGGGTTGCCGGTCATGCGGCCGAGGCGCTGCAGCGGGACGGGTTCGAGCGTGCGACGGGCGAGCGTCACGGGCGACCCGAGGACCAGCAGCACGGGGGCGACCATGCCGATGACGACGTGCCCCAGGACGTGCGTGGTGAGGTCGTGCCCACCGGCGTGGCCGAGCGGACCGACGAGCACCGCGGCGACGGCCAGCAGTCCGGCGATCCAGGAGACCGTGCGCACCAGGGGCCACGCCGCGTGTCCGCGACGCCGCTGCCCGGACGCGCCGACGATGTACACCGCGCCCGCCACGGTGAGGGCGATGAGGGTGAAGGTCCCGAGCATGCCGCCGTGAGAGTGCACCGATGAGCTCCTGTCGTCGTCCGACCATCCTGTCGGAGACCGGTGCGCTGTGTTCGGCGCGACGGGCTCGGGCGACTGGTCAGCCGCGCAATCGGTCCCGTTCCGCCGCCGGCAGGTGTTCGGTCGCGGTCTCGAGCGCCGGACGGCTGAGGAACCGTCCCTGACGCTCGAGGAACGCGACGAGTTCCGCCTCGGACGCCCGTTTGCCGACCTCGCGCAGCACCCACCCGAGGGCGGACTGCACGACGTCGCCGCGCTCCCGGACGAGGCGGCCGACCACGGCGAGCGGGACCTCGGCGTCGCCCTGCTTCGCGAACGCCAGCGTCGCCACGGCCGCGGCCCGTCGGACGAGGGCCACGTCGGACTTCGCCAGCGCGAACAGCGGTCCGGTCGAGCCGCCGAGCAGCGGGGCGCCGACCAGGTCCTCGGCGGCCAGGTCGACGAGCGCCGGGTCGTCGAGCCGCTCGGCCCGGAGCGCGGACAGGTACTCGTCGGTCAGGTCGGGGTCGGGGCGCCGTCCGGCCGACTGCAGCGCACGCGCCGCCTGCAGGAGCAGCACGACGGCGACGAGTCGGCCGCCGGGGTCCTCGCTCCAGAGCAGCGCGGACCGCTCCCCCGGGTCGAGGTCCGCGAAGCGCCGGGCGACCCGGCGTGCGGCGCCGACGTCCCCCGGCGTGCGGGCGAACGCGACGAGGACGTCCTCGGCGGTGGGGTGTGGCATCCCCTCCACCCTACGAGCGTCAGCCCACCCGACGAGCGTCAGCGGAAGTGCAGCACCGTCAGCGGGTCGGTGAGCGTCCCGTTCACGCGGACCTCGACGTGCACGTGCGGACCGGTCGACTGCCCGGTGTTGCCGGACTTCGCGATCTCCTTGCCGACCGAGACCACCTGGCCCTGCGTCACCTCGATCTCGCTGAGGTGCGCGGTCAGCACGGTCGTCAGACCGTAGGTGACGATGACGTAGTTGCCGTAGGTGGCGTTGTTGCGGACCGTCGTCGTGACGGTCCCGCGGCCGGACGAGTACACGGGCGTGCCGACGGGGACGACGGCGTCGGTGCCCTGGTGGTAGCGCGGGACGTGTCCGGCACCGCGGTCGTCGCCGTACCGGCCGGAGATCCGGGTCGTCTTGACCGGCCACCGCAGCCCGGTCACCGGTCGCGAGGACCAGACGCGGGTGTCCGCGGAGCCGTAGAGGACGACGTTCGAGTCGACCTGCACGAGGAGCTGTGCGGGGCCCTTGCCGGAGGTCCGCGACGACCACAGGGCGCGGCGACCGTCGACCGAGTAGACGACGAGGTTGCCGTCGGGCTGCAGCGCCGTGTACGCGCCCGGGTTACCGAACGTCTGCGACGACCAGACCGCGGATCCGCTGACGTACTGCACCAGGTTGCCGTCGGCCTGCATCGCGAGGGTCCGCGGAGACGCGGCACCGGCACGGAGCGTCGTCCCGGCGGCGATGGTCCCGCCCGACGAGATGCGGCTCTGGTAGGTCGCGATGCGCCACAGCATGCCGTTCGCGGTGGAGCGCATCCGCAGCTCGCCGTCGCCGCGGACACCGAAGTCCTTGGCGACCTTGCCGCCGGTCCCCCACTGCGCGATGAGTCGCCCATTCCGGACCATCGCGAGGTAGCCGTCCTTCTGCACGACGACCGAGGCGCCCGGCTGGTTCGCCGTGTTCGACGCCCAGAGCACGGTGTTGCCGATGCCGTACTCGACGAGGTTGCCGTCGCCCTGCAGCACGAGCCGGAACTGCCCGTTCGTGGAGTTGACGGTGTCGCCCGGCTGCAGCGTGGTGCCGGCCTTGACGGTGCTCTTGTAGGTGGCGGCCTGTGCCGGCGCCGCCACGGCGACGAGGCCTGCGGCCGCGATCGCGACGGCGGCGACGGCCGCGGCGAAACGTGCTCGTGCCCTGGTCATGGTGGTTGTCCCTGCTCGTGGTGCGGCCCACCGCGGGCGCCGAGCGCCAGCGCGGTGCGTGTCCTGGTGTGGCGCGTCCCTGTACGCGCCGACGGTCAAGGTTCGCAGCCGGAACTGTTCCGGGGTATCCCCAGGACCGGGGACGTGCGGGACGCCCGTCCGTGTGCTCCCGCACGTCGCGGGGACAGGATGGGGGCATGCGCGCTCAGCCGAACCCCGCCTTCGTCCGCCCGGCCACGGAACGCACACGCCCCGACCTGCAGGGCACGTTCGGGATGACCGCCTCGACGCACTGGCTCGCCACCGCCACCGCCCAGTCGGTGCTGGAGCGCGGCGGCAACGCGTTCGACGCCGCGGCCGCGGGCGCGTTCGTCCTGCACGTGGTCGAGCCGCACCTCAACGGCCCGGGCGGCGACCTGACCGCCGTGTTCGCGACCGCCGACGACCCCACACCGGTGGTCCTCGTCGGCCAGGGTCCGGCACCGGCCGGGGCGACGCCCGAGCACTTCCGCGCCGAGGGACTCGACCTGGTGCCCGGCGCCGGTGCCCTCGCCGCCGCCGTGCCGGGAGCGGTGGACGCCTGGCTCCTGCTGCTCCGCGACCACGGCACGTGGGAGCTCGCCGACGTGCTCGCCCCGGCGATCGGGTACGCCCGCGACGGCCATCCGGTGAGCGCCGGCGTGGTCCGCACGATCGGCGCGGTCGCCGACCTGTTCCGCGACCACTGGCCGACCTCCGCCGAGCGGTGGCTGACGGGAGGCGCGCCTCCCGTCACCGGGGACGTGGTGCGCAACGAGGCGCTCGCCTCGGTGTTCGACCGGTTGGTCGCGGCCGGTGCGGACACGGACGGCAGCGGGGCGGACGGGGGACGTGCCTCCCGGATCGACGCCGCCCGCCGGGAGTGGGCCGAGGGGTTCGTCGCGACGACGATCGACGCCTTCGTCCGCCGGCCGCACCGACACTCGTCCGGCACCGACCACGCCGGGGTCCTCCGGGCCGGGGACCTGGCCGCGTTCCGGGCGACCACCGAGCCGGCGACGACCGCGGAGTTCCGTGGCCACACCATCGCGAAGACCGGGCCGTGGGGGCAGGGGCCGGCGATGCTGCAGACCCTGCGGATGCTCGAGCCCCTCGACGACGGACAGCTCGACCCCTCCACCGAGCTCGGCGCCCACACCGTCGTCGAGGCGCTGAAGCTCGCCATGGCCGACCGCGAGGCGTTCTACGGCGACGGCACGGTCCCCCTCGACGTCCTGCTCGCCGACGCCACCGTCGCCGAGCGTCGGGCGCTGATCGGGGACACGGCCTCGGCGGAGTTCCGGCCCGGCCACATGCCGGGGCTCGACCCGGTCCTGCCGCCGCTCCGGACCTCGTACGACGTCGCCGGTGCGGCCGGCGTGGGAGAGCCCACCGTGCCCGGAGCGCGGGCGGCGGCATCGTCTCCCGACGACGACACCGCGGCCGAGGTCCCGGTCGAGGACCGCGGTGAACCGTTCGTCGCGCCCGACGGCGACACCCGCGGCGACACGTGCCACATCGACGTCGTCGACCGCTGGGGCAACATGGTCAGCGCGACACCGTCCGGCGGCTGGCTGCAGTCGTCGCCGACCATCCCCGAGCTCGGCTTCTGCCTGGGCACGCGGCTGCAGATGACCTGGCTCGAGGACGGTACCGCGTCGACGCTGCGTCCCGGCGAGCGCCCGCGGACCACGCTCACCCCGACGCTCGTCCTGCGCGACGGCGTGCCGGTCATGGCGCTCGGTTCCCCCGGTGGCGACCAGCAGGACCAGTGGCAGCTGCTGTTCCTGCTCCGTTGGATCGTCGGCGGGTACACACCGCAGCAGGCGATCGACGCACCGGCGCTGCACACGACGTCGTTCCCGGGGTCGTTCTGGCCGCGGACGTGGGAGCCGGCGGGCGTGGTCGTCGAGGACCGGTTGGGTGACGCCGTGATCGCCGGCCTGGAGGCGCGCGGCCACGTCGTCACGCGCGCCGGCGACTGGAGCCTGGGCCGGCTCTCGTGCGTCACCCGTGACCCGGAGACCGGGGTCCTCGGCGCGGCGGCGAACTCGCGGGGCGCGCAGGGGTACGCGGCGGGGCGCTGAGCAGGCCGACCGCGTCGCCGTGCGGGCGGTCAGGCGGTCGCGGTCGTGTCCGCGTCCGTCTTCATCCAGAACGGCGACCAGTGGTAGCCGTCCGGGTCGTCGAACTGACGCTGGTACATGAACGGGTAGTCGTCGGTGTCGCCGATCCTCCCGCCGGCCGCGGCGGCGCGCTCGAGCAGGTCGTCGACGGCCGCCTGGCTGCCGAGGTCGAACGACACCGTCGTCTTCGAGGGCGTGTCCGGACCGCCGATCAGGTCCTCGGTGCCGCCGACGCTGGCGTACATCTCGTAGCTGGTGAGCATGACGTACTGCTCGGGCGCGATGGCGAAGCACGACGCGTGCTCGCCGGACATCTCGGCGTTCTGCGTCCACCCGAGCGCCGTGTAGAACGCGGTCGCACGCTCGACGTTCGCGACCGGACAGCTGATGAAGAGGCTCATGCGGGCAAGACTCCTGCTGCCGCGGTCCCCCGTCAAGGGCGGGGGCGGTCGCGGAGACCGCGGGCTGCTAGAGCGTCGGGACGACCACCGCTCGGCCGCTGAGCTCGCCGGCCTCGAGCTTCCGGTACGCCTCGAGCGCGTCGGCGAGGGCGAACCGCTCGATGTCCGGCTCGATCTGGCCCGCGCGGTACATCGCGACGACGTCGTGCAGGTCCTCGATCGTGCCCCAGTAGGTGTTCGTGATGGTCGACTCGTACGGCGTCGAGAAGAAGTTCCACTCGGTGGTGCCGCCGGCGATCCCGACGACGGTGAACCGGCCGCCGACGGCCATGGACGCCTGCGCGAGCTTGACGGTCGGGGTCGCACCGACGAAGTCGAACGCCGCGTCGACGCCCGTGCCGCCGGTGATCTCGCGGATCCGGTCGGCCTGGTCGGGGCCCCCGGGGACGGTGATCGCGCCGCGCTCGGCAGCCCGTGCCATCGCGTCCTCCTTCATGTCCGTCGCGATGACGGTCGCTCCGGTCAGGGCGGTGAGGATCTGGACGGCGATCTGCCCGAGGCCACCCAGTCCGACGACGAGCGCGTACTTCCCGCCGCCCGCCAGGTTCGGCAGGGAGTTCTTGATCGCGTGGTACGGCGTGAGGGCCGCGTCGCTGAGCGGTGCTGCGGCGATCGGGTCGGCGTCACCGAGCGGCACGAGGTTGCGTGCCGGCACGGTCACGTACTCGGCCATGCCGCCGTCCCGACCGAGGCCGATGCCCATGTAGGGGTTCGTCGCCGCGTTCTCGCAGTAGGTGTCCTGCCCCTTCGAGCAGTACCGGCAGTGCCCGCAGCCCACCGGGCCGTAGACCAGGTACGCATCCCCCACGGTGAACCCCGTGACGCCCTCGCCGACGGAGTCGACCCAGCCGGAGTTCTCGTGGCCGAGGACGAACGCGGGCCGCTGTGCGCCGGGCTGGCCCTCCTGGAACTCGCGGTAGACGGCGACGTCCGAGTGGCAGGCACCGGCGCCGGCCACCTTGAGGAGCACTTCGCCGGGACCGGGCGTGGGCTTCTCGACGTCGGTGAGGGAGGGGAAGGTCTGGTACTGCTCGAAGACGACTGCACGCATACCGCAAAACTACACCTGTTGCTCAAATCCGCACCGGGGCCGTCGGGGGCGCCCGCCGACCGACGGTCCACGTCGCGTTCCGCCTGAGCGGCCGGAGCCACCAGCCTGCGTCTTCCCCGGGAACCGGTTGCGAGAACGAGCGTTCTCCGGTTGACTCGGCACCGAGGGCCGCATCCGGCTCGCATCCCTGAACGAAAGGAGCGGCCATGCCCACGCGCACCGCACGCACCGCCTGGAACGGCGGCCTCAACGACGGTTCCGGCCAGGTCGAACTCTCCAGCTCGAAGGTCGGCACCTACGACGTGTCCTTCCCGAAGCGCGCCGCTGACGAGGCCGGCGGCACCACCAGCCCCGAAGAGCTCATCGCCGCGGCCCACTCGGCCTGCTACGCCATGCAGTTCTCCGCCGTCCTCGGCGAGGCCGGCGGCACCGTCGAGTCCCTCGACGTCAAGGCCGACGTCTCGCTCGGCCCGGACTCGGCCGGCGGCTTCAAGCTCACCGGCATCGTCCTCACCGTCCACGGCGAGGTCTCCGGCATCGACGAGGCGACCTTCCTGAAGGCCGCCGACGAGGCCAAGGCGACCTGCCCGGTCAGCAAGGCCCTCACCGGTGTCGACATCGAGCTGCACGCCACGTTCGAGCAGTAAGCGCCGAGCACGCGCACGACGGGAGGCCCGTCCACCGACCGGTGGGCGGGCCTCCCGTCCGTCTCCCCACCGGTGGGATGCACAATGGTCCGATGGCCGAACCGCTCCTCCCCGGCCCCCGGCCGGGCCGTCCACCCCGTCCGCGTTCCAAGGCCCGGAGCGTCGCCCAGCACGACATGCGGGACGTCCGCGCGCGGCTGCGCGGCACGATCTACGAGCACGTCACCCCGGACACCCGCTCGCTGCGGGAGCAGTACTCGGCCCGGCAGATCGTCGACTTCTGCCTCGACCTGACCGAGGTGATGCTCGCCTCCGGTGCCGACACCCGGAGCGTCGAGACCGCCGTCATCGCGGTCGCGACGAAGTGGAACCTGGCCCCGCTCGACCTGGACTTCTCCGGCAGCGCCGTGACGATCCAGTACTCGCCGACCGAGGGTCCGCCGCTCGTCAAGATGCGCAGCACCCGGTCCGACGGTGCCGACCTCGGACGGTTGGCGTGGGCGAACCAGATCGTCGACGACGTCATCCACGACGACCGGGACATGACGAGCGCGGTGAGCGCTCTCGTGGCGGTGCTCCGGATGCCGCCGCGGTGGCCGATGTGGCTCGCCGACGTCGGGCTGTCCGTCCTCGGCACCTCGATCGCGCTGCAGGCCGGCGGTGGGTGGCGCGCCGGCGCCGGGGCGTTCGTCCTGATGCTCGGGATCATCGTGTCCGGGCGGTGGCTGACCGGTCGTGGCTACCCGCAGTTCTTCGTGTCCGGTGCGCAGGGCGCGGTCGCGTCGGTGATCGGCACGCTCGCGATCTGGGCCGGCGTCCTCACCCCGACGGGCGCGGCGACGATGGTGGCGGCCCTGGTGGTGCTGCTGCTGCCGCACGTGCAACTGGTGACGTGGGCGCAGGACGCGATCTCGGGGTTCCGGGCGATGGCGGTCGCGCGGGCGTTCACGATCGGCATGCTCATCGCCGCGATCGTGGTCGGGGTGCCGGCCGGCATCGCCGTGACGCACTGGCTCCGGCTCGAGGTCGACCCGTCCGGCATCGTCACGCAGGCCCTGCCGCTCTGGGCGTCCCTGTCCCTGACGGTGGCGTCGGCCGGGGCGAACTGCTTCGTGCAGCAGGCCAGCGCGCGGGTGATCCCGGTCGCGGTGGTGTTCTCGGTCGCGGCCGGTGCGGCGCTCTGGCAGCTCAAGGCGTTCGGCCTGCCGCTGCTCGGCGCCACGTTCGTCGCGGCGGTCCTGCTCGGGGTGCTCTCGACCTTCGCGGCCGTCCGGATGCGCACGGCCGTCTCGGCGATCGCGGTGCCGGCGTTCTGCGGTGCGCTGCTGCCCGGTGTCGCGGTGTCGAACGCCCTGCTCAACGTGATGAGCGGGTCGTCGAGCTCGGTGTTGGACTTCGGGTCGGCGGTGACCGTGGCGCTGGCGATCGGGGCCGGACTCGTGCTGGGCGGGCTGTTCGCGACGCCCGGGGCCCGACGTGCGCTGCGTCGTGGTCGTCGGATCGAGGTGCACTCGGTGCACAGCGACACCACCGCGCTCCCGGTCATCCGTGACTCCGGCTACGACCCGGGCAACGGGAGCGTCCCGCGCTGGTGAGCCGGCGGCGCCGCCGGGGTTCGCGCTGAGCGACACGACGCGGGCTCGCAGCCGCGCGCGGTGTCGCCCAGCGCGAACCTCGGCGGCAGGCGCAGGCGCCTAGCTCGCGTCCGAGACCGCGCTGGAGACGGCGGTCGGGGCGTCGTACTCGCCGTCCGGGATCGCACGGAGCGCCTCGAGCACGTCGTCGGGGGCGTTCTCCTTCTCGGCGGTCGACACGACGTCGTCCTTCGAGGCGGGGTAGTCGATGCCGCTCAGGTACTTCTGGATCTGGATGGGGTTCGGTGCTGCCACGATCGTTCCTTCCGTTGGGCTTCCCGGCGTACCCGGGGTGCCCTCGGCACCGTCCCAGCGGATGCGGTCGGCGGCCAGCACGGACGGCAGGGGCCGACTAGTGCCTCCGGTCAGACCGACCAGGACTCGTCGTCGGACCAGGACACGTCGCCCCAGGTCGACAGCCGACGCTGCGCGGTCGCCTCGTACCGTTCCATCCAGCCGCGTTCCAGGCGGGCGACGGCACGGTCGAACGCCGCGACCAGGTCGAGGTCGCTGCGCAGCAGGGCCTGCAGCTGCAGGCCCTCGTAGAGCGCGATGAGCTGCTCCGCCCCGCGACGGGGGTCCATCGTGTGCGGGGCACGACCCACCGCGATGTCGTGCTCCAGCCCGCGCTTCACCTGCGCGAAGAACAGCTGGTAGCGCGACCGGAGGTAGTTCGACATGGCGTGGTCGGGGTTGCCGGCGACGCTGAGCAGCGCGACGAGCAGACGCATCAGGGCCGGGTCGTCGGCGTTCGAGGCGACGATCGCACGGAGGAGCTCGACGGTGCTGCCGTTGCCGACCTCACGCGTGACCTCGTCCATCCGGGCGCCGTTCCACCGGTCGACCGCGGCCAGGACCAGACCGTCCCACGACGGGAAGTGCTGCTGCAGCTCGAACGTCGAGATGTCCAGACGCTCGGCGACGTGCTCGGCCCGAGCTTCGTGGAAGGGGACGTCACGGAGCAGGTCGACGGTCGCGCCCACGATCCTGATCCGCAGGTGCAGGGTCGCCGCGGCGGCAGCGGCAGCCATCGTGTCGGCGCTGGTGTCCTCGAGCATCGTGCCCTCCGTGTCCGGGACGCACGCTCAGATCGTGACCGTGGCGTCCGGGGGTGCGGACGTCCTGTCCGCATGACGATCCTGGCGTACATCGGGGGGACTGCGCATCCCCGGTCCGGGGGTCGGCAACATGGGGGACAAACGGGGGGCGCGGAGCGGCCACTGCCTGGGCGTGTCCGCGGTCAGGTGTGTGACGATGCCGGGATGTCCCCGAACGACTCCACCGCACAGGGCCTGGCGACCATGGCGTCCGCCGGGTTCGAGTTCGCGAGCAGCCCGGAGCAGGTGGCGCACGACGTCCGCACCATGTGGGAGCACCTCGGCCGCCCCGAGGGTGCCTTCGAGGCGGCGGCCGCGGCGATCGCCGTCCTGCCGCAGCGGCCGGAGGTCCCGGTGGCCCTCCAGGCCCGGCGCCGGGAGTTCGAGCAGGCCGTCGGCATCAACCCGGTCGAGGTCGAGCTGGCCGCCGCCCTCGCGGCACGCGAACTGCTCGAGACGATGGCGCGCACCTGCGGCACCCGCTGACACTCCGACCGCGTGACGGGAGGCCCGTGGCTGCAGAGCCGCGGGCCTCCCGTCATGCACGGCGTTCCCGCCGGACCACCGACTACGGGGTCGGCATGCCGCCGTCGACGTGGAGCGTCTCGCCCACGACGTAGGACGACTCACCGCTGGCGAGGAAAACGAACGCCGGCGCGAGCTCGGCGGGCTGGCCCCAGCGGCCGAGGTAGGTCTGCTCGCCCGCGGAGGGCAGGGCGTCGGACGGCTGGCCGCCGGCCGGCTGCAGCGGGGTCCAGATCGGGCCCGGTGCGACCGCGTTGACGCGGATGCCCTTCGGCGCGAGCTGCGCGGCGAGGCCCTTCGCCAGGTTGTTCACGGTCGCCTTCGTGGCGGCGTAGTGCACCAGGTGCGGGGACGGGGCGTACGCCTGGATCGACGTGGTGTTGATGATCGTCGAACCCGGCTTGAGGTGCGGCACGGCGGCCTTCGTGATGCGGAACGTCGCGTACGCGTTCGTCTTGAAGGTCTCGTCGAACTCGTCGTCGGAGATCTTCGTGATGTCGTCGACGTTCTGCTGCTTGCCGGCGTTGTTCACCAGGATGTCCAGGCCGCCGAGCTCCTGCACGGCCGTCTCGACGAGCTGCTCGCAGAACGCCAGGTCCTTGATGTCCCCGGGCAGGGCGACGGCCTTGCGACCGGCGGCCTCGATGAGGGCGACGATGCGGTCGGCGTCCTCCTGCTCCTCGGGCAGGTAGCCGATCGCGACGTCCGCCCCCTCACGGGCGTAGGCGATCGCGACGGCCGCGCCGATGCCCGAGTCGCCACCGGTGATGAGCGCCTTGCGGCCCTCGAGACGGCCGGAGCCGCGGTAGGTGTCCTCGCCGTGGTCGGCCGGGACGTTCTGCGCCATCTCGGCGTCGGTGCCGGCGCCCTCGAGGTACTGCTCGTCCGGCTTCTTGTCGGCGTAGAGCTTCGTCGGGTCCTGCATGGTGTACTGGTCGATCCGCTGGTCCGTCATGGCTGTGACGGTACGCACGGGCTCACCCGCCGTCGTTCAGGAGGCTGTCCCCCGCCGCGCAGACCGGCTGCTGCCGCGTGGACCCGCAGCGGGCGGCCCTCAGACCGGGCGGTACACCGCGATCGGCGGGGCGTCGTCGCCCTGGTCCTCGGCGTCGCCGGTCTGCGCCCAGGTCCGCCCGTCGTGGTCGATCGTCGCGGGCAGGTCGCCGTGCACGATCATCCGCACCGCCGGCTCGTCGCCGTCGATGAGGTCGACGCCGTGCGCCGCGTTGTCTCCGGTGCTGTCCACCACGTACTCCGCCATGCGGGCGACGGTACGCGGGGTGACCCGGGACCGGCCGGGAGGCCCGGCGCACGTCGCGGGGCGCGCCTCCCGTCCGGTGCGACACGGCCCCGGAACACCCGTCCCGGCAATGTCACGGTCCGGTGACGGTGCGGCCCCGTTTCGGTAACACCCGTCGCCCAGTCCACGGGAGGCGGCTACGGTCGAACGAGTGACCCCCCGGACTGTGATGACGATCGGCGCTGTGGCGCTCGCCCTCGTGGTGGGCAGCGGCGCCTCCGTCGACCAGTGGACGGGCCAGGACCTCGACCGTGCCGCGGCGTCCGAACCGAGCGCGACGGCGACCAGCCGGACCGCTCCGGCCGACCGTGTGCCCACGTGGCGACCCGTCTCCGCTGCCGCCCTGCGGTCCGTCGACGCCGTCGAACTCCGCGCCGAGTCGATCGTGCTCCGCGCTGACGACCGCACGATCACGTCCGTGTCCATGCGCGACGCGAAGCACACCGTCGGGGTGCTCGACCGTGTCCTCGGCACGCCGGCCCGCACGCAGACCGCCGACGGCGACGCCGGTCGGTGCGTCCCGGCCAGCACGACCTCGACGTGGGGCGGGGCGATCCGCGTGGCCGCGCTGTCCGAGCCCGGGTCCGCCGGCAACCGGGTCGAGGTCCGTGTGCTCCGCGACCACGTGCGCTCCCGACTCGGGGCCGTCATCGAGCTCTCCGGGCCGGACGGGGTCCAGGTCGGGGACGACGTCGCCGACCGCATCCACGACGCGGCGAAGAGCGAACGCGAGTCCCTCGGCTCGGACGACGCCCGGGCGTGGCAGCTGCTGCTGGCGCGCGGGTGGTCCACCGAGCGGAAGTCCACCGAGCGGAAGTCCGGCGAGCAGGAGCACACCGCGCGGAAGTCCGACGGCGCCAACGGGGTCTCGGTCCTGACCGACGAGTCGACCGTGACCGTCATCGGGTCCCCGATGCCGATCCGGCCCGCCCGCGGCTGCTGACGCCTGCTCACACCCGCGGCTGCTGACCGCTGGGCTCAGACGCGGATGGTCGCGATCACCGGGAAGTGGTCGCTCGCGAACCACGTCTCGGGGCCGTCGTGGTCGATCCGCACCCGGTCCACACCGGCGACGTCCCGCGTCAACACCCAGTCGATGCGCTCCCCGGTCGACACCGGCGGCCGCCACTCGTTGTACGACGCCGTCCGGTCGTCGGCGTCCCCCGCCACCGTCCACGCGTCGGTGTACCCGGCCGCGGCGAACACCCGGGACGCGGCACCCGAACCGGCCGGCTCGTTGCAGTCCCCCGCGAAGAGCACCGGCCCGTCGACGACGGACAGCCGCTCGACGATGAGCGACGCGCTGCGCCCGCGGACCTCGTCGCCGTGCGGGCCCTGCTCGTGGTCCATGTGCGTCGTCAGGAGCGTGAACGTCGGCCCCTCGGTGTCGAGGAACTGCACGTGGTTCGCGATCCGCGGGTACAGGCTGCCCCACGTGTTCGACACCGGCTCGTCGGGGGTGTCCGACAGCCAGAACGAGCCGGACTCCGCGGGCCGGAAGCGGTCCCGCCGGTAGAAGACCGCGGCGTGCTCGCCTGCCGTGCCGCCCTCGCGTCCCTGGCCGATGTCGGCGTGGTCCGGCAGGCCGGCGCGGAGGTCGTCCATCTGCGAGGCGAACGCCTCCTGCACGCAGAGCACGTCCGGGTCGTTGCGGCGGATGACGTCGAGGACGACCGGCAGTCGAGCGGGCCAGTCGTGCACCGGGTCCGGGTTCTTGATGTTGTAGGTCATGAGGGTGATCGGGCGTGCGGTGCTGGTCACCCCTCGACCGTACCCGGGCGCTCCCCCGAGTCCGCGCGGTCTGCGCCTGCCGGACCGGTCATCGTCCGCCGGAGGGTCAGGACACCGTCGCGCGCCCGGGACTTCGCCGTGCCGGTGGGGACGCCGAGTGCGCGTCCGAGCTCGGGGCCGGACAGGTCGGCCAGGTACCGGAGGACGACCGCGTGCCGTTGCCGCTCCGGCAACCTGCCGAGAGCGCGGTGGAGTGCCAGCCGGTCGAGGACCGCTTCGGCGCGTTCGACGGAGCCGTGGTCGACGGCCTCGTGGTCGCGGACGCCGAGCCGACGGTCACGCTCCCGGTCCGCCTGCGCCTTCCGCACCCGGTCGATCGCCCGTCGGGTCGCGATGGTCCGGATCCAGGCGATGGCGGGGTGCGCGGGGTCGTACCGGGGTGCGAGCCGCCAGACCTCGAGCATGACGTCCTGCGTGACGTCCTCGGCGAGCCAGGCGTCGTGCAGCTGCCGCCGGGCGACCTGGAGCACGAGCGGCCGGAACCGTTCGTCGAGCCGTCGGAAGGCCTCCCGGTCCCCCGCGGCGACCCGCAGCAGCAGGGCGCGCTCCTCGTTCCGTCGTCGGCACAGCTCGTCGTCCACGCGCTGTAATGTGACATGCCAGCCTGGACGGCAGCGGCGAGCGCTGCTGTGACGGGTCAGTTGATGCAGGCGCCGTCCTGGCCGTACTCGTGCACCGCGGTGGACGACGGGCTCGGCTCGGCGGCCTCCTCGGACGGCTTCGGCGCTTCGGGCTGCTGCGACGGCTGATCGCCGCCGTCGGCCGGGGTGCTCGCCCCGCTGTCCGGCTCTGCTGCCGCCGTGGGCGTCTTCCCGTCGGTGCCGAGCACCAGGGTGATCCCCTGCACGGCCGTGCTCTGGACCGGCACCGCGCCGGGGACGACGGCGACGACGGCCTTGGCCTGCGCCTCCATGCCGACCGGGTACTGCACCATCGTCGTCGCGGTGGTGTCGGACGAACCCGGCGCACCGACCTGGAAGCCGCGCCCCGTGAGGACCGCGCTGGCCGCCGCGGCCGCACCGGTGACGCCGCTGCCGTTGGACACGGTCACGGACACCGACGCCGCGTCGGCGGCCTTCGCCTTCGTGAAGGCGGGCGGCTCGCCGACCAGGCTCTGCACGAACGCGGGCATGCCGGCGGTGTCGACCTCGACGATCGAGAGCGCTGAGCCGTTCGGGTAGATGGTCGGTGTGCCGAGGATCGGGATCGTCGCCGACTTGATGTTCGACGGGCGGAGGTTGCTCATCTGGCTCGCGAGCGTGAGCATGTCGAGACCCTGGTCGGTCTCCACCGATCCACCGATCGCGCTGATGATCTTCGTCGTCTTGACCGGGTTGAGCAGGGTGCCGGCGGACAGGATCTTCCGCGCCTCCTGCGAGAGGAAGTACTGCTGCCGGACCTGGCGGTCCAGGTCGCCGTTCGGCAGACCGTGGCGCTGTCGGACGAAGGAGAGCGCCTGCTTCGCGTCGAGCTTCGACGGGCCGGCCGGCAGGTCCACACCGGAGAACGGGTCCTGCGCGGCCTGGTTCAGGCAGACGTTCACCGGCCCGAGCTGCTTGACGATCTCGTAGAAGCCGAGCAGCGAGACCCGCACGTAGTGGTCGATCGTCAGACCGCTCAGGCCCTGGATCGTGGCGATGAGCTTCTGCGCCCCACCGGTGTCACCGCCGCCGTTCATCGAGCCGTACGAGAAGGCGCTGTTGAGCTTGCCCTTGCCGACGCCCGGGATGTCGACGTAGGAGTCGCGCGGGAACGAGATCATCGTGGCGCTGCGCCCGTCCGCCGCGATGTGCAGGACGATCATCGTGTCGGTGTTCGTCGCACCGCCGTCGGACTCGGTGCTCAGTTCGGCGAGCTGTTCCGGGGTGGCGTTGTCCGGCCGGTGGTCGTCACCGACGAGCAGGATGTTCATCGCCCGGCCGTCGACGTCGTCCTTCGCCGGCGGCGCACTGCCGATGGCGTCGACCTTCGTCACGCTGCTGGTGAGCAGGTTGTAGGCGTACGCCGCGTACCCGCCGCCGAGCAGCACGGCCATGGTGAGGACGCCCGCCAGCGCGGGGAACAGGAACCCCCAGTGGCGTTTCCGGCGTCCGTGGCGGGGCGGCACGGCGCGATCGGCCCGGCGCGGCCTGGTCTCCTCGGGTGCGTTCGTCACGGGGAGAACCATAACCGTGGGGCGCGCAGATGACATGGATTCCGCCTGGACGACCTGTACGAGACGACCGGGAGGCACGGCACCGGCCGCGCGGACCGCCTGCGTCGCGCCCATGGTCACCCCGTACTGTCGGTGGGGTGTTCCTGACCGTCGTCGCCGTCTGCTGCGCCGCCGTCGCGGTCCCCCTGCTGTGGAACGGTCTCCGGGCCGTCCGTCGGGGCGCACGGAGCCTGACCCGGCTGCTCGCGCTCGTCGCCGGACTCTCGGTCCTGGCACTCGGCGTGCTCGTCTCGGTGCTGGCGGCGATCGGCACCCCGGTCAGCACGGCGACGCTCGTGCTGGTCCTGGCGGTGGCCGGCTACCTGGCGCTCGTCTTCCTCGTCTTCCTCGGTGCTGCCCTGACCTACGGCCACGTCCGGGTGACGGAGGAGGCCGAGTCGCTCGTCGTCCTCGGCTGCGGGCTCGTGCACGGCGAGGTGTCGCCGATGCTGCGCTCCCGGCTGGACCGCACGCTCGAGGTGTTCCACCGGTCGGTCGCCGCCGGTCGGACCCCGGTCGTGGTGGCCTCCGGGGGCCAGGGTGAGGACGAGGACCGCACCGAGGCCGACGCCATGGCGGAGTACCTCGTCCGGCACGGGGTCCCGTCGGGACTCGTGCTCCGCGAGGGCCGGTCCACGAACACCCGCGAGAACCTCCGCTTCTCGCGGGAGCTCCTGCAGGACGCGGGCATCGGCGGGCGGACCCTCGTCGTCACGAACGACTACCACGTCATGCGGACGGCGATGACGGCGCGGCACACGGACCTCGACGCCCGGGTGCTCGGAGCACCGACCGCGCGGCAGTCGGTGCCGAGTGCGTTCCTGCGCGAGTTCGCCGCCGTGCTCGTGATGCACGGCTGGTGGCACCTCGGCGCGGTGGCCGCGATCGTCGCGCTCTGGGCGGTCGGGTTCACCACTGGGGTGCTGCCCGCCTGAGGCGTGTCAGCTCCGCTGGGGGCCGACTGCTCAGCTCCGCTCGGCGCCGACCGCTCAGCTCCGCTCGGGCAGCAGGTGCACGGCCTCCATGGCGAGCTCGGCCGCGATCGGGTCCGCCGCGCGCACCGCGTCCCGCAGGTCGGCGATGCGCGGCGTGACGACGTCGACCGGCACGACCTCGGCGATCTCCGGCACGCGGAGCTTGAACGAGAGGCCGTCCGTCGTGGCCCGGCACAGCTGCGCGAGCGAGGCGTTGCCGCAGGCGTCCGCCCACATCGCGTAGACGTCGGCGCCGTCGTGTGCCAGGGCCGCCTGTTCGCCCTTGCCGAGGCGGGTGAGCACCTGCTCGAGCGTCGCCACGACCTTGCGGCGCTCGGCGTCGGTGAAGCGCGGGACGGCCAACCGGACGACCCCGCCGTAGATCACCCCGAGGGTCTGGTACGCGTCGAGCAGCTCGCCCTTCGTGGGTGCGGCGACCCGGGTGTACCGGTTCGCCGCCATCTCGACGAGTCCTGCTCGGGCGAGTTCGGCGAGCGCTTCGCGGATCGGCGTGCGGGAGACCCCGAGCCAGGCGATGAGGTCGTCGTCGTTCAGCCGCTCGCCGGGCTCCAGCGTGCCGTCCATGATGGCGTCCCGGATCTTGTCCTGGACGGTGTCGCGGAGGAGTTTGCGCTCTGCTGCGGGCTGCGTGGAGGGAACGGGCATGCTGTCAGCGTGTCACATGTCACCCGGTCGCCGCGAGAGGCGCGACGGCCACCAGGCCCGGCGTCCCAGTTCGAGCACGAGGGCCGGGACGAGCAGGGACCGGACCACCACGGTGTCGAGCAGGACCCCGAAGGCGACGACGAACGCGATCTGCACGAGGAACAGGATCGGGATCACGCCGAGGGCCGCGAAGGTCGCCGCGAGCACCACCCCGGCCGAGGTGATGACCCCGCCGGTGGCGCCGAGTCCGCGCAGGACCCCCTCGCGCGGGCCGTGCCGGAGCGTCTCCTCGCGCACCCGGGTCATGAGGAAGATGTTGTAGTCGACGCCGAGCGCCACCAGGAACACGAACGAGAAGAGCGGGACCGACGGGTCGGCGCCGGGGAAGTGGAACAGGTGGTCGAACACCAGCGCGCCGACGCCCAGCGCGGCCGCGAAGGACACGATGACGCTGCCGATGAGCACGAGGGGCGTGACGATGCTCCGGAGCAGCAGCATCAGGATGAGCAGGATCACCACGAGCACGACGGGGATGATCACGGTCCGGTCGCGGATGCCGGTGTCGTTCGTGTCGATCGCGGTCGCGGTCACCCCACCGACCCGCGATCCGGGGTCGACGCGTTCGACGGCGGTCCGGAGCTCGCGCACGGTGTGCTCTGCCGCCGCGGAGTCAGCGGGGTCGGCGAGTGTGGCCTCGAGCAGCACCTGACCGCGGGACACGGTCGGGTCGGCTGCCGTCACGCTGGAGGGGGCGCCGCCGGTCCCGACCCTCGTCGCGTCCGGTCCGGCGGGCACGCTCCCGGAGGGTGCGCCCTTCGCGGCCGCGGCGACGGCGTCGACCCCGTCCACGCCGGCGACCGCGGCAGCCAGGTCGTCGATGCGGTCCGCGTCGCCGAGCACGAGGGCCGGGCTGCCCGAGCCGCCCGGGAAGTGGTCGGCGAGCACGGTCTGCCCATCGCGGGCCTGCGACTGCCCGATCACCAGGTCGCTCTGCGGGACCCCGTCGGCGCGGAGCCCGAGCAGGCCGGTGCCCATCGCCAGGAGCCCCACCGTGCAGACGATCCAGACGACCCGCGAGCGCCGCCCGACGAGCCGACCGACCCGGGCCCAGAGTCCGCGGGCGTCCGGTCCGGTGAGCACCGGGTGGGCACTGCCGAACGCGGGGCGGAGGGGCCAGAACGCGGCACGGCGGAAGCAGAGCAGCAGTGCGGGCAGGAGGGTCAGGGCGGCGAGCACGCTGAACGCGATGCCGATCGCCGCGACCGGGCCGAGCGCCTTGTTCGAGTTGAGGTCGGAGAGCAGCAGGCACAGGACCCCGACGATGACGGTGCCGCCCGAGGCGACGATCGGCTCGAGGCTGCCCCGGAGCGCGGCCTTCGTGGCGTCCCATCCGGTGCGGTGGTCACGGAGGGCCTCGCGGTACCGCGAGGTGTACAGCAGCGCGTAGTCGGTCGCGGCACCGATGACCAGGATCGAGAGGATGCCCTGCACCTGCCCGTTGACGGTGACGACGCCGGCCTTCGCGAGTGCCCAGACGACGAGGATCGAGGCGGTCAGGGCGAACACCGCGGTGGCGAGCACCAGGAACGGCAGCAGCGGCGAGCGGTAGACCACGATCAGGATCACGAGCACCGCGACCAGCGCGACCCCGAGCAGCAGACCGTCGATGCCCGCGAACGCGGCGGTCAGGTCGGCGGTGAAGCCCGCCGGGCCGGTGACGTACCCGAGCACGCCGTCCGGCAGCGCGGCGTCGACGTCCGTGCGGATGGCCGTGACCGCGTCCCCGGTCTCGGCGGACGCGGTCAGGGTCGCGACGATCTCCACGGCGTCGCCGTCCTCGCTCGGGATGACCGGGCTGACCTGGTCGACGTCGTCGCGGTCCCCGAGCGCGTCGGCGATGCGCCCGGCGGCCGCGGTGTCGGCGCCGGTCAGGCCGCCGTCGCGCTCGAGCACGATGATCGCGGGGGCGCCGCTGGCGTCACGGAAGTCGCTGCTGCGGTCCTGGACGGCGGTGGCGTCGGCGGACGCCGGCAGGAACGAGGTCTGGTCGTTCGTGGAGACCTCGGAGATCCGACCGAAGAAGGGGCCGCCGACCGAGGCGACGACCAGCCAGACCAGGACGACGAGGGCGGGGATCGCGATGCGGAGGGAGCGGGGCACGACGGCGAGCGTACACCGATCGTCAGCATGCTGAACACTTTGTCGCGCGGCGGGATCTAGTGGACTGCTCCACCGTAGACTCGGGGCATGGAGGACCAGTCCGCGCAGTGGCCGATCGGACGCCTGCTCGCCGCGGCCTCCCGTGCTGTGGAGCGCGAGTGGGACGAGCGACTCCGGGCCATCGGACTCCAGCACGCCGCCCTCATCGCGCTCGACATCGCCCTCCGCAACGGCCCGACGGGCGCGGACGTGATCGCCCGGACCGCACGCGTGCAGCCACAGACGATGTCCCGCACCCTCGAGCGACTCGAGCGCGACGGGATGATCGTCCGCAGTCCTCACCCCGAGGACGGGCGCCGACGACTCGTCACGGTCACCGACCACGGCCGGCAGATGTGGGACACCGCACGCCACATCGAGCGGGAGCTCCTGCCGGACGACCCCGAACTCCGCGCCCGGCTCGGGGCGATCCTCGCCGGGTCCAGGGGCACCCCTCCCGTCGCGTGACACTTGCGTCTGACATGTCAGATGTGTCACGCTGGACGGGTCGGCATCAGGGCCGACCCGATCCTCGGGAGCCCGTATGCCCGGCCGTCGCGCCACCCGACCCGTCCGTCGCCGCCGCCCCCTCCTCGTCGCGCTGCTCGCGACCCTCGGCTCCCTGACCGCCGTCGCCGCGGTGCTCGCCGTGGTCGCCGCCACGTTCATCGGGGGTCTCGCCGAGCGCTACGACGCCGGTCGGACCGTGATCGAGGACCCCTTCCCGACCGACAGTCGCCCGGTCGACCACGGTGACGCCGTCGACGTCCTGCTCATCGGGTCGGACGCACGCGGGTCGGACGCCCGCGGACCGGACGCCCCGGCGGAGGACGGCACGACCGGCGGACGAGCCGACACCCTGATGCTCGCGCACGTCCCGGCGGACCGACAGGACATCACGCTCCTGTCGATCCTCCGGGACACCTGGGTCGAGGTCCCCGGGCACGGCGAGGCGAAGATCAACGCCGCGTACTCGTGGGGCGGCGTCCCGCTGACGGTGCAGACGGTCGAACAGCTCCTCGACGTCCGGATCGACCACGTCGCCGAGATCGACTTCGCGGGTTTCGCCGGCATGACCGATGCCCTGGGCGGTGTCACCGTGCAGTCGCCGTCGACCTTCGACGCCCAGGGGCACCACTTCACGGTCGGGCCGGACCACCTCGACGGTGGCGGAGCGCTCGCCTTCGTCCGCGCCCGTCACGCCTTCGCCGATGGCGACCACAGCCGGGTGCGGAACCAGCAGGCGTTCATGCGCGCCGTCGTCGAGCAGCTCCTGTCCGAGGAGACCCTGACGAGCCCCGACACCGTCCGGCGGTTCGTGTCCTCGACCAGCGAGTACCTGTCCGTCGACCCCGGCCTGGACTCCGCCACGTTGGTCGCGCTCGGGTGGTCGCTCCGCGACGTCCGGGCCGACGACCTGCACACCGCCACGCTGCCGTCCGCCGGAGCGGGCACCAGTGCGGACGGGCAGTCCTACGTCCGGGTCGACGACTCCGCCGTCGCGAGCCTGACGATCGCGCTGCGCTCGGACGACCTGCAGGGCTGGCTCCGGACCCACGCCGGCTGATCCCGGGAGCACGACGAAGCGCCCCACGACCGAGGTCGTGGGGCGCTTCCGATCGGCTGCGTGACGCGGTGCGTCAGGCCGGGAGCTGCAGGGTCTGCCCCGCGTAGATGAGGTTCGCGTCGTCGACGGTCGACGTGTTCGCCGCCCACAGCTGCTTCCAGCCGCCCTCGACACCGAGCTTCGTCGCGATGGTGTCGAGCGTGTCGCCCGAGACCACCTTGTACGTCTTGCCGCTGGTCGGCACGGCGGCCGGCTTGGTGGCGGTCGCCGAGGGTGCCGGCGTGCTCGCGACGGCCTTCGGAGCCGCGGCCGCGGGCGCTGCCTGCGGTGCCGGAGCAGCCTGCGGTGCCGGGGCAGCCGGAGCAGCGGCCACCGGGGCGGGCGCCGGAGCGGCCTGCTGGGCGACCGGGGCCGGTGCGGCACCGCTGGTGCCGCTCAGGCCGAGCTTCGCCGAGCACGCGGGCCAGGCACCCCAGCCCTGCGTGGCGAGGACGTTCTCGGCCACGGCGATCTGCGTCTCACGGCTCGCGCCGGCCGGGCTGCCGGTGCCGCCGTTGGCGGTCCAGGTGCCCTGCGAGAACTGCAGCCCGCCGTAGTAGCCGTTGCCGGTGTTCGTGGCCCAGTTGCCGCTGGACTCGCAGGCCGCCAGGGCGTCCCAGGTCGAGCCGTCGGCCGCGCTGGCCGGTGCAGCCGCGAGACCGACGCCCGTCGCGGCGATGCCGGCGAAAGCCAGTCCGCCGACGAGGGCGCGAGTTCGGGTGTGGTTCTTCATGTCGTTGCTCCACCGGGGTCGCGATCGTCGTTCCCGACGTCGGCTGCCCACCCCGACCGATCGCGGTCAGTCTGATGGTGTCGCCGGGGGCAGCCTCCGCGCCGGCGTCACGGTGGGCCACCATAGGAAACTCACGCTCGTTATCAAACTGAGACCAACGGTTCTACCCAGCAGTGCTATGTACCCCGCGCGGACCCTGTACGGGTCGATCCCCATGGACGCGGCGATCGGGCGTACCCGGGTACACGACCTTCCGAGTTCCCTGGCAATCGTGGTCCCGGGTGACCCGACGGGGGCCGGGAGGCACGTGTCGAGCCCGCGCCGTGCCTCCTGTCCGTCAGTCCCGCGACAGCAGCGTGACGGCCTCGAGGTGTCCCGTCTGCGGGAACATGTCGAGCACGCGGACCCGCCGCAGGCGGAACGACGGCATCACCGCGAGGTCGCGGGCGAGCGTCACCGGGTTGCAGCTGGAGTAGACGACGTGCCGCACCTCGGACGTCTCCAACCACCCGGCGAGCTCGGCACCGATGCCGCGTCGGGGCGGGTTGACGACCACGAGTTCCGGGGTGCTGCCGGCGCGGGCCCGCAGGGCGTGGGCGGTGGCGTCGTCGGCGGCGAAGCGGACGTCGGTCAGGCCGGCCTCGCGGGCGGACTGCTTCGCGGAGACGATCGCCTCACGACTGGTCTCGATCCCGGTGACCGAGCGACCCGGGCGTGCGGCGTGCAGGGCGAAGCCGCCGACGCCGCAGTACAGGTCCCACATCGACGCCGTGTCGACCTCGTCGATCCACGCCGACGCCTGCGCGTAGAGCTCCGTCGCGACGGCCGTGTTCGTCTGGAAGAAGCTCTGCGGGCGCAGGTGCATCGTCACCGGGCCCAGGCGCATCGGCAGGGTCTGCTGCTCGGTGAGGACGACCTCCCGCTCCCCCTCGGTCACGGCCTTGTGTTCCGGCAGCAGGTTCGCGGTGACGACGACCGCCTGCGGCAGGACTCTCCGGAGGTCGTCGAGCCGGTCGCGGAGGCGCGGGAGCTGTCCTTCGCTGCGGAGCACGAACCGCACCATCAGCTCGCCGTCCGGCGACTCGGTGACGAGCACGTACTTCAGCTCACCGCGCCGCTGCCGGACGTCGTACGGCATGAGCCCGGCGGACGCGATGAAGTCGGCCAGGACCGGCAGCGCCCGCTGGATGCCCGGCGTGCAGATGCCGCAGTGCCGGAGGTCGACCCCGCGCTGCCGCTCGTCGAGGATCCCGACGGTGGGCTGCTGCACCGTGCCGCCGACGACCATCTTCGCCTTGTTGCGGTAGCCGGACTCCGGGCTGGTGACCGCTGGCAGCCACTCGACGGAGCCCGGACCACCGGCCGCGTCGACGGCGTCGTGGAGGAGTTCGCGGGTGCGGAGTTCCTTGTCGAGGACCTGGTCTCCGTATGGCTGACCCATCAGGGTGCACGACCGGCAGACCCCGCGGTCGAAGTAGTCGCACTGCATGGCCGAGCCAGGATACGTCAGCGGCGGGCGGCGTCCCGGGCGGTGGTCCGGATGCGGTGCACCGAGGTCGTCGCGGTGACGAAGAGGTCACGGCCGTCGTCACCGCCGAAACAGAGGTTCGCGACGGTCTCGGACACCGGGACCACACCGATCCGGGTGCCGTCCGGCTCGTACACGAACACCCCGACGGCCGCCGAGGACCAGATCCGCCCGTCCTCGTCCACCCGGATGCCGTCCGGGACGCCCTCGCCCGGGGCGAAGCGCACCAGGTCGCGCCCGTTCTTCACCCGCACGCCCGGCACGCCGGGGGCGGCCGGACCGTCCGTGACGACGTCGTACGCACGGATCACCGGGCGGTCGCCGTCCGAACTCGCCACGTAGAGGACCCGCTCGTCGGGTGAGAAGGCCAACCCGTTCGGCTCGTCGACGTCGAGCGCGACCGGACGCAGGTCCTCGCCGTCGGGCCCGCAGCGGAACACCCAGTGGTCGCCGTACTCGCGGACGCCGGGGTGCCCCTCGCGCGGCTGCGTGATGCCGTAGGCCGGGTCGGTGAACCAGACGCTGCCGTCCCGGGCGACGACGACGTCGTTCGGGGAGTTGTACGCGACCCCACCCCACCGCGCCGTGATCAGGGTGACGACGCCGTCCCGGTCGCGCTCCACCCGCCGGAGTCCGTGCGAGCACTGCACGACCGACCCGTCGTGGTCGAGGGTCCGGCCGTTCGTGAACTCGACCCCGTCGGCGTACACCGACACGGAGCCGTCGGACGCCGCCCACTGCAGGATGCGGTCCCCGGGGATGTCCGACCAGCGGAGCGTCCGGGTCGCGGGGATCCAGCACGGCCCCTCGGCCCAGGTGCTGCCGGTGTGCAGGGTCTCGAGCGCGGTGGGGTCGGGGACGAGGTCGGTGAGGCTCGGCACGGGTTCTCCTTCGAACGGTGCGACCACGCTAGTGCGCGCACGTCGCGGTGCGCCGGGCTCCCGGGCGGTTCAGACCGCGGCAGCGGCCTCGCTGCGGCGGCGCACGGCCTTCTCGACCGCCGAGATGCCGACGCCGAGCAGGATCGAGGCCACGACCGCGAGCACGGTCACCAGGAACGGCTGCTCCCGGCTCCAGTGCCCGGTCGCGGCGGCGATCCCGACGCAGTAGGCGGCCCAGACGACGTCGGCGATGGCGCAGCTGACCAGGAACCGTCGGACGTCGAGCCCGCTGTCGGCGCCGACCAGGTTCGTCGTCAGCCGGCCCATCGGGATGAACCGGCCGAGGACGGCGATGCGCCCCGGGGCGGCACGGTAGCGCTCGTCGATCGACTCGCGGGCCTTCCGGACCTTCGGGCGGGCGAACCAGGACTTCGAGCCGAGGTCGACCGAGCGGGCCAGCTGGTAGAGCGCGAGGTCGCCGAGCACCATGCCGATCGTGGCCGCGACGACGAGGAGCAGCACGGGCAGGAGTCCGCCGTCACCGCCGACCAGCAGCGTGCCGATCGCGACGACCATCGCCTGACTGGGCAGGAAGACCGCGATGCTGCCGACGGCGAGCACGAGGCCGACCACCAGGAACGCCCACGGGGTGCCGACGAGCTGCAGCACCACCTGTTCTGCTGCGTCCACGGGTCACCCTCCACGGCACGAACCAGACGCACCGCCCTCGATCATCCCAGGTCCTGGGCACCGCCGCGCGCGCGGGCTCAGTGCTGCGACACCGGGGAGAGCACGAGCTCGTCGATCCGCACGTGGGCCGGAGCGGACAGCACGAACCCGACGGCTCGGCCGACGTCCTCGGGCGTGAGCATCACGGCACGTGCGGCAGCGTCCGGCACGCTCGGGCGCTGGTCGAGGAAGTCCGTCGCGACGTCGCCCGGGCAGAGGTGCGTGGCCCGGACCCCGTGCTGCGCCTCCTGCTGGTTGAGCGTGCGGACGACGGGGCCGAGGGCCGTCTTGCTCGCCGAGTACGCCACACCCGCGCCCGGCTGTGACGACCACCCCGCGTACGAGGACACGACGACCACGACCCCGCCGGAGCGCCGCAGGGCGGGGAGCGCCGCGTCGACGACCTGCACCACCGCCGTCAGGTTGGTGTCGATCACGGCACGGAGCTCCGACATCGACTGGTCGTCCCACCGTCGCCGCGGAGAGTTCAGCCCGGCCGACAGGACGAGCCCGTCGATCCGACCGTGTCGCCCGAGGAGGGTGTCGCGGGCCGCGGTGACGGCCTCCGGGTCGGTGGCGTCGAGGGGCAGGACGTCGGCTGTGCCGCCCGCGGCGCGGATGCCGGCGGCGACCGCGTCGAGCCGCTCGGTGCGACGGCCGCTGAGGACGAGCCTCCAGCCCGACCGTGCCGCCACCTGTGCGGCCGCGGCGCCCATGCCGCTGCCGCCGCCGGTGACCCACAGGACACGGTCGTCCGTCGCGGGGCGGTCCGTGGTGGGCTGGTCTGCCGTGCCGTCGTCCGTCATGGGTGGGACAGTAGACGCGTCGGCGTCGACGGACGCCCCGAAAGGAGCGACGATGCACCTCGACCTCAGTGACCGGGTGGTGGTCGTCACCGGCGCCGCCCGCGGGATCGGCCGGACCATCGCGGAGCGGTTCCGCCGGGAGGGCGCGCACGTGGTCGCGCTCGACCTGGCGGCGGCGCTCGCGGACCGGGCGACGGACGACCAGCCGGGAGGCCCGGCCAGCGTCCCGGACGCCACCCACGCTCTCGAGGTGCTCGCCTGCGACGTCACCGACCCGGCGTCGGTGCGCGCCGCCGTCGACGAGGTCGTCGCCCGGCACGGCACGGTCGACGTCCTCGTCAACAACGCCGGCATCAACGTCGAGGGCCGGGTGGCGGACCTGGGGTGGGACGCCTGGCGACGGTGCATGGACGTGAACCTCGGCGGCACCTTCCTCATGAGCCAGGCGGTGGCGCCCGTCATGCAGCGGGCAGGGCGCGGCCGGATCATCAACGCGGCGTCCTTCGCGGCGATCGTGCCGAGCGTGGGCAGTGCGGCGTACGCGGCGTCGAAGGCGGCGGTCGTGCAGTTCACCCGGGTCCTCGCGTCGGAACTCGGGCCGTGGGGCATCACCGTCAACGCGTACGCGCCGGGCATGGTGCCGACCGCGATGAACGGCTTCGCGACCATGCCGACCGCGGACCAGGACCGGCTGCTCGACACCCTGTCGATCCGGCGGTGGGAGACGCCCGACGACGTGGCGGACGTCCTGCTCTTCCTGGCGAGCGACCTGTCGGGGTACGTCACGGGGACGCTGCTCGACGTGTCCGGGGGCAAGTTCGCCACCCAGATCCCGTCGCGGGCGTACGAGGGCTGAAACCGGGGCGGACAACCGCGCCCGCGAGCGGGCAGAGTCGGGAGCAGTCTGGACCACCGCGACGGACCCTGTCCGCTCGCACAGGATCTGCCCATGCGGCTCTCCGTAGGCTGTGAGGTGCCAAGAGAGCCGGACTGCAGCCCGACCCCCGAGGAGGTGCCCCTGTGTTCACCGTCCTCATCGCGTTCGGCGTCATCGCACTCGTCGTCCCCGCACTCACTCCCCTGCTGGGGCGTCGCGTCTTCTTCGTCGCCGCCCTCGCCCCCGCCGCCGCCGCGGTCCTCACGCTCACCCAGACCGCTCCGGCGCTCGGTGACGGCGTCACGGAACGCGTGCGCTGGATCCCGCAACTCGCACTCGACCTGGCGTTCCGGGTGGACGCCCTGTCGTGGGTGCTCGCCCTCGTGGTCACCGTGGTCGGCGCGCTCGTGCTGGTCTACTGCGCGTCGTACTTCCCCGACGACGAACCCGGTCTCGGTCGGTTCGCCGGCGTCCTGACCGCGTTCGCCGGGTCGATGTACGGCCTGGTGATCGCCGACGACGTCATCGTGCTGTTCGTCCTGTGGGAGGCCACGACGGTCTTCTCCTACCTGCTGATCGGGCACGACGCCGCGAAACGTGCGAGCCGGGCCGCGGCGATGCAGGCCCTCGTCGTCACCACGGCCGGCGGACTGGCGATGCTCGCCGGTCTCGTGGTGGTCTCGGTCGCCGCGGGCACCACCTCGCTCTCCGGCATCATCGCCGCACCGCCGACCGGTACGGCGGTCACGGTGTCCGTGATCCTCGTCCTGGTCGGCGCGCTGACGAAGTCGGCGATCGTGCCGTTCCACTTCTGGTTGCCCGCCGCGATGGCCGCCCCGACCCCGGTGAGCGCGTACCTGCACGCCGCCGCGATGGTGAAGGCCGGCATCTACCTCGTCGCGCGCCTGGCCCCGGCGTTCGCGCTGCTCGACGGCTGGCGCGAGACGATCACGGTGCTCGGGGTGCTCGGCATGCTCGTCGGCGGGTACCGGGCACTGCGGCAGACCGACCTCAAGCTGCTGCTGGCGTACGGCACGGTCGCCCAGCTCGGGTTCCTCGTGCTCGCCGCGGGATGGGGTGTGCCGGAGATCGCCCTCGGCGGGGTCGTCCTGCTCGTCGCCCACGCCACGTTCAAGTCCACGCTGTTCCTGGTCGTCGGAACGGTCGACCACGTCAGCGGCACCCGCGACCTCTGGAAGCTCAGCGGCCTCGGTCGACGGCTGCCCGGGCTGGCGGTCGTCGCGGTGCTCGCGCTCGCGTCCATGGCCGGCATCCCGCCGCTGATCGGCTTCGTCGCGAAGGAGGCCGTGCTCGGCGGCTTCCTCGAGGAACTGCACGGTGCGGACGCCGGCTGGGCCTGGGTCGCCCTCGTCGGTGTGACGATCGGGTCGGTCCTGACCGTGGCGTACTCGTGCCGGTTCTTCTGGGGCACCTTCGCCCGCAAGTCCGGGGTCGCCCAGACCGAGCCGCACGCGCTGCACGGGCTCTGGGTCGTCCCCACCGCGCTCGGTGTCGCGGGGCTCGTCCTCGGCCTCGCCACGCCGTTCGTCGCGCACGGCTTCGAGTCCGCCGCCACCGCCGCACGGCACGGCAGCGGCGAGGTCGGACACCTGGCGCTCTGGCACGGGTTCGAGCCGGCGCTCGGCATCTCCGCCCTGACCCTGGTCGGCGGCGGCGTCCTCTTCCTGCTCCGCACCCGGGTCGAGGCCGTCCAGCACCGCCTGGCCGGGTCGCCGTCCGCCTCCGCCAACTACCGACGGCTGATGCGCGGCCTCGACCGGTTCGCGACCTGGCTGACCGCCAGCCTGCAGCGCGGTTCGCTGCCCTACTACCTGACCGTCATCCTGTCGGTGTTCGTCGCCGGTGCGCTGGCCAACCTCGTCGTCGGCGGCCCCTGGGCGTTCCACATCCGGTTCGCCGACACCTGGGGCCAGCTGCCCGTCGTCGTCGTGATGGCGATGGCCGCGATCGCCGTCCTCGCCGCGAAGACCCGGTTCGCCGCCGCGGTCCTGGTCGGTGTGACCGGGTACGGCACCGCGATCCTGTTCCTGCTGCACGGCGCCGTCGACCTCGCCCTCACCCAGCTCGTCGTCGAGACCGTGACGCTCATCGCGTTCGTCCTCGTGCTGCGCCGACTGCCCCCGCGGATCGGCACCGCGAACCCGTCGCGCTTCCGGGTGCTCCGGGCACTGTTCGCGGCGCTCGCCGGGCTGACCCTGGCGATCGTGGTCGTCGTCGCCGCGTCCGCCCGGACCGCGGAGCCGCTCTGGCCCGACCTGCCGGCGCTGACCAGCTCGTTCGGGCACGGCCTGAACGTCGTCAACGTCGCCCTGGTCGACCTGCGCGGCTGGGACACCCTCGGCGAGCTGACCGTCGTCGTGGCCGCGGCGACCGGTGTCGCGAGCCTGATCTTCGTGCGGTCCCGCGAGGACACCCTGCCCCGGCTCCGGGACATGCCGTCCGCGGTCGCGAGCGGTGACGACCGGGCCGACGGCGAGCCGCGGGCGTGGCTGCCGACCAGCGCGGCGATCCCGACCGGACGCTCGGCACTGCTCGACGTCGTCGTCCGCCTGCTGTTCCACGGCCTCGTCGTGCTGTCGGTGTACCTGCTCTTCGCCGGGCACAACTCGGCCGGTGGCGGCTTCGCCGGCGGACTCGTCGCGGGCATCGCCCTCGCCGCCCGGTACCTGGCCGGCGGTCCGGCGGAGCTCGGGGCCGCGGCACCGATCCGCGCCGGCCGACTGCTCGGCCTCGGTGTCGCCACGGCCGGCATCACCGCCATCACGCCGATGTTCTTCGGCAAGGACGCGCTGTACTCCGAGTTCTTCGAGGCCACCGTCCCCGTCCTCGGCCACGTCGAGTTCGTCACCGCCACGTTCTTCGACATCGGCGTGTACCTGGTCGTCGTCGGACTCGTGCTCGACGTGCTCCGCTCGCTCGGGGCCGAGGTCGACCGCCAGCGCCTCGAGGACCGCCGCGTCCCCACCGCCGACACCCTGGAGGGACCCGCATGACCGTCACCCTCGTCCTCGTCATCGCGATGGCCGTGCTGTTCTCGTGCGGCGTCTACCTGCTCCTCGAACGCTCCCTGACCCGGATGCTGCTCGGGTTCCTGCTGCTCGGCAACGCCCTGAACCTGCTGCTCCTGACGATGTCCGGCGCCGCGGGCGCCCCGCCGATCGGCAAGACGGCGGACGGGATCACCGACCCACTGCCGCAGGCGTTCGCCCTGACCGCGATCGTCATCACCTTCGCGGTCAGCGCGTTCCTGCTGGCCCTGATCCACCGCTCGTGGCGACTGTCCCGAGCCGACGAGGTCGAGGTCGACGAGGCGGACGTCGCGATCCGCACCGACCGCCACGACCCGGCCGACGACGACCCGGAGCTCGCCGAGGACGACAGCCCGACGCGGCACGACCCGAAGTCCCCCGAGGACGCCGACGACCCGCACGAGACGACGCCGCACGACACCACGCTGCACCACACCGCCCCGCACGAGACCGAGAGCAGGCCCCGCACGTGACCTTCCTCGTCCCGCTCCTGGTCCTCGTCCCGCTGCTCGGCGCCGCCGTCGCCCTGGGCCTGCTCCGCCACCAGCAGCTGCAGCGCGCGATCACGGTCGCGGTGCTCGTCATCGCGGTCGCGGTCGCCGTCACGCTCATGGTCCTGGTCGACCGGCACGGCACGATCGTCGTGCAGGTCGGCGGGTGGCAGGCCCCGTACGGCATCTCGCTCGTGGTCGACCGCCTGAGCGCCCTGCTCCTCACGGTGTCGAGCTCGGTGCTGCTCGTCGTCCTGCTCTTCTCGATCGGGCAGGGCCTGGCCGACGACGACGAGGACGCCCCGGTCACGATCTTCTACCCGACCTACCTGGTCCTGGCGGCGGGCGTGCTCGACTCGTTCATCGCCGGCGACCTGTTCAACCTCTACGTCGCGTTCGAGATGCTCCTGGTGGCGAGCTACGTGCTCATCACCGTCGGCGGCAGCGTGCAGCGGGTCCGCGCCGGCACGACGTACATCGTCACGAGCCTGATCGCGTCGTCGATCTTCCTCGCCGCCATCGGCCTGGTCTACGGCGCGACCGGCACCGTGAACATCGCGCAGATCAGCCAGCGGGTGGCGGAGCTGCCGGACCACGTCCAGCTCCTGCTGCACACCATGCTGCTCATCGGCTTCGGCATCAAGGCCGCCGTGTTCCCGCTGGCGTTCTGGCTGCCCGACTCGTACCCGACCGCCCCGGCACCGGTCACCGCGGTGTTCGCCGGCCTGCTCACGAAGGTGGGCATCTACGCGATCATCCGGCTCGAGACGATCATCTTCCCCGGACCGCAGCTCAACGGGGTCCTGCTCGTCGTCGCCGTCCTGACGATGGTGGTCGGCGTGCTCGGCGCGGTGTCGCAGACCGACGTGAAACGCCTGCTGTCCTTCACGCTCATCAGCCACATCGGCTTCATGGTGATGGGCATCGGACTCGGCTCGGTGGTCGGCACCGCGGCCGCGGTGTTCTACACGGTGCACCACATCGTCGTGCAGACCACCCTCTTCCTGGTCTCCGGCCTGATGGAACGGGTCGGCGGCACCACGTCGACCCGGTCGCTCGGTGGCCTCCTCAAGGCGGCGCCCCTGCTCGCGGCGCTCTACCTGATCCCGGCGTTCAACCTCGGTGGCATCCCGCCGTTCTCCGGCTTCATCGGCAAGCTCGGGCTGTTCCGCGCCGCGGCCGAGGACGGCTCCCCCCTCGCCTTCGTGACGATCGGTGCCGGGGTCGTGACGAGCCTCCTGACCCTGTACGCACTGATGCGCGTCTGGGACGCGGCGTTCTGGCGGCCCAAGCCGGCCGCCGAGGCCGCCGCCCCGCACGCCAGCGTCGCGGAGCCGCACGAGCACCTGCGCGCCCCGGAACCGGCGCCGGTCACGGTCCCCGAGACGGAGGCCGACGGCCGACCAGGAGGCTCCTCCGACGCCGGTGCGCCGGCTGCGGTCGTCCGCGCCCCGGCCGGGGACGGCTCGGTCGCGACACTCGACGACCCGACGCGGTCCGACGCTGCCCCCTCCGACGCTCCTGCCCAGGGCGACGCGCCCTCCACCGAGCACGCGCGGGCGAAGCTGCCGCCGATGCTCGTCGCGGTGACCACCGTCGCCGTCCTCGGCTCGGTGGCGCTGACGGTCCTCGCCGGCCCGCTGTACGGCTACGCGACCCGTGCGGCCGAGTCGCTCGAGTCCCCGGACCGGTACGTGCAGGCCGTCCTCGGCGGTGACGCCCGATGAGCGACGTCAAGCGGTTCACGAACGCCCGTCGGATGGCGCTGGCGTGGCGGTACGACGTGCCGCTCGTCGTCGGGCTCACCGTCCTGTGGGCACTGCTCTGGGGCAGCTGGACGCCGCTGACGCTGCTGTGCGGTGTCGTCGTCGCCCTGCTCGTGACCCAGTCCCTGCCGCTGCCGCCGGTCCCACTGTCCGCCCGGTTCTCGGTCGTGCACGTCGTCTGGTTCCTGCTCGTCTGGGCCGGGTACGTCGTCACGGCGTCCTTCCGGGTCGCCTGGGTCGCGGTCCGGCCGCGCGGGGTCCGGAAGAGCTCGATCGTCCTGGTCCAGCTGCACACCACCTCGGAGATGACCTTCACGCTGTCCACCATCGCGATCTCCCTCGTCCCCGGCTCCTACGTCATCGACGAGGACCTGCGCCGCCGACGCCTGCTGCTCCACGTGCTCGACACCGAGCGCACCGAGCAGGTGGACGACGCCCGCCGCGAGGCCCTGCGCATCGAGGCCCTCGTGATCCGCGCGATCGGGTCCCGGCAGGACGTCTCCGAGCTGTCCGAGCCGCTGCCCGAGGTCGTCCGGTGAGCGCCGCCGTGATCGTCCTGGCGGTCGGGATCGCCCTCGTCCTGGCGTTGCTCGGCGCGACCCTCGTGCTGGCGGTCGGACGCATCGTCCGCGGCCCGACGATCCTCGACCGGATGATCGGGTCGGACATGGTGCTCACCACCGTCCTGCTCGTCATCGCCGCCGCGATCGTCGTCCGGCAGGACCCGAGCGCGGTTCCGGTGCTGGTCGTGATCGCGGCGACGAGCGTCTTCGCGACCGTCGCCGTGGCCCGCGCCGTCACCCCGTCGACCGACCCGGGCGACGAGGGAATGGACGCCACCACACCCGAGCACGCGGTGCAGACCGCCGACGAGGCCACGGTCCCCGGCCCGGCGGACGACGCACGCGCCTCCGACGACGGCGACACCGCAGGAGGCCAGCGATGACCGAGATGACCGACATGCTGCAGGCGTTCCTCGACGACGCCGGCATCCGGGCGTGGATCGCGCTCGGGCTGCTGCTCGTCGGCGCGGCGCTGTCACTCGGTGCCGCGATCGGCATCGTCCGCTTCCCCGACCCGCTGGTCCGACTGCACGCGATGTCGAAGCCGCAGGTGCTCGGGTTGGCCTGCTGCCTGGCGGCGGTCGTCGTCGCGGTGTGGACCTGGTCCGTGCTGTGGATGGTGATCCCGGCGATGGTGTTCCAGCTCGCGCTCGTGCCGGTGTCGACGCACATGATCGCCCGCGCCGGACTGCGCTCGGGCGACTACCGACACGAGGACCTGCTGGTCGACGACACCGAGTGACGGCGCCCGCTGACCGGCGCGGCAGGGGCGTCGCACCAGTCCACGGGTGGCGTGCCGGGTAGCGTGGCCGCGTGGACGGCGAGCGATCGGTGTGGCGGCGACTGGCTCACCGGTGGCGGCAGGCGAACGCCGTGCCGGTTCCCCACGTGACCACACCGGGCCGCGCTGCCGTCCCCTACCCGACGCTCAGCCACCCCGAGCGGCGCACGTTCGCGCAGTGCGAGCAGTCCCTGCTCCGGGAGGTCGTCGACGCCGCCGCGTGGAGCCGCCGACTCGAGGCTCGTGGTGACCTGTCGTTCCCGGTGCCGTGGCTGGTCCAGCCGGAGCGGGTCCGGGCCGCGATGTCGGACGACACGAGGGGGCACGCACCGACCGCGACGCAGATGCACGCCGTCGTGGACTGGCTCGTGCACGTGGGCGCGCTCCGGGCACTCCCGTCGACGCACCGGGACGAGCTCGTCCGGTCCGGCATCGCCCATCGGCAGGCGCTCGTCGCGAGCGGGTGGTCACGCACGGTGCCGTCCGACCCGCCCGGGTTCGCGGAGCGGGTCGAGCAGTCGTACCGCGAGCAGGACCGCGACGCGTGGGTCGTGGTCCCGGAGGGGATGCTGCGGGTCTACCCGCAGCTGGCCGACGCGGACGACGACTGGCGTGCTGCCGCCGGCCGCGCCCAGCCACCCACCCTGCCGCCGGCCTGAGCCGGACGGGAGGCGCGCCTCCCGTCAGCGGACCGCGTCGCGGCGGGTCAGCACCAGGTTGGCGACGCCCGCCAGCACGACGACGGCGGCCGAGATCGCCGGGAACGCCATCGCTGCCGGGGTACCGGCACGTTCGGCGACCTCGCCGACGACGGCACTGGCGATCGACTGCCCGACGATGACCGCCGAGCCGAGGATCGTCATGGTCGTCGCCGAGCGGCCCACCGGCGAACGGTCGGAGCCCAGGCTGTACTGGGTGACGAGGGTCGGACCGATGCCGATGCCCATCACGGCGAGGACGATCCCGACCGCCAGCACGGAGTCCGCGGTGGCGAACACGACCGCCGACCCGAGCAGCACGACGCCGAAGAGCAGCCACCGCCAGCCGAGCCGGAAGGCCCGGGGGAACGCCGCCGACCCGAGCGCGAGCCCCGCCGAACCGATGCCCATCAGGCCGTACAGCAGCCCGGCCCGCGACGAACCGCCGTGGTCGGCCATGAACGCCGTCAGCGCGGTCAGCGTCGAACCGAAGAAGAACCCGATGCCGAGGATGCCCACGACCACGACGACCAGCCGGGGCCGCAGGAGCTGCCGCGCCGGTGCGGGCCGCGGGTCGGACGCCTGCCCGAGTGTCAGTCTGCCCGTGGGGTGCAGGGCGAAGGCCGTGACGAAGACGAACGTCAGGACCGAGGCGCCGGCGACGGCGACCCAGGGCGCGATGGCGCTCGCCAGGACGCCGACCAGGAACGGTCCGACGATGAAGACGGTCTCGTCGGCGGCGGACTCGTACGCCATCGTGCCGCTGAGGACCCGCTCGTGCCGCTTCGGTTCCATCCGGTTCCGGATGATGGCGACGAGCCGGGTGCGGGACATCGGCGCGACCTGCGGGGCAGTCGCTCCGATGAGGAACGACATCGCCAAGACGGCCAGGTCGGGGGCGCTGCTCTGCACGACGAACGGCAGCGCACCGAGCAGCACCGCGTTGGCGAGCCCGACGGGAACGAGTACGGCGCGCTGGCCGTACTTGTCTGCGGCGGCACCGACGAGCGGCCCGAACAGCGCCGAGCCGATGCCGACCGAGGCCGAGTTGACGCCGCCGAGTGCGACCGAGTCACGTGCGGCGACGACGAGCGTCAGCACGCCGACGACCATCATCGCGAACGGCAGTCGCGCCACGAAGGCGATGGGGAAGTAGGACCGCCCGGCGAGGGCGATCAGGGAAGCGCCGGAGGAACGCGCCTGGAGCATGGTGGGGGTGTGCCTTCTCGGCCCACTCGTGTGGAGCGGACCCATCGGGTGCCGCCGCTGTCCGCCGGGGTGCCGGCGTCCGGTAGATACACGGTTGTTGCTGGATTGCCTGTCCAGGGTACCCGCCCGGTCCGCGAGACACCGGTGTTCTTCCGTCGCGCCGCGTCATGACGCGGCGTTCCCGACGAACACCGGTGTTCCGCAGGAGGGACGGGTCAGGAGACCTCGCCGGAGCGGGCGCCTGCCCAGAGGTCGACGTCGGTGATGCCGACGCTGTGCTCGTCGATGGTGCGGAGCTCGTCGTCCGAGAACGTCGTGTTCGCCAGCGCGGCGACGTTGTCCTCGAGCTGCTCCACCCGAGAGGCACCGATCACCAGGGACGTGACACGCTCGTCCCGCAGTGCCCAGGCCAGGGCGAGCTGCGCCATCGTCTGCCCACGCGACTCCGCGACGGCGTTGAGCGCGCGGAGGTGCTCGACGACCTCGGGCGTGATCGACGAGGGGTCGAGCGACTTCCCGGCCGCGGCGCGGGATCCCTCGGGCACGCCGTCCAGGTACTTGCCGGTGAGGAGTCCCTGCGCCAGCGCGGTGAAGCCGATCACGCCGAAGCCGAGCTCGCCGGCGGCGTCGAGCAGCCCCTCGGTCTCGACCCAGCGGTTGAGCATCGAGTACGAGGGCTGGTGGATGAGGAGAGGCGTGCCGAGGTCGCGGAGGATCGCGGCGGCCTGGCGGGTGCGCTCGGCGTCGTAGGACGAGATGCCGACGTAGAGCGCCTTGCCCTGCTGGACGGCGGTGTGCAGGGCGCCCATCGTCTCCTCGAGCGGGGTGGAGGCGTCGAGGCGGTGCGAGTAGAAGACGTCGACGTAGTCTAGCCCGGTGCGGCGCAGCGACTGGTCGAGTGAGGCGAGGACGTACTTGCGGGAGCCGCCGCCCTGCCCGTACGGGCCGGGCCACATGTCCCAGCCGGCCTTCGTCGAGACGACCATCTCGTCGCGGTAGGGCGCGAAGTCCTCGCGCATGAGCTTGCCGAAGTTCCGTTCAGCGGCGCCGTAGGGCGGGCCGTAGTTGTTCGCCAGGTCGTGGTGCGTGATGCCGAGGTCGAACGCCCGGCGGCTCACCGCACGCTGGGTCTCGAACGGGACGTCGTCACCGAAGTTGTGCCAGTAGCCGAGGGAGAGCAGCGGCAGGTCGAGCCCCGAGTGCCCCGTCCGCCGGTAGGTCATCGAGTCGTAGCGGTCGTCGGCCGCGATGTAGGTCATGGACCCGAGCCTGCCATGGCGCTACCGTGGGCTGCACCGACGAGGGAGCCGACCATGGCAGCACGCGACGACGCGTCCGAGAGCACCTTCACCGCCGAGGAGCGTGCCGCGATGCGCGAGCACGTGGCCGAGGTGACGGCCAGCCGGAAGCGCGGGACGACGAAGGCCGAGAAGGCCGCACTCGACGCCCAGGCGGTGGTCGAGAAGATCGCCGCGATGCCCGAGCCCGACCGGGGACTGGCGGAACGCATCCACCGCATCGCACGGGAGGCCGCGCCCGAGCTGACACCGAAGCTCTGGTACGGCATGCCCGCGTACGCGAAGGACGGCGCGGTCGTGTTCTTCTTCCAGGACGCCGCCAAGTTCCGGGCCCGCTACTCGACGCTGGGCTTCCAGGACCCGGCGCGGCTCGACGACGGGTCGTTCTGGCCGACCTCGTTCGCGGTGACACCGGACTTCTCGGATGCCGACGAGCAGCGGGTCGCCGAGCTCATCCGTCGCGCGACGGCCTGAGCCCCTGCTCGATCCGCTCGAGCAGTCCGACGGCGGACACCACGGCGTCGTCCTCGATGCCCTGCTCGTGGAGGGCGGCACGGAGGGTCTCCGCCCACCGGGTCCGCAGCACGCCGATGCTCTCGGCCGCGAGCGCCGTCGGGAACAGCTGGGCGGTCCGGGCGTCGTCCGGATGGGCACGCCGTTCGACCATGCCCTTCACGACGAGCGACCCGAGCGCGACGCTGAGGTTGCTGCGGCGGAGGGCCGTCGCGTCCGCCGTGGCACTCGGCGTCGTCCCCGGGTTCGTGTCGACCCAGCGCATCACCAGGACCTCGGTACCGGTCAGCGGCACGACGTCGACCGCGCGCGGACCGGTCGGGTCGAGCTCCCGCGCGACGCTGAGGACGACGTCCGCCAGCCGGGCCAACGCGTCGTCGGAGGTCGGGGAAGTCATCCCCGCACCGTAACCCGCGTCGATGGGCGACCCACCGGGTGACGGACGGCGTTCAGTGCCGTGCGGTGAGCGCCGGGCGCCGCAGGACGGGGATGCGCGGCATCGCCCAGTCCACCCAGACGAGCCGTGCGGCCGGTGCGACGGCGAGCGCCCACACCACGGACGCGACGGTGTCGGTCGGGTAGTGCACGGCGTCGATGGTGAGCGCGAGCACGACCACCACGACGATCACGGTGCCGAGCGTCACGGCGAGGGTGTGCCACCGGGTGTCGCGGAGCACCCACGTCAGCGCGATGACGATGGCGACGATGAACACGGTGTGCCCACTCGGGTACGAGGGGTCGGGCTGCGTGGCGAACGGGTGCGGCAGCAGCGACGTGTCCGGCCGGGGGCGCTGGACGAGTTCCTTGACGAGGTCCGACGGCACCCAGGTGATCGCGACGGTGCCGGCGAACGCGGCCGCCGGGCGGACGTCCCGTTGCACGAACCAGAGCACGCCGGTGACGATGATCGTGACGCCGATCGCCGGAGCGGGGCTGATCACGTGGTAGACCGCGGTGGTGAACGCCCCGAGCGCCCCGGTGTGCAGGGTGTTCAGCGCGTGGGCGAGCGGGAAGTCGACGTCGCCGAGGACGAACCCGACGATCGTGATGACGATCACGGTGGCGAGGGCGATCGCGAGCGTGGCGAGCGGGTACGGCGTGCGGACGAGGATGCCGGACGGCATGCGCTCCCGGCGGGCTGGCGTCGGGGCGGGCGCGTCGGTCATGCGCTCATCCTCCCAGCCGGTGCACTGTTCCGGTGCCGGGAGTCCCGCTCCGGCAGATCAGAGAGCGCTCAGCACCGCCTCGACACTCGGCTCACGCCGCGACGACGAGCCGCCGCACCTGCGCGGCCGCCCCGAGCGCCACGGCGTCCGGTCCGAGCGCCGAGGGCTCGACGCGGATCGCCGCCCCGCTGACCGGGGGTTCGTCCGCCAACGCCGACGCGACGGCCGGCGCGAGCAGGTCCCACGACCGGGCCACCCCGCCGCCGATGACGACCGTCGTCACGTCGAGGATCCCCGCGGTGAGCAGGACGGCGCGGGCGACGCCCCACCCGGCGGTCGCGAACACGGCCTGGGCGTCCGGGTCCCCGGCGCGTGCGGCCTCGGCGACCTGGTGGGTGCCGAGTCGTCGACCGGTGCTCGCGGCGTAGCGGTCTGCCATCCCCCGGGCACCGGCGACGGTCTCGAGGTGGCCGCGCTGCCCGCAGGTGCAGGGGGTGTCGCCGAAGCCGGGGACGTGGCCGATCTCACCGGCCGCGCCGTGCGGGCCGCCGAACAGGGTGCCGCCGAGGACGAGCGCGCCGCCGACCCCGGTGCCGAGGGTCATCCCGAGCACGTCCCGCTCCCCCGCGACGGCTCCGGCAGCGACCTCGCCCAGGAGGAACGCGTTGACGTCGTTGTCGAGCGTCGCCGGGACCCCGAGCCGTGCGGTGACGGCGTCGGTGACGCCGTACCCGGCCCAGCCGGTGAACGAGTTGGCGGTGACGAGCACCGTGCCCGTGGTCGGGTCGACGACGCCGGCAGCGCCCACCCCGACGCCCGCCAAGGAGGCCCGGTGCCGGTCGAGCAGGGACCGCACCGCCGCCTCGGCCGCGTCCAGGATCGCGTCTCCGCCGTCGTGCGCGGGTGTCGGCAGGTCGATGCGGTCGAGGACCTCGAGGTCGGTGGTGGCGAGGAGGACCTTCGTGTTCGTCCCGCCGACGTCGATGCCGGCGAGCACCTCGGCGCTCACGGGGTCACCGCGGCGAGGGAGGCCAGCCGTTCGGTCCGGCGCTGGCGTTGCACCACCGGGTCGGGCACGGGGACGGCGGCGAGCAGGCGCCGGGTGTAGTCGGTCGTCGGGTGCAGCAGCGTCGCGCCGGTCGGGCCCTGTTCCTCGACCGCACCGGCGCGCATCACGACGACCCGTTCGGCGAACTGCTGCACGACGGCGAGGTCGTGCGAGACGAACAGGCACGCGAAGCCCAGGTCGGCCTGCAGGTCGGTGAGGACCTCGAGGACGGCCTCCTGCACGCTGACGTCGAGGGCGCTGGTCGGTTCGTCCGCGACGAGCAGCCGCGGGTCGAGCACGAGCGCCCGGGCGAGGCTGACGCGCTGACGCTGCCCGCCGGAGAGCTCCCGCGGGGCGCGGGTGGCCAGGGTCCGGGGCAGTCGGACGGCGTCCAGGACCTCGTCCACGCGGCGGCGGCGGTCGGCGGTCGAGGTCCGCCGGCGGTGGATGGCGAGCGGTTCGGCGATGCACTCGCCGACGGACATCCGCGGGTCGAGCGACGCCACGGGGTCCTGCAGCACGACGCCGATGCCGGAACGGAGGGCCAGGCGGTCCCGTCCGCGGGTGCGGCGGAGGTCGGAGCCGAACAGCCGGACGCTGCCGGCGGTGGGGCGCACCAGGCCGAGGGCGACGCGGGCGGCGGTGGACTTGCCGGAGCCGGACTCGCCGACCAGGCCGACGGTCTCCCCGGCGTGCACGACGACGTCGATGCCGCGCAGGGCGTGCACCGCGCGGGCGCCGCGGCCGAAGGTGACCGACACGTCACGCAGGTCGACCACCGGGGCGGGGGCGGGCCTCCCGTCCGGTTCGTCGGCGGACGCCGGCCGATCCGCGACCACGGGCCGCTCGGCCGACGACGCAGCGGTCTGGAGGCGCGGCACCGCGGCCAGCAGCCGTTCGGTGTACTCGTGCTGCGGTCGGAGCAGGACGTCCTCGACGCCGCCGGTCTCGACGATCGAGCCCTGCAGCATCACGGCGACCCGGTCGGCGAAGTCCGCGACGACCCCCATGTTGTGCGTGACGAGCAGCACGCCGGTGCCGGTGTCGGCGGCGAGCGCCCGGAGCAGCTCGAGGATCTCGGCCTGCACCGTGACGTCGAGCGCGGTGGTCGGCTCGTCGGCGATGAGGAGCGCCGGCTCGTTCGCGATCGCCATCGCGATGACGACACGTTGTCGCTGGCCGCCGGAGAGCTGGAACGGGAAGGCCTTCGCGCGCTCCTCCGGGGACGGGATGCCGACGCGGCGGAGGAGTTCGAAGGCCTCGGTCGCGGCGGACGCGGCGGACACCTGCCGGTGGTTCCGGATGACCTCGGCGATCTGCGCCCCGACCCGGGTGAGCGGGTCGAGGGCGGTCGCGGGCTCCTGGAACACCATCGAGACGGTCTGGCCGCGCAGGGAGCGCAGGGACGGCTCGGACGCACCGACGACCTGGTGCCCGTCGATGACGGCGCTGCCGGTGACGGTGGCGTTGCCGGAGAGCAGCCCCATCGCGGCGAGGGCGACGGTGGACTTGCCGGAGCCGGACTCCCCGACGAGGGCGAGGGTCTCGCCCGGTGCGACGGTGAGCGAGACGCCCTGGACGGCGTGCACGTCGCCGGACTCGGTGCTGAAGTGCACGCCGAGGTCGTCGACGGCGAGGATCGGTTCGGTGGCGGTCATCCGCGGCCCTTCACGTCGAATGCGTCCCGGAGCCCGTCGCCGACGGCGTTGAGCGCGCAGACGACGAGGATCACGGCGAGTCCCGGCGGCACGATGAGCCACCAGCGACCGGAGTAGGCGGCGGTGAGTCCCGCCGAGAGCATGCCGCCCCAGTCCGTGGCCGGCGGCTGCACGCCGAGGCCCAGGTAGGAGACGTAGGCGACCAGGAGGATCGCGTCGGCCACCTGGAACGTGGCGGCGACGACGATGGTCGACACCGAGTTCGGCAGCAGGTGCCGGCCGATGGCGCGGGCGTGCGAGCCACCGATGGCGCGGAGGGTGAGCACGAAGTCGCGGTTCTTCAGCGTCAGGGTCTCGGCGCGGATGAGTCGGGACGGCACGAGCCAGGACACGAACCCGAGGATCACGATGAGCCCCCAGACGCCGGGCGTGGTGATCGCCGAGATGACGAGCAGGATGAACAGCGCCGGGATCGCGATGCCGGCGTCGACGATGCGCATCATCACGGCGTCGACCCAGCCGCCGACGTACCCGGCGACGGAGCCCCACAGCGTGCCGACGACGGTCGCCAGCAGTCCGGCGGCGATGCCGACCATGAGGGACACCTTGCCGCCGTACATGAGACGGCCGAGGACGTCGTGGCCGACGGCGTCGGTGCCGAGCAGGTGGGCGCCGCCCGAGCTCCGGTTCGCCTGCTCGAGCATGGTGTGGGTCTGGTCGGTCGGGTACAGGAACGGGCCGACGAAGCAGAACAGCACGATGACGACGAGCAGGACCAGGCCGATGACGGCGAGGGTGTTGTGGCGGAACCGGCGGGCGGCCAGTCGGAAGCCGGTGGCGGCGACCGTGACGGGTGCGCCGGGCGTCTCGGGGGCGAGTTGCACGGTGGTCATGCGCGGCCTGCCTTCACTCGCGGGTCGATGAGGGACTGTGCCACGTCGGCGAGCAGCGTGCCGATGACGGTGGCGACGGAGATGACGAGCACGCAGCCGAGCAGCGTCGGGTAGTCCGAGGTCTGTGCCGCGTTCCAGAACAGCAGCCCCATGCCGGGGTAGTTGAACAGCTGTTCGGTGACCAGCGCGCCGCCGAACAGCACCGGCAGGTAGTAGCCGAGCATCGCGACGACGGGCGTCAGCGAGTTCCGGAACACGTGCCGGCGGAGGATCGTCGCCGTCGACGAGCCACCGGCGCGTGCGGTGCGGACGTAGTCCTCCTGGAGGTTCTCCAGCGTCGCAGCCCGCATGTACCGGCTGAAGACGGCGATCATCGCCAGGGCTCCGGTGAGCACCGGCAGGACGAGGCCGGCCGGCTGCTGGAACACCTCGGCGAGGGTGGTGCCGCTCGGCGCCTGCGACGGCAGCCACGGCAGCTGCTGGCTGAAGACGATGATGAGCACGAGGCCGAGGAAGAACGCGGGCGTCGAGTAGAAGACGAACGCCAGGGCGGTGGCGGCGTAGTCGATCGCGCCGTTGCGTCGGGCTGCCTGCCACATGCCGACCGGGATCGCGATGACGATCCCGAGCACGGCGGAGAGTCCGGTGAGGACGAGGGTCTTCGGGATGCGCTCCTGGATGAGCTGCGACACCGGTTCGTTGAGCGTGTACGAGGTGCCGAGGTCGCCCGTGAGCAGGCGTCCGAGGAACCGGAGGTACTGCACGGGCAGCGCCTGGTCGAGGCCCTGCGCCTGGTTGAACGCGGCGATCTGGGCGGGGGTCGCGGAGACGCCGAGCACGCCGCGAGCGGGTCCGCCGGGCAGTGCGTGCAGCAGGCAGAACACGACGATCGTGACGATGAGGATCACCGCGAGCGCCTGCAGGACGCGGCGGCTGAGGTAGAGGGCAGTGGTCATGCTGCTTCCGATGCTCGGGTCCGGGACGTGGGGAGGACGGGAGGCGCGGTGCGGCGCCTCCCGTCCGGGTCACGCTGCTACTTGCTCCACTTCCACTGGGCGGGGTGGAAGTTCGCGAGCGAGTCCTGGTCGAAGCCGGTCAGACCGCTCTTCTTGACGGAGATCTGGTAGTCCGGGCTGGGCAGCCAGATCACGGGCAGGTCCTTCGCGACGGCGGCGCTGTAGTCCTGCACGGCGCTGGCGTCGGTGGAGGTGGTCGTCGCGTCGATGAGCGCGTCGACCTGCTTGTTCGAGTAGCTGCCGAAGTTCGCCGAACCGCCGGTGGAGAACAGCGACTCACCGGTCGGGTAGGCCGGGAAGTACCAGCTGCCCGCGGTGCCGAAGAACGACAGGTCCCAGTCGCAGCTGGACTCGTCGGCGGTGCAGGTCGGGGTCTGCGACAGGACGCTCGACACCGGGGCCGTCTTGATCGAGAAGCCGATGCCGGTCTTCTCGAGCGACGACTGGATGGCGCTCATCATGTTGTCGGTGACGGTCGAACCGGACTGCGAGAGCACCTTCATGGCGAACTTCGTGCCCTCGGCGACACCCTCGCCGCACTGGCTCGACGAGGTGCCCGGGTCGGTGCAGACCATGGTGCCGCCCTGCTTCGTCCAGCCGTGGCTCGTCAGCAGTGCGGCGGCTTTCTTCGTGCTGAACGGGTACGGGTTGTCCTTCTGCACGTCGGAGACGTAGTCGGACTCCTGCGCCTGCGGGATCGGGCCGTAGGTGGAGGTCGCGGTGCCGTTGAAGACGACCTTCGACAGGCTCTTCTGGTCGATCGACATCTGCACGGCCTGGCGGGCGTACAGCTGCTGGAACACGGCGCCCATGTCCGGGTTGTTGAAGTTGTACGGCATGTACGTGATCGCCCAGCCGGTCCACGGGTCGACCTCGTAGCCCTTCGCCGTGAAGGAGTCCTCCTGGTCGAGGTCGGTGGCGTTGATGTAGCCGTAGTCGACCGCACCGGAGCGCAGCGCGTTCGTCTCGGCGTCCGCGGTGGTGAAGGGCAGCAGGTTGACCGTCTTGATGGACGCCTTCTCGCCGCCGTCGTACTTCGGGTTCGCGGTCAGCTGGACCTTGCCGGCGGTGGTGAAGGACGACAGGCCGTAGGGGCCGGAGATCGTCTTCCACAGGGCGTCCGAGTCGTAGTCGGCGATCTTGCCCGCGGCCGTGTTGAGGTACTTCCAGACCTGCTTGGCACCGGTCGCGGTGCGGTCGGCGTCGGTCACCGTGCCGGAAGCGCTCGTCTTGTCCCAGGCGTGCTGGGGCAGCGGGATGATGTAGCTCAGCTGGTTGGCGAGCATCCAGTCCTTGTTGTACGCCTTGTCGAACGTGATCGTGAAGTGCGTGTCGTCGACGGCCGTGAAGGACGTCCAGTTGTCCGGCGCCTTGCCCTCGGAGTACGAGCCCCAGTCCTTCGCGTTCGCCTTGATCAGGTTGAACCAGAACTCGACGTCGCGGCTCGTGATCGGCTCGCCGTCGGACCAGTGCCGGTCGCCGAGGGTGATCGTGACGCTCTTGCTGTCGGACGCGAAGTCGGCGGCGGTGGCGACCGATCCGGCCTTGTCCCACGCGATCTTGCCGGTGGACCCGTCGTAGGCGATGAGGCGCTCGTACAGCGACTGGGCGATCGAGCCGTTGTTCGTGTTGAGGTGCGCGGCGGTGCCGATCGGCAGGATCCAGTTCGGCGTGAAGTTCGCCGGCAGCGCGTAGTCGATCTCGTCGGACTTCGTGCCGGTGGTGGCGGAACCGCCCCCGGAACACCCGGCGAGCAGTGCGCTCACCGCGAGTGCGGCTCCGGTGAGGAGGGCCCAGCGACGGGGCTTGGTCATGCGTGTCTCCTTGCGCGAGGACGCCATCGTCGGCGTGGTGGAGGGACGGGAGTGCGACCAGGACCAGGCCCCGGTGGCACGTGCACAGTCAATGGCCGAAGTCGTTGGAAAAACAAACGTTCTCGTGTAAATAGTCTGTTTCTGCCGAACGGCGGAAAGCGCGGACCGACACTTCTGCCCCGTAGGCTCGGTCCCATCGGGCGGTCACCGCGCCCGGGTGACGCCGATTGGAGAAAGTCGTGCCGGACCTCAGCTCCCGCGTGCTCGAACTCATCGCCAGTGGCCAGGCCTCGAGTCGGACCGAGATCGCCCAGCTGCTCGGAGCGGCGCCGTCCACGGTCTCCCACGTCGTCGGGCAGCTCCTCGGCCACGGCATCCTGGCCGAGGAGGGCACCGACGTCTCCACGGGCGGCCGGCCCCGCAAGGTCCTGCGGATCGGTGGGTCCGACGAGTACGCGGTCGCCGCGGACGTCGGTGGCGGTCACGTCCGGATCGGCATCGTCCTGCCGGGAGGCGCGCTCGAGTCCGTCTCGACCGTCCCGTTCGCGCTCGCCGACGGACCGACGGCCGGCCTGGCCGCGCTCGCGGAGCTCCTCGACGCCCTGGTGACCGAACGCGGACGGGACGGACTGCGCGGGGTCGGGTTGAGCCTCCCGGGTCCGGTCGACGTCGAGGCGGGCGTCGTCGACCTGCCGAGCCGGATGCCCGGCTGGAACGGGTTCCCGGTCGCCGCCTGGCTCACCGAGCACTTCGGGGTGCCGGCCGCGATCGACAACGACGCGAACTGCATGGCCGCTGGCGAGCAGACCGTGCAGCCGTCCACCCGACGCCAGGCGATCACGGTGAAGGCCGGGTCGGCGATCGGTGCCGGCATCATCATCGACGGCCACCTGTACCGCGGCTCGACCGGCGCCGCCGGGGACATCACCCACGTGCGCATCGACGCGGCCGGTGACACCCCGTGCTCGTGCGGCAACACCGGCTGCCTCGAGACGGTGGCGTCCGGCGCCGCGCTCGTCCGGATCCTCCGCGAGGCCGGCGTCGACGTCAGCTCCACCCAGGACGTGGTCCGGCTGGCGTCCGAAGCGCACCCGGAGACGACCCGCGCGGTCCGGCTGGCCGGGCGCTACCTCGGCGAGGTGCTGGCCGCCAACGTGAACTTCTTCAACCCGGACGCCGTCTCCCTCGGCGGCATCCTGTCCACCCTCGACCCGTTCGTCGCCGCCGTGCGGAGCCAGCTCTACGAGAGCTGCCACCCGCTCGTGACGCAGCACCTCGTCATCGAGCGCGCGTCGCTCGGCGCCGACGCCGGACTCGTCGGGGCCGGCCAGTTCGCCCTGCAGCGCGGACTGGCCGCATCGCTCGAGGAACTCTCCACCCCCGTCCCGCTGCGCACCACCAGGAACAGGAGCACCCGTGTCTGACACCGGCACCACCGCCGCCACCCGACGTCCGGTCATCGCGATCGCCGGCCTGGCCATCGAGACGTCGACCTTCACACCGACCCGCACCCCCGCGGCCGCCTTCCACCCCGACCGCGGCGACGAGGTCGTGGCCCGGTACGACTTCCTGGCGCCCCTGGCCGAGCGCGCCGACTTCCGGGGCGTCCTGATCGGACACGCCCTGCCCGGCGGGGTCGTGCTCCGCGATGCCTTCGAGGAACTCAGCGCCGAGATCACCGACCGGCTGTCCGCGATCGCCGCCGACACCACGATCGACGGACTGTGGTTCGACATCCACGGCGCGATGGTGGTCGAGGGGCTCGACGACGCCGAGACCACGCTGCTCGAACGCATCCGCGCGGTGGTCGGCCCGGACGTCGTCGTCTCGGCGTCGATGGACCTGCACGGCAACGTCTCGCGGGGACTCGCCCACCAGTGCGACCTCATCACCTGCTACCGGATGGCCCCGCACGAGGACGCCCTCGAGACGAAGGAGCGCGCCGTCCGCAACCTGGTCGACGTGCTCACCACCCGACCAGTCGGCGCCCGGCGTCCGGTGAAGGCGTGGATCCCGATCCCGGTCCTGCTGCCCGGCGAGAAGACCTCGACCCGCATCGAGCCGGCCGCGTCCGTCTACGCCCAGGTCGCGGACGTCGAGCGGGGCGAGGGCGTGCTCGACGCCGCGATCTGGGTCGGCTACGCCTGGGCCGACCAGCCGCGGAACCGCGCCGTCACCGTCGTCACCGGGTGGGACGAGGACGCCGTCACCGCCGGGGCCGAACGTCTCGCCCGGGCCTTCTGGGACGCCCGCGAGGACTTCGCGTTCGTCGCCCCGACCGGCTCGTTCGACGAGTGCCTGGCCGCCGCCCTCGCCCCCGGAGCCGCACGCCCGTACTTCGTCTCCGACTCCGGCGACAACCCGACCGCCGGCGGCTCGGGCGACATGACGTGGGGGCTGACGCAGCTGCTCGCCCGCGACGAGTTCCGGAGCGCCGACGGCCCGGTCGTCCTCTACGCCAGCGTCCCCGGCCCCGCCGCGGTCGCCGCGTGCGTCGAGGCCGGCGTCGGTGCGACCGTCACCGTCACCGCGGGCGCCGAGGTCGACGACCTGCACGCCGGACCGCTCACCATGACCGGACGTGTGCACGCGGTCAGGACCGGCGACCGGGACGCCCGGACCGAGGTCGTGCTGCAGGTCGGCAGCGTCTTCGCGATCCTCACCGAGCTGCGGAAGCCGTACCACCACGAGCACGACTTCACCGACCTGGACCTCGACCCGCGGAGCGCCGACCTGGTCGTCGTGAAGATCGGCTACCTGGAACCCGAGCTGTACGACATGGCCGCCGACTGGATGCTCGCGCTCACCCCGGGCGGTGTCGACCAGGACCTCGAACGCCTCGGCCACCACCGGATCGAACGGCCGGTGTTCCCCTTCGACCGGACCTTCCCGGAGCCGCCCGACCTGACCGCCCGGATCATCCCGGCGTCCGACCGACCACTCGGAGCACACGCATGAACGACCGTCCCGCCACCCGTTCGCTCGAGATCGCGGTCACGTCGCCGACCGGGGCCGCCACCGCGCTGTCGGGCGGCGCCGATCGGGTGGAACTCTGCAGTGCCCTGGAACTCGGCGGCCTGACCCCGTCGCAGGGACTGGTCGAGGCCGCCGTCGCGACCGGGCTCCCCGTGCACGTCCTGGTCCGCTGCCGCCCCGGCGGGTTCGTGCACGACCCCGACGAGGTCGACCTGATGGAGCGCGAACTCGTCGCCGTCCTGCGCTCCGGGGCGACCGGAGTCGTGGTCGGTGCCCTCCGCCCGGACCGGACGCTCGACACCGCCGTGCTCGCCCGCTTCGTGGCCGCAGCCCGCACCGAGCGGTCCGACGCCGAGGTCACCCTGCACCGCGCGATCGACCACGCCGTCGACCCGGTCGCCGCCGTCGCCGGACTCGCCGACCTCGGGTTCACCCGGGTGCTCACCTCCGGCGGTGCCCCGACCGCCCTCGCCGGCGCCGACACCATCGTCCGGATGGTCGCCGCCGCCGGGCCCGTCCAGGTGATGGCCGGCGCCGGGGTCACCCCCGCGGACGTGCCCGTGCTGCTCGCCACCGGGGCCGCCGCCGTGCACCTCTCGGCCAAGCGACTGGCGGACACCGCGCACGGAGGTGTCCCGATGGGCGCCGGGGACGCCGGGACCGGGCACTTCGAGACCGACGCCGAGGTGGTGCGGGCAGCGCGGGCCGCGGTGGACGCGCACCGCGACTGAGGCGGGCGGTGGGGCGAGGCGGCACCGGGCCTCCCGGGCTGCCGCGGTGTCCTGGCTGCCGCGGTGTCCTCGGGTGCCGCGCTGTCCGGGGCTGCGGGTCAGTCGTCGGCGTGCACGCCGCTCCGCAGCGTCGCGCTCGGCAGCTCCCCGAAGCGAGCCCGGTACGCGCCGGAGAACCGACCCAGGTGCGCGAACCCCCACTGCCGGGCGACCTCGGCCACCGCAGCGGTCGACGGGTCGGCGGACCGCAGCGCCTCGTGCACGGCGTCGAGTCGGACGTTGCGCAGGTGCGCCAGCGGCGAGACCCCGACCGAGCGGTTGAAGGACTGCTGGAGCCCACGCGGGCTCATGCCCGCCGCGGCGGCGATGTCCGCGAGGGTGACCACGTCGTGGGCGTTGTCCTGGATGTACGTCAGTGCGTCACGCAGACGCTCGCTGCTCGTCGTCGCCGGGGCGTCCACCGGGAACGTGGCCACCACGGTCCGGGCGACCCGGGCGTTGAGTTCGGCGCGTTCGCGTCCGACGACCCCGTCGTCCGTGATCGCACCGCCGAGCGACTGCAGGACGGACCGCAGCGTGGCGAGGTCGGCGTCGGACTCGGCCCGGCGGAAGCGGAGCGGGCCGGCGACCTGGACGCCCTCCGCGGCGAGCGCCGAGCGGAGCAGCCGGTCGGACAGGTGCAGCATCGACACCCGGCTGGTGGCGGCCTCGAAGTCGTAGCGGAGCGAGGCGGCGATCAGGAACGGCTGGCCGGGTCGGACCGTGATGCGGACCCCGTCATCGCCCGTGATGACGGCGCTGCCGTCACCGATCCAGAAGACGATGTGGTCGGCGCGGGGCTCCATGGTGCCGGTGCGGCGGCCCTCCACCGCGGACCCGCGCAGGGACAGGTCGGCGTCGCCCGCACCCGTGTACCGGAACGCGGACCGCTCGTCACCGATGCCGCCGCCGGTACCGTACGTGTCGCTGAGACTCGCGGGTCGGGTCGCACTGGTCCCCGCCAACCGGACGACGCGGAAGCCGTCGGGGCTCCCCGAGCTCGGGCGCAGATGGGTCACGACCTGATGTTCCCATGTCCGCCCGTCCTGCGCGAGCACCCCCGGGGTACGTCGATCGGTGCCGGGCACAGTCGCCGACCGGTAGAAGGAGTCATGACCTCCTCCACCCGGAACCCACTCGGCGTCACCCTCGTCGACGGCGGCGCCAACGTCGCCGTCTTCTCCAGCACCGCCGAGCGCATCGAGTTCTGCCGCTTCGACGAGGACGGCACCGAGCACCGCACCGAGCTGACGAACCGCACCGGCTACACCTTCCACGACGTCGTGCCGGACGTCACGGTCGGCACCCGCTACGGCTTCCGCGTGCACGGCGCGTGGGACCCGGCGAACGGCCTGCGCCACAACGCGTCGAAGCTCCTGCTCGACCCCTACGCCACCGCGATCGACGGCGACTACCAGTGGGGCCAGGAGCTGTTCGGCCACGACATGAACGAGCCCGAGCAGATGGACGAGTCCGACTCGGCCGCCGCCATGCCGCGCTCGATCGTCGCCGACCGCTCGTTCGACTGGCAGGGCGACACCCGTCTCGAGACCCCGCTGGCCGACACCGTCGTCTACGAGGTCCACGTGAAGGGCTTCACGAAGCAGCACCCCGACGTCCCCGAGGAGATCCGCGGCACCTACGCGGGCCTGGCGCACCCCGCCGCGATCAAGCACCTCACCGACCTCGGCATCACCGCCGTCGAGCTGCTGCCGATCCACCAGTTCGTGCAGGACTCCACGCTCGTGGACAAGGGCCTCCGCAACTACTGGGGCTACAACAGCATCGGCTTCTTCGCCCCGCACAACGAGTACTCGGCCTCGGGCACCGCCGGCCAGCAGGTCGCGGAGTTCAAGGAGATGGTCAAGGCCCTGCACGCCGCGGGCCTCGAGGTCATCCTGGACGTCGTCTACAACCACACGGCCGAGGGCAACCACATGGGCCCGACGCTGTCCTTCAAGGGCCTCGACAACCAGTCGTACTACCGGCTGGTCGAGGGCGACGAGGCGAACTACTTCGACACCACCGGCACGGGCAACAGCCTCAACGTGTCGCACCCGACCGCGCTCGGCCTCATCACGGACTCGCTCCGCTACTGGGTCGAGGAGATGCACGTCGACGGCTTCCGCTTCGACCTCGCGACGACGCTGACCCGTCAGGACGGCGAGGCCGAGAAGCACTCGGCGTTCCTCGACATCATCCACCAGGACCCGGTGCTCCGCGACGTGAAGATGATCGCCGAGCCGTGGGACACCGCGGGCTACCAGGTCGGCGGCTTCCCGGCCGACTGGTCCGAGTGGAACGGCAAGTACCGCGACGACCTCCGCTCGTTCTGGCGCGGCGACGAGGGCACCCTCGGCGACGCCGTGCAGCGTGTCCTCGGCTCCCCGGACGTCTACGAGGGGTCCCGCCGCTCGCCCCTCTGCTCGGTCGACTTCGTCACCGCGCACGACGGGTTCACGCTGGCCGACCTCACGATGTACGCCGAGAAGCACAACGAGGCGAACGGTGAGGACAACAACGACGGCGAGAGCAACAACACCTCGTTCAACGGTGGCATCGAGGGCCCGACGGACGACGGCGCGGTGAACGACTACCGCGACCGCCAGCGTCGGAACTTCCTCGGCACGCTGCTGCTCTCGGCCGGAGTGCCGATGATCCTGGGCGGCGACGAGATCGCCCGCTCGCAGGGCGGCAACAACAACGCCTACTGCCAGGACGACGAGATCTCGTGGTTCGACTGGGCCGCAGCCGACCAGGACCTGCTCGCCTTCACGACCGCGGCCATCGCCTTCCGCAAGGAGCACGTCGCGCTCCGTCCCGAGTGGTACCGGACCGCCCCCGGCGACTCGTCGTCGACCGTGTCCGTGCTCCGCGCCGACGCGAACGGCTTCGAGGACGGTGACTGGACCGACGGCGGCAACCGTGCCGTGATCCTCGTGCTCGCGCAGGGCGACGACAGCATCGCGCTGCTGCTCAACGCGTCGGAGACCACCGTCGAGTTCACCCTGCCGGAGCGTCCGGGTGGCGGCTCGTGGTCCCTCGGCCTGTCGAGCGACCCCGACCAGGCCGTGGACGGCGACGCGACGACGCTGCTCGTCCGCGACGCCTCGTTCACCGCGCTGCAGTAGCCGGAGCGGCCCTCAGTGCCCCGAGAGGACAGTGGACCCATGAGCCAGTACGAGAAGCACGACCCGACCACCCTGTACCCGGTGCCGCCGTTCCCGAAGCAGGAGCAGTCGCTGCCCGGGGCCGCGTGGAAGATGGACCCGAAGCCGGACCACGGCGAGGAGAGCTACGTCGGCAAGGGTCGGCTGGAGGGCTTCCGTGGCATCGTCACGGGCGCCGACTCCGGCATCGGTCGCGCCGCCGCGATCGCCCTCTCGCGGGAGGGCGCCGACCTGGTGCTCTCCTACCTGCCGGACGAGCAGGAGGACGCCGAGGAGGTCCGCGACCTGCTCGAGGGCGAGGGCCGCAAGGCGGTGCTGTTCCCGGGTGACATCTCCGACGAGCAGTACTGCAGCGCCCTGGTGCAGAAGGGCGTCGACGAGCTCGGCGGCCTGGACACCCTGGTCATGGTCGCCGGCCGGATGGACAGCAACGAGGACATCCTGACCCTCGACACGTCGATGTTCGACTCGACCTTCAAGACGAACATCTACTCGCTGTTCTGGCTGACGAAGGCCGCCGTGCCGCACCTGGAGCCGGGCTCGACGATCGTCACCACGGGCTCGATCCAGGCGTCCACCCCGTCGCCGGACAAGATCGACTACGCCGTCTCGAAGGGCGCCATCAAGCTCTTCACCGAGGCGGTCGCCCAGCAGCTGGCGCCGAAGGGCATCCGCGTGAACTCGGTCGCCCCGGGTCCGGTGTGGACGCCGCTGCAGCCGGGCTCGGACGACGCCGAGACGGTGTCGACCTTCGGCCAGCAGGCACCGTACGGTCGCCCGGGTCAGCCGGCCGAGCTGGCCGCGGCGTACGTCCACCTGGTCAGTCCAGAATCGAGCTACCAGTCCGGTTCGACGATCACGGTCGCCGGCGGCACGCCCGCCTTCTGATCGACGTCCGAGTCCGGACAGCACCCGCGAAGGAGCACACGATGAGCAACGACACCACGGCGCACGACCCCGAGGGCACGCCGAAGCCGGACGGTCTCGGCGACGACGGGACCGTCCCCAACGAGCCCGGTGGCGTGGCCGCCGGCTTCACCGGTGACGCCTCGCACTTCAACCCGGAAGAGGACGCGTCGGCGGACGACGCGGCCACGGACGGCGACTCCGACGCCTGACCGGACGGCGCACACGCGCTGACCACACGACGGGAGGCCCGGTACCAGCTGGTACCGGGCCTCCCGTCACGTCGTGTGCCCGGTGGTGCACCCGTCGGCGCGCTCAGTGGTGCGCGTGCACCTTCGCGTGGCCGAGCCCGCGGCGCATCAGCGCCCGGTTGACCGGGACCGTGACGACGAAGGCCAGGGCGAGGGACAGCGCCAGCGCTCCCCAGAACAGCCACTGGTCGAGCTGCGCGTCCATGGCTCCCGGGATCGCCACCACGACCGTGTTGTCGATGACCTCCATCACCGCGATCGAGACCGTGTCGGCGGCGAGCGCCACCCGGAGTGCCGCGCCGAGCGACAGGCCGGAGCGGAGCACCCCGCGCATGGTCAGGGCGTAGCCGAAGACGAACGCCAGCACGATCGACAGCACCACGGTGCCGGCGTTGTGCAGCCCGGTGGCGGTGCCGATGACCATGCCGAGGACCTCGCCGATCGCGCAGCCGGTCAGGCAGTGCAGGGTCGCCTGAGCCGCCGTCGACCACGTGGTCGTGCCGCTGTGCCCGCTCACGTCGCCGGTGTGCCCGCTCACCGTGCGCTCCCGTCGACGGAGCGGAAGCGGCGGAGGCGCAGGCTGTTCGTCAGCACGAAGACCGACGACAGCGCCATGGCGGCGCCGGCGATGACGGGGTTCATCAGGCCGGCCATCGCGAGCGGGATCGCCGCGACGTTGTACGCGAAGGCCCAGAACAGGTTCGTCCGGATGGTGCGGAGGGTGCGGCGTGACAGCCGGACGGCGTCCACCGCAGCCCGGAGGTCAGCACGGACCAGGGTGATGTCCGCGGCCTCGACGGCGGCGTCCGTGCCGGTGCCCATCGCGATGCCCAGGTCCGCTGCGGCGAGCGCGGCGGCGTCGTTCACCCCGTCGCCGACCATCGCGACGGTCCGACCGGCGGCCTGCAGTTCCGTGACGATGCGGTACTTGTCCTCGGGACGGACCCCGGCGGTGACACGGTCGATGCCCACCTCGGCGGCGACGCTGTTCGCGACCCCGGCGGCGTCCCCGGTCAGGAGCATGGTGTCGAGGCCGAGCTCCTGCAGGCGCCGGACGGCTTCGGCGGCCCCGGGTGCGACGGTGTCGGCGACGACGACGACTCCGCGGACCCGGCCCTCCCAGGCGACGGCGACCGTGGTCCGACCGGCGGTCTCGGCCTCGGTCGCCGCGGTGCTGAGGGACTCGGGCATGGTGACGGCCCACGCGTCGCGGAGCCAGACCGGACGACCGACCAGGACCAGCACGCCGTCGACGAGCGCCTGGACACCGAGTCCGGCGGTGGACGCGAACGACTCGGTGCGGGTGGCGGGGTCCGTGCCGGCGGGGTCCGTGCCCGCGGAGCCCACGGCACCGGCGGCGACGACCGCGCGGGCGATCGGGTGCTCCGACCCGGACTCGGCGGCGGCCGCGGCACGGAGGACGGCGTCAGCGTCCTCGCCGTCGGCGGACAGGACCGCGGTGACCCGCATGGTGCCGGTGGTGACCGTGCCGGTCTTGTCGAGCAGGACGGTGTCGATCCGGCGGGTGGCCTCCAGGACCTGGGGACCGCGGATGAGGATGCCGAGCTGCGACCCGCGGCCGGTCCCGACCAGGAGCGCGGTCGGGGTCGCGAGGCCGAGCGCGCAGGGGCAGGCGATCACCAGGGTGGCGACGGCGGCGGTCAGGGCCGCCTCGACGTCCCCGGTCAGCACGAGCCAGCCGACCAGGCTCAGGGCGGCCAGACCGAGCACGACCGGGACGAAGACGCCGGAGACCCGGTCGGCCAGGCGCTGGACGTCGGCCTTGCCGGTCTGCGCCTCGGTCACGAGCTTGCCGATCCGGGCGAGCTCGGTGTCCGCGCCGACGCGGACGGCCTCGACGGTGAGCAGGCCGCCGACGTTGACGGTCGCGCCGGTCACGGCGGTGCCGGGGCCGACCTCGACCGGGACGCTCTCCCCCGTCATGACGCTCGTGTCGACGGCGCTGGTGCCGTCGACGACCGTGCCGTCGGAGGCGATGCGCTCACCGGGCCGGACGACGAACCGGTCGCCGACACGGAGGGACGCGGCCGGGACCTCGACCTCCCGCCCGTCGCGGAGCACCCGGGCGGTGCTGGCGCCGAGGGCGAGCAGGGCACGGAGCGCGGCGCTCGACCGGGTCTTCGCGCGGCCCTCGGCGTACCGGCCGGCGAGCAGGAACACGGTCACGGCGGCCGCGACCTCGAGGTACGGCTCCGGGGCGGCCCCGCGGGGTGCGGTGAACGCGAAGGTCATGTGCATGTCGGGTCCGCCGGCGCCGCCGAACACGAGCGCCCAGACGGACCAGAGTCCGGCGGCCACGATGCCGAGGCTGACGAGGGTGTCCATCGTCGCGGTGCCGTGCCGGGCGTTCCGGGCGGCGGCGCCGTGGAAGGGCCAAGCGCCCCAGGTCGCCACCGGGGCGGCGAGCACGAGCGCGACCCACTGCCACCACGGGAACTGGAACGCCGGCACCATCGACAGTGCCACGACCGGGACCGCCAGGACGGTGGACACGACCAGACGTCGGCGGAGCGGCGCGAGGGCGTCCACGTCGGGCTGCTCGGGCTCGGGCCGGCGCGCGCTGTAGCCGGCCTGCTCGACGGTGGCGATGGCGTCGTCGACCGGGGTGCCGTCGGGCAGCGAGACCGTCGCCGTCTCGGTGGCGTAGTTCACGGTCGCCGAGACGCCGGGCATCCTGTTGAGCTTGCGTTCGATGCGGTTCGCGCACGAGGCGCACGTCATGCCCTCGATCGCGAGCTCGACCGGTGGAGCGGCGGCCGGGGTCGTCGTCGCCACCGGGGTCAGCGCTCCGCCAGGGTGTAGCCGGCCTCGTCGACCGCGGCGTCGACGGCCGTGTCGTCCAGCGGTCCGGTGCTCGTCACGGTCGCGGTGGAGCGGCCGCCGGCGACCAGGTCGACCTGCACGTCGGTGACGCCCGGCAGTTCCCGGAACGCTTCGTCGATGCTCATGACGCAGTGTTCGCACGTCATGCCGTCGATGGCGTAGGTCGCGGTCTGCTGGTCGGTCATCCGGTCCTCCTCGTGTCACCCGGTGGACGGGTACGATGCTGCATACCCGTGGGGGGTACCCCTACCGTAACGCCGACGACGAGGATCTGTTCCCGATGAGCGAAGAACCAGCGGAGACCGAGCACCACCACGGCTACATCTCCGCGAAGGACGACTACCGCAAGCGCCTGCGCCGGATCGAGGGCCAGGCCCGTGGGCTGCAGCGCATGGTCGAGGACGAGGAGTACTGCATCGACATCCTCACCCAGGTGTCCGCGATGACGAAGGCCCTGCAGGCGGTGTCGATGGGGCTGCTCGAGGACCACCTGCGCCACTGCGTCACCGATGCGGTCGCCCGGGGCGGCGACGAGGCCGAGGCGAAGATCCAGGAAGCCACATTGGCCATCAAACGCCTCGTCCGGTCCTGACACCCCGCGCTCGTGTACTGCTGGGTTCTCCCACCAAACCGACTGCTGGTCCACTCCGAATGTCCTGCGAGGCGCATGGCAACCGACCGCGTCGACTCCTGACGAAGGGTTTCTTCATGACCGCGAACGCATCGACCCGCTCTGACTACGGTTACGGCCGGACGCTCACCCAGAAGGGCGCGCTGCTCTTCGGCGTCGTCTTCATCATCGTCGGCATCGCCGGCTTCATCCCCGGCCTGACGATGGACATGGGCACCATGTCCGTCGGCGGCAACGACTCGATGGCCAAGCTGCTCGGCATCTTCCAGGTGTCCGTCCTGCACAACATCGTCCACCTGCTGTTCGGTATCGTCGGCCTGCTCGCCGCCCGCTCGCACGGCTTCGCCCGCCAGTACCTGCTCGTCGGCGGCATCGTCTACGCCGTGCTCTTCATCTACGGCCTCTTCACCGCCGGCATGTCCAGCGCCGCGAACTTCGTGCCGCTGAACGTCGCCGACAACGTGCTGCACCTGGTCCTCGCCGTCGCGATGATCCTGCTCGGCATCGTCCTGCCGCGCGCCGGGGCCCGCACCGCCCGCTGAACGCGGTGACGGTCCGCGCACCGCGCTGACGACGAACGGGAGGCCCGTGACCAGATGGTCACGGGCCTCCCGTCATGCGGTCCGACCGTGCGACGTCGCACGGTGTGACCGTCGTCAGCCCTGCGGCGGCGAGTACAGCTGCAGGTCGTTGCCCTCGGAGTCCTTGAAGGGGATGATCTTGCCCCACGGGTGCTCGCTGATCTCGCCCTGGATGTCCGCACCGCGCTCCTTGAGCGAAGCGACCTCGTCCTCGATGCTGCCGTCCGGCTGGAACGAGACGACCGCGCCGCCGTCGCTCGACTGGCTGGCGGACTCGCGTCCGTTGAGGCCGATCATCAGACCGCCGGCGTCGATCTCGCTCCAGTCCTCGGACTGGTCCTGCACCGTGAGACCGAGCGTGTCGCGGTAGAACGCGACGGCGCGCTCCATGTCGCTGACCGGGACCCAGACTGCTGCGACTCCACTTGCCATGGTGTTTCCTCTCGTCGTGGTGTGCCCTGGACGCTAGGCCGCCAGGTGTCCGCGACGACCCAGCCCCGGGCGGGTTCGGGGTACGTCCAGCACGGCGGCGGAGGCTCGGGTGGTCGCCCGCCGTCAGTGCGGGACGTGACGGGAGGACGACCATGACCGAGATCGTGCACGTGGTGCTCGTGGACTGGGACGGCGAGGACGGCACGGCGCCGGAACGCGCGAGCGCCCTCGTCGCAGAACACCTGCCGACCATCGACGGCGTCGTGTCCGTCGCCTCGGGACCGAGCGTCAGCCCCGAGGGACTGGAGGGCGGCTTCGACTGGGCGCTCGTCGTCCGCTTCCGCGACGCCGCCGCCCGGGACGCCTACCTGCCACACCCGGCGCACCAGCCGGTGGCGGACCACATCGGGGCGCGGAGCGCGCGGGTGGTCGTCTTCGACGTCGCGGGCTGAGCCGACTGACGGGGTGCGCCTCGTCATCGCCGGAGGAGGCCGCCCAGTCGTGGCCTGCGGAGGGAACCGCTCAGTGACGTCGAGTCGGGTGTTCAGCTCTGGCGGCGACGGGCACTGACCAGAGCGACGAGGAGGACGGCGATGACCGATGCGCCGACCGCGTTGACGATCCGGGTACGGCGCTTGTAGCGCTGCTGGATTTGGTCAGAGGCTTCGAGTGCGACGATCGCCGTCGTCTCCGCGACGTCACGGCCGGCGTCAGCCACGGCGTGGACGACACCCTCCGCCTTGCCGGCGAGACCGTGCAGAGCGTCCTTCCCCTCGGCCGGGAGCACCGTGTTCTGATCGATGGCGTCGTGCAGCTTCTTCGCAGCCGCCGCGATGAAGTCGTCGGTGTCACTCATGGCAGCATCTCCCTCGAGGCGAGCCCCGTGCGCGCCAGAGTGTGACGTTACCAGCGCACCACACCTTCCTCAGGGGGCCGGGTGCCGCTGCGGTGCCGTCCGCCGGTGCGGGAGGCGCGTTGCGGGGTCGCCACGTGCCTCCCGTCCGTCTGCGATCCGGTCAGCCGGCGGTGCGGAACCGATCCGGTCGCGTCTGGAACCAACGGATCAGCTCACGGAGCGCCGGTGAGGCGTTCGACGGCACGGCGTCCGGTGCCGGCGTCTCGGTCGAGATCGACTCGACGTCGTCGAACGTGGAGCGGTAGCCGGGCACGTCCGCCAGGTCGGTCTCGGAGGTCGGCGCGAAGGCCATGGTCCACTGGGGGAACTGCCGCTCCTCGATGACGTCCTCGAGCAGCATCGTCACCTTCGTGTGCCGCGGGTCGGTCTTGATCGTGGCCATCTTGGCGCGCACCGCGGCGTCCGGGCCCTCGAGCAGCTGCAGGAAGTAGCCGTTCCGGAAGAGCAGCATCCCGGTCACGTCGTTCCGCTCGTTGGCGGTGCGACTCTGCGAGAGCAGGCTGGCGAGGTCGGCGTCGTCGAACGAGTCCGTCGCGACGCTGGAGTAGATCAGCGACAGCATCAGGGGCACCGCTTCCGGTCGGGGAGGCCCGACACACCCGCGGAGGACGGATGAGGAACCGGATGCCAGCGAACTCCGGCGCGGCTGGGAGCAGGGGGCCACTGTCCGCTGGAGGGCGGTGGGTCAGCTCTGCTCGGGCTCCGCCGGCTCGCCGCCGGAGTCCACGTCGCTGTCCTGCTCGGGGTCCTGGGTGGCGTTCCCCGAGGCGGACCCGTCAGGGAGCTCCTCGGTGCGTCGCGCCTCCGCGTCGCTCACGTCGTCCGGGCCGGTTCCGTTCGGTGCATCAGTCATGGTCCGGACGGTACGCCGGACCGATGGACGCCCGGTCAGCCCTCGACCCGGTCAGTCCTCGCGTCGGCCGGTCCGCAGCCCGTCGAACTGGTCGTCCCGCCACTCGCCGGCGACCGGCGGACCACCGGCGGCCTCCTGCTCGCGGGCGCGGAGTTCGACCCGGCGGATCTTGCCCGACACCGTCTTCGGCAGCGCGCCGAACTCGAGCCGGCGGACGCGCTGCCAGGCCGGCATCGCCGTGCGGGCGTGGGCCAGGATGCTCCGCGCTGTCTCGGCGCTCGGCTCCCACCCCGCGGCGAGCGTGACGTACGCCTTGACGACGTTGAGCCGAGACTCGTGGGGTGCCGGCACGACCGCGGACTCGGCGACGGCGGGGTGCTGGAGCAGGGCGCTCTCCACCTCGAACGGCGACACCTTGTAGTCGGACGACTTGAAGACGTCGTCGGTGCGGCCGACGAAGGTCAGCGAGCCGTCCTCGTGCCGGGTCGCGACGTCGCCGGTGTGGAAGTACCCGCCGCGCAGCGCGTCGTCGGTCCGCTCCGGGGCGTCGAGGTAGCCGGCCATCAGGTTGACGGGCCGGGTCGTCAGGTCGAGACAGACCTCACCCTCGGGGACGCCCGGCTCGCCCGTGACCGGATCGAGGAGCTCGATCGCGATGCCGGGCAGACCGTGGCCCATCGCACCGGGACGGACGGTGTCGCCCGGGGCGTTGCCGACGATCGCGGTGGTCTCGGTCTGGCCGTAGCCGTCACGGATGGTCCTGCCCCAGGCTTCCTCGACCAGGCGGATCACCTCGGGGTTGAGGGGCTCCCCGGCGGACACGACCTCGCGGAGCGCCCGCGGACGGGCACCGAGGTCGGCCTGGATGAGCAGACGCCACACGGTCGGCGGCGCACAGAACGAGGTGACCTCGGCGCGCTCGAGCTGGTGCAGCAGGGCGGCCGGGTCGAAGCGCTCCTGGTTGTACACGAAGACGGTGGCCTCGGCGATCCACGGCGCGAAGAAGCAGCTCCACGCGTGCTTGCCCCAGCCCGGCGAGCTGATCGCCAGGTGCACGTCGCCCGGCTGCAGGCCGATCCAGTACATCGTCGTGAGGTGCCCGACCGGGTACGAGGTCTGCGTGTGCACGACCATCTTCGGCTTGTCGGTCGTCCCCGACGTGAAGTACACCAGGCACGGGTCGTCGGCCGCGGTCACGACCTCCGGGCGCCACTCGTCAGCGGGGGCGGGCTCGCCGAGGTCGTCCGGGTAGGTCGTCCAGCCGTCGGCGCTGCCACCCACGACGATGCGCGTGAAGTCCCCGGTGACGTCGGCGTACTTCGGGGTCTCGCGGAGCGTCGTGACCACGTGCGCCACCCGTCCGCGGTCGATCCGGTCCTGCAGGTCCGCGGCGCCGAGCATGGTCGAGGTCGGCAGGATCACGGCGCCGACCTTCATCACCGCGAGCATCGACTCCCAGAGCTCGAGCTGGTTGTCGAGCATGAGCAGGACGTGGTCGCCCTTGCCGACGCCCAGGTCGTGCAGCCGCGCCGCCAGTCGGTCCGACCGGGCGGACATCGCGGCGTAGGTGGTGTGCGACTCGCGGCCGTCCTCCTCGACGATCACGAGCGCGTCGCGGTCGTTGTCCTGTGCGATGACGTCGAACCAGTCGATCGCCCAGTTGAAGGTCTCGCCGACGTCGGGCCAGCGGAAGTCCCGTCGGGCCGCGGCGCTGTCGGAGCGGGCGTGCAGCAGGACGTCTCGGGCGGCGCGGAAGGCGGTGGCGGGTTCGGTGCGCATCCTCTGACCTTGCCCCATCCCGCCCGGGATGCCCAGCAGGACACAGTCATTAGCGCATCCAGACGTCGTGAGTCAACCCCTCGCGGAGAGACCGACGTCATCCGTACGGTCTCCGATGGTGCGTCCTGTCTGCGCGCCCGGACGGGAAGGACACGGATGACCACGATCGACGAGACCGCGTCCGACCGTGGCGCCGCAGTGGACGACCGCAGCACCGTCCGCCTCGAGGCGACCGGTGGGTCGCCCGACGCCGCCGTCGTGGACCTCAGCGGCTTCTACGCGGGTCGACACTGGTCGGCGCACAGCACCGGCCGGCCCTTCTCGTACCGCTACACCGCTGTCGGCGACGCGGACGTCACCCTCCGACGGTCGCAGATCTCGGGCTCCATCCGCGGGCTGATCCCGGCGTCCGAGGACTACATCGTGCAGTGGCTGACCGCCGGCGACGGGATCCCCGACGTCGTCCACGACCGCGTGCCGATGGTCGGCGACGTCCCGATGCTCTTCCCGACCGCCCGCGACTTCGTCTTCGAGTACCAGGACTACGACCAGCGCGTGGTGCACATGTCCCGCCGACTGGTGCACGAGGTCGCCGACGAGCTGTTCCACACCGGACAGGTCCCCGACCTCGGCATCGACCACCTGCGCACCCTCGACGCCGCCGCGGTGACGCAGTGGCGGGGCAGCCTGTCGCTGCTCTCCCGCGAGCTCCGCGTCGGTGGCGTGGAGGGCCTCCTGTGGCACACCCTCACCCGCGGGACCGCAGCGGCGTTCCTCCGGATGTACCCGCCGACCGTCACCGCGCTGCCGCCCGCCGTGCTCCTGCCCCGTCGGGCGCGGCTGCGGGCTGCGGTCGAGTTCGTGCACGAACACGTCGCCGAGCCCCTCAACGTCTCGGACGTCGCCCGTGCCGCGGGGCTCAGCGTCCGCGCCACCCAGGAGGCGTTCCAGCGCCACGTCGGCATGACCCCGCTCCGCTACCTGCAGCACGTGCGCCTCGAACGGGTGCGCCACGAACTGCTGCAGACCGACCCGACGACCGGGTCGGTGCAGGCGATCGCCCGGGCGTGGGGGTTCGCGCACCTCGGCCGGTTCTCGGCGGCCTACCGGAACGCGTACGGCGAGTACCCGCGGAACACCCTGCGGCGTTGACGGCTCGCCTCAGCTGACGGCTCGCCTCAGTCGAAGTCGCCGAGTCCCCCGGCCTGGGCGTCCGGGTCTTCGTGCACCGGCCGTACGGGCCCGGCCAGCACGGCCAGCCGTCGCACGTGCTCGATGAACGCCGCGTCGTCGACATCGTCGCCGCGGCCGTCGTCGACCGCGCTGCTCAGCGTGATCAGACTGGCCGGACCGAGCAGCAGCGTCTCGACGCCGGGGCGTCCGTGGTCGTCGAAGGTCGGCACGTCGACGGTGTCGGTCTTCCGGTTCGCCCCGAGCACGGCGGCGTACCGGATGACGGCGTCAGCGGCGCCGTCGGTGGTCCGGATCGCCCGGCTGGCGTAGTGGATGTCCTTCACCGCCCCAGTGAACGCACCGTCGGATGCGCTGGGTCCCAGGCTCGCGGATCGTCGCGGAACACGCAGGGGCTCCTCGGTGTTGCACCCGGTACTGTCGCAGCCAGCGTCACGAACCACGGAGGTACCGATGACCACCACCGAGACCGCGATCCTCGCCGGCGGATGTTTCTGGGGAGCACAGCAGCTGCTCCGCCGACGCCCGGGCGTCATCAGCACACGCGTCGGGTACTCCGGCGGCGACGTCCCGAACGCCACCTACCGCAACCACGGCACGCACGCCGAGGCCGTCGAGATCGTCTTCGACCCCACGGTGATCTCGTACCGCGAGCTCCTCGAGTTCTTCTTCCAGATCCACGACCCGTCCACCAAGGACCGGCAGGGCAACGACGTGGGCGTGAGCTACCGTTCGGCGATCTTCTTCGCCTCGGACGAGCAGCGTGACGTCGCGCTCGACACCATCGCGGACGTCGACGCCTCCGGTATCTGGCCGGGCAAGGTCGTCACCGAGGTCGCCCCGGTCGGCCCGTTCTGGGAGGCCGAGGAAGAGCACCAGGACTACCTCGAGAAGGACCCCTACGGGTACACGTGCCACTTCGTGCGCCCGAACTGGGTGCTCCCGAAGCGGAGCGAGACGGCCGCCACGGCCTGACGCCCAGCGCGAGCAGAGACGAGACGGGAGGCCCGGTACCAGCTGGTACCGGGCCTCCCGTCTCGTCGTCGGGTCCGGCCCGACACCGGGGCGAAGCACTCCCCTGTGGGAGGATCGTCCGGTGGATTCCCCTGGACGACCCGTCGCCGTCGTCATCGCCGCGATGAGCGAAGAAGTCGCGGCGTTCACGGACCTGATCGGCGGCGAGCCGGTCCTCCACGGTCCGACCGGCGGCCACGACGAGCACCACCTGCTCGACGTCGGCGGTTCCACGGTCGCCGTCCGCCGGAGCGGGATCGGCTTCACCAACGCCACCGCTGCCGTCGCGCACGCCTTCCACGACTTCGGCTCGGGCATCCCGGTCATCAGCGTCGGGACCGCCGGCGGTCTCGCACGGGAGGTCCAGCTCGGCGACGTCGTCATCGGCGACTGGTACGTCAACCTCAACGCCGACGCGACGGCCTTCGGCTACGCGCTCGGCCAGGTGCCGGGCATGCCCGCCGGGTTCACCGGTGACACCGACCTGGTCCGCCGGGCGCGCGCCGTCCAGACCGCTGACGTGGTCCGTCTGGCGCCGATCGGGTCGAGCGAGGTCTTCGTCACCGAGGGCCGCGCCCGTGACCTCCGTCGGGCCTTCCCGTCGGTCGCCGCGGTCGACATGGAGTCGGCGGCGATCGCCCAGTTCGCGCACGTCCACGCGATGCCGTTCGTGTCGGTCCGGGGCATCAGCGACCTGTGCGCGCCGGACGGCGACGAGTTCCGGCAGCACCTCGACGACGCGGCCGCACGTGCTGCCCGGGTCGTGCACGGGCTCGTCGTGGGTCTGGCGTCCGGGACGGATCCGCTGCCGGCTGTGTGAGCGGCGTGCGTCGCCCGACCACGGGTCGGCGCTCGGTCCTGCCTTCGTTCTTGACTGATCGGTCTAGCAAGCGTACGTTCGAGACCAATCAGTCCACTACGCGAACGGAGCACATCATGGACGCAGTACTCACCGGCAAGACCGCACTCGTGACCGGCGGGACGTCGGGCATCGGCAAGGCGGTCGTCCGCCGCTTCGTCGACGAAGGCGCGCACGTCGTCGTCACCGGCCGCCGGCAGCCGCAGCTCGACGCCGTCCGGGCCGAGTTCGGCGACGCCGTGACCGCGGTCCGCGCCGACGCCTCCGACCCGGCCGACGTGCAGGCGCTCTTCGCCGCCGTCGCAGCCCGCGGCACCGGACTCGACGCCGTGCACGTCAACGCCGGCCTGGGCGAGTTCAAGCCGCTCGCCGAGGTGACCGCCGAGGACATCGACATCGCCTTCGCGACGAACGTGCGTGGGACCACCCTGACGATCCAGGGCGCCCTGCCCCTGCTGAACGAGGGCGCTGCGATCGTCGTCACCGGCTCGACGGCGGCATCCGGCACCGAGCGCGACTTCGGCCTCTACGGCGGCTCGAAGGCGGCACTGGCGGCGCTGACACGGACCTGGGCGGCCGACCTGGCGCCCCGGGGGATCCGCATCAACACGATCGTCCCCGGTCCGACCGAGACCCCGGGCCTCCGGGGCCTCGCGCAGAGCGACGCCGACGCGCTCCTCGCACAGATGGCCGCAGGTGTCGCGCTCGGCCGGCTGCTCCAGCCCGAGGAGATCGCCGCCGCCGTGCTGTTCCTGGTCTCCGACCAGAGCTCGGGCATGACCGGCAGCGAGGTCCTCGTCGACGGCGGCGCCTCGATCGTCTGACCCCAGACCGCCGCGGGACCCGGGAGAGCGGTGCACCGCTGGACCGGGTGTCGACCGGCTGCGCCAAGATGGGCACGACAGCCCCGCACCAGACCAGGAGGACGACCGTGCCGAGACCCCGGACGTTCGACGAAGCGGACGTCGTCGCCCGTGCCCGGAAGGCGTTCGCCGAGACGGGCTACGCCGGGACGTCGCTCGACACCCTGCTCGAGGCGACCGGCCTGGCGCGACAGAGCCTGTACAACGCCTTCGGCGGCAAGAAGGAACTGTTCATGCGGGCGTTCCTGAGCGACGCCGCCGAAGCAGTCGACGCCGTCGAGTCGATCCGGCACGGTTCGGACAGCCCGATCGGCAGGATCCGGGCACAGCTGGTGAAGGTCGCCGTCGAGCACGGAGCGTCCCAGTCGCCCCCGTCCCTCTTCACCAAGGCCGCCGTCGAACTGGCGACGCAGGACCCCGAGGTCGCCGCCACGGTCGCCGCGTCGTTCGACGCCATGCGAGATCACTACGCCGCCTGCATCGCCGACGCCCAGGCCGCCGGCGAAATCGACGACACGGCCGACGCGGCGTCGTTGGGGGCGTACTTCTGCGCCGTCATCGAGGGCATGTCCACCCTCGGCGGGTCCGGGGTCTCCCGCGCGGCGCTGCTCGGCGTCGGGCTGACCAGCCTCACGGCGGTCCCGATCACCGATCTGGGACGCGAGCACCTCGGCACGGCGGACGGCGACTGGTCCTGACGCCGGCCGGGCACCGCGCGGACCGCGCGGACCGCGCCTCACGTGCCTCCTGTCGGAGCTGGCGTCGGTGCCCTATCGTCCGAGAGGAGCGGCGCCGAGCCCGTCGCGGGAGGAACCCTCGCATGCCAGACGCACCATCGATCACGCTCGACGTCGAGTACGGACGGGTGGCCGCGCTCTCGTGACGACGAGCACGGACCGTTTCGCGACCGGCGGCGTGGGCAACGTCTTCTTCTTCGTGGACGACCTCGAGGCCGCGGTCACGTGGTACTCGGCGCGGCTCGGGCGCGACCCGGTGACACGGGGCGGGGCGCTGGTCGCGTTCGACCTGAACGGCACGACACTGACGCTGCACCAGCAGGACGACCTGAACTCGCCCGGTCCCGCAGGGACGAGCCCGTACTGGACGGTCGAGGACGTCGACGCCGTCGTCGACGACTGGACGAGCAACGGCGCCACCGTGCACCGCGGGCCGAAGACCGTGTTCACCGGTGAACGCCTCTGCCAGCTCCTCGACCCGTTCGGCAACCTCTTCTCCGTGCGCCAGGTGACCGCGGGACACGACCCGGCACCACCATCCGGGACGTCGGCGGTCACGGCGCCCCACACGCTCACCGCCGACGAAGCGGTCCAGGCGCTCCCGGACAGGGCGTCGGCGTTCTACAGCGCGCTCCAGAACGAGCACTTCGTCCTGGAATCGGCACGCAGCATCACCGTCAGCGAGTCCAGCAGCCGTGCGTCGCTGTACCTCACGACGCTCTCCAGCGCACTCGTCGCCTTCGGGTTCCTCGCGCGGACCGACTACGCGCTCGCGTTCCTGACGGTCATCATCCCGGTCGTGTTCCTGCTCGGGCTCTTCACCTACGAACGGCTCCTCGAGACCTCCCTCGAGGACGTCGCCGCTCTCGAGTCCATCCAGCGGATCCGCGGTGTGTACGCGACGCTCCTGCCCGGAGCGGGCAGGTACTTCCCCCGCCCGTCCGGACCCCACGGACCGAACGAGATGCTGCCCATCGGACGGCGGGCGTCGTGGATCGGCGTGTTCTTCACGACGGCGACCGCCATCGCGACCGTGAACTCCATCGTGGCCGGCGCCGGCGTCGCCATCATCACCGTGCAGGTCCTCGATGAGCCCGCACCCTCGATCGTGATCGGCCTCGGCACAGCGGCGTTCCTCGCGCTGCTCCACGGGCTCTACCAGGAGTACCGATACGCGTCACTGCGCACGTTCCTGCAGGATGGCCGCGGCTGACGGTACGTGACCGGCGCTGGCCCGACTCGTGCCCGTCACGTGCTGGGGAGCTCCGCGAAGGCACGCTTGACGCCGGCGTACCAGTCGAGCGACTTCTTCGGGTGCCGCCACCGGCCCTTCATCTCCTCTCGCGCATCGACGTGCGCGTGGCCGCCCGCCGTGACCGCGTCCTTCAGATGCCGGTCCTGGGCCTTGATCACGTCGTCCGCGGTGGTGCCCCGGTGCTCGAGCGCGCAGGGTCCGCCCAGGTCGCGGCAGGTCATCGTCTTCATCGTGTCCTCGTCTCCGGGTCCACCTCGGCGGTGGCCCTCACCTCATCGACGTCGCAGCCGCCGAGGATGTGACCGTCGAGCTCACGGTGCCGCAGCCCCGGGCGTGTCGCCAGCGGCCTGGAGACGGACGACGCCGGCCAGGACCTCCGGCTCCGCGCAGAAGACGATCGCCTCGACCGCGCCGTCCACGACGGTGAAGTCGAACCCGACCATCGCCTGCCCGTGGTGGAACCACGCCGCGCCCGGCCGCCCCCGCACGAGTGCCGGGAGTGCTGCGCGGGCGCTGCCGTCGAAGAAGTCCGCGACCGCCTCCCGACCGTCGATCCGCTCCGGGGTCCCCAGGGCGATCGCAGCAGCGTCCGCGCGCACACTCGCCCCCGGGGCGAGCAGCGAGAGCAGACGCACGAGGTCGCTCCCCCGCGCCGCTGCCATGAACGCATCGACCACCTGCCGATCGCTGCCGGCCGCGCCGCTGTCCGCGTCGGCCAGCTTCGCGCGGGCCCGGGACGCCAGCTTGCGCGCCGCGGCGGGCGTCCGCCCGAGGATGTCCCCGATCACGTCGAACTCGAAGGCGAAGGTCTCGTGCAGCACCCACGCAACACGCTCGTTCGGAGTCAGGCGGTCGACCACCACCCCGAGCGCCTGACCGACCGCGTCCCGCTGCTCGGCAGAGCTCTCGGGGTCGGGCACGGAGCGACCGACTGCCGTCAGGTCCTGCACGGCCGAGTCCTCGCGCAGCTCCGCCGGGACGGGGATCCGCGCCCGCAGGCGGTCGAGGCACAAGCGCGTCGTCACGGTCGTCAGCCAGGCAGGGACGTTCTCGATCCCGGCCGCGTTCTCGTGCAGGCGGATCCAGGCGAGCTGCACGATGTCCTCCGCCTCGTGGCGGTCGTCGAGGATCCGGCTGGCGAGGCCCGTGATCCGGTGGCGCTCGCCTTCGAAGACATCGGCTTGTGTCACCGACTCACCATAGGCCCGGTGCTGGAGCTCGTCAGCGGGAACGTGGTGTTACGTCGGGGCCAGAACGGGCACGTACTGGGTGACCCCGAAAGATCGGAGCACCAGTGTCCATCGATTCGACCGCGGAGTTCGAGGCGTTCTACGCCGAGACCTTCCGCGATGTGCAGGCGTTCGTGCGACGCCGAGCGCACCCCATGCTCGTGGAGGAGATCCTGAGCGAGACCTACCTGGTCGCCTGGCGTCGTCGCGCAGACGTCCCTGCGACGGCACGCGCGTGGCTGTTCACGGTCGCCCGGAACCAGATGCTCTCGGCCCACAGAGGTGTCCGGCGGCAGCGGGACCTCCACGTCCGACTCAGCACTGAACCGGGTCCGGACCACGTCGAGGACGGCTCGGGCGGCGTCATCGAAGCAGCTCCCCAAGCAGGCGCTGACCCATGGGGTGGTGTACCCGTTCGTCAAGAAGGTGGCGCAGCAGCTCGGTGTGCACATGACAACCGGCATCTTCGCCAAGGGGGTGGCGAAGGTGGTTCCCGTTGTGGGCGGCGTGCTGTCGGGTGGTTTGACGCTGGCGACGTTCCTGCCGATGGCGAAGCGGCTGAAGAAGCACCTTGCGAACCTCGAGGTGACGACAGCAGGGACACCGTCGGCACCAGACGCAGCCAGCTGAGGAAGCAGTCGCTGCGAGCCCCTTCCAAGTGGGTGAGCGTGCAGCTCGGGCCGTGAGACAGCTGCCCGACTGGGAGAATAAGAACACTGACGAGCGCGCCTGGCGCTGCGTCGTCATCATGGTCCGCTTGAAGTGGATCCAACAAGCACCGCCCAGCGTGGGCCGAGGAGATCGAAGTACATGGCACCGACCACGAAGGAAGCGCAGCGCGCAGAGCTGCACAAGACGATCTGGCGGATCGCAAACGATCTCCGCGGCTCCGTGGACGGGTGGGACTTCAAGTCCTACGTCCTTGGGATGCTCTTCTACCGGTTCATCTCCGAAAACCTCGCCGCGTTCATCGACAAGGGCGAACACGACGCCGGTGACGCCGACTTCTCCTACGCGGCCCTCCCCGATGAGCAGGCGGAAGGGATCCGCCACGACACAGTGTCGGAGAAGGGCTTCTTCGTCCTCCCCTCGGAGCTCTTCGTCAACGTCCGCCGCCGAGCCAGCCGGGACGACAACCTCAACGAAACGCTCGACCGGGTGTTCAAGCACATCGAACGCTCCGCGCTCGGCACCGACAGTGAGCACGACCTCAAGGGCCTCTTCGACGACCTCGACGTCAACAGCACCCGCCTCGGCAACACCGTCGCCAAGCGGAACGAGAAGCTCGTCAAACTCCTCGGCGCAATCGGTGACCTGCCGCTGGGGAAATTCCAGGACAACTCCATCGACCTGTTCGGTGACGCATACGAGTACCTGATGCAGATGTACGCATCCCAAGCCGGCAAGTCTGGCGGCGAGTACTACACGCCACAGGAAGTCTCCGAAGTCCTCGCTCGCATCACCGTGATGGGGAAGACCCGGGTGAACAAGGTCTACGACCCTGCTGCCGGGTCCGGGTCGCTGCTGTTGAAGTTCGCGAAAGTCCTCGGGAAGGACAACGTCGGCGGGTTCTACGGTCAGGAAATCAACCTGACCACCTACAACCTCGCACGCATCAACATGTTCCTCCACGAACTCGACTACGAACGGTTCGACATTGCCCACGGAGACACCCTCATCGACCCGTACTTCTGGGACGAGGAACCCTTCGAAGCGATCGTGTCGAACCCGCCGTACTCGATCAAGTGGGAAGGTGACGCGAACCCGCTCCTGATCAACGACGAACGCTTCGCCCCAGCCGGTGTCCTCGCGCCGAAGTCGAAAGCGGACCTCGCGTTCACGATGCACATGCTGTCCTGGCTCTCCGTGAACGGCACTGCCGCGATCGTCCAGTTCCCCGGCGTGCTCTACCGGGGCGGTGCGGAGCGGAAGATCCGCCAGTACCTGATCGACAATAACTACCTCGAAGCCGTCATCCAACTCCCACCGGACCTGTTCTTCGGCACGACCATCGCGACCTGCATCATGGTCCTCAAAAAGTCCAAGACCGACAACCAGGTCCTGTTCGTCAACGCATCGGCGGAGTTTACCCGGGTCGGGAACAAGAACAAGCTCACCACCGACCACCAACAGAACATCCTCACCGCCCTCCAGGAGCGGCAGAACGTCGATCACTTCGCAACCCTCGTCCCCAATGAAACCATCGGCGGCAACGAGTACAACATCGCCGTGTCGTCCTACGTTGAAGCCGAAGACACCCGCGAAACCGTCGACATCACGACCCTCAACGCCGACATCGCCCGAATCGTTGCCCGCCAAGCCGAGCTGCGCATCTCCATCGACGCGATCGTTGCGGACCTCGAGGGCACGGCATGAGCCGTGTGACGGACCTCATCGACGAACTCGCACCGAGCGGAATCACCTATAAGCCACTGGGTGAGCTATGCACCGTATTTAACGGCTACGCATTCAAGTCCGATCAGTTCAACTCAGAGGGAATCGGACTCCCCCTAATTCGAATACGTGATGTGAACACGGGACTCTCCGACACTTTCTTCTCCGGCGAATACGATGCACGGTGGCTTGTCGAGCCGGGCGACATTCTCATCGGGATGGATGGAGACTTTCGCGCCAACCGCTGGAAGCACTCTCGCGCTCTGTTGAACCAGCGAGTTTGCCGCCTCCAGGACTTCTCCGAAGAATTACTACCCGCCTTTGCCTTCTACCAAATACAAGGCGAACTTGACCGGATTCAATCTTCGATCGGGAGCTCGACCGTAAAGCACCTTTCGTCGCGAGAACTTGAGCGCACGCCAGTTCCGGTGCCGCCGGTCGAGGTGCAGCGGGAGATCGTGCGGATCCTGGACCAGTTCACGGAGCTGGAAGTGGAGCTGGAAGCGGAGCTGGAAGCACGACGACGTCAATATTATCACTACCAGACAGTAGTATTCTCACTTTCCGATCAAGCGCCCTACGTTCCACTGGGGGACGTTATTTCCGGCCTCCGGACTGGCCTAAACCCCCGGCAGAACTTTCGACTGAACACTCCAGACGCTAGGAACTACTACATCACGGTCCGCGAACTTGGCGGCTTCGATGTAGTCCCTACAGCAAAAACCGATCGGGTAAATGACGACGCGCTAGCGACCATTCAGAATCGGTCAAGACTCAAAGCGGGTGATGTACTGTTCTCCGGAACAGGGACAATCGGGCGGACGGCTCTTGTGCCGGACGGGGAGATCGGTTGGAACGTGAAGGAAGGCGTATACGTTTTGACACCCGTTCCCGATAAAATCAGTGCCCGCTTCTTGATTCATCTTCTGCGTACGCCCTCGAACAGAGAGCGGATCATGGCCGCCGCCGATGGATCGACTGTAGCGAGCGTCTCTATGGCGTCTCTCCGGAACATTTCCATCCCCTTGCCGGAACTGAGCGTGCAGGCCCATATTGTCGCCGTCCTCGACAAGTTCGAAGCGCTTGTGAATGGCCTGAACGTCGGCCTCCCCGCCGAGCTCGCCGCCCGCCGGAAGCAGTACGAGTACTACCGCGACAAGCTCCTGACGTTCGAGGAGGCCCCGGCGTGAGTGACGCGGCGGCGCAGAAGTATGACCCGATCGCTGTCTCGGCCGAAAGCACGGTTGTTGCTGAGTACCTGGCGGATGCGAAGCAGGCGGCGGCGTACCAGTCGGAGGCCGCGCTCGAGGCGGAGCTGGTCTGCCTGTTGCAGTCGCAGGCATACGAGTACCTGCCGATCACGTCGGAAGAGCAGCTCATCGACAACCTCCGTACCCAGTTGGAGGCGTTAAACGGGATTGTGTTCTCGGATGGCGAGTGGTCGCGGTTCTTTGACACGTGTGTCGCGGGGAAGACCGACGGGATCGTGGAGAAGACGGTCCGTGTGCAGGAAGATCATGTGCAGGTGTTGCGGCGGGACGATGGTTCGACGAAGAACGTGATGCTGCTGGATAAGCAGCACATCCACAACAACCGCCTGCAGGTCATCAACCAGTATGAGGTCGACCAGGCCGACTCGGCCTTCGAGGGCGGTGCGGGGGCGCGCTACGCCAACCGGTACGACGTCACTGTCCTGGTGAACGGGTTGCCGATGGTGCACATCGAGCTGAAGCGCCGCGGTGTCGATATCCGGGAGGCGTTCAACCAGATCGACCGGTACCAGCGGGACAGCTTCTGGGCCGGCAGTGGGCTGTTTGAGTACGTGCAGCTGTTCGTGATCAGTAACGGGACGCTGACGAAGTACTACTCGAACACCACCCGCAGTCAGCACCTCAAGGACGGGCAGAAGCCGGGGCGAGGTCGGAAGACGTCGAACTCGTTCGAGTTCACGTCCTGGTGGGCCGACGCGCAGAACAAGCCCATCCAGGACCTGACCTCCTTCGCGCGAACCTTCTTCGCCAAGCACACCCTGCTGAACATCCTGACCCGATACTGCGTCCTGACCGCTGACCGGCTGCTGCTGGTGATGCGGCCGTACCAGATCGTCGCCACGGAACGGATCCTGCAACGCATCGGCATCGCCACCACCTACAAGCAGCTCGGCACCACCGCTGCCGGCGGGTACGTGTGGCACACGACGGGGTCAGGGAAGACGTTGACGTCGTTCAAAACCGCGCAGCTTGCCTCGCAGTTGCCGGGGGTGGATCGGGTGGTGTTCGTGGTGGACAGGAAGGACCTCGACTACCAGACGATGCGGGAGTACGACCGGTTCCAGAAGGGCGCCGCGAACTCCAACACCTCCACCGCTGTCTTGAAGTCCCAGCTTGAGGACCCGGCCGCGCGGATCATCATCACCACGATCCAGAAGCTGTCGAACTTCATCGTCGGCAACAAGACCCACCCGGTGTATGACTCGCACACGGTGCTGATCTTCGACGAGTGCCACCGGTCCCAGTTCGGGGACATGCACACCCAGATCACGAAGGCGTTCAAGAAGTACAACCTGTTCGGGTTCACCGGCACCCCGATCTTCGCCGCGAACTCCGGTAGCGGTGGGAACCCGCTGCTGAAGACCACGGAGCAGGCGTTCGGGGAGAAGCTGCACACGTACACGATCGTCGACGCGATCACCGACCGGAACGTGCTGCCGTTCCGCATCGACTACGTCAACACCCTCCGCGTCGGTTCGGTGGTCGACAAGCAGGTGTCCTCCATTGACACTGAACGGGTTCTCCTCGCTCCGGAGCGAGTGTCCGACGTCGTCGGGTACACGCTGGAGCACTTCGACCAGAAGACCCGCCGCGAAGCCGGGTACGAGCACTCCGTCGTCACGAACGTCGCTGACGCGACCCGCACCCGCCGGCAAGCGGAAGCAGTGCGCCAGCGTAAGCGCGTCCGGGGGTTCAACGCGCTGTTCGCGACCGCGTCGATCGACGCCGCCCGCAGCTACTACGCGGAGTTCCAACGCCAACAGCAGGACCTGCTGCCGGCGAAGCGGTTGAAGATCGGGCTGATCTACTCCTACGGCGCGAACGACGCCGTCGGCGACAGCGCTGATGACGGGCTACTGGATGATGAGGCGTTCGACACGGATGCGCTCTCCGGCGACGCGCGGGGCTTCCTTGAGGACGCGGTCCGGGACTACAACAGGTTGTTCGGCACCAGCTACGACACCAGCGCGGACAAGTTCCAGAACTACTACAAGGACCTCTCCCAGCGGTTGAAGAACCGGGACCTGGACCTCGTGATCGTGGTCAACATGTTCCTCACCGGCTTCGACGCCACCACCCTCAATACTCTCTTCGTTGACAAGAACCTCCGCGCCCACGGCCTCATCCAGGCGTACTCCCGCACGAACCGGATCCTGAACTCGGTGAAGACGTACGGCAATGTCGTCGCGTTCCGGGACCTCGAGGACGCCACCAACGAGGCGTTGGAACTGTTCGGCAACAAGGACGCCCGTGGCGTCGTGCTCCTCAAGCCCTACGCGGACTACTACGGCCAGTACGCCGAGCAGACGCAGGAGCTCCTGACAGGGTTCCCGCTCGGGCGGCCGATCGTTGGGGAGGGTGCGGAGAAGGCGTTCATTCAGCTGTTCGGGCAGATCCTCCGGCTGGAAAACATCCTGGCCTCGTTCGACGACTTCGCCGGGCATCAGATCCTCACCGACCGGCAACGGCAGGACTACCGCAGCGTCTACCTCGACCTGCACGCCCAGTACCGGCAGACCGCCGCGGCGGACAAGGAGATCATCAACGACGACGTCGTGTTCGAGATCGAGCTGATCAAGCAGGTTGAGATCAACGTCGACTACATCCTGATGCTCGTTGGGAAGTTCCGGCAGGAACACGGGGACGGCGACGACCGTGAGCTCCGCGCCGAGATCACCCGCGCCATCGACGCCAGCCCGACCCTGCGGAACAAGAAGGACCTCATCGAGGACTTCGTTGATTCCGTCTCCGTCGACGGCGCCATCGACGACGAGTGGCAGCGCTACGTCGCCGCGAAACGCGACGCCGAACTCACCCAGATCATCGACGAGGAACGACTCCGTCCCGATGCTGCTCACGCGTTCGTCGATCAGGCGCTACGCGAAGGAGCCCTCCGCACCGCGGGAACCGCGATCACGACCGTGCTCCCGCCGGTATCCCGGTTCGCCGGCAGCAACGGCCACGGGGCGACCAAGCAACGCGTGATCAACAAGCTGACAGCCTTCTTCGACCGGTTTTTCGGACTCAGCACCGACACGTGATCAGAGCCGCTTCTCGTCGCGAGGCGCCGTCCATTTCAGACGACCCGGTCGTGCGGTATCACCGCCGCCTAGTTTCGCCAATTAGCAGACAGCCGATCTCGTCTCAGACGCTCGGGTCCGGAAAATCTCGACTCTTGACGAGTATCGGCTTCTTGCATCATCTCGCCGATTACCGTTGTCTACTGCACGATAGTTAGAATTTGCCTGCTGCAGCGGCGCGCACGTTCGACAAATCTGCTGTAGCGTGAAGCCAATGGCGCTAGAGAATCCATGCCCCTTTCACTTTTGTCAAGTTTGATCTGCCATTGATGCCGGGGCCCTTCAGCCAGCCGAATCATCGCGCTGTTGCTTAAACTCGAGGAACGATCGATCCACTTTCACCCGACTGGTTAGCGCCCAGCTCCGTTTCACCTTCTCGAGCACCCCCGACACGACGAAAGGCAGCTGCTGACGGTGAGCAGCAATTGCGTCGTCATAGTCCGCGCCAGACAGCTCAACCGTCACGCGCTTCCAGGATCCGTCGACATCAGCGCGAACGACAATCTCGCCTCTCTCCGCGTCATCGCCCCCGACTCGTTCCCCTCGCCGTAGCTCGACGACAGGGCCGGTGAGGGTGACTTCTCGCGGTGGCTCCTCACGAACCAGGCGGTCTTCGACTTTGTCAAGGAGCAGCACGGTCTCCCTCGAAAGCTTGATCTCGCTGTCTAAGTTCTCGCGCTGCGGCTCGATAGGCGCCCACTCGAAGGAGAGGTCGATCGACCGCAGACCCTCATTATTCCCCATAGAACGCAGCGCCTTAACCATGGGCAGCCGCATTCCGGCGCTGATAGCGTCATCTAAAGCGGGCGCGTCAGGCGCAGACTCGGCAATTTGTTTAGTGACATTGAGGCTGCGGGCAAGGGTGGTCATAACTTGTCGAGTGAAGCTAACAGGAAGACTATTGTTTTCTGATTGTTCGCCCGATTTCTGCAGCGCTTCAACTTCAGCACCCACATCATCGAGTCGAGCGGCAACGGTGATAATGAAACTTCCGTGCTTCGTGTGCCCCATGCGTACGTCGTCGTTGAGAAAATCGTTCACCGTCGCTGACGTGCGGCCACGGCCGGAAGCGAAAGGATTGTCAGCCGTGATCGCGGCTGAGCGAATCATGTCATCAATACTGTCGAGGAGCCCGGTCGCTTGTCGAAGCGGTATCGTCCCGTCTGCCATGTGTTGGTCGATGCGAACGAAAAAAAGGTCGGCACGGACCGCTGCAATTTGCTCGGCAAGGTCCGATACTCGCCAATCGTATGTGTCGCTGATTCGACTTATTGCTTGCTGCAATCGCAGGGTGTAATCTTCGAGTTGAGAGTTCCGTGGCAAAAGAACATGGGCGACTTGCTGACCCTCCGCACCGGGTTCACTCCACACTTGGGCGTATCCGAGGTTGGATTGAATAGTCCAGTTTTTGCTCGCAAGGAATTGAGCAACGCGTGAGTCGTCTAGGACTGCAGCGTATTCACCGAGCTCATCGGTCAGTGAGCGCGCCACTTGCTGGCCTCCTCCATCAGCTCGAGCAGAGTCGCAGGGGTCAACTTATTCACCTTCGGGACGTGCACGGTCTGGCTCTCCTGCGCTGCAATCGGGGCTGGCAGGTCGTGTCCCCAGAGGTAGTACATGTGGCTTCGAGCAAGGAGCCCGTCCATCGTCGCTTCGAGCCAGTAGCCGGCGTCTGCGTCCGTCACCAGGACGCAAAACAGGAACGGCGTGGCGCGCATGGTCTTGCGCATCTTCGAGATGTGGTGCGTGCTTAGCGACCAAGCAACCGTGTCTGCACGGTCCACCGCCTGTTGGCCGGTGCATTTGAGCTGGACGTCAATGCCGGTGTCAGACAGGTCGGGGTATTCAACCCGAGATTTGAGTGTTACATCCCGCACGTCGTAGTCCTGCCCCCAAGTTCCGACGTCCAGTCCCGTAGAGCTGGCGAGGAGGTGCAGGAACGCCTTACTGAGCTCTTCCTTCATCCCACCGAGTGGCATCGAACCGGGAGGGAGCTCATGCGATCGCACTCGCTCCGTCGCTGCCCCAACCCCCGCGTTGCCCATTGGATCATCCAACCATGGTCTTCGCCGTTCGCAGCGGTAATCAGCGTTGAGCGCTGAAATCAACGTCACGTTCCCGCGCGGCGCGGACTGCACTTCCGGTCCGTGCGGGTGCGTTGAAGACCAGTCGCGCTCGCACCTCGAGGTTGCAGGCTCCACGTCCACACAACACACACACCTCGTGCCACGGACGTGGTCGCCGGCCTTCGAAGGCAGAGATTGGCCGCGATCCGACTGCGTAACCTCCAGGCGGCATTGGCGGCGCTGCGCTCGGGTGTGCCTGGGGTACGGACTTCGCAGCGGTCGCGGTGTGGTTCCAGGGTCCCTCTGGGGCCGAGCCGCAGATCTCACCGCTGCTCCAGGTATGGTGCGGCGCCGATAGAGCAGCGCCGGTCGTGGAGCACTTTTAGACCGCAATCCGCTACGGGTCAGTGTCAAACCGGCACCGCAGCGTGGCCGAACACTACCCCCGGCACAGTCCAACGCAGTTCTGCCGCCGGCCTCGGAGGGAATCGGGTCAGGTACTTCGCTGCGGAGAAAAGCCCGGCCGCGTCAGCCGCAGTGGCGAGCGGTCTTCGCCAGATCTGCACCAGATCTGCACCAGAGCGGCTCCGGTAAACAAGAAAACCCCCGCCTGAACGGGGGTTTTCTGTGGCGGTACCGGTGGGATTTGAACCCACGGTGGAGTTGCCCCCACACATGTTTTCGAGACATGATCCTTCGGCCGCTCGGACACGGTACCGGGGAAGAGTTTACACGATCCGGGAGGCCCCCGGCGACACCCTGCACGCCTCCCCCTCCACAGGCGCGCACCTCCGGCGCCTCGTCCCCAGACCGCCACGACGGTGACCTCGATCCGAGGGTCCGCGCGTACCGTCTCCGGCATGAGAACGCGCACCCTCGTCGCCCTACTGTCCTCCGTCGCCGGCGCCGCCGTCGTCAGCGGAGCGGCGGGCTTCGGTGCGCGGGCAGGGATCCGCGGGCAGCGGGCCGCGTCGCAGCGCGTGGTCGACATGCTCCCGGTGCACGCCGACTGGTGGCGCGAACGACTGCACCACGAGGGCCAGCTGACGTACGTGGCGATCGGCGATTCGGCGGCGCAGGGCGTCGGCGCGACGGCTCCCGGCCGCGGGTACGTGGGGCTGCTCGCTCGTCGGATCCGGCACCGCTCCCGGATGACCGTGCGGGTCGTCAACCTCAGCGTGTCCGGGTCCACGACGTGGGGCGCGAAGAAGGACCAGCTCCCCAAGCTCCAGCACTTCACGCCCGACGTCTGCACGGTGTCGATCGGCGCGAACGACATCTCCGACTTCCACCCGGACAAGTTCGAGCGGAACATCCGGGCGATCTACGGCGCGGTCCCCTCGCACGCCATCGTCGCGGAGCTGCCGTGCATGTTCGTGCCCGACCGAGAGCGCAAGGTCGCGGTCGCGAACGAGATCGTGCACCGCGTCGCCGGCGAACTGGGGCTGACCGTGGCACCGCTGCACGAGATCACCAAGCGCGTCGGGCTCCGTCGGACCTTCTTCAACACGTACGGCGACCTCTTCCACCCGAACGACCGCGGGTACGAGATCTGGGCGAGCGCCTTCGAGCCCGCCGTCGATGCCCGGGTGGACACGGTCGCGGCGATCCGCCGGTACCTCTCCGCCCGTGAAGCCGAAGACCTCGGTCGTCAGGCCGGCGACGTCGCCCACGCCCGAGCCGAACAGGACACCGACGGCGCGGAGGCACTCGACACGGCGAACCGTCCGAGCTCGCTCGACCGGCTGCGCCACCGCGTCACCGGCTCGCTCCCGCTGCCCGGGCGGACCGGCGACGGTGAGCCGACCGATGTCGGCGGAGCGGCCTAACCTCGTCCCATGGCCCGCCCCCAGTCGTCCTACCGCTGCACCGAGTGCGGCTGGACCAGCATCAAGTGGGTCGGTCGCTGCGGTGAGTGCCAGTCGTGGGGAACGGTGGAGGACGCCTCCGCCGCGACGGCGAGCACCCGTGGCACCGCGTCGATCGCCGTCACCGGCAACCGCATCGCACGTCCGATCACCGAAGCCCGCAGCGGGTCCTTCCAGCGCTGGCAGACCGGCATCGGCGAGTTCGACCGGGTCCTCGGCGGCGGCATCGTCCCGGGTGCCGCGGTCCTGCTGAGCGGCGAGCCCGGTGTGGGCAAGTCGACGCTACTGCTCGAGGTGGCCTCCCGCGCTGCGGCGATGGGCAAGCGTGTCCTGTACGTCAGCGCGGAAGAGTCGGTCGACCAGGTCCGGCTCCGAGCCGAACGCACCGGGGCCATGCACGACGACCTGTTCCTGGCGAGCGAGGTCGACCTCGGCGTCATCCTCGGGCAGATCGAGCAGGTGCAACCGGACCTGCTCATCGCCGACTCCGTGCAGACGATCTCCTCCGCCTCGATCGACGGCATCGCGGGCGGCACGTCCCAGGTCCGCGAAGTCGCCTCCACGCTCATCCGGGTGGCCAAGCAGAAGGCGCTCCCGGTCCTCATCGTCGGCCACGTCACGAAGGACGGCACGATCGCCGGCCCGCGACTGCTCGAACACCTGGTCGACGTCGTCTGCCACTTCGAGGGCGACCGGCAGACCGCACTCCGCTTCGTCCGGGCGCTGAAGAACCGGTTCGGCCCCACCGACGAGGTGGGCTGCTTCGACATGGCCGGCGACGGCATCCACGAGGTCCCGGACCCCAGCGGCCTGTTCATGTCCCGCAACGCAGCCCCGGTGTCGGGCACGTGCATCACCGTCGCGATGGAAGGGCGCCGAGCCCTCCCGGTGGAGATCCAGGCGCTCGTCGTGCCGAGCTCCGCGCCGCAGCCGCGCCGGGTGGTCAACGGGGTGGACGCGTCGCGGGTGGCGATGCTCCTCGCGGTGTTGGAACGCCGCGCAGGCATCAAGCTGTCGGACGCCGACGTCTACGTCTCGACGGTCGGCGGCATGAAGCTCACGGAGCCGGGCGCGGACCTGGCCATCGTGCTCGCCCTCGCCAGTGCCGCACGTGACCGCCCCTACCCGCACACCCTCGCCGCGATCGGGGAGATCAGCCTGGCGGGCGAGATCCGTGCGGCGACCGGGGCGAAGCAGCGGGCGAACGAGGCCGGACGCCTCGGCTTCACGACCGTCCTCGGCGCCGACGCCGAGCACCTGCGCGAAGCGCTGCGGGTCGCGTTCTCGATGACGCAGTCACCACGAGAGCGTGAGCTCGACGCCGCGTTCTGAGAGCGGCGACCGTGTCCAGGGACCTGGACACAGCCTCCTGGCCGGTCAGGCGCGCAGCGCGGCCAACAGGTCCGCCGGCTCCGACTGCATCGTGTGGGGTCCGGCGATGTCGAAGAACACGCCCTCGAGCGAGTCGAGGTGTGCCGCCAGGAACTCCTCGAGTCGGGCGGCGTCGTAGACCATGACCTGCCGGAGCTTCTCGCCCGGCACCATCGCGGTGTACGCGTCAGCCGACGAGAACAGCAGCAGGATGCGCTTGTCCGAGTCCTCACGACCGAACACCCGGACCTGCATGTCCTTCTTTCCGGTGACGAGCCGCGGGACGATCACGATGTCGTTGCGCAGCGCGTACGCCACCGCAGCGACGTCCTGCTTCGCGAGGGCTTCCTCGAGCTGTTCACTCCGGAAGCGCTGTTCCTTCTCTGCCATCGCCCCTAGTCAAGCAGCACGCGAGTGCGCGCGGATCCGGTCAGGCCGTCGGGCGGCGGAGGACGGGACCGCTTCAGTGCACCCGGCCGGCCTGCACGGCATGCGTGCGGATGCGGAGGTCGGCGGCGAACTGGGTGGTCTCCGGACCGAGTTCGTCGTCGGGTGCCGACTGCACGAGGACGCCGATCGCCGGGGCGAGGATGAAGCTCGACGTCGCCGCCATGCCGTAGTCGTCGACCGAGGGGACGTCCACCCGGTCAGCGAGTCCGGACTGCGCCAGCGCGGTTGCGTAGTCGAGAACGGCGTACGCCGCCTCGTCGCTCGTCATGACCGAGGCGACCCCGTAGATGAGGTACTTCATGGCCCAGCCTTCCGTCGATGTCCTGGACGCTACGCCGCGGTCGCCGTGCCCGAGTCGCATGTCGTCCTGTAGACGCACTCAGCGGGCGCGCTTCGGGGCGATGTCCCAGGCAACATCACTACTTTCTCCCCAATCGCAGTCGCGGGAACTTCCGTTGCACGGCCGAAGGGCTGTTCCTGATGGGAAGCAGCTCTCATGCCAGCACCATCGCCCACCCTCTACCGCCCGACCGCTCCCCGGACTCCCGGAGCACCGACCCCGACGTCGACGTACAAGGACCTGCTCGAACGGGTCCGGACCGAAGGCCTGCTCGAACGCCGGACCGGCTTCTACTGGGCGGTCTTCGCCTCGCTCGTCGTCGCCACCGCAGCCACCCTCGGCGTGTCGGCTCTGCTCGGCGCGTCGTGGTTCCAGCTCATCCCCGCCGGGGTCCTCGGTGTCCTCTTCACGCAGTTCGCGTTCCTGTCACACGAGGCCGCTCACCGGCAGATCTTCGCCTCGCGCAAGTGGAACGACCACGCCGGACGCTGGATCGGTGTCTTCGTCGTCGGCCTGTCCTACTCGTGGTGGATGAACAAGCACAACCGCCACCACGGCAACCCGAACACCATCGGCAAGGACCCGGACATCGCCCCCGACGGCGTGGTCTTCATCGAGGAGGACGCCCAGCAGCGCCGCGGGTTCCTCCGGAAGCTCGCGATGGTCCAGGGGTGGGCGTTCTTCCCGCTCCTGACCCTCGAGGGCGCCAACCTGCACTGGCTCTCGGTCCGCGCCGTCGTCACCGGGAAGGCCGCGAAGGGCACCCCGCAGGAGCGTCGCCTGGAGGCCGTGCTGCTCGTCGCACGCTTCGGTCTGCTCGCCTGGTTCGTCTTCGCCGTGATGCCGCTGGGCCTCGGTTTCGCGTTCCTCGCGGTCCAGATGGCCGTCTTCGGTGTCATGATGGGAGGGTCGTTCGCGCCCAACCACAAGGGCATGCCGGTGATCGCCGAGGGAGCCAAGATAGATTTCTTCTCGCGTCAGGTCCGAACTTCCCGTAACATCACTGGTGGCGTGTGGGTGGACCACCTGCTCGGTGGTCTCAACCACCAGGCAGAACACCACCTGTTCCCGAGCATGGCGCGGCCCAACCTGCGTCGTGCGAAGGCCCTCGTGCGTGAGCACTGCGAACAGCACGAGGTCCCGTACACGGAGACTTCACTCTTCCGCTCCTACGGGATCGTCGTCCGGTACCTCAACCGGGTCGGTCTCGCAGCGCGCGACCCGTTCACCTGCCCGATGGTCAGTGCCTACAGATTGCACTGAACCTCTGATCTCCGTCACCCCGCACGATGCCGGGTGCCGCACAAAGCTCGTCGGCTTCGCCGTCGAAACCCGCGGTGGTGGAATTCTCTCGCCGCGCACGTAAGAAAGTAAGGAACGCCGAAATGGCTACTGGGACTGTCAAGTGGTTCAACAACGAAAAGGGCTTCGGCTTCATTGCGCCGGACGACGGCAGCGCTGACGTCTTCGCCCACTTCTCCGCGATCGGTGGCAACGGCTACAAGTCGCTCGAGGAGAACCAGAAGGTCGAATTCGAGATCACCGAGGGCCGCAAGGGCCCGCAGGCGGAGAACATCACCGTCATCGGCTGACACCGGTCTTCGCGAGCGCCGGGCCTGAGGAGCGATCCTCGGCCCGGCGCTTCGTCGTTCCCGGGGACGGTTCATCGCTCCGGGAGCGCGTCGTCGTCACCGGGGAGCGCACCCTCGTTCCGAGGGAGCCGAGCGTCTCAGCTCAGGACGAACTGCACCGACTCCGCCGAGCTGATCTCCCCGACCGCGACCTGCAGGTGGTAGCTGGCTCCCCCGGCCGTCACCGCGGCGCGTGCGGCGTCGCAGGTCGTCGTGGAGGACCGGGTGCGGTCCCAGGCGATGGCGGGCGTGGTGAGCTCCTGGCCGGCCTTCAGGGTGACGTCCTGGTCGGTGCCGCCGGTCTGGCAGTCCTTCGACGACCAGTACTGCTCCGTCCCCGAGGTGATGGTGAGCACCTGCTGCGCCGACCCGAGGTCCATGTGGCACGAGTTCGACCCCGTGTTCTTGATCGACATCGCGACCTGCGGGTCCTCGCCGGCTGCGTAGACGCGCTTGTCGAGCACCGGGGTGAGTTCGATCTGGTCGGTGTCACAGACCGCGCCGTCCTTCCGGGCAGCGGTAGACGGGGTCGGCGAGGGCTTCGGCGCGCCCGAGGCGACATCCGACGCGCCCGCGCCACCGGACCCGGCCGAGCCGCCGGACCCGGCGGACGGCTCGACTCCTGCCGAGGACGCTCCGGCACCCGGCGTCGGACCGGCCGCAGGGGCACCGTCGCCACGACCGACGACGATGAGCACGACGACGACCACGACGAGCACGAGGACCCCGAGCACCAGGGCGCGGCGACGCCAGTAGGTCCCCGGGCGCTCGGGGCCGACGGGGTGGCGGAACGACGACATGCGCACAGGGTAGACACCCGTGCGAGCCCGGAGGAGGACCCTCGCCGGGCGGTCGGTCAACCCGTCAGAGGATCTTCAGCATGCGGGTGTTGCCGAGGGTGTTCGGCTTCACGCGGGCGAGGTCGAGGAACTCCGCGACCCCTTCGTCGGACGACCGCACGAGTTCGGCGTACACCTCGGGCGGGACGACGGTCTCCCCGATCTCGAGGTACCCGTGCTTGGCGAAGAAGTCGACCTCGAACGTCAGGCAGAAGATCCGGGCGACACCGAGCTCGCGGGCGTCGTGTTCGAGCGCCTCGAGCATCCGGTGGCCGACGCGCTTGTGGATCCAGTCCTGGTCGAGGGCCAGGGTGCGGACCTCGGCGATGTCGTCCCAGAACACCGCGAGGGCGCCGCAGCCGATCGGCACGCCGTCCGGTCCTTCGGCGATCCGGAACTGCTGGATCGAGCCGTACAGGACGACGTTCTCCTTGCCGAGCAGGATCCGCCGGTCGACGTACGGTGCGATGAGCCGCTGGATGTGCGGCACGTCGGACGCGAGTGCCGGGCGCACCAGGATCCCGTGGTCGTCCCGTTCGGAGAAGGCGTGCCGTCCGTGCTCAGTCATCCGTACAACCCTACGTCGCCACCGTCACACGGCGTCACGGGGGACATGCACCGGGACGCTGCACAGGCGCACCGGCCTACCGTCCGAGGCACACCAGCACGACGAGCAGGAGGAGCAACCATGCCCCAGATCATCGAGACCGTCGACGTCAGCGTCCCCGTCCGCGCCGCCTACGACCAGTGGACCCGCTTCGAGGAGTTCCCCACGTTCCTCGACGAGGTCGAGAAGATCGTCCAGGTCGACGACACCACGACCGACTGGACCGTGAAGGTCGCCGGCCAGGAGCGGTCGTTCCGCGCCCTCATCACCGAGCAGCACCCGGACGAGCGCGTCGCGTGGACCGTCAAGGACGGCGACACCGAGCACGCCGGCGTGGTCACGTTCCACAAGCTCGGCGACACGGAGACCCGTGTCACCGTGCAGATCGACTGGGAGCCCTCGGGCATCCTCGAGAAGCTCGGCTCCGCGGTGGGCGTCGGCGGCCACGCCGTCAAGAAGGACCTGCAGAACTACAAGGAGCGCGTCGAAGCGGCCCCCACGGCCGACGGCTGGCGCGGTGACGTCCAGGCCTGATCCGCCTGAGCACCACAGACGGGAGGCCCGGTACCAGCTGGTACCGGGCCTCCCGTCTGTGGTGTGGCTGGCTGACTAGCCCTCGATCTCGCCGGTGGGCGCCTCGGGCGCCTTCTCGAGCGAGGGAGCGCCGGCGAGGACCTCTTCGCGGCCCGGCTGACGCCCGGTCTCGAAGGTGAACGCACCGTCGACGAAGTCGACCTTCACGTGGTCGCCCGCCGTGAGCTCACCCTGCAGGATGTGCTCGGACAGCTGGTCCTCGACCTCGTGCTGCATCGCGCGGCGCAGCGGTCGAGCACCGAGGGACGGGTCGAACCCGACCTTGATGAGCTGCTCCTTGGCCGACAGCGACAGCTCGACGGTCATGTCGCGGTCGAGCAGGCGGTCGGACAGACGCTTCACGAACAGGTCCACGATCTGCAGCAGCTCGGGCTGCGACAGCTGCGGGAACACGATCGTGTCGTCGACGCGGTTCAGGAACTCGGGCTTGAAGTGCTTCTTGAGCTCCTCGTTCACCTTGCCGCGCATGCGGTCGTACCCGACGGACGAGTTGCCCTCGACCTGGAAGCCCACCGGGCCACCCGCGATGCCCTGCGAACCGAGGTTCGTGGTCATGATGATGACGGTGTTCTTGAAGTCGACCACGCGGCCCTGACCATCGGTCAGACGACCCTCTTCGAGGACCTGCAGCAGCGAGTTGAAGATGTCCGGGTGGGCCTTCTCGATCTCGTCGAACAGGACCACGGAGAACGGCTTGCGGCGCACCTTCTCGGTGAGCTGGCCGCCCTCCTCGAACCCGACGAACCCGGGAGGGGCACCGAACAGACGCGAGACGGTGTGCTTCTCGCCGAACTCCGACATGTCGAGGGAGATCAGTGCGCCCTCGTCGTCGAACAGGAACTCGGCCAGGGCCTTGGCGAGCTCGGTCTTCCCGACGCCCGTGGGGCCGGCGAAGATGAACGAGCCGGAGGGACGGTTCGGGTCCTTCAGACCGGCACGGGTGCGGCGGATGGTCTTGGAGAGGGCCGAGATGGCCTCTTCCTGACCGATGACGCGCTGGTGCAGGGCCTTCTCCATGAAGACGAGACGCGAGGTCTCCTCTTCGGTGAGCTTGAACACCGGGATGCCCGTGGCCTGCGCCAGGACCTCGGCGATGATGCCCTCGTCGACGGTGCCGGACGCGGCGACGTCACCGGCACGCCACTGCTTCTCGAGGCGGAGACGCTCGCCGAGGAGCTTCTTCTCCTCGTCGCGCAGGCTCGCGGCCTTCTCGAAGTCCTGCTCCTCGATGGCAGCTTCCTTCGACCCGCGGACCGTCGAGATCTTCTCGTCGAACTCGCGGAGCTCCGGCGGCGCGGACAGGATCGACAGACGCAGGCGGGCGCCGGCCTCGTCGATCAGGTCGATGGCCTTGTCGGGCAGGAAGCGGTCCTGCACGTAGCGGTCCGCCAGGTTCGCCGCGGAGACGATGGCCCCGTCGGTGATGGACACCTTGTGGAACGCCTCGTACTTGTCGCGGAGGCCCTTGAGGATGTTGATGGTGTGGGGCAGCGACGGCTCGTTGACCTGCACCGACTGGAAGCGACGCTCGAGTGCGGCGTCCTTCTCGAAGTGCTTGCGGTACTCGTCGAGCGTGGTGGCACCGATGGTCTGGAGCTCACCGCGGGCGAGGAGCGGCTTGAGGATCGAGGCCGCGTCGATCGCGCCCTCGGCAGCACCGGCACCGACCAGCGTGTGGATCTCGTCGATGAAGACGATGATGTCGCCGCGGGTGCGGATCTCCTTCGTGACCTTCTTCAGGCGCTCCTCGAAGTCACCGCGGTAGCGGGACCCGGCGATGAGCGACCCGAGGTCGAGGGAGTAGAGCTGCTTGTCCTTCAGCGTCTCGGGCACGTCGCCCTTGACGATCGCCTGGGCGAGGCCCTCGACGACGGCGGTCTTGCCGACGCCGGGCTCACCGATCAGGACGGGGTTGTTCTTGGAGCGACGGGAGAGGATCTGCATGACCCGCTCCATCTCCTTCTCGCGCCCGATGACGGGGTCGAGCTTGCCGTCGCGCGCGGCCTGGGTGAGGTTCCGACCGAACTGGTCGAGGACCTGCGAACCCTGCTGCGCGTTCTGCTGCTGCTCGCCGCCGACCGCGACCGCTTCCTTGCCCTGGTAGCCGGACAGGAGCTGGATGACCTGCTGGCGGACCCGGTTGAGGTCGGCGCCGAGCTTCACGAGGACCTGGGCTGCGACACCCTCGCCCTCGCGGATGAGGCCGAGCAGGATGTGCTCGGTCCCGATGTAGTTGTGGCCGAGCTGCAGCGCTTCGCGCAGGGACAGCTCGAGGACCTTCTTGGCGCGCGGCGTGAACGGGATGTGCCCGGTCGGCTGCTGCTGGCCCTGCCCGATGATGTCCTGGACCTGCTCGCGGACGGCATCGAGGGAGATACCGAGCGACTCCAGCGCCTTGGCGGCGACGCCCTCGCCCTCGTGGATGAGGCCGAGGAGGATGTGCTCCGTACCGATGTAGTTGTGGTTGAGCATCTTCGCTTCTTCTTGAGCGAGGACGACAACACGACGGGCCCGGTCGGTGAATCTCTCGAACATGTGCTCTCCCTTGGCCCCGAACGAACCGGGGCCGACAGCCGGACTCGTGTGAGTCCGGTCACGTACATCGAGACTAACCAGCGCTCCCCGTCAGGGCTGCCCCTGTTCGCCGTGGGCGTGACCCCGTTGCGTGTGCCGCACAGCACGGTCTGGAGGCGCCTCCCGGCTCCCCGGGGCACGTCCCGTCCGACGGCCGATCCGCCCCGCTCCGAGGGGCCCACCGGTACCATCCGGTGCATGGAGCAGCCCGTCGTCGGCCTCGTCGTCCACCCGTCGAAGAACGTGCAGGAGTCCGTCGAGGTCCTGGACCGCTGGAACGCGTCCGGGGCCGGGCGTCTGGTCGCCCGCCGCATCGACGCCGCGCGGCTCGGCAGCGCGATCGACGCCGTGGACGACGACGAGTTCACGGACACCGTCGACCTGGTCGTGGCGCTCGGCGGCGACGGCACGATGCTCGGTGCCATGCGCCTGGTCGCACGACGGCCCGTCCCGGTGCTCGGCGTGAACTACGGCAACGTCGGGTTCCTGGTCGAGATCGAGCCGCCCGAGCTCGAGTCCGCCCTCGAACGCCTCTCGGCCGGCGAGTACCAGCTCGAGCCGCACCACGCGCTGGAGGCCCGGCTGTCGTGGGGCGGGTCCCGCACGGACTACCTCGCCTTCAACGACATCACGATCGTCCGGCGCCCGGGAGCCGGCCAGGTCTCCGCAGACCTCAGCGTCGGCGGACTCGGGTACGGGTACTACCGCGCGGACGCCATCGTCGCCTCGACACCGGCGGGCTCCACCGCGTACAACTACGCCGCCGGTGGCCCCGTGCTCTCCCCCGCGCTCTCCGGCTCCGTCGTCACACCGGTCGCCCCGATGGCCGGCATCGACCGGTCCGTGGTGCTGGCCGCCCGGGAGCGCTACCACTTCGACATCGCCGAGGGCACCCGGAGCGCCGCGCTGGAGGTGGACGGGCTCGTCGTCGGCGAGGTCGCGACCGGCGCGCAGCTCGAGGTCCGGCTCCGGAAGGACGCCGGCAGCGTGGTCCGGCTCGACGCCGAGCGGCACGGCCGCACCGGGCGGCTCAAGCTCGGCCTCCTGGACCTGCCGCTCCGCCCGGACCAGCTCATCGAGCTGATCCCGCACGACCTGCGGCAGAAGCTGCACCGCGAGACCGAGGAGTGACGCGATCCGTGCCTCCCGGCCCGGCATGACGCACCGACGGGAGGCGCGTGGGACGACGGAAGGCCCGCCCGGTTCGCACCGGACGGGCCTTCGCTCCCATCACCCCACGGACCGTCGTCCCACGGACGGCCTCGGATCCCCGCACCGGTCCCCGGAGGGACCAGCCGAAGTCTCCCGACCTACTCGGTCAGGTACAGCTGCATGTCCTGCGAGACGGCCTTCGCGAAGAGGCGCAGCTTGGCACGCGACTCGACGCGGCTGACCGCCTGGCGCGTGGTGTGCACGATCTTCGAGATCTCGTCGAGCGTCATCGGCTTGTCGTCGTCCAGGCCGTAGCGCATGCGGATCACGTTGGCTTCGTCGCTCGGCAGTTCGGCGACGATGGAGCGGATGTCGCGGTGCAGCAGCGTGGTCTCGGTGAGCTCGTTGGGGCTCGCCGCGTCCTCGTCCTCGATGAAGTCACCGAGTTCGCTGTCGTCGGAGTCGCCCACGACCGTGTGGATCGAGACCGGCTCGTGCGAGCGGCCCTTGAGGTCGACGAGTTCCTCGACGCTCATGCTCAGCTCGGCGGCCACTTCCTCCGGCATCGGCGCACGGCCGAGGTCGACGGTGAGGTCACGCTCGGTGCGTGAGATCTTGTTGATCAGCTCGACGGTGTGCACCGGGATGCGGATCGTGCGTGCCTTGTCGGCGAGACCACGCGAGATCGCCTGGCGGATCCACCAGGTGGCGTAGGTCGAGAACTTGTAGCCCTGGGTGAAGTCGAACTTCTCGACCGCACGGACCAGACCGAGGTTGCCCTCCTGGATGACGTCCATGAACGGCAGGCCGCGCTGCGAGTAGCGCTTGGCGATGCTGACGACCAGGCGGAGGTTCGAGGTGATCATGCGCTCCTTGGCACGCTCACCGTCGCGGACGAGCCAGCGGAGTTCGCGCTCGAGCGACTTGTCGAGACCCGACTCGGTGTGGAGCTTCTCCTCGGCGAACAGCCCGACCTCGATGCGGCGGGCGATGTCGGCCTCTTCCTCAGCGGTCAGCAGGGCGAGACGGCCGATGTGACGGAGGTAGTCGCCGACCTGGTCGACGGATGCGCCGCGGACGCCGGCGAGCTGCTCGTCGGCCTCGACCTCGGCGACGGCGTCGAGCGTGGTGGCCTCGGCGGAGGTGGTCTTGGTCGCTGCCTTCTTGGTGCGGCGCGAGGTGGTGCTGGGTGCGGCCGTTGCGATCGCCATGGTGACTCTCCCTGCCTGTGACGGTGATGGTCCTTCGTGGGCTGAGACCGAGTTTGGCGGGCCGGAGGTGTACCCCACAAACCACCGCGATCGATTCTCAGGCTTCTCCGTGCTTCGTCATCGGGGGACACCGGGTCGGGGTACACCTGGTTCCGACCGTCGTCGCTCTCGATCCGCGCTGTGCTGCCGATCGGCCGGGAATCACACCGGTGTGACTCGACCGCCCGGCCGAGGGGGACACGTGTACCCCGGGGTGCAACGCCTTCCGGACAACGGAAAAGGGGTACGTCGCACCGGATCCGATGATCCGGCTGACGTACCCCGAAGGAGTACCCGTGAGGGGGTCATGACCCCGGTGTCACCAGGACGGCTCGAGCCATCCGTCGCGGTTCTTCGAGACCTCGAGGTCCGGGTCGCGGTCGAACTCGTCGTACTCGCTCTCGATGTCACCGACGAGGCTGCGGGAGGCTGTGGGATGCAGGATGGACATGCCGACGATGCTCACACCGTCGGACGTCGGCGGGGTGAACGCCGGATGACCGTCAGGACACGAGGCGTCAGGACACGGGTCGTCAGGACTCGGGGTCGTCAGGACACGAGGGCGTCAGCGCCCGGTGCGACGACGCGGACCGGTGCGACTACTCGGCGCTCGTCGGCGCGGTGGTCGTGATGCCGCGTTCGCGCTCGAACCGGGCACGCTCTTCGGCCTCGATCTTCGTGTACGCCGCACGCTCGGTCCGGTCCGCACGGATGATCGCGCGCATGATGAACCAGAAGATGACACCGAGCAGGACCGTCGGGGTCAGGGCGAAGACGACTCCGGAGACGATTCCATGCGGCATGGTCCCATCGTACGTCGCCGTGCCGACCGGGAGGGACCGAGCTCGCAGGCTCCCTCGGGGCTGGCGTCGCGCGCCGCTGGCGCGTCGCTCTGAGCTCCAGCGCCCTACTTCACCAGGGGGAAGAGGATCGTCTCGCGGATGCCCAGGCCGGTGATCGCCATGAGCAGGCGGTCGACGCCCATGCCCATGCCACCCGACGGCGGCATCGCGTGCTCGAGGGCCCGCAGGAACTCCTCGTCGACGCGCATCGCCTCGGGGTCCCCGCCGGCGGCGAGGGTGGCCTGCTCGACGAACCGCTCACGCTGCACGACCGGGTCGACGAGCTCCGAGTACGCCGTCGCGAGTTCGAAGCCGCGGACGTAGAGGTCCCACTTCTCGACGACGCCCGGACGGGTCCGGTGCTGCCGGGTCAGCGGTGAGGTGTCGACCGGGAAGTTCATGACGAACGTCGGGGCGTACAGCTCGTCGCCGTTGAAGTGCTCCCAGAGCTCCTCGACGTACTTGCCGTGCGTGGCGTGTGCGACCTCGACACCCTCGGCGTCGGCGAGTGCCTGCAGCTCGGACAGCGGTGTCTCGGGGGTGATCTCGTGGCCGGACGCTTCGGACAGCGACTCGTACATGTCGAGTCGTGCCCACTCGCCGCCGAGGTCGTAGTCGCTACCGTCGGGCAGGGTGACGACGAGCGAGCCGCCGGTCACCGCGCGGGCGGCGTTCTGCACCAGCTCCTGGGTCAGGCTGGCCATCTGCTCGTAGTCGCCGTACGCCTGGTACGCCTCGACCATCGCGAACTCGGGCGAGTGCGACGAGTCGGCTCCCTCGTTGCGGAAGTTGCGGTTGATCTCGAAGACCCGGTCGATGCCACCGACGACGGCGCGCTTGAGGAACAGCTCGGGAGCGATGCGCAGGAAGAGTTCGGTGTCGAACGCGTTCGAGTGCGTGACGAAGGGCCGGGCCGAGGCGCCACCGTGCTGGGTCTGCAGCATCGGCGTCTCGACCTCGAGGTACTCGTGCGACGTGAAGGTGTCGCGGAGCGAGCTCATCACGGCCGCACGGGCACGGACGGTCTTGCGGGCGTCCTCACGCACGATGAGGTCGAGGTACCGCTGGCGGACCCGGGTCTCCTCGTTGAGCTCGTTGTGCAGGTTCGGCAGCGGCAGGATCGCCTTCGCCGCGATGGCCCAGTCGTCGACCATGATGCTCAGCTCGCCGCGACGGGAGGAGATGACCCGGCCGTGCACGAACACGTGGTCGCCGAGGTCGACGAACTCCTTCCACCGGGCCAACGACTCGTCGCCGACCTCGGCCAGGGAGACCATCGCCTGGATACGTGACCCGTCGCCGGACTGCAGCGACGCGAAGCAGAGCTTGCCGGTGTTGCGCGAGAACACGATGCGGCCGGCGACGCCGACGACGTCCTGCGTCTCCTCGCCGGTCTCGAGGTGCGCGTACTGCGCGCGGACCGCGGGGATCGTCGTGGTGATCGGGAGTTCGGCCGGGTAGGCCTCGATCCCGGACTCCAGCAGGCGCGCGCGCTTGTCCAGCCGGACCTGACGCTGCTCGCTGGTCTCCTGCTCGGCCAGTGCGGCGGCGTCGTCGACCGCGGTCTCGGTGGTGGCGGGGGCGGTCTCGTCGGTCATGCGGTGCGGCTCCGGAGGTCGTGGGGGATCGCGTCGATGCTACCCGTCCGGCCGGACCCGGTCGGGACGCCGGACGGACGGTGTGCACCGCGGGACGGGCGGTGCGGCCCGGGTCAGATCGTGGACTGGCCGTCGGCCGCCGTCAGCGCGTTGTCGACCGCCGAGCGGACGAGCGCGCCGAGCACCCGCCCCGGGTGCTCCACCCCGATGCCGGACAGGGTGCCGGCGGACTGGTCGACGATCGCCGTCGAGAAGCTGACCGCCGCCCGGACCGCGTCGGCGTAGGCCGGTCGGTCGCGCTCGGCCACGACGAACGGCTCCGCGCCCATCTCGACGACGAGCGCCTGCGCGATGGGCAGCACCGGCGCGGGTGCGGTGACGGCGCAGTAGGCGTCGCGCAGACGGGTCAGGTCGACGCTCGTGCCGGTGAAGGCCATCGCCGGGTGGATCGCGAGCGGGATCGCCCCGGCACGCATCGCCGGTGCGAGGACGTCGACCCCGTGGTCCGGGCTCGTGTGCACGACGAGCTGCCCGGGCTGCCAGATCCCCGCGTCCGACAGACCCTGCACGAGCGACGGCAGCTGGTCGTCCGGCACGGCGAGGAGCACGAGTTCGCTCCGCTCGACGAGCTCCGGGGTGCCGAGGACCGGTGCGCCGGGGAGCATCGCCTCGGCACGGTCGCGGCTGGCTTCGGAGACGGCGGTGATCCCGACGACGGCGTGCTCGGCGTTCGCGAGCGCGGCGCCCAGCACGGGTCCGACCCGTCCGGCGCCGACGATGCCGATGCCGAGGCGTCCGGCCCTCACCGCACCGCTCCGGGTGCCGGGACGCCGGTCCAGACGGGAGGCCCGTCCTGCGTCAGCCACGCCGGTGCGGCGGGCGCCTGCGCGTGGCGACCCGGTGTGCCGGAGGTCGGTCGGGCCTCCTGGCCGTCACGCCAGCGGTGGGAGGTGTCGGTGGCGGCCGCCTCGACGGCACGCTCGGTGGTGCCGGACCAGAGCCGCTGCGCGTCCCCGGCGTCGAGCGCACCGACGCGGGCGGAGACCGGACCACTGACGGTGTGCACGTGCACCGAGGCCAGGCGCAGCGCCCGCTCCAGCGGGCCCTGGGTGACCTTGACGCTCTGGACACGCGGCAGGGGCACGACCACGAGCGAGCGCCAGACGGCCCCGAGCCGGAGCAGCACCGCACCGGGCACGAACCGGTAGCCGTTGCGGGAGGCCGACAGCGGACGCAGCCAGCGACCCCGTCGGGGTGAGTGCACGAAGCCGCCGCGGTCGCCGCTCGTGGTGAGGCTGTCGTCGACCACGCCGACGGCCTCGGCCGAACCCTCGCGCATCCGTTCCATCGACGCCTCCGGGCCGACGACCGCGGACCCGACGAGCTCGGGGAGGATGATCTCGAGGACCTGCCGGACCTCGGCCGCGGTGCCCACGGGCAGCACGATCGACGAGACCTGCTGGTTCGTGGACGCTCCGTTGCCGGCGTTCGTCGCCCGGTTGATGCGGATGTCCCACCAGCCGAACGGACGCCACAGCAGCGGCTGCGCGACGCTCACCGCGTGGATGCGGCCCGGGGGCAGCGTCTCGTTCGACGTCGAGAACAGACCGAAGCCGATGCGGATGCCGTCGCGGGTGTCGGCGATCGTGTACCGGAGCGACTTCGAGAACTTGCGGATGTAGTAGCCGCCGGCACCGATCACGGCCGGGAACAGCGACACGAGCAGGAAGTACTGCCCGGTCAGGCTGATGCTCACGATGATCGCGACGACGAGCAGCAGGATCACGACGGTCGTTCCGGACAGCAGCATCGACGCGATCAGCCGGCCCGGGTGCACCCGGACGACCCGGGTGGCGTGCACGGCCTCGGGGTCGAGCTCGGGCGCCAGGAACTCGTCCACCCGGCCCTGCAGGACCCCGCCGCTCGCGCCGGCGAACCGGGGCTGGTCGGTGTCCTTCGCGCCCGAGGCGAGCACCAGGATGCGCTGCCGCAGGTCGTCGGCGGCCTTCGCCCCCAGGTAGGCGAGCTGCACGTTGGCGTCGTTGCCGGCCTGCGCGATCTCGAGCTTGGCGGTGCCGAAGAGGCGCGGGATCAGCGGCCGCGAGATGTTGATGCCCTGGATGCGGTCGAGTCGGGCCTTGCGGTGCGTGCGGAAGACCACACCGGAGCGGACCTCGACGATCTCGCCCGTGACCCGGAACTCGTGCATCCGCCAGGACAGGTAGAACAGTCCGATCAACACCAGGAGCAGCACCGCGATGCCGAGCAGCACCCAGCCGACGACACCGTGCTCGTACACGTAGCGGACCGGGTCGCCGTCTTCCTGCGGGCCGCCCTCACCCGGGATGAACACCTCGACGATCTGGTCGCGGAGGTTGTTGAGGACGTAGCCCAGGATCACGACGAGGAAGATGCCGCCCTTGAGCAGCGGTGTCAGCGGGTGCAGCCGGTGCCACTCGCCGTCGGTCAGGGGTGCGGCGGCAGCGGCGTCGCCCTTCCGCGGTGGTGCGGGCATCGAGGCGTCCGGTCGGAACGTCACGTGCGACCTACAGCCCGGCGCGACGGGACTCGGCGAGCTCGACGAGTCGGTCGCGGAGCTCGTCGGCCTGACCGGCCGGGATTCCGGGGATGCGGATGTTCGAGGACGCGGCCGCGGTCACGAACTTCAGCTCGCTCATGCCGAGCACCCGGTCGAGCGGGCCCCGGTTGACGTCCACGAGCTGCAGTCGGCCGTACGGCACGGCGGTGAAGCGCTGCCACATCAGACCACGGCGGAGCACCAGGTCGTCGTCGCGGAGGGCGTAACCGATCGAACGGATGCGGCGCGGGGTCAGCGCTGCCGTGACGATCGCGATGGCGGCGACGACCGCGGCGATGACGAACCAGACGAGCCCGGCCGTCCCACCCGTCCCGCCGCTGGCGACGCCGATCAGCACGAGGCCCGCGGTGACCACGCCACCGATGACGATCGTCGCGATGAGGTCGGTCCAGAGGAGCTTCGCCGAGACCCGCGTCCACGTGATGCCGTGCAGGCCGAGGCCGGGTTCGTCGAGTCGACGGGCTTCGCCGGGCCCGCTGTCGGCCAGCCCGCTGTCAGCCGGCCTGCTGTCGAGCCTGCCGGGTTCGTCCAGTTCGGGCGGCATCGGGTCTCCTGGTCTGCGCTGCTCGGTCGGTCTGCGCTGCTCGGTCCTCGTCGACCGACCGGGGCCGGTCACGCCGTGGTGGTGCCCCGCCCGTCGTGGTCGTCCTCGTCCGGCGGCGGCGCGATGCACATCCGCTCGGCGACGAGGGCGCACACGGTGAGCACGATCCCGCCGCCGAACGCCACCGCGTTCGGCAGGGTCGAGCCTAGCGAAGGCAGGACGGACCGCGACAGGAGGTACACCAGCAGCCCCAGCGCGAACGCACCGAACAGCGCCCCGCAGATGCTCGACGCCTTCGCGAGGAACACCACCCGGGTCGCGTACATCGGGTCGACCCGGCGTCCGTCGTTCCGACCGCGGGTCTGCCGACGGATCGGGGCGGCCATGAACAGCAGTGCGATGCCGATGAACACCAGCGTCAGGCCGAGGGGCACCGACATGAGGAGTGTCGGGGACTGCCGGGCCGTCAGCGCGGTGTCGAGGGCGAAACCGGCGACGGCCGCGACGAGTGCGACGCCGATCAGGGTGGAGGCGCGGGTCGGCTTCACGGGGTCGCCCCGGCCCCGGCGTCGCGCTGGTCGAACAGGCGCGGCTCGTCGACCCGCTCCGTGTCGTCGCCGAGCGCCGCCAGCAGGGTCGCGACCGGTCCGTGACCCGGGAGCACGGCCTCCGGGTCGGCGTCCACCCAGGGCGCCAGGACGAACGCACGCTCGTGGGCGCGCGGGTGCGGGACCGTCAGCGTCTCGGTGTCGATGCGGCGGTCGTCGACGGCGATCACGTCGAGGTCGAGCGTGCGGTCGCCCCAGCGGACCTCGCGGGTGCGGCCGTGCTCGTCCTCGATGCCGTGCAGGGCGTCGAGGAGCTCCTGCGGCTCCAGCTCGGTCTCGACGACCACGACGCCGTTCCGGTACCGCGGCTTCGTCGTGTCGAGGCCGTCGAGCGTGAGGGCGACCGACTCGACCTCACGGCTCGAGGACACCGGTCGGACCCCGGGCAGCGCGGCGACGGCGGCCGCAGCGGCGCGGAGGGTGCTCCCCCGGTCGCCGAGGTTCGCGCCGAGCGCGATGACGGCGCGCGTCACTCTTCTTCCTCGAGCGGGTCGCTCTCGTCGGCTGCCGCGTCGTCCGGGTGCGCCGGGGACTCGCGGCGGATCGTGATCGAGACGTCCGTGAACGGCACGGTGATCGGCGCCTGCGGCTTGTGCACCGTGACCTCGGTCGCCAGGGCGGCGCGGTGCGTCAGGACGGCGGCCGCGATGCGTTCGGCCAGGGTCTCGATGAGGTCGACCGGGTCGCGTTCGATCTCCGCGACGACCTGCTCGGCGAGCACGCCGTAGTGCACGGTCTCGGCCAGGTCGTCCGAGTCGGAGGCCGCGGTCGCGTCGACCTCGACGGCCACGTCGACGACGAAGTCCTGTCCGTCGGCACGTTCGTGGTCGAAGACTCCGTGGTGTCCGCGTGCGCGGACTCCGACGAGGCGGATGGTGTCCCTCATGATCGAGCTGCCCTCCAGGCGTCCCAGACGTCGAGTACGGCGCGGGTCGGCGCCGGGTCGTGCACGCGGACGCCCCAGGCGCCCCGTTCGGCCGCGAGCAGGCTGATCGCCGCCGTGGCCAGGTCCCGATCGGCCGGTGGTGCGCCGGCCGTGCTGCCGACGCCGTCCAGGAACCGTTTCCGTGAGGCGGCGACCAGGACGGGCAGGCCGATCGAGGCGAAGCGTTCGTAGCCCGCCAGGATCTCCCAGTTCTGCCGTCCCCGCTTCGCGAACCCCAGGCCCGGGTCGATGACGACCTGCTCCTGGCGCACCCCGAGGACGATGAGTTCGGCGACGCGGAGTTCGACCTCGCGCCGCACCTCCTCGACCGCGTGGGTGTACTCGGCGTTGCGGTACATCCGGTCGCTGTGGCCGCGCCAGTGCATCACGACGAACCCCGCGCCGGTCTCGGCGACGACCCGTGACATGTCCGGGTCGACGAGTCCGCCGGAGACGTCGTTGACGATCACGGCGCCGAGCTCGACCGCGCGTTCGGCCGTGCTGGCGTTCATCGTGTCGACGCTCACCGCGATCCCCTCGGACGCCAGCTGCTGCACGACCGGCAGCACGCGCTGCTGTTCGACGTCCACGGGGACCCGTTCGGCGCCGGGCCGGGTGGACTCCCCGCCGACGTCGACCAGGTCCGCCCCGGTCGCGACCAGGTGCCGCGCGTGGTCGAGTGCCGCGTCGACGGCCAGGTGCAGGCCGCCGTCACTGAACGAGTCGGGGGTGACGTTGAGGATCCCCATCACACGGGTGCCCTCGGGGGTGGAGCGACCGCGGCGACGGCCGGTCACGATCTCCGGCACCGGGGCGGGTGCTCGGAGGTCGATCGCGACCGTCGCCGGCGCTGCTGCTGCTTCGCGGGCCCGGCTCACCTCGGCGAGCCGACGCGACCGTCTCGTCGGCAGGTCGGTCATGCCGGCCTACGCGGGGGCGATACCGGGGTTGCCGAACGGGCGGTGACGACGCGGCTTGGAGGCGTCGATCCCGACGGGCTCCTCGGCGATCGCGGCGGCCTTGCCCGGCACCTCGATCGCCGGCAGGTCGCTCACCGGACGCTTGTCGCTCGAGAGCCACTGCGGGCGCTCGGGCAGCTTGCGGACGTCCTTGAAGATCTCCACGAGCTCCGGGGCGTCCAGCGTCTCCTTCTCGAGGAGCTCACCGGCCAGGCGGTCGAGGATGTCGCGGTTGGCGTTGAGGACCTGGTAGGCCTCGTCGTGCGCGGCCTCGAGCAGGGCGCGGGTCTCGGCGTCGACGGTCTCGGCGATGTTCTCCGAGTAGTCACGGCTGGTGCCGCCGCTCATGTCACGCCCGACGAACGGCTCGCTCGAGCCGGAGCCGAGCTTGACGGACCCGACGGCCTGGCTCATGCCGTACTCGGTGACCATCTTGCGGGCGGTGCCGGTGGCCTTCTCGATGTCGTTCGACGCACCCGTGGTCGGGTCGTGGAACACGATCTCCTCGGCGACACGGCCACCCATGGCGTACGTCAGCTGGTCGAGCAGTTCGTTGCGCGTGACCGAGTACTTGTCCTCGAGCGGGAGCACCATCGTGTAGCCCAGGGCACGACCACGCGGCAGGATCGTGATCTTCGTGACCGGGTCGGTGTGGCGCATCGCTGCCGCCGCGAGGGCGTGGCCGCCCTCGTGGTACGCCGTGATGAGGCGTTCCTGGTCGGACATGATCCGGGTACGGCGCTGCGGGCCGGCCATCACGCGGTCGACGGCCTCGTCCAGGGCGCGGTTGTCGATGAGCTGCGCGTTCGACCGGGCGGTCAGCAGCGCTGCTTCGTTGAGGACGTTGGCCAGGTCGGCACCGGTGAAGCCCGGCGTCTTGCGGGCGAGGAGCTCGAGGTCGACGCTCGCGGCGAGCGGCTTGCCCTTCGCGTGCACCTCGAGGATCTGCTTGCGGCCCTGCAGGCCCGGCGCGTCGACGCCGATCTGCCGGTCGAAGCGGCCCGGGCGGAGCAGGGCGGGGTCGAGCACGTCGGGACGGTTCGTCGCGGCGATGAGGATGACGTTCGTCTTGCCGTCGAAGCCGTCCATCTCGACGAGGAGCTGGTTCAGCGTCTGCTCACGCTCGTCGTTGCCGCCGCCGATGCCGGCACCACGGTGACGACCCACGGCGTCGATCTCGTCGATGAAGACGATGGCGGGCGAGTTCTGCTTGGCCTGGTCGAAGAGGTCGCGGACACGGCTGGCGCCGACACCGACGAACATCTCGACGAAGTCCGAACCCGAGATCGAGTAGAACGGCACACCGGCTTCACCCGCGACCGCGCGGGCGAGCAGGGTCTTACCGGTTCCGGGAGGGCCGTAGAGGAGCACGCCCTTCGGGATCCGGGCGCCGACGGCCTGGAACTTCGCGGGCTCCTTGAGGAACTCCTTGATCTCGTGCAGTTCCTCGATGGCCTCGTCCGCACCGGCGACGTCCGCGAAGGAGACCTGCGGGTTCTCCTTGTTGTTCATCTTCGCCTTGGACTTGCCGAACTGCATGACCTTCGAGCCGCCGCCCTGGGCGCTCGAGAGCAGGAACCAGAACAGCGCGCCGATGAGCAGGAACGGCAGCAGCGTCAGCAGGAGCGACACGAGGACGTTCGACTGCTGGACGTGGTCGTTGTAGCCCTTGGGCAGGTCGGCCTGCGAGACCGCCTCGACGACCTCGGTGCCCCGGGGGGTCGAGTAGTAGAACTGCTCGGTCCCGCCGTCGTTGCGGAGGGTGAGGTCGACCCGCTGCTCGGTGGAGTTGACGACGGCCGATGAGACCTTGCCGTCCGAGAGCTGCTCGAGGCCCTTCTGGGTGGAGATCTCCTGGGTGCCGGACTGGGCGATGAACGTCCATCCGACGAAGATCCCCACGACTGCGAGCAGTATCCAGATGTACGGCCCGCGGAGGATGCGCTTGAAGTCCATGTGATCCGGGCCCGACGGCCCGACACCTTTCTGCTGCCTGAAGTGCGTGCCGCTCAGCATACGGCCGTCACTCTGTGGCGAGAATGGGTGTCCTCTGCGGGCGAACTCCACGGATCACGAGCGACGCCCTGTGGACGACGCCCCCGATCGCCGGGCGTCGGGTCGGATCAGGAGTAGACGTGCGGCGCGAGCACGCCGATGCCGCGCAGGTTGCGGTAGCGCTCGTCGTAGTCCAGGCCGAACCCGACGACGAAGGCGTCCGGGATCTCGAAGCCGGCGTACTTCACGTCGACCTCGACCTTGGCGGCCTCGGGCTTGCGCAGCAGGGCGACGATCTCGACGCTCGCGGCACCGCGGGACTCCAGGTTCTGCTGGAGCCACGACAGCGTCAGACCGGAGTCGATGATGTCCTCGACGATGATCACGTCGCGGCCGTGCAGGTCGGTGTCGAGGTCCTTGAGGATCCGCACGACACCGGAGGACTTCGTGCCGGAGCCGTAGGACGACACCGCCATCCAGTCCATCTTCGCCTGCATCTTGAGGTGGCGGGAGAAGTCGGCCATGACCATGACCGCGCCCTTCAGCACGCCGACCAGGAGCGGGTCGCGCCCGGCGTAGTCCCGGTCCACCGCTGCGGCGAGTTCGGCGATCTTGTCGTCGATCTGCTCGGGGGTGAAGAGCACTTCGGAGAGGTCGGCCTGCACGTCGGAGAGTTCCACCGGTCCAGCCTAACCGCCCGCGTGCGGCTCCCTGGCGGCGAACGACACCCGCTCCCCCGTCCGCGTGGCCCGGACACCGGGCAGGTCGATCGGGCCCTGCCCCCGCCAGTCGGTGACGAGCCGGCAGACCTCGAGGGTCTGCAGTCGGGACAGCGTCACCCCGAACTCGCTCTCGACCGCCAGACGGACGAGTCGCTGCCGGAGTGCCGGCGGGTTCGCGGCGAGCTGCGGCACGGACAGCGAGATGCCGGCCTCGGAGTGCTCGGCGAGGTCCTCGGCCATCTCCTCGGCGAAGTGGTCGAGTGCGGCCGAGTCCTCGCGGAGCTGGTCGGCGGTCCGGGCCAGGGCCTCCGGGACGCCCGGACCCAGCTCGCGCTCGAGGACCGGCATCAGCGCGTTCCGCACCCGGACCCGCGTGTAGGTCGGGTCGTCGTTCTGGGGGTCGTCCCACGGGGCGAGCCCGGAGGCCGCGCAGGCCTGCCGCGTGGTCGCCCGACGGAGCGCGAGCATCGGCCGCGCCAGCGCGGGACCGGGACGGTCCGGTCGCACCAGCGGGGCCATGCCCGTCAGGCTGTCCGGTCCGCTCCCGCGGAGCAGCCCGAGCAGGACCGTCTCGGCCTGGTCGTCGAGCGTGTGGCCGAGGAGCACGAGACGCGCCCCCGTGGCGGAGGCGACCGACGTGATCGAGGCGTAGCGGGCCTCCCGGGCGGCGGCCTCGGGTCCGCCGACGGTACCGACGTCGACGCGGTCCACGACGACCGGGGCGAGGCCCAGCTCGGCGGCCTGCCGGGAGGCACGTGCTGCGACCGCCTCGGATCCCGCCTGGAGCGCGTGGTCGACCACGACCGCGCCGGCGCGCAGCCCCTGCTTCGGCGCCTCGAACGCGGTCGCCGCCGCGAGGGCCAGCGAGTCGGCCCCACCGCTCAGCGCGACGAGGACGAGGTCACCCAGGGCGACGACCTGTTCGTCGAGTGCGCGGGCGAGCAGGGTGCGGACCGCCAGACGGACGGCGGCGACGGCGGGGTCCAGCCGGGGACGCTCGGTGTTCACCCGGTAACGTTAGCCGGGCCGTCCCGACGGCCGACAGACCACCACCGGAAGAACCAAGGAGTGCACATGGCCGCGTACGACGTCGTCGTCGAGATCCCCAAGGGCAGCCGCAACAAGTACGAGGTCGACCACGAGACCGGTCGCGTGTACCTGGACCGCGTGCTCTTCACCTCGTTCGTCTACCCGACGGACTACGGCTTCTTCGAGAAGACCCTGGCCGACGACGGTGACCCCGTCGACGCGCTGCTGCTCCTCGAGTACCCGACCTTCCCCGGCGTGGGAGTCAAGGTCCGTCCGGTCGGCGTCTTCAAGATGAGCGACGAGGCCGGCATCGACGCCAAGGTGCTCGTCGTCCCGGCGAAGGACCCGCGTTGGGCCCACATCCAGGACATCTCGGACGTCGACGACCAGACGAAGGCCGAGATCGCGCACTTCTTCGAGCGCTACAAGGACCTCGAGCCGAACAAGTGGGTCAAGGCCGAGGGCTGGGGCGACGCCGCCGAGGCCGAGGCGATCGTGCAGGCCGGCCAGGCCGCGTACGTGCCCGCCGGTCACTGACGCTCGTCTGCTGACGCAGGACGGCCCGGTCCCCTCGGGGGCCGGGCCGTCCTGCTGTGTCCGGGGCCCCAGGTGTGTCCGGGGCTACCGGTGTGTCCGGGGCTACATGTGTGTCCGGGGCTACAGGGCGCCGCTCGGACGGGCGACGTACGGCAGGAGCTGGCTCGGCGTCCAGACCGCGCGCTCGACGACGCCGACGCCCGGACGTGCGGCCTCGACCATCATCCCGTTGCCGGTGTAGATCGAGTCGTGGTACCCGCCGGAGGCGGCACCGTTGCTCGAGTAGAACAGGATGTCGCCCGGCTGGCGCTGCGACAGCGGCACGAGTCGTCCGATCGATCCGAAGTAGTTGTACTGCCAGACGACGTTGTGGCCGCCGGTCGTGATGCCCTGCGAGTTGTACGCCATCATGACCAGGCCGGAGCAGTCCCACACGTTCGGCCCGGCGCCGCCCAGGACGTACGCCTTGCCGAGCTGCCCGCGGGCGTACGAGATCGCGCCGGCGGCCTTCGACGGGCTGCTGACGACCGGGGCGGGTGCCGGGGCCGGCGCCGGTGCGGGGGCGGGCTTCGGTGCGGCGGGCTGCGGTGCGGGTGCCGCGGGCTGGGGCGCAGGAGCTGCCGGCTGCGGGGCGGACGGCCGGGGCGCTGCCGGCTTCGGTGCCGCCGGGGTCACGTTCGTGGGGGTCGTCGTGGTGGGGTTCGACGTGGACGGGTTCGACGTGGACGGCTTGGTGCCGGACGGCTTCGTGCCGGACGGCTTCGTCGCCGTCGAGCCGCCGGAGCCGGACTGGTCCCCGTTGCCGTTGCCGTTCGTCGTCGGACGGGCTGCGTCACGCTTCGCCTGCGCGGCGAGCTGGATCTCCGCCTGCTTCGCCTGCTCGGCCGACCAGTACGCCTGCTCGGTGCTGACCGTCGTGCCCTTGAGGAAGGCGAGCTGCTTCAGGACCTCGTCCTGCTTCGCCTGCCCGGACTCCAGCGCCGACTGCGCGTTCGCGGCCACGTCGTTCGCCTTGTCGAGCGCGTCCTTCGTGGCGGTCGTCGCGGCCGTCAGGGCCTTCGTCGCCTGACGCTGCTGCGCGGCGAGCGACTCCACGGTGCGCTGGTCCGACTGCGCCTGCTCGAGCACGGTCGCCGACCGCTCGGACAGGTGCGTCATCGTGCCGACCTGGTACAGCAGGTCCTTCGCGTCACGGGAGTCGACGAGCATCGAGGTCGACAGGTCACCGCCGCCGGAGCGGGACAGTTCCACGACGAGGGCCGCGACCTGACCGGCCGACTTCTCCGCCGCCGCCTTCGCACGCTTCGACTGCCCGGTCAGGCCGTCGAGGGTGGCTTTCGCCTCCTGCTGCTGGGACGCTGCGAGCGAGTACTCCTGCCCGGCCTCCTGCACGGTCGCACCGGTGCGGTCGACCGTCGTCTGCAGCGCGGACATGCGTGCCGTCAGGGCGTCCACGGTCCGCTGCTTCGCCGCCTGGTCGTCCTTCGCCGCCTGCACGTCCTTCCACGACGGAGCGGACGGTGCCGCCTGTGCCGGGAGGGCCACCACGAGCGAGAGCCCGAGGCTGAGCATCGAGACGGTCGCGAGACCGCAGACGAGGGAACGTGCAGGCTTCTTCATGCGGGTCAGTGCCTCCTGGCAGTGCTCGAGCTCATACCGAGATCCCCCGCGCTGCCATGAAGGGGACGGGATCGACGGCGGCGCCGTTCACCCGGGTCTCGAAGTGCAGGTGGCAACCGGTCGACCAGCCGGTCGAACCGACCTGGGCGATCTGCTGTCCGGCCTCGACGTGCTGTCCGGCGGCGACCATGATGCCGCCGTCGACGACGTGCCCGTAGGCCGTCGAGATGCCGCCGCCGTTGTCGAGGATGACCTCGTTGCCGTACCCGCCGCCGTTGCCGGCGAAGGTCACGGTGCCGGCGGCTGCGGCGTAGATCGGCGAGTAGCAGGCCGGGGCGAGGTCCACACCGGCGTGCAGTGTGTAGACGTGCGTGTACGGGTCGACCCGGAGGCCGTAGGGGCTCGACTGGAACCCGGCGGCCGGACGGACCCAGCCGGACGCCGTCGCCGCGCCGCCTCCTGCGCCACCGCTCGGCGCAGCGCCGCTCGCGGCGGGGACCCCCGCGGTCGCGGCCGGCGGGAGCGCAGCGGCGGCAGCCGCGGCAGCCGCCGCGCGTTCGCGGGCGAGGCGGGCCTGACGGGCCTTCTCGATGCGGACGCCCTTCTCGTACCCGGCCTGTGTCGTCTTCGTCTTCGACGTCAGGAGGGCGAGTTGGGCCTCCAGGCGGTCCTGGTTGGCGGCCTGTGCCGCGACGGCAGCCTTCGCCTGGTCGGCCGCGGACTGCGCGGCGCGCATCTTCGCCTGGGCGGCGTCGGCCAGCTTGCCGAGTGCGTCCTCGGCCACCTTCGACTTGTCGGCGAGGGCCTGCGCGGTACCGCGGTCCTGGCTCGCCTCGGAGTAGATGCCGTCAGCCTGCTCGGTGAGCTTCGACATCGCGCCGAGTTCGTAGAGCAGGTCGCCCGAGGCGGAGGGCTTGGTGAGGAGGTCCGTCGTGACGTCGTCCGAGCTGGCCCGACCGAGCTGCGCGGCGAGCTGGCCGGCCTGCGCTTCGGACGCGGCAGCGGTCTTCTCGGCATCGTCCGCCTGGGACTGGAGCTTCCGCTGCTCGAGCGCCTTGCGGTCGTAGTCCGTCTGCGCGTCCTGGTAGGCCGTGCCGGCTGCTGCGGCAGCCCGCTCCTTCGCGGCGGACTGCGACTGCAGCTGCGCGATGAGGCCCCGGATCTCGCTGACCTTCGCGGCCTGGTCCGACTGGGACTGCTTGGCGGCCTGCACGTCGTCCCAGCTCGGGTAGCTCGCGGCGGACGCGGCGCCGGACGGCACGAGGGCGACCAGTGCCCCGGCTGCGAGCACGACGGCGACCCCGGCGGCCAGCATGCGGCGGCGGGGGCGAGCAGGGAGGGAGGAGGGAGTCGACATGAGTCTCGTTTTCGTCACAGTCCGGCGTGGCGCACGTCACACTGTCAACAGACGCAACAGTAACAACATGGGTCAGCCCAGGAACACCCCGTTCGAGGGTGAGAGGTCAGCATCGATGCTCGCATCCCTGTCGTCCGCCCCGTGGGACCCCGCTCCGGCGGCTCCCTGAGGGTCCATGGAGGGAGCGCGACACGCCCACCTGCATCGTTCGGCGGGCTCGATTTGGCAAGAGGGCCGACCATCCGTATGCTTGTCCATCGGTAGCGCGATGCACTGCTTGCGGCCCCATCGTTTAGTGGCCTAGGACACCGCCCTTTCACGGCGGCAGCACGGGTTCGAATCCCGTTGGGGTCACTCCTCATCGGGGGACAGCAAGCAGAACAGAACGACACCGAGCACGATCAGCACCACAAGCAATTCCATATGGCCCTGTAGCGCAGTTGGTTAGCGTGCCGCCCTGTCACGGCGGAGGTCGCGGGTTCAAGTCCCGTCAGGGTCGCCACGGCTGGGTAGCTCAGTTGGTAGAGCGTTCGACTGAAAATCGAAAGGTCCGCGGATCGACACCGCGTCCAGCCACGGTGAAGAGCCCCTTACTTCGGTAAGGGGCTCTTTTGCGTTGATGGGCGGTTCGGCTTCCGCAGAACACCGGTGTTCGTCGGTGACACCGCGCGATGCGGGTGTGTTTCAGACGAACACCGGTGTTCCGCGAGCCGGGCCAGCCGGCCGGGAGGCTCGTCCCGGCCGGGCAGCGCGGCCTACGCCTCGCGGGTCTTCGGGCTGCTGTCGTTCGTCTTCGCCGGGTCGCGCTCGACGACCGCACCGAGGGCGTCGTCGATGCGGGACATCAGCTCGGCCGGGATCTGCACCCCGGCAGCGCCGGCGTTGTCGTGCACCTGCTCCGGACGCGAGGCACCGATGATCGCGGACGCCACGTTCTCGTTCTGCAGCACCCATGCCACGGCGAGCTGCGCCATCGACAGGTCGAGTTCGTCCGCGACCGGCTTGAGCTCCTGCACGGCGGTGAGCACCTGGTCGTTCATGAAGCGCTCGATCATCTTCGCGCCGCCCTTGTCGTCGGTCGCGCGGGACCCCTCGGGCAGCGGCTGACCGGGCTGGTACTTGCCGGTGAGCACACCCTGGGCGATCGGCGACCAGACGATCTGCGAGATGCCGAGTTCCTTCGAGGTCGGGACGACCTCTTCCTCGATGACCCGCCAGAGCGCGGAGTACTGCGGCTGGTTCGAGATGAGCTGGAAGCCCAGGTCCTTCGCCAGTGCGGCACCGGCGCGGAGCTGGTCGGCGGTCCACTCCGAGACGCCCACGTACAGGACCTTGCCCTGACGGACGATGTCGGCGAACGCCTGCATGGTCTCTTCGAGCGGGGTCTCGTGGTCGTAGCGGTGCGCCTGGTACAGGTCGACGTAGTCGGTCTGCAGACGACCGAGCGAGCCGTCGATCGACTCGAGGATGTGCTTGCGCGAGAGCCCGGTGTCGTTGTGGCCCTTCGGCCCGGTCGGCCCGAAGACCTTCGTCGCGATCTCGAGGGACTGACGGCGCTCGCCCTTCAGCGCTTCGCCGAGGACGGTCTCGGCGCCGGTGTTCGCGTACACGTCGGCGGTGTCGAACGTCGAGATGCCGACCTCGAGTGCGGCCTTGACGCAGGCGATCGCCGCGTCGTTCTCGACCTGGGAGGCGTGGGTGAGCCAGTTGCCGTAGGTGATCTCGGAGACCTTGAGGCCCGAGTTGCCGAGGTAGCGGTACTCCATGTGTCTGTCACTCCTGTCGTGGCCGCGTCGATGCGGCACGCCCGTGACGGTAGTCCTGCGGTCAGTGACCCCGATCCAGCGGGAGCTGCTCCGAGAACGACGTAACCCCGGCGATGTGGCCGTGGCCAGGGATCGTTCCGGGGTCTTCAGGAGAAGTCTACTGCTCGGTTGGATCAGCCCGGTGGCCGCGGAGTGGGCGTCCGCAACGACTTGTCTCCCGGCCCTGCTCGACGCCCGCCCCAGCCCGTGAGGTGCAGGATCGCAAGTGGCGCGGTGCGCGGACGCACCGCCGGGAGCAAGGGAGCATCCATGACCGGATCCAGCGTGCTGTTCATCGGCGGGAGCGGCATCATCAGCGCCGCCTGCGTGCGCGAGGCGGTGGACCAGGGCTTCGACGTCGCGGTGCTCAACCGGGGCACGACGGAGAAGCGGGCGCTCCCGGATGCGGTGACGCGCCTCCAGGCCGACGTCGCGGACCGGGATGCCCTGGCGGCCGCGATCGGCGACCGCACGTTCGACGTGGTCATCGACTTCGTCGCGTTCACGCCGGACCAGGTGCAGGCCGACATCGACTTCTTCGCCGGCAAGACCCGCCAGTACGTGTTCATCAGCTCCGCGTCGGCGTACCAGACCCCGCCGACGCACCTGCCGGTGACCGAGTCGACGCCGCTGAAGAACCCGTACTGGCAGTACTCGCGGGACAAGATCGCGTGCGAGGACCTGCTCGTCGCCGCGTACCGGCAGGACGACTTCCCGATCACGATCATCCGGCCGTCGCACACCTACGACGAGACGCTGCTGCCGTTCGACGGCGGGTGGACGGTCGTCGCGCGGCTGCGTGCCGGCAAGCCGGTGGTCGTGCCGGGTGACGGTACCTCGCTCTGGACGCTCACGCACGCGCGGGACTTCGCGGTCGCGTTCGTCGGGGTGCTCGACCGGGCCGAGGCGATCGGCGAGGCGTTCCACATCACCGGCCAGGAGTCGCCGACGTGGGACCGCATCCACCAGGAGGTCGCGGCCGCCGCAGGTGCCCCGGAACCGCGGATCGTGCACGTGCCGGCAGACGCGATCATGGCCGCGGACCCGGAGTGGGGCGCGGGTGTGGTCGGGGACAAGGCGAACAGCATGGTGTTCGACAACAGCAAGGTCCGGACGCTCGTACCCGGGTGGGCGGCACGCACCTCGTTCCGCGAGGGGGCCCGCGAACTGGTCGCCTGGTACGACGCACACCCGGAGGCGCAGGTCGTCGACGAGGAGAAGGACGCGCTGATGGACCGGCTGGCCGAGGCGTACGCGCCGGGTCGCGTCTAGCGCCGCCTGTCGGACGGGAGGCGCGGGGCGGGCCCGCACCGTGCCTCCCGTCCGCCCGTGGCGGGTCGACCCCGAAGACACCGGTGTTTCCGCATCACACCGCCGGATCCCGCGATGTGATGCGGAAGCACCGGTGTTCCGCGGACGGGCTAGGCGAGCGCGTGGAGGACCGCGCCGAGGGCCTGCATCGCGGTGGCGATCTCCTCGTCGGTCACGACGAGCGGCGGAGCGAAGCGGATCGTCGACCCGTGCGTGTCCTTCACGAGGACCCCGCGCGCCGCGAGTTCCTTCGCGACCTCCTTGCCGGTGCCGAGCGCGGGGTCGATGTCGATCCCGGCCCAGAGTCCGGCGACGCGGTGCGCGATGACGCCCTGGCCGAGGAGTTCGTCGAGGAAACCGCGGAGGACCGGTTCACCGTCGAGCGCCCGCTGCTGGAAGGTGCCCTCGGCGAGCATCGCGACGACCTCGCTGCCGACGGCTGCCGCGAGCGGGTTGCCGCCGAAGGTCGAACCGTGTTCCCCGGGGCGCAGGACCCCGAGCACGTCGGCGCGACCGACCACGGCGGACACCGGGACGATGCCGCCACCGAGTGCCTTGCCGAGCGTGATGAGGTCGGGCGTCACGCCGACGCGCTCGACCGCGAGGGTGTGGCCGGTGCGTCCGAGGCCGGACTGGATCTCGTCGGCGATGAACAGCGCGCCGAACTCGTCGCAGACCTCGCGGACCGCGGGCAGGTACTCGGCCGGCGGGATGACCACGCCGCCCTCACCCTGGATCGGCTCGAGCAGGACGGCCACGACGGTGTCGTCCATCGCGTCCCGGAGCGCCGACGCGTCGCCGTAGGGGACGGTGCGGAACCCGGGCGTGTACGGCCCGAAGTCGTTCCGGGCGTCGGGGTCGTCCGAGAACGAGATGATCGTCGTCGTCCTGCCGTGGAAGTTCCCGCTCGCGACGATGATCGTCGCCCGCTCGGCCGGCACGCCCTTCACGCGGTAGCCCCAGGCGCGCGCCACCTTGATCGCGGACTCGACGGCCTCGGCACCGGTGTTCATCGGCAGCATCATCTCGGTGCCGGTGAGCGCGGTCAGGCCGGCCGCGAACGGACCGAGGCGGTCGTTGACGAACGCCCGGCTCGTCAGGGTCACCCGGTCGAGCTGGTCGCGGGCCGCGGTCAGGAGGCGCGGGTTGCCGTGTCCGAAGTTGACCGCCGAGTAGGCGGCGAGTCCGTCCAGGTAGGTGCGTCCGTCGACGTCGGTGACGGTCGCACCGTGGCCGGACGCGATGACCACCGGCAGCGGGCTGTAGTTGTGGGCGAGGGCGCGGTCCTCCACGGCGAGCGCCGCGGCCGTGTTCACCCCGAGCGCGCCGGCCATCAGGACCGTGCCACGGAGGTGCCGGTGCCGATCGGGTGCAGGTCGAGCGTGCAGCACTTCACGCCGCCGCCGCCGAGGAGCAGCTCGGACAGGTCGACGCCGATCGGGTTGTAGCCCTTCTCGCGCAGCTGCTCGGCGAACGTGGTGGCGCGTGCGGCGATCACGACGTTGTAGCCGTCGGAGTACGAGTTGAGGCCGAGGATCGCGGCGTCCTCCTCGGTCGCGATGATCGCGTCCGGGAAGCGCTCGCGGAGGATCGCCAGGGACGGCTCGTCGAAGGCGCTCTCGAGGTACGCGATGTTCGACTTGCCCTCGGCGTCGGGCACCGGGTCGAGGGCCGCGATGGCGGTGTCCAGGTGGTAGAAGCTCGGGTTGATGAGTTTGAGGGTGACGACCTCGCGGCCGTACACGCGGGCGAGCTCTTCGTGCGAGGTGCTGTCGGAGCGGAACCCGGTGCCGGCGTAGATGGTGTCGCCGATGAGCAGGAAGTCGCCCTCGCCCTCGTTCGTCTCCTCGGGCTCGGCGACGGTCAGGCCGGCCTGGCGGAACCAGTCCATGTACGCCGGGCCCTCGGGCTGACGCTCCGGGTACTGGAACTTCGCGCCGTACGCGACACCGTCGAGCACGAAGCCGCCGTTGGCCGCGTAGACCATGTCCGGCAGCCCCTCGATGGGCTCGATCTGGTGGATCGCGAAGCCGAGCTGCTCGTAGACGTCGACGAGGCTCTGCCACTGCGCGACGGCCTTCGAGGTGTCGGTCGGCTCCTCCGGGTGCATCCAGGGGTTGATCCGGTAGCTGACCGTGTAGTGAGTCGGCTTGCACATCAGGACGGTGCGGTGCGTGGCCGTGCGCTGCAGGGCGGTGGTGGGCTGGGGTGCGGTGTTCGACACGGGGTCCTCCAGGACCGGGGCCCGAGCCTGCCAGGAACCACCACGGTGAGTGCTCCCACGAGATGCAGGCTCACTCGCGGGAGGCGGACCAGGTCGACGCCTGATCGAGAGTCAACCACACCAGCGCCGGGCGGAACAGCACCGACACAAGCACCGACGCCTGCAGCGATCCTCGCACAGGAGGGCCGTCCGGGGGCACGGCTCGCCACGCACGTTTCCTGCGTCGGTCGGTGTCTGCTCGCAACGACCACGCGTAGGATCAGCACAATGGATTCGCTCGACCACCGCATCCTCGACCAGCTGCGGGAGAACGCCCGCGCCGGCTACGGCGACATCGGCTCGGTCGTCGGGCTCTCCGCCTCCGCCGTGAAGCGCCGCGTCGACCGGCTCGTCGCCGACGGCGTGATCCAGGGCTTCACGATCAAGGTCGACCCGGCCGTCGATGACCGCGGCACCGAGGCGTGGGTCGAGCTCTACTGTCGCGGCACCGTCTCCCCCGACGAACTGCGCACCCTGCTCGACGCCGTGCCCGAGGTCGTCGATGCCGGCACGGTCACCGGCAGCGCCGACGCCGTCGTGCACATGCGTTCGCGGGACCTGCCCGCGCTCGAGGAGGCACTGGACCGCGTCCGCCTCGCTCCGCAGGTGGACCACACCCGCTCCGCGATCGTGCTGTCGAAGCTCGTCAGCCGCGGCTCCGACTGACCCCCTCCTCCCCCGCAAAACGCAAGGTGAGCGTCATCGCGCAGCGGTACCGCCTTGCGCGCCGCCGCCGGGGTTGCGTTTCGCGGGAGGGTAGGTTCGCGTGCATGGGACGTGGGGTGACGGTCGGGAGGCGCGGCGGGCCTCCCGGGTCGGTGGCCGCCCGGCGGCTGGTCACCGCCGCGACCGCCTCGTACGTCGTCAACTGTCTGTGGGGCACCGCGGTCGCGGTGCGCCTCATCCGCACCCGCAGGCTGCGGATCGTGCACCACGGCCTGTTCGTGGCGACCGCCGCCCTCACCGGGGCGGCCGCGACGACCCCGCTCTGGACGCGGTCCCGGTCGGCGCTGTTCCTGCTGCCCGCGCTCGTCCCCCTGGCACTGGCTCCACGGACGAACCCGCGCACCGGAGCACACTGGAAGACCGCGGTCGCCGCGGCGCCGTCCTACCTGGGGGCGGTCCTCGCCCGACGCTGACCGCTCGACGCCGAGGCGGAAGGACACCAGTGGAACTCATCGAGGCCATCCGACGCCGACGCACCACGAACGGGGCGTTCCTGCCGGACCCGGTGTCCGAGGAGCACCAGCGTCTGCTGGTCGAACTGGCCGGACGGGCGCCGTCGCAGCTGAACAGCCAACCGTGGCGGTTCGTCCTGATCGAGGAGCGCGAGACGATCGACCGGGTCGCGGACATCAGCGGCCGGGCGATGACCACGACGATGTCCCGGGGCACGTTCTTCGAGCGGTACCGGCCGTACTTCCGGTTCTCGCAGGCCGAGATGGACGAGCGTCGGGACGGCATGCTGTTCGACAAGCTGCCGAAGCCGCTGCGGCCGTTCACGAACCAGGTCTTCACGAAGCGAGGGCAGTTCCTCATGAACGCCCTCCGGGTCCCGCAGACCCTCGGCGAGGAGAACCGGAAGCTCGTCGCCGGCTCCCCGCTGCTGCTCGGGGTGATGCTCGACCGCGACGAGTACCGGAAGGAGGCCCGCAACGCCTTCTACTCGGTGTTCAGCATGGGTGCGGCGATGGAGAACGTCTGGCTGATGACGACGGAGCTCGGCCTCGGGATCCAGTTCGTGTCCTTCCCGATGGAGATCGAGGAGTCGTGGCACGAGGTCGAACAGCTGCTCGAGGTGCCGCCGGAGCTGGAGCTGATGGCCGTGTACCGGATCGGGTACCTGCCGCCGGAACGACGACGGCCCGCGATCGACTGGGTGTCGAACGAGCGGAAGCGGCCCTCGCAGTACGTGTTCCGTGGCACCTGCGCGACCCCGCAGCAGGGGTGGGACGACCAGCCGGTGGTGGGGCCGGGCGCCACGGGGCAGCCCGCAGGGGGTGTGGGCACAGCGGGACCGAGCACGATGGACGGGACCACGACGACGGACGGGACCACCTGATGACCGCGACGCTGCCCGACGGGGGTGCGCTCGACCTGCAGGCCGTGACGCCCACCGCGCCCGCCCTGCCGGGGCGACCCTGGATCGAACAGGCCTGGCGTGACGTCGTCTTCGTGCACTGGCGGGTGGACGTGTCCGCGGTGGCGCCGCTGCTGCCGTCCGGTACGCGACCCGACACGATGGCGCCGGACGGTACCGACGACGACGTGACCACGTGGGTGGGCCTCATCGCGTTCAGCTTCGAGGACACGCGCTTCCCGCCGTTCGGCCCGCTCGGCCGCACCGGGAACGTCGGCGACTTCCTCGAGGTCAACGTCCGCGTCTACACCCGCGACGACACCGGCCGCCGTGGGGTGGTGTTCCTGTCGCTCGACGCGGGGAAGTTCCTGCCCGCCGTCGCCGCACGGGTCGTCACCGGCACGCCGTACCACTGGGCGCGGGTCGCCCGTCGGCAGCGTGGCGACCGGATGGCCTACGCCGTCCACCGGCACGGGTCGCGCCTGCGGTCGCAGGTGGAGGTCCAGGTCGGCGAGCCGATCAGCGAACCGACCCCGCTCGAGTCGTTCCTCACCGCGCGGTGGGGCATGCACGTGGGGCGTGCCGGGCGGACCTCGTGGTGGCCGAACGAGCACGACTCGTGGGTGGTGCACCGGGCGTCGCTCACCCGGCTGCGGGACGACCTGATCGGGGCGGCGGGGCTGCCCGTGGCGCTCACCGAGCTGGAGCCGGACTCGGTGCTGTACTCGCCCGGTGTCGTCACCCGGTTCGCGGGCCCGCGCGCCTGACGGCCGGCGGCCGGCGGCCGGCGGCCGACGGCCGGCGGGGCCGAGGCTCGGGCTCGGCTGGCCGCGGCCGGCGGGGCACCGCGCGGGGGACAGCGGCTGACCGCTGCGGCACCGGCACCGCGTAGAAGGGGTGCATGACTCGTGTGGCTGTGGTGACCGGTGGATCGGCTGGACTGGGACGGGCGACGGTCCGCGAACTCGCGTCCCGCGGCTGGGACGTGGCCGTCCTCGCGCGCGGTGCGGACGGCGTGCACGCTGCCGTCGCCGAGATCGAAGCCGCCGGTCGTCGCGGCCTGGCCCTCGTCGCGGACGTCTCCGACCGCCAGGCCGTGGAGGACGCCGCCGACCGGGTCGAAGCCGAGCTCGGCCCCATCGACCTGTGGGTGAACGGCGTCATGGTCGGGGTGTTCGGCAGATTCCTCGACACCGCGCCGGAGGACTTCGAGCGCGCGACGCAGGTCGACTACCTCGGGGTCGTGAACGGCACGCGTGCAGCACTGTCGCGCATGGTGTCGCGGGACTCCGGGCACGTGATCCAGGTCGGTTCGGCGCTGGGGTCGCGCGGCATCCCGCTGCAGGGCGCCTACTGCGGGTCGAAGCACGCCATCGTCGGGTTCACCGAGTCGGTCGTGTCGGAGCTCATCGAGCAGGGCAGCAAGGTCCGGATCAGTCGGGTCGACATGCCCGCGCTCAACACGATCCAGTTCGGCTGGGTGAAGTCGACGCTCCCCCACCACGCGCAGCCCGTCGCGCCGATCTACCAGCCCGAGGTCGGCGCCCGCGCGATCGCGGCCACCGCGGAGCACCCCCGCCGTCGGACCTGGGTCGGTGAGTCCACGGTGTACACGATCCTCGGCAACCGGATCAGCGGCCGGTTCGCGGACTGGTACGCCGCGAAGACCCTGGTCGGCGGGCAGCAGATCCCGGAGAAGGACGGCGAAGAGATCGGCGTCAACCTGTACGAGCCGGTCCCCGGGGACCACGGCGCGCACGGTGCGTTCGACGAGCAGGCCCACGAGTGGTCGCCGCAGACCTGGTGGGTGGAGCACCGTCGCCTGGGCAACGGGATCATCGGCGCAGCGCTCGGCGTCGCCGGGCTCGCGGTCGCCACGGCCGCCGGGCGCCGACGATGAGCCGCCCCTCGCGGCAGCAGCGGGCACTCGCGGTCGAGCTGCTGCGTGCCGCCATCGGTGTCGTCCACCTGGTCGGCTCCCGCCGTGCGCTGGGCCGTCCCGCGGTGCTCGCCCGGGTCCTCGGCGTCCGTCAGGTCACGCAGGCCGGGCTCGTCCTCCGTGTCGGCACGCCGGACGCCCACACCGTCAGCGCCCTCGTCGACGCGACCCACGGCGTGACCATGGTGCCGCTGGCCCTGCTCGACCGGCAGTCCCGCCGGTTCGCCGTCCGCCAGCTCTGGATCGCGACGCTCCTCACCGTGCTCGAGGTCGCCCTCGTCGGGCGGGGCGGGAAGCGCTGACCGACAGCGCCCGGGACACCGAACGCCCCCGCTGACCTGACGGTCGGCGGGGGCGTCCGTCGCGCTGCTGCTACTCGACCTCGGAGGCCGGGTCCTCGGCTTCGACACCGGTCTCGTCGAGACGGTCGCGCAGGTGGTCGGCCATCACGCCGGCACCCTCGTCACCGTGGTCGTGCTGGACCTGCTCCACGAGACCGTGCAGCTTCTCCTCGTTCGTCGCGTCGGTCGCACCGTCCATGATCGGCTCGGACTGGACCCCGTTGTCACGCTCTGCTGCACTCATGACACGAACGCTACGCCGAGCCCGGGGCCGCCTCACGGGCGCGCCCCAGGTGACGCGGGGAACGGACGGGAGGCCCTGCGCACGGGAGCGGCGCATCGGACGCGGGTGGGGCCTCCCGTCCGGGACGCCAGTCCGAGCTCAGAGGCGGAGGCGGGCGAACTCGGGGTCGACGTCGCCGTGCCGGTGCGCGGTGACGACCACGGTCTGCTCGCGGAGGTAGTGCGCCATCTCGACGACGCCGGCCTCGACGACCGGGGCGTCGTGGATGGTGGTGTCGATGCCCGCGCCGAGCGCTTCCTCGAGGGCGAGGGGGTCGCCGCCGAGCAGACGGATCCGTGAGCCCGGGCCACCGAAGGCCGTGTGCGGACGGGGTTCGAAGCCCTGCGACAGCACGATGTCGATGGCGTCCTGCGGTTCCGCGGCGCCACCCGACCACTGCTCGTGGAGGAGCGCTCCGGACGCCGCCCGGGTGAGGAACTCGTCGTCGGTCTCCACCAGGTGGTCGACGACGTCGAGCGGGGACCGACCGCTCGCGAGCAGCTGGGTGAGTGGACCGGGGAGTGCCCGGGCCGTGCTCAGCAGGACGTGGGCCCGCGCGGCGGTCGCGGCGGCGAGGGTCCGGATGAGGTCACCGGTGCCGACGCCCTCGGACTGACGGACGACGACCGACTGCGGCCGGTACCGGAGGACGTTCCGTTCGACGCCGAGGTCCGCGGTGTCCCGGGACCGGCCGAAGCGGGACTCCCGCGCCTGGGCGTCGCTGGTGGCGCCGGCGCGGACCTGGTCGAACTCCTCGAAGGACAGCCCGCTGCGGGACGCCTCGATGAGTGCCGTGACCCGGGGCGGCAGGCCGTGCAGCTGGATGCTCTTGTGCACGGCCCGGGGGACGGGCTCCCAGTGCCCGAGCATCGCGACCGAGTCGGGTCCGCCGCGCTTCGCCACCGCGCCGACCGAGGAGCTCCCCCACCCACCGACGGGCTGTCGGACGACGGTGGTGTCGGTCGTGGCGCGGTTCACGACGAGCGTGCCCGCTTCGACACGGTTGGTCCAGAGCGCGACCTCGTCGACGTCGAGCGTGTGCAGGGCCTCGACCAGGCCGTGGTCGCTGCCGTTCTGGATCGCGATCGCCTGCTCGAGCGTCTCGACCTGGACGACCCCGAGGACGGGCACGCCGACGGTGGAGCGTGTGGTGGCGCTGCCGGCCCGGACGCCGACCCTGACCCCGGGCGACCAGAGCCGCCCGGACTCGTCGAGCAGCCGCGGCTCCACGAGCCAGGACTCCCCCGGACCGAGCTCGGTGAGGGCGGAGCGGGCTGCCCCGGTCGGTTCGACGACGAGCGGCCCGAGCTGTGCGGACGGGTCGGTGGGCCAGGCGACGCGGAGTGCGCGGGTGGCGTCGGCGAGCTGGCGGAGGAACCGGCTGTCGTCACCGTCCTCGCCCATGGACCCGACGAGCACCACGAGCGAGACGGCCGTGCTGGCCTGCCCGGACTGGGCGAACGCCGAGGCGACGACGTCACGGACGGCCTGGTCGACGTCGGCCGCTGGGGTGACGACGGCCGCGGAGACCGCCCCGGTCTCGGCGAGCAGGGGCAGGCCGGCACGCCACCAGCGGAACGAGCGGGCGGTGTCCGGCGAACCGGTGAGCAGGACGCGGTCGACGGCCGGGTGCGCGACGAGGTCCCGGCCGAGTTCGCTGACGTCGAGGTCGACGAGCTGGAGCATCGAGTGCGGGACGCCGGCGTGCCAGAGGACGTCGGCGAGCACCGCACCGGTGCGCTTCGCGAGCGGGGACGGCTTGAGGACGACGCCACTGCCGGCGGCGAGCGCCGAGAGCACCCCGTCGGCCGGTGTCGTCACCGGGGAGTTCCACGGTGCGACGACGACCGTCAGTCGTGGTGGGACGAAGGCGGCGCCCGCGACGTCGACCAGGTGGCGTGCCCGGTCGGCCGCGTGGTGGGCGGCGTCGACGGCTCCACTGACCTGCCGGTCGGCCTCCGTCAGGGTCATCGCGGTCTCGGCCACGACGACCTCGACCAGGTCCGCTCGACGGGTCTCGAGCTCGTGTGCGACGAGGTCCAGGAGTTCGGCGCGGTCCTGCGGGTCCTGCCGGCCCCAGTTGACGCCGGCCTGGGCGGTGCGGGCGATCGTCCGCTCGAGTCGGGGGCGGTCCGTGACACGGGCGCCGCGGACGGTGGCGGTGCCGAGCGGTGAGCGGGGGACGCGGCGGAGCAGGTCGGCTGCCCACTGCCGGTTCGCGTCGACGCCGGCGTCGGTGTCCGTCGCGGGCGGGTGCTCGGTCCGGACATCCGGCGCACCGAGGGCGACGCGACGGTCCTGGGTGCGGAGCGTGGTCGGGGCCGGGTCGTCGAGGGCGGCCACGGCGGTGGTCAGCCGCGCGCGCTCCCGGTCGAGGAGGGCGGCCCGGTCGGCGTCGTCCAGGCCACCGGCGGACAGGGCGGCCGACGCCGAACCCGCCACGGCCGCTCCCTCACGGAGCCGTCGCGCGAGGTACGGGATCGCGGCGTCGAACTCGTCGGGGTGCACGACCGGGGTGAGGAGGGTGACCGTGCCGACGTCGGCGCGGACGGCGTCGAGGACCGTGCCCGTCATGCCGAGGAGCACCTCGACCTCGAGCGCGTCGGTCACCCCCCGACGCTCGGCGAGGACTCGAGCGGCGGCGACCAGGACGGGGTCCAGCCCGGCGAGCGCGATCTGCACGGCGTCGGTGTGCTCCGGCGTGAGTGCGGCGTCGAGCAGCCGCAGCAGTGCCGCGTCGATCTCCGGGCGGGTGGCGAAGAGGGCTGAGGGGCGGCCGTGCACGAGGGCGTCGGCCCGTTCCTCGGCCAGGTGGGCGCCGTCGACGAGCCGGACCCGGACGGGTGCGCCGCCACGGGACCGGCGGGCGGCCGCCCACTCGGTGAGGGCCGACAGGACGCCGAGGCTGTCGGGCAGCGAGGCGGGCAGCGTGATGCCGGCGGTCGTGTGGGCGAACTCGTCCTGGTCGAGCAGGGTGCGGAACACGGCGACGGTCAGGTCGAGGTCGTGCGGGCCGTCGACGAGCAGCGAGAGGGTGCTGCCGCCGGCGAGGGCCGCGCGGAACACTGGGACGAGACGGTCGACCGCCTGGTCGGTGGCGTCGTCGAGCGCCCACGGCGAGGTCGGCGGGACGACGTCCGCCACCGCGAAGGACACCGCCGGCACGTCGTCACGGCCGAGCAGGTCGGTGATCCAGGCCAGTCGGCGGTCGCTCTCGGCGGGTCCGAGCACGGTCGGGCCGAGGGGCACGACGTCGAGACGGGTGCCCGGGCCGGCGAGCTTGCCGAGCGCCGCACCGAGGCGGGCCGGCGGGGCGTCGACCACCAGGTGCCCGGCGAGCCGACGGAGCACCCGCCGCGCGGAGGGGATGACCGCCCAGGGCGCCATGGTCGCGAAGCCGCCGCCGACGGTCACGGCACCGCGGAGGTACCAGGCGAGGAAGTCGGGGACGTCGCGGCTGGCCTTCTCGAGGTTGCGGGCGGCGACCTTCGGGTCGTCCGGACGGATCACCTTGTCGACGAATCCGCGGGCGAAGTCGAGACCGCGTTCGTCGCGCAGGACCTCGGCGAGCCGCGCCGCTCGGGCGTCGGGCTTCACCCCGCGGGAGGCGTCCAGCCACCGTCCGACGAGGGCGAACGCGTCGTCGGTGCAGTCCTGGAGGCGTGCGGGCGGCATGGTCTCGATCGTAGGCCGCTCCCCCGACGTCTCCTCGGAGGCGCCCGTGTGCCGTCCCGGAGTCAGCCGAACGGATGATCCCCGGTCCGACGAGGTCCGCTCACGGATACGCTGGCGAGATGGTGGAGCACGGCGCTGACGGCCACGACTGGCCCACGTGGGACGCGTTCCACGACGTCTGGCGCGGGCTCGACCGGGCGCTCGACGTCGCCGTCCAGCGGGACGCCGGCATCTCGATCCCCGAGTTCGAGATCCTCATCGGCCTGCACCGGGACCCCGAGCACCGGCTGCGCGTCCGCGACATGGCCGCCGGGATCGGGTGGGAGAAGTCCCGCGTCAGCCACCAGGTCACGCGCATGGTGGCCAGGGGCCTCGTCGCCCGCGCCGACTGCCCCTCGGACGGTCGCGGCAGCTGGATCGTGATGACGCCGGACGGTCGGCGCGCGGTCCTGGCCGGCATCCGCGCGCACACCGCGGCGCTGGAACAGCTGTTCTGGAGGCCCGTGGCCGGTGACGCGGACACGCTGCGGGCCGTCTCGCACCGCGTCCTCGACGCGCTCGGCCCGGTGGACACCGGCGCCGAGGTCGTCCACGGGGACGCCTGACCTGACAGTCGCCGCACGGGCCGTGGGAGGATGCGATGGACCGACTGCGCGGGGGAGGCCAGATGGACGGCAACGACTCGGGATCGGCACGCGCGGCACTCGTCGCCGCGCTCGACGTCGTCGGGCTCGCGCCCTCCGAGCGTCTCGACCGGATCGTCCGCATCGCCCGCGAGGTCTTCGACGTCCCGTTCTCCTACGTCAACCTGCTCGACGACACGCTCCTGCACACGCTGACACCCAACGTCGCGGGTGAGCCGACGTCCGGGCCGCTCGAGTGGTCGTTCTGCCAGCTGACCGTCCAGCGTCCGGGGCCGACGGTCGTCCCCGACACGCTCGCCGACGCCCGGACCGCGGTGCTGCCCGGGGTGACGAGCCGGGGGATCCGCTTCTACGCCGGTGTCCCCCTGACCATGCCGGGCGAGCTGACGATCGGCAGCCTGTGCCTGATGGACGTCCGGCCGCGGCAGTTCACCCCGCAGGACGAGGCCGCGCTGATCGACCTCGGCCGCTGGACCGAGCAGACCCTGGCGAAGGGGCTGCAGCACGACCGACTGCTCGAGGTCGTCGAGGCCCTCGCGCCGCCACCCGTGCACGTCCCCGGCTACGCGTTGGCCGGGCTCAGCGTGCCGTACGGGGACCTCAGCGGCGACGTCCACGACTGGACGGTCGCCGACGACGCCGTGACCGTCACGCTCGCGGACATCATGGGCAAGGAGCAGCCCGCGGCGCTGCTGGCCGCCGGACTCCGGGCAGCGCTCCGGCAGCACGAGGACCTGCCCCCGGTCGCGGCCGTGGGCGCCGTCGAACCGCGGATCAGCGAGGACCTGAGCCGCGCCTCCGCCTTCGCGACCCTCTTCCACGCACGCCTGACACCGAGCACCGGGCGGCTCGACTTCGTGGACGCCGGACACGGGCTCGTCGTGCACCTGCACGCGGACGGCACGTCGGAGATCCGCCGGTCGCGGGACCTGCCGCTCGGTCTGCACCCGGAGGGCGTCCCGTTCCGACTGGGGACCCTGGTGCTCGAGCCGGGCGACGCCCTCATCGTGGCGAGCGACGGGGTGCTGGACCTGGGCGACGGGACGATCGACACCCTGACGGACATCGGGCGGACGTTCCGGCGAGCGCCGAACACGGCGGCGTTCCTCGAGACGGTGCGGCTGCGGGCGGCGGAGCACGCCGAGGACGACGTCACGGTGACGGTCCTGGCACGCGACGACGGCTGAGCCGACCGACGTGCAGGTGCTGGTGCCTGCGGACAGGCACCAGCACCAACGCCCGTGCTCCTGACCCGAACAGGTACAACGAACTGGCCTCAGACTGCCGTGGACGGCCGACACCCACGGCACACTGACTCCGTCGATCGCTCGGACTGTCCACCCTGCGCGGTGGGTGTCCCCGAAACGAAGCGCCTGTCCGGTCAGCGCGGCCCGTCGTCGAGCGTCCCCGCCAGCGCCCGCGCCACGAACGCGGCCGTCGCGTCCGCCCCGGCGTGGTCGTCGGCCGTGATGGTCACGACCGCCCCGCGGGCCTCGTCGAACAGCAGCATCTGCCCGTACGCACCGTGCAGCCGCCACAGCTGCGCGGGCCCGTCCCACCCGGCGAGCGCGTACCGCTCGTACGCCGGGTTCGATCCGGCGACGACCCAGTCGGTGTGCAGTGCGTCGACCCACCGGGACGCGACGAGCTGCCGTCCGTCCGCCTGCCCCCGGTCGCGGACCAGTCGACCGAGGCGTGCGAGTTCGGCAGTGTCGAGCCACAGCCCGCCGCCACCTGCGACGAAGCCGTTCGGGCAGCGCTCCCACACCACGTCCTCGATGCCGAGGGGGCTGAACAACCGGTCCTGCACGAACCGGCCGACGTCGCCGACGCGGGTCTCGAGGACGCGCATCGCCGTGTAGGTGCTGGCGTTCGCGTACTGGAACACCCGTCCGCGGGAAGGTCGCCGGAGGAACTCGACGGCCAGGTCCGGCCAGTCGGTCAGCAGCGTCGGGGACCACGGCAGGTCGATGCCGCTCGTCATGCTGAGCAGGTGTCGGAGGGTGACGGCGTCCGTGCCGTCGCCGGACGTCCAGCCTGGCAGGGCCGCCGACACCGGGTCGTCGAGGGCGACGAGCCCGTCGTCCGCCGCGATGCCGACGGCGAGGACGCAGACGCCCTTCGCCACGGACTGCACGTCGCGGCGGGCGTCGGGCCCCCAGTGGTGCTCCGCGACGTCATCGCCGATGCGGACGTGCAGGCCGTGGGCGACGAAGCCGGTGCGGGCGACCTCGTCGACGACGGCGTCCCGGACGGTCTGCGCTCGTGTCACCCGACCATCCTGCCGCGCCCACCCGTCACAGGCGGTACCCGTCGGGGCCCGTACGTGTCAGAGGTCGGTCCGCGCCAGCGTCCCCGTCTCGCCTCGCAGCCGCACCTCGACGCTCGCGATGTCGGCGCGCGGCACGTCGGTCGTGGCGGACAGGCCGCGGGCCTCCCGCCCGGCCGCCGTCCAGGACGCGATCCGCTCGTCGGAGCCGTCGGTGCGGACGACGACGAGGTCGTACATCACCGACCCGTCCGCCGACCAGTCCCGGCCCCCGTAGGAGCAGCCCCAGTCGAAGCGGGTGCCCCAGGACTCCGCGCGCACCGCCAGGTCGACGTCGAACCCGGACTTCCCCGTGAGCGCGTACCGGTCCGCGGACGCGCCGGCCGAGACGGTCGGCGCGACCGCCTCGGTGCCGGGTGCGTCGGCGCGGAGGCCGACACCCAGCCCGGCGACGACGGCGACGACGACCGCGAAGCCCGCGCTGACCGCGACCACCGCGCGACGACGACGCCGACGACGCCGGACGCGGTGCGCGACCGAGGCGAGCGTGCTCTCGTGGCCGGTGAGGGGCCTCCCGTCCGGCTCCGCGATCTCCACCGCGGCGTCGGCCGGGAGGCGCCCCAGCAGCCCCGGCAGACCGGCCAGCTCGGCGACGGCCGAGCGACACCCGTCGCAGTGCTCCAGGTGGCGTTCGTACTCCAGGCGTTCGGCGGGCGGCAGCGACCCGAGGACGTAGGCCGCGTCCCACTCCGCGTAGCGGTCCTCGCTCATCGGGTGACGCCTCTCTCCTGCAGGGCGAGCCGCAGTGCTCGCAGCCCGTAGTGCAACCGCGACTTCACGGTGCCCTCGGGGATGTCGTGTCGCCGGGCGATCTCGGGCACGGTGTGGCCGAGCCAGTACGCGTCGACGACCACCCGGCGGTGTTCCGAGGACAACGATGCCAGGGCGTCGGCCACGACGATGCGGTCGAGGACCGCGTCCGTCCGGTCCGCCTCGATCCGGTCGACCGATTGGTCGGTGTGGTGCTCACGGCGGTTCCGGGCGGACCGGGCGTCGTCGACGACCAGGTTCCGGGCCACCGTGAACAACCAGGCGCGGGCGGCGTCCGGTTCGCGTACCAGCACGGTGGGCCGTTGCCAGGCGCGGACCATCGCCTCCTGGACGACGTCCTCGACGTGGCCGGCGTCACGGGTGAGGTGCCGCACGTACCGGAGCAGCGCGTCGCCGTGCTCGCGGTACAGCGCGCCGAGCAGCTCGTCCGGTCCCGATGCGGCCATCGTCACTTCGCGAGGTCGAGCGAGAACTCGACCGAGCCCTTCGGGTCCACCGTGACGAAGCCGAGCGACGGTGCCGTGACGCCGTAGTCCTGGAACGTGACCGGGACCTCGCCGGCGACCTGGACGTCCCCGTCCTCGCCGACCGCGACCTGCGCGTCGGCCTGCACGGTCTTCGTGACGCCGTGCATGGTGAGGTCGCCGCTGAGGGTGACGCTCTGGGTCGAGCCACCGAGGGCGCTCGAGACGTCCACCGGCTTCGTCACGTGGAACGTCGCGGTCGGGAACTTGTCGGTCTGCAGGGCCTTGTCACGGAAGTAGGCGTCGCGCGCGGCTTCCGGCGTGCTGATCGTGCCGACCTGCACGGTGACGGTGGCGTCGGAGAGCTCGCCGTCGGCGACGGTCACCGTGCCCGCGACCTGCTTCGTCCGTCCGACCACGGTGACATCCTGCCCCTGCAGGACCTCGTGCACGCGGTACCCGGCGTAGGAACCGGTGCCGGACTTCCACGTGCCGTCGGCGTCGGCGGCGTCGAGGGTGCCCGCGGCGCTCGAGGAGAGCGAGGGTGCGGCGGCGGCGGATCCGTTGACGGCGTCCGCGTAGAGGCGGGGACCGACGACGACGCCGACCCCTGCGACCACGACGACGCCCGCCGCGATGCCGATGATGACCTTGGTACGAGTACGCATTCCCATACCCAGGACACGAGACCGCCGGCAGGATCGTTCACGGTGCGGTCCGCTCATCGGGAACGCTCACCTGGGGGCCAGTAGTCTGAGCGATCGGACAGCCTGCCCCGATGCTGTCCGGACACCGCCCGGACGCTCGAGGAGACCACCCATGTCAGTCGGACTGCTCGCCGTCGTGGACGACATCCTCAGCGCGGCGCTCAAGGCCAGCGCGAAGACCGCGGGCGTCGTCATCGACGACGCCGCCGTCACCCCGCAGTACGTGCAGGGTCTCGCTCCCGCACGCGAACTGCCCGTGGTGGGCCGGATCGCCCTCGGCAGCCTGTTCAACAAGTTCGTGATCGTCATCCCGCTGGCGCTGCTGCTGTCGGCGTTCGCGCCCTGGGTGCTGCCGTGGCTGCTCGTCATCGGCGGCACCTACCTGTGCTTCGAGGGCGCCGAGAAGGTCACCGAGTGGTTCGGAGTGCACCACGAGGCGGCCTCGGACGAGGCCGCGAGCGAACCGAAGCTCGTGTTCGGCGCCATCCGCACCGACCTGATCCTCAGCACCGAGATCATGCTCATCGGCCTCGCGAGCCTGGACACCGACCTGGGCTTCTGGCCGACCCTCGGTGCGCTCGCGGTGATCGGCCTCGGCATGACGCTGCTGGTCTACGGCGCCGTCGCCCTGCTCGTGAAGATCGACGACATCGGTCTGCAGATGATGAAGAACCCGGTCCGTCGCACCCGTCGTGCCGGCGCCCGCATCGTCCGCGCGATGCCCGCCGTGTTCCGCGTGATCAGCATCGTCGGCACGGTCGCGATGCTCTGGGTCGGTGGACACCTGGTGATCGCGAACCTGGCCGAGACGTTCTGGGCCGGCCCGTACGAACTGCTGCACCACGTCGAGGTGGCGGTCGAGGGCGCCGGGCCCGTCGTGACGTGGATCGTCGACACCGCGATCTCGGCGGTCGCGGGGCTCGTGCTCGGCATGGTCGTCGTCGGGATCGTCCTGGGCATCGGACGGCTGCGGGGCCGCACGCACTGAGGGCGCGCGCGGTCGGCGGGTGCTCAGTACGAGCCGACGGCCTCGCTGTGCTGCCAGGCGCCGCACGGGGTCCCGTAGCGTCCGGCGATGTAGTCCAGCCCCCACGTGATCTGCGTCGCGGGGTTCGTCTGCCAGTCGGCGCCGGCGGAGGCCATCTTCGACCCCGGGTACGCCTGCGGGATGCCGTAGGCGCCGTTCGGGTTCGCGGCCGTCGTACGCCAGCCGGACTCGCGGTCCCAGAGGGACACGAGGCAGCCGAAGTCGTCGGCGCTCCACCCTCGGGCGGCGACCATGTCCGCCGCGATCGCCTGGGCACTGCCGGGGGTCGGGACCGGGGCGACGGGCGCGGGTGCCGGTGCCGCGGGGACCGGCACGACCGCACTGGCGGCGACGGACCGGACGGGCGGGGCCGGAATCGGGACCGGAGCGGCTGCGGCGACCGGCGGCGCCGACGGCACGGGCTTCGGCTTCGGCTTCGGCTTCGGCGGGGCCTGCACGGTGAAGCCGTCACGGTCGGTGACCAGTTCGATCGTGGTCGGGGCCACGAAGGTCTGCGCGGTCGGAGCCGGGGCGGCCACGGGGACGGCCGCGGTCGCCGGGTCGGCGAAGGCCGGGAGGGTGAGCTGCGTCGCGAGCAGTGCGACGGGGGCCGCGAACGCCAGCGCGGTGGCCATCCGGCGTTCGGCGGACCGCCCGACGGGCCGGAGCGTCGCCGCTGCGGACGACCCGGCGGATCCGGAGGACCGGGACGGCAGCGGCGGCCGCGGCAACGGGCGAGGGGCCGACCCCGAACGCTGCGACCCGGTGGGGACCGTGCGGGCCGACGGGACGGGACGGTCGACGGTCACTCGCACGATCGGTGGCACTGCGGCGTGTCGGCCCATGCCGGTGAGCGCAGCCCCTCGGCGTGTCGCGATGGGGTCGGATGACCTGCGGCGCGTCGGACCGCTCAGAACACGTGGGCGACGACGTCGTCCAGCAGTCCGTCGGTCGGGATGTTCGCCTGCTGGATCCGGATGCCGATGCCCCCGCCGGTGAAGTACGTGTCGCCGTCGGTCACGGGGTACTGCTGGTCCTGCGACGTCTTCTGGCAGCTGCGCCCCTGGTCGGCGTCGACGCAGTCGTACCCGCTCAGCGCGTCGAGCACACCGGTTGCCGCCGCCGCGTCCACCGCGTCGACCTGGATCGACAGGTACGAGATGTCGGTGCGCGGGTCCTTCCAGACGCAGTACAGGCGCTTGCCGTCGGGCTGGAGGGCGTCCGTGAAGCCGCCCTTCGGGATCGTGATCGGGTCACCGACGACGGACGGGTCGTTGAGCGGCGCGGCGGCGAAGGAGTCGTCCCACTTCCCGGCGGTGATGAGGTCCGTGCACGTCGACGGCACGGAGCCCTCGGCGGCGGCGGTGCTCGTCGGCGTCGGCGCGGGCGTCGCGGTGTCGGTCGGGTCCGCCGGGGCGGCGGGTGCCGACGTGGCGACGGCGTCCGTCGCGGACGGGGTCCGGTCGGCCACCGACGCGCCGTCCTGCGCGCACCCGGTGAGGGCGAGTCCGACGGCCAGGGCGGCCGTCACGGCGAACGTGGTGCTGCGACGCATGGTGCGGGTCTCCTCGTGAGCGGTGTCGAACGGACCGGCCACGCGGTCGTGGTGTCCCCGTCGAGAACGGTACCGAGCAGTCCTCGCGTCCGTGCCGCGGCATCGGCCCGGCGCGCCGAACGTTGCTCGATCGAGATGCACGGCCGCGGACCAGCGGCCGGCGACGAGGCCCGAGGGGTGGGACGAGGTGGCGGATCAGGAGCCACCCCGTCCCACGGACGCCCGGTCAGGGACCAGGACGTGACGCCGACGGTAGCACTCGGACGCGTTCGGCACACTGCAACGTGGCAATGCCGGTGCCGGAGAAATCGGTGTCGACCGCGGAACGCACGTCCTGCGTTCCGGGCGTCCTCCTGGCACAATGGGGGTGCCCCGGGGCCGGATCAGGGTCCTGGGAAGAGAGGGCGGGGGCCTCACCATCCTCCGCCCTCTGTACCCTCCCGACGGGCAGCAGCGGACGGCGGGGGCGGTTCAGCGCATCAGCGTCTGCCGGGGCGTCTCGCCGTAGGTCTGCCGGTACAGCGCCGTGAAGCGTCCGGCGTTGCTGAAGCCCCACTCGGCCGCGACGGCCGCGACGGTGTCACCGCGCGTCGGGTCGCCCGCGAGCAGCGCTGCCCGCGCGCCGTCGATCCGCGCCAGCCGGACGTACTCCATCGGCGTCTGACCGCGCTCCCGACGGAAGGCCAGCGACAGCCCCCGCGGCGAGAGTCGTGCCGCCGCGGCGAGGTCGTGCACCGTGATCGGCTCGCGGCGGTGTTCGTCCACCCAGGTCGTCGCGCGTCGGACGGCGGCGCTCTCGCAGGCTCCGCGTCGGGGTTCGGCGACGAGTCCGAACGCCGAGATCGCACTCACGACGACGAACCGCGACGCCTCGGCGCGCAGCAGCTCGTTGCCGTAGACGTCCGGGGTCTCGAGCACCTGCTGGCGGTACTCCTGCACGGTCCGGCGCCAGAGCCAGTGGCGCGCGGCGTCCACCGGCCGCAGGGAGCCCTCCGCCAGGCAGACGTCCTCGTCGTCCCAGACCTCCTGGGCGACCCGGCGGAGCAGCTGCGCCGAGAAGGAGCACGTCGACGCCACCGCGTGGTCGATCGCGAACTCGAGCTCCTGGTCGGGTGGCATCACGAACGCGTCGCCCCCGCCGATGGCCTGCTCGGAGCCCCACGGGTTGAAGGCGAACGTCCCCGAGTGGACCTCCACGAACATCACCTCGTCGGTGGCGTCGACCGCGAGTCGGAGCTCCGTGTCCCACTCGAGGTCCGCGATCGTGACCGGGTCCCCGACGATGACGTGCTGCCGGTGCGAGACCAGGTCGGAGGACGGCGCGACGCGGTACCCGAACCCCTCGCTGATCGCTTCGGTGAGTTCGTCGGCATTCGTCGTCTCCACGTCGAGGAACGAAGGACTGCTCATGGGGAGGGGTCTACCACACCCCGTCCCGGCACGCGGCAAGATGTCCACCGCCCCCGAACGGGGGTTGCGGCGGAATTCCTGAACGTGTGTCAAGATCGCTGCCAGGAACCCCCAACCAGGGTTCCTGCACCTCCGGCTCACCACCGGAGGCACTTCCAGGATCAGGTGGCGGGATCCCCGCCAGGATGAGAGACACGCATGCGCAGGCACGCGTCGTTCCGTGGTACCCGCGTACCCGCCGGAGCGAACGACCGGTCCAGTCCGACCAGCGGTTCCGTCCCCGTGGAGGCTCGACGACGAGTCGCCCTCGGCCGGAACCCCGTCCTGCGCGGCACCGTCGTCGCGACCGTGGCGGCGCTCGTCGCCGCCACGGTCGCGCTCGAACCCGCGAGCGCCGCACCGACCGACGTCACTGCAGCCGAGGGCGTCGTGCTCAGCGGCTCCGGGGTCGTCGACCTCGACACGATCGCCCAGCTCGCCGGCGCCTACAACGCGTCCGGCTCCACGAACGGCGGCACCACCCGGCAGCCGCTCGACCTGACGGCCCTCGACGCCGTCCGGGTCGACCTGGGCAACGACCTGACGCTGCTCGGACGCAACGGGATCCTCGACCTCGGGGTGTCCGACCAGTACGCCCGCACCTCCCGGACGGGAGCGACGGCGAGCGCCGGGCTCCTGGCCGGCGACGGCGGACTCGGTGTCGGCAGCGGTGCCGACGACCAGGCCACCACGCTCGACCTCACCGCGCTGCTCCGCTCGGCGGGGGTCGGCGCGGACGTGCTCGCGAACGGCGGCCTCGAACTCGGCGCGCTCGGCTCGACGATCACCGCGACGCGTGGCACCCCCGTCCGGACGCAGAGCTCCTACGACGTCGCGAGCGCCGAACTGCACCTGCAGAGCCCGGCCCTCAGTGGCCTCACGCCGGCGCTGCAGGACGACGTCGCCGGACTCTCCGACGGGGTCGACGCCGCCGTCGGCCGTGACGGGGCACTCTCCGGCGTGACGACGGGTCTCACCGACTCGTTGGCGGGCGTGCTGCGCCCGCTGCTCGGACGGCTGCTCAGCGTCTCCGGCACCACGGTCACCGCAGCGGTCGACGTGGACCTCGACCAGACGGTCCGCACCGTCCTCGACCAGCCGCTCACCGACGGCGCCGTCACGATCGTGCCGGGGACCGGTGCCGTGACGATCGACCTCGACCGGCTCACCGCCCTGAACGGCCAGCCCGCGAACACCCCGGTGCTCACCGACGCCGCGATCGCCGCGGTCAACCGCAGCATCACGACGATCCTCGGTCAGCAGCTGCCGACGGCCCTGCAGAGCGCGGTCGTCACCGCCGTGGACGCCACGCGTGTGAGCGTGGACGTGGACGCACGACTCACGCTGCTCGGCGCGACGCTCGCGCCGCTGCACGTGGACGTCGACACCACGATCGGACAGCTCCTCGGCACGGACACCCGGCCGCCGACCGTCGCCGCCACCGGCCCGGCCGGCCTCGACCTCGCCGCACTGGTCGGCCCGGTCGTCACGGGTGCGGTCCTGCCGGTGCTCGCCGGCATCGTCCGGCCCCTGGTCACCGGCGACGCCCTGACCGACCTCGGCGCCACCGTCACGGCGACCACCACCGCCGTCGCGGGTCTGCTCACCCCGGTGACCGCGCTCGTCCGCCAGGTCGTGCAGCTCACCGTCAACGCGCAGGACACGACGACGGGCTTCCGCGACGGCCGCGGGACCGACACCGGCTCCCGCAGCGTGCACGCCGTCCGGCTGTCGATCCTGCCCGCGGTCGACCTGGCGACGATCGACCTCGCCACGTCGACCGTCAGCGCGGCCGCCTTCGTCGCCCCGACGATCACCACGCCCACGGCCGGTCAGCCGTTCAGCGTCCCGAGCGCGGACGCGACCCGGAGCGTGACCATCGGCGGCAGCGGCGAACCGGGTGCCGCGATCGCCGTCGACCTCGGCTCCGGCCGCACGGCCGACGCGACCGTCACGGCGGACGGGACCTGGACGACCACGGTCCCGGGCCTCCCGGTCGGCACGTACACGGCGACCGCGACGCAGACCGTCGACGGCGCCGCGGCCGGCAGCACGACGCAGACCTTCAGCGTCGTCGCGCAGCGTGCCCTGACCATCGCGACGCCGACCTCCGGACAGACGATCCGCGTCGTCGGGACCAGCGGCCCGGTGGAGCTCACCGGCACCGCGACGCCCGGCGCGACCGTCGCGGTCGACCTCGGGGACGGCCGGACCGGCACCACCACCGCCGACGCCACGGGCGCCTGGGACGTCACCGTCACCGACGTCGCGGTCGGCCCGCACACCGCTCGGGTCACGCAGACCGTCGGGGACGCCACCTCGGCGGTCGTCACCCGCGACTTCACGGTGGCCCGCGCCGCCGCGCTGACGATCACCGCTCCCGAGGACGGCGAGCGGTTCGCCGTCCTCGGCGCCGACGGCACACGCGACGTCACCGTCTCCGGGACGGCGCAGGCCGGCGCCCGCGTCGACCTCGACCTCGGCTCCGGCCGTACCGCGACGACCACCGCGAACGGGTCCGGCACGTGGACCACCGCGGTCCGTGACCTGCCGGCGGGGTCGTACACGATCGCCGCGACGCAGACCGTCGGCGCGGAGACCTCGGCCGTCGTCGAGCGCGCGTTCACCATCACGGCGGCACCCGCCCTGACGATCACGGCCCCCGCGGACGGGGACACGATCACCGTCGCCGACGAGTCGTCCACGACGCCGGTCACGGTCCGTGGCTCGGCCGCGCCCGGCGCCCGCGTCCAGGTCGGCATCGGCGGCTCCTTCGTCGCGGCCACCACGGCTGCGGACGACGGGTCCTGGTCGGCGACCTTCGTCGGGGTGCCGGTCGGCCCGCGTACCGCGACGGCGACCCAGACGCTCGACGGACGCACGTCCGACGCGGTCACCACGGACTTCGCCGTCACCGCCGGTACCGCCCTCGTGCTCGAGGACCCGGCCGACGTCGTCGTGCTCGACGACGCCCGCACGACGGACCTGCCCGCCGCCGGGACCGCCACGCCGGGAGCCACCGTCGACGTCACGCTCGGCTCCGGCCTGACCGCGTCGACCGAGGCCGGGACCGACGGCTCCTGGTCGGTCGTCGTCGACGACGTCCCGGTCGGCACGCACACGGTGCGCGCCACCCAGACGGTCGCCGCGACCCCGGTCGCCGGCGCGACCACCTCCCCCGCGGAGACGCAGTCCGTCACCGTGTCCGCCGCCGCACGCGTCCGGGTCACGGCGCCGACGCAGGACCGCGTCGTCACCGTCGCCGAGGACGACTCCCTCGTGGACGTCACGGTCACCGGCACCGCCCAGCCCGACGCGACGGTCTCCGTGTCGCTCGACGACCGGGAGGCGCGCACCGCCACCGTCGACCGTGACGGCACCTGGTCGGTCGCGTTCGACGGCCTCGGCACGGGCGGACACACCGCCACGGTCACGCAGACCGTGAGCGGCGCCACCTCCGAGCCGGTCGACCGGGACTTCTCGGTCGCTGCCGGCGACGCCGTCGTCATCGAGACCCCGACCGCCGACCAGGAGGTCCCGGCCGGCGGCGGCGGGTCGCCGGACGGCACCGCGGGCGTGATCGCCAGCGGCACCGCCGAACCCGGCGCGGACGTCCGCGTGCAGTTCGACGGCCGCGCGCCGATCCGGGTCGTCGCGGACACCACCGGACGCTGGACGGCTCCGTCCGACGACGCCGTGCAGCTCGGCGTCGGCGACCACCGCGTCACCGCGACCCAGACCGTCGGCGGCACCGTCGGCGACCCGGTCGTGCGCGACTTCACGGTCGTCGCCGGTCGGGCGATCACGATCGACTCCCCCGCCACCGGTCAGCGCTTCGTGGTCGTCGACGACGACGCGACGACGACGGTCCGGCTCACGGGCACGGCCGATCCGGGAGCCACCGTGCAGGTCTCCGTCGGTGGTGCGGCCCCGGTCGCGGTCCGTGCCGACGACGTCACCGGCGCCTGGGTGCTCGACGCGGAGGGCCTCGGCGCCCGCACCGAGCCCTACACGGTGAACGCCTCGCAGACCGTCGACGGGCTCACCACCACCGCCCTGCCGACGACGTTCCGCGTCGTCGCGGCCGCACCCGTCCGGGTCACCGGCCCGACGGAGCCCGTACAGGTCGCCGGACCGGACGCCACCACCGACGTCACCGTGTCCGGGACCGCACAGCCGGGCGCGTCCGTCACCGTCGTCACCGCGGGTGGCCCGGACCGGACCGCCACGGTGACGCCCGAGGGCACCTGGACCGTCACCGTGCCCGGCCTGACCGTCGGCGACCACGACGTCACCGTCACCCAGACCCTGGGCGGCGACACGTCCGGACCGGTCGACGCGACGGTCTCGGTCGTCGCTGCCGAGCCGGTCGCGGTCACGTCCCCCGACGACGGCGAGGTCCTCCTCGTCCTGCCGGGCGACGCACCCACCCGCCCGGTCGTCGTGACCGGCACGGCCGAGCCCGGCGCACCGGTGACGGTGACGCTCGACGGCACGCAGACCCCGACCACCGCGGACGAGGACGGCGACTGGACCGTCACGTTCGACGGGGTCCCGGTCGGTGACCACACGGTCTCGGCCAGCCAGACGGTCGGCGGGACCAGTGCCTCCAGTCCGGACCGGACCGTCACCGTGCGCGCTGCCGCACCGATCGCGATCACCGAGCCGGGCGACGGCACCGTGGTCACGGTCGCCGACCCGGACGGGACCGTCGACCTGGTCGTCACCGGTACCGCCCAGGACCGCGCCCCGGTGACGGTGCGCCTGTCCACCGGGGAGACGACGACGACCGAGGCGACGGCCGACGGCGACTGGACCGTCCGCTTCCGGGACGTCCCGGTCGGCGACCACCGCGTCAGCGCGACCCAGGTCGTCGGCGGCGCCACCTCGGCGCCGGTCTCGGTCGGTGTCTCGGTCACGGCCGGCGCACCGCTCACCGTGACCCGGCCCGCCGGAGCGTCGACGCTCACCGCAGCAGACGACGACGCCACCGTCGACCTCCGCTTCGGCGGCCGCGGCGAACCCGGCGCGGTCGTCACCGTGGACCTGGGCGACGGCGGGTCGGTGACGACCCGCGTGCAGGACGACGGCTCGTGGGCCACGACCGTCCGGACGATCCCGGTCGGCAGCTGGACCGCTCGCGTCACCCAGTCGATCGGCGGCACCACGAGCGCCGCGATCGAGCGTCCGGTGTCGGTCGTGGCGGGCGCTGCGCTCACCGTGCGCGAGCCCGGCGACGGCGACACCGTGACCGTCGCGGACGACGACGCGACCACGACCGTCCCGGTCGCCGGCGACGCCGAACCGGGCGCGACCGTGGTCGTCACGATCGACGACCGTGACCCGGTCGAGGTCACGGCCGGCACCGACGGCACCTGGACGGTCGACGTGCCGCAGCTCGGCACGGGCGACCACACGGTCGAGGTGGTGCAGACCGCGCCCGACGGATCGACGTCGAGCACCCCGGTCGACTCCGCCTTCACGGTCGTGGCGGGTGCACCGGTCCGGATCACCACGCCGGGGTCGGGCGACCGCTTCCTGGCCGGCGACGCGGACGCCACCGTCCGGATCCCGGTCCGCGGCACCGCCGAACCGGGCGCACGGGTCGTGGTCGACCTCGGTGCCGGCGACGTCGTGGCGACGACCGCCGACGAGGACGGCGCCTGGCGGGTCACCGTCCCGGGCATCGGGGTGGGCGACCGCACGGTCAGCGTCACGCAGCGCATCGGCGACACGGAGTCCGCTCCGGTCACCGTGCCGATCACCGTCGCCGCGGCCGACCCGGTGACCATCGCGGTCCCCCGGGACGGCGTGACGATCCCGGTCGCCCAGGCGTCCTCGACGCTCACCGTCGCCGTCCGCGGTGCCGCCCAGGACGGCGCGACCGTCCGGGTCACCCTGGACGGCGGCGACGGGCAGACCGGCACCGTGCGGACCGTCACCGCGGTCGACGGCACCTGGACGGCCGACTTCACCGACGTCGGCGTCGGCTCGCACACGGTGCGCGCCACGCAGACTGTCGACGGGTCGACCTCCGCCCCGGTCAGCTCCACGTTCTCCGTGGCGTCGGGTCGGGAACTGGTCGTGGACGCCCCCGCGGCAGACGCGGTGGTCGTGGTGCCGGCCGGCACCACGGACGCCGACGTAACCGTGACGGGCAGCGGCCAGCCCGGCGCCACGGTCCGGGTCGTCGTCGACGACCGGGACCCGGTCGAGGTGCCCGTCGGCACCGACGGCCGCTGGACCACCACCGTGCCGGACCTCCGCACCGGTGACCACACGGTCGCCGTCACCCAGGTCGTCACCGGCACGACCTCGGCTCCCGTCGAGCGGGACTTCTCGATCGAGCCGGCCGCGGCCGACGCGGTCGTCGTCACCGCTCCCCTCGGCGGGACCGAGTACCGGGTGCTCGGCGGCGGCACCGACGTGCCGGTCCGCGGCACCGCGGCAGCCGGGGCCCCGGTCACGGTCGCCGTGGACGGCCGCGCACCGGTCACGACGACCGCCGACGACGACGGTCGCTGGGCCGTCACGGTCCCGGACGTCGCCCTCGGCTCGCACGCCGTGGTCGCCACCCAGACCGTCGGTGGCGCGCAGTCCGCGTCGCCTGCCGTCGGGTTCACGGTCGTCGAGGCCACCGCCGTCACCGTCACCAGCCCGACCGACGGCCAGGTCCTGCCGGCCGCCGACGGGACGGCGGACGTCCGGGTCGACGGGTCGGCCGAACCCGGTGCGACCGTGTCGGTCGACATCGACGGACGGACCGGCACCACCACCGCGGGTGGGGACGGCTCCTGGACGGTCACCATCGTTGACGTGCCCGCGGGCGACCACACCGTCGCCGTGACGGAGACCGTCGGCGGGGTCACCTCGCAGCCGGTCACCAGCGGCATCACGGTCGTGGTGCCGGCGGTGGACGACGTCGTGATCACGTCGCCGACGTCCGGCACCCTCATCACGGCCGACGGCTTCGCAGACACTGCGGACGTCACCGTGGTGGGCCGCGCGGCCGCCGGGGCCGCGGTCACGGTGCAGCTCTCCGACGGGGAGGTGCGCCGGACCACCGCCGACGACCGGGGCCGCTGGACGGTCGTGTTCGAACGGGTGCCCGAGGGCGACTGGACGATCGGCGCGACGCAGACCGTGGGGACCACGACGACCGCGGCCGCTCCGGTGACCGTGTCCGTCGACGCCGTGGAGCCGCTCGCGGTCACCTCGCCCGCCCCGGGCTCGGTCCGGATGGTCGACGACGCCGAGTGGGTCGACTGGATGTTCACCGGCACCGCCGAACCGGGGGCGACCGTCACGCTCGCCCTCGAAGGCCGCGACCCGGTGGTCGTGGACGTCGACGAGGACGGGCACTGGTCCGCGATGCTCCGCCTGATGATCGGGTCCCACATGGTCCGCATCACGCAGAGCGTCGGTGGGCTCACCTCGGCGATGCAGTCGGTGCCGGTCAGCGTCCGGACGATGCCGGACGGGCCGAGCCAGCCGGGTGGGCCGGGCGAGCCCGGTCAGCCCGGTCAGCCTGGTCAGCCGGGTCAGCCCGGTCAGCCCGGTCAGCCCGGTCAGCCGGGTACCCCCGGCCAGCCCGGCGGGCCCTCCGACGGCGGGGCCGGCACCGGCAACGGTGTCGGGAACGGCGCAGGGACCGGCATCGGGAACGGCACCGGCACCACCCCCGGTGGTCTCGCCTTCACCGGTGCGGACATCGCCCCCCTCGCGGTGACCGCCGGCGGCCTCGCCGCCCTCGGGATCCTGCTCCTCGGCCTGGCGCGCCTGCTGCGCATCGCACGCCGTCGCAGCCGGAGCTGACCCACCCGAACGAGCCGAGCCTCCCGCCCGTCATGACGACGGACGGGAGGCTCGTCCCGTTCCCGCCCCGTCCGCCACCCACCGCAGGTGCGGGCGCTGGTCCCCCCGCGCGCCGGCCGGATCATCCGCGCAACGAGTCCGTCCGCATCCGTTCCCTGCGGACCACCCCGACGGCGTTACGCTTCCGCCACCCCAACCAGCGCGGCCGTCGTCGTCCGCCCCGGCGACAGCGACGTCCGCCGGGCCCGGCGGCGTCCGCACATCTGCAAGGAAGCAGGTCACGGTGAACCCCCTCTCCCCAGCGCCCCTCGGACGGGCCCGAACCCGCAGGCGCGTCATCGGCGCGACGGTGGCGGTGAGCGCAGCAGCGCTCGGCGTCCTCGCCACGACCCAGACCGCCGTCGCGGCACCACCCGCCCCCGCACCGACCACCGACCTCGGCCAGAACGTCCTCGTCTTCTCGCCGGACATGCCCCAGGCGGACATCCAGGCGAAGGTGGACGCGGTCTACGAGCAGCAGGTCGACAACGAGATGGGCACGGCGCGGTACGCGCTGCTGTTCAAGCCCGGCACCTACGGCTCGGCGACGAACCCGCTCGACATCCGCGTCGGGTACTACACCGAGGTCGACGGCCTCGGACAGGACCCGGGTGGCGTGACGATCAACGGCGGTGTCACCGCGATCGGCCGCAACGGCAGCGGGTCCCTCGACACCTTCTGGCGGTCCGTGTCGAACCTCACCATCCACGTGGTGCCGACCGCCGACGCCTGCCACACGGGCAACGAGATGTGGGCCGTCTCACAGGCCGCACCGATGCGACGCGTGGACGTGAAGGACTACACGACCTTCATGCCCTACTGCGAGGACCCGAACTACGCCAGCGGCGGCTTCGTCGCGGACTCGGCGCTCGAAGGCGGAGCGTTGAACGGCTCGCAGCAGCAGTTCTACGTGCGCAACAGCGACCTCGGCGCCGGCTGGTCGAACGGCGTCTGGAACCAGGTGTTCTCCGGTGACCTCAACGCCCCCGCCCAGTCCTTCCCGGTCCCGCCGTACACGACGCTGACGGCGACCCCGGTCTCGCGCGAGAAGCCGTACCTGTACGTCGACGACAGCGGGGCGTACCGCGTGTTCGTCCCCAGCGCCGCCACGAACTCGGTCGGCACGAGCTGGGCGAACGGCCACACCCCCGGTCGGTCGCTGCCCCTCAGCGACTTCTTCGTCGCCCACCCCGGGGACTCCGTCGCCACGATCAACGCCGCCCTCGCCAGGGGCAAGCACCTGCTCGTCACGCCCGGTGTCTACGACGTCGCGACGAGCATCACCGTGAAGCGCGCCGACACCGTCGTGCTCGGCCTCGGCCTGGCCACGCTCACCGCGCAGAACGGTGCCGTCCCGATGACCGTCGGTGACGTCCGGGGCGTCGACATCGCCGGCCTCACCTTCGACGCCGGTACCGTCAACTCGCCGACCCTGCTGAAGATCGGCAGCGGCCACCACAAGGTCGACCGGAACCCGGCCACCGCCGGCAGCGCCGCCGACCCGACCGCCCTGCAGGACGTGTTCTTCCGCATCGGCGGTCCGCACGTCGGCAAGGCCACGACGAGCCTCGAGGTCAACAGCAGCCACACGATCCTCGACGACATCTGGGCCTGGCGTGCCGACCACGGTGTCGCCGGTTCCGTCGGCTGGACCGTGAACACCGCCGACACCGGCGTGGTCGTGAACGGTGACGACGTCACCGCCACCGGCCTGTTCGTCGAGCACTACCAGAAGTACAACGTCGTCTGGAACGGCGAGCGCGGACGGACCGTGTTCTTCCAGAACGAGCTGCCGTACGACGCCCCGGACCAGGCCTCCTGGCGCCACCAGAAGACGAACGGCTGGGCGGCGTACAAGGTGTCCGACAAGGTCAAGACCCACGAAGCCTGGGGCCTCGGCAGCTACATCTTCACGAACGTGAACCCGACACTCCACGCGACGCAGTCGTTCGAGGTGCCGGACCGGCCGGGTGTGGTGATGCACGACATGACCACCGTCGCGCTCAACACGAACGCCGGGACGATCGACCACGTCATCAACGGCAAGGGCTCCGCGGCCACGGGCGCGGTGTCCGGACAGCCGCAGACCGTGACGCGGTACTCCGACAAGGCGGTGCAGTAGCGATCGCGCGCTGACACACCCTGCGTGGGCCGAGCCTCCTGTCCGTCACGATGACGGGCGGGAGGCTCGGCTGCGTCAGGCGGTCGTCACCGGGACACTTCGGTCACTGGGACACTTCGCGGTCCAGGCGGTCGAGCAGCGCCTCGAGCGAGACCTCGAACTCCTCGTCGCTGCGGTCCTCGCTCAGCAGGCCGCGGAGTCGTCGGACCTCGGGCGCGACGTCCAGGGACATGCTGCCGTCGCCCTGCGGGACGTCCGCGCCGCCCTCGTCGAGCGGTTCCTCGGCGGGCCCGGCCTCGGCGCCGCGGACCACGGACTGCAGGAGGAGCTGGCCGAGCAGGAAGCTGCTGAACGCCCGGTAGGCGTTGACGGCCTGCCCGTCGGAGAAGCCGTTCCGGGTCAGGGCGGTGAGGAACGTGTTGACGACCTCGACGCTCCGGAGCGGCGGGCGGAGCCAGGGCGCAGCCGGGTGCCGCGTCGCCACGAGCGGGAACGCCTTCGGGTGGTCGGTGGCGATCTTGCGGACCGCGTGGGCGACCGTCTGCAGGAACTGCTGCCAGTGGTCGCCCTCGGCCTCCTGGAGGTGCGCGGTCAGGTCGCTCATCAGCGACGCGACGATGCCCTCGAGCAGGTCCTCCTTGCCGTGCACGTACCGGTAGAGGGACATCGCCTCGACCCCGAGCTCCTGTGCGAGGGACCGCATCGACAGTCCCTGCATGCCGGACCGGTCGATCTGGTCGAGCGCGGTCTGGACGACGAGGTCCCGGCTGAGTCGGGGCGCGTTCGGCCGGTTCGTGTTCGTTCTGTCGCGTTCCGTCACGGTGGATGGCTCCTGACCTCTCCTTGCACGCTACCTCGCCTTACGATGTAAGCTCCGACGTGGGCTTACACCGTAAGTCCGCCGAGGTGGTTTCCCCACCGACCCGAGTTCCCCTTTTCCGTGCGCAAGGTCGCGCAGAACCGACGGGTCAGCAGCCACGCATCGAGGACCCCTGTTCCCGGCGGTCCCGCCTGTCTCCTCGGGAGCACTCCGCATCGAGCCCGTCGACCACGACGGGGAGAAGGAGCACCACCATGATCGACAGCAACAGCGTCAACGACCTCGTCGGTGCCGACGTGTACGGCAGCGACGACGCCAAGATCGGCACCGTCGGCCAGGTCTACGTCGACAACGACTCCCAGGACCCGACCTGGGTGACCATCCGCACCGGGCTGTTCGGCACGTCCGAGACCTTCGCACCGCTGCACGACGCCACGTTCGACGGCGGCGTCGTCCGCGTCGCCCACGACAAGGCGTTCGTGAAGGACGCGCCGCGCATCGACGACGACGGTGCCCTGCACGCCGACGACGAGCGTGCCCTGTACTCGTACTACAGCGACGGCACGGTCGACTCCGCCACCACGGAGACGACGCACCACGAGCAGGACGCCGACCGACTCGGGAGCACCGCCGGCACCGAGGGCCACGACACCTCCGGCCCGACGACCGACGACGCCATGACCCGCTCCGAGGAGCGCCTGCACGTCGGCACCGAGCAGGTCGAGACCGGCCGCGCCCGGCTGCGCAAGCACGTCGTGACCGAGCACGTGGACCAGACCGTCCCGGTCAGCCACGACGAGGTCACGCTCGAGCGCGAACCCATCACCGACGCGAACGCCTCCGACGCCCTCGCCGGCCCGGACCTCAGCGAGGAGGAGCACGAGGTCGTCCTCACCGAGGAACGCGTCGTCACCGCCAAGGAGACCGTGCCCGTCGAGCGCGTCCGCCTGGGCACCGAGACCGTCACCGAGCAGCAGCAGGTGTCTGAGGACGTCTCCCACGAGGAGATCGAGCTCGACGACGCCTCCCGCACCCGCACCACCGACGGGACCGTCGCCGACCGCGACGCCCGCTCCTGATCACCGGTGGCGGTCGACCTCCGGTCGGCCGCCGCCGCGCTCCACCCCGACCTGACCCCGATGGACCCCACCCGAAAGGCCCACCTCCATGGACTTCCCCGCCGCTCTGCAGAACGGACTGGCCGCGGTCATCGCGTTCGTGCCGCTCGCCCTGCTCTTCCTGCTCATCCTCATCGTCGGCCTCGTCATCGCGAAGCTCATCGAGAAGGGGCTCTCCCGCCTGCTGACGAAGGTCGGCTTCGACCGTGCCGTCGAGCGTGGCGGCATCAAGAAGGCCCTGTCGAACTCGAAGCTCGACGCCTCCGACATCGTGTCGAAGATCATCTACTACACGCTGGTGCTGTTCGTGCTCCAGTTCGCGTTCGGGGTCTTCGGCCGCAACCCGGTCAGTGACCTGCTCGCCGGCATCATCGGGTTCCTGCCGAAGATCATCGTCGCGATCATCATCATCGTGATCGCCGCCGCGGTCGCCGCCGGCGCCAAGGGCCTGATCCAGAACACCCTCGGCGGCCTGTCGTACGGCAAGGTCCTGGGCAACGCCGTCGCCGTCTTCATCCTGTTCATCGGCGCGACCGCTGCGCTGAACCAGATCGACGTCGCCACGACCGTCACCACGCCCATCCTCATCGCCGTCCTGGCGATCATCGCGGGCGTCATCATCGTCGGCGCCGGCGGTGGCCTCATCAAGCCGATGCAGCAGCGCTGGGAGACCATGCTGACCAAGGCCGAGGCCGAGGCCCCGAAGATCCAGCAGCACGCGCAGAACGCGCCGTCCGTGACCGACCAGGCGAAGCAGGCGGCGCACACGGCGAAGCAGGCCACGTCGACCACGAGCGCCCGTCGCTCGGTCTGATCCGGTCCCCCCCCCCCCAGGTCGGCCCCGCTCACGCCGAGCGGGGCCGACCTCCGTCCCCCTGTCCACCACCACCGCTCGCATCGGAGAAGACCATGACCGCCACCCCAGAGCAGTCCGCAACAGCTCCCGACGGCCGCGCGGAGGTGACCCTGCACGACGAGCGCCTGCGCGTCGGGACCGAGCGTCACGCGACGGAACGGATCCGGCTCGAGCGCGTCGTCGTCACCGAGCAGCGGACGATCACGGTCGACGTCAGCCACGAGGAGATCCGGCTCACCCGCGAACCGGTCACCGGCGACACCCGGCTGCCGGGCGGCCCGGCCGCCGACCGTGAGCCCGTCGTGGTCGTCCTGCACGAGGAACGCGTGGTCGTCACGAAGACCGTCGTGCCGGTGGAACGCGTGACCCTCACCACCCGCGCCGTGACGCGCGACGAGCCGGTCGTCGACACCGTCCGGCGCGAAGCGGTCACGGTGCAGACCGGACCGTCCGGCAGCTGACCGACGACGGACCGGCTGCGACCGGGCGCCGCTGCGTCCTACGCCGCGAGCATCTGGGCCAGGACCGCGTACAGCTCCTTCGGGTCCCGGGCGAGCAGCTGCTTGATGAGCGCGGTCTGCTCGTCCACCACGACCTCGTACTCGCCGCGCTCGACCCCGTCGAGGGTCGCGCGCGCCACGTCGGCCGGGTCGGTCTTGGCCATCGAGATCCCCGCGGTCATGTCGGTGTCGGCCACCCCGAGGTGCACGGACATCACCGTGGTCCCCTGCCCGGCCAGCTCGTGACGCAACGCGTTGCCCATGTTCCACAGGGCGGCCTTCGAGACCGCGTAGGCGGAGGCCCCCGGCATGGCCAGCCAGGAGGCGCCCGAGGCGATGTTCACGATGCCCCCACCGCCGTTCGCCGCCAGGACGGGTGCGAACGCACGGATCACGGACAGGGTGCCCCAGACGTTCGTGTCCATGTCGGCGTGCGCCGCGTCCAGATCGCCCAACAGGGTCGCCGTCGTGGCGATCCCGGCGTTGTTGACGAGGAGGTCGACGTCGGTCGCGACGGCAGCGGCGGCGGCGACGGATGCCGGGGAGGTGATGTCGAGGGCGAGACGTTCGACGCCGTCGAGGTCGATCAGTTCCGGACGTCGGGCGGTCGCGTACACCTTCGCCCCACGAGCGGCCAGTTGTGCGGCGAGGTGGCGTCCGATACCGCGGTTCGCACCGGTGACGAGGGCAGTGGCTCCAGAGATGTCCATGGCGCTACGGTAGGACCTGACGTCAACGTCAGGATCAAGTCGAGGAGCCGGAAGATGCGGATCGGTGAGCTCGCGGAACGGGCCGGCGTCAGCGTGCGGTCGCTGCGGTACTACGAAGAGCGAGGCCTCCTCGAGTCCGAACGGACCCCGGGCGGACACCGGGAGTACCGCGAGTCCGACGTGACGCGGGTGCGCTTCATGCAGATGCTCTACGCAGCGGGCATGCCGAGTCGCCGGATCGTCGAACTGCTGCCCTTCCTCGACACCGGGGTCGCCACGCCGACGATGCTCGACCACTTCGACGAGGAGAGCGAGCGCATCCGACGCCAGGTCGAGGCCCTCACCGCGACCCACGATCGTCTCGCGCGGCTCCGCGACGTCGCGGCGGAGTCCATCGCGGGCCGACCGCCGGAAGAGTGCCGGTCGTCGGCGAACGCGGCCGCCGCCTGACGGCCGGGGGCACCCCTCGCCCCTCCGGCGACACGCCCTAGGAGTGATCCGACCCCGTCGCCCACGCTGCCCACGCGTCGAGCTGCGCCTGCGCGTTGCCGAGCGAGTTGTGCGAACCGCGGATCGTCCCGTCGGTGGAGTGCAACTCGTAACCCTGCACCTGGTCGATCGTGCCGACGACGACGCCGTCGCGGCGGGCGGTCCAGTGCCCACCGGAGTCGTGTCGCCATGTGATGGCCTGCATGCGGTCCACGAGCGCCGACTTCCTGTGTTGCGCCGACACCAGAGACCGACGACCGACTCCGACGGTAGGCCGGCCACATGTGTGACCGGACATGTCGTCGTGCATGCGGTCACCGGACGACCGGGATGGTGCCCGATCGGCGGCTCGTCACCGTCGGAGGGTGACGCGTGGGTACTCGTCGAACGCCACGCGGTAGGCCGCCGAGAACCGACCGAGGTGGTCGAACCCCCACCGGTGGGCGACCTCGCGGACGCTCGAGGTCTCCGGGTCGGCGTGCAGCAGGTCCTGCCGGACCCGCTGCAGGCGGACGTGCTGCAGGTAGTGGAGCGGTGAGCGGCCGATCGAGTGCTGGAAGGCCTCCTGGGTGGCCCGCACACTGAACCCCGCCGCGGCCGCGATGTCGGCGACCCGGAGCGGTTCGGTGACGTGCTCGTGGATGTACTCCACCGCGGCGCGGAGCCGCTCCCGCCTGGGCAGGTACACCGCGGCGGGCAACGCGACCACCCGCGGCGGGTACATCCGCAGGAACGCCACGACGACGTCCCGCGACAGGGTGGACCGGACCAGGCCGCCGCCATCGGAACCCTCCCGGAGCTCGCGGGAGAGCAGGTGCAGGCTGCCGCGCCACCGCGCGATCGCAGCGGGGTCGAGCGGGTGGAGGTGGTCGATGCCGAGATCGTCGACGGGCCCGGTGTGGAAGAGCTCGTCCGCGACCTCGTGCACGAGTCGACGGGACAGGTGCACGAGGCGCTGGTCGTGGTCGGCGTACTCGAAGACGAACTCGCGGGCGGTCGGGAGCAGCATCGGCACGTCCCGGACCATCGGGACACGGTCGTGCAGCACGTCCGGGGTGCCTTCCCCGGCGGTCAGCCACTGCACGATGTAGTCGTCCGTCGGCGGGACGGCACCGCGGATCGCGCCGGAGAACTGCGCACGCCGCAGCGTGACGTCGCCGTCACCCACGGCGCTGTACCGGTACGCGAACGGCTGTCCGGTCGGGGCGGCTGCCCAGTCGTGACCCGAGTAGAAGCCGCTCAGTTCGGCCACCGCCGCATCGGGACTCGAACCGGCCGCCTCGATGCGGACGTCGTGCCACGCGGGCTGCGCGCCGACGGACGACCGGTGCAGCGGTCCGTCGTCGACGGTGGCCATCATGTCCCTCAGGCGTGCATCGATGTTCGACTTCGTGGCACGTTCCGTACGGAAGCTGCGTCGGCGAACAGTGCGGCCTCGTCGTGAGCATACGTGGTCGTCGCCCGGCGGCACGGGCGGCGGACTCGACCGCCCTGACGGCATCCGTGGGAGGGTCGACAGATGTCAGACCACCAGAGAGTCGTCATCGCCGGCTGCGGCGACCTCGGCACCGAGGCCGCCCTGCGCTTCGCCGACCTCGGGTACCGCGTCGTCGGCCTCCGGCGCCGCGCCGAGCTCCTGCCCGCGCCGATCGAGGGTCGGAGCACCGACCTCCGCGACGACGTGCCCGAGATCGCCCACGACACCGCGATCGTCGTCGTCGCCCTGGCCGCGGGCAGCCGCGACCCGGACGAGTACCGCGCGACCTACGTCGACGGCCTGCGGAACGTGCTCGACGGCATCGACCGCTCGGGCGCGGCTCCTCGGCTCGTCGTCGTGTCCTCGACGGCGGTGTACGACGTCTCCGACGGCAGCACGGTCACCGAGGAGACACCGGCGACCGGCGGGACCCCGACGGCGACGGTCCTCGTGGAGGCCGAAGCGCTGCTCCGCGAACGGGCGCCGGGTGCCGTGCTCCTCCGCCTGTCGGGCATCTACGGCCCCGGGCGCGAGCGGCTGATCGACCAGGTGCGGTCCGGTCGCGCTCGACTCGCCCCGGCCGAGGTGTCGTCGCCGCACACGAACCGCATCCACCGCGACGACGCCGCGGCGGCGATCGTGCACCTCGCGACGCTGGACGACCCGGCACCGACGTACCTCGGCACCGATGACGAACCGGCCCGCCTCGACGACGTGCTGCGGTTCCTCGCCGGCGAGCTCGGTGTCCCGGCGCCGGAGCACGGGCCGGCGTCGGACCGGCAGGCGGGCGGCGACAAGCGCCTGTCGAACGCGCTGCTCCGCTCGACGGGCTTCGCCTTCCGGTACCCGACCTTCCGCGAGGGCTACCGCGCGGTCCTGGCCGGAGACGGCGCGCACCACCGCTGAACTTCAGTGCCCCCGGTGGTCCTGGATCGTCATCCGCGGCCCGAACGTCGGTTTCCGGAAGCCCGAGCCCGCGATCAACCGCACCACCCGCTCCCGGTGTCCGCGCCAGGGCTCGAGGAGTTCGAGCATCCCGTCGTCGTCGACGGGTCCGCCGGTGAGCGCCCACCCGACGAGCGCGGGCACGTGGTAGTCCCCGACGCTCGGCGAATCCGGGTCGCCGTGGGCCCGCTGCGCCGTCTCGGCAGCGGTCCACGGTCCGACGCCGGGGATCGACTGCAGTCGACTGGCGACGAGTTCGCCGCCGCGGCCGAGGGTCAGCGTCCGCTCGAGAGCGGGTGCGACCTGCACGACCCGCATCACCGTGGCCGACCGACCGGGTTCGATGCCGGCCTTGTGCCACTCCCAGCTCGGGATCCGGGCCCAGGTGTCGGCGTCCGGCGGGACGACCATGCCCTCCGGAGCCGGTCCGGGCGCGGGTGTGCCGAACCGCTGCACGAGGTACCGCCACGCGCGCCAGGCCTGACGGGAGGTCACCTTCTGCTCCATGATCGCCGGCACGAGCATCGCGACGACCGTGTTCGTCCGCAGCAGTCGTAACCCCGGCTGGCGGTGTCGTGCCTGCGCGAGGAAGGCATGCGCGGACACGTCGAGGTCGTCCCAGTCGTCACCGCGTCCGACCAGGTCCGGCCCGTGCGCGACGGCCCAGGGCGCACCGTCGCCCCACGCGCTGATCGCCACGGTGTCGCCGACGGGTCGGAGGAGCACCGACGCCGGCCCCTCGGGCGTCCGGAGGGCGAGCCACACGTCTGAGCCGACCACCCGGTGCGCCGGGTCGCCGGAGCCGCGCGACAGGGGCCGCAGCGTCGCGACCACGTCCACCGGGCCTCCCGGCCGGTACACCGTGTCGACGCGACCGGCCCCGTCGTCCGCACCGGGACGGACCGCCGGGGACGCGGCGACGGGACGGACGGAGGGCATGCAGGGATGGTAAGCGGAACCGCCGTCAGACATGATGGGCACGTCCCTTCGGACCCGACCACGGGAGTCACCATGCGCATCGGCATCCTCACCTCCGGCGGCGACTGCCCCGGCCTCAACGCGGTCATCCGCGCCATCGTGCTCAAGGGCATCGCCATCCACGGCCACGAGTTCGTCGGCTTCCGGGACGGCTGGCGGGGTGTGGTCGAGGGCGACATCGTGCCGCTCGGCCGGAAGGACATCCAGGGCATCGCGAAGCAGGGCGGGACGATCCTCGGCACCAGCCGGACGAACCCCTTCGAAGGTCCGAACGGTGGCGTCGAGAACATCACGAAGACGCTGGAGCGGCACGGCATCGACGCCGTCGTCGCGATCGGCGGCGAAGGCACGCTGGCCGCCGCGAAGCGCCTCACCGACGCCGGCCTGCAGATCGTCGGTGTGCCGAAGACGGTCGACAACGACCTGGGCGCCACCGACTACACGTTCGGGTTCGACACCGCAGTGGCGATCGCGACCGAGGCCATGGACCGCCTCCGCACCACCGGTGAGTCGCACTCCCGCTGCATGGTCGCCGAGGTCATGGGTCGCCACGTCGGCTGGATCGCCCTGCACTCGGGCATGGCGGCGGGCGCGCACGCGATCCTGATCCCCGAGCAGAAGACGTCGCTGGCGCAGATCGGCGAGTGGGTGCAGGCCGCCTACGACCGCGGACGCGCGCCGCTGGTCGTGGTCGCCGAGGGCTTCGTCCCCGACCACGAGGACACCGCCCACACCGAGCGTGGCCTGGACGCGTTCGGTCGACCGCGTCTGGGCGGCATCGGTGAGCGCCTCGCCCCGCTCATCGAGGAGATGACCGGCATCGAGACCCGCGCCACGACACTGGGGCACATCCAGCGCGGGGGCACGCCGACGGCGTACGACCGGGTGCTGTCGACCCGGCTCGGGCTGGCGGCGATCGACGCGGTCGTCGAGGAGCGCTGGGGCCGGATGGTCGCGCTGAAGGGCACCGAGATCGTGCACGTGTCGTTCGCGGACGCGCTCGGCGAGCTGAAGACCGTGCCGCAGGACCGGTACGACGAGGCCGCCATCATGTTCGGCTGAGACGGGCGGCGGCGGGCGGGTTCCGCGCTCAGCGACAGCGCTCGCGCGCGGGGACGAACGGTGTCGCTGGGCGCGAACCGTCCGGTGGGCCGTCCCGGCCGGGAGGCCCGGGGTAGCGTCGCGCGCATGACCCGCGCCGTCCTCGTGTCCCGTTCCGCCGCCCCCGTCGTCACCGACGTCGACCTGCCCGCGCCCGGCGACCGGGAGGCGCTGGTCGCCGTCACGCGGTCGAGCGTCAACTACAAGGACGGCCTGGCCGTCGCCGGCGATCCCGGCGTGGTGCGGACCGACCCGCTCGTCCCGGGCATCGACGTGGTCGGCACCGTCGTCGCGGTCGGGCCGGACGTGCAGGACGTGGCGGTCGGCGAGCGCGTGGTCCTCACCGGCGCCGGCGCGGGCGAGACCCGTCACGGCGGGTGGGCGGAGCAGTGCGTGGTCCCGGTGGACGCGCTCGTCGTGCTGCCGGAGCGTCTCGACGACGACCTCGCGGCAGCGATCGGCACGGCGGGCTTCACCGCGATGCTCAGCGTCCTGGCACTCGAGCGCGTGGTCGCCCCCGAGGACGGACCGGTCCTGGTGACCGGGGCCTCGGGCGGGGTCGGCACGGTGGCGATCGCCCTGCTCGCGGACCGTGGGTACCGGGTGACGGCGTCGACCGGTCGCCCGGAGAACGGCGACTCGCTCCGGGCCCTCGGCGCCACGGACGTCGTCGACCGTGCGCAGTTCGCCGAGCCGGGCAAGCCGATGCAGCGGGCGGTCTGGGCCGGCGCGGTGGACAGCGTCGGCGGCGCGACCCTGGCGAACGTCCTCGCCGCGACGCAGTACGGCGGAGCGGTCACGGCGTGCGGCCTCGCGCAGTACACCACCCTGTCGACGACGGTGCTGCCGTTCATCCTGCGCGGGGTGTCCCTGCTCGGCATCGACTCGGTCGCGGCACCGCTCGACCTCCGGCAGCGGGCGTGGGCGCGGCTGGGGACCGACCTCGACCCGGCGCTGCTCCGGGCGGTGACGCGGAGCGTCGGGCTCGCCGAGGCGATCGACGTCGGCGCCGAGGTGGTGGCGGGACGGGTGCACGGGCGGACCGTGGTCGACGTGACGCGGTGATCCGTGCCTCCCGTCGATTCTTCGCAAGCGTTTGCACAATGTCACGTTAGGATTTGAATACCGAACACCTTCTGAAGGAGACCCGGATGCCGGTACCCAAGTCGACCGTCGAGAACTCGCCGCGCAAGCTCCTCCGGGACGTCGTCCTCGAGAAGATGCTCGGGGCGATCCAGGACGGCACCCTGCAGGCCGGCGAGCGTCTCAACGACGACGAGCTCGTCGCCTGGCTGGGTGTCAGTCGCACGCCGATCCGCGAGGCGATCGCCAAGCTCGTCGACTACGGCCTGGTCGAGATGGAGGCGAACCGGTACACCCGCGTCGCCTCCCCCACGCGTGAGGCCTACGACGACGCGTTCCAGATGCTCTTCGGCTTCGGTGAGCTCGCTGCACGCTGGTCCTTCCCCCGCTTCGAGGACGCCGACGTGAAGGCCTTCGGCGCGATCCTCGACGACATGCGCGCCCACGCGAAGGCCGAGGACCGCGCCCTCAACGACGACATCGACCGGGCGATCGCGTTCATGGTGCAGAAGTCCGGCAACGAACTGCTGATCAAGACGAGCGAATCGCTGCTGAACCGCGCGAAGTTCGTCCGGATCGGCGAGCCCGAGTTCGTCTTCTGGGACGTGGCGCAGGCCCTCGACGGCTTCCGTGCCGCGGCGAAGGGCCGCGACGGTGAAGCGGGTGGAGCACTCGTCCGCGGCCTCGGTCGCGCGATGGCCGAGCACCTCGCCACCGCCCGGGCCGCGAAGGCCTGACCGAACGCGGACCCCACGAGGTGCGCGAGGATGGACTGATGACCGACGTCCTCCTCCACGCGTCCGGACTCCGGGTCACCCGCGGCGGCCGTGACCTGCTGCACGACGTCGACCTGACCGTCCGGGCCGGCGAGCACTGGGCGCTGCTCGGCCCGAACGGCGCCGGCAAGTCCACCCTGCTCGCGGTCCTCGGGGCGACCGGGCACCCCTCCGCCGGCACCGTCGACCTGCTCGGGCACCGCCTGGGCCGGGTCGACGTCCGGGAGCTCCGCGAGCACATCGGGCACGTCGACCCACGGCACCGGATGCTCTCGCCGCTCACCGTGCTGGAGACCGTGCTCACCGGACTGACCGGCACGACGGACCTCATGGTGCGGTGGGAGCCGAGCGCCGAGCAGGTCGCCCGCGCCGAGCAGCACGTCGCCGACGTCGGGCTGTCCGCGCGCCGGGACGCCCGCTGGCCGGTGCTGTCCCAGGGCGAACGCGGACGCGCACTCATCGCCCGGGCGCTCATGTCCGAACCCCGGCTGCTGCTGCTCGACGAACCCGCCACCGGGCTCGACGTCGCCGCGCGGGAGCACCTGCTCGAGACCGTCGACGCGCTGCGGGTGCGGCAGCCGGAGCTCGGCAGCGTGATGGTCACCCACCACCTCGAGGACCTGCCGGCGTCCACCTCGCACGCGATGCTGCTGCGCGACGGGGCCGTCGTGGCCGAGGGGCACGCGGACGAGGTCATCACCTCGGGCCGGGTGTCGGCCGCGTTCGACTTCCCGCTGGCGGTCGAGCGGAGCGGTGGTCGCTGGCACGCGCGGCGCGCGGACTAGCCGCCCCGTCCCTCCCGGCCGGCCGGCCCGCCCGTCCGGCCCGTCCGGTCCGCGGAACGCAACGTCGGCGCCATCTCGCAGCGGTACCGCGCTGCGCGACGACGCCGACGTTGCGTTTTACGGGAGGGGGGGTCAGTCAGGCGGCAGCGGCGGCCTTCGCGGCGGCGGGCAGCGCGTCGAGGATCTGCGAGACCGCACGCTCGTCGTGGGCCGCGGTGAGGAACCACGCCTCGAACACGCTCGGCGGCAGGGTGATGCCGGAGTCGAGCATGCTGTGGAAGAACGGTGCGTACCGGAAGACGTCCTGCGCGCGGACGTCGTCGTAGTTCCGCGGCGGGGTGTCCGTGAAGGCGAACGAGAACAGGTTGCCGGCGTGCTGCACGGTGTGCGCGACCCCCTCGGCGGACAGCGCCTCGCTCGTCGCTCGCGACACGACGTCGGCCGTGCGGTCCAGGTGAGCGTAGACGTCGGCCGTCGCGGCACGGAGCGTGGCGATGCCGGCGGCCACCGCCAACGGGTTCCCGGACAGGGTGCCCGCCTGGTACACCGGGCCGAGCGGGGCGAGGAAGTCCATCACCTCGCGCCGACCACCGAGTGCGGCGAGCGGCATGCCGCCGCCGATGACCTTGCCGTAGGTGACGAGGTCCGGCTTCCACCCGGCGCCGTCGGGCACGGTGTTCGACGCCTCGAGACCCCACCACCCGGCGGGCCCGACGCGGAAGCCGGTGAGGACCTCGTCGACGATGAGCAGCGCACCGTGCGCGCTGGTGATCTGCGACAACGCCCGGTTGAAGCCGCGCTCGGGTGCCAGGACGCCCATGTTCGCGGCGGCGGCCTCGACGATCACGGCGGCGATGCGCTCGGAGTGCTCCTCGAACGCGCGACGGACGGCGTCCAGGTCGTTGTACGGCAGCACCAGGGTCTGCGCAGCGGTCTCGGCGGTGATGCCCGCGCTGCCGGGGAGGGCGAGCGTCGCGACACCGGAGCCGGCCTCGGCCAGCAGTGAGTCGGAGTGGCCGTGGTAGTGGCCGGCGAACTTCACCAGCAGGTCACGACCGGTGTAGCCACGCGCCAGGCGGATCGCGGTCATGGTGGCCTCGGTGCCGGTCGACACCATCCGGATCTTCTCGATCGGGCCGTCGCCGTCCACCTGCACCCGCTGCTTGACGAGCTCCGCCAGCTCGGTCTCGCCCGGGGTGGAGGCACCGAACGACAGCCCGCGGGCCGCCGCCTGCTGCACGGCCTCGACCGTGCCGGGGTGGGCGTGCCCGAGGATCGCGGGACCCCACGACGCGACGAGGTCGACGTACTCGCGGCCCTCGGCGTCGGTGACGTACGCGCCCTTCGCGTTCACGAGGAACCGGGGCGTGCCGCCGACCGAGCCGTACGCACGGACCGGGGAGTTCACGCCGCCCGGGATGCTGTTCTTCGCGCGGCCGAACAGCTGGTCGTTCGTGGTCGTCGTCGAGGTCATTCGGGGGCCTTCCCGGTCGTGGCGATGCCGGCGACGTCCGCGGTGCTGCCCGAGGTGCGCAGGCCCGCTTCGTCGTTGAGCTTGCGGGCGATGTCGACCGCGAAGTAGGTGAGGATCGCGTCGGCACCGGCGCGCTTGATGCCGATGAGCGCCTCAATGGCCGCAGCGTCCCGGTCGATCCAGCCGTTCTGGGCGGCTGCGGTGATCATCGCGTACTCGCCTGAGATCTGGTACGCCCAGACCGGGACCGGCGAGGTGTCCGCCGTGCGGGCGAGGACGTCGAGGTAGCTCATGGCGGGCTTCACCATGACGATGTCGGCGCCCTCCTCGATGTCCTGCTCGACCTCGCGCAGCCCCTCGCGCCCGTTGCCGGAGTCGAGCTGGTACGTGCGGCGGTCGCCCTGCAGGGTCGAGGCCACGGCCTCCCGGAACGGACCGTAGAAGGCGGAGGCGTACTTCGCCGCGTAGGCGAGGAGCGCGGTGCCGGAGTGGCCGGAGACGTCGAGGGCGTCGCGGGCAGCGGCGATCTGGCCGTCCATCATCCCGCTCATGCAGACCAGTTCGGCACCGGCTTCGGCCTGGGCGACCGCCATGTCGCGGTACCGGAGGAGCGTGGCGTCGTTGTCGACCGAGCCGTCGGTCGCGAGCACGCCGCAGTGGCCGTGGTCCGTGAACTCGTCGAGGCACAGGTCGGACTGCACGACGAGTGCGTCACCGACCTCCTCCTTCGCCACCCGGATCGCGACGTTGAGGATGCCGTCCGGGTCGGTCGCGCCGGAGCCGACGGCGTCCTTGTGCTCGGGCACACCGAACAGGTTCACCCCACCGATGCCGACCGACGCGGCCTCGTTGAGTGCACGACGGAACGAGTCGAGGGAGTGCTGCTGCACCCCGGGCATGCTCGTGATGTCGATGGCGTCGGTGGCGCCTTCGCGGATGAACATCGGCAGCACGAGTTCGGCGGGGTGGAGCCGGGTCTCGGCGACGAGTCGACGCATCGCGGGGGTGGCGCGGAGTCGTCGGGGGCGGACCTGGGGGAAGCGTCCAGTCACGAGTGACCTTCCTGTTCGGGGTGTGGGGTGAGGGACTCGACGACGGCGTCGAGCAGGGCTTCGGCGGACCGTTCGGCGGCGACGACGTGCACGGGCAGTCCGGCGTCGCGGGTCTCGGTGGCGGTGCCCGGGCCGATGCAGGCGATCCGGGTCCGTGGGTCAAGGGGGGTGAGGCGGCGGGTGACCTCACGGGCGACGCTGCCGCTCGTGACGAGGACGACGTCCGGCGCCGGGTCGAGGGCGATCTGCCCGTCGCCGGTCCCGACGGTGCGGTACGCGACCACGTCGAGGACGGTGGTGCCGCGCGCCCTGAGGCCGTCCACCAGGGTCGGGGCGGCGAGGTCCGAGCGCGGGTGCACGACGAGCGGGGCGCCGTCGGGGAGTGCCGTCACGAGCCCGGCGGCCGAGGCGTCGTCCGGCACCAGGTCGACGGGCCAGCCGACCGCGCGGGCAGCCCGCGCTGTCGCGGTGCCGACGGCGGCGACGCGCACACCGGACGGGAGGCTCGCCACGCGTTCCGAGAGCACCCGCACGGTGGTCGCACTGGTCACGACGAGCCACGGCTCGCCGGCTCCAGCGGCCACCGCCGCCGCCGCCGCGGTGAGCCGGGTGATCGCCGTGTCGAGCGGGCCCGGGTCGGCCGGCGGCTCGTCCGTGATGAGCGGGACCACCACGGGCACGAGCCCCCGGGACCGTGCGGCCGCCGCGACCCGGTCACCCCACGCACCACCGCGCGGCACGAGCACGACCGTTCCCCGGTGCGACGGGCCGTCGTCCGGCGTCGTCGTGGGTGCCGCGGCGCTGGTGTGCGTGGAACTCCGGGTGTCGTCCGTGGTGCCCGCCCTACTCGGCCGGGGTGGCCAGCCCGGGGCCGGCGGTGTGCCCGGTGTCCGGTTCGTCGGTTCCGGGACCGCTCGTCGCGGGCAGGTCGGCGAGTTCGGCAGCGCCGTTCTCGAGGAGTTCGTCGGCGACCCGGCCGGCGACGGACAGTGCTTCGTCGAGGCGGTCCTGCGCGGAACCGTCGAGCATCGCCGCGTGTGAGGCCGTGCGGTACTCGGAGCCGTCCGGGCTGTACACGGTCGCGGAGACCAGGAGCATCTCGGCGTCGACGACCGCCGTCGCCCCGATCGGAGCGGAGCAGCCAGCCTCGAGCTTCGCCAGGACCTCGCGCTCGGCGGTGACGGTGAGGCGGGTCGGCGCGTGCTCGATCTTCCGGAGGGCGGCGAGCAGGTTCCGGTCGTCCTCGTCCGCACGGATCTCGACGGCCAGCGCACCCTGTCCCGGGGCACTCGGCCAGAAGCCCAGGTCGAGGAGCTCGGTGGCGGCGTCGAGTCGACCGATGCGGCCGAGCCCGGCGGCGGCGAGCACCACGGCGTCGAGGTCGTCCTCGACGCGGGCGAGCCGGGTGTCGATGTTGCCGCGGATGTCCACGACGTCGAGGTCGGGACGGTCGGCCCGGAGCTGTGCGGCACGGCGCGGTGACCCGGTGCCGACGGTCGCGCCCTCGGGCAGGGTCTCCACCGTCGCGCCGTTCCGTGCGACCAGGACGTCGCGGGCGTCCGCGCGCTTGGGCACGGCCCCGATCGTCAGGCCGGGGTACGGCGCGGTCGGCAGGTCCTTGAGGGAGTGCACGAGCACGTCGACCTCGTGCGCCACCAGGGCTTCACGGAGCGCCGACGCGAACACGCCGGTGCCGCCGAGGGACGCCAGGGAGGCACGGTTCGTGTCGCCCTCGCTGGTCACGGTGACGAGTTCCACCGGCCGACCGGACGCCTTGGCGAGGCGGTCGGCGATGTCTTGCGACTGGGCGACCGCGAGCCGGCTGGCACGCGTACCGAGCCGGATCGCGGGCTTGTCGCTGTTCGGTGTGGAGCCGTCGGTCACGGGGCGACGCCGGCGGCGGCGGGCTTGAACCCCGCTCGCACGTTCTCGCAGCACCCGGGACGGCACACGTCGTACCAGGGTCCGATGTCGGTCATGTGCGGACGCTCGGCCTTCGGCGTCCCGTTGACCCGCTCGAGCACCAGGTCGACGAGACCGGACACGTACGCGGGGTCGATGCCGGGGGTCTGCGTGCGGAGCGACCAGTACCCGAGCTCGCCGGCGGTCTCGGTGGCTTCCTCGTCGAGGTCCCACATGACCTCCATGTGGTCACTCACGAAGCCGAGCGGCACGATGAGGACGGCGCGGGTCGGTCCGCCCTTGAGCTCCTCGTTCATGTAGTCGTTGATGTCGGGCTCGAGCCACGGCTGCGTCGGGGGGCCGGACCGCGACTGGTAGACGAGCTTCCAGGCGGGCTTCGACGTGCCCTGCAGGTGCGCGTGCTCCGGCTGTTCGAGCAGCTCGGACCATGCCTGGTCGAGGACAACCTGACCGACGGCGAGGTGCTGCGCCTCGTACGCGCCGTGCTCGTCGAAGCCACGGAAGTCGGGGCCGGACCGGGCGGCGTCGCTGGACGGGATCGAGTGCGTGGAGAACAGCACCTGCAGCTCGGTCGCGACGTCGAGCCCGTCGTTCTCGGCGATCGCGCGGGCCATGCCGTCGCGGACACCGTCGATGAACGGTCGGACGAAGCCCGGGTGGTCGAAGAACTGCCGGATCTTGTCGATCTGGATGGTGTCGATCAGGCCGGTCTCGGTCAGCACGCGGGCGTAGTCCTCGCGGTACTGGCGGCAGCTGGAGAACGACGAGTACGCGCTTGTGGCGATCGCGACGAGCTTGTTGTAGCCCTTGTCGGCCGCTTCGGTGAAGGCCTCTTCGAGGTAGGGCTCCCAGTTGCGGTTGCCCCAGAGGACGGGCATGTCGATGCCCCGCGAAGCGAGCTCGGCCTCGAGCGCGGCCTTGAGCGCGCGGTTCTGGGCGTTGATCGGGCTGACGCCGCCGAAGTGTCGGTAGTGGTGGGCGACCTCTTCGAGCCGCTCGTCCGGGATGCCACGGCCGCGGGTGACGTTGCGGAGGAACGGGATGACGTCGTCCTGGCCCTCGGGTCCGCCGAAGCCGGCGAGCAGGATGGCGTCGTACGCGGTCGGGACCTCGACGTGCTCGGGGCCGGACGCAGCGGCCGCGGTGGCGGCGAGGACGGGCTGTCCGTTCGTGATCAGGCTGGTGTCGGTCATGACAGGACCTCCGGGAGTTCGGCGGTCGTCACGCGACGACCCGTGTAGAAAGGCACTTCTTCGCGGACGTGCATGCGGGCCTCGGTGTAGCGGAGGTCGCGCATCAGGTCGACGAGGTCGACCAGGTCCGGGCTCTCGAGCGGCAGGATCCACTCGTAGTCACCGAGGGCGAAGGAGGCGATGGTGTTGGTCAGCACGCGGCGGTACTTGGCGCCGGCGACGCCGTGGTCACGGAGCATCTTCGAGCGCTCGTCCTCGGGCAGCAGGTACCACTCGTAGGAACGGACGAACGGGTACACCGTGATCCAGGCCTCGGGGTCCTTGCCACGGAGGAAGGCCGGGGTGTGCCGCTTGTTGAACTCGGCTTCGCGGTGCATCGCCATCGCGTGCCAGACCGGTTCGGCGTCCTGGAACAGCGCCGTACGACGGACGTCCCGCAGCACCGCCTGGATCGCCTGGGCGTCGTCACCGTGCAGCCAGATCATGACGTCGGCGTCGGCGCGGAAGCCGGAGACGTCGTAGAAGCCGCGGATGGTCACGCCACGCGCTGCGCCGGCCGCGACCACGGCGTCGAGCTCGGCGACCGAGTCGTCGCCGCCGCGGGTGACGGCCCCGACCGGACGACGGAAGACCGCCCACAGCGCGTAGGCGGTCAGCAGGTTCGGGTCGATCCCGGTCGCGGGATCCGTCTCGTGCGCTGCGTCAGTGTGTGCTGCGGCGCCGTGTGTGGTGTCGCTGTGGGCTGCTGGTGTGGGCACGTCAGTGCTCATGGATCGGTCGTCCTCCACGGTGGCCGCGAGCACGATCGCCAGCGGCACGGTTGCCAGGGGTGTGGGTCGCCCGTCCCCGTCGCCGAGCGGGCGTCCGGGGCGGGGTTCCACAGTGGCTCGCGGTGGCTCGCCGCCTGTGGATCACCGTCGTCGGAGCGCCGCTACGACGATACCCCCGACCACTGCCACTCCCGCTGCGAGCCCGGCCAGGTAGGGCACCGGGTTCTCGTCGACGCCGCGCTTCACCTTCGACGCCGCGATGCCGAGCTGCTTCGGGACGTTCAACTTGTCCTCGATCGCGTCGAGGGTGTCGAACAGCTGGGCACGGGTGGCGGCGACACGGTCGGCGATGTCGCCGTGCTCGTCCTTCGGGTCGGTCACTGGTCCTCCGGTGGAGTCGTGGGGATGACGGGGGTCAGCGGACTGACGGGGTCAGAACCGGCCGTCGACGTCGGGCTTGCGCGAGCCGCGCTGCGTCTCCGGGGTCGGCTTCCAGCCGAGTCCCTTGACCGCGTTGACGTCGTTCTTGACGCTGGCGATCGTGCGCTTCGGCGTGATCGGCAGGCCCTTCTTCAGGCGCTTCCAGCCGACGAGTCCGAGGATCCCGGCGACGATGAGCATCAGCACACCCAGCAGCAGCGCCGCCAGCCATGCCGGCATCACGGTGGCGAGGCCCATCACCGCTGCGGTGAGGAGCACGCCGATCGCGTAGAGCACGATGACGAGTGCGGCGACGAGGATGCCCGCGGCGATGCCGAAGACCTTCGCCTTGCCGATCATCTCGGCCTTGAGGAGCGAGATCTCGCCCTTCACCAGGTCCTTGACGAGGTCGGGGAGGTCCTTGACGAGGCCGAACAGCGACCGCGACTTCCGGTCGCGTGTGTCGGTCATGAGATCTGCGAGCCCTTGTTGGACGACGTCTTGGAGCTCACCTTGCGGACGACCTTCTTGGTCTGCTCACCGATGAAGTCGGCGACGTCGGGCGTGCGGTCCTGCACGAAACCCTCGACGTCGTGCACGCTCTTCTGCACGCCGTTGCTGTTCCAGATCTTGCCGCTGACGGTCTTGATCTGCTCGTACCGCGCCCGTCCGGCTCGCGATCCCAGGACGTACCCGAGTGCTGCGCCGGCGACGAACAGGAGCTTTCCTCGCATGAGCGATTCCTCCGTTGGGTCAGTGTGCTTGGTGATGCACCGTTGCGGGGTCATGCACCGATCGGCATGTGTCCGACGGTTCCCCCAACAGTAGCCCTCGGGGCCGCAGCGGTCCGCTCAGGAATCCAGGATGCGCTCAGCCGCGGTCCGGGCAGCGGTCACGATGCCGGACAGCCCGCGACCCGACGACGCCTCGCCGATGCCGACGACGCCCTCCGCCAGCCCGGCGGCCTCGGCGTCCGGCCCGTGCCACAGGACCCGTGCGGCACCGACGACGTGCTCCGGCCCCACGCGCATGCCGAGCAGGGCCGACGCGTCGGCGGTCGCGCGGTCGCTGACCGGCCCGGCGGGGTCGACCGGGAGGCTCGTGGCGACCTGGTCGGCGGCCGTCGCGTCGGCGACGCCGGTCGCCTGGTCTGCACCTGCCGGGGGCAGGGCGTAGCTGAGACGGAGGACGTGCCTCCCGGCCGAGCGCTCCGCCAGCCACGGCCACTTCACGGTGGCGTGGGTCAGCGCCTTCGCGCCGACGCCCGCCGCCGCCGGGTGCACGAGCATCCCGGTGCCGCGGGGTGCGGTGTCCAGCTCGGGCCGGTCCACGACCAGGGTGAGGAGTTCGATGCCGGAGCGCCGGGGTGCCGCCGTGCGTGCCGGGTCGGCCACCGTGGCGAACACGTGGTCCGCCGCCAGTCGTTCGGTCCGGCCGTCGGCCGAGGTGGCCTCCACCGCGGCCCGCTCGACCCGCGTCGCCCGGGTGTGCAGCCGGACGTCGACACGGTAGGTCTCGAGGTCGGCGACGAGCTCGTCGACCAGTCGGGCGATGCCTCCGCGGATGCCCTGCACCGCGGACCCGGCGACGGCACGCTTCCGCATCGCGAGCACGGCGCGGGCGAGCGAGCCCTCCCGCTGGAGTGCCGCACGCAGGCCGGGTGCGACGCGGTCCGGGTCCAGGTCGTCCGGGTGCGTGGAGTGCACGCCCGCGACCACCGGCACGACCAGGTCGTCGAGGACCTTCGCGCCCATGCGGCTCCGGACCATCGCGCCGAGCGAGGTCGCCCGCGCACCCACCGGCGACGGCAGGAGTGCGTCCATCTGCGCGCGGAGGGCCCCGGCGCCGCCGACCACCGCGATGACGTCGGCGGCCATCGGGGTACCCGGGATCCCGAGCAGTCCGGTCGAGGGGATCGGGGCGGTCCGGCCGTCGCGGGTCATCAGCCATGCGCCGCGCGGGTCCGGCGAGACGATGTCGTTGCCCAGGCCGAGTTCGATCGCGAGCGAGGACACCGCGTCCGTCCGGGTCGCGAACGAGTCCGCCGCCATGTCGAGGTCGAGGCCGGCCACGGTGTGCCGACGGATCATCCCGCCGAGCGCGCCGGAGGCCTCGAGCAGCACCACGTGCGCGCCGCCCTTCGCCAGGTCGCGCGCGGCGACGAGCCCGGCGACCCCGCCGCCGACCACGACGACGTCGGTCATGCTGCGGCGCTCCCGGTCCCGCCGGCGCTGTCGACGCTGTCGCTCACGGCCGTCCCGTCGCCGAGCGAGTGCACGAGTTCGACGACGCGGGTCAGCACGGTCGGGTCGGTCTCCGGCGGTACCCCGTGCCCGAGGTTCACGACGTGCGCCCGGGCCACCCCGCCGCGTCGGACGACCGCGCGGACGTGCGCCTCGAGGACCGCCCACGGGGCCGCGAGCATCGCCGGGTCGATGTTGCCCTGCACGGTGACGCCGGTGCCGACGCGCTGCACGGCCTCGTCGAGGGGCAGGCGCCAGTCCACACCGACCGCGTCGACGGCGTCCGCGTGGCCGCCGACCGTCGCCATGTCGGCCAGGACCTCGCCGCTGCCGACGCCGAAGTGGATGCGCGGGACGCCGAGGTCCGCGACGTGGGACAGCGCGGTCGCCGAGTGCGGTGCGACCCGCTCGACGTAGTCCGCCCGCGACAGCGACCCGACCCACGAGTCGAACAGCTGCGCGGCCGAGGCGCCGGCGAGCACCTGGGCACGGAGGAACGCCCCGGACACGTCCGCTGCCCAGTCGAGCAGGCGCGACCAGGTCTCCGGGTCGGCGTGCATCATCGTCCGGGCGCGGATGTGGTCCTTCGACGGGCCGCCCTCGACCAGGTAGGCGGCGAGGGTGAACGGCGCACCCGCGAAGCCGATGAGCGGTGTGCTGCCCAGCTCCGCCACGGTCCGGGCGACGGCCTCGGAGATCGGTGCCAGCGCCTCCGGCTCGAGCCGACCGAGGGCGTCGACGTCCGCGGCGGTCCGCACCGGCGAGCCGAGGACGGGGCCGCGACCGGGGACGATCTCGACGTCCACGCCCGCGAGCTTGATGGGCACGACGATGTCGCTGAAGAAGATGCCGGCGTCGACCCCGTGCCGGCGCACCGGCTGCAGGGTGATCTCCGACGCCAGAGCCGGGTCGAGGCAGGCGTCGAGCATGGCCGTGCCGACCCGCAGCTCGCGGTACTCGGGCAGCGAACGGCCCGCCTGGCGCATGAACCACACCGGCAGCGTCTCGGGTCGCTCTCCCCGGAGGGCCCGGACGAGTCGGGAGCCCGCGGTGCGGCCGTCGGCGAGCGGATGGGTGGTCGGGAGCGCGTCGGTCACCCGTTGATTCTCCCACCGCGAACAGGGCCGTTCTCCGATCCGGCGCTCGGGACGGCGGGGTTACCATTGAAGACGTGCTCATCTGTCTCACGGCGTCGCATCGCAACGCCAGCTTCGACCTCCTGGAGCGTCTGAGCATCGGAGCACCCGCGGCCGCCAGCCACCTCGTCACGGACTCGGACGTCCTCGACGGTGCGGTCGTCCTCGCCACGTGCAACCGGTTCGAGGCCTACCTCGACATCGCCGGTGACGACGAGGTCGCCGTCCGCGCCACGGTCGAGGCCGTCTCGGCAGCGAGCGAGCTGCAGGCCGACGAGGTCCTCGACTCCGTGCAGGTCCTGGGTGGCGGCGACGTCGTGCAGCACCTCTTCGCGGTGTCGAGCGGGCTCGAGTCCGTGGTCGTCGGCGAGACCGAGATCTCCGGCCAGGTCCGACGGGCCCTCGAGGACGCCCGCCGCAACGGCACCACGACGTCCGAGCTCGAACGCCTCTTCCAAGAGGCTGCACACACCTCCCGCGGGGTCAAGACCCGCACCCGCATCGGCGCCGCCGGCCGGTCGCTCGTCCGCCTCGGACTCGAGCTCGCCTCGTCGCGCATCACCGACTGGGCCGCCACCCGTGTGCTGCTCGTCGGCACCGGCAGCTACGCGGCCACCACGATCGCCGCCCTCCGCGACCGCGACGCCGAGCAGATCCAGGTCTTCTCGCCGTCCGGCCGCGCCCCGTGGTTCGCCGCCAAGCACGACCTGGTCGCCGCCACGGACCTGCGCACCGCGATCGGTTCGAGCGACGTCGTCATCACGTGCACCTCGAGCGAGGTCCCGGTGGTCGAGGCGTGCGACCTCGACGACGGCGCCCGACGGATCGTCATCGACCTCGGACTCCCCCGCAACGTGCACCCCGACGCCGCCGACGTCGAGGGCGTCGAGCTGCTCGACCTCGAGACCATCAGCATCCACGCCCCGATCGCCGAGCTCAACGCCGAGACCGAAGCGCGTGCGATCGTCGACGACGCGGTCTCGCGGTTCCGCGCGCAGGCGCTCGAGCAGTCCACCACCCCGGCACTCGTGGCCCTGCGCAAGCACGTGTTCGACATCCTGGACGACGAGATCGACCGCGTGAAGCGTCGCGGCGACACCACGCCCGAGTCCGCGGAGCAGACCGAGCGGGCCCTCAGGCACCTGGTCGGCGTGCTGCTGCACCGCCCCTCCGTGCGGGCGCGGGAACTCGGCCGTGCCGGTCGCGGCGACGACTTCACCGGGGCGCTCGACGCGCTCTTCGGGGTGCGCCCGGAACCCGTCGCGGACGTGCCGTCGGCCGTCGTGCCCCTGGCGGAGCGGGCTGCGCGCGTGCGCGACGACGAGGCGGACGCGAGCTGACCGGCTCGGGTGGGTCGAGCCTCCCGGCCGGACCCGTACTGGACGTCAGCGCGCTCCTGCTGGTCCGGGACCGCCGCGTGCTGATGGTGCGCGCACGTGGACGCGACGTCCTCTACCTGCCGGGCGGCAAGGTCGAACCCGGCGAGAGCGCCGTCGACGCCGCGGTGCGCGAGGCGTTCGAGGAGACCGGCCTGCACCTCACCGCCGCCGACCTCGACGAGTTCGCCGTCGTCACCGAACCCGCCCACGGGCAGGCGCCCGGGACGATCGTCGCGATGACGCTGTTCCTGGCCCGGCCGGGAGGCACGCTCGACTCCGCCACGCCCGTCGCCTCCGCAGAGGTCGACGAGGTGGACTGGGTCACCTCCGGCGACGCCGGACGCTGCCCGCCGGCCGGGGTCGAGACGCTCCGCCTGCTGATGCAGGCGGGACTCATCGACTGACCGACCGGACGGGCGACCGACCGTTACTGGTCGCGGTCGGTGTACTGCCCGGCCTCCTCGGGACCGGCCGGCTGCGGCTCGCCGGGGATGTCCGACTCGACGTACTCACCCGACTCGCCCTCCGGCTCTGGACGGGCCTCGCCGGGGATGTCGCTCGACACGAACTCGCCGACCGGCTCGTCCTCGGTGACGCGGTGCTCACCGGGGATGTCGCTGTCCACGAACTCGCCGGCGCGTGCGTCCACGCCGTCGGCCCGGTCGTCGTCGCCGCGTGCTGCCTCGTGCTTGCCTGCTGCCATCGGTCTGTACCTTCCGTGTCCGCACGTCGTCGTCGACGTGCACGATGCCGATCCTGCCCGAACACGCTGGGCGGCGGTGCGGATGTGGGAGGACGTGCGAGACGGTTCCACGGTGGAAGTGGTTGTCTGGCGGGCATGGGACAGAGCAGTCGAGGGTTCGGCGGGCAGGTGACCGGACGGCGGTCGCTGCGCGGAGTGCTGGGGACGGTGAGCGTGCTCGGGGCGGTCGTGCTCGCACTGACGGGGTGCACGAGCACGTCGAGTGGAGGCGGGGCGTCCTCGGCGCCGGCCGGTCCGACCACCTCCGCTCCGACCACCTCGGCCACGCCCGCCTCCGCGGCACCGACCACGCCGACCACACCGTCGTCCACTCCGGCTGCGTCGGCGGCCGCCGGTTCGACGGGTGCTGCCGCGGCCGGTCCGGCAGACGGCGGCACCGCCTCCGGCGCGGGGACCTGCGCGACGTCCTCGCTGACCGGGTCGATCGCCGAGGGCAGTGGCGGCGGAGCCGGCAGCGTCTACCTCAACCTGGCGTTGCGGAACACGGGGACCGCGTCGTGCACCCTGCAGGGCTGGCCCGGCCTGTCCTTCGTGGGCGACGGGAACGGCATGCAGCTCGGGGCAGCGGCGGCACTCGACCGCAGCGGCACACACCCGACCGTCACCCTGGCCGCCGGGCAGACCGCGTACGCGCCGCTCCGGATCGTCCGAGCCGAGAACCTCGAGCCGGCCGACTGCACGACGCAGCAGCCCGACGGGTTCCGCGTCTACCCGCCCGGGTCGAAGCAGTCGCTGTTCGTCGCCTCCACCGCCTACACGGCGTGCCGGCAGCAGTCGGCGGAGCTGCTGTCCGTGCGGGCGTTCGTGCCGGAGGGACAGCAGGAGCGGTAGCCCGGTCCGGGGACTGCGCGTGTCCGGCGGGCCGCGCGTGCTCGGCGGGGCGACCCCGACCGCCAGCGCGGGGACACAGCGGTCTGATCCCGCCGGGATCGGTCGTCGGTGCTCGGCGCTCAGCGCTCAGCGCTCAGCGCTCAGCGCTCAGCGCTCAGCGCTCAGCAGGAGCGTGCACGACCTCGAGGACCTCGGTGCCCATCGTCCGCAGCGCCTCGACCACCGCGAGTCGACGCTGCAACGAGTCGTCCTCGAACCGCACGGTGACGGCGTAACAGACCGAGGACGCCGGACCGCGGAGGACGCCGGCCTCGGCCCGGACCCCCGGCCCCGACCCGGTCACCGCCACGGACTGGAGGCCGTGGTCGAGCGCGCGGTGTGCCAGCGGATCGAGACCGAACGACCCGGCGACGAGCGACAGGTCGGCCGCCAGGGACAACCACCCGAGGACCCGGTTCGACACCGTCTGGTCCACGACCTCGCCGAGCGCGAGGCCACGGAAGAGCCAGCTGAGCTCTCCCGACGCCGCGACCGAGACGTCCGGGGCGTCGTCCGGGCCGCGGCGGTCCCGCACCCGGTCGATGAGTGCGGACCGCTCGACCCCGAGGGACTCCGCGCGGGATCGTACTGCGTCGATCCCGACCGTGGTGAGCAGCGCGTTCGTGGCCCAGGCATCGGCCGTCGCCCCGACCAGGGTGGCGAGGTCCGACACCTGCATCGTCGGCTCCTGCAGGAACTGCCAGAGCCCCGCACCCGTCGCGGTGTCCCGGGCCATGCGCTGGAGCCGGTCACCGTGCAGCCGACCGTCCTCGAGCTGCGCCGCCACCTCGATGAGCAGCAGCACCCGCCCCAGGCCGGACACGGGTTGCACGAGCCGGTCGTCGATCGCCAGCAGCGCGCGGCCCGTCGACGTGTCGATGATCGATGCGCTGACACCGGCACCGTCCTGTGCGATGGTGCCGAGTGCCTCGGTCGTCGCCGTGAAGCGCTCGTCGGCCCCGCCGCGGTGCTTGCCGCGGCTCCGACCACCACCGCCGGCACGACCGCCGCCGACGGGACCGTTCCCCGCTGAGCCGTCGTCAGCGGGGCGTCCGGGGCGGCGCCGGCGCGACGAGTGCGGCGCGTCCGGCTCCGTCATCACCAGATGGCGACGCGCTCGGCCGGGGCCAGGTACATCGCGTCACGGTCCGAGACGTCGAAGGTGTCGTAGTAGACGTCGATGTTGCGGACGATCTGGTTGCAGCGGAACTCGTTCGGCGAGTGCGGGTCGATGCTCAGCAGACGAGCGGCCTCTTCCGGACGGATCGCCATCCGCCAGGCCTGCGCCCAGCTCAGGAAGAAGCGCTCGGCTCCGGTCAGGCCGTCGATCACCGGCGGCTCGGCACCGTCCAGCGAGATCAGGTAGGCCTTCCACGCGATCGACAGACCGCCGAGGTCACCGATGTTCTCGCCGATGGTGAGCGCACCGTTCACGTGCCCGTCCGGCACCTCGGTGGGCACCAGGGCGTCGTACTGCGCGATGAGGGCCTTCGTGCGCTCCTCGAACGCCTGCCGGTCGGCCTCGGTCCACCAGTTCTGCAGGCGGCCGTCGCCGTCGTACTGCGAGCCCTGGTCGTCGAAGCCGTGCCCGATCTCGTGGCCGATGACGGCTCCGATCGCACCGTAGTTGGCGGCGGCGTCACGGCTGGCCTCGAAGAAGGGGAACTGCAGGATCGCGGCCGGGAAGACGATCTCGTTGAAGCCCGGGTTGTAGTAGGCGTTGATCGTCTGCGGGGTCATGAACCACTCGTCACGGTCGATCGGCTTGCCGATCTTGCCGAGCTCGCGGTCCACCTGGAACGACGCGATCGCGCGGACGTTGCCGAGCAGGTCGTCGGCGGTGACCGGCAGGGCGCTGTAGTCGCGCCACTTCACCGGGTAGCCGATCTTCGGGGTGAACTTCTCGAGCTTGTCCAGCGCGCGGGCCCGGGTCTCGTCGGTCATCCACTCGAGGCCGGTGATGCTCTGCCGGTACGCCTCGACCAGGTTCGCGACGAGGTCGTCCATCGTCGCCTTCGACGTCTCGTCGAAGTGCTCCTCGACGTAGATGCGGCCGACCGCTTCGCCCATGGCGCCCTCGACCAGGGAGACGCCGCGCTTCCAGCGGTCACGCTGCTTCGGTGCGCCGGTGAGTGCCGTGCCGTAGAACGAGAAGCTCGTCGCCGAGAACGCGCTGGTCAGGTACGGCGCCGAGGCGCGGATGACCTGCCAGCACAGCCAGTCCTTCCAGACCGGGAGGGGCTGCTCGCGGAACAGCTGCGCCAGGCCGGTCAGGAACGAGGGCTGACGGACCACGACGGTGTCGAAGGCGCCAGCCGGGGCGTCGATGGCCTGCCACCAGTGCCGGAGGTCGACACCTTCGGCGAGCGCCGAGACCTCGTCCCAGTGCAGTTTGTTGTAGGTCTTCTGGCTGTCGCGGGTGGCGACGTTGTCCCAGTGCGCCGAGGCGATGGCGGTCTCGAGGGCGATGACGTGTTCGGTGCGGTCGCCGCTCTCGTCGTAGCCGGCCAGGGGGAACATCGCGCCGACGAACTCGCGGTACTTCTCGCGGATGTCGGCGAAGCGCTCTTCGCGGTAGTACGACTCGTCGGGCAGGCCGAGGCCGGACTGCTCCAGGAACACGATGTACGCGTCCGGGTCGCCCGGGTCGTTGTCGACGAAGAGCTGGATGAAGCTCGGCAGCCCGAGGCGTTCGAAGCGGCCGACCATGCGGAGGACGTCGTCCTTGTCCTCGATCGCGGCGATGTCGGCGAGGAGCGGCTCGATCGGGGCGGACCCGAGTGCTTCGAGTGCGGTCTCGTCGGTGAAGGACGTGAAGAGGTCGCCGACCTTGCGCTGCTCGGTGCCCGGCGCGGCGGTCTGTGCGCGCTCGATGATCGTGCGCACGGCGGCTTCGGCTTCCTCGGCCAGGACGGTGAACGAGCCGTAGCGGGCCTTGTCGTCGGGGATCGGGGTCTCGTCGATCCACCTGCCGTTGACGTGCCGGTAGAGGTCGTCCTGCGGCCGCACCGACTCGTCGAGTTCGTCGGTGCGGATTCCGGTGGTGCCTGCGACGTCGGTCATGCTCACCACGATAGCCACCGGGACCCGGTCCGCCACCCGGCCGGTACGCATCGGTGGAGGGCCGTGCGGCGACGGCGTTCTCCACAGGAGTCCGACGTGGCCCGTCACGGAGGGCCGACCGCCCGCTACGGTCGTCGCATGGGACTTCCGTGGAAGCTGCACGGTGACGGCCGCACCGTCTCCGCAGCGACGATCGTGGCGCCGGACGAGCGCCTCACCTGGCCCCGCACGATCGGGCTCGGGGTGCAGCACGTCGTCGCGATGTTCGGCGCGACGTTCCTCGTGCCGCTCATCACCGGGTTCCCGCCGTCCACGACGCTGCTGTTCAGCGGCATCGGGACGATCCTGTTCCTGCTCCTCACGGGCAACCGGCTGCCGAGCTACCTCGGGTCGTCGTTCGCCTTCCTCGCGCCGATCGGGGCCGCGACGAAGATCGGCGGCATCCCGCTGGCCCTGTCCGGCATCATCGTCGTCGGGGCGCTGCTCGCCGTCGTCGGGCTCATCGTGCACCTCGCCGGTGCCGGGTGGATCGACCGACTCATGCCGCCGGTGGTCTCGGGTGCGATCGTCGCCCTGATCGGCTTCAACCTGGCCCCGGCCGCGCGCGACAACTTCGTCGCCGCCCCCGTCGTCGCGGTGATCACCCTGGCCGCCATCGTCCTGTGCACCGTCCTGTTCAGGGGGCTGCTCGGTCGGTTGTCGATCGTCGTCGGCGTGGTCGTCGGCTACGTCGCGGCCCTGATCGGCGGCCAGGTGGACCTGAGCGCCGTCACCAAGGCGGACTGGGTGGGCCTGCCGACCTTCACGGCACCGGCGTTCGACCCGTCACAGATGGCCGTCTACCTCGGGTTCCTGCCGGTGGTCCTGGCCCTGGTCGCCGAGAACGTCGGCCACGTCAAGGGCGTCGGGCAGCTCACCGGCCGCGACCTCACCCCGCTGACCGGCCGCGCGCTCTTCGCCGACGGCATCTCGACCGTGCTGGCGGGTGTCGGCGGCGGTTCCGCGACCACGACCTACGGCGAGAACATCGGCGTGATGGCGGCGACCCGGGTGTTCTCGACGGCGGCGTACTGGGTCGCCGCGATCGCCGCGGTGCTGCTCGGGCTCTCCCCGAAGATCGGCGCGGTCATCTCGACCGTCCCGGCCGGTGTCCTCGGGGGTGCGACCACGGCGCTCTACGGTCTGATCGGCGTCATCGGCATCCGGATCTGGGTGGAGAACCGCGTCGACTTCGCCAAGCCGAAGAACCAGCTGACGGCGGGCATCGCGCTCATCATGGGCATCGCCGACTTCACGTTCCACCTGGGCGGTGCGACGTTCGGCGGCATCATCATCGGCACCATCGCCGCGATCGTCGTCTACCACCTGATGGACCTCATCGGCCGGGCCCGTGGCACCGACCCGGTGACCCCGGCGGCGACCGAGGCCGACCGGGCGGCCACGGGCGGCGTCCCCGTCGAGCCGCGGGTCGACACCGCAGCGCGCGACTGATCCGAGGTCCTGCGGTTCAGAGCAGCGCGACGACGCCCGTGACGCACTGCACCAGGCCGAGCACCACGAGGACGACGACGAGTGCGACGGAGCCGCGCTGGGCGATGAACCCCCGGGTCGCCGCGAGCATCGGTTCCGCTCGACGCCCGAGCGCCGCTGCGATCGCGATCGGCAGGACAGCGCTGGAGCCCGCGACCAGGACGTAGGCGGTCCCGATCCCGACCATCGCCACGACCGACGGGTCCGCGTCACCGACGACGAGGCCGGCGGTCACGGAGAGCACCAACGCCTTCGGGTTGGTCAGGAACCAGGCGACACCGACGACGAATGCACGTGCCGGCCCGATCGCCGCCATCAGGTCCGACCAGCCGGCGCTCCGTGGGCGGCCGTCGGGCAGCCGACGAACGGTCCACTGCCAGATCCCGAGACCGAGCAGCAGCACGCCGGCGACGACCTCGATCACCGCCCGGACGTCGGTGCCGCCCTCCGACGGAGCCGGCAGTCGCTCGCCGAGCAGGACAGCCACGACGAGCGCCACGGCGACGCTGAGGACCCATCCGGTGGCACACGCAGCGGCGGATGCGTACCCGCCTCGGTGGCCGAGCAGGAACACGATCGAGGCGACCACGAGCGGACTCAGTGCGATCCCCACCACGGCGGGGACCAGTGCGACGATGTCCACTCCTCGACCGTAGCCATTGGCAGGATGTCCTGGTGCCCACCGACCAGCCCGACGACGACACGACGACCGCCGACGATCCGCGCCGCGCACGCCGTTCGGTCGACCGCGACATCGTCCGGCTCGCGCTGCCGGCACTCGGGGCGCTCGTCGTCGAACCGCTCTTCCTGCTCACCGACACGGCCCTCGTCGGGCACCTCGGAGCCACGTCACTGGCCGCCGTGGGGGTGGCGAGCGCGGTCCTGCAGACGGTCACGGGCCTCCTGGTCTTCCTCGCCTACGCCACCACCCCGGCGGTCGCGCGTGCCCTCGGTTCCGGCGACCGCCGTGGCGCAGTGCACGCCGGCATCGACGGGATGTGGCTCGCCCTGGGGCTCGGCGGCGTCCTGGCCCTGCTCGGTTGGCCGCTCGCCGGACCCCTCATCGACCTGTTCGGCGCCGCTCCCGAGGTCTCCGAGGCAGCGACCGCGTACCTGCTCGTCTCGTTGATCGGTCTGCCGGGCATCCTGGTCGTGACCGCGTCGACCGGACTGCTCCGCGGACTGCAGGACACCCGGACCCCGCTCGTCGTCGCCACCGTGGGGTTCATCGCGAACGGCCTGCTGAACGCGCTGCTCATCTACGGCCTGGGCTGGGGCGTTGCGGGTTCCGCCGCGGGCACCGTCGTCGTGCAGTGGGCGATGGCGGCCGTCTACGTGGTGATCGCCGTCCGCGCAGCACGGGCCTCCGGCGCTCCGCTGCGGCCGGGTGCCTCGGGTGTGGTCCGGGCGCTGCGGTCCGGGGCGTGGCTGTTCCTCCGCACCGCGTCACTGCGGATCGCGATGCTCACCACCATCGCGACGGCGACCGGACTGGGCACGATCGGGCTCGCGACGACCCAGATCGGGTTGACCGTGTTCAGCACCCTCGCGTTCGCGCTGGACGCGCTGGCGATCGCCGGGCAGGCCCTCGTCGGCCACGCGCTCGGTGCGCGGGACGCCGAGCGGGTCCGGCTCGTGACCGGGAGGCTCGTGGTCCTCGGAATCGCCGGTGGCGTCCTGCTGGGACTGCTGACGCTCGCCGCGAGCGGCGTCCTCGGGCCGGTGTTCTCCGACTCCCCAGCGGTCCGGGCAGCGCTGCCACCCGTGCTGGTCCTGATCGCGGCGGGGCTGCCGATCGCCGGGTACGTCTTCGTGCTCGACGGGGTGCTCATCGGCGCCGGTGACGCGCGGTACCTGGCCCTCGCCGGTGTCGCGAACCTGGTCGTGTACCTGCCGCTGCTGTGGTGGCTCGGGGACGGCCTGGCGTCGCTGTGGGCGGTCTTCTCGTTCGGCTACATCGGCATCCGTGCGGTGACACTCGGCCTCCGCGCGCACCGGCCGGGGTGGATCGCCGCGGCGCTCGCCCGCTGAATCCGGACGCGCCCGACGGCAGGGCTACGCGATCGGGCTGCCGGTCGGGGCGGTCGAAGGCGACGACAGATCGGGCAAGGACCGGCGCACGCGCTCCCTGCGACGCGCCTCGATCCCGCTCATCACGGTGACGAGGACGGCCACGACGAGCAGGAGCACGAGGAGCCACACATCGCCGGAGGACAGCGCGAGGGCCCAGGCCGATCCGACCAGGACGGTTCCGAACGCGACGAGACCCGGCACGGCCGCCCGCGATGACCGCTCCTGCCACACCAGGAAGGCGCGGACGAGTGGTGCGCTGTCCGACGACCCCGGCGCTCGACCGTTGATCTGACGCCATGCCCGCTGCCGCTGACCGCGGTCGAGTACTGCGAACGGACGCTCGCCGGTGGCGATCCAGAACGGCTGCAGGGTGTGACGACGGCGGGCGACGAACCAGTTCCGGACGGCGAGCACCATGCCGGACACCGCCACGGCGACCGGACCGATCCACCAGCGTTCGCCGAACACGATGACGGGCACGACGAGGGTCATGAGCACCGCGAGGACAGCGAGGACACCGGTGACGGACGGCCCGTGGACCGTCGGGCCGTGTTCCGCCAACCGCTCGGCTCGACGGCTGGCTTCGAGCAGGGCGGCGTCGGGCGTCAGAGCCGGAACGGCGCTCGGGGTCGTGGTCACGAGCCCAACCAACCACACCCGCCACGGTGCGGTCGGGATGCCCGAGCCGTCACTCCGCCCGGAGCGCGTACGCCGAGCCGTCTGCCGTCCGTGTGAGGACACCCGCGTCCACGGCGTCCCGCCGCACCAGCGCCACGTCCGCGACGAGCATCGCCAGCGCCGCGTTGAGCGTGCTCTCCGGCACCCGGCGTGACGGGCCGAGTCGGTCGAAGACGAGTCGGACGACGGCGGTCGACACCTCCTGCCGTGCGCCGGCGTCGAGCGGCAGGTCGGTGATCCGACCGACGTGCAGGACTGCCCGGTCGGAGCGGAGCAGCTCGACGGCGTCCTTCGCCTGTCCGAGCAGTCCGGTGTCCACCGCACCGTCCGCGTCGACCCAGTCGAACCGGGCCACGACCTCCCGCGTCCGTTCCTCCTCGGGTCGAGAAGCACGGCTGCCCAGCTCGGCCAGGAGCTTCGGGGTCATGACGACCGCGATCACCTGTCGCGCCCGTCCCAGCGCCGTCTGCACGTCCATCTCCGGTCCCTCCGTCGTGTGGCTGCGGGAACGATACCGACCACCCACGGACCGGAAGGCGCGCGCGGAGCGGTGCCGGGCCTCCCGGCCGCCGCGCAGCGGCCCGCTCCGGGCGCGCGGTTCGGGGTGGACCCGAACGGAACCACCCGAGCGCCCGCGCCGCAGCGCCTACCTCCGCGGCGGCGCCGTCGTGTCGCCGACCTGCAGCTCCGAACGGAACGACGCCGGCTCCGGCGCCTCCCCCTCGAGCATCGCGAGCGCAGCCCGCGCCGCCGCCTCGCCCTTCGGCACGAACGGCTGCACGAGGGTGGTCAACTGCCGGATCGGGGAGCGGTGCAGCAGGCTGTCGTCGACGTGGATGCCGTCGAAGCCGACGACGCTGACGTCCTCGGGGACGCGCAGGCCGGCCTCGAGTGCGGCGGAGATCACCCCGACGGCGAGCAGGTCGCTCTGCGCGACGACGGCGGTGGGGGCCTCGACGCCGGGGGCGAAGAGCGCGGCGCCGGCGATGCGGCCCTCTTCCACGGAACTGCCGGTGGTGACGACGGCCGGCGCGGAGGGGTAGACCTGGCGGACGCCGCGGAGGCGCTCCATCGTGGTGAAGGCGGTGGACGAGCGCTCCCGGTCCGCGTCGACGGGTCCGCGTTCCCGCGAGCTGTCGAGGGGCAGGGCGACGACGGTGACGTCCCGGTGGCCGAGCTCGCGGAGGTACGCGGCGGCCCGGCGGGAAGCGTCGCGGTTGTCGAGGTGGATGGGGACGGCGCCCTCGATGACGTCGGCCTCGATCGCGACGACGGGGATCGCCCGACGGCGGAGGACGGCGACCGCGGGGTCGATGCGCACGTTGCAGCCGATGAGGATGACGGCGTCCATGGGTGCGTCGACGAGGGGGGCCATGCCGCGTTCGTCGTCGAGGGGGCTGCGGACCAGGAGCAGCGAGACGCCGGCGGCCCCGGCGACCTCCGCGATGCCGTCGAGGGTCAGCACGTTCACCGGGTCGCGGAAGGCGTCGCTCAGCCGGTCGTCGAGGACGACGCCGATCACGCCGGAGCGCCCGCGGCGCAGGGAGCGGGCGCGGGGGTCGGGGCCGTCGTAGCCGAGTTCGGCGGCGACGGCGAGGATGCGTTGCCGGGTGTCCTCGGAGACGGGTCCGCTGCCGCTGAACGCCAGGGACGCGGTCGACGGGGCGACGCCGGCAGCGCGGGCGACGGCGGCGAGCGTCGGCCGGGAGGCACGCCCCACCCGGGCAGCGCCGGTTCCGTCCGACCGGGTCGGGCGGGCGACGTCGGTCACGCGGGACGCGCGGGACGCGGCGGTCGCGCGGGACGCGCCGGTCGCGCGGGGCACCAGGGCGCGGTCGTCCGACTCGCCGGGTTCGCTTGCCGTGTCGTCCATCGCTGGTTAGCGTAACGGGAAGACCAGCTCGAATCGATTCGATCGGACAGACCCATGACGACGGCCGTCACCCGCACCGCACCGACGACGCGCGCCTGGCGCAACGCGGTGTTCGTCGTGTTCACGCTCTCCGGGCTCGACATCGCCACCTGGCTCGGCCGGGTCCCGAGCGTCCGCGACTCGCTCGACGCCTCCACCTTCACGATGGGGCTCCTGGTGCTCGGCATGTCCGTCGGCTCGATCGGCGGGCTCACCTTCGCCGGCCACATCGTCGCCCGACTCGGTGCCCGCCGCGGAGTCCTCGTCGCCTCGGCCTGCCTGGCGCTCGGCATGGTGGCCGCCGGTGTCGCCGTCACACTGGGGTGGGGCTTCGCCGCGATCTGGGTCTGCCTCATCGCGTTCGGCTTCGGCAACGGGCTCTGCGACGTCTCGATGAACGTGTCCGGTGCCACCGCGGAACGCCTGGGCGGCCGGACGATCATGCCGCTGTTCCACGCCGCGTTCAGCGTCGGGACGCTCGCCGGCGCGGGCATCGGCGCCCTGGCCGAGCGCTTCGACGTCCCCGTCGCCCTGCACTTCATCGTCGTCGGGATCCTCACCAGCCTGGCGATGATCGTCGCCATCCGCTGGTTCGGCGACGACCGCCACGTCGAGCCCGAGGCCACCGACACCAGCCCCGTCGCCCTGCCGGTCTCGCGCTGGGCGGTCTGGCGGCAGCCGTCGACGCTGCTCATCGGCGTCATCGTGCTCGGCATGGCGCTTGCCGAGGGCTCCGCGAACGACTGGCTGCCCCTCGCCATGATCGACGGGCACGGGCTGGCGAACGACGGCGGCTCCGCGGTCCTCGCCGTGTTCCTCGCCGCCATGACCGCGGGCCGGATCGCCGGCAGTCCGCTCATCGACCGGTTCGGACGGGTCCCGGTGCTCCGTGCCAGCGCGGTCGTCGCGGTGGTCGGTCTCGGCATGCTCATCTTCGTGCCGAGCGTCCCGATCGCGATCGTCGGTGTCGTGCTCTGGGGGCTCGGGGCGTCCCTCGGCTTCCCGATGGGGATGTCCGCCGCGGCCGACGACCCGCGGACCGCCGCCGCGAAGGTCAGCGCCGTCGCGACGATCGGCTACGTGGCGTTCCTCGCCGGACCGCCGATCATCGGGTTCGCGGGCGAGCACGTCGGCCTGCTCAACGGGCTGCTCATCGTGTTCGTGTTCATCATCGCGGCGGGCCTGGCGTCCGGCGCAGCGCGCGAGCGGACCGGGGCTGGCACGGGCACCACGACGACCACTCCGGTTGGCGCGGTGGATGCCGGGGCCGGGTCGCACCTCCAGTCCGACGCGACGGCCGAGGCCGACCGCCGCTGAGCCGCGACCCGCGCCGCAGCCCGCGACCCGCCGGGCGCGCGCCCGATCCCGGTTAGGCTTCCCGGGTGCGTCTCGTCATCGCCCGCTGCTCCGTCGACTACGCCGGTCGCCTGTCGGCCCACCTGCCCCTCGCGAACCGCCTGCTCATGCTCAAGGCGGACGGCTCGCTGCTCGTCCACTCCGACGGTGGCAGCTACAAGCCGCTGAACTGGATGAGCCCGCCGTGCTCGATCGCGATGGCCGAGCCGGACGAGGACCAGGCCGCCGCCGGCATCACGCAGGTGTGGACGGTGACGCAGAAGAAGACGCAGGACCGCCTGATCGTCAGCATCCACGAGGTGTTCGCGGACGAGACCCACGACCTGGGCGTCGACCCGGGCCTGGTGAAGGACGGCGTCGAGGCGCACCTGCAGCAGCTCCTCGCCGAGCAGATCGAACTCCTCGGCGACGGCCACACGCTGGTCCGCCGCGAGTACATGACCGCCATCGGACCGGTCGACATCCTGGCGCGTGACGACGCGGGCGCGAGCGTCGCGGTCGAGATGAAGCGCAACGCCAACATCGACGCCGTCGAGCAGCTCACCCGCTACCTCGAGCTGATGAACCGCGACCCGCACCTGCGTCCGGTGCAGGGTGTGCTGGCGGCGCAGTCGTTCGCCCCGCAGGCGCGCACCCTGGCCGAGGACCGCGGGATCCGCTGCCTGGTCCTGGACTACGACGAGATGCGCGGCATCGAGGGCGGGCACGCCCGCCTGTTCTGACGGGAGGCACGCCCCGGCCCGGCCGCGTCCGCCCGGCCCGCCGCAGCTAGGCTGGGCAGGTCATGACAAGCAGCCCGGAGCGTCCGTTCACCGCCGTCCTGTTCGACCTCGACGGCACCATCAGCGACTCGGCACCGGGCATCCTCGAGAGCCTGACGTACACGTTCCAGCAGGTCGGCGTACCGGTACCGGACCACGAGACGCTGCTGTCGTTCGTCGGACCGCCGATCCTCGACACCTTCCGCATCGCGATGGGCATGGACGACGAGCTCACCGAACGCACCCTGGCCGTGTACCGCGAGCACTACCTGTCGCACGGGGCCCTCGACAGCCTGATGTACCCGGGCATCGACGTCGTGCTGCACACCCTGCACGAGGCCGGCGTGCCGATCTCGACCGCGACGAGCAAACCCGAGACGCCGGCCACCTACATCCTCGAGCACTACGGGCTCACCGGGGACATCGACATCATCACCGGGGCGAGCGACGACGAGGTCCGCTCCGCGAAGGCCGACGTGGTCGAAGAGGCCCTTCGGCGCCTGCACGCCCACGGGTTCGACGTGTCGCGACCGGTGCTCGTCGGGGACCGCCTGCACGACGTCGAGGGCGCCGCGGCACACGGCGTCCCGACGGTCTTCGCGGAGTGGGGCTACGGCTCCCCCGCCGAGGCACAGGGCACCATCGCGCAGGCGGCCACCCCGCTCGACCTGCTGCCGATCCTGCTGCCGAGCGCATGACGTCCGGCACGGCGGACTCCGGTCGCGTCCGGTCCGGTCTGCGCGGAGCCGCGTGGCTGCTGCCGGCCGCGATCGTCCTGGTCGCCCTGAACTTCCGCGGGCCGATCGTGGCCCCGGCGCCGGTGATCGGGGACATCCGCGCCGACCTCGGCATGACCGCGACGGTCGCCGGACTCCTCACCACGATCCCGGTGCTCTGCTTCGCCCTCGCGACCCCCTTCGCCAGCTGGGTGATCGCCCGCTTCACCGCGGAGCGTGCGGTGTCGCTGTCGCTCGTCATCGTGCTGGTGGGGACCGTCGTCCGGTCGATCCCGCACGAGGCCGCCCTGCTCATCGGCACCGCGGTGATCGGCATCGGCATCACGATCGGCAACGTGGTGATCCCGGTCGTGATCCGCCGTGACACTTCGCCGGAGCGGGTCGGCCTGGTCACCGGTGTGTACACGTCGGCGCTCAACATCGGGTCGATGACCACCTCGCTCGGCACCGCACCCATCGCGGCCGCCTGGGGTTGGCCGATCGCGATCGCGGTGTGGGGCGTCCTGGCACTCATCGCGGCGGCCGCGTGGACGTACACGGTCGGAGCCGGCGCCGCCTGGCGCGGATCCGACCACGACTCGGAGCCGCTGCCCGTCACCGGTCCGATCGACCAGGTGCTCGACACCGGGTCGGTGCGGACCGCGACGGAGCAGCGTGCAGCGGTCATCGAGACGCTGCCGCACCCGGCCAAGCGCTGGGTGACCTGGGGGTTGATGCTCGCGTTCGGCGGGCAGGCGTTCTCGTACTACGCCCTGACGGCGTGGATCCCGACGCTGCTGCACGACGAGATCGGCTTCGACACGGCGTCCTCCGGGGCGAGCTCGTCGGTGTTCCAGATCCTGGCCGTCGTCGGCGCACTCGGGGTGCCCGTGCTCGCCAACCGCTTCCGCCCGCGGGTGATCATCGTCCTCGTCGCGTTCTTCTGGCTGGCGATGCCGCTCGGCCTGCTCATCGCGCCGCAGCTCTGGCTGCTGTGGTCCGTCCTGGGTGGCGCGGCCCAGGGCGGCGGCATCACGATCATCTTCATCGTCATCGTCCGGCTGGTGTCCAACGACGACGACGCCCGCCGGATGTCCGCGTTCGTGCAGGGTGGCGGCTACCTGCTCGGGTCCGCCGGACCCCTCGTCGCCGGGGCGCTCCACGGGGCGACCGGCGGCTGGACGGCTCCGCTGCTGACGGTCCTGGTCGCCGTGCTGCTGCTCGGCGTCGTCGGGTCGGTGTCGGCGCGGAAGGTCCGCTGACCGGACTGACCGGACTGACCGGCTCGCGCGGCTGACCGGGCGTGGTCGGCCTGGGAACTCCGGCGCGCAGCTCGGTGTCCGCTGGGTGTCGTCTCAGCGTCCGCCGATGATCAGCAGCCCGCTGGCGGCACCACTGCGGCTGATCCACCGGCTGGACGGCCATCGTCCCGGATGTGGACGAGACGACGAGACCCGCACGCTGGAGCGACCAGCACCCCGGCGCGCGCTGGGCCCTCGCCGGCATCCTGGTCGGCGCCGCCGTGCTGTTCTCGTGGAACCTCGGCCGTGGCGGTGACTTCACCTTCTACCAGGCGGCTGCTCGGTCGATGTCCGAGTCCTGGGCCGCGTTCCGCACCGGAGCGTTCGACCCCGGCGCGACGGTCACGCTCGACAAGCTCAGCGGCTTCGCGGTCCCGCAGGCCCTGAGCCTGCGGGTGCTCGGGGACTCGACCGCTGCCCTCGCCTTCCCCCAGGTGGTCGAGGGGCTCGTCACGATCTGGGCGTGTTCGCTCGTCGGACTGCGCTGGGCGGGCCCGGGCACCGGCCTGGTCGCCGCGGCCGCCGCCGCGACCACGCCCGTCTTCGTCTCGATGTTCGCGCACCCGATGGAGGACGCGATGGTCACGGCGGCGCTGGCCGTCGCCCTCTGCTCCTGGCAGCGGTCGGTGCTCACCGGAGCGTGGTGGCCCCTCGTCGCCGCGGGCCTGGCCGTCGGCGTCGGGTTCCAGGCGAAGATGCTCCAGGCCTGGTTCGTGCTCCCCGCGCTGCTGCTCGGCACCTGGCTCGGCTCGGCGCACGGCCGACGGCTCGTCCGGACGTCGGTGCTGGCGGCCGTCGCGGTCCTGTCGTCGCTCTCCTGGACGGTCGCGTTGGCGCTCCTGCCCGCGGGGCAGCGTCCGTGGATCGACGGCACGACGAACGACGACCCGTTCGCGATGGTGTTCGGGTACAACGGGCTGGGGCGGTTCCTGCCCGGGCTCTTCCCCGGCGCGGTGCCCGCCGGCGGCGGCGGTTCCCGGTGGATCCACCCCATCACCGGCGCGGGCGACGGGACCGGTCTCACGAAGCTCGTCGACCCGCAGTACGCGACACAGATCGGGTGGCTGCTGCCCGCCGCGGTCCTCGGCGCGGTGCTCGCGATCGGGTCCCTCCGCGCCCGACCGGCGGCGGACCGGGCAGGTCAGGGCACCCGGGCGAGCCACGCCACCCGGGCCGCCCGGGCGACGACGGTCACCGTGCTCGTCTGGACCGCCACCGCCGCCACCGTCCTGTCGGTCATGCACCTGCCGCACACCGCGTACGTCGCAGCGGTCGGGGTGCAGCTGTGTCTGCTGGCCGCCTCGGGCTGGCGCGGGGCGGTCGGGCTGCTCCGCGCCTCCCGGCCGCTGCCCCGGTCGACGCTCGCCGCACTGCTGCTGGTCGAGACGGTCTGGTGGCGCTGGCTGGACCGCACGGGCGGGACGCCCGAGGTCCTGGCGCGGCCCGCGGTCCTCGCGGGACTGGCGGCCGCCGCCGTCGCGCTGGTGCTCGCCGCGGTCCCACCGGGGCACTGGTCGGCACGCCGTGCCGGCGCCGAGGACCGACCCGTCCGTCACCGCCTCAGGGGGCTGGTCGCCGTCGCGACCGCGGCGGCACTCCTCGCCGGACCGGCCGCGTTCTCGCTGCAGGCCCTGGACGCGCAGCGGGACGGGTCCGGCGAGGACGCCTCCGTCGGGACCGTCGACAGCCTGGCGGCACGTGGTCCGCACGGGGACCGCGAGGTCTTCCACGTGTCGGCACCGGCGTTCACCGGAGGGACGACGCCGTTGCCGCCCGACGCGCGGGTGCTCGTCCGGACCGCGCTGGCGCTCGGCGGCGGACGCGAGGGTCGGCCGCTGTTCCTGTCCGACTCGTGGCAGGTCTCCGCCGGGATCATCGCCGCGACCGGTCGGGCCGTGCTCACCGACGGCGGCTTCTCCGGGCTCGCACCCGTCTTCACGGTCGGGCGGATCGGCGCCGAGGTCCGCTCCGGGGTCCGCCTGATCGTGGAGCGCGCGGGTGCCTCCCCGGGCGACCCGGTCCGCGAGTACGTGGCGCACGACCCCTGCCGGCTCGTGCGACGACACGAGCTCGGCGTCGGGCCCCTGCGGTCGGTCCATTCGCACGACCGGTCCGGCCGACACGTCGGTCCGGTCGGCCGGGAGGCGCGCCACCCGTCCGTCGCCGCGGCGCACCACCGGCTCCACACGCCCCCGGCACACCTGCGCCCGCACCCCCAGCTCCACCCGCGCCCACGCCCGCGTCTCGACGAGCACCGGCGGCCGGAGGGTTGGGCCCTCTGGCAGTGCCGCTGACGGGAGCGGCGCGGATCAGTCGCCGCGTGCCTCCAGGACCTGGCGGAGCGTCATCGGCGGACGCCCGGTGACGCGCTCGACGTCGCCGGACACCTTCGCGAGCGACCCGTCCGCGATCGCCGTGTAGGTGCTGACCCAGGCGTCGGCCTGCCAGGGCTCGGGCTGCCAGCGCTGGCGGGAGGCGTAGGCCTCCTCCAGGGACTCGCGGTGGTACGACACCGGGCGGCCCCGGACCTCGCTGACGACCGCGGCTGCCTGCTCGAGCGTGATCGCCGCGGGACCCGTCAGGTCGTAGGTGCGGTCGAGGTGTCGTGCCGGGTCGCGGAGGACGGCCGTCGCCACGCGGGCCACGTCGGCGCGGGCGACCGCGGCCATGGCGCCGTCGTCCGCCGGACCGCGGATCACGCCGTCCTCGCCGACCAGGTCCTCGACGAAGTCCAGGTAGAACGAGTCGCGCAGGAACGTGTGCGCCATCGAGGTGTCGCGCACGGCCTGCTCGGTCCAGAAGTGGTCGCGGCCGAGCGTGAAGGTCGCGTCGGCGGACGCGCCCTGGAACGACGTGTAGACGACGTGCCGGACGCCGGCGTCGGCCGCCGCACGGACGACGGTGCGGTGCTGGTCGAGCCGGTCGTGGGCCTCCGCCCCGGACACCAGGAACAGGACGTCGATCCCCTCGAAGGCGGCGCGCGCCGCGTCGGCGTCGGCGTAGGTCGCGACCGCGACCTCGGTGCCGGGCAGCTCCGGGGCGCGGGATGCGTCACGGACGACCATGCGGAACGGCGTGCCGTCCGCGGCGAGCGCCCGGGCGACGGCGCCGCCGATCTTGCCGGTGGCTCCGGTGATGGCGATGGTCACGTCGTGCTCCTGTCGGTCGGTGGTGCGGGGAGGGTGCGGTCGTACGAGGTGGTGCGGTGGTCCGCGCTACGTCCGGACCAGGACGGAGGCCCGGTGCAGGTCCGCCGTGACGCGTGCGGCGTTGACGCCGTCCACCTCCACGGCCCACGCACGGGCGCGCTCGTGGTCGCGGCCGTGGCGCATGTGCCGACCGACGAGACGGTCGATGCGGACGTCGTCGTCGACCACGCAGGCCCAGGTCTCGGTGCAGAGCCCGGGCAGCTCGCGCCACGGGGTGCTCTGGTCGAGCAGGTAGTTGCCCTCGGAGACCACGAGCACGGTCTCCGGCGGGACGGCGATGCTGCCGGCGACGGGTTCGTCGACGCGGCGGTCGAAGTCGGGGGCCCAGACCGTCCCGGTGCCGTCTGTGCCGTCGCCGGTCGCGGTGAGGCGCCGGACCAGGGCCACGTACCCGGCCGCGTCGAAGGTGTCGATCGCCCCCTTGCGGTCGTGTCGGCCCAGGGCGTCGAGTGCCGCGTTCGCCAGGTGGAACCCGTCCATCGGGACCTGCACGGCGACGCCCGGACCGAGCTGCTCGGTGACCGCCGTGACGACACGTCGAGCAAGCGTGGACTTGCCCGCGCCGGGGGCGCCGGCGATGCCGAGCACGCTCCGGCCACCGGCTGCGGCGAGCGCCACCGCGCGTGCGACGGCCTGGTCGGCGGACAGGGTCTGCGGCGTGCTCACCCACCCATCCTGCTGCACGGGCGGCGGGACGGTCCGGGTGTCGCCCAGGCACGACCGTCGACGCCGAACGCCAGGACGTCGACGGTGCCGTCGGCGGTGGTCCGGGCGAGGTCGGTCTCGTCACCGGCCAGGACCGCGGTCGCCAGGACGTCCGCGGTGACGATGTCGTCGGCGATGACCGTCACCTGCGCGAAGGTCGGGACCGAGCGGCGCCAGACGTGTTCGCCCCGCTCGGCGGTGCCGGACGTCGCGACCGCACGCCGGGGTGCGTCGAGCTGCACGACGTCGGCCAGGGCGTCGCGGCGGTCCGGGTCGACGATCCCGACCCGCCAGGGTGCGCCGTCGTGCGTCCCGCGCACCAAGACGTCGCCGCCCGCGCTGAGCATCCAGTCCGAGGTGGCGGCGTCGAGCACCGCGCCGGCGTCGCGGACGGCCAGGGCCTTGACGATGCCGGAGAGGTCGATCGTCCCGTCCGGGCGGTGCGGGGTGAAGGCGCCGCCGGTCCGGTCCCGCCAGGCGAGGGCCGACGCGTAGACGTCCCGGACCTCCTCCGGGGTGTCCGTCATGCGGAGCGACCCGGCCGCGACGCGGCTGAGCACCGACGCGGGGTCGTACCGGCTGTACCGGTGGTCGTACCCGGCGAAGACGGCCCGGACCCCCTCGGCCGTCTCGTCGTCCGCACCTCGGAGGCTCACGACGGTGCCCATCGTCGCGAAGGTCCGGACGGTCGGGGGCGCGTTCACAGTCCGGCCTGGTCGATCGCGGACTGCAGCGACGTCGTGTAGCCCTCGCTGGTGAAGGTCGCACCGCTGACGGCCTGGATGTCGGCCGACTGGGCCTGCAGGGCCTCCTGACGGAGGACCGGCGCGGCCTGGGCGCTGATCGCGACCGACCGTCCGTCCGCGTCGGTGAGCTGCGGTGCGGTCACGTCGGTGATGACGCCGTCGCTGACCACGATCTGCACCTGGACGGGGCCGTACCGGGTCTGGGCGACCGAGCCGAGGAAGGTACCCGACCCCGTGGAACCCGTCCCCGTGGAGCCCGACGACGCCGGACCGGAGGTCGCGCTCGTGCCGGTCCCGGTGGACCCGCTCGTGTCCGACGTCGACGTCTGCGGACTCGCGGTCGTCGCCGTCTGCCCGCCGACCTGCCATCCGATCACCAGCACCGCGACGGAGGACAGCACCCCGCCGAGGACCGCCCGGGCCCTCATGCGCCGAACCGCTCGAGGTGGATGCGGTGTCCGGGAACGCCGGCTCGTCGGGCGTCCTGCACGACGAGGTCGGACCAGGCCCGGGGACCGCAGACGTACAGGTCGGACTCGAGCAGGTGCGGGAACACCGACCCGAGGGTGACCCCTCGGCGCAGGTCCTCCTCCGTCATCCAGCTCGGTCGGGACCACGCGCGCGGCCCGACCATCGCCCAGACCCGGCTGCCCGTGGAGTCGGCGAGCGCCGCGGTCTCCTGCCAGAGGTACTGCTGCCGCCGGTCGGTGCCGCGCAGCAGCACGGTCGCCTCGCCCGGCCGCAGGTCGGTGTCCTCGAGCAGCGCCCGGACCGGTGTGATGCCGATGCCCGACGCGACGAGCGCCAGGTACGGCGCGGTCCGGGCGTGGGTGGTGAAGAGTCCGTACGGACCCTCGAGCGAGACGGCGGTGCCGGGCCGGACCCGCCCGAGTCGCGCCGAGCCGGCACCGAGGTCACGGACCGTGATGCGTGCGCGGTCGGCGGTGGGCACCGCCGAGAAGGACACCGGATGGGCGTGCCACCACGTGGCGCCGGTCCAGAACCGCCACACGCCGTACTGGCCGCCGCGGGCGCCCAGCCGGTCGAGGTCCCGGCCGGCCAGGTGGATCGAGACCACCCCGGGGGCGATCGCTTCGACGGCGACGACCCGGATGCGGTGCCGCAGGCTCACGACCACCGGGACGACGAACCGGTACACGGCGATGAGCCCGAGCGACAGGACGTACAGCGCGATCCAGTACCCGCGCTGCCAGGTGCCGTGGGCCAGGACACTGCCGGCGCTGAGCATGTGCGGGAGCGCGACCAGGACCGCGGCGTAGCTGAGCAGGTGGATGCCGTGCCACACCTCGTACGACAGGCGCCGTCGGACGGCGACGAGCGAGCTGACGACCACGACGAGGAACAGCCCGAGGCCGAGGTACGCCAGCGGCATGTCCGGGCTCGAGAACAGCGCGATGGTCTCGGCGACCGGACTCGACCCGTCGGCGGCGGCGTACCCGAGGGTGAGCAGCGCACCGTGGGCGAGCAGCAGGAACAGGACGGGCTTGCCGAGGGACCGGTGCACCGCGATCGCCCGGTCCTGTCCGACCACGCGGTCGAGCAGCGGGACACGGGCGGCGAGGACCAGCATCACGAGCACCAGGTCCGTCGCGACCAGGCCCGCGACGATCCCCGCGTCGGTCAGGACGCCGCTGACGCCGGAGACGCTGTGCGACCCGGGCGAGACGAGCCACAGGGCGACGGCCATCGCGGCGGAGGCCCAGGTCGCCGCCACGAGCAGGTCGGCCGCGGCCAGGCGACGGCGTCCGGACCGGTGTCGCCGACGAGCGGCGTCGTCCCACGGTCGGAGCGGTGGTCGGGGTGCCGGGGCGGTCCTCGGCGTGGGGCGAGCGGTGTCGATCATCGGCTCGTTCCTCTCCAGCGTGTGATCAGGTGCCGTTCAGCATCGGCACCGCTCCTCTCGATCTGCCCGGAACCAGCAGTGGGGATCGCTCGAGACCTCGAGTGATCGGGGGGCGGACGCGCCACGCGGTCAGGCCGGCGGGATCACGACGGCGGCGGACGCGCCTCCTGTCCGGCGGTTCGTCAGCGTCGCCGATCCGCCGGCGTGCTCGGCCAGGCCGCGCACCAGGGCGAGGCCCAGGCCGGCCCCGCCGGTGCCGGCCCGACGAGCGGCGTCGGCGCGGGCGAACCGTTCGAAGGCGATCGGCAGGAACGCCTCGGGGATGCCCGGGCCGTCGTCCTCGACCAGGAGGCGCAGCGCCCGGTCCGGCGTCTGGCCGAGCCGGATGGTGACGGCGGTGGCCCCGGTGCCGTGCGCGACGGCGTTCGTCACCAGGTTGTCGACGATCCGGGCGAACGCGGCCGGATCGACGGCGTACGAGCGGGCCGGGTCGAGGAGGTCGACGGTGAAGTCCACGTCCACCGGCGTCGCACCGGTACCGGTACCACCCGGACCGGTACCACCGGTCATCCGCGCCCGGTCGACGCTCTGCATGACCTCGGTGACGAGGGCCTCGGCCGTCGTCGTCGCCGGGCGCCGGTCGCCGTCGGACGCCTCGTCGAGCCGGCTGAGCTCCAGGAGGGTCTGGGCCAACGACGTCAGCCGCGCGACGTCGGACTCGGCGGCCGTCAGCACCCCCTCGAGCGCGACCGCGTCCCCGGAGGACCGGTGCGCGAGTTCGAGCCGCGCGGTCAGGGCAGCGAGCGGGGTGCGGAGCTCGTGACTGGCGTCCGAGACGATCCGACGCTCGCGGTCGGTGTTCTCCCGCTGTCGGTCGACGAAGGAGTTCAGCGTCCGGGCGAGGTCGGCCAACTCGTCGTCGGAGGGCCCGACCGGGAGGTGTCCGGCGGTCCGGCCGCCACCGAGGTCCTCGGCGGCCCGCCGCATCCGGGACACCGGTCGGAGGGTGATCGTCGAGAGCAGCCACGCGGCGAGCCCGAACGCGGTCAACGCGAGGAGCGTGCCGACGACGAGTGACCGGTCGATGCGCCCGAGGGTCTCGTGCCCGGCACGCCCGTCCCGCGCCGCCCAGACGACGGACGTCCGGTCGGCACTCCGGACCGGCACGCCGACGACGGTCACGGGCCCACGCGGGGTCCGCAGGCGCATGGTGACCTCGTCGTCCGGCACCGTCCTCGGGAGCGCACGGCTGACCATCCGGGGCAGGGCGTCCACCACCCAGTCGCCGTCGGCCGACCGGATCCCGACGAGGACCCCGGCTGCCGGACGGTCCGGAGGCTCACCGGGGTTCCCCCGCAGGTCCGAGACGAAGGGCGCGGCGTCGGCGGCGGCGAGCGAGCGGTCCGTCTCGAGGGTGGCGTGCGCGATCTGCAGGTGCAGCGCGACCATCGCGCCGGCGAGGACGACCGCACCGACCAGGAGGCTGCCCAGCGTGATCCGGGCCCGGATCGACAGCCGTCGCAGCAGTGTCACCCGGCGGTCCCGACCTCGAGCGCGTACCCGACACCGCGGACGGTCCGGATGCGGACCCCGGCCCCGGCGGCGTGCAGCTTCTTGCGGACGTAGCTGACGTACTGGTCGACGATCGTCGGGTCGAAGTGGTCGGCGCTCCCCCAGACCTCGTCGAGCACGTCACGGCGGCTGCGGGCCTCGGGCGATCCCTGGATGAGGTACCGGAGGAGCGAGAACTCCTTGACGCTCAACGGGAGGTCCCGGCCGCCCACGCTGGCCCGGACCGCGACGACGTCGAGTCGGACGTCGGCGGCCTCCACCACCGTGGACCCCGCTGCCCGCCGCCGCAGGTGCGCGCGGATCCGGGCGTTGAGCTCGGCGATCGCGAAGGGCTTGGTGAGGTAGTCGTCCGCGCCGGCGTCCAGGCCGAAGACCCGGTCGTCGACGGCGTCCCGGGCGGTCACGAGGATCACCGGCAGGTCCTGTCCCATCTCCCGCAGGCGCCGGCAGATCTCGAACCCCGACATCTCCGGCAGCATCACGTCGATCGCCGCGGCGTCGAACGGGTCCGCTCGCGCTGCGGTCAGCGCTGCGATGCCGTCGGTCACCACCGTGACGGCGTGCCCTTCGTCGCCGAGGCCCTGCGCCACGAGGGCCCCCATCTCCGGGTCGTCCTCGACCACCAGGATCTTCGCCATCTGGACCTCCCGCTCCGCGCCCGCAGCACCATCATGCGGGAGCGGTGGTGCGCACCGCACCCGGTCGCACCCGGACGGGGGTTCGTGTGTGGTCTCGAACGAACCGAGCACCCGGCACGCAGTCCACGAGCGGCGGGTTCCGGTTGCCTGGACCGGTGCGGCCGACCTGGGTCGCCCCGGCACGGAAGGTCCGACATGGACTGGCAACTCGGCGGACTCCCGCTCCACCCGCTCCTGGTCCACCTGACCTCGGTCGCGGTCCCCGTGGCCGCACTGGTCGCGATCGCCGTCGCGGTCTGGCCGGCCGCACGCCGGTGGCTCGCCGTCGGCGCGCCCCTGATCGCGCTGGTGGCGCTGGTCTCCGTGCCCCTGGCGACGTCCTCGGGCGAGTGGTTGGAGTCACGCGAGAAGGAGACCGCACTGCTGCAGCGGCACACCGAGCTCGCCGACGGCCTGCTGCCCTGGTCGATCGCGGTGTTCGCGCTGCTCGTCCTGTGGTGGGGCTGGCACCGCTTCGGCATCGCACGCGTCACGAACGGCGGCGCCGTCCGCGCGGTCGCGGTCGTCGGACCGGTCCTGCTCGTCGCCGTCGGCGTGGTGTCGCTGGTCGAGGTCGTGGTGATCGGCCACGCCGGGGCCGTCTCGGTGTGGCAGGGCTGACGCCGGTCAGCCGCCGTACTGCGCCGACACGACGACGTTCGACCCGGCTTCCCGACAGGCGGTCGTGATCGTCCGCCCCCGGAGGTCCCAGTCGGCCGTCGTGTCGTCGATCACCGGGCCCGGGTGCTGCTCGAGGTACCGCTGAGCGGACTCCACCGCGGGCGACACCTTCGGGTCGGAGCTGGCGAGGTGCTCGAACCCGAACCGGACGGCCGCCGCCAGGGCGTCGGACTGCGCCCGGGTGAGCGTCCCGCGGGCGAGGCCGTCGTGCGCGTTCAGGGCGATCGACTCGAGCGCGCTGACCTGGCCGCACGTCGCCGCGGCGCTGCCGTCCGCGTCCATGTCGACGGGTGCCGGGCTGGCCTGCTCCGGGTCCACGGCCGCGGTCACCGCGCTGGAGGGGGTGCGCGACGGGTCCGCGGCGGCGCCGGCGGGGTCGGCTGCCGAGCACCCGGCGAGCGCCGACGATGCGAGCAGTGCGACGGCGGCGGCGATGACGGACGTCCGGACGGTTCGGTGGTTCCCCATGCGGACGATCCTGACGGAGCGCGCCGGTCCGCCGACGGGCCGATGCGGGATCGAGACCGGCCCGAGACCGACTCGTGACCTCTCCGGGAGGCACGTGTCACCCGGGCAGACCGGCTCGTGACCCACGAACGGGCGCGTTCCCCCGGACCCGTGCTGCCGGTAGCGTCGAGCCCTGATGACGAAGACGCCTGCCGGTCCGACCGTCGTCCCGGACACCGCGGTCGACCGAGCGGGCGCCGCCCCCGGGCGGACCGGGGCGAGGACGACCCCGGTGACGAACCAGGCCGTGATCGCCGTGGTGTCCGTCCTCGCCGCCGTGTGCAGCGTCCTGCTGCCCTGGTTGACGGTGACGGACGCGACGAGCATGTGGACCGGGACGGCACTCGCGGTCGTGGGGCTGGCGTTCACCGTCCTGCTCACGGCCCGACCGTCGCTGCTGCGCTTCGAGCTCCTGGTGCCGGCGCTCGACTTCGTCGCGATCGGCCTGCTGCGGTACGGCACCGGTGACGCGCGCTCCCCGTTCCTCGCCGCGGTGCTGTTGCCCCTGATCTGGATCGCCGCGCGACCGGGCCGGCAGAACGTCCTCTACCCGTTGGTCGGGACGGCGGCGACCTTCCTGGTGCCGATGCTCCTCGGGCACGCGGACCTGGGCGCGAGCGAGGTCGTCCGGCTGGTCGTCGTGCTGGTCGTCTTCACCGCGGTCGCCGGCGTCACCAACGAGCTCGCTCGCCAGGGGGCCTTCCGGCTGCAGACCGTGCAGGAGCTGCGGCAGCAGGCCGAGGCCGAGATCTCGCAGGCGGCCCTCGTCCAGCGCTCCCTGTTGCCCGTGTCGACGGCGGACCTGCCGGCGGTGTTCACGGTCCGTGCCGTGTGCCTGCCGACCCGCTCGGTCGGTGGCGACTTCTACGACTGGTTCCCGACCACGGACGGCGCGGCCTTCACCCTCGGCGACGTGATGGGCAAGGGCGTCGGCGCGGGCATGATCGCCGCGGTGGTGCGGTCGGTCCTCCGTTCGTCGGTCCGGGTGGGCGCGCCCGACGAGGCGGTGAGCCGGACGGCGACCGGTCTGGACGTCGGTCTGGACGCCCCGGCGACCGAGCAGTTCACGACGTGCTTCCACATGCACCTGGACGTCGACGGGGTCGCCCGGTGGGTCGACGCCGGACACGGTCTGGCCCTGGTGCTGCGTGCGCACGGGGGCCACGAGTGGCTCCGGAGCACGGACACCCCGATCGGCGTCGGGACGAGTTGGACGACGCAGGAGACGGTGCTCGGCCACGGCGACGTGGTCCTCGTCGTCAGCGACGGCGTGCTCGACCTCTTCGGCGACGGCATGGACGCACTCGACCGGTTCGAGGCGTTCGCCGTGGCGGAGTCGGACCCGGAGCGCCTGGTCTCGCAGCTGGAGGAGCTCGGACGCGCCGGCCACCACTCGGACGACGTCACGGTGCTCGCCGTCCGGTACGACGCGCGTCCGGACGGGGCCGTCACTCCCCCGCGGTGAGGGTGGTCAGCGTCCGCATCAGCGCCGCACGCTGCGGTTCGTCGAGCGGCGCGAACAGCTCGTCGAGCACGCGGGCGGCCACTCGGTGTCCGTCGTCGAGCGCCTCGCGCCCGGTGTCGGTGAGGGTGTGCACGAGTCGACGCCCCCGTCCCGCCGTCCGCTCGATGAGCGCGCGCTCGACGAGTCGCGTCGCGAGCGTCCCGAAGGCCTGGTCGCTCTGGAACGTGGCGACGGCCAGGTCGTGACCGGACGCGCCGGGCATCCGGTCGACGGCGCGCAGGGCGTCCCACTGCACCAGCGTCACCCCGACGTCCTGCAGCGCGAGGTCCATCGTGCGGTGGTTCCGGTACTGCGCCCGCTTGATCGCCTGCCCGAGCCGTTCGAGGTCCGTCGTCATGGTGCTACGGTATCAACACATTTAGATCAACATGTTGATTCAGGAGACCCGACCATGCCGAACACCCTCCCCGACGACCTGCCCGTCCTCCGCGCCGGCGACCCCGCCGCACCGACCGCCCTCGTGCTGCACGGCGGCGGCGGACCCCGGACGGTCGCCCCGGTCGTCGGACACCTCGCCGCCTCCCGGTCCGTCCACGCCCCCACCCACCCGGGCTGGGACGGCACCGAGCGACCGGGGTCGATCGCGTCGGTCGCCGACCTGGCGTCCGCGTACCTGGCCCGGCTCCTCGACCACGGCGAGCGCGACGTGCTGGTCGTCGGCTCCTCGATCGGCGGGTGGATCGCGCTCGAGATGGCCGTGCAGGCCGCGGCGGACGAGCGGTTCGCCGGCGTCCTCGGCAGCGTGGTCGTCATCGACACCGTCGGGGTCGTCGTCGACGGGGAACCGATCGCGGACTTCTTCGCGCTCGACGCCCGCGGTCTGGCCGAGGTCGCCTGGCACGACGCCGAACGCGGCTTCCAGGACCCGGCACTCGTGACCGAGGAGCAGCGCGCGATCCTGCGGTCGAACGGACAGACCATGGCCGTCCTCGCCGGGCGGGACATGAGCGATGCGACCCTGCTCGGACGCCTGGCGGCGGTGGACGTGCCGACCCTCGTGGTCTGGGGCGCCAGCGACCGCGTCGTCACGCCGACCTACGGGCGCGCGGTCGCCGGAGCCGTCCCCGGTGCCGTGTTCGCCGAGGTCCCCGCGGCCGGACACCTGCCGCACCTCGAGGCACCCGAGGCGACCTGGGCCGTGCTCGACCCGTTCGTCACGCAGCACTGAGCGGACGGCGGGCATGGCTCACTCCGCGGTGACGCCCGCCCACCGCAGCGCCTGCGCCACGAGCAGCCCGTGGCGGTGCGACCCGAGCTCGGCGATCGGCACCCACGCCGCCAGGTCCGTCGTCCCCTCGGCCTCGTGGCGCAGCGCACCCCCGACGACCCGCGCGCGGTGCACCACCTGCACGGCCTTCATCGGTCGGCCGTTCCGGGTCTTCCGACGCTCGGGCGGGACGACGTGCGACCGCACCCCGAGCAGTTCCTCGACGACCACGTCGTACCCGGTCTCCTCGAGGACCTCGCGGACCGCGCCCTCCTCGACGGTCTCGTCGAACTCGACACCACCGCCGGGCAACGTCCAGAGCCCCGCGTCCGGCCAGCTCAACCGGGCGAGCAGCACCCGGTCCCCGTCGGTGACGACGGCGTAGGACGCCAGCCTGGTGTCGTAGTCGGTGTACTCCATGTCCCGACCATCCCAGGGACCGGACCGATGGCGGAGCGCCGCGCCGCGCCTGGCGACCGACCTGCATCGAAGGACGCAGGGCCCGACAGTCCCACCGTTCGGCCCTGGGGCGGCGACCCGCGCGTTCCTAGCGTGGACGGCGTCGTTGCGAACCCGCGCACCGCCGAGCGAGGAGTCCCCCGTGTCCACAGCCATCCGCCCCGAACCCGGCACCGTCGCCCGCCGCACCGGCGCCGCCGTGCACCTCGACCAGGTCACCAAGACGTACCCGAACGGCCCGTCGACCGTCCGCGCCCTCGACGGGGTGAGCCTCGACGTCGCCGCCGGCAGCTTCACCGCCGTGATGGGTTCGTCGGGCTCCGGCAAGTCGACCTTCCTCAACTGCGCCGCCGGCCTCGACACCCCCACGAGCGGTCGGGTCGTCATCGGCGGGGTCGACCTCGGCACGCTCTCCCCGGACGCGGTCACCCGGTTCCGCCGCGACCACGTCGGTTTCGTGTTCCAGGGCTACAACCTGGTGCCGCACCTGACCGTCGGCGAGAACGTCCAGCTGCCCCGCACCCTGGCCGGTGTCCGCGAGGACGACCACCGGGTGACCGAACTGCTCCACGCCGTCGGGCTGGAGGGCATGGCCGACCGCCTGCCGGGCGAGCTGTCCGGCGGGCAGGCGCAGCGGGTCGCGATCGCCCGCGCGCTCGTCGCCGGGCCGGACGTGGTGTTCGCCGACGAGCCGACGGGGGCGCTCGACACCGCGACCGCTGACCGGGTCCTGCAGCTCCTGCAGCACGCGGTGCGGTCCCTCGGGCAGACGCTGGTGCTCGTCACGCACGACCCCCGCGCCGCTGCCTTCGCCGACCGCGTCGTGTTCCTGGCGGACGGGCGGGTGCAGGGCGACCTGGTCGCCCCGACCCTCGAGTCCGTCACCGCCCGCGTGCTCGGCCTGGGGCACTGAGTCGTGCGCGCCGCGCTGCGTTCGCTGCTCGTCGTCAACCGGGCCGCGGTGTCCGGCGCCGGGGTCGTGGTGGCCCTGGCCGCCGTGCTCCTCGGGGTCACCGCCGCGTGGCTCGAAGCGGGGGTCCGGCACCCGGAGCTGCCGTTCCTGTCCAGCGTCGCCGGGTCCTTCGCGGGCACGCTGCTCCTCATCACCGTGTTCATGGTCGCGAACGTCTTCTCCGGGGTCCTCCGCGAGCGCCGCCGCGAGTTCGCCCTGCTCCGTGCGGTGGGCGCGACCGCCGCCCAGATCCGCGGCACCGTCCGGACCGAGGTGCTGCTCCTGCTCGCTCTCGTCGCCCCCGTCGGTGCCGTCGTCGGGACGTTCGCCGCCGCCTCGGCCACGCCGCTCCTGCGGGCGAGCGACATCGTCCCGTCGGGCTTCACGCTGACGGCGAGCATCGTGCCGCTGGTCGGCACACTGGTCGTCCTCGTGCCGACCGGGCTGCTCGCCGCCGCGATGGCCGCCCGGGCCGCGACCCGTCCGAGTCCGACGGACGCCGTCCGCGCCAGCACCACCGACGTGCCGACGCTGTCCACCGGTCGCCGGATCGCCGCCGGGGTGACCGCCCTCGCCGGACTCGGCATCGCCGCCACCCCCTTCTTCACCCCGGGTCTCGTCGGCAGCGCCACCGGTGCGACCTCGGCGATCGTGCTGGTCGTGGCCGCGGCCCTCGCCGGACCGCTCCTGGTGCAGTGGACGGCACGTCGCGGGCTCGCCGTCGCGCGGTCCGGAGCCGGCGGAGCGGCCAGCGTCCTCGCCCTCCTCAACGCGCGTGGTGCCTCCCGGCGGCTCAGCGCGGCCGTCGTGCCGCTCGCACTCCTCGTGGCGCTCGGCACGGTGCAGACCGGGACGGACGCCGCGCTCGGCCGGGCCACGGCGGACCAGCTGGTGGCGGGCCTCCCGTCCGACTTCGTCGTGACCACCACAGGCGGTGTCACGGCAGACCAGGCGCGGCGGATCGCCGCCCTGCCGGGCGTGAGCGGGACCACGACGATGCGCGACCGCTCCGGATCGGTGCAGGTCGAAGCCGACGACGAGGACCTCGGCGCCCTCGGTTGGGAGCCGACGGTCGTCCGCGGCTTGTCCGCCGACACCCGCTCGGTCGACCCCGACGTCCGGTCCGGATCGCTGGCGGCGCTCGACGCCCCCGGCACCGTCGCGGTGAGCAGTGACCTCGTCGCCCTGACGCCCACCGGCCTCGGTGACACCGTCCAGCTGCGGACCGGGGACGGTCCGGCCACCTCGGCCCGGGTCGTCGCGGTCTACGACCGCGGGCTGGCGTTCGGGGACCTGCTGGTCCGCGACCGCTCGGCCGGTCCCACCGACACGCTGCTGGTCGACGTCCGTCCCGGCGAGGGTGCTGCCGTCCGGGAGGCGCTCCTCGGCCTCGACCTGCGGGTCACGTCCGTCGACGCGTACGCCGCGACCGTGCTGCGGTCCGGCGACGGCGACCGGCGGCTGTCCCTGGTGCTCATCGTCGCGCTGCTCGCGTTCGTGGCGGCCGCGGCGGGGAACACGCTGCTCACCGCGATGCGGGGTCGGCGGGACGAGTTCGGGCTGCTGCAGCGGACCGGGGCCACGCGCGGACAGCTGCTGCGGATGGCGGGGGTCGAGACGGTGTTCACGGCGGTCGCGGCCGTGGTGATCGGGACGGTCGCCGTCCTGCCGGCACTGGTCGGGGTCGGGCAGGGGCTCGCCGGGGCGCCGGCCTCGGGGTTCGACGTGCCGGCGTGGGCGGGCTTCTCGGGCGCCGCTGTCGTCGTGGCGGTGCTCGGGGTGTTGCCCGGGGTGCGGCGGATCGTGCGGGGCCGGTGAGGAGCGCCGCGGCAGCGCACCGGTCTCGGTGCTAGGTTGACGACACGCAGTGTCATCGATCCGGAGGTCGACATGGAAACGCAGCGGATGGACGGCACGACCGTCCTCGTCTCGGGCGGCTCGTCCGGCGTGGGGCTCGCGGTCGCGAAGGGGCTCGCTCGCCTCGGTGCGCGGACGGTGCTGCTCTCACGGGACGCCGACCGTGGGCGCGATGCCGTCCGTGCCGTCCAGGAGGCGACGCCCGGTGCCGACGTCGACGTCGAGTCCCGCGTCGCCGACCTGACGTCCCCGGCCTCGGTGCGTCGTCTGGTGGAGGACCTCGGCGGCACGGTCGGCAGCCTGGACGTCCTCGTGAACGCCACGGGATCGGTGGGCGAACGTGGTGACCTGCGGCCCGGCATCCCGCGGAGCTTCGCGACGAACGCCCTGACGCACTTCCTCCTGACCCGAGCAGCGTTGCCGCTCCTCCGCGACGCTCCGGAGGCCCGCGTCCTCACGGTCGGCGTGGCGCCGGCACTCGTCCGGCGCCTGAAGGACTTCGCCGTCGACGGCGTGGACGCGAACGCCTCCGGGGTACGGGTCCTGACGCAGGCGGTCGCGTGGAAGCTGCTCATGTCGCGGCACCTCGCCGAGACCGGAGCCGGCATCAGCGCCGCGGTCTTCCACCCCGGGTTGATCACGTCCGACCTGCTCGGTCGACAGGCGCTGCCACTGCGGATCGTCGGCACCATCGCGAACCGGTTCGCGCGCACCACCTGCCCGGTCGCGGAGCACCTGGGGTCACGCACCGCCGACCTCGGGCCGGTCGGCGGGATGGTCGACGACCGTGGACGGACGGTCGCCCTGCCGCCGACGATCAGCACCGCGAACGCCGCGCGGTCGTGGGCGGCGAGCGAGGCCCTGGTCGACCAGCTGGAGTGACTCCGGCTGGAGCCGGCCCGGCACCTCGTCAGAGCACGAACAGGGCGGTGACCAGCGACAGCAGCAGCAGGCACGACGTCAGGACGGTCGCGACGATCGTCGTCACACGTGACCGGTCCGGACCGCGGGTGCGCCACCAGGCGACGACCGTGCACATTGCGGCGACCAGTGCCAGCGGGAGCACGACGAAGAGGTCGCCGATCCGCGTGATCTGCCGGAACAGGCCGCCGTGTCCGGCCTCGCCCTGACTCGCGGCGTAGATCAGCCCGCTCCCGAGCAACGAGGCCACTCCCAGCACAGCACCGATCAGCGCGGCCGCGAACCCGACCGCCGCGACGACGATGCCCTCGACGGCCCAGACGGACCCGCGACGACGCGTCGGTACGGCCGGCGGTCCACCCCACACCGGTACCGGACTCCCGTTCCCCCACTCCTGCATGGGACGAGCCTGCCATGCTCCGGGCGTCCCGCCGGAGCTGACGGACGGGAGGCGCGGTGCCGGTGACCTCGTCGGCCCACCGGCACCGCGCCTCCCGTCCGGTCCGCTGCGGACGCGGCGTCGGCGACGTCAGCTCCGGATGAACGCGAGGATGTCCGGGTTGATGACGTCGGCGTGGGTGGTCAGCATCCCGTGCGGGTAGCCCTCGTAGACCTTCAGCGTGGCGTCGCTGAGGAGCTCGGCCTGCTTCAGGGCGGCGGCCTGGTACGGGACGACCTGGTCGTCGTCGCCCTGCAGGACCAGGACCGGCACGGTGATCGCCTGCAGGTCCTCGGTCTGGTCGGTCTCCGAGAACGCCTTGATGCCCTCGAGGTGGGCGAGGGCGCTGCCCGCCATGCCCTGACGCCACCAGTTGGCGACCACGGGCTCGGACGTGGTCACGCCGGGACGGTTGAAGCCGTAGAACGGGCCCGAGGCCACCGCCTGGAAGAACTCGGCGCGGTTCGCGGCGAGCGCGGCGCGGAACCCGTCGAACACCGAGATGTCGGTGCCCTCCGGGTTGGACTCCGTCTTGAGCATCAGCGGCGGCACCGCGGACACGAGGACCGCCTTCGCGACCCGTCCCTGCGGCTGGCCGTACCGGGCGACGTACCGGGCGACCTGGCCGCCGCCGGTGGAGTGGCCGATGTGGATCGCGTCGTGCAGGTCGAGGTGCTCGACGACGGCGGATACGTCACTGGCGTAGTGGTCCATGTCGTGGCCGGTGCCGATCTGCGACGACCGTCCGTGGCCACGGCGGTCGCTCGCGACCACGCGGAAGCCCTCGGCCAGGAAGTACAGCATCTGCGCGTCCCAGTCGTCCGAGGACAGCGGCCAACCGTGGTGGAACACGATCGGCTGCGCGTCGGGGTCCCCCCAGTCCTTGAAGTAGATCTCTGCCCCGTCGTCGGTGGTGATGTAGCCCATGTGTGGTGCCCTCCTGTGGTGGTCGTGCGGTGTGCTGGGTCGGTCGGTCGGTCGTCAGCTGAGCTCGGCGACGGCGTCGGTGATGACGCCGGCGACCTCGGCCGGATGGGTCTGCATCACCAGGTGCGGCGCGTCGATCTCGGTCACCGTGCGGACTCCGGCCCGCTGGTAGCCGAAGCGCTCGACGTCCGGGTTGATGGTGTGGTCGGCGCTGGAGACGATCCCCCAGGACGGCTTGGTCTTCCACGCGGCGACGGACGCGGGCTCGCCGAACGCGACCGCGGACAGCGGGCGCTGCGAGACCGCCAGGACCGTCGCCACCTCCGGTGCGAGCCCGCCGGCGAACACGGCGGGGAAGGCGTCGATCGCCACGGAGACGTCCGTGCCGGGTTCGGCACCGTCCACCGGGTACGGCGCGTAGACGAGGGCTGCGGCGAGGTCGCTGTCGGGGAACCCGCCCTGGAGGGTGCCGAGGCTCTCGCCCTCCTCGAGCGCGTAGGCCGCCACGAACACCAGGCCGACGACGTTCTCCGCGACACCGGCGACGGTGATCACCGCGCCGCCGTACGAGTGTCCGGCGAGCAGGACCGGTCCGTCGATCTGCTCGACGAAGGACCGGATGTACGCGGCATCGCCGGACAGGCTGCGGTTGGAGACCGGCGGGACGAGGACCCGGTGGCCCTGGTCGAGGAGGAGCTTCGTGACGGGTGCCCAGCTGGCGGCGTCGGCGAATGCTCCGTGGACGAGGACGATGGTGGGGGATCCGGACATGGTGCGTGCGCTCCTTCCTGGTCCGCAGCCGGTGGCGCGGACCAGCGTCGGTGGTGGAGGTGCGTGGTTCCGTTCCCGACGGTACGAGCGGACACGACCGGTGCACATCCGTCACGGTGACCGAGATCCGCCACCGGGATGACCTAGATGCCCGCCGACCGACCGGTGGTCGCCCCGGTCTCGTCGGACTCGTCCGCCACGAGGACGTCCGTCACGATCACGCCGGACAGCTGCTGCCGTGTCGAGATCCCGAGTTTCTGGAACGCGGCGTACAGGTGGGCGCCGACCGTCCGGGGCGAGACGAACAGGTGCTCACCGATCGCCCGGTTGCTCATCCCCTGGGCGGCGAGCGTGCAGACCCGGAGCTCCTGCGGGGTGAGCAGGTCGACGCTCCGCCGTCCGGAGGCCGGCAGGCGCTCCCCCGTCGCCCGGATGGCGTCGCGTGTCCGCTCCGCCCAGACCGGGGCGGGCATCGCCTCGAACAGCTCCAGGGCGGCGTGCAGGACGACGCGTGCGGTGGCGCTCCGTCGCGCGCGACGCAGACGACGACCGAGCCGCAGGAGCGCTCGGGCCTGGAGGTACGGCATCGGCCAGTGCGCGTGCCGCAGGGTCGCCCACGCCGCCTCGAGCTCGTCGTCGGGGATCAGCGCGAGCCGGGCGTGGTCGACCGCCGTCCGGACGAGCGGTGCGCTCCACCGGGTCATGAGTTGCTCGAGGTCCGCCAACCGCTGCTCGGCGTCCACCCGACGCCCCGCCTCCAACGCGGCGTCGACGAAGTCGTGCGAGGTCGCGACGCCGAACCACGGGTGGTACGCGTCGTCATCGGGGTCGAACAGACCGCGGAGACCCTCGAGTGCATCCGCCGCCCGTCCAGCGAGCAGGTCGACCACGCCCTGCGCGCCGCGGAGCGTCGCGCGCATCGCACCGGAGCGGAGGACCTGTGCGCCCGCCGGGGTCCCGCCCGCGATCTGCTCGACGTCCGGCTGGACGCCGTCCAGCGCGTCGAACCAGGCGAGCGCGCACCGGGCAGCAGCGGAGAACCCGGCATCGCCGAGGTCACGGCCGAGCGATTCCGCCTGCTCCGCGAGGACCCGGGCCTCCGCGACGTCCCCGGCGAGGTACGTCGTCATCGAGGTCCCCATGAGGGCCTGCGGGAACGTCCGCAGCTCGCCACGCGTCCGCATGCTCGCCAGGGCCCGGTCGAGCAGGACGCGGGCGGTCTCGATCTCGCCGACGAGGTTGAGCGCGTACCCGAGCAGCCACGCAGACTCCTCGTCCTGTGCTGCCGGGGCCGCCGCGAGCGCGCGCTCCAGGACGGCGTCGCCCCGGACGACCGGCTCGGTCCGGGCGGCCAGGAGGATCGCCCGCGGGTCGTCGTCCGGCAACGCGAGCGCCTCGACGACGACGAGCATCGGGTCGCCCGGGTTCGCCTCGACCGTGTGGTCCCAGGCGATCGCGGCCAGGTGGAGCAGGGCGGCGGTGGCGTGTTCCACCCCGCCGGCCGCCTGCATCTCGGAGACGGCCTGGAGCGCCGGTCCGAGGTCGCCGACCGCGAGCCCCGTCCTGCCGGTCGGCAGGACCTCGGCCACCCACGCCGCACGCGCTGCGAGCAGCCGGTCGGGCGCCTCGTCCCGCGCTCGCTGCGCCACCAGGGCCGCGTCCGAGATCCGCCCGGACAGTCCGGCGAGCTCCGCCGCGACGAGGCGCCGCTCCACACGCCGGGCGACGTCCGACGTCAGTTCGGCGGCACGTTCGTAGGCGCGACTGGCGACGAACGGGTCGGACATCGCCGTCCGTCCGTCACCGAGCGCGGCGATCTCGTCCGCGAGCGGGTCGTCGTGTCCGGTGGTGAGCTCGGCCCGCCACCAGATGGTCCGTGCCGGGTCGTCCTCGTGCTCGAGGACGAGCGACCGGAGGACCGCGGTGCGTTCCGTGGGCGACGCCGCTGCCAGGACGGCCGACTGCACGAGGGGGTGGCGGAAGCGGATCGCCCGCGGAGCGACCCACTCGAGGAGCGAGGACGCCGACGCCTGCTCCGTCCACGTCGGCGTGGGGAACCGCCCGAGCGCTCGCGCAGCCACCCGGGACGCCCCCTCCGCACTCGTGCTGCCGGACAGGGCCACGGCGAGCACCGCCAGCCGGACCGACTGGTCCAGCTCGCGGTAGCGCGCGGCGAACTCCTGCTCGACCCGGCCCACCACGGGTCGTTCGCGGGCCTGCTCCCCGGACGCCGACCGACCGAGTTCGTGCAGCGCCAGCGGGTTGCCCTCGGCACGGACCACGAGGTCACGTCGCGCCGGTCCCCGGGGTGCTCCGGGGATGCCGTCGAGCAGCTCGTCGGCGGCCGACGCGTCGAGCGGCGCGAGGTGCAGGCGTCGGAGTCCCGGCTCCTCCGCCGTGTCCGTGTGCCGCGTGGTCATGACGATGACGACCGGGTCCTCGCCGACGCGGCGGGCCATCATCCGGAGCGCCCACTGCGACGGGACGTCCATCCAGTGCAGGTCCTCGGCGACGACCAGGAGCGGACGAGCGGCCGCGGCGTCGCAGAGCAGGGTCAGGGCCGCGAGTCCGGCCAGGAGTGGCGAGGGCTGCACGCCCGTCACGACCCCGAACGCGACCTCCAACGCCCGTCGTTGCGGGTGCGGCAGGTCCGGGATGCCGGCGCGCAGCGGGTACAGGAGCATGTGGAGCGCTGCGTAGGGTTCAGCCGACTCGGCCAGGGTGCCCATGGTCATGAGGACCCGGACGTCGTGCCGACCCGCGTCCTCGAGCACGCCGGCGACCAGCGTCGACTTGCCGATCCCCGCTTCCCCGTCGATCAGGAACGCGGAACCGCCGCCGCCACCGGCAACGCCACGGACCGCATCGCGGAGGGCCGAGGTCTCCCGCTCACGCCCGATGACGGGCTGCGCCGTCGTCATGGGGTCAGTATGGCAGCGGCACGGTCAGCTCGGGGAGCCGTCGTCCCACCGGATCGTCAGGGTGCTGTCCATCACGCCGGAGCCGGTCGCGTCGGCCGCATCGGCCGCTGACACGCCGTCCGCGCCGTCCGCTGACACGCCGTCCGCCACGGTCACCGCGCTCGCCTGCCCTCCGTGCGGCGGGTGCGGGACGGCCTCCCAGTCGACGGTCACGCGCTCACCCGGAACGAGGTACCGGAGATCACGTCCCACGACCGCGCTGAAGTGCACCCAGACGTCGCGCACTGCCGGGAGGCACGGATCACCTCCGACGACCGGGTCCAGGTCGACGACTCCCCACCCCTCGTCCGCACGCCAGCTGCGCACCGTCCCGGTGGTCGTCGTGGTCATGTCGCCATCGTGCGCGCCGCACGCGGCGGACGTCCAGGAAGCCGCCACCGGCCCGGTCGCTCAGACGAGCGCGACCGCACCCCATCCGGCCCGCATCCGGGCGATGGCCCGGTCCCACCCGGACAGCAGGTCGTTGTCGTCCCGCATGAGCGACTGCACCTGCAACCCCTCGTAGAGCGCGACCAGTTGCTCCGCCGCGTGCCGCGGTGACGTCCCGCGGGGTTCACGACCGGCGACCACGTCGCGGACGAGTGCGAGGGTGATGTCCTCGAACGCGTGCACGTACTGGTTCCGGAACCACCCGGCGGCCGGGTGCGTCGGCGCGGACGCCGCACTGAGGGTGGCGATCCGGATGCGCACGAGCCCGGGATCGGCCAGGCCGGACTCCAGACGGGCGCGGAGGTAGGCGGCAGCACCGTGCTGTTCGGCGATCGGCCACAGTGCTGCGCGGTCGCCGTTGTTCCAGCGGTTCATCACGGCGACGACGAGCAGCTCCCACACCGGGTACGCGTCGGTGACGTCCTCGACGGTGAGCTCGGCGATCGCGGCGACCTCTGCCGGCCCGACCGCGTGGAAGTCCGAGCGCCGGAAGGCCTCGATCGCCGCCTGGACGATGCGTGGACGGAGGTCGGCATCGGGCACGGGCATGAGGACGATCATCCGGCCCCGGGCAAGGGTGGCGCGACCGCCAGTTCGAGGGGGGCGGATGATGCGCCTCGGGTCGGAGCGGGATGCGGCCCACTCAGCCCCGGTCGAACGTCAACGTCTCGTCGTCGGCTGCCGTGATGCGTCCCGAGCGCGCGAACTCCGCCCAGATCGCCCGGTGCCCCGGCCCGCGGCGTTCGACGGCCGGCCAGTCCTGCTCCGGCACGAACCGGCTGCCGGCCCACGCCGCGCGGTCGCCGAGCAGCAGCGGGACGTCGCTCATGTGCACCGCGCCGGTCGGCCGCACGGTCACGCCACGGTGCAACCGGTAGACGACGGCCCGTCCACCCGCGGCACGGTGCCGGGCGGCGAAGGCCCGGGCGTCCCGGCCGTAGATGACCTCGCTGAGCGGACGGACGAGCCACCAGCGGAGCAGGGCCCGCCCGAGCCGGGTGCGGGCGACGGTCGGCAGCCCGGGGACCATCGGCACGTAGAGGGCAGCTTCGTCGGACGCGGACCCGATGAGCACCTCGACGTGCGGGGCGACCCGGCGCCAGGCGTCGGGCAGGTCGCGTTCGGCCGGGAGCGGCGCGTGACCGTACTGCGTGCCGAACGGCATCCCGCCCCGCAGCCCGTACGGCAGCGCGACCTTCTCGGCCGCCGCCTGCAGCGCGAGCACGTCGTCCAGCGCGGTGTCCGGTGCCACGGTGCCGACCGCGCGGAGCATCGCACGGTTCATCCGCGCCCGCCGTCGGGAGAGCCCGAGCGGAGCGCTCTGCACGATGGCCCGCTGGAACAGCCCGGCCGTGCCCTCGGCCACCATGAGGTGCGCGATCGCGTCCCCGCCCGCCGACTGCCCGAACAGGGTGATGCGGTCCGGGTCGCCGCCGAACCCCGCGATGTTGGTGTGCACCCACCGCACGGCCTCGACCAGGTCGAGCAGCCCGAGGTTCGCCGGCACCCGTTCCCCGTCGCCGAGGAACCCGAGCACACCGAGCCGGTAGGTGACCGCGACGACGACGACCCGCTGCTCCTCGGCGAGCGCCCGGGGATCGTGGATGGGGATGTCCCCGCCGCCGACGACGTAGGAGCCGCCGTGGATCCACACCATCACGGGCAGCCGTTCGTCCTCGCCGAGGTCGCCGGGCACCGTCACCGAGAGGGCCTGGCAGTCCTCGGAGACTTCAGCCTCGATCGGGTGGATGAGCTCTTCGAGGACCGGCGTCGACGGCTGCGGCGGCACCGGTGCCAGGGTGTCGGCGACGAAGTCCTCGGTGAACGGCGGGACCGGTCGCGGCCGCCCGAACCGCTCGGCGCGCGCGTACGGGATCCCGAGTGCGCGCAGCACGCCGCCGTCCCGGTGACCGACGACCCGGCCGACGGGGGTGGTGAAGGTGCGGGTCGGCGCGGCGGTCATCAGGCAACCGTACGACGGTCCGGGAGGCACGGATCACGTCATGCGGAGATGAAAACTACACACCGGGTGGTTTCTGCGGTAGCGTCGGATCGTCTCGCCGTGGAGCAGTGTCTCCGTCGGCCGCACACCACGTCAGGATCGAAGGAGCCTCTGCAATGCCCACCACCTCTGTGCAGCTGTACTCACTGCGCGACGCGATCGCCGAAGACCTCGACCAGGCCATCGCCCGGGTCCGCGAGATCGGCTACGAGAACGTCGAGCCCTACGCGTTCGTCGAGCGCGCCACCGACCTCGAGCGTGCGTTCGCGGCCACCGGCCTGAAGGCCCCGTCCGGCCACGTCGCCGTGATCGACGCCGACGACACCGCCCCGATCTGGGACGCGGCGGAGCGCCTCGGCATCCACACGGTCATCGACCCGTTCATCCCGACCGACCGCTGGCAGACCGCGGACGACGTCAAGGCGATCGCCGAGCGCGTCAACGTCCTGACCGCCGAGGCCGCGTCCCGTGGCCTGCAGTTCGGCTACCACAACCACCAGTGGGAGTTCACGAACAAGGTCGACGGCCGCACCGTCTACGACCTGTTCGTCGAGCAGCTCGCGCCGGAGACCGTCCTCGAGGTCGACACCTTCTGGGCGACCGTCGGTGGTGCGGACGCCGCTGCCGTGCTCCGAGGCCTCGGCGACCGTGTCGTCGCCATCCACGTGAAGGACGGCAAGGTCGACGGTGACATCCGCACCGCACTGCCCTCGTCCGAGAGCGCCCTCATCGTGCCCGAGGCCCTGCAGCGTGCCTTCGAGAACCAGACCCCGGCCGGCCAGGGCGACGTCGACGTGGCGGGCATCCTCGCCGCGGCGCCGCAGGCCATCCGGGTCGTCGAGTTCGACGCGTACAAGGGCGACGTCTTCGAGGGCATCACCGAGTCCCTCACCTGGCTCCGGGACAACGACAAGTGAGCCGCTCCGGCATCGGCATCATCGGCGCGGGGAACATCTCCACGCAGTACCTCGAGAACCTGACCCAGTTCGCCGACGTCGAGGTCCGCTTCGTCGCCGACGTGCTGCTCGACCGGGCCGCCGCGCAGGCCGAGAAGTACGGCGTCGCGGGTTCCGGCAGCGTCGACGAGCTCCTGGCCCGTGACGACGTGCAGATCGTCATCAACCTGACGATCCCGGCCGTGCACGCCGAGGTCGACCAGCAGATCATCGACGCCGGCAAGCACGTCTGGAGCGAGAAGCCGATCGCCACCGACCACGACTCGGCCGCAGCCGTGCTCGCGTCGGCGCAGGCGAAGGGCCTCCGTGTCGCGACCGCTCCGGACACCGTGCTCGGCGCGGGCATCCAGACGGCACTCCGGGCCATCGCCCGCGGGGACATCGGCGAGCCGCTCACCGCGACGACGCTGTTCCACGTGCCGGGGCCCGAGGCGTGGCACCCGAACCCGGACTTCCTGTTCGCCACCGGTGCCGGCCCCCTGTTCGACATGGGCCCGTACTACGTGACCACGCTCGTGCACGCGTTCGGCACCGCCAGCCGGGTGCAGGCCGTGTCCTCGAAGTCGCTCGACCGTCGCACCATCGCGTCGGGCGACCGTGCCGGCGAGACCTTCCCCGTCGAGGTCCCGACCCACCACGCTGCGCTCATCGAGTTCGCCGGCGGGCAGTCCGCCCAGTCGACGTTCTCGTTCCAGCACGCGCTGCCGCGGATGGGCTTCGTCGAGATCAACGGCACGCTCGGCACGATCTCGCTGCCGGACCCGAACACGTTCGAGGGCGAGTCGACCCTCTGGCGGTACGGGCAGGACGAGCCCGAGACCCTGCCCGCCGTCGGTTCCACCTGGGGCCGTGGCACCGGGGTCGTGGAGCTCGCCCGCGCGATCGCCGAGGACCGACCGGAACGCGCCTCCGGTGCCGTCGCCCTGCACGTCCTCGACGTGCTGCTCGGCATCCGCGACGCTGCCGAGTCCGGCTCCGCCGTCGAGATCACGTCGTCCGTCGACGCGATCCCCCCGCTGCCGGAGGACTTCGACCCGGCCGCCGCGGTCCTGACCGCCGGCGAGTAGCCCGACAGCACCACCACCGCGAACGGCCGGCCCTCCCGAGGGCCGGCCGTTCCGTGTTCCCCGGCGAGGGAGCAGGATGACCGCATGGGCAACGCGTTCTCGACCGGTTGGCGCATCGCGCGTGCACGCCGGTCGGAGTTCCTCGACCCGGCGCGACTCCGACGCCGGACCGTGGTGAGCGGCGCGGTCGCGGTCGTCTCCGGCACGGTCCTGGTGGTTGCAGACCTGCTCTGGGGCGTCTTCGACGGGCAGTGGCCCCTGCGCCTCCTGGCGATCGTCTGCTTCGCGGCCGCACTCGGGTGCCTCGTCGCGGTGTTCCTCCGGGTCCACCGTCGGGAACTCGACGGCCGGGACACCGCCACGCCATCGGGCGACTGGCGCCGCGGCGAGCGCATCGCACGGCAGTTCGCCGCGCGTCCCCCGGCGATGCTCCCGGAGGACCGTGACGAGGTCCTCGCCCGGGCCGAGCGCATCCTCGGACCGTCCGTCGCCCTCGCGGCCCGGTTCGTCCTGCTGCCGACCACCTGGGCGCTCGCGTGGGCCGGAGCGCTGCTGTCCGGGCTCGGCACGCTCGATCACCCGACGCCGTTGCTGATGCCGCCGTTGCTCATGGTGCTGCAGTCGGCCACCTTCATCGTGGTGGTGACGGGCATCGGACGGTCCGACGCCGCACGCCGCCGAGCCCTCGCGCTCGAGCCCGCTCCGGTCGTCGCGGCACCCCCACGGCGGAACGTCGACCCACGCGGCTCGAAGGTCGGTCTCCCCGGCGACTGACCCGCGCTCAGCGGACCGTCCGGCCGCGTGCTCCGGCCACCCGGTGCCCGCGCGCAGCAGGCCGATCGGCAACAACGATGAACAGGCGATCGTCTCCACGCTGACCGGGTCGAGTACGCCTTGCCGGTGAACCCCCGCCGACATCGAACGAACGAGAAGGCACAACGCCCGGACGGGCGCATCCGGCGACGTCTTGGAGCACCGGCCTCATGATGTGCGCCGACACCCATTCGGGAGGTGGCTAGCCACCCCGTTTTTCTGAGAACCTCTCATCAGCATCGCCGTCGATGCTGATGAGGGGGCGCACGATGCAGTTGATCAGCACCTTGGGCACGGGGTCCGGGTTTGTACAAGTCCACGTTCGTGAACTGGTCCGGACAGGCGCAACGTGAATGGAATCGCTGCACGGCCTCGTGATGTGCCGATGTTCACCACCGCGACCGCGAACCGCATGACACCACAGGTGACAGCGGCGCCGCCAACGCCCTTACCCGGGCTCTCCGCATGTCATCGTCTCATCACGCTGGGGGTGGGCGCAGCGGTGCTCTTCGTTCTCGCGGTACTCGCCACCTCGTTACTGAACGACGCCCCCAGCATGCGGATAGTCGTGCCTGTTGTCTTCCTCGGCGGAGGCGGTCTCCTCGCGGTTGTCGCCCTGCGGTTGCAAACCAGGCTCCTCGCCGAACTGCAACACGGGTACACGACTCTCCGCATCCAATTCGGTCGCGCTCGCGGTGACCGGTGGCGTCAACAGTCCGTCGGCGGCGGTCGGCTCGCCTGGGACTACCGCGGCACCTGGTTCCTCCGTTCCGACGGAACTGTTCGAACCCCACCCGTCCCCGACGTCGATCCTCCGGGTTTCTACCCGTCGCCGACCGAAGCCGGCCGTTTCGAGCTCTGGACAGGCCGGAGTTGGGCGGGTCGCTTCCTGCGCTGACCTTGCTCTGAGGATCCGGCTGCCTGTTCACGATCTGAGCGTTCCGGAAGTGCCGACCCCACCGGGTGAGTCACCACTCGCGCTCGCTTTCGCTCAGAAACCCGCACTTGTTCCGACCGCGTCGGCGCACGTGCAATCCGCTTGACGTCGTCGTCGCACGGTTGAGGCCCTCGGCCGTTCCTGAAAGGTTCATTGTGAAACGCTTACTCGCTGCGAGCACTGCTGCTCTGCTCTTGACGACGGTGCTCGTCTCCATTCCGATCGCGGCTGAGGCGGCGGCCAAGACCGGTACCGCCTCAGTGAAGATCGGTACACCGAAGAACATCCCGGCGAACGTCGTGCTCAAGAAGCAGCACTCAGCAGGAGCGCCGCGCTCCGCGATCAAGCCTGGGCAGGGAAGCAGCAAGACGGTGTCGCTCAGCATCGCCCCTGGTGTCTACTCAGTCAGCGTTCCGACATTCGTCTACCGCGGGGTCGCATACGGCGGCAAGGCCTCAGTGTCTCGCGTGAGTATCCGCGCCGGAAAGAAGGCCAGCATCTCGGCCAAGATCACCGCACTACCGGGATCGAAGTCGTTCACCGCGACCGACATCAGCACCACCACGGCCGACCTCAGCTGGTCGGCTCCGAAGGGCTCGTCCGTGTCACTCCGACGGGCATCGGGCTCTGCCGCGCCCAAGACGCGATCCACTGGTTCCCGTGTCGCCGTCACCGGCCACACCGCCCACGTCACCGGTCTGCAGCCGGGCGCCGACTACGCCTACTCGCTGTTCACCAAACTCAAGGGCAAATGGACAGGGCCGCTCACGCTGCGCAGCCGCACGGATGCCGTCGGGACGTCGAACAACGCCGCGTACGTAGCCAATCCTGGGACCGTGTTCGCCAAGTCATCGCAGATCTCAACTGTGTCGATGGTCGGTGCGAATCTTGCGCTGTCCCTCAAGGCCGGCGCGCCCCTGTTGCAGTCCGGAAGCGGTGTGGTCGTCCCCGCGAACCGCGCGCTGCCAGCGGGGTACCTCGGCATCGTCACCGGTGTCGCGTCAGACGGCGTCACCGTACAGCTTCGCCCAGCGGGACTCGCCGACGTGTTCCAGCAGTACCACCTGAGCACCGGGGACACCACCCTCGGTGTCGATCCAACATTCCCGAATGGGTTGAGCACCTCGGCCGTCGACGCGGCACGGGTGAAGCAAGCTGAGTCCGCTGCGTCGCCGGGCGGGGCGCCGGTCTCCACCCCGACGCAGAACAAGAGACTCGACTGCTCCGTGGACACCGGCGCTGATGTGTCATTCGAGAACGCGCTGACTTTCCACCGCATCGTCGAGATGGACATCGACAAGGGCAAGGTGAAGTACAACCTCGGGTTCTCCGTCACGGCCAAGGGTGCTCTCTCGGTGGAGACCACTGTGAGCGCCACCTGCGTCGCGGACATCTTCAGCGGCGCTCAGACGATCCCTGCCAGCCCGGTTCCCCTGATGGTCAAGTGGGACATTTCTGGCTCCGCCGCTGTCAGCGGGGCAGTGAAGGTGTCGAACATCGGTGCAACGGCTACCGGCGGCTTCGGTGCGAAGGGCACTCTGACCACCAAGGGGTTCAAAGCCACGCCCTACACGATCTCTCACGCCGCGCAGCTCACCCCCGTTGTCTCCGCTGAGAACCTCGCGGAAGTGACGCTGGAACTCGGTGGGTCGGTCGCGTTCGGTGTCGGCACCGGCAGCGCCGCTGCTGGTGCTCTCGTCGGCCTGAAGGGTGAGCTCTACCCGCTGAAGGCAACCGCAACACTGTCGCGGACGCCACAGAACTCGACCTGCACAGCGCTGAAGCTCGGGCTCGAATGGAAGGCAGCCCTCGACGCCGAAGCCTGGTTCGGGCCAGAAGGCTGGTGGGGGTCTTTCGAGGCAGAATCCACAAAAGACCTCGTGGGCGGGGAATTCCCCTACATGGACACCGTCCACCTCCCCGAGGGGTGCGACGCCACCGGAGGCAACGAACCAGGCACACCGCCGACCGACACACCGGTCACCCCGCCCATCACGGACGCTCGAACCATCTCGTCCGCGTCGACCAGCCCGGACCTCAGCTGCACGCTGAACACCAACGAGGACTTGATGGGTGAGTACTACAGCGACACGGCGTGCGGCACATTCGTCGCCGTGAACGGAACTCTCTACGGCCCCAATGACATCCCGGCGGCGCACCTCTCGTTCGAGCCGTGGACGCCGATGGCTCAGTCCAACTCAGGTTCCGGTACCGCGGCTGACCCGTTCCGTACCGTGACACGGGTCACCGCCGGAGAGACGGGAGTGCAACTCGTACAGACCGACAGCTGGGTCGCGGGTGGCAGCAGCGTATCGACGCACGTCGAGGTCCAGAACACGACCAACACCACTCAGGACGTTCGCCTGTACCACGCGATCGACTGCTACACGGCCGACGATGACACCGGTACTGGCGGCATCGACACGGCGTCCCAGACGGTCGGGTGCGTGCACGTCGATGACAGCGACGCTGTTCTGTCCCTGCGACTGACGGCAATCACACAGGGCGCAACGATTGCCGAGGGGCTCTATCGCGATGTCTGGTCGGCGATCGACCTCCAGGGTGACCTCAACAACAGCGCCGACGTCGGTGGCGACTATGACAACGGAGAGGCCGTGGCGTGGGCGCTGACCGTTCCCGCCAATTCATCGCGGGAGTTCGAGGCAGTGACGGCGTTCGCCGGACCGATGTAGCGAACTCACGGCTCGGCAAGTCCTGGCGGCCGGGAAGAACCGATCGGTTCCTCCCGGCCGTCAGTTCTCCCCCTGGCAATGAGTCGCGGCGGTCACCAAGATCAGTCCCAGGGTTGCGTTGCTGTCCAAGACTGGGATCCCACACGGGCTTCGGTCCGGATTCCGAAGCCGCCGATGCATGACTTGCGCCTGACCGTTGCCGGATCACTTGTGGGATCCGTGGATCATGCTGTCGGTGGAGTGCAACTCGGTCCGACGCCGCACGCCGCCGAGCCCTCGCGCTCGAGCCAGCCCCGGTCGTCGACGCACCCCCACGGCGGAACGTCGACCCACGCGGCTCGAAGGTCGGTCTCCCCGACGACTGACCCGCGCTCCGCGGACCGTCAGGCCGCGTGCTCCGGCCACCCGGTGCCCACGCGCAGCCGATCCCGGATTCACTCGGGGCATGCGCACCATGGGAGTCGAAGAAGAGCTGCTGCTCATCGACCGGACGACGGGTCACCCGGTCCCGGTCGCGGACCAGGTGCTCGCCCGCGCCGTCGCGGCCGGCGGCCCGGGGGACGGTGGCGAGGTCGTCGGCGAGATGCACCGGGAGGCGATCGAGCTCATCACCCGCCCGCACTCGTCCCTCGCGGCGCTCGGCGGCCAGGTCCTGGCGAACCGCGAGTTCACGGAACTGCTCGCGTCCGAGGCCGGAGCGCATGCCGCCCCGCTCGCCACGTCGCCGTGCCCGGTCACCCCGCACCCCACCGATTCGGCGCGGTACTCGACGATCATGGAGCGGTACGGCAGCCTGCCGCGACGGGTGCTCACCTCGGGTCTGCACGTGCACGTGTCGGTCGACTCACCGGAGGAGGGCGTCGCCGTCCTCGACCAGATCCGCACGTGGACGCCGATCCTCATCGCCATGACCGCGAACTCGCCGTTCCACGACGGTGTCGACACCGGGCACGCCAGCTGGCGGTCGATGCTCTGGAACCAGTGGCCGTCGTCCGGCCCGCAGGAGCGCTACGGCTCCCTGGCTCGCTACCGCGCCGTGACCGAGGCGATGCTCAGCACCGGCACACTGCTCGACGCGGGCATGCTCTACCTCGACGCCCGCCTGTCGCGGAACCACCCGACGGTGGAGGTCCGCGTCGCCGACGTGCCGCTCGACCCCGGCACGACGGTGACGGTCGCCGGTCTGGTCCGTGCCCTGGTGGACACGGCGGCGAACGACGCGGCGGTCGGCCGGGAGGCCCCGAACACGCCCGCCTGCGCGGTCCGGATGGCGAACTGGCGGGCTGCCCTCGACGGACTCGACGGGTGCCTCGTCGACCCGACGACCGAACGCCCGGCACCGGCCCGCGACGTCGTGATGCTGCTCCTGGCCCACGTGCTGCCGGCCCTGACGGCGAACGGCGACGACCAGCTGGTCGAACGCGGCATCGCCGATCTCTTCGCCCGGGGCACCGGTGCCGCCCGCCAGCGTGCGGCACGGCGTCGGGTCGCGGACTCCGGTGCCGAGACCTCCGCGCAGGACCTGGGGCACGTCGCCCTCGCCGCGGCCCGGGCGGTCCCGGCTCCCCGCACCCATCTCGACGCAGCACGCCCTCGGACCGTCGTCGGCCCCGTCCCGGCCGGACCGGACCCGCAGCAGCGCTGACGCTCGGGAGCACCGACGGTCGGGAGTGCTGCCGCTCGGGAGTGTTGCCCCGACGTCAGGCCGGAGCGCCCGGGGCGGTGGTCCCGCCGGTCGGCACGATGCGTTCCAGCAGCCGCAGCACCCGCTCCCCGTCGACCGCGTCCGGGTCGAGCAGCCACTGCACCTGCAGGCCGTCGGACACCGCGATGCTGAGGCTCGCCAGGTCCTCCGCGTCCAGGTCGTCCCGGATCCGTCCCGCCGCCTGGTCGCGCCGGATGAGCTCGGCCAGGTCGGCACGCAGCCGGGTGAACCGGTCGCGCATGAACTCCCGTGTGGCCGGGTGTCCTTCCTGCACGGCGTCGGCCGAGAGGGTCGTGTAGAGCTGGACGAGCCCCGGCACGGCCCGGTTGCGGGCGGCGCTCTCGCGCATGTCGCCGATGGCGGACTTCATCCGCTCGGGTGCGCCCTGCTCGCGCACCTCGTGCTCGCGGTAGACGGCGAGGAGCAGTTCGTCGCGGCTCGGGAAGTAGTGCCGGAGCGCCGCGTGGGTGATCCCGAGGGCGTCGGCGACGGAACGGAGCGAGGACGCGTCGACGCCCTGCTCGGCGACCATCCGGATCATCTCGTCGAGGATCTGGGCCCGTCGCTCGGTGCCCTTGCGGTAGCCGCCGCGGCGCGACGGCGTCGCGGCGTCGTCGTCGGCGGGCTCGGTCACCGTGCCAACTTACCGCTGGAAGGTTTTCGCGGCCAGTGGCGGACGGGAGGCACGGATCACCACCCGGAACGCGCCTCCCGTCCGACGGGTGTCAGGAACCGGCGCCCGACCCGTCGGCGTCCGCGCCGGCCTCTGGCACCGTGTACTCGTCGACCGGTGTCGGCAGGCCGGCGTCGAGCGCGGCCGTGATCTGGGCGAGGCACCGCGCCAGGACCTCGTTGTCCTCGGCGGAGAGGTGGTCGATGACCTCGACGACGGCCTCGTGGAAGATCTCGTACGACTTGTCGATCTTGCGGGCGGCCTGCACGGTCGGCTCGAGCACCTGTGCCCGACGGTCGGTGGGGTGCGGGACCCGGAGCAGGTCACCCTTCTCGACCAGGCCGTCGACGATCTTCGTGACCGAGGCGTTCGACACGGACAGCATCACGGCCAGGTCCTTCGGGCCCATGCTGCGGCCGTCTCGGTGCGCCTGCAGCATGTAGCGGACGGTGAGGAACTCGTTCTTCGTCAGCCCGCTCTCGCCGCGGGCACGTTCGAGCTGGTCCTCTTCGGCGTGCTGCAGGCGGAGCAGGGCGTCGACGGCGGTCTTGGCGGACCGGGTGCGGGGCTCACGCGCGTAGAGGTGGACGTGCTCGCGGCGGACGACGGTCAACGGCATGTGTCGGTGTCTCCCTCACCCGTCCGGCGGGTGGTCGTGCTGGTGGGGCGGACGCTGGCTCGCGCGGTGGGCGGTCAGGCGGCCGGCGCGACGAAGAAGTCGGCGTAGGACAGTTCGGTGCGGCGGGACAGCAGCGACGGGTCCTCGATGCGCTGGGCGACCCAGGCTTCGATGACGGCCGGATCGGTGAGTCCCACACGCGGGTGGGAGCCGCCGAACCGGGTGTCGTGCGTCGTGCCGCGGTACGTGCTCTGCATGGGTGCGCCTTCCTCGTCGAGGGTCTGCTGTCCGTGCGGACGAGGGAACTCTTTCACATCGTGAACTATGAGGGCAACAAACATTTTGTCGAGTTGTACAGTTCGCGCAACGAACGACCCGTAGAGCGTGGGAACGCGGACGAGCCCCTCCTCCGGGCGGAGGAAGGGCTCGTGCGCCGGTCCGGACGGACTACTCCTTGTTGAGCTTGTCCTGCACCGTGCCGGCGATCTTCTCGACCGTGTTCGGCAGCTCCGTCGTGCCGTAGAAGCGCGAGTCCGGGTGCGTGGGCGGCGGCATCGGCACCGACGTCGTGGGGCCGTCGTGGTACGAGTACTCGCCCTTGCCGTCGAACGACGGACCACTCGCCCACGGACCGTTCTTCGCTTCGGCACCGTCGGAGAAGTTGAGGTACTGGTAGTTGACCTCCTGGTTCTCCTTGTGCTGCGGGAAGTTGCTCGGGACCGGCATGGTCTCGAGCCCCTTCTCGCGGAGCTCGGCAGCGGCGGTCGCCCACATGTTCTGGTGCATGGTGTCGCGGGCGATGAGGAAGCTCAGCAGGTCCCGCACGCCGTGGTCGTCGGTCATGTGGTACAGCCGTGCGGCCTGCACACGGCCCTGCATCTCGGCGTTCTCGTTCGCCGTGAAGTCGGCCAGCAGGTTGCCGCTGGCCGTGATGTACGAGCCCTGCCACGGGTTGCCCATGCTGTCGACCGGACGCGCACCGGCGCCGGCGACGATGGCGTGCTGGATGTCCGTGCCGCCGACGACCGCCGCGACCGTCGGGTCGTCCTGCAGCGCGTCTTCCGTGATGCCGAGGGGGGACTTCTCGAGCAGCTGGGCGATCATCGTCGCGAGCATCTCGACGTGGCCCATCTCCTCCGCGCCGATGCCGAACACCATGTCGCGGTACTTGCCCGGGATGTGCATGTTCCACGCCTGGAACTGGTACTGCAGGGCGACGGAGATCTCGCCGTACTGACCGCCGAGCACCTCCTGGAGCTTCCGCGCGTAGACCGCGTCCGGCTTGTCGGGGGTCGCCTTGAACTGGAGCTCTTGCTCGTGGAAGTACAAATCGTTCTCCTGTTTCCGTGTCGGTTCAGATGATCGGGTCGGAGGTGCCGGGTCAGGTGCCGGGTCAGAGGATCGGCGTGCCACCGGTGACGGCGATGCGTGCACCGGAGACGTAGCTGCCGTCGTCACTCGCGAGCAGGACGTAGACCGGGGCCAGCTCGGCGGGCTGACCGGCGCGGCCGAGCGGTGTCTGCGTGCCGAACTGCTCGACCTGCTCGGCGGGCATCGTCGAGGGGATGAGCGGCGTCCAGATCGGCCCGGGCGCGACGCTGTTGACCCGGATGCCGCGTTCCCCGACGAGCTGCGCGAGCGCGGCCGAGAAGTTGGCGATCCCGGCCTTGGTCACGTCGTAGGGCAGCAGCGTCGGGACCGGGTTGTCCGAGTTCACCGAGCTCGTGCCGATGATCGACGCACCGGCGGTCATGTGCGGCAGCGCGGCCTTCGTCAGGTGGAAGTAGGCGCTGAGGTTCGTCGCGAGGGTGTGGTCCCACTCCTCGTCCGTGATCTCCTCGAGCGTCTCGTGGGTCATCTGGTAGGCCGCGTTGTTGACCAGGACGTCGATGCCGCCGAGTTCGGACACCGCGGTGTCGATGACACTGCGGCAGTACGCCGGGTCGCTGACGTCGCCGGGGAACAGGACGGCCTTCCGACCGGCGTCCTCGATCCAGTGCTTGGTCTCCTGCGCGTCCTCTTCCTCCTGTGGCAGGTAGGAGATGAGGACGTCGGCACCCTCGCGGGCGAAGGCGATCGCGACCGCCTTGCCGATGCCGCTGTCCCCGCCGGTGATGACGGCACGCTTGCCGGTGAGCTTGCCGGATCCCCGGTAGCTGGTCTCACCGTGGTCGGGCTTCGGCCCCATCCCCTGCTCGGACCCGGGGGTTGCTGCTGCTGATCGCTCATGTCGCTCCCTGGACGAAGTTCGTCGTGCAGGGGCGATGGTCGGCTGGGGCCGCTGGACGGCCGTCCGGAGTGTTCAGATCACGCGGACGGTCGACCCGGCGCCGGTCAGTACAGGGCCGCGATCCCCCGGGCGTCGCCGGCGCCGAGGGTGCGTTGCGCGGTCTCGCACGTCGACGCGGACGCCTTCATGACCTGCCCGGTCCCCTGCGCCACGTGGCCGAGGCCGTAGACGTGTCCCCACTCGTGCGTCGCGACCCCGCGGAAGTCGAACCGGTTGCCGGAGCAGGTCGCCGCGGAGCCCCACAGGTACCGCGTGGAGTAGCGCTGGTCGGTCTCGACGGCGACACCACCGGAGCGCGACCAGATGCAGGTGACGCCGAGCGTGCCGGCCGGGAGCGCTCCCCACCCGACGACGCTGTACCCGTTCGACGCACCGCACCCGCCCTGGTCGGTGAGCGCCGGGGCCTGCCGCGCCGTGCCGAGGTACTGCTGCGACGCGCTCGAGGTCACGGTCCGGCCGCACGTCGTGATCGATCCCGTCCAGGCCGCGGCGCCCGCCCGGAGCGCCGACACGTTCGAGGCCTTGGCGTTCGTGGGGTTGTACCGCCAGTCCACGGTCCCGTTCCAGTGGTGCCCGGTCAGCGAGTACGCGGTGCTGCCACAGCTCGCCGACGTCGCCTGGCCGGACACCGCCTGCGGGCCGGCGACCGACGCCCCGAGGACGCGACGCTGCAGCGCGGCACGCTCGCGGGTGACCGCCACGGGGGAACCGGACCACGAGCCGTCCGTCTGCACGGCCACACCGGCGCTGCCCGTGTTCGTGACCACGACGTCACCCGGGTCGGCGGACCCCGCGACGGTGACCGGGGCGACCGTGAGCGTCGTGCCCGCGCCGGGGATGACGACGGTCCGTCCGTCCGGCAGGACGAGGGTGGCGGAGGTGACGGTGCACCCGGTCGCCAGGTCGGCCGTCGAGACCGTCGTGCCGGAGCACGTCGTCGTCGCTCCGGCAGGAGCGGCCACGACGGTGGCCAGTGTGATGCCCAGTGCCGCGACGATCGCCGCTGTCATCCGACGCATGGTGGTGCCCCTCGGTTCCGTTCCCGCACCGCCTGATCGGCGCAGGGACCCGAGCCAGTGTGCGGAGCCGGGTGCTCGGGCGTCAAGGCCCCGTCAGGGGCGGACCGTCAGGAGGCCGTGGCGGCCCGACCGAGCCACTCCTCGAGCATCGCCCGCTCGCGTCCGGTGAGCCCGGGCAGCTCCGGAGCGGCGGCACGGACCGCCTGGAGCGCACCGAGGGGCATCGCTCTGCCCTCCGCGGTGCGTCCGTCAGGGGTGTCCACATCGGGGCTGCCGGTGTCCGCCCACGCCGGCGGTCCGGTGACGATCGCCGCCAGCACCGTGTCGAGCATGAGCTCGGGGAGCGTCGACTCGCCGTCCGCCCCACCGCTGGAGAGCATCGTGAGCATGGCACCCGCACCGGCGGCACGGATCATCGCGACCGCTCGCTCCTCGGTGACGCGGAGGCGCCCGGCCGCGGCGATCCGGCGTACCCGGGCGCGCAGGACCGCGAGACCCGCGGCGACGGCCGGTGACCTGTCGTCCCGGTCCGAGGCGTACAGGAGCCGGAACAGCGCGGGGTTCGCGAGCCCGAACGCCACCTGCACACGCCAGGACGCCCGCAGGTCCTCGACGGGGTCGCCGTCATCGTCGGCCTCGGCGGCCGCGTGCTCGGTCTTCGTGGCGACGAACTCGGCCAGCACGTGCTCGGCGACCGCGTCGAGCAGTCCGTCCTTGTCGCCGAACAGCCGGTAGATCGCCGGTGCCTGGACGCCGGCGGCGAGCGCGACGCTCCGCGTGGTGACCGCCGACGCACCGTCCTCGGCGAGCAGGCGTGCGGCCGCCGTGACGATGCGGGAGCGCGGGTCCGGTGCGGGGCTCATGGTTCCGATGCTACTGAGACACGCGGTACCGCTGTTCCCCTGACCGTGTTTCCGGTGATACCTTGCTCGTGTTACCAATGGAAACACGATCGGAGCAGCCATGATCATCGTCACCGGAGCCACCGGACAGCTCGGCGGAGCAGTCGTCGACCAAATCCTCGAGCACCTCCCCGCCCGCGAACTCGCCGTCAGCGTCCGCGACCCCCGCTCGGAGGCCGCCCGTCGCCTCGCCGACCGCGGCGTCCAGGTCCGTCGCGGCGACTTCACCGCGCCGGAGACCCTCCCCGCCGCCTTCGCCGACGCCAGCAGCGTGCTCATCGTCTCCGGACCCGCCGACCCGGAGCCGCACCGCGCCGCCGTCGAGGCCGCCGTCATCGCCGGCGCCGAGCGCATCGTCTACACCGCACACATGGCGGCCTCGCCGGAGTCCCACTTCGGTCCGGCCCGCCAGCACGCCACCACGGAGCGGGACCTCGCGGCCACCGGCATCGCCACGACCTCGCTCCGCAACGGCTTCCACGCCTCCAGCGCACCGTTCATGCTCGGCGCGGGTCTCCGGACCGGCGGACTCCGCCTGCCCGCGGACGGCCCCGTAGCGTGGACCGCGCAGCAGGACCTGGCCGTCGCCGCGGCGATCGCCCTCACCGATCCCGACCGGCTGCACGGCACCACCGCGCCGCTGACCGCGTCCCGTGCCCTGGACATGGACGAGCTGGCCGAGGTGGTCTCGCGGATCACCGGCCGCACGGTCACCCGGACCGTCGTCGACGAGGACGAGTACCGCGCTGGACTCGTCGCGGGCGGCCTCCCCGAGGCGCTCGCCCCGATGATGACCGGGTTCTTCGCAGCCGCCCGCGACGGCGAGTTCGCCACCGTCGACCCCACGCTCGCCGACCTCCTCGGTCACGAGCCGCGCTCCGTCGAGGACGTCCTCACCGAGGCCCTCCGCGCGCGCTGAGGGGTGAGCAGTTGGGCGGGTGAGCAGGTGGGCACCGACGACCGTGCCGGCCGGCACCGACGTCGGACGGGAGGCACGACGGCGGTCCGGCACCGCGCCTCCCGTCCGGCATCCGCACGGCCGGCGTAGCGTCCACGACGTGGATCTCCAGCTGCAGGACCGTGTCGCACTCGTCGTCGGTGGGAAGGGGTACGTCGGCGCCGCCGTCGTCGACCGCCTCCGGCAGGAGGGCGCGACCGTCGTCGTCGCCTCCCGCACCGCCACCGACTCGGCGGACAGCGTCGCGATGGACACTGCCGACCAGGCGTCCGTCGACACCGCCGTCGCCCGGGTGCTCGAGCAGCACGGACACGTCGACGTCCTCGTCGTCACCGCAGCGCCCGCGGCGGACACCCTCGACCCCGACCGTCGCTCGGATCCAGAACAGGTCGCTGCGGCGATCGACGGCAAGGCCCTCGGTTTCCTCCGTGTCGCGAACGCCGTCCTGCCGGCGCAGCGCCGGGCCGGCTTCGGCCGGGTCGTCGTCGTCAGCGGGCAGAACGCCTACCTGTCGGGCAACATCACCACCTCGCTGCGGAACGCGGCGACGAACGTGATCGCGAAGAACCTGGCCGACGAGACCGCGGGGACCGGTGTGACCGTGAACGTCGTGAACCCCGGCACCGTGACCGACGAGCCGAGTGCCGCGGTCCGAGCCGGCGCCGGCGGCGAGTCCAGCCCGCAGCAGATCGCCGACCTGGTCGCGTTCCTGTCGTCCCCGCTGTCGGTCGTCTCCGGCGAGTCGATCTCGATCGCGCACCGCGTCCTCGGCAGCGTCGTCGTCTGACCGACCGGTCCGGCCACACCCCTTCCGTCCCGAGCCGGGCGGGTGTTGACTGCCGCCATGCACCAGGTCCGCTCCGCCGACGGAACGCCCATCGCCTGGGAAGCGATCGGCGCGGCCGACGCTCCCGGTGTCGTCGTCATCGGTGGGGCCTTCAGCACCGCTGACGCCGCGCGGCCGCTCGCCCACGCCCTCACGGAGGTCGGCCTGCGCGGAGTGGTCCTCGACCGCCGTGCCCGAGGCGGTTCCGGTGACACCCGCCCGTACGCTCCCGAGCGCGAGGTCGAGGACCTCATCGCTGTCGCCACGGCGGCCGGCGGGGTCCGAGCCGCGCTCGGGCACTCCTCGGGCGCAGTCCTGACCCTCCGCGCCGCGGCCGGCGGCCTGGACGTCGACCACCTCTTCCTCTCCGAACCACCGTTCGCGTTCGACGACTCGCGCCCGCCGCAGGCGCCCGACCTGGTCGACCGCCTGCAGGCGCACGTCGACGCCGGTCGGCCGGAGGACGCCGTCGTCCTCTTCCAGCGCGAAGCCGTCGGGCTGCCCGCCGAGGTCGTCGAACAGATCCGGAACGCACCCATGTGGCCGGCCCTGGTCGCCGTCGCGCAGTCGACCGTGTACGACGCCACGATCACCGCCGAGACGCCGGTCCCCTCCCCGGCGATGGCGGCCGTGTCGATGCCGGTGACGGTGCTGCGGGGCGGCCGGACCTGGCCGTTCCTGGTGGTCGCGACCGACCGGCTGGCGGAGCTCCTGCCGACCGGGCGGCTCGTGGTCGTCCCGGAGTCGCAGGACCATGCTCTCCACCCGGCGGGAACGGCGCGGGAGGTCGCGGCGGCGCTCGGGTGGGCGGGGCACGGGTGACCGGCGAGTCACCCGGAGAACGACGAAGGCCCCGATCTCTCGATCGGGGCCTTCGTCGTTCTTCGATTGACACTGGTGCGCGAGGGGGGACTTGAACCCCCACGCCGTTTCCAGCACACGGACCTGAACCGTGCGCGTCTACCAATTCCGCCACTCGCGCCAGCGACGAGAACACTACCATGCACAGACGGTGCCCGGAGCCAACCACTACCATGCAGAGGTCAACGACCGAGAACGTGGGGACCATGGGCTTACTGGACAACTTCGAGCGAGGGTTGGAGCGCGCCGTCAACGGTGCGTTCGCCAAGACCTTCCGCTCCGGTGTGCAGCCGGTCGAGATCACCGCGGCCCTGCGGCGTGAACTCGACACGAAGGCCGCAGTCGTCTCCCGCGAGCGCATCCTCGTGCCGAACGAGTTCACGGTGCGTCTCGCTCCGCCGGACCACACCCGCATGAACGACGTCGGGCGTCCGCTGATCGACGAACTCACCCAGCGGGTGCAGCAGCACGCGGTCGCACAGAACTACTCGTTCTCCGGGCCGGTCACGATCCGCCTGCAGCAGGACGGCACGCTCTCCACCGGCATCCTCGAGATCGACTCCACCACGGTGCAGCGTGACCTCGCGTGGGTGGCCGTCCTCGACATCGGGTCGCAGCGCCACCGGCTGCAGCGCGGCCGGACCGTCATCGGACGTGGCACGGACGCGGACATCACGGTCGCCGACACCGGGACGAGCCGCAAGCACGTCGAGGTCCTGTGGGACGGCAAGCACGCCCAGGTGAACGACCTCGGGTCGACGAACGGGTCGAAACTCAACGGTGAGCGCTTCTCCCAGGCCATCCTCGAGCCGGATTCAACCATTGAGATCGGTCGGACCCGTATGGTGTTCCGGGTGATCCCGGAGAACGACGGAGGTGCGCGATGACCACGGGCCTGACCCTGCTCGTGCTGCGCTTCGCGTTCCTCGCGGTGCTGTGGCTCTTCGTCTTCGTGATCGTCTTCGCCCTGCGCAGCGATCTCTTCGGCCAGCGTGTCCGTGCCATCCCGACGGACCCGAAGGCCGGTCCGTCCACACCGACCACCCCGCCGATGCCGGCCGGCGCCGGTACCGCAGCTGCCGCCTCCGGAGCGTCCCCGAGTGCATTCACCGAGCTGATCGGGCAGCCGAGTGCCCCGACCGCCGCTCCCGGCGCGCCGGTCGCCACCCGTCTCGTGATCACCGAGGGCGCCCGCGAGGGCATGGAGATGCCGCTCGGCGGCGGTCCCATCACGATCGGCCGCTCCAGCGAGAGCAACGTCGTGATCCGTGACGACTACACGTCCACGAACCACGCCCGCCTCGACCTGCAGGGCGGGGCCTGGGTCCTCACCGACCTCGGATCGACCAACGGCACCTTCGTCGGCGGGCAGAAGGTCACCGTCCCCACCACCGTGGCGGAACGCACCCCGATCACCATCGGGACGACGACGTTCGAGCTGCGGCGGTAGTCCCGGGATGACGGCTCGCACGCTGAGCGCCGCTGTGTCCCACGTCGGGCGCATCCGCGCGAACAACCAGGACTCCGGCTACGCCGGGCAGCACCTGTTCGCCGTGGCCGACGGCATGGGCGGGCACGCCGGCGGCGACGTCGCCTCCGCGATCGCGATCCGTCGCATCCGTGAGGTCGACCGCGAGTTCCCCTCCGCGCACGACGCCGAGTTCGCCCTGCAGTCCGCCCTGATCGCCGCGAACCAGCTCATCACCGAGACCGTGTTCGAGCACCAGGAACTCACCGGCATGGGCACCACGGTGAGCGCCATGATCCGGGTCGGCGACCAGCTCGCGATCGCCCACATCGGCGACTCCCGCATCTACCGCTGGCGCGACGGCGAACTGCAGCAGATCACCTCGGACCACACCTTCGTCCAGCGCCTCGTCGACAGCGGCCGCATCACGCCGGAAGAAGCCGCGGTGCACCCCCGCCGCTCGGTCCTGATGCGCGTGCTGGGTGACGTCGACGCCGCGCCGGAGGTCGACACCGCGATCATGGACATCCGCCCGGGCGACCGGTGGCTGCTGTGCTCCGACGGACTCTCGTCGTACCTCGCCGAGGAACGCATCCGCCACGCGCTCGCGTCGACGATGGACGCCAACCAGGTCACCCAGCGCCTCGTCAAGGAGACGCTGGACCACGGCGCCCCGGACAACGTCACCGTCGTGGTGCTCGACGTCACGGACTCCGAGCCGGGCGACGACGACGACGCGGCCACCACGGTCGGCTCTGCCGCGGCACCGCTGACCTTCGAGGCCTCGACCGGCCGCAAGCCGATCCGCCTCCCCACGATCCTGCTGCACCCGCTGAAGGTGTCCAGCGCCCCCGAGGACTCGCACTTCGAGCCCGAGTCGGACCAGTACTTCGCCGAACTCATCGCCGAGGACCGCCGTCGCCGCATCCGCCGCCGGGTCTCGTGGTCGATCGCCCTCGTGGTCGCGATCCTGGCGCTCATCGGCGCGCTCTTCCTGGGGTACCGCATCGTCCAGGACCACTACTACGTCGGCACGGACCGCGGATCGGTCGCCATCTACAAGGGCGTGCAGCAGTCCATCGGCCCGATCGCGCTGTCGGACGTCTACGAGGACACCGACATCGCGTTGACCGAGCTCCCCGACTACACGCGCCAGAACGTCCGGTCGACGATCAACGCGACGTCGCTCGGCGACGCCAGGGCGATCGTCGAGCGACTGCGGACGGCCGCCGAGACCGGCCAGGACCAGAGCGGGACAGGAGGCTCCGGTGACGCCCCGACGCCGTCACCGTCCGCCTCGCCCACCGGGTCCGCGACGCCCCGATCCCCGTCACCCTCCCCGTCGAGGAGCGCACGATGAGCGCCACGACCGCACCCTCGTTGACCCAGGCGATCACGATCAAGCTGCGGGAGCCCGCCCGCGCGCGGAACCTCGAGCTCGTGCTGCTCGTCATCGCCTGCGGCATCTGCGCCGGCGCCATGGTGCTCGTGCAGCTCGGCACCAAGGGCCGGGTCTTCGACACGTCGGTGCTGTGGACGGCGGCCTCGATCCTCGGCCTCGCACTGGTGATGCACGTCATCCTGCGGATCGTCGCGAAGAACGCCGACCCCTTCATCCTCCCGGTCGCCCTCGTGCTCAACGGCATCGGCATCGCGGAGATCTACCGGATCGACATCCACAACGGCGTCGAGGGGTGGGCGGCGATCGGTGTGAAGCAGATCGCCTGGACCCTGCTCGCCATGGTGTTCGCCATCGTGACGATCCTGCTCGTGCGCAACCACCGGTTCCTGCAGCGCTACCGGTACATCTTCATGCTGCTGACCATCGTGCTGCTCCTGCTGCCGATGCTCCCCGGCATCGGCACGAACATCGGTGGTGCCCGCGTCTGGATCCGGATCGGGCCGTTCTCGTTCCAGCCCGGCGAGCTCGCGAAGATCACGATGGCGCTGTTCTTCGCCGGCTACCTCGTCACCGCCCGGGACAGCCTGTCGATCGTCGGCCGGAAGTTCCTCGGCATGACGTTCCCCCGCGCCCGCGACCTCGGTCCGATCCTCATCATCTGGGGTGTGGCGATGAGCGTGCTGGTGTTCCAGCGCGACCTCGGCACCGCGCTGCTGTACTTCGGCCTGTTCCTCGTGATGATCTACGTCGCGACCGCACGCCTCAGCTGGGTCGTGATCGGTCTGGTGCTGTTCATCGGCGGCGCCCTCGTGGCGGCGAGTGTCCTGGTCTACGTGCAGGGCCGGTTCGAGCAGTGGCTCAACCCGTTCGACCAGCAGATCTTCCTGCGGCAGACGCAGGGCAGCTACCAGCTCGTGCAGGGCCTGTTCGGGTTCGCCAACGGCGGCATCACCGGCACCGGACTCGGGCAGGGCCGCCCGTACATCACCCCGGTCGCCAACGCCGACTACATCATCTCGTCGCTCGGTGAAGAGCTCGGGCTGATCGGTGTCTTCGCGATCCTCGGCCTGTTCGTGATCCTGGTGTCCCGGGGCATCCGCGTCGGCTTCATGGCGCAGGACGACTTCGGCAAGCTGCTCGGCATCGGCTTCGGCTTCACGATCGCCCTGCAGGTCTTCGTCGTCGTCGGGGGCATCACCCGCATCATCCCCGTCACCGGACTCACCACGCCGTTCATGGCAGCCGGTGGTTCGTCACTCGTGGCGAACTGGATCATCGCGGCGATGCTGCTGCGGCTGACCGACTCCATCCCCGCCGAGCAGCGTGTCCAGCAGGGTGCGTTCTCCGAGCGGGGCAACACCGGCCGCGGCCGGTCCAGGAAGGAGCGCCGGTGAACCGCCAACTCCGCGGCGTCTCGACCGTCGTCGTGCTCATGTTCGTCGCGCTCTTCGTGTCGACGACGTCCATCCAGTTCTTCGCGGCGGACTCGCTCCGTGCCGACAGCCGCAACTCCCGAACCATCCTGGACAGTTACTCGACCAAGCGCGGCGCGATCCTGGTCGACGGCAAGCCGATCGCCGAGTCCACCGCGGTCGACGACCAGTACCAGTACCAGCGCAAGTACAACAGCGGCGAGCTCTACTCGGCCGTCACGGGGTACTTCACGATCGGGCAGGGCAACGCCGGCATCGAGGGCGCGGAGAACGCCGTGCTGTCGGGCAACAGCGACGACTCGTTCTTCCAGAACCTCAACTCGATCCTCACCGGTCAGGACGTCCAGGGCGACAACGTGAACCTGACGATCGACCCCGACGTGCAGCAGGCCGCCTACGACGCCCTCGGAGCCAACACCGGCGCCGTCGTCGCGATCCAGCCGAAGACCGGCAAGATCCTCGCGATGGTGTCGAAGCCGGGCTACGACCCGAACACGCTCACCTCCCACGACACCAAGGACGTCATCGCGCGCTACCAGGCGCTCGAGTCGGACGCGTCCAAGCCGCTGGCGAACCGGGCGATCGCCGGCGACCTCTACACGCCCGGATCGGTCTTCAAGCTCGTGGTGGCCTCCGCCGCACTGGCGAGCGGGGACTACACGCTCGACTCGACCCTGCCGAACCCCTCGACGCTGACCCTGCCCGGCACGAGTTCGCGGATCAACAACGCCGAGGGCGGCAGCTGCGGCGGCGGCGACCAGGTGAAGCTCCGCGTCGCGATCCAGTACTCGTGCAACATCCCCTTCGCGGAACTCGGGCGGAAGCTCGGGTACGAGACGATCAAGAAGACGGCCGACGCGTACGGCTTCGGCAGCGTCATCGACGTCCCGACCTCGGCGACGCCGAGCCAGTACCCCGAGCCCGAATCGACCGCGCAGCTCATGCTCAGCGCCTTCGGTCAGGCGAACGACCGGGTGACCCCGCTGCAGATGGCGATGGTGTCCGCGGGCATCGCGAACGGCGGCAAGGTCATGCAGCCGTCGCTCGTCGAGTCGATCGAGACCAGCGACCTGAAGACCGTCGAGTCCTTCTCGCCGAAGCAGTACAGCGCCCCGCTCTCCTCCGGCGACGCGTCCGACCTGACCGAGGCGATGCAGAGCGTCGTCAACGCCGGGACCGGAACGAATGCGAAGATCGACGGTGTCGACGTCGCGGGCAAGACCGGTACTGCCGAAGGCGGGACCGGCGATCCCTACACACTCTGGTTCACGGGCTTCGCCCCGGCCAAGGACCCCGAGGTCGCGGTCGCCGTGGTCGTCGGGAACGGCGGCGGGCTCGGGCAGTCCGGAGTCGGCAACACGGTCGCGGCTCCCGTCGCGAAGAAGGTCATGGAGGCGGTGCTGAACAAATGAGACCCACCAGCGGACTCACCTTCGGTGGGCGGTACCAGCTCTCGTCCCGGGTCGCCATCGGCGGCATGGGAGAGGTGTGGCAGGCGACTGACCTGGTCATCGGGCGCACCGTCGCCCTGAAGATCCTCAAGGACGAGTACCTCGGCGACCCCGGGTTCCTCGAGCGCTTCCGCGCCGAGGCCCGGCACGCCGCGCTCGTCAACCACGAGGGCATCGCCAACGTCTTCGACTACGGCGAGGAAGACGGCAGCGCCTACCTCGTCATGGAACTCGTCCCCGGCGAGGCCCTGTCCACGATGATCGAGCGCGAGCACACCCTGCCCGTCGACAAGGTGCTCGACATCGTCGCCCAGACCGCGAACGCGCTGCAGGCTGCGCACGCCGTCGGACTGGTCCACCGCGACATCAAGCCGGGCAACCTGCTCATCACGCCGGACGGCCGCGTCAAGATCACCGACTTCGGGATCGCCCGCATCGCCGACCAGGTCCCGCTCACCGCGACCGGCCAGGTCATGGGCACCGTCCAGTACCTCTCGCCCGAGCAGGCCAGCGGTCACCCGGCGTCCCCGTCCACGGACGTGTACTCGCTCGGCATCGTCGCGTACGAGTGCCTGGCCGGACGTCGTCCGTTCACGGGCGAGTCGCAGGTCGCCATCGCGATGGCGCACATCAACGACCAGCCGCCCGCGCTCCCGGGGACCGTCCCGGAACCGGTCGCCGCGCTCGTGATGTCGTGCATCGCGAAGAAGCCCGCCGACCGCCCGGCCACCGCGGCGAACCTCGCCCGCGCTGCCCAGGCCCTCCGTCGTGGTGACGTCGCCGCGGCGACCGTCGCGGTGCCCGCCATCGCCGGCGCCGGCACGGTCGCGTTCAACCCGCCGCCCGGCAACGACGCGGCGACCGCGCTCATCGGGACCCAGGCGAACGCCCCCGTCGTCGGTGCCGGCGTGCCCCGCAGCCCGGCCGGTCCCGAGGACGACTCCGACGAGCGGAAGAGCCGGGCCTGGATCTGGTGGGTCGTCGGGGCCGTCGTGGTGATCGCCGCGATCGTGATCGGGGTGCTCGTCTTCGCGAACGGGGACCCGGACCCGAAGCCGACCTCGCCGCCCACGCGCGACTCGACACCGTCGCAGGTGCAGACACCGAGCCAGGAGCCGTCGGCCACCCCGACGGAGACCCGGACGACGATCAACCCCGCGGACTACGTCGGTCGTCCCACCGACCAGGTCACCGGTGAACTGCAGGGCATGGGACTCGCGGTGCAGGTGCAGGACGGCGACCCCGCCGAGACCGCCGAGCAGGCGAACACCGTGCAGTCGATCAGCCCGACCGGCAGCCTGGCGGACGGCTCGCTCGTGACGCTCCGCGAGTACACGGCACCGCCGTCGGTGAACAAGCCGAACACGCCGAGCGCCGGTGCGGTCTCGGCCACGGGCGCCGTGACGTTCAGCTGGTCCACCGCGACCTGCCCCACGGGCTACACGGTCTCGAAGTACTCGTGGACCGTGTCCGGCGGAAAGGACGCGTCCGGCGCCACGAGCGGTGACACGTCCGAGACCTCGGTCGACATCCAGGCGGACCAGGCGGGCAACGACGTGACGCTGTCCTACACGGTCACGTGCGGCAACCTCGCCGCGTCGAGCAGTTCCGACCCCGCGACCGCCACCTGGGTCGCTCCGCCGGAGCCGACCGACGCGCCGACGCCGACGGCCACGCCCCAGGACTGACCGGACCTGATGTCCCAACCCGAGGCCCCGACACACTGCGTGTCGGGGCCTCGCCACGTTCCGGTAACGGTTGCGTCAGCACCCCCGCAGCCAGCCTCCCTCCAGAGACCCCTGCCGTACACTTGCTCGGACGGACATTCGGAGGAGTACGTGCCAGAAGGTGTGACCGCGGGGATCACGCTCCTCGCCAACCGCTACGAGATCGGTGACGTCATCGGTCGCGGGGGCATGGCCACCGTCCACGTCGGGACCGACACACGTCTCGGCCGACGCGTGGCCGTCAAGCTGCTCAAGCCCAGCCTCGCGAACGACCCGGCGTTCCGCACGCGCTTCCGCCAGGAAGCCCAGGCGGCCGCACGGATGGCCCACCCGACGATCGTGCGCGTCTACGACGCCGGCGAAGAGACCGTGCGGGAGTCCTCGGGCGCCGAGTCCCAAGTGCCGTTCATCGTCATGGAGTACGTCGAGGGCCGTCCGCTGAGCGACATCGTCGCCGAGGGCCCGGTCGTGCAGGAAGAAGCCGCTCGCATCGTCGAGGGCATCCTCACCGCCCTCGAGTTCTCACACCGCGCCGGGGTCGTCCACCGTGACATCAAGCCGGCCAACGTGATGATCACGCACTCCGGCCAAGTCAAGGTCATGGACTTCGGCATCGCCCGGGCCATCACGGACACGTCCGCGACCGTCGCCCAGACGACCTCGATCCTCGGCACGGCGTCGTACTTCTCGCCCGAGCAGGCCCGCGGTGAGACCGTCGACGCCCGCACCGACCTCTACTCCACCGGCATCGTGCTCTTCGAGCTGCTCACCGGACGACCCCCGTTCCGCGGCAGCACGCCGGTGGCGGTCGCGTACCAGCACGTCAGCGAGCAGCCCGTCGCGCCGTCCACGATCACGTCGACGGTGTCGCCCGCGCTCGATGCGGTGACCCTGCACGCGCTCGTGAAGGACCGCACACGGCGGTTCCAGAACGCCGCCGAGTTCCGACGCGACCTGCAGCAGGCCGCCGCCGGTCACGTCCCGATCTCGAAGAAGAAGCTCGCTGCCGCCGCAGCGGACGACGCCTCGCTCCTGTTCAACGTCAACCCGCGCGCTGCCGGCAACGCCGACGTGGCCTTCCGCGAGCTCGACGACACGCAGGAGCACCGTCCCCAGCGGACGCAGCGGCGACCCCCGGTGGCGTGGATCTGGCTCGGCATCATCCTGACCGCGGCGGTCATCGCGGCGATGGGCTACTTCGTCGCCAACCTCACGCCGGGCAAGCCGCCGGTGAACTCCTCGATCAGCGTGCCGGACGTGTCCGGGCAGACGTACAAGGACGCCCGGGCGACCCTCCGGAAGAGCGGGCTCGATCCGATCGGGGTCGCGCAGAACTCGGACACCGCGGACCGCAACGACGTCATCAAGACGGTCCCGAGCAAGGGCACCTCGGTGGCGCGTGGTCAGGACGTCCGGATCTACTACTCGCTCGGCGTCGAGAAGATCGCGGTCCCGAACGTCGAGGAGCAGTCGCAGGACGCGGCGACGAGTGCGCTCACCGACGCCGGCTTCACGGTCGGGGCAGTCGACTCCGACTACTCGCCGTCCGTCCCGGAGGGAACCGTCCTCAGCACGGACCCGGCCTCGGGCAGCTCGCATGAGAAGGGCTCCGTCGTCGACCTGGTCGTCTCGAACGGCAAGGTGCAACTGCCGGACGTGACCCAGCAGCCCTTCGAGACCGCGAACTCGACGCTGGCCGGACTCGGACTGACCGTGCAGCCGTCCCCGTCGTACGCGTGCACGGGCAGCACCGTCACGCAGCAGAGTGTCCCGTCGGGCGATGTCGCCCAGGGCAGCACCGTGATCCTGACGTACTGCGCGGCGTCGGCGCAGCCGTCGCGGCAGCCGGCACCCCCGGCGAACGACAAGGGCCAGGGCGCCGGGGACGACAAGGACGGTTGACCACCGGTCTGGCTGCCCGCGCGGTCAGCGGGCTGCGGTCAGCGGCCTGAGATCAGCGGGCTGCGGACAGCGGCCCCAGATCAGCGGCCCGAGATCAGCGGCCCGAGGCCGGCTGCACGCTCGGCTGCTCCGCTGAGGCCGGCGGTCTCGAGCCAGTTGCCGACCATCCGGTAGCCGCCCTCGGTCAGGACGGACTCGGGGTGGAACTGCACGCCGTAGACGGGCGCATCGCGGTGCTGGACACCCATGATGACGCCGCCGGCGGTGCGGGCCGTGACGGTCAGTTCGTCCGGGACCGTCCCGTCGACGATCGCGAGCGAGTGGTACCGCGTCGCGGTGAAGGGGTGCGGGACGCCCGTGAACAGCACGCTGTCGTCGTGGTCGACCTGGGACGTCTTGCCGTGCATGAGCTCGTCGGCGTGCGTGACGGTGGCGCCCAGGGCCTCTGCGATCGCCTGGTGACCGAGGCACACGCCCAGCAGGGGCTTGTCGGCTGCGATCGCTGCACGCACGGTGGGGATCGAGACTCCGGCGTCGGCGGGCGTGCCCGGGCCGGGAGAGAGCAGCACAGCGTCGTACTCCGCGATCCGGTCGGCGATCTCGTCCTCGGGGAAGGCGTCGTTGCGGACGACGTCGGTGTCCGCGCCGAGCTGCTGGACGTAGCCGTTGAGGGTGTACACGAAGCTGTCGTAGTTGTCGACGACGAGGATCTTGGTCATGGGCCGCTCACCGTACTCGTGGGGGGATGTGAGTCGCCTCCGGCGGGCCGGAACTCACGCATGGTGACGGTAGGATACCGGCCATGGCCATGGACAAGGACCGCACCAAGCCCGCCCGGACGACCCGAGCCGACTCGGTGGACACCGCGGGGGACCAGCCGAACCCGGTGTGGTTCAAGCCCGTCATGTTCGGCTTCATGCTGATCGGGCTCGCGTGGGTCATCGTCTTCTACGTCTCGGGCGGCACACTGCCGGTCCCGTCGCTGAACTCGTGGAACATCCTGATCGGCTTCGGCATCATGTTCGTCGGCTTCCTCATGACGACGCGCTGGCGCTGACACCGCCCGCACGCTTCCTCGACGCCCGTCGCACCGTTCCCGGTGCGGCGGGCGTCGTCGTCGGTGCCGCAGCCGTCGAGGGCTCTCTCCACAAGCAACGGTCTGGACGATCCGTCGCCCAGGAGGCACGTCCGCAGTTCTCCACAGATCGTGCAGTTCTCCACACCCCTGTCCCCACCCCCGTGCCCGAGTTGTCCACAGGCTCCTCCACAGTGGGGATAATCACACCCGTGTAACTCACCGATCTGTCCACAGCTGTGGAGAACTCCGGTGGGAGGTGTGGAGAACCAGGTCGAGCCTGCTGCACTGCACCACGTCGCCCTGCTGTCGCACAACCGGGGACGGCAGAACGCCCCGCCGCGAGAGCGACGGGGCGTTCGGTGGACCAGGCGTGGCGGCGTCAGCCGGTGGTGACCGCGTACCCGACGAAGCAGAGCGCGATGGCGACCACGGCCTCCAGGGTCAGCAGCGCCACCTGCAGTCCGCGCTGTCGGACGTTGCGCGTCCGCGCGAAGACGAACCCGGTGACGAACCCGGCGAGGACACCACCGACGTGCGCCTGCCACGAGATGTTCGTGCCGGGCAGGAAGCCGATGACCAGGTTCAGCCCGATGATGACGAGCAGCTGCACCGCGTTGTTGCCGAGGCTGCGCTGCAGGACGAAGAACGCCGCGAACAACCCGAAGATCGCTCCCGATGCGCCCACGACCCACGTCCCCGGTGCCAGGAACGTGACGAGCATCGACCCGGCGATCCCCGCGATGAAGTACAGCGCGAGGAACCGCCAGGTCCCGAGCATGTTCTCGAGCATCCGCCCGAAGATGAACAGCGCCCACATGTTGAACAGGATGTGGAAGAAGCCCGAGTGCACGAACAGCACGGTCACGATGCGCCACGGCTGTGTCGGGAGCAGGGCCGAGTTGTACGCGAGCCACTGACTCAGGAACCCGCCGGACACCCGGTCGAGCAGCCAGATGGCCACCGAGACCGCGATGAGGACGACGGTGCCCTTCTGGTCGAGCATCGCGAACCGGCGCCGAGCCACCGTCAGGCTGCTCGGACCGGACGCGCGACGGTTCTCCGTGAACTTCGCCCGCTGCTCACGGACGCACTCGGGGCAGTGCACCCCGACCGCCGCCGGCGTCTGGCACTCCGGGCAGATGGTCCGCCCACAGCGCTGACAGAGCACGAAGCTCTGCCGATCAGGGTGCCGGTAACAGGTGTTCGACGAAGCCGAGGTGGAGTCGGTCACTCGGTTCAGACGTCCTCGACGTCGATGCTCTGGATCACGACGTCGTCGACCGGCTTGTCGCGACCGTCGGTCGGCACGGCCTCGATCGCGTCGACGACCGCACGGGACTCGTCGTCGGCGACCTCACCGAAGATGGTGTGCTTGCCCTGCAGCCAGGGGGTCGCGACCGTGGTGATGAAGAACTGCGAGCCGTTGGTGCCGCGGCCGCCCTGGAGGCCAGCGTTCGCCATGGCGAAGATGTACGGGTTCTGGAACGTGAGCTCCGGGGAGATCTCGTCGTCGAAGCGGTACCCGGGGCCGCCGATGCCCTGGCCGAGCGGGTCGCCGCCCTGGATCATGAAGTCCTTGATGATGCGGTGGAAGACGACACCGTCGTAGAGCTTGTCGGTCGACACCTTGCCGGTGCCGGGGTGCGTCCACTCCTGGGTGCCGGTCGCGAGACCGACGAAGTTCTGGACGGTCTTCGGTGCGTGGTTGCCGAACAGGTTGACGCGGATGTCGCCCTTGTTGGTGTGGATCGTTGCGACAGCGGTGTGCAGAGACATGACCCGATTCTCGCATGTGCCGCTGGATGTGCACGGGACGCACAGCCGGGGTTCTGTGACCTGTCAGCCGCTCGGGTGGCAGGATGGGGTCACGTCGACCCATGGAGGTACCGAATGTCGATCGAGATCCCGCGCAAGCGCCGGAAGCAGATCAAGAAGCTCAAGGGCAAGACCGCCTCACTGCTCGGTGAGCAGCGGAAGGTCCTGGAGCACGCGAACGCCATCCTGGCCGAGGCCCGGGGACACGCCGCCGATGCTGCCCGGAAGGACCTCGCTCCCCGCGTGCAGAACGCGATCGACAACGGGCTCCGTCCCGCGGTCGCATCGGGGGTGCATGCTGCGACCTCTGCGGCGCAGAACGCCTCGCACCGGTTCCAGTCCGAGGTCGTCCCCGGCCTCATCTCCACCGCTGGCTCCGTGCTCAGCGTCGGGGACCTGGCCAAGGACCCTCGCGTGCAGAAGATCGTGAAGGAAGCACAGAAGCGCAGCAAGACCGCGCGCAAGGCTGCTGGCAAGTACGTGCCGGCCGTCGCACCGAAGAAGCAGGGCATCGGGTTCGGTGGGGTCGCCCTCATCATCGTCGGTGTCGTTGCGGTCGCCGGTGCTGCGTACGCCGCCTACCAGACGCTCCGCGCTGACGACGACCTCTGGGTCGCCGATGACGCGGACAACGTGGGCAAGCCCGCCGCCTGACCTCCTGGTTCGCTCGAAGGGCCCCGGCACTGCGCCGGGGCCCTTCGTCGTTCCCGGGTGGCGAGCGTGCTCTCGCCGCCGAGGTTGCACAACACGCCGCCTCCCCTCCGCCGAGGTCGCACGATCTGCCGCCGGCGTGCGCCGAGGCCGACAGTTCCCGCGACCTCGACGATCGGCGCGCGGCGAGTCCTGCGACCTCGGCAGGTGGTCGGCACCGGCTGCACCCGACCGCGCCCGCTTCCGAGGTCGCACAACACGCCGCCTCCCCTCCGCCGAGGTCGCACGATCTGCCGCCGACGGGCGCCGAAGCCGACAGTTCCCGCGACCTCGACGATCGGCGCGCGGCGAGTCCTGCGACCTCGGCAGGCCGCCACCGCCAGCAGCCCGTCCGGTCAGGACACCGCGCGGGACTCCCGCCCACCGGTCACGAACCGTCGCCTGGAGGCCCGGCTGGCGAGCGCACCGGAACCGAAGCAGCGGGAGCGACGGGGGACGACGACGCAGCGGGATCGAGGGCAGACGCCGACGCGCTGGACGCAAGCACGCACGACGACGCGCCGCAGGGGCGGCGGCGCGAATCGGCACGACGACCGAGACAGGCGAAGCGAGGAACGAGCGGAGCAGAGCTCACGCCGAGGGAGTGGAGCCTAGGAGATTCGAACTCCTGACATCTGCCTTGCAAAGGCAGCGCTCTACCAACTGAGCTAAGGCCCCGGAGCGACCGGACCGGACGCAACGTCGAGAGTTCCGACGCGGGAGTTGAGTTGTGGTGGGGCTACAAGGACTTGAACCTTGGACCTCTTCGTTATCAGCGAAGCGCTCTAACCGCCTGAGCTATAGCCCCTCAGACCGGATGAAAGCCTACCCCACGATCGCGCCTGAGCGAAATCGAGCGAGTCGGCCCACCCGGACCGGGTCAGTTGTTGGTGAAGCCCACGAGCACGCCGCCCGTGATCCGCACGCTGAGGTTGTACAGGACGCTGACGATCGCGCCGAGCACGGTCCCGACGACGACGTTGAGGATGCCCACGACGATCGAGAACCCGAGCACCTGGCCCAGCGAGAACTGGTCCATGATCGAGTAACTGTTCTGCCCGGTGACGTCCTTCAGCAGGCTGTCGATCTGCGTGAAGACGCCGGTCTGGTTGAGGATGACCCACACCAGCGCGGTGGCGACGACGATCACGATGGACCCGGCAAGGGCGATGAGGAAGGACAGCTTCACCATCGACCAGAAGTCGACGTAGACCAGGCGGAGTCGGACCTGACGAGTCCCGACGGGCCGCTTCGCTTTCCGCTGGAGCTTCTCGGCGACACTACTCATTGCTTGACTCGTCCTCTCCGGCCTCGACAGGCGCGGCGTCGGTGGGCAGTGCGTCGGTGGAGACTTCCTCCACCAGCTCTGCGTCGGCGGCGTCGGCGACCGCTTCGTCCGGGCTGACGGTCTCGACCGGGCCCGCGGGCTCGATCTCGGCGTCCTCCTGGTCGTCCAGGTTCCGCTCACTGTTGCGGGCCACAGCGATGATCCGGTCGTTCTCCGCGAACCTCGCGAAGACGACCCCCATCGTGTCCCGGCCCTTGGCGGGGACCTCGGCCACGGCAGACCTTACCACCTTGCCCGATTGCAGCACGACGAGCACCTCGTCGTCCTCGCCGACGATCAGGGCCCCCACCAGGTCGCCCCGGTCCGCGGCGAGACGGGCGACCTTGATGCCGAGACCACCACGACCCTGGATCCGGTACTGGTCGACCGACGTGCGCTTGGCGTAACCGCCTTCGGTCATGACCCAGACGAACCCGTCGTCCGAGACCACCGACGCCGACAGCAGCGCGTCGTCCCCACGGAAGGACATGCCCTTCACGCCGGAGGTCGATCGACCCATCGGGCGCAGGGTGTCGTTGGTGGCGGTGAAGCGGAGCGACATGCCGTGGCGGGAGACCAGGAGCAGGTCGTCGTGCTCGTCGACGAGCAGCGCCGAGCGGAGCTTGTCGCCCTCGCGCAGGTTGATCGCGATGATGCCGCCGGACCGGTTCGTGTCGTACTCGGTGAGCGCGGTCTTCTTCACGAGACCCTGCTCGGTGGCGAGCACGAGGTACTGCGCTGCCTCGTAGTCGCGGATGTCGAGCACCTGCTGGATCTTCTCGTCCGGCTGCATCGCCAGGAGGTTCGCCGAGTGCTGGCCCTTGGCGTCACGCCCGGCCTCCTGCAGCTCGTACGCCTTCGCGCGGTACACGCGGCCCTGGTCCGTGAGGAACAGCAGCCAGTGGTGCGTCGTCGTGACGAAGAAGTGGTCGACGACGTCGTCCGCACGGAGCTGGGCGCCGCGGACGCCACGGCCGCCACGGTGCTGCGAGCGGTACTGGTCACTGCGGGTGCGCTTGACGTAGCCACCGCGGGTGATGGTGACGACGACCTCTTCCTCGGGGATGAGGTCTTCCATGCTCATGTCACCGTCGAAGCCGAGCATGATCTCGGTACGACGGTCGTCGCCGAAGCGGTCGACGATCTCGGTGAGCTCGTCGATGATGATCGTGCGCTGACGCTCCGGGCGGGCGAGGATGTCCTCGAAGTCGGCGATCTTCAGCTCGAGGGCCTCGGCCTCCTCGTGGATCTTCTGGCGCTCGAGGGCGGCCAGACGACGCAGCTGGAGTTCGAGGATCGCACGGGCCTGGATCTCGTCGACGGAGAGCAGCTCCATCAGGCCGTTGCGGGCCTCTTCGACGTCGGGCGACCGACGGATGAGCGCGATGACCTCGTCGAGGGCGTCGAGCGCCGCCAGGTAGCCGCGCAGGATGTGTGCGCGCTTCTCGGCCTCGCGCAGCCGGAACTGGGTGCGGCGGACGATGACCTCGACCTGGTGGTCGACCCACGCGCTGATGAACCCGTCGAGCGCCAGGGTGCGGGGCACCCCGTCGACGATGGCGAGCATGTTCGCGCCGAAGTTCTCCTGCAGCTGCGTGTGCTTGTACAGGTTGTTGAGGACGACCTTGGCGACCGCGTCACGCTTCAACACGATGACGAGGCGCTGTCCGGTACGACCGGAGGTCTCGTCGCGGATGTCGGCGACGCCGGCGAGACGGCCGTCCTTGACGAGCTCGGCGATCTTGATCGCCAGGTTGTCCGGGTTGACCTGGTACGGCAGCTCGGTGACGACGAGGCAGGTCCGGCCCTGGATCTCCTCGACGCTGACGACGGCTCGCATCGTGATCGATCCGCGGCCGGTCCGGTAGGCGTCGACGATCCCGCGGGTACCGAGGATCTGCGCGCCGGTCGGGAAGTCCGGGCCCTTGATGCGCTGCATCAGCGCTTCGAGGAGTTCCTCGCGCGTCGCGTCGGGGTGCTCGAGCGCCCAGACGGCGCCGGCGGCGACCTCGCGCAGGTTGTGCGGCGGGATGTTCGTCGCCATGCCGACGGCGATGCCGACGGAGCCGTTGACGAGCAGGTTCGGGAAGCGGGCCGGCAGGATCGCCGGCTCCTGTGTGCGACCGTCGTAGTTGTCCTGGAAGTCGACGGTCTCTTCCTCGATGTCCCGCACCATCTCGAGGGCGAGCGGGGCCATCTTGGTCTCGGTGTACCGCGGGGCCGCTGCACCGTCGTTGCCGGGTGAACCGAAGTTGCCCTGCCCGAGTGCGAGCGGGTAGCGCAGCGACCACGGCTGCACGAGACGGACCAGCGCGTCGTAGATCGCGCTGTCACCGTGCGGGTGGAACTGCCCCATCACGTCGCCGACCACACGCGAGCACTTCGAGAAGGCCCGGTCAGGACGGTACCCACCGTCGTACATCGCGTAGAGCACGCGGCGGTGCACCGGCTTGAGGCCGTCGCGGACCTCCGGCAGGGCACGGCCGACGATGACGGACATCGCGTAGTCGAGGTACGAGCGCTGCATCTCGAGCTGCAGGTCGACCTGCGAGATGCGGTCACCGGAGACGACGATGTCCCCGCTGTCGCCGTGCACGATCTCGGGCTCGTCGGCGCCGTTCTCGTTGTCGTCAGCCATGTGCTTGCGTTGCCTTCCTTGACAGCCTGGAGGCTCGTCGTCCGTTGGTCGCGCCGGGCGCGACCACGTGGGGTCGGGTCGGGTCGACGCGGCTCACGCCGCGCCTCCCGGCCTAGATGTCCAAGAAGCGGACGTCCTTCGCGTTCTGCTGGATGAACTGGCGACGAGCGTCGACGTCCTCACCCATGAGCGTGGCGAACACGCTGTCCACCGCTGCCGCGTCCTCGAGCGTGACCTGCAGGAGCGTCCGGGTGTCCGGGTTCATCGTGGTGTCCCACAGCTCCTTGTAGTCCATCTCGCCGAGGCCCTTGTAGCGCTGGATCCCGTTGTCCTTCGGGATGCGCTTGCCGGCGGCGATGCCGGTCTGCAGCATCGCGTCGCGCTCCCGGTCGCTGAAGACGTACTCGTGTGCCGAGTTCGACCACTTCAGGCGGTACAGCGGCGGCTGCGCGAGGTACACGTAGCCGCGCTCGATGAGCGGCCGCATGTAGCGGAACAGCAGGGTGAGCAGCAGCGTCGTGATGTGCTGGCCGTCGACGTCGGCGTCGGCCATGAGCACGATCTTGTGGTACCGGGCCTTGTCCGGGTCGAAGTCCTCACCGATGCCGGCGCCGAACGCCGTGATCATCGACTGGATCTCCTGGTTGGCGAGCGCACGGTCGAGCCGGGCCTTCTCGACGTTGAGGATCTTGCCGCGCAACGGCAGGATCGCCTGCGTCATCGGGTTGCGGCCCTGCACGGCGGAACCACCGGCGGAGTCGCCCTCCACCATGAAGATCTCGGAGAGCGTCGGGTCCTTCGACTGGCAGTCCTTGAGCTTGCCGGGCATGCCACCGGACTCGAGCAGACCCTTGCGGCGCGTGGTCTCACGCGCCTTGCGCGCAGCGAGTCGCGCCTGGGAGGCCTGGATCGCCTTCCGCACGACGTCGCGCGCCTGCGTCGGGTTGCTCTCGAACCAGTGGGTCAGCTCGGCGCCGACGACGCGCTGCACGAAGCCCTTGGCCTCGGTGTTGCCGAGCTTCGTCTTGGTCTGGCCCTCGAACTGCGGTTCGCCGAGCTTGATGGAGATGACGGCGGTCAGCCCTTCACGGATGTCGTCACCCGTGAGGTTGTCGTCCTTCTCCTTGATGATCTTCGCTTCGCGGGCGTACTTGTTCACCAGGTACGTCAGTGCGGAGCGGAAGCCCTCTTCGTGGGTGCCGCCCTCGTGCGTGTTGATCGTGTTCGCGAAGGTGTGGACGCTCTCCTGGTAGGAGGTGTTCCACTGCATCGCGACCTCGAGCGCGATCTTGCGCTCCGGGTCCTCGGACTCGAACCCGATGACGTCGGGGTGGACCAGGTCGGCCTTCTTCTGCGCGTTGAGGTACTCGACGTAGTCGGCCAGACCGCGCTCGTAGCGGAAGGAGTCCTTGCGGGCCTCTTCACCCTCGGCCGGGGTGCGCTCGTCGACGAGCGTGATGCGCAGGCCCTTGTTGAGGAACGCCATCTGCTGGAAGCGGGTCCGCAGCGTCTCGTAGTCGAACTCGACCGACTCGAAGATCTCGGCGTTCGGCCAGAAGGTGATCGTGGTGCCGGTCTCGTCGGAGGCTTCGTCCTGCGAGAGCGGCGACACCGGCACACCGTCGGTGTAGCTCTGGCGCCAGACGTGTCCCTGCCGACGGACCTCGACGTCGAGCTCGCTCGAGAGCGCGTTCACGACGGAGGAGCCGACACCGTGCAGACCACCGGACACCGCGTAGCCGCCGCCGCCGAACTTGCCGCCCGCGTGCAGGACGGTCAGCACGAGCTCGACCGTCGAGATGCCCTCGTTCGGGTGGATGTCCACGGGGATGCCACGGCCGTTGTCGATGACGCGGACGCCGCCGTCTTCACGGATGGTGACGTTGATCGTGTCGCAGTAGCCAGCCAGGGCTTCGTCGACGGAGTTGTCGACGATCTCCTGCACCAGGTGGTGGAGACCGCGTGGGCCCGTGGACCCGATGTACATGCCCGGGCGCTTGCGGACGGCTTCGAGGCCCTCGAGCACCTGGATCTGGTCTGCGCCGTACGATGGTTCGCTCTGCGGGGCCCGCTCCTGCGGCTGGGCCTCGTCACTCTGCGGGTCTCGCTGGTCGTCGTCAGATTCAGATGTCATGTCGAGAGTGCTCCTGCCTGCGCGCGGAACGCCCGCACACTGCACTCCCCAGTCTACCGCAGCGAGGCCCCGGTCCGGGGGCCGTACGCCCCACAGAGCGACGAATCCCAGACGGATGGATGATTTCGTCTGGTCAACCGTAGGTATCGCGAGGGCCGCGCCCCTGGACCGACCTGAGGCCGCGTTTCCATGTGGGGGCGTCCGGGCCGGAAACCCTGATCGACTCGACCCCCGCCGCCGGGTACCGCTGGGCGATCGTCGTCGTGACCGTCCCGCGCATCAGCCGGAGCTGCGTCGCCCAGGCCGTCGAATCGCACCGGATGACCAGCGCACCGTCCTCGATCGTCACCGGCGTGGAGTGCTTGGCGAGCTCCTCACCGACCACGCTCGGCCAGTCCACGAACAGTTCGGAGCGCGCCAGCGGCTCGGTCCAGCCGAGCTCCGCGGTGAGGGCGCCCATGACGTCGCCGAGCCCGGTCGGCTCGCGTCCCTTGCCGTACGGCACCGAGTCCGGGTCCTGGCCGGCGGCACGGCGACGGCGCGCGTCGAGCCCGCGCTTGGACGGGTCACCGAAGACGGCCTTGAAGTGCTGGTAGACGCGGGAGGGCTCCGCGGGCTTCCGGGGCGCGGGCATCAGGAGGCCGCCGGGGTGGGATCCGGACGGGAGGCACGGTCCGCGTCCGCCTCGTCGGTCGCGTCCGGCTCGTCGGTCGCGTCCGGTTCTCCGGTCGCGTCCGACGCCGGGTCCGGCAGGATCGCGCCCGCCTCGATGCGGACGGTGTGGGCGGCGAGCTGCCCGGGGACGTCGCCGTGCACCGCGGCCGTGATGAGGACCTGCTCGTAGTCGGCGACCGCCCCCGCCAGCCGCTCACGACGGGATTCGTCCAGTTCGGCGAAGACGTCGTCGAGGATGATGATCGGGTCCCCGAGCGAGGACTCGGCGCGGAGGATCGTCGCCGAGGCCAGCTGGACCGCGAGCGCGAACGACCAGGACTCGCCGTGACTGGCGTACCCGCGGGCCGGTAACCCGTTCAGCTCGAAGAGCACGTCGTCCCGGTGGGGTCCGCTGAGGGTCAACCCGCGGTCGAGTTCGTCCCGACGGCGACGCTCGAGGGCCGCACGGAAGGCCTCGGCGGCGGCGGAGATCGTCACGGGCTCCTCCGGTGTGCCGAGCACCGGGTCGGTCGCGGCCGCGTCCTCCGGGTCGGCGCCCCGGACACTGAGCACGCCGGCGATCGACGCCTGGTGCCGCTCTCCCGCGACGGTCGCGTACGACTCCGTCACGAACGGCGCGAGCCGACGGGTGAGGTGGTCGCGTGCGGCGACGATCTCGGCACCGAACTCGACGAGCCGGTCGTCCCAGACGTCGAGCGTCGAGAGCGCCCCGGCCTTCGCCCCGGTCGCACGCGCCGACTTCAGCAGGGTGTTCCGCTGCCGGAGCGTCCGGTCGTAGTCGGCCAGGACGCCCTGCATCCGCGGCGCGATCTGGACGAGGAGCTCGTCGATCATGCGTCGACGGCCGGACGGTTCGCCGCGGACGAGCGCCAGGTCCTCCGGTGCGAAGAGGACGCTCGTGCAGTAGCGCGGCAGCTCGCGGGGCTTGATCGCCGAGCGGTTCACCTGCGCGCGGTTCGCTCCGGTCCGGTTGATCTGCACCTCGGCGAGGATGCTGCGGTCCTCGTGCGCGAGCCGTGCCCGGACGATCGCCGAATCGCAGCCCTGACGGACGAGGGCGGCATCGGTGGGGACCCGGTGCGAGCCGAGGGTCGAGAGGTACCCGATCGCCTCGACGAGGTTGGTCTTGCCCTGGCCGTTGCGGCCGACGAACAGGTTCGGCCCGCGTGCGAAGTCGACGTCCGCCTCCCGGTAGTTCCGGAAGTCGGAGAGCTGGAGATGGTCGACGTGCACGCGGGCCGAGACGGGTCGAGGGGGTTACCCCGACCGACTACGCCTTCTTGACGGCGTGGCCGCCGAACTGGTTGCGGAGAGCGGCGACGGCCTTCATCGTCGGGGACGCACTGCCCTGACGCGAGACGAAGCGCGCGAACATGGCCGCGGAGAGCGCCGGCATCGGCACCGCGAGCTCGATGCCCTCCTCGAGGGTCCACCGACCCTCGCCGGAGTCGTCGACGTAGCCCTCGAGCGCGTCGAGCTTCGGGTCCTCGTTGATCGCGAGGACGAGGAGGTCGAGCAGCCAGGAGCGCACGACGGTGCCGCGCTGCCATCCGGCGAAGACGGCGGGGACGTCCGTGATGATGTCCTTCGCCTCGAGGAGCTCGTAGCCCTCGCCGTACGCCTGCATGATCGCGTACTCGATGCCGTTGTGGACCATCTTCGCGTAGTGGCCCGCGCCGATGCCGCCGGCGTGCGAGAAGCCCTCTTCGCGCGGGCCCTCGGGACGGAGCGCGTCGAAGACGGGCATGGCGCGCTCGACGTCGGCCGCGTCGCCGCCGGCCATCATGCCGTAGCCGTTGTCCTTGCCCCAGACACCGCCCGAGACACCCACGTCCATGTAGCGGATGCCCTTGGCGTCCAGCTGCTTGGCGTGGATCTCGTCGTCGAGCCACTTCGAGTTGCCACCGTCGATGACGAGGTCGCCCGGTTCGAGGACCTCGGCGAGGTCGGTGATGACGTCGTCGGTGATCTTCCCGTGCGGGACCATGACCCAGACCAGACGCGGGCCGGTGAGGGCCTTGGCGAGGGCGCCGAGGTCGGGGACGTCCGAGACGGCGGGGTTGGCGTCGTACCCGACGACGTCGATCCCTGCGTTGCGCAGACGCGCACGCATGTTGTTGCCCATCTTCCCGAGGCCGACAAGACCGATCTGCATGATTTCCTCTTCTTCGTCGATGTCGCGCTGATGCTGGTGTCCACGCGCCAGCGCTGGATGTCTGTTGCGGTTAGCGCAGCAGCAGGTTGGGCTGCAGCAGGTACCGGTATCCGTCTGTGGCCGGTTCCTCTCGCGAGGACTGTCCGGTGATCAACACCGGACCCGGCTTGTTCGGGTTCTCCGTCTTGGTGAAGGAGATCCGGACGAACTCGGAGTGCACTGCATTCAACCCGTCCAGGAGGAAGGCCGGTTTCAGGGAGACAACCGTTTCCTCACCGGTCAGCAACGCATCGATCGACTCTGACGCCTGCGCTTGTTCGGAACCGATCGCCTCGAGCGTGAGCCCGTCGACCGAGAAGGAGAACCGGAGCGCGGCTTCGCGCTCCAGGACGAGGGAGACCCGTCGGACGGCTTCGACCAGTTCCGCGGTGTTGATCACCGCGTGGTCCTGGACCGTGTCCGGGAAGAGCCGGCGGACCGGCGGGTAGTTGCCCTTGATGAGCAGCGAGGTGACCGTCTTGTCGTCGGCGTGGAACGCGATGAGCTCGCGGTCCGAGCCTCCGCTGATCGAGACCGACACCGTGGTCGCCGAACCGAAGGTGCGACCGACCTCTTGCAGGGTGCGCGCCGGGACGAGGGCGTGGAGGGTCGTGGCTGCGTCGCCGTCGTCGCCGGCACGGCCCGAGTCCCACTGGATCGTGCGGACCGCGACGCGGTAGCGGTCGGTCGCGATGAGCGAGACGTCGTGTTCGCCGACCTCGAGCTGCACGCCGGTGATGACCGGGGTGACGTCGTCGCGGCTGGCGGCGACGGCCACCTGCGAGACGGCTTCGGAGAACGAGTCGCCGGGGATGACACCGGTCTGCGGACCGATCTCCGGCAGCGTCGGGTACTCCTCCACCGGCATGGACAGCAGCGTGAAGTGTGCCGAGCCACAGGTGACGGTGATCCGTGAGTCTTCGGTGGAGAAGCTCACCGGGGCGTTCGGCAGGCGGCTCGCGATGTCGTTCAGCAGCCGGCCGGAGACGAGCACCGTGCCGGGATCGTCGATCTGTGCGGCGATCGAGGTCTGCGCCGAGACCTCGTAGTCGAACGACGACAGTGTCAGACGATCGCCGTCGGCGTGGATCAACACACCGGACAGGATCGGGAGGGTCGTGCGCTGTGGGAGGAGCTTCACCGCGAAGGAGACGGCTTCGGAGAAGACGTCCCGGTTGACCTCGAACTTCACAGCGTGGACCCCTGTCGATCGGTTGACTGCCCGGCGGCCCCATTGTGGCACAGCGGCGGCAGACCACCGATCCGTGTCATTCGCCGTCCCCAGAGGTTGGCCCAGGGAGATGGAGAGAGAAGAGAGGAGTAATGGTCTTAACGCCTGTGCACACTGTGGACAACTCTGGGGATGCCGCTCCCCGACTGGGAACTACAACCGTGTGACTTGTTGGCGGCGTGTGAGCGACCTCTGGATGAGCAAAGATCATCTATCCACTTCTCTCCCCAGTTTCCACAGGTGCCCCTCCAGCTGTGTACAAGCGAGCGGCGTGTCCTCCACAGTTATCCACAGGCTTTCCACACTGTGGGGAATCCGCCCCATGGAACCGTCTCAGATGGTGGACGCACGCAGAAGGAGGCCGATCCCGGGTGTGGGACGGGCCTCCTGGACGGGGGGTGGCGGGGTGGTGCGCCCTACCGGTACCGACGGTCCTGCTTGATCCGACTGGTCAGTTCGGTGACCTGGTTGTAGATCGAGCGGCGCTCCTTCATGAGCTCCGCGATCTTCTTGTTGGCGTACATCACGGTCGTGTGGTCGCGGTTGCCGAACAGCTGGCCGATCTTCGGCAGCGACAGGCTCGTGAGCTCCCGGCACAGGTACATCGCGATCTGGCGGGCCGTCGCGATCGCCTGCGACCGGGACGAGCCGTAGAGGTCGTCGACCGACAGCTTGAAGTAGTCCGCGGTGTGGTTGATGATGTCGGTCGGCGCGATGACGTTGTCCTCGTCGAGGGTGATCAGGTCCTTGAGGACCGTCTGCACCAGCGCCATGTCGACCGCCGTCCGGTTCAGGCTCGCGAACGCGGTCACCCGGATCAGGGTGCCCTCGAGCTCGCGGATGTTGCTCGACACCTTGGACGCGATGAACTCGAGGATGTCGTCCGGCACCTGCAGGTGGTCGGACTGCGCCTTCTTGCGGAGGATCGCGATGCGCGTCTCGAGGTCCGGCGCCTGGACGTCCGTGATGAGACCCCACTCGAAGCGGCTGCGCATCCGGTCCTCGAACCCGGTGAGGTGCTTCGGCGCGACGTCCGACGTGATGACGACCTGCTTGTTGTGGTCGTGCAGGGTGTTGAACGTGTGGAAGAAGGCCTCCTGCGTGGAGTCCTTCCCCTGCAGGAACTGGATGTCGTCGATCAGCAGGATGTCGATGTCGCGGTACCGCTGCTGGAACTGGTTCGAGCGGTTGTTCGCGATCGAGTTGATGAAGTCGTTCGTGAACTCCTCACTCGACACGTAGCGGACGCGGATCCCCGGGTAGAGGCTCTCGGCGTAGTGGCCGATCGCGTGCAGCAGGTGGGTCTTGCCGAGTCCGGAGTCGCCGTAGATGAACAGCGGGTTGTACGCCTTCGCCGGCGCTTCGGCCACGGCGACCGCTGCGGCGTGGGCGAACCGGTTCGAGGCACCGATGACGAAGTTGTCGAAGTTGTACTTCGGGTTCAGCCGGGACTCCGGACGGCCACCGGTACCGGGCGAGTCCACCGGGCTCGGCACGAAGGGCGCCTCGATGTACTGGCGGGGCGCGGCGGTCTGCGGCACGTGCTCCTGCACCGGCTCGGCGTAGGACGGCACCGCGACCGCGTCCACCCGCGGCTCGGAGGCCATGTCCGGGTTGACGGTGATGGCGAAGTTCGCGACCGAGTCGTCACCGATCCGCGAGACGGCCTCGGTGATGGGCACCCGGATGCGCTGCTCGAGCATGCCGCGCGTGAGGTCGTTCGGGACCTCGAGGTACAGGGTGCCGGCGAGGACGCCCTTCGGTTCGACGAGGTTGAGGAACCCGTGCAGCTGCGGCGTGATCCGGTCGTCGTCGGAGAGGATCCCGAGCACTGACGACCAGAGGTCCTCGACGGGGTCGGCCGGCATCGTCATGGCGTGCTCGTCTCCTGGTCTCACTGCTCGGGTGTGTCACTCTGCGGGCGCGGTCGGTGCGGGGCGGCTCGTCCGGCGCCGGGCTGGGCGGCGGACGACGTGCGAGCCACGCCGGGGCCGACCCGCGCCTCCTGGATGGCCGGAGGCGATCGGCGCGGTGTTCTGGGCGCCGTTCCCCGTCGAGCTTCCCACAGGGTTGTCCACAGTCTGCTCCACGGCCGCGCGGACCGAGGTCGAGGGGGTACTCCCCCGTACTACCGGGCTTCCGGCGGTGCGGTGACACAACTGTAAAGGACCGGGGCGCGTCGTACCCAACGGAAGTTCTCCCCAGTGTGGAGAATCGGGAGGCGGTGGTCACCCCGCCGCTCGCGGGGCCAGGGGTATTTGACCTCGCAGCGCTCGTCACGTACCGTTGTCCAGTTGACTGCGGCCGATCGGTCGCGCCTTCCGCGTCAACCAATTGCATACGTGACGGCTCGCCGCGAGCAGCCGTGTGGAGATCATCATGAGCAAGCGCACCTTCCAGCCGAACAACCGCCGCCGCGCCAAGAAGCACGGCTTCCGGGCCCGCATGCGCACCCGCGCCGGCCGCGCCATCCTCGCCGCACGCCGCGGCAAGGGGCGCACCGAGCTCTCCGCCTGATCCGCGGGGGTCCTCGTCGTGTTGGCCCGAGCCAACCGCATCGTCCGAGGCGACGACTACCGGATGGTCGTGCGCCGTGGCCGCAGGAGCGCCACGGCCCACGCCGTCGTGTCGGTGGTCCGTCGCCTCGATGACGATCCTGGTCCCACCAGGTTCGGGTTCATCGTGGCGAAGACCGTCGGGAACGCGGTGACGCGCAACCTCGTGCGTCGCCGTCTGAAGGCGATTGCGCACGGGGTCCTGCCGAGCGCGCCGCTCGGGTACGACGTGGTGGTGCGTGCACTGCCAGCCGCCGCGCAGGCCGCATGGCCTACCCTGCTCGAAGACATCACGCGTTCCTTTGCGCGCGGTGTCGAGAAGGCAGCATGAACCGGTTCCTCTGGGTCGTCGCGTTGCTCCCACGCAACGCGTGCGTCGTGGTGCTCCGGGCCTACCGTGCGGTGATCTCGCCGCTCTACGGCAACGTCTGTCGGTACCACCCCTCGTGTTCGCGGTACGCGCTCGAGGCGATCCAGCAGTACGGCGTGGTCCGCGGATCGGCGATGGGCGCTTGGCGCATCGCTCGGTGCAACCCGTGGGCAGCCGGCGGGATCGACGACGTCAGGGAACGTCGCCGCCCCTTCACCGTCAGTCGGTTCGGGTTCGTCCTCGCGCCGACCCCGCAGCAACAGCAGACCTCGGCCGGCACGGTCCGTCCGGTGCTGCTCCCTCAGCGCACTCGAAAGGCGTGACCGTCCCCATGGACCTCATCGGTACGATCCTCTGGCCACTCAAATGGGTGGTGTCCGCGATCCTGGTCGGTTTCCACTGGGTCTTCGAGAACCTCGGGATGGACCCGTCCGCGGGCGTCACATGGGTGCTGTCGATCATCTTCCTGACCTTCGTGGTCCGCGCCGCGCTGATCCCCATCTTCGTGCGACAGATCAAGTCGCAGCGACGGATGCTCGAGGTCGCCCCGCAGCTGAAGAAGATCCAGGACAAGTACAAGGGCAAGAAGGACCAGTTCTCGCGTGAGGCCATGTCCCGCGAGACCATGGCGCTGTACAAGGAGACCGGGACGAACCCGCTCAGCTCCTGCCTGCCGCTGCTGATCCAGATGCCGATCTTCTTCTCGCTGTACTCCGTCCTGCACGAAGCGCAGATCAACAAGACGGGCGTCGGCCTGCTCACGAGCGACCTCGCTCGGTCCTTCGGCAACGCGTCGCTCTTCGGGGCGCCCCTGCACGAGACGTTCACGAACGCCTCCGGCTGGGAAGTCCGGATCATCGCCGGCTTCATGATCGTCGTCATGACGGCCTCGCAGTTCATCACCCAGCTGCAGCTCGTCGCCAAGAACATGTCGCCGGAGACCAAGGCGTCCCCGATGTACCGCCAGCAGAAGATGATGCTGTACGTGCTCCCGCTGGTCTTCGTGATCTCGGGTCTGTCCTTCCCCCTGGGCGTCATGTTCTACTGGCTGGCCTCCAACCTGTGGACGATGGCGCAGCAGTACTTCGTCATCCGCAGCATGCCCACGCCGGGCTCGGAAGCTGCTCTCGCACGTGAGGTCCGCCTCGCGAAGAAGGCGCAGCGTCGTGGGACCCCGGCGACCACCGGTGTCCTCACGGAGGCCGGGACCGGCGCGTCCATGGCCGAGGTCGAAGCGCGTGTGAACAACCAGCGCCAGCAGCCGGTCGGCAAGACGCGCGCCAAGAAGAACGGGAAGACCAAGTGAGCGAGCAGGACACCGCCGCCGTCGTCGACACCACCGACGAGGAGCAGCACCTCGCCGCTGCGGGCGAGCACGCCGGGCCCGATGTCGACGACGTCGACGGCGACGACGAGGTCCGCGACGAAGCGGACATCGCAGCCGACTACATCGAGGAGCTGCTCGACATCTGCGACCTCGACGGTGACATCGAGATCGAGGAACGTGCTGGTCGCGTGTACCTGACGGTCACCGACGACGGGTCCGCCCTTCGGGTTCTCGCCAAGCCGGACACGGTCACCGCCCTGCAGGAACTCACGCGCATCGCGGTCCAGGCCGAGACGGGTGAGTTCAGCCGCCTCATCCTGGACATCGGGGGTTCCCGTGACGCCCGCGCCACCGAGCTCCAGCGCCTCGTCGACACCGCGGTCGAACGCATCGAGGCCGGCTCGACGACCGCGGCCCTCCCGCCGATGTCGTCCTACGAGCGCAAGTTGGTCCACGACCTGGTCGCCGAGAAGGGGTTCCACTCGGAGTCCGAGGGCGAGGGTCGCGACCGTCACACCGTCGTCACCCGATGACGGACGTCGACGTCACGGCCGGTTCCGAGCCTCCAGTCCTGGAGACCGAGCCGGCCGTCGCCGCAACCGTCTTCGGGGACCAGATCGAGGGTGCCCGGTCCTTCACGAACGAGCTCGCTCGTCGCGGGGAGGAGCTCGGTCTGATCGGGCCCCTCGAGCTTCCCCGACTGTGGACACGACACATCCTCAACTCTGCGTTGCTCGCACCCCTCCTCCACGACGGAGCATCCGTCGGCGATGTGGGCTCGGGTGCCGGCCTTCCGGGGCTCGTCCTCGCCATCGCGCGTCCCGATGTCTCGATGACGCTCATCGAGCCGATGGAGCGCCGGACCGACTGGCTCCGGGGCGAAGCGGATCGGCTGGGCTTGCAGAACGTCACGGTCGTCCGCGCACGGGCTGAGGACGTCGCGGACGAGTTCGTGCTCGATCAGGTGACGGCGCGCGCGGTGAGTGCCCTGTCGAAGCTCATCCCCCTGACGGTCCCGCTCGTCCGGTCCGGTGGTCAGCTCATCCTCATGAAGGGCGCTCGGGTCGACGACGAGGTGACGGCCGCGCGGAAGGTCATCCTGCGGAACCGTCTCGAAGACGTCGAGGTCCTCGAGCTCGGGGTGGGTGTGGTCGACGAGACCACGCGCGTCTTCCGGGCTACAGTTGACTGACGCCACCGGTCCGGTCTGATCGGGCTCGGCCGTTGCACGTTCACACCGCTGCACGGTCGAACGCGTCGTGGGGCGACGGCATCACCGTTCCGCCCCGATGTTCCACGTGAAACACAGACCGGGGAAGAGGCACTCGTTGAGTTCATCCACTGACTACGACGCGTCAACACCCCTGGCGCGCGAGATCGCCGATCTCAACCGGCGCCGACGCGCGATCGCCACGCAGCAGTTCCCGCTGCCCGAGAAGACCCGTGTCTTCACGGTGTCGAACCAGAAGGGTGGCGTCGGGAAGACGACCACCACGGTCAACCTCGCAGCGGCTCTCGCACACGGTGGCGCGCGGGTGCTCGTCATCGACCTCGACCCGCAGGGCAACGCTTCCACCGCCCTCGGCATCGACCACCAGGCTGAGGTGGCGAGCATCTACGACGTCATCGTCGACGAGGCGCCCATGGCGGACACCGTGCAGCGCTCCCCCGAGTCCGAGACGCTCTGGTGCGTCCCGGCAACCATCCACCTCGCAGGGGCCGAGATCGAACTCGTCTCACTCGTCGCCCGCGAGCAGCGCCTGCGTACTGCTCTCGACGAGTACCTCGCGTCCGTCGAGGAACCGTTCCACTACGTCTTCATCGACTGCCCGCCGTCGCTCGGGCTCCTCACGATCAACGCGTTCGTGGCGGCCAAGGAAGTCCTCATCCCGATCCAGTGCGAGTACTACGCGCTCGAGGGACTGAGCCAGCTGCTGCGGAACATCGAACTCATCGAGCGGCACCTCAACCCGCACCTTGCTGTGTCGACGATCCTCCTGACCATGTACGACGGTCGGACGAACCTGGCGAATCAGGTCGCCAACGAAGTGCGCACACACTTCGGCGACCAAGTCCTGCAGGCGATGATCCCGCGGTCAGTCCGTGTGAGCGAAGCGCCCAGCTACGGCCAGAGTGTGGTGTCGTACGACGTCAACTCCACCGGCTCGCTCTCCTACCTGGAGGCCGCTGCCGAGATCGCAGAACGAGGAGCGAAAGCCTGATGGCACCCAAGCGGACCGGACTTGGGCGCGGTATCGGCGCCCTCATCCCCACGACGAACGAGCAGCAGGAGCGGCCCGTCGACGTCTTCTTCCCCTCGGGTGGGACCTCGGCAGCCGACACCTCCGGTGGAGTGACCGGAGCCGGGACCGCGGAGGAGCTGCTCGCGGTTCCGGGCGCGCGCCTGGCGAACCTCAACCCGCTGGACATCGTGCCGAACGCGCAGCAGCCGCGGAAGGAGTTCCGCGAAGAAGAGCTGCAGGAACTCGTCCACTCGATCCGCGAGATCGGGCTCCTCCAGCCGATCGTCGTTCGACCGATCACCGGTGCCGCGGGTACGGCTCCCCAGTACGAGCTCATCATGGGTGAGCGCCGTCTCCGTGCCACGAAGGAACTCGGCCTCGCGACGATCCCGGCGATTGTCAAGGAGACACCGGACGACGCGATGCTGCGGGACGCCCTGCTGGAGAACCTGCACCGCGCCCAGTTGAACCCGCTGGAAGAGGCTTCTGCCTACCAGCAGCTGCTCGCAGACTTCGGCATCACGCAGGAGCAGCTCGGGCAGCGGATCGGGCGTTCGCGCCCGCAGATCACGAACACGATCCGTCTGCTGCGCTTGCCCTCCCCCGTCCAGCGCCGCGTCGCCGCGGGCGTTCTGTCGGCAGGTCACGCTCGAGCGATCCTCGCCGCCCCGGATGCTGAGGCCATGGAGTACCTGGCAGAGAAGATCGTCAACGAAGACCTGTCGGTGCGGGCCGCAGAGGCGATCGCGCAGCAGCTCTCCTCGAAGACGCCGGCCAAGACCCCGGCGGGGCCGTCGAAGCGCCAGGTGCACTTCAACGACATGGCCGAGCGACTTGGTGATCGGCTGAACACTCGGGTCAAGATCGCGGTCGGCGCCCGGAAGGGTTCTGTGACCATCGACTTCGCGAACCCGGACGATCTGTCGCGGATCCTGGGCGAACTCGGGATCCAGGACGTGGCCGGCTAGCCAGGTCCCCGCCAGCGGCGTTGTGCGGCTCTCTGAGCGCACGGCAGTGACCGGATGAGTGCCGGTGAGGGTCCGACTCGATTCGCCCGGCAGCGGGCAGCAGGGCGTCTGGGTGTACAGCCGGGTCGACGGTCTTGGCATGCCGCCGCTGTGGAACCGTTAGTCGGACCATTCGCGCCTTCCGGCGTGATCGCCCGCGGGTACAGGTTCCACGTGGAACAGTCTGGCCAGCTTCCTGTAACCGCTTGCTTGTGCGTGGTCGGCTGAACGGAACCATCGCGGTCTGCATGCTCGATCTCCACGGCGGGTGTGCTCTCCGCCAGGTCTACGATCCAGCAGATCAGGACCTCCCGCGCAGGCCTATGCCTACATGCGCCCGGATGCGGCAACGGAGTGCGATGTTCCACGTGGAACATCGCTGACCAGACGCGATGATGCGATCCCGGCCCGATGCAGGCAGTCACAGGACTCGAGAGCATCCTGATTGACCGACGACGGGTGCCCGCGGATCAACTCCCCCCCGCAAGGCGTTGAGGCAGTCCGCCGTCGGGCTCACGGCGGCCCTCCGGAGCACTGTCTGCGAGCCCCTCCAGAGCCGCCCTAACGCGCGTGCCTGGCGGACTGGTATCGAGATTCGCTCCGTCGTGAGTGCCGACCCCCACCGCGAAGCGTCCGAACCCGCCGCATAGACGGTCCAGACCCTCAGCGATCCGCGTGTTCAGCGCTGAACGCCATCGCGAAGAGGAGCGAGCCGTAGGCTGACGGAGGGTCCATCGGGTCCGTTCCATCGGACCAGGACCAGGTGCCAGAGGCCTGGGGTCGTGCGCGATGGGTCGATCAGCCGATTCGCCCCCAGTACGACCAGACGGTCACGAACGGACCAGAACTTCGGTGTGTCGCCAAGGGCTGCGATGTCCTGCGACGGGTCGACGACATCAGCGAGGTCGATGCCGGCCGGTGTCCGACGCAGCGGCATCGTGCAGGTCGACGATCCCGAACACTTCGACGTCGGGCTCGATGATCTCCTGAGCTGCGGAGCGCGCTGCCTCGTGCGCGATCATCGCGGCGATGACTCCGTCGACCAATGAGCTCAGGTACAGCGTCGGCTCGTGCAGTCTCGAGTACCGGCCAGCAGAGCGTGAACCCGAGAGTGCGTACTCGCGGTGAACCGCGTTGATGGCAGGGGAGAAGGTGCCGCGCACGACTGGGGCAGAGACTGGGTCGCGGTCCCGGTCACCTCGACAGGCTCCCGCGAGATGTCGACCCTGGCCTCGGTAGAAGGACGACCGGGCCTCGCTACGCGATGTGCGGACCAGAGAACCATGTTCCACGTGGAACATCCGCCGCCGTGATCGCGCGCCGGCGCAGGTCAGGCCGAGTGGTCCCGGATGGCCTGCTCGGCGAGTTCGGCGTACGTCCAACCGAGGTCGAACCCCGAGGCCGACAACGCCTGCGGCACGAGCGACGTCTCCGTGAGCCCTGGCAGCACGTTCACCTCGAGGAACCACGGCGTCCCAGCGCCGTCGACGATCAGGTCCACCCGCGAGACATGACGCAGGCCGAGTGCGCGGTGCGCCAGGACTGCAGCAGCGGAAGCCGCCTGCGATTGCTCCTCGCTGAGACGAGCCGGCGTGAAGAACGTCGTCTCCCCCGCGTTGTACCGCGCTTCGTACCCGTAGAACCCGTTCCGCGGGACGATCTCCACCGGTGACAGTGCGAGCGGCCCGTCGCCGGTGTCGATGATCCCGACGGCGATCTCCGTCCCACGGATCAGCTGCTCGACGACGGCGTCCTCGCAGTACGTGTACGCCGCCACCATCGCACGGGGCAGATCGTCCACGTTGTCGACGAGCGTGACGCCCTGCGCGCTGCCACCCCGGGCCGGCTTCACCGCGAGCGGGACCGGGTGCTCCGAGGCGATGGCCTGCAGGACACCGACGGCGCCGAGTTCACGGAAGACGTCGTGCGACAGGGTGATCGACCGCGGAGTGCGAACACCGGCACGGGAAACGAGCGCGGAGGCGGTGGGCTTGTACCATGCCAGTCGAGCGGAGGTGGACCGGGACCCGACGTACGGAATGTCCAGGGCCTCAAGGATGCCGCGCAGCGCGCCGTCCTCACCCGATGCGCCGTGCAGCGCCGGCCACACCACGTCCGGGCGGTCGGCAGCCAATGCCGGCAGCAGGGAGGCGTCGGCGTCGCGCAGGTCGACCTGCCAGCCGTAGCCGGTCAACGAGTCCGCGACCCGGCGACCGGAGCGCAGCGAGATGTCCCGCTCGTGGGAGATCCCCCCGGCGACGACGACGACGTGACGGCGGGCGAACTCAGCCATGGTGCGATCCTCTGCGGATGGTGTCTGGAACGTGCGAAAGCCCAGGTCAGGGCATGTTGGGCTGCGGCGAACTGACGGTGGAGGTACTCACCGAGGAGCTCGACCGGCTGGCCGACCCGAAGGTCTCGACGAGCTCGAGTTCGTCGTTGACCACCGAGGCGAGCCGCTTCACGCCGACCCGGATCTGCTCGGGCGTCGGGTAGCAGAACGACAGTCGGATGTTGCCGGCTCCGCGGCCGTCGGCGAAGAACGCGGTACCGGGTGTGTAGGCCACGAGCTCCTTGACGGCGCGCGGCAGCATCCCCTTCGAGTCCAGGGACTCGGGCAGGGTGAGCCACACGAAGAACCCGCCGTTCGGCACGGTCCAGCTGAGGTCCGGCAGGAACTCCCCCAGTGCGGACAGCATCGCGTCCCGGCGCTCGGCGTAGATGCCGCGGAAGGTGTCGACCTGCCCCTTCCAGTCGGCGGCGTCGAGGTAGGCGTTGACGACGTACTGGCCGAACGAGTTCGGCGCGAGGACCGCGGACTCGTTGGCGAGCACGAGCTTCTCGCGGATGGCGTGCGGGGCGAGGGCCCAGCCGACGCGGAACCCGGGCGCGAGGGTCTTCGAGAACGAGCCGAGGTAGACCACACCCTCGTCGTCGATCGAGCGGATCGCCTGCGGTGCGGGCTCGTCGAACCAGAGCAGTCCGTACGGGTTGTCCTCGAGCACCAGGATGTTGTTCGACCGGCAGATGTCGAGCACCTCGATGCGGCGCTCGCGGCTCATCGTCACCCCGGCCGGGTTGTGGAAGTTCGGGATCGTGTAGAGGAACTTCATGCGCTTGCCAGCAGCCCGCAGACGGGCGATCGTCTCGCGCAGCGCCTCCGGGACCAGTCCGAGCTCGTCGGTCGCCACGTGGACCGTCTCGGCCTGGTACGACCGGAACACACCGATGGCGCCGACGTAGGACGGGGACTCGGCCAGGACGACGTCGCCCGGGTCGATGAACAGCCGCGTGACGAGGTCCAGGGCGTGCTGGGACCCCGTGGTCACCACGACGTCCTCGGCGCTGGCTCGGATGCCCTCGAGGGACATGACGTCGACGATGTGCTCGCGGAGGGAGCGCAGACCCTGTCCACCGCCGTACTGCAGCGCCATCGCGGCGTCCTCGGCCATCACGCGGTCGATGGAGCCGGTGACGAGTTCACGGGGCAGCGCGGAGACGAAGGGCATGCCACCGGCGAGGGAGACCACCTCGGGCCGCGACGCGACGGCGAACAGCGCTCGGACCTCGGAGGCGCTCAGCCCGGCGGTGCGCTGGGCGTAGGAGTCGTACCAGGGGTCGAGACTGTTGCCGTTCGTCATCGAGTTTCCTCCACTCGGTCGTTCTCGCCACAGTACGACATGCAGCCGGGCATCCGTCGCTGTGGGTCACAGGCCGATCGGCGATCCGTGGCCTGGTGCCGGCCTGGAGGCCCACCCAGCGTCCGCCGGGTCGGCGGACGTGGGACGGGCCTCCAGACAGGCGAACGCCCCGCCCTCCGATGGAATGGAGGACGGGGCGTCCGGGTCTGTGCGACGGATCCTTACGCGAGGAAGTCCGCGAGGTCGGCCTCGAGGGCCGGCTTCGGCTTGGCGCCGATGACGGTCTTGACGACCTCGCCGCCCTTGAACACCTTCATCGCCGGGATCGACGTGATCTGGTAGTTCATGGCCGACTGGGGGTTGTCGTCGACGTTCAGCTTGACGATCTCGATCTTGTCGGCGTGCTCCGCGGCGATCTGGTCGAGGATCGGCGAGACCGCGCGACACGGGCCGCACCACTCGGCCCAGAAGTCGACGAGGATCGTCTTGTCGGACTTGAGGACTTCGGCCTCGAACGTGGCGTCGGTCACTGCCTTTGCGCTGGACATGTTTGCTCCTTCGACGGGAAGTCGGTTCGGTGTGGTGAACGAGGACGCAGCGACGTGCATTCCCGTGGCGTGCAGGGCCGGGGTCAGACCCGGGCGGTGACGTCGATGATGGCCTCGGTCGGGGTGACGCCCTCGGCCTGGTCGGTCAGCTCGTGGTCGAGGTCCGCCAGGAACTTCTCGGCGTCGAGCGCTGCGACCGCACCGGAACCGGCGGCGGTGATCGCCTGGCGGTAGGTCGGGTCGAGCACGTCACCGGCGATGAAGACACCCGGGACGCCGACGGCGCGGGACGAACGACCCTCCACCGCGAGCGTGCCGTCGGGGGCGATCTCGAGCTGCTGGTGGACGAGGTGCGTGCGCGGGTCGTTGCCGATCGCGATGAACAGGCCGTCGAGGGCGAGCGAGGACTCTTCGCCGGTGACGGTGTCCTTGAGCGTGACGCCCTCGACCGCGGAGTCACCCGTGATGCCGGTGACCTCCTTGTTCCAGGCGAACTCGATCTTCGGGTCGTTCATCGCGCGGTCCTGCATGATCTTCGACGCACGCAGGGAGTCCTTGCGGTGGATGACCGTCACCTTGTCGGCGAAGCGGGTGAGGAACGTGGCCTCTTCCATCGCGGAGTCGCCGCCGCCGACGACGGCGATGTTCTTCTGACGGAAGAAGAAGCCGTCGCACGTGGCGCACCAGGAGACGCCGTGGCCGGAGAGGCGCTCTTCGTCGGCGAGGCCCAGGTGGCGGTACGCCGAGCCGGTGGCGTAGATGACCGTGAGGGCTTCGTACGTCTCGCCGGAGCCGACCGTGACCTTCTTGACCTGACCGGTGAGGTCGACCGAGACGGCGTCGTCGTACAGGACCTCGGCGCCGAACTTCTCGGCCTGTTCCTGCATCTTGATCATGAGGTCGGGGCCCTGGACACCCTCGGGGAAGCCCGGGAAGTTCTCGACCTCGGTCGTCTTGGTGAGTTCGCCGCCGGTCTCGACACTCGAGGCGACGATGAGCGGCTTCAGCTCAGCGCGCGCGGCGTAGATGCCGGCCGTGAACCCGGCAGGACCGGAACCGATGATGATGAGCTCGCGCATGCGTGATTGCCCTTCCGTTGCTTGCTGACCGGGTCAACCAATGGTACCGGCGTGCCATTCCCGCAGCCTGGCTCTGCGGTCAGCGTCCCAGACGTGCGCGCACGAGGTCCACGGCGCTGCGGATCTCGGCGTTGCGCAGGAAGACCAGCACCCCGAAGTACACCGCCACCATGACGACCCCGCCGAGGACGACGGTGATCAGCGCGCTGGTGAAGTCCGCCATCGCGAAGCCGTCCGCACGGAAGGCGCCGAAGAAGTTCACGACGACCAGGCCGACGACGCCGGCGACGACCGCCGCGACGACGAACTGCAGGTGCGAGCGGGTGACGATCGGACCCTCGATGCCGTGCAGCCGACGACGGACGACGACGAGGGCGACGACGGTCTGTGCGGACCCGGCGATGGTCGTGCACGCCGCGACGGCGACGCCGATGACGTTGCCGGGCAGGGTCGTGACGGCGAGGGCCCCGATGACGAAGAGCCCGGACTGCACGAGCTGCATGAGGAACGGGGTGCGGTGGTCGTGCATCGCCCAGAAGACCCGCTGGATGATGAAGAGCATGCTGAACAGCACCAGGCCCGGCATGTAGGCGAGCAGCACGGCGCCGATCGACAGGGCGCCGTCGAAGGTGTTCGCGAACATCCGGCCGAACGGCACCGCGACGACCATCAGCGCCACCGACGAGAACACGGTGAACAGGCCGACGATCCGGAGCGACAGGGACAGGTTGCGCCGGACGGCGGCCAGGTCACCGCGTTCGGCGTCGTGGCTCATCCGGGTGAAGTAGGCGGTGGCGATGGACACGGCGATGATCGAGTGCGGCAGCATGAACAGCAGCCAGGCGTTCTGCAGCACGGCGTTGCCGGCGTCTCCCGATCCGAGCGACGCGACGCGGGACTGCACGATGCCGGCGAGCTGCGTGACGAGGATCATCGCGAACAGCCAGCCCGCGGCGGTGCCGGTGGCCTTGAGGCCGACCCCGCGCCACCGGAAGTCCGGTCGGAAGGTCAGGCCGGCGCGCTTCCAGAAGAACGGCAGGAAGGCGGCCTGCGCGAGGACGCCCAGGGACGCGCTGCCGGCGAGCACCGCGATCTTCAGCGGCGTCCAGTCGTCGGTACCGGAGTTCACCGCGCGGGTGCCGAACATCGCGATGAACACGATGAGGCCCGAGATGGCGATGACGTTGTTGATGAGGGGCGCCCACGTGAACGGTCCGAACACCTGCTTGGCGTTGAGGACCTCCCCGAGCAGCGAGTAGACCGCGTAGAACAGGATCTGCGGCAGGCACCAGAACGCGAATGCGACGGCCAGGTCGGTGGTGGCGGGCGCGAAGCCCTTGCCGTCGTGGGCCTGCGCCGAGTACAGGCGGACCAGCAGTGGCGCGAGCAGGGTGGCGACGATCGTGATGACGACGAAGGCCGAGCCGCCGAGGGTCACGATCTTGTTGACGTAGGCGCGCCCACCGTCGCTGTCCTGCGACATCGAACGCACGATCTGCGGGATGAGCACGGCGGACAGCAGGCCGCCGGCGATGAGCGCGTAGATGTTGTTCGGCAGCTGGTTCGACACCGCGAACGCGTCGGCAGACGGCGAGTTCGTCTGGCCGATGGCGTAGGCGAGCACGAAGGTCTTCGCGAACCCGAGCAGGCGGGAGATCATCGTCCCCGCTGCCAACATGGCGCTGGCCCGGCCGAGACCGCGCCCCTCGCCCTGCTCGGCGTCGACGTCGGCGCTGGGCGGGGTGGTGCTGATGATCGGCTCCTCGTGGTGCTGGCGGTCACGTCGGGCGTCACGGGCGTCACGGGCGTCACGGGCGTCGGGGGCGTCCGGTGCGGACGGGAGGCTCGCCGCCACTCCGGCACGGGCGATCGCGTCCTCGAGACGGTCGCCGTCGGCACCGACGGTGTCGGCCCCGGAACCGGCCACGGCGACGGCGGTGGCTGCGCCGGGGACGGGAGTCGTGCCTCCCGGCCGGGAGGTGGCGACGGGTTCGTCGGCGGGTGCCGCGACGGTGGACGGGACGGCAGCGGCGGACACGGTCTCGCCCGGTCCGGGCGGCTGGACCTCGAGCAGTCGGTTCGGGTCGTCGTCCTCCGGTTCGGGTTCGCCGTTCCGACGACGCAGTCGACGGCGGACGTTGCGGAGGATCCCCAGGCCGAAGACCGCGACCACGGCGATGGCGGCGACCGCGGTGATGACGGTCTCCCACTGTGCCTGCACGTTGATCTCGACCGTCGCCGGCGTGGCGATCCGGGCACCGGTGCGACTGGTCAGGGCCATCGACAGGGCGACCTTGCCGTTCGCGACCGACTGCACCGGGAAGGTGGTGCGGGTCGAGGAGCGGGGCTGGATGGTGACCTCGACGGCGTTCCGCTCGATGCGCAGGAACGAGTTCGACGGGGTGACCGTCAGGAACACCGTGACCGGCCAGTCGGATCGGTTCCGCACCGAGATCGGCAGCGAGGAGCGGTCGCCGAGCAGTGTGATGTCGCTCGAGTTGACGATGCCGACGCTGCGGATGGTCTTCTCGTGGGCTGCCGCGATCCGGTCGACCTGCTCGGTCAGCCCGTCGGTGTCGGCGCGCCAGGCGTTCGAGGCTGCGGCGAGCGTGGTGAGGCGTGCCGGAGCGGTGACCTGCGCCGGGTCGGTGACGGCGCTGGCGAAGTCGACGAGTGCCTGCTCGGAGCGGACCAGGCGGCGGAGCACCGTCAGGCGGTCGTCTCCGTCGTCGCTGCTCTGCAGGGTGAGCGAGCCCGCTTTCGCGTCGACGACAGTGGAGAAGTCCGTCGGCGCGATCCAGGGCGTGCTCTCGAGGGCCCGGAGCGACTGCTCGAGGCGCGTGGAGTCCGTCGGCCAGGACCGGTCGAGGGTCAGCAGGAGCGGACCGGTGGCGGTGCCCTGGACGGCGATCGTGGCGAGGGTCGCACGGAGCCGTGACATCGCGGTCTCGTAGGCGATCGGGGTCCGGGCCTCGGCCGCGTCGCGGAGCAGGTCGGACATCGCCTGGTCGGAGACGAGCGCGCCGGCGGAGCCGATCTGTTCGGCGGCGGCGACCGTGGTGCTGCCCCCGGCCGAGGTGTTCGCGCTCGACAGGATCGTGGAGCGGTAGCCGGCGTCGCCGAGGGCGGGGAGGTCGGCGGCGGCGACGGTGCCCTCGACCGGCCACGCGACGGTGTCCGTGCTCCAGGGGAAGGACACGAGCGAGGCCGACGTGGGGATGGTGGCGCCGACGCCCGTGCCGGCGTCCGTGGTGCCGTCGTCCGGGGTGGCGGTGTCGCTCGGCGCGGTGGCACCGTCGGCCGGCTCCTGCGTGCTGCTGCCCTGGTCGGCGGGGCCCTGTGTCGGGTCGGTCGCCGGGTCCGTCGCGGTGCTGCTCGGGGTCGGGCTGGGCGTCGCGCCGGGGAACCGGTCGGCGTCGACCGCGGCGGCGATGGCCTGGTCGAAGGAGATCGGTGCGGCGATGCCCGGCAGGCCGGCCTGGCGGAGCCCGGTGACGTCGGCGTCGGCGTACGAGAGCGGGAACTTCTCGTTCCGGAGGCCCTCGAGCCGGTCGAGCCACGCGGTCGCGCTGCTCGGGGCGTCGTCGCCGAGGACCCGGATCGACGCGATGATCCGCGGGTCGACGGCCAGGGCGACGCTGTGGCCCTCGGCGGCGTCGAGCTGCTGGGTGAGCGTGCCGTCGAGGGCGGTGTCCGCCGCGAGGGTGTTGGCGCTGAGCAGGCCGTCCGCGGTCGCCGGGACGGTGACGGGCATCGCGACCGCGACGTCGACGGGGGCCGGGTCGACGCCGGGGTTCCACGTGAAGGCGGAACGTCCGACGGCGACGGTCGACCCGGCGACGTAGGACGCGGCGATGCGTCGGGCGCCGAAGGGGTTCAGGGTGCCGAGGCGCACGTCGGCGAAGGGCACGGAGATCGAGTCGACGGTGACCGATCGGTGCGCCGGGACCGCCGGGATCGTCACGTCGTCCATGGGCTCGCCGGGGTAACCGTCTGGGGTGGTGTCGCCGAGCCAGTCGGTGAGGATGTCCCGCGTACCCACCACCGGCCGGATGATGTCCAGGTCGGCGCGGCCCGCGGGCAGGGCGGTGTCGGTGTCGTTCGTCACCGTGAGCGTCAGGGACAGGTCGTCGCCGAGGTCGAGGACACCGCGGCCGCCGGGCGTGAGCTGGACCGACGTGGTGCCGGCCTGGGCCGCGGCCGGGGCGGCGGGTCGGGAACTGGTGGCGGCGTCGGCGACGTCCACCGCGGACGGCGCGATGACCAGACCGGTGGCGACCAGGGCGGACGCGGCGGCGGCGAGCACGGTACGGAGAATCTGCATGTGGGAGGGCCCTGGTCGGGGCGGGCCACGACGAGTGTACGAGGGGTGACCATGACAGCAGGCGAGCGCGCAGGTGCTCGCGCTCACTATCTGGGATGATCGACGGCGTCATGCAGTCCGTAGCCCAGGCCGTCGAGCGACTCGACGCACTCGCCGCCACCGACACCGTCGACGTCCTCGCACGGGCGTTCGCCGCAGCCGGTCACGAGCTCGCCCTCGTCGGCGGGCCCGTCCGCGACGCCTTCCTCGGTCGCCCGGTGACCGACCTCGACTTCACCACCGACGCCCGACCCGACGCCGTCCTGGCGATCGTCGAGCCCCTCGCGAGCAGCACCTGGGACGTCGGTCGCCAGTTCGGGACGATCGCCGCGATGGTCCGCGGCGAGCAGGTCGAGATCACCACGTACCGCAGTGACGTCTACGACGGCGAGACCCGCAAGCCCGAGGTCACCTTCGGCGACACCATCGAAGCGGATCTGCTCCGGCGCGACTTCACCGTCAACGCGATGGCGCTCCGACTCCCCCAGCGCGAGCTCGTCGACGTGCACGGCGGCGTCGAGGACCTGCTCGCGCAGCGCCTGGCGACCCCGCAGGCCGCACGGGTCTCGTTCCGCGACGACCCGCTCCGGATGATGCGGGCCGCCCGGTTCACCGCACAGCTCGGGTTCACCGTGTCCGAGGACGTGCGCGACGCGATGACCGACCTCGCCGACTCGATCGAGAACATCTCCGCCGAGCGTGTGCGTGACGAGCTCGTGAAGCTGTTGGACACGGACGACCCGGTCGAGGGCATCCGGCTGCTGGTCGACTCCGGCATCGCCGAGCGGATCCTGCCCGAGCTCCCCGCGATGAAGCTCGAGATCGACGAGCACCACCACCACAAGGACGTGTACGAGCACTCGCTCACCGTCTTGACGCAGGCCATCGGGTACGAGGCCGAACGCCACCCCGGCGACGCCCCGGACACGGTCCTGCGCCTCGCCGCACTGCTGCACGACATCGGCAAGCCGGCGACCCGGAAGCTCGAGCCGGGCGGCGCCGTGAGCTTCCACCACCACGACCTGGTCGGCTCGAAGCTCGCGAAGAAGCGGCTCCGTGCCCTGCGCTTCGACAACGACACCATCGCCTCGGTCTCGCGCCTGATCGAGCTGCACCTGCGCTTCTTCGGCTACACCGAGGGCGCCTGGACCGACGCGGCCGTCCGCCGCTACGTCCGCGACGCCGGCGACCAGCTCGAGCGGCTGCACGAGCTCACCCGCTCGGACGTCACCACCCGGAACCGTCGGAAGGCGGACCGGCTCGGGTTCGCCTACGACGACCTGGAGGCACGGATCGCCGTCCTCGCGGAGCAGGAGGAACTCGACTCCATGCGTCCCGACCTCTCCGGGGACGACATCATGCGGATCCTCGGGATCCCGCCGGGGCGCGCGGTGGGCGAGGCGTACCGCTTCCTGCTCGAGGCGCGGATGGACGAGGGGCCCCTCGGGCCCGAGGACGCGGAGGCGCGCCTCCGCACCTGGTGGGCCACGCGCGACGCCTGACCCGTGCCTCCCGTCCGGAGAGGCGACCACCTGGCGGGCCGGCGGGCTGGCGGGCTGGCGGGCGGGCCGGCGGGCCGGCGAAACACCGGTGTTCATGCGTCCAGCCGCGGAATCACGCGGCGTGACCGACGAACACCGGTGTTTCGCGGTCTTCCCCAGGCGGTAGCGCGGCCGGGAGGCGTCCGCTAAGCTTGCGGGGTTGTGCCGGCGCACCTGCGTGCGGGCACACATGCATCAACCCTCCTGTTCCGGGAACCGCCCGGAGCCGTTCGAGACCAAAGGAGGTGGGTTCCGCATGCACCAGTACGAACTGATGGCGATCCTCGACCCCGAGATCGATGAGCGCACCGTCGCTCCCAGCCTGGACAAGTTCCTCGCGGTCATCCGCAACGACGGTGGCACCGTCGACAACGTGGACGTCTGGGGCCGTCGCCGGCTCGCTTACGAGATCGCGAAGAAGAACGAGGGCATCTACGCCGTCGTGAACTTCACGTCGTCCGCCGACTCCGCCAAGGAGCTGGACCGCCAGCTCGGTCTCTCCGAGGCCGTCCTGCGCACCAAGGTCCTCCGCGCCGAAGAGGGCATGGCCCAGGTCGCCGCGCAGAAGCAGCGCGACGAAGCCCGTGCCGCCCGCAAGGCAGCCAACGCGTCGGCCTCGGCCGCCACGACCGCGAGCGCCGAGTAGCCCGTGGCCGGCGAAACCGTCATCACGGTGGTGGGCAACCTCACCGCGGACCCGGAGCTGCGCTACACGCAGAACGGGCTCGCCGTGGCGAACTTCACCATCGCGTCGACCCCTCGCACGTTCGACCGTCAGGCGAACGAGTGGAAGGACGGCGACGCGCTGTTCCTCCGTGCGAGTGTGTGGCGCGAGTTCGCCGAGCACGTGGCGGGGTCGCTGACGAAGGGCTCGCGCGTCATCGTGCAGGGTCGTCTCCGTCAGCGTTCCTACCAGGACCGTGAGGGTCAGCAGCGGACGAGCATCGAGCTCGAGGTCGACGAGATCGGCCCCTCGCTGCGGTACGCGACCGCCCAGATCACCCGTGCACCGGGTGGCAGTGGTGGTGGCGCCGGTGGTGGCCGTGGCCAGGTCGGTGGAGGGAACTCCTCCGGCGGTGGCAACGGCGGCTACAACGGTGGCGCGTCCGCTGGCAACGGTGGCGGTCAGTCCGACGCCCCGTGGTCGCCGCAGGGTGGTCAGCAGGGTGGCGGGAACGCACAGTCGAACGACGTGTGGTCCACCCCCGGCGGCACCTACGACGACGAGACCCCGTTCTGATCCTCAGCGGTCTGACGACACAACTTCTTCTTCTCTAAGGACACACAATGGCTGGAAAGAGCACCGGCGACCGCCGGAAGCCTCGCGGTAAGGGCGGCAAGAACGCCGCTCCCGCGAAGTCGATCAAGGTCGGCGTCATCGACTACAAGGACGTTGCGACCCTTCGCAAGTTCATCTCGGAGCGTGGGAAGATCCGCGCCCGTCGCATCACCGGCGTCTCCGTCCAGGAGCAGCGCCTCATCGCCCGTGCCGTGAAGAACGCCCGTGAGATGGCGCTCCTCCCCTACGCCGGCTCCGGCCGCTGATCGGAGGTCGACGAATGTCGAAGCTCATCCTCACCCACGAGGTCTCTGGCCTCGGTTCCGCCGGTGACGTCGTCGACGTCAAGAACGGCTACGCCCGCAACTACCTGATCCCGCAGGGCTTCGCCGTGTCGTGGTCGAAGGGCGGCGAGAAGCAGATCGAGTCGATCCGTGCTGCTCGCACCGCACGCGAGCTCGCCACCATCGAAGAGGCACAGGACCTCAAGATGAAGCTCGAGAACGCCACCATCCAGCTGTCGGTCAAGGCCGGCAAGGACGGTCGTCTCTTCGGCTCCGTCCGCCCGGGTGACGTCGCTGACGCCGTCCAGGCGCAGGGCGTCGGCTCGCTCGACAAGCGCAAGGTCGAGGTCCCCGCGACCATCAAGACCGTCGGTGACCACGAGGCCACCGTGCGTCTGCGCGAGGACATCGTCGCGACCATCTCGCTGAAGGTCGTCGCCGCGAAGTAGTCCGGTCGCTGCACACGCAGCACCAGCACCGCCGGAACGGGCGGGTCTCCCCGAGTGGGAGACCCGCCCGTTTCCGTGTTCCTGCCGGGCGCGATCCTGCCCAGGCGTGCTCCTGACGAACGCTCGGTGAACAAGCGTTGCAGGCCCTCGTCCGGGGGTCGACCGCTCGGTACGTTCGACGAGGCCTCCAGTACCGGAGGTGAACGAGATCGAGAGCAGGAGCACCACATGCCCAACTTGAACGTCACCTACGGCGAGATGCAGGATGCCGCCACGCGCCTCGTCAACGGCGAGCAGGACATCACCTCGAAGCTCCGCGAGCTGAAGTCCCTCGTCGACTCGCTCATCTCCGGCGGGTACGTCACCGACCAGTCGTCCGTCGCCTTCGGCAACTCGTACCAGGAGTTCAACGACGGTGCCACGAAGACCATCGAGGGTCTCGAGGGCATGTCGATGTACCTCAACAAGGCCGCCGAGGCCCTGCAGCAGACCGACACCGAGCTCGCCAACGCCATCAAGTAGCGCACGGACTCCGGGCGGCCCGACGACGGGCCGCCCGGTCCACCTCCACCGGCACGGGCATCGATCGGGAGCACCCATGGCAGACCTCATCATCACCAGAGCCGTCCTCGAGGACTCGGCCAGCAAGCTGCAGCACATCTCGGACGAGCTCGAGCACCAGAAGTCGGACGACCGCGCCCTGACCGAGGTGTACGGCCAGCACGACGTGCAGAAGGCGATGCACGACTTCTCCGGCGACTGGAAGATCCACCGGAACAAGATGAAGGGCGCAGTGAAGGACCTGCACGAGAAGATGCAGAAGGCGACCGAGAACTTCACCGACCTCGAGCACGACCTGACCGAGAAGCTCACCACCGAGTCGCAGCCGTCCGGTGCCGACTCCGGGACGGCCGCCTGATGCCCGCCCGCGGTGGCAACTGGACCCTGGTCGGCGAGGCGTCCGACCCGATGGTCGCCGACGTCTCCGTCGTGCAGGAGCTCGTGTCGTACTACTCGACCATGGCGCAGGAGATCACCTCCGAAGCCGCGGTCCTCAAGAGCATCGGCGACGGCGACGACTCGCAGTTCAAGGGGTCGACAGCTGACGCGGTCCGCAAGAAGAGCGGCGAGGTCGCCGGGTCCCTGACGAAGCTGTCCGGACGCTACGACGCCATCCGCGATGCGTTGACGGGGTACCTGCCGGAACTCGAGCACGGTCTCGCCGAGTCGGCCGCAGCGCTGCAGGACGCCGAGAACGCCGAGGCGTCCGGCAGCCGAGCGGGTTCGATGCCCGACCCGTCGCAGGACCGCGCCGCGGACGCGCCCGCCATCACGAGCGACGAGCAGGGACAGGTCGACGCCAAGCACCGCGCGGTCGAGGGCGCGAAGGCCGACGCGGACGCCGCGACCGCCCGCCTGCGACGCTCCGTCGACGCGCTGAACGGTGCCGGCAAGGCCGCCGCCGCGACGATCCGCGCCGCCTGGGACGACGGCCTGCACGACACCCGCGGCGACAAGATCAAGGCCTTCTTCTCGAAGCTGCTGAAGATCCTGGTCAAGATCTTCACGTACATCGGCATCGCCCTGGCGGCCCTGGCGATCCTCATCCCCGGCGTCGGCATGTTCACGTTCATGGCGGCGGTCGCGGCCTCGGTGGTCCTCGTGGCGAACATCACGCTCGCGGGCATGGGCGAGGGGTCCTGGCTGGACGTCATCACCTCGGCCGTCGGACTCGTCCTGGTCGGCATGGGCGGCGCACTGACCAAGGCGGTGTCGACGCTGAAGACCGCGGGGCTGGCGAAGGGCATCCGCGGCTTCGAGAAGGTCAACGCGGCGAAGATCGAGAAGCTCCAGAACGTCCGGAGCATCCACATCAAGGACGCCCTGACCGACCCCGCTGCCGCGCGCACGGTCGGCACGATCAACCGGCACATCAACCGGCTCACCCAGGTGCGGACGGACGTGCGGACGAAGAACGTGCTCGACGGCTTCAAGGAGAAGCCGAACTGGTGGCACCCCGGCAAGACGCTCTGGAACGAGGACAAGGGCAAGTTCCGCGACGTCTTCCAGAAGGGCGACTGGCGGGCCGAGCGTCTGTTCAGCGTGGACCGGCAGAACGAGATGCTGAAGATGCAGAAGGAGATGTGGTCGAAGTACGGCGTGCAGATCGCCGCGTCGCCCACGTGGCACTCCTGGGCGTCCGGCGGCCGGGTCGTCGCGAGCTGGGGCAACACGATTATCTACGGGCAGGGGCTCAAGCCCACCGGCTTCGGTACCGACCAGCAGCGGCTGCCGGGGTACAACGAGGCCGCGAAGACGCTCACGCACGGGTTCTGACCGGCGGGCTCCGGCCCGTCCGCCGTCCGCCCGTTCGCTCCACACCGGAAGAAGGACCATGCCCGCACCATCCGCCGTGTCGTCGCGCCTCGACGTCGAGCTGCCCGAGTGGCTCGTCGTACCGCGGCCCGAGGACGTCACCACCGCCTGGCGGACCGAGGTGGAAGCGCTGTTCACCGTGATCGCCGAGGTCGACCGAGGCGAACACGGAGCGCTCGACGATGACGACGGTGCGCTGTTCGCCGGGACGCGGCACGTCGACACCCGCGCGACGATCGAGGACCTGCTCGCCCCCGCCGCATCGCTCGGTGACGGCCAGTGGCTCGTGGCCGGTCTCGGCGTGCCGGACCGGTGGCCGTTGCCGGTCGTCGTCTCGGTCGAGATCGTGGACCTGCTCGCCCCCGCCGACCTGCTCACGCTGGCCGGGGCGACGGGTGGACTACCGACCGATCCGCCGCAGGTCGACGAGTTGCCCGAGGGCCTGGGCGGCGAGGGGCCGGTCGTCACCCGGTACGACATCGACGACGACGGGGCGATCTGGGCCACGGTCTGCGCCGTCCGCCGCCAGGACGGCATCGACACCCGCGTGCTCTGGCGCACCCGCGACCTCGACGTCGTGCCCGTCTTCGCCCCGGCGGTCGTCGCCCTGGTCGGCTGCGTCGTGAACGAGGTGTCCGCATGACCGCCCCGATCTCCTCGTTCCTCATGGTCGTCCCGCCGGGATGGGCACGCCTGCCCGCACGGGAGGACGACCGGCAGGCCCTCGCCGCCACGGTCCGCGAGGTCGTCGCCCGAGCACTGCCGGACACCCTGCCGCGCGACCGCGCCGAACCCCTCCGCCAGGAGATGCAGAAGCGCCTGCTGTCGACGGTCGTCGAGGCGGGCGACACCGGCGCGACGGCGGTCTACCTGCCCGTGCAGCCCGTCGACGGGTTCACGCCCCCGGTGTCGATCATCGAGAGCGAGGTCGACGACGAGTCCGACCAGGCGCCGGAGCAGGTCATCGCCGAACTGCTGGCCGACGCCCTGCCGGACCGGCACGACCGACAGGACCCGGGCCTCCGCGAGGTCGACGGTGGCATCGCCGCCCGCACCGAGACGCAGCTCCGTCGCGCCGTGCCGGACGAGGTCGCGGGTGAGCTGCCCGTCGTCGACGACCGTCAGGTCGTGTACACGATCCCGGTGCCGCACCGACCGGGCCGCTGGGTGGTCATGTCGTTCTCGGCCATCAGCGCGCCGCGCGACGAGCCCGCTCCCAGCACGGGCCAGCGGCCCGACGTCGGCACCGACGAACGGATCACCGACGCCCTGGTGATGCTGTTCGACGCGATGATGACCACGTTCCGCTGGACCGACGTCCCCGACGTCGAACCGACCCCGCTCGAACTCCGCCTGGCCGAGATCGGTGGCACCGCGTGACCTGGGACTTCCTGCACCCGGTGTCCCACCTGGTGCTCACCTGCGCGGCCCTGCTGTTCGCCGCCACCCTGGCCTTCGTCGTCCCGGTGATGGTCGCCCTCCGCCGCGGCACCGCGACCGACGCCATCGCCTGGGCCGACCGGGTCCGCCGCGACGACGCGACCCCGTGGGCCGTCGACCGTGTGCTCCGGAGCGTCGAGGCCTCGTGTCGCGTGGCCGGCGTGGTGTTCCCCGGGTTCGTGCGTGCCGCCGTCGGGGCGACCGTCCGACTCGACCTGACCTCGCCCACGGTGGCCCCGCCCGAACCGTGGACCGCCACCGCGGACGGCCGCTCGTGGTCCGCTCCGATGCACGCCCTGCAGGCGGTCGCCCTGACCGAGGACGCCTCGGCCGCGTTCGCGACCGTCGTGGGACTCGGCACCGACGAGGACGGCAGCGTCCTGGTCGACCTCTCCGCGGTCGCCGGGGTCGTCGCCCTGGGCGGGGACCGCGCCGCCCGGGTCGCCCTCGCCCGCCGGGTCGTCGACCAGGTGCGCACCGACCCGTGGTCCCGGACGACGCCGGTCCTCACGGTCGGCGTCCGCGCCGACCTGTTCGGACCCGCGGCGTCCGTGTCCGTCGCCGAGGCGGTCGCGACGGTCGCGGCGGACACGACCCCGGGCCTCCTGGTCGTCCAGAGCCTGCCCGGCGGTGCGGACGGCCGCGAACTGGTGCGTCTGCTCGAGCGGCCGAGCGGCCGCTGGGCGGTCCTCGCGATGCAACCGAGTCCGCTCGCCCGCTGGACGCTCGAGTGCCGACGTGACGGCACGTCGACCTCGGCGGAGCTCGGGACGGTCCGGTGGACGGACCTCGGGCTGTCCGAACCGGTCGTCGAGGAGTCCGGCACGGCCGCTCCGGCGCCGACCGGGACCGCCCCGGCGCAGACGGCCAGCGCCTGATGCAGGTCGTCGTCACCGTCGTCGACGACGTCACGGGCGTGCGCTCGGACGTCCTCATCGACGCGCCCGGATCCGCCACCATGCGCTCCGTCGTGGACGCGCTCGCCCGCCGGACCGGTGGCACACCGCTGCCCGCCGAGGCCGGTGACGCCGACGTCCGGTTCGCCGACAGCGGCCTGGTGGACGGCGCCGTCCTGCACATCGGCGCGGACGCCGACACCGGTGCGGGGCGAGGTCTGGTCGACCTGCTCGTCGCCGGTGGCGTCGGGGCCGGCCGGTGCGTCCGGGTCGGCGTCGGGACCGTCCGCCTGGCGTTCACCCCGGACAGCGACACGCTCACCGGTTCCGAGACGGCGGGGCTGGCCGGCCTGGAGGCACGGATCGCCTTCGACGGCACCGTCACCGTCCGCCTCGCCCCGGCCCTCGTCGCCGAGCCGGACCCGGACACCGACGACGACGGCCCGTCCGCGACCGAGGGTGCTCCGGACGGCGCCGCGCTGCCCGAGGTCACCGTCGACGGCGGACGGATCGGCGACGAGTGGACCGAGTGGGAGCCGGGCGCGGTCCTCCGGGTGGCCGAGACGGCACTGACCGTCCGTCCGGTGGCCGTGGTCGACCGGATGCTGCTGCGGCCGCCGGACTCCGGCCAGCTCGACTTCAACCGGCCGCCCCGCCTGCTGCCGCCGCTCCGTCCGACCGCGTTCCGGATCCCGAAGCCGCCCGTGCCGCCGCAGCGGTCGGCACTGCCGTGGATCATGGTGTTCGTGCCGGCGATGTTCGGCATCGTGATGGCGACCGTCTTCCACTCGCCGTTCTACCTGCTGTTCGCCGCGATGACGCCGATCATGGTGATCGGCCAGACCGTGACCGCGCGGAAGACCGGCAAGAAGAGCCACCGCAAGGCCCTGGCGGACCACGCCGACCGGGTGCGGGCGATCGAGGCCGCCGTCGCCGGAGCCGTGCTCGCCGAGCGGGACCAGCGCCGCGAGGACTCCCTCGACGCCGCGGCGCTCCGGATCACCGCGACGACCCCGACCCGGCGGCTGTGGGAGCGACGGCCGACGGACGCCGACCACCTGCACGTCCGCGTCGGCATCGGCGACCTGCCCGCCACCGTCACCGTGGAGGACGAGCGCGACCAGGACCGCCTGGGCCAGGAACCCCGGTGGACCCGCGGTGTGCCCGTGACGGTGCCGCTCGCCGAGGTCGGCGTGGTCGGCATCGCGGGGCCCGGCACCTGGCCCCGCTCGGTCGGACGCTGGCTGCTCGGCCAGCTCGCCGTCACGCAGTCCCCGCGCGAGGTGCAGTTCGTCGTGCTGACGTCGAAGGCCGCCGTGCCGGACTGGGCGTGGACGGTCTGGCTCCCCCACGTGCGACCGGTCGACGGGCAGGAGGCACTGGCCCTGGTCGGGTCGGACGCCGAGACGATCGGCCGTCGCCTGGCCGAACTGACGCAGGTGCTCGCCGAGCGTCGGGCCGAACGGCAGAAGCACGTCAACAGCCGGCGTCGGTTCTCGCCCGAGGTCGTCGTCGTGCTGGACGGTGCACGGCGGCTCCGTGCGATGCCCGGGGTGGTCGGACTGCTCCGGGACGGGCCCGCCCTGGGCATCCGACTCATCTGCATCGACGAGGAGGAGTGGCAGCTGCCGGAGGAGTGCGTCGCCACGGTGCTGCACCGCTCGCCGACGCAGCTCGTCCTCCGCCGCCAGATGTCCGCGCCGGTCGACCTCGTGCTGGCCGACCGCGTCGACGACGACTGGTTCGACGAGGTCGCCCGGGCGCTGTCCCCACTCCGCGACACCTCGGGCTCGGGCAGCGACGGCCTCGTGCCCGACAGTGCGCGGCTGCTCGACGTGCTCGACCTGCCCCAGCCGACGGGATCGGTGATGGCGGCCCGCTGGCGCTCCGGCTCCCCCACGACCTCGGCGGTCGTCGGCGTCGGCATCGACGGGCCGTTCGCCCTCGACCTGGTGCGGGACGGCCCCCACGGGCTCGTCGCCGGCACCACCGGGTCGGGCAAGTCCGAGTTCCTGCAGACCCTCGTCGCCTCGCTCGCCGCCGCCAACCGGCCGGACCGGATGACCTTCGTGCTCGTCGACTACAAGGGCGGTGCGGCCTTCAGCGTCGCCTCGGAGCTGCCGCACACCGTCGGGCTGGTCACCGACCTGGACCAGCACCTGGTGGAGCGGGCACTCCGTTCCCTGCGTGCCGAGCTGACCCGCCGCGAGCACGTGCTGGCCGCGTCCGGGGCGAAGGACATCGAGGACCACGAGGCGCACCTGGCCCGCGGTGGGTCGGGCGAGCAGATGCCCCGGCTCGTGCTGGTCATCGACGAGTTCGCCGCGATGGTCACCGAGTTGCCCGACTTCGTCGCCGGGTTGATCGGCATCGCCCAGCGCGGTCGGTCCCTCGGCGTGCACCTGATCCTCGCCACCCAGCGCCCCGGTGGCGTGGTCGGTCCGGACATCCGCGCGAACACGAACCTGCGCGTCGCGCTCCGGATGACGGACGGCGGCGAGAGCACCGACGTCATCGACGTGGCCGATGCGGCACGCATCCCGAAGAGCGTGCCCGGACGGGCATACGCCCGGTTGGGGCACTCGTCGGTCGTGCCGTTCCAGTCCGCCCGCGTCGGTGGACGATGGGCCGGAGAAGCGGACGCGAGTGCCGTCCTGCCGTTCGTCCGCGTGCTGGAGTGGCGGGACTTCGCGATGTCGCCGCCCGAGCGACCGTCGAAGTCCGGGCCGGGGTCGGCGGCGACCGACCTGTCCGTCCTGGTCGGCGCGATGCGGGACGCCCGGGAGCAGATGGGCATCGGCCCACTGCACTCGCCGTGGCTGCCGCCGCTGCCCGAGCTGCTCCCCCTGTCCACGGTGGCCTCGGCGTCCGTCGGAGGCACGTCATCCGGCGTCGATGCCGATGCTGCTGTCGGCGAAACCACCGTCGGGGGTTCGGCGCTGACCTTCGCCTGGGGCCTCGAGGACCTGCCCGACACCCAGCAGCAGCGTGCCGCGACCATCGACCTCGAGCGTTTCGGCCACCTCTACGTCGTGGGTGCCCCCGGCTCCGGCCGGTCGCAGGCGCTCCGCACCCTGGCTGCCTCGGCAGCCGGTTCGATCGCCTCCAGCGACCTGCACCTCTACGTCGTCGACTGCGGCAACGGCGCCCTGGCGTCGTTGCAGTCCCTGCCCCACTGCGGGGCCGTCGCCCAGCGCACCCAGGTGGAGCGTGCCTCCCGGCTGATCGAACGGCTGACCCGCGAGATGGCGCGACGGCACGACGTGATCGCCGCGGCCGGGGCCGCGAACATCACCGAGCAGCGGATGCTCGCCGCCGTGGCGGACCGCCTGCCGCACGTGCTCGTCCTGGTCGACCGGTGGGAGAACTTCACGACCACGCTCGGCGAGTTCGACGGCGGGTCCCTCACCGAGGCGATCCAGTCCCTGCTCCGGGACGGCACCGGAGCCGGCATCCACGTCGTGATCTCCGGCGACCGGACGCTGCTGACCTCGCGGATGTCGACGCTCACCGACGACAAGATCGTGATGCGCCTGACCGACCGGCTCGACTACTCGCTCGGTGGCATCAACCACCGGCAGCTGCCGGCCGCCATCCCACCGGGCCGCGGCTTCCGTGCGGACAGCGCGACCGAGCTGCACGTCGCCACCCTCGGCGAGGACGTCTCGGGTCAGGGGCAGACCGCTGCCGTCCAGGCGCTCGCGCGACGGATCCGGGCGGACGAGGAGACGCGTGGACTCCCCCGCATCCGGCCGTTCCGGGTCGACGCGCTGCCGAAGGACCTGGACCTCGACGGCGCGCTCGCCCTCGGCGGGGCGCCCGCGCCGGCACCGATGGTCGCGGTCACCGGCATCGGCGGCGACGACATGTCGCTGCAGACCGTGGACCTGCGCGAGGGCGGCGGCACCTTCGTGGTGGCCGGGCCGTCCCGCGCCGGCCGATCCACCATGGTCGCCGCGATGGCGCGGTCGCTGCTGGCGGGCGGGACGCCGATCGTGGTCTTCGCACCGAGGCCCGGCGCCGTCCGCGACCTCGCCGGCCTGCCCGGTGTCCTGGCGACCGTCACCGGGGACGACGTCACCGCGTCCGACGTCGAGGTGCTGCTCGGCCGGCCCGGCGTCGTGCTCGTCGTCGACGACGGTGAGCTGCTCATCGACTGCTCCGCCAAGGCGGAGCTCCGCACCTTCGTCCGCGGGTTGGCCGACAACGGGCAGGGGCTGGTGCTCGGGGGCAACACGACCGGGCTGGCCTCCGGGTTCGGCGGGTGGCAGGTGGACGCCAAGAAGAACCGTCGCGGTGCGCTGCTGTCGCCGCAGGACACGCTCGCCGGGGACCTGGTGGGCGTGCGGATCTCGCGCTCGTCGCTCTCGTCACGCGTGCAGCCCGGTACGGCGCTCGTGCACCTGGGGACGGGCATCGCCTCGACCGTCCAGGTGCCGATGGTCACGGCTGCGACCCGGACCGGTTCGATCGACGTGTCGTCCTCCGTCGTGGCCGTGTCCTCCGCCGTCGCCGTGTCTTCGGCCGGTGACGGCGTGTCGGCGGCGGCCGGGGACGTCCTGGAGGCGCGGGCCGGCTGAGCAGGTCCGGCCCCCGAAACACGACTGGCTGGTTACCTCCTGCCCCGGTCTGCCCACCTGGGAGCCAGCCGAGTGCATCGGGACGCCGAGACCGTTTGTCAAGTCGGTTCTGCCCACCGGGGGCCTCGGAAGGGAACCTTCGACTCCCACTTGAAGCCGAGTTCTCCACACACGGTGTGGAACAGGAAAGCCCCGGTCAAGTGTCGAAAGTGTGTTCCCCAGGGCAGTTCTCCACAGCTGAGTGCACAACCCTCCACACAGGAGTCCGGCGTGTTCCACGATCTCTCCACAGAGTTGTCCACAGGGCCGTTTGCTGGGGATAACTCCGTACCCGTAGCTTGTGCGAGCGACTCGGGGATGTCGGTCGCCCGGGGTAGAACTGCTCGGTGGGGAACGGTTCACCGAGCCGTCCGCCAGCACCGCCAAACACTGAGGAGCACGTGTGTCGATCGCGCATCTGGACCCGGCCCCCCGGGAGTACGCCGAGCGGAACGCCGACCGGACTCCCCCGCACGACATGCTCGCCGAGCAGTCGACCATCGGCGGCATGATGCTGTCGAAGGACGCCGTCGCCGACGTCATCGAGACCGCCCGCGGCGTCGACTTCTACATCCCCAAGCACGAGGTCATCTTCGACGCGATCCTCTCGCTGTACTCGCACGGCGAGCCGACCGACGTCATCGCCGTCACCGACGAGCTGACGAAGACGGGCCTGCTGTCCCGCGGCGGCGGCGCCGAGTACCTGCACAGCCTGACGAGCATGGTGCCGACCGCGGCGAACGCCGGCTACTACGCCGCCATCGTCGCCGAGAAGGCCGTCCTCCGCCGCCTGGTCGAAGCCGGCACCCGCATCGTCCAGATGGGCTACGCCAGCGAAGGCGAGGTCACCGACCTCGTCAACAGCGCCCAGGCCGAGGTCTACAACGTCGCCGGCGGCGTGCAGACCGAGGACTACGTCCCCCTCACCGAAGCCATCGGCACCGCCATCGACGAGATCGAAGCCGCCAAGGGCCGCGACGGACAGATGACCGGCGTCCCCACCGGGTTCGCCCAGATGGACGCCCTGACCAACGGCTTCCACCCCGGACAGCTGATCATCGTCGCCGCACGACCCGCACTGGGCAAGTCGACCCTGGCGCTCGACCTGTGCCGCTCCGCAGCGCTCAAGCACAACCAGACCGCCGCGTTCTTCTCGCTCGAGATGGGGCGCGCCGAGATCGCCATGCGCCTGCTGTCCGCCGAGTCCAGCGTGCCGCTGCAGAACATGCGCAAGGGCACCGTCGACGCCCGCGACTGGACCACCATCGCGCAGACCCGCGGCCGCATCAACGACGCCCCGTTCTTCATCGACGACTCCCCGAACATGACCCTCGTCGAGATCCGCGCCAAGTGCCGTCGCCTCAAGCAGCAGCACAACCTGAAGCTCGTCGTCATCGACTACCTGCAGCTGATGACCTCCGGCAAGAAGGTCGAGAGCCGCCAGCAAGAGGTCTCCGAGTTCTCACGTGCGCTCAAGCTCATGGCGAAGGAGCTGCAGGTGCCCGTCATCGCCCTGTCGCAGCTGAACCGTGGGCCCGAGCAGCGTGCCGACAAGAAGCCGATGATCTCCGACCTCCGTGAGTCCGGGTCGATCGAGCAGGACGCCGACATGGTCATCCTGCTGCACCGCGAGTCCGCGTACGAAAAGGACAACCCGCGTCAGGGTGAGGCGGACCTGATCGTGGCGAAGCACCGTAACGGGCCGACGGACACCATCACTGTTGCGTTCCACGGGATGTTCTCGCGGTTCGTGGACATGCCGCAGTAAGGGAGTTGTCTGTGAACGGACACGCAAAGTGTCGTCGGCTCACGAAACGTGTCGCCGGCAGCTCGGAGCGACAGATTGCCTGACCATCGCGTCACGCCTGCAAGACACGTCGAGCCTCTCAAAGGCGTTTGATGACGCTTGACAGACGGGCATGTTTTTTGTCCTGTATCCCGTCAACTGCGAAGAGCCCTTTCACCTCGGGGCAGCCGAGGCCTCAAAGGTCTGAACGCGCACCACAACAACCGTCGACCCCACGCACGACGCCGGCGACCGGCCGCCAGTGTGAACCTCTCCGCCAGCGTCAGCAACGTCGCGGCCTCCCGAAGCGCCAGGCGTGGATCGTCGGATACCACGGATAACCTAAAGCCTCGTGGCTATCGCAACCGTTGGCGCCTCCGCTGAATCGGCGCTGACGACGCGAAGATGTGTGGCCACCTACTCAGTCCCTCTTACGTACGGAGCGCGCTATGACTGGTATCGACACCTCGCTAGCGCCGCGAGGAGTCCTGGCTGCGCAACGTCTCGTGATGGCTGCTGCTGAGCACGGAGACTTGGCCGAGCGTCACTATCTCGAACTGAAGAGCATCCTCGATCTGTCCACGAAGAAGGACAAGGAGAAGATTGCCAAGTTCATCCTCGGCGCAGCGAACCGCATGCCGGAGACAGCAGCGGCTGCCTTCGAGGGCTACGCCGCGATGGTGATCGGCGTTGGCGGAGGTTCGATCATGGGTATTCCGCCGATCGAGATGATGGAGATCGCAAAGATCGTCCAGCAGTACGTCGGTGCAGCCGGCCCTCGCTGGGACATCGTGTGGGTGCCAATCCACAACGCCACGAATCAGGTACTGGTCGTGCTGGTTGACCCGCCTATGCCCGGACAGGGGCCCTTCCCGTGCCGCAGCAGTGGTGACTCGCTGACCAACGGCCGCATCTACATCCGGGCCGATGGCGAAACGCGCGAGGCGAATGCTGACGAAGTCGACCTTCTTATCCAACGTGGAAGCGCTGCGTCGAAGGTGGAGGTCGACTTCGCGGTAGAGGTGCTCGGGGAGATCTCGCCGATCAGTCACGACGACGAGCGAACGATCGATGAGTATCTGAGCCGACAGACCGCTCGGCTGCTTGGCGCCCTCCCGACTCCGCAGCCGCCCACCACCGTCGACGATGATTATCCGGGCAGCTCTGGCCGTACGGCGCTTATGGGGCTCAACGGGATCTCATCGATCGTGAGCGCAATGCTGATCCCGGAAGAGCGAACCGAAGAGACCTATCGTGCCTCCATCGATGCTTGGGAGGATCGTTTTCGCGCTGCATGGTCCTCGGCGCGCGCCCGAGTCGCGGCTAGCTTGCTCACCCCGATCATCGTCAAAGTGACCAACCGGACAACCGTGTTCTTCCACGATGTCGAAATGAAGCTTCATCTCGAAGGCGAGGTGTTCGCGACAGCATTCGTGGATCCGGAGTGGGCAGATGACTTCTCGAATCTCGAGCTTCCACGCCCTCCACGCATTTGGGGACCGACCCAGCGGACGCTCGGGGTTCCGGACTACTCGCACCTTGCCTATATGCATCCCTCGACGCCGGGTCAGTCTTTCCCGCCGTCTGTCAGCTTCAAGAACGGCGGATCGGTAGATCTCGATCTCGACATCGGCGAGCTTCGACCGCTCGGGAGCTACGAGTCTGAAGACGAAGAGTTCGTACTCTTCGTGGCGGATGCCTCTCTCACCGCCATCCACGGCACTTGGCAGCTGACGGCCCGCGACCACAACGAGGTGTTTAAGGGCGAGATCTCGATCCCGGTCGCGAGCCCAGTCGACGTAACGAGCGCAGCAAGACGTGTGCTTCTTCTCCAGGACGAGGAGGAATAGCCGATGGCGAGCGTAGGAAGTCAGATCGCGTCTGCCGCCACGACTATCTCGGAGAATATCGAGGAACTCGCCGGCAACCGAAAGCTAATGTCGAAGAATGTCATTAAGCAGCTGCGCGATCTAACTGAAGGCGTCATCGTCCGCGCACACACGAAGTCGGATGACACGACGTACGATCACGATGCGATCAAGGCGGGGACATCCTGGATTGGCTCGTCCGGGAAGAAGTTCGTTTTTCTGCACCGGTTCCACAAGCTGCTGCAGCAGAGCGAGTCGCACTACACGTTCGACGGTGACGTCTCCGAGCGTTTAATGCTGAAGTACTATACGTACCTCCTTCGCATCCGCGCTCTTCTTCGAGACGAGTTCGGGCTGGACGTCCTCGCGAATCTTGAAGACTTCCCGGTGGATCTGGATCCATCGCTTCGCGAGTATCACGAGAAGATCGCAGAGCGGATCGATGCCACGGCGATGTTGGCTCCCGGCGAGGGTAAGGAGGACCACTTCTACGTGCAGTCCGTGAGGCCGTTCGTAACGGGTGGCCGCATCCTTTACGAGGTCACCTTCACGAGCATCACTGATAATACAAGCAAGTTCGCCCGCATCATTGCGTTCACGGACATCGACATGACGTCGCGCTATGCCGCTCACCTGTTCCTTGTCCACGACGAGATTATGGTGCTCGGGCGCAAGATGCCGATCACTATTATTCGTGGTTGGAAGGTGGCGATCCGACCCTGCGAGATCCAGCACCTCGCCGAAATCTTCGGCAAGGAGACGTCGTCCAGTCGGACGAATGAGTACAACGCGCTCATGCGCTACCTCACCGAGGTCGGCGCGAGCTTGCTCGATCTCATGGACATGGATCAGGCCCAGTACGACCGCATCAAGGCATTTGCCGTTGCCACTGCGAAGCCACCTCGAATCTTCCCGATGCTCGATAGCGTGCGCTCGTTAGTGCAGTCGAAGGCTCCAGGCACCAATATCGTCCGGTATCTGATGCTGGAGATGAACAACCGCGTCATCAAGCTGCAACAGGATGGCCGACCGAACCGGTATCTGTCGAATCTCCGGCTAACGTCTCGTGCGAGTCCATTTGACTCCATGCCATTCGCTGCCAGCCCCGCCGGCCACGTACCGCGCATGGCGGACCTGTTCGAAGCTCTCGACACCTCTGGCCGCGAGCACGAGCTCCTCGGCCGACGGATACGAACGAACGTGGAGCAAGAGGGTCGGCTCTATACGTCTGTCGACGATCTGGCTGGCTTAGACGACCTCGACGCCCTGATCAAGCGGCACAACGACACCCTGCCGCCGACCCCTCGCCATGCAGGACGCGCGCTCGAGAAAGACAAGGGTCATGTCTTCATGCATCAGTACGAAGATGACACGGTCGGCATCGTCGAGCGCCTGCAGGCGCTGGCGGACAGCGGCGTAAGCGGACACGAGCAAGCGGTCGACCGCTGGCTCGACGAAACGCCACTGAAGGTAGACGACGAGTCGAAGCGCGAAGCTCTGAAGTCGCTCTTCGCGCGATCCCGCGTCGCCTTCATTTACGGAGCCGCAGGCACTGGCAAGTCCACGATGGTCAACTACATCGCCAACTACTTCGGCGAGAACTCCAAGCTCTTCCTCGCACACACCAACCCTGCAAAGGCCAATCTGGAGCGCAAGGTCGCTGCCCAAAATGCCGAGTTCCGTACCATCGCAAGCCACCTGGGTCGCGGGGGCGGGGGTAGCTACGACGTGCTCGTCATTGATGAGTGCAGTGTCGTCAGCAACGCTGACATGATCAAGATTCTGGACAACACCAACTTCCAGCTGCTCGTTCTCGTGGGTGACGTCTTCCAGATCGAGGCGATCCAGTTCGGCAACTGGTTCAGCATCGTTCCGGAGTTCTTGCCAAAGCAGGCGGTTTTCCAGCTCACGAAACCATGGCGCACCAGTGACGAGGGCCTGCTCGATTTCTGGGACAAGGTGCGAAACCTCGAAGACGGCATCGAAGAATCAATTGCGCATCACGGCTTCTCCGGGGTGCTCGATGATTCCCTGTTTACGCCGCTTCGAGAAGACGAAATCATCCTCTGCTTGAACTACGACGGACTCTACGGCATCAATAACATCAACCGATTCCTTCAGGCGGGTAATACAGGCAATACAGTTACCTGGGGTGCCAGCACGTACAAGGTCGGAGATCCGATTGTCTTCGGAAACTCCGGTCGATTCGCGCCGCTGATCCACAACAATCTCAAGGGTCGAATTGTCGATGTTCAGGTCGATGCGGGTCGAATTCAGTTCGACGTGTGGCTCGATCGCAATTTCTCCGAGCTAAGCGTGTGGGGCGTCGACGATCTCGAGTACGTCGACGAGTCCGTCGTTCGGTTCAGCGTCTATCTGCCTGCTAACACTGACGCCGACAGTGAAGACGACCGCAGTACTGTGCCGTTCCAAGTTGCTTACGCCGTCTCGATTCACCGCTCACAGGGCCTCGAATACGACTCCGTGAAGGTCGTCATTACCGACGCCAACGAGGACGATATCTCGCACGGAATCTTCTACACAGCGATCACCCGCGCTCGCGAAGAGCTGAAGATCTACTGGACCCCTGAGACCCAGGCCAAGGTCATGAGTCAGCTCGACCCGAAACGAAATGGGAGCGACGTGGGTCTGATGAAGGCACGACGTGGCCTAAAGCGCCTCCCCTAGGTCCGCCGACCCATGATGGCGACACTCAGGCTGCGGGTGTGAATCCGTGGCTCGCGTGGATCAGGCCAGTCGCGGCGAGAGCGTGGCGCCCAGTCAGTCACCGGTCTGGTGCGCTTCGCGAATGTGGCGGAGGCCAGCGGAGAGCGCTTCGTCTTCGGACCGCTGGCCGCGCAGCACATCGCGGATGAGTTCCACGAGAAATTGATCCCGAAGCTCCAGGTTGTTATCGAGACCCGAAGCGCCGACCGCCTGTCGGAACGCCCTGTCGCACCGCTTCGCACTAGAAGCCCGAGCTGTTGCGTCGAAATGTGCGGTGTCGCGGCGGTCGACTGCCCCCTGCAGGTCAACACCCCAATGCGTTGTCTCCACCTGGTGCCCGGGATCGGAAGGTGCATCGGGATCGAGAAGGCAGGCCTCGTCGTCGATTAGGACTGTGATGAACGCGACCGCCTCATCACCGCTCATCCGTCCCTCGGCAACCCACCGGGCGAGCTGTCGTGCGTAGGGGTCGATGACCTGGCGGACGACAACTGTTAGCCTCGTGGACGTCGAGTGCCTCTTGATCCGCGGGTTCAGAGAACTTGGCAGCGCTTTCGGTTCTTGGGATCCGCGACACATCGCACTTTCCGACCGCAAGTGTGCGGAAGGCTGCTCGCAGCGGATGACGCGCTTGAGAGGAAGCCAATATCTCGGCATTGGAAATGGAAGCGGGCGTTGCGCGGCAGTTCGCGACCCGCGGCGTCACTTTCATCGCAGGTGCAAGGGGTCCGGAGATCCCCGACGTCCTGGTGACCATCTATGGTGCGGTGGACGGGAACCCGCTTAGAGTTGATTTCCACGGGCCGAAGGGCGTGAGTGACGGCTCGTACATTGTCCTGATATTTGACCTTCGCACGAAGAACGAAGTCGGTAACTCGTCGAACTCGATCAGTTTCGACCGTGCCCTCGATGGCATGGACTGGCGGAACGTGATTGGTGCCCTGACTCACTGACCCAGTGGTGCCGTGTTTGCCGCATTCTCGCGGATAGTGGCTCCTTCCTCCTGCCTATTCACCGAGCACGCCTGCCAAAAAGTTCCAGGTGGGCCAACTTGTCGAGGAGCGAAAGTCACGCGAGGCCATCACGATCGTGATGATCACCGTGCACCCGACGAACCGAACCGTTGACGGGGATGACGGAGGTATTTACGGCGATCCCGTCACGCTTTAAAAAGCGGCGCTTGTGTTTGCCGATGATCTCCCCGGACACCGACGAGGAGATCGCAGCCCGGAACGCGCAGCTCCTCGCGATGTGATGAGCAGGCCGCAGCGAAGTGATCGGCAGGCCACTCTGCGCTGCGACGGGCTCCGCCCGGTGGTCGGTCGACTACCGGGTGCTCCGCTCGTCCGTGTCCGTGTCCGGGTCGACGCTCGGGTCCAGGCTCGGGCGCGCGAGCTGCGTGGCGAAGAAGTCGGTGAGCCGGTCGAGTGTCTCTACGATGACCGATCGATCGCGGCCCGCGACGAAGTCGTGGTCCGACCCGACGAAGACGTGGTGCTCCGTGTGGACGCCCCCGTTCCGGAGCTGCGCGACGAGCTCGGCCGCCTCGGGGGCGAGCGTGTCGTCACCGCCGGTCAGTACGAGCGTCGGCGGCATCGCCTCGGGTAGCGCGTTGTCGCGGGACGGGGACGCGAGCGGCTCCTGCTGGCGGGCGGTGTCCGGGAAGTACGCCCAGCCGACGAAGCGCTGCACGAACGGACTGATCGCCGGGCGACGGACGTTCGACGTGCGGTCCGTGCGCATCACGTCCGTCACCGGGACGACGAGCGCGACGGCCAGGGGACTCGGCAGCGACGCGGCATGCAGCTGTTGGCAGACGTTGATCGCGAGTTTTGCTCCAGCGCTGACGCCGCTGAGCAGGAGCCGAGACCCGGACCGCCCGGCTCCGATCTCGTCCTGAAGCCACCGCGCGATGTCGTAGGCCTCTTCCTCGGCGACCGGGTACTGCACACGCGTGCCGGTGTCGTAGTCGGGCAACACCACGACGGCACCCAGCCGGTCGGCCATCGCTCGGGCGATGTGGAGGTCCTGCTCGGGGTACCGGTTGACGAAGCCGCCGCCGTGCAGCTGCATCACGACCGGAGCGTCGGTGACGTCGACGGCGGGGCGTTGCACCACCGCGCGGACCGTGCCGTGCCGGGTCGGGATCTGGAGGTCCGTCGGGGCGGGCAGCGGCGTGCTCGGTCCCGGCAGGCCGCGCGGGGATCCGGCGCGGACGCGGGACCCGACTTGTGCGAGGGCCCAGAACATCGGGCTGCGAGGACGGCGGACGGTCACGCCTCCACCGTACCGAGCGGGCGGGCGTCAGAGCCGTCGGTACACGGTCATGGTCTGGCCCGGGCGTTCTGCGACGTCGAACGACGTGAACGCCAGACGCTGATCCTCACCGTCGACCAGACGCACGCGCTTGATGCCGGCCCCCTCGGTCCCGATGTCGTACCGCGGCCACCAGAGGTCGGCCTCCGGGCTGGCGCTCCGCAGTTCGGCCTCGAGCTCCGCGAAGGACGTGCGACCCAGCTGTCGTCCGGCGCGCGTGCGCAGCCGTGCGAGCAGGCTCTGCGCCACGTCTGTCCAGTCGGGCAGGACGTCGCGAGCGTCGGGGGAGAGGAACACCCAGCGGACCAGGTTCGGGTGCTCGTCGTCCTTCAGGGCGCCCCGGAACAGCTCGGCCGCGGAGCGGTTCCACGCAAGCACGTCGAAGGTCTCCCCGGTCACGTAGGCCGGGTTCGGGTCGAGCTGGTCGACGATCCGCGCCACCTCGGTGTCCAGCTGCTGCGCCGTGACGCGATCTGCGGGCGGCTCCGTCGCGATCGCGAACAGGTGGGTCCGCTCGGCACCGCTGAGTCCGAGCGCCCGGGCGACTGCGTCGAGCACCTGGTGCGACGGGCGGACGTCGCGGCCCTGTTCCAGGAAGGTGTACCAGGTGGGGCTGATCCCGGCGAGCATCGCCAGTTCCTCGCGACGGAGGCCCGGTGTGCGTCGCCGGGGCGAGCCCGGCATCCCGACGTCCTCCGGAGGTGTGCGCTCGCGACGCGCCCGCAGGAACGCGCCGAGTTCCCGGCGCTGCTGCTCGCTGACGTCGCTCACGCCGGTCCTTCCCTGGTGGTCTGGGTACCAGTATGCGGCGGCTCTGGATGCTGTCCCGGAAGCGCCGGAGACTCGGGACATGCAGGCATGGACACTCGATGAACTCGGCTCGGCGCTCACCCTCGAGGAGGTACCCGACCCCCTGGTCCGGAGCGGCGGCGTGGTGCTGCGGATGCTCGCGGTGCAGGTGCCCGCCTACACACGGGCGCTCGTCGAGGGCGGACGCGGCGTCATCGCGACCCCGACGGTCCTCGGTATCGGTGGCATCGGGGTGGTCGAGGAGGTCGCGGACGACGTCACGACGGTCCGCCCGGGGGAGACCGCACTGTGCACGGGCTTCCTGCGGAGCGGTCGGGTCGCCGACCCGGAGGAGGTCCTGCTCGGCTGGACCGGGATCGGCGGTCGCGGTGTCACGACGGCGACCACGGACCGGATGCGGCGGGTGTGGCGCACAGGGACCTTCGCCGAGCGCGCCCTGATGCCCGGGTCGGCGGTCCTCGCACTGCCCGGAGCGGATGTCCACGCGGACCCGACGAAGCTCGCGTTCCTGCCGTGGTTGAGCGTTGCTGCGGGTGCGGTGGAGCGCAGCGGGATGACGGCGGGGGACCGAGTCGTCGTGCTCGGCGCGAGTGGCCAGATGGGCGGAGCCGCGGTCCTCGTGGCGCTTGCGCGTGGCGCTTCGCGAGTCGTCGCGGTCGGGCGTGACGCCGCCAGCCTCGACCGCCTGGAGACCCTGGACAGCCGGGTGGGTGCCGTACGGTCCGTCAGCGGTCGCGCTGGCGACGCGGCGGCGATCAGCGCGGCGCTCGGCGGGGAGGCGGACGTGGTCATCGACGCTCTCGGTCCGACACCGACTTCCGATCTGACGATGGCGGGGTTCGACACCGTCCGCACCGACGGCACGATGGTCCTCCTCGGGGGAGTTCGTCAGTCCCTCCCCATCCCGTACGACCAGCTGATGCGCCGCCGGATCACGCTCCGCGGGTCGTGGATGTGCTCGGAGGAGACCGCGTTCCGAGTGTGGCGTCAGGTCGAAGCGGGCGTCATCGACCTCAGTGCCCTCGACGTCCGCACCGTCGGGCTCGAGGATCCCGAGGCAGCGCTCACGCAGGCGGAGCAGAGCCGCGGGTTGTCGATCCTGGCACTCACCCCCCGACCATGATGAGCACGGCCGGCAGGTCGGGGCGGTCACGAAGTACCGGCGACCCGCCCTCGGAACACCGCCGGCGACACCCCGACGTGCCGCTTGAACGCCGCACTGAACGCGCTCTCCGAGCTGTACCCGAGGGTGAACGCCAACGCTCCGACGCGGGTGTCACTCGAGCGCAGTGCACGCTGTGCCAGCAGCATCCGCCAGGCGATCAGGTAAGCCAGCGGGGGAGTCCCGGCCGCTTCGCGGAAGCGTGCCGCGAACGTGCTGCGGGACATCGATGACGCGCGGGCCAGGTCCTCCAGGCTCCAGCTCCTGGCGGGCCCGTCGTGGATCAGGTCCAGCGCGGGCCGGAGCTGCTCGTCCGCCAGGACCTTGAGCCACCCGGCTGGCAGTTCGGCGTCGTCGGCGAACCCGCGGATGACGTCGAGCACCAGCAGCTGCGCGTACTGCCGCATCGCGAAGTCCGACCCCATCCGCTGGCCGGTGATCTCGTTGAACAGCCGTTGCACGTGGCCCCGAGCGTGTGCGCCCACCGTGCTGTCCACACCGACGTGCATCAGGGGAGGCAGGACGCGCAGGAGCAGTTCCCGTCCGGTGGCGTTCAGGTCGATGCGGCCTCCGATGACGACGTCCACGTCGGTCGCGGCCACGTCGGCGTCAGAGATCCTCGATCCCGCGGTGGGCGGCTCGACGATCGCGGGTGCTTCCGGGCCGTCACCGCCGTCGAGTGTCAACCACGACCTCCCGTTCAGGACGGCGACGTCGCCGGCGACGAGGCGGACCGGTGCTGCGGCCCCCTCGGTGTCCAGCGTCGCCCACCCACGGACGACGGCGATGAACTTCAGGTCGTCGTCGATGACGCTCTGGGTGTGCCACCGGCCCCGCAGGGCCGAGCTGCCGGATACGACCCCGCGGACCTCGATCAGGTCGAGTACCTCGGACAGGCGATCGGCAGGCATTCCTGGACTCTAGGACATGGAAAGCGGACGCTGCATGATTCCGGATGCGACGGCCGACCTGGAGGCTGGTCTCCGGACCAGGCGCCCCTGGTCATGACGTCACGTCGCCGCTCGGCGGCACGAAAGGGACCCCACATGACCGCACCACTGATCACCCTGGTCACCGGAGGTAACAAGGGCATCGGCCGCGAGATCGCCGCACAGCTCGCACGCCTCGGCCACACCGTCGTCATCGGCGCACGGAGCCTGGAGCGTGGGGAGGAGACCGCGGCGGAACTCCGGGCCGACGGAGGCGAGGTCTCGGCCGTCGCGCTCGACGTCACCGACGCCGCCTCGGTCGCCGCCGCCGCGGAGCACGTCGCCGAGGCACACGGCCGGCTCGACGCCCTGGTCAACAACGCCGGCATCAGTCACCAGCCCGGCGCCGACTTCGCCGGCCAGCTGCCGCGCTCGGCCGACGTCGACCACGTCCGAGCCGTGTTCGAGACGAACGTCTTCGGCGTCATCACCGTCACGAGCGCGTTCCTGCCGCTGTTGCGCCGTTCGGCATCGCCCCGGATCGTCAACGTCTCGAGCAGCGCGGGGTCGCTGGCGGCCATCTCGGACTTCGGCAACACCGACCCGATCGCCCTCGGCTACGTGCCGTCGAAGACCGCGCTGACGGCCGTGACGATGATGTACGCCCGCGACCTGGCCGCGGAGGGCATCCTCGTGAACGCCGTCTGCCCGGGCTTCGTGGCGACGGACCTCAACGGCCACCGCGGTCTGCTCACCCCGGCAGAAGGAGCCCGGTCCGCCGTGACGATGGCGACCATCGCCGCCGACGGGCCGACCGGCACCTTCACCGACGTCAACGGACCGGTGGCCTGGTGACGCGCTGCGGGGGAGTGTCCGCGCCGCCTGCGGCTGCGCCGCCACCGCAGACGCCCCTCAGCTGAACCCGTCGAGGGCCGCCGTCAGCGTCGCGCTCCCGCCCGGCCCACCGTGCCCCTCGTCCTCCACGATGGTGAGCGTGCTCCCCGGCAGCCCCTGGTGCAGTCGCCAGGCGGCGACGGCGGGCCCGCTGATGTCCCGCCGCCCGTGCACGAGCGCCGTCGGGACGTGTGCGATGCGGTCCAGCCGTGCGAGCACGGCCTGGTCGCCCGGCAGGAACCCGTCGTTCGCCCAGTAGTGCGTGACGAGGGTGGCGAAGCCCTCGCGGAGCTCCGGACCCAGGTGACCGTGCTCGCGGAGGCCGGGGTCGTCGAGGGAGACGTGGACGTTCTCCCACCGGTCCCAGGCCTGCGCGGCGTCCGCACGTGCCTCCCGGTCGGTGCCGGCCAGGCGACGCGCGTACGCGTCGACGACGCGCTCACCCGGGAGGCGCTGGCCGGCCTGCTCGAACGCGTCCCACTCCGCCGGGAACACGCGTCCCACGCCCTCGGTGATCCAGTCGACCTCCTCGCGGCTCGTCGTCGTGACGGCCATCAGGGCCAGCGCGCGGACGCGCGCCGGGTGCTGCTGCGCGTACGCGAGGGCGAGGGTGGTGCCCCACGAGATCCCGGTGACGACCCAGTCCTCGATGTCCAGGTGCTGCCGGACCGCCTCGATGTCGGCGATCAGCCGCTGCGTGGTGTGGTCGGCGAGACGGTCACGGGACTCGGTGACGAGCGGCCGGCTGCGGCCGCTGGCGCGCTGGTCGATGCCGATCAGGCGGTACCGGGTCGGGTCGAAGTGGGTCCGGTACCAGCCGCTGCCGAGCGAACCGCCGGGGCCGCCGTGCAGCCAGAGCGCGGGGACGCCGTCGGGGGAGCCGGACTCCTCCCAGTACAGGGAGGTCCCGTCGCCGACGTCGAGCATCCCGGAGGCGGTGGGTTCGGTCCTCGGGTAGGGCATGGCTCGACGGTAGCGTCACGGTCCGTGGCCGGCACGCGCTGCGCACGGCAGCACCGTCGGAGGTCGCCCGCATGATCAGGGGGTGTTCATCCCGACCAGAGCTGCCGGCCTCGACGCCCTCGACGAGTTCGTCCCGCGCGCCGGCCGGGACTACGCCCGCGACCGCAACGCCGACCTCGGGGCTTCGCGGACGAACGTCTCGGGTTTGTCGCCGTACGTCCGGCACCGCCTGGTGACCGAGCACGAGGTCGTCGCGGCCGTCCTCGAACGGCACAGCCTGCCGGCCGCCGAGAAGTTCGTGCAGGAGGTGTTCTGGCGGACCTACTGGAAGGGCTGGCTCGAGCAGAACCCCGAGGTGTGGCGGCGGTACCGGCGCGAGGTCGACGAGTTCGCGACGGGGACCCGGCCGGCCGGCTACGACGACGCGGTCAACGGCCGGACCGGCATCGACGCGATGGACGCCTGGGCGCGGGAGCTCATCGACACGGGCTACCTGCACAACCACACGCGCATGTGGTTCGCGAGCATCTGGGTCTTCACGCTCGGGCTGCCGTGGCAGCTCGGCGCCGACTTCTTCTCCGGCCACCTGCTCGACGGCGATGCCGCGTCGAACACGCTGTCGTGGCGGTGGGTCGCAGGGCTGCAGACCGCCGGCAAGACCTACCTGGCGTCGGCGTCGAACATCGCGCGGTACACGGACGGGCGGTTCTCGCCGGGTGGACTGGCGACGACCGCCCGGGCACTCTCCGAGGAGCCGTTGCCACCACGCACACCGGTTGCATCCGAGGACGTTGTGGGGACCATCGGCGAGCGGGTCGGGCTGCTGCTCCACGAGGAGGACCTGGAGGCGTCGAGCCTGCTCGCCGAGCACCCTCGGCTGTCCGACCCCGTCGCGACAGCGGTCTCCTCGGACTCCGCCGCGCGGTCACCGTTCGCGGTCTCGGACCTCGTCGAGGCCTTCACGGCGACCGCCGTCGACGACGCGGCCGAACGGACGCTGGACGCGAGCGGCCGTCGGGCGCAGGTGCTGGGCGACACGCTGCCGTCGACGGTCCTGCGCTGGGCGGAGTCCGAGCAGCTCGACACCGTGGTGGTCCCGTACGCGCCGGTCGGGCCGGTCCACGAGCGCCTCGGCGCACTGCGTGCCGCCCTCGCGGCGGAGGGTGTCGGCCTCGTCACCGTTCGTCGCCGGTGGGACAGTGCGGCGTGGCCGTACGCGTCCCGCGGGTTCTTCCCGTTCCGCGAGCGCATCCCGGCGCTCGTCCGTGAACTGGTCGTGGACTGAGCTGTCCGCACGACCGGACTCATCTGACGGCAGGGCTCGACCGTGGCGGCGCGGTCAGCCGTGCAGGGCGTCGGCGAGGGTGAGGCGGTCAGGGAGTTCGTCGCCCTCGTCCATGCCGCGCCGGAAGTCGCTGCGACCGTCCTCGCCGACGTACACACCGGCGGCCCCGCCGGTGACGAAGTACTGGCTGGCCAGGTCGCCGTCGAGTGCGGACGGGCTGAGGTAGAGCAGGTACGTGCTCCCCTCCTCGAGGAGCATCCCCGGGTCCGACGACCGGGCGGTGCCGTGCTGGCGGACGACGACCGTGGATCCCGCCGGGTGGTCGGCGTCGGTCTTGGCGGTGTCCACGACCCGGACGGTGGACAGTGTGGTGGAGCCGGCGTCCGCGACGTCGTCCGCGACCCGTTGCTCGCCGACGGTTCCGGTCACGACGAGGGAGCTGTCGTCAGCCATGCTGCTGACGGAGTCGTACATCCGCGCCCGTGAGCCGCTCGACTCGGACGAGCAGCCGGCGACGGTCAGCAGGCCCGCGGCGAGCAGGGCCGCAGCGGCGAGGGTGCCGAGCCGGAGCCGGGTCACGGCTCGCTCCGGGTGGGCCAGTCGCTCGGGTCGGGCCAGTCGCTCGGGTCGGGCCAGACCAGCCGGAAGCGCTCGCAGACGACGGGCATGTCCGGCGCCCAGCGCCGCGGGTCCTCGGAGTGCTCACGCCAGTAGCGCTCGTGCGAGGCCCGCCAGTAGTCCAGTGTCCGGTCGCCCTCACCCTCGGCCCGAGCGTGCTCGGCGTCGACCTGGTCGAACGACACGGTCCGGACGTCCGTCGTCACGATGACCGCTCGGGGCTGACCGGCTCCGTCGAGGACGACGCTGTGTTCACCGACCTCGGGCAGTGGGTCCGCGGTCGCCTCGTAGTCCCAGCGCGACGACGCCGTGCCGTCCTTCACGCCGGCGAGGACCAGCGCGAGCAGTCCGTCGGCATGCTCGGGCGTCGCGCCGAAGCCCCACGCAAGGGGGACCTCGCCCGGCAGGTCCGGCGACTCCAGACGGCGGGCGGCCCAGAAGGCAGCCACGGAAGGCGACGGTGCGTCCATGACGCGACCCTAGCGCGCGCACGGCCTCGGCAGCCGGCGGGGCCCCGTCGGGTCGGGACCCCGCCGGCCCAGAGCGCGCCGCCGCCCCTCCGCGACGGTGCACTCGCCCACGCGGGACGGCCGTCGGGTGTGCTGTCGCCCGGGTCCCGCGGGTCGGCCCGTGCCGGTGCGGCACGGTCGAGCTCGATCGGGTGGCCGGGGTCCAGGGTCACTGCGCGGAAGGCTACGCCGATGCAGCCGCATGCACCAGGGGTGGTGACCGCTCTCGTCAGCGGCTCGGCCACGGCTGGTCAGCGGCTGGTGCGCGGCTGGTCAGAGGGCCGCAGCGAGGAACCGCAACTGGTCCGGCGCCACCCGCCGCCAGTACGACCAGTCGTGCGCCCCGAGCGTGAAGCTCGACTGCGGCGCCGGTGTGATGCGGTGGACGAGCTGCTCGTCGCCGGGGCAGAAGGCGTCCGCGGTGCCGCAGGTGATCCGTGCGTGCAGGGCCCCGAGCGCCGCCGTCCGGGTCGTCAGGTCGTGCTGCGCGAAGTCCTTCGCGCTGTCGAACGCCCCCGAGGCCGCCCGCTGCGGGGTGGGCCAGAGCGCCACCGAACTCGCAGCGACGGCCCGGACGCGCTCCGGTCCGAGCGTGCTGCCGACCAGGAGCGCTCCGTACGCCCCCATCGACCAGCCGAACAGCCCGAGCCGTCCGACGTCCAACCCGCGGTCGTGCAGCAGGGGTAGGAACTCGTCGACGAGCATCCTGTGCGGGTCACGACCTGCGGCGCGGGGGTGCCAGTAGTCGTTCCCGCCGTCGACGGAGGCGATCGCGACGGCCGGCTCGCCCGCTGCCCGACCCGCGGCCTGGAACCGGTCGAGGTGCATGCCGTGGTCGAAGCTGCTGCGGTGGTCGCCGCCGTACCCGTGCAGGGACACGACCACCGGCAGTGGGTCACCCTCTGCAGAGCCGGGCGGGTAGCTGATCGTCCACCCCGTCTCCGCGCCACCACGGGCGGCCGAGGCGAACGAACCCTGGAGGCGTCGGCCGGCCTCGGTGGTCGGGACGACGCCAGCCGGTCCGGTCATGCCGAGCGCCCGTTCGGCCGATGCCCGTCCGGGCAAGACACCCTGCTCGACCAGGACGGCGCCGGCTGCAGCGGCGAGGACGGCCGATCCGCCGCCGATGAGCAGCGTGCGTCGGGACAGTGTCGGCATCGGACCCCTCTTCCGGTGTGGATGCCACGACGTTCCCAGCGCGGACTGGAGAGGTCCTCACGACACGCTGCGGGACCGCTCAGCCGGTGGCTCTTACCACGGATCCCCCGCGAGGAGCGCGTTGCCATATCAGTTGCCATCACGTACAAATGAGGACGTTGAAACATCAGCGTTCAGATCCGTTCGATCCGGCGCTCCACCGATCCCCGGGAGGGACGACCGTGCTCACCACCATCACCCCGATCGCGACCCGGATCGACCCGGCCGACGTGTCCCTGCCGCCGACCCGCTCGATCAGCCTCGGTCGGTGCCACCAGCCGTCCGACGCCCCACGCGAGTCCCTGCACCGCGTCGACCGACCGGCGGCAGTCCGTGGCTGACCGGCACGCGATCAGGGCTGCTCGCGCCGACCCGGCGCAGTGGCGACGGCACGGGCTGACGCCGCCGGAGGACCTGGCAGCGATCGTGACGGCCCGTCTGTGGGAGCCGAGCGAGCCGCGCTACTCCGACTTCTTCCGCGCCGAGCCCCGCATCCGCTGACCGGCCGTCCGGTCCGTGCCCTCCGTCCGGGCAGCTCGCAGACCGGTCCGCGTCGCCGTCCGCTCAGCCCGCCGTCTTCCGGTAGGCGCTCAGGCTCGTCGTGTGCACCGCCGTCGGGTCGTCGAGCAACCGCAGGTCGTAGGCCGCGCAGTCCCCGAACGTCCCGATGCCCGGCGTCCCCTCGGTCCGCTCGAGCACGCCCTTCGAGGGTCCGTCCGACCCGATGCCGGCACGGTGCACCATCCACTCGATGTCCATCGCGTCGTCGGCCAGGTACCGCATCACCGCCTCGTTGTCCCGGTGCTGGCCGTCGTAGCTGCGGGCGACCGTGTTCCGGATCGCCCAGAGCACCGGCGTCAGCCGCGCGTGCGGCGGGGCGCTCAGGGCACCCGCCTGGTAGAGGAACCGGCGGACCCCGGTCCGGCGCATCGCCGGCACCAGACGGTGGACGAACGCCGTGTTCACCAGCGCGGTCCGCTGCGCCTGCACGTCGCCGAGTAGCGAGACCACCGAGTCGACGCCGTCGAGCAGCCCGTCCAGGTCGAGCTCGTCGGTCACCGACCCCTGCCGCACGTCGAGGCCGGCACGCGGGGGACCGGCCTTGGCGGGCGTCCGGGCGAGGACACGGACGCGGTGTCCGGCCGCGAGGGCGAGATCCGTGAGGTGTCGCCCGGTCTGCCCGGTCCCGCCGAACACCAGGATCGTGCGCTGCGACTCCATCAGGCGTCCATCCCGACGACGACCTTGGTCGCCGAGACGCCGTCCCGGAGGGTCTGCAGGGCGGCGGGGAGTGCCTCCAGTCCGTGACCGACGACCGTCGGGTCGGGTGCCGGCCGGAACCGTCCGTCGGCCAGGGCCGCGGGCAGGAAGTCGCGGAAGACCGCCGGGCCGACCGGCGAGACGACGGGGGTCCCGCCCCAGATCGCGGTGACGTGCATGCCGCGGAACCGCTCGATGCGCGAGCGCACGGCGGTCACCGGGTCGGGGTAGGCGGATGCGATCCGCTTCGTGCCGGGGACGGCGCGCGCGATGCGTAGTGCGTGGCCGAGGGAGCCCTTCCCGATTGCGACGGTGCCGACGAGTCGCCGTCCGCCGATCGCGGCGACGACCTGCCGGTCGACGTCGGCGTCGCGGTAGTCGACGGCGGTCTCGGCGCCCAGGGAGCGGACGAGGTCGTGGTTCGCTCGGCCGGCCGTCGCGACGACCGTGTAGCCGCTGGCGCGGGCGAGCTGGACGGCGTTCATCCCGACGCTCGTCGACGCGCCCCAGACCAGGACGACCTCGTCGGCGCGGGAGGCCCCGAGCGTGGGGAACGGCAGGCCGAGCTGGTCGGTCTCGTACAGGCCGGCCGAGGCCGTCGCGAGTGCCAGCGGCAGGACCGCGGCACGCTCGGCGGACACGTCGGCCGGGAGGCGCGTGGTGACGCGGTCGAGGACCGTCACGTACCGCTGGAACCCGCCTTCGGACGCGCGGTTCCGGGCCTTCTCCTGTCCGGCGGCGAACGCGGTCACCCGGTCGCCGACGCGGAGGTCCGTGACGTCGGGGCCGATCGCGACGACCTCGCCGGCGACGTCGCTGCCGAGGACGGTCGGGAAGCGCACCCACGGTGAGACGAGTCGGCGGAGCGGGCCGGTGATGGCGTCGACGGGGTTCACGGCGACGGCGTGGACGCGGACGACGAGCTCGCTGGCGCCCGGGGTCGGCATCGGGGTCGGGCGGACCTCGAAGGGACCGCGGGGTCCGAGCAGCCAGAGGGCTTCGTTCGGTGGTGTGGTGGTGGGGTCGGCGGTCATGCGAGCTCCTCGCTCCTGGATGTCTCACTGTGATGACACGTGATGTCATCGTATGCCCTCATGGCACGTCGTGTCATCAGGTACGATCGACCGATGCGATGGGCTCCGGATGCACGAGGTCGACTCGAGCGGGCGGCCTTCGAGCTCTTCGCCGAGCAGGGCTTCGCCGCGACCACCGTGCCGCAGATCACCGCACGCGCCGGCCTGACCACGCGGACGTTCTTCCGGCACTTCGCCGACAAGCGCGAGGTGGTCTTCGCCGGCGACGAGATCCCGGTCACCGCCGCACGACTCATCACCGAGGCACCCGCCGACCTCGCGCCGATGGAGGTCATCCGCCGCGTCCTGCACCAGGTCGCCGCCGCCCGCTTCGACGGCAACCACGCGCAGACCGCCGCCTGGCGCCGGATCGTCGAGGGCAACGACGAACTGCGCGACCGGGACGCCCGGAAGCGCTCCGACCTGGTCCGCGCTGCGCAGGCCGCCTTCGTCGAGCGGGGGGAGACACCCCTGCAGGCCACCGTCCTGGGTGAGCTCGGCGTGCTCGTGTTCCAGGTGGCGCTGGAGTCCTGGGTCGACGAGGACCCGGCCGCCGACCGCCCGATGTCGGCGACGATCGACGAGGTCCTGGCCGCGCTGCCCTGACCCCGATCCGCCCGGGTGGCAGGATCGGGCACATGCGTGCCGTGACCTTCGACTCCTTCTCCGCGACGCCCGTCGTCACCGACGTCCCGGAGCCCGCGTGCCCACCGCACGCCGCCGTCGTCCGGGTCGTCGCCACCGGGGTCTGCCGCAGCGACTGGCACGCCTGGCACGGCCACGACGACACCGTCGCGCTGCCGCACGTCCCCGGCCACGAGTTCGTCGGCGTCGTCGAGCGCGTCGGCGACCAGGTCCGACAGTGGCGGCCCGGCACACGGGTGACCGCTCCGTTCGTCAACGCGTGCGGCACCTGCCCGACGTGCGTCGCCGGCCGCCAGAGCATCTGCCCGAACCAGACCCAGCCCGGCTTCGACCGCCCCGGCTCGTTCGCCGAGCAGGTCGTCGTGCACCACGCGGACACGAACCTGGTCGCCGTGCCGGACGCCATCGACGACGCCACGGCCGCGGGGCTGGGCTGCCGGTTCGCCACCGCCTACCGGGCCGTCGTGAACCGCGGCCGCACGGCATCGGGGGAGCACGTGGTCGTCCTCGGCTGCGGGGGAGTCGGGCTCTCGGCGATCGTCGTCGCCGTCTCGCGGGGCGCCCGGGTCGTCGCGGTCGACGTCTCCGCCGAGGCACTCGCACTCGCCCGCACCCTCGGCGCCGCCACCACGGTCGACGCACAGACCGACGACGTCGACGAGCAGATCCGCATCGCCACGGACGGCGGCGCCCACGTCGTCGTCGAGGCCCTCGGTCGTGCGTCCCTCGTCCGCCAGGGCATCGCCGCCCTCCGCCCGGGTGGTCGGCACGTGCAGGTCGGACTCCTCGCGGGCGCGGACGCGACCCCGCAGGTCGACCTGGGCCGCGTCATCGGACTCGAGCTCGAACTGCTCGGCAGCCACGGCATGTCCGCCCACGAGTACCCGGCGATGCTCGCCGAGATCGCCGACGGCCGGCTCGACCCCGCGCCGCTGGTCGGCCGGACCATCCCGCTCGACGAGGCGCCGGCGGCGCTCGAGGCGATGGACCGCCCGGCGACGTCGGCAGGGACGACGGTCGTCGTCCTGTAGTCGGGTGCGAGGCGGACGGGAGGCGCCGGACCAGCCGGGCACGGGCCTCCCGTCCGTCGAACCGCTGATCGCGAACATCCCGGACCCCTGTCCGGGCAATGCGGTTACCATGCCGTCCATGGGGGTCGAGTTCGACGACGCTGCAGCGGGGGCGCTGGTCAGGGCGACGCAGTCTGCAGACGCGGTGTTCACCGGGCAGAGCGGTGCGCGGCGCGGCGCGGTGGAGACCGCGTTGCAGGAGTTCCGCGGCGGGTACGCCGAGTTGTTCCGGACAGCGAGCGTCACGGAGTCCGCGGAGCGGGGTCGGCTCGCGCGTGCGATGGACGAGCTTACGCGACAGGTCGAGCATGCGAAGCAGCAAGCCGCCGACGAGAACCGACGGTTGGACGCCGTGCGCGCGTGGGAGGGACGCGAGGCCGACCGGGACGAGCGTCGACGGACGCAGCCACTCGGTCCAGTACGACGTCATGCGGGAACACCCCGTCACCGGTGAGGCCTTCACCACGGTGCTCGGCATCGTCGGTGACGCATCCGTTCCGGGGACCAAGACGCTCGGCCAGTACGAGGGCGGGGCGTCATTCTCCTACGACGCGATGCCGGCCGTCCCCGGGGTGCAGGGAGCGACCGAGACGGTGTACGTCCCGACGGAGAACCTCGCCGACTTCTCGGTCCGCTGGGACTACATCGAACACGACACGTTGCCCGCCTGGCAGGCCCTCGCGCACGACGACCCGGAGCGGGCAAGAGCGCTCGTCGGCACATCGGTCCCGGACCGGATCGAGGACCGCCGGCTCGACAACCGCCTGGGCGACCTGGTGGACGATCTCCACGACACGGAGTTCTCATGGCGGTGACACCGACACGGCGGGTCCTCGGGCCCGCGGTCGCGACCCTCGTGGTCGTGCTCCTCACCGGGTGCACACCCGGACCCGACGGCCCGGCACCCGCCGGGTCGGCCAGCTCCGACGGAAGCGAGCACGGCGTGAGCCATCGAGGCCCCGAACCCACCGCACGGTCCTCCGAGAACGGGATCGAGACCTGGGACCTGACGGTGCCGCCCTCGGTCGAGGCGTTCGGGATCGACACGGACGTCCCGGACGGCGCGCGGACCCGGGTCGGTGCGTACGGCTCGGAGGCAGCCGGGGGACGACCGGTCCGGTTCCTGCTCCCCGGCGGCGAGCAGGTCCGGGTCCAGGCGACCCAGGTGATCTTCGACGCGCTCGACAACGCGCAGGAGATGAAGGACGCGTCGGGCGAGGTGGTCCTGCCGAAGGGACGGCTGTTCCACCTCCGTGTCAACACGGTGCCGGTGGCCGGCGCGAAGGCCGGGGTGGACGGCTACCGCGACGTGCTCCGACAGCTCGATCTGCCCGACACCTCCGTCGGCGAGCTCGAGGAGAAGATCGCATCGGCCGACGCGGTCGACCCGGTGGATGCGTCCCAGCGGGTCGGTGTCGAGGCCGGCGTGCCGAAGGCTGGTGGGTTGGACTTCGGGCCCAGCACGTCGTTCCGGCCGAACGACGATCCGCTGCTGTTCACCCTCCGGTTGAACGGAGCGTGGGACCCGGTCCCGACGCCGTGAACCCGAGCGTCTGATCGACACCGTGTGGACTGGACAGGTCTTGTACATGTAGTCTCCTGTCCATGCCGGTCTCATCGAAGCGACGCCTCGTCGCCGACGCCCTGCGCGACGCGATCGCCACGGGTCGCTACGCGCCGGGCCAACGCCTGCCGGGCGAACACGACCTGGCCGAACGCTTCGCCGTCAGCCGCGGCACCGTGCGGGCTGCGCTCGCCGACCTCGCCGACCAGGAGTACATCGCCATCCACGGCGGCATCGGCTCGATCGTCACCTTCGACGGCGCCGCGCTCGACCCCCGCAGCGGATGGGCGCGCTCGCTCGAGGCCACCGGCACCGAGATCGCCGTCCGGGTCCTGCGCATCGCCCGGGTCAGCCGACCGGGCCAGGCAGCAGAGCTCGGCCTCGACGACCCCGACTTCATCGCCGTCGACCGTGTCCGCCACATCGTCGGCGGGCCGGACGTCTCGCTCGAGCGCAGCCTGGTCCCACCACTCGGGAGGCTCGCCCGCGCCGTCGACGACGGGCTCGTCGACGACTCCCTCACCGCCACCATCGCCAGTGCCGGCCTGGTGCCCGCGCTCGCCGAGCAGTGGGTCGACGTCCAGCCACTCACCGCGGAGGAGGCGGCGTCCCTCCACAGGGCGGCCGGCGAGCCGTTCCTCCACAGCCGACGGGTCTCCCGCACGGCGGACGGCACGTTCGTGGAGGCTGTCGACAGCCTGCTCGACCCGAGCCGGTTCCGCATCCACATGAAGTTCGGGAGCGCATCGTGACCCCCACCACCGGCACCGTGCACGAGCACGCGCTCGCGGCCTTCCGTGGGCTCGCGATCGGGGACGCACTCGGCATGCCCACGCAGTCGATGTCCCTCGACCAGATCCGCGCCGACCACGGCGTCATCAGCGGTTTCGTCGACGCCGGGCCCCACCAGCGGATCGCGCACGGCATGCCCGCGGCGAGCATCACCGACGACACCGAGCAGGCCGTCCTGGTGGCGCAGCTGCTCGTGCAGGGCGACGGTCGACTCGATCCGGTGCAGTTCGCCGAAGCCCTCATCGCCTGGGAACGGACGATGGCGGCCAAGGGGTCGCTCGACCTGCTCGGCCCGAGCACGAAGACGGCCGTGCAGCGCATCCTCGACGGTGTCCCGGCGTCCGAGGCCGGGTCGACGGGCACCACGAACGGGGCCGCGATGCGGATCACCCCGGTCGGCATCGCCACGCCCCTCGGGGGGACCGGTGCAACCGGCTCGGACGGTGTCGCGGCCCTCGTCGACGCCGCGCAGGACGCCTCTCGGGTCACCCACGACACCGGGCTCGGCATCGCCGGCGCCAGCGCCATCGCCGCGGCGGTCTCCGCCGGCATCGACGGTGCGAGCCGGTCCGGAGCTCTCGACATGGCCGTCGCTGCCGCCCGCCTCGGTGCGACCCGCGGGCACTGGGTCGCCGGAGCCTCGATCGCCGATCGCACCGAGTGGGCCCGGGGACACCTGGCCACCGTGCCGACCGACCAGCGGATCGACGTCGTCTCCGGACTCATCGGCACGAGCGTGGCCTCGCAGGAGTCCGTCGTCGCCGCGCTCGCCCTCGTCGCCCTCGACCTCGACCCGTGGCAGACCGTGTGCACGGCGGCGAGCATCGGCGGCGACACCGACACGATCGCCGCCATGGCCGGAGCCGTCCTCGGCGCCGTCCACGGGGCAGCGGCCTGGCCCGATGCCGCCGTGCACCAGGTCGAGACCGTCAACGACCTGCACCTCGAGGAGCTCACCGAGCAGCTCCTCGCCCTCCGCGCCGCCGCACACCGGTAGCGCCCCCAGACCGCCGGGCGGCGGTGATCCCCCGTCACCGTCGCCCGGCCCCACCCCTCGCACCCTTCCGATGACGTAAGAGGACCTGATGACCACCACCCCCACGGACGCCGGCACCAAGTCCGGCACCCTGACCACGATCGAGCAGCGCGGTATCGAACCCGTCCCCGTGGCCGAGCGCACCGGCACCCCCGGAGCACTGTTCTGGGTCTGGTTCGCCGCGAACATCTCGATCCTCGGCCTGCCGCTCGGCGCCACCCTCGTCGCGTTCCAGGGCCTGACCGTCTGGCAGGCGCTGCTCGTCGCCGTCATGGGAGCCGCCGGGTCCTTCGCGGTCGTCGGGGTCATCTCGATCGCCGGCCGACGCGGCGGAGCGCCCGGCCTGACGCTGAGCCGCGCGGTCTTCGGTGTCCGCGGCAACGTCGGTCCGACCGCCGTCTCGCTCCTCAGCCGCCTGGGCTGGGAGACCGTCAACACCACGACGGCCGCGTTCGTGCTGCTCTCGCTCTTCACGATCCTGTTCGGCACGGACGGCGGCTCGAAGGCGCACCCGGTCATCACCGTCGTCGCGATCCTGCTGTTCGTCGCCGCGACCGTGCTCATCTCGGGTCTCGGCCACGCGTTCATCGTCGCCGTGCAGAAGTGGGCGACGTGGGTCTTCGGTGCCCTGAACGTCTTCGTCGCCGTGTTCCTCGTCGCCCGCATCGACTGGGACGTCGTCGGTGCCCAGCCCGCCGGGCCCGTCGCTGCGATGGTGATCGGCATCGGCACGATCGCCGCCGGCACCGGCATCGGTTGGGCCACCGCCGGCGCCGACATCGCCCGGTACACCCGCACCGGAGTCCGCGCCGGCAAGCTCGTCGCGGCCAGCGCCGCGGGCGCGGGTATCCCCCTGGTCGTCCTCGTCGGCCTCGGTTCGCTGGTGTCGGCCGGCGACCCGACCCTGGCCCAGGCCGGTGACCCGGTCGCCGCGATCCGCGACATGCTGCCCAGCTGGATGGCCGTGCCGTACCTGATCGCCGCGTTCGGTGGACTCCTGCTGTCGAACCACCTGTCGGTGTACTCGGCGAGCCTCACCACCCTGACGCTCGGCGTCAAGGTGCCGCGCGTGTGGGCCGTCGCGGTCGACGTCGTGATCACCACCCTCGGTGCCATGTACTTCATGCTGGTCGCCGACGGCTTCTACGCACCGTTCATCACGTTCATCTCGGTGCTCGCCGTCCCGATCACCGCCTGGCTCGGCGTCTTCATCGCCGACATGCTCCGCCGCACCTGGTACGACCCGACCGCACTGCTCGACCTGCGTCGTGGTGGCCGCTACTGGTACGCGGGCGGGATCGCCTGGCGTGCCGTGACCGCGTGGGTCGTCGCGATCGTCGTCGGCTTCCTGTTCACCAACGTCCAGGTGGGCGACGCCGACCCGGTGTTCGTCGGCGCGTTCTCGGACACCTGGATCGGTGCGAACGGCCTCGGCTGGGTCGTCACCTTCATCGTCGCCGCGGCGGTCTACCTGCTCACCGGCGGCCCGCGCGGCACCCTGCACGAGCAGCCCGACCAGTCCGCGCCGCTGCCCCGCACCGAGCACACCGTCCGATGAGCCGCCTTGTCTCGGTCGGCAACGTCATCGTCGACATCGTCATGCGCATCGGCACCCTGCCGGAACCGGGCGGCGACGTGATCGCCGACGGCTCCGAGATCACGGCCGGCGGCGGCCTCAACACGATGGTCGCCGCCCGCCGCGACGGCATGGACGTGGTCTTCGCAGGGCAGTACGGCACCGGACCGTTCGGTGACGTCGTGCGCCGGGCGCTCGCCGGGTCCGGCGTCACCGTGGTGCAGCCGGGGCTGCCCGACGTCGACAGCGGCTACTGCGTGGCCCTCGTCGACGCCACGACCGAGCGCACCTTCGTCACGAGCGTCGGCGCGGAAGGACAGCTCACCCGCGCGGACCTCGACCGTGTGGAACTCCGCGACGACGATGTGGTGTTCGTCTCCGGGTACGGGCTGGCGCACCCGGTGAACGGTGCCGCCATCGCCGACTGGCTCGACACCGTGCCGTCCAGCGTCCGCGTGGTGTTCGACCCGTCGCCACTCGTCGACACCCTGCCCACGGCCGTGCTCGCCGCCGTGTCGGCGCGGTCGGACGTGGTCAGTGCCAACAGCCGGGAGGCACGTCTGATGTCCCCGACGTCGGCCACCCTCGCCGAGGCGACCTCGGCCATCGCCGCGGCAGCGCGCGGCACCGCCCTCGTCCGCGACGGCGCCGACGGCTGCTGGATGGTCGAACCCGGCCGCGAACCGGTCCTGGTCCCCGGGTTCCCCGTCGTCGCGGTCGACACCAACGGGGCGGGAGACGCGCACGACGGCGTGCTGGTGGCGGCGCTGGGACGCGGGGCGAGCCTCCCGGACGCCGTCCGACGGGCCAACGCGGCGGCCGCGCTGGCGGTGACCCGGACCGGACCGGCGACCGCACCCACGGCGGACGAGACGGACGCGTTGCTCGCTGCGTAGGCTGCCCTCCAGGAGGCCACCATGGACGAGCGCGACGCACGCGACCGGTACACGCAGCTGCCCCCGACCGTCGACCCGGCGGCCTTCGTGGTCGAGGTCCCGGCGTTCGAGGACGACCGCCCGGCGCCGCCACCGATCCCGCCCGCCGCGGCCCCGGAACTCGTCGCCGCGACGGAGTTCGCGCGCGGCGCCGGCGGCCCTCGGACCATCCGTCGCACCCAGATCCCCGCGGCGCTCCTCATCGCGGGCATCCCGATCGGTGCGGTGGCCGTGATCGCCGTCGTGCAGATCCTCGTCACGCGCTGACCCCGGAGCACCCCGCCCGGCTCCGCGTTGCGTTCTGCGGCTCAGGCGTGCCCGCGGTGTTTCCCGCCCGTCAAGTGTTGGTTACGAGCCCGTTTCCGATCCACGGCGAACGCTGAGGTACCTCGAAGCTTCCTCATGAGAACCCCTTCACTCGAGGAGCCCCTTGTCCAGAACCCGTTCCCGGAGTCGTCTCGCCGCACTGGCGATCACCGCCACGCTGACTCCCGCCCTCGTCCTGACCGCAGTCCCTGCGTTCGCGGCACCGACCCCTGACCCCGTCGTCGCCTCCGGCAGCGACTGGGACGTCACGACCGCTCCCGGCGGCTACCTCGTGTCCCTCGACCTCGACGCGCCCCTGCCGATGGTCGACGACGCCCCCACGCTCGTCGTGGACGGCGAACCGATCGGCCTCGCCACCGAGTCCGCGGACGGGAAGACCCTCCAGGTCCTCACCGCCGACCCGTCCGTCGCCAAGGCCACGGACGTCACCAAGGCCTGGTCGAGCGGCGACGCGGACAAGGCCACCGAGACGACGACGGCACCGGTCACCCCGCCCGTCCCCGAGAACCGCACCCTGAAGCGCCAGATGAAGTCCCTGGCGACGGCCGACGCGGTCGAGGACCCGTCCACGCCCGGCGAGTACGAGGTGACGGAAGCCGAGTACGACTTCGGTGACCAGGCGATCCCGCTCGCGGCGATCGGCGGCATCCGGGGCGAGCTCACGGGCAAGATGTACCTGACGAGCGCCGCAGGCGAGCGCCCGACCGTGGTGCTGCTGCACGGTCGCCACACCTCGTGTGCGGGCACCGGCGCCAACCCGCTGCGCTGGCCCTGTGGCCCGACGCAGTCGAACGTCCGCTCGTACCTCGGCTACGAGGGCACCGCGCGTGCACTCGCCACCCGCGGCTACAACGTCGTCTCGATCGCCGCGAACGCCGTGAACTCGAACGACAACCAGCTCGCACTCGACTACGGCGCCGAGGCCCGCGGTCAGCTCATCCTGGACACGCTGGCGATGCTCGGCAAGGCCGACGCCGGCACGCCCGTCTCCTACGACGACGTCACCACGGCGACCGACGCGAGCCCGAGCACCACGACGACCCGCACCCTCGACGACGCCCTCGTCCGCGCGACGACCCGGGCCGACCAGCCCGCCGCCGCGACCGGTGTCACCGCAGCGTCCCTCGCCGGCCGCTTCGACCTGACCCACGTCGGCATCATGGGCCACTCCCGCGGTGGTGAGGGCGTGGTCTCGGCCGCCACCCTCAACGAGGCGCTCCCGAAGCCGTACGGCATCGAAGCGGTCCTGCCGCTCGCACCCGTCGACTTCGGCCGCATGACCCTGCCCGACGTCCCGACCGCCGTCTTCCTGCCCTACTGCGACGGCGACGTGTCGAACCAGCAGGGTCAGCACTTCATCGACGACTCCCGGCACGCCTTCGGTGACGAGGTCCTCCGCTCCGCGGTGTGGGTGATGGGCGCGAACCACAACTTCTTCAACACGGTGTGGACCCCCGGCCAGTACCCGGCCGCGACCGGTGACGACTGGAACACGCGCGACACCACGTCGACCTGTGCCACCACCAGCCCGACCCGTCTGACCTCTGCGCAGCAGTACCAGGTCGGCGTCAGCTACATGACCGGTTTCTTCCGCCTGACCATGGGCGGCGAGACCCAGTTCCAGTCGATGTTCGACGGCTCGGTCAAGCCCGCCACCACCGCGACGCCGTTCGCCGACGTCCGCACCATGGCCACGCAGCCCACCTCGAAGACCCAGCTCGTCACGGACTTCACCTCGTCGAGCTCGCTCGTCCGCACCGTCGGCAGCGCCACCGCCCCGGTCTGCACGAACCTGACCGGCCGCACCCTGCCGCAGTCCCAGCCCTTCTGCGCCACCACCAAGGGCTCCGCCCAGGTGCCGCACTGGACGCCCGGCTCGTTCGCACCGAACGTCCCCGCGTTCCCCACCACCCGGTTCCTGTGGACCGGTGCCTCCACCACCGACCCGGCAGTGCCGAGCACCGGTGAACTGCGCGTCTCGGTCCCCGCGTCCGCACGCAACGTCACCGGCAGCACCCAGCTGACGGTGAAGACCGCCCCCGACGAGGCCGTGCCCACCGGCACCGACTTCCGGATCACCGTCCTCGACGGCTCCGGTGGCAGCTGGTCGACCGCCGCCTCGGCGATCAACCCGCTCGCCGTCAACCGGATGCCCGGTGGCACGAACGCGACCCTGAACAAGATCGTCCTGCAGCAGCTGACGATCCCCACGGCGACGATGACCGGTCTGGACCTGACCGACGTCCGCGAGGTCCGCTTCACCGCGGGCGTCGGCGCCGACGGCACCGGGACGGGCGGGGTCTACCTGTCCGACCTGGCGTTCGACACCCCGAGCGTCGGCACTGCCGTCGCCCAGACGCGCACCACGGTGAACGTCGCCCCCACCGCGGTGGAGGAGGGCGCCGGCCCCGGCACCGCCGACATCGCCGTCTCCCTGTCGCGTGCCGACTCCCGTCCGGTCACCGCGTACGTCAGTGTCCTCGGATCGGCGACCGGCACCGTCGGCGTCGGCATGGAGCGCGTGACGTTCGCACCGGGCGAGACCTGCCGCGCGGTCACCGTGCCGACGGCCGGCAACACCATCGCCTCGGCGACGCCCAGCTCCGCCTTGAAGGTGAGCGTCACGAACACCAGCAACGCCGTCATGGGCGCATCCGCGTTCACCAACCTGACCGTCCGCGAGGACGACGGCGTCACGGCGCCCGCGAAGGCGATCGCCCCGGTCGGGAAGCAGGGCGACGTGTGCGCCGAGCGGACCGCCGCGGCCACTCCGGTGACGCTCGGCACCTCCTCCTCGAAGGTCACGCCGGGCACGACGGTCCTGCTCACGGGCACGGGCTTCCGTCAGGGCGAAGGCGTCACGTTCCGCTCCGGCACGACGGTCGTCGACACGGCGGTCGCCGGGTCGAGCGGTGCGGTCGCCGGGACCCTGCAGGTACCGGCCGACGCGGACCTCGGTGCGCTCGCCGTGTCCGCCGTCGGCGCTGGCTCCGGTCGTGAGGCCCGGGCCACCGTCACGGTCGTCGCGACCACGCCGAAGCTCGCACTGCAGGAGGGCAGCCGGGCGACCGTCGTCGGGTCGTGGAAGGTCGGCCGGACCATCACCGCGAAGCCCGGTTCCTGGAACGCGACCGGCATCACGTTCACCTACAAGTGGTCGCGTGACGGCAAGTCGATCCCCAAGGCGACGAAGTCGACCTACACGACGACGTCGAAGGACGTCGGGGAACGGTTGACGGTCACCGTCCGTGCCACGAAGGCCGGGTACGCGAACGGCACCACGGCCGGGCTGTCGGGACGGATCCACAAGTAGTCGGACACTGATCACGACGAGGGCGGGTGACCACGAGGTCACCCGCCCTTCGTCGTGGTCCGCCGTCGTCACCCACCCGGCGATGGCGTCCAGTCCAGCCACGGACGACCCCACCGAACCGGGCGTCTCCCTGCACCGCCGCGGCCTGACCGGCCCGCGCCGGACGGGAGGCCCGTCCCCAGCCCGCCACGCGCCTCCCGTCCGACGGTCCCGCCACCACCCCGGCACGCGACCCGAAGACGGGACTGGTGCCGCCGCCCGACCCGCGCTTGACTCGTGCCAGGGCACCCCGCCCTGTTCCTCGACCAGGGAGGCCGACCATGCGCTCGCTCGTCTACACCAGTACGCAGACGCGACCGATCTCGGACTCCGAACTGGCCCAGATCCTCGCCGTCGGTCGCGAGAAGAACACGCGCATGGGGGTCACGGGCATGCTCGCGCACCGTGACGCGAACTGCATCGGCATCATCGAGGGCGAGGACGACGTCGTCCACGAGCGCCTCGAACAGATCCGCGTCGACCCGCGGCACACCAACGTCCGGGTGCTCTGCGACGACCCCGTGCAGCAGCGCTCGTTCCCGGACTGGTCGATGGCGTTCCAGCCCCTCGACCCGCTGATGCGCGAGGTCCCGGGCTTCAGCGACCTGTTCGACACGCAGCGGCCGACGGACGCGGAGTTCGGCGCCTCCCGGGCCCGCGCGCTCCTGGAGTGGTTCCGCAAGCACCCGCTCGCCCCGCTGACGAGCCAGGACGCGGCAGACGCGGAAGCCCCGCGGACCCGAGCGCTCAACGGCGCGATCGCGGTGCTGCACGACGCCGGCACGTTCGCCTTCTCCATCGAGGCGGTCGCCGAGCGCTGCGGCATGCGCGTCGCCGAGGTCGAGGGTCTCTTCCCGAACCGGCACGCCCTGCTGGCGGCGACCGTCGAGCGGTGGAGCCTGGCCGTCTCGGCGCCGCTCCTGCCGATGATCGCCGAACGCGGCACGGTCGCGTTCATGCACGCGCTGCTCGCCGCCCACGTCGAGGAGCCGGGCCTGATGCGCCTGCTCGCCTCCATCCTCGGGGCCGCCACGGACCCGACCGTCGACGGCGCCGACTACTACCGGTCGGCCTACCTGCAGTTCCGGCAGACGATCCGCACGGCGCTCGCCGCGGACGTCCGCGACGGCCGTGAGCCGGCGACGATGGACCCCGAGCGCGGTGCGCAGCAGCTCCTGGCGCTCTACGACGGCCTCCGTCTGCAGGCGTTGCTCACGCCGGACACCGACCCGCTCGACGCGTTCGACCGCGCCGCCGCCCGGATGCGCCGCGGCTGGTCGGAGCAGTACGAGCAGCCCACCTACTGGGACATCCCGGTCGCGCCGACGCGCTGAACGCTACCGGTCGATCCGGGACCGTGCGGTCTGCCCGTGGAGTGGGGGCGGTGGAGCGCTCCCGGGTCGGCCATGATGGTCCCAGGGCGTGGACCGGGTATCCGCGCTCTGCTCTCTCACCCAGGGTGGTGAGCCGGCCGTCTGGTCGCCTTCGGGTGGTGATCAGGCGGCCGAACGCGTTCGCCGGACCGGCACTTGTCCGCCGTTCGTCCGACTGCGGAGCGTGCTCGATGGGGTCTACCGTCGCGACCGTGCGGCAACGGGGCCGCACCGGTCATGAATCGAGCATCATGCAACGACGGATGAGAAGTCTCGTCGCCTTCGCCGTGAGTGCCGGCGTCGTGGGGGCGCTGGTCCCGGCGATGTCGGCCCAGGCGGTCACGACGAGCGACACCCCGGACTTCGGCAGCAACGTCAAGGTCTACAGCCCATCGACACCGACCTCGACCATCCAGGCCGACGTCGACGCCGCGTTCAACGCCCAGCTCCGCAGCCCGACCGCGCAGTTCGGGACGCAGCGGTCGGCGTTCCTGTTCAAGCCCGGCAGCTACGGCCGTGTGTGGGCCAACCTGGGGTTCTACACCTCGGTCGCCGGCCTGGGGAAGAACCCGGACGACGTCACCATCAACGGCGCGGTCAACGTCGACTCCGGGTGGAACGCCGGTGACGAGTCGAACGCCACGCAGAACTTCTGGCGCTCCGTCGAGAACCTCGCGATCGTGCCCGAGGGCGGGACCGACCGCTGGGCCGTCTCGCAGGCCGCGCCGATGCGGCGCGTGCACGTCAAGGGCAACCTGACCATGGGTCCGTCGAACCAGGACGGTGGCCAGGGGTACTCGTCCGGCGGGTACATCGCGGACAGCAAGGTCGACGGCACCGTCACCTCGGGGTCGCAGCAGCAGTGGTACACCCGCAACTCCACGCTCGGGTCGTGGCAGGGCGGCAACTGGAACATGACGTTCTCGGGCGTCCAGGGCGCACCGGCGAACGACTTCTCGAAGAGCTACACGACGCTCGCCACCACGCCGACGACCCGCGAGAAGCCGTACCTGTAAATCGACTCGTCGAACAAGTACCACGTCTTCGTGCCGTCGCTCAAGCAGAACTCGAGCGGCGTCACCTGGCCGAACACCGGCGGCACGGACATCCCGATGCGGAACTTCTACGTGGCGCACCCTGGAGACTCGGCGGCGACGATCAACAGTGCGCTGGCGCAGGGCCTCAACCTGTTCTTCACACCCGGCACGTACCAGCTCAACGCGGCGCTCAACGTGACGCGGGCGGACACCGTCGTCACGGGCATCGGCTTCCCGACGCTCGTGCCGACGGCCGGCAACGCCGTGCTGACCTCGTCCGACGTCGCCGGCGTGAACGTGTCGAACCTCGTCGTCGACGCCGGGTCGCAGAACAGCGCGCAGCTGCTCCGCCTCGGTACCAGCGGGTCGCACGTCGACCACGCGGCCGACCCGCAGAGCATCCAGGACGTGTTCTTCCGAGTCGGCTCGAGCATCCAGGGCCGGGCGACCACGACCCTGCAGGTGAACGCGGACGACACCCTCGTCGACCACATCTGGGCCTGGCGCGCCGACCACGGCGGAGCCGCCACGGGCTGGACGGTCAACACCGGCGCGACCGGTGTCGAGGTGAACGGCAACGACGTCCTGGCCACCGGACTCTTCGTCGAGCACTACCAGAAGTACGAGGTGCAGTGGAACGGCAACAACGGGAAGACGATCTTCTTCCAGAACGAGATGCCGTACGACGTGCCCGACAACGCCTCGTGGCAGAGCCCGACCGGAGCCGGGTACGCGGCCTACAAGGTGGCGTCGACGGTCACGACGCACGAGATCTGGGGCGGCGGTGTCTACTGCTTCTTCAACACGAACAAGTCGGTGCACGCGGATCGCGCGTTCGAGGTGCCGCAGACGGCCGGCGTGAAGGCGCACGGGCTGGTCACGGTCTCGCTCGGCGACACCGGCACCATCTCCAGCGTCATCAACGGCGTCGGTGGCGCCGTCCCGACCCCGGCGGGCAACACCGCGCCGAACCGGGTGGCGAGCTACAACTGACGGCGGTCGCGATCGCGACCACCTGACGGACGGGAGGCCCGGTGCCAGCTGGCACCGGGCCTCCCGTCCGTCTCGTGGCGTAGGCCCGCCACCAGGGCCGGGCGCACCCACGGCTTCCGGAGCTGCGACCACTGCCCGGATCGCGAGTCCGGTTCCGCGTCGTCGAGCCGCCCGCGACCTGGTCCTCGGTGCTGGTGGTGTCGGTCATCCGGGCCCTCCGCCTCGCGGTGGCCGGCACGCGCCGGATCGGGCCGGACCGGACCGGGCCGAGGTGCCGGCTACGAGCGTCCTGCCCGGAGTCTCGTCGTGGCGTCCGAGGCGGCCGCGACCATCTTCCGGAGGAACGCCGTCGAGGTCACGAGCTCGGCGGCGGACGAGCCCTGCAACGCAGCGGCGATCTCCGCGCTCGACTCCTCCAGGAACGCCCCGGCGCGCTCCCGTGCCACTGGCGTGGGCCGCAGGGTCACCCGGCGCCGGTCACTGTGCTCACGGCTGCGTGCGAGGAGGCCGGCTGCCTCCAGGCGGTCCACCAGGACGGTGACCGAGCCGGAGGTCATCCCGATCCGTTGACCGAGCCGCGCGGGCGAGAGCGGATCTCCGGACGAGTCGGCCCAGAGCACCTGTCCGAGGGCGTTCGCGTCGGTGGTGGGCAGGTCGAGCCAGGACGACATCTGCTGGTTGAGTTCGGCGGATGCCACGGCCCAGGCCTGGAGCGCCTCCATCACCTCGACCTGGGGCGCATCCCACTGCGTCTCGAACACGTTCGTCATCATGCTCCTTCAATGTGTAGTGTCTTTACTGTAAAGCTCAACCATCAGAGGAGCACCATGGAGCACCGCACTGCCGTCGTCTCAGGAGCCAGTATCGCTGGCCTGTCGACCGCCTACTGGCTCCGCCGGACCGGCTGGGACGTGACCGTCATCGAACGAGCCGCTGCCTTCCGGGACGGTGGACAGAACGTCGACGTCCGCGGAGTCGCACGGGACGTCCTCCGCCGGATGGACCTCTTCGACGCCGTCAAGGCACGGAACACCACCGAGACGGGCACGGTCCTCGTCGACGAGCGTGGTGCCGTCACCACCGAGCTGCCCTCCGACGGGGCCGGCGGCGCGACCGCGGAGCTCGAGATCCTCCGCGGCGACCTCGCGCGGACGGTCCTCGAGGCCCTGCCGTCCGGCGTCACGTTCGTGTACGGCGACGCCGTGTCGGCCGTCGACGACGACGCGGACGGTGTCACCCTCACGACCGAGGCCGGGCGGAGCCTCCGTGCCGACCTGTTCGTCATCGCCGAGGGTGTCCGCTCCCGTACCCGGGCGACCGTGTTCGGCGAGGACGTCGTCGACCAGCGCGACCTCGACGTCACCATGGTCTTCGGCACCATCCCCCGGACCGACCGCGACGACGACCGCTGGCGGTGGCACAACGCCGTCCGCGGGCGCCAGGTCCACCTCCGGCCCGACCCGTACGGCACCATCCGTGCGATCCTCGCCTACTCGCCCGGGGACGACGTGATCGGGCTGACCCGGGCGGAGACGCTGGCCGCCGTGCGACGCCGGTACGACGGGGTCGGGTGGGAGGCGCCGCGGATCCTCGACGCCCTCGACACGTCGCCAGACGTCTACATCGACCAGCTCCAGCAGGTGCGGATGTCGACCTGGCACCGCGGGCACGTGGTGATGGCCGGTGACGCCGGCTGGTGCGTCACGCCGATGGGCGGTGGTGGCGCCTCTCTCGCGCTCACCGCCGGGTACGTCCTGGCCGCGCAGCTGGCGGACACGACGCAGGACCAGGAGGCGGCCCTGGCCGCGTACGAGTCGTGGATGCGACCGCTCGTCGACGACGTGCAGGACCTCCCGCGCGGGCTGAAGGCGTTCGCCTACCCGCAGTCCCGGCTGGCGCTCGCGCTCCGTGGCGTCATGGGCAAGGTGCTGACGTCGAAGCCACTCCGACCGCTGGCGGCGAAGCTCACGCAGGTCGCCGAGACCGACCGCGAGTTGCCGGTGCTCGTCGAGCGCTGAGTGGGACGGGAGGCGCTGGCCGGCCCTGTGACCAGATGACCAGCATGGTGATGTACCACCGTGGTGAAACGTGGTACTCCTCCGCTACGTTCCGGACTGTCGTCACTCCTGGCGATCTGTGCAGGGAGGAGGGCTGATGAAAGCGCTCACGAGCCTGCGGTTCGCGATCATCGTCTCCATCGGCGCTCTCGTCGGCGGCTCCGCCTGCTTCGCAGCGACCGCTGGGACCCCGGCCCACTGGATCGGCGTACTGGCCTCGAGCGTGGCCACCGGGCTGAGCGGGATGTACGTCGGCATCGTTGCGCGCCTGCGCATCCGCAACCGTAGCGATCGGCACTGATCGCCTGTCTGGCACGCACGGGAGGCGCCCACCAGCTGGTGGGGCGCCTCCCGTCCGCCGCGTGGTGCGTCGGTCAGGGCTGCAGCGCCTCGAGGTCCTCGAGCAGGGACGGGTGCGTCGGCTCCCACCCGAGCGCCTGCCGGGTGTGCGCGCTGGAGGACGGCTGGTCCATCGCGAAGATCGGACCGAACGGGCCGAACGTCTCGTCCGGAACGGACTGCACCGGCAGGCCGAGGCGACGCCCGACGACGGTCGCGATGTCGACGACCCGGTCGCCCTCGTCGGCAACGGCGTGCCAGGCGGTGCCGCCGGGTGCGGACTCGAGCGCGAGCCGGAAGAGCGCAGCCGCGTCGCGGGCGTGCACGGCGGGCCAACGCTGTTCGCCGTCGCCGGGGTAGCCGGCGATCCCGGACCGCCTGGCGGCGTCGGTGAGCAGTCCGGCGAAGCCACCCTGCCCGTCCTCGTGGACCGTGCGGGGCATCCGGACGGCCGAGGTCCGGACCCCCTGCGACGACAGTGCGAGCAGGTCGCCGACGGCGATCGCGCGGCTTGCGACCGGGCCCTCGGTCGGCAGCGGGTCGGCCTCGGTCGAGGCACGTCCCGTCACCCACGGGGTGCCCGAGACCGTGACGAGTGGCTTGTCGGTGCCGATCAGCGCGGCCCCGAGGGTCGCCATCGCGTCGCGTTCCTCGGTCAGCCCCTGCTCGAGCGCCTCGGCGCTGCCGTAGTCGCGGCTGAAGGCGAGGCTGATGACCCCGTCGGCGCGGGTGGCGCCGTCACGCAGGACGTCGAGGTCGGTGAGGGAACCGCGCAGCGGTTCCGCGCCGGCGGCCGTGAGGGCGGCGGCGGAGGCGTCGGACCGGGCGAGCCCGAGGACGGTGTGGCCGTGGGTGAGCAGCTCGGCGACGACGGCGGTGCCGATCGTGCCGGTGCCGCCGGTGACGAAGACGTGCATGGGGACTCCTGAAGTCGAGTGACGGGACTTGTGTACCGTCACTGTAGACCTACGATGGGACAATTGTCCCATCGACTAGGATCGGACCATGGCGCGATGGGAACCAGGAGCACGGGAACGACTCGTGATCGCCGCCGTCGACCTGTTCACCGAGCAGGGCTACGACGCGACGACCGTGACCGAGATCGCCGAGCGTGCTGGCGTCACGAAGAGCACGTTCTTCCGGCACTTCCCCGACAAGCGCGAGCTCCTCGTCGCCGGGCAGGAGACCCTCAGCCGCCTGCTCGCCGAGGGCATCACCGAAGCGCCCGCCGATGCCAGCCCGCTGGAGGCCGTCGCCGCCGGACTCGAACGCGCCTCCGGCGAGATGGGTCCCCGGAACCGCGAACTCGGACCGCGCCTCAAGGCCGCCGTCGCAGCGAGCACGGAGCTGCAGGAACGCGATGCGTTGAAGAGCGTCGGCATGGCCGCGGCGATGACGGCCGCGCTGCTCGAGCGCGGGGTGCCCGAGACGACCGCGCACCTGGCCAGCGAGATGGGGGTCCTGGCGTTCAAGCAGGGCTACGCGCGCTGGTCGGAGGGCGAACGGAGCGACGACGACGGACTCGCCCGGCACGCGCTCCAGGTCCTGCAGGAGCTCCGGACCGCGACGGCGGCGCTCGGCTGAGTCCGCCGGATCCCGGTGTGGCCCCCAGCGCCCCGGGATGCCACGCTGGGGCACGTGATCGAGATCCTCGTCGTCGGTGTCGTCGCGCTGCTCGTGATCGCGGCGGCGGCGGTGCTCGGACCACGGCTGGGCATCGCCGCACCGCTCGTCCTCGTCGTCGTCGGCATCGTCGCGAGCCTGGTGCCCTGGATCCCGCACGTGGAGATCGACCCGGAGTGGATCCTCGTCGGGGTGCTGCCACCGCTGCTCTACTCGTCGGCGGTGTCGATGCCGGCGATGGACTTCCGGCGGGAGTTCACCGCCATCAGCGGGTTGTCCGTGGTGCTGGTCGTCGCGACGTCGGTCGTGCTCGGGCTGTTCTTCGCCTGGGCAGTCCCGGGCCTCGGGCTGGCCTGGGGGATCGCGCTCGGGGCGATCGTGAGCCCGACCGATGCCGTCGCGACGTCGATCGTCAAGCAGACGTCGGTGTCCCGCCGGGTCATCGCGATCCTCGACGGGGAGTCGCTGCTCAACGACGCGACGGCGCTCGTCCTGCTGCGGACGGCGATCGCGGCGGCGGCGGCGGCTGCGTTCTCGTTCTGGGGAGCGGTGGGCGACTTCGCCTTCGCCGTGGTGGTGGCCGTGGTCATCGGCGGGGCCGTGGGGCTCCTCAACCTCGCGGTCCGTGCACGCGTCACGAGTGCCCCGGTGAACACCGCGATCTCGTTCGCCGTCCCGTTCGTGGCCTCGATCCCGGCGGAGCACTTCGGAGCCTCCGGTCTCGTCGCCGCGGTCGTCGCCGGTCTCGTGACGGGTGTCCGCGCCCCCCGGGTGCTGCCGCCCGACCACCGTCTCTCCGACGCGCAGAACTGGAGCACGGTGGAGTTCGTCCTCGAGGGCGGGGTGTTCCTCGTGATGGGGCTGCAGCTGGCGTCGATCGTGGGTGCTGTCGAGCGCGAACACACCGGGGTGTGGTCGGCACTCCTCATCGCGCTCGGTGCCCTCGTCGTGACGTTGGCGGTCCGAGCGGCGTACGTCGTCCCGTTGCTCCGCTCACTGCGCGCGAGCGCTCGGCGGAGTGCGGGCATGCAGGCCCGGGTCGAGTCGATGCGGTCGAAGCTGGACGACCCGGAGGCTGCCCGCGCCGCCGTCCAGGAGCACCGGCGCGGGCGACGCATCCCGACCGCGCGCGACGTCGAGCGGTTCGGCAGCCGGGTGCGGCAGGCGCTCGGGGACATCGCCTACTTCCGGAAGGCACCCCTCGGCTGGCGCGACGGCACCGCCGTCGTGTGGGCGGGGATGCGCGGTGCGGTGACCGTCGCAGCCGCGCAGACCCTGCCGGAGGGGACCCCGCAGCGGGCGCTCCTGGTCTTCGTCGCGTTCGCGGTCGCCCTGCTGTCCCTGGTGCTGCAGGGCCTGACGATCGGTCCGCTGATGCGCCGGATCAGCCCACAGCCAGGCGACACCACGGAGGAGGACGAGGGTGAACGGCGTCGTCTCCTCGACCTGCTGCGGACGGCGTCCGACACGGTGCCGACGTCGGGGGAGTCCACCGTGACGCGGGCGGAACTGGCAGCTGCCGACCCGACGGAGCTCCGTGCCTGGCTCGGTCGCGAGAAGGCCCGTCGCCTCGCCGTCCTGCGGGCACAGCGGACGGCGTTGCTCGACGCACGCGACGACGGCACGTTCGACGCCGAGGTGCTCGCGTCCGTGCTCCGGAACCTCGATGCCGAACAGATCGCCCTCGAACTGCGCGGCGGTCCGGGCACCTGACGACTCAGTCGCGGACGACGACGCCCTGCCGCAGCATGTCCCTGGCGACCCGCGAGCGCGGGATCACCCACAGCGCACTCCACAGCGCGAGGCCGGCCCACAGCCCGAGCAGCAGCAGCGTGATCACGGTGCCGTGCTGGTCGCGCATCGACCACGTCATCGCGCTCCAGAACACGGCGAGCACGATCTTGCCCCACCCGGCGGTCTGCTGGTCGGCCTGGGCCTGCAGTCGCGGGACCCAGATCTCGGCGGGGACCCCGGACGGCACGTGCCGTTCGCTCACCCACCGTTCGGCCATCACGACGGCCTCGTAGCCGCCGTCGGTGCGCCACGACCGGAGCTGCAACCAGCCGGCGACCGCCGCGCCGACGAGGGCCGCGGGGAGTCCGACGGAGACGAGCACCTGCGGGGTCGCGGTCCGGAACGAGGACAGGACGAGCATGGTGAACACGAGCGCGAAGCCCGCGCCCGCCGCCGCGCTGCCGAGCAGCCGCAGCCGCCCGGCCTCGTCGACCTCACCGATCCCGTGCACGCTCCGACCGTACCCGCGTGCGTGGACGTGCCGCCGGTCGCCGGGACAACGCACAGGAGGCCCGGCACCGGTCTCGTGGACCGGCGCCGGGCCTCCTGTCTGTCTGCTGGTCGTGCCCGGAGGGGTCAGTCTCCGGCGTTGATGAGTCCGAGCCAGCGGCCGAAGCCCGTCGGTTCGTCGTCCTGCAGGCGGAACTGCGGGTGCTGGGCCACGTCGGTGCGCTGGCCTGGGGTGCGGTCGTCGTCGATCACGGCGGACTCCTTTCGTCGAGGTGGTGGTCTGAACACGCGCGGGCCTCGGCGTGTTCCCGAACCGACCGACCCGCCGGGTCAGAGGCGGAACGGGTTCGTCCGGGTCACCGCCAGCAGGTACCACGCGGTCGCACCCGTGTGCAGGCTCGCGTAGTAGAGGTCGCCGAACCCGGTGTCGAGCCCGTCCGAGGACGCCGACACGATCCCCTTCCCGTCGCCGTCCGGCTGCGTCCGCTGCGCGAGCTGCACGCTGTCCAGGACCGACGAGGCCCGTGCCCGGTCACCGCGTGCACCACGGGCCTCCAGGGCGAGCGCCAGCTGCCCGGAGCCCTCGAACCAGACCTTGCTGGTGTCGGTGTCCGAGAACGACGGACCGGTGTACGGACCGTCGTGCGCGATGAGGGTGTCGAGGACCCACGTCACCGACGCCGAGTACCGCCGGTCGAGCGTTGCCAGGTACGCCCAGACCTGCACGTCCTCGGGGATCGGCACCCGGTTGATCGTCACGCCGTCCGGGTCGGTGCCGGTCCACAGGTGCCCGTCCGTCCGGTCCTGCATGGCCCGGACGAACGACTCCGCCAGGGCCGCCCGTCGCTTCCACGCCCGGTCGTGGGTGAGCTGCGCGAGCTGGGTGAAGAACGCGGTCACGTCGATGTTGTGCTCGGTGGACTTGTACGTGATCGGCTGGTCGTCGGCGTTCCGCCCACCGGTGTACCCGGCCGGCTGACGGACGTCGTCGCGGGCGTGCTCCTCGATCCACGTGCCGAGGCGGAGGGCGCCGTCCAGGAACCGTCGCTGCCGTGTCACCGCGTAGAGCCGGCAGAACGCCATCCCCACCCAGGACTGGTTGCCCGTGTACGCCGCCGGGGAGCCGATGTCGATCGGCCGCGGCGGGGTCGCGACCGGGAACGTGTCCGGCTGGTACGAGGCGCGGGTCCGCCCGTCCCCGATCGGGTCCGCCGCCTGCAGGGACAGCAGCGCGTCACCGAGGACCGTCGCCCGCTGCACGTCATCCCGACGACCGCGGCCGAGCCACGCCAGGACCATCAGGGCGTCGTCGTACGCGAACGAGGACACGAACTCCGTCGGCAGGGACGCGAAGTACCCGCCGGAGTAGCTCCGCGGCAGCCGGAGCGCGCTCCCGCTGCCGTACTCGTCCATCCGCAGGTCCAGGTACTCGTACGCCAGGTCCCGGGAGCGCGTGCGGGACAGCGTGGGAGCGCCGGGGCGGCGGCCGGCGCTCGTGACGGTCGCCGCGCCTCCCGGGCTGGCCGAGGCGACGCCCGGGGCGCCGAGGGCGACGGCTGCGGCCGCGACGGCGGCAGCACCGCCGAGGACGACGCCGCGACGGCTCAGCGCACCAGACGCGCGGGCACCGGACGCGCGGGCACCGCCCGTGCGGGCGTCGGACGGGACGGACGGCTCGGTGGGACGGGATGTGTCGGGCATGGCGTGCTCACTTCCAGCCGCGGGTGCCGCGGCGGACGGTGGATCCGGACGGGGAGTGCGCCGGCCCGACCGGGTGGTCGGCGCCGACAGGGGTCGTGGCGACCGACGCGGCGGACGGGAGGTTCGGCTCGGCCGGGTCCCGCCCCTCGCGTCAGGCGGTCGTCACGGCGGACTCGGGAGCCAGGTGGGCGGCGCCGAGTGCGGCGAGCGGCTGGTCGAGCGGCGCAAGGAGCACGCGGGACGACAGGCCGAGCGACGCGACGAAGGGGGAGGAGCGTGCGGCCTCGTCGAAGTCCGCGCGGAGCGGCAGGAGGAGGCGCTCGCCGAGGGCGGCGAGCCCACCGCCGATGACGACGGAGTCCACGTCGACCGTCACGACGAGGATCCGGACGGCGGAGGCGACGCCGGCGACGAACCGGTCGCGGACCGCGGTCGCGGCCGGGTCCCCGGCGTCCGCGCTGTCGAAGACCTCGGTGGCGGTGGTGCCCGGGTGCCCGGGCCATGCAGCCGCCAGTGCGGAGCCCGAGGCGACCGTCTCGAGGCAGCCGCGTTGTCCGCACACGCACGGCGGACCGTCGGCGAGCACCGGGATGTGGCCGACCTCGCCCGCGTTCCCCCGGGCGCCCCGCCAGAGCCGCCGGTCGACGACGATGCCGGCCGCGAGGCCGGTGCCGATGTTGAGGTAGGCGTGTGCACCGTCGAGGTGCATCGCCTGCGCCGCCCCGAGGGCCGCGACGTTGACGTCGTTCTCCACCTGCACGGGCAGCCCGACGTGCTCGGCGACGAGTGGACCGAGGGCGACCTCGGACAGTCCGAGGTTCACGGCGTGCCGGACCCAGCCGGTCTCGTGGTCGATGAGCCCCGGGATCCCGATGCCGACGGCGGTGGGCGTCGTGCCGGTCCGTCCGCGCAGCGCATCGATCACCTGCAGGGTGTTGGCGACGACCTGCTCGGCGCCGAAGCCGGTCGGCACACGGACCCGGTCGACGGTCTGCCCGGTCGGAGCGACCGCGACGGCGTCGATCTTCGTCCCGCCGATGTCCAGGCCGATCCTCATGGGGAACCGGTCGTCGGGGTGTCCGGCCTCGGCGTCGAGGACGCGGCGTCTGGGCTGCGCATGCGGGTTAGTAAACACGCCTTACGCATCCGTGGCAAGCAACGACTTCCGCCTGTTTCCGCCAGATCACGCGCTTGTTACGGCTGCAGATCGGGTCTTGACAGGTGATTAGGAACGGTCCTTTACTAAGGCAACCGCTCGGAGGGAGGAGATCTGATGCCGAACGAGACGGACGCACAGACCGCCTTCGGCGCGCAGCTCCGACGCTCGCGGACCAAGGCGCTGCCGCAGCACAGCCGGGCTCACAACCGCTCGCTCATCCTGCAGACGCTCTTCACCGACGGGGCCATGAGCCGCGCCGACCTGTCCCGGCAGTCGGGACTCACCCGGCCGACCGTGTCCGGACTCGTGGCGGAGCTCGAGGCGGACGCACTCGTCACCGAACTCGGCCCGCGCGAGGACCTGCGGGTCGGCAAGCCCGCGACCCTCATCAACCTCAACGTCGACGCCTTCCACATCGTCGTCGTCGACCTGTCGCTGCCGGACCACTTCGTCGGCGCCGTCACGAACCTCCGCGGGGACGTCGTGAACAGCGCCAAGATCGAGGTCGACGGTGCGACGGGGGAACAGGCCGTCGTCCGGATCATCCGGCTGGTGGAACGCCTCACCACGATGACTTCCCGCCGCCTGCTCGGCATCGCGGTCGGCTGCCCCGGGGTCATCGACGCCGCCGGCACCGTGCTGCACTCGGTGGCCCTCGGCGCCGACCTGCCGCTGCAGGCGCAGCTCACCGAGCACTTCCGCCTGCCCGTGCACGTGCTGAACGACGCCAACACGGCAGCGCTCGGGGTCCATGCGTTCGAGGTCGAACCCGGCAACGACCTGCTCGTCGTCGCACTCGAGCACGGCGTCGGCACGGGCATGGTCCTCGGCGGCCGCCTGGTCCTCGGCGAGCGGTTCGCCGCCGGTGAGATCGGACACCTGACCATCGACGAGGACGGCGAACCCTGCCTCTGCGGTCGACGCGGGTGCCTCGAGGTGATCATCGGCGCCGAACACCTGACCCGACGGATCGCCGCGTCGCCCGACGGCCGCGACGAGGTCCTGCGCTCGGCCGGCAGCACCCTGGGCGGTGTCCTCGCGCCGATCATCAGCGCGGTGAACATCACCGAGATCGTCGTCACCGGCCCCGCCGACCTCGTCGCGGGCCCCTTCATCCAGGCCGTCCGGGCGACGGCCACGGCCCGCACCCTCGCGAGCGTCGGCAACGACCTCGCCGTGACCGCCACCTCCACCAACAGCGACCTGATCCTCCGGGGCGGAGCAGCCTTCCTGCTCGCCGCGGAGCTCGGCGTGAGCTGACCTGACACCGACACAGCAGAACGACCACCAAGGAGAAGCAATGCGTACGAAGAAGTTCGCGGCAGCAGCTGCCGTGGCCCTGACCATCGCCCTGGGCCTCACGGCCTGCTCCAGCGCCGGCAACGCCGGTGGCGGGGGCGGCGGTGGGACCAAGGACGTCGCCGACGTCAAGGGCGACGGCAAGACGCTGACCGTGTGGGCCATGACCGGGGACTACTCGGACAAGACGATCGCCGCGATCAACAAGGAGTTCGAGTCCAAGACCGGTGCGAAGGTCAAGGTGCAGATCCAGCAGTGGGACGGCATCACGACCAAGATCTCCACCGCACTGGCGACGAAGACCCCGCCGGACGTCCTGGACCTCGGCAACACCCAGGTCGCGAGCTACGCCGCCAACGGAGCGCTCCTCGACCTGACCCCGTACAAGAAGGACCTCGCGCAGGGGCAGACCTGGCTCGACGGGCTCTCGGACCCGGCGACCGTCGACGGCTCGCTGTACGGCGTCCCCGGGTTCGCCGGTGCCCGATCGGTCATCTACAACAAGCAGATGTGGGCCGACGCCGGCGTCACGACGGCCCCGACCACGTACGAGGAACTGACCGCGGACCTCGACAAGGTGAAGGCGAAGAACACTGCGAACGACTTCTCGGCCTTCTACATGCCCGGTCAGTACTGGTACGCCGGCATGCAGTTCGTCTGGGACGCCGGCGGCGAGATCGCGACCGAGCAGGACGGCACCTGGAAGGCCGGCTTCGGTGACGCGAAGGCGCAGCAGGGTCTGGCGGACTTCAAGGAGTTCGCGAACGACTACTCCTCGAAGGCCTCGGCGACGCTCAACACCGACAGCCCGGACATGAACCAGATCTTCGCCGACGGGAAGGCCTCGGCCATCCTCAGCACCAGCGGCGCACTCGGGCTCATCGAGCAGGCCAACCCGAAGATGACCGCGGACGAGCTCGGGAGCTTCCCGTTCCCGGGCAAGTCCGGCAAGACCCAGCCGGTCATGCTCGGCGGCTCCGACTGGGGTGTGGCCGCCAAGTCGGCGAACACCGACCTGGCCCTGCAGTGGGTGAAGATCGCGTCCGGTCCGGACATGCAGAGCAAGTACGTCTACGGCGACAACGGCTGGATCCCGAACAGCACCGACGGCATCAAGGCGGCCGACTCGACGCTCAGCGACATCAACAAGGGCTTCTTCACGGCAGCGCTGAACTCGAAGGCGACCCCGGCGAACTCCCGCTGGGCGGACCTCGAGGGTGACCAGAGCATCAACGACCTGTTCTCGAGCATCGTCTCCGGCTCGAAGACCCCGGAAGCGGCCGCCGCGACGTTCGACACGGCAGCCGACTCCGCGCTCAACAAGAAGTAGGCCGCACTCCTCGACCGACGCAGGACGGCGCGGGTGCCCGGGCACACGCCAGGGCACCCGCACCGTCCGCCCCTCACGGAAAGGCCAGACGTGACCGTCTCCGCCACCCGCCCGAGCCAGGAGCGCACCGACCGCCCGACCCGCTCGCGCGACGACCGGCCCGGTGGGTCGCCCCGCCGCCGGCGCGCCACCCGCTCGTTCGCTCCGCTGTGGCTCCTCACGCCGGCGGGCCTGGTGCTCGTCTTCGTGACGATCGCCCCCATCGTCTTCCTGGTCTTCACGTCCTTCACCGACTACGACCAGCGCTCGCTCTACACCGGGGCCTACGACGCCGTGGGCCTGGCGCAGTACGTGCAGATCCTCACGGACCCGACGTTCTGGGCCTCCCTGGTGCGCACGGTCCTGTTCACCGCCGCGATGGTGCTCGGCAGCATCCTCATCGGCGCCGGCGTCTCCCACCTGATGACCCGGCTCGGGGTCGTCCTCCGGTACGCGGTGACGATCGTCCTGATCTGCGCCTGGGGCATGCCGAACGTGGCCTCGTCGCTCGTGTGGAACTGGTTGTTCCAGCCGGGCTACGGCGTCGTGAACTGGGCCCTCACCCAGCTGCACGTCTTCGGCGACATGACGAACACCGACTGGGGCAACAGCGCCGGCCTGGCGTACACGTCGATCTGGATGCTCGTCGTCTGGCAGGCGGTGCCGTTCATCGCCCTGACGCTGTACGCGGCCGAGACGCAGATCCCGCTCGAGGTGAAGGAGGCCGTGCGACTCGACGGCGGCTCCGAGTGGACCGTCTACCGCGTCGTCACCATCGAGTACCTCCGCCCGACGCTGCTCCTCGTGACGATGCTCTCGATCATCTGGGACTTCAACGTCTTCAACCAGATCTGGCTCGTCTCGCAGGGCGGCCCGGACGGCGCCACCTCGACCCTCGGCGTCTTCACGTACATCACCGCCTTCGTCGGGCACGACATCGGCACCGGCTCCGCGGTCGCCGTGATCGCCGCGCTGATCCTCATGGTCCTCAGCGCCCTCTACATCCGGAACCTCGTCCGATCGGGAGAAGAGCTGTGACCACCGCACTGCCGACGGGCGTCCCCGTCGAGGCCGACGTCCCGGCCGCCGTCCCCACCCCGAAGGGCATCGCCGCCACCAGGCGCATCCGTCGTCGTCGTCGACCGGTCAAGTGGATCAGCAGCACCATCGCCGTCGTCTTCTGCGTGGTGTGGATCTTCCCGGTCTACTGGATGGTGAACACCGCGTTCAAGCCGCGGTCCGAAGCGTTGACGAGCACGCCGCTGTTCGCCCCGGCACACCCGACGATCGCCAACTTCGTCACCGCCTTCACCCGTGCCGACTTCCTCGTCTACCTGAAGAACTCGAGCATCGTGGTCGTCGGCGCGGTCGTCCTGTCGCTGGTGCTCGGGATCCTGGCGTCGGCGGCACTGTCCCGCTTCCGGTTCCGCGGACGCCGCACGATCCTCGTGGTGATCCTGCTCGTCCAGATGCTGCCCGGCACCGCACTGCTCATCCCGCAGTTCCTCATCTTCAACCAGACCGGGCTCACCGGCAGCTACTTCGGCCTGATCCTGGCCTACGTCGCCGCGGTGCTGCCGTTCTCGATCTGGGTGATGCGCGGGTTCTTCCTCGCCATCCCGATGGAGATCGAGGAAGCCGCCCGCATCGACGGCGCGAGCACCTGGCAGGTCCTGACGAAGGTGCTGTTCCCGCTCGTGATGCCCGGCATGATCGCGACGAGTGTGTTCGCGTTCATCGCCGCGTGGAACGACTACATCGTCGCCTACACGTTCATGCAGGACCAGGCGCACTACACGCTGCCGGTCTGGCTGGCGTCGTTCACCACGCAGACCGCCGGCACCGACTTCACCGGGCAGATGGCCGCGTCGGTGCTGTTCTCGCTGCCCGTCGTGGTGTTCTTCATGATCATCCAGCGGAACCTGGTCTCCGGCATGTCCGCGGGCGCGGTCAAGGGCTGAGCCTCGGGGCCAGCCGGGCTGAGTAGCGTCGACCGGGACACGAAGGAGACGAAACACATGTCGAAGAAGAGCCGGACCACCAGCACCCTGACGCGTGCCCTGCTGCTCGGGATCCTCAGCGGAGGCCGCTCCGCCACGCCGCTCGCCGTCCTCGGGCTGCACCACGGTGACAAGAACCTGCGCGGCGACTGGCAGGACTGGAAGACCTTCGACTCGTCGCTGGGTCGCGCCGGTCTCGTCGCCGGTGCCGCCGGCGAGATCATCGGCGACAAGATGCCGAAGACCCCGAACCGGATCGCCTTCCCGGCGCTCCTCGGCCGCATCGGCGCCGGCGCGTTCGCCGGTCTCGCCCTCGGCACCACGACGAAGTCCGGCGGGTCGGACCTGCGCATCGAGGGCGCCATCCTCGGCGCGATCGGGGCCCTCGTCGGCTCCTACGTCGCCTGGGCTGCCCGCAAGGCCGTCGGGTCGGTCCTGCCGGACCCGGTCGTCGCCGTCGCCGAGGACGTCGCCGTCATCGCCGGGTCGCGCGCGGTGGTGCGCGCCGGCTGAGCCGACCACGTCACGGACGGGAGGCCCGACTCACCTGGTGAGCCGGGCCTCCCGTCCGTCGTGGTGCGGGTCGCTGTCACAGCCGTGACCGCGACGCGTCGCCGACCGCCGTCAGCGGTGGTGCGTCACCAGCGCTCGTGCACCGTGGCGCGGAACCACCGGTCGTACAGCTCGTGGACCGTCGCGTCGAGGTCCGCGGGCAGCTCGAGCGAACCGGCGGCCGCGTTCGACCGGGCCTGCTCGGCGTTCCGGGCACCCGGGATCGCCGCGGTCACGCCGTCCTGCGCGACGACCCAGGCGAGTGCTGCCTGCGGGACCGAGACGCCCTCGGGCAGGGACGCGGCGAACTCCTGCGCCGCACGGACGCCGTCCTCGAACGGCACGCCGCTGAAGGTCTCGCCCTGGTCGAAGGCCTGACCCTCGCGGTTGTAGGTGCGGTGGTCCTCCGGCGCGAACGTGGTCTCGGTCGTGTACTTGCCGGTCAGCAGCCCCGAGGCCAGCGGGACCCGTGCCAGGATCGCGACCCCGGCCTCCCGGGCGGCCGGCAGCACGCGGTCGAGCGGCTTGAGGCGGAACGCGTTGAGGATGACCTGGACGCTCGCGACCCCGGGGCGGGCGATCGCGGTGAGGGCCTGGTCGGCGGTCTCGACGCTGACGCCGTAGGCCGCGATCGAACCGTCGGCGACCAGGGCGTCGAGGGCGTCGTAGACGGCGTCGTCCTCGAACACGGGAGTCGGCGGGCAGTGCAGCTGGACGAGGTCGAGCGTGTCCTGGCCGAGGTTCTCCCGCGACCGGTCGACCCACTGCCGGAAGTTCGCGGCCACGTAGTTCGACGGGACCTGGTCCACCCGGCGGCCCATCTTCGTCGCCACCGTCACCCCGGCTTCCGGGTGCGCGGCGATCCAGCGGCCGATGAGCTGCTCGCTCCGGCCGTCCCCGTACACGTCGGCGGTGTCGAACAGGGTGGTGCCGGCCTCGGCAGAGGCGTCCATCACGGCGAAGGCGTCCTCGGCCGCGACCGGGCCCCAGTCGCCGCCGAACTGCCAGGTGCCGAGTCCGATCACGGAGGTCTCACGGCCGGTACGGCCCAGTGTGCGTCGCTGCATGGGATCGACGGTAGCCCCTGGTCGCCGGGCGGACGGTGGCATCGTCCGCTGCGCGTGGCGAGGCGGCGGGCCGCGCGTACGGTGACGTCCATGAGCAGACAGCGCGTCGTCGTCATCGGGGCCACCGGCCACATCGGCACCTTCCTCGTCCCCCGGCTGGTGCGTGCCGGCCACGACGTCGTCACCATCAGCCGCGGGACCCGCTCGGCGTACGTGGACGCCCCGGAGTGGCAGCAGGTCGAGCAGGTCACGGCCGACCGCGAGCAGGAGGACCGCGACGGCGTCTTCGGCGACCGCATCGTCGGGCTGCGTCCCGACGTCGTCGTCGACCTCGTCTGCTTCACCCTCGAGTCCGCCACCGCACTCGTCGCGGCACTCCGCGGAACCGACGTGCACCTGGTCCACTGCGGCTCGATCTGGCGCGCCGGCCCCAGCGCGGTCCTGCCCGTCACCGAGGAGAACGCGACCCCGCCGCAGGGTGAGTACGGCACGCAGAAGGACGCCATCGCCCGGATGCTCCTGCAGGAGACCGCCGATGGGGGTGTCGCGACGACCTCGCTGCACCCCGGGCACATCAGCGGCCCGGGCTGGGCGCCGATCGGCCCGGTCGGCAACCTCGACCCGTCGGTCTGGCGCACGCTGTCCGCCGGGGAACCCCTGCTCGTGCCCGGCCTCGGCGCCGAGACGATGGCCCACGTGCACGCCGACGACGTCGCCCAGGCGTTCGAGCTCGCCGTCGAGCACCGCGACGCGGCGGTCGGCGAGGACTTCAGCGTCGTCGCCCCCACCGCGCTGAACGTGCGGGGGTACGCGGCGCTCGCCGCGTCCTGGTTCGGCCGGGAGGCCCGGCTCGAGTCCGTCACGTGGGACCGGTTCCGCGCGGGCACCGCTGCCGAGCACGCGGACGCCAGCTGGGAGCACCTCTCACGCAGCCACGTGTTCAGCATCGACAAGGCACGACGGCTGCTCGGGTACGCCCCGCGGTACACGGCGGAGGAGACCGTGCTCGACGCGGTGCGGTGGCTCGTGGAGCACGACGAGGTCGAGGTCGCCGGGCCGATCGTCGTGTGACGTCACCTCCGCCCATCTGGAATACGAAGTACTTGGCATCGGCGCGGTCCACCTGCCAGCCTCGGCCTGCCTCGATCGGGGGCAGGAAGAGGAACACACATGGTGAACAAGAAACCAGTCCTGATGGTCGGTCTCGCGCTGGCGTCCGCGCTCGTCGTCGGACCAGCATCCCTCGCGTCGGCGACGCCGACCGAGGTGCTCGGGCATGGCCCGGAAGCGGGTGGCGTCCTGATGACGAGCGACGGGCCCGGCTCGAGTGGTGAGACCCGCGGCAGCACCGCGCGCAAGGACGACGGTGGTGGGGGCAGTTTCTGGCAGTGGGGAGTCGGGAAGGACGACGCATGGTCGAACTTCTTCCGCGAACGCCGGTGTCACGGAGCCACCGCCGTCGGGGTGAAGTCGAAGCGCGTCACCGGAGTCGCGGGCGGCAGGTACGCGCTCGCCACCGCGCCGAAGGCCCGGAGCGGCAACAAGGCGTACTACCACAACTGCTGACCGGACAGCGGGGCGTTCTCCTGTGGAACGCCCCGCTCGCCGCTCTGCCCATCGGTGCCGCCGGAAGGAGACCCATGCGGATGCGCTCCGTGCGCCTCGCCTACGTCATCCCACCCCTGCTCGCCGTCGTCCTCGCCTTCCTCGGCGCGACCCGACTCAGTGAATCCGGCGTGGTCGGTGTCTCCGGCGTCGTGACGGCCGCGGCCGAGCGCGGGACGACGTCGAACGGCCGGATCGCCGCCTCCCTCGAAGACGTCGCACGCCGGCACCAGGCCACGGTCGTCCGGACCGTCGCCGACCGGTCCGCACCGACCACCCGGCGCACGACACTGGTGACCGCTGCGCCGGGGACCGACGGTGCCGAGTGGCTACAGGACGGCTACGCGGACTTCTCGCCGACGGTGCGCACGGCGGTGCGGCCGATGGCGGCACTCGACCGCTACGACCCCACCGGCTCGTACGAGGTCATCGGTGACGACGGCGCTCGACGGGCCACTGCCGCTGCGCTGCGAGCCGCCGGTTTCACGACGAGTTCCGAGACGGTTCCCGTCCTCGACCGCCTCGGCGTCGCCGGGGGCATCCAGGACACGTCCGGACTCGTCGGCTGCGTCGTGCTCGGTTGCGCGACGCTCTGCCTGGTCGGGACGATCGGATCTCCACGCCGGACAGCTGTCCGCGGTCTGCACGGTCGCAGCGCCTGGGCGATCGTCTGCTCGGAGTCGTCCGAGGTCCGGACGACCGTGCTCGTCGCGCTGGTCGGAGCACCGGTCGTCGGACTCGTCCTCTGGTGCCACAACGGTCTCGCAGCGTGGACGACCTTCGCGACGTCGGCAGCGGTGTTCGTGGCAGCCCTGCTCATCCCGGTCGCGGCGGTCCACGTCGTCGGAACGCTCATCGCCGCCCGGCGCCCGATCGCGGCCACCCTCAGGGGAGCTCGGCCCCCGGGGACGATCGTCCTGGTGGCACAGGCCGCTCGACTCCCCGCGCTGTTGCTGCTGGTCGCCGCGGTGTTCGACCTCACGGCGGCAGTCGCAGTGGCCCGGTCGGACTCCGGTGACCGTGAGCTCCGCGCGGCCGGCGAAGCCGTACAGCTGTGGGTCACCCCGGATCCTCGGCCCGGATCGACGACGCAGGACTACTGGGACCGGATCGGTGCGTTCGTCGGCGCCGCTCTCGACCGGCACGATGCCCTGCTCACCGCTGCGGTCGAGGTCGGCACGGGAACCGGTTCGGGTTCCACGACGGCGCTGTTCGTCGACTCGGAGTACCTGCGTCATCAGGACCTCCGGGCCGAGAACGGTGACCGCATCACGGTGACCGACGACCGCATCGCGGTCTGGACCCCGCCGCGGTCCGACCTGGACCGAGCTGCGGTGATCCGTGCGCTGGTGGGCTGGGAACTCCGCGGGGCTCCCGACGAGCAACGACGGCACATCGGCGGTGGGGCCCTCCGATCAGCCGGGGCGTACACGTACGCGGCTGACTCGTCGGCGGTCTCCTGGCTGACCGATGCCGTGGTCGTCATCGTCCCGGATGCCTCCCATGTCTTCACGCCGGACCAGCTCGGGGCCTGGCTGTCCACCGGTGACGTCGTCTTCACCTCCGAGGCCGCTGCCGATCGCGCCATCGACGCAGCCGATCTCGGCGACGAGTTCAGCGCAGTCGTGTCCGTGGGACAGGCGGCGGCCGAACGTCGGCGCCAGGCCGAGACCGCTGTGGGCATCGCGGTGCTCGCGACGATCAGTGGTCTGGCGGTCGTCGTCGTCCTCGCCGTGATCGGTACCACGGCACATCACCGACGTCACGGCCGCCGGCTCTTCACCGGCATCGCGGCCGGGCGCCCGTCGGTCCGGGCGAACGGCGATCTGCTGCTCAGCGAATGCCTCCTGCTGGCAACAGGCTGTGTCGCGGTCGTCAACCGCTGGTGGCGGGCTCGACCCGACGGGTCTGGGGCCGTCTCGGCACTGGATCCCGCCGCGCGCGCGGCGGGCGTGGGTGGAGCATCGGCAGCCGCGGTGCTCGCGCTGCTCTCGGTGGTCGCCGTCGCCGTGGTCGCCGTCTCGACCCGGGCGGTCGTCCGGTCACGTGGAGCCGGGTCGTGATGCTCGAGGTGGACCGTGCAGCGAAGCGCCGGGGTGGACGGCTGCTCTGGCGGGACCTGTCGTTCAGTGTGGCGCGAGGTGAGGTCCTCGCACTCACCGGGCCGAGCGGCTCGGGCAAGTCGACGCTGCTCGACTGCATCGGGCTCATCGACTCGCTGGACTCCGGGGCGGTGCGCATCGACGGTACGACCGCGGGCAGGAGCCACGCTCGAGCCAGACGACTCCGGCGTGACCACCTCGGTTACCTCTTCCAGGACTTCGGCCTGGTCCCCGACATGACGGTCGACGCCAACATCGACATCGGACGTCCGGATCGTGGACGGCGCGGACTCCGGACGAGGACTGCGGAGGCGCTGGAGCGGGTCGGACTCGCAGGCCGCGGAAGCGATCGGGCACACGACCTCAGTGGCGGCGAGCAGCAGCGCGTCGCACTCGCGCGACTCCTCGTGAAGCAGCCCGACGTCATCCTCGCCGACGAACCGACCAGCGCACTCGACGACGACAACGCCCGGATGGTGTTGGACACGCTCGCCGACTTCGCATCGGCCGGAGCTGCGGTGCTCGTCGCGACGCACGACCCATCCGTCGTCGCCTGGGCGGCGAGCGTCCTCCGGTTGGAGCCGACGGGCCCCAGGTGAACCACCGGAAGTGGTCCTGGCGTGCCTTGTGACAGATGTTCCGTGACGGTCGTGGTCAGGGCCTCCCGGCTCCCGCCACGGCGCCACCACCACCCGGCAGCGCGAATGCCCCGCGGCGGTGGACCGCCCACACCGTGAGCGCGAACCCGAACAGGACGGCCCCGCCGATCGTGACCGCCGTCCAGCCGCCGAGACCCCAGAGCACCGAGGCCAGCGCGGAACCGACGGCACCCCCGATGAAGTTGCCCGTCACGAACGCCGTGTTGAGCCGACTCCGCGCGGCGGGGTCGATCGCGAACAGCCGGGTCTGGTTGAGCACGTTCGCCGCCTGCACCCCGACGTCGAGCAGGACCACCGCGACGAGGACGACCACGATCGACCGCCCTCCGAGCCCGGCGACGACGAGCGACACGAGCCCCAGGGCGAGCGCCGCCCCGGTCACCGGCACCGAGAGTCCGCGGTCGTGCAGCCGCCCGACCCGCTGCGCGGCGACGGCCCCGGCGAGCCCCGCCAGGCCGACCAGTCCGATCGCGGCCGGCGAGTACCCGAACGGCGCAGCACTCAGCAGGAACGTCAACGCCGTCCAGAACATGGTGAAGACCGCGAACGCCGACGCGCCGAGCAGCAGGGTCACCTGCACCGACCGGTGGTGCGCCACCGCTCGGAACACCGACCCGATGAGCCGTGGGTACGGCACCCGGTCGCGCCGTTCCAAGTGCGGGATCGCCCGGCGCAGCAGGACCGCGAGCACGAGGGCCGCGACGGCGGCGACGACGTAGATCGCGCGCCACCCGGCCACCTGGGCGACCAGCCCGCTGACCGTCCGCGACACCAGGATTCCGGTGAGCATCCCGGACGCCACGGTGCCGACCACCCGACCTCGGGCGGCCGGGTCCGCCAGGTCGCCGGCGAGCGGTGTGAGGAGCTGTCCGGCGACGGTCGTCAGCCCGACCAGGCCGAGGGCGCCGAGCAGGACGCCGAACGAGGGCGCGACCGAGGCGAGCAACAGCGCGACCGCCGAGGCGACGAGCACCCCCGGCACGAGACGTCGGCGGTCCAGGACGTCGCCGAGGGGGACGACCAGGAGGATCCCGAGGGCGTACCCGACCTGCGTCACGGTGACGAGCAGCCCGGCAAGGGACGACGACGCGTGCAGGTCCGCGGCGATCTCGTCGAGCAGCGGTTGCGCCCAGTAGAGGTTCCCGACCGCCGCACCGCCCCCGACGGCGAACAGGAGGGTGCGACCGGTCGTCATGCCGGGAGTCCCGGACGGGTTCGGGGTCTGCGCTGTCACCCGGACGACGGTAGGCGGAGGCGACCGCCCGTGGGAGGTGACGCTCGTACCCCTGTCCGCCGCGCCTCCCGGCGACGACCGCGGGACGGAATGCACACAGGCGACAGGTGTTGTCTCCGGTTCACCGCCCTCCACCGGAAGGACCCGCATGACCGCGACCCCCCACGCCCTCGTCGTCGGCGCCACCGGCATCGCCGGATCGGCGATCGTCGAGCACCTCGTCGCCGACGGGTGGACCGTCACCGCACTGTCCCGCCGCCCGGGAGCCGAGCGACCCGGCGTCACCTGGCGCTCCGCCGACCTGCGTTCCGCAGAGTCGTTGACCGCGACCCTGGCGGACGTCCCCGCCACCCACGTGTTCTTCACGGCGTGGTCGCGACAGGCGACCGAGGCCGAGAACATCGCCGTCAACGGGGGCATGGTCCGCGACCTGCTCGCCGCGCTCGCCGACGCTCCGGTGCAGCACGTGGCGCTGATGACCGGGCTGAAGCACTACCTCGGGCCGTTCGAGGCGTACGGGCAGGGCGCGATGCCGGACACCCCGTTCCACGAGGACGAGCCGCGCCTGGACGTCGACAACTTCTACTACGCGCAGGAGGACGAGCTCTTCGCCGCCGCCGCGCGCCAGGGCTCCACCTGGTCGGTGCACCGCTCCCACACTGTTCTCGGGTACGCGGTCGGCAACGCCATGAACATGGGACTGACCATCGCGGTCGCCGCCGCGATCAGCCGCCACACCGGCCGGCCGATGGTCTTCCCCGGCAGCGAGACGCAGTGGAACGGACTGACCGACGTGACCGACGCGGACCTGCTCGCCGCGCAGATGGTCTGGGCGGCGACGAACCCGGCCGGGGCCGACGAGGCGTTCAACACCGCGAACGGGGACGTCTTCCGCTGGCGCTGGATGTGGCCGCGGATCGCCGCGCACCTGGGCGTCGAGGCCGAGGGCTTCGACACCGCGCCGCGCCCCTTCGAGGAGCAGATGGCCGATGCTGCTCCGGTCTGGGCCGAGATCGTCGCCGAGCACGGCCTCGTCGAGCCGGACCTGGAGCGCCTGGCGTCCTGGTGGCACACCGACGCCGACCTCGGGCGGGACATCGAGGTGATGACCGACATGTCGAAGAGCCGGCTCGCCGGGTTCACCGAGCACCACCGGACGCTCGACTCGTTCACGCGCCTGTTCGACCGCTACCGGGCGGAGCGGCTCATCCCCTGACGTCAGGACCCGGTGGTCAACGGGACCTGCACGATCCGGTCGTCGCCCGCGCCCGGGTCGCCGCGTCCGTCGGTGTTGTTCGTGACGAACCAGAGGGTGTCGTCCGGCCCGGCCAGGACCGTGCGGATGCGGCCGTACTCGCCGGCGAAGTACTCCCGCGCGGTGCCCGGGTCGTCGACCGGGACGCCGCGGAGCACCCGGCCCTGCAGGTTCGCGATGAACACGGTGTCGCCGACGACGGCCAGGCCGCTCGGACTGGCGTCGTCGGTGGCCCACTGCTGCACCGGGTCGACGAAGCCGCGGTCCTCGCCCCCGGAGCCCTCGACCTCGGGCCAGCCGTAGTTGCTGCCCGGCTCGATGACGTTGAGCTCGTCGCGGCGGTCCTGCCCGAACTCGGAGGCGAACATCGTGCCGTCCGCGCTCCAGCCGAGCCCCTGCACGTTCCGGTGCCCGAGGCTCCAGACGGGGGAGCCCGGGAACGGGTTGTCATCGGGCACATCGCCGTCCGGGGTCAGCCGGAGGATCTTGCCGGCCAGCGAGTCCTGGTCCTGCGCGTCCTCGCTCGCCCCGGCGTCACCGACGCTGGCGTAGAGCATGCCGTCCGGGCCGAACGCGATCCGGCCGCCGTCGTGGAACGTGTTCGCGGGCAGGTCGTCGATCAGCGTCGTGGCGTCGCCGAGCTCGTACGAGCCCGCCGAGCCCCGCAGGTCGTAGCGCTCGACGCGGTTGCCGTCCTCGCCCGTCGAGTACACGAACAGGTCGTCGTCGTGCAGCGCGAGGCCGAGCAGCCCGCCCTCGCCACCGTGCTGGACGCCGGGGACGATGCCCACGGTGCGGGTCTCGCCGTCCGCTGTCAGCTCGAGCACCTCCGCCGAGTCGCGCAGGCTGACGAGTGCGTCGGCTCCGTGACCGGTGCGCACGACGGACCAGGGCGCTTCCAGCCCGGTGACCACGTCGGTCGTCGCTCCGTCCGGCGCGACCTGCCCCGTCGCCAGGTCGGCCGGGGTGGAGGCGCGGGGTGCGCCCGACGGTCCGCTCCGGTCGTCACTCATGCAGGCGGTCAGGGCCAGGGCGACGAGCGCGACGCTCGCCGCCGCAACGGTTCGACGGATCCGCGTCATGGGGTGCCTCCGGGGATGGTGTGGATCGATTGCACCCCGCGGAGGTGCGGAGGGGCTGGGCGTCTGCGGGACGCGGACACGCTCGTCGTGTCGGTCGGTCGGCCGTGCCATGCTCCGGTCATGAGGTCCACTGCCCGCGGCCGTCGGGTCGTCGCCACCGTCGCACTCGTGCTCGGCGTCCTGGCACTGACGGCGTGCACGGGTACCGACGCCGACCGGCAGCGTTCCGCACAGGCCTGGCTCGACCGGACGGCCGACGCCGTCGCCGATCCCGACGGCTGGGACAGCGGCGGCGGGCAGCTCCTCCGCAGCGGCGACGGCTCCGAGGGCGGGTTCATCAGCGAGTCGACCCCTGCCGGCGACTACGACGTCGTCGCCGTCTGCCGCGATGCCGGAGCGGTCCGGGTCACGGTCCGGGTCTTCCCCGAGGGCCGTGACGGCGAGGGCGGCGTCCTCGCGGGCAAGGCTGATCTCCGATGTGGGCGGACGGCACGCATCCCGGTGACGGTCCCCGCCGGCTCAGGGGTGTGGGTCCGGGCGCGGACGAGCGACCGATCCGAGTACGCGCTCTGGTACAGCACGATCGCCACACCGGGGTGGACGCCGACGGCACCCGCAGCGCGCTGACGTCGGGGCTCAGAGCGCGGCCGGCCGCCGCCGCGGTCGGCTGACGAGCGTGTGCCCTGCAGCCCGCTGAGGGGTGCCCGACCAGGGCCTCCCCACGCGGTCCCGATCGTCCTACCGTCGACGGCATGCAGATCGAACCGAAGCAGCCCACGACGAAGAACCCGCCCGAGATGTTCGCCGGTGATGTCTGGCTCGACCCCATCGCGGGTCCGAAGGAGCCCGGGCAGACCATGACCGTCGCGATGGTCCGGTTCGCGCCGGGCGCCCGCACCGCCTGGCACTCGCACGCGAAGGGGCAGACGCTGCACGTCACCGACGGGGTCGCCCTCGTCGGCACGCGGGACGGTCGGGTCGTCGAGCTCCACCCCGGACAGACGCTGACCTCGCCCCCGGGTGAGGAGCACTGGCACGGGGCCACGCCCGACGACTTCATGGCGCACCTGGCGATGCTCGACAACGCCGAGGACCCCGCCACGACGACGACCTGGCTCGAGCACGTCGCCGACGACGAGTACCACCGCCCCTGACCGACCCGGCCACCGACCTCGACACCGGGCTGCCGCACCGGGCCGCCTGGTTCAGTGGACCGACCACCGACCGTCCCCGGAGGACCACATGACCACCATCGCCATCGTCGGCGCCGGCAAGGGCCTCGGGCTCGCCGTCGCGGAACGCTTCGCTCGTGAGGGCTTCGCCGTCGCCCTGATCTCCCGCAACCAGGCACGACTCGACGAACTCGCCGCATCGCTCCGTGAGCAGGGCCACCAGGCGGCCGGGTTCGCCGCGAACGTTCGCGACGGCGACTCGCTCCGCCACGCGCTCGAGCAGGCCACCGAGCAGCTCGGCCCGATCGAGGTCCTGCAGTACAGCCCGCTTCCCGCCAAGGAGTACATGCGGCCCGTCCTCGAGACGACCGCCGAGGACCTCGTCGGCCCGATCGAGTTCTCGGTCTACGGTTCCGTGAACGCCGTCCGCCAGGTGCTGCCCGGCATGCGGGCGCTCGGCCACGGCACGATCCTGTTCGTCAACGGCGGCAGTGCCGTCCGCCCGGGAGCCCGCGTCACCGGCACCTCGGTCGCGTTCGCCGGCGAGACCGCGTACGCGCAGCTGCTCCACGACGCCGTCCGCGACGAGGACGTCCACGTCGGCCAGCTCATCATCCCGTTCGGCATCGACGACGGCCAGGACGACCACTCGGGTCGGTCGATCGCCGAGCGGCTGTGGTCAATCCACACCGAGCGCGGCGACTTCCGCACCTACGCGGAGCCGCTGCCCGAGTGACCCCTGACGGACGGGAGGCGCGGTGCCGGACCGCCCCGCGCCTCCCGTCCGGCGCCGGCCCGCTGGTACGGACCGGCGCAGCCCGACCGCGCCGGGTCACGCACCCGCCATCCGCCCTCACGCCGGGGTGAGTTCGCGCCCGTTCGCCTGTTCGATGCGGTGCACGCGCTGTTCCGAGAGGCCGAGTGCCGCAGCCGCTTCCTTGTAGGTCCACTTCTGGTCGCGGAGGGCATGGACAACGGCTCGACTCTCGGCCGCTGCCGCCAGTTGTTCCGCCGCGGCTCGGGATGCGCGCTCCCGTGCCGCCCGCCACTTGGCCTCGAGCTCTTCGGGCAGACCGACGTTGATCTCGACCCGGACCTCGGTGGGGTCGACGTCGAGCACGAGTCCGGCGATCTCCTGCGCCACGTCCTGGACCTCGCTGAGGCTCCGAGCCTGTCCGGTGACGTCGAGCGCGGGGACCTCGACGGTCCACCACCGTCCGTCCTTCCGCGCGACGGCTGCGTACGTGATGTCGGCCATGGTCTCTCCTATCGCCAGTTGTCGGGGGCGGTCGGGAGCTTGCGCAGGAGCTTGCCGACCACGCCGGCGCTGATCTCGCCACCGGGACCGTGGTTGCTCACGACCTCGTACACGGAGCCGTCCGGCGGACCCCACAACTCGTGTGACCCCTTGCCGGACCGCAGCAAGATCCATCCGTTCGCACGGAGGACCTTCACGACGTCCCGGTACTTCTGTGGCTTCGGCATCATCGTAATCTACCGGGGGGTGAGGTGTCCATCAGCCCCCTGTTGACAAGTCGGGAACGGCCTCCGGGAGGCGCGGTGCCGGACCGCCCCGCGCCTCCCGTGCGGCGCGACCGCGCCGCGGGCGCGCGCCGCGGGCGCCCGCCACCACCGGTGGCCCTCCGGGCACCCGCGGGCTACCGTGGGCGCATGCGACGCAGGGACCGTGCGACGGGCGACACCGCGCTGACGGTCGACGAGGCCACCGCGATCGCGGAGCACGCCGAGAACGGCGACCTCGACATGGAGGACCCGGAGGTCCGCCGGCTGGTCGGCGAGGCGAACCGCCTGCTCGTCCGCGCCGGCGTCTGGGGCATCGCGGAGAGCCCGAAGCAGCGCCGTCGCCGCCGGCTCCTGGCGATCGGCGCCTCGGTGCTGGTGCTGTCGTGGCTCGCGGGGCTGTTCCTGCCGCTGCTCATCAAACTCACCGAGTGACGGAGCGCGACCGCGCACCGGACGGGAGGCGCGGCACCAGACGGCACTGCGCCTCCCGTCCGGTGGTCAGACCGTCCGGCGGACCGCCACCCGCCGCCGACGCCCGGCGACGGTCCACACCCCGGCGGTGACCAGGACCGGCAGCCCGAGCGCGAGCACGACGAGGGTCGTCGGGTCCGGCGCGAACGGCAGGTGCGAGACGCCGAGCGGCGTCGGGGTGAAGCGCAGGGTGAGTGCGCGGAGCGGCAGGACCCCGAGGACGACGCCGACCAGCGAACCCACCAGGGTGAGCACCGCCGCCTGCCAGGTGGAGACCCGACGACGGATGCCGGGGGAGGCACCGATCGCGTCGAGGACCTCGTCGTCGCGTCGACCGTCGGCGCGAGCGAGCCCGATCGCGACCGTCGTCGCGCCGAGGGTGACGATGCCGGCGAGCAGGACGACGACCAGGGCGATCGGACGGAACGGGTCCTGCGGTCCGGCCTCGATGGTGAACGACGGGTACCAGGAGTCGGCCTGGGGCCCGGCGGACGCCTGCCAGGTGGCGGCCAGGGTGTCGGAGCGTTCCGTCGACATGCCGTCGGGGAAGCTCCCGACCAGGTAGTTCTGCGCGGTCTCCAGACCGTGCCGTGCGGCGCCCTGCGGGGTGAGGAAGACGGCGATCTGCAGCGGCTGGTCGGTGTGTTCGACCACGGCCGGCACGGTCGACGTGTGCAGTGGCTCGCCGGTCGGCTGCTGACCGAACATCACGAACTGCGACGCCTTGCGGGTGTCGAACCGGACGACGCCGTCGTGGACGAACTCGGGGCGCACCGCGACGGCGTCACCCCGGTCCAGTGCGGCACGCGCCGCGCGCGAGGGCCGGTGCCCGAGGAGCATGCCGAGGTCGTCCGCACTGCCCGTGAGGACGTGCGGGCTGGTGCTGTCCGGAGCGACCAACCAGGCCGAGCACGCTCCGCTGCCGCTCGAGGCGCAGTCCGGTCGGTCGACGTCGACCGGCAGCGTGACCGGGGAGTCGTCCGAGCGGTTCTCGACGCTGGCACCGAGCACGCGGACGTGGGCCTCGGGGACGACCTGTCGCACGACCCGCACTGCACGGGCGGTCAGTTCCGCGTCCGGTGCTCCGTCGACGTCGGTGACCGCGGTCGTCCCGACGCCCGTCGCGGTCCGGAACTCGTACTGCTCGTTGCTCTGGGTGGTCTGCGACGCGGTGAAGGACAGGACGACGGTGGCGACGAACACGACGCTCATCACGCTCGCGAGCACCGGTACGGTCCGGACCGGGTTGCGGACGGCGTCCCGTACGGCGATCCGGGCGGGCAGGCCGAACCGTTCACCGATGCGGGCGACGGCTCCGAGCAGTCGACGCGCGGCGAGGACGACCCCGAGCTGCGCCAGGCAGGGGCCGAGGGCGACACCGGCACCGACGACGAGGGCCAGGTGGTCCTCCTGCACCGGTCGGGCGTTCAGCGCGAGGACGCCGATGCCGCATGCCAGGGTCATCACGATGCCGACGGCGGCGAGCACCGGACCGGCAGCGGCTGCCCAGCGTCGGCGGGAGACCGGCGCGGGACGTGTCGCGCCGCGGAGTGCACTGTCGACGTCGACCCGGCTGGCGCTCCGGGCGGCGACGAGCGACGCGGCCCATCCGGCCAGGACGCCCAGGACCAGCACGACGAGCAGCACGAGCCAGGGCAGGTGGACGCCCGGGTACTGCGCCCGGTCGCCGGAGTCGAGCAGGTGGAAGGCCACGACGCCGCCGACGATGCCGAGCGCGGTGCCGACGATCGCTCCCACGGCGCCGAGCACGAGCCCCGACGAGGACACCACGGCGAACAGGAACCGCCGGTCCCCGCCGACGCTGGCGAGCACCGCGTGGGTCCGGGTGTCGGCGCGGGAGCTGACCAGGAACGCGGCCGCGGCGAGCAGACCGACCTCGAAGAGGGCGAACACCCCGGCGAGTCCGACGTAGCCGTAGCTGATGAGGGAACCGGAGCCGCGCGTGCTCGCGCTCGGGAAGGGTGGGTCGAGCACGACTGCCCGCGACTCCACGAGGATCCCGTGGTCGTTGTACCGCCGGATCTCGGGCCACGTGACGCTGCGGTCGGGCAGGAACACCTGCGCGGTCGTGTCGTCCTCGAGTCCGAGTGCGCCCCACTCCCCGAACACCCCGAGGCTCGACGTGGGCTGCCCCAGGTCGCGGAGCGTCCCCACGACGGTGACCTGCCGCTGGACCGGGTCGTTGAGCTCGAGCGTCTGGCCGATCGCGATGTGCAGTCGGTCGAGCGTCGCCGGGGTGACGAGGACCTCGTTGCCGGACCGCGGGACGCCGCCGTCGATGCGTTCCCAGTGGCCCTGCAGTGCGCCGGCCCAGGTCTGGCCCTCGACGGCGTTGACCGTGACGGGGACGCGGGGGCCGCTGACGACGGCGGTGCCCTGCCGGACCGGGATCGACGCGGCACCGTCGGGCACGGAGCCGAGCAGGTCGGGTGTCGGGAAGGCGCTGGCGTCGGCGTCGGAGGTGGCCGGGCGGTCGTAGTACCGCTGCAGCGGGCTCTTCTCGTCGATGGTCGACGTGTACCGGTCGACGGGGTCCTGCCGCATGCCGGCGATGTCCGGGCCGTTCGCCTCGAGCATCGCCGCGGACTGCCCGAGCTCGACGGCCAACCGGTCCTCGGTGCTCTGCGTGCTCGACGCGATGAGCACCCCGCCGGCGGCCAGACCGGCGATCGGCAAGCCGATGAGCGCCGCGACGAGCACCGCACGCCCGGGCCGGGCGAACGCCAGACGTCGGGCCAGCAGCAGTGCCGGGCGGACGGCGAACGGGGTACGGGTGCGGATCGTCGGACGGTGCGTGTCCCGCCGGAGCCGCTCGCTCACGGCCGGTCCTGCGCGTCCGTCAGCGCCAGCTCGACGCCGGCGTACGACGACTCGTCGACGATCCGGCCGTCGCGGAGGAACACGATCCGGTCTGCCCAGGCCGCGTGCCGGGCGTCGTGGGTGACGAGCAGCGCGCCGGCGCCGGAGTCGACGTGGCGGCGGAGCATGCGGAGCACGACCTCGCCGGTCTGCGAGTCGAGGGCACCGGTCGGCTCGTCGGCGAGGACGAGTTTGCGGTCCCCGACGATCCCGCGGGCGATGGCGACTCGCTGCCGCTGCCCGCCGGAGAGGTCGTCCGGCCAGGCGTCCAGACGGTGTCCGAGTTCGACGCTCTCGAGCGCGAGCTCCGCCGCCTTCCGTGCACGCCCGGTCCGCCAGCCGTCGAGCTCCAGCGGCAGCGCCACGTTCTCGACCGCGGTCAGTGAGGGGATGAGGTTGAAGTCCTGGAACACGAACCCGAGCACCCGTCGCCGCAGCGCTGCGAGTTCGCGGGCGGGGCGGTCGGACACCCATTCCCCGTCGATGCGGACCTCGCCGCTCGTCGGCGGCATCAGGGTGCCGGCGACCGACAGCAGCGTCGACTTGCCCGAGCCGGAGGTGCCCATCACGGCGACCATCTCGCCCGGTCGGATCGTCAGGTCGACACCGGCCAGGGCGGTCACAGCCTGCGCGCCGGTGCCGTACTGCACGGCGACGGCATCGAGTTCCAGCAGCGGTGCGGTGCTCATCGGACGGCTCCCGTGCCGCGGCGACCGGTCGGCTCGCTGCCGTACACGTCCTCGTCGTCTGGGGTGTCGGCCGTCGCTCGGGGAGCCGGCTGGTACCGCGCGACGCTCGACTCGACGTGGTCGAGCCACCGGACCTCGGACTCCGCCTGGAACACCATCGACTCGAGGACGAGCGACCATGCCAGCTCCGTCGCCGGGTCCGTCGTGCGCTTCAGCCGGGTGAGGTCCTGCAGCGCCCGGACCGCCGCGGTCCGCTGCACCTGCACGAGGCGCTGGACGTCCACGCCGGGCACGGTGACCGCGATGGCGAACTTGATCGCGAGCTCGTCACGGCCGCGCTTCGCCGGCACCGGTTCGCTGAACCAGCGGTCGACCGCCTCGCGTCCCGCGTCGGTCGCCGTGTAGACGACGTGTCCGTCGTCGTCGGCGTCGCCGCGGGCCACGAGGCCGTCGCGCTCCAACCGGTCGAGCGTCGTGTAGACCTGGCCGATGTTCAACGGCCAGCTGCCCCCCGTGCGGTGCTCGAACTCCCCCCGGAGCTGGTAGCCGTAGCCCGGCTCGGCCACCAGCAGTGCGAGTACGCCCATGCGAACGCTCATCGTTCCCCCTCGACCCGGCGGAGCACTTCCCCTCGGGCATACCGAGTATGCACATACTCGGTATGGGTCGGCAAGCGCCTGGGCGGAGATCATCCGAACGGATGACAGGAGGCTCCCCACCGGACCGGTGGGGAGCCTCCTGGATCGGAACTGCGTCAGCTGTGCAGCTTCGACAGCTCCTGGAACTCGTCGTCGGACAGCTCGATCGTCGCGCCCTGCAGGTTGTCCTCGAGGTGGTCGACGCTCGACGTCCCCGGGATCGGCAGCATGACGGGAGAGCGCTTGAGGAGCCAGGCCAGCGCGACCTGCGCCGGGGTGGCGTCCTTCTGCTTCGCCAGCTCCGTCAGCGGCGAGTCGTCACCGGTCAGGCCACCGGTCGCGAGCGGGAACCACGGGATGAACCCGATGCCCTGCTGCTCCGACCAGTCGAGGAGCTCCTCGGCCGACCGGTCGGTGAGGTTGTAGAGGTTCTGCACGGAGACGATCGTGGCGATCTCCTGCGCGGCCTTCACGTCGTCGACCGAGACCTCGGACAGACCGATGTGGCGGATCTTGCCCTCGTCCTGCAGCTTCTTGAGCTCGCCGATCTGGTCCTCCAGCGGGACCTTCGGGTCGATGCGGTGCAGCTGGAACAGGTCGATGCGCTCCAGACCCAGGCGGCGGAGGCTCATCTCGGCCTCCTGACGCAGGTACTCCGGGCGGCCGACCGGCGGCCACTCGTTCGGGCCGGTACGGGTCAGGCCGGCCTTCGTCGCGATGACGACGTCGTCGCCGTAGGGGTGCAGCGCCTCCTTGAGGAGCTCCTCGGCGACGTAGGGGCCGTACGAGTCAGCCGTGTCGAAGAAGTTCACGCCCAGCTCGACGGCGCGCTTGAGGACCCGGACGGCCTCGTCGTGGTCCTTCGGCGGTCCCCACACGCCCGGGCCGGTGAGCTGCATGGTGCCGTAGCCGAGGCGGTTGACCTCGAGGTCCCCGCCGATGCGGAAGGTGCCGGACGAAGCGGCCGGACGGTTCGTGGTGTCAGTGCCAGTGGTCATGCACCCGGTCTACGCCTCCCCGGCACCACGGTCCTGAGGGTCCACCCGGGGACGGGGGTACGGCGTCTCACCGCGCTCGAGCATCCCGACCAGCTTCGCCACCCGGTTCCCCCGCGCCGTCGGGCTCGGAGCGGTCACCACCCGGTGCACCACCGCGTACCGGTTCGTCGCGTCGAGGTCCGCGAACAGTGCCGCTGCCGCCGGCACCCGGTCGAGCGCCGACCGGAGGTCCGCCGGCACCTCGGCCGTCGCCGCACCCGCGTACGCCCGGTCCCACCGGCCGTCGGACTTCGCGCGGTCGATCTCCGCCTGGCCCCGGGGCCGCATCCGTCCTGCCTCGACCAGGTCCGCGACCAGCCCGACGTTCCGCTGCGACCACAGCGACGCCTTCCGCCGCGGGGTGAACCGCTGGAGGAACGTGGCCGCGTCGAGCCCGCGCTTCGACCCGTCGATCCACCCGGAGCAGAGCGCCTCGTCGAGGGCCTGCGCGTACGTCAGGCTCGTCGGACTCGTCGTGCCCTTCTTCGCGAGGACCAGCCACACGCCGTCGGACAGGTCCTCGTGCCCGTCCAACCAGGCACGCCAGGCGGCGGCGTCGGCGACGACGAACGGCTCGATCTCGGCAGCCACGCTCAGCTCCGCCCGTCGCCGCTGACCCGCACGGCCGCGGCCCACGCCGACACCCACTCCGGCAGGGTCAGGTCCCGAGGCGACCCACCGGTCGCCGCGAGCAGTTCGTCGGGATGCACCGAGCCTCCCGTCCGACGCAGGAACCGGGCCTGCACCACCGCACGCGCCACGACGTCCCCGCGGCGGACGAAGGTCTGCTCCATGTAGACGGCGCGCTCGTCGACACCGAGCACCCGCGAGCGCAGCTCGAAGCGCTGCCCCAGCGTCAACGACCGCTTGTACGTGATCGTCTGCGCGGCGACCACCGGGTACCAGCCGCGCTCGCCGAAGACCCGCCACGCACCGGAACGGAGCATCAGGTCCAGGCGGCCCAGGTCGAGCAGCGACAGGTACTTGCCGTTGTTGACGTGTCGGAGCGGGTCCAGGTCGGTGAGCGTCACCCGGAACGGGGTCCGCGACTCGTCCCACAGCGACAGCCGGCGGCGCGGGGACAGCCGCACGCGCAGGGTCAACAGCAGGAGCCGGAAGGTCAGGTTCACGCCACGATCCGACCACGCGGAGAACGGACATCAGCCGTTTCGGAGACTACGTTCAGGTTCACTGCTGTCAACCGGCTCACCGAGCCACGAAGGGAACCCTCCGATGAGCACCAACTCCGCCACCGGTCGTCCGACGCCCGTCACCGTCTCGTTCATCCTCTGGCTGGTCACGGTCGTCCTCGGGATCATCCGTGGCGTCCTCGGCTTCATCGGTGCCGGGTCGTCGCCGCAGGTCCAGGCGCAGGCCGAAGGTCAGGGTGCCGCGATCGGTGCTGCCGTCACCATCGGCGCCGTGTTCGCGATCATCATCGCGCTCGTCCAGCTCTTCATCGTGTTCAAGATGCGTGACGGCCGGAACTGGGCCCGCATCGTGCTGCTCGTCCTCGCGATCCTGCAGGTGCTCGGCATCGCAGCGGCGTTCAACATCGTCGGCACGATCGGCGTCATCGTGGTCATCGTCGCCGCCGTGCTGATGTTCCTCCCCAGCTCGAACGCGTACTTCCGCAAGCGCTGACCACCAGCCCGAACCACCCCGACGGACCCGGCACCGCGCACCCGCGCGGACCGGGTCCGTCGTCGTTCGTGGAAGCCCGCATCCGCGACCGTCGTGTGCATTCCCGCCAGGCGGGCACGGTCAGTGCCTCCCTCCGACCGGCCCAGGGCGAGTACACCGGGACTGCAGACGAAAGGACCACCGCATGCAGACACGCACGCTCGCTGACCTCCAGGTCGGCGCGATCGGCCTCGGCACCATGGGCATGAGCGCCTTCTACTCGGGTGCCGGCTCGGACGACGCCGAGTCCATCCGCACCATCCACCGCGCCATCGACCTCGGCGTCACGCTGTTCGACACCGCCGAGGCGTACGGCCCGTACACGAACGAGGAACTCCTCGCCGAAGCCCTGCGGGGCCGCCGCGACGAGGTCGTCATCGCCACGAAGTTCGGTCTCTACAAGCACGAGGCCGACGAGGAGACGCCGACGCAGCAGCGCGGGATCTCCAGCGACCCCGCCTCGGTCCGGGTCGCACTCGAGGGGTCGCTCCGCCGTCTCGGCACCGACCACATCGACCTCTACTACCAGCACCGCGTCGATCCGGCCGTGCCGATCGAGGACGTCATCGGACAGCTCGCTGGCTTCGTGCAGGAGGGCAAGATCCGCCACATCGGTCTGTCCGAGGCGAGCGCCGCGACGATCCGCAAGGCCCACGCCGTGCACCCGATCACCGCGCTGCAGAGCGAGTACTCGCTGTGGACGCGCGACCCCGAGGGCGACGTCCTCGACACCCTGCGCGAGCTCGGGATCGGCCTCGTGCCGTACTCGCCGCTCGGCCGCGGGTTCCTCACCGGCGCCATCACGAAGCCGTCCGACCTGGACGCCGACGACTTCCGCTCCGCGAACCCCCGCTTCCAGGAGGAGGCCTTCGCGGCGAACATGGAGATCGTCCACGCCGTCAAGGGCATCGCGGACGAGGTCGGCGGTACCCCCGCCCAGGTCGCGCTCGCGTGGCTCCTCGCCCAGGGCGACGACATCGTCCCGATCCCCGGCACGAAGCGCGTCTCGCGTCTCGAGGAGAACGTCGGGGCCGCCGATCTCACCCTCACGCCGGAGCAGGTCGAGCGTCTGTCGGCGCTGCCGCTGCCGACCGGGGACCGCTACCCCGACATGTCGAGCATCGGCCGCTGACCCTCCCGCGGAACGCAACGTGGGCGGCACCACGCAACGCGATCGCGTTGCGTGGTGCCGCCCACGTTGCGTTCCGCGGGGCTCCGCTCAGACCTCGGTGGCGAAGGCTGCGACGCGCAGCTGCAGGTCCTCCATCCGCTGGAGGCGCGCCGCTTCGACGTCGTAGCCCTCGTACGCCGGCGGCGGGGTCCTCCGGACGTTCCGCGAACACTGGAAGTCCTGGCAGACGAGCGTGCCGACGGTGTCGCCCTTCCGTCCGGCCGGCCCGGAGCGCTTGGCGCTGGAGAACACGACGTCGTTCGGCAGCTTGACGTCCTGGCACCACGAGCACTGGGCACGGGAGCGGGGTGACACCTCGGCCTGCCGCAACACGATGCCGACGAGGTCGCCGTCGAGCGTCGGGACGACGGCGTAGGCACGGCGCGGGGTCTTCGGGTCACGCCACCCCAGGAAGGTCAGGCCGTCCCAGTCGACGGCGTCGAGGTCGGGGACGGTCATCTCGGTGACCTCGCGGCGGGAGGCGTTGACGAACGAGGCGCGGAGGGCCTCGACGGTGATCGGGAGCATGGTGGACCTGTCGTTCTGGCACCGGCGCAGCAGTGTGCGTCCAGGGTGCGGTTCGTTCGGGAGGGGTCGACGACGACGCCGTGTCGGACGACACGGCGGGGGCGTCAGGCCCTGATGCCGGCGCAGGCGCCGACGACCTCCTCGGAACGGTTGCTCACACCAGCACCCTACGGCTGGGCGACGACGAGCACCAGCGAGCCCTGGTACGACGGCTGCACGCGGAGCCGTCCGTGCCGGGCGTCCCACGAGCCGTCCTCGATGGCGGAGCGGAGGGCGGCGACCGACCGGGCGGCGGTCATCTCGTCGACGGCACCCCACGCCGGGTCGGCGCGACGGGCACCGGCGTCGAGGAGCCGTTCGGGCCGCGCGTAGTACGCCTCGGAGAACCCGTCGACACACGTGAAGGGGATCGGGACCCGGGTCGTCGTCACCTGGCCGCCCAGGGCGTCGGCGACGCGCTCGAGTGTCGGCCACCGTCGGGCCTCGCGTGCCAGGACCTCGGGGGTGTACTCGGCGAGCCAGTGGTCCGCGATGCGTGCGGGGTCACGGGTGAGCAGGACGACGGGGCCGCGGGTGACCCGTCGGACCTCGGCGAGACCTCGATCGAGATCGGGCCACACCGGCAGCGAGAAAGCCGACGAGGCGGCGTCGAAGGACCCGTCCGCGAAGGGCAGTGCGCCGGCGGCGGGCTCGACGGCGGTGACGTCCCGGTCGCGCGGCTCGTACGACACGGCTCCGGCACCGGCGCTGAGGTGGAGGACGGTGTCGGCCTGCCCGAGCGCCACCCGGATCGCCCGCTCGAAGACGGGCTCCGGGCGACGATGGCGGGACGAGCCGTCGACGGTGCCGTCGATCCTGCCGTGCTCGGCGTCGCCGGCCGGTCCGTCCGCAGTCCTCGTCACGCCGTCAGCCTACGGCGGGGACGTCGGCGGCACCCGGACTGACGAAGTCGATCCCGGTCGGCCTCAGTCGACCTGGTCGACCGACTCCGGCGAACGTGCCGCGGCCCGCTGCTCAGCGAGCTCGGTGGCGGCCCACGTGCCGAGGAGCGACAGGGACCGCTCGGACTCCGACCCGGCGTCGGCGCCGTAGGTGAACACCGTCAGACCCGGATCGGCGACCAGGTCGAGCGCCTCGAACGTCAGCTCGAGGTCGCCGACGATCGGGTGGTGCAGGTGCTTCCGGCCGGAGCGGTGCACGTGGACGTCGTGCTCGGCCCACCAGGTGCGGAACTCCTCGCTCTTCGCCGAGAGCTCGCTCACCAGCGTCATGAGTCCGGGCTCGCACGGGTTCGAGGCCGCGGTCGTGCGGAGGACGGCCACGGCGTCGCGGGCGGTCTGCTCCCACCGGGGGAAGAAGTCGCGGGCCGCGGGGTCGAGGAACGCGAAGCGCGCCGTGTTCACCGGGCGTCCGGCACCGGCGAAGACCGGCGCGTAGAGCGCGTGGCCGAGGGTGTTCGCGGCGACGATGTCGAGCCGTTCGTTGCGCACCCAGGCCGGGGCGCCGGTGATCGCGTCGAGCAGGCGCTGCACCGCGGGCCGCACCGACGTCGGCACCGCACGGTGGGTGGTCTTCACGCCGGAGTTCGCCAGGTGCGCGAGGTCCGCCAGGTGTGCACGCTCCGCCTCGTCCAGCTGCAGGGCGGTGGCGAGACCGTCGAGCACACCCTCGGAGACGCCCTTGAGCGTGCCGCGTTCGAGTCGTGTGTAGTAGTCGACGCTGACGCCGGCGAGCATCGCGACCTCGTGCCGACGGAGTCCGGGGACGCGGCGGGTGCCCCCGCCGAACGACGGCATGCCGGCCTGGTCCGGGGTGAGACGCGCTCGGCGGCTGGACAGGAAGTCGCGGATCTCGTTGCGGACGTCGATACCCATGTCCCCAGGCTACGTGTCCGCCGGTGTGCCCGGCTGCGGACCGTCGGACGGGAGGCCCGGCACCGGTCCGGAGGCGCGCCTCCCGTCCGTCGTCGGGTCGCCGCGGCGCGGCGCTGCCGGATGCGCTCCGGCTAGAGGGCGCGGCCGGTGTGTGCGGCGAGCCAGGCGGCCGGGTCGACCGGCAGGGTGCCGTCCATGAGGACCTCGAGGTGCAGGTGCGCCCCGGTCGAGACCCCGGAGGACCCGACGCTGCCGATGAACTGGCCGGGCTCCACGCGGTCGCCGACCTCGAGCGGCGACGACCCGGGGATCATGTGGCCGTACAGGGTCGAGACCTTCCGGCCGTCCACCTGGTGGTCGATGACCACGGTCTCGCCGTACGAGAAGTACGTGCCCGCGACCCGGACGGTGCCCGCGGCCACGGCGCCGATCGGAGCACCCATGCCCGGGTTGAAGTCGAGCCCCTGGTGCAGGGACGAGCACGCACCGCACGGCGCGGTGCGGTAGCCGAAGCCGGAGCTCATCCGGACCGGGCCCGGGAAGGGCGAGCGGACGTCGCCGCCGTAGGTCACGGTCTCGCCGGCCACCACGGCCCCGGCCTTCGTCGACGCGACCCCGCCACCGACCGTGAAGCCGTCGCGTGAGGTGCTCGGCAGTGCCACCTGCGTGACGGCGAAGTCCTGCGTGCTGACGGCCGGGGCGAGGGTCGAGATCGCGGAGGACGGTCCGGTGCTGGCGTGGGCGGGCATCGCGGCGGCGCCGAACATCGCGAGTGCGGCGGCGGCGCTGGTCAGGGTGAGGCGGCTGGCGCGGACCCCGCGACCGGAGCGCCGGCCGGCGGCGGCGGGTGCGGTGCTGGCGATCGCGACCGCGCGGCGCGGGACCCGGCGGATGCGGGTGTCGGCGTGCACGGCGGCCGGGGTCGGGACGGTGGGGGCCGTGACGAGCGGGGTCGGAACGGGAGCCGGTCGTGGCGCTCGGGGGCGCGGCGTCGACGCGGCGGCCTGCTCGGCCCGTTCCGCCGCCAGGGCAGCACGACGCGTCAGGTGCACGACGGGCGTGCTGCTGGGGTGGTCTGCATCTGGGGGAGTCATGGCCGGAGCCCATTCTGCACGAAGCTGTCCGGTTGTACAGCCCCGTGTTCCGCGGCCACCTGCGGTCGTCGGCGCGCGGAACGACGGGATCCGTCCCTCCCGGCCGGGGATCAGTAGTGTCGGGGGAAGCGACGGAGAGGACCCCTCATGGCCCGATCGCCGCGGGAGCGGCACGAACCCATCGACCTCCGGTCGGCGGAGGTCGTGCTCGCCGGCACCCAGGACCTGCTCCCGGTCCTCCGGGTGGCAGCCGTCCGAGCCGGTGTGGACGCAGCGCGGATGCACGTCGTCGGTGTCGACGACGTGCCGGAGCTGCACGAGACCGCGGACGCGGAGCTCGCCGTCATCGCGATCCGCCGTCCGGGCGACGACCCGGCCTTCCACCGCGCCCAGGAGGCGGCGGAGCTGATCCAACCCCTGCTCCGACCAGGTGCCGTGCGCATCGTCATCACCGTCTCGCGGGCGACGCGGCTCGCACCGAAGCTGGAACGCGCCCTCACGGCCGAGGTCCTGCACCAGCTCGGTGCGGCGACGGCCTGGTCGGGGTTCCGCCGGCCCTTCCGCAACCTGCGCACCCGGCTCGGGACGGCGGGTCTCCGTGCCGCCGGTCTCCGGGTGTTCCGTCTGACGGTCTGAGCGATCCGTCCCCCTGCGGCTGGGCCCTTCCTCCACAGGTCCGCCCGGCACTGGTGCTCGTCCACAGGACCGGTATCTTGATGTCGAGACATCTCACGCCGCGAGTAGCGTGGGGGGCACGGACCGCGCGAACAAGGGAGTACCCGCCAGCATGGCCAAGATCATCTACACGCTCACCGACGAGGCCCCGTTCCTCGCCACCCACTCCTTCCTGCCCGTCATCGCGTCCTTCGCGAAGACCGCGGGGGTCGACGTCGAGACCCGCGACATCTCCCTCTCGGGCCGGATCATCGCCCTGTTCCCGGAGCGGCTCAGTGCTGAGCAGCGCCTGGACGACGCACTGGCCGAGCTCGGCGAGCTCGCCGGGACGCCCGAGGCGAACATCATCAAGCTGCCGAACATCTCCGCCTCGATCCCGCAGCTCAAGGTCGCCATCGCCGAGCTGCAGTCGCAGGGCTACGACCTGCCCGACTACCCCGACGAGCCGACGACGGACGACGAGCGCGACGCCCGCGCCCGGTACGACCGCGTGAAGGGCAGTGCCGTCAACCCGGTCCTGCGCGAGGGCAACTCGGACCGTCGTGCACCGCTGTCGGTCAAGAACTACGCCCGCAAGCACCCGCACCGCATGGGCAAGTGGAGCAGCGACTCGAAGACGAACGTCGTCACCATGGGCGTCGACGACTTCCGCTCCAACGAGAAGACCTGGGTCGCCCCGGCCGACGACACCCTGACGATCACCTTCGTCGGGCAGGACGGCAGCGAGCAGGTGCTCAAGCAGTCGATCCCCGTGGTCGCCGGAGAGGTCGTCGACGGCACCGTGCTGCACGTCGCCGCGCTCGAGCAGTTCCTCCGCAAGCAGATCCAGCGCGCCGCGGACGAGGACCTGCTGTTCTCGGTCCACCTCAAGGCCACGATGATGAAGGTCTCCGACCCGATCATCTTCGGGCACGTCATCCGGGCGTTCTTCCCCGACGTGTTCGCGCGCTACGGAGCCGACCTCGCCGCCGCCGGGCTCACCCCGAACGACGGCCTGGGCTCGATCTACGCCGGCCTCGACGCGCTGCCGAACGGCGCCGAGATCAAGCAGGCGTTCCAGGACGGCATCGACGCCGGCCCGGACCTCGCCATGGTCGACTCGGACAAGGGCATCACGAACCTGCACGTCCCGAGCGACGTCATCGTGGACGCCTCGATGCCCGCGATGATCCGCACCTCGGGCCACATGTGGGGCCCGGACGGCGACGAGCACGACACCGTCGCGGTCATCCCGGACTCCAGCTACGCCGGCATCTACCAGGCCGTCATCGAGGACTGCCGTGCCTACGGCGCCTTCGACCCGGCGACCATGGGCTCGGTGCCGAACGTCGGACTCATGGCCCTCAAGGCCGAGGAGTACGGCTCGCACGACAAGACCTTCGAGCTGCCGGGCGACGGCGTCGTCCGCGTCACGAACGCCGCCGGCGAGACCGTGCTCGAGCACGACGTCGAACAGGGTGACATCTGGCGTGCCTGCCAGACCAAGGACATCGCGATCCGCGACTGGGTGAAGCTCGCCGTCACCCGCGCCCGCAACTCCGGCACCCCGGCCGTGTTCTGGCTCGACGAGACCCGTGCCCACGACGCCGTCCTGATCGGTCTGGTCCGCACCTACCTGCAGGAGCACGACACCGACGGGCTGCACATCGAGATCCTGTCGCCGGAAGACGCCATGCGCTTCTCGCTCGACCGCATCCGTCGTGGCGAGGACACCATCTCCGTCACCGGCAACGTCCTGCGTGACTACCTGACCGACCTGTTCCCGATCATGGAGCTCGGCACCTCGGCGAAGATGCTCTCCGTCGTCCCGCTCCTCGGGGGCGGCGGCCTGTTCGAGACCGGGGCCGGTGGTTCCGCACCGAAGCACGTGCAGCAGCTCGTGCAGCAGAACTACCTGCGCTGGGACAGCCTGGGCGAGTTCCTGGCCCTCGCGGTCAGCCTCGAGCACCTGGCCGGCGTCACCGGCAACGCCCGCGCAAAGGTGCTGGCGGACACGCTCGACCGGGCCACCGGGACGTTCCTCGACGAGGACAAGTCCCCGGGCCGCAAGCTCGGCTCGATCGACAACCGCGGCAGCCACTTCTACCTGGCGAAGTACTGGGCCGAAGAGCTCGCTGCGCAGACCGAGGACACCGAGCTCGCCGCGGCGTTCCAGGGCCTGGCGACGACCCTCGCCGAGCACGAGGACACCATCGTCGCCGAGCTCGCCACGGTGCAGGGTCACCCGGCGGACATCGGCGGCTACTACCGGCCCGACGACGCCAAGACCAGTGCGGTCATGCGTCCGTCGGCGACGCTGAACGCGGCGCTCGCGAGCCTGTAGCGCGCGACCCCACCACGGACGGGAGGCCCGGTGCCAGCTGGCACCGGGCCTCCCGTCCGTCTGTGGTGCTGCCCGCCCGACCAGACCGGTCGCGACCCGTCAGCGCGACGGGACCGGCGGGCCGATCGTCAGCAGCACCACGAAGACGAGCGCCACCAGGACCACCCCGACCGCCGCAGCCAGGAACGGGTGCGCCACCACGACGAAGAGCAGCCGGTCGAGCGGACCCGGGCGCTCCCCGGCCTCGGGGCCGCGACGCCACCCACCGTCGAGCATGCCGCGGCGGGCGACGCCGACCTCGAACGGCAGCGTCGTGTACGGCACGATCGCACTCACCCAGCCGAGCACCGTCGCGCCGAACGACCACCGCTGGTTCACCGCGACGACCGTCGTGACGACGAGGTACGCCAGGAACACGAAGCCGTGCACGCCACCGCCGACCCGGACGGGCCAGTCACCGGCACCGAGGCCGTACTCCAGCAGCATGCCGACCAGCAGCAGGGTCCAGGTCACGAGTTCGGCGATCGCCAGGCCGCGGAACAGGGATCGAGGGGTCATGGCCTCCATCGTGGCGGACTCCGGGTGGAAGACGCGTGCACGACTGCCGGACGACAGCCACACGACGGGACGCCCCGGACGGATGGGTCCGGGGCGTCCTGTCTGCGTCGTTCGGCGGTCCGCGTCAGCGACGGACGGTCACCACCTGCCCGAGCTCGTTGACGCCGGCCTCGGCGTCCCAGGTGCCGACGTTCGCGGTCTGGATCGCGAACGCCGGGTCACGGGCGACGGACCGCTCGGCGGCGGGCATCGCGAGTGCGACGTCCCACTTGCCGGACGGCACCTTCCGGAGCGACGCGGTGACGGTCGCGGTGGTGCCGGGCTGCCACGAGGACGCGTCGGCACGCACGGGCACGGTGACCCGACGGTGGCCGTTCGTCAGCACGAGCTGCACCGGTCGGTGGTTGTACGGCGCGGCCCAGCCGTCGTTCCGGACGGACACCGACACGGCAGCGTGCTTGCCCGAGGTCACGGTGCTCGAGGTGAGCGTGAACCGGTAGCCGAGCTTCTTCGCGGCGTCGGTCATGCCGGCCTGACCCCAGGTCGACAGGACGTCCTTGTTGTAGTCGAGGTTCAGGTAGCTGTAGTGGTACTTCGCCATCTCGGCGGAGGCGGACGGGTACTCGGACCGCGGCGCGTTCACGGCGCAGGTCTCACCACCGACCGGGACGTACCGCGAATCGGCGGCAAGGTAGTCCTGGTCGAGCGACAGCGGGTCGGTCAGGAACGTGCCGAAGTCGTCGGGGGACGCGAGGAAGCAGTCGTTGTGGTGGCCGATGCGGGATGCCGCCGACCCGTCGTGCGCCTGCTGCGGCGTGAGCGCTCCGGCGGTGCCGGACGTGGTGCGGAGGGCGTCCTGCTTCATCTGCATGGTGCGGACCTGGATCGAGCGGCTGGACGGCAGGGCGGCGAGCTCGGCCGCGATGACCTGACGTCGGGCGTCCTTGTCGGCGTCGGTCAGCACGCCCGGGTTGGTCGGGTCGCTGGCGAAGTGGTCGGTGTAGTACCCCTCACCCCAGAGGCCGATGAAGCCCTCCTGCAGGGTCGGGATCACGTCGGCGTTGCGGCGGAGGACCGGTGTGAGCTGCTTGATGTGCGCGAGCACGGTCGGCAGGTCGGCGTCGCCGTACGGAGCCGAGTACGGGTAGGCGCCGCCCTGGACGTAGGCGAAGCGGGTGATCACGCTGACGCCGGCCGCACGGGCCGTGTCGTAGTCGTGCTGCACCAGCTTGAGCCAGGTGCGGCTGAGGTGCCGCTGGTCGACGAAGGCCTCCATGTAGAACACCCGGACGATCTGGGTGACGCCGTCGGCGCGGTAGCCCTCGAGAGTGGCCTGGTCGAGCGGGACGTACCCGCTGCCGTCGGCGCGGTAGTGCGTCTCGGTGGTGTGGTCGAACCCGCGCTGGGGGTTCGGGATGACGGCGTCGCTCGCCGTGTAGGTCACGGTGGAGCTGGTCGGCGCGGGATGGTGGTCGCTGTGTGACGACGACGCCCACGCGTTGGTCGGTACGGCGAGTGCGATCACGGCCGCGAGCGCGGCGGTGGTGATGGTGCGGTGCTGCATCGGACGAGCCCCTGTCCTCGGCGCAGGTGTGGATCGACACCCCCTGGTGGCGAAACCTGCGCGAATGTGATCTGAAGGTAGGTCAAACGATCAGAAAACACCAGCACCGGTTCCTCGTATCGATTCGACCCGATTGTCGGTAGCGTGGTCGACATGTCGCAGACGACGGACGCATCGAAGACGCTGCGCGTGGGGGTGGTCGGGCTCGGGTTCGCCGGGACGACTCATCTCGACGCCTACACCGCACTCCCCGGCACCGAGGTGGTGGCGCTCGCAGGCAAGGAGACCGAGCGGCTCCACGAGCTCGCCGAGACCCGCCACGTGCCGCACACGTCACCGGACTGGCAGGACCTGGTCGCCCGGGACGACCTGGACATCGTCTCGATCGGGGTGCCGAACTCGCTGCACGCACCGATCGCGATCGCCGCGCTCGAGAGCGGCAAGCACGTCTTCTGCGAGAAGCCCCTCGCCACCACGGGCGCCGAGGCCCAGGCCATGGTCGACGCCGCCGTCGCGAACGACCGCGTGCTCGAGGTCGCCTACAACCACCGCCGCCGTGCCGACGTGCAGTTCCTGGCCGACCACGTCCGCCCCGTCGACGGGCAGGACGGGCCGCTCGGACACGTCTACCACGCCCGCGCGAGCTGGCGTCGACGAGCCGGCATCCCCGGCATCACGTCGTGGTTCACGAACAAGGACGCCGCCGGTGGCGGGCCGCTCATCGACCTCGGCTCGCACGTCCTCGACATCGCGATGTACCTGATGGGTGAGCCCCGGGTCGTCGCCGTCAGCGCCGTCGCGTACAACGAGCTCGGCACCGCCGGCCGTGGTGGCAGCACGGGTGGTGGACCGGTCTCCGGTGCGACCGGGCGCCCGTTCGACGTCGAGGACTTCGCCAACGCCCTGCTGCGCTTCGAGGACGGCTCGAGCCTGCAGCTGCAGGCGTCCTGGGCGTCGTACTCGAAGGACGACGAGGACATCGAGGTCGAGCTCCTCGGGTCGACCGGCGGTGCCCGTCTGTTCGTCCGGAACTACGCCACCGAGGGCACGGTCGAGCTGTACTCCGACATCGACGGCGTCCCCGCGGTCACCCGCCCCGCCGTGCACGTCCCCGCCGGCCACCACCAGCGGGTCATCGAGGAGTTCCTCGCCACCATCCGCTCGGGGTCACACGAGGGCCACCACGGTGAGTTCGCGCTGCACCGCACCCGGGTCGTCGACGCCGTCTACGCCTCCGCGCAGGCCGGTCACGAAGTGGAGGTCGTCCGGTGAACATCGTCGTCTGGAACGAGAACGTCCACGAGACCCGCGGTGACGAGACCGTCCGCGAGCACTACCCCGACGGCATCCACACCGTGGTCGCCGCCGGCCTGGAGGCACGACTCGCCTCCGCCCACACCGTCACGACCGCCACGCTCCAGGAACCGGAACACGGTCTGAGCGAGGAGCGCCTGGCCGCGACCGACGTCCTGTTCTGGTGGGGGCACATCGCCCACGACGAGGTCGCCGACGAGGTCGTGGACCGCGTCGTCCGGCACGTGCACGCCGGCATGGGCCTGGTCGTGCTGCACTCCGGCCACTACTCGAAGCCGTTCACCCGGCTGATGGGCACGACGTGTTCGCTCAAGTGGCGCAACGACGGGGAGCGCGAGCTGGTCTGGACGATCGCACCCGAGCACCCGATCGCCGCCGGGGTCCCGCACCCGATCGTCATCGACCGCCAGGAGATGTACGGCGAGTACTTCGACATCCCGCGCCCCGACGAAGAGGTCTTCCTGTCGACGTTCGCCGGCGGTGAGGTGTTCCGCTCCGGCGTCGCCTACCGCCGCGGGCTCGGCCGGGTGTTCTACTTCTCGCCCGGCGACCAGGAGTACCCCGTGTACCACCATCCCGACATCCAGCGGGTCCTGGCGAACGCCGCCGAGTGGGCGGCACCGACCGGTCCGCGCCGGCAGCTGACCGCCGACCCCCACCCGAGGGACTGGTTCCTGGACGGCGGTTCGCGTAGACAGGAGGGGTGAGCACACCGCAGGACGTCGACCACCGCACGGCCCTGGTCGAGGCACTCGACGTCCTCGGCGCCGGCCCCGAGGAGCGGTTCGACCGGATCACCCGGATGACCCACGACGCGTTCGGGGTGCCGCTGACCTTCCTCAACCTCGTGCACCACGACCTGGTCACCACGCAGTCGACCTTCGGCTGGAACCAGGGGACGAGCGTGCCGGCGAACGAGCAGTTCTGCGCCACGACGGTGCTCACGCCGGAACCGATGGTGATCCCGGACACGACGCTCGACCCGCGGTTCGCGCACACCGCGGCCGTCGCCGAGCACGGCATCCGCTTCTACGCCGGGGCTCCGCTGTCGATGCTCGACGGCACCCGTGTCGGCACGCTCTGCATCATGGACGCGCAGCCGCGCGCGTTCTCGGCGACCGACCTCGCGCTGCTGCGTGACCTGGCCCGCTGGGCGGAACGCGAACTCGGCTACGCGATGGAACGCGACCGGCTCGCGAAGGTGCGCGAGGCACTGGTGCCGGACCTCCTCGCCGTCCCCGGTCACGACGTGGCGACGCTCGCCGTGCAGCGTCCGGACGGCGGTGGCGGGCTCACCGACTGGCGGGTCGCCGCGGACGGCGCCCTGCACCTGACCGTCGGCGCGGTCGTCGCCGGACGGGTCTCGGCGCTCCTCGCGGCCGACGTCCGCGGCGCGCTGGCCGCGCGGACCGCGCTCCCGATCACCGAGGCGATCGCCGGACTGGAGGCCCAGGTCGCCCCCGACCTCCGGGTCGCGGACGCGGTGGCCGAGCTGGTGCACGCACGGCTCGACCCGACGACGGGTCGCGTCGACCTGGTCGACGCCGGGCTCGGCACCGCGGTGCACGTCCGCGCCGACGGCAGCGTCCACCCGGTCCGCTCCGCCGCACTGCCGATCGGGCTCGGGTCCGGTTCCGCCGCGGCGCGGTCCGCGGTGACGGTCGATCTCCGGGCGGGGGACCGGCTCGTCCTGGCCTCCGACGCGTGGGCCACGGTTCCCGGGATCGAGGGGCCCGAGGCGTTGGCCGCGGCGGTCGCGGCGCAGCCGGACGGGTCGGCGGCGGTCGCGCACCTCCGTGGGCTGCTGCCCGAGGGGGACCCGGCGACCGACCTGACGCTCGTCGTCGTCACCCGACACTGAGCCGGACGGCGAGCCGTCAGCGGGTCGAGGTGCCGGGCTTGCCGGCGAACGCCGCCACGAGCAGGGTCGCGAGCGTCCCGAAGCCGGTGAGCACGACCCCGAGTGCCGCGAGCTGCCAGTAGGCGCTGGCGACGTGCTGCGGCTGCGTGACGACGGACGGCCACCACGGGTCGAGGAACGGCACCGAACCGGGGAACGGGTCGAGCCCGAACATCGCCAAGCCGCCGAGGAGCAGCACGACCCCGAGGGCCGCCATCGTGCCGCGACGTCCGGCGAGCATCCGGACGACGAGCGCCGCGCCGATGCCGACGAGCCCGACGACCGCCAGCGCGAACGCCGCGACGAACACGGGCTGCGGCACGAGCGAGAACCAGTCGAGCACGGCGATCGGGACGAGCAGCCACCGGCCGGTCCGGGCCCACCGTGCGGGCGTGCGCCATCCATGCATGCCGGGAACGGTACGACACGAACCCGGACGACCGCCCGGCTAGCATCGCCGGCGTGCCCACACCCGCCGCGGAGGTCGACGTCGACGTGCCCCTGGTCCGGGCGCTGCTCGCCGACCAGCACCCGGACCTCGCCGGCCGACCGCTCGCCGTCGTGGCGAACGGCTGGGACAACGTCGTCGTCCGGGTCGGCAGCGACCTGGCCGTCCGCCTGCCACGACGTGCGGCGGCCGCGATGCTCGTCGAGCACGAGCAGCGCTGGCTGCCGGAGCTCGCCGCCCTCGTCGGACCGGTCGTCCCGCTGCCGGTGCCGGTCCGTACCGGCCGACCGGCCCTCGGCTACCCGTGGTCGTGGAGCGTCGTGCCCTGGTTCCCGGGTGTCGCCGCCGGGTCCCGCGACGGCGGCTCCCGGGCTGCGGGACAGCCGGTCGCGGAGGTCCTCGCCGCCTTCGTCGTCGCCCTGCACGTCGCGGCACCGGCGGACGCCCCGGTGAACCCGGTCCGCGCCGTCCCGCTGCACACCCGGAGCACGGCGGTGCTCGAGCGGCTCGCGTCCGGGCCGGTCCCACGTGCAGCGGAACTGGCGACCGCCTGGCGGACCGCGTCCGACCTGCCGACGGCGACCGCGCCTCCCGTCTGGGTGCACGGTGACCTGCACCCGTTCAACCTGCTCGTGGAGACCGGCCCGCAGGGCGACCACCTGTCGGCGGTCGTCGACTTCGGCGACGTGACCGCGGGGGACTCCGCCGTCGACCTCGCGACCGCCTGGCTGACGTTCGACCGGGAGGCGCGGGCCGACTTCCGACGCCGCGTCACGGCCGACGACGCGAGCCTCGACGAGCACTCGTGGGGGCGGGCCCGCGGATGGGCGGTGTCGATCGCGTCGGCGCTCGCGGTCAGCGACGAGCCGTCCTTCCGTGTGGTCGCACGGCGGGCGATCGACGCGGTCCTCGACGACTGAGGACAGCCCGAGGACGGACGGCGGACCGGTCGCGGACCGACACCGGGCACCGGGGACTCCGCTTCACGCACGTCGTCGGGACGGGGGCTACCGCGCGGCGGACCGCGGGGTTACCGTCTCCCCACACCATCCGTGCACGTGAAGATCGGGAGGGGCCTCATGACCCTCGAGTTCCGCGTCCAGCACGACGTCGCCACCGACGCCGCCCCCGCCTCCCGGACCGCGCCGCGCGGCCGGGTCCGCCGGGTCATCGACCACCTCGCCGCCCGCCGCACCGCCGCACAACTGCGTCGACTCGACGCGGACCTCGCCGAACTCGCGGACCTGCAGCGGGTCCTCTCCGAAGCGCGGACGGTCGTCGACCGCGGCTGGATCCAGCACGCCTGGTTCGCCTACCTCGACGACCGGGGCCGCACCCGGACCGCCTCGAGTGCCGCCGCGACCGAGGTGGCCGGACGACCCCTCGTCGGCGCCTGCCTGGTCGGCGCGGTCGTCGACGCGGCCGGTGGTCCGCACGCGGTGCACTCGCAGCCGGTGCAGCGCTCGCTCGACCTCGTCTGGCACGCGCTCGCGGCGGCCGAGGGGTCGCCGGTCACCTGGTGCCCGGCCCCCGACATCCGGATGGGCCGCGTCCGCGACCTCACCCGCTGGAACGACAGTGCCGGCAGGACCGCGGAGCAGGTCTCCGGGCTGCTGCTCACGGCGGAGCGGGTGGCGCTGCAGGAGTCGGGCCGGGTCGCGGAACGGGCATCCGCGCTCCGTGCACACTCCGGAGGCGTACCCGTCCTCGGCTGAGATCGTTACACACCTCCCAGGGTCGGAGCGGTCATGTGCCGCTGACCAGGGGTTCTCCTGCCGAGCGACCGGGTGTGGACCCGCCGTTCTCCCTGCCTGGATTCGGCTGAGGCTGAGCATCTGCGTAGCTTGGGGGCCGTTCGTGCCCCGATCCGTGGGTCGAACTGCCGACCCGAGGGAGTGCAGAACCGGTGTTCCAGTACATCGCCGAGCGATGGGACCAGATCTGGTTCTCGTCCTGGCAGCACTTCTCGCTGGTGGTCCAGTGCGTCGTGCTCGCGACCGTCATCGCCGTGGTCCTCGCGGCGCTCGTCTACCGGGTGCCCGGGCTGCGGTCCGCCGCGAACGAGATCTCCACGATCGGTCTGACCCTGCCGTCCTTCGCGGTGATCGGTCTGCTCCTCGTGCCGCTCGGCTTCGGCGTCGTGCCGTCCGTCGTCACGGTGACGTTCTTCGCCGCGCTGCCGATCCTCCGCAACGCGGTCGTCGGGCTCAACGAGATCCCGCCCGCCGTCGTCGAGTCGGCGCGGGGCATCGGCATGAGCCGCTTCCGCACGCTCGTGCAGGTCGAACTGCCGATGGCGTGGCCGATCATCCTCACCGGCGTCCGGGTCTCCGCCCAGATGGTGATGGGCGTCGCCGCCGTCGCCGCGTACGCCCTCGGCCCGGGCCTCGGCAGCTTCATCTTCTCCGGACTGTCCCGCCTCGGTGGCGCGAACTCCCTCAACTCCGTCGTCGTCGGCACCGTGGGCGTCGTCCTGCTCGCCCTGGTGCTCGACCTCCTGCTCCTCGGCCTCGGCCGCCTGACCACCTCGAGAGGTATCCGTGTCCAGCACTGACTCCCCGACCACCGCGCCCGACTCCGACGTCACCGGTCGGAGCATCCTGCTCGACCAGGTCACGAAGCGCTACCCCGGTCAGACGAAGCCCGCGGTCGACGGCATCACGCTCGAGATCCCGGCCGGCAAGATCGTCATGCTCGTCGGCCCGTCCGGCTGCGGCAAGACCACCACGCTGAAGATGATCAACCGGCTCATCGAGCCCACCGAGGGGCGCATCGTCGTCGGTGACGACGACGTGACGAAGATCGACGGCGACGAACTCCGCCGTCGGATGGGCTACGTCATCCAGGCCGGCGGGCTGTTCCCGCACATGACGGTCGCGGCGAACATCGCGGTCGTGCCGAAGATGCTCGGCTGGTCGAAGGACGAGATCGCCGCCCGCGTCGACGAGCTCCTCGACCTGGTCTCCCTCGACCCGGGCACCTACCGCGACCGGTACCCCCGCGAGCTCTCCGGCGGACAGCAGCAGCGCGTCGGCGTCGCCCGGGCCCTGGCTGCCGACCCGCCCGTCCTGCTCATGGACGAGCCGTTCGGCGCGGTCGACCCGATCACCCGGCAGCGTCTGCAGGACGAGCTCATCCGCATCCAGGCGGAGCTCCACAAGACGATCGTCATCGTCACGCACGACTTCGACGAGGCCGTCAAGCTCGGCGACTGGATCGTGGTGTTCTCCGAGGGTGCCCACATCGTGCAGTACGACTCCCCGGAGCGGATCCTCGCCGAACCCGCGAACGAGTTCGTGGAGAACTTCATCGGTTCGGGTGCCGGCCTCAAGCAGCTGACCCTGACCCGCGTGCGGGAGGTCGGGCTCGCCGACGCCGTCACCTGCTCCCCGGGCGAAGAGACCCAGGCCGTGCTGCAGCGCATGCGCGAGGCCGGTGGCCACGGGCACGCCGTCGTCGTCGACCAGCGCCAGCGTCCGATCGGGTGGCCGTCCCGCCGCCAGCTCGAGCGGCTCGACCGGATCCCGGACGGCACCGAGGTGGGCCTGCCGGTCGTGTCCGAGGCCTCCACCCTCAACGACGCGCTCGACACGATGCTCGTCTCGAGCGCCGGCGCCGCACTGGTGACCGGCCGTCGGGACGCGTTCCAGGGCGTCATCACGGTCGAGACGGTCATGGACGCGATCACCCGCACCCGTGCCGCCGCTGCCGGTGAGCAGGCCTACACGCCGGTCGGGACGAACACGAACCCGCTCGAGACGCTGCCGAGCTCGCCCGTCGCCGCCCGGGACGACCAGTGAGCGACGTCGTCACCGCGTCCCCGGCGACCGGCACGCGCACCAGCTGGCGCGGACTGGTGATCCAGCCCGTCGCGATCCTCGTCGTCTTCGGGGCGTTCGCCGTCTGGTTGGCCACGGCGGACCTGACCGAGTCCGAGCGGTCGACCCTCAACCCCTCCGGGCTGCTCGACCTGGCGTGGCAGCACGTCCTGCTCACCGTGGTGTCGACGGTCATCGTCCTCGTGATCGCCATCCCGCTCGGCATCGCGCTCACCCGCGGTCCGCTGCGGAAGGCCAGCGGAGCGATCCTCGCCGTCGCGAACTTCGGTCAGGCCGCACCCGCCGTCGGGCTCATCGTGCTGCTGGCGTTCTGGCTCGGCTTCACGTTCTGGGCCGCCGTCGTCGCACTGGTCCTGTACGCGATCCTGCCGGTGCTCCGGAACACGATCATCGGCATCGAGAGCGTCGACGCCCGGCTCGTCGAGGCCGGCCGCGGCATGGGCATGAGCGCTGCCGCCGTCCTGCTCAAGGTCGAACTGCCGCTCGCCGTCCCCGTCATGCTCGCGGGCATCCGCACCGCGCTCGTGCTGCTGGTCGGGTCCGCCGCCCTCGCGACGTTCATCGGTGCCGGCGGCCTCGGGCTGCTCATCACCACCGGCGTGAACCTGTTCCTGCCGAAGGTGCTCGTCTCCGGGGCGCTCCTCATCGCGCTCCTCGCCCTCTCCATCGACTGGCTCGGCCGCATCGTCGAGACGTTCGCCCGACCGAAGGGACTCCGATGACCCGCACGCGCACCACGGGCCGCCGCACCCGCCGTCTGCTCGCCGCCGTCGTCCTGGCGGGCGCGACCACGAGCCTCCTGGCCGGCTGCGGCCTGCAGCCCGCGGCCGCGTTCGTCCCCGCCGCCGCACCCGGCACGATCGAGCACATCGACGGCCTGCCCGAGGACGCGAAGCTCACGGTCACGTCGAAGAACTTCACCGAGCAGCTCGTCCTCGGCAAGATCGCGGTCCTGGCCGCCTCGGCCGCGGGCTTCGACGTCACCGACGAGACGAACGTCCCGGGCTCGGTGGCGGTCCGTCAGTTGATGACCGGCCACGACGCCGACGTCACGTACGAGTACACCGGCACCGCCTGGCTGACCTTCATGGCGCACAAGCAGGGGATCCCGGACAAGACCGAGCAGTGGCAGGCCGTCAAGGACGAGGACGCCGGCAACGGGCTCACCTGGCTGAAGCCCGCGCCGATGAACAACACCTACGCGTTCGCGGTGCGGAAGGAAGCCGTCAAGGACCTCGACGGCATCACGAAGCTGTCGCAGATCGCCGACCTGCCGGCCGACGAGCGCACCTTCTGCGTCGAGTCCGAGTTCAACTCGCGCGCCGACGGCTTCAAGCCGATGCTCGCCAAGTACGGGCTGACGCTCGGCGGCTCCGGTGACGGTGCGGTCCCGAAGGGCAACGTCGACATCCTCGACACCGGCACGGTCTACACGGCGACGGACCGGGGCACGTGCAACTTCGGCGAGGTGTTCACCACCGACGGCCGCATCAAGTCGCTCGGGCTGCAGGTGCTCGAGGACGACCGCGGGTTCTTCCCGGCGTACAACGTCGCACCGGTCCTGTCGACCGCGACGCTCGAGGAGTACCCGCAGCTCGAGGAGGTCTACGACCAGATCTCGCCGAAGCTCACCGACGCGGTGCTGCAGGAGCTGAACCGGCAGGTGGACGTCGAGGGCCGCGAGCCGGCGGACGTCGCCTTCGAGTGGATGGTGAAGGAGGGCTTCATCACGAAGCCCTAGTCGCGACGCGACCAGGTCACGGACGGGAGGCGCGGTGCCAGCTGGCACCGTCCCTCCCGTCACGGCCGTCGTGCCGCTGGCGCGTCACGCCGGTACCGGCGCGAGGGGCCCACCTCCCGTCCGTCGTCCGGACGCCGACCATTACGCTGTCCCCGTGTCAGAGCCACGACGGAGTCCGGGCAGTCAAGCTTCACTGCGTGAAGCCAACCGGGGTCGTGTCGTGGCGGCGGTCAAGCGCCACGGTGGCCTGACGCAGGTCGAGCTGGCCGGCGCGACCGGCCTCAGCCCCGCGACCGTGTCGAACATCGTCAAGGAACTCGTCGCCACCGGCGCCCTGCACGCCACCCCGAGCACCTCGAGCGGACGCCGCGCCCTGCGGGTGACGCTGCCGCACGGCCTCGGCCTGGTCGCCGGCGTCCACGTCTCGCCCCGGCACCTGCGGTTGGCGTTGTCCGACCTCAACGGGACCGTCCTGGCGGAGCGGCACATGCCCCTGGCCCGCGACCACCGCGCGGACGCCGAACTCGACAAGACCGCGCTGCTCGTGATGGACATGGCCGAGTCGGTGGAGTCCTCGATGGACGAGGTCCTGGCCGTCGGCCTGGCCGTCGCGGCCCCGATCGACCGACGGACGGGCATGACCGCTCGCGGCGGGATCCTCCGCGGCTGGGACGGGTTGCCGATCGGGGAGTCGCTCGAGCGTCGGGTCGGCAAGCCCGTGCAGGTCGACAACTCCGCGAACCTGTCGGCGCTGGCCGAGCACCGGAGCGGGGCGGCCCGGGGACGGGACTCCGTGATCACCCTGGACGTCGGCAACGGCATCGGGGCGGGGTTGATCCTGGACGGCCGGCTGTTCCGTGGGCACCACGGGGTCGCCGGGGAGTTCGGGCACACGCCCGTCGTCCCGCACGGACCCATCTGCCGGTGCGGCAACCGCGGCTGCCTGGAGGCCGTGGCCGGCGCTCCCGCCGTGCTCGAGAGCGTCCGCGACGAGGTCGGCACCCTGAAGACGGCGGACCTGATCCTCCGTGCGATGTCCGGCGACCCGGTGTGCATCCGGGCGATCGCGGACGCGGGCCGGGCGATCGGCACGGCCGCGGTGGGGCTCTGCAACGTGCTCGACCCGGAGCGGCTCGTGGTGACCGGGGAGTTCGCGCGTGCCGGGGAGCTGCTGCTCGGCCCGATGCGGCACGCCCTCGAGTCGATGCTCATCGTCGACGCGGACGGCACGCCGGACGTGGTGCAGGGCCAGCTCGGCGAGAAGGCCGCCGTGACGGGGGCGCTGGCGGTCGCGATCGAAGCGGTGGACGTGCACCACTCACGGTGACTTGATAACGATTTCGTCACGGCACCGCACCCTTGCGTTCAACTCTTGCAGCCAAGAACCGCCGCTGGCACACTCAGGTCACCGCCAACGTGGGCGGTCCACCTGTTGGAGGACATTTCGATGAAGAAAGCCACCACACGAGCCATGCTGGGCGTCGGCGCCCTGCTGCTCGCGATCACCACCCTGGCGGGCTGTTCGAACGGAGCCGACGCGGGAACGGGTTCCGGCGGCGGTGGGGGCGACGCCTCCAAGGCCAAGATCGGCCTGCTCCTGCCCGACTCCGTCACGGCCCGCTACGCCAGCGCCGACCGCCCGCTCTTCACCGCCGAGGTGAAGAAGCAGTGCAGCGGCTGCTCCGTCGTCTACGCGAACGCCGACGGCGACGCGTCCAAGCAGCTGCAGCAGGCACAGTCCATGCTCACGCAGGGCGTCAAGGTCCTGGTCCTCGACCCGTTCGACGGTGAGGCCGCGGCCTCGATCGTGCAGCAGGCGAAGGCCAAGAAGGTGCCGGTCATCTCCTACGACCGACTCATCGACAGCCCGGACCTCAGCTACTACATCTCGTTCGACAACGAGAAGGTCGGCGAGCTGCAGGGCGAGGCACTGGTCAAGGCACTCAAGGCGAAGAACGTCCCCTCGGGCTCCGGCATCATCATGGTGAACGGCTCCCCGACCGACAACAACGCCACCCAGTTCAAGGCCGGCGCCCACAAGGCGATCGACGACAGCGGCTACAAGGTGCTCGCCGAGTACGACACCCCCGGATGGGACCCCGCCAAGGCGCAGGACTGGGCTGCCGGGCAGATCAGCAAGCTCGGTGCGGACAAGATCACCGGCGTCTACGCGGCCAACGACGACACCGGCGGTGGCGTCATCGCGGCCCTGAAGTCGGCCGGCGTCTCCGAGCTCCCGCCCGTCACCGGCCAGGACGCGTCCCTCGCGGGCATCCAGCGCATCCTCTCGGGTGAGCAGTACATGACCGTCTACAAGGCGTTCAAGCCCGAGGCGTCCAAGGCAGCCGACCTGGCCATCCAGTTCGCCAAGGGTGACACCCCGAAGGGCGACACCACCACGAAGACGGCGGGCGGCGCGAGCGTGCAGTCCACCCTCCTCGACCCGGTCGCCGTGACGACCGCCAACGTGCAGGACACCGTCATCAAGGACGAGCTCTACACGGTCAAGCAGGTCTGCACCTCGCAGTACGCCAGCGCCTGCTCGAAGAACGGCATCGAGTAACGAACACCACCGGCCGCCCGGTCCGATCCGGACCGGGCGGCCCTCACGCACTTTCGATCGAGGACGACACCGTGAGCACCGAGCCCCCAGCAGCACACCCCACCACCGAACCCGTGATGTCCCTCCGCGGCATCGACAAGCGGTTCGGTGCCGTCCAGGCCCTCAGCGACATCGACTTCGACGTCCACCCGGGCGAGGTCGTCGCCATCGTCGGGGACAACGGCGCCGGCAAGTCGACGTTCGTGAAGATCCTCGCCGGCGTCTACACGCCGGACGGCGGCACGATCACCTTCAACGGCGACGAGGTCACCGTCCCGAACCCGGCAGCGGCCCAGTCCCTCGGCATCGCCACCGTCTTCCAGGACCTCGCACTCGCCGACAACCTCGACGTGGTGTCGAACCTGTACCTCGGTCGGGAGATCGCCCACCCCTTCCTCGACGAGGAGGAGATGGAACGCCGCTCGTGGGAGCTCCTGCAGCAGCTCGCCGCCCGGATCCCGTCGGTCCGCATCCCGATCGCGTCGCTGTCCGGTGGGCAGCGGCAGACGGTCGCGATCGCCCGGTCCCTGATCGGCGACCCGCAGGTCGTCATCCTCGACGAACCGACCGCGGCACTCGGCGTCGCGCAGACCGCCGAGGTCCTCAACCTCGTCGAGCGCCTCCGCGAACGCGGGCTCGGCGTCGTCCTCATCAGCCACAACCTCGCCGACGTGCAGGCCGTCGCCGACCGGGTCGCGGTGCTGCGACTCGGTCGGAACAACGGCACCTTCCGCATCGACGACGTCTCCTACGAGGAGATCATCGCGGCCATCACCGGCGCGACCGACAACGCCGTCACCCGTCGTGCCGCGGCCCGGACCGAGCAGGAGACCAGCGCATGAGCAAGACCGACGAGACCCTCACCGCGTCGACCCCGACCCCGTCGGCGGCCGACCTGCAGGACGAGCGACTGCTCCGCGACCAGGGGATCGGCGGCGCCGCGAAGGCGTTCGTCCGCCGGGTCCGCGGCGGCGACATCGGCTCGCTGCCCGTCGTGGTCGGTCTCATCGTCATCTGGGCGGTGTTCCAGGCCCTCTCGCCCGACTTCCTGTCCCCGGGCAACCTCGTCAACCTCGCGCTGCAGTGCGCGGCGGTCGGCACCATCGCGATCGGCATCGTCCTGGTGCTGCTCCTCGGTGAGATCGACCTGTCCGTCGGCAGCGTCAGCGGTCTCGCGGCGGCGATCCTCGGGCAGGGGCTGACGACACTCGGCTGGCCGCTCTGGCTCGTCATCGTCGTGGCACTCGCGGTCGGTGCGGCAGCGGGTCTGCTCTACGGCCTGCTCTTCACCCGCTTCGGTGTCCCGAGCTTCGTCATCACCCTCGCCGGTCTGCTCGGCTTCCTCGGCCTGCAGCTGCTCATCCTCGGCCCGAACGGCTCGATCAACCTGCCGTACTCGTCGCCGATCGTGCAGTTCGCCTCGGCGTCGTACCTGCCGCCGTGGTTGGCGTACGTGCTGGCCGCGGTCGCCGCCGGCGGGCTGTTCATCACCGAGGTCCGTCGCGCCGGCCGTCGTCGTCGTGCCGGCCTGTCCACCGGGGCGATGTCGCTGACGATCGCGAAGTCGGCCGCGCTGTTCATCGCGCTCGCCGTGATGGTCTGGTACCTGTCGCGGGACTTCGGCACCGGCACGTCCTTCGTGTTCTTCATCGTCCTCGTCGTGCTCATGAACTTCCTGCTGAAGCGCACCCGCTGGGGCCGCTCGGTCTTCGCGGTCGGCGGCAACGTCGAAGCCGCACGACGCTCCGGCATCCGGGTGAACCGCATCTACATCTCGGTGTTCGTGCTCACCTCGCTGTTCGCCACCATCGGCGGCATCCTCGCGGCGGCGCGACTCAACTCGGCCAGCCTGTCCTCCGGCGCCGGCGACACGAACCTCAACGCCATCGCCGCGGCGGTCATCGGTGGGACGAGCCTCTTCGGCGGACGCGGCAGTGCGTGGTCGGCGCTGCTCGGCATCATCGTGATCCAGTCGATCTCGAACGGGCTCACCCTGCTCAGCCTCGACTCCTCGATCCGCTACATGATCACCGGTGCGGTCCTGCTGCTCGCGGTCATCATCGACTCGCTGTCGCGTCGCAGCCGCGCCAGCCACGGGGCGGCCTGAGTCGGTGGCCTGAGTCGCGACCACCTCCGGACGGGAGGCGCACTGCCAGCCGGCAGCGCGCCTCCCGTCCGCCGTCCTCCACCGTGCCTGGTTCTCCACAGGCCCTCGTTCCCTCTGCCCGGCGGGACCGTGACGCCGGTATCGTCGTCGCATGGCACTGTTCGGACGACGCAAGCCCGACGTGCGCGATCGGCCCGTCAGCCAGGTCGAGCTGAAGCGTGCGGTGGACGAGGGGTTCCTCATCGCCAAGGCAGCCGTGACCGTCGCCGTGGCGAACCGGATCATCACCAACGCCCTGCGCGACCAGGGGTACTTCGACCACGCCCTCATCGCCGACGCCGCGCGCCAGGAGCTGCACCGGATGGCCGACGAACAGCGCGGGGACGCCGAACGGATGCGGGAGATCCGGGTCCGCTCGAGCAAGCAGGGCGGGCGCTCGCAGCACCAGCACGACTACCGCCGCGGGGACGACCTCAAGCTCCGCACGCGCGAGGCCACCTACGACGAGCTCGCGAAGCGCCTCGACGCACGCCGCGACGACCAGCACTTCGTCGACGGCATCGTGCTGGCCGCACGGGCCCGGGCGTGGGACGACATCGGCACCACCGTCGTCGGGCGTCTGGGATGGGCGCAGCGGCCCGCCGACGACTACGAGGTCGGGCGCGACGAACGTGTGCAGCAGCTCCTCGACGAGGACTTCGCCACCCTGGTCGCCGAGCACCCGGTCGTCTCCGGCACCCCGGTCGGCGCGGACGAGCCGGACGCCGACGGACCGGACGACGGCACCGACCCGGCCGAGGCGGACACCACCACGAGCTGACCGGGAAGCTCGCGCCTCGACCCGTGTCCAGCCGTCGCTCCGTAGGCTCGTCGGCATGGTTGATGCGGTGGTCGTCGGAGCCGGACCGAACGGGCTGGCCGCAGCGGTCACCCTCGCTCGGGCCGGCCTCAGTGTCGAGGTCGTCGAGCGGAACGACACGATCGGCGGCGGTGCCCGCACCACGGAACTCACGCTGCCCGGGTACCTGCACGACGTCTGCTCGGCCGTGCACCCGATGGCGCTGCAGTCCGAGTTCTTCCGGGCGTTCGGCATGGAGCGGCGCATCGAGCTCCGCCTGCCCGAGGTGCAGTACGGCCACCCGCTCGACGGCGGTCGTGCCGGCATCGCGTACCAGGACCTCGACCGCACGGCCGACGCGCTCGGGGTCGACGGCCGTGCCTACCGCCAGCTGATGGCCCCGCTGGTCGAACACGCTGACGAGGTCTCCGACTTCGCCACGGACGCCCTGCTGCACGTCCCACGGCACCCGGTCACCGTCGCCCGGTTCGGCCTCCGCGCGCTCGAGCAGGGGTCCCGCGCCTGGAACCTGCGCTTCCGTGACGACGTCGCCCCCGCCATGATCAGCGGCGTCGCGGCGCACTCGATCCAGCACATGCCCTCGCTCGCCACCGCAGCGGCAGCGCTGTCCCTCGGTGTCTACGCCCACGCACGCGGTTGGCCGGTGCCGATCGGCGGCAGCCAGGCGATCGTCGACGCGCTCGCCGCGGACCTCGTCGCGCACGGCGGCACGATCGAGACCGGCCGGGAGGTCCACTCCCTCGGTGACCTCACCCCGGCCAAGGCGGTGTTCTTCGACACCAGCGTGCCGTCGATGCTCCGGATCGCCGGCAACCAGCTGCCGGCACCCAAGCGCGGGGCGCTCCGGCGCTTCCGGTTCGGCAACGCCGCCGCCAAGGTCGACTTCGCGCTGTCCGAGCCGGTGCCCTGGACCAACCCGGAGCTCCACCGCGCCGGCACCGTGCACATCGGCGGCACCCGCGCCGAGATCGCCGAGGCCGAGGCGCAGGTCGCCCGCGGGCAGGACCCCGACCGGCCCTACGTGCTGGGCTCCGAGCCGACCGTCGTCGACCCGAGCCGGGCACCCGCGGGCGGACACGTCTTCTGGGCGTACGCCCACGTCCCGTCCGGGTCCACCGTCGACCACCAGGAGTCGGTGATCCGGCAGATCGAACGGTTCGCCCCCGGCTTCCGCGACACCATCGTCGCGACGAACAGCCGGACCGCCGAGGACATGGAGCAGTACAACCCGAACTACTCCGGCGGGGACATCGCCGCCGGCGCCGCGAGCTTCTGGCAGCTGGTCAAACGGCCCGTGCTCTCGAGTGACCCGTGGCGGATGGGCGGCGGGATGTACCTGGCGTCGCAGTCCGCCGCCCCCGGGCCCGGAGTGCACGGCATGGCAGGGTGGCACGCGGCGAAGAGCGCCCTCCGGCACACCTACGGGCTGCCGGTGGACGTCGACCTGGCCCCGAGGAGCTGACATGGCGAAGAACGTCCGGATCATCCACTGCACCCCCGAGGACGTGTTCGACGTCCTCCGGGACGGCTGGCTCTACCCCACGTGGGTGGTCGGCGCGTCGCGGATGCGTGGGGAGGACCCCGGGTGGCCCGCAGTCGGCACCGAGATCCACCACTCGTTCGGCGTCTGGCCGTTCGTCATCAACGACACCACCACGGTCCTGGAGTACGACGAGCCCCGGCGCATGGTCATCCAGGCCCGTGGGTGGCCGGTGGGTGAGGCCCGCGTCGAGGTCGAGGTCGAGCCGCACCCCCGCGGTTGCCGGGTCACCCTGCGCGAGAACCCCGTGAAGGGTCCGGGGACGCTGGTCCCCGGTTTCCTCGCGCAACCCGGCATCTGGGTCCGCAACCACGAGACCGCTCGGCGGCTCGGCTGGGTCGCCGCGGGGCGCGCGCGCAGCCGCTGAGCCGTAGCCACTGAGCCGCAGTCACTGAGCCGCAGCCGCTGCGCCGTTCCGCTCTGCCGGTGCGTGCCGGACGGGAGGCGCGGTGCGGCGCCGCCCCGCGCCTCCCGTCCGCCGCTGCTACTCCTCGCGGGAGAACGCGCTCGCGCGTGCGACCTGGTCCGCGGTCAGGGCGACGCCCGTGTACCGCTCGAACTGGCGCGCCGCCTGCAGCGCGATGACCTCGGCACCCGTGATGACGTGCGCACCGGCGTCGCGGCCCGCCCGGACGAGCGGGGTCTCGGAGGGGAACGCGACGACGTCGAAGACTGTGCCCGCGGCGGCGACGCGCTCCGGGGCGAACGCCAGCGCAGCCTCCTGGTCGCCGCGCATGCCGAGCGGGGTGACGTTGACGAGCACGTCGGCGTCACCGGCCTGGTCCTCGGCGCCGACCCACGCGTACCCGTACTGGTCCGCCAGGGCGGTGCCGGTCGCCTCGTTGCGGGCGACGACGGTGAGGTGGTCGAACCCGGCGCCGCGGAAGGCCGCGGTGACCGCCTTCGCCATGCCGCCCGAACCGCGCAGCAGCACGCGGGCGTCGCGGTCGACCCCGTGCGAGTCGAGCAGGGCGGCGACGGCCTCGTAGTCGGTGTTCGACGCGGTCAGGACGCCGGCGTCGTTGACGATCGTGTTGACGGAGCGGATCGCGGCGGCCGACTCCTCGAGTTCGTCGACCAGGGGGATCACGTCCTCCTTGAACGGCATCGACACGGAGCAGCCGCGGATGCCGAGCGCGCGGATGCCGGCGACCGCCCCGGGCAGGTCCGTCGTGGTGAACGCCTTGTAGACGTAGTCCAGCCCGAGCTCGTCGTACAGGAAGTTGTGGAACCGGGTGCCGATGTTGCTCGGACGGGCGGCGAGCGAGATGCACAGCTGCATGTCCTTGTGGAGGATGGGCATGCCGTCAGTCTCCCACGAGCGGTGGGATGGAGCGGTCCATACCGCCGCTGCCAGCGTGGAGTGCGGCGACCGTCGCCGGCCTGGCGTACCGTGACCGGGGATGACTGCTCTCCCTGACACCATGCGCGCCGTCCGCTTCGAGGAGTGGGGCGACCGATCCGTCCTGCACGTCGCCGAGGTCCCCGTGCCCGAGGTCGCTCCCGGCCGCGTGCTCGTGAAGGTCCGCGCCGCCGGCATCAACCCCGGCGAGTCCGCCATCCGCCAGGGCGTCGTCGACGGCCACGACCCCGAGAAGCTGCCGTCCGGCCAGGGAACCGACCTCGCCGGCACCGTCGCCGCGATCGGCCTCGACGTCGACGGGTTCGAGGAGGGCGACGAGGTCCTCGGCTGGTCGTGGGAGCGCTCGAGCCACGCCGAGTACGTCTCGGTGCCGGCCGGGCAGCTCGTCCCCAAGCCACGCCTGATGACGTGGGAGGCCGCCGGCGGTCTCGACGTCGTCGCCACGACCGCCGCCGCCGCGGTCCGCGCAGTCGACCCCCGCGCGGGCGAGACCGTCGTCGTCTCCGGAGCCGCCGGTGGCGTCGGCGGTTTCGTCACGCAGCTGCTCACGAACGAGGGCGTCGACGTCATCGCGATCGCGTCCGAGGGCAACCACGAGTGGCTGGCGTCGAAGGGCGCGCGGCCGGTGGCCTACGGCGACGGCCTGGAGGCCCGCATCCGCGAGCTCGCCACGAACGGCATCGACGCGCTCATCGACACGTTCGGCCCCGAGTACGTGCACCTCGGCATCACGCTCGGCGTCCCCACCGACCGCATCGAGACGGTCATCGCGTTCGAGGCCGCCGCGGAGGTCGGGGCGAAGGCGTCCGGCAGCGCGGACACCGCCGACCCGGAGATCCTCTCCGCCCTCGCGAACATGGTCGCCGACGGGTCGATCGAGCTCCCGATCGCCGCGACCCACCCGCTCGAGCAGGTGCAGGACGCCTACGCCGAGCTCGAGCAGCACCACACCCGCGGCAAGATCGTCCTCGTCCCGTAGCCCCCGGGCGGGGTGGGGGCATCCCCACCCCGGAACCGGGTGCGCGCTGGATGGCGGCCTCCAGGCCGGGCCCGTAGCGTCGAGGACATGACGAACACACTCCACCGCCCCCGCTCCGGTCGCCTGCTCGCCGGGGTCTGCGCCGGCATCGCCGACCGCTTCGGCTGGTCCCGCACCGCCGTCCGCGTGCTCTGGGTCCTGCTCAGCCTGTTCCCCGGGCCGCTCTGGATCGCCTACGTCGTGCTCTGGATCGTGATGCCGACGCAGGGCGGGCGGCGCTGATCCCGCCCGCTCCCGCGGGTCCGTCCCGCCATGGGGACGCGTCGGGAGGCCGGGACGGCAACGACGAACAGGGTCCGGACGCACCGCGTCCGGACCCTGTTCGTCGTTCCGTCACTCAGCGGCGGCTGCGGCCACCAGCGAAGCGCGTGTAGACGAGCAGCACGATGATCGCGCCGATGATGGAGCCGATGATGCCGGCAGGCTGGAAGAAGCCGTCCATCGGGTCGTGCTGGAAGATCAGGAAGCCGAGGAAGCCCCCGACGAACGAGCCGATGATGCCCAGCACGATCGTCATCACGAGGCTGATGTCCTGCTTGCCGGGGACGATGAGACGGGCGAGTGCGCCGGCGATGAGGCCGACGATGATGAGGCTGAGGATGAGACCGAGCATGGGCTGACTCCTTGGTGCGTTCTGCACGACCGGTAGAAGGGCCGAGCGCGTCCGTCACCCGATCGGGTGACGTGGTCAACCCTTCCACCCCCAAGGGTGTTCCGTCTCACCCCTTGGGGTGGAAAGGTGGCCCCATGCCGGTCGACGCTCCCACCACTCCGCTCCTCGTGACGCTCGTCGACGACTACGACGTCGTCCTCAAGGGCCTCGCGCACATGTTCGACGCGCACCGCGACCGGATCGTCGTGGCCGAGATCGACGCCAACGCAGAGCTCGACGACTCGATCGACATCGTGCTCTACGACTCGTTCGCGCAGCCGGAGTCCGACCAGCTCGAGATCGCCGCACTCGTCGCGAACCCACGAGCACGGCACGTCGTCGTCTACACCTGGAACCTCCAACAGGAGCTCGTCGACGCGGCGCTCGCGGAGGGGGTGCACGGGTACCTGTCGAAGACGCTGGGTGCCGCCGACCTGGTGGACGCGCTCGAGCGGATCGCTGCCGGGGAGGTCGTGGTCAGCCGCGCCGGACGTCGCGCCCCGAGCGCCGCCGGCCTGGACTGGCCGGGCAAGGGCGTGGGCATCACCGACCGTGAGTCCGAGGTCCTCGCGCTCATCACACAGGGCAAGAGCAACGCGGAGGTCGCCCAGCTGACCTACCTCAGCCCGAACACCGTGAAGTCACACATCCGCTCCGTCTACCGCAAGATCGGGTCCGACAGCCGCACCCAGGCGGTGCTCTGGGGGGTCGCGAACGGGTTCAGCCCGGACCACCACCGGATCGACCACTGGCTCGGCGGGCCCTGATCCCGACGGCGCCGCGCAGCACCGTGATCACGATCTCCGCGTCAGATCACCGCGGGCGCACCGCGCGTCGACGAGCCGTGACGCTCCCCACCTGAGCCTGCCGTCCGGACGGCGTAGGCTCGTCGTCGTGCCGGTCTCCGTCTTCGAGCTGTTCAGCATCGGTGTCGGCCCGTCGAGTTCCCACACCGTGGGCCCGATGCGCGCCGCCGCCGACTTCGCCGCGCGGACGGCGGACGGCCCGGTCGACACCATCCGCGTCGACCTCTACGGCTCGCTCGCATCGACCGGGCGCGGCCACGGCACGCTCGGCGCCGTCGCGGTGGGGCTCATGGGGGAGCGTCCAGAGGACGTCGACCCCGACGCGATGACCGCGGCGCTCGACGACCTCGAGACCACCGGGCAGCTGACCCTCGCGGGCGGTGCCACCGTGCCGTTCCGCCTGGACGACATCGTGCTGCACCCCCTGACGATGCTGCCGCGGCACCCGAACGCGATGCGGCTGCGCGCGTTCGACGCCACCGGCACCCAGACCGCGGTCGAGACCTACTACTCGATCGGCGGCGGGTTCATCGCCCGCGACGGCGACGAGGAGCCGGGCGAGGACGTCGCCGGCACCGCGATCCCGGTCGAGGACACCGTGCCCCACCCGTTCTCCAGCGGAGCCGAACTGCTGTCCGCCTGCGCGACCACGGGCCTCCCGGTCAGCGGGGTGGCGCTCGCGAACGAGACTGCGACCCGTCCCGAGGCCGAGGTCCGCGACCGACTCCTGCGCATCCACGCCGTCATGGAGGAGTGCGTCGACCGCAGCGTCCAGCGCACCGGCACGCTGCCCGGCGGGCTCGAGGTCCGCCGTCGTGCGGCCGACTGGTACGAGCAGCTCACCCGCGACGATCCGGACCACCACCCGCTCTTCGCGATGGAGTGGACGAACCTCACCGCGATGGCGGTCAACGAGGAGAACGCCTCCGGCGGCCGTGTCGTCACCGCACCGACGAACGGTGCCGCCGGGATCATCCCCGCGGTCCTCTTCCACGCACTCACCTACGTGCCGACGATCACGCCGGAGCGCCGCGACGACGCGATCGTCCGGTTCCTGCTGACCGCCGGCGCAGTCGGGTCCATCTACAAGGAGCGGGCGTCCATCTCGGGCGCCGAGGTGGGCTGCCAGGGCGAGGTCGGGTCGGCCGCGTCGATGGCCGCCGCCGGGCTCGCGGAGCTGCTCGGCGGGACCCCGGAGCAGGTCGAGAACGCTGCCGAGATCGCCATGGAGCACAACCTCGGACTGACCTGCGACCCGATCGGCGGGCTCGTGCAGATCCCGTGCATCGAGCGCAACGCGATCGCGGCGAACAAGGCCGTGAACGCCGCACGGATGGCGCTCCGCGGGGACGGCGTGCACCACGTCTCGCTCGACCAGGTCGTCGAGACCATGCGGCAGACCGGCGCGGACATGTCGCACAAGTACAAGGAGACCGCGATGGGCGGTCTGGCGGTGAACGTCCCGCTCTGCTGAGGGGACCGGCGCGCCGGGGGTGCGCCGGGCCTCCCGTACATCCGCCATGCGGTCCGACGGTCGCGTCAGCCAGAACGGGGGACGGGCGTCCGGACCCGCGGTGCGCTAGCGTGCTCGCGTCCCTCCGACCGCGCGGGGGCCGGCGCCCAGGGACCGGGCGACGTACCCGAGTCACGGAGCGACCACCGATGCCCACCCGCACCCCGTCCCTGCTGACCGCGTCAGCCCTCGTGGCGGCGCTCGCCGTCGTCGGTGTCGCCGTCCCGGCCACGGCCGCCACGGCGACCACGTCCGCTCCGGCGACCACGTCCGCTCCGGCGACCACGACCGCCCCGCCCCGGGTCGTCCCGCAGCACGCGATCCCGACGCCGACGGACCCGACCACCGGCGCCACCCCTGACGACGAGCCGGTCGACCTGACCGTCGTCCTGCGACCGTCGGACCAGGCCGCCCTCCGCGACCTGCCGAGCACGACGGCCGGGGCCACGGCGGACGCGCGAGCGGACGCCGTCGCCGAGGTCGCGCCGGAGACGGACGACCGCGCCGCCGTGCACGCCACGCTCGCCGCTGCCGGTTTCACGGTCACCGACGTCGACACCTGGCAGGTCGAGGCCCGCGGCACGGCCGCCCAGGCCGAGTCGGCGTTCGGCGTCGCGCTCGTCGGCACCGGCGACGGCATGCACCCCGTCGCCGAACCGGTCCTGTCGGGCGTGCTCGGCGGCGCCGCCACGAGCGTCCTCGGCCTGGACACTCGTCCCGCCGTCGCGCACGCCGCCGTCCCGGCCGGGTACGCCCCGGCGGACCTGGCGAGCGCCTACGCGTCCTCGACGAGCGCCACCGCCGGGGCCGGTGCGACGATCGCCACCGTGCAGTTCTCCGGCTGGGACCGCAACGACCTGGCCGCGTACGCGGCGGCGGCCGGACGACCCGTGCCGGCGCTCGACCAGATCGCCGTCGACGGGGCCGACGTACACCGGTCCGACGGGGCCGGCGGGGAGACCGAGGTCGCGCTCGACCAGGAGGCCCTGCTCGCCGTGGCACCGGCGGCTCGGCACCGCGTGTACATCGCACCAAACTCGTTCCAGGGGATGTACCACGCCTACGACCAGTTGGCCGACGACGTCCGGTCCGCCGGGATCACCGCCGTCAGCATCTCGTGGGGCAGCTGCGAGTCGTCGATGTCGGCTGGCGCACGCGTCGCGCTCGACGGCGCCCTCGACCGCATCGTGGCGGCCGGGGCGACCGTGTTCGCAGCCTCCGGGGACTCCGGCGCGCTGTGCCAGACCGGACCGTCGAGCGCGATCCGCGACGTGAGCCACCCGGCGTCCTCGCCGGCTGTGGTCGGTGTCGGTGGCACCGCGCTGTACGGCTCCGGCACGCACTGGAACGAGACCGGATGGTCGAACGAGTACGGCGCCGGCGGCGGCGGGACCTCGAAGGCGTACGGCAAGCCCGACTGGCAGACCGGCGTGGGCGTCAGCGGCACGAAGCGGCTCGTCCCGGACGTCGCCGCGGTCGCCGACCCGACGACGGGCCCGGGCATCTACCTCGGGACGGAGCACGGGTTCGTGTTCGGTGGCGGGACCAGCGTGGCGTCGCCCCTGGTGGCCGGCCAGTTCGTCGCCGCGCTGTCGGCCCGCGGCTGTGCGGCCGGCGTCGGCGACGTGCACGCGGCGCTGTACGCCAACCCCGGAGCGTTCCGCGACGTGAGCTCCGGCTCGAACGGCACCTGGAAGGCCGCGGCCGGGTACGACCGGGCGACCGGTCTCGGGACGCCGCGGTGGTCGGCGCTCGGGGCGCTCCTGCCGTCCACGCCGACCTGCCCGGCACCGTCCGGACCCGCCAGTGCCGGTGCCACCGCGACCTCGGTGACGTCCTCGGCCGTGGCCGTCCCCGCCGGCACGTCGATCCACTCCCCGAACGGGCAGTTCTGGCTCGACCTGCAGCAGAACGGCAACCTGGTCGAGTGGGGCAACGGTCGTGCGCTGTGGTCCACGGGGACCGCCGGCGCGGGGAACACGATGTCGCTCGGCGCGAACGGTGTGCTGACCGTGCGGTCGGCCTCCGGTGCGGTCAAGTGGACCTCGAAGGCAGCGACCTCGTCCGGCAGCGCGAAGCTCACCGTCACGGACACGGGCGACGTCCGGGTCACCGCCGGCAGCGGCAAGGTCCTGTGGCGCAACAAAGCACCGGGAGCGGACCGGCTCGTGCCGGGGGCCTCGCTGGTGCAGGGGCAGAGCCTGTGGGACACCGCGGGCAAGCGGCGGCTCGTGGTCCGGGCCGACGGGCAGCTCCGCGTGGTGATCGGCAGCCGTACGGCGATGAAGGTCACCAGCGGCGGTAGCGGATCGGCGCTGCAGATGGCCTCGAACGGCAACGTGGTGCTGTGGGACCAGTTCGGCAGCGTCGCGTGGTCGACGAAGACGTCGCGCTTCGGTGGGTCGGGCGTCACCCTGCGGATGCAGACGGACGGTGACCTCGTGTTGCGCAAGGGCACGAAGGTGATCTGGAAGAGCGGGACGAAGGGCTGAGCGCGGACGGGCACGGACGCCGGTCGGTGTCCGTGCCCGTCGCTGCTCGCCGGGTCAGGCCGTGGCGAGCAGGGTCAGCAGGCGGCTCGTCTCGGCCGTGATCGCGTCCCGCCCGGCTGCGACGTACTTCCGCGGGTCGACCACGTCCGGACGCTCGTCGAGCACGCCGCGGAGGGCCCGGGTGAACAGGCCGTTGAGGTGGGTCGAGATGTTGACCTTCGTCATGCCGGCCCGGACGGCGCCCTGCAGCTCCTCGTCCGACAGCCCCGACGAGCCGTGCAGCACGAGGGGGACCGGCACGGCGTCGTGCAGGCGTCGGACGAGGTCGCGGTCGACGGCGGCCTCCCGTGTCTGCATCGCGTGCGAGGTCCCCACGGCCACCGCCAGGGCGTCGACACCGGTCGCCCGGACGAAGGCGGCCGCGTCCGTCGGGTCGGTCCGGACACCGGGAGCGTGCACGCCGTCCTTGCCGCCGACCTCGCCGAGTTCGGCCTCGACCGCGATGCCCGCTGCGTGGCAGCGGTCGGCGAGGACCCGGGTGGCCGCGACGTTCGCGTCGTAGTCCAGGTGTGACCCGTCGTACATCACGGAGTCCACGCCGAGCGCGATGCCCTCGGCGACCAGGTCGACGTCCTCGATGTGGTCGAGGTGCACCAGGACCTCGACGTCGGCCGCGCGGGCGATCGCCTGGGTCGCGGTCGTGATCGGGGCGAGGCCGCCGTGGTAGCGGACGCAGTTCTCGCTGATCTGCAGGATGACGGGCAGGCCGGCGAGTTCGGCACCGGCGACGATCGCCTCGGCGTGCTCGAGCAGGACGACGTTGAAGGCGCCGACGCCGTGGCGTGTCGTACGGGCCGAGTCGAGCAGCCCGGTGAGGGCGAGGTCGGTGGTCATGCGGTGCTCCGGGTCGGTTCGGGGTCGGTCAGGAATCGGTGGGCGGCCTCGCGGTCGATCTCGCCCGCGACGGGACGCAGGACGGCGGCGGCGCCGAACGCGGCGGCCGTGCGGAGCGCGGTGGCGAGGTCCGGGTCAGCGGTGTCGCGGGTCAGCGCCAGCACGAGCCCGGCCGTGGCCGCGTCGCCCGCGCCGGTCGGGTTCCCGGTGACGTCGGGGACGGCCGCGACCTCGACGACCTCGGTGCGGGTGTGGGCCGCGATGCCGTCCGCGCCACGGGAGACGACGACGATGCCGGCGCCGCGGTCGAGCAGCGCGAGCGCCCCGTCACGCTCGTCCGCGCACCCGGTGGCCTCGGCCAGCTCCTCGCGGTTCGGCTTGCAGACGGTGGCGCCGGCGTCGGCCGCGGCCAGGAGCGCGGGCCCCGAGCAGTCGGCGACGACGAGCACACCCGCAGCGACCGCGTCGGCGATCCACGGCGTGACGACCTCGGCCGCGCTGCCGACGGGCAGCGAGCCGGAGACGACGAGGGCCTCGGCGGTCGGGAGCAGCGCCCGGACGGCCTCGTCCACGGGGAGCCAGGCGACGGGCGGCACGGTCGGACCCGGTTCGCCGAACATCGTCGGGTGTGCGTGGTCGTCGACGACCGTGACGGTGGTCCGGGTCTCGCCGGGGACCGGCACGGCGGTGGCGGTGAGCCCGAGGGCGGCGACCGCGTCGGCCACCCAGGTGCCGGACGGTCCGCCCAGGGGCAGGACCGAGTGCGTCGCGACGCCCTCGCTCGCCAGGACCCGCGCGACGTTGAGGCCCTTCCCGCCCGGCAGCCGGTCGACGGACCGGACGCGCTGCGTGGTGCCGATGCGCTGCTCGTCGACGCGGTAGGTGACGTCGACGGCCGGGTTCGGGGTGACGACGACGATCATGCGGACACCTCGGTGTGGGGACGGACGTGGCCGGTGGTCGTGTCGACGACGACGCGGACGGCGTCCGGGGCGAGACCGAGCAGGGCCCGCGCGCGCCCGGAACTCGCGGCGACGGCGTCGTCGAGTGACGTCCCCGTCGCCAGCAGGCGGAGGAAGCCGTCGCGGACCGTGCTCGTGCTGCCGGCCAGGGACGACCCGTCGGCGAGCATCGCGACCCCGTCCGACACGACGACGTCGGACCCGGCGATGCGGTACGGGCCGTCGGCGCATCCGGTGGCGGCCATCGCGTCGGACACCAGGACCATCCGGTCCCCGGTGCTCCGGCGGACCAGGTCCACGGTGACGTCGTCGAGGTGGTGGCCGTCGACGATCGCCTCGACGTACAGGCGCGGATCGGTGAGGGCGATCCCGACGGGGCCGGGGGCGCGGTGGTGCAGCGGCGGCATGCCGTTGAAGACGTGGGTGACGAGCCGGGCTCCGGCGTCGACCGCACGCGTGACGGTGTCGGCGTCGGCGTCCGTGTGGCCGATGGCGACGACGACCCCGGCCGCGGTCAGGCGTGCGACGGCGTCGAGGGCACCGGGGAGCTCGGGGGCGAGCGTCACGATGCGGAGCGCGCCGGCGGCGGCGTCCAGGGAGCGGTCGACCTCGGCCGGGGTCGGGGCGTGCAGGAGCTCGGCGGCGTGCGCACCGCGGCGGGCCGGCGAGAGCCAGGGCCCCTCGAGGTGCAGGCCGGCGAGCACGCCCTCGGTGACGAGCGGTCCGAGTCGCCGGAGCGCGGCCACGGTGTCGTCGGGCGTCCCGGTGGCGATCGAGGCGATCATCGTCGTGGTCCCACGGGCGGCGTGGTGGGCGACGGCGGCGCGGGCGTCGTCAGCGGTGCACGTCGCGAAGTCGTGTCCGAGGGCACCGTGCGCGTGCAGGTCGACGAACCCCGGCACGAGGACGTCCGTCACGACGGTCCGCCCGACGGGGCGAGGGCGTCGAGGAGGTCCCGAGCGAGCAGCCCGGCACCGATGGCCCCGGCGGCGTCGCCGTGCCGTGCCGCCAGGAGGGTCGGGGTCCGGATCCCGACGAGGCGCTCGGCCACGGCGTCGCGCAGGGGGTCGAGGAGCATCGGGCCGGACTCGGCCAGACCGCCGCCGACCACGACCGCGCGGCAGCCGGCGACCGCCGCGATCCACGCGATCGCGTCGGCCAGTGCGTCGACGCAGTCGGCCCAGACGGCGGTCGCGACGGGATCGCCCTGCCGGACGCGGAGCATCGCCGCGTGGGCCGACTCGGTGCTGGACCGCCGGGCGACGGCTCCGGCCGAGGCGACCTCTTCGAGACGGAGTCCGGCGTGTGGGCCCTGCTGGATGCGGACCTGGCCGATCTCGCCGGCCCAACCCTCGCCGCTGACCACCCGGCCGTCGACGACCAGGGCGCTCGCGAGTCCGGTGCCCACCGGGACGAACGCCACGGCACCGTGGTCGAGTCCACCGGCCCGCACCTCGGCGAGGGCCCCGGCTCGGACGTCGTGCCCGAACGCGAGGGGGACGTCGATCCCCACGGCCCGCAGTGCTGCGGTCACGGTGTCCCGCACGGGGACGTCGCGCCACCCCAGGTTCACCGACATGACCGAGCGGCCGGCGTCCTCGTCGACCACTCCGGGCACGACGAGGCCGACGGCGTCGAGGGTCGTGCCGTGCTGCTCGACGGTCGCGCGTGCACGGACGGCGAGGTCGGCCACGACGCGGCCGAGCGATGCGGCGGCGGGGTCGTCACGCGGGGTCGGGACTCGCTGCTCGTCGAGCACCTGTCCGTCGAGTGTGGTGGTCCGGGCCTTGATGCCCGTGCCGCCGACGTCGACCCCGAGCACCGCCCCGCGGCCCGTCATCAGGTGAGGATGACCGAGCGGGTGAGCGAACGCGGGTGGTCCGGGTCCAGGCCACGACGTTCGGCGAGGGCGACGGCGAACCGGTGCACGACGACGAGCCCGGCGAGCGGGTCGAGGTCGTGGTGCACGAGGCGGGCACCGGTGGCGGCGACCTCGTCGGCGAGACCCTCCGGCACGGCACCGAGCGACCAGACCAGACGGCCGGGCTGCGCGATCGCGATCGGCCCGTGGCGGTAGTCCATCGCCGGGTACGACTCGGCCCAGAACTGTGCGGCCTCGCGCGTCTTCAGGGCGGCTTCGAACGTCAGGCCCACGGCGGCGCCACGGCCGACGAAGGTCACCTGCTCGGCGTCGAGGAGGTCGTCGATCGGCAGCGTCAGGGCGGTCTCGGCCTGGACGGCGAGGGCTTCGACGTCGTCACCGAGCGAGGCGCGGAGCAGTGCGAGGGCGGTGGTCGCGAAGCGGGTCTGCACCACGGAGCGCTCGTCGGCGAACGGCAGCGCGACGACGTCGTCGGCGTCCGCGGCGGCGGGGCTGTCCGGCACGGCCGTGATCAGGACGGTGCGCTGGCCGGGCAGGGCGCGGAGGAGGTCGATGATCTCGGTGGTGGTGCCGGAGCGCGAGATGGTGACGACGCGGTCGTACTGTCGGTCGGCGGGGTACTCGGAGCCGGCGAAGGCGTCGGTCTGCCCGAGGCCGGCGGACTCACGCGCGACGGCGTAGCTCATCGCGATGAACCAGCTGGTACCGCAGCCGATGACGGCGACGCGCTCGCCCGGCTGGGGGAGGACGTCGATGAACGAGGGCAGCAGGGCCGCGGCGGAGCGCCAGGAGGCCGGCTGCGATGCCAGCTCGTCGCCCACGAAGGTGTCGGACATGGTGTCCTTCCGGTCGGACCGATCCTTGGTGATCGGATATCGGCCAGCATGACGATCGATCGTGCTCGATGCAAGTGCAAAACGTCATTTCCGATCATCCACCGCGCGGAAGAGCGCCCGTAGGATGACGCCATGACCCCGCAGCAGAGGCTCAACGCCCTCCTCGAGCTGGTGAGCGACCGTGGCAACGTCTCGATCACCGAGATCGGCGACGTGCTCGGGATCTCCGCCGCGACCGCCCGTCGCGACCTCGCCACCCTCGCCGACCAGCGCCTCGTCACCCGCACGCACGGTGGTGCCGCCGCACTCGGTGCCGGGTACGAGCTGCCACTGCAGTACAAGATCGCCCGCCAGGCGGAGGCGAAGACCGCAATCGCCCGGGCGACGGCGGCCCTCGTGGCCCCCGGCGACACGGTGGGGCTCAACGGCGGCACGACGACGACCGAGGTGGCGCGGGAACTCGGCAAGAGCGAGCGCTTCATCCGCTCCGACGGCGAGTACGGCATCACCATCGTCACCAACGCACTGAACATCGGGTACGAGCTGTCGGTGCGTGCCAACGTGAAGATCGTCGTGACCGGTGGCGTCGCCCGTCGGCAGTCGTACGAGCTCATCGGGCCGCTGGTCCGGGACACCCTCGACGAGTTCGCGCTGGACGTGGTCGTGCTCGGCGTCGACGGGCTGACGGGGCAGTACGGCGCCACGACCATGCACGAGGGGGAAGCCGAGGTCAGCCGACACTTCGCCTCGGTGGGACGCCGGGTCATCGTGGTCGCCGACTCGACGAAGATCGAGCGCTCGACCTTCGCCCGGATCTGCCCACTCGACCGCATCGACGTCCTGGTCACGGACCGGGACGTCCCGACGTCGTTCGCCGCGGACCTGGCCGCCGCCGGCACGGAGCTCGTCGTCGCGGACTGACCCGCGGTCCTGCCCCGCGCCTCCCGACAAGGGCGGGGAACGTTACCGGCGTGTAAAACCCACGCATCTCGCTTCCGTGAGCGATCCATGAGCGCATATTGTGCATTCATGATCGATTTGGCATCATGGACGTCACAATCACGCAAGGGAGCGAGATGAGCATCACGAGCACGCGCACACTCCGAGTCGGCGTGGTCGGCATCGGCCAGCGGTCCTACATCGCGGACCACGTGGCCGCCGCCGGACTCGATGCCGACGGGGTCGACGCCCGGATCGTGGCCGCCGCCGACGTCACCGCCTCAGGACGCGATCGCGCCGCCGAGGCCTGGCCGGACGCCACCGTGGTCGACGGCCACCACGCCCTGATCGGCACGGACGGCGCCGCGAACCTGGTCGACGCCGCGATCGTCACCACGCCGGACTGGACCCACGCCGAGATCGCGATCGACCTGCTCCGCGCCGGCATCGCCGTCTACCTCGAGAAGCCCCTCGCGATCACGGTCGAGGACGCCGACGCCGTCCTCAACACCGCTGCCGAGACCGGCACCCCGCTCTACGTCGGCCACAACTTCCGCCACTCCGCCGTCGTGCGCCTGATGCGTGACGTGATCGCCCGCGGCGAGATCGGCGAGGTCAAGGCCGTCTGGGTCCGCCACTTCGTCGGCAACGGCGGCGACTACTACTTCAAGGACTGGCACGCCGACCGCAGCCGCGTGAACTCGCTCCTGCTGCAGAAGGCCAGCCACGACCTCGACGTCGTCCACGCTCTGGCCGGCGCCTACACCAGCCGTGTCGTCGGCATGGGGTCGCTCTCGGTCTACGGGGACGTCACCGACCGCCGGGACCGCAGCGACGAGCTCATGACCGACTGGTTCTCGTTCGACAACTGGCCGCCCGCCGAGCAGACCGGCCTGAACCCCGTCGTCGACGTCGAGGACGTGTCGATGGTCATGATGACCCTCGAGAACGGCGTCCAGGCCAGCTACGAGCAGTGCCACTTCACACCCGACTACTGGCGGAACTACACCGTCATCGGCACCCACGGGCGTCTCGAGAACATCGGGGACACCGGCGGCGGCGTGGTCAAGGTGTGGAACCACCGCCGCAACTGGGACGTGGCCGGGGACGTCGAGTACCCGATCGACGGTGTCGAGGACGGCCACGAAGACGCCGACCTGCTCACGATGACCGAGTTCCTGCGGTCCATCGCGTTCGGCGAGCCGACCACCCTGTCCCCGGTCGCGGCCCGCGCCGCCGTCGCCGCCGGGGCGCTCGCCACCCGCTCACTCCGCAACGGCTCCGTCCCCATCGACGTGCCGCCCCTCCCCGAGGCCACCCTCCGCCACTTCGCGACCACTCCCGACCGCGACGACGTTCCCGAAAGGACCACCCGATGACCGCTCCAACCGCCCGTCCGGGCCGCGGCCGCCGCCGCGCACTGCTCGGTCTCGCAGCCGCCGTCAGCGCCGTCGCGCTCCTCGCCGGATGCAGCAGCCCCTCGTCCGCGGGGTCCTCGGACTCCGGTTCGGGCGAGGTCGCGAAGGACACGAAGGCGAACCTGACGTACGCCGTGTGGGACCAGAACCAGGTGAAGGCGATCAAGGCCAACATCAAGGGGTTCAACGAGGAGTACCCCGACATCAAGGTGAACGTCGACGTCACGCCGTACGCCAGCTACTTCACCAAGCTGCAGACCCAGGGCTCGAGCAACACGCTCCCCGACCTGTTCTGGATGAACGGCCCGAACTTCCAGCTGTACGCCGGCAACGGCAAGCTCGCCCCGATCACCGGTGAGGTGAAGTCCGGTGCGATCGACCCGGCGAACTACTCGGACGCGCTCAACAAGCTCTACACGTACGACGGCACCCAGTACGGCGTCCCGAAGGACTTCGACACCATCGGCGTCTGGATGAACAAGGCCCTGTTCGAGAAGGCCGGCGTGGCCATGCCGTCGAAGGACTGGACCTGGAGCGACTTCCAGAAGACCGGCGCCGAGCTGTCCCAGAAGCTGAAGTCGGACGGTGCGTACGGCGCCGCCGCGGGCATGGACGGCCAGACGACCTACTACGACACGATCTTCCAGGCCGGCGGCTCGGTCGTCGACGGCGACAAGTCGGAGTACGCCACGAAGGCCGCGCAGGAGGGCATCGGTTACTGGACCAACCTCATCAAGTCCGGCGCCTCGCCCTCGATCAAGCAGCTGACCGACACCACGGCGGACCAGTGGTTCACCTCCGGCAAGGTCGCGATGTACCAGGGCGGCAGCTGGTTCCGGTCCGCGCTCGTCGGTTCCGACATGGAGAAGGACGTCGTCGTCTACCCGCTGCCGAAGGGCAAGGAGCAGGCGACCGTCATCCACGGCGTCTCGAACGTCGTCGCCGAGGGTTCGAAGGACAAGGCCGCCGCGCAGGCGCTCCAGGTCTACCTGGCGAGCAAGCCCGCCCAGCAGCAGCAGGGCGACATGGGCGCCATCATCCCCGCCTACACCGGGACGCAGGACGCCTTCACGAAGACCATGCCGGACGCCGACCTGCAGGTCTTCCTCGACGCGGTCGACTACGCCAAGCCCCTGCCGGTGTCGAAGAACACCGCCGCGTGGAACACCCTCGAGACGAACCTGCTGCCCAGCGCCTTCGACGGCTCCGAGCCGGTCGACCAGGTGACGAAGGAACTCGCCCAGAAGATGGACGCAGCACTCGCCAAGGAGTGACGACGAGCCGGCCGGTCAGGCCCCGCGCCCGACCGGCCGGCCCCCGCACGTCCGCACCACCCGCCGCACGCAGCACCACCCGGACCCCCCGATCCGACCGCCCTGGCCGAGGAGCGACCTGATGACCATCAACACCCAGCGACCGGACGCCACACAGGCGTCCCCGCCACCCGAGACGCGCTCCGCCGCGCCCGCGCGGCCGAAGCCGGCACCACGGACCGACGGCTTCTGGCCGTGGCTCTTCGTGCTGCCGCTGCTCATCGGCGTCGGGACGTTCTTCATCTGGCCGATCCTGCAGACCTTCTACTACTCGTTCACGAGCTGGGGGGTCTTCGGCGGCTCGAGCTTCACCGGCCTCGCCAACTACGGTCGGCTGCTGACCGACCCGCAGCTGTACCAGTCGCTGTTCAACACGGTCGTCTACACGGTGATCGTCCTGCTCGGCATCCCGATCGCGGTCTGGCTCGCCAGCCTGCTGAACACCCCGGGCCTGCGCTTCGCCCAGTTCTACCGCGTGCTGTTCTTCCTGCCGTACGTGGCGATGCCCGCGGCGATCGCGCTGGTCTGGCGCATCATGTTCAACGGTGACTTCGGCATCGTGAACTGGTTCCTCGGCCTGTTCGGCATCGACGGCCCGTACTGGATCTCGACCCCGGGCTTCGCGCTCGTCGCGGTCTCGCTCGTCGGCCTGTGGTCGTCGCTCGGCTTCTCGATGATCATCCTCGGCGCCGGCCTCAAGGACATCCCGCCGGAGCTGTACGAGGCGGCCGAGCTCGACGGGGCGAGCCGGTGGCGTCAGTTCCACTCGCTGACGGTGCCGCTGCTGACACCGAGCATCTTCTTCGTGCTCATCATCACGACGATCTCGAGCTTCCAGCTGTTCGACCTGCTCTACGCCATCCTCGGCTCCACCAACCCGGTGATCCCGAAGACGATGTCCCTCGTCTTCTACTTCTACAACGCCGGCTTCATCGACAACGACAAGGGCTTCGCGGCTGCGATCGCGATGGTGATCTTCGTGCTCATCGGCATCATCACCATCGTGCAGTTCCGGGTCCAGCGGAAGTGGGTCCAGTCATGACCGGAATCATCGAGGCGCACGGCAGCAAGCTGACCGCGGCGACGAAGGCCGTCAGCCGCACCCGGTCGCGGGTCCGCGCCGAACCCCGTCCGGGTCGCCGCGGCGGCAGCCACTGGTGGATCCACGTGGTGCTCGGCGTCGGTGGCTTCGTGATGGCCTTCCCGTTCCTGTGGCAGATCATCATGGCGCTGTCCACGAACGCGCAGGTGACCTCGCCCACGCCGACCTTCTGGCCGGGCGAGCTGCAGTGGGGCAACTTCGTCCGCGTGTTCGACCGACTGCCGTTCCTCAGCCAGCTCGGGACGTCGATCTGGGTCACCCTGATCCGCACGGCGGCGCAGATCGTGCTGTGCACCCTGGCCGGCTACGCCTTCGCCCGCATGCGCTTCCGCGGACGTGCCGTCATCCTCGGGATCGTCCTGTCGATCCTGCTGGTGCCGTCGCAGGTGTACCTCATCTCGCAGTACCAGATCGTCCAGGGTCTCGGCTGGCTCGACACCCTGGCCGGCATCGTCGCGCCCGGGCTGTTCAGCGCCTTCGGCACGTTCCTCATGCGCACCGCGTTCCTCAACATGCCCGCCGAACTCGAGGAGGCCGCGCGCATGGACGGCGCGAACCCCTTCCAGACGTTCTGGCGGATCATGCTGCCGCTCGCCCGGCCGTCGATCAGCGTGCTCGCGATCACGACGGTCCTCTGGTCCTGGAACGAGCTCCTGTGGCCGCTCGTCGTCTCGACCCGGGCCGAGGACATGCCGCTCGCCGCCGGTCTCGCGACCCTGTCGAGCGACCGGACGATCGACTACCCGCTGCTCATGGCGGCGAGCCTGATGGCGATGGCGCCGGTGCTCATCATGTTCATCGTGCTCCAGCGCCGGGTGATCGACGGGCTCGCGTCCTCCGGGCTCAAGTGAGCCCGGCAGCCGTCGGACGGGAGGCCCGGGTCGACCCCGTCGCGCTCCTCACCGCCGCCGTCGGGTCGCGCGACGAGCCCGCGGGGCTGGCCCCGGCGCTCGAGGCCGCCGTGCAGCACCACGGCCCGGCGGGCCGGGAGGCAGCGGTGCTGGCCGCCCTCCGCGCGGTGCTGCCCGTGACCGAGCAGTGGCTCCGCAGCCATGGGTGCAGCCCAGAGGCCGCCGCGGCGAGCGTCGCCGACGTGGACCTGAAGGTCGACCGCTACGGGCTCGACGGCACCGGGCTGGACTGGCTGGTGCAGGTGGCGACCGGACGCGTGGTGGCCGTGGGGCGCCTCCAGTTCGAGCGGGCCGCCCACCTGCCGGACGGGACGCTTGCGTGGGGCGTGCACGTGCCGGAGGCCGGGCCGCTGGACCCGGACGCGTGCGACCGCTCGTTCGCGGACGCGCCCGCGGTGCTCCGACGGCTCGACCCGGACACGACGGTGGACACCTTCGTGTGCTCGTCGTGGCTGCTCGACCCGGAGGTCGCGGCCGTCCTCGGGCCGTCGTCGAACACGGCGCGGTTCGCGGCACGGTTCACGCTGCTGGCGGAGCCGGACGACCCCGACGAGGTCCACGAGGGTGACGAGTCGATGGCGAAGTTCGTCTTCGGCACCGACCTGGCTGCCGCGCGGCAGGCCGTCCCCGTCGGCCGACTGCAGCACGCCGTCCAGGATCGGTGGGCCGCCGGCGGGCACTGGTCGGAGCGCACCGGCACCGCTCCGGTCGGCGTACCGTCACCGACATGAGCGCACCCGACCGAGACCACCTGGACGACGGCGTCGACATGACCTTCGAGGAGCGTCGACACGACACGTTCCGCCGGATGTCCGGCTCCGACGAGCACGACGAGGCGCCGCGCGTCGAGGTCGAGCAGACCGAGTCCGGCGACGTCCGCATCGACGTCGCCGACAGCGCAGCCGTCCGTCCCGGCGACTGAGCACGCTCCTGCACCGACGCCGTCCGACGCGCGCGCGTCCACTGAGCGGGCCCCGCGTCCGCCGGTGACGGCGGCGCACGGCAGAATCGTCGGCGTGCACCTCGTCCTCTCCCGTGTCGACGGCGGTCTCACCGCGACGCCGCTGACCGACGCGGGAGCGCCGGACGGTCAGCCGACGCGCCTGGACGAGTCGCGCCTCCCGGCCTTCGTCGCCGCGCACGAGGCCCCCGGCGTCCGCTGGGTCTGGTCGGACACCGCGCGCTGGTACCCGGCCGTGCTGGCGGCGGGCGGACGCGTGGCCCGCTGCGTCGACCTGCGCCTCGGCCACCGCCTGCTCCGCAGCGCGCTCGCCACCCGCGCGTCCGCACTCGCCGCGGCACCCGTCAGCGCGTGGGACGCGGCCGCCGCCCCGGAGGCCCGACCCGCCCCCGCCACGCAGGCCTCGCTCTTCGACGACGACCTGTTCGCGATCGCTCCGGCCGACGACGACCTCGACCCGGTCGCGGAGCTGCGTGCGCAGCTCGACGCGGTCGCGGGGGCGACGGAGCCCGGGGCCCTGCGTCTGCTGCTCGCGGCGGAGTCCGCGGGTGCGCTCGTCGCCGCCGAGATCAAGCACGCCGGGTTGCCGTGGCGGACCGACGTGCACGAGCGGCTGCTCGCCGACGCCCTCGGCCCGCGGGTGCCGTACGGCGTCCGACCGCGGAAGCTCGAGGAACTCGCGGGCGTCCTCCGCCGACGGCTCGACGACCCCGATCTCAACCCGGACTCGCCCGCCGACGTCCTGCGCTCCCTGCGGCGGGCCGGACTCGTCGTCGACAGCACCCGGAAGTGGGAACTCGAACGACTGGAACACCCGGCGATCGAACCCCTGCTGGAGTACAAGCGCCTGTACCGGCTGCTCACCGCCAACGGGTGGACCTGGCTCGACGAATGGGTGCAGGACGGCCGGTTCCACCCGGAGTACGTGGTCGGCGGGGTCGTCACCGGACGCTGGGCGGCCAACGGCGGCGGGGCCCTGCAGCTGCCGAAGCAGGTCCGCGGCGCCGTCGTCGCCGACCCCGGGTGGGAGCTCGTCGTCGCGGACGCCGCGCAGCTCGAGCCGCGGGTGCTCGCCGCGATGTCGGGTGACACCGACATGGCCGCGGCCGGGGACGGGCAGGACCTCTACGACGGCGTCGTGGCCTCCGGTGCGGTGCAGACCCGGCAGCAGGCGAAGATGGCGATGCTCGGCGCGATGTACGGCGCGACCCAGGGCGAGGGCGGACGGTTCGTCCCGCGGCTCGCCCGGGCCTTCCCGCGGGCGCTCGACCTGGTGGAGCAGGCCGCCCGGGCGGGGGAGCGCGGGGAACCGGTGACGACCCGGCTGGGGCGGACGTCGCCGGTGCCGGAGCAGTCCTGGTTCGAGGCCCGGAACCGGGCGTACTCGGTGGACGGCGCTCCGGCGATGCAGCGGGCCGTCGAGTCCCGGGCCCGGAGCTGGGGGCGGTTCACCCGGAACTTCGTGGTGCAGGGCACGGCGGCCGAGTGGGCGCTGTCCTGGATGGGCGGCCTGCGCACCCGGCTGGCGGCCCGGACGGACGGGCCCGTCACCTCGGGGCCGCACATGGTCTTCTTCGTGCACGACGAACTCGTGGTGCACGCGCCGGCCGCCGACGCCGAGTGGGTGGCCGAGCAGGTCCGGGCCGCCGCGGTCGACGCCGGCCGGATCATGTTCGGTGGGTTCCCGGTCACCTTCCCGCTGACGGTCGCGGTGGTCCGGTCGTACGACCAGGCGAAGTAGCCACCCCGCCCGTCCCCGCACAGCCGCAGACGGGCAGGGTGGTCGGATGGAACAGCACCACGCCGACGGCCGCCCACCCACGGTCGGCCGCCCACCCGCGATCGGCGGAGTCGAGCGCGAGCGCGCCGACCGGACCGTCGGCGACGTCGACCTCACCCGCTGGCGGACCCGTGCCGGCCGGAGCATCGCCGACTCGTGGGCCGGCCTCGGCCGTCGCTTCGGCGCGCTGCCGCTGCTCCTCGTCACCCTGCTCGTCGGGATCGGCATCGCGGCGATCGCGACCTGGGTGGCCTCCGAGGTCTACGACGCCGTGCGCGAGTCCGACGACGTCGCCGTCCTCGACCGGCCGGTCCTCGACTGGATGCTCCTGCACCGGTCGCCCGCGCTCGACCAGGGCGTCACGTGGTGGACCGACATCGCGGGCACCATCGGCATGCCGATCGTCGCCGTGCTGTTCCTGGTCGGCTTGACGATCCAACGCCGGGCGTGGACGCCGCTGGTGCTCCTCGTCGCCGCGAGTGCCGGATCCCTCGCCATGACCATCGCGGGCAAGGACCTGATCGGCCGGGCACGTCCGCCGCTGTCCGACGCCGTCCCGCCCTACGAGCACTCGCCGTCGTTCCCGTCCGGGCACACGCTCAACGCGACGGTCGTCGTCGGCACCATCGTGTACCTGCTGCTCCTCCGGCAGAGCCGTGTCGTGACCCGGGTGTGGACGATCGTCGTCGGCACGCTGTTCGTGCTGTCGGTCGGGGTCTCGCGGGTGTTCCTCGGACACCACTGGACGACCGACGTCCTGGCGGCGTGGGCGCTCGGGCTGGCGTGGTTGGCGCTCGTCATCACCGCGCACCGGCTGTACCTGACGGCGCTGCACCGGGGCGCGGAGCCGACCCCGTCGTGAGAACTTGAATCACATGACTGTGATTTCAAGTTCCCAGCGATCGACTTGAATCGCGGTGCCTCTCGTTCAAGTAACTCGCTCGGAACTTGAACCGTGGAGATCGGCATCCTCGACGAAGTCGAGCGGCAGGGTGTGCGGATGTTCCGCGCCACCGACGTGGTCCGTGTGACCACCCGACCGGTCCGTCGCACGCCCCGGTGACGGCGCTGCACCGGGGCGCGGAGCCGACCCCGTCGTGACGGGGCTGCGCGCCCTCGTCAGATCGGCCCGGTAGGTTCGCCGCATGGAAGAACGGCTGATCGGCGGCAGGTACCGGGTGACCGGCACCCTCGGGCACGGCGGGATGGCATCGGTGTACCGCGCCGTCGACGAGCAGCTCGGACGAGAGGTCGCGGTCAAGCTCTTCCGCATCGGACCCGTCGACCACGGCGAGCGGGCACGTGCCGAGGCCGAGATCCAGGTGCTCGCCGGTCTCCGCAGCCCGAACCTCGTCACCCTGTTCGACGCGGCCCTCGACGACGCCGACGGCGACTCGTTCCTCGTCATGGAACTCGTCCCCGGCAGCGACCTCGCCACCCGTCTGCGTGAAGGTCCGCTGGACCCGACGACCACGGCCCGCGTGGGTGCGCAGGTCGCCGAGGGGCTGGCCGCCGTGCACGCGCAGGGCATCGTGCACCGCGACGTGAAGCCCGCGAACGTCCTCCTGGAGCAGGACGGCGAGCACGTGAAGCTCGCCGACTTCGGCATCGCCCTGCTCCGCGACGCCGCCCGTGTCACCGGCACCGGGACCGTCATCGGCACGGCCGCGTACCTCGCTCCGGAGCAGGTCCTCGGCCAGCCCGTCACCGGCGAAGCGGACGTCTACGCGCTCGGCCTGATGCTCCTCGAGGCCCTGACCGGCAAGCAGGCGTACGAGGGCAGCGCGGTCGAGGCCGCCACCGCCCGACTCGCCCGGGCGCCCGAGATCGACCAGCGCCTGCCCACGGCGTGGCGCACGCTGCTGCACGTCATGACGGCGCAGCACCCCGAAGACCGGCCGTCCGCCGCCGAGGCGGCCGCGCGCCTCCGTGCACTCGGTCGGGACGAGGTCGCCCCCGCCACGCAGCTCCTGCCGGGAGGCCCGGGGGCACTCACGCGCGCCGCGGCCGGTGCTGGGGTGGCCGGTGCTGCCGCTGCCGCGGTGGGCGCAGGTGCCGGAGCCGCGTCCGCGGACGAGGCGACGCGCCAGATGCCGGTGAGTGGGGCCTCCCGTCCGGACGACGCCACCCGTCGGCTGCCCACCCAGGCCCAGCCGGCGCGGAGTGCGGACGACGACGTGGCGACCACGATCCTCGGCACGCCGGCGGCCGCGGCTGCGGGTCCGGGTGCCGGCGGCACGAGCGGCGGCGGGACCGCTGCCCCGGCCCGACCGATCGGGACGGACCCCGACGAGCCCCGGCGGAAGCGCTGGGTGCTGCCGCTGATCATCCTGGCGGTGCTGCTGGTCGCGGGCATCGTCATCGCAGCCGTCGCCTTCAACCGTGACGACAGCACGACGCCGACCCCGACCGAGTCGACGCAGCAGACCGCGCCGACCGATGAGCAGCCGAGCTCCGAGCCGTCGGACGAGTCGAGCGAGCCCGTGCAGCAGCAGCCGAGCCAGCCGGCCGAGCAACCGTCGGAACAGCCCTCCGAGCCGGCGCAGGAGGAGCCCTCCGACGAGCCCTCGCAGCCGGCGGACGAGTCGAGCGAACCGACAGACCCGCTGCCGACGACCGCTCCGGAGCCGGGCACCGACACGACGCTGCCCGTGCAGGACCCGCTGGACACCGGGGTCGACACCACCTCGGAGCAGGCTCCGGTCACCGGCGGCGCGGGCGGCCCCGGTGGCGCGACCGGCGCCGGGGGCGCGACCGGCCCCGGGAAGTCGGGCGAGGCGCCGGGGCACAACAAGGGTCGAGGCTGACCTGCTGTTCACCTCGGCGGAGCACACTCGACCCATGTCGATGAGTGCACCGTTCGATCCCCAGCAGCAGGGCAGCGACGTCCCCGTGGACGGCTCCGACCAGGACGAACTCGAGGTCGAGGAGTCACGTCCGACGGCCTCGGGCTCCGAGCCGTCCGGCGGCGACGTCACCGGAGCGGACGCGACCGGCGACCCGGCCGACTCCCCGGTCCGACACGACGACGAGGACGAGGCCGGCGGTGGCCCGGTCTTCCGTCGCCCGCAGGCCGGCGACCGGCTGCACGCGGACGACCTCGGCGCCTAGCCAGGGGACGTTGCGGGGACTCCCGGGTCGCCGGTGCATGCTCGTCGGATGTCGATGAGCAGCGCGTTCGACCCCTCGAAGGGTCTCGCCATCCCCGAGGAGCAGGTCAGCGGCGACGGACTCGAGATCGACGAGGACCCGGCGGTGCTCGGGATCCGGTTCGACGTGGTGTCCGGTGGCACGGCGGACCCCGCAGCGGCCCTGCCCCCGCGCGAGCCCGACGAGGACGACGCACCGACGGACTAGCCGCGCCGGCACGTCGTCCCCGGGTGCCCCGTGTCCCGGATGTGCCCGGCCGTCAGGGGACGGTGTGCCCCGCGGCGGTGAGCACGCGGTACCACTCCTCGCGGCTCAGCTCGATGTCCGACCCGGCGGCCGAGTCCCGGACGCGCTGCGGGTTCGTCGTGCCGAGGACGACCTGGAAGTGCGCGGGGTGGCGGGTGATCCACGCGACGGCGATCCCGGTCGGGGTGGCGCCGTGGGCGGTGGCCAGTTCCTCGAGCACGTCGTTCAGCTCCGCGTACTGCTCGCGGTCACCCAGGAAGACGCCGTCGAAGAAGCCCTTCTGGAACGGCGACCACGCCTGCAGCGTCACGTCGTTGAGCCGCGAGTAGTTGAGGATGTCGTTGTCACGGTCGATGGCCTGGTCGAGTCCGCCCATGTTGGCGACGAGGCCCTGCGTGATGACGTTCGCGTGCGTGATGCTCAGCTGCACCTGGTTGAAGGCGAGCGGCTGTCGCACGGACTTCTTCAGCAGCTCGACCTGCCCGGGGGTGTGGTTCGAGACGCCGAAGTGGTGGACCTTGCCGGCCGCATGCAGCTCGTCGAAGGCCTTGGCGACCTCCTCCGGCTCCACGAGGGCGTCGGGGCGGTGCAGCAGCAGGACGTCGATGAAGTCGGTGCGCAGGGCGGTGAGCGACTCCTCGACCGAGGACATGATGTGCTCGTACGAGAAGTCGAAGTACGCGCCGTTGCTCGTCGGGCGGATGCCGACCTTGGTCTGCAGCACGATCTCGGCCCGCTCCGCCGGGGACAGCGTGACCGCGGCGCCGAACCGCTCCTCGCAGCCGTGCCAGCCGCCGTAGACGGCCGCGTGGTCGAACATCGTCACGCCGGCGTCGCGCGAGGCGGCGTACAGCGACCGGATGTCCTCGTCGCTCATGTCGTTGATCCGCATCAGGCCGACGACGACGTCGGATGCGGTGAGGTCCGTCTGTGGCAACTCCAGTGTCTTCACCCGACCGATCCTGCCAGTGGGCACCCGTGCGAGCCAGGCACTGGCCGTACCCGCCAGCGCGCGACGGACCGTCCGGCGCACTGCGGACCGCCGAGCGGCCGGACTACGGCAGCAGGACCGCGACGACCGCCGAGCCGTCGGTGCTCCAGCCGGCCGTGAGGCTCGCACCGGCGGGGACGTCGTTCCCGAGCACCCGCAGGACGGCGAGCGTCCCGTGGCCGGTCGCGACGGTGGTGACCGTGCCCTCGGTACGGGCGTCGATCGACGTGACGGTCGGGGAGGTCGGGTCGCTGCCGTCGCCGGAGGCTCGACCCTCCTTCTCGTAGGTGCCCGGCCCGGAGGCCCGCTCGAGTTCCGCCTCGTGGCCGCCGGTGGCGATCGCCCGCCGCAGGACGTCGGCGTACACCGGGTCGCCGACGGCGTCGTACACCCAGCGGTGGCCGAGGACGGAGTGCTCCATCTCGGTGACGAGGAACGCCTCGGCACCGGCGAGCGGCGCACCGCGGTACGTCAACGGCACGTGCAGGACGGGACCGTCGCCGGCGCGCACGAGGTACGTCTCCACGCCGACCTGGCCGTCCGGGTCGTCGAACCGGAAGCGTCCGACCTGCTCCACCGTGGTGCCGGCGGGGACACCGCTCCACGGCTGTCGGGGCAACCAGGCGCTGATCGCGTCGATCTTGCCGGGGGTGAGGGTCGCTTCGTGGATGACGGCCATGACGGCAACCTACCGGCACGCCCGTACCCTGGACCGGTGCGTGACGACCTGCTGCCCGTGCTCGCGTGCCCGGTGTGCGCCGAGCCGCTCGCCCGCACCGCCCCGGGTCAGGCGGGCTGTGGGAACGGGCACCGGTACGACGAGGCGAAGCAGGGCCACCTGACGCTCCTGCCCGCGAAGCGTCGGGCGTTGACCGCGGACACCCCGGCGATGGTCGACGCACGGCTCCGCTTCCTCGGGCACGGTCACTACGCGCCCGTCGAGCGGGCACTCATGCGCTTCGTCGCGGGGGCGACCGCGCCGGGCGTGGTCCTCGACGTCGGCTCCGGACCCGGCACCTACCTCGCCCACGCCCTCGGCGGCGGGAGCGAGGACGACACCACGGACGGCGGTCCGGCCGGGAGGCTCGGGGTCGCGTTGGACCTGTCGGCCGTCGCCGTCCGCCGCGCGGCGCGCATCCACCCGCGCGTCGGGGCCGTCGTCGGGGACGTGACCGAGCGCCTCCCGGTCGTCGACCAGGCCGCAGCCGTCGTGCTCGACGTCTTCGCGCCCCGCAACCAGCACGAGTACGCCCGGGTGCTGCACCCGGACGGTGTGCTCGTCGTCGTCACGCCCCGAGCAGGGCACCTGGCGGAGCTCGCGGCGGCGACGATCAGCGTCGACCCCGAGAAGGAGCGGCGTCTGCACGACAGCCTGACGCCCGCGTTCACCCCGCGGTCCAGCGAGGACCTGACGTGGACGATGGCGCTGACCGCCGAGGACGTCCACGACGTCGTGCACATGGGGCCGAGCCACCACCACGTGGCACCGGACACGCAGTTCGCACCGGAGACGGTCACGGCGGCGGTGCGCGTCAGCACCTGGACGCCCGTGCGCTGAGGACCCGGACCGGGCGCACGCGAGGTCCACCCGGCCCGGCGGGATCAGGACTGCGCGGGGACGTCCAGCGCCCAGACGACACCGAACCGGTCGCGGAGCTGTCCGGCGAGGGGCGACCACGCCGACGACCCCAGCGGCTGCCGGACCTCGGCGCCCTCCTGCAGGCCGTCCCACACCGACCGGATCTCGTCCTCGTCCGTGCCGACCAGGTAGACGTACGCGCTGTTCGTGCCCTGGTCGTAGGGCTGTCCGGGCCACACGTCGAACGCCATCACGCGGACGCCGCTCGCCGAGGTGACCTGACCCCAGACGACCCGGTCCGCCCAGGCCGGGTCGGCGACGGCGCCGCTCTGCCCGTAGGTCACGACGACCGGCTCCGTGCCGAGCGCAGCACCCCAGAACGCCAGCGCCGCGGCGGCCTGTCCGTCGAAGTTCACGTGGGGGATGGTGGTGATGGTCATGTCGACTCCTCGTCGTCTGCGAGGACCGGTCGTCCTCGTCATGAGGAGCATCCCGTCAGATGCGGTCAGATCCTGTCCGCTCCTGCTGGCATGCTCAGGGGATGCCCGCCCCGTCCTCCCGACTGCTCTCGCTGCTGTCCCTGCTGCAGGTGCGCCGCGAGTGGTCCGGACCCGACCTGGCCGGACGCCTCGACGTCAGTCCGCGCACGGTCCGGCGGGACGTCGACCGACTCCGCGAACTCGGCTACCGGGTCGAGGCGCTCCGCGGACCGGCCGGGGGCTACCGGTTGTCCGCCGGGTCGGACCTGCCGCCGCTGCTGTTCGACGACGACCAGGCCGTCGCCATCGCCCTGGCGCTCGCCGTCGCACCGGCATCCGGCGCCGACATCGCCGAGGCGGCCGCCCGCGCGCTGACGACGGTCCGGCAGGTGATGCCGTCCCGGCTCCGCCACCGCATCGACGCCGTCCAGGTCGTCACCACGCCCGGCGCGGTCGTCGTCGACCCGGGCGTGCTCGTCGCCGTGAGCGAAGCCGTCCGCACCCGCACGGTCCTCCGGTTCGGGTACACCCCCGCGTGGCCGCCGGGAGCGGATGACGACCGGCCGCCGCGACGGGTCGAACCCCACGCGCTCCTCGCACGGAACGGCCGCTGGTACCTGCTCGCCTGGGACACCGACGCGGTGGACTGGCGCACCTACCGGGTGGACCGGATCCTGCCGAAGGTGCCCACGGGCCTCCCGTTCGTGCCGCGTGACGTCCCGGGCAGTGACCCGGCGGCGTTCGTCGCGGCTCGCTTCCGTGGCGCGGACCCGGCCGGAGACGGGCCTGTCTGGCCCTGCGTCGGCTCGGCCGTGCTGCAGGTGTCGGCGCATGTCATCGCGCCGTACCTCGCCGAGGACGCCGTCCTGGAGGCGCTCCCCGACGGCACCTGTCGGCTCACCGCCGGCTCGTGGTCGTGGCCCGCCCTCGCGGCGCTGTTCGCCGGCTTCGACGCCGACTTCGTCGTCACCGGGCCCGATGCCCTGCGGGACGCGGCGCAGGAGGTGGCCGACCGCCTCCGCTCCGCGGCCACGGAGTGAGCCGTTAGGGCACTGCACGTGTCACCCACGGGGCCGTCAGGGAACCGTTAGGACCGACGGGCACGGGCACGGCCGGAGCCACCATCGGACTGCACCACAACCGGTGCGGTCCACGGCAGCTGCCGCGGGCACCTCGATCTCCAGGAGTCCCACGTGTTCGACGTCTTCGTCGTCGCCGGTGTCCTCGCCGTGTTCGGCGTGGTGGCACTGATCGCCAAGGGGGTGGAGCGACTGTGATCGCCATCACCATCGCCGCCGCCGTCCTCGGCCTCGCCGCTGTCGTGTACCTCGTCTGGGCGCTCGTCCGCCCCGAGAAGTTCTGATGGGCGCCGCGCAGACCTGGGCCGGAATCGCCCAGGTCGCCCTCCTCGTGCTGCTCCTCGTCGTGGCCCACCGGCCGCTCGGTGACTGGATGGCCCGTGTCTTCACGAGCACCCGCCACGGTCGGATCGAGCGTGGCGTCTACCGGTTGATCGGCGTCGACCCCGACGCCGAGCAGTCGTGGGCCGCGTACCTCCGTGGCGTGTTGCTGTTCAGCGTCGCCGGACTGCTGCTCGTCTACCTGCTCCAGCGCATCCAGGTGGTGCTGCCGGGTGACCTCGGCCTGCCCGCCGTCGGCCCCGCGCTCGCGTTCAACACCGCGGCGTCGTTCGTGGCGAACACGAACTGGCAGTCCTACTCGCCCGAGGCCACCGTCGGGTACACCGTGCAGATGGCCGGCCTGGCGGTGCAGAACTTCCTGTCCGCCGCCGTCGGTCTCGCCGTCGCCGTCGCCCTGGTCCGCGGGTTCGCCCGTCGGAAGTCCGGCACGCTCGGCAACGTCTGGGTCGACGTGGTCCGTGGCACCGGCCGCCTGCTCCTGCCGCTGGCGTTCGTCTCCGCACTCGTGCTCGTCGCGGGCGGCGTCATCCAGTCGTGGGGCGTCGGCACCGACGTCAGCACCCTCGCCGGTGGCACGCAGCACCTCCCGCACGGGTTCGTCGCCTCGCAGGAGGCCATCAAGGAGCTCGGCACGAACGGCGGCGGGTACTTCAACGTCAACTCCGCCCACCCGTTCGAGAACCCGCAGGCGTGGACGAGCCTCTTCGAGGTCTTCCTCATGCTCGTCATCCCGTTCTCGCTGCCCCGCACCTTCGGCAAGATGGTGGGCGACACCCGCCAGGGCACCGCGATCGTCTCCGTGATGAGCGGTGTCTTCCTGGTGTCCCTCGCCGCGATGTCGATCGCCGAACTCGCCGGTGGCGGGTCCGCGACGCACGCCGCCGGAGCCGCGATGGAGGGCAAGGAGGTCCGCTTCGGCATCCTCGGCTCGACCCTGTTCGCCACCGCCACGACCTCGACGTCCACCGGCGCCGTGAACGCCATGCACGACAGCTTCACCCCGCTCGGCGGGATGATGGCGCTGATCAACATGATGCTCGGCGAGGTCACCCCGGGCGGTGTCGGCTCCGGCCTGTACGGCATGCTCGTGCTCGCCGTCATCACGGTCTTCATCGGTGGTCTGCTCGTCGGCCGCACGCCGGAGTACCTCGGCAAGAAGATCCGCGCCAAGGAGATGACCTACGCCGCGCTGTACATCCTGGTCACCCCGACCGTGGTGCTCACCGGCACGGCGCTGTCGCTCCTGATCCCCGGCGTCCGCGAGCAGGTGCTCGGCACGTCGCTCTTCAACCCGGGCAACCACGGCCTGTCCGAACTGCTCTACGCCTTCACCAGCGCCGGCAACAACAACGGCTCGGCGTTCGGTGGCCTCACCGCGAACACGACGTGGATGAACTCCGCGCTCGGCGTCGCGATGCTGCTCGGTCGCTTCGTGCCGATGGTGTTCGTCCTGGCGCTCGCCGGGTCGCTCGCGTCGCAGGACAAGGTGCCGGCGACCGTCGGCACGCTGCCCACGCACCGGCCGCTGTTCATCGTGCTCCTGGGCGGCGTCGCCGTCATCGTCACCGCACTCACGTACTTCCCGGTGCTCGCACTGGGCCCGCTCGCAGAAGGACTGTCCTGATGACCACCCTGACTCCCGAGACGGAGCAGCACACCGCTGAGCAACCGGGCCGACGCTCGTCGGCCTTCGGACCCCGGCAACTGGCCGCGGGCCTCCCGGGTGCGTTCCGGAAGCTGGACCCCCGGCTGATGTGGAAGAACCCGGTGATGTTCATCGTCGAGGTGGGAGCCGCCCTGACGACGGTCACCGCCGTCGTCGAGCCCTTCACCCGGTCGGGAGGCGCGTCCGACTCCGGCGCGCCCGTCCCGTCCTCCTTCACCGTCGCCATCGCCGTCTGGCTCTGGCTGACCGTCGTGTTCGCGAACCTGGCCGAGTCCGTCGCCGAGGGGCGCGGCAAGGCCCAGGCCGACACCCTCCGCAAGACCCGCTCGACGACCAGCGCCCGCCGCGTCGTCGGCTACTCGGCGTCCGACCCGGCCGCGCTGTCCGCCGGGACGGAGGACGTCGCCTCGGTCGACCTGGCGAAGGGCGACCTGGTGGTCGTCGTGTCCGGCGAGGTGATCCCCGGCGACGGGGACGTCGTCGACGGCATCGCCTCGGTCGACGAGTCCGCCGTCACGGGAGAGTCCGCCCCGGTGATCCGCGAGTCGGGTGGCGACCGCAGTGCCGTCACCGGCGGTACCCGGGTGCTGTCCGACCGGATCGTGGTGCGCATCACCTCGACCCCGGGCGAGACGTTCATCGACCGGATGATCCGCCTGGTCGAGGGCGCCGCCCGCCAGAAGACGCCGAACGAGATCGCGCTGAACATCCTGCTCGCGTCGCTGTCGATCGTCTTCGTGATCGTCTGCCTCACCATGCAGCCCATCGCCGGACTCGTCGGCTCGAGCGTCAGCATCACGGTGCTCATCGCGCTGCTCGTCTGCCTCATCCCGACCACCATCGGAGCGCTGCTCTCCGCCATCGGCATCGCCGGCATGGACCGGCTCGTGCAGCACAACGTCCTGGCGATGTCCGGCCGCGCGGTCGAGGCCGCCGGTGACATCACCACGCTGCTCCTCGACAAGACCGGCACCATCACGTACGGCAACCGCCGCGCCTCCCGGGTCGTCCCGGTGCCGGGCGTGACCGAGCCGGAGCTGATGGCCGCCGCAGCGCTCTCGAGTGCCGCGGACGGGACGCCCGAGGGCCGCTCGATCGTGGACCTGGCGCTCGCCGCCGGGGTCTCCACGCCCCTCCCGGCCGGCGCGGTCGAGGTGCCGTTCACGGCGCAGACCCGGATGTCCGGCGTCGACCTGCCCGACGGGTCCTCGGTCCGGAAGGGTGCTGCAGCCGCAGTGCTCGCATGGGCCGACACCGGCGACGCCGGTGTCGCGGCGGCGATCGACGCGACCGTCACGGAGATCTCCGACCAGGGCGGAACGCCGCTCGTCGTCGGCCGACGTGACGCTGCCGGCACGGTCCAGCTGCTCGGCGTCGTGCACCTCAAGGACGTCGTCAAGGACGGTCTGGCCGAGCGGTTCACCGAACTGCGCAGCATGGGCATCCGCACCGTGATGATCACCGGCGACAACCCGCGCACCGCCAAGGCCATCGCGGCCGAGGCCGGCGTCGACGACTACCTCGCCGAGGCCACCCCGGAGGACAAGCTCGCACTGATCCGCCGGGAGCAGGAGGGCGGCAACCTCGTCGCCATGACCGGTGACGGCACGAACGACGCCCCGGCCCTGGCGCAGGCGGACGTCGGCGTGGCGATGAACACCGGGACGACCGCGGCCAAGGAGGCCGGCAACATGGTCGACCTCGACTCGGACCCGACGAAGCTCATCGACGTCGTCCGGATCGGCAAGCAGCTGCTCATCACCCGTGGTGCCCTGACCACGTTCTCGATCGCCAACGACATCGCCAAGTACTTCGCCATCATCCCGGCGATGTTCCAGGCGACGTTCCCCGGCCTCGGGGCGCTGAACATCATGCACCTGCACTCCCCGGCGTCGGCGATCCTGTCGGCGATCGTCTTCAACGCGCTCGTCATCGTGGCGCTCATCCCGCTGTCCCTGCGTGGCGTCAAGTACCGCGCAGCCTCGGCGTCGTCGATCCTCGGTCGCAACCTGCTCGTCTACGGGCTCGGCGGCGTGGTCGTCCCCTTCATCGGTATCAAGTTGATCGACCTCGTCGTCGGTCTCATCCCGGGGTTCTAGTCATGGCTTCCTCTTCTCGCTCCTTCCTCCGTTCCACCGGTGTGGCCGTCCGCCTCATCGTCCTCGCCACCGTCGTCCTCGGCGTCGCCTACCCGCTCGCGGTGTGGGGCGTCGGGCAGGCCGCCTTCCACGACCAGGCGAACGGCTCGATGGTCACCGACTCCTCCGGCACCGCCGTGGGCTCGTCGTTGATCGGGCAGTCGTTCACCGGCAAGGACGCGGCCCGCTGGTTCCAGTCCCGCCCGTCGGCCGCCGGCGAGGACGGGTACGACGCGAACGCCTCGTCCGGGTCGAACCTCGGCCCGTCGAACCCCGACCTGACCACGGCGATCGAGGAACGACGTGCCGCGATCGCCAAGGCCGACGGCGTGCCCGCGTCCGAGGTCCCGGCGGACGCGCTGACGGCCTCCGGCTCGGGGCTCGACCCCGACATCAGCCCGGAGTACGCGGCCCTGCAGGTGTCCCGCGTGGCCTCGGCCCGCGGGGTCTCCGAGGCCCGGGTCCGGGCCCTGGTCGCCGCGCACACCGAGTCCCGGCAGCTCGGGTTCCTCGGCTCGCCGGCGGTCAACGTCCTCGAGCTGAACCTGGCGCTGGCGAAGCTCGGCTGACCCCCCCGCGAAACACCGGTGTTCGTGCATCGAGCCGCGAGATCCCGCGGCGCGACCGACGAACACCGGTGTCTTGCGGAACCGACAACCACCACGACGCGAGAGGATGAGCGCGTGAAGCGAGGGAAGCTGCGGGTCCTGCTCGGCGCCGCCCCCGGCGTGGGCAAGACCTACACGATGCTCGAAGAGGGCCGCCGGATGGCCGACCACGGCCGCGACGTGGTCGTCGCCGTCGTCGAGACCCACGGCCGCGCCGCCACCGCCGCCCTCATCGACGGACTCGAGGTCGTCCCACGCCGCACGGTCGAACACCGCGGGGTCGCGCTCGACGACATGGACCTCGACGCCGTCCTCGCCCGCCGTCCCGAGGTCGCCCTGGTCGACGAACTCGCGCACTCGAACGCCCCCGGCAGCCCGCACGAGAAGCGCTGGCAGGACGTCGAAGCACTGCGGGCCGCGGGCATCGACGTCATCTCCACCGTCAACGTCCAGCACATGCAGTCCCTCGGCGACGTCGTCCGCGAGATCACCGGCACCGTCCAGCGTGAGACCGTCCCCGACGCCGTGGTCCGCGCCGCCGACCAGATCGAGGTCGTCGACCTGTCCCCGCAGGCCCTCCGCGACCGACTGTCCGACGGGCTCGTGTACCCGGCCACCCGGATCGACGCGGCCCTGTCGAACTACTTCCGCCTCGGCAACCTCACCGCCCTCCGCGAGATCGCCCTGCTCTGGCTCGCCGACGAGGTCGACGACGCCCTCAAGCGCTACCGCGCCGAACACGGCATCGCGAACCGGTGGGAGACCCGGGAGCGCGTCCTCGTCGCCCTCACCGGCGGACCCGAGGGCGAGACCCTGCTCCGCCGCGGGGCCCGCATCGCCGCCCGCTCGGCCGGCGGGGAGCTCGCCGCCGTCCACGTCACCACGAACGACGGCCTCCGCGAACGCCACCCTGGTGCCCTCGGCAAGCAGCGCGCCCTCCTCGAACAGCTCGGCGGCACCTACCACCAGGTCGTCGGCGACGACGTGCCCACCACCCTGGTCCGCTTCGCCCGCTCCGTCGACGCCACCCAGATCGTGATCGGCATCAGTCGCCGCAGCCGACTCGTCGCGGCCCTCACCGGCCCGGGCATCGGCAGCACCGTCATCCGGGAATCCGGCGACATCGACGTGCACGTCGTCACCCACGAACGCGCCGGCGGCGGCCTGGCCCTGCCGAAGCTCGGCGGCAGCCTGTCCCGCTCCCGGATCGTGGCGGCGTTCCTGCTCGCCCTGGTCGCCGGACCGGTCCTCACCTGGCTCCTCAGCCTGACCGACGACCCCGACTCGATCACCGTCGACGTCCTCGCCTACCAGCTGCTCGTGCTCGTCGTCGCCCTGATCGGCGGCATGCTGCCCGCCGTGTTCGCCGCCGTCCTGTCCGGACTGAGTCTCGACTTCTTCTTCGTCCGACCCCTGCACCAGGTCACCGTCCAGCAGCCCTGGCACCTGTTCGCCCTCGTCATGTACGTCGTCAGCGCCGTGCTCGTCAGCTTCGTCGTCGACCGCTCCGCGCGACGCTCCCGCACGGCACGCCGGGCCGCCGCCGAATCGGGGCTCCTCGTCGGGATCGCCGGCAGTGTCCTCCGCGGCGACGACGCCCTCCAAGCCCTCGTCGAGCGCACCCGCGAGGCCTTCGGCTTCGCCGGCGTCCGGGTCCGCCAGGGCGACGAGGTGCCCGCCACGTCGGGGACGTTCGGCGACGTGCCGGACGCGGCCACGACCCTCCCGTCCGGTGCCGTCCTCGAATTCGCCGGCGCACCAGACGACCCGACCCAGCGGCGGCTGCTGCGCGTCGTCGAGCAGCAGCTCGACGCCGCGCTGGAACACCGGGCACTCACCCGCACCGCCGTCGACGCGGAACGCATCGCCGCCGTCGACCGGGTGCGGAGCGCCATCCTGGCCGCCGTCAGCCACGACGTGCGCCGGCCGATCGCCGCCGCCAGCGCCGCCGTCCAGTCGCTCCGCGCACGCGACGTCCGGTTGGGCGAGGCCGACCGGGAGGCGCTCCTCGCGACCGCCGACGAGAGCCTCCGTCAGCTGGCGGTCCTGTTGGCCGACCTGCTCGACGTCAGCCGCGTGCAGGCCGGAGTGCTCGCCGCCGCCCCCGTGCCCACCGCACTCGACACGGTCGTCGCCCCCGCACTCGACGAACTCGAGCTCGGCCCCGAGGACGTCGACCTCGACCTGCCCGCCGAACTGCCGCCGGTCCTCGCCGACCCGGTGCTGCTGCAGCGCGTCGTCGTGAACCTGCTCGCCAACGCCGTCCGGTACTCACCCGACGGGGAGCGCGTCCGGATCGCGGCGAGCGCCTTCGCCGGCGGGGTCGAACTCCGTGTCGCCGACCGCGGCCCGGGGATACCTGAGGACCGGCGCGAAGACGTGTTCCAGCCGTTCCAGCGGCTCGGGGACACGGACAACGAGACCGGACTGGGACTCGGCCTGGCGCTCGCGCGCGGGTTCACCGAGGGCATGGGCGGCACGATCGAGGTCGACGACACCCCCGGCGGTGGGCTCACCGTCGTGGTGCGCCTGCCGATCGCGGGACACCTGGGAGTGGTGGGCAGATGAAGGTCCTGATCGCGGACGACGACGTGCAGCTGGTGCGGGCGCTCGCCGTGACGCTCGGTGCCCGGGGCTACGACGTCGTCACCGCCCGTGACGGTCGGGCCGCGATCGACGCCGTCATCACCGAGCGCCCGGACATCGTGCTGCTCGACCTCGGCATGCCCCGGCTCGACGGCATCGGGGTGCTCGAGGGCATCCGCGGGTGGTCGCAGGTACCGGTGCTGGTGCTGTCCGGGCGGACGGACTCGAGCGACAAGGTCGACGCCCTGGACGCCGGTGCCGACGACTACGTGACGAAGCCGTTCCAGATGGACGAGCTGCTGGCACGACTGCGGGCCCTCGGCCGGCGACGGGCACCGGCGAGCGGGACGGAAGCGACGCCGACGATCCGGATCGGGAACCTCGTGGTGGACCTCGTCGCGAAGCAGGTCACCGCGCCGGACGGTCCCGCGATCCGGCTGACCCCGACCGAGTGGCGGCTGCTCGAGGTCCTCGTGACGAACCCCGACCGGCTGTTGACGCGCGAGATGCTCCTCACCGAGGTGTGGGGCCCGACGCACGGCACCGACTCCGGGTACCTGCGGCTCTACATGGCGCAGCTGCGGCGGAAGCTCGAGCCGGAGCCGTCGCACCCCCGGTTCCTGGTCACGGAGGCGGGGATGGGCTACCGGTTCGCGCCGGCCGGCTGATCCGACGCGGCGGCTCGGTGTCGTGTCGCATGGCGCCGATCGGATCCGCGCAACCGGGTCCGGCTCGCGCCGTGGCATCCCGTGGTCCGAAGGGGTTCCTGTTGTGCTGCGACAGCTCAGCCGGCGTGCGCGTGCGCCGCGAGCTCCGCACGGGTCCGGGCGCCGTGCTTCCGGAGCAGGTTCGCCACATGGTACTTCACCGTGTTCACGGTGATGCCGAGGCCGTCCGCGATCTCCCGGTTGCCGACCCCGGTCGCCACGAGCCGGAGCACGTCGAGCTCGCGCGGCGTCAGGTCGGAGTCCTCGGGCCCCGGCGTCACCGGGACGGGTGGGTCGAGCGGCACCGTCACGTCGATCACCGATCCCCACCCGGGCGTCGAGTCGACCCGCATCTGCCCGGCCAGGGCCGCGACCCGTTCGGCGATCGGCCGCATCGCGTCGTCCTGGACGTCGTGCGTCCCGGCACCGTCGTCGCGGAGCTGCATGAGCAGGTTCCGGCCGTCGCAGTCCCACTGGATGCGGACACGGTTCGCCCGGCCCTCGTCGACCAGGGTGAGCACCGCCGTCCGGACCACCGCTCGGGCGGCGTGCGCGACGTCCCCGGGCAGGGCGCGACCGTTCGCGGGCGGTTCGACGAACTGCACGTCGAGGTCCCCGAACCGGACCAGGGGGCGCAGGTCGGCCCGGAGGCGCGAGAACGCCCCGGCGACCGGCTCGAGCAGGACCTCGCGCTGCCGGTCCGTCGACGTCCGGAGGTCCACGAGCGCCGCCGAGGCGATCTCGACCGCCTCGGCCCGGGCCGCGGCGTCACCGACGCGGGGTGAGCGGAGCACTGCCAGCACGGACTCGAGCGTCAGCGTGTGGCGGTCGGCCTGGTCGGCGAGCAGGCGAGCGTGGTCGGCGGGGGTGATCCGTGCCTCCCGGCCGGGCTGCGTGTCCATCTGGACGAACCTACCCGCCCTGCCCGTCGGCGGACGGGGAGCCGTCCGAACGGGTGGGACGCCCGCCGTGTCGGGTAGCGGCACCCGCAGGTGCGGGGGAGCACTGTTGTTGCATGACCACACACACGCTCGCTGCGGCGCTCGACCTCGTCAGCCACGAACTCGACGACCTCGTCGACGGGGTGGCCGAGGGCGACCAGGCTGCTGCCGACCGGGCGCTCGACCTGCTCGACGGTGCCGAGCGTGTGTTCGTGCACGGGGCCGGACGGTCCGGGCTCGCGCTGCGGATGACCGCGATGCGGCTGATGCACCTCGGGCTCGACGTGCACGTCGTCGGCGAGGTCACCACCCCCGCCATCGAGTCCGGCGACGTCCTGCTCACCGCGAGCGGGTCGGGCACCACCGGCAGCATCGTGCAGGCCGCACGGACCGCGGTGGACGTCGGCGCGCAGGTCGTCGCCGTCTCGACCACCGCGTCGTCGCCGCTCGCCGAGCTGGCCGAGGTCACCCTCGTGCTGCCGGCCGCGACGAAGACCGACCGCTCCGGCACCGCCTCGGTCCAGTACGCCGGCAGCCTCTTCGAGCAGGGCGTCGTCCTGCTCGGCGACGCGCTGTTCCACGCGCTGTGGCAGCGCAGCGGGCACTCCGCCGACGACCTCTGGCCGCGGCACGCCAACCTCGAATGACCCCTTCGGAAGGAACCACCATGCAGCTCCAGTTCGCCATCGACACCCTCTCCACCGAGACCGCCCTCGAGCTCGCCGCCCAGGCGGCACCGCACGTCGACATCCTCGAACTCGGCACCCCGCTCGTGAAGAGCGCCGGCGTCGCCGCCATCACGGCGATTAAGGAAGCCCACCCGGACAAGATCGTGTTCGCCGACCTCAAGACGATGGACGCGGGTGAGCTCGAGGCCGACATGGCGTTCCAGGCGGGCGCCGACCTCGTCACCGTGCTCGGCGTCGCCGGGGACAGCACCATCGTCGGCGCGGTCGCCGCGGCGAAGAAGCACGGCAAGGGCATCGTCGTCGACCTGATCGGCGTCCCCGACAAGGCCGCCCGTGCCCGCGAGGTCACCGAGCTCGGCGTCGAGTTCGTCGAGGTGCACGCCGGCCTCGACGAGCAGGCCGAAGAGGGCTTCACCTTCGACACGCTGCTCGAGGAGGGCAAGGCCTCGGGCGTGCCGTTCTCGATCGCCGGTGGCGTGAAGGCGTCCTCGGTCGCCTCGGTCAAGGCCGCCGGTGCCCGTGTCGCCGTCGCCGGCAGCGCGATCTACAGCGCCTCGGACGTCGGCGCTGCCGCCGCCGAGATCCGCGCCGCGATCGACGCCGCGTAGTCCTTCCGCAAGACGCAACGTCGGCGACGTCTCGCAGCGGTATTCCGTTGCGGGGTGTCGCCGACGTTGCGTTTCGCGGGGAGCCGGGCTTCAGCGGCGGTTCAGGCCACCCCGCCATGCTCGGACGATGCGCGTGCTGGTGGTCGACGACGAGGTCCGGCTCGCCGAGGGCATCCGGAACGGGCTGCAGGCCGAGGGCTTCGCCGTCGACGTCGCCCACGACGGGGTCGACGGCCTCTGGTACGCCCGCGAGAACCCGTACGACGCCATCGTCCTCGACCTGATGATGCCCGGCATGAGCGGCTGGAAGGTCTGTGAGACCCTCCGCGCCGAACAGGACTGGACCCCGGTGCTCATGCTCACCGCCAAGGACGGCGAGTGGGACCAGGTCGACGCCCTCGACGCCGGTGCGGACGACTACGTGACGAAGCCGTTCTCGTTCCCCGTGCTGGTCGCGCGTCTCCGTGCGCTCGTCCGGCGCGGGTCCCGGGAACGGCCCACGGTCCTCCAGGCCGGGGACCTCCGACTGGACCCGGCGGCGAGACGGGTGTGGCGGGGCGAGGCCCTGCTCGACCTGACCAGCCGCGAGTTCACGGTCCTCGAGTACCTCATGCGGCATCCCGGGCAGGTGCTGTCGAAGCGCGACGTCATCGCGAACGTCTGGGACGACGACTTCACCGGCGACCCGAACATCGTCGAGGTGTACGTCGGGCACCTCCGCCGCGCGGTCGACCGCCCGTTCGGCCGGAACGCCATCGAGACCGTCCGCGGGGCCGGGTACCGCCTCGACGCCGACGGTGGCTGAGCGCACGGCGGCCCGGTCGCGTCCGCCTGCCCGGTCGCGTCGGCCCGCGTCGATCCGCGCACGCGCGACGGGAGGCGCGGCTCTCGTCGTCCTCGTCGCCCTGGCCATCGGAGCCGTCGCCTTCGTCGGGGTCCTCCGCACCTCACTGTCCGACGGTGTGCGGACCGCTGCGGAGCAGACCCTCGACGGCCTGAGCGCCCGTGTGGAGGCCGACGGCGCAGCCGCAGTGGAGGCGGAGGACGACGACGTGCTGGCCCAGTTGCAGGACGCCGACGGTCGGGTGCTCGCCCGCGCCGACGACAGCCCCAGCCGGCCGCTCGACACCGCCGACGAGTCTCGCTCCCGGCATGACGGCGATCGGTGGCTGCTCGTGGCCGACGACGTCGACCTGCCGGGTGGTGGCGACGGCACCCTGGTCGTCGGCGCACCCCTCGAGGACGCCGACGCCGCGGTCCGGACCGTCAGCGTCCTGCTCGTGGTGGCGGTCCCCGTCGTCGTGGCGCTGATGTCCCTCGTGACGTGGTTCGTCGTCGGACGGGCCCTGCGTCCGGTCGACCGGATGCGCCGCGAGGTCGACGAGGTCGAGGGCACGAACCTGCACGCCCGTGTCGACGAGCCCGGCTCCGGCGACGAGGTCGACCGGCTCGCCGCGACCATGAACCGGATGCTCGGACGGCTCGAGGCGTCGCAGCAGGCGCAGCGGCAGTTCGTCTCCGACGCCTCACACGAACTGCGCTCTCCGCTCGCGACGATCCGGCAGCACGCCGAGGTCGCCCGCGCCCATCCGGAGGTCACCGGCACCACGGACCTCGCCGACGTCGTGCTCGACGAGGGCGCCCGGCTGCAGGAGCTCGTCGAGTCGCTGCTCCTGCTCACCCGCGTCGACGAACGCGGTCGCGACCGGGACCGGGCGGTGGACCTCGACGACCTCGTGTTCACCGAGGCGTCCCGACCACGCTCCGTCCACGGGACGGACGGGCGTGAGGACGGGCGTCCGGACGGAACGGCCGTGCGGACGGACGGGCGTGCAGCCGTGCGGGTGGACGTCTCTGGCGTGACCCCGGCGCGGGTCCGCGGCGACGACCGGCTGCTCGGCCGGATGGTGCGGAACCTCGTCGACAACGCCGTCCGGCACGCCGAGCACACCGTCGTCGTCGCGCTCGGGACCGACGGCGACAGCGCGGTGCTCAGCGTGGACGACAACGGGCACGGCATCCCGGAGACCGACCGGGCCCGCGTGTTCGAGCGGTTCGTCCGGCTCGACGAGGGGCGTGCTCGGGACGCCGGTGGCTCGGGGCTGGGGCTCGCGATCGTCGACGCCGTCGTCCGAGGGCACGGCGGGAGCGTCGCCGTGTCGGCAGCGCCCGGCGGGGGAGCGCGGTTCTCGGTGCGCCTGCCGCTGCTGCGCGACTGAGCGACCGGACCGGGTCGGGCCGGGCACGGGCCGGACCGGACAGCCGGACACGGACCTGGCACCGGGTTCGGGCCGGGGACCGGGCCCGGGCAGCCGGGCGGCCCGCCGGCGCCAGGCGTCGCCCCAGGTCGCTTCAGGTCTGCTTCAGTGCCCGTTGCCCAGGGTTGGTCACATGCAGACCACGACGAAGACCACCGCCCGCCGCATCGCCCTGATCACCGCACTCCCGCTCGTCGGGGCCCTGGCGCTCACCGGCTGCTCGTCGGACGACGACGACCGCGACGACGTGGCCGCAGCCTCCGCGCCGTCGGTCGTTCCGAGCGACAGCAGCACCGCCACCGCCGGGAACAGCGCCCTGGCCGCCGCCGCCGCGACCGCCCGGAAGGCCGTCGGCTCCGGCACCGTCACCTCGATCGAGCAGGAGGCTGGCGGCACCTCGTGGGAGGTCCTCGTCGTCACCTCCGACGGCGACGAGCAGGAGGTCCACGTCGACGCCGACGGCCGACGCACCACCGCCGGACCGACGAAGGAGACCTCGGACGCGGACGACGTCGCCGAGGCGAAGCGGTTCATCGCGGCCGCCGACCTGTCGGTCGCACAGGCCGCCTCCGCCCTGACGGAGACCGTCTCCGGCACGGTCACTGAGCTCGGCCTCGACGACCACGCCGGCGCGGTCGTCTGGGAGGGCGACGTCCGCGACGCGTCCGGCACCGAGCACAGCATCCGCATCGACGCCGGCAGCGGCGAGGTCGTCACGAACACGGTCGACTGACCCCCGCGGAACGCAACCCCGGCGACGCCCCGCAACGACATACCGTTGCGGGGCGTCGCTCGGGTTGCGTCTTGCGGGTCAGGCGGTGGCAGTAGCGTCGGCGGGGTGAGCACCGAGGCACGAACCACTCCAGCCCGTCGACACCGCGTGCTGCGGATCGGCGGGTGGATCGTCGCCGTCCTGCTCGTGCTGGTCCTGGTGTTCCTCGTCTGGGCGCACATCGTCATGCCGGGCACGCGGTCAGCGGCCCTGACCGTCTGGCGGGACGACCGGGTGTCGGTCCGCGACGCGGGCGACTCCGTCGTGATGACCCCGACGGGCACCCCGGACGGCGTCGGCGTCGTGTTCGTCCCCGGCGCGAAGGTCGACCCGTACGCCTACATGGCGAGCTTCCGGCAGGTGGTCGCGGACGGCACGACGGTGGTCATCACGAAGCCGACCCTCAACCTCGCGTTCTTCGACACCCGGGCCCTCTCGGTCTTCCAGGCGCACGCCCCGGAGGTCCGCACCTGGGCCGTCGGCGGCCACTCCCTCGGCGGCGTTCGAGCCTGCCAGCTCGCGGACGACCCCGACGTCGCCGGTCTGCTGCTGTTCGGCAGCTACTGCGCGAACGACCTGTCGGACAGCGACCTCGACGTGCTCAGCGTTTCCGGTTCGCGCGACGGTCTGTCGACGCCGGAGAAGGTCGCCGCAGCCCGCGACGAGCTCCCCGCCGACGCGACGATGACGCAGGTCACGGGCGCGAACCACGCCGACTTCGGCGCGTACGGCGCGCAGCCGGGCGACCTGACCGCGACGATCAGCCCCGACGAGGCACGTCGAGCGATCACGGCCGCGGTCGAGAGCTGGGTGCGCGACCTGCGCTGACGCGCACGAACGGGGGTGCGTGGCGGACACGGGGCGTGCCTCCCGACCGGCCGGGAGGCACGCCCCACCCCCGTCACCGAGCGGGCGTCTCCGAGTCGGTGCGGTCGCGACCCCGCGTCGCACGGGCCACGAGGTACAGGACCACGCCGACCGCGAGCAGGACCGCCGCGTACAGCCAGACCTGCCCGCTCTGCTGCGTCAGCAGGAGGATGCAGGACGCGACACCGAGCACGGGCACGAACGTCCACACCCGGAAGTGCTCGTGCTCCACCTCGTCCTTGCGCAGCACGAGGACCGCGACGTTCGTGCTGATGAACACGAAGAGCAGCAGGAGCACGACGGTCTCGGCGAGCGTGCCGACGTCCCCGACCAGGGTGAGGAGCATCGCGACCACGGTGGTGGCGATGATGGCCGTCCACGGGGTCTTCCGGTTCGGCAGGACCTTGCCGAGCAGGCGCGGCAGCAGTCGCTGCTCGGCCATGCCGTAGGTGACGCGGCTCGCCATGATCATGGTGAGCAGGGCGCCGTTCGCCACCGCGACCAGGGCGATGATGCTGAACACCCAGTCCGGGATCGGCACGCCGGTCGCAGCGACCACCGCGAGCAGGGGGCCGCTCGAGTCGGACAACTCCGACGCGGGCAGGGCGATCGAGCTGGCGAGCGCGACGAGCACGTAGACGACGCCGGCCGTGGCGAGGGAGCCGAACAGCGCGCGCGGGTAGACCCTCCGGGGTTCGCGGACCTCCTCGGCGACGTTGGCGGACGTCTCGAAGCCGACGAACGAGTAGTAGGCGACGATGGCCGCGCTGAGGGTCGCGAGGGCCGGGTTCGCCTCGGCGGGGAACGCCCCGACGCGTGAGACGTCACCGCCGCCGCCGCCCATCATCACGGCGACCGTGACGATGACGATGACGAGACCGGACAGCTCGATGATCGTCATGACGACGTTGCTCCGCAGGGAGTCCGAGATGCCGCGGGCGTTGAGGCACGCGACGAGGGCCAGGAACACGATCGCGGCCGGCACCGGCGGGACGTCGATGAACGTGCCGAGGTAGTCCCCGGCGAAGGCGAGCGACAGGCCCGCAGCACTCGTGACACCGGCGGCGAGCATCGAGAACCCGACCAGGAACGACACCAGCGGCACCTTGTACGCGCGCTCGGCGAACACCGCGGCGCCACCGGCCTTCGGGTACTTCGTCACGAGTTCGGCGTACGAGCCCGCCGTCAGCAGGGCCAGCAGCAGGGCGAGCACGAGCGGCGCCCAGAGCGCCCCACCGACGTCCTTCGACAGGGTGCCCATCAGGGCGTAGATGCCCGCGCCGAGCACGTCGCCCAGGATGAACAGGAACAGCAGGGGACCGGTGATCGCCTGCTTGAGCTTCGATCCGGACCCGTCCTGCGGCGGCGCTGAGGTGTCAGTGGTCATGTCCGCGAGCGTCCCGGGAACCGGCTGGACGGCGGTCCAGTTCCGCGCTCCCCGGACGTGCGCGGCGCGCTCCCGGCCTGGAACACGGCGCGGCGGAGCGGTCCTAGAGTTGACCCCGCAGCAATCGTGTTCGACACCGCTCCCCTGGAAGGTCTGCCCATGACGTCGACGGATCGGCGAACCCCTGCACCGCTCGCTGACCAGCGAGCCCTCCTCTTCGACCTGGACGGCGTGCTGACGCCCACGGCCGAGGTGCACATGCGTGCCTGGAGTCGCCTCTTCACGCCGTACCTCGCGCACCACGGAGTCGCGCCGTACGCCGAGCAGGACTACTTCGCGTACGTCGACGGGAAGCCCCGGTACGACGGCGTGCGCTCGCTGCTCGAGGCCCGCGGCATCGACCTGCCCGAGGGAACGCCGGACGACGACCCGACGCTCGACACCGTCTGCGGGCTCGGCAACCGGAAGAACGCCGAGTTCACCGCCGAACTGCAGGAACACGGGGTCTCGCCGTACCCGGGCTCGGTGCGGTTCCTCACCGCCGCGATCGACGCCGGGTACGAGGTCGCCGTGGTCTCCAGCTCGGCGAACGCGAAGCAGGTGCTCCGCACCGCGGGCATCATCGACCGCTTCGACGTCATCGTCGACGGTGCCGTCGCCCGGGCGGACGGCCTCGCCGGCAAGCCCGCACCCGACACCTACCTCGACGCCGCGACCCGCTTCGGCCTGACCGCCGCCCAGTGCGTCGTCGTCGAGGACGCCACGAGCGGTGTCGAAGCCGGCCGCAACGGGGCGTTCGGCCTCGTCATCGGCGTCGACCGCGGTGCCGGTGCCGACGCCCTCCGCGAGCACGGTGCTGACGTCGTCGTGACCGACCTGGCCGACCTCCTGCCCGACCTGTCTCCTGCCGACTCCGGAAAGACCGCATGAACCCCATCACCTCCGACCCCCTCGACCGCGTCCGGTACCCGGTCGACGAGTGGGCGCTGATCGAGACCGAGTACGCGGACGAGCAGGGCGTCGACGAGACGAACTTCGCGGTCGGCAACGGCTACCTCGGGCTCCGCGGCAACTTCGACGAGGGCCGCGGCGGCGTGCAGTACGGCACGTACATCAACGGCTTCCACGAGACCTGGCCGATCCGGCACGCCGAGACCGCGTTCGGGTTCGCGAAGACCGGCCAGACGATCATCAACGTCCCCGACGCCAAGGTCATCCGGCTGTACGTCGACGACGAGCCGCTCGTCCTGTCCGAGGCCGACATCCTCCGCCACAGCCGTCGGCTCGACTTCCGCGGCGGCTACCTGCTGCGCGAGACCGAGTGGTCGACGCCGTCCGGCAAGCGGGTGCTCATCCGCTCCCGGCGCCTGGTGTCCTTCGTCGAGCGGCACCTCGCCGTCATCGACTACGAGGTCACCATGCTCGACCACGACGCCTCCGTCCTGCTCTCGAGCCAGGTGCTCAACCGCCAGGACGTCGCCGACGAGTACCACGCCGGCATGAAGGCGGCCGCGGCGGCGTTCGACCCGCGCAAGGCCGAGTCCTTCACCGACCGGGTGCTGCAGCCGCGACTCAAGCGGAACGCGGGCTCGCGCTCCCTGCTCGGCTACCAGGCGACGAGCTCCGGCATGACGATCTGCGTCGGCGTCGAGCACCGGCTCGAGACCGAGAACAGCTGGGACGAGACCTCGAGCATCGAGGACGACCTGGCGAAGCACGTCTACCGGGTGCAGGCGAAGGCCGGGCAGCCGATCCGCCTGGTCAAGAGCGTGGTCTACCACACGTCCCGCGGCGTCCCGGCGCGCGAGCTCGCCGACCGGTGCGACCGCACCCTGGACCGCGCGAAGTACGAGAGCGTGGAAGAGGTCTTCGGGCAGCAGCGCAAGTGGCTCGACGACTACTGGGCGCGCAGCGACGTCGAGATCGCCGGCCAGCCCGAGGTGCAGCAGGCCGTCCGCTGGAACCTGTTCCAGCTCGCGCAGGCCACGGCCCGCACCGACGGCCACGGCATCGCGGCGAAGGGCGTCACCGGCTCCGGCTACGGCGGCCACTACTTCTGGGACATGGAGATCTACGTCCTGCCGTTCCTGTCGTACACGGCACCGATCGTCGCTCGGAACGCGCTCCGCTTCCGTTACAACATGCTCGACGCCGCACGCGCCCGGGCGCGCGAGCTGAACCAGCGCGGTGCCCTGTTCCCGTGGCGCACGATCAACGGCGAGGAGTCCAGCGCCTACTACGCCGCCGGCACCGCGCAGTACCACATCGACGCCGACATCGCCCATGCCCTCATGCAGTACGTGCGAGCCTCGGGCGACACGGACTTCCTGAAGCGCGGCGCGATCGACATCCTCGTCGAGACCGCCCGCCTGTGGGAGGACCTGGGCTTCTGGCGCTCCAACGGCGACCAGAAGTTCCACATCGACGGTGTCACCGGACCGGACGAGTACACGACCGTCGTCGACGACAACATGTACACGAACGTGATGGCACGGGCCAACCTGTGGTCTGCCGTCAACGCCTGCCGGCAGCTCGCCGTCGACGACCCCGACGAGTACGCGCGGATGATCCGTCGGACCGGCCTCGACCACGCCGAGGTCGAGAACTGGGAGCGCGCGGCCGAGTCGATGGAGATCCCGTTCGACCCGCACCGCGGCATCCACCCGCAGGACGCCCAGTTCCTCGACAAGGAGCTGTGGGACCTCGAGCGCACGCCCGAGTCCAAGCGCCCGCTGCTGCTGCACTACCACCCGCTGGTCATCTACCGGTTCCAGGTGCTCAAGCAGGCCGACGTCGTGCTCGCCCTGTTCCTGCAGGGCCACGAGTTCACGCCGGCCGAGAAGCGTCGCGACTTCGACTACTACGACGCCCTCACGACGGGTGACTCGACGCTGTCGGCGGTCGTGCAGTCGATCATGGCGGCCGAGGTCGGCTACCACGAGCTCGCCGGCCAGTACTTCCAAACGGCGCTCTACGTCGACCTCGCCGACCTGCACGGCAACACCACCGACGGCGTGCACATCGCGTCGACCGGCGGCATCTGGGGTGCGCTCGTCAACGGCTTCGGCGGCATGCGCGACCACGGCGGCCGCCTGACGTTCAACCCACGCCTGCCGATCGACTGGGACCGCCTGACGTACCGGATGACGGTGCACGGGTCGCGGGTGCGCGTCGACCTCGAGCAGCAGGCGTTGACCTTCACGGTCGAGACCGGTGACGGCTTCGACGCGTGGGTCCACAACCAGCAGATCGAGGTGCGTCCGGGCGAGCCGACCGTCGTCCCGCTGCCGCACCAGGGTCCGCGGATGGCCGGCCACGCGCCCACCACCAGTGACATCCAGGGGACGCTCCGCGCCGACGGTTCGGTGATCACCGCCTCCATCCCGACGATCTCGCTGGAACGCGACATGGAGAACGAGGACACCACCGCCTGACCGGCCGGGAGGCACGCCCTCCGTCCGACACCGATGCCCGCCTCCGCCTGGACTCCCGTCCAGGGCGGGGCGGGCACCGTGGTCTCCCGTGTCCTCCGGGCCGACGGGGTCCCGCTGCGGGGACCACCGACGCGAGAGGAACAGACCATGGGCAAGCGGTTCGAGGGCAAGGTCGCGATCGTCACCGGCGCGGGGTCCGGTATCGGCGAGGCGACCGCACGGGCGTTCGTCGCCGAGGGTGCCGGCGTCGTCCTGGTGGACAGCGTCGAGGAGAAGGTGCGTGACGTCGCCGACTCGCTGCCGACGGCGCAGGCGCTGTGGCTGCAGGCCGACGTGGCGGACGCGGACGCGTGGCAGACGGTCGTCGACGCGGCGATCGACCGGTGGGACCGGCTCGACGTCCTCGTCAACAACGCCGGTACGTTCACCTCCGGCGACATCACCGACATCTCGCCGGACGAGTGGCGCCGGGTCGTCGAGACGGACCTGTCGAGCGTCTTCTACGGCACGCGGGCCGCGCTGCCGTTCCTCCGCGAGACGAGGGGCTCGATCGTGAACACCTCGTCGGTGTCCGGCGAGGCCGCGGACTGGCGGATGAGCCCCTACAACGCGGCGAAGGGCGGCGTCTCGAACTTCACGAAGGCGGCGGCGCTCGACAACGGCGGGTTCGGCGTCCGTGTGAACGCCGTCGCGCCCGGACTGATCTGGACGGACCTGACGCAGTCGCAGGCGGAGGACGAGGAGCTCAAGCGGGAGTTCTCGGAACGGATCGCCCTCGGCCGAGGTGGTCGGTCGGAGGAGGTCGCCGCGGCGGTCCTGTTCCTGGCGAGCGACGAGGCGTCGTTCATCACCGGGGCGATCCTGCCCGTCGACGGCGGCACGATGGCGAGCAACGGGCAGCCGGCGCAGGCCTGAGGCCGGCGTGGGTGTTGCGTTCAGAACGCGTTCTGAATAGCCTCACTCCATGACTCTCCTCGCAGCCCCGCGTCGGCGGCGCACCGTCCAGTCCTCCGATCTGTCACGGCATGCCAAGGACGTCTTCGCGGCGGCCGAGCAGGAGCCCCTCGAGGTGACCCGCCGCGACGGCGCGCCGCTCGTCCTGACCACCAAGGAACGGTCGGACGAGGACGAAGCCGTGCTCGACATCGCCGCGGAGCTGATCGCTGCCGTCACGGTGAACGAGGAACTGCCGCTGCACGAGCGTCTCGCGATCCCGTACCCGTGGATCGGCATGCTCAGTCGCGAGGACCAGCGGCAGTTCGCTCGTGAGATCGTCGAGGTGGCGCGTGGCTCCTTCGCACTCCGGCAGCCACGCCGTCTCCTCCTCGAGATGCAGGCGTGGCGGAACTCGGCCGAGGCGATCGCCGCCGGGTGGGGTTCGGTCGAGCCGGAGCCCCTCGCACGACCGGTCGTCGTCGAGAAGCCCTGAGCGGTGGTGCCGAGGCGATCGGGGGTCGCTCGCCCCGTTCGGACCGACGAGTACACGATCGTGTTCGCGACGCGATCCGCCGAGCAGGGATGGCGCGACCTCGTCGCCACGCAACGGAACGCGGTCGTCGTGGCGTGGGACCGGCTCTCGACCGATCCACTCTCGGAGGACCTGACGTGTCACGCCCTCCGAGGTCAGCTCGGCACCGTGACCCACGACGGGCGGGACTGGGTTCGGCGGCAGTTCGAGCTCAAGCGCGGAGCGCGGATCTGGTTCGTGGTGGACGAGGCCGACCGCGTCGTCCACCTGCTCGATGTCCACACGCGCCACCCGAACCAGACCAAGTGATCCCGGCCGGCACGACGGCGGGCGGCGTGCCGATCAGAGCAGCTTGCGGAGCGTGTTCGTGTTGCGCGCCGTCGTGGTCCGCTTGAACCGGGCGGCCCCGGCGCGCTTCGCGAAGGCGGTCGAGGTGCTCGACCCCTTCGGGCACGACCAGTGGACGACGCCGTCCCCGCGGGCGACCTGCTCGACCGTCGGGTCGAGGTCGAGCCCGGCGAGCAGGTCGTCGAGCGCGGCGGGCTCGGACGCGAACACCACGTAGTCGTGCCGGTCGGCCGTCGACGCGAAGGGGAACCCCGCGACGAGGTCGGCCAGTGCGTCGTGCCGGACGAGCACGATCCAGGCGTCGTACCCGAAGCGGTCCCGGAGCGCCTGCTCGACGGACGCCCGCAGTTCGACGGGGTCGACGGGGTCCGTGGCGGTGAAGACGACGTTGCCGGAAGCCAGGACCGTCCGCACGTCGGTGTGGCCCAGGGAGCGGAACAGGTCGGCGAGGTCGGCGTTCCGGATCGTGATGCCGTTCACGTTGACCCCGCGCAGCAGGGCGATCCAGGTCGTCATGCCGCGACCGTAGCGCGGCGGTCGGTCGAGGTCCAGGACTGCCCTGTCCGGTCCGCCTCGTCCACCCCGTTCACGTCCAGGTCCGTGCGACGGTCCAGCCGCTGCCGTCCGGCACGATGTCGACCACCAGGGTCTCGCCGTCCTCGGCGGTCGCCTGGAAGCGCCATCCCGCGGTGCGTTCGGGTGCGTGGGTGATGGCGGTGGGCAGGTCGGACGGGGTCGTGGTCAACCGGGTCGGGACGTCGGTGACGCGCCAGCGCCGGCCGAGCCAGACCAGTCGGACGGGTGTGCCACCGGTCCACCACACGGTGACCGCGGTGTCGACGATCATCATCAGGAGCCTCCTCGTTCGAACGTGTGTTCGAATGCTAGGTCGGTCATCTGACACCTGCAAGCGCTCCGGCGCGCCGCGTTCGTCCTGCGGAGGACGCCGACAACGGGCCGAGGAGCAATCGTGTAGACGAGCATCATGACGAACGACGACAGCCAGGGTCCCGACGCCGCACACCAGGTCCCGGACGGGGTCTCGGAGGCGACGGTCGAGGCCCTCGGCAGCCTGTCCGCGGCGATCGAGGTCATCGAGCACGCCCGCGGTCTGCTCTACGGCTTCCACCGGCTCACCGGCACCGCCGACCTGAACATCGGCGAGGCGGTGGAGCAGCTGCGGAAGGCCGGGCACACCGAACTGGCGGAGCGCATCGACACCGAGCTCGTCGGTCGGAACGTGATCGCCGGGCGGTGGACGTTCCAGATCGTCGAGGACTACGACGACGGCTACTACGCCACCGCGAAGGAACTCGAGCGCACGGCGCGTGAGGAGCTCGTCGGCGGCAAGCGCCACCTGTTCGAGGCGGGCATGAAGGAGGACCGGCGCACGCCGGCCCACCGTCACCACGAGGCGACGCCCACCGACCTGCCGGACTGAGCCGGGCCTCCCGTCCGTCCCCTCCGCAATACGCAACCTGGGCGGTTGCTCGCCACGGGATACCGTTGCGAGCAACCGCCCAGGTTGCGTATTGCGGGGTCGGGTCAGCCGACGCCGAGCAGGGCCTCCAGGGGGCCGCGGGCGAAGTACAGCAGGAAGCCCGCGGCGACGACGTAGAGCAGCCACGAGACCTGCCGGCCCTTGCCGGACAGCGCCTTGATGAGCACCCAGCTGATGAAGCCCGCGCCGATGCCGTTGGCGATCGAGTACGTCAGCGGCATCACGACGATGGTCAGGAACGCCGGCAGCGCCGACCCGAAGTCCGACCAGTCGATGTCCGCGACCTGCGCCACCATGAGCGCACCGACGACGACGAGTCCGGCGGCGGCGACCTCGAGCGGGACCACCTGCGTCAGCGGCGTCAGGAACATCGAGGCCAGGAACAGCAGACCGGTGACGACCGAGGCCATGCCCGTCCGGGCACCTTCACCGATGCCGGCGGCGGAGTCGATGAACACCGTGTTCGACGACACCGAGGCGCCACCACCGGCGATCGCACCGGCACCCTCGACGACGAGCGCGGCGCGGAGGCGGGGGAACGTGCCGTCCTTCTCCGCGACCCCGGCGGCCTTGGCGAGCCCGGTCATCGTGCCCATGGCGTCGAAGAAGTTCGTGAAGACCAGCGTGAAGACGAGCATCGACGCCGCGAGCGGGCCGATGCGGGCGAAGGCGCCGAAGTCGAAGTGGCCGACGAGCGACAGGTCGGGCAGGGCGAACAGCGCGCTCGGCAGGCCCGGGGCGTTGAGGTTCCAGCCGGTCTTCGAGTCGACCGAGGTCGGCACGTGGAAGACCGCCTGCAGGATGATCGCGATGATCGTCGTCGCGATGATGCCGATGAGCAGGGCGCCCTTGACCTTGCGGGCCATCAGCGTGCCGATGATCACCAGGCCGATGAGGAACACGATCGTCGGCAGGGCCCCGACGGAGCCGTCCTCACCGAGTTGCAGCGGCGGGGACGCGAGCCCCGAGGAGCGCACGAAGCCGGAGTCGACCAGGCCGATGAACGCGATGAACAGGCCGATGCCGACCGTGATCGCCGCCTTGAGCTGCGCGGGCACGGCGGTGAAGATCATCGTCCGGATGCCCGTCAACGCCAGGATCACGATGATCACCCCGTTGATGACGACGAGGCCCATCGCTTCGGCCCAGGTCACCTGGTGGACGACGCTGACGGCGAGGAACGAGTTGATCCCGAGGCCCGCCGCGATGCCGAACGGCAGGTTCGCGACGACACCCATCGCGATGGTCATGAGCCCGGCGACCAGGCCGGTGGCAGCGGCCACCTGAGCGTTCTCGAGCCACCCGCCGCTGACGTCCTTGGCGGCCTGGTCGGCGCTGAACCCGCCGAGGATGAGCGGGTTGAGGATGACGATGTAGGCCATCGTCACGAAGGAGACGAGACCACCACGGATCTCTCGGGGGATGGTCGATCCGCGCTTCGTGACCGAGAAGAAGCGGTCGAGGCCGGATGCGACGCTGTTCCGGGGCGGGCTGGATGTCTGCGGGGCGCTCACCGGGCGAGTTTAAAGGAACCTGGGACCGCTGGCACGTCGCGGCCGCAGGGTAGCCGTCCTGGAGGCCCGTTCCCGGTGATCGGGGTACGTCACCGCGTTCCGTGGTCAGTTGCACCGCCGCTCGGCGGTGTTGGATGAGCGGGTGACGCAGCGCATGGACCGTGCCCGTGTCGAGGCCGCCGTGCGAGAGCTGCTGGCGGGCATCGGCGAAGACCCCGACCGGCCCGGGCTGGAGCGCACCCCGCAGCGGGTCGCCGACGCCTACACGGAGTTCTTCCGGGGGCTCGACCAGGACGCGACGCAGATCGCCCGCGACGGCACCGTGCCGGCCGGCGACGGCGAGCGCGGTGACCTGGTGATCGTGCGCGACATCCTCTTCCGCTCGGTGTGCGAGCACCACCTGCTGCCGTTCCTCGGCACCGCGCACCTGGCGTACGCGCCGGGCGAGCGGCTCATCGGGCTCGGGACGCTGGCGCGGGTGGTGGAGGCGCTGGCTTCCCGTCCGCAGCTGCAGGAGCGTCTCGGCGAGCAGGTCGTCCAGGCGGTGCAGGAGGGCCTCGAGGCGCGCGGCGTGCTGGTCGTCCTCGACGCCCAGCACCAGTGCGTGACGACCCGGGGCGAGCGGCAGACGAGTTCCACGACCGTGACCGTCGCGGCGAGCGGGATCCTCGCCGACGCGGCCGGGCGCGCCGAGGCGATCGCGCTCATCGGAGCCGGGGCCGGGGCCGGGGCCGGAGCCGGCGCTGGAGCCGGGACCGGCACCGACACCGGAGCCGGGGCGGACGTCTGATGCGCGTCGGACTCGGCACGGGCCTCCCGTCCGGTGCAGCCGGTGCGACCGGACCCGGGTGGGTGGTCCCGGACCTGCGCGAACCGGTCCGCACCATCGGCCGACGCACCTTCGACTTCGACCACCGCATCGCGGTGATGGCGATCGTGAACCGCACGCCGGACTCGTTCCACGACAAGGGCCGCACGTTCGCCCTGGACCGCGCGGTCCAGGCCGCCGTCACCGCGGCCGAGCAGGGCGCCGACTGGGTCGACATCGGCGGGGTGAAGTTCGCTCCCGGGCCGGAGCTGTCCGCGGCCGACGAGATCGAGCGCGTCCTCCCCGTCGTCGAGCAGGTCGCGCAGCAGTCCGACGTGACGATCAGCGTCGACACCTTCCGGCCCGAGGTCGCTGCCGCCGCGATCGCCGCCGGCGCCAGTGTCGTCAACGACACCACCGGCCTGACCGACCCGCGGATGGCCGCCGTCGTCGCGGACTCGGACGCGACGATCGTCATCACGCACTCGCTCGCGGCCCCCCGGCAGGAGTACCCGAAGCCGCAGTACGCCGACGTGGCGGGCGAGGTCGCGGCCTTCCTGCGGCTGCGCGTCGACCGGGCGCTCGACGCTGGCATCCCGGAGGACCGGATCATCATCGACCCGGGACACGACCTCAACAAGACGACCGTGCACACGCTCGAACTGACCCGGCGCCTGCCGGAGGTCGTCGCCCTCGGCTACCCGGTCCTCGCCGCGGTGTCGAACAAGGACTTCGTGGGGGAGAGCCTCGGCCGTCCCCGCGGCGAACGGCTGTCCGGGACGCTCGCGGCCGCGACGGTCAGCGCCATGCTCGGCGCCCGCATCGTCCGGATGCACGACGTCGTCGAGTCCGTCGACGCGATGCGCATGGTCGAGACCGTCCTCGGCTGGCGAGCACCCCTGGAAGCGAGGCACAACACGTGACGCACCTGCCCGACCCGATCGCCGACCTGTCCGACGACGAGCTGCTCGACGCCTACACGGACGGTGCCGCGGGCACTGCTGACGGCGGCTGGCTCCGCGTGAACTTCGTCAGCTCCCTCGACGGCTCCGCCACCGCAGCCGGGAAGTCCGGGTCCATGGGCGGGGACGACGACCTGCGCGTGTTCGACCTGCTGCGCCGGGTCGCCGACGTCGTGCTGGTCGCCGCGGGCACCGTTCGCGACGAGGGGTACGGGCCGATGGTGCTGCACGACGCCGACGTCGTCTGGCGCCGGGAGCACGGACTGCCTGACCAGCCGGTGTTCGCGATCGTCACGGGGTCGCTCGGCCTCGACCCGACGTCGCGGGTGTTCACCGAGGCGCCGGTCCGGCCGGTCGTCCTCACCTCGGCGTCCGCGGACCCCTCGCGGCGACACGCGCTCGAGGCCGTCGCCGACGTGGTGTCGTGCGGCGACGACTCCGTCGACCCCGCCCAGGTCCGGGCCGCCCTGGTCGACCGGAGCCTCCGCACCATCCACTGCGAGGGTGGGCCGTCCTTCCTCGGCGCACTGGTCGCCGCGGATCTGGTCGACGAGCTGTGCCTGTCGATCGACCCGTCACTCGAGGGTGGCGACGGCGGGCGCATCGTCCACGGGTCGTCGCCGGAGCTGCGGTCGATGCGGCTCGCGCACGTGCTGCACGGAGCGGGCGACGTGCTCCTGACGCGGTACGTCCGGGCGCGCTGACGGGGCGGTCCCGGTTCGCCGACGGCGCGGTCGCGGTTCGCTGACGCCTCGGCGGTCGTGCCCGCCGGGTAGGGTCGGGCGCGTGATCGACGTCGTGGTGTCCGGGGTCCTGTTCGACATGGACGGGACGCTCGTCGACTCGACCGCCATCGTCGAGGGGGCGTGGGGTCGCTTCGGCGCCGACCACGACCTCGACCCGCATACGATCCTCGGCTTCTCGCACGGCCGACAGACGATCGACACGATCCGGCACTTCCTGCCCGACCTCGAGCCCGACGAGCAGCGGCGGGTCGCACTCGAACTCGTCAACGACGAGGTCGAGAACACCGAGGGCATCATCGAGGTCCCCGGTGCCGGTGCGTTCGTCCGCCGACTGCTCGCCGCCGGCGTGCCCGTCGCGCTCGTCACCAGCGCCCCGCGAGAGCTCGCCGTGAACCGGATGCGTGCCGCCGACGTGCCCGTCCCGGACGCCGTGGTCGCCGCAGACGACGTCGAGCACGGCAAGCCGCATCCCGACGGCTACCTGCGCGGGGCGGCCCTGCTCGGCGTCGCGGCCGAGGACTGCCTGGCCTTCGAGGACGCCCCGGCCGGACTGGAGGCTGCGCTCGCCTCCGGTGCGACGACCGTCGCCGTCGGGCCGCTCGCCCCCGCCGACCTGCCGGCGGACCTGGTGCGCATCACGGGGTACGACGGGGTCACGGTGACGGCCGAGGGCGACGGGTTCCGCATCCGCGGCTGAGCGACGTCCCCGGCTGAGCGATCCGCGGCTGGGCGATCCCCGGTTGAGCGACGTCCCCGGCTGAGCGATCGCCCGGGTGGGCGACGTCCCCGCCGCACTGCGAACGTACCCAGCGGCGTCCGACGACCGTGGTGTGCGCAGCCGGAGACCCCGGCCTGCGGAAGGAGTGACCATGGCAGCCCTCGACGGCAAGAAGATCCTCGTCATCGCGACGAACTACGGCGTGGAGCAGGACGAGATCGTCGTCCCCACCGACCAGCTCCGTGAGCGCGGCGCCACCGTGACGGTCGCGGCGAAGGAGTCCGGCTCGATCCAGACCCTGGTCGGCGACAAGGACCCGGGGAAGAGCGTGGACGTCGACACCACCCTCGACGGTGTCTCGGCCGGCGACTTCGACGCCCTCGTGGTGCCCGGCGGCACGATCAACGCCGACACCATCCGCCAGGAGTCCACGGCGATCGACCTCGTGAAGGCGTTCGTCGCGGCCGGCAAGCCGATCGCGGCGATCTGCCACGGCCCCTGGACCCTCGTCGAGGCCGGGGTCCTGCCGGGTCGCACGATCACCTCGTTCCCCTCGCTGCAGACGGACGTCCGCAACGCCGGCGCCGAGTGGGTCGACCAGGAGGTCCAGGTCGACGAGACCGGCAGCACGATCATCACCTCGCGGAACCCCGGCGACCTGCCGGCGTTCGTCGACGCGATCCAGGCCGCCCTCGCCTGACCCAACCGCAAAACGCAACCCGGGCGGCAGCACGCAGCGGTACTCCGTCGCGTGCTACCGCCCGCGTTGCGTTTCGCGGGACCGTCAGCTGGCAGGGACCGGGTGCGCGGTGCGGAGCACGGCCGGGCCGGTCGTGAGCACCCCGTCGGACTCCGGGTCGCAGCGCACCCCGCCCCGCCCGCGCATCGCCCGGAACGCCCCGGGAGCCACCTCGGTGTCCATCCACGCGCACGGGTTCGCCGGCCGGTACCCACGGAACAGGACCGGGCCGTCGCCGGAGTCGAGCGAGAACGGCTCACCGCGCAGCGCCTCGACGTCGACGCCGCGCAGGAACACGTTCCGCCGGGTCGCCGCCGGGTCGATCGACACCCCGAGCTCGCGACCGACCGCCTCGAGTCCGCCGACCCCGATCAGGGTCACCGACGCGTGCACGTGCGCGCGGGCCGCGAAGTACCGGTCGCCGACGATCCCAAGTCCGGCACGCAGTTCGACGCGGTCGCGGAGCTCCTCCTCCTCGGCCGGTGACGCGCCGTCCGCGGGGCGTCCCTCGTAGCGGTGCCGCCGGGAGACCAGCAGCATCGTCACCTCGACGTCGCGGGCGTACGGCAGCGTGACCAAGGCGACCGGGTCGGGGACGGGAGCCATGCGGTCGACGGTAGCCGTGCCTCCCGGTCGGCCCGTCCACCCACGGTGCTGCGACGTCCGATTCCCGCCAGTCCGGTGTCGTCGGCCCGTGCCAGGCTGACCGCATGACGACCACCGGAGCCGACGCGCTGCCCGCCGCGGTGCCCGCCGCGGTGCCCGACGCGCTGCCCGACTCGGTGCACGACGAGCGGTACCGGATCGCGGCCTCGCGGGACGCCCGCTTCGACGGGCAGTTCGTCACCGCCGTGCACTCCACCGGCATCTACTGCCGCCCGAGCTGCCCCGCCCGCACACCCCGCTCGAGCGGCGTCACGTTCTACCGGACGAGCGCCGCCGCGCACCTCGCCGGCTTCCGCGCATGCCGCCGCTGCCTGCCCGAGGCGACCCCCGGCAGCCCGGAGTGGGACCTCCGCGAGGACGTCGCCGCCCGCGCGATGCGCCTGGTCCTCGACGGGGTCGTCGAACGGGAGGGCGTGCCCGGCCTCGCCGCCCGTGTCGGCTACTCGGAACGGCAGCTCAACCGGATCATGACCGACGAACTCGGTGCCGGACCGAAGGCCCTCAGCCGCGCGCACCGGGCGCAGACCGCGCGGACCCTGCTCACCTCCTCCGACCTGCCGATCGCCGACGTGGCGTTCGCCGCCGGCTTCGCCAGCATCCGCCAGTTCAACGACACCGTCCGCGAGGTCTTCGCGCTCACCCCCACCGGACTGCGGTCCCGACGGCGGGTCGCGCCGGGCGGCGACGGTGCGCTCCGCGTGCACCTGCCGGCGCGGCCGCCGTTCGACGTGCAGGGCCTCCTCGAGTGGCATGCGCTGCACGCGCTCGCCGGCATGGAGCAGGTCGGGTTCGACGCGGCGGGGCGGGTCGCCTCGTACGGGCGCGTGCTGGACCTGCCGGGAGGCCCGGGCTGGTTCCGCGCGACGGCTGCGGTCGCCGACGGGGCCGGGTCCGGTGCTCGCGCCGGCCGGGTGCGCACCGGACTGGACCTGCTCGTCCGGCTGTCCGACCTGTCCGACCTGCCCACGCTCGTGGCCCGGGTGCGGTCGCTGTTCGACCTCGACGCGGACCCGGTGGCGGTGGACGCCGCCCTCGCGGCGGTGCCCGAGCTCGCACCGGTCGTCGCACGGGTGCCCGGGATGCGACTGCCGGGGGCCGTGGACGCGCACGAGGTGGTGTTCCGCACGCTCATCGGGCAGCAGGTGTCCGTCGCGGCGGCCCGGACTGCGCAGACGCGGCTCGTGGCGGCGCTGGGCGTACCGGTGGCGGCGGGACTCGTGCCGGGTGTGGTCGCGGGTCCGGAGTCGTCCGATCTCGACGACTCCGTCGTCCGGCTGTTCCCCCGTGCCGCCGTGATCGCCGAGCGCGGGCGGGAGGTCCTCCGCGGCCCCGCCGCCCGTGTCGACACGATCGTGCGCGTCGCGGCGGCGCTCGCCGAGGGCACCCTGGTGGTCCACGGCGGGCAGTCCCTCGACGAACTCCGCTCGGGTCTGCTCGCGGTCAAGGGGATCGGACCGTGGACGGCCGACTACGTCGCGCTCCGGGTCCGACACCACCCCGATCTCTTCCTGCACAGCGACCTCGCCGTGCGGAACGGTGCACAGGAACTCGGGCTGCCCGGGACGGCGCGGGAACTCTCCCTATGGTCGGAACGGGTGGCCCCCTGGCGGAGCTACCTGACGATGCACTGCTGGCGGCCGATCATCGATCGCGCGATGGACCGGACCGCAGCGACCTCCACGAACTCCGGGAAGGAACCCCGATGACCGACGCCGTCCTCACCACCCTCTCCACCCCCGACGGGCCCTTCACCGTGCTCGAGGACGACCGCGGGCGGGTCCTCGCCTCGGGGTGGACCGCCGACCCCGACCGGGTGCTCGCGCGTCTGGCCGAACGGCACCGCCCGGCCCGGGTCCTCGACGGGCAGGTGCGCGCTGCCGATGCGGTGGACGCGTACTACGCCGGCGAGCCCGAACACGCCATGCAGGTGCCCGTCCACCAGGTCGGTACCGAGCTCTTCGCAGAGGGCTGGCGGCGGCTCCGGGACATCCCGGTCGGGTCCACGCTGACCTACACGGCCTTCGCCAGCGCGATGGGCCGACCGGACGCGGTCCGCGCTGCCGCCAGCGTCTGCGCCCGGAACGCCCCCGCCCTGTTCGTCCCCTGCCACCGGGTCCTGCGTTCCGACGGCTCACTCGGCGGGTTCGCCTGGGGTCTCGACGTCAAGCGGGCGCTGCTCGAACGCGAGTCTGTGGCTGCCGACGCCCTGGTCTGAGCGGGCACGTCAGACCGACGTCCGACCCGCGCCGGACCCGCGTCCGACCCGCGCCGGACCCGCGTCCGACCGGCCCCGCGCCCACCCCTCGGACAGGGCACGCGTTCACAGCGGGCACCAAGCGCTCCCCCAGGACGTGGGTGATGACGGGGGAGGCCGGGCCTGTCAGACTCGCGACGACGGCGTGGTCCACGAACACCGTGGACCGAGATCAGCGTCGAGCGCGATGCGTGTGGCACCCACCAGTGCGGCACGACCCGGGACGCGCCAGTCGCCGTCGAGACCGAACGAGGACGCCATGACGACCACCGCCGACCGATCGGTGCTGTCTGCTGACGGCACACGGATCGCGGTCTCGTCGAGCGGCGACGGCCCGGCGCTCGTCCTCGTGGGCGGGGCGTTCGACCACCGGGGCACCCCGTTCGTGGACGGCGTCGTCGCGGCGTTCTCGGACCGCTACCAGGTCGTCACCTACGACCGGCGTGGCCGTGGGGAGAGCGGTGACACCCGACCGTGGTCCGTCCAGCGGGAGATCGAGGACCTGGCCGCCGTGGTCGCCGACGTCGACGGCCCCGCGGACCTGCTCGGCATCTGCGTCGGTGCCGCGGTCGTCCTGCACGCCGTCGCCACCGGTGTGCCCGTCGGTCGCGCCGTCCTCTACGAACCGCCGTACCGCGCGAGTGTCGACGCGCACACCGACGACGTCCTGTTCGCCGACCGCCTCGACGAGATGATCGCGGGCGGACGCCGAGCCGCCGCTGTCCGGGCCTACCTCACCCGGGTGCTCGGCGTCCCGATGCTCCAGGTGTCCGCCGTGCCCCTGAAGCCGAAGCTGTGGAAGGCCCTGCTCGCCGACGCCGGGGTCCTCGGCCGTGACGTCCGCGTGCTCAGCGGCCTCGTGGTGCCGGAGCGGGCCCTCGCCTCCGTGGGCGTCCCGGTGCTCGTCGCCGCGGGCACCACCGGCCCGACGTGGACCCGGGCGGCCGCGCGCGCGGTGGTCGAGACCGTGCCGGGCTCGACGGCCGTGGTGCTCGAGGGGCAGGGCCACGTGCCGGACCCCGCGGTGCTGCGGAGCACGGTCGACGGCTTCCTCCAGACCCAGCCCAGTCCCGACCCGCACTGAACGGTCCCGACCCGCACGGACCCCTGCTCCGGTGCCCGCTGACCTGGGCCAGGATGGACGGGTGAACGCACCCCGCCTCGGACTCCTGCTCGACGTCGACGGCCCGATCGCCAGCCCGCTGTCGCGGACCATCGCGATCCCGAGCATCGTCGACGACCTCGTCGCCTTGGCGGCCGAGGGCATCCCGGTCGTGTTCAACACCGGGCGGAGCGACGCCTTCATCCGTGAGCAGGTCGTCGGTCCGCTCCTCGCCGGTGGCCTCGCCGCGGGCGGTCGGGTGCACGCGGTGTGCGAGAAGGGCGCCGTCTGGTGCTCGATCAGCCCCCGGTTCCCGGACGGCATGGGCGACCTGACCGTCGCCGAGGACCTGGCGCTGCCGCGGGACTTCGCCGACGAGATGCGTGAGCTCGTCCGCGACGAGTACGCCGACCTGGTGTTCTTCGACGAGACGAAGCACGCGATGGTGTCCGTCGAGCAGCTGGTCGACGTGGACAGTGCGGCCTACCTGGCGCGCCAGCCGGCGTTCGACGCCCAGGCGATGGCCGCGCTCGAGCGTCGGGGTCTCGGGGTCCGCCGGCTCGACGACGTGCGTCCGGACGAGCACGGAGCGGTGGCGTGGCGCGTCGACCCCACGATCATCTCGACCGACATCGAGTCCGACCGCAGCGGCAAGGACCTCGGGGCGGAGCGGGCACTCGAACTCCTCGCCGAGGACGGTGCCCTCCCGCTGGAGTGGCGTACCGTCGGCGACTCCCGGAGTGACTACGCGATGGCCGACTGGCTGCACGCGAACGGACACCGGGTCGCCCACGTGGACGTCCGTCCGGCTGACGGTGTGCCCGAGACGCCGTACCCGGTGCTCACCGCGCCGGACGGGGTCATCCACGACGAGGCCGGTGCCCGGTTCCTCCGCGCCTGGCGTGCGGGCCGCTCCGACTCGGTGGTCTGACCGCGCCTCCGGTTGCACCGGCGTGCGGTATACCACTACCCTTCCGTGGTCCGCCTGCTCCGATGACGGGATCGTCCATGGCCCTCCGCACCAAGTCCATCGAGGCGTCGCTCGCCGACGCTGACGAGAAGGGGCGCTCGCTCAAGCGCTCCCTGAAGACGTTCGACATCGCCGCGATGGGGATCGCCGTCGCGGTCGGCGCCGGCATCTTCTCGGTCGGCGCGAACGCCGCCGCGAACTTCGCCGGCCCCGGCGTCATCGTGTCGTTCCTGCTCGCCGCCGTCACGTGCGGCCTGGCGATCATGTGCTACGCCGAGTTCGCCTCGACGATCCCGGTCGCCGGCTCCGCGTACACGTTCACGTACGCCACGATGGGCGAGCTGCTCGCGTGGATCGTCGGGTGGGACCTCATCCTCGAGACCCTGACCGCCAGCGCCGTGATCGCGAAGTACTGGGGCATCTACCTCAGCACCGCGTTCGACGTGTTCGGCGTCACGCTGCCGAGCACCATCGCGATCGGCCCGATCGGCTTCACCTGGGGGCCGGTGCTCATCGTCGGCGTCTTCACGGCGCTGCTCGCGTTCGGCACCCGCCTGTCGAGCCGCGTCTCGGCGGTGATCACCGTCATCAAGGTCGCGATCGTCCTGTTCGTCATCGTGGTCGGCGCCTTCTTCGTCAAGGCCGCGAACTTCACGCCCTTCATCCCCGCGGCCGAGCCGTCGAAGGGCGCTGAGGGCAGCGTCTGGACCCAGTCGCTCGTGTCCTTCGCCACCGGATCCGAGCCCGCGCAGTACGGCGTCTTCGGCCTGCTCGCCGCGGCGTCGCTCGTGTTCTTCGCGTTCATCGGCTTCGACGTCGTCGCCACCAGCGCCGAAGAGACCGAGAACCCGCAGAAGACCCTGCCCCGCGGCATCTTCATCGGCCTCGGCATCGTGACGTTGCTGTACGTCGGCGTGAGCATCGTCATCACCGGCATGGTGTCGTACAAGCGGCTCGCGCAGGAGGACGCCCCGTCGCTGGCCTCGGCCTTCGACATCGTCGGCCTGCCGTGGGCCGCGGGCATCATCGCGATCGGCTCGCTCATCGGTCTGACCACCGTCGTCATGGTGCTGCTGCTCGGTCTGTCCCGCATCGTCTTCTCGATGAGCCGTGACGGCCTGCTGCCCCGCTGGTTCTCGGTCACGAACCCGAAGACGCAGACGCCGGTCCGGGTGCAGCTCATCGCCGGGATCGTCGTCGCGGTGCTCGCCGGGTTCACGCCGGTCGAGAAGCTCGAGGGACTGATCAACATCGGCACGCTCTCCGCGTTCGTGCTCGTGTCGATCGGCATCATCGTGCTGCGGAAGTCGCGCCCGGACGCACCGCGGTCCTTCCGGGTGCCGTGGTCGCCGGTGGTCCCGATCCTGTCCGCCGTGCTCTGCTTCTGGCTGATGCTCAACCTCGAGGTCGAGACCTGGATCCGCTTCGTCGTCTGGCTCGTCATCGGCTTCGCCATCTACTTCGGCTACAGCCGCCGCAACAGCCGCGTCGGCAAGGCGATGCGCGAGTAGCGAGGCTCTGCGGAACACCGGTGTTCGTCTGGCGCGCCGCGCAGAATCGCGATGCGACAGACGAACACCGGTGTTTCGCGATCCCCGTCAGGCGCCGAGGAGCAGGCTCACGCCGAAGGCCAGCATCACGACGGCGACCAGGGCGTCGAAGACCCGCCAGGTCAGCGGCTTCGCGAACAGCGGGCGCAGCAGTCGGCCGCCGAAGCCGAGTGCGCCGAACCACAGGCAGCTCGCCGCGACCGCCCCGACGGTCCACCACCACCGGTCGTCGACCCCCTGCCGGTTCGCGACCGACCCGAGGAACACCAGCGTGTCCAGGTACACGTGCGGGTTCGCCCACGTGAAGACGAGCATGGTGAGGACCGCGGCGCGCATCGTCGGCCCCGTCGGGTCCCCGCCCGGACGCCCGTCGCCGGGACGCCGGTCGCCCAGACCGGCCCGACCGGGAGGCGCGCCCTCCCCCCGCGACGTCGGTGCAGCCTCCAGGCCGTCGGCTCCGGTGCCCGCACCCGCCGAGACGGGCACCCCGTCCTCGGCGGCCCGCTCGTCGAGACGGATGGCCTCGCCCGACGGTCGCAGCGCCCGTCGGGCCGCGAGCACCCCGTACGTCAGCAGGAACGCGGCGCCGACGAACCGGGTGACGAGCAGTGCAGCCGGCACCCGCTCGACGACCGCCCCCACGCCGAGCACGCCGGCGATGATGAGCACCGCGTCGGAGAGCGCGCAGACCGCCACCGCGACGGCGACGACCCCCAGGCGGGCGCTGACCGCGAGTCGGAGCAGGTAGGTGTTCTGGACCCCGATGGCGACGATCAGGGCCAGCCCGGTGCCCAGGCCGGAGAGGGCGGGGAGCAGGGCATCGAGCGGCGTGGTCACAGGGGAACCGTAGGGGTCCGGCAGCCCGCAGACCAGCTCATGATCCTGGTGCGCCGTAAGCTGTCGTGATGGTGCGGTTCCAGCGAGACCATCTCGAGACCCTGCTCGCCGCGGTCGACGCGGGGACCTTCGACGCGGCCGCTCGCGAGCTGTCGATCACGCCCTCCGCGGTGTCGCAGCGGGTGAAGGCGATGGAGCAGCTCGTCGGCCGGGTGCTGCTGCAGCGGACCACCCCGATCGCGCCGACGCCGGACGGCGAGGTCGTCCTCCGGCACGCGCGACAGGTGCGGCTGCTGGACGAGGAGACCTCCCGGGCCCTCGACGTGCCGGACGCGGGTGTCCCGGGCCGGACGCCGTCGATCCCCCTGGCGGTGAACGCGGACTCGCTCGCGACGTGGTTCCTCGACGCCCTCGCGATCGTCCGGGCCGACACCGAGGTGGTCTTCGACCTGCACCGCGAGGACCAGGACCGTACCGCCGAACTCCTGCGCGCCGGCACCGTGATGGCGGCGGTCACGGCCGAGTCGGAGCCGGTGCAGGGCTGCTCGTCGGTCCCGCTCGGCGTTGACCGCTACCGGGCCGTCGCCGCCCCGTCGTTCGTCCGCCGGTACCTGGACGGCGCGGACACCGAGCGGCGGATGACGACCCGGCTGGACCGGGTGCCGCTCGTGGACTACGACCGCGACGACGACCTGCAGCAGGGCTTCCTCCGCCGGGTGCTCGGGCACGCTCCGAGCGGTCCGCGGCACTTCGTCCCGAACTCGGCGGACTTCGCACGAGCCGTGCAGCTCGGTTTCGGGTGGGGGTTGCTGCCGGAGGCGCAGTGCCTCGGCGCACTCGAGCGGGGTGCGCTGGTCGAGCTCACCCCCGCGCGGCGGGCGGACGTCGCGCTCTGGTGGCAGCGGTGGAACCTGGCGTCGCCGCTCCTGGAACGCGTGACCGACGCCGTCCGTTCGGTCGCGGCGGAGCGGCTGCACCAGCCGGGGTGACCGGGCGGCAGCCACGCCCACCAGCGCGCCGGCAGCCGTGCCCACCCGGGCGGCAGCCACGCCCACCCGGAGTCCACTGTCCCCAGAACGCACGACCCGCCGGGGGACAGGCCGGTGCCCCCTGGTCAGGGGGCATGTTCACACGATCGTCACATGCGCCGGGCGAACCGTGTCGTACGATCGCTCCACCGACGGCACGGGTCGTCGGCACATCCGAACACACACCGAACACCGGTCCTGTCTCCCGAGGGCGGACCGATCCGGTGCACGCCGCACCCTCGGCGGGCACCGTGCCACGGACGAGGAACCCCAGCCTCCGTCCGCGCCGGACCACCGCGTCCGGGTCCTGTCGCCATCGTCGCCGACGCCGTCGTCCGTCATGCCCCCGTGGGCCCGACGGACGGCATCTCCGACACCCGACAGGAGAACGCGCATGTCCGCACCCACGGACGTCCGACGACCCCGGACGACCCCTGAACCCCCGAACGGACCGGCCGAACAGGCCGTGTTCGACGCCCCCGCCGACGAGCGGGACCGAGAACGAGCCGGCACCCGAGCCGGTGACCCCCGCCGCAGCGCGACCCGTCGTTCCGCACGACGCATCGACCGTGCCGGGGAACTGCGCGAGCGTGAGCAGCGCGAGCAGCTCCACCACCTGACCGGCACCGCGGCGACCGGTCGGTCCCGTGCCGACACCCGGGCGCACAGCCCGGTGATGGTCCTCATCGTGCTGCTGGCGACGCTCGGCGTGGTCACGTACGCGGTGTTCCTGCTCAACCCCGCCAACCGCGGCGACTTCCTGCCGTACGGCCTGGTCATCGTCGCCGAGAGCGTCCTCGTCGGGCAGTCCCTGCTGTCGATGTGGACGATCCTGTCCGGCGGCACGGACCCCCGCGACTTCGCGTTCCACAACACCCAGGACACGATGTTCGACCTGGACGAGATCGACCGCGAGGGGCTCACCGACCGCAGCCACCTCTGGCCGATGCGCGTCCGGGGCAAGCGGGTCGTCGTCGACGTGTTCATCACGGTCTACGGCGAGGAGCTGACGAAGATCGCCGCCACCGTCGCGGCCGCCGTCGCGATGCGCGGTGAGCACCGCACGTGGATCCTCGACGACGGTCGGAGCGACGACGTCCGGGCCCTGGCGGACCGTCTCGGCGCCCGGTACGTCCGACGCCTGTCCTCGAACGGCGCCAAGGCGGGCAACATCAACCACGCCCTGACCCTGGCGAAGGGCGACTACTTCGCGGTGTTCGACGCCGACTTCGTGCCCGGCAAGGACTTCCTGTTCGAGACCGTGCCGTTCTTCGCGGACGGGTCGATCGCCTTCGTGCAGACGCCGCAGACCTACGGCAACCTGCACAACCTCGTCTCCCGCGGCGCCGGCTACATGCAGACGGTGTTCTACCGCTTCATCCAGCCGGGCCGGAACCGCTTCAACGCGGCCTTCTGCGTCGGCACGAACGTCATCTTCCGTCGTGCCGCGATCGACGACGTCGGCGGCATCCACACCGACTCGAAGTCCGAGGACGTCTGGACGAGCCTGCACCTGCACGAGCGCGGCTGGAAGTCGGTCTTCATCCCGATGACGCTCGCGGTCGGGGACGCCCCCGAGACCATCGAGGCGTACAGCAAGCAGCAGCTCCGCTGGGCGACCGGCGGGTTCGAGATCCTGCTGACGCACTTCCCGTTCAACCCGAAGCGCAAGCTGACGATGGACCAGCGCCTGCAGTACTTCGTCACGGCGAGCTTCTACCTGACCGGCATCGTGCCCGGACTGCTGCTCCTGGTGCCGCCGCTCGAGATCTTCTTCGACCTGCGTCCGATGAACATGTCCATCGGGGTGGGCGAGTGGGTGCTCTTCTACCTCGGCTTCTACCTGATGCAGGTCGTCCTGGCGTTCTACGCCCTCGGCTCGTTCCGGTACGAGACGCTGCTGCTCGCGGCGGTGTCGTTCCCGATCTACGCACGCGCGCTGTGGAACGTCCTCTGCGGGAAGGAGCAGGCGTGGCACGTCACCGGAGCCGGTCGTGGCCGAGCGCCGTCGCCGTTCAACTTCATCGTGCCGCAGGTGCTCGTCTTCGTCTTCCTGTCCCTGACGAGCGTCGTCGCGATCTGGCGTGACGTCTCGAACGGTCAGCTGACCCTGGCGACCGCGTGGAACATCACGAACTCGCTCATCTTCGGCGCGTTCATCATCACCGCGTTCCGGGAGCAGTCGGCGAACCGTCGTGCTGCCCGCCAGGAGCGCGACGCCGACACCGCCCCGGTGCTCGTGCTCGCCGCGGCCGGCCTCGAGCCCGCCCCGGCACTCCGGACCCATGTGGTCCGACCCGACTCGCTGCAGCCCGCACGCGACGTGATCACCGCGAGCGCCGCCTCCGGTACCCCGACCCCCGTGGAGGTCGCCTCGTGACCTGGACCAACCGACTCCGGCTGTACGGCGGCATCCTCGTGGTGCTCGTCGTCGTCGCCGCGTGCACGCTCGTCTTCAACCAGCGGCAGAGCGCCGTCGCCAGCACCTCGGCTGCGATCACCGCGCAGGAGTACGCCGTCGGCACCGACTACGGCGGAACCGTCACCGAGGAGTACGTCGAAGAGGGCGACACCGTCCAGGAGGGCGAGAAGCTCATGCAGGTGCAGAGCCTGCAGCTCGCGCAGGACATCCGGAAGGGCGTCGTCGGCGCGAACACGACGACGAGCGCCTACGAGATCGCCCCGGACGGCCTCATCACGTTCAAGGCCGAGGTCTCCGGCACCGTCGCGAAGCTCGACGTGAAGGCCGGCGGCTACGTCCAGGCCGGCTCCGAGCTCGGCACGATCCACAAGGCGCAGAGCCTGTTCGTGACGTCCGAGTTCCTCGTCAGCCCCCGCGACTACGGCCGCATCGCCGACGGCGCCACCGTCGACCTACTCCTGCCGAACGACCGCTCGCTCGAGGGAACGGTCAAGAACGTCAGCGTCGTCACCGACGGTGACGGCCAGGCGAAGACGACCGTGTCGGTCGAGAGCCCGGCACTGTCCGCGTCACCGTCCTCCGGCGTCACCAGCCCCGGCACCCCGGTCGACGCGACCCTGCACCTCCGTGACGACGGTCGGCTCTCCGGCGTCACCGACGGGTTCCGCGACTTCCTCCGGCAGATCGGCCTGTGAGCGTGCGGTTCCGCATCGGCGCCGTCGCCCTGGTGGCCGCGTCCGCCCTGCTGCTCACCGCCTGCACCGGCACCACCAGCGAGACCCGGACGGGAGGCTCGGACCGGGCCACCGGGACCGCCTCACCCGCCGTGGACGGTGCCGCCCAGCGCCGCGCCGTCACCGCGCTCGGTCCGGTCACGAAGACCACCGCGGGGGCCATGCGCCTCGCCGACGGGTTGGTGCCGCCGACGAACCGCTGGTTCTCCGGACTCGTCTACGGTGCCGCGCCGCAGCCGGTCTTCCCGACCCCGATCTCGTGGCAGGTGACCGACGACGGGTTCGCCGCCGGTCTGCCCGTCGTCAGCGCGACCGAGAAGACGATCGCCGGCGGTGCCGTGCAGCAGGTCGGTCTGGACCTCGGTGCCGACCGCACCCTGGTGTCCGCGTACGACCAGGTGTCCGTCACGGTCGAGCACCGGAAGGGTTCCACCGTCCTCGGTCACACCGTGCTCGCGCAGGGCTCGCCCCTTGTCTCGTACACCGCGGAGTCCGCCCAGACCGTCACCGCGACGGGCACCGTCACCGGGACGGCCGACGGTCCCGACGGCACGACCACGGGCACCATCGCCGCGGACGGCCGGACCTGGGGTGTCGTCACCACCGGTGACGTCGACGGCAGCGGCGTGCGTCTGGCCGCCGGCGGTTCCGTCGTGCTGTTCCCGGTGCCGGACGACGCCACCACGAAGCAGCTCCGGGCCCTGTCCGCAGCCGCTGCGTCGCCGCTGACCGAGGTCACGATGACCCGTTCGTCCACCGGCACCGCGTCGGACGGTCAGCAGCGGACCGCCCTCGGCTACCGCACCGCCGCAGCGGGGAAGACGCTCATCGTGCCGCAGCCCGGCCAGGGCACCACGGGCCTCAGCTGCACCGGCCTGCACTACGCGACCATCACCGGTGACGCGCCCGTCTGCATCGGTGCGGTGCTCCGGATCGCGGCCCCGAGCCTCCCGGCCGCCGACCGGCTCGACCTGTCCGGTCTGACGTCGGCGCAGCGCGCCACCCTCGTCGACCAGGTCCGGACGGACGCCGGCGGGGTGTCCGAGGCGTCCTTCGGTGCCGACAGCTACGGCGGTGGCAAGGACCTGTACCGGGTCGCGAACCTGTACCGGCTCGCCACCCAGCTCGACCTGGACGACGTGGCCAGCGGCCTCAGACGACAGCTCGTCAGCCAGATCGACCAGTGGACCGACCCCGAGGGCTGCGGTGTCAGCGGGACCCGGTGCTTCGCGTACGACGACACCGTGAAGGGGCTCGTCGGACAGGCGCCGTCGTTCGGCTCGGACGAGTTCAACGACCACCACTTCCACTACGGGTACCTGCTGTCGGCCGCCGCGATCGTGGCGGACGGCTCCGACGACCTCGTGGCGAAGTGGAAGCCGGTCCTCGACCTGGTGGCTGCGGACATCGCCTCCCCCGAGGCGACGAAGTCGTTCCCGGAACTCCGCGTGTACGACCCGTACGCGCAGCACTCGTGGGCCTCCGGGTACTCGCCGTTCGCGGACGGGAACAACCAGGAGTCGTCGTCCGAGGCGGTGTCGGCCTGGAACGGCCTCGCCCGCTGGGGCCAGGTCTCCGGCTCCCGTGCGACCGAGCAGCTCGGTGACTGGCTGCTCGCGAACGAGGCCGCGTCGGCGCAGCGCGACGTCCTCGACCCGGACCTCCGCACGTTCCCCGGGTTCCAGCACACCGTCGTCTCCCTGAACTGGGGCGGCAAGCGCGACCACGCCACCTGGTTCAGCGCGGACCCGGCGGCCCCGGCCGGCATCGAGCTCATCCCGATGCCCGCCGTCGCCGCGGACTACGTGGCCGCGGGCGGCAAGCAGCAGATCGGCCGGGTGCTCGACGAGGCCGTGCCGGAGGGCGACTACGCGGTGCAGTTCGGCGACTACCTGCTCATGTACCGGGCGTTGGCGTCGGGCAGTCAGGCGACGGCGGCACTGGCGGTCGCCCGGGACCTGCCGGCGGAGGACATCGACACCGGCAACACCCGGTCGTACCTGCTGGCCTGGATCATGTCGCACGAGTAGCCCGACCGGCGCAGCCGGACGAGCCGTGCCGGAGCCACAGGACGCAGTCCTGGGCTCCGGCACACCTGCGTCCGCCTACCGTCCACCCCATGAGCACGCGCGCGAAGACCACTGTCACCCTCGTCGGCCTCGCCACCATCGCCATGCTGCTGGGTGGTTGCTCGAACGCCGGCGCCCAGAACGGCGACCCGGTCGCGAAGGTCCCGGGCTCCGAGGAGTCCGCCACCCGCACCGACCCCGGCCAGCGCAACAGCGCCCCCTGCCAGGTCGCCTCGAGCGCCGCCGTCGACGCGATCGACAAGGCCGTGGGGCCGCATGACGACACGGACGTCGCGAGCGTCACGAAGGGCGAGGCCGGGTGGTACCTCGGTGTCTCGGTCGCCCCGAACCAGAGCGACGACCCCAACGACGACGAGGTCGCGATCTTCGGCACCGAGTCCGACCCGACCGCCGAGGACTTCGACGGCATGGTCGTCCCGGTGAACAAGGTCGCCGAGGACGTCGTCGCGGACGAGAGCACGGCGACCGCGGCACCGGCGGACTTCTCCGAGACCTCGGACGCCGCGAAGCAGGTCCAGAGCTGCATCGTCGAGGCCGTCGACCACTGACGCTCGGCGCGGCCGGTCAGGTCTGCCTGGTCCGGTCAGGTCTGCCCTGGTCCGGTCAGGTCTGGCAGCGCGGGCACCAGTAGGTGTCCCGCAGCGTGAGCTCCGACTCACCGAGGTCGCCGGACCGGATGCGCGTCCCGCAGCGCAGGCACGGCTTGCCCGCCCGGTTGTAGACCCAGAAGCGCTGCCCGGGCCGGTCGACGCCCGTGGTCACCCGGTTGCTCCGGTCGCGGTTGGCGACGATCAGCCGGGAGGCCATGGTCACCATCCGCGCCGGATCCCGCACCTCGCTGACCGGCCGGGTCGGCAACACGCCCCGGAGGAAGCAGAGCTCGTTCCGGTAGACGTTGCCGAGACCGGCCATCACCCGCTGGTCGAGGAGCGCCAGGCCCACCGGCCGGTCCGGGTCCGCCGTGAGGTTCGCGAGGGCGACGTCGGCGTCCCAGTCCGGCCCGAGGAGGTCCGGCCCGAGGTGCCCGACGACCTCGGACTCCCGGTCACGCGGCACGACCTCCAGGACACCGAGGGTGAAGCCGACCGTCGAGACGTCGGCGGCGTCGAGGACGACCCGAGCCTGGAACGCCGGTCGACGCCAGCGCTCCCCGGGGGCGTAGACGTCCCACCGGCCCTCCATCTTGAGGTGTGAGTGCACGGTCAGGTCGCCGATCCGGTGCAGCAGGTGCTTGCCGCGCGGGACGACCTCGTCGACGGTGCGACCGACGAGGTCGAGCGTGGCGAACGCCGGCACCCGGAAGTCGCTGCGGGTCAGTACCTTGCCGGCGAGGGCCGCGTGCAACCGTGCCGCGGCGCGGAAGACGGTGTCGCCCTCAGGCACGGAGCCGCAGTCCCTGGGGCGTGGCCGTGAAGCCCGCGGTGCGGAGCGCGTCCCCGAGCGGTGCCTCGAGGACGAAGACCCCGTCGACCCGCTCGACGGACAGCTTGCCCAGCCCGCTCCGGACGGTCGCGGCGATCGAGGTGGCGGCGGCGGCCAGGTCGGCCGGGTCCTCCGTGAACGTCAGGACGCTCTTGCCGCCACGTTCGACGTAGACGGCCAACCGTCCGTCGACGAGCACGACGAGGGCGCCGGCCTTCCGACCCGGACGGTGTCCGCGCGCGCCGCCCTTCGCGGGGGCGGTGCTCACACTGGTCTGGGCGACCGGGCCGACGGCGCCGGTCTGGTCGGCAGCTGCGGTCGGGTCGTCGGGGTCGACCGGTGCCGGATCGTGCGGCCAGGGCAACGACGCGCCGAAGGGGTTCGCCGGGTCGGTGGCCGACAGGGTCAGGGCTTCGCGCGCCCGGTCCGGATCGGCACGCTCCTCGTCGTCCAGGTCCTTCGCGTAGGTGCGGAGCCGGTCGACGGTCGGGCCGGTGGCGAACTGGGCGGCACCGAGGCCCTCGACGAAGTACCCGCGTCGGGCGCGGCCGGACTCCTCGAACTTCGCCAGCACCCGGTAGACCCCCGCGAAGCCGCCGCGGACCCCCTCGACCTGCACGGCGCCACGGGTGACCACGCCGTACCGCTCGAGCAGCAGTTCCGCGGTCGCCGCTGCCCGGACGGTGGCATCCGGTTCGGCGAGCGGCAGCAGGGACCAGCGCCCGCCGACGTTCGGCGGTCCGGACTGGGTCGGCAGCGTGGGTCGGCGTCGCCCGCGGTAGGCGCGGGTGCGCGGCGCGCTGGACGTCCGTGCCTTGCCGCCGAGCATCGCTCGCAGCGGGGCGAAGGTGTCGTTGGTGATCTGCCCGGCCCAGACCAGGTCCCAGAGCGCGGTCGTGAGCGCCGGGTCGTCCGTGCTGCCGACGGCCTGACCGAGCTGCCGGAAGAAGTACGCGCCGCCGCCGGCCAGGGCGCCGAGGACGTCCCGCTGCAGTTCGGTGGTCTCGTCGCCCGCGGCCTCGGCGAGGGTGGTCGCGGCGGTGTCCGCGAGGTGCAGCCGCACCCAGCCGTCGTTGCCGGGCAGCGTGCCGCCGCCGGACCAGAGGACCTCGCCGGTGGCGGTGAGCTCGTCGAGCATGCTGGGGGCGTAGTCGGAGACGCGGGCGGGCAGCACGAGCGACTCCCACGAGCTGGCGGGCAGGGCGACCCCGGAGAGCTGGTCGACCACCTGCAGCACGCCGTCGATCCCACGCAGCCCGCCGCGGGCCCCGGGGACGCGGACGTGCTGCCATGCGGGCAGGAAGCGGGCGAGGGCGTCGGGTGCGACGGGTTCGACCTCGTGCCGGAGCGCTGCGAGCGACTTCGTCCGGATGCGCCGGAGCACCTCGGAGTCGCACCACTCGGCGCCCTGGCGGTCGGGCCGGAACTCGCCCTCGACCAGGCGGCGGTCGGCGGTCAGGCGGCGCAGGGTGTCCTGCACGACGGCGACGCCGAGCCCCAGGCGCGAGGCGGCCTCGTGCGCGGCGAACGGCCCGTGACTGCGGGCGTACCGGCCGACCAGGTCACCGAGCGGGTCGGCGACCGGTTCGACGAAGGCGGTCGGGACGCCGATCGGCAGCGGCACCCCGAGGGCGTCGCGGAGCCGGGAGGCGTCCTCGATGACGGCCCACCGGGTGGCCCCGGCGTGCGAGAACGCCAGGACGCGGCGGTCGCGTTCGAGTGCCTCGAGCGCGGTGCGGAGGGTCGCTGCGGCCTCGGCGCGATCGGTCGCCTCGGCCAGCCAGCTCCGCTCCACCAGCTCGTCGGGGTCGAGCGCGCCGACGAGCCGGAGCACGTCGACCATGCCCTCGACGTCCCGTGCCCGGCGGTCCGGGGAGCGGCGCTGCAGGTCGCGCTCGACACCGTCGATGACGGCCGGGTCGAGCAGTTCGCGGAGCTCGGCGCGCCCGAGGAGCTCGCTGAGCAGGGTCGAGTCGAGGGAGAGCGCGGCCGCTCGGCGTTCGGCGAGCGGCGAGTCGCCCTCGTACATGAACGCCGCGACGTACCCGAACAGCAGGGTGCGGGCGAAGGGCGAGGGCTGCTCGGTCTCGCTCTCGACCAGGCGGATCCGGCGTCGGGCGATCTCGTCCGCGATGCCGAGCAGTGCGGGGACGTCGTACACGTCCTGCAGCACTTCGCGCACGGTCTCGAGCAGGATCGGGAAGGTCGGGTACTTCTGCGCGACCTCGAGCAGCTGCGACGCGCGCTGACGCTGCTGCCAGAGCGGCGACCGGCGTCCCGGGTCACGCCGGGGCAGCAGCAGGGCGCGGGCCGCACACTCGCGGAACCGTGCGGCGAACAGGGCGGAGCCGCCGACCTCGTCGGTGACGATGGTCTCGAGGTCGTCGCGTTCGAAGACGAACAGCTCCGCTCCGGGAGGCTCGGCGTCCGTCTCCGGGATCCGCACCACGATGCCGTCGTCTGCGGCCATGGCACCACCGTCGATCCCGTGCCGCTCCCGCAGCCGGGCCGCGACCGCGAGGGCCCACGGCGCGTGCACGGTCATGCCGTACGGGGAGTGCAGGATGAGCCGCCAGTCGCCGAGTTCGTCGCGGAAGCGCTCGACGACGAGCGTGGTGTCGCTCGGCACGTGGCCGGTGGCCGCGCGCTGGTCACGGAGGAAGGTGATGAGGTTCGTCACGGCCCGTTCGTCGAGCCCGCCGGCGGCGACGCGGGCGCGGGCGTCCTCGTCGGAGGCGGACTCGACCTCCCGCACGAAGGCCCCGGTGGCACGGCCGAGTTCGGCGGGGCGCCCGAGTCCGTCGCCCTTCCAGAACGGCACGCGGCCGGGCTGCCCGAACGCGGGGCTGACGAGGACCCGGTCGTGCGTGATCTCCTCGATCCGCCAGCTGGTGGCGCCGAGCGCGAAGACGTCGCCGACCCGGGACTCGTAGACCATCTCCTCGTCGAGTTCGCCGACGCGGGAGGCCCGCTCGCCGACCATGAACACGCCGAACATGCCGCGGTCCGGGATCGTGCCACCGCTCGTGACCGCCAGGCGCTGGGCACCGGGACGACCGGTGAGGGTGCCGTGCACGCGGTCCCAGACCAGGCGTGGGCGGAGTTCGGCGAACTCGTCGCTCGGGTAGCGGCCGGTGACCAGGTCGAGCGTCGCGTCGAACGCCGAGCGGGGCAGGCCGCTGAACGGTGCGCTCCGCCGGACGAGCTCGAACCAGTGCTCGACGTCGACGGTGTCGATCGCCCCGGCGGCGACGGTGTGCTGCGCCAGGACGTCGAGGGGGTTCGCGGGGACCGAGATCGACTCGATCTGCCCGGCGACCATGCGCTCGACGGTGACGGCGCTGTTGACGAGGTCGGCCCGGTGCTTCGGGAACAGCACCCCGCGCGAGATCTCGCCGACCTGGTGTCCGGCGCGCCCGACGCGCTGCAGGCCGCTCGCGACGGACGGCGGTGCCTCGACCTGGATGACGAGGTCGACCTCGCCCATGTCGATGCCGAGTTCGAGCGAGCTGGTGGCGACCACGCAGCGCAGCCGTCCGGACTTCAGGTCGTCCTCGATGATCGCGCGCTGGTCCTTCGACACCGAGCCGTGGTGCGCACGGGCGAGCACCGGGATGCTCCGCTCCGAGCCGCCACCGTCGGTCTGGCCGGAGCCGCCGATCAGCTGCGCCGGCGGGCGGGTCGGCGCGGGTCGCGCTGCCGTCCGGGCCGCAGGCAGCCCGTCGTCCTCGGGTACGGCGCCCGCGGGCACCAGGACCCCGTCGCCGGCGGCGGCGAGGGCGCGTTCCTCGTGGATCTCGTTGAGCCGGGCGGTCAGGCGTTCGGCCAGTCGGCGGGAGTTGGCGAAGACGATCGTCGACCGGTGCTGCTCGACGAGGTCCACGACGGACTCTTCGACGTGCGGCCAGATCGACCCGTTCGTCGGGCCGGAGGTCGCGTCGGCCCCGACCGGGGGTGCGCCGAGCTCGGTCATGTCGTCGACCGGCACGACCACGCGCAGGTCGAAGGTCTTCTGCGCGGGCGGCGCGATGATCTGCACCGGTGCACGACCGCCGAGGAAGCGCGCGACCTCTTCCGCGGGGCGGACGGTGGCGGACAGCCCGATGCGCTGGACGGGCTTCTCGAGCAGGTCGTCGAGACGCTCGAGGGAGACGGCCAGGTGCGCGCCACGCTTGGACGACGCGACCGCGTGCACCTCGTCCACGATGACGGTGTCGACGTTCAGCAGGGTCTCGCGGGCTTTCGACGTCAGCATCAGGTACAGCGACTCGGGCGTGGTGATGAGGATGTCCGGCGGCTGACGCAGGAGCTTCTGCCGGTCGGACGACGGGGTGTCACCGCTCCGGACCCCTACCGTGACGTCGGGCGGTTCGAGTCCGAGCCGCTTCGCCGTCTGCGTGATCCCGACGAGCGGCGAGCGCAGGTTCCGCTCGACGTCGACGCCGAGCGCCTTGAGCGGTGAGACGTAGAGCACGCGCGTGCGCTGCTTGGGCGGCGGGGTGTCCGGCGCCGAGATGAGCCGGTCGATCGACCACAGGAACGAGGCCAGGGTCTTGCCGGAGCCGGTCGGCGCGATGACGAGTGCGTGCTGTCCGGTCGAGATGGCGTCCCACGCGCCGGCCTGTGCGGGCGTCGGTTCGCGGAACGCCCCCCGGAACCACTCGGCGGTGGCGGGGGAGAAGCGCTCGAAGACGTCCGTCATGGTCCGCTCCATCCTGCTCCTCACCACCGACAGCAGCCCGTGCGGATCCGTGCTTGACAACGAGAACACTACCGATCTATCGTTAACGCATCGCGACCGGTACTGAACGGATCGCGAACGAACTTCGAGAAAGGAGTCGTCATGCGCCCCATGGACGACGAACACAGCTCCACGTCCCCCCGCGGCCCCTTCGGCCGCGGCCACGGCGGGCCCCGCTTCGGCAGCGCCCGTCAGCACCACGGCACGGGCTTCCCCGGCCGTGACCACGGTGACCACGAACACGGCCGCGGTGGCCGCGGCGGGCGGGGCTTCGGTCCCGGCTTCGGCGGACCGGGGTTCGGCGGACCGGGCTTCGGCGCCGGGTTCGGCGGCGGCTTCGGGCCGGGCTTCGGCCCCGGTCGCGAGCGCCGTCGCCGCGGTGACGTCCGCCTCGCCATCCTCGGGCTCCTCGCCGAGGGCCCGCAGAACGGCTACGCGGTCATCAAGACGATCGCCGAGCGCACCGGTGGCGCCTGGAAGCCGAGCCCCGGCTCGGTGTACCCGACGCTCCAGCAGCTCGTCGACGAAGAGCTCGTGGTCTCCACGGGCGACGGTCGGAAGACCCTCTTCGAGCTCACCGACGCCGGACGGGCCGAGGCCGAGTCCAAGGCCGACGAGATCGCCGCCGCGTGGGAGTCCACGCCCGGCATGCCGGACTCGCAGCGCGAGCTGTTCGACTCCCTCCGCAAGCTCGCCAGCGTCCTGCACGTGTTCCGGACGAGCGCGACGGAAGCGCAGACGAAGGCCGCCACCGAGAAGATCGACGGCCTGCGCCGGGACCTGCTCCAGGTCCTCAGCGACTGAGCGGTCGGCACCACCGCACCACACACCGGACGGGAGGCCCGTTGCCAGCTGGCAACGGGCCTCCCGTCCGTCTGCGGTCGCGTCGCCGAGCGGCAGCCCGCCGCCGGTGCTGCATCTCCTGTGGAGAGCGGTCTGTGTCCACAGATGCCGCGCCCGGGGCCGTTTCCGCGACCGGGCCTGGTAGGAACGGTGCATGTCCTCGCTGCGCACCCCCGACCCCGACCCCGATTCCGGCTCCGGCTGGCTGTCGGACGAGGAACTCGCGTCCGTCCGTCGTCGTCTGCCGATCTCCTACGTCGAGGCGGTGCCCGTGCGGCTCGACGGCCTCGGGGTCGTGACCGAGGTCGGCATCCTGCTCCGGGTGTCGCCGAGCGGCTCGATCGCGCGGACGCTCGTCTCCGGTCGGGTGATGTACGGCGAGTCGATCCGGACCGCGCTGTTCCGCCACCTCGAGAAGGACCTCGGGCCGATGGCGTTCCCGCAGCTGCCGGCGAGCCCGAACCCCTTCACCGTCGCCGAGTACTTCCCGCTGCCCGGCGCCTCGGTGTACACCGACGAGCGGCAGCACGCGATCTCACTGGCCTACGTCGTCCCGGTCACGGGCACGTGCGAGCCCCGCCAGGACGCCCTCGAACTCACCTGGATGAGTCCGATGGAGGCGGCGTCCGACGCGGTCGCGGACGAGATGGAGGGCGGCCGCGGCACGCTCCTCCGTGCGGGACTCGCCTCGGTCGGCGCGCTGCACTGACCAGCGCTGCGCTGACCCGCGCTGCACTGGCCGGCGTCGCACTGACCCGGCGGCGTCCACCGCACGACGAAGCCCCCGGATCCGATCGGATCCGGGGGCTTCGCAGCGCGGTACGAGACCGGCTTGGTTACTTGTCGTTCTTGAAGCTGTCGGCGACGCCGTGGGCCGCGTCCTTCACGTCCGTGACGCCCTGCTTGGCCGAGGCCTTGCCCTGGTCGGTCTGACCTTCGGCCTTCAGGCGGTCGTTGTCCGTGGCGTTGCCGAGGCCTTCCTTGGCCTTGCCTGCCGCCTTCTCAGCGGCGTTCTTGATGTCTTCGATCCCAGCCATGTGCGCTCCTCTCGACAACGGATGATTCCCCGACGGCTGCTCGCGCACCCGCCGGTGACCAGAACCGTACGCGCGACGTCCGTGTTCCTCGGAGGAAGCGTTCAGGACCAGGGTCAGCGGCCGGAACCGGCCGGACGGGAGGCGCGGCGCGAGCCACCACGACGGCCTGCGGGAGCAGCGTCGTCGCGCGGGGCACGGCCGGCGCTGTAGCCGCCGTCCGAGGACCAGACCGACGCCGAGCCACCGCGGGTGGTGTCGGAACCGGCACGACGCGGGGCGCCACGACGGTCGTCGCGACCGGCGCCCTCGGAGCGACCGCCACGGCGGGCACCGGAGCCGGCCGAGTCGGAACCGGCGGCGGAGCGTCCGGCGGAGGACGCGCCTCCCGAACGGCCGCCGGTGCCGGCGGCGGGGGCGCCACGACCACGCGAGCGGCCACGGCCCTGGCCGGCGGTGTCACCCGACGACTGGCGGCGCGGCTGCTGCTGCTGCTGCGGTGCCGGGGTGGTGTCCTCGCGGTACGGGGCCACCTCGCCGACGAGCTCGGTCACGGCCGCGGAGGTCGCGGTGACGTGCTGCGGCGTGACCTTGATCGCTGCGGCACGCATCATCTGCGCGACGTCGCGACGCTCGGCCGGCATCGTCACCGTGACGACGTCGCCCGACGAACCGGCACGGGCGGTGCGGCCGGAACGGTGCAGGTACGCCTTGTGCTCGGTGGGCGGGTCGACGTGCACGACGAGCTCGACGGCGTCGACGTGCACACCGCGGGCGGCGACGTCGGTGGCGACGAGCACCAGGGCGTCGCCGGAGGAGAACCGGGCGAGGTTCCGCTCACGGGCACCCTGCGAGAGGTTGCCCTGCAGGTCGACGGCCGGGATGCCCTGGCTGGAGAGCTGCTTGGCGAGGCGCTTGGCGTGGTGCTTCGTGCGCATGAAGAGGATGCGACGGCCGGTGCCGGAGGCGAGGGCCTTGACCAGGTCCTTCTTGGCGTCGGCGTCCGCGACCTCGAAGAGGTGGTGGGTCATCGCCTCGACGGGGCTGTTCTCGTCGTCGACCGAGTGCATCACCGGGTCGTGCAGGAACTTCTTGACGAGCTTGTCCACGCCGTTGTCGAGCGTGGCGGAGAACAGCAGGCGCTGGCCCTTGACCGGGGTCGCCTGCATGATCTTGGTGACGCCGGGCAGGAAGCCCATGTCGGCCATGTGGTCGGCCTCGTCGAGGACGGTGACCTCGATGGCGTCCAGGTGCACGTGGCCCTGCTGCATGAGGTCGGCCAGACGGCCCGGGCAGGCCACGACGATGTCCACGCCGCGGTTCAGCGCCTCGACCTGACGGCCCTGACCGACACCACCGAAGATGGTCGTCGTGTTCAGGCCCATGGCCTTGGCGAGGGGCGCGAGCGTTGCGTCGATCTGCGTCGCGAGCTCACGGGTCGGGGCGAGCACGAGGGCACGAGGGCGACCGGCGCGACGGCTGCGGGAGGATGCGGCCAGGCGGGCGGCGAGGGGGATCGCGAAGGCGATCGTCTTGCCGGAGCCGGTGCGGCCGCGGCCGAGCACGTCCTTGCCCTTGAGCGAGTCGGGCAGGGTGTCGACCTGGATCGGGAAGGCGTTCTCCTTGCCCTGGGCGACGAGGACGTCGACCATCGGCGTGGGGACACCGAGGTCGGCGAACCGGACCTCGGCGGAGTCGGTGTCCTGGGTGGTGCTGGTGTTCTGGGTGGTCATGGTGACCTCTCGGGCCCGGAAGGGCCGGAAGGGCGCGCGGTCGAGGCCGGCGCGGGCGGGAGCGCATCCGCTCAGCGGTCCGGGTCCGGGTGGACGTCGGCGCTGGAGTGCGGGTGCTGTCGCCGCAGCAGAGAGCCTGGCACCGGGATCTGCGCCACCGGACGGGTTCCGGGGCGAGGGTGGTGCGCGATACACATCGGTGTCGGTTCCGCACGTGAGTCGGTCAGACGCGGAGGTCTGTCCGTTCGTGCGGGACACCGGGAGGTTTCGGGGGCGTCCGTACGACGCACGAGGCGATCGGCGCCTCGAGTGGTCCCAGCATAGCGGGCTCGGGCGTCGGAACGGGAGGGGTGTTCGCGTCGGGCGTGTGACAGGGGCTCGCGGACGGCGTCACGAGCGGTCCACCGAGGCGTGCGAGGATGCGTCGTGCTCTTCCGCAGGTCCCTCGTCACCACCGCCCTGCTCGCGGCCGTCGCCACCGGTCTGACCGGCTGCGCCCTCGGCTCGGGGACCACGCCCGGCGCGTCCCGCACCGTCGACGACGCCGGGACGGGAGGCGCGACCGCCGGCGTCCGCGTCGCCGCACGGTCACTGCCCACCGGCGGTCTCCCGGACTACCAGCTCGGCGGGTCGTACGCACCGCCCGCCGGGGTCACGATCGTCGAGCGCGACAGCACCGCGAAGCCCGCCGCCGGCACCTACGGCATCTGTTACGTCAACGGGTTCCAGACGCAGCCGGAGGACCGGGCGTCGTGGCTCTCCGACCACCCCACGGCGGTCCTCCGCACGGCGGCCGGCAAGCCCGTCATCGACCCGGGCTGGCCCGACGAGCTCATCCTCGACACCCGGACCGCGACGGCCCGCGCCACGATCACCACCGTGCTGACGCGATCGATCGCCCGCTGCGCGGACCGCGGGTTCGACGCCGTCGAGTTCGACAACCTGGACTCCTGGACCCGATCCGGCGGACGCCTGACCCGCTCGGGGAACCTGGCGCTCGCCGCGTCGCTCGTCCGGGTGGCCCACCAGCACGGCCTGGCTGCGGCGCAGAAGAACACCCCGCAGCTCGGGACGGCCGGGCGGGAGCGCACCGGGTTCGACTTCGTGGTCGCCGAGGAGTGCGTGCAGTACGACGAGTGCGCGGCGTACACCGACGTCTACGGAGCCCAGGTGATCGACGTCGAGTACGCGGACACGCTCAAGGGGAAGTGGTCCGCGGTCTGTGCGATGTCCGACCGGCCGCGGATGACGATCCTCCGCGACCGGGACCTCGTCGCCGCCCGCCAGGACGGGTACGTCTTCCGCCACTGCTGAGCGGGGCGGACGAGTTCCGCGTCCAGCGACAGGGCTCGTGCGCGCCGAGCCGAGCCGTGTCGCTCAGCGCGGATCTCGGCGCGGCCGCGGCCGGCTCAGGCGCGGCCGGCTCAGGCGGGCCAGGCGTCGTGCAGCGCGGCCGCCGTCTGGTCGGCGGACAGACCCGCCTCGCGTGCGGCCGCGACGAGGGCGCTCGCCGCGTGCGTCACGGACTCGGGGACGGCGGCGGGCCGCACCACGCGGGTCCCGGCGCCACGTGCGGTCTGCACCAGCCCGGCTTCCTCGAGCAGCTGGTAGGCCTTCGCGACGGTCCCGGCGGCGAGTCCGAGCTCGGCGGCCAACCCGCGGACACTCGGCAGGCGTTCCCCGTCGACGAGGTACCCGGCGGCGATCTGGGCGGCGAGCTGCGAACGGACCTGTTCGAAGGGCGGCACGCGGCCGCCGGCGTCGATCGCGACGAATCCCGACATGCGGTCCACCCTAGGAGCCGTACCGCTCGCCGACGGGGACCGCCACGGGCAGGGTGTTACCGGGAGGCGCGAGCGGGCACGCCCACGCCGGGTCGTACGCGCACGAGGGGTTGTACGCGAAGTTGAAGTCGAGCACGAGCGCACCGTCGTCGCCACCCAGGTCGGAGCCCTTGATCGTGTCGATCAGGTAGCGCCCGCCGCCGTAGGTGCCGCCCGGCTTGCCGGCGCTCGCGTCCTTCACGGGGACGAACAGGCCGCCCGCGTAACCGCCGTGCGCCCAGACGTCGAGCGACCCGATGCCGGGCACCTGCACGATCCCCAGGCGGTCGAAGTGCACGATGCCGTCGGTGCCGGTCTCGACGTCGAGCACCTTCGGCTCGGCCGCCTCGATCGGCACGTGGAAGCGCCAGGCCGGGTCGTAGGCCGGGAACGGGAGGGACGTGAAGTCGGCGGCGTCCTCGGGCAGCAGCGGGCTGGCCGGGTGCCCGGCGAACATCGCGTCACGCCCCTGGCGCCACAGCGTGTGGGCCGCCTCGGGCTCGGGTGTCGCCCGGACCCGGCGGAAGAGGTCGAACGTCTCCCGACGCCAGTCGACGGTGGCGAGGGCGGTGCGGACGCGGTCGGCGTTCTCCGTCTGGGTCACGTCGTCGAGCGTACGCTCACGCGGTCCACGTCGGCGCGAGTGCGCGCATCCGGAAGGCCCGCCACTGCCAGATGACCCACATGCCGGGCCAGAGCGCCAGGCCGAGGACGGCGGGGCGGGTGCGGTAGGTCAGGCGGTCGCGGAAAAGCGTCCGGCCGTCGGGCAGTGCGGAGACGGCCATCCGGTGCCGCATGTCCATCCGGGCGAACAGGCCGCTCGTGCCACCACCACGGTCGACCTGGACCGGCACGCCGTCGGTCTGGTGCAGGTCGATGTCGACGTGGCTCGACCCGCTCGGCACCAGGCCGAACGTCCGGGCACTGATCGGGTGCGGTTCGTGGGGCGTCCAGTGCTCGGGGAATCCGGCGGGGTCGAGCGATCGGTAGACGAGGAAGGGCTTCGTGACGGCGACCATGACGGACGGCCGGAGGAGGGCGTCCCGGACGGCGTCGACGGGAGCGTCCAGGACGATGCGGAGACCGACGTGCATGCGGCGGACGCTACGCGGACCGGCTGGGGTCCGACCGGCCCGGGTCCGACCGGCCCGGGTCCGGACGCGACCGGGCTCGGACGTCGCCGGGCTCGGACGCGCCGGGCTCCGGCGTCGAGCTCAGGCGTGACGGGCCGAACGACGCCGCGCGCCCTCCGCGCGGTCGTGGCTGCGCAGACGTTCAGACAGCGACAGTCGCACGGTCGGCCACTCCGACTGGATGACCGAGAACACCACGGTGTCGCGCATGCTGCCGTCCTGTCCGATCGAGTGGTTCCGGATGACGCCGTCCTGCTTCGCGCCGAGCCCGGCGATGGCGGCCCGGGACCGCGTGTTGTGCCAGTGCGTCCGGAACTCCACGGCGATGCACTGCCACGACTCGAACGCGTGCGAGAGCAGCAGCAGCTTCGACTCCGTGTTGATCCCGGTGCGCTGGGCCGAGGCGCCCAGGAACGTCGCCCCGACCTCCACACGGCGGTTCTCGTGGTCGAGGTTCAGGAACGTCGTGGCCCCGACGACCCGGCCCGTGGGGCGGTCCCGTACCGCGAAGGGCAGCATCCGACCCGCGGCCTGCTCGGCCAGCCGTCGTCCGATCTCGGCGTCGACCTGCGACGGCGCGGGGACGGACGTGTACCAGGCACGCCAGAGGTCGCCGTCCGCGACCGCCGCCCGGAGGTCGTCCGCGTGCTCGAGCGACAGGGGCTCGAGCGTGACGCGGTCGCCGGTGAGCGTGGGCGCGGGGTCGGTCTCCATGGAACCGGATCGTACCGGCCGGCGCGGACACCTCGGCTGCGAACGGGATGTCGCATGCCGTCACACCGCGGCGCATGTGGCACCCGGCTCGGTACCGTGTCGACGTGCAGGAGCGAGGGCAGCGGCGGTACCAGGTCCGGTTCGGATGGGGTGCGGCGGGTGCCGCCCGGATCGCGGCCGACGCGCACCTCCTCGTCTGGGTCGACGTCCTCCCGGCACCGCTCCGTGAGCCGCCGGCGGGACCGGAGGCTCACCGCGTGCCGCTCGCGCTGCTGCCGGACGGGCCGGAGGTCGTGCTCGGCCACCTGGGGAACGTGACGGCCGTCGCGGAGCGGGTGCTGCGCCTCCAGGCCGACCGCGGTGACCGCTGTGTCGTGGCGGTCCTCGCTGCCGGCCGCCTCGACGAACCCCTCGGCGGCGGCGCAGCGGACGATGCCGGCGAGTTCCCCGACGTGTCCGCGCTGCCGGAGTTCGCGGTCGAGGACCTCCTCGCGGCGGGCGCGGTCGTCGACGCCCTGGTGACGAGCGGGGTGGACCACACCTCGCCCGAGGCGGCGGCGGCGTGTGCGGCGTGGACGGGCCTCCGACGGGCGGCGAAGCACCTGGTGACGGCGTCCGAGTCGGCGGACGCGATTGGCGTCGAGCGGGTGCACGCGGCGCTCGCCGTGGGGCCGGCGCTCGTCACGCTGCGGCCGTCCACCGACCGGGCGTAACGTCCCGGTCGACCGCCGTCCCATCGACGGGGGAGAACGAGGAGTGAGCCATGCAGGCACTGATCGGTGACACCGTCATCGCGGAGGCCCCGGAGACGGACCTCATCCAGATCGAGGGCAACTGGTACTTCCCGCCGGCGAGCGTGAAGACCGAGCTCTTCAGCGAGAGCCCCACGCAGTACCACTGCCCGTGGAAGGGCGACACCCAGTACTGGACCGTGACCGTCGACGGGCAGCAGCACGTCGACGCCGCCTGGTCCTACCCGGAGCCGATCCCGACGTCGTTCGACCGCGTCGGCAAGGACTACAGCGGGTACGTCGCGTTCTGGAAGGACGCCAAGGTCGCCGAGTGAGGCCCCGCGGCCGCACCGCACGCACTCGTGCGGCGCGGCCGCGTCACCCCGACGGCGCCAGCCGGCTGCCGCACTCGGCTGCCTCACCCCGTGACGGTGAGCACGATCAGCGCGACGTTCAGCGCGACGATCACCGCCGCGATCAGCCACGCGAGCACCTTCGTGCCGAGCGCGTTCACGTCGTCACCCATCACGCTCCGCCGTGACGTGTAGGCCACCAGCGGCACGATCGCGAACGCGATCCCGAAGCTCAGCACCACCTGGCTGATCACGAGCAGCTGCGTCGGGTCGTACCGCAGCGCCAGCAGGACGATCGCCGGCACGAGCGTGACGAGGCGCCGCACGACGAGCGGCACCCGCACGTGCAGCAGTCCGTGCATGATCTCCGCGCCGGCCATGCAACCGACCGAGGTCGACGCGAGACCGGACGCCAGCAGCCCGACCGAGAAGAGCACGCCGACGACGGGGCCGACGTTCTCGGCGATGGCGTGCTGCGCTCCCGGGATCGAGTCGGTGCCGGACACCCCCTGCAGCGTCGCGGCGGCGAGCACGAGCATGCTGATGTTCACCCCGCCGGCGAGGACGAGCGCCAGGGCCACGTCCCACCGCGTCGCCACGAGGACCCGCCGGCGCTCGGGGCCGACCGGGGTGTCGCCGTGCCGGTCGCGGGCCAATGCGGAGTGCAGGTACACGGCGTGTGGCATCACCGTCGCGCCGAGCATCGACGCGGCGAGCAGCACCGAGCCCGAGTCGGCGAACCGCGGTGCGATGCCCGCCAGGAGCGCCCCGGGGGAGACCTGCGCGAACAGCAGCCCCGCACAGAACCCGATCGTCAGGACCGCGAGCATCGCGGTGACGACGGCCTCGAAGGTCCGGGCACCGCGGTGGTGCTGGAGCAGCAGGATCACCATCGACACGACGCCGGTGATCAGCCCGCCGACGACCAGCAGGACCCCGAAGAGCAGGTGCAGGGCGAGTGCGCCGCCGATCACCTCGGCGACGTCGGTGGCGGCGGCGACGACCTCGGCCTGTGCCCAGAACAGCAGCCGTGGTGCGCGGCGCATCCGCAGACCGAGCAGTTCCGGCAGGGACCTGCCCGTGACGATGCCGAGCTTGGCGGAGAGGTACTGCACCACGACGGCGCTCGCGTTCGCGGCGACCAGGACCCAGAGCAGCAGGTACCCGTAGCGGGCGCCGGCAGTGAGGTTGGCGGCGACGTTGCCGGGGTCGACGTAGGCGATGGCCGCGACGAACGCCGGTCCGAGGAGCCCGAGGCCCGTGGCCCGTCGACCGGGAGGGCGCTGCCCGACGACCGGGGTGGCGGTGTCCGTCATGCCCCCACCATGCCAGAGGTTTCGGCGTGCCGAATCCAGACTTTCGGGAGGGCGTCCGATCTGCGCGGATCGCGCCGGCCGAGCGGGCGTCGTCTCAGACCGCGGCGCGCCTGGCCCGGTGGGCACGGACCTTGGCCCGGTTGCCGCAGCGCTGCATCGAGCACCAGCGCCGTGTGCCGCCGCGGGAGGAGTCGTAGAAGACGAGTCCGCAGTCCGGCGCCGAGCACCGGCTCAACCGCGCGGGACGGCCGTCGGCCTCGACGTCGTCGAACCCGACCTCGGTGAGCAGGGCGACGGCGTCCCGAGCGACGCTCGACAGCGCCTGCGCCAGCCGCACCCGGTTCGCTCCCGCACGACGTCGGCCACCCGGGAGGCTCGGGGGCACGTCCGGCAGGGCGGCGAACAGGTTCACCGTGTCGATGTCGTCCGGCACCGGTCGGGTCCGTCCGGTCCCGGCACGCAGTCCGGCGGCCACCGCGGTGCGTTCGGCCGCGGAGTCGGCCGGTGCCGGGGCGGCAGCGGTGGCGAGGCGGGCGATCGCGGCCCGGAGCGCCCGGGCGTCCTGCAGCTCACGGGCGGTCGCGCCGACGTCGATCGGTTCGGTGTGCAGCCCCAGCCACTCGTCGAGGTCGGCGGGGGTCGCCAGCAGTTCACCGAGGTGTCCGCGGGGGCGACGGCGGTCCGGGTCGTCCGCGAACCCACCGGTGTGCGCGAAGTCCAGGGCGATCCGACCCGCGTCGAAGAACCACGAGGACCCGGCATCGGTCCGGATGTCCTGCCCTGTTCGCATCCGCCCAGGCTAACGGGTGAGCGGCGCGCCTCCGGCACGATCTGCCGAAGCTGGGCTAGCAGTCCCGTTCCGGCGGTGCCAGGTGATGACGTTCCGCTCGTCGAACCGCCGACCGCACCGGGCGCAGGCCAGCGGACGGGTGGGCGTGCGGTACCGGAAGTGCTCGTGCCCTGCGGGGCAGGTGCCGACCCAGGGGGCGAGTTCGCTGGCGATCGGGCCGTCGTGCAGCCGGGACCCCGTGTAGCCGAGTCCCTGGGCGGTCCGACGCCAGGCGGGACCGTGCCCGGCGCGCGGTCCGCTCAACGCGTGCGCGATCTCGTGCAGCAGCACCTGCTCGACGTCCTCCGGGGTGAACCGGGTGGCGAGGTGCCGACTGACGGTGATCCGACGCCGCGCGAAGTCGCACTGGCCGGCACGGGTCTTCGCGTTGTCGAACGCGAACCCCCACGAGCCGTCGGGCAGGTGGTGGCCCATCAGCTCGGCGGCACGCGTCCGCACGTGGTCGAGCGGGCTCACTCGTCCTGGTCCGTGCGGGCGGTGCCGTCCGTCCGTCCGGGACGGTCCGGGCGCGCCAGACGGCCCCAGAGCGAGTCGCCCTCGGTCCGCGCGGCGTCGGGGGCACCGAGCACCCGGCGCGGGGTCGGCGGGATCCGCTTCGTCGGCTCCGCCACCCGGGTCACGGGCTCGGCCTCGGTCCGCACCGCCAGTTCACGCGCGGTGCGGGGTCGCTCGGCCTCCGGCTCGGCCGCGGGCTGCGTCATGGAGGCGCGGAGTGCGGCCTCGACCGCGGTGCGGAGTGCCTCGGTGCGCTCCGCGGGGGCCCCGGCGGCGCGGAAGGCGTCGTACGAGCGGCTGAGGACCGCGCGGGCCTCGTCGAAGCGGGAGAGCTCGTAGAGGGACCAGCCCTCGAGTTCGGCGGCGGCGCCCTCGAGCTCCGGCCACTCCTCGGTCGCGGCGGTGTCCCGGGCCATCGAGGCCTCGGTCGCAGCGCGTTCGTAGCGGCCGAGGTCGTGCAGGATGTGGGCGCGCCGGATCCGTGCCGCCACCTTGTCCTGGCGCTCCCCGGTGAACATCGTCAACCGGAACACCTCTTCAGCGACGGTCAGTGCCTCGTCCAGCCGGCCGAGCAGCCGGAGCAGTTCGGCGCGCTCGGCCAGGGCGTCGGTGCTGCGGCTCTGCCCGAGGTCGCGCAGGCGGTCCTGCACGGCCTGCACGTCGACGGCGGGTCGGAGGCTGATCGGCGCGAAGGTGCTGCCCGGGCTGACCCCGGCGGTCACCGGGGCGGCATGACGGGGCTCCCGGGCCTGGTCGGTCCGGTCGTGGTCTCGGCGTTCGTCGGGCGGGAGGGACATCAGGGTCGAGGGTATCCGCGTCGCCCCGGGAGGTGTCCGTGCCACGCGCACGAACGCACACGGCCCGCCCCGGGGGTCCGGGACGGGCCGTGTGTCGTCGCGCTGCTGGTCACATGCCGCCGAAGGAGCTGGCGGCGACGCCGATGTAGACGGCACCGGCCACGACGGCGGCGACGACGGCGAGGACGATCGCCAGGATGCCCCAGAGCCGCCCGCGCTTCGTGACGATCGCGACGATGCCCTGCACGATCGCCCACAGGCCGAAGACCGACCCGACGAGCATCAAGACGGAGCCGGTACCGAGGCCCGCCATCGACTCCGGGTCCTGCATCAGCTGACGCTGGAGCTCCTGCGTGTCACCGGGGGTGCCGGAGCCGCCGTTCTGCGCGTAGTCCTGCAACACGTTGCTGTTCGACAGGGCCGCACCGAGCAGGTACCCGCCGATCACGCCGATCACGAGCGCGGCGACGGCGGCGACGAAGGCGATGACCCCGACGGTCTTCTTCTTCGTGGGCTGTTCGTACGAGTGCCAGGCGGGCGCGCCGCCGTGCTGCTGCTGGTTGCCGTACTGCTGCGGCTGCCCGTACTGCTGGTGCTGCTGCTGCCCGTACTGGTCGGCCTGCTGTCCGTACTGCGGCTGCCCGTACTGCTGCTGTGCCGGCTGCTGCTGATCGTGCTGGCCCCACTGCGGCGCCGGCTGCTGCTGGTACTGCTGCGTCGGCTGGTCCTCGTACCGGGGCGCTCCGCCCTGCTCGGGGCTGACGCGCTCGCCGTAGCGCGGCTGTTCGTCATTGCGATCGTCGTTGGTCATCGGCGGCCTCCTCGTGGTGTGCGGTCGCGCGCTGGCGCGGCGTGCTGCCACCATCCTGGCAGCGTCCCCCGCCCGGGGTACGGCGCGCGCGCGATCCGCAGCGAGGGCTCAGGTCGTCGGCGGTCCGGGTCACGGCCGGTTCAGGCGCCGAACACCGACCGGTTCGGCTCGGGCGACCCGACCGCTGTGGTGTCGGTGACGATCGGTGCCCCGGCGATGAACGCCCGCAGCTCGGCACCGTGCACGACCTTGCTCGGCAGCGGGTCGGAGGAGTACCGCCTGGGCATGTCCGCGATCGGCAGCTCGCCGGGGGACCCGAGCAGCACGATGTTGCCGAACCGCCGGCCCTTCAGCATGCCGGTGTCCGCCACCGCCGCGACCGAGGGCAGCACCGACTGCAGCGTGGCCGCCTGCCCCCGGGCGAACGCCAGGCCCGCACCGTCGGCGACGTTCACCGCCACCATGCCCGTCGGGGACAGGAAGGACGCGACCGACCGGTAGAACTCGACACTCGTCACGTGCGCCGGCGTCCGCGCACCCGAGAACACGTCGACGACGGCGAGGTCCACGGTGCCGCGGAGCCCGGCCGGCAGCTTCTCCATCACCTCGCGGGCGTCGCCGTACCGTACGCGGATCGAGGCGCCGCGGGGGAACGGCAGGGCGTCCCGGACGTGGTCGACCAGGTCGCGCTCGAGTTCGATCACCTGCTGCCGGGAGCCCGGTCGGGTCACCGCCACGTACCGCGGCAGGGTCAGTGCACCGGCACCGAGGTGCAGCGCCGTGACGGGCCCCGGCGGCAGCAGGTCGATCGCGTGCCCGATCCGCCGGATGTACTCGAACGCCAGGTGCGTCGGGTCCTCGAGGTCGACGTGCGACTGCGGTGTCCCGTCCACCACCAGCGTGAACGAGCCCGGTCGGTGTCGGTCCGGTTCGACGACCGCGTACCCAGCACCCACCCGGAACCCGTCGAACGCATCAGCCATGCGTCCATGGAACACCACCCGGACCCCCGCCCGGTCCCCACCCGTGGGTGGTGGGCCGGCGGACACGGCCTCGCGACGATGGGACCACCGGCAGGGAACACCCCGCCGGACCACGACCGGGAGGCTCACCCCATGTCCGTCCAGCTCCTCACGAACATCGTCATCGGACTCGCACTCGTCGGGTACCTCGCCTGGAAGCAGTCCACCTGGCAGTTCCTGGACCCGGCCCGGATCTGGCGCGGCCCGGTCGTGATGGCGGGCATCGGCATCGTGGTCCTCGCCCAGAGCGCCGCCACGATCGACCCCGAGGACGTCGTGTTCCTCGGCGTCGAGGCGCTGCTCTCCGTCGGCATCGGCCTGGCCATGGGCCGCCTCAGCCGATTCCGGACGGTCAGCACCCCGGACGCGAAGGGCCGCACCCTGCAGTCCCGCACCGGCTGGGTCGGCGCCGCCCTCTGGGTCGCCCTCATCGTCGTCCGCATCGGCCTCGACGTCGTCGGCGCCCACCTCGGCGCGCACCTGCTCACCTCGACCGGCGTCGTCCTCCTCATGCTCGCCGTCAACCGGGCCGCCCGCGCCCTGGTCGTCGACCAGCGCCTCCAGCGCGACGCACGCGCCGCCCGCGGCATGATGGTGTGATGACCGACCTCCGCGGCCCCGAGGGGCGTGACGCCGGGACCGACTCCGCACGGAGCCGGTCCCGCGCCGGGTTGTCGGTCGGGCTCAACGCGATCGGGATCGTCGTCGTCGCCTTCTGGTTCGTCCGGAACGGCGTCGCCCAGGAGCTCCCCGTCTGGGTCTGGATCGCCGGGGCCGTCGCGCTCGCCGCCTGGGCCGTCCGCGAGTACGGCCCGCCCCGCGTCGCCGTGCCCGCCGCGGTGGTCATGGTCGCCGCCGGCTCGCTCGCGGTCGTCCACACCGACGGGCTGCTGCTCGTCCCCGTCATCATCGGGCTCGTGGTCCTCGAGGCCGCGCCGACCCTCCCCGTCTGGGCCGCCGTGGTCGCCGCGCTCGCCGCCGTGGTGGTCGTCGCCTCGGTCGCCACCGCGGCCGGCACTTCCGTGGCGCTGGTCCTCGGCTCCGCCCTCGGCCTGGCGCTCGGCGTCGTCATCGGCGTCAGTCGCCGACAGCTCCGGACGGCGGAGGAACAGACCCGCGTCCTCGAGGAGCAGGCCCGCCAGGCCGACCGCGACCAGCAGCGGGCCCGCTTGCTCGCCGACCGGGCACGGGTCGCCCGGGACGTCCACGACGTCCTCGCCCACTCGCTCGGCGGCCTCGTCCTGCAGCTCGACGCGGTGGAGGCCCTCCTCGAAGCCGGTCGCGTCGACGACGCGCGACAGCGTGCGGTCGACGCACGCGCCCTCGCCGCCGACGGGCTCGCCGAGGCACGTCGCGCGGTGCGTGCCCTCCGCGACGACCTGCCGGAGGAGGCGGTCCCCGCCGTGCGTGACCCCCTGCCGGACGCGAGCGGTCCGTCGGGGTCGGACCGGGCCTCCCGGCCGAGCGCAGACGGGATCGCCGGCCTGGTCGACGCACACCGTTCCTTCGGCGGGACCGCCGTCGTCCAGGGGGACCTCGACCTGCCCGACGTGGACGACGCCACCCGCGCCGTCGTCGTCGCCGGTGTCCGGGAGGCGCTCAGCAACGCCCGCAGGCACGCCCCCGGCCGCACCGTGTCCCTGTCCGTCATCCGGGACGGCGACGCCGTGGACGTCGTCGTCGCCAATCCCGTCGCCGCGGACGGACAGGGGCTGCTCGGCATGCGGGAGCGATTCGCGGAACTCGGCGGGGACGCGACCGTCGAGGCCGAGCGGTCCGACGGCGAGTTCGTCGTGGCGATGCACGTGCCGGTCGCCCAGGACGCAGGGCGGTCGACGGTCAGCGGGTCGAGCGGGCGGACACCGTGACGATCCGGGTCCTGGTGGTCGACGACCAGGCGATCGTCCGCGACGGGCTCGTGACGGTGCTCTCCCTCGTCGACGACCTGCAGGTCGTGGGCGAAGCCGAGGACGGCGCGGCCGCCGTGACCGCGGTCGCGGCGCTGACACCGGACGTCGTGCTCATGGACCTCCGGATGCCCGTCCTCGACGGCGCCGCGGCGACCGGGCGGATCACCGCGGAGCACCCGGGGGTCGCGGTCCTCGTGCTGACGACCTACGCGGACGACGACTCGATCCTCACCGCACTCGCCGCCGGTGCCCGGGGGTACCTGACGAAGGACGCCGGTCGCGCGGAGATCGCCACCGCGATCCGGGCGGTCGCCTCGGGGCAGACCACGTTCGACGCGACCGTGGGGGCGACGGTGCTGGCGCGGCTCGCAGCTGGTGCTGGTGCTGGTGCTGCCGGTGCTGCCCCCGAGGTCCGGCTGCGGTTCCCGGAGTTGACCCCGCGTGAGGCCGACGTGCTGACGCGCATCGCCGAGGGACGCACGAACCCGGAGATCGCCGCCGAGCTGTTCCTGACCGTGCCGACGGTGAAGTCGTACGTCAACCAGGTCTTCACGAAGCTCGGGGTCCGCACCCGGGCAGCGGCGGTCGCGCGCGTCCTGCGCTGAGGGTCCTGATCCGCCGAGGGTCCTGGTCCGCCGCGGCCCGCGTCATCGATGCTTCTGCATGGATCAACAGGAGACGCCAAGCCACGCGACGTACCGTCGACGGGTCCTCGCGACGACGAGCGACGCGACCGCGGATCCCCACCGTCCGGTCGTGCCCGTCGTCCCGGTCCCACCCGGACCACGTCGTCGACCGCCTCCCCGGCAGTCGCGCACGTGCCGGCCGGGTCCGCCCCGGACGCCTGCCCGACGACGAGCCCCGCTCCCGTCGCGGGTCTCGACGACGTGCTCCGCGTCCACCCGAACCACTGCGACCAGCCCGGTCGTGACCAGCGCGGACGTGATCAGCGCGGTCGCGACCGGCACCGTCGCGACCGGCACCGCTGCACGACGTCCGGGCCCGCGCCCGAAGGAGCACCCCATGACCGCCGACACCATGTCCGTCCCCGTCCGACCGAGCCGGCCGGGTCGGTCCCTGACCCACGCCGCGGCCCCGGTGCGGAGCGCGACGGGGTCGGGCCGTCCCTCCCGTCCGCTCGTCGAGGACCGCCAGGGCGCACCGCTCTGGATGCGCGTCGTCGGCGGGGCCTCGCTGGCCGCCGGACTGGCGCTCACCGCCGCCGTCCTGGGCTGGCCGGGGGACGCGCCGGAGTCGGCGCTGGTCATCCCCGGACTCGTCGCGGTCGTCGTGGGTGTCCTGGCGCTCGCCGCCCGGGCCGGCCTGACGGTCACCGAGGACGCCGTCGTCCTGCACTTCCGCCCGCTGCCGCCGCGACGCATCGCCCGTCGGGCCATCACGGCCGTCCGGGTGACCGAGGCGGACGCCCGGACCTACGGCGGCATCGGGCTGCGGATCGGTCGTCGACGCCGCGCGCTCGTGCTCACGCCGGGGCCGGGCGTGGAGATCACCGACGTGTCGGGACGGACGACGTTCGTGCGGAGCGACCGGCCGGACGAGGCGGTGCGGGCGCTCGTCGGTGCTGCTGTGGCTCCCGCCGGGGAATGAGACCGGTCGTCCGGGGCTTATACACGTCGGACTCGATCTCGGTCAAGCCAGGGACTGGACAGCGCACTGTCGAGCCACCTATGATGACAGTTCGCGCTCCCTGGCATCCGAGTCGTCATATTGCGGTCGACCGAGTTCCACGAAGACGCCTCTCAGCAGGTGCTTCGCTGAACACGCCTGGTGATGCCGGTCCCGTATATGGCGGCGGGACCCGCTCACCGATCATCCCACACGCGGCTCCGGACCCGGAGCTCACCGTACTCGTGTCCTGATCACCGGGTTGCGCCGAGCGATCAATCCACTCACCTACACACTGCTTCGTCAGTGTCGGCCCGACGGGGCCTACCGGAGGTCACACCCTTGGCTGCTGCGCCCAACGCATCCACCAACCCCAAGAACGGTCGCAACCACTCGCGACTCTCGTTCGCCAAGATCACGGACACCCTCACGGTTCCTGATCTGCTCGCCCTCCAGACGGAGAGCTTCGACTGGCTCGTCGGCAACGACGCATGGAAGGCCCGCCTCGCCGAAGGGCAGGAGCAGGGTCGTACCGACCTCGCGCTGCACTCCGGCCTCGAGGAGATCTTCGAGGAGATCTCCCCGATCGAGGACCTCGGCGAGACCATGCAGCTCTCGTTCACGTCCCCGGAGCTCGAGGACCCGAAGTACTCGATCGACGACTGCAAGGAGCGCGGCAAGACCTACGCCGCTCCGCTCTACGTCAACGCCGAGTTCATGAACCACATGACCGGTGAGATCAAGACGCAGACGGTCTTCATGGGCGACTTCCCGCTCATGACCGAGCGCGGCACGTTCATCATCAACGGCACCGAGCGTGTCGTCGTCTCGCAGCTCGTCCGCTCGCCGGGCGTGTACTTCGAGCGTGCGCAGGAGAAGACGTCCGACAAGGACATCTACTCCGCTCGCATCATCCCGTCCCGTGGCGCCTGGCTCGAGTTCGAGATCGACAAGCGCGACCAGGTGGGCGTGCGCATCGACCGCAAGCGCAAGCAGTCCGTGACCGTCTTCCTCAAGGCCCTCGGCCTGACGAGCGAAGAGATCATGGAGGAGTTCCAGGGCTTCGCGTCCATGGAGTCGACCCTCGAGAAGGACGCCGTCCTCACGAAGGAAGAGGCGCTCAAGGACATCTACCGCAAGCTGCGCCCGGGCGAGCAGGTCGCTGCCGAGGCTGCGCGTGCGCTCCTCGACAACTTCTACTTCAACTCCAAGCGCTACGACCTGGCCAAGGTCGGTCGCTACAAGCTCGACCGCAAGCTCGGCATCGACGCCCCGCTGTCCGACTCGGTGCTCACCGTGCAGGACATCGTCGCGACGATCAAGTACCTGGTGTCCCTGCACGCCGAGCGCACCACCATGGACGGCGTCCGTGACGGTGAGCCGGTGCAGCTCCGCCTCGACGTGGACGACATCGACCACTTCGGCAACCGTCGCATCCGTGCGGTCGGTGAGCTCATCCAGAACCAGGTCCGCACCGGTCTGTCCCGCATGGAGCGCGTCGTCCGCGAGCGCATGACCACGCAGGACATCGAGGCCATCACGCCGCAGACGCTCATCAACGTGCGTCCCGTCGTCGCTGCGATCAAGGAGTTCTTCGGGACGTCCCAGCTGTCGCAGTTCATGGACCAGAACAACCCGCTCGCGGGTCTGACGCACAAGCGTCGCCTGTCGGCCCTCGGCCCGGGTGGTCTGTCCCGTGAGCGTGCCGGCGTCGAGGTCCGTGACGTCCACCCGTCGCACTACGGCCGCATGTGCCCGATCGAGACCCCGGAAGGCCCGAACATCGGCCTGATCGGCTCGCTCGCGTCCTTCGGTCGGATCAACTCGTTCGGCTTCATCGAGACCCCGTACCGTCGCGTCGTCGACGGCGAGGTCACGAAGACGATCGACTACCTGACCGCCTCGGAAGAGGACGAGTTCGTCGTCGCACAGGCCAACGCCCCGCTGACCGACTCGTTCCACTTCGCAGACGACAAGGTGCTCGTCCGCAAGAAGGGCGGCGAGGTCGAGCTCGTCGGCAAGGACGAGGTCGACTACATGGACGTCTCGCCGCGCCAGATGGTGTCGGTCGCGACCTCGCTCATCCCGTTCCTCGAGCACGACGACGCGAACCGCGCACTCATGGGTGCGAACATGCAGCGCCAGGCCGTGCCGCTCCTCCGCTCCGAGTCGCCGCTCGTCGGCACCGGCATGGAGGGCTACACCGCCATCGACGCCGGTGACGTCGTCATCGCCGACAAGGCCGGTGTCGTCTCCGAGGTCTCGGCCGACGCCGTGACCCTGCAGCTCGACGACGGTGGCACGCAGACCTTCTACCTGCGCAAGTTCGACCGCTCGAACCAGGGCACGAGCTACAACCACCGCGTGATCGTCAGCGCCGGTGAGCGTGTGGAGCAGGGCGAGGTCATCGCCGACGGCCCCGCGACGGAGAACGGCGAGCTCGCGCTCGGCAAGAACCTCCTCGTCGCGTTCATGCCGTGGGAGGGCTACAACTACGAGGACGCGATGATCCTGTCGCAGAACCTCGTGAAGGACGACACGCTCTCCTCGATCCACATCGAGGAGTACGAGGTCGACGCCCGCGACACCAAGCTCGGCAAGGAAGAGATCACCCGCGACCTGCCGAACGTCAGCCCGGACCTCCTGGCCGACCTCGACGAGCGCGGCATCATCCGCATCGGTGCCGAGGTCCGCCCCGGCGACATCCTCGTCGGCAAGGTCACGCCGAAGGGCGAGACCGAGCTGTCCGCCGAGGAGCGCCTGCTCCGTGCCATCTTCAACGAGAAGTCGCGCGAAGTCCGCGACACCTCGCTCAAGGTGCCCCACGGTGAAGAGGGCACGATCATCGGCGTCAAGGTGTTCGACTCGCAGGACGGCGACGACGAGCTCGGCTCGGGCGTCAACCAGCGTGTGGTCGTCTACATCGCCCAGAAGCGCAAGATCACCGCGGGTGACAAGCTCGCCGGCCGCCACGGCAACAAGGGCGTCATCTCGACGATCCTGCCCGTGGAGGACATGCCGTTCCTCGCGGACGGCACCCCGGTCGACATCGTCCTCAACCCGCTCGGCGTCCCCGGCCGCATGAACTTCGGCCAGGTGCTGGAGATCCACCTCGGGTGGCTCGCCAAGCAGGGCTGGCAGGTCGAGGGCATCCAGGAGTGGGCCGAGAACCTGCCGGAAGCCGCGCACAGCGCAGCCCCCGGCACGAAGGTCGCCACCCCGGTGTTCGACGGTGCGTACGAGCGCGAGATCGAGGGTCTCCTCGACTCCACGCTCCCGAACCGTGACGGCGAGCGTCTGATCGGTTCCTCGGGCAAGGCGCAGCTCTTCGACGGCCGCTCCGGCGAGCCGTTCCCGGAGCCCGTGTCGGTCGGCTACATGTACATCCTGAAGCTGCACCACCTGGTCGACGACAAGATCCACGCCCGTTCGACCGGCCCGTACTCGATGATCACGCAGCAGCCGCTGGGTGGGAAGGCGCAGTTCGGTGGACAGCGCTTCGGCGAGATGGAGGTGTGGGCGCTCGAGGCATACGGTGCCGCGTACGCCCTCCAGGAGCTCCTGACGATCAAGTCCGACGACATCCTCGGCCGCGTGAAGGTCTACGAGGCGATCGTCAAGGGCGAGAACATCCAGGAGCCCGGCATCCCGGAGTCGTTCAAGGTCCTCATGAAGGAGATGCAGTCGCTCTGCCTGAACGTCGAGGTCCTCTCGGCCGACGGCCAGGCGGTCAGCCTCCGCGACACGGATGACGAGGTCTTCCGTGCCGCTGAAGAGCTCGGCATCAACATCTCCTCGCGGTTCGAGTCGTCGTCCGTCGACGACATCTGATCCCGCCCGCTGAACACGTTTCGAACCAGCAAGAGAGAAGAACATTGCTCGAAGCAACTTCCTTTGACGCCATTCGGATCGGCCTCGCTACCGCCGAGGACATCCGCCAGTGGTCGTACGGCGAGGTCAAGAAGCCGGAGACGATCAACTACCGCACTCTGAAGCCCGAGAAGGACGGTCTGTTCGGCGAACAGATCTTCGGTCCGTCCCGCGACTGGGAGTGTGCCTGCGGCAAGTACAAGCGAGTCCGGTTCAAGGGCATCGTCTGCGAGCGCTGCGGCGTCGAGGTCACCAAGTCCTCGGTCCGTCGTGAGCGCATGGGCCACATCGAGCTCGCCGCACCCGTCACGCACATCTGGTACTTCAAGGGCGTCCCGTCGCGCTTGGGCTACCTGCTGGACATGGCCCCGAAGGACCTCGAGAAGGTCATCTACTTCGCGGCGTACATGATCATCAGCATCGACGAGGAGGGCCGTCACGCTGACATGCCCGGCCTCGAGAACGAGATGCGCCTCGAGATCAAGAACCTCGAGAACCAGCGCGACTCGATCATCGCCGACCGCCTCAAGAAGCTCGAGGACGACCTCGCAGCGCTCGAGGAAGAAGGCGCCAAGGCCGACGTGAAGCGCCGGACCAAGGACACCGCCGAGAAGGAGATGTCCCAGGTCCGCAAGTCCTTCGACGAGGACATCACCCGTCTCGAGCGTGTGTGGGAGGACTTCCGCAACCTCAAGGTGGGCGACCTCAAGCCCGAGGACGCCGTCTTCCACGAGCTCCAGGACCGCTTCGGGATCTACTTCGACGCCTACATGGGCGCCGAGGCGATCAAGCTGCGGCTCGAGGCCTTCGACCTGGCCGCCGAGGCCGAGGCACTGCGTCTGCAGATCGCCGAGGGCAAGGGCCAGAAGAAGATCCGTGCGATCAAGCGTCTGCGCGTCGTCAGCTCGTTCCTCGCCACCGGCAACTCGCCGGCAGCGATGGTGCTCGACGTCGTGCCGGTCATCCCGCCGGAACTGCGCCCGATGGTGCAGCTCGACGGTGGCCGCTTCGCCACGTCGGACCTCAACGACCTCTACCGTCGTGTGATCAACCGCAACAACCGTCTCCGCCGCCTGCTCGACCTCGGTGCCCCCGAGATCATCGTGAACAACGAGAAGCGCATGCTGCAGGAAGCGGTCGACGCGCTGTTCGACAACGGTCGTCGTGGCCGCCCCGTCACGGGTACCGGCAACCGCGCCCTCAAGTCCCTGAGCGACATGCTCAAGGGCAAGCAGGGTCGTTTCCGCCAGAACCTGCTCGGCAAGCGCGTCGACTACTCGGGTCGTTCGGTCATCATCGTCGGCCCGCAGCTCAAGCTCCACCAGTGCGGTCTGCCCAAGCAGATGGCGCTCGAGCTGTTCAAGCCGTTCGTCATCAAGCGCCTCATCGACCTGTCGCACGCGCAGAACATCAAGTCGGCCAAGCGCATGGTCGAGCGTTCGCGTGCCCAGGTGTGGGACGTGCTCGAGGAGATCATCCGCGAGCGCCCCGTGCTGCTGAACCGTGCGCCCACGCTGCACCGTCTCGGCATCCAGGCGTTCGAGCCGCAGCTCGTCGAGGGCAAGGCCATCCAGCTCCACCCGCTGGTCTGTGCTGCGTTCAACGCGGACTTCGACGGTGACCAGATGGCCGTGCACCTGCCGCTGTCGGTCGAGGCCCAGGCCGAGGCCCGCATCCTGATGCTCGCCTCGAACAACATCCTGAAGCCGTCCGACGGCCGCCCGGTGACCCTGCCCGCACAGGACATGATCATCGGTCTGCACCACCTGACGACCGTCCGCGAGGGCGCCGTGGGTGAGGGCCGTTCGTTCTCCTCGGTCGCCGAGGCGATCATGGCGAAGGACCAGAACACGCTGCACCTCAACGCGACCGTGAAGATCCGCATGTCGGGTGTCCACTTCGCCGAGGGTGAAGCACCCGAGGGCTACGAGGTCGGTCAGACGATCCTCCTCGAGACCACCCTCGGTCGCGCGCTGTTCAACGAGACCCTCCCGACGGACTACCCGTTCGTCCAGAAGGTCACCGACAAGGGCACGCTCTCCGCGATCGTCAACGACCTCGCCGAGCGCTACTCCAAGACGGAGACGGCAGCCGCACTCGACCGGATCAAGGACGCCGGCTTCTACTGGGGCACCCGCTCCGGTGTGACCGTCGCCCTCTCGGACGTCGTGACGCCTCCTCGCAAGAAGGAGATCATCGCGGGCTACGAGATCCAGGCCGCCAAGGTCCAGGGTGAGTTCGACAAGGGTCTGATCACGGACTCGGAGCGTCGCGCCGACCTGATCAAGATCTGGACCGAGGCCACCAACGAGATCGCGCAGGAGATGCGCGACAACTTCCCGATCGACAACACCATCAACCGCATGGTGTCCTCGGGTGCTCGTGGTAACTGGCTGCAGGTCCGCAACATCGCCGGTATGCGTGGTCTGGTGAACAACCCGAAGGGCGAGATCATCGCCCGCCCGATCATCAACTCGTACCGCGAGGGCCTGACCGTGGCGGAGTACTTCATCGCCACGCACGGTGCTCGCAAGGGCCTGGCGGACACGGCTCTCCGTACCGCCGACTCGGGCTACCTGACCCGTCGTCTCGTGGACGTGTCGCAGGACGTCATCATCCGTGAGGACGACTGCGGGACGACCCGTGGCCTCGAGCTGCCGATCGCGACGATGGGCGCCGACGGCAAGCTCGTCCGCGACCCGCGTGTCGAGAACACCGTCTACTCGCGCACCCTCGCGACCGAGGCCGTCGACGCCTCGGGCACCGTGGTGGCCGAGGGCGGCGAGGACGTCGGTGACGTCCTCCTCGACAAGCTGCTGGCAGCCGGTGTCGAGAGCATCAAGGTGCGCTCGGTCCTGACCTGCGAGTCGGCCGTCGGTGTCTGCGCACAGTGCTACGGCCGGTCGCTCGCCACGGGCAACCTGGTCGACATCGGTGAGGCGGTCGGCATCATCGCCGCCCAGTCCATCGGTGAGCCCGGTACCCAGCTGACGATGCGTACCTTCCACACGGGTGGTTCGGCCTCGGCCGACGACATCACGCAGGGTCTGCCCCGCGTGACCGAGCTCTTCGAGGCTCGTACACCGAAGGGCGCGTCCCCGATCGCCGAGGCCCCCGGCCGCGCCACGATCGAGGACACGGACAAGGGTCGTCGGATCATCCTCACGCCGGACAACGGCGACGAGCCGTTCATCTACCCGGTGCTCAAGCGCGCGACCCTCCTCATCGAGGACGGCCAGCACGTCGAGCTCGGCGAGCAGTTCATCGCCGGCACCGTCGACCCGAAGGAAGTCCTCCGGGTCAAGGGTGTCCGAGAGGTCCAGAAGCACCTGGTCAACGGTGTGCAGGACGTCTACGGCTCGCAGGGTGTGCCGATCCACGACAAGCACATCGAGGTCATCGTCCGCCAGATGCTCCGCAAGGTCACCGTCGTCGACCACGCCGACACCGACCTGCTGCCGGGTGAGCTCGTCGACCGGTCGCGCTACAACGCGATCAACCGGGCGGCGCTGCAGGAGGGTCGCAAGACCGCCTCGGCTCGCCAGGAGGTCATGGGCATCACCAAGGCGTCCCTCGCGACCGAGTCGTGGCTGTCCGCCGCGTCCTTCCAGGAGACCACCCGCGTCCTGACGCAGGCGGCCATGGAGGGCAAGCAGGACCAGCTCGTCGGCCTCAAGGAGAACGTCATCATCGGTAAGCTCATCCCCGCCGGGACGGGCCTCAGCCGGTACCGCGACGTGGACGTGAACGCGACGGAAGAAGCGAAGGCGGAGCGGTACCCGAACCGCATCTTCGCGGACGACTCGTCGTTCTCGGATGCCGACCTGAGCTTCGTCGACTTCGACAGCTTCTCGTCGGACGACTTCACGCCGGGTACGTACAACTGAACCGAGTGAGTCCCTGAGGAGGGCCCCGCATCCAGTCGGATGCGGGGCCCTCCTTCGTTGCTGCGCCCGCCTGCGTTGCTGCGCCGGCGCGACGGGTGGCAGACGGGAGGCGCGGGGCGGGCCCGCCGCGCGCCTCCCGCCCGGATCCGGTCGGGTCCTAGACCGAGCGACCGGCATCGCTGTCGCGACCGCCGGAACCGTGGCCGCTCTCGTCGGCGAGCGAGTAGAGGCTGAGGACGTTGCCGTCGGGATCGCGGGCGTCGAACCAGTCGACGGCTCCGTCGACGCACTCGATCGGGCCGACGTCGATGCCGAGCGCGGCGATGCGCTGGTGTTGTGCGGCGACGTCGTCGACGCCGAAGCGGACGATGACCGGGTTGTCGTCCGCGTCCGGGTCCTCGAGGAGCTGGATCCAGATGCCGCCGACCTCGTACTCGGCGACGCCCTCGGTGGGCTCGAGGTCCGGCTCGACACGTTCGAACACCGCGCCGTACCAGAGGCAGGAGGCCTCCAGGTCGGTGACGGGCAACCCCACGGTCACGCTCGTGATGTCCATGCCCCATCATGGTCCGTCGGTGCCCGACGCGTCGAGGGGTAGGGCATGCTGTGAGGATGGCGACGCTGCGCGAACGGGTGACGGCTCCGGCTCACCTCGACCTCCCCGTCCCGGTCGGCGGGCTCACCTTCCGACCGGCCACGATGGCTGACCTGCCGGAGGTGCACGGCATCGCGCTCGAGTCCGCTGCGGTCGACGAGCCCCTCGCGCATCCCTCCACAGAGGACTTCGCGCACCGGCTGTCCACAGAAGGACTGGATCCGGCTCGGGACACCGTCGTCGGGATCGATGCTGATGGGCATGTGCACGCCTACGCCATCGTCATCCCCGTCCCGACCCGCGACACCGCTGCCCGGATCCTGCTGGGTGGCTCGGTCCGCCCCGCGTCCCGCGGACAGGGGATCGGCCGACGGATGCTCGCATGGCAGACCGATCGCGCGCGACAGCACCTCGCGGGTGTCGACCTCGACCTGCCCGGTGCGGTCGACCTCACCGCGCCGCAGGGCTCGTCCGCGCTCGCGCTCGCTGCCCGCGCCGGCCTGCACCCCGTGCGGACGTGGGTCGACATGCAGGTCGTGCTCGACGACGACGCTCCCCGTCGAGAGCCGCTGCCGACGCTCCCTGCGGGCCTCGAGCTGCGCGCTGCCACGACCGACGACATCGAGCCGATGCGGGCGGCCAAGAACGACTCCTTCCGCGACCACTGGGGCTCGCAGCCCATGGTGGAAGCCGACTGGCGTGCGTACCTCACCGCGGAGAAGAGCCGACTCGACCTGTCACGGGTGGTCGTCGACGAGCGTGGGGACGTCCTCGCGTTCACCGTGGTCGAGTCCGACCCCGCTGCCTTCGGTACGCGTGGCCGGAGCTTCGGTTACCTCCACTGGGTCGGGGTCGTCCGTCGTGCCCGCGGGCGTGCCCTCGCGCCACTGGTGGTCGGTGCGACGCTCGACGCCGTGCGGGACGCCGGCCTGTCCGCGGCGTCCCTCGAGGTCGACGCCGAGAACCCCAGTGGTGCGGTCGCGCTCTACGAGCGCCTCGGCTTCGTCGGCGGGACCGCCACGATCACGGCCTCGATGGCGCTCTAGGGCGGTCGCGGGGATCTCGATACCGATCGGTACCCCTGTTCTGGGTCCAGGCAGGACCGCTCCGCCCCCTCCTTCTGGGACTGCTCCGAGCGAGCACCTCGGACGTACCGTGGTCCAGCGCCGCAACCCTGGCGGCGCCCCCGAACCACGCCGCTCCGTCGCGCGCGCAAGCAAGGAGGTGCAGGGCACATGGCAACCCTGTCCGAGATCCTCATCCTCAACGGCGCCCTCCCGATCGAGTACCTCGACGCGATGACGGGCCACGAGGACGTCGACGAGCACGCGATCCGCTCCCTCGTCGAGCAAGGCGTCGTGAGCGAGGCGCAGTACATCACCGCGCGAGCGGCGTCGCACAACTCCAAGACGGTCCCGCTGACCGACTACCCGGTCGACGGCACCGCCGTCTCGGTCCTGCCGGCGCCCCTGTGCCGACGGCACTCGGTGCTGGGCATCGGGTTCGAGGGCGAGACGCTGGTGCTCGCGATGGTCAACCCGGCGAACGTCCTGGCGATCGACGACGCCCGCGCCGCGTCCGGTCGCCCGATCAAGCCGCTGCAGGTCGACGAACGCGATCTGCTGGCAGCCTTCGACCGCTACCTCCGCGCCGACGACGAGCTCAACGACCTGACCTCGTCGCTCGAAGAAGAAGCGCGCACGACCGAGCAGCAGGCCGACATCGGCGACGGGTCCCTCGACGACGTCCCGATCGTGCGGTTCGTCAACCTGCTCGTCTCGCAGGCGATCCAGGACCACGCGTCCGACATCCACATCGAGCCCGGCGAGCACGAGGTCCGTGTCCGATACCGCATCGACGGTGTCCTGCACGAGATGACCCCGGCGCCGAAGAACATCCAGAACGGTGTCATCAGCCGGCTCAAGATCATGAGCGACATCGACATCGCCGAGCGCCGGAAGCCCCAGGACGGCCGCATGTCCGTCCGGCACGGCGGCCGCCAGATCGACCTGCGTGTGGCCACGCTGCCGACGGTGTGGGGCGAGAAGGTCGTCATGCGGATCCTCGACAACACGAACACGTCGTTGACCCTCAAGGACCTCAACCTGCTCGACCGGAACGCCGCCGCCTACCAGCGCTCCTACTCGAAGCCCTACGGCATGATCCTGGTCACCGGTCCGACGGGCTCCGGCAAGTCGACCACGCTCTACACGACGCTCAACGCCGTCGCGAAGCCCGAGATCAACGTCATCACGGTCGAGGACCCGGTCGAGTACCGGATGGCCGGTGTCAACCAGGTCCAGGTCAACCCGAAGGCCGGCCTGACCTTCGCCTCGGCGCTCCGCAGCATCCTGCGTTCCGACCCCGACGTCGTCCTGCTCGGTGAGATCCGTGACCACGAGACCGCGCAGATCGCGATCGAGGCGTCGCTGACCGGCCACCTCGTGCTCTCCACCCTGCACACGAACGACGCCCCGTCGGCCATCACCCGGCTCACCGAGATGGACATCGAACCGTTCCTCGTCGGGTCCGCACTCGACTGCGTCGTCGCGCAGCGTCTCGCCCGCAAGCTCTGCGACCGGTGCAAGGCCCCCGCGTTCTACGAGGCCGAGCAGCTGCACGCCCTGGGCTTCCTCGACAGCGCCGACGCCGCCGTCCCGGACTTCTTCGCCCCGATCGGCTGCTCCGTCTGCTCGAACACCGGGTACCGCGGACGCATCGCCCTGCACGAGGTCATGACCGTGACCGAGGAGATCGAGCGCCTCGCGGTGTCCCGCGCCTCGAGCGCCGAGATCAGCCGTGTCGCCCAGGAGCAGGGCATGCTCACCCTCCGCATGGACGGGTGGGAGAAGGTCAAGCTCGGGCTCACGAGCGTCGACGAGATCCTGCGCGTGGTCGCGTAGCCAGGGGGACGAACACATGACCGACTCCGTGTACGACCTGACCCCCGCCGGTGACGAACCCGTCGCCGGCTGGCACCCCGGCAGCCCCGGACAAGAGGTCGGCGGCCGCCGTGCCGCGCGCCTCGCCCAGGCCGCGCAGCAGCCCCCGGTGACGGCTCCGTCCGCGACCGGCGTCCCCCGGGCCACGCCGTCCCTGCCCGCCGTGCCGGTCTACGACCTCAGCGACGACCTCGCCGGGTGGCCGACGCCGAGCGGTGCGCCCGTCGCCGTCCCGGTCGCGCAGCCGCAGGCCGTGCCGGCCACCCCGCCGGCCGCGGTCCCGCCCTCGACGGCGAGCTACGGCTACGAGGCGACCGAACGGCTGCCGGTGCCGCCTGCGGTCGCGACCACGAGCCTCCCGGCGGCCGCCCCGACGATCCGGATGGCCGCCCCGACCGGCAGCGCCGAGATCAACTTCACGCGCCACGCGCGCGAGGACGCGGACGCCGACCTCGTCACCGCGCTGGCGCAGGTCGTCTACCAGGGTGCGTCCGACCTGCACGTCACTGCCGACGCGCCGCCCACCGTCCGCGTCGACGGCTCGCTCCGGCCCGCCGTGCCGGGAGGTCCGTGGGCGCGCAACAAGGTCATCGCCGCACTCAAGACGCTCATGTCCGTCGAGCAGGCCGCCCAGTTCGACCAGGAGCAGGAACTCGACTTCGCGTACTCGCTGTCGCCGGAGTTCCGCTTCCGCGTGAACTACTACCAGCAGCGCGGCAACTGGGGCGCCGCCTTCCGCATCATCCCCACGAAGATCAAGACCCTCAAGCAGCTCGGCATCCCGGAGTACGTGGGGGACTTCGCCAAGCTGCCGCGCGGCCTCGTGCTCGTCACCGGACCCACCGGTTCCGGCAAGTCGACCACCCTGGCCGCGCTGATCGACCTGGTCAACGAGACCCGGGCTGACCACATCGTGACGGTCGAGGACCCGATCGAGTTCATGCACGAGCACAAGAAGGCGATCATCAACCAGCGTGAGGTGGGCGCGGACACACACTCGTTCGCCCGAGCGCTGAAGCACGTGCTGCGCCAGGACCCCGACGTCATCCTCATCGGTGAGCTCCGCGACCTCGAGACGATCTCCGTCGCCCTGACCGCCGCCGAGACCGGCCACCTGGTCTTCGCCACCCTGCACACGCAGAGCGCGCCCGGCACGATCGACCGTGTCATCGACGTGTTCCCGCCGCACCAGCAGGGACAGATCCGTACGCAGCTCGCCGCCACCCTCGAAGGCGTCGTCTGCCAGACGCTCGTCCCCAAGGCCAACGGCACCGGACGGATCGTGTCGACCGAGATCATGAAGACCACGCCCGCCATCGGCAACCTCATCCGCGAGGGCAAGACGTACCAGATCACCTCGGCCATGCAGGCCGGGCGCGACTCGGGGATGCACACGATGGACCAGGACCTGGCCGAACTCGTCAACGTCGGCACCATCACCCGCAAGGCGGCACTCGAGAAGGTGCACGACCTCGAGGGCTTCGACCGGCTCGTCCAGCGTGTCGAGTCGCCGTCCGACGCCTCCGCCGACGCCATCGCCGCGAGCGGGATCGACTTCGGCGACAAGTTCTCCGGAGGCTACTGATGTCCCTCGCATTCGACTACCGCGGCCGCGACGGCGCCGGCAAACTCGTCAAGGGCCGGGTCGACGCCGCCTCGGAAGGTGCCGTCGTCCAGCGTCTCCGCGGCATGGGCGTCTCACCGATCGCCATCACCGAGGCGAAGGCCGGCACCGGGCTGCAGACCGAGATCAAGATCCCGGGCTTCGAGAAGGGCGTGGGGCTCAAGGACCTGGCGATCATGTCGCGGCAGGCCTCGACGATGTTGTCGTCCGGGCTGTCGTTGCTGCGCGCCTTGTCGATCCTGGCCGACCAGACCGAGAACAAGAAGCTCAAGGACATCCTGGGCAAGGTGCGCGACGAGGTCGAGCAGGGCGTCTCGTTCTCCGACGCCGTCGGCAAGTACCCGGTCGACTTCCCGCCGATCATGATCAACATGATCCGCGCGGGCGAGACCGGCGGGTTCCTCGACCAGGCCATGGACTCGATCGCGACGAACTTCGAGAAGGAGCACAAGCTCCGGTCGACGATCAAGTCGGCGATGACCTACCCGGTCGTGGTGCTCTGCATGTCGCTGGCATCCGTCGTGATCATGCTCGTCTTCATCGTGCCGATCTTCCAGGACATGTTCTCGAGCCTCGGCGGGCAGCTGCCGCTGCCGACGATGATCCTGGTGCAGCTGTCGCACGCGATGCGATGGGGAGCGCCGGTCCTCGCCGTCGTCATCGCCGTCGGGTGGTTCTGGTACCGGGCGAACAAGAACACCGATCGTTTCCGCGCATTCCGTGATCCGATCATGCTGCGTCTGCCGATCTTCGGTTCATTGACGAAGAAGATCGTCATCGCGCGGTTCGCGCGGAACTTCTCGAACATGATCGGGGCCGGCGTGCCCATTCTGCAGGCATTGAAGATCGTCGGCGAAGTGTCGAACAACTTCGTCGTGCAGAAAGCCCTCGACCGCGTTTCCGAAAGCGTGCGGAAAGGCGAATCCATCGCCGAACCCCTGGCGCAGGAGAAAGTGTTCCCGACGATGGTGGCGCAGATGGTCGCGGTCGGTGAAGACGCCGGATCGCTGGAGACCATGCTCGAGAAGATCGCCGTGTTCTACGACTCGGAAGTGGAATCCACCACCGAGGCGCTGACCTCGCTGATCGAACCACTCCTCATCGCGTTCCTCGGTGTCGTGGTCGGCGGCATGATCATCGCGCTGTACCTGCCGATCTTCCAGATCACATCACTCGTGCACTGAGTAGAACTCGTGTTCAACACCCCCTCCACGGGGGTGTTCTGCCGTTTTCTGCCCCCGATTCTGGGGGTGTTTCACTCAGGGGTTGGCCCCCGTTCTCGGGATTCCGACGGAGAAACGCGCCCAATACGCTGATGACCGGCGACGAGCACAAGCCGGAACCACACCACCCCACCATTTCCCGGATGAAGGAACAACAATGTACTTCCGTCTCATGGGCAAGCTTGACGCTCGCCGCAAGGGTCTCCTCAACGAGAACGAGAAGGGCTTCACCCTGATCGAACTCCTGGTCGTCGTGATCATCATCGGCATCCTCGCCGCGATCGCGATCCCCGTGTACCTCAACGTGCAGAACAACGCGAAGGACGCCTCGGTCAAGTCCGACCTCGCGAACGCGAAGACCGCCGTCATCGCCTACCAGACCGACAACAACGGCAAGCTGCCGGCGGCGACGGACTTCACCTCGGCGACCCTTGGCCAGTACGGCTACACGCAGAGCGACGGCAACACCCTGACGTACAAGGGTGTCAGCACCACCGCCTTCTGCATCGCCGGAGTCGGCGCGACGACCACGAGCTACAAGATCACGGAGTCAGTGGCGGCCATCAAGGGCACGTGCTGATCTCCTAGCGCGAGTCAAAGGGCGGTTCGTCTCGGACGAGCCGCCCTTTCAGTCGAAACGCATCATTCATTGAGGTGGTGACCATGGTCAAGCGTTTGCAGCGGCTGCTGCGCCCGGCCGAGCTCGCGCAACGTGAGGCGGGCTTCAGCATCATCGAGGTGATGGTCGCGATGATGGTCTTCGCCGTCATGTCGGTCGGCATCGCCTACGGCATCGCCAACACCCTCCAGCTCACGCAGACGAGCCGCGGTCGCGAGACCGCCGTGGCCCTGGCCTCGCAGGACATCGACATGCTGCGCCAGACCGCGGCGGCGTCGACGACCGGGATCTTCGACGTCGTCAGCGCGCGCGGGGACGACAACTCCTCCACCATCGGCGGGATGAAGTACCAGGTCGACCGGAAGGTGGCCTGGGTCCAGAGCGACGGCGCGAGCGGCGCGTGCGGCACGTCCAACGGCAAGCTCGCGTACAAGAGCGTCGTCGAGACGGTGTCGTGGCCGAATCCCCGCGGCGGCTCGAGCTCGACGTCCGTGACCTCCGCCATCGCTCCCAGCGACGCCGTCACCGACCCCGGCTACGGGACCATCATCATCTCGGTGGCCGATGCGTCGGGCGCTCCGTACCCCGGCGTCTCCATCAGCGTCACGCCGGTCGGGGGCGGGACGGGGTCGGCGCTGACGAAGAGCCCGCTGCCCACGGACGCCCAGGGCTGCTCCTACGCGGTCAACGTGGTGCAGGGCGACTACACGGTCACCGCGAACACGCCCGGTGGCATCGACACCGACCAGCAGCAACCCTCGAAGCAGTCGCCGATCTCGGTCACCGCCGGGGCCAGTGCGCCGGTGCCGTTCGTCTACGACCAGGCGAGCACGATGCGGTTCCAGTACGCACCGACGTACAACGCCACCGTGCCGACGAACATGGTGACCACGCTGTCCAGCTCCGTCGGCGGTCTCGATCCGGTGTCGCCGTGGGACACGACCAGCAAGACCCTGCAGATCACCTCGACGACGAACCCGCGCCCCTCCGCGGCGGTGTTCCCCTTCACGTCCGGGTACACCGTCCTGGCCGGTCCGTACTCGAACAGCCTCGACGGCACGAAGAACTGCCTGAGCCCCAGCCCCGCGTCGTGGACGACCCCGAACCCGACGGGCGACGTCGGCGTGGGCACGCCGGTGGTACCGGCACCGGCGGGCACCCCCGCGGATGCGCCGGTGATGATGGGCGTCGCCACCGTCAAGGGCGTCAAGGGCCGCTACCTCACCGCCGTGTCGTCGTCGACCCCGGGCCCGGGGGACCCCGGGTGCGCGGCGGGCATGACGATGAAGTTCCCGGTCGCCGGTGCCGACGTGGCCACCATCGCGTTGCCGTTCGGCACGTGGACCATCTCGTCCGGAACGACCTTCGGGTCGACGACGAGGAACGAGATCGCCTCGAACGCCTCGAACGTCGCCCCCGTCACCAACGGCTCCGTCAACCGGAAGACCGCCCTGGTGGTCATCAGCTACGACAACACCCTGACCCTCGACCCCCGGGGGCAGATCCGATGACGCGGTTCCTCCGCCGACTGCACCGCGGTCAGTCCGGCATCAGCCTCAGCGAGCTCCTCGTGTCGATGAGCGTCGCCTCCATCATCATCATCGCCGTCGGTGGGTTCTTCGTGGCCACGCTCCGTGCGGGCTCGACGAACTCGACGTCCGACCAGAACTCGCGGGTCGCGTCGAGCGTCATGAACTCCGTCACGCGCTACGTGCACGCCGCCAGCCTGCTGCCGAAGGCCGACGGGTCGTCGGTGCCGGCCGTCGTCGAGGCCACCCCCACGAAGCTCACCTTCACCGCGTTCATCAACCTCGACGGGAACACGACGGACAAGCCGGTGCTGGTCCGTTACTCGATCAACAGTGCCCAGCGGATCGTGTTCGACCAGTGGGACGGCACGGCGACGAACGGCTTCTACTCCTTCCCGGCGCCCACGCAGACGCCGACCAGGAGCTTGGTGGTCGGTGGCCCGATCGCGTCCCCGACCAGTGACGGGGACGCGCTCTTCACGTACCTCGGTGCCGACGGGAAGGCCGTGGCCACTCCCGCGTCCGGCATCGTCCCGGCGACCGGTCTCGGGACGATCCGGGCGGTCCAGGTGAACCTGGAACTCGGGTCGACCACGGCCGGCAAGCCCGCGAACACGCACCTCCAGAACACCCTGTACCTGTTCAACGTCGTCTACGGCACGTCGGTCGGAACGACGCCGTGATCCGCCGGCTGATCCGGGCACTCCGGCGGACGCACGAGGACGAGCGCGGTGTCGTCCTCGCCAACGTGCTGATCTTCGGCACGGTGATGATGCTCCTCGTCGCGACGATGATCGCCGTCTCGACCTCCGGCGCCGTGAAGTCCGCCGCCGACCGCAACTTCCAGAACGCCATGGCGGCCGCGTACGCAGGCCTCGCCGACTACCAGGCGAAGCTGTCGAACGACAACGGGTACGCGCTGTACGGCAACGCGAACGCCCAGTTCAGCAAGGCGACCGGGTCCTCGTTCACCGGCAACGACTCGAACATCGCCTTCACCAACACCGGGTCGCAGTGGGCGCCGGTGGTCGGTTCATCCGACCAGTCCTTCCGCTACGAGGTCGACAACTCGGACTACTCGGCGAAGGGCGTGCTCCGTGTCCGCGTCACCGGGAAGTCCGGTGCGAGCGTGCGCTCCCTCGTCGCGAACCTCAAGGGCGACGGGTTCATCAACTACCTGTACTTCACCAACTACGAGTCGTCGAACCCCGCGTTGACGGGATCGTCGTGCACGACGGCGTACCAGTGGCAGACCGGTGTCAGCGGCAAGTGCTCGCCGGTGCAGTTCGCCGGCAGTGACGTCCTGAACGGCCCGATCCGCACGAACGACGTGTTCACCGCGGCGTGCTCGACCACCTTCACGGGCTCGGTCGAACAGCACGACGCGACCGTGCGGTCCTCCGGCGGCGGCTGCAGCGGGGTGTTCAAGGGCGGAGCGCCGTCCATCGTGCCCTACCTCGGACTCCCCGCGCTGAACTCCAACATGTCGCAGGAGACCCGCACCGACATCCCTGCGACGGTCCCGCGGCCAGGGTGCCTCTACACCGGTCCGACCCGTGTCTCCTTCCTGGGGAACGGGAACATGACGGTGTGGTCGCCGTGGTCGAAGGCGACGCAGGTCAAGGTCTCGAGCTCGACCGGGGAGGTCGTGAAGAGCGACGACATCGCGAAGGCGGCGTCGCTCTGCGGGACCATCGACGCACTGCAGAGCGCGGCGGGTGCCACCATCCCGACCCTGCCCGCGAACCTGATGTACGTGCAGGACATCCCGTCGGCGGCGAACAACGTGAACACCTGGCCGTCCGGCACGATCCCGTCGAAGTACTCGAACACGTACTGCTCCACCGCCGTCACCGTCCAGGGCGGGAAGGTGTCGACCAAGTCGAACCAGCCGTTCAGCAACGGTCAGGGCTTCCCGGCCGCGAACGAGTGGATCAACACCGGCTCTTCGAACAACTACCGCACCGGCTCGGTGTCGGACACGTACTCCTGCACCGCTGGCGACCTCTTCGTGAGCGGGGGTTTCTCCGGGGCGATGACGATGGTCGCGTCGGGAACCATCTGGGTGACCGGGGACATCACGTACGGCGACCCGACGAACGACATCCTCGGCCTCGTCGGGCAGAACGCGGTCGAGATCTACAACCCTGCGCAGTGCTCCGCGTACCCGACGTCGTCCGGAACGGTCGACTACTCGCGCTGCACCAGCGGCGGAGTCGGCCTCCTCAACCGCGGCTACGGCGCCAAGATCACCATCAGTGCCGCGATCGCCAGCAACGCGGGCACGTTCTGGAACCAGAACTACGACATCGGCTCGCAGCTCGGCGTCCTCAAGGTCATCGGCTCGATCGCGCAGAACTGGCGTGGTGCGGTCGCGACGACCGGTGGCACCGGTTTCGTCAAGAACTACGTGTACGACCAGCGCCTCCTCACCACGGCTCCGCCGAAGTTCCTCCAGCCGGTGTCGACCTCGTACGGCGTCACGACCCAGGTCGAGGTCCAGTCCGCGTACAAGACCGACGGCTCGTGTGCCACGACCACGACCGGGGTGTGCCGATGACCGCGGCCACGACGGACCTCACGCCGCTCGTCGTCGTCTTCAGCGGGATCCTCGGCATCGTCATCGGCTCGTTCCTCAACGTCGTCGTCTACCGGGTGCCCGCCGGCCGATCCGTGGTGGCCCCCGCGAGCGCCTGCCCGCAGTGCGGCCACGCCATCCGCCGTCGGGACAACGTCCCGGTCCTGTCGTGGTTGGTCCTCCGCGGTCGCTGCCGTGACTGCGGGGCGCCGATCTCGGTGCGCTACCCGGCTGTCGAACTGGGCACCGGCCTGCTCTTCGCCCTGGTCGCCGTCGTCGCGTCCCCAGCGACGACCACCACCGCGCGGGACACCACGGGGGCGGTGCTCGTGTTCGTCGGGCTCCTCTTCCTGATGGCCGTGAGCGTCGCGCTGGCGTTGATCGACCTGGACACCCACACGTTGCCGAACGCGATCGTGTACCCGGCTGCCGCCGTGCTCGTCGTCGTGCTCCTCGGTGCCTCCGTCGCGCACGGTGACCTCTTCCCGTTCCTGCGTGGTCTCATCGGCGCAGCCGTCCTGGGGGGCGCCTACCTGGTCCTCGCTCTCGCCGTGCCCGGCGGGATGGGGCTCGGCGACGTGAAGTTGGCCGTCGTCCTCGGACTCGTGCTCGCGTACCTCGGATGGGGACCCCTCGCAGTGGGAGCTTTCGGCGCGTTCCTCGTCGGCGGTACGGTCGCGATCGTCCTCCTCGCGCTCGGTCGTGTGCAGCGGCGGGGCGGGATCCCCTTCGGGCCGTCGATGCTCGTCGGAGCGTGGCTCGGGATCGCCTTCGGAGCGCCGCTCTGGCAGGGCTACCTGGGGCTCCTGGGCCTCGCCTGACCGCTTCGACACTGACTCCCTGACCCGACCGAACCACACCAGAACCGAGAGCAGCAGCATGAGCAAGAGCATCGTGGGCGTCGACATCGCCGGATCGTCGATCCGTGCAGTCGAGGTGGCTGACGCGGACCGTGCGCGACCGACCCTGGTCCGGTTCGCCGAGGTGCCGACACCGGAGGGTGCCGTCAGCCGCGGCGAGGTCCTCGAACCGAACACGGTGGCGGCAGCGCTCCGGCAGCTCTGGAGCATCGGGCGGTTCCGGTCGAAGAACGTGGTGCTCGGGATGGGCAACCAGCGTGTTCTGTCCCGCGACCTCACGGTCCCGCAGGCGCCGCTCGCGCAGATCCGCGAGAGCCTGCCGTTCCAGGTGCAGGACATGCTCCCCGTGCCCGTCGGTGACGCGATCCTCGACTTCTACCCGACGTCCGAGAGCCAGAGCGAGAACGGCCCCGTGGTGCACGGCCTGCTCATCGCCGCGATCAAGGACGCCGTCCTCGCGAACGTCCGCGCGGTCCAGTTGGCCGGGCTGAACCCGGTCGGCGTGGACCTCATCCCCTTCGCCCTGACGCGGGTGCTGGTCGGCCGCCAAGGGCGTCCGGGAACCGTGGCGCTCGTCCAGCTGGGTGCCGACACCACCAGCGTCGTGCTCGCGACGAACGGCATCCCCCAGTTCGTGCGCATCATCCCGAGTGGCGGGAACGACATCACCAAGGCGCTGTCGGGGCGGATCGAGATCCCGTTCGACCAGGCGGAGGCGGTCAAGCGGCACCTCGGCCTGGGCCCCGGCGGGCGGACGGTCGACGACGCGCGTGCCGTCGCGGCGACCCATGACGCGGCCAGTGAACTCATCGCGAGCCTCCGGAACACGATCAACTACTTCGCCAACACCCGGCCGGCGGAACCGGTCACCCAGATCGTCCTCGTCGGTGGTGGGGCGCGGCTCCTCGGGTTCCCCGAGGCCCTGGCGGAGCAGACACGCATCCCCGTCGACCTCGGCAGTGCCTTCGCGGGGGTGGCGACGGCACGGTCCCTCCGGCCGGAGGACGTCGCCGACCACGGTGACGCGATCTGTGTCGCCTTCGGACTCGCAGTCGGGAGCAGAGCAGCATGACCAGCGCGCAGAACAGACCGATGACCCTGCCGTTCTCCAAGCGGGCGGGGCGCGCGCGGTCGCGGCCGACCGACGACGCGACCAGGCCCGTCCGGCAGGACGTCCCGAAGAAGCGGCCGGCCGTGTCCGGGCCGCCGATCCGGGAACCCCGTGTCAACCTGTTGCCGATCGAGGTGCACGTCGATCGGCGGGAGCGGACGACAGCTCGTCGTGCCTGGATGGGTGTCCTCGTGGCCCTCGCCGTGGTCGTCCTCGCGACCGGGGCTGCCATCGCCCACCAGCTCGACTCCGCGTCGTCCCTCTCCGCTGCGCAGGAGGCGACGTCGTCCCTGCTCGCGCAGCAGCAGCGGTACTCCGAGGTGCGGAGCGCGGAGGCCGACACCAAGGTCCTCCAGTCGGCCCAGGCCGTCGGCGGATCGACCGAGATCGACTGGGACTCGGCCCTGTCCGGCATCCGCGGGGCGCTCCCCGAGGGCGTCAGCATCTCGGCGATGACGATCGACTCCGCCAGTCCGACCCAGGCCTTCGAGCAGTCGAGCGTGCCGCTCCAGGGCCAGCGCGTCGCGACGCTCTCGCTCACCGTGCGGACTGCGACGATCCCCTCGGTCCCGGACTGGAACGACCGACTGTCCGCCCTCCCGGGTTACGCCGACTCGACGATCGCGTCGATCTCCCTGAACGCAGACACCGGTGAGTACAGCGCGGTGGTGCAGGTCAACCTGGACGCCGACGCGTACGACGGCAAGTACACGAAGGCGGACGACTGATGAACAAGAACAAGCTCTCGCTCGTCATCGCGCTCGTGATGACGGTCGCCGTGCTCGCCGGCGGGTGGTTCCTCGGTGTCCAGCCACAGCTCGCTCAGGCTGCCGCCAACGGCACCCAGCAGGAGACGATCGACAGCACGAACCGGACGAACCAGCTGGAGCTCGCCCGGTTGGCCAAGGCGGCCGACTCGCTGAGCACGACGAAGTCCGAACTCGCGACACTGCGGGCTTCCGTTCCCGCGACCATGGACACGACGCCCTTCCTCAAGGCACTGGACGGCTACGCGTCGGCTGCCGGGGTCGTCGTCACGACGATCACCCTCGGCGATGCCGCACCCTACGAGGCGCCGGCCGCCGCCGCTGCTCCGTCGGACGCGTCCTCGGCGACGCCCTCGGCGACACCGAGTGCGACCCCCAGCCCGACCAGCAGCCCGTCGGCCACCCCGGCCGTCCCCAGCGCGCCCGCACCCCTCACCGACGCGGCGATCACGGGCACGGACTTCACGGTGATCCCGGTCACCGTCGCCGTCACCGGCTCCTACGACCAGGCACTCGCCTTCACGAAGTCCGTCCAGACCGGTGAGCGTCTGTTCCTCGTGAACCGCATCGCGGCCACTGACGTCGACGAGAGCGGTCCTCCGATGACGAGCCAGGCGTGGTCACTGTCCGGATCCGTGTACGTCCTCAGGGGCACCTCGGACGACGCCGGCAAGTAGCCGGACGGACCGTCCCCACCACCCCCGCACCGGGGCCACCCCGCCACGCCGCTCGCACTTCCGTCGCGCCGTCGGAGCCGCCTACGATGCTGCTCGGGCCCGCGCTCGCGGCCGCCCATCTCCCTCTCGGACGCCCCTCGAAACGGGGGCTCCTCGTCGTGCCCGGAGTCGCGCGTGTTCGTCGGTGTCATCGAGTTCCTCGGCTGGTTCGGAGCTGTAACCGTTTTGGCAGGTTACCTGCTCTTCTCGCTCGGGAAGCTCCCGAACGGGCCCGTCTACCAGCTCGTCAACCTCGTCGGAGGCGTGTCCGTGGCCGTGAACGTCGCCGCGCACCACGCCGTGCCGTCGACGATCGTCAACGCGATCTGGGCGGGCGTCGCGGCGGTCGTCCTGGTGCGGATGCTCGGACGTCGCCGCCGTCCGGACGAGCCCGCCGTCCTGTCAAGTGGGCACATCGAGCCTCCGACCACGACCGCGGTCCTTCCGGTGGTCGGCCCGGCGCTGCGCGACCACGAGACCGTCACGGCGAAGCCTGACGAGGCCGACACAGCCGGAACCGTGGAACCGGCACCGAGCCTCCAGGACGTGTCCGGAGCGGCCGCGGACGCCCCCGCGCCGATGACGGAGACCGTGCCCGTCATCACCGCGACCATCGCGCTCGCGCTGGTGCGTGCCGCCGCCGAGCAGCACGCCACACAGCAACACGCGACGCAGCAGCACGCCACACAGCAGCGTCTGGACACCGCCGCCGAGCCGGAACGCGCCGACGCCCCGTAGTCCCGCCGCCGCCCGTCAGAGGGGGAGCGCTACGATCGGCGCATGTCCCGGTGGTTCGTGGCGACGATGACGTCCGTCCTCTTCATCGCGCTCGTCATCGCCGTGGCGGGCTTCGAAGCGCTGCTCGCCGACGTCGAGGCGATCCGTCAGCCCGACGCGACCCCGTACCTCGGTCCTGCGATGGTCGTCGGCGCAGCGATCGTGGTGTTCCTCGCCACCGCGATGGGCGCGCGCGAGGGCAACCCCGGAGTCACCGGCCTGGTCGCCGCCGCGACGACGTACCTCGTGATGCTCGGCGTGGGTGCGGTCGGCTACGCGCTGGTGCGCTCGGACGCCGCTGAGCTGCTCGTCTTCCCCGCCGGGTACTCCCTCAGCCCGTTCGTGGTCGGCGCGGTCGTCGTCGCGCTGCTGACCGTCGTCGCCGGCATCTCCGCGGTGCGGTGGCAGGCGACGCATCCACAGACACCGCAGCAGCCGCCGGTCCGTCCACAGGACTGACGGGAGGCGCGGGTCGCCCCCGCCCCGGCCGGTACCATCCCAGGGACACGCGTGACCGACACGCCTGCGCGTGATCGAGCTGAACTCGTGTTCGGAAGTGGGGGACCGATGACCGACGGAGCTGACCGCGCGCCCGGTTGGGAGTCGGTGCCGGACGCGGACTCGCTGCACGGCGATCGCGGACTCCCGCCGGCGATGACCGCGACGGTCGGCACCGCTCCCGGCCGCGATGCGACCTCGCGTCGTCGCCCGCGGCGCCGGACGGCGGTCGTCGGACTGGTGGCTGGCATCACCGCGTCGGTGCTCCTGCTCGTGGTTGCCGGCATCGGGTGGACGACCGGATCGGACGACCACTCGGCGGAACGCCCCGTGCAGTCGTTCCTCCGGGACGTCGAGGACGGACACCTCGCCGACGCCCTCGAGACCGCGGGCATCCACCGGGGGCACGACGACGTCCTGCTCACGGATGCGGTGTACGCGCGTGCCGGGGACAGGATCACGGCGCACCGGATCACATCGGTCGAGCAGGGGTCGGACCGTGCCGTCGTCCGCGCGGTGGTCACCCAGGCCGGTCGGGGCGTCCCCGCGACGTTCGAGCTCGAGCGCACCGGGACCGACTGGGGGGTCTTCCCGGTGTGGTCCCTGCGGCCGCCGGCGCTCGGCTCCGTCCAGGTCGCGGTGCAGGGGCCGCCCCGCAGCACCGTCCAGGTCGCGGGTGCGGACGTGCGGACCGACGCCGGCGGCGCGGCAGAACTGCGGGCCTTCCCGGGGTCCTACGGCGTGCACCTCAGCGGTGGCGAGTGGTTCACGGCGGAGGACACCCGCGCCGCGGTGCCCGGCTTCGGCGCTCCCGCCACGCCGGTCGTGGTCACGACGACGCTGACCGACGCCGGGTCGCGGGCGGCGTCCGCGGCCGTGGACGCATGGGTCGACGGCTGCGTCGCGTCGGCGCTGCCTGCCCCGGCCGGCTGCAGCTTCTCCGCCTCGGGCGAGGACCCGGCGAGCACGTGGACGGACCAGAAGTGGACGCTCGGCGCCCGACCGTCCGTGGTGATCGGTGGCTGGGCGTCGAAGGGCTGGGCCGTCCAGACCCGTTCGCCCGGCTCGGCGACCTTCACCGCCAGGTTCTCCGGACCGACGGGCCAGGGCACGGCGACCGCCGGTCCGATCGACGTCAACGCCTCCGGCTGGATCACGACGTTCGGTGCGGACGGTGCGACGTTCGTGCCGGCCGTCGCCAACGGGCAGAGCGACTCCGGTTCGTGACACGGTGACGCGGGGTCTCGCCCTGAGCGGACAGGCGCCGACGGGCCTACCACGGATTGATTTCGCCCGTCACGACGGCTAGGCTCTCCTGGGTGTGCGCCTTCGGGCGCGCCCAGATCCTGCAGGCCCACGGCCTCCTGATCACTCCATCCCCCATCTCCCTCCGCCGTCAGGCGTTGGTCCGCGTGGGATGAGGAAGCCGGCGGACCGCGTCGGCCAGAGAGCACGAGCGAAGAACCAGGAGAACAGTTGCCTACCATCCAGCAGCTCGTTCGCAAGGGTCGTACGCCGAAGGTCGTCAAGACCAAGGCGCCGGCACTGAAGGCGAACCCCCAGCAGCGTGGCGTGTGCACCCGCGTCTACACCACCACCCCGAAGAAGCCGAACTCGGCACTGCGCAAGGTCGCTCGTGTCAAGCTCTCCAACGGCACCGAGGTCACGGCCTACATCCCCGGTGAGGGCCACAACCTGCAGGAGCACTCGATGGTGCTCGTCCGCGGCGGTCGTGTGAAGGACCTCCCGGGTGTGCGCTACAAGATCATCCGCGGTGCCCTGGACACCCAGGCCGTCAAGAACCGTAAGCAGGCTCGTAGCCGCTACGGTGCGAAGAAGGGTTGAGTTAGATGCCTCGTAAGGGTCCCGCCCCGAAGCGTCCCGTCGTCGCCGATCCGGTCTACGGCGCTCCCGTCGTCAGCCAGCTCGTCAACAAGATCCTCCTCGACGGCAAGAAGGGCCTCGCCGAGCGCATCGTCTACGACGCGCTCGAAGGTGTCTCGTCGAAGAACGGCCAGGACGCCGTCGTCACGCTGAAGAAGGCGCTCGACAACGTCCGTCCGACCCTCGAGGTCCGGAGCCGCCGCGTCGGTGGCTCGACCTACCAGGTCCCGGTCGAGGTCAAGCCGCACCGCGCGAACACCCTCGCGCTCCGCTGGCTCACCTCGTACGCCAAGGGCCGTCGCGAGAAGACGATGACCGAGCGTCTCATGAACGAGATCCTCGACGCGTCGAACGGTCTCGGTGCCGCGGTCAAGCGCCGCGAGGACACCCACAAGATGGCCGAGTCGAACAAGGCCTTCGCGCACTACCGCTGGTAGTCATCCGGCACCGTCCGGGTGCCTCGGCCAAGAGCCCAGGCACCCGGACGGCCGCCACCCTCTCCTACAACTCTCCCGGAGGAACCTGTGGCACAGGACGTGCTCACCGACCTGAACAAGGTCCGCAACATCGGCATCATGGCGCACATCGATGCCGGCAAGACCACGACGACCGAGCGCATCCTGTTCTACACGGGCATCACGCACAAGATCGGTGAGGTCCACGACGGCGCTGCCACGATGGACTGGATGGCGCAGGAGCAGGAACGCGGCATCACGATCACGTCGGCCGCCACCACCTGCTTCTGGGACAACAACCAGATCAACATCATCGACACCCCGGGTCACGTGGACTTCACGGTCGAGGTGGAGCGTTCGCTCCGCGTCCTCGACGGTGCGGTCGCCGTCTTCGACGGCAAGGAGGGCGTCGAGCCCCAGTCCGAGACCGTGTGGCGTCAGGCGGACAAGTACAACGTCCCGCGCATCTGCTTCGTCAACAAGATGGACAAGCTCGGTGCCGACTTCTACTACACCGTCGACACCATCGTGAACCGCCTCGGCGCGGAGCCCCTCGTGCTCCAGCTGCCGATCGGTTCCGAGAGCTCCTTCGAGGGCATCGTCGACCTGGTCGAGATGCGTGCACTGACGTGGCGCGGTGACGCCAAGGGTGACGTCGAGATGGGTGCGAAGTACACCATCGAGGAGATCCCGGCCGACCTGGCCGACCGTGCCGCCGAGTACCGCGAGAAGCTCATCGAGCGCGTGGCCGAGGCGGACGACGTCCTCATGGAGCGCTTCCTCGACGGTGACACCGACTTCTCGGTCGCCGAGATCAAGGCGGCCATCCGTGCCCTCACGGTGAGCAGCACGCTCTACCCGATCCTCTGTGGCTCGGCGTTCAAGAACCGTGGCGTGCAGCCGATGCTCGACGCGGTCATCGACTACCTCCCGTCGCCCCTCGACGTCCCGCCGATGATCGGCCACGACGTCAAGGACGAAGAGAAGGAGATCATCCGCAAGCCGGAGTCGTCCGAGCCCTTCTCGGCGCTCGCGTTCAAGGTCGCGGTGCACCCGTTCTTCGGTCGCCTCACCTACGTCCGCGTGTACTCCGGTCACATCGACTCCGGTGCCCAGGTCATCAACTCGACCAAGGGCAAGAAGGAGCGCATCGGCAAGATCTTCCAGATGCACTCCAACAAGGAGAACCCGGTCGACTCGGTGACCGCCGGTCACATCTACGCGGTCATCGGCCTCAAGGACACGACCACGGGTGACACCCTGTGCGACCCGTCGAACCAGGTCGTCCTCGAGTCGATGACGTTCCCGGAGCCGGTCATCGAGGTCGCCATCGAGCCGAACACGAAGGCCGACCAGGAGAAGCTCTCCGTCGCCATCCAGAAGCTCGCTGAAGAAGACCCGACGTTCCGCGTCGAGCAGAACGCCGAGACCGGTCAGACGACGATCAAGGGCATGGGCGAGCTCCACCTCGACATCCTCGTCGACCGCATGAAGCGCGAGTTCAAGGTCGAGGCGAACGTCGGTAAGCCGCAGGTGGCCTACCGCGAGACCCTGACCAAGGTCGTCGAGCGCTACGACTACACCCACAAGAAGCAGACCGGTGGTTCCGGTCAGTTCGCCAAGGTGCAGATCGCGCTCGAGCCGATGCCCGTCACCGCCGAGAAGGTGTACGAGTTCGTGAACGGCGTGACCGGTGGTCGCGTCCCCCGCGAGTACATCCCCTCGGTCGACGCCGGCATCCAGGACGCGATGCAGGTCGGCGTGCTCGCCGGCTTCCCGACCGTCGGTGTCAAGGCGACCCTCAAGGACGGCGCGGCGCACGACGTCGACTCGTCCGAGATGGCGTTCAAGATCGCCGGCTCGATCGCGTACAAGGAAGCCGCCCGCAAGGCCGGTCCCGTGCTCCTCGAGCCGATCATGGCCGTCGAGGTCCGTACGCCCGAGGAGTACATGGGCGACGTCATCGGCGACCTGAACTCGCGTCGTGGCCAGATCTCCGAGATGACGGATGCTTCCGGCGTCAAGGTGGTCCGTGCAAGCGTCCCGCTGTCCGAGATGTTCGGCTACGTGGGCGACCTGCGCTCCAAGACCTCTGGTCGTGCTGTCTTCTCCATGGTGTTCGAGACCTACAACGAGGTCCCGCGCAACGTGGCTGACGAGATCATCCAGAAGAGCACCGGGGCCTGACGCTCCCGCGTCATCCCCAGGCGAGGGTGCCCGGCGACGGGCCCCTCGCCACCAAGTAAAGTAGAGACACACACACCGCGCGCCAACAGCGCAGGGCCGACCAAGGTCCTGTCGGGGGCGACGCACCCGAGTCCTGAGGAGGACCCACAGTGGCCAAGGCCAAGTTCGAGCGGACCAAGCCGCACGTCAACATCGGAACCATCGGTCACGTCGACCACGGCAAGACCACGCTCACGGCGGCGATCACCAAGGTTCTGCACGACCAGTACCCGGACCTCAACGAGGCCCGCGACTTCGCGCAGATCGACAACGCTCCCGAAGAGCGCCAGCGCGGCATCACGATCAACATCTCGCACGTCGAGTACCAGACGGAGAAGCGCCACTACGCGCACGTCGACGCTCCTGGTCACGCTGACTACGTGAAGAACATGATCACCGGTGCGGCCCAGATGGACGGCGCGATCCTCGTGGTCGCCGCCACCGACGGCCCGATGCCCCAGACGCGTGAGCACGTGCTGCTCGCCCGCCAGGTCGGCGTCCCGTACATCGTCGTCGCGCTGAACAAGGCCGACATGGTGGACGACGAGGAGATCCTGGAGCTCGTCGAGCTCGAGGTCCGCGAGCTCCTCGGCTCGCAGGAGTTCGACGAGGACGCACCCGTCGTGCAGGTCTCGGCGCTCAAGGCGCTCGAGGGCGACGAGAAGTGGGTCAAGTCCGTCCAGGACCTGATGGCCGCCGTCGACGAGAGCGTTCCGGACCCGGTGCGCGCCACCGACCAGCCGTTCCTGATGCCGATCGAGGACGTCTTCACGATCACCGGTCGTGGCACCGTCGTCACCGGTCGCGTCGAGCGTGGCGAGCTGGACCTCAACTCCGAGGTCGAGATCGTCGGCATCAAGGCGACCCAGAAGACCACGGTCACGGGCATCGAGATGTTCCGCAAGCTGCTGGACAAGGCAGTCGCCGGTGACAACACCGGTCTGCTCATCCGTGGCCTCAAGCGCGAAGACGTCGAGCGCGGCCAGGTCGTCGTGAAGCCGGGTTCGGTCACGCCGCACACCGAGTTCACCGCGAACGCGTACATCCTGAACAAGGAAGAGGGCGGTCGTCACAACCCGTTCTACGCGAACTACCGTCCGCAGTTCTACTTCCGCACCACCGACGTCACCGGCGTCATCACGCTGCCCGAGGGCACCGAGATGGTCATGCCCGGTGACACGGTCGCCATGACGGTCGAGCTGATCCAGCCGATCGCCATGGAAGAGGGCCTCCGCTTCGCCATCCGTGAGGGTGGTCGTACGGTCGGCGCCGGCACGGTCGAGAAGATCATCAAGTAACTCCGGTTGCCTGCGTCAGCGGGGTCGGACCTTCGGGTCCGGCCCCGCTTTCGTCTGTCCCGAGGACGGTGGTCCACCACGCGCACCGGGGGACGTTCCTGCTCCGTCAGGCAGCCCCGATGGTGTTGCATCGGGGACGTGACACGTCTTCGCCGCTCCTCGACCAAGGGTCGTGGGTACCACCGCATCCGGAGCGGGAAGGGCTTCACCTACCGCGACCCCCATGGCACCACGGTGACCGACCCGGAGGTCCGGAAGCGGCTCGAGGACCTCGTGATCCCTCCTGCTTGGGACGACGTGTGGATCTCACCGTACGAGAACGGGCACATCCTCGCCACGGGCATCGACGGTGCGGGACGTCGGCAGTACATGTACCACCCGTCCTGGCGCGACCGGATGGACAAGATCAAGTACGACCGCGCGCTCGCGCTCGCAGAGTCCCTGCCGGGAGCCCGGCGGATGGTGACGCAGGACCTCCGCCGGCCGGAGCCTGACCGTCGCCGCGCACTGGCAGCCGCGTTCCGGATGCTCGACCAGGGGTCGCTGCGCGTCGGTTCGGAGCGCTACGCCACCGAGCACGGCAGCCATGGCCTGTCGACCCTCCTCTGTACCCACGCGCACATCTCCGGGGACGACATCGAGCTCGAGTTCCCCGGCAAGAGCCACCAGGCGTGGTCCTCCACCATCCACGACGCGGACCTGGCGCGGGTCCTCGTCGGCATGAAGCGCCGGGGTCCCAACGCCCGCCTGCTCTCGTTCCGTGAGCGACGAGGCGACGAGTGGGAGCCGGTCACGGCCGAGGACATCAACGCGTACGTGAAGGAGCGTGCGGGGGAGGACTTCACGGCGAAGGACTTCCGGACCCTGCACGGGACGGTCGCGGCGGCCGTCGACCTGGCCGAGACGGGCGTGCTGTCGAGCCAGGCGAAGCGGAAGAAGGCGATCTCGCACGCGGTGAAGGCGGCCAGCGAGGTCCTGGGCAACACACCGACCGTCGCCAGACAGAGTTACATCGACCCCAGGCTGCTCGATGCGTACGAACACGGCGAGACGATCGACCCGGAACGACTCCACGCAGCCGAGTCCGAAGTCAGGGCTCTGCTCTACCGGCAGTGACGCGGTGAGCTGACGATCGGTCGTGGGGCGTTCCGGGATGACGTAGCGTTGGTGGTCGTGCCCGCCCACCCCACGAGGCACGGAAGGACCCATCAGTCGTGACCGACGAGTGCATCCACGGTTTCCCCATCGAACTCTGCGACATCTGCTCCCCACGGCAGCGTGATCCGGAGGACATCATCAAGACCCCGACGCCGCGTCGGACGCGTGTGACGACGTCGCTGCGGTCCACCCCGTCGACGCCGGGCGGCAAGGTCCCCGAGCAGGTACTGCCGGCGACCCGTGACTTCGGTGCGCTGCGCGCGCACCACGTCACACACATCGACAACCTCGCCGCCATCGTCGCGGAGGGCGCGATCCTCGCGTCCGACCAGGCGAAGCCGGCGGTGGACGTCAGCTCGGCAGCCACCCGGGAGGCGCGTGGTGCGGCCACGGCCCCCGACGGTTCCAGCGTGGCCGGGCACGTGCCGTTCACCCTCTCGCCCGATGCCGGGCGCTGGGACGAGCTCCGTTCCGGCGCGGAGGAGGACCGCTGGTCCGATGCCGCCCGCCGCACGCGAGCGACCGAGTTCGTCGTGCTCGTCGTCCCCACGACCGCGTTCGGTGCGTCCGTGATCCTGGCCGACACCGACGCCGACGACCCGGACGTGCGCTTCGCGGTCGGACCGGATGCCGCCACCAACCTGCTCCGTCGGACCGACATCACCGACCCGTCGATGCGCGGTGTCGAGCTGCTCGCCGGCCCGCGGGTGCCGATGTCCGCGGTCGCCCTGGTGGGTGTGCCGAACGACCGGGTCCGCCAGCAGGTGAAGGCCGTGTTCGCCGAGCAGGGCGGGCCCGCGCCGCGCGTCGCCGTGTTCCCGCCGTGGTTCGTCCCGCCGCTGCCCGAGGACTGACCCCCGGACGTGCAGAACGCCCCGGACCGCACGAGCGGTCCGGGGCGTTCTCGCGTGCCGGCGCGTCCTGGCCTCAGGCGCTGCGGCGACTGCGGGCGTAGAGGACGATGCCGGCGACGACCGACACGTTGAGCGACTCGACCCGGCTGTCGATGGGGACCGAGACGGTGTCCGCCGCGAGGTCCTGCAGCACGTCGGACGCGCCGGTCTTCTCCGCGCCGAGCAGCAGCGCGACGTCGCCGTCGAGCGCTCCGAGCGACTCGGGGGAGAGGGACCCGTCCATGTCGACGTCGACCACGCGCAGGCCGGACTCGCCGAGCCACCGGGCGACCCGCTCCCGGGTCTCGAGCAGGACGGGGACGGAGAACACGTGGCCGCGGCTTGCCCGGACGACGCGCCGGTCCGCGATGGTGGGCAGGTCGCTGTCGACGAGGACCACGCCGCGGGCGCCGAGGCCGACGGCGGTGCGGACGATCGCGCCGATGTTGCCGACGATCTTCACGCCGTCCAGGACCAGCACGTCGCCGGTGCCCTCCGTCAGCGCGGAGAACCGGGCGGGTGCCGGGATGTTCGCCACCCCGAAGACCTTCGGCCGCTTCTCACTGCGGAACACCTTGGTGAGCACGGCCGGTTCGACGAGTCGCACGGGCACGCCGAGTTCGGCGCAGAGGGCAGCCAGGTCACCCGGGAACTCCCGCGTGGACTCGCCGTAGACCTCGACGAACCGGACACCGGCACGGAGGGCCTGCACGAGCGGTTCCTGGTCCTCGACGATCGCGGTCCGGACCGTGCCGCGCGCGGGCTTGGCGAGGTCGCTGAGCCGCTGGACGGCCGGGTCGGAGGGGTCGGCGAGCACATCGAGATCGGGCATGCGCGAAGGCTAGCAGCGGCGCTCCGAGGGCCTGACGGGGGCCGACCTGGCGGACGCGGGCCGTGCCTCCAGTCCGGGTCCGGACCGGTGGTGGGAGCCCGGCCGGGAGGCGCGTGGCGCGCTCCGCAACACGCCGTCGAGATCGCGACACGCCCGGGTTGCACGGAGGCATGGCCTATGCGAGACTTGTCCGGTTCCGAAATTCTGCGGGCGTTCGCGCCCGTGGGGTCACTGCTCTGGCAGTGCACAACCCCCTTGTCCAGCAGGGCTGGGTTGGGCCGCAGGCAGCAGAACACGTTCGACATCCGCCAGCACCACGGTGCGCGGGTGACGACATGCCCACGCGTGTGCCCCGGGTACTCGCGCGGTTGACAGGAGAACAGCGGTCATCCCCTGCGGATGGAGCCGGTGGTTCACGTAAACAGCCGGGCACGCGACAGCGGAGCCCCGGCGGCGTCAGGCGGCCTGAGGGTGCGCGGCGCAGAGAGGACAGGAAAACACATGGCGGGACAGAAGATCCGCATCCGGCTCAAGTCGTACGACCACGAGGTCATCGACACGTCGGCCCGGAAGATCGTCGACACGGTGACCCGTGCCGGTGCGACCGTGGTCGGCCCGGTGCCGCTCCCCACCGAGAAGAACGTGATCCCCGTGATCCGTTCCCCTCACAAGTACAAGGACTCGCGCGAGCACTTCGAGAAGCGCACGCACAAGCGGGTCATCGACATCGTCGACCCGACGCCGAAGGCCGTCGACTCGCTCATGCGTCTCGACCTCCCGGCCGACGTCAACATCGAGATCAAGCTGTAAGGGGGCTGGAACTCATGGCGAACTCAACCAAGACCGTCAAGGGCCTCCTCGGCAAGAAGCTCGGGATGACCCAGGTGTGGGACGAGAACAACAAGTTCATCCCCGTCACCGTGATCGAGGTCGGCCCGAACGTGGTCACCCAGATCCGCAACATCGAGCGCGACGGCTACGAGGCGATCCAGATCGCCGCGGGCCAGATCGACCCGCGCAAGGTGAACAAGCCGGCCGCCGGCCACTTCGAGGCCGCCGGTGTCACGCCGCGTCGCACCCTCACCGAGATCCGCACGAACGACTCCGCGGAGTACTCGCTCGGTCAGGAGCTGACCGTCGACACGTTCGAGGCCGGCCAGAAGGTCGACGTCGTCGGCACCAGCAAGGGCAAGGGCTTCGCCGGTGTCATGAAGCGTCACAACTTCGCCGGTGTCTCCGCCTCGCACGGTTCGCACCGCAACCACCGCAAGCCCGGTTCGATCGGCGCCTCCTCGACCCCGTCGCGTGTCTTCAAGGGCATGCGCATGGCCGGTCGTATGGGTGGCGACCGCGTGACCGTCCTCAACCTCACGGTCCACGCCGTCGACGCCGAGAAGGGCCTGCTGCTCGTCAAGGGCGCCGTCCCCGGTGCACGTGGCCGTTCCGTCTTCGTCCGCACCGCCGTGAAGGGTAAGTGATCATGGCCACCACGACCGCAACCACGATCGACGTCCTCGACGCCTCGGGCGTGAAGTCGGGCTCCGTCGAGCTCCCCGCAGCGATCTTCGACGTCGAGACCAACGTCCCGCTCATCCACCAGGTCGTCACCGCGCAGCTCGCCGCCGCGCGCCAGGGCACCCACAAGACCAAGAACCGCGGCGAAGTCCGCGGCTCCGGTCGCAAGCCGTTCAAGCAGAAGGGCACCGGCCGCGCCCGTCAGGGTTCGGTCCGCGCCCCGGAGCACACCGGTGGTGGCGTCGTCCACGGCCCGACCCCGCGTGACTACTCGCAGCGCACCCCGAAGAAGATGATCGCCGCAGCCCTGCTCGGCTCGCTCTCGGACCGCGCCCGCGGTGGCCGCATCTCCGCCGTGGAGGGCTTCGTCGAGGCAGAACTGCCGTCGACCAAGACCGCCCGCACGCTCCTCGCGAAGGTCGCTCCCGTCAAGCACGTGCTCATCGTGCTCGAGTCGGGCGACGAGCTCACGCTCAAGAGCGTCCGCAACCTGCCGAACGTCCACGCGCTCTCGTACGGCCAGCTGAACGCCTACGACGTCCTCCGTGCGGACGCCGTCGTCTTCAGCAAGAGCGCCCTCGACGCCTTCATCGCGTCGAAGACCGCGAAGGAGATCACCGCATGAGCGGCTTCAACAAGGACCCGCGCGACATCATCATCTCGCCGGTCGTGTCGGAGAAGAGCTACGGCCTCATCGACCAGGGCAAGTACACGTTCCTCGTGGACCCCCGTGCGAACAAGACCGAGATCAAGCTCGCGATCGAGAAGATCTTCGACGTCAAGGTCGCCGGCATCAACACGCTGAACCGTCCGGGCAAGACCCGCCGGACCAAGTTCGGGATCGGCAAGCGCAAGGACACCAAGCGCGCCATCGTGACGCTCAAGTCCGGTTCGATCGACATCTTCACGGCTGTCGGCTGAGGACCAGAGGGATAAATCATGGCTATTCGTAACTACAAGCCCACGACCCCAGGTCGTCGCGGCTCCTCGGTCTCCGACTTCGCCGAGATCACCCGTTCGACCCCGGAGAAGTCCCTGCTCCGTCCGCTGCCGAAGACCGGTGGCCGGAACAGCTCGGGACGCATCACGACGCGTCACATCGGTGGTGGCCACAAGCGCCAGTACCGCGTGATCGACTTCCGTCGTGCCGACAAGGACGGTGTCGACGCCAAGGTCGCACACATCGAGTACGACCCGAACCGCACGGCGCGCATCGCGCTCCTGCACTTCGTGGACGGCACCAAGCGCTACATCATCGCGCCGAACAAGCTCAAGCAGGGCGACGTCGTCGAGACCGGCCCCGGCGCTGACATCAAGCCCGGCAACAACCTGCCGCTCCGCAACATCCCGGTGGGTACGGTCGTGCACGCGATCGAGCTCCGCCCCGGTGGCGGCGCCAAGCTCGCCCGCTCCGCCGGCGCCTCGGTGCGTCTCGTCGCCAAGGACGGCCCCTACGCGCAGCTCCGTCTGCCGTCGGGTGAAGTCCGCAACGTCGACGCCCGTTGCCGCGCCACGATCGGCGAGGTCGGCAACGCCGAGCAGTCGAACATCAACTGGGGCAAGGCCGGCCGCATGCGCTGGAAGGGCGTCCGCCCGACGGTGCGTGGTGTCGCGATGAACCCGGTCGACCACCCGCACGGTGGTGGTGAAGGCAAGACCTCCGGTGGCCGTCACCCGGTCAGCCCCTGGGGCCAGGCCGAAGGTCGCACGCGCAAGCCGAACAAGCCGAGCGACAAGCTCATCGTCCGTCGCCGTAACGCCGGCAAGAAGCGCAAGTAGGAGTTCCGAAGATGCCACGCAGTCTGAAGAAGGGCCCCTTCGTCGACGAGCACCTGCTCCGCAAGGTCGTCACGCAGAACGAGGCCAACACCAAGAACGTGATCCGCACGTGGTCGCGACGGTCGATGATCGTCCCGAACATGCTCGGTCACACCATCGCGGTGCACGACGGCCGCAAGCACATCCCGGTGTTCGTCACCGAGTCGATGGTCGGTCACAAGCTCGGCGAGTTCGCGCCGACCCGCACCTTCCGCGGCCACGTGAAGGACGACAAGAAGGGCCGTCGCCGCTAAGGCGGCGACGAAGAGGAGGAACGAAATGGTGGAGTCGATCGCACGCGTGCGACACATCCGCGTCACGCCTCAGAAGGCCCGTCGCGTCATCCAGCTGATCCGCGGCAAGCAGGCCCACGAGGCGCTCGCCATCCTGAAGTTCGCCCCCCAGGGCGCTTCGGAGCCCGTGTACAAGCTGGTCGCCTCGGCGATCGCGAACGCACGGGTCAAGGCGGACTCGACGAACAGCTTCCTCGACGAACGCGACCTCTACGTGAGCAGCGTCTTCGTCGACGAGGGCACGACCCTGAAGCGGTTCCAGCCGCGCGCCCAGGGCCGCGCCTTCCGCATCAACAAGCGCACGAGCCACATCACGGTCGTCCTCGCGACGCCCGATGAGGCCGAGGCCGCCGCGACGAGCAAGAAGGCGAGCAAGTAATGGGCCAGAAGGTCAACCCGTACGGCTTCCGTCTCGGGATCACGACGGACCACATCTCCCACTGGTTCGCCGACAGCACGAAGAAGGGTCAGCGCTACGCCGACTTCGTGGCCGAGGACATCAAGATCCGTCAGTTCCTGACGAAGAGCCTCGACCGCGCGGGCGTCGCCCGCATCGAGCTGGAGCGCACCCGTGACCGCGTCCGCGTGGACATCCACACGGCGCGCCCGGGCATCGTCATCGGTCGCCGCGGCGCCGAGGCCGAGCGCATCCGGAGCGAGCTCGAGAAGCTCACCAAGAAGCAGATCCAGCTCAACATCCTCGAGGTCAAGAACCCCGAGACCGAGGCCCAGCTCGTCGCGCAGGGCATCGCCGAGCAGCTCTCCGCTCGTGTCGCGTTCCGTCGCGCCATGCGCAAGGGCCTGCAGGGTGCACAGCGCGCCGGTGCCAAGGGTGTCCGCATCCAGGTGTCGGGTCGCCTCGGCGGTGCCGAGATGTCCCGTTCGGAGTTCTACCGCGAGGGCCGCGTGCCCCTGCACACCCTCCGCGCGAACATCGACTACGGCTTCTACGAGGCCCGGACCACGTTCGGCCGTATCGGCGTGAAGGTCTGGATCTACAAGGGCGACATCACGAACAAGGAGCTCGCTCGCGAGCAGGCGAACCAGCGTTCGTCCCGCCCGGAGCGTCGTGGCGGCGGCAACGACCGTCGTGGCGGCGGCCCCCGTGGCGACCGCAACGACCGCGGTGGCGACCGTCGCGAGCAGCAGGCCCCGCAGGACGCGCCGGCCGGCGCAGGAGTTGAGGCGTAACCATGCTTATCCCCCGTCGAGTCAAGCACCGCAAGCAGCACCACCCGAAGCGTTCGGGTCAGGCGACCGGTGGCACGAAGGTCTCCTTCGGTGAGTACGGAATCCAGGCGCTCACCCCGGCCTACGTGACCAACCGTCAGATCGAGTCCGCTCGTATCGCCATGACGCGTCACATCAAGCGTGGCGGCAAGGTGTGGATCAACATCTACCCGGACCGCCCGCTGACCAAGAAGCCCGCTGAGACCCGCATGGGTTCCGGTAAGGGTTCGCCCGAGTGGTGGGTCGCCAACGTCAAGCCGGGTCGCGTGCTCTTCGAGCTCGCCGGTGTGAGCGACGAGGTCGCTCGCGAGGCACTGACCCGTGCAATTCACAAGCTGCCCCTCAAGGCACGCATCATCAAGCGCGAGGAGGGCGACGCATAATGGCGATCGGTTCCAAGGAGCTCCGTCCGACGGAGCTCGACACGTTCGAGAACGAGCGTCTCGCTGACGAGCTGAAGAAGGCCAAGGAGGAGCTGTTCAACCTCCGCTTCCAGTCGGCCACCGGCCAGCTGGAGAGCCACGGCCGTCTCCGTGCCGTCAAGCGCGACATCGCGCGCATCTACACCGTGCTCCGTGAGCGCGAGCTCGGCATCCGTGCCACGCCCGCGCCCGTCGAGACCGCCCCGAAGGCCAAGAAGTCGTCGAAGAAGGCCGAGAAGCCGGCTGAGTCGACCGAGGCCGCGACCGCCGAGGAGAACTGATGGCCACCGAAGAGAAGGACTCCGCCGCCGTCACCCGCGGCTACCGCAAGACCCGTCGTGGCTACGTCACGAGCGACAAGATGGACAAGACGATCGTCGTCGAGGTCGAGGACCGCGTGAAGCACCCCCTCTACGGCAAGGTCATCCGTCGCACGTCGAAGGTCAAGGCCCACGACGAGCAGGGTTCCGCCGGCATGGGCGACCTGGTCGTCATCAGCGAGACCCGTCCCCTCAGCGCCACGAAGCGCTGGCGCCTGGTCGAGATCCTCGAGAAGGCCAAGTAGGCCTCGGCCCGCTTCGGAATAGGAGACAGCAGTGATTCAGCAGGAATCCCGCCTGAAGGTGGCTGACAACACGGGCGCCAAGGAGATCCTCACCATCCGTGTTCTCGGCGGCTCGGGTCGTCGCTACGCCGGCCTCGGTGACGTCATCGTCGCCACGGTGAAGGACGCCATCCCCGGCGGCAACGTGAAGAAGGGTGACGTCGTCAAGGCGGTCATCGTTCGCACCAAGAAGGAGACCCGTCGTGCAGACGGCTCCTACATCAAGTTCGACGAGAACGCGGCAGTGATCCTCAAGGCTGACGGCGACCCGCGCGGCACGCGCATCTTCGGGCCGATCGGTCGCGAGCTCCGTGACAAGAAGTTCATGAAGATCATCTCGCTCGCGCCGGAGGTGCTGTAAGCCATGGCGAACATCAAGAAGGGTGACCTGGTCCAGGTCATCACCGGTGCCACGCAGGAGCGTGGCGGCGACCGCGGCAAGCAGGGCAAGGTCATCGAGGTCCGCGGCGACCGTCTGGTCGTCGAGGGCATCAACTTCGTGACCAAGCACGTCCGCGTCGGTCAGACCCAGCGCGGTTCGAAGACCGGTGGCATCGAGCAGCACGAAGCTCCGATCCACGTGTCGAACGTCGCGATCGTCGACCCGAAGACCAAGAAGCCGACCCGCGTCGGTTTCCGCAACGAAGAGGTGGAGAAGGACGGCGTCACCAAGACCGTCCGCGTCCGCTACGCCAAGAAGTCTGGTGAGAAGCTCTGATGACCGACACGACTGCCGCGACTGCTGAGAAAGTTCAGCCGCGCCTCAAGCAGAAGTACCGCAACGAGATCAAGGCGACGCTGACCGAGCAGTTCGGTTACGGCAACGTCAACCAGGTCCCCGGCCTGGTCAAGGTCGTCGTCAACACCGGTGTCGGTGAGGCCGCGCGCGACTCGAAGATCATCGAGGGTGCCATCAAGGACCTCACGGCGATCACCGGTCAGAAGCCGCAGGTCACGCTGGCCCGCAAGTCCATCGCGCAGTTCAAGCTGCGCGAGGGCCAGGCCATCGGCGCACACGTCACCCTCCGCGGTGACCGTGCGTGGGAGTTCCTGGACCGCCTGCTGTCGCTGGCGCTGCCGCGCATCCGCGACTTCCGTGGTCTGAGCGACCGCCAGTTCGACGGCAACGGCAACTACACCTTCGGTCTCTCCGAGCAGAGCGTGTTCCACGAGATCGACCAGGACCGCATCGACCGCGTGCGTGGCTTCGACATCACTGTCGTCACCACCGCGAAGACGGACGACGAAGGCCGCGCGCTGCTCCGCCAGCTCGGCTTCCCGTTCCGTTCGGGCGAGCAGACGGTCTAAGCTACTCCGGGCGGCGCGGGCCGGAGGAGTTCATCTCCTCCGGCCCGCACGCACGAAGTCACACCGATCCCGGGGAACCGCCCTGGGATCACCTCGATCGTCGAGGTCGGCACTCGTGGAACGGGTGATCGAAACCGGACGAAGAACGGATACGCATCATGACGATGACTGATCCGGTCGCAGACATGCTGACCAGATTGCGGAACGCGAACTCGGCGCACCACGACGCCGTCTCGCTTCCGAGCTCCAAGCTCAAGCAGACCATCGCTGACATCCTCAAGCGCGAGGGTTACATCAGCGAGTGGAAGGTCGAGGACGCCCGCGTCGGGCAGACCCTGACCATCGAACTCAAGTACGGCCCCGAACGCGAGCGTTCGATCGCCGGCATCAAGCGCGTCTCGAAGCCGGGCCTCCGCGTCTACGCGAAGTCGACCGAGCTGCCCCGCGTCCTCGGTGGCCTCGGCGTGGCGATCCTGTCGACCTCCTCGGGGCTCCTGACCGACCGCGAAGCCGAGCAGAAGGGCGTGGGTGGGGAAGTCCTCGCCTACGTTTGGTGATCGATCATGTCTCGTATCGGACGTCTCCCCATCGACATCCCGGCCGGAGCGACCGTCTCGGTCGACGGCCAGAACGTCGCCGTCAAGGGCCCGAAGGGCGAGCTCACGCTCGTCATCGCTGAGCCCATCCAGGCCACCGTCGAGGACAACCAGGTCCTCGTCAGCCGCCCGGACGACGAGCGTTCCTCCCGCGCACTGCACGGCCTGACCCGGTCGCTCATCGCGAACCAGATCATCGGCGTCACCCAGGGCTACTCCAAGGGCCTCGAGGTCGTCGGCACCGGTTACCGCGTGGCAGCCAAGGGCAGCGACCTCGAGTTCGCGCTCGGGTACTCCCACTCGATCACGGTCAACCCGCCGGCAGGCATCAGCTTCGCCGTCGAGGGCAACAACAAGGTCACCGTGAACGGCATCGACAAGCAGCTCGTCGGTGAGGTCGCGGCCAACATCCGCAAGCTGCGCAAGCCCGAGCCCTACAAGGGCAAGGGTGTTCGCTACGCCGGCGAGATCGTGCGCCGCAAGGCCGGAAAGTCAGGTAAGTGATCATGGCCATCGGAACTCGTACTCGAGGCAAGAGCAAGGCGGCCGCCAAGGCCCGCCGCCACAACCGTCTCCGGAAGAAGATCACCGGGACCGAGACCCGTCCCCGCCTCGCCGTCACCCGTTCGTCACGTCACGTGTTCGTCCAGGTCATCGACGACGCGAAGGGTCACACCCTCGCCAGCGCATCGACGATGGAGGCCGACCTCCGCTCGTTCGACGGCGACAAGACCGCCAAGGCCCGTCGTGTCGGCGAGCTCGTCGCCGAGCGTGCGAAGTCGGCTGGCGTCGAAGCCGTGGTCTTCGACCGCGGTGGTAGCAAGTACGCCGGTCGCGTCGCCGCGATCGCCGACGGTGCCCGTGAAGGAGGGCTGAACCTGTGAGCGACATCGCGAACACCAACGACGACGCCGAGGTCAAGGCCGAGGCCACGACCGACGCCGAGGTCGAGACGACCACCGAAGCTGCGACCGAGGCGGACACCGCCGCGGAGAGCACCGACGCGGCCGAGACCACCGAGACGACCGACGCAGACGCCAAGGCCCCCGCGGCCAAGGAGCCTGAGGTCCCCGTCGTCGAGCGCCCCGTCGAGACCGCCGCGGGTTCGGCTTCGAACAACCGCGACTCCGTCGACAACCGTGGCCGCCGTGGTGGCGGCAGCGGTGGCGGCCGTGACCGCCAGCAGGGTGGCCGCGGCGGCAACGACCGGAGCGGGCGAGGTGGCGACAGCCAGTTCCTCGAGCGCGTCGTCACCATCAACCGCGTCTCCAAGGTCGTCAAGGGTGGTCGTCGCTTCAGCTTCACCGCACTCGTCGTCGTCGGTGACGGCAACGGTCTGGTGGGCGTCGGCTACGGCAAGGCCCGCGAGGTCCCGACCGCCATCTCGAAGGGCGTCGAAGAGGCCAAGAAGAACTTCTTCCGCGTCCCCCGCGTCGGCAACACGATCCCGCACCCGGTGCAGGGTGAAGCCGCCGCTGGCGTCGTCCTCCTGCGTCCGGCCGCGGCCGGTACCGGTGTCATCGCCGGTGGTCCGGTCCGCGCCGTGCTCGAGTGCGCCGGCATCCACGACGTCCTGAGCAAGTCGCTCGGTTCGTCGAACACCATCAACATCGTGCACGCCACGGTCGAGGCCCTCAAGCAGCTCGAGGAGCCCCGCGCCGTCGCAGCACGTCGTGGTCTCCCCGTCGACCACGTCGTGCCGGCTCGCCTGCTGCACGCCGAGGCAGCCGCGCGTGCCGCCGCGAACGAGAAGGCAGGTGCCTGATGGCCATGCTGAAGATCACGCAGACGAAGTCCGTCATCAGCGAGAAGCAGTACCAGCGCGACACGCTCCGCAGCCTGGGTCTCAAGCGCATCGGCCGTACGGTCCTGCGTGAGGACAACGCCCAGAACCGCGGGTACGTCGCAACGGTGGCGCACCTCGTGAAGGTCGAGGAGGTCGACGCATGAGCGACGAGAAGAACGAGCGCGTCCAGATCCTGAAGGTGCACCACCTTCGTCCGGCCGCAGGCTCGAAGAAGGACCGCACCCGTGTGGGTCGCGGTGAGGGCTCGAAGGGCAAGACCGCGGGCCGTGGTACCAAGGGTCAGAAGGCCCGTTACCAGGTCAAGGTCGGCTTCGAGGGTGGGCAGATGCCGCTGCACATGCGCACCCCGAAGCTCCGCGGGTTCAAGAACCCGTTCCGAGTCGAGTACCAGCCCGTGAACCTGGAAAAGATCGCGGAGCTCTACCCGAACGGTGGCGACGTCACCGTCGCGGGCCTGGTCGCCAAGGGCGCCGTCCGCAAGAACGAGAAGGTCAAGGTTCTCGGTCAGGGTGACATCAGCGTGAAGCTCACGGTCACGGTCGACAAGGTCTCGGCATCCGCCGAGGAGAAGATCGTGGCGGCGGGCGGCACCGTCACCAAGTAGTCCCCGTCGGCGGCCCGCGCATTGCGCGCGGGCCGCCGTTACGGTTTCCTTGATGGCAGGCCCGAGAAGACGGCGTCGTTCGACGTGCGTCACCGGGCCACGGGGTCGGCGCTTCCGGCCACGGGCATCCTGCCCGGCTCGACCGGTCGGACCGGTCACAGAAGTTCGGAGTAACTCGTGTTCAGAGCGGTCGCGCGCATCATGCGCACCCCAGATCTTCGCAAGAAGATCGGCTTCACCCTGGCGATCATCGCGCTGTTCCGCCTGGGCTCGTACATCCCCGCACCGTTCGTCGACTACGCCAGCGTCCAGGCATGCCTGGCGTCCGCGTCGTCCTCCGGCGGCCTCTACGACCTGATCAACCTGTTCTCCGGCGGAGCGCTGCTGAAGCTCTCCGTGTTCGCGCTCGGGATCATGCCGTACATCACGTCGTCGATCATCGTGCAGCTCCTGCGCGTGGTGATCCCGCACTTCGACTCCCTCTACAAGGAGGGCCAGTCCGGTCAGGCGAAGCTGACGCAGTACACGCGCTACCTCACCATCGCGCTGGGCGTGCTGCAGTCCACCACCCTGATCACCGTCGCCCGCTCGGGCGCCCTGTTCGGCACGAGCGCGTCGGCGTCCTGCACGTCGATCATCTCGAACGACAGCTGGTACGCGATCCTGCTGATGGTCATCACCCTGACCGCCGGTACCGGCCTCATCATGTGGATGGGCGAGCTCGTCACCGAGCGCGGCATCGGCAACGGCATGTCGCTGCTCATCTTCACCTCGATCGCCGCGCAGTTCCCGTCCGCTCTCTGGGCGATCGAGCAGTCGCAGTCCTTCGAGCTCTTCCTCTTCGTCATCCTGGTCGGTCTGGTGATCATGATGGCGGTCGTGTTCGTCGAGCAGTCGCAGCGGCGGATCCCGGTGCAGTACGCCAAGCGCATGGTCGGGCGGCGCACTTACGGCGGCAACAACACGTACATCCCGATCAAGGTGAACATGGCCGGCGTCGTGCCCGTCATCTTCGCGTCGTCGCTGCTCTACCTGCCGGCGCTGATCGCCCAGTTCAACCAGCCCTCGGACGGCTCCGCGCCGGCGCCGTGGGTGACCTGGATCCAGAGCAACCTGACCTCGGGTGACAACTGGTTCTACATGGTCCTGTACTTCCTGCTCATCGTCGGCTTCACGTACTTCTACGTCGCGATCACCTTCAACCCCGAAGAGGTCGCCGACAACATGAAGAAGTACGGCGGGTTCATCCCGGGCATCCGTGCCGGGCGCCCGACCGCTGAGTACCTCGACTACGTCCTCACCCGGGTGACGTTGCCCGGCGCGCTCTACCTCGGTCTCATCGCGCTCATCCCGCTCGCAGCACTGGCGCTGTTCGGGGCGAACCAGAACTTCCCGTTCGGTGGTGCCAGCATCCTGATCATCGTGGGTGTCGGCCTCGAGACGGTGAAGCAGATCGACTCGCAGCTGCAGCAGCGTCACTACGAAGGGCTCCTCCGTTGAGCGCACGTCTCATCATCGTCGGACCTCCCGGAGCCGGGAAGGGCACGCAGGCCGGCCGGATCGCGTCGACGTTCGGGATCCCCGCGATCTCGACCGGCGACATCTTCCGCAAGAACGTCTCCGAGGGCACCCCCCTGGGACAGCGTGCGAAGGCGATCATGGACGCGGGCGAGTACGTCCCCGACGACCTGACGAACGAGCTGGTGCGCGACCGTCTGGCCGAGTCCGACGCCGCTGACGGCTTCCTGCTCGACGGGTACCCGCGGACGCCCGCCCAGGTGGAGTACCTGGATGCACTGCTCGCCGAGCACGGCACCGGCATCGACGCGGTCGTGCAGTTGGTCGCCGAGCAGGACGCCCTGGTGAGCCGGTTGCTGAACCGCGCGGCCGAGCAGGGTCGTGCCGACGACAACGAGCAGACGATCCGACGTCGGCAGCAGGTCTACCTGGAGCAGACCGCGCCGCTCGTGGCGGTCTACCAGGAGCGCGGACTGGTCGTGGACGTCGACGGTCTGGGCGGTGTCGACGAGGTCGGCGACCGGATCGCCGAGGCGCTCTCCGCGCGCGGCCTCGCCGCCTCGGTCTGACCAGGAGCTCCGTGTCCCGCTTCCGGAAGCCCTCGATCTACAAGACCCCGGAGGAGCTCCGCGCCATGGTGCGCCCCGGGCTCCTGACGGCCCAGGCCCTCGATGCCGTCCGCGCCGCGATCCGGCCGGGCATCACCACCGGCGAGCTCGACGCGATCGCGGAACGCACGATCCGGGACGGCGGCGGGGTGCCGAACTTCCAGCTGGTGCCCGGGTACCGGCACACGCTGTGCGTGTCGGTGAACGACGAGATCGTGCACGGGATCCCCGGCCACCGTGTCCTCGAGCCCGGCGACATCGTGTCGGTCGACGCCGGCGCCGAGGTGGACGGGTGGAACGGCGACAGCGCCTTCACCGTGGTCGTCCCCGGTGGCGACACGGCCACGGCAGCGGCCCGCCAGAAGCTCTGCGACACCACGGAACGCTCGCTCTGGCACGGCGTGGCCGCGCTCGCCCACGCGAAGCACCTGCACGAGGTCGGTGCGGCGGTCGAGGACGCCATCGACGAGACCGGCGAGTGGGGCATCGTCGAGGACTTCACCGGCCACGGCATCGGACGCTCCATGCACGAGGAGCCGCCGGTCTTCAACCACCGTGTCCGTGGCGCCGGCCCGGCGGTCAAGCCGGGTCTGGCCGTCGCGATCGAACCGATGGTGACCGCGGGCACGATCGACAGTTCGACCGACGCCGACGAGTGGACCGTGCGGACACTCGACGGGTCCGACGCCGCTCACTGGGAGCACAGCGTCGCGGTGCACGCCGGTGGCATCTGGGTCCTGACGGCCGCCGACGGCGGCGCCGCGGCGCTCGAGCCGCTGGGCGTGACGCCCGTCCCGGTCCCGTAGCCGACCCGGTCGTCGGGCCGCCTCGCCGCGACCACATGACGGGAGGCCCGTTGCCAGCTGGCAACGGGCCTCCCGTCACGTCGTGGCCCGTCGCCGGACCGCGGCGGCGTCAGTTGCCCACGGAGCAGGTCTGCTCGGCGGCGCTCTGCCCCGTGATCGACGAGGGCAGCGGGGTGGAGGACGGGCTGCTCGTCGTCGTGGTCTCGGGCGCCGGCGTCCCGGGTTCGGCGGTCGCGGTCGGCGTCGACGGGGCGGACGGTGCGGTCGTCGCGGACGGGCTCGCGGTCTCCGACGACTCCTGTGACGCCCGACCGGTCGCGGAGTCACTGAGGGTGGTGCGTTCGTCCGTCTGCAGGGCCACGTTGAGGGTGTGGGCGTTCGCTTCGTCGACGACGACCCGTGCGGCGTCCGCCGGGTCGTCGACCACGGGGTACTGGACGAAGAGCATGCTCGACGTGCTCATGCCCCGGAGCGTGGAGGCGAGCCCGACGAGGGTGCGGGTCCGGGCGAGGCCGTCCGAGAGGGTCATGTTCGAGAGCGCGGCGCCGGCCAGCTTGTAGAGCGTGATCGGGTTCGAGAGCGTCCCGTTCGACGTCACCTGTCGGAGGAGCGCCGACAGGAAGACCTGCTGCGAGCTGATCCGGGCCAGGTCGCTGCCGTCGCCGACGCCGTGCCGCGACCGCAGGAAGGCGAGGGCGTCCGTGCCCTGCAGGGAGTGCGCCCCCGCGGTGAGGTGGAGCCCGGTGAAGGTGTCGTCGATGGGCGACGCGACGCAGACGTCGACGCCACCGAGCGCGTTCGACATCTCGATGACCCCGTCGAAGGTGATCAGACCGGCGTAGGGGACGGTCAGGCCGGTGAGGTTCTCGACGGTGTCGACGACGCACGAGACGCCGCCGTTGCCGAGGGCGGTGTTGAACTGCGCCGAGGTCGCGGCCGGGTACGTCGTGCCGGTCTCCGGGTTGGTGCAGGCCGGGATCGGGACCATGAGGTCGCGGGGGAAGCTGACCGCGGTGAGCTGCTGGTGGTCCTCGGACACGTGGATGAGCATCGTGACGTCGTTGCGGGCGCCCTCGACGTCCTCGTCGGAGTCGAACTGCCCGACGCGGGTGTCGCTGCCGATGAGCAGGATGTTCGCCCCGCCCTTGATCGCGGTGACGTCCGCGGTCTTGGCGGTGCTCTGGTCGTCGGTGCTCAGCGCGACGGTCTGCGGCGCGGCGGCGAGTTGCGCGCCGGCGATGGCGGCGACGCTCGTCCCGCTGACGAGGAGCACGGCGGCTGCGGAGGCGACGACGGACAGCAGGGTCGTCCAACCGCGTCGGCGGGGGAGTCGACCGTGTCGCGCGACGGGGCGCGCGCGGCCGGGGGCGTCGGGCACGGGGGTCTCCTTCGGTCACTGCTCTCGTCACCGTACGGCTCCGGGCTCGGTGTGTGCGACGGTCGAGCCAGGAGATCCCTGTGGAACAGCGCATCTGCGGCCTTCCGTCCCCTGCACTGGGGTCCACAGCCGGTGCTGGTCCGGACTCCGACGCGCGCAGCGCGGAACCCGCACTTGGCAATCTGCGGTCTACCACATAAGATCGATCTTTGGTGTGCCATGCCTTCTGGCGTGGCGCCCGACCCGCAGACCGGCTCGGGGATCACACCGGTAATCCAACCAAGCGACAGTGAGGCTATGGCCAAGAAAGACGGCGTCATCGAGATCGAAGGCTCGGTGCTCGAAGCTCTGCCCAACGCGATGTTCCGCGTTGAGCTGACCAACGGACACAAGGTCCTCGCGCACATCTCCGGGAAGATGCGCCAGCACTACATCCGCATCCTCCCCGAGGACCGCGTGATCGTGGAGCTGAGCCCGTACGACCTGACCCGCGGCCGGATCGTCTACCGCTACAAGTGATCCGCGAGCTGGAAAGGAACGGCAAGGCGAACCCGCCGAGCACGAAGCCAGCGAGCACGAGGAACGAACAATGAAGGTCAACCCCAGCGTCAAGGTCATCTGCGAGCACTGCCGCGTCATCCGCCGCAAGGGCCGCGTCATGGTGATCTGCAAGAGCAACCCGCGTCACAAGCAGCGCCAGGGCTAGTCCCTGACGGACCAGCGAGAGCTGCTCCGGGACGGACTCCGGTCCGGCTGCACGACCGGGGCCGCCAGTCGCGAGACTGCCAGCGGCTCGAGCACGACCCACAACTGAACATCGACAACGCAGTGTCAGATCCCGTCCGCACCAGCGGTCGGGGGACACCTCGGGTCGGAGGCCCGGGCACCGGCACTGCGCCACACCTCCATCGACAACAGGAGCAGCCAGCACAATGGCACGTCTAGCAGGCGTCGACATCCCGCGCGAGAAGCGCGTGGAGATCGCACTCACCTACATCTACGGGGTCGGCCGTACCCGCGCCGTCCAGACGCTCGCGGAGACCGGCATCTCCGGCGACATCCGCGTCAAGGACCTCACCGACGACCAGCTCGTCGCCCTCCGTGACTTCATCGAGGGCACCTTCAAGGTGGAGGGTGACCTCCGCCGTGAGGTCGCCGCCGACATCCGCCGCAAGGTCGAGATCGGTAGCTACGAGGGTCTCCGCCACCGTCGCGGTCTCCCGGTGCGCGGTCAGCGCACCAAGACGAACGCTCGTACCCGCAAGGGCCCGAAGCGCACCGTGGCAGGCAAGAAGAAGGCTCGATAGGAGATCACGATGGCTACCCCCAAGACCGCCGCGCGCAAGCCGCGCCGCAAGGAGAAGAAGAACGTCGCTGTGGGCCAGGCCCACATCAAGAGCACGTTCAACAACACCATCGTCAGCATCACCGACCCGTCGGGTGCCGTCCTCAGCTGGGCGTCCTCCGGGGCCGTCGGCTTCAAGGGCTCGCGCAAGTCGACGCCGTTCGCGGCGCAGCTCGCCGCCGAGTCGGCTGCCCGCCAGGCAGCGGAGCACGGCGTCAAGAAGGTCGACGTCTTCGTCAAGGGACCGGGTTCCGGTCGTGAGACGGCGATCCGTTCGCTCCAGGCCGCTGGCCTCGAGGTCGGTTCGATCAACGACGTGACGCCGCAGGCGCACAACGGGTGCCGCCCGCCGAAGCGCCGCCGCGTCTGACGCGAGGAGCAACCGGCCGTTCCCCGCTCGTTCCCTGACCGGGACGAGCGGGGGCGGCCATTCCTGGTCGTTCGATCGCGCACTCCTGTGCGCGTGATCACAACTGAAACAGACCCGTCGGGGCCCGGCCGGCCCCGTCGTACCGCCAAGTGTCATATAGCGGACACTTCGCCGAAAGGAATTCCACAGTGCTCATTGCACAGCGCCCCACCCTGAACGAGGAGTCCATCTCCGAATTCCGCTCGCGCTTCGTCATCGAACCGCTCGAGCCGGGCTTCGGGTACACCCTCGGCAACTCGCTGCGCCGCACGCTCCTCTCGTCCATCCCCGGTGCTGCAGTCACGAGCATCCGCATCGACGGTGTCCTCCACGAGTTCAGCACCGTTCCCGGTGTCAAGGAAGACGTCACCGAGATCATCCTGAACATCAAGAGCCTGGTCGTCTCCAGCGAGCACGACGAGCCGATCACCGCCTACCTGCGCAAGCAGGGTGCCGGTCAGGTCACCGCCGCGGACATCTCCGCGCCGGCCGGTGTCGAGATCCACAACCCGGACCTCGTCATCGCGACCCTGAACGACGCCGCTCGCTTCGAGCTCGAGCTGACGATCGAGCGTGGCCGCGGCTACGTCTCGGCGACCCAGAACCGCTCGGAGTTCAGCGAAGCCGGTCAGATCCCGATCGACTCGATCTACTCGCCCGTGCTCAAGGTCACCTACCGCGTCGAGGCGACGCGTGCCGGTGAGCGCACGGACTTCGACCGCCTGGTCGTCGACGTCGAGTCGAAGCCCGCGATCACGCCGCGCGACGCCATCGCGTCGGCCGGTCGCACGCTGGTCGAGCTGTTCGGGCTCGCCCGCGAGCTCAACACGGCGGCTGAAGGCATCGAGATCGGCCCCGCGCCTGTCGACGCCGTGCTGTCGAACGAGCTGCAGACGCCGATCGAGGACCTCGACCTGTCGGTCCGGAGCTACAACTGCCTGAAGCGCGAGGGCATCAACACGGTGTCCGAGCTCGTCGCCCTCTCGGAGACGCAGCTCATGAACATCCGCAACTTCGGCCAGAAGTCGGTGGACGAGGTCAAGGACAAGCTCACCGAGCTCGGCCTGTCCCTCAAGGACACCGTCCCCGGATTCGATGGTGCCCACTTCTACAGCGGGTACGACGAGGACGAGTCCAGCAACTGACCTCGCGCTGACGCGCACGCGCTCCTGACACGGGGCGCACCACCATCACCACTGGAGAACTGACATGCCGAAGCCCACCAAGGGCCCCCGCCTCGGTGGCGGTCCCGCCCACGAGCGCCTGCTCCTGAGCAACCTCGCCAACGCCCTGTTCACGCACGGCCGCATCACCACGACCGAGACGAAGGCCAAGCGCCTCCGCCCGGTCGCCGAGCGGCTCATCACGTTCGCGAAGCGCGGCGACCTGCACGCGCGTCGTCGTGTGATCGCAGCCCTGCGCGACAAGACCGTCGTGCACACGCTGTTCACCGAGATCGCGCCGCAGGTGGCCGACCGCCAGGGCGGGTACACCCGCATCACGAAGCTCGGCTTCCGCAAGGGCGACAACGCACCGCTCGCCTCGATCGAGCTCGTCCTCGAGCCCGTCTCGAGCACGCCGGCCCCGGTCTCGCGCACGGCAGCTCCGGCCGCCGCTGCGCCGGCCGCACCGGTCGAGGCCGAGACCACGGAGGCCCCGGTCGACGAGACCGAGACCACCGAGGAGTCGACCCCGGTCGCCGAGGAGACCACGACCGACGCTGCTGCCGAGGTCGAGGCCGACGCCGCCGCCAAGTCGGACGACGCCGCGGACTCGTCCAAGTAGTCGCACCGCACCACACAGGAGGGCCCTCGCAGCGCAGGCTGCGGGGGCCCTCCCGTGTTCGCCCGTGACCCCACCTGGCCGGGAGGCACGCCCAGCGTCCGCCACCACGGAGCCGGCCGACGAGACGAGAGGTCCCATGCAGTTCCAGCACATCGCCGGGGTCGGCACGCGCCTGTGGCGCTGGAGCCGGAGTTCGGGCACGCAGCCGCGCCTCCTGCACGCCGGGAAGGCCGCCGCCGCTGCAGCCCTCGCCTGGGTCCTCGCCCGGCACGTCCCGGGCGTCGCGTCCGACTACCCGTACTACGCCCCGCTCGGCGCGGTGGTGGCCATGCAGACGACGGTGTTCGCCGGCCTCCGGAGCGGCGTGCAGACCCTGGTCGGCATCGCGCTGGGGATCGCGGTGGCCGCGTTCACGATGTGGGTGGGGGAGCCGGGTGTCCTCGCCGTCGCACTGGCCGTCGGCGTCGGCGTGCTGGTCGGCGGCTTCCGGATCCTCGGCGAGGGGAGCTCGTGGGTGTCGACGGCAGCGCTCTTCGTCCTGCTCGTCGGCGGAGCCCATGCCGAGGGGTACTCGCTGGGGTACCTCGTGCAGATGGCGGTCGGTGTGGTGGTCGGCCTGCTGGTGAACTTCCTGGTGTTCCCCCCGCTGCGGTTCTGGGACGCCGAGCGTCGCATCGACCAGGTGAACGGCGTGCTCGCCGAACACCTGGACGGGTTGGCGGACGTCCTCGAGCACGGTGACCGGGACGAGCGGGCGTGGGACCGGGCGCAGGACCGGCTGGACCGGGCGATCGCCGACGTCCGGAGCCGGGTCTCCATCGCGCAGGAGAGCCGGCGGATCAACCCGCGCGGCGCGCTCCGCGGCTCCCGTGCACGGCTGCAGCGTGACGGTGCGCGGTTCCGGGCCCTGGAGCGGGTCGCCTGGTACACGACGGACCTCACCGAACTCGTGGCCCGCTCCGGCCCGGTGTCCGCGAACCTGGGCCGCCCCGACGAGGCGTTCACCGGCCCGCTGGTGACGGCGATCCGGCAGGTCGCGGCGATGGTGCGCGGCGACCACCCGCCGGACGAGGGCGACCGGGCGATCTCGGCACTCGAGCAGGCCCTCGACGCGTCGCACGAGTACCCGTCCGACGTGGCGGTGACGTCGTCGGCGCTGGTGTCGCTCCGAGGCATCGTCGAGTCGGAGCGGCGGGCGACGCAGGACGTCGACACCGAGACAGGTCCGGCGGCGGGTCCGGCACGGTCCGGCCTCCGCGCGCGTCTCGGGCGCGGGCGACGCGCCTAGACTCGCCCACGTGTCCGCGCCGCGCATCGCCGTCCTCGGTCCGGTGCTCGCCGAGGACCCGACCGGAGCCCTCGTGCCGGTGCCCGGCGCGCTCGCCCGGACATTCCTCACCGCCCTCGTGCTGGCCGGGGGCCGTGCGGTGACCGCCGAGTCGCTGATCGACGACCTGTGGGGCGACGAGCAACCGCGCGGTGCCCGAGCGGCGCTGCAGACGCTCGTCTCGCGGCTCCGTCGCTCCGGTGCCGAGGGGATCGTCGTCTCGACCGCCTCCGGGTACGCCCTCGGCGTCGACGGCGTGAGTACCGACCTCGGAGCCGTGGAGCGCGTCCTCGACCGGGGCACGGCCGACGCCGCGACCCTGCGCGCGGCGCTCGACCGCTGGCGCGGGGAGCCCGGCGGCGACGTCGAGGGGCCGGTCGCCGGAGCGCTCGCCGAGCGGGCTGCCACGGTCCGACGTGACCTCCGCCGTCGACTCGCCACGGCCCTCCAGTCCACCGGCGATCCCGACGCGGCGGCGGTGCTCTGGCGCGAGGAGGCCGCGGCGGACCCGTTCGACGAGGCCGCCGTCGCCGGGCTCGTCCGGGCCCTCGCCGACGCCGGCCAGTCGGCGGAAGCGCTCGCCGTCTTCGCCGCCCACCGGGACCGCCTGTCCGACGAGCTCGGTGCCGACCCGTCCGCCGACCTGGTCCGGCTGAACGCCGAGGTGCTCCGCAGCGCCGGCCCCGCCACCGGTGCAGCACGCCGGGTCGGGCTGCGGGCGGCCCCGAACGCGCTCATCGGACGGGAGGCCGACCTCGCCACCGTCACGCGCCTCCTGTCCCAGGCACGGCTGGTGACCATCCTCGGTGCCGGCGGGCTCGGCAAGACCCGCCTCGCCCAGGCGGCCGCTGCGACGGTCCCGGCCGGCTGCGGCGTGGTGGTGGTCGAGCTCGCGCCGCTCACCACCGGCGAGGACGTGGTGCCCGCGATCGGCGCACTGCTCGGGATCGCCGAGGTCCGCAGCGCGCGGAGCCTCCGGGACGCGGTCATCGCCGACCTCCGCACCCGGGTGACCCGGGCGCTCGGTGAGGAACCCACCGTGCTCGTGCTCGACAACTGCGAGCACATCCTGGAAGCGGTCGCCGCGTTCACCTCCGACCTGCTCGCGGAACTGCCCGACCTGCGGGTCCTCACCACCTCGCGTGCCCCGCTCGCGGTCGCCGGCGAGGTCGTGGCCCCGCTGGCCCCGCTGCCCGTGGAGGCCGACGGCGCCGCCGTCCGGCTGTTCACCGACCGGGCACGCGCCGCACGACCGGGCGCGGTGCTGCCGGTCGACGCCGTCCGTCGCATCTGCACCCGGCTCGACGGGTCGCCACTGGCGATCGAACTCGCGGCCGCCCGGATCCGCGGGATGAGCGTCGACGAGATCGAACGACGACTGGACGACCGCTTCGCGCTGCTCCGCGGCGGGGACCGGTCGGCGCCCGAGCGGCACCGCACCCTGCTCGCCGTCATCGAGTGGAGCTGGCGCCTGCTCGACGACGGCGCACGCGACCTGCTGACCCGCCTCGCACTGTTCCCGGACGGCCTGTCGGTCGAGGCCGTCGAGGCGGTCGCCGCACCGGACCGGGGCGACGGCGCGCTCGACGACCTGGCCGACCTGGTCGAGCAGTCGCTCGTGCAGCTCGTCGAGCGCGAGGGCGACCCGATCCGCTACCGCCTGCTCGAGACGGTCCGCGAGTTCGGTGCCGCACGGCTCGAGGAGTCCGGCGCGACGGCGGACGTCCGTGCGGCGATGACCCGGTGGGCCTGCCGCGTCGCCACCCGGCACGACCTGTTCATCGTGCGGTCCACCGACCAGGTCGCGCGGTTCCGGGTCCTGGAGCGCGAGGCCGACAACCTCGTCACGATGCTGCGCTGGAACCTCCGCGCGGCGGACCCGGTCGCCGTCGCTCCGCTCTTCTCGGCGCTCGCCGGGTACTGGTCGTTCCGCGGGGCGCACGGCGAGGTCGCGGCGATCGCGCCGGACGTCGTGGCCGTCCTCCGCGCCGTCGATCCCGCCGTCGGCGACGACCAGGCGTCGGGCGTCCGCACCGCCGCGGTCCTCGGACTCGTCATCGCCTGCGCGACCGCCGCGTTCTCCGACCGGCGGACCTCGGTGCGCGCACGCGCCGCGCTCCGCCGCCTGCGCCGGGCCGGCATGACCGGCGTCCCGGTGGTCGACGCCCAGGCAGAGCTGCTCCTCACCCTCGGCCGTCGGGCCGCGGGTGAGGCCGCCCTGACCCGACTCCGCGACGACCCGGACACCGGGGTGGCGTGCCTGGCACACCTGCTCAGTGCCCCGTTGACCGAGAACGACGGTGAGCTCGAACGCGCCCTCGGCTTCTCGACCCGAGCGCGGCTGCTCGCCGAGCAGGCCGGTGACGTCTGGACCTCGGGTACCGCGGCCGTCTCGGTGACGCAGCTCGCCGGACAGCTCGGTCGGTACGAGCAGGCACTCGCCGCGGCGGACACGGCCCGGGAACGGCTCGAGCAGTTCGGCGCCGAGGACGACCTGGTCGAGGTCGGCTGGAGCGTCGGGCTGAGCGCCGCGGCGACCGGGGACGTCGACCGTGCCCGCTCGTTGGCGGCCGAACTCGCTGCGCTCCCGGCATCCCCCGGTTCCGGGCCGATCGGTGGCCCGGCCGGTGGCCCCGGTGGGGAACGCGCACAGATGACGCTGCTCGCGCACGCGGTCCGGGCCGAGGTCGCGCGTGCCGAGGGGGACCCCGCCCGTGCGGTCCTCGAGTACCGGCGTGCATGGGACCAGGTGCTGCCGCACCGGCGGCAGGCGAGCCAGTGGGTGATGATCGTCGGCGCCGCCCTGTTGGCCGCGCAGGACGAAGCCGCGGCGCGCGGAGGCGCGCAGGACGAGGCGGACGCGGGCCGACCTGCCGGCGCCGGGGCGGGCCTCCAGGACGGCCGGGAGGCACGTGCGGACATCGCGCGGCAGATCCGGGTGAGCGCCCTGGTCGCCCTCCGCACCCCGTCGCTGTGGAACGACCTGCCGGTGGTCGGGACCGCGGTCCTCGCCGCCGTGCTCGAGGCGATCAGCCGCCGCGCCGACCCGACCCTGGTCGCCGCAGCCTGGGGCAGCGCGCTCCGGCTCGGCGCCCGACAGGACTTCGCGGTCCTCGGTCACGGACGTCTCCGTCCCCTCGTCGTCGCCGCGGTCGGCGAGGACCGGACGGCGGACGCCGAGACGGCCTCGGCCGGGGTGTCCCGGGCCGAGGCCGTCGCAGCCGCGCGTGCGGTGCTCGAGGCGATCAGGCCTTCCGCATGTACGCCCGGACGGTGAGCGGGGCGAACACCGCGACGATGACCGCCGCGCCGAGCAGGCTCAGCCACAGGTCGCCGCCGACCGTGCCGTGGTTGACCAGGTCGCGGACCGCCGTGATGAGGTGCGAGACCGGGTTCACGTCGGAGAACCAGTGCAGCCAGTCCGGCAGGGTGTCGGCGGGGACGAACGCGTTCGACAGGAACGTCAGCGGGAAGAGCACCAGGTTCGAGATGCCCGAGACGCTCGACGCCGTGCGGGCGACGACCCCGAAGTAGGCGAAGACCCAGCTGATCGCCCAGGCCACGACGACCACGAGCAGGCCGGCGAGGAGCACCGAGCCGATGCCGCCCGCGGGACGCAGCCCCATGATGAAGCCGACCGTGAACGTGATCGTGGTGGCGATCGCGTAGCGGACGGTGTCGGCGAGCAGCGCGCCGGCGAGCGGGGCGATCCGGGCGATCGGCAGCGAGCGGAACCGGTCGAACACGCCCTTGTCCATGTCCTCACGGAGTTGCACGCCCGTGACGATCGACGACGTGATGTTCGTCTGCACGAGGATGCCCGGGATGATGATCGGCAGGTAGCTGCTGACGTCGCCGGCGATCGCACCACCGAAGATGTACGTGAACATCACGGTGAACACGATCGGCATGAGCGTCACGTCGAAGAGCTGCTCCGGGGTGCGCCGGACCTTGATCAACCCGCGGTACGCCATCGTCAGCGACTGCCGGACGGTGGCGGCGAGGCCGGAACCGCCGACACCGGGCCGCGGGGTGATGCGCGGTGCGCCGGACGTGGCCGAGGCCAGGTCGGGGGTGGTGAGCGTGGTCATGCGTTGCTCCCTTCGAGCGCGCGGTCGGCGGGTGCGGGCGAGGCCTGGCCCACCCCTTCGCCGGTGATGGTGAGGAAGACCTCGTCGAGCGTCGGCTTCTGCACGCTCATCTCGGTGAGGGAGATGCCCGCGTCCCGGAAGGACACGAGGAGGTCGGTGACGCGGTCGGGGTCCGCCATCGGCGCGGTCAGCCGGGAACCCTCGGGGCTCGCGACCGCCGCGGTGCCGAGCACGCGGAGGACGAGGTCGGAGGCCTCGGCCAGCCGTGCCGGCGTCGAGTCCGCCAGTCGGAGCTGCAGCGACGCGGTGCCGATCGAGGCCTTGAGCTCGTCGCTCGTGCCCTCCGCCACCACCCGGCCGTGGTCGATCACCGCGATCCGGTCCGCGAGCTGGTCGGCCTCGTCCAGGTACTGGGTGGTCAGCAGGACCGTCGACCCGGTCGCGACGAGCTCCCGGATCGTGTCCCACATCTGCGCCCGGGTGCGCGGGTCGAGGCCCGTGGTCGGTTCGTCGAGGAAGATCAGCGGCGGCTGCGCGATGAGGCTCGCCGCCAGGTCCAGCCGCCGACGCATACCGCCGGAGAAGCCGCGGAGCGGACGTCGGGCGGCCTCGCTCAGCCCGAAGCGCTCGAGCAGCTCGGTGGACTTCCGCTTCGCCTCGGATCGGGACAGCCCGAGCAGCAGGCCGAAGACGACGAGGTTCTCGGTGGCGCTGAGGGTCTCGTCGACGCTGGCGTACTGGCCGGTCACGCCGATGAGCTGGCGCACCACGTGCGGCTCCCGGCGGACGTCGTGACCGAAGACCCGTGCCTCGCCACCGTCCAGGCGGAGCAGGGTCGCGAGCATGCTGATGGTGGTGGTCTTGCCGGCGCCGTTCGGCCCGAGCACCCCGTAGACGGTGCCGGCCTCCACACGGAGGTCGACCCCGTCCACGGCCCGGTTGCTGCCGAACGTCTTCACGAGGCCAGTGGCCTCCACCGCGAGCGGTGTCGTGGTCATCGTCGTGTCCTTCCGTCGACGTCGTGTACGGGGACGACACTGCCGAGCCCCGCTCACGCGGCACTGACGCGGCGCTGACATCGGTACCGTGGAGGACGTGAGCGAGACGGCCCGGACACCAGAGGACACCGGCGCAGGCGACACCGGCGTGCGACTGCGGATCGACCTGTCGTACGACGGCTCCGGCTTCTCCGGCTGGGCCCGCCAGCCCGCACTCCGGACCGTGCAGGGCGTGCTCGAGGACGCCCTCGCCACCGTCTTCACCCGGTGGGGCGAACCGCCGCAGTTGACCGTCGCCGGCCGCACCGACGCCGGCGTGCACGCCACCGGACAGGTCGCACACCTCGACCTCAGCCCCGACCAGTGGGCCGCCCTGACCCGGCCGAAGCGCCCCAGCGCCGACGGCACCGTCCGCGACGCCTTCGCCGGGCTCGTCCGACGGCTGAACGGGCTCGCCGGCGCCGACGGTGACGTCGTCGTCCGCAGCGTCACCGTCGCCCCGGCCGGCTTCGACGCCCGGTTCTCCCCGCTCTGGCGGCGGTACCGGTACCGGGTCGCCGACGTCGACGCGCTCCGCGACCCACTCCGCCGCGGGCACACGACCTGGTACCCGGGGCGCCTCGACCCGGCAGCGATGGAACGGGGTGCGCTGCGGCTGCTCGGGCTGCACGACTTCGCGGCGTTCTGCAAGCCGCGCGTCGGCGCGACCACGATCCGGACCCTGCAGGAGTTCCGCTGGCACCGTGAGCCGGACGGCGTGCTGGTGGCGAGCCTCCAGGCCGACGCCTTCTGCCACTCCATGGTGCGCGCGATGGTCGGCGGCACCCTCGCCGTCGGCGAGGGCCGGCTGACGGCCGACGAGCTCGACGACCTGCGGGTCGCCGCGGCACGCACCAGCGCCTTCACCACCGCGCCCGCCCGTGGACTCACCCTCACCGAGGTCGGGTACCCGGACGACGACGCCCTGGAGGCGCGGGCCGTCCAGACACGCGCCCGTCGCGACGCGGAGGGGCACCGGCCCGGCGACCTGCCGGACGAGGACGGGCGGTAGCGTCGGGGGATGGCTCCTCGTGCTCCGCGCTCCGTCGTCTCCGTCGCACCCGGTGTGGTCTTCGTCGAGGGGCCGGTGTCGAACTGGGTCGTCCTGGCGGAGGAGGACGGCGTCGCCCTCATCGACGCGGGCTACCCGGCCGACACCGACCTGGTGCTCGACAGCGTGCTGCTCGCCGGACACGACCTCGACGAGCTCCGCCGCGTCTACGTGACGCACGGACACGTCGACCACGTCGGGGGCCTGCCCGGCATCCTCGAGCGCTTCCCGCACGTCGAGGTCCTGGCGCACGCCGACGAGCTCGACAACGTCCGTGGACCGTCGCGCCAGCAGGTGACGCCGGCCGAGATCGGTGGACGTCTGGCCGCACCCCGTGTGCTCCGCTGGCTCGGCCGTGCGATCGCCTCGGACGCGCTCCGCCCGACGACCGTGCCGAGCGCCCGCGCCTTCACGGCCCACGACTTCGAGGGTCGAGCGATGACGCCGTTGCCCGCGCCCGGGCACACCGACGGCTCCACCGCGTACCTGCTGCCCGCCGCCGACGCGATCGTCACCGGGGACGCCGTCGTCACGCACCACGACACGCAGCCCGCGTCATGGGCACCGCGACCGCGGCTGATCACGCCGTTCTTCACGGCCGACCAGGCGCTCGCCGCGGAGTCCGCGCGGGTGCTGCCGTACCCCGCGATCGTGCTGCCCGGGCACGGGCCCGCGGTGCACCGGGTGGGGTCGGAGTGGGTGCCGATCCAGGCGTGAGCGGCGTCGGACCCGGTGGGTCCGCGGTGGACCGGCGGAACGGGCGGTCGACCCTCGTCCGGGGGCGAGGTTTCACCTCGTCGTAACCTGAGCGACCCCGCAGGCCCGTACGGTTCTGGAGCCCCGCCCGACTCCGAACCGAAGGTCCCCATGCCACGATCCGTCGGACGCACCCTGCTGTGCGCCACGGCTGCCGCGACCCTCCTCGCCGCACCGCTCGTCACCGTCACCGCCGCGACCGCGAACCCTGCGGGCGCCGGACTCGTCATCTCCGAGGCGTACCTCAAGGGCGGCAGTGCCAACCAGCCGTTCACCAACCGGTTCATCGAGGTCGGCAACCCGACCGGCACCGCCGTGTCGGTGAACGGGTGGTCGCTGCAGTACCGCTCGGCGACGAGCACGGGAGCATCGAGCACCGTCGTGCCGCTCACCGGGTCCGTGCCGGCGAACGGGACGTACCTCGTGCAGGGTGCCTCGAACGGGACGGTCGGCGCCGCGCTGCCCACGCCGGACGTCGTCTCGACGCTGAACGCGTCCGGTGCGAGCGGCACGCTCGTCCTCTCCGACCAGTCGACGGCGCTCGCGCTGCCGGCCGGTGCGGTCACGGCCGGCACGCCCGGCGTGGTCGACCTGCTCGGGTACGGCACCTCGAACACCTCCGAGACCGCTCCTGCCACGAACCCGTCGGGCGCGAACGGCACCCCGGACGCGCTCGTCCGGCAGGGGACGGCGGACACCGACGCGAACCTCGCGGACTTCACACTGTCGCGGACGATCACGCCGCGGAACGCCGCCGGCGAGACCGTGGCAGGTGGCACCGCACCGACTCCCGGTGGCGGTGGCACCACCCCGCCGACCACGCCCGCCGTCGCCGCGACGATCCCCGAGATCCAGGGCACGACCGACACCTCGCCGCTCGTCGGCGCGACGGTCACCACGAGCGGCGTCGTGACCGCGGTGTACGCCACCGGCGGGCTCAACGGGTACACGATCCAGACGCCGGGCACGGGAGGCGCGACCGACCCCGCCACGCGGACCACCTCCGACGGTCTGTACGTCTACTCCGCCGCGACGGCCGGCCTGGTCGCGATCGGCGACCACGTCCAGGTCACCGGCGCGGTCTCCGAGTTCAACGGGCTCACCGAGCTGACGGTCGCCAGCACCACCGGGCTGACGGAGCTCACCACCCCGGCCGTCGCCCCGCTGCCCGCGGCCGTGGCCTTCCCCCGGACCGACGCGCGGCGTGAAGCGCTCGAGAGCATGCTCGTCGCGCCGCAGGGCGACTACACGGTCGCCGACAACTACACGACGAACCAGTACGGCGAGATCGTCCTGGCGACGGGCTCCGGCCGCCTGCTGCAGCCGACCGAGGTCGCGCGTCCGGGCAGTGCCGAGGCCGCCGCGGTCGTCGCCGACAACGCCGCCCGCGCTGTCACGCTCGACGACGGTGCGAGCACGAACTTCCTGCCGCGCGACGGGTCCGACCAGTCCGCCCGGTCGATCCCGGTGCCGTGGCTGACGAACGCCGGCCCGGTCACCGTCGGCGCCACCGCGACCTTCTCCGCACCGGTCGTCCTGGACTACCGGAACAACGCCTGGAAGTTCCAGCCGACGACTCCGATCACCGGGGCGACGGCGGCGGCCGACCTGCCCGCGTCGTTCTCGGACGTCCGCACCACGACGCCCGCCGCAGTCGGCGGCGACCTGAAGCTCGCCGGGTTCAACGTCCTGAACTACTTCCCGACCACGGGCGACCAGCTGACCGGCTGCACCTACTACACGGACCGCACGGGTGACCCGATCACGGTGAACTCCGGCTGCGACGCCCGTGGGGCCGCCGAGCAGGAGGACCTGGCACGCCAGCAGGTGAAGATCGTCAAGGCGATCAACGGTCTGGACGCCGACGTGGTCTCCCTCGAGGAGATCGAGAACTCGGCCCGCTTCGGGCTCGACCGCGACGCCGCGGTGGCCACCCTCGTGACCGCCCTGAACGCCGCGACCGGTACCGACACCTGGGCGTACGTGCCGTCGCCGTCGGTGGTGCCGGCGAGCGAGGACGTCATCCGCCTCGCGCTCATCTACAAGAAGGACCGCGTCGCGCCCACGGGCGAGTCGACGATCCTGCTCGATCCGGCCTTCACGAACGCCCGCCAGCCCGTCGCGGACGCGTTCCGTCCGGTCGGCGGCACCGCGGACGACGAGTTCCTGGTCATCGCGAACCACTTCAAGTCGAAGGGCTCCGGCACCGGGGAGAACGCCGACCAGGGTGACGGGCAGGGCGCTTCGAACGCCGACCGCGTCCGGCAGGCTCGCGCCCTCGCGACCTTCTCCACCGCGATGCAGGCGCAGTACGGCACCGAGAAGGTCTTCATGCTCGGCGACTTCAACGCCTACAGCGAGGAGGACCCGATGGTCGTCCTCCGTGACGCCGGCTACACCGACCTCGCACCGGCCCGCGACCGTACCGAGTACTCCTACGTGTTCAGCGGTCTGAGCGGCTCCCTCGACCACGTGCTCGCCTCGCCGGCGGCACTCGCGAGCGTGCAGGGCGTGGACATCTGGAACATCAACTCGACCGAGTCGGTGGGTCTGGAGTACAGCCGGTACAACGTGAACGTCTCCGACCTGTACACGGACGACGTGTACCGCGCGAGCGACCATGACCCGATCCTGGTCGGCTTCGACCTGGCCGAGGCCGAGGTGCCGGGCGACCCGACTCCGGAACCCACCCCGGCTCCGACGCCCGACCCGACGCCGGCTCCGACACCCGACCCGACACCCGCTCCGACCCCGGGGACCGATGAGCCGACGCCGAGCCCGACGCCGATCGCCGGTGCCGGTGGCTCGGGCCTGCTCCCGGGTGCGGGTGGCACGACCGGCACGCCCACGACGGGTGGCGGTGGCCTCGCCTTCACCGGAGCCGAGCTCGGGGGTGGCCTCGCGGCGGCGCTCGCCCTCCTGGCCGCCGGTGGCGGACTCCTCGCCCTCCGTCGCCGCCGGACGACGGGTGGCAGCGCCGAGTGACCGGGCACTGAGCGCGACCACCGGACGGGAGGCTTCCACCGGGCACGGCCGGACCGCCGCTGGCGGCGCTCCGGAACCGGCCTGCGTGGGCCGAGGTGCGGGTCCGACCCGCACCGCGCCTCCCGTCCGGGGCGTCGGGGGGAGCTGCGCCTGGTTGACCCGGGGGATCGGCGTCGGCTAGGCTCATCTCTTGGTCTGCGCGCTCTGTTGCGCCAGACAGTCAGATGGGCCCTCCACCGGGTCGTTCAGCGGACATCTGCCCGCGCGAACGCCCACCGGAGTGGGATTCACGGACTCCTCACCTCGACACGAAAGCAGCACTCCTGTGACTCGTACGTTCTCCCCGAAGCCGGCAGACGTCCAGCACGACTGGATCGTCATCGACGCGACCGACGTCGTGCTCGGCCGCCTCGCTTCGCACGTCGCCGCCCTCCTCCGCGGCAAGCACAAGGCCACCTTCGCCCAGCACATGGACATGGGTGACTACGTCATCATCGTGAACGCCGACAAGGTCGCCCTGACCGGGTCGAAGCTCGCCAAGAAGGTCTACTACCGTCACTCCGGTTACCCGGGCGGCCTCACGGCCACCAGCTACCCGGAGATGCTGGAGAAGCACCCGACCCGCGCCGTCGAGAAGGCGATCCGCGGCATGCTGCCGAAGAACACCCTCGGTCGCGAGCAGCTCAAGAAGCTCAAGGTCTACGCAGGCGCTGAGCACCCCCACGCGGCGCAGCAGCCCAAGCCGTACACCTTCGACCAGGTCTCGCAGTAACAGCGGCCACGACGACTTCCAGGAACGAGAAAACACTCATGGCTCAGATCGCTGACTCCATCGACCAGACCCCGGAGACCTTCACCACCGAGAGCGCACCCGTCGCGTCGGAGGCGGCTCCCCGTCAGATCCTCAACGTCTCGGGCGGTGCCGTCGGTCGCCGCAAGGAGGCCATCGCCCGCGTCCGTCTCGTCCCCGGCTCCGGCACGTTCGTCGTGAACGGCCGCACGCTCGAGGACTACTTCCCGAACAAGCTGCACCAGCAGCTCATCAACGACCCGTTCAAGGTGCTCGAGCTCCTCGGCTCGTACGACGTCACCGCCCGCATCACGGGTGGCGGCCCCTCGGGTCAGGCCGGCGCGCTGCGTCTCGCCATCGCCCGCACCCTGAACGAGATCGACCGCGAGAACAACCGCGCGACCCTCAAGAAGGCCGGCTTCCTCACCCGTGACGCCCGCGTCATCGAGCGCAAGAAGGCCGGTCTCAAGAAGGCCCGCAAGGCGTCGCAGTTCTCGAAGCGCTGATCGCCTGACGGCGGGAGATCGCATGCCGCGTCTGTTCGGTACCGACGGCGTTCGTGGCCTCGCCAACGGCGAGTTGACGGCCGCGCTCGCACTGGGTCTTGCCCAGGCGAGCGCGGCCGTGCTCACGCACGGACACCATGCGGACGCTCGACGAGCGTCCGGTCGCACGCGCCCCAAGGCCGTGCTGGCGCGCGACCCGCGCGTCTCCGGCGAGTTCCTGGGTGCCGCAGTGGCAGCCGGCCTCGCCTCTGCCGGCGTCGACGTCCTCGACGCCGGGGTCATCCCCACCCCCGCAGCGGCGTACCTCGTCGCGGACATCGACGCCGACTTCGGCGTGATGATCTCCGCGTCGCACAACCCCGCGCCGGACAACGGGATCAAGTTCTTCGCCGCTGGCGGTCGCAAGCTGCCGGACGAGGTCGAGGACCGCATCGAAGCGGCCATGCACGACCAGTCCGCGCCGACCCCCACCGGGGCCGAGGTCGGCCGCATCACACGGTTCGCCGACGCTGAGGACCGCTACGTCGTGCACCTGCTCGGCACGCTGCCGCACCGGCTCGACGGCATCCACGTCGTGCTCGACTGCGCCAACGGGGCGGCGTCCGGGGTCTCACCCGAGGTGTTCGTCAACGCGGGCGCCAAGGTCACGCTCATCGGTGCCGACCCGAACGGCATCAACATCAACGACGGTGTCGGCTCGACCCACATCGACAACCTGGCCCGCGCGGTCCTCGAGGCCGGAGCCGACGTCGGCATCGCCCACGACGGCGACGCGGACCGGTGCCTGGCGGTGGACGCCGACGGCAACGCGGTGGACGGCGACCAGATCATGGCGATCCTCGCGCTGTCCCTCAAGGAACGCGGTCGACTGGTCGACGACACCCTCGTCGCGACCGTGATGTCGAACCTCGGCCTGAAGCGGGCGATGGCGGACGCGGGCATCACCGTGATCGAGGCTGGCGTCGGCGACCGGTACGTGCTCGAGAAGATGACCGAGGGCGGGTTCTCGCTCGGCGGCGAGCAGTCCGGCCACATCATCTTCAACGACTACGCGACCACCGGTGACGGGGTCCTGACGGGCCTGCACCTCGTCGCGGAGATGGCGCGCACCGGCAAGACGCTCGGCGAGCTCGCCGCGTGCATGACCGTGTTCCCGCAGGTGCTGCTCAACGTCAAGGGCGTCGACCGGCACGGGCTGCAGGACCAGGGCGTGCAGGACGCCATCGCCGCCGCCACGCTCGCGCTCGGTGACACCGGTCGGGTGCTGCTGCGTCCCTCCGGTACCGAGCCGGTCGTCCGCGTGATGGTCGAGGCCGCATCGCAGGAGGACGCCCAGCGCGTCGCCGAGGAGCTCGCCGACGTCGTCCGCGAGCGCCTGACGCTCGAAGCGGCCTAGCCCGCCAGCGGGGCCCGCCCACGGGGTCGGCCCCGCCCGCGGGGCCCGGCCCCGCCGGGCCCCCCTCAGCTCGCGGAACACCGGTGTTCGTCCTCCACACACGCGCATGGCGCGGTGTGGCCGACGAACACCGGTGTCCTGCGGCCCGCCGTCAGATCTTGCGGAGCAGGACGCTCGTCACCTTGTGGTCCGCGGCCTTCTTGAGCACGAGGGTCGCCCGCGAGCGCGTCGGCAGGACGTTCTCGAGCAGGTTCGGCTCGTTGATCGCGCGCCACACCTGGGTCGCCGTCGCCACCGCGTCCGGACGGGAGAGCGCGGCGAACCGGTGGAAGAACGAGTCCGGGCTCGAGAACGCCTGTTCCTGCAACGCCAGGAACCGGTCGACGTACCAGGACTCGATGTCCTTCGTCTTCGCGTCGACGTAGATCGTGAAGTCGAACAGGTCCGAGAGCGCGAGCCGCCCGTGCACCGGCGGCGCGAGGACGTTGAGCCCCTCGACGATGAGGATGTCCGGCTGCCGCACGACGATCTCGGCGTCCGGGACGATGTCGTAGACCAGGTGGGAGTAGTACGGCGCCCGGACCTCGGTCGCGCCGCTCTTCACCTGGCTGACGAAGCGCAGCAGGGAGCGGCGGTCGTAGGACTCCGGGAAGCCCTTCCGGTCCATGATGCCGCGGCGCTCGAGCTCGGCGTTCGGGTAGAGGAACCCGTCCGTCGTCACGAGTTCGACGCGCGGGGTGTCCGGCCAGCGCTTCGTGAGCTCGCGGAGCAGACGGGCGACGGTGCTCTTGCCGACGGCCACCGACCCGGCGACACCGATCACGAACGGCGTCCTCCGGGCCCGCTCACCGAGGAACCGGCTCGTCGCCGCATGCAGGTCCCGAGCCCCGGCCGCGTACAGCGTCAGCAGGCGGGACAGCGGCAGGTAGACGTCCTGCACCTCGGTGATGTCCAACCGGTCGCCGAGTCCGCGCAACTGCACGATCTCGGTCTCGGTGAGCGAGAGGTGCTCCTTCGGCGCGAGCTGCGACCACTCGTCCCGGGGGATCTCCACGAAGGGGGTGGGGTGCGCGACGGTCGTCTCCGGGATCGGCATGGGGTCGAGCGTACTCAGCCGGGAGGCGCGCCACCGGTCAGCGACGTCGCCGACGGTGGACGGGCCTCCCGTCAGCGAGCGGGTGCACCCGCCGATCAGGCGGGGAGCGCCGCCTCGATCGCGGCGACGACCTCCGGTGCGTCCGGCTTCACCGTCGGGCGGAAGCGCGTGACCGTGCCGTCGGGAGCGACGAGGAACTTCTCGAAGTTCCAGATGACGCGCCCGGCCTTGCCCGAGGCGTCCGGAGCCTGGGTGAGCTCGCGGTACAGCGGGTGCGCCGAGCGGCCGTTCACCTTCACCTTCTCGGACATCGGGAAGCTGACGCCCCAGGTGGTGGAGCAGTACTCCTCGATGGCCTCGGACGAACCGAGCTCCTGCAGGAACTGGTTGCTCGGGAAGCCGAGCACCGTGAAGCCCCGCGGCCCGTACGTGCGCTGCAGTTCCTCCAGCTGCTCGTACTGCGGAGCGAGGCCACAGCGGGAGGCGACGTTCACCACGAGCACCGCCTTGTCGCCGAAGCTGCCGAAGGTGGTGGTCTCACCCTTGATGGTGGTGATCTCGATGTCGTCGAAGCGTCCCATGACCGGAGGCTATCCCCACCCGCCGGTCGGTTCGCAGGGTGCTCCCGGCGCTGCCCGTAGGATCGATCCCATGTGTGGAATCGTCGGCTACGTCGGCAGCAACAGCAGCACGGACGTCCTCCTCGGTGGCCTCCGTCGCCTCGAGTACCGCGGCTACGACTCGGCGGGCATCGCCGTGGTCGACCCGTCCGGGGACCTGACCTCGGCGAAGAAGGCCGGCAAGCTCCAGATGCTCGTCGACGAGCTCGACGCGAACCCCATCGCGGACGGCGGCACCGGCATCGGACACACCCGGTGGGCGACGCACGGCGGCCCGACCGACGAGAACGCACACCCGCACCTGGCGGACGGCGGCAAGCTCGCGCTGATCCACAACGGCATCATCGAGAACTTCGCCCCGCTGAAGGACGAACTGCTCGCCGAGGGCGTCGTGTTCCACAGCGAGACCGACTCCGAGGTCGCTGCGCACCTGGTCGCCCGCGAGTTCCGCGACACCCACGACCTGACCGAGGCGATGCGTCGCACGGTCGCCCGACTCGACGGTGCGTTCACGCTCCTCGTCGTGCACTCCGACCAGCCCGGTGTCGTCGTCGGCGCCCGGCGCAACTCGCCCCTCGTGGTCGGTCTCGGCGACGGCGAGAACTTCATGGGCTCCGACGTCGCGGCGTTCGTGGCGTACACGCAGCGCGCGCTGGCGATCGGCCAGGACGAGATCGCCACGATCCGCCCGGACGGCGTCGACGTCATCCACTTCGACGGCACCCCGGCCGAGCCGAACGAGTTCGCGGTGGACTGGGACGCCTCCGCCGCCGACAAGGGCGGCTGGTCCTCGTTCATGGCGAAGGAGATCAGCGAGGAGCCCGAGGCGGTCCGCAACACGGTCCTCGGCCGCGTGCACGGGGGCGCGGTCACCCTGACCGACCTCGACCCGATCGCGGAACGCCTGCAGCAGGTCGACCGTGTGGTCGTCATCGCCTGCGGCACCGCGGCCTACGCCGGCATGCTCGGCAAGTACGCCATCGAGCAGTGGGCCCGCGTGCCCGTCGAGGTCGAGCTGGCCCACGAGTTCCGGTACCGCGACCCCGTGCTCGACGAGCGCACCCTGGTCGTCTCGATCAGCCAGTCCGGCGAGACCATGGACACGCTGATGGCCGTCAAGTACGCCCGCGAGCAGGGCGCGCAGGTCCTGTCGATCTGCAACACGCAGGGTGCGACGATCCCGCGCGAGTCCGACGCGGTGATCTACACGCACGCCGGACCCGAGGTCGCGGTCGCGTCGACGAAGGCGTTCCTGGCGCAGGGCGTCGCGCTCTACCTGCTCGGGCTGCACCTCGCCACCCTCCGGGGCACGCTGACGGCCGAGCAGATCGCCGCACAGGTCGCCGAGCTCGAGGGACTGCCGGAGAAACTGCAGCAGACCATCGAGGACGCCTCGGGGGTCGCCGAGCTCGCCAAGTGGATGGCGGACACGCGCAGCGTGCTGTTCCTCGGCCGCCACGTCGGGTACCCGATCGCGCTCGAGGGCGCCCTCAAGCTCAAGGAGCTGGCGTACATCCACGCCGAGGGCTTCGCCGCCGGTGAGCTGAAGCACGGTCCGATCGCGCTCATCGAGCCCGGGCAGATCGTCTTCGTGATCGTCCCGTCGCCGCGGGACGCCCGGTCGCTGCACCCGAAGGTCGTCTCGAACATCCAGGAGATCCGCGCCCGCGGTGCCCGGGTGATCGCGATCGCGGAAGAGGGCGACGCCGCCGTGCTGCCGTTCGCCGACGAGGTCCTGCGGATCCCGCTCGCGACGCCGCTGTTCGAGCCGCTGCTCGCCGTGGCCCCGCTGCACATGTTCGGCATGGAGCTCGCCGCGGCCAAGGGCCTCGACGTGGACCAGCCGCGCAACCTCGCGAAGTCGGTCACCGTCGAGTAGTCGCGACGTGATCATCGGCATCGGCGTCGACGTGGTCGACCTGGAACGGTTCGAGCGGGTCCTGACACGGACCCCCGCGATGCGGTCGCGGCTGTTCACCGACGCCGAGCAACTGCGGGACGGCGAGCCGCGCCCGATCGCGTCGCTCGCCGCCCGGTTCGCAGCGAAGGAGGCCCTGATCAAGGCCTTCGGGTCGAGCGCCGGCCTGAGCTGGCGGGAGCTCGAGGTCGTCGCGGACGACCAGCGGAACCCGTCGCTCACCCTGCACGAGGGGGCGCAGCGGGTCGCGGACGACCGCGGGGTCACGCACGTGCACCTCTCGCTGTCGCACGACGGCGGGATCGCGACGGCGTTCGTCGTCATCGAGGGCCGGGACCGGCCCACTACGGAAGGACCGATCGCGTGAGCGCGTTCACGGGGGTGACCGTCGACCGGGAGGCGTTGATCGCCAACTACGCCACGGTCGCGGAACAGGTGGCTCCGTCCGGCGTCATCGCGGTGGTGAAGGCCGACGGGTACGGGCACGGCGCCGTCGAGGTGGCCCGGGCACTGGTGGACGCCGGTGCGGACTGGCTCGGGGTCGCGGACCTCGACGAGGCCGTGGCGCTCCGCGAGGCCGGCATCGACGAGGGTGTCCGGATCCTGGCGTGGTTGCACGCGCCGGACGAGGACTTCCGTCGCGCGGCCCGGTACGGCGTCACGCCGGCGGTGTCGAGCGTCGAACAGCTCTCCACCGCGGCCGACGCGGACGTCCCCGAGGTGCACCTCGTCGTCGACACGGGGCTGAGCCGCAACGGTGCGGTCGAGTCCGAGTGGCCCGAGCTGTTCGCGACGGCAGCGGCACTCGCCCGTGGTGGTGACCGCACGCGCATCGAGGGGCTGATGTCGCACCTGTCGAACGCCTCGCCCTCGGACGACCTCGACCAGGACGCCGCACTGCAGCGGGCGATCGACGGCCTGGCGGCGGTCGGCATCCGCCCGGACGTCGTGCACCTGGCGGCGAGCGCGGGCAGCCTGGCACTGCCGGAGACCCGACGCGACCTGGCCCGGGTCGGCCTGGCGCTGTACGGACTCAGCCCGTTCGCGGACCGGACGTCGGCGGACCTCGGGTTGCGGCCGGCGATGCGCGTGACGGCCGCGGTGCTGCGCACGGTCGCGGTGCCGGCCGGGGACGGTGTCTCGTACGGGTACACCTGGCGTGCCGAGCAGGACACCCGGCTCGCGGTGATCGGGCTCGGCTACGCCGACGGGTTCGACCGCGCGTTCGGCAACCACGTCTCGGTCCGGATCGGGGACCGGCGGTTCCCGGTCGTCGGGCGGGTGGCCATGAACGCGATGCACATCGACATCGGGGACGCGGACGTCGTGATCGGCGACGAGGTCGTGCTCTGGGGCGACCCGGCGAACGGGGACCCCGCGGTCGAGGAATGGGCCGACGCGATCGGCACCATCAACTACGAGGTGGTCGCACGCGTCGGCCGCAGCGTGGAACGGAGGACGACGTGAGCACCGGACTCCGCCGGGCGGTCATCGACCTGGACGCCTACCGTGCCAACCTCGAGCTGGTCCGGTCGTGGATGGACCCCGTCGAGGTGATGGCGATCATGAAGGCCGACGCCTACGGGCACGGCCTCGAACCGATCGCCCTGACCGCCGTCGACGCGGGGATCCGCTGGATCGGCGTGCTGACGGTGCCGGCGGCGTTGCGACTGCGCGCCATCGGTGTCGGCGAGGAAGTCCACCTGTTCACCTGGCAGCACGACCCGGGCCTGGACTTCCGCGACGCGATCGACTCCGCCGTGGACCTCGGCGTCTCGAACGTCGCCGAGCTGCACCGCATCGTCGACGCGGTGGACCAGCGTGCGGCACGGGTGCACCTGGGCGTCGACAGCGGGCTGCACCGCGACGGCGCGACGGCCGAGGACTGGACCGCGCTCGTCGAACTGGCGCGGGACGCCCAGCGCGACGGCCGCATCGAGGTCGTCGCCGCGTACACGCACCTGGCCGAGACCTCGGACGCCGACGACTCCGCTGCCGTGGCCCACTTCGACGCCATGGTCGAGCGGGCCGAGGACCTGGGCCTCGACATCCGGTGGGAGCACGTCGCCGCATCGCTCGCCGGCCTGGAGCGCAAGGAGTTCCGCAAGGACATGGTCCGGATGGGCGCGAACCTGTTCGGCATCCCCGGCGCCGACGGAGTGTCCGCCGCCGACCTCGGCCTGACGCCCGTGATGACCCTGACGGCGTCCGTGGCGAAGACGAAGCGTGTCCCGGTCGGGACCGGCGTCTCCTACGACTACACGTACCGGACCGACGCCGAGACGACCCTGGCGCTCGTGCCCGTCGGCTACGCAGACGGTGTGCCGCGGGCAGCGCAGGGACGCATCGAGGTCGCGATCAACGACCGGCGCTACCCGATCGCCGGCCGCGTCGCGATGGACCAGTTCCTGGTCGACGTCGGTGACGACGACGTCCGGGTCGGGGACACCGTGACGTTGTTCGGCACCGGGGAGGACGGCGAGTCCACGGTCCTCGAGTGGGGCCGTGCGCTCGACACCATCGGCGAGGAGATCGTCTGCCGGATCGGCAGCCGGGTCCAGCGGGTGCACGAAGGGCACTCCGGTGAGGGCCGCGTGGGGGAGTACCTGCGGGGCGAACGGTCGTGACCGTCCTGCTCGACACCACCGTCGCCACGACCGACGAGATGGGTGCGCTCGGTGCCCGGATCGCCGCGGTGCTCCGGGCCGGGGACCTCGTCGTCCTCACCGGACCGCTCGGCGCCGGCAAGACCACGATGACGCGCGGCCTCGGCACGGCGCTCGGTGCCCGCGGGCAGGTGTCGAGCCCCACCTTCGTGCTCGCACGCACGCACCCGACCACGGCCGGCCCGGACCTCGTGCACGTCGACGCCTACCGCCTGTCCGACCCGGTCGAGCTCGACGACCTGGACCTCGACTGGGACGGATCGATCGTCGTCGTCGAGTGGGGCCGGGGCATGGTCGACGGGGTCAGCGACAGTGTCCTGGACGTCGAGATCACCCGCCCGACCGGTGGCAGCGACGTCGACGACGACCTCGATCCGGACGACGTCCCGGACGAGCCGCGCCGGGTCGTCGTCACCGGGACCGGCCCGCGATGGCAGCACGCGACGCTCTGACCGACGTCGACCTCGCGGGGACGGGCGCGCCTGGCGTCCGGTTCCCGCGGAGATCGGACGATGATCTCGGAACGCTTGGGTATCGAGACCGGAACGCGTAGCGTCGCCCGCGCTACACCGCGGTCCCTAGCCGCGGGCGCCCGTCCCCCTTCACCGGGCCGGACCTCGTCGTGCACCACCGTCGTACCCGACGGCGTCGTAGCGTGAGGGCGTCTGTCGCGTGACCCGAACTCGAGACAGGCGCCCTCGACCTCCAGAGGCCAGCGCGGGACCGCAGCCGAGGGCAGGACGGCTCCGGAGCCGGCGCGGACGTCAGCGGCGGGAGCGTCCGAGCAGGAGCACGCCGAACAGCACGATGGCCGCCACGACGAGCACGACGGTGACGAACAGTCCGGTCGCGTCCATGCTGCTGCCGCCGCCGTCGTCGCAGGGCACGTTCTCGAGCGCACACGATGCTGCGGCCCACACCGTCCTCATGCGGTCGCTCCCCGGATCGCGTAGCGGGTGAGCGTGACCCCGTTGTGGAACGCGCGTTGTTCGAGCAGGTCGAGCAACAGGGGAACCGCGACCGGCTGGTCGAAGAGCGGGCGTCCGGTGCCGAGCACGGCCGGGTGTGTGTAGAGCAGCAGTTCGTCGAGCAGCCCGGCCGTGAGCAACTGCGTGGCGAGGGTCGCACCGCCGACCGCGATGTCCCCCTCGGCCTGCTGACGGAGGGTGGCGAGCTGTTCGATCGCGTCGTCGCCGCCGATCACGCGCGTGTGGTGATCGGCGCTGGTGCGCGTCCGGGACACCAGGACCTTCGGGATGTCGGTCCACACCTCGCCGAACTCGCGGAGCCACGCCGGCAGGGACTCGTCGTGCCGGGCGTCGGGCCAGAACGGGTCCATCATGTCGCGGACCACACGACCCTCGACGAACATCGACATGGCTCGTGCGCGGTCGTTGAACTCACGGTGCAGCGTCTCGTCGATGTGCAGCCAGTCCGGGCCGTCGAGACCGCTGTGGTCGTCGCTGGCGTGCTCGATGAGCAGGTCGAGCGACACGTTCATCCAGTACACGAACCGTGCGGGCACCAGGGACTCCTTCGTCGGGTGCTCGACGGTACCGCCGGGGGAGTGGGGCCGACAAGGACCCGGCGGTGACGGTTCGGCCACGAGCGGCCGAGTCGTGTGCTGCGCGCCCAGCCGCAGGTGCAGCCGCGCACTCAGTCGCGGCCCGCCCGGGTCCGGAGGCCGCAGCTGCGCCGTTCGAGGTCGGCCAGCGCCGCCACCGTCTGCGGGTCGCGCCCACGCCACCGGTCCACGACGCCGGGGCCGAGGGCGACGACGGCGTCCCGGCGGACGAGCGCCCGGAGAGCGAGCAGTTCCGCGCCGTCCGGCGACCGGTCGACGCGGCTGGTGGCGCTCGCGACCCGGACGAAGCGGCCACGGGTGCGGACCCACACCAGCAGCAGGAGGGCGATGACGACGACGGTCAGGCCACCGCCGACCAGGTGCGCCAGGTGCAGGGCGGTGTCGTGCTGCTGGGCGCCGGCGGCCGCGACGGCGCCGGCGTGCTCGCTGGCCTTCCGGAGCGGGCTGCTGACGGCGTCCCCGGCGAGCGGGATCTGCGACAGCGCCCGCGCGGTGGCGGACAACTGCTGCTGGAACGCCGTCCCCTCGGACTGCACGCGGGTGCCGATGGTGGCGAGCCGGGCGATCGAGCCGGCGGCGTCACGGCCGACGACCACCGCCAGGACGATGCCGACCAGGACGATCACGTCGGCGACGACCTGCCGGGCACGTCGGGTCGGGCGGCTGTCGTAGACGACCATCACGGGCCTCCTGTCCGGGACCCGTGTCGGGTCTCCTGTGGCGGGGACCGGTGCCGGGGTCGGCGGGACGGTCGACGTCCCAGTCTGCTGACGTTCCCTGTGCGCCATGCCGTCGTACTAGGCTCGCTCTCCGGCCTCGGACCAGCCGGCCGGCAGCGGTGCCGGACGACGACGATCGGAGGCCACGCGCATGCTCGTGACCATCACCACCCGCGGCGACGCTGCCCCGGACCTCTCCCACCTGCTGCACAAGCACCCCGGACGCGCGCAGTCGTTCGACCTGAGCGTCGGCACGGCGCACGTCTTCTACCCCGCGGACACCCCGGACACGTGCACCGCCGCGCTGCTGCTCGAGGTCGACGCGATCGCCCTCGCCCGCAGCAAGCGGTACGGCGCCGACGCGCAGGCGCTGTCCCGGTACGTCAACGACCGGCCGTACGCGTCGACCTCGATGCTCGCGCTCGCGATCGGACAGGTGTTCCGCAGTGCGATGGGCGGGCGCAGTGCCTCACGGCCGGAGCGTGCGGCGGAGGCACTCGACCTCGAGCTCGCCCTGACCAGTGTGCCGAGCGAGGTCGACGAGCACGGCATCGGTCTGGCCACCCGGCTCTTCGCGCCGCTCGGCTGGGACGTCGAGGAGACCCGTCGACCGCTCGACGACACCCGACCGGAGTGGGGCGACGCCGCCACCGTCGGGCTGCGGCTGCGCGGACGGGTCCGGCTCGCCGACGCGCTCCGCCAGCTGACCGTGCTGCTGCCGGTGCTCGACGACGCCAAGCACTACTGGGTCGGTGACGACGAGGTCGGCATGCTGCTCCGCCGCGGCGAGGGCTGGCTGGCCGCGCACCCGCTCCGGGAGCTCATCACGACCCGGTCGCTCGCGCACCAGCGGTCCCTCGTGGACGACGCGACCTCTCGGCTGCTCGGGCTCGACGGCGCCGCCGGGGACGGCGGTGCCGTGGACACGGCGGTCGACGAGGCACCGGCGGACGACGACGGCACGACGGCTCCGTCCGAGACGCCCTTGTACCGCCGCCGCGCCGAGGCCGTCCTGACGGCGCTCGCCGACGTGCAGGCGCACACCGTCGCCGACGTCGGTTGCGGTGAGGGCGCCCTCCTGCGACACCTGTTCGCGGACCGCTCGTTCACCACGATCATCGGCACGGACGTCGCACCCCGCGAACTCGCACGGGCCGAGCGGCGGCTCCGGCTCGACGACGTCAGCGACGAGCAGCGGGCCCGCGTGCGGCTCCTGCAGTCCTCGGTGACGTACTCCGACGACCGGATCGCCGGCCTCGACGCGGCGGTCCTCATGGAGGTCGTCGAGCACGTCGACCCCGAGCGGCTGCCGGCACTCGAGGCCTCGGTGTTCCAGGCCGCTCGGCCCGCGGCCGTCGTCGTGACCACCCCGAACGCCGAGCACAACGTCCGCTTCGCCTCGTTGGCGGCCGGGAGGTTCCGGCACCCGGACCACCGGTTCGAGTGGACCCGCGACGAGTTCCGCACGTGGGCGCAGGCCGTCGGGGACCGGCACGGCTACACGGTCGAGCACCGGCCCGTCGGTGACGACGACCCCGAGGTCGGCCCACCGACCCAGCTCGCCCTGTTCCGCCGCCACACGACCGCCAGCCCGACGACCGGAGGCACCGCCGCATGACCGCCCTGACCGTCCCCACCATGTCCCTGGTGCTGCTCGTCGGTACGAGCGGTTCCGGCAAGTCCACGTTCGCCGCGCAGCACTTCGGCCGCTTCGAGACCCTGTCGAGCGACTTCTTCCGGGGCCTCGTCTCGAACGACGAGGACGACCAGGCCGCGACGCCCGCCGCCTTCGAGGCCCTGAAGCACGTCGCCGCCCAGCGTCTGCGCGCCGGACTGCTCACCGTCGTCGACGCGACGAACGTGCAGGCCGAGGCCCGTCGCGACTTCGTGCAGCTGGCCCGCGAGCACGACGTCCTGCCGGTCGCGATCGTCCTCGACGTGCCCGAGTCGGTCTGCGTCGCCCGGAACGCCGGCCGCACCGGCCGCGACTTCGGGCCCGAGGTCATCCGACGCCAGCAGGGGCAACTCCGCCGCGGGCTCAAGGCCCTGGGCAAGGAGGGCTTCCGCCGCGTCCACGTGCTGCACGGCGTGGACGAGATCGCCGCCGCCACGATCGTCCGCGAACCCCTGCTCAACGACCGGACCGGCGAGCACGGGCCCTTCGACGTCATCGGGGACGTGCACGGCTGCCGATCCGAGCTCGAGACGCTCCTCGGCCGACTCGGCTGGGCGCTGGTCCGCGACGACCTCGGCCGTCCGGTCGACGCCGTGCACCCCGAGGACCGTCAGGCGCTGTTCCTCGGCGACCTGGTCGACCGTGGCCCGGACTCGCCGGGTGTCCTGCGGCTCGTGATGGGGATGGTGCGGAACGGCCACGCCCTCGCCGTCCCGGGCAACCACGAGGACAAGCTCGTCCGCGCGCTCGACGGCCGCAAGGTGCAGACGTCGCACGGGCTCGCCGAGACCCTCGCCCAGCTCGCCGCCGAGCCGGACGCCTTCCGCGACGAGGTCCGCGAGTTCTGCCGCGCCCTGGTCGGCCACCTGGTCCTCGACGACGGCCGGCTCGTCGTCGCGCACGCGGGGCTCAAGGAGCAGTACCAGGGCCGGGCCTCCGGTCGGGTGCGGTCCTTCGCGCTCTACGGTGACACCACGGGCGAGAGCGACGAGTACGGCCTGCCCGTCCGGCTGCCGTGGGCGGACGCGTACCGCGGGAAGGCGACGGTCCTCTACGGCCACACGCCGACGGTCGACACCGAGTGGATCAACGGCACGATGTGCCTCGACACCGGGTGCGTGTTCGGCGGCAAGCTCTCCGCGCTCCGCTACCCGGAGCGCGAGGTCGTCCAGGTCCCCGCCGAGCGGGTCCACTACGCAGCCGCCAAGCCACTCGAGCCGCTGCGCGGACCGGGCACGTCGACGACGGACGGCGACACTGCGGACGTCGGGCGTGCCTCCAGTCCGGCCGGGAGGCCCGTGGCCGGCCCCGCCGCACCACGTCGCGTCCCCGGGCTGCTCCCGATCGAGGACGTCACCGGCAAGCAGATCGTCGAGACCCGGCACCACGGCCGCATCGGCATCCGTGCCGAGAACGCCGCAGGTGCCCTCGAGGTGATGAGCCGCTTCGCCGTCGATCCGCGCTGGCTGCCGTACCTGCCGCCGACGATGAGCCCGGTCGCGACCTCGGCGCACCCCGACCACCTGGAGCACCCGGACGAGGCGTTCGCGTACTACCGGGGCCAGGGCGTCGAGCACGTGCGGATGGAGGAGAAGCACATGGGGTCCCGCGGCACGGTGCTGCTCGCCCGCGACCCGGACCGCTTCGGTGCGCCGGCCGACTGGAACGGCGTCGTGACGACCCGCACCGGCCGGGCGTTCTTCGGCGCCGTCGACACCCGGACCGTCCTCGGCCGCCTCGACGCCGCGGTGGACGCTGCCGGGCTCTGGGACGAGCTCGACACCGACTGGCTGCTGCTCGACGGCGAGGTGTTGCCGTGGGCGGTCAAGGCCGAGGGCATGATCCGCGACTGGTACGCCGAGGTCGGTGCCGCTGCCGGCGGGGCGTTCCCGGACGCCCTGGCCGCGCTCGCCGCAGCCCGTGACGCCGGCGTCGACGTCACCGACCTGCTGGCCCGGACCGAGCAGCGGGCAGCCGACGCGGCCGCGTACACCGAGTCCTACCGCAGGTACGCCGACCGCGCCACCGGCCTCGACGACGTGCGGTTCGCGCCGTTCCAGGTCCTGGCCGCCCGGGGGCGGACGTTCGCCGACCGGCCGCACGGCTGGCACATGGCGGTCGCCGACCGGCTGGCTGCCGCCGAACCCGACGTGGTGCGGCCGACCCGGTCACTGCTCGTCGACGTGCGGGACGAGGCGAGCCGTGCTGCCGGGGTCGAGTGGTGGCAGGACCTGACCGGCGCCGGGGGCGAGGGGGCCGTCGTCAAGCCCGAGTCGAACCTGACCCGGGGACCGAAGGGACTCGTGCAGCCGGGCGTGAAGGTCCGCGGCCGGGAGTACCTGCGGATCATCTACGGGCCGGAGTACACCGAGCCCGGCAACCTGGCGCGCCTGAAGGACCGGGACCTCGGCCACAAGCGGTCGATGGCACTCCGCGAGTACGCCCTCGGGCTGGAGTCGCTCGAGCGCTTCGTCGAGGGCGAACCGCTGTGGCGCGTGCACCAGGCCGTGTTCGGGGTGCTGGCGATGGAGTCCGAGGCGGTCGACCCGCGGTTGTGAGCGGTGCGCGGACTGAGGTTCGCGCTGAGCGACAGCCCTCGTGGCCGGCGGCCCGAGCACTGTCGCTCAGCGCGAACCACGCTGGCCGTCCGACCGCCGTGTCAGGGCCGGTCGTCCACCGGGGTGACCCGCACGGCCACCGAGTCGATCAGCGCCCCGGCCGGGATGCTGCCGTTCCGCTGCGTCTGCACGGTCCGCTCGCCGAGGTAGGCGCCGGACGTCCGGTCGATGATGACGTCCTGGCGTTCCCCGCCGGTGCGTGCCGGCAGCCCGATCGCCGTCCCGACCCGGCCGTCGAGGGACGCCTGCTCCTCGGTGACGACGATGCCCGGCAGGGTCGCCAGCGCCTGGTACATCGTGGCGCGGAGGTCCGCGGGCACCAGGCCGGTCCGGAGCAGCTGCTGCACCGTGTCGAACACGTGCTCGGCGTCCGTCGTGTCGACGGCCCGGGGTGCGTCCTCGATCCGTCGGACCAGGGCTGCCGGCTCGCGCGGCAGGTCCGGGAGGTCGGCCACCGTGAGCGTCCCCGGCTGCACCCCGCCGAGTTCGCCGACCGTGAAGTCCCCGCCCGCCGCGCGTTCCCACCGTGGGTCGTCGCGGTGCGCCTCGGTCGCGTAGTCGTCCGCCGCCGCCTTCCGCGCGGCCGCTCCGCCGTAGAAGGTGGTCGCCGGACCCGACCACGTCTCGCGGACCCAGGTACCGGACACGTCGGCGGGCACCCACGTGGTGCTCGTCGTCGGCGCCAGGTAGCCCTCGTCGTAGTGCTGCCCGTCCGAGGACGCGTACCCGAGCGCCCGCTCGGTCTCGACCACCTTCGTGAAGGCGCCGACGGGGGCCCGGTCGTCCGCGGCGGCACGGGCCGCCTCGCGCAACGTGGCCGCCGCAGCCGGCGCGGGTGACGACCAGTGCGTGATCCCGATGCCGGACGCGACGAGCCCGCCGGCCACCACGACCGCGGCGCCGGCGATCACGACGGGACGGAACCGACGGACGGGAGGGACGGTGCGGGCCGGACCCGCGCCTGACGTCCGTGGGGCGGTCGCGGCGTGCGCTGCGGCGTCGAACCGGACGCGCGCACGGTCGAGCGCCGCGTCGAGCACCTCGGGCGGCACGTCGTCCCGCCGCAGCAGACGGAGGGTGGAGAGGTCGTCGTCAGACATGGAGGGGTCCGTTCAGTGGGTCGGTGGCGCCCGGCACGGCGCGGAGGGCCGAGCGGGCGCGGTTCAGTCGGGAGCGGACGGTCCCGACGGGAACGCCGGTCGCCGCCGCGATCTGCTCGTAGGTGAGCTCGGCCCAGGCGTAGAGCAGCACGGTGTCCCGGACGGCGGGGCGCATCCGGTCGAGCTCCCGGACCACCACCTGCACGGCACGCTGCACGTCGAGCCGGTCGCCGGTCTCGTCCTCGACGTACTCGGGTGTCGCGGAACGGGACATCGCCCGGAGCGTCCGCCGCTGCGAGCGCCAGTGTCGGCTGAGCAGGTTCGTCGCGATGCCGAACAGCCACGGCAACGGCTCCTGCCGCTCGGGGTCGAACGAGTGCCACCGCACCAGGGCGGTGACGAACGTCTCACTGAGGATGTCCTCGGCGCTCTGCAGGTCGGTGCGGCGAACGAGGTAGCGCAGGATGCGGCGGCCGTGCAGGTCGAACTGGCGACCGAGCTCGGCGGCGGCGTCTGGTGGGGGATGGTTGCTGGGCACGATTGGTGTTGCCCGATCGGGGTGGGGGAGTTCCATCTTCGTCCCCGGACGGCCCGAGTGTGCCGGTCAGCGTTCGAGCGTCACGTGCCGATCCGTCGCGATGTGGTCGAGTGCAGCCTGCGCGCGCTCGTCCTCGAGGAGCGTGTCCACAGCATCCCAGCGGCGCACCCACCGACCGAGCTCAGGACTGACGGCGGTGGTGAGCGTTCTGGCATCCTCGAGGATCAGGGCCGGTGACCGCCGCAGCTGACGTCCCTCCGATCCGACGCCCGGTTGGGGGAACCCGAAGACGATCGGCTCGCAGTGGTTGATGCGGTTCCGCGCCCAATTGAGACGGAGCGCGAGGCGGTGGACTTCGCGGCGGGTCCGGCCCGGGAACGCAACGCCGAGAGCTGGTTCCCAGAAGGACTCGGAGTAGGACGCTTTCGTTCCGTCGGATTTCCGGCCACCGCGACCCGACACCGCCACCCAGGTCCCCAGCATGAGTTGCGCGACGACCTGACCTGGTTGCGCACCGACGCCGACGCGTGCGATCGCCGTCTCTACCTGCCCGAGGAGGTCTTCATCGAACGCATCCCGCTGGTTCTCGAACCAGCGAGGTCCGAACTTCGCTGCGAGAGACCGGTGCAGGTGCTCGCGCAGCGCGACCTCCACGAGTCGGAGGACTGCATGGAAGTGCGAGGCCAGCGACGCGTCGACGAGGGCCAGCTCGACGGCTGCGCGGTCTGCACCACCGACTGCGGCACGGAAGCGTCGCAGGCGAGCGGGTGCGAGACTCGCGATCAGAGCTCGCTGTTCGTCGTACGTCGGAGGCGGGATCACCCAGGCACGCTACTATTGATGCATAGTCCCGCAGTCGAAAGGCTGCTCGGGTTCTGGAAGCCGTCGTAGTCCCTCGGGACACGGCGGCTTCACCCGTCTCCGGGCGTGCGGACGTCCGGCCGTCGAACCCGCGAGCGGTACCGGATGTCTGCGGACTCCCGTGGGGCGAAACGCTCGGCGAAGTCGCGGTCGTTCGGGATCCAGACGTCGCGCCACAGGTCCTCGTGCGACCGTCCGAGTTCGCGGTCACGAGCGATCCCACGCCGAGCCGCCTCGTCGAGGTCGACGTCGCACCAGACCGCCACGTCCAGGAGCCCCCGGACCTCCGGATGGAAGAGCCCGATCAGGTCGACGACGAGCAGGTCGGTGGTCGGCAACGGCTCCGGCGCCCCGAGCGCGCGGGCAGACCAGTCGAACCGGCGGAACGTGCTCGCACGACCGGCGCGGTGGGGTTCGAGGACCTCGGCAGCGAGCCGCAGGCGTTCGACCCCGTCCCAGTCCGTCGACCGCCGGTGCGAACGGGTCGGGTCGAGGAAGTCGTCACCCCGGATCCGGACCGCCCCGGGCAGCGCGTCGACGAGCGCACGGGCAAGGGTCGACTTGCCTGACCCGCAGTGGCCGGACACCCCGACGACGAGCGGCGACCGTGCTGATCTGCGGAGCGTCCGGACGTGCTCGAGCAGGGCATCGCGGTCCATCCCGTCAGCGTAGGGCGGGCGCTGGTCCGCGCCTACGATGGACGGGTGCTGCTCGCGATCGACACCTCCGCCGGGACCTCGGTCGCCGTCGTCGACCCGTCGACCCGCCGGGTCCTCGCCGAGCGCGAGACCGAGGACACCCGCCGTCACGCCGAGGTGATCGGCCCGTTCCTCGCCGAGGTCCTGCGCGCGACCGGCATCACGCCCGCCGACGTCACGGGCGTCGTCGCCGGCATGGGCCCCGGACCCTTCACCGGCCTCCGTGTCGGCATCGCCGCCGCCCGCACCTTCGCCGCCGCCCGCGGTGTCCCGTTCCTCCCGCTCGTCAGCCACGACGCCGTGGCCACCGGCGAGCAGGGCCCCCTCGTCGTCCTCACCGACGCCCGGCGGCGGGAGGTCGCCTGGAGCGCCTACGACGCCGACGGCGTCCGCGTCGCCGGCCCGGGTCTCGCCCGGCCGGCGGACCTGGACGACGTGCTGCGCGCCTCCCGTCCCGACATCGTCGACTGGCCCCGGCTGACGGCGGTCACCATCCCGGCCGGGAGGCTCGGGGTGCTCGCCGCGGACCGGCTCGCCTCCGGCACGCCCCTGGCCGCGGACACGCCGGTGTACCTGCGGGAGCCCGACGTGACGGTGCCCGGCGCACCGAAGCGGGTGGACCGGTGACGCTCGCCCTGCCGGACGGCCTGCGCCTGCGTCGGGCGCACCCGGCGGACCTCGACGACGTCATGTGGCTGGAGCGCGCCTCGTTCCCCACCGACGCGTGGTCGGCGTCGCAGATGTCGGAGGAACTGCACTCGCCCTACGGCTACTACGTCGTCATCGAGACCACCGGCGAGGACGCCGCGCCCACGGTCGTCGGGTACGCGGGACTCTCGTCGCTGCCGGGCAACCCGGTCGCCGACGTGCAGACGATCGCCGTCGCCGCCGAGCAGCGGGGGAGCGGCCTCGGCCGGGTGCTCTTCACCGAGCTCCTCGACGAAGCCCGCCGCCGTGGCGCGCACGAGGTCTTCCTCGAGGTCCGCGCCGACAACCCCGTCGCCCAGACCATGTACGCCGGGTTCGGGTTCGCGCACATCGCCACCCGGCCGCGCTACTACCAGCCCGACGGGGTCGACGCGTGGGTGATGCGGGCAGCGCTCGACCCGGCAGACCGGACCGCCCCGGGCGCAGGTCGGGGCGTCGGTCCCGGCCCGATCGGACAGGAGGCCCTCGATGAGCGCGACTGAACCCCTGGTGCTCGGCATCGAGACGAGCTGCGACGAGACCGGCGTCGGCATCGTCCGCGGCACCACCCTGTTGGCGAACGTCATCGCCTCGAGCATGGACGAGCACGCCCGCTACGGCGGCGTCGTCCCCGAGGTCGCCGCGCGTGCGCACCTCGAAGCGATGACCCCGACCCTGCAGCAGGCACTCGAGCAGGCCGGCGTCACGCTCGACGAACTCGACGCCGTCGCCGTCACCGCCGGCCCCGGGCTCGCCGGCGCGCTCATGGTCGGCGTCGGCGCGGCGAAGGCGCTCGCCGTGGCGGCCGGCAAGCCGCTGTACGGCGTCAACCACCTGGTCGGCCACGTCGGCGCGGACGTCCTGCGGCCGGACGGGTCCGAGATCGACCTGCCGACCGTCGCCCTGCTGGTCTCGGGTGGTCACACGTCACTGCTCCTCGTGCGGGACCTGGTCGGGGACGTCGAGCTGCTCGGCGAGACCATCGACGACGCTGCGGGCGAGGCGTTCGACAAGGTCGCGCGGCTCCTCGGCCTGCCGTACCCCGGCGGGCCCCAGATCGATCGGGCCGCGGCTGACGGCGACCCCACCGCGATCCGGTTCCCGCGCGGGCTGACGCTGCCGAAGGACATGGCGGCGCACCGGTACGACTTCTCGTTCTCCGGGCTGAAGACCGCCGTCGCCCGCTGGGTCGAACGCTGCCGCAACGAGGGCCGCGAGGTCCCGGTCGCCGACGTCGCCGCGAGCTTCCGAGAGGCCGTGGTCGACGTCCTCCTCACCAAGGCACTCAACGCCTGCCGGGACACCGGTGTCGACCGGCTGCTCCTGGGCGGTGGGGTGGTCGCGAACGCCCGACTGCGACAGGTCGCCGAGGAACGCTGCGCCGCCGCCGGGGTCGCCCTGCGGATCCCGCCGTTCGACCTGTGCACGGACAACGGGGCGATGATCGCGGCAGTCGGGGCGCGACTCGTCGCCGAGGGGCACGCGCCGAGCGACCTCGGCATCGCGGCGGACTCCACCCTGCCGGTGACGACCGTCCAGGTCTGAGCCAGCCGTCGAGACCGCGCCGGTCTCCTGGTCCGCACGGCCTCCTGGACTGCTCGGGTCTCCTGGCCCGCTCGGGTCTCCTGAACCGCTCAGGTGTCCGTGTGGGAGGATCGGCGACGGCGGTCGAACGGCCGTCGGGAAGGGTGCGACGTGTCCGATCTGAACGACCGATCGAAGCCGGACGAGACGGCAGGCCAGGCGCCGGCGGGCGGCCAGGGCCCCGTCGCGCGAGACCCCTTCGCGAGCTCCGGCCAGGGCTCGGCGGCGCAGGGCGTGACCGACCCCGCGGGTGACCGCAGTGGGTCCGGCGCGGCCTCCGGGTACGGGGCCGGTTCCGGGCAGGCGGGTCGGGCGCAGCAGACCCCGTACGGCCAGCAGGCCCCGTACGGTCAGCAGACCCCGTACCCGCAGCAGAACGGCACCTGGCAGCAGCCGGCGCAGTCCGGGAAGCCGGGCCAGTACGGTGCCGGCCAGCCGGGCCAGTACGGCCAACAGAACCCGTACGCGCAGAACCCCTCCGCGCAGAACCCGTACGCGCAGACCCCGTACGGGCAGGCGCCGTCCGCGCAGCAGAACCCGTACGGCGCCCCGCAGTACGGCCAGCCCTCCGCGTACGACCCCTACGGCGCGAGCCCTCGGAACCCCTCCGGCGCCCAGAAGACGAGCACGCTCGCGATCCTGTCGATCGTCTTCGCTCTCGGCGGCGTCTTCATCTGGCCGATCATCATCCTCACCAGCCCGGCCGGTGCGGTCATGGGTCACCTCGCGCTCGGACGCATCAAGCAGACCGGGGAGCAGGGCCGCGGGCTGGCGCTCGCCGGGATCATCGGCGGCTGGGTCCTGACCGGGCTCTACATCCTGATCGCCATCGCGGTCATCGCGCTCCTCGCGGCCGCTCCCGGCTCGGGCAGCTCCGGATGGGACGGCTCGGGCGGCGGCACCGGCGCCCTCGTCGCCTGACCTGGAGATCGAGACCCGTCGGTCGAGACCCGTCGTTCGTAGCCCGTGGGAGCGGACCTGCGCGCCGGCCCGCCCCGCTCAGCCGACCACGTCGGTGAGCCGCTCGCACAGGACCGCGGTGTGCCGTCCCTCCAGTCGGGTGAGCACGAGCGTCACGCGACCACGACCCCGCAGACGCAACCGCTTGCGGAACTCGGCGGGGTCGACGTCGACGCCGCGCTTCTTGATCTCCACGGTGCCGATGTCGTCCGCGGCCAGGCGTGCAGCCAGGCGCTTGACGTCGAGCGGCATCGTGTCGAGCACCCGGAACCCCTGTGCGAACGGGGTGACGACGGCCTGGTCCGAGCTGATGTAGGCGATGCCCTCGGAGAGCATCCGGCCGTCGATCGAGCGGGCGAGGTCGCCGATCAGCCGCGCGCGGATCACGGCGCCGTCGGGCTCGTAGAGGTAGGCGCCCAGCGGGCCGACCGCGACGTCCTCGGCGTCGGCTGGGCCCGTCAACTCGGCGATGCCGTGCGGGCCGATGACGGTCGCGGCCCGGCGGATCCCGGGGCGGGCGAGGGGGCCGAACCACAGGGCGAGCTCGACGACCTCCCGGTCGACCGAGGTCCACTGCGCCTCGGCCGTGTCGGGGATCAGGTCGCGGTCGATGCCCGGGCCGAGCTTCACCCCGGTCGGGGTCGTCGTGGCGGCGGCGAACACGGTGTCGAGCGAGGGGGACCAGTCGTCGGGGTCTGCCAAGCGACGGGTGTCCGAGTGCCCGCTCGTCCGCCGGGCAGGGTCCATCCAGACCCCGTCGACGGTGGACAGGTCGAACGAGGCAGCGTCCCCGAGGGCGACCCGCGCGTTCGGCCAGGGCGCCAGGTTGTGCGTCGCGACGGCCGCCGTCACCTCGTCCCGGTCCACCGCGGTGACGTCGAGGTCGAGCGCCGCCATCGCGAGCGCGTCCCCGCCGATGCCGCAGCCGAGGTCCGCGACCCGCTGCAGTCCGGCGGCGGCGAAACGCCCGGCGTGCTGCGCGGCGACCTGCAGGCGCGTGGCCTGCTCCAGGCCCGCCTCGGTGAAGAGCATCCGCGCCGCGAAGTCGCCGAACTTGCCGCGGGCCTTCTGCCGTAGCTTCGCCTGGGTCAGGACGGCCGCCACGAGCGCCGGGTCATGGCCCTCGGCCCGGAGTCGCGAGACGACCCGGACGATCTCGCCGCCGTCCGAGACCGAGGGCGTACGGTCGAGCAGGTCCGTCCCGGCCGGGGTCAGCAGCTGGGTGAGTTCGGCGGCGTCCATGCCCCGATCCTCCCAGGCGGCGGACTCGGCCGCGGCGCACTGGCACTCGGATTGACCGAGTGCCAGTGACGTCCTACAGTTGGGGTTGGCACTCTCCCGAGGGAAGTGCCAACCCGGTTTTCGTCAGTACCGAACACGTACCGAGAAAGAAGAGGTCACCGTGGCCGTCAGCATCAAGCCGCTCGAAGATCGCATCGTCATCCGTCAGGTGGAGGCGGAGCAGACCACCGCGTCCGGTCTGGTCATCCCGGACACCGCGAAGGAGAAGCCCCAGGAGGGCGAGGTCGTCGCCGTGGGTCCGGGTCGCATCGACGACAACGGCAACCGCGTGCCGCTCGACGTCGCCGTCGGCGACAAGGTCATCTACTCGAAGTACGGCGGCACCGAGGTCAAGTACTCGGGCGAGGACCTGCTGGTCCTCTCCGCCCGCGACGTCCTCGCGGTCATCGAGCACTGACACCCGCTCCACGAACGCCCCGTCGGCCTGGCCGGCGGGGCGTTCGTCGTGCGCCGGGAGGCCCGCCACCCGCGCCGACGTCGGCCCGCCTTCCTAGGATGGTTCCGTGAGTGAACCGAGTCCCACGCGCCCGGCGCGCAGCGAGGCGTCCGTCGGCGTGGTGCAGGCGCTCGTCGCCTACGGACTCTGGGGTCTGATGCCCCTGCTCTTCGCGGCGATGGCCCCCGCGGGCGCGTTCGAGATCGTGTCGTGGCGGATCGTCTTCGGCCTGGTGTTCTGCGCCGTCGCGATCCTCGCCACCCGCTCCTGGCTCCGGACACGCGCCCTGCTCGTGCAGCCCCGTGTGATGGGCGTCATGGGCATCGCCGCCGGACTCATCCTGGTGAACTGGACCGTGTACGTCGCCGCGACGACCACCGGCCACACCGTCGAGGCCGCTCTCGGGTACTTCATCAACCCGCTCGTGACCATCGCCCTGGGCATCGTCGTGCTCCGCGAACGTCTGCGGCCGCTGCAGTGGATCGCGGTCGGCGTCAGCGTCGTCGCGGTCGTCGTCATCGCGGTCGGGTACGGCCGGATGCCGTGGATCTCCCTGGCGCTCGCGTTCTCCTTCGGCCTCTACGGCCTGGTGAAGAAGCGCGTCGGCGGCACGGTGGACGCCCTGAGCGGACTGACGATCGAGACCGTGTGGCTGCTGCCGATCGCCGTCGGGGCACTCGTGGTGCTCGGGGTGACCGGGCTCGCGGGCGGTCTGACGTTCGCGAGCGAGGGCGGCGTGCACGTCCTGGTCACGGTGCTGACCGGGCCGGCGACCGCGGTGCCGCTGCTGCTGTTCGCGTCCTCGGCCCGTCGGGTCAGCCTGTCGACGCTCGGGTTGACGCAGTACCTCGCACCGGTGATGCAGCTGCTCGTCGGGGTGCTCGTGCAGCACGAGGCGATGTCGCCCTCGCGGTGGGTCGGCTTCGGAGTGGTCTGGTTCGCGCTGGTGCTGCTCACCATCGACTCGTTCACCGCGGCGCGGCGGAGTGCCCGGCGCGTCCCCGTGCCGGAGCCGGCCTGACCTGACGGGGTGGGGCGGGCCTCCCGTCCGTCGCCTGCTCGCCCGGCCGACACCGCTCCGCGCGCACGCGAACGGCCCCCGGGAGCTTGGTGCTCCCGGGGGCCGTCGTGGTGCTGGTGCGGTTACTTCGAGACCGAGCCCTGGATGGCGCTCTGGTAGACCGGCTTGTTGTCCTTGTCGAACTTGTAGATGCCGATGTAGGCGCTCGACGGGTCGTTCTTCTTGTCGAACGGGCCGATGCCGGACGGGCCGGTGTAGTGGATGTCCTTGCCGTCGTCCAGCAGGGCCTTGCAGGCCTTGAACGTCGAGCACTCGGTCCCACCGTCGGCGCCGGACACCGCAGCCATGTTGGCCTGGATGGTGCCGGAGTCGGTGCCCTTGCCCTTCACCGCGGCGAGGGCGGCGAGGGTCGTGGCGTCGTAGGACTCAGCCGCGTACGAGAAGTCGGCGAGGGCCTTGCCGGAGGACTGCTTGTAGAAGTCGACCAGACGCTGCTTCAGCTCGTCCTTCGGGCTGGCACCGGGGATGGTGCCCTGGGCGCCGTCGAGGGTGCCCTTGTCGAAGTCCTTCGAGTAGTCCGCGGTGTTGCCGTCGGACATGTAGATCTTCGCCTTGTTCCCCTGCGAGACGAGCTCGGGGATGATCGACTTCGTCTCGTCGAAGGCCAGGACGACGATCGCGTCGGGCTTCGTGGCGAGTGCCGCGGTCACCTCGGACGAGAACGTGGTCTGTCCGGGCGGGAACTCCTGGCCCTTGCCCTTGCCGCCGTAGACGACCTGGCCGCCGGCCGACTCGACCGACTCCTGGACGGAGTTGCGGAGGCCGGTGCCGTACGTGTCGTTGAAGACCAGGAACGCGACCTTGGCGTTGCCGTCACCCGTGACGAGCTGGCCGAGCGCGGAGCCCTGCACCGAGTCCGGCGGAGCGGTGCGGTAGTAGTGCGAGGAGTAGCCGGACAGGTCGGTCGCGGTGTTGGCCGGCGAGATCTGCACCATGCAGTTGCTGGTGAGCTGGTCGATCACGTTGAGCGTGACGGACGAGGACTCGGCACCGATGACGACCGGGACCTTGGCGTTGACGAGCTTCGTCGCGGCCGAGCTCGACACGGTCATGTCGTTGCTGTCACCGGAGTCGGTGGCGGGGTCGATGGTGACGTCCTTGTCGAGCACGCCGCCGCCGGAGTTGATGTCCTCGACCGCGAGGCCGACGCCGGACTCGGCGGGCGGGTTCAGGTAGGCGAGCGATCCGGTCAGCGGCAGGATCGTGCCGATCTTCAGGGCGTCGGTGCTGGGCGACGAGGGGGCCTGGCAGCTCGCGGCCGGGTCCTTCTTCGCGCCGCCGGCCGAGGCCGACTCGGAGGAGCCGCCACCGGCGTTGCTCGAGGTGGAACAGGCGGCGAGGAGCACCGCTGCAGCTCCCGCCAGTGCCAGCGCCGTGGTGGCGCGGGTGGTTCTGATCATCCGTGGAACCCTTTCTCTGCGCGGAGGCCCTACCGCATCGGGTCGAGCGCGGCGTCTCCGCGTGGGATGTGGAGAAAACTAGGGTCGATGTGTTTCGCCCGTGTGACGGAAGTACACACCTGGGTGTTTCGTTACATACCCGTGACTCTTCTGAACAGGCTCACCGGAACCCCTGATGAGCAGTCCGTCTGGACGGTCTCCGCCGTTCCGGACGGCCGTCCTGGAGGCCCGGCGTACGGTCCCGAGGCATGAGCGAGACATCCACGACCACCGAGTTCCGGCCCTCCCGGGCCATCGTCACCGGTGCCGAGTCCGGCATCGGACGTGCCACCGCCGTCGCCCTCGCGGCGGCCGGGATGGACGTCGGCATCACCTACCTGTCCGAGCCCGACCGTGCCCAGGCCACCGCCGACGAGATCCGGGCGTCCGGCCGGCAGGCGTTCGTCGAGCAGATCGACGTCACCGACCTCGCCAGCGCCGGCGCGGTGATCGAGCGTCTCGCCGAGCAGCTCGGCGGGGTCGACGTCATCGTCGCCGACGCCGGCACGGGTGACAACGCGCCGTTCCTCGACCTGACGCTCGACCAGTGGCGGCACACCGTGTCCACGGACCTCGACGGTGCCTTCGTCACGATCCAGGCCGCCGCCCGACGCATGGTCGCGCAGGGCACCGGTGGGCGGATCATCGGCATCACGAGTGTCCACGAACACCAGCCCCGCTACGGCTCGAGCGCGTACGACGCCGCGAAGCACGGGCTCGGCGGGCTGCTCAAGACCATCGCGATCGAGCTGGCGGAGCACGGCATCACCGCGAACGCCGTCGCCCCGGGCGAGATCGCCACGCGCATGACCGGTGCCGAGGACGAGGACCCGCACACCATCGCGCGTCCGGGCGTCCCGCTCGGCCGTCCGGGCAACGCGTGGGAGATCGCGGCCGCGGTGGCGTTCCTGGCCTCGCCCGCGTCGTCGTACATCACCGGGGTCTCCCTGCCCGTCGACGGCGGCATGCTGCAGATGGGCCCCCACGGCGGCAGCCACATCACCTCGAACGACTGGCGGAGCGCTTAGCCCCTCGCGGAACGCAACCCCGGCGCCGCCACGCAACGGAGTTCCGCTGCGCACTGGCGCCGAGGTTGCGTTTCGCGGGTCGGGCTCGGGCTCAGGGACCGGTCGGGAGGCCCGCACCCCGCAGCAACGCCTGCAAGCGACCCGGGGTGCGGACCTCCACCCACCCCCACCGGACGACCGTCCGGACGTCGTGCCGGAGGAGCAGCGCCGACTGCCGGGCCTTCTCGTCCCGCACGACCCCGGGCTCGTCGTACTTCGTCATCCCGTCGAACTCCCCGACGACGCCGTACCGCGGCCACCAGAAGTCGACCCGGAACCGCCCGAAGGACTGCTGCAGGACCGGCGGTGCGAAGCCGTCCTCGTCGAGGCGGACGCGGCTCACGGACTCACCCGGGGACTCGGCCAGCGGATCGGCGAACCGGAGTGCTCGACGTGCCCGCGTGATGCCCCGAGGCGTGGGCCAGTCCGCGAAGGCGCGTCGCAGGGTGTCGACGTCGAGCAGGCCTTCGTGCAGGACGTGGTCGAGCACCGCGACGCCGTTCTCGTACGACGTGCTGCGTGCCAGGTCGACGACGGTACGGAGCAATGACGTGACACGGTGTCCGTCGACGGTCGACACGGCAGCGGAGTCCAGGGGCGCTGCGTGCCGGACGACTCGGCGCCCGGAGTGGGTCGTGCCGATGAATGGATCGGTCACGTGCACCCGCGGGTCGGGACGGTCGACGTCCGGCAGACCCCAGAGCAGGCCGGCGGAGCGGTGGGACAGCACACGCCACTCGCCCACGGTGGTGACCACGGCCTCCAGGACGAGCCGCTGGCGTCCCCGGAGGGACGCGCGCTCCCACGCGGTGGCGTCGACGGCGACACCGTGCGTGACGCGGACGAGTTCGCCGCGGCGGATGCGGTGTTGCGACTGCCGGTCGTCGGAGCGGAGCAGGAGCAGTTGTGGGGGTTCGTCCATCCCCCCACTGTGCGAGCGGGCCCGGCGGGGCGGAGCCCGTCGGCGAGATCTGTGGAGAGTGCTCTCGCGAAACGCAACGTGGGCGGCACCTCGCAGCGGGATACCGCTGCGGAGCACCGCCCACGTTGCGTTCCGCGGAACGGCTAGCCGCGGTAGTTCGGGGCCTCGACGACCATCTGGATGTCGTGCGGGTGGGACTCCTTCAGCCCGGCCGCGGTGATGCGGACGAACTTGCCGCGCGCCTTGAGCTCCGGGATCGTCCGACCGCCGACGTAGAACATCGACTGCCGCAGCCCGCCGACGAGCTGGTACACGACGTTGCCGACCGAGCCGCGGTACGGCACCTGACCCTCGATGCCCTCGGGGATGAGCTTCTCGTCCGAGGGGACGTCGGCCTGGAAGTAGCGGTCCTTCGAGTACGAGGTCTTCTTGCCACGGGTCTGCAGGGCACCGAGGGACCCCATGCCGCGGTACGCCTTGTACTGCTTGCCGCCGACGAACACGAGCTCGCCCGGTGACTCGTCGGTCCCGGCGAGGAGCGAGCCGAGCATCACGGTGTCCGCACCGGCGACCAGGGCCTTGGCGATGTCGCCCGAGTACTGCAGGCCACCGTCGGCGATGATCGGGACGCCGGCCTCACGCGCGGCGAGCGACGCCTCGTACACCGCGGTCACCTGCGGCACGCCGACGCCGGCGACGACGCGGGTGGTGCAGATCGAGCCCGGACCGACCCCGACCTTGACGGCGTCCACACCCGCGTCGATGAGCGCCTGCGCACCGGAACGAGTTGCGACGTTGCCGCCGATGACGTCGATGGCGTCGAAGGACCGGTCGGCCTTGAGGCGACGGACCATGTCGAGCACGCCTTCGCTCTCGCCGTTGGCGGTGTCGACGACGAGCACGTCGACCCCGGCGTCACGCAGTGCCTCGGCGCGCTGCCAGGCGTCGCCGAAGAACCCGATCGCGGCACCGACACGCAGGCGACCCTCGTCGTCCTTCGTGGCGTCCGGGTACTTCTCGCTCTTGTCGAAGTCCTTGACCGTGATGAGTCCGCGGAGCTTGCCCTCCGGGTCGACCAGGGGCAGCTTCTCGATCTTGTGCTGCGCGAAGATCGCGATCGCCTCTTCGGGGTCGATGCCCTCCGGAGCGGTGATGAGCGGCGCCTTGGTCATGACGTCGCGCACCGAGGTGCTGGCCATCTCGAACGGGGCGACGAAGCGCATGTCCCGGTTCGTGATGATGCCGACGAGCGTGCCGTCGGCCTCGACGACCGGCAGCCCGGAGACGCGGAACTGCCCGCAGAGCGCGTCGACCTCGGCCACGGTCGCGTCCGGGGTGGTGGTCACCGGGTTGGTGATCATGCCCGACTCGGAGCGCTTGACCTTGTCGACGTAGGCCGCCTGGTCCGCGATCGAGAGGTTGCGGTGCAGGATCCCGATGCCACCCTGTCGTGCCATGGCGATGGCCATGCGGGACTCGGTGACGGTGTCCATCGCAGCGGAGAGCAGCGGCACGTTGACCGAGATCCGCTTGGTGAGCCGGGACGCGGTGGACGCCTCGCTCGGGATGACGTCGGTGTGCCCCGGCAGGAGCATGACGTCGTCGTACGTGAGTCCGATGAATCCGAACGGATCCGGCTGGTCCATGGGTCCCCTTCGTGGGCGTGCGTGTGAAGTGGTCGAGACACCGGGAACGCTGCGGTGGGCTCCGGATAGGACATGGTAACGCGCGGGCTGCGCGCGCCATTCCGGCGGCCTCCGGCGCCCCCGGAAGGCGGTCCCATCACCTCTCGGGGGCAGTCCCGCCACCTCCCGGAGGGGGTTCCGACGCCGTCGGAAGTCGCTGTACCGGCCGGACGGGAGGCTCCGCTCCAGAACGCAAATCGACGCGCCTGTGGAACATCACGGTTCCGGCACGATTTGTGCAGGGAACGTGCCGGAAACACGGGGGACACAAAAAATCCCTATGGTCCTCGACTATCCGAACGAGAGGCTCATCCGTGGGTTCCATCACTCCGCCGGGGTCAGTGCTCGCGCACCGATTCCGCCGCGGGGCACCAGGCCGCCGTCGCCTGGTCCTCGCCGCCGTGCTCTTCCTCGCCTTCCTCGCCACCTTCGCGGTCGACTGGGCGCTCTCGCCCGTGGCCGACGCAGCGACCAGCAGCCCGACCTCCAGCAGCGCACCCGCGAGCACCGGGCCCTGTGTCGTCAGCACCTCGAACGGCTGCATCCAGGGCACCATCCTCGACTCCGAGCGGAAGCCCACCGAGGGTGTCGACGTGGCCGTCACCGGACCCGGCTCGTTCACCGGCTCCTCGACCACGAACGCCGACGGGCGCTGGTCCGTCAGCATCCCCGCCGCCGGGGCCTACACGGTGAAGGTCGACCAGGACTCCCTGCCGAAGGGGCAGTACCTGACCGACGCGAAGGACGCCGCACGCACCGTCCAGGGCAACCTGAACGCCAACGCCGGCACGATCTTCCAGCTCTCCGACCAGGAGGGTGCGACGACCGACACCGGCACGACCAGCGTCACGGCCGCCCGGTTCTGGCAGCAGTTCGCCTCCGGCATCCGCCTGGGCCTGCTCATCGCCCTCGCCTCGATCGGGCTCTCGCTGATCTACGGCACGACCGGCCTGTCGAGCTTCTCGCACGGCGAGCAGGTCACCCTCGGCGGGCTCCTGGCCTACGTCTTCGCGAACCAGCTCGGATGGAACATCTGGCTCGCCGGGATCGTGACCGTGCTGCTCTGCGCCGCCTCCGGGTACCTGCAGGACGCCGGCATCTGGAAGCCGCTCCGGAAGCGCCGGATCAGCCTCACCCAGCTGATGATCGTGACGATCGGCCTCTCGATCGCCGCCCAGTACGCCTTCCAGTACTTCTTCGGCGCCGCGACCGTCCGCATCCAGCAGGGCAACCCCGAGACGGTGACCTTCGTCGGCATCACGCTCACCGTGCAGTCCTACGTCGCGATGGGCATCGCGCTCGTGGTCCTCATCGGCACCGGGCTCTTCCTCGCGAAGACCCGGTTCGGCCGGGCCACCCGTGCGGTGTCGGACAACCCGGCGCTCGCCGCCGCCTCGGGCATCGACGTCGACCGCGTGATCCGGTTCGTGTGGACGCTGGCCGCGGGCCTGGCGGGTCTGTCCGGTGTGATGCTCGGCCTCGTGCTCAACGGCGTGAACTGGCAGACCGGCCTGCAGCTGCTGCTCCTGATGTTCGCCTCGGTGACCCTCGGTGGTCTCGGCACGGCGTACGGCGCCCTGGTCGGCTCGATGATCATCGGCATCGTCGTGGAGCTCACGAACCTGGTGCTGCCCGGTGACTTCAAGTACGCCACCGCACTCGTCATCCTCATCCTCATCCTGCTGTTCCGTCCGCAGGGCATCTTCGGCCGTGCCGAGCGGATCGGTTAAGGGAGCACCCGCATGGACTACATCCTCCAACTCCTCAGCTCCCTGACGCAGGAAGCACTCGCCCCGACGACCGCGGCGTTCGCCCTCGCCGCGATCGGCCTCAACGTCCACTTCGGCCTCACCGGCCTGGTCAACATGGGCCAGGCGGCGTTCCTGCTGCTCGGCGCCTACGGCTTCGCGATCTCGATCACGAACGGGCTGCCCTTCGGCATCGCGGTGCTCGTCGCCCTGGCCATCGCGATCGTCTTCGCGATCATCCTCGGCATCCCGACCCTCCGGCTCCGGGGGGACTACCTGGCGATCGTCACGATCTCCGGCGCCGAGATCATCCGCATGGTCGGCCGGTCCAGTCTGTTGACGGACACCACGGGCGGCTCGAACGGCATCACCGGCTCCAGCTACCGCGACCCGTTCAACGCGCTGAGCTTCCTGCCCGACGGCACCACGACGATCCTCTGGTTCACCTACTCGAACAACGGCGTCAACGGCTGGTGGATCCGCATCGTCGGCTGGGGTCTCGTCGCCCTGTTCACCCTCGTGCTGTTCCTGCTCATGCGCAGCCCCTGGGGCCGTGTCGTGAAGGCCATCCGCGAGGACGAGGACGCCGTCCGCTCCCTCGGCAAGAACGTCTACTCGTACAAGATGCAGTCGCTCGTCTTCGGTGGTGCCCTCGGTGCCCTCGGCGGCATCATCTACGTCCTGCCGAGTTCGGTGCAGCCGGACGCGATGGGCCGCTCGATGACGTTCTTCATCTGGACGGCGCTCATCCTCGGTGGAGCCGCGACCGTCTTCGGCCCGGTGGTCGGGTCGATCCTGTTCTTCGTCCTCCGGCTGTTCATCCGCACCATCGCGGGTGACTTCATCCCGAACTCGATCATGAACGCCCAGCAGGCCGAGCAGTTCTCCTACGTGCTCGTCGGCGTCGCGCTCATGCTCCTCATCGTCTTCCGCCCGCAGGGACTCCTCGGGAACAAGAAGGAGCTGACGTTCAGTGTCTGAACCGACCACCACCCCCGGCGTCCCCACCGCCCTCACCGCGGTGCAGCACGCCCCGGGCTCCCCGAAGCCCGACGCGATCCTGACGGTCGACAACATCACCCGGCGATTCGGCGGCATGACCGCTGTGGACGTCGGTCACCTCGAGGTGCAGCGCGGCGCCATCACGGCCCTCATCGGCCCGAACGGTGCCGGCAAGACCACGTTCTTCAACCTGCTCACCGGCTTCGACAAGCCGTCGAGCGGGAAGGAGGCGCGGTGGCAGTTCAACGGGAAGACGCTCGGCAACACCGGGGCCGCGAAGGTCGCCCGGGCCGGCATGGTCCGCACCTTCCAGCTGACCAAGGCGCTGTCCCGCCTGACCGTGATGCAGAACATGCTGCTCGGCGCGAAGGACCAGCCGGGGGAGAACTTCTTCGCCGCGCTGATCTCGCCCGTGTGGAAGAAGCGCGAGCAGGAGATCACGGCGAAGGCCGAGGACCTGCTCGACCGCTTCAAGCTCCTCGAGAAGAAGGACGACTACGCCGGGTCGCTCTCCGGCGGCCAGCGGAAGCTCCTCGAGATGGCCCGCGCGCTGATGTCCGACCCGACGATGATCATGCTCGACGAGCCGATGGCCGGCGTGAACCCGGCGCTGACCCAGTCGCTGCTCGGGCACATCCAGTCCCTCCGCGACGACGGCATGACCGTGCTGTTCGTCGAGCACGACATGCACATGGTCCGGCACATCTCGGACTGGGTGGTCGTGATGGCCGAGGGCAAGGTCGTCGCCGAGGGCCCGGCCGCCACCGTGATGGACGACCAGGCCGTCATCGACGCGTACCTGGGCGCCCACCACGACACCGACCTCGGTGACGACTCGCTCCTCAACGAGGAGACCTACGAGGAACTCGCCGACGAGGTCGCAGAAGAGGACGCGGCGGACACCGCCGACGAAGGGAAGGCGACCCGATGACGGACGCGACGAACGGCACCGGCGCGGACCGGGCCTCCAGTCCGGAGCCGGCGGCAGTGGCCGTCACCCCCGGCAGCACGACCCCCGGCAGCAGCACCCCGGCGACCGCGACCCCGCGTGGCGCGACCGCCGTGCAGGACCGCGAGCCGGTCATGCGCGCCGACAACGTCGTCGCCGGGTACCTGCCGGGCGTCAACATCCTCAACGGCTGCGACCTGGTCTGCTACCCGGGCGAGCTCATCGGCATCATCGGCCCGAACGGTGCCGGCAAGTCGACGCTCCTCAAGGCGCTGTTCGGGCTGGTCAACGTCCGCGAGGGCGCGGTGACCCTGCAGGGTGAGGACATCACGAACCTCAAGGCGAACAAGCTCGTGCAGGCCGGCGTCGGCTTCGTCCCCCAGACGAACAACGTCTTCCCCTCGCTCTCCATCGAGGAGAACCTGCAGATGGGGCTGTACCTGCGGCCGAAGAAGTTCAGCGAGCGGCTCGAGGTCATCTACGACCTGTTCCCCGTCCTCGGACAGCGCAAGGGCCAGCGTGCCGGGTCGCTCTCCGGTGGTGAGCGGCAGTCGGTCGCGATGGCCCGCGCGCTGATGATGGACCCGAAGGTGCTGCTGCTCGACGAGCCGAGCGCCGGTCTGTCGCCGGTGCGGCAGGACGAGACGTTCATCCGCACCCGCCGCATCAACAAGGCCGGCGTCTCCGTGATCATGGTCGAGCAGAACGCCCGCCGCTGCCTGCAGATCTGCGACCGCGGCTACGTCCTCGACCAGGGGCGGAACGCGTACTCGGGCACCGGGAAGGAGCTCGCCGACGACCCCAAGGTCATCGAGCTCTACCTCGGCACGCTCGCCAAGGACGTCGACGACGCTCGCTGAGCACGTCGACACCCGCGGGTGCCGCTGTGGGGGCAGCACCCGCGACGGACGGGGCCGTGCTGGCTGCGCTTGCGCGCCGCACGGCCCCGCTCTCGTCCCGCCATGCGCCGGCGGGGGCGTCCTGCGTGACGCGCAGGCGTGCCTCCCGTCCGGCCGGGAGGCCCGCCCCACCCCCGCCGGTCGGGTACCGTTCCACCGTGCAACGCTTCGCGGACCGCGCGATGGACGCCCTGGTGTGGGTGGTGTTCGTCGTCCTCTTCATCGGTGCGGCCCTGCTCGTGAAGGTCGCCGCCGCCCTGCTCGTCGTGCTGATCGTCCTGGCGCTGCTGCTCGGGCTGACGCTCCGGGTGCTCCGCCGCACCCGGACGACCCGTGGTGCGCGGCCGCCCCGCGCCGCTCGAGGTCCCCGCACCGCCCGCACGCCTCGGCGCCGCGATCCGCGCTGAGCCGCGCCGCCGCGCGCACGGACCGTCCGGCCGTGCCACCCGAACAGCCCGCCCGGTAGGGTTGCCGGGTGAGCGAAGTCGAGATCGGTGCAGGCAAGCGCGGACGTCGGGCGTACGCGTTCGACGACATCGCGGTGGTCCCCTCCAGGCGGACGCGTGACCCGCGCGACGTCAGCGTCCAGTGGTCGATCGACGCGTTCACCTTCGAGTCGCCGATCCTGTCGGCACCGATGGACTCCGTCGCCTCGCCGGCGACCGTCATCGAGATGGGCCGTCTCGGCGTCCTCGGGGTCCTCGACCTCGAAGGCCTCTGGACCCGCTACGAGGACCCGGAGCCCTACCTGGCCGAGATCCGCTCGCTCACCGACGGCAACGTCACGAAGCGGATGCAGGAGATCTACGCCGAGCCGGTCAAGGCCGAGCTGATCACCCGTCGCCTGGCCGAGATCCGTGCCGCCGGGGTCCCGGTCGCCGGCTCGCTCAGCCCGCAGCGCACGGCCGAGTTCTCGCAGACCGTCGTCGACGCCGGCGTCGACCTCTTCGTCATCCGCGGCACCACGGTCAGCGCCGAGCACGTCTCGCAGAACCAGGCGCCCCTCAACCTCAAGAAGTTCATCTACGAGCTCGACGTCCCCGTGATCGTCGGCGGTGCCTCCACGTACACGGCGGCGCTGCACCTCATGCGCACCGGTGCCGCGGGCGTGCTCGTCGGCTTCGGCGGTGGCGCGGCGTCGACGACCCGCGCGGCGCTCGGCATCCACGCCCCGATGGCGACCGCCGTCGCGGACGTCGCCGGTGCCCGCCGCGACTACATGGACGAGTCCGGTGGCCGCTACGTGCACGTCATCGCGGACGGCGGTCTCGACACCGCCGGCGACGTCGTCAAGGCCATCGCCATGGGTGCCGACGCGGTCATGCTCGGCACCGCCCTGGCCCGTGCGCAGGAAGCGCCCGGCGGCGGCTTCCACTGGGGCGCCGAGGCACACCACCCGGAGCTGCCCCGCGGCCGTCGGGTCGAGGTCGGCACGATCGGTTCGCTCGAGAGCATCCTGTTCGGTCCGACCCCGTCGTGGGACGGCCGCGCCAACCTGGTCGGTGCCCTCCGCCGCTCGATGGCGACGACCGGATACTCCGACGTCAAGGAGTTCCAGCGAGTAGAAGTGGTCGTGGCGCCGTACCACCGCTGACGGCGGTGCGCCCGCGGAGGTCCTGCGGGCGTCGCTCCGGTGCCGATCGGCGACGGAGGCGAGCATGACAAGCACGGTCACGGGCGAGAAGGCATCCCGCGGAGCATCCACCACGGCGGGGTTCGACCCCGCGACGAAGCTCGGCCCCGACGAACGCGTCGCAGCGATCGAGACCCTGAAGTCCACGGAGCTCGACGTCCTGGTCGTCGGCGGTGGCATCGTCGGCGGTGGCGCAGCACTCGACGCGGTGACGCGTGGTCTGTCGGTCGGGATCGTGGAGGCGCGCGACTGGGGCTCGGGCACGTCCAGCCGGTCGTCGAAGCTCGTCCACGGCGGCATCCGGTACCTCGAGCAGCTCAACTTCACGCTGGTCCGCGAAGCCCTCATCGAACGCGGTCTGCTGCTGCAGCGCATCGCTCCGCACCTGGTGAAGCCGGTTCGGTTCCTCTACCCGCTCAACCACCGGGTGTGGGAGCGGTTCTACATCGGCATCGGGATGGCGATGTACGACGTGTTCAGCTGGTCCGGCGGTCGCCCGCCCGGTGTGCCGCACCACCGCCACCTCACCCGCACGCAGGTGCTCCGCTCGATGCCGTCCCTGAAGAAGGACGCGTTCGTCGGCGGCATGACCTACTACGACGCCCAGGTCGACGACGCGCGCTACGTCGCCTCGCTGGTCCGCACCGCCGCCTCGTACGGGGCGCACGCGGCCTCCCGGATCCGGATCGAGGGCTTCATCAAGGTCGGCGAGCGGGTCGTCGGTGCCCACGCGCACGACATCCAGACCGGTGAGCACTTCGACATCAGGGCGAAGCAGGTCGTCAACGCGACGGGTGTCTGGACCGACGACACCCAGGCGATGGTCGGTACCCGTGGGCAGTTCAAGGTCCGCGCGTCGAAGGGCGTGCACCTCGTCGTCCCCCGCGACCGCTTCCAGTCGAACTCGGGCATGATCCTCCGCACCGAGAAGAGCGTCCTGTTCGTGATCCCGTGGGGCCGCCACTGGCTGATCGGCACGACGGACACCGACTGGTACCTCGACAAGGCACACCCGGCGGCGACCGCAGCGGACATCGACTACATCCTCGAGCACGTCAACAAGGTGCTCGCCGTGCCGCTCACCCGCGAGGACGTCGAGGGCGTCTACGCCGGACTCCGGCCGCTGCTGGCCGGGGAGTCCGAGGCGACCTCGAAGCTGAGCCGCGAGCACGTCGTCGCGCACACCGCTCCGGGCCTGGTCGTCGTCGCCGGCGGCAAGTGGACCACCTACCGGGTCATGGGCAAGGACGCCATCGACGAGGCCGTCGCGGCGATGGACGGCAAGATCCCGGAGTCGACCACGCAGGACATCCCGCTGCTCGGCGCCGAGGGGTACCCCGCCGCCTGGAACAAGCGTGCCCGCACCGCGAAGTCGTCGGGCGTGCACAAGGTCCGCATCGAGCACCTGCTGAACCGCTACGGCACGCTCGCCACCGAGGTCCTGCAGCTCGTCGAGGACGACCCCTCGCTCGCGGACCCGCTGCCCGGCGCCGACGACTACATCGGTGCCGAGGTCGTCTACGCCGCCTCGCACGAGGGCGCCCTGCACCTGGAGGACGTCCTGGCCCGCCGCACACGCATCTCGATCGAGGCGTGGGACCGCGGCGAGTCGGCCGCTCCCGTCGCAGCGCGCCTGATGGGCGGCGTGCTCGGATGGGACCAGGAGGCGACCGAGAACGAGGTCTCGAACTACCTCAAGCGCGTGGCCGCCGAGCGGGAGTCGCAGCTGCAGCCCGACGACGAGTCCGCCGACCGCGTCCGGCTCGAGGCGCCGGACATCGCGTTCGGGTTCGAGGAGGACGACGTGGTCGTCGGTGGCGGCCGGTCGAGCGGCGCCGAGGGTGCCACGGCCGACGACGAGCAGGTCGTTGGCGAGAAGACGACCGAGCCCAGCTGACCCCCCCCCAAAACGCAACCCCGGCGGCAGGACGCAACGCGATCGCGTTGCGTCACGCCGCCGGGGTTGCGTTTTGCGGGCTCGACCCGCCGCGCAGCGTCCGCACCATCTCGCCGAACAGGACCGCCGGGATCGCGACGAGCGCGAGCAGACTCGTCAGCCAGAGCACGTGCATCCACGGCGAGTGGTCCTCCGTCGTCCGGAACGAGTCCAGGACGTCCATGACGAACAGGAACGACGCCGGGAAGGTCGCGAGCGCCCCGAGGACGAGCACGCCGAGGTGCAGCACCGCGACGACGTGCGTCGGCAGGGCGCCCCGCAGCCCGGCGACGGCGACCGCGATGCCGAGTGCGACGCCGACGGCAGCGATGACGAGCACACCGACGAGATCCAGGACCACCGCGTTGCCGTGTGCCGCGACCTCGGCGGCGATCGCCGTCAGCGGCCTGCCCGGTACCAGGGTGAGCGGGTCGAGGACGATCTGGTCGAGGGCGAGGAGCGCTGCGTAGGCCGCCACCACGATCCCTCCGGTGACGGCGACGACGGTACGGGTGGTGCTGGTGCTGGTGGTCGTGCTGGTGGCGGTGGCGCGCATGCCGTCATCCTCGCGACCGCGGTGGAACGGCGCGTCCACCGCCCGGATGACCTGTGGAGAACGGAATGGACCGGCCCTCCCGGTGGTTAGCATGGGAGTCCTGGGAAAGGGAGCCATCATGGTCGACGTCCATCGCGTCAAACTCCCCGGCGTCGGCGTGCTGCACAGCTTCTACACCGACGACGGTGGCAAGTGTGGTGTCATCACGCACCGGTCGGGTCATTCCGACCTCATCTCGTTCGCGGACGTCGCTGACGGCGCGGACAAGTCCGAGAAGGTCTCGCTCCGTCTCAGTGAAGACGAAGCGCACACCCTCGCCGAACTCCTCGGCGGCACCCGGATCACCGAGGGCCTCGACAAGCTCGACGAGATCCCCGGGCTCTCCATCGACTGGTTCAGCGTCGACTACGACGACGCCATCGCGGGCAAGCCCCTCGGCGACCTGCACGACTCCGGCTTCATCGGCCTGACCGTCGTCGCGGTCGTCCGTGGCGACAGCGCCAACCCGGCCCCCTCGTCGGACTTCGTCGTGTTCCCCGGGGACACGATCGTCGTCGCGGGTTCGCCGGAGAAGGTCGCGAAGGCGTTCTCCTTCTACCGCAGCGGTCAGTTGGCAGCGGCCGCTGCCGAGGCACCGCCCCGGAGCTAGGGCATGCACCTGGGTGGTGAGCTGCTGACCATCGGCGGCCTGTTCCTCATCGCCTACGTCCTCGGGCGGCTCGGCAAGACCATCGGTCTGCCGGCGATCCCGGTCTACATGGTGGTCGGGCTCATCGCGAGCCCGCACACCCCGTGGATCGGCCTGAGCGTCGAGTCGCACACGATCGAACTGATCGCGACGTTCGGCCTCATCCTGCTGCTGTTCAACCTCGGGTTGGAGTTCGACCAAGAGGAGTTCTACGGCAACGCCGGCAAACTCCTGGTCTCCGGTGGCACCTACGTCGCGATCAACATGGGCGTCGGCTTCGCCTTCGGGTTCTCGCTCGGCTGGGGCACACGAGAAGCCCTGATCATCGCGGGCATGACGGCGACATCGTCCAGCGCGATCGTGACGAAGCTGCTCATCGAGCTCCGGCGGCTGGCGAACGACGAGACCCCGATGATCCTCGGCGTCACCGTCATCGAGGACGTCTTCATCGCCGTCTACCTGGCGATCGTCTCCGTGGTGCTCTCCGGCGACACGAACCTGTGGGCGGTGATCGGCAAGCTCGGGCTGGCGTTCGGGTTCCTCATCGTCATGTTCAGCCTGGCGCGCTGGGGCGGCAAGCAGGTCTCGAAGATCTTCGCGACGCGCGACGACGAGCTCTTCACGATCCTGTTCTTCGGCCTCGCGGTCATGTTCGGCGGCATCGGCGACCTGCTCGGCGTGACCGACGCGATCGGCGCGTTCGTCATCGGCCTGCTCTGCGGGGCCACCCGCTACCGGGACCGCATCGAGCAGCTGGCGCTCCCGATGCGGGACGTGTTCGCGGCGTTCTTCTTCGTCAACTTCGGACTCGGTCTCGACGTCTCGACGTTCGGCGAGGTCCTCTGGCCGGTCGCCGGCGCGATCGGCATGACGGTCGTGCTCAACGCCGTCGCCGGGCAGCTCGTGGCCCGGATGAACGGGTTCAGCATCCAGCAGGGCATCAACACCGCGGTCATCCTGGTGAACCGGGGCGAGTTCGCGCTCATCCTCGCGACCCTGTCGGCGGCCGCCGGGCTCGAGGCACGGATCACCGCGTTCGCCGGGCTCTACGTCCTGGTGATGGCCGTGCTGGGTCCGCTGCTCGCCGTGAACTCCGACCGCATCGGCCGACTCGTGCTGCGCCCCGGGCGGGTGCGCAAGCTGCGCGGCCGCGAACTCGCCGCTGCCCAGGCGGCCGCCGCGCGCAAGGCCGAACGCGACGCGAAGTTCGCCGAGGAGATCGCCCTCGTGGAGGCTGCGGGCAGGGAAGAGCGCGACAATGGTGCACCGGAGACGACGCCGTCGCGCGACGAACCGGCCACGCCGGAACCCGTGAGTGCGAGCACGTCGTCGATCGAGGTCCCCGCCGAGCGTCCCGAGCGCCCGGCCCGCGTACGTGATCCGGAGTACTGATTCAGATGTGGGCCGTTGCCCGACGACCGAAGTGGATCGCACTGCTGCTGCTGGCGATCGTCCTCGCTGGTGTGTTCGCCGCACTCGGCAAGTGGCAGCTCGAGCGCAGCATCGAGAACGGCAAGCCGCTGCCGGCGTCGACCGAGACGCGGAAGACCCTCGACGACGTCACGACGCCGGAGAAGCCGGTCGGGTCCTCGCTCGCCGGGCAGAAGGTCACGGTGTCCGGGCGCTTCGTCGCCGGTGACACCACGGTCCTCACCGGACGCAGCGGGGGTGGGAAGTACCAGACCGTCGGGCACCTGGTCGACGACGCGACGGGGGCGAGCCTCCCGGTCGTGATCGGCTGGTCCGACCAGCGGTCCGCCGCCGTCGCCGGTGGTGACCGCCTGGTCGACGACGCGTCGATGACGATCCGCGGCCGGTACTACCCGGCGGAGTCGCCGGACCAGGACACCTTCGAACAGCACGAGTACTCGGCCGTCGCCCCGGCCCGGTTCGTGAACACGTGGAAGGCCTTCGACGACCGGATGTACGGCGGCTACGTCGTCGCCGACCGGACCACCGCGGACGCCGCCGACCTCGGTACCATCGCCGACCGGGCCCCCACGCGGGAGGTCCAGTTCGACTGGCTGAACCTCTTCTACGCGGTCGAGTGGGTCGTGTTCGCCGGGTTCGCCGTCTTCCTCTGGTACCGCTTCGTCAAGGACGCGTGGGAGCGCGAACAGGACGAGGCGCGCGAGGCTGCCGAGGCCGCAGCCGCCGATCCTGTGGACGACGACGTCGAGCCTGTGGACGAGCCCGTGGTCCCTGTGGACGACGCCCGGGCCGAGCCGGGTCGCCGGTAGGATCGACCACATGGCTCTGACCGTCCGGACCCGCGACATCCCCAAGATCCCGGGGGCCGTGCGGTTCTACCGCATCTCCGCGTACGTCACCGGCGTGCTCCTGCTCGCCCTGGTCGTCGAGGTCGTCATCAAGTACACCCCGATCCAGCGCGAGATGCAGCTCGGCGGCGGCGCCTTCTTCGTCCCCAACGGCACCGCGGGCGAAGCGCCCGGCACGTTCAACCTGTCGATCGCGATCCTCATCGCGCACGGCTGGCTGTACGTCGTCTACCTGTTCGCGGACTTCCGCCTCTGGAGCATCATGCGCTGGCGGCCGACGCGCTTCCTGCTCATCGCTCTCGGCGGCGTGATCCCGTTCATGTCCTTCGTGGTCGAGCACCGCATGCAGCAGACCGCCATGACCACCTACCACGAGCTGACCGCGCAGCAGTCGCGGGAGAAGGAGAGCGCTCGGTGAGCGAGACCGAACAGCGTCCCGTCCTCGTCGTCGACTTCGGCGCGCAGTACGCGCAGTTGATCGCACGACGCGTCCGCGAGGCAAACGTCTACAGCGAGATCGTCCCCCACTCGGTCACCGCGGCGGAGATCCGCGAGAAGAACCCGGCGGCGATCGTCCTGTCGGGAGGCCCGTCCTCCGTCTACGAGGACGGCGCACCGTCCCTGGACGGCGAGATCCTGGACCTCGGCGTCCCGGTGCTCGGCATCTGCTACGGCTTCCAGGCCATGGCGAAGTCGCTCGGTGGCGAGGTCGCGAACACCGGCCTCCGCGAGTACGGCGCCACCGCCGTCACCGTCAGCGGGACCGACAGCGTCCTGCTCGGCGGTCAGCCCGCCGCGCAGACCACGTGGATGTCGCACGGCGACGCGGTGTCGAAGGCTCCCGCGGGCTTCGAGGTCCTGGCGTCGAGCGAGTCGACGCCGGTCGCCGCGTTCGCGTCCGACGAGCGCAAGCTGTACGGAGTCCAGTGGCACCCCGAGGTCAAGCACTCCGCGTTCGGCCAGGCCGTGCTCGAGAACTTCCTGCACCGAGCCGCTGGGCTGCCCGGTGACTGGAACTCCGCGAACGTGATCGAGGAGCAGGTCGAGCGCATCCGCACCCAGATCGGGTCGTCCCGCGTCATCGCCGGGCTCTCCGGTGGTGTCGACTCCGCCGTCGCCGCAGCCCTCGTGCACAAGGCCGTCGGAGACCAGCTCACCTGCGTCTTCGTCGACCACGGGCTCCTCCGCGCCGACGAGCGCAAGCAGGTCGAAGAGGACTACGTCGCCTCGACCGGTGTGCGCCTCGTCACGGTGGACGCCCGCGAGCAGTTCCTGGACGCCCTCGCCGGCGTCAGCGACCCCGAGCAGAAGCGCAAGATCATCGGGCGCGAGTTCATCCGCACGTTCGAGGCGGCAGCAGAGGCCCTCGTGCTCGAGGCCCGTGCGTCGGACGGTGACGCCGAGGTCAAGTTCCTCGTGCAGGGCACCCTGTACCCGGACGTCGTCGAGTCCGGCGGCGGATCAGGCACCGCGAACATCAAGTCGCATCACAACGTCGGCGGGTTGCCCGACGACATGACGTTCGAACTCGTCGAGCCGCTGCGCACCCTGTTCAAGGACGAGGTCCGAGCGGTCGGCCGCGAGCTCGGGCTGCCCGAGGTCATCGTCGGACGCCAGCCGTTCCCCGGCCCGGGTCTCGGCATCCGCATCGTCGGCGAAGTGACCGCCGAGCGCCTCGAGATCCTGCGTGCCGCCGACGCCATCGCCCGCGCCGAGCTCACCGCAGCCGGCCTCGACGACGAGATCTGGCAGTGCCCGGTCGTCCTGCTCGCCGACGTCCGGTCGGTCGGGGTCCAGGGCGACGGCCGCACCTACGGGCACCCGATCGTGCTCCGTCCGGTCTCGTCCGAGGACGCCATGACCGCCGACTGGACGCGCCTGCCGTACGACGTGCTCGCGAAGATCTCGAACCGCATCACGAACGAGGTGCGGGACGTCAACCGGGTCGTACTCGACGTGACGTCGAAGCCGCCGGGGACGATCGAGTGGGAGTGACGCTCCCCTGACGCCCGAGGGCCCGGTACGCGACTGCGTACCGGGCCCTCGCTCGTCCTGCCGGGCCAGCCCGGGCCTCCCGGCCGCTGCGTGCCTGCCGGCCTGCCGCCCGCGGTCGCCGCGGTTGCGAAACAGCGGCATCTCGGGGCCCGAGGTCGCGCGATCGCGGCATCTCGGCGAACGCGAGCGGCGAGTACCGCGACCACGAAGTCGCGACGTCGCCGCGTCGCCGCGTCGCCGCTCCGCAGCCCGCGCACGACGACGGGCCCCGGCCGAAGCCGGGGCCCGTCGTGTCGAACAGGAACGCTAGTTGCGGGAGCTGCTCGCGACGATCGCCAGGATGCGCAGGATCTCGAGGTAGAGCCAGACCAGCGTGACGATGAGGCCGAAGGCCGCCGTCCATGCGTAGACGCGGGGAGCACCACGCTCGACGCCGGTCTTGATCTGGTCGAAGTCGAGGATCAGCGAGTACGCCGCCATCAGCACCACGAAGATGCCGATCAGGACGCCCAGCGGGATGCCGAACAGCGTGACGCCGAGCAGGCCGAACGCGCTCTGGGTCACACCGGTGAGCATCAGCACGATGTTGACGAGCGAGAAGGCCATGTAGCCGACCATCGCGACCAGGAAGAACCGGGTCAGCTTCGGGGTGGCGCGGACCTTGCCGGACGAGAACAGTAGCAGCGTGACGGCGAAGACACCGAGCGTGCCGAACACCGCCTGTGTGACGATGCCGTCCCACATCGTGTTGTACATGCCCGAGATGCCACCGACGAACAGGCCCTCGAAGAAGGCGTACGCCAGCACGAGTGCCGGCGACGGCTTCTTCTTGAACGTGTTCACCAGGGCGAGGACGAACCCGACGATCGCACCGACGATCCAGACGACCGGCGGCAGGTTCCAGCCGGCGACCGAACCGACGATGAGCACGCCGAACGCCAGGAGCGTCTTGACGATGGTGTCCTCGTACGACATGCGACCGGTGTCGACCTTGTCGGCCGAAGGGCGGTCGTACATGTCGCGGAGCTGGTCCGGCGACATGCCGGGCTGCTGCGGCGCCTGACCCCAGCCGGTCTGGCCGTACGGGGCCTGCGGGTAGCCGCCCTGCTGCGGGTACCCCTGCTGCGGGTAGGCGCCCTGCGGTGCGTTCGAGCCGGCGCCCCATGCGTTCCGGCCCGCGTCGTTGAAGGCGGGGGACTGGTCGAAACCGGGCTTGAAGGCCATGGTGTCCTCTGATTTCCTCTGGTGTGGAGTCGTGGATCCGGTACCCGGATGGCATCGGGTCGTGGGCTCGTGACGGAGTGCGGCGGTGCCGTTCCTTCGTGTCCTCACAGCCTACGGGCCGTCAGGGTCGGATGGCTGTGGATCCGCGGGAAGCGGAACCGGCGACCGTGCTCCTGCGCGGGAGCCTATTGACGCTCGCTGTCGGTCCACCGAGGGAACTCCGCACGCTCGCTGAACGTCCGTGACGATGCCGAGCGCTCGACGGGCGTCGGGCCCCGGCGACCCCGCGTTCACCCGCGCTCCGTATCGTCGCCTGCATGCAGCCGCTCGTCATCGCCCACCGCGGAGCCTCCGGGTACCGTCCCGAGCACTCCCGGAGCGCCTACGACCTCGCGATCGAGCTCGGCGCGGACGCCATCGAGCCGGACCTGGTACCGACGAAGGACGGGGTCCTGGTCCTCCGGCACGAGAACGAGGTGTCCGGCACGACCGACGTCGCCGACCGCCCGGAGTTCCGCGACCGCCGCACCACGAAGACGATCGACGGGCACCGGCTCACGGGGTGGTTCACCGAGGACTTCACCTGGGACGAGGTGCGCACCCTGCGGACCCGCGAGCGTCTGCCGGAGCTGCGCCCGGCCTCCCGCCAGCACGACGGCGAGGACACGGTGCTGCGCCTGGAGGACCTGCTCGCGATCCTGGACGCCGCCCCGCGGCGGGTGGGGCTCGTCGCCGAGGTGAAGCACGCCAGTGCGTTCGCGGCGGCCGGGTTCTCGATGGCCTCGCTCCTCGACGGTGTCCTCGGCGACGCCGGGTGGCGGGGCGACGACCGGTTGACGGTCGAGTCGTTCGAGAAGGGTGTCCTGCGGCAGGTCGCGGAGCACGGCACGGGTGGCCGGTTGGTGTACCTCCAGGAGGCACGTGGTGCGGCCGCGGACGAGGTCGCCGCCGCCGGTTCCGCCGCCCCGACCTACGCCGCCGAGCGGACCGACGCCGCGCTCACACGCCTCGCGTCCGAGTTCGACGGCATCAGCGTCGACCTGCCGACACTCATGGCCGGCGTCGACACCCGCGCCGTCGACGATCCCCGCCCCGTCCGGAGCGACGTGGTCGACCGGGCGCACGCGGCCGGGCTCGCGGTCTACACGTGGACCCTGCGGCCGGAGAACCGGTTCCTGCCCGCGGCGCTTCGACGCGGGGGTGACCTGGCGGCGACGGGCGACTGGGAACGGTGGTTCACGTCGGTCCTCCGCACGGGTGTCGACGGGGTCTTCGCGGACCACGCGGACCTGGCTGTCCGGGCCCGGTCGCTCGTCGCGGGACAGCCCGGACCGGCCTGATCGGGGGTCCGGGCCGGCCTGATCGGACGTCGGGGGTCGCGCCTAGACTGTCTCGGACATGACGATCGTGCTCGACCCCTCCGACCCGACGCCCAGCCGCTCCGGTGGCCCGGGTGCGGGTGACCGTGCCTACGACGACCCGTTCACCGCGGGCCTGAACCCCCAGCAGAAGGAAGCCGTCGAGTACCGCGGCGAGTCCCTGCTCATCGTGGCCGGTGCCGGCTCGGGCAAGACGAGCGTGCTCACCCGCCGCATCGCGCTGCTCCTGGCGAACCGTGAAGCCTGGCCGTCGCAGGTCCTCGCGATCACGTTCACGAACAAGGCCGCGGCCGAGATGCGCGAGCGGGTCCAGGCGCTGGTCGGGCAGGCGGCCGAGGGCATGTGGATCTCGACGTTCCACTCGGCGTGCGTGCGCATCCTCCGTCGCGAAGCCGAACGGTTCGGGTTCCCGCAGTCGTTCACGATCTACGACTCCGCGGACTCCCGGGCGCTGCTCAAGCGGATCATCAAGGACCTCGAGGCGGACACCCTCGGGCTGACCGTCGGCGCTGCGGCCTCGAAGATCTCCAAGCTCAAGAACGAGCTGCAGGACATCGACACCTACGCCCGCAACATCAACGCGAGCGACCCGCAAGAGGTCATGTTCACCGAGGTGTTCCGTCGGTACACGAACGACCTGCGCCGGGCCAACGCCTTCGACTTCGACGACCTGATCGGCCAGACGGTCTTCCTGTTCCGTGCCTTCCCGGAGGTCGCGGCGCTGTACCAGCGTCGGTTCCGGTACGTGCTGGTCGACGAGTACCAGGACACCAACCACGCGCAGTACGCCCTGATCCGCGAGCTCACCCGTCCGGTGCCGGTCGAGCAGGTCGACAAGCTCGAGGACTCCGGGCAGCACGTCGAGCGGATGCGCGAGTCCGACGGCACCATCGCGCCGGCGTCCCTGACGGTCGTGGGTGACTCCGACCAGTCGATCTACGCGTTCCGCGGCGCGGACATCCGCAACATCGTCGAGTTCGAGCGGGACTTCCCGAACTCGAAGGTGATCCTGCTCGAGCAGAACTACCGCTCGACGCAGAACATCCTCGACGCTGCGAACGCCGTCATCGCGAACAACTTCGACCGGCAGGCGAAGAGCCTGTTCACGGACGTCGGCGCGGGCGAGAAGATCGTCGGCTTCACCGGGTACACCGGGCACGACGAAGCCCAGTTCGTCGCCGACGAGATCCAGCGTCTGCACGAGGACGGCATGGACTACCGCGACATGGCGGTCTTCTACCGGACGAACTCGCAGACCCGTGCGCTCGAGGAGATCTTCATCCGCGCGGCGATCCCGTACCGGGTGCTCGGCGGCACGAAGTTCTACGAGCGCGCCGAGATCAAGGACGCGATGGCGTACCTCATCACGGTCGCGAACCCCGCCGATCCCCTGTCGCTCCGCCGCATCCTCAACGTGCCGAAGCGCGGCATCGGTGCCGTCACCGAGACCTCGCTGCAGCGGTACGCCGACGACCACGAGGTCTCGATGCGTGAAGCCCTGCGGCACGCTGACGAGCTCGGCTTCGGCCCGAAGGTCCGGACGGCGATCACCTCGTTCGCGGCGCTGCTCGACGACGTCTCCGCCAAGGCAGCGGACCAGCCCGTCGTGGACACCCTGACGCAGCTGCTCGACGGGTCGGGGCTGCTCGAACAGCTCCGGAAGTCGCCGGACGCGCAGGACGCCGCCCGTGCGGACAACATCGACGAGCTCGTGGCCGTGACGCGGGAGTTCCAGAAGAACAACCCCGAGGGCACGCTGTCCGACTTCCTCACCGAGGTCTCGCTCGTGGCCGCGGCCGACGAGCTCGACGACTCCTCGGGCACGGTGTCCCTGATGACGCTGCACACCGCGAAGGGCCTGGAGTACGACGCGGTGTTCCTGACCGGTGTCGAAGAGGACCTGCTGCCGCACCGGATGTCCGCGAACGAGCCGGGTGGCCCGTCGGAAGAGCGTCGACTGTTCTACGTCGGCATCACCCGCGCGAAGAAGGTCCTGTTCCTGTCGCTCGCGATGACCCGGGCGCAGTTCGGGGACGTCAACGTGGCGATGCCCTCCCGCTTCCTGCAGGAGATCCCCGAGGGGCTCATCGAGTGGAAGCAGTCACCCGGCATGGCGAACAGCCGCGGTGGCACGCAGCCTCGCGCGATCAACGCCCGACGTGACGGCGGCAGCGCCGGCGGGTTCGGCGGCGCAGGCGGTGGCGCCGGCGGCGGCGGGTACCGCGGTGGTGGCGGCTGGGGCGGTGGTTCCTACGACCGTGCGGCCGCGGCGGCGAAGACGCGTCCGAAGACCGAGTGGGCGAACCGTGTGTCCGGGCAGGTCCGCGACAACGGCGACATGGAACTCGCGGCCGGCGACCGGATCTCGCACGTCGACTTCGGGCAGGGGACCGTAGCGGCGGTGACCGGTCAGGGTGCGAAGCGGATCGCCGAGATCGCCTTCGACACCGCGGGCCGGAAGAAGCTCCTCATCAAGATCGCGCCGATCGAGAAGCTCTAGGCGGACGGCTGTCCGCTACGGCTGCAGCCGCGTCGCCGTCCAGGTGCCGTCGGCGTGCACGTACTGCAGGCGGCGGTGCATCCGGTCGCGGCTGCCGTGCCAGAACTCGACGGTGTCCGGCTCCAGGCGCCACGCGTCCCACAGCGCCGGTCGGGGCACGTCGTCGTCGGAATCGGCGAGCAGTTCGTTGGCGTCGTCGATGAGGTCCTGCAGCGTCCGCGGCTCGAGCACGGCGGACTGGTCGGCGATCGCGGTGGCGGCGCGTGACTTCGGCGAGCGGTCGGCGAACAGGGCGTCGGACTCCTCGTCGGACAGCTGCACGACCCGGCCCTCGAACCGGAGCTGCTGCATCGTCTCGCGCCAGTAGACCTGCAGGGCGGCGTGCGGGTTCTCGGCGAGCTGTCGACCCTTCGGGCTCTCGGCGGAGGTGCCGAACACCAGGCCGCGGTCCTCGATCCGCTTGACGTCGACGGTCCGGGCGCTGACCCGGCCGTCGGCGCCGGCGGTGGCGAGCGTCATCGACATCGGTTCGGACACCTCGTGGTCACCGGCCTGGTCGAGCCAGAGTCGCGCGAGGTCCAGCGGCGATGCCGGAGGCGCGTCGAACTCGGGCAGGTGCAGGGACTCGTCCCCGGACAGCGAAGCAGACATGTCCCCACTCAACCGCGCTCAGTCCGTCCACGTCCAGGCTGCCGGGGGACGACCGGCCCGCCCGGCACCGGCACGCCCGGCACCGGCCCGCGCCGCCGGTGCCGTCGCGGGGTCCAGCCGGGTCAGCGCCGGGTTCGTCCGGAGCGCCCGGTTGAGGTTGCCGGCGTCGGGCGTCACCCCGGTCAGGGCGACGACGAGCCGTGCGGCGTCCGGGGTGGTGAACCGCTCGCCGAGCAGCGCCCGGGTCAGCGGGGCGTCGGACCAGAGCCGGGTCCGGGCATGGTCGAGCGCCGCCTGGATGATCCGGTCGTGGTCGAACGGCAGCCCGAGCGGCAGGTCCGCCGCGTCGTGCCACCGCACGGCGTCGCCCACCCGGGTCGCCCCGGCGGTGACGGCGAGGAACGCGATGCTGATCGCGGCGCTCCGCGGGTCACGCTCCGGCCCGTCGAACGCGCCGATCTGGGCGAGGTGTCGGACCGCCGCCGCGTCCACCCCGGTCTTGGTCCGCAGGGCGCGTCGCGCACCGTCGGCGAGGAGTTCCGGACCGTCGAGGAGCACGCCGGGCAGCGCCTCCCGTCCGACGAACGGTTCGTACCGGCGCCGGGCGGTGGCGACCCGGAGGCCGTCCGGACCGGTTCCCTCACCTGCGTCGTCGAACGCGCCGTCGAACGCGACGAGGACGACGTCCACGGCGATGAGCGGCTGGTCGCGGACGGCCGCCGGGGCGGCCCCGCTCACGCGATCGCCGCCACCGTGGTGTCGGCAGCCGACCGACGGGCGGCACGGTCGGCCCGTTCGCGACGGAGGGTCGCGCGGACGTCGGCGAAGGACTGGAGGACCGTGAACCGTCCGTCGACCCACACCGGCTGGAGCAGGCTGGTCGCCTCGTCCTCCGGCGTGGCCTGGTCGGTCTGCCGGATCTCGCCGGTCGCGTCGCGGTGCAGGGCGATGCGGCCCTTCGCGCTCTTCTTGCCGCTGCCGGTCTTCGGGTCCTTCTGGATGTCGACCGGTTCGCCGTCCACCAGCGCCCAGGTCGCCTTGACGGCGCTGCCGAGGTTGTCGCGGGTCATGAACTGGTACGTGTACGACCCGATGCCGAGCACCACGTTGTCGCTGGCGTAGCCCTTCGCGGCGAGGCGCTCGTAGATGCGACGGGCACGGTCGAGGGTGATGCTGTCGCCGTAGATGACGCCGATGTGCTGGTCGAGGACCTTGTAGCCGCGCTCGTTGACGGTGTGGCCGAACAGCTCGTCGAGGAGTTCCACGACGCCCTTCTGCTCGTGGCTGCGGTCGGCGGCGAAGAGCTCGGCCTCGTCGACGCCGTGCACGGTGCCGGTGACGATGTCGACCGGGTCGCCGGAGTCGGGGCGGATGACGAGCTTGCCGTCCCGGGCGGTGATGCGGTCCTCGAGCTGCGGGAGCACCTCGGTGATGACCTTGAACAGGTCGAAGCCGTCGCTGACCGCCGAGACGATGCCGGTCGGGTACACGTCGAGGATCTGCCGGAAGGTCTCGAGTTCGCCGTCGGCGCCACGGACGCACATCACGCTGTGCTCGGTCGCCGGCACGCTCGCTGCCACCCAGCCGTTGTCGCCGGGGTAGTAGCGGGCGATGTGGTCGAGCGTCGGCATCGAGTCGGTGCCGAGGAACGACAGCAGGTGTCCGGCGCCGGACGCTGCCGCGGACTCGATGCTGGTCTGCCCGCGGAACGAGAAGTCGTGGGCGGCGAAGTCGATGCTCGCCGGGTCCGCGCCGGTGCGCTCGGCCCAGTCCTCCATGAGGTCGCGGTACTCCAGCGCCTTCGTGGCGACGGTGGACGGGTGCCAGATCGAGGCCGACAGCGCCGTCTCGATGTAGTTCGGCAGCCAGGAGAACGCGTCGACGGTGTTCTCGACGGTCAGGGTCGCGACGCCGATCGGAGCGAGGGTGCCCTCGGGCAGGGCGCGGATCTCGAGCGGCAGGTACCCGAGCCGGTGCAGGGCGCGGACGTGGTCGACGCCGATGGAGTTCGGGCCGAAGTAGCCCTCGAGCGCCTGCTCGAAGAGGTCGCAGACCAGGTCCTCGTCGGCGGCGAAGAACGGCGCCCACGCTTCGACGAGGTACCGCTGCACGAACGCCTGCAGCCCGAAGACGACGGCGTGCGTCGAGTCCGGCATGTGTGCGTTCGAGCGGTTCGTCCAGTTGATGAGGATCCGCGTGGTGCCCTCGGGGTAGAGCTGTCGGTGCGAGTGCTTGTAGCCGTCGACGGCCAGGAGCGGGGCGATCGGGCTGGCGGTGGTGATGCGCGGCTCGAGCCCGACGGTCGTGGCTGCGGGAGTTGTCGTGCTCGTCGTGTTCGTCATCGGATCTCCTCGGTGAGGTACGGGGTCAGGGGGACGGTGCGCAGGCCCTCGATGGCGTTCTGCGCGGGGTACGAGTCGGTGGTGACGATCTCGCCGAAGTGGTCGCCGAGCTGTGCGGCCCGGCCCGAGAACACGCCGTGCGAGACCCAGAGGCCCAGGCGCTCCTTCGGCAGTCCGGTGCTGCCCGCGAGGCCCATGAACGTGCCGCCGCCGTCGCAGATGTCGTCGACGACGAGGAACCGACCGGTCTCCGGCAGCGGTTCGCAGCTGAACCCGTCGAGCTTGCCGGTGTCCGGGTCGCGGTGCTTCTCGGCGCGGTACACCGGCAGGCCGCACGCGTCGGCGGCCGCGGTGGCCCGGGCGACCGCGCCGGCGTCCGGGGCGATGATGCCCTGGTAGCGCTGCTCGGTGCCGGGGGCGCCGACGACCTCGTCGCGGACGACGCGGGCGCTCGCCACGACGGTCAGGTGGTCGACGAGGCCGACGATGACCGGCGAGTGCGGGTCGAACGCGATGACCTGGTCGATGTGGAACCCGTTGAGGACGTCCGCGTAGACCTTCGCGCCGAACGGCAGGCCGCGGTCCTGACGGGCTCCGGGCAGGTAGGGGACGAGGGCGACGGAGTGCGATCCGCGCTGGCGGACGGCGTCCGCCCACATGCCGAGCATGACGAGGTCGTCACCGCTCGTCCCGCGCAGGGTCGCGATCTCGACGAGGTCCGTCGCCGGGGTGTCCGTCGCCGGGGTGTCCGCCGACTCGTCGGGACCGGCTGCGACCTTGACGTGTGCTTCACCGGCGGGGAACCGCATGGTGGTGAACGTCGTGGTCGTCGGCTGGCCGGAGCGGGTCCGGGTGCTGAGTTCGACTGCCATGACCCGACCGTAGCACGGTTCTTGTCGCTATGACAAGAAATGCACGCCGTCGGTTCAGGCGGCCGGGTACCGGCGCGCGGTCCGGTGCATCGCGCGGAGGAGCAGCGGCCCGGGCAGCCGCAGCAGCGCGCTCGGCACCACCGCACGGAACAGCCGGAGGCCCGCCACCGTCCGGCGGAAGCGCCGTACCTCGCGGGGGCCCCAGGCGAAGCCGTACTGTGCCCGGACGGTCGCCGGCAGCATCCCGACCGTCACGATCCGGACGACCGGCATCGCGGCACGCACCCACCCGGGCGCGTGTCGCGGGTGCAGCAGGTCGCGGACGACACCGCGGGCCTCGTCGGTGACGCGGAGCTGCGCGAGCGTCGACACCCAGTACCGCTCGAACGCGGCCATCGAGTCCGGCCAGCGCTCGGCGGGGACCCGCAGGGCGGTCGCGATCGGCCGGTACGCACGGAGCAGGTCCTCGGCCCGCTCGTCGTCGACCGGGCTCCCGAGCAGACGGTGCGTCCGGATCGCGGAGTCGACGAGCGTCGCCGCCACCCAGAGCTGCCGGTCCGGGTCGTCGGCCCCGGCCACGGGACGGTGCGCGTGTGACACGAACGACGCCGCGACGGCAGCGTCCTCCGGGGTGCCGACCACCACGGCGACGACGTACATCAGGGTGTGCGCCAGGCGCTGCTGCGGTCGGCGCGCGAAGTCCGAGTGGCGCCGGACACCGGCCGCCACCACGGGGTCGGCGATCTGCAGCAGGATCGCGCGGCCGCCCGCCACGACGGGCGTGCTGTCGGCGAGGAACCGGCGGAACGCCGGGTTGCGGCCGCCCTGGTCGTGACCAGGGGACGGACGGGAGGCCCGGCGCACGTCGCGCACCGGGCCTCCCGTCCGTCGTCCTGTCACGGTCAGAGCGGCTTCGTGCCCAGGTCGCCACCGAGGTCGGGACGCTCGTCGCCGTGCTCCCACATGTCCGGGGAACCCTCGTTCGGGGCGCCGCCGGTCGGCCCGTCGTCGGTGCCGTCGCCGAGCTGCGGCTCGACGGTCTCGCCGGCGACGGCGTCGTTCGTCACGGTCTCGAGCGCCTCTTCGGCGTCGTCCGTCTCGAAGCCGCCGACGTACTCGCGGTCGACGTCGTCGGATCGGCCCTCGTCGTCGGAGTCGCTGACGCCGTCGCTGAACTCGTCGCCTGGGGTGATGCCGGGGTCGGACATGGGTCGCTCCTGTCGGTCGTCGTGGTGGTGCGTGGTGGGACCCGGCGGTGCGTCCGCCGCACCGCGCGTCGGGTACCCACCGGTCCTTGGTACCCGGGTGCCGGTGGGAGTGTCCGCGGTGCCCGGGGGACGTGCCGGCCCGGTGCGTGCACCGCCGGTCCTGCAGCGCGGCGGATGGTGGCCGGTTCGCGCGCCGTTCACCCGGTGGTCACCGGCGGGTCACACTCCCGGTGTCTACTGCACGTGCTCGGGGGAGTGGAGCGCGGTCGCCGACGGGTGGTCGAGCGACCGCGCCTTCCCCCGGCGGACCCGAGTCGGCCCGGTCAGACCCGTTCCAGCAGGTGCCGTTCGGTGACGTCCTGCAGGGCGAGCGTGCGGTACCCCGCGGACTCGAAGAACACCGTGAGTCGGTCGTCCTCGGTGCTCATCACGGTGCCGCGGCCCCACTCGGGGTGCTCGACCGGTGCGTCCGGCGGCCACTCCGCGTCGTGCGAACCGTCGGCGCCGTGCGCATCGGCGTCGGTCGCGGTGCCGGCGGAGCAGGTGTCGCAGTTGCCGCACGGCTCGGGCAGTTCGTCGCCGAAGTAGCCGAGCAGGAACTGCCGACGGCAGCCGTTCGTCTCGGCGAAGCGCCGCATCATCTCGATGCGGGACTCCTCGACGCGCTCACGCTCCCGCGCATGCCGCTTGGCGAGCTCGGCCGCTGCTTCGGCGTCGTCGGGTCCGTGCGGTGCGCGGCGGAGCCCGTCCCGGTCGTCGACGAGGGCGCCGGAGTCCACCAGGGCGTTCACCACCCGGCCCGCGGTGCGAGCGGCGAGTCCGGCCCGTTCGGCGACCTCGGACCGTGGGACGGCCCGGTCGGCCGGGACGGCGTCGAACACCGCGCGGAGCGAGGCCGGACGGGGCGAGCCCGACGCGAAGAACCGTCGGAGCCCGAGGTCCTCGGACCGGTAGTGCAGGGTGGCCAGTCCGACGTCGCCGTCCCGTCCGGCCCGACCGACCTCCTGGTAGTAGGCGTCGACGGACTCGGGGACGTCGGCGTGCACGACGAAGCGGACGTCGGGCTTGTCGATGCCCATGCCGAACGCACTCGTGGCGACGACGACGTCGAGCTCGCCGTCGAGGAACTCGTGGTGCACGTGCTCGCGGTCCCGCACCCGGAGACCCGCGTGGTACGCCTTCGCGCGGCGGCCGCTCTCGACGAGTTCGTCGGCGTAGACCAGGGTCTCGGCGCGGGTGGCGACGTAGACGATGCCGGCACCCTCGAGCCCGGCGACCTGTGCGATGACCGCCTCGCGCTTCCCGTCCTCGTCCGTGTGCCGCTGCACCTCGAACCGCAGGTTCGGGCGGTCGAACCCGGTGGCGAGGACGAGCGGGTCACGCATGCCCAGTCGTTCGACGATCTCCTTCCGGACCGGGGTCGATCCGGTGGCGGTCATCGCGAGCACCGGCGGGCGGCCGAGGCGCTCGATGACCTCGCCGAGGACCAGGTAGTCCGGGCGGAAGTCGTGGCCCCAGCTCGAGACGCAGTGTGCCTCGTCGACCGTGACGAGCGCGACCCCGGCCTCGCGCAGCCGGTCGACGACCTCGTCCTTGGCGAGCTGCTCCGGGGCGAGGAACACGTAGCGTGCCGCTCCGGAGGCGACGGCCTCCCAGGCCTCGTCGAGTTCGCGGTGCGCGCGGGTGGCGTTGATGGTGACGGCACGGGGTGCGTCCGGGTGGTCCTCGATGCCGACGACCTGGTCCTCCTGCAGGGCGACCAGTGGCGAGACCACGACGACGGGTCCGTCGAGGGCCAGGGCGGCGACCTGGTAGATCGCGGACTTGCCCGATCCGGTCGGCATCAGGGCCAGCGCGTCGCGCCCGGCGAGGACCGCGTCGACCACGGTCTCCTGGGCGTCGCGGAGTTCCCAACCGAAGACGTCGGCGGCACGGGTACGGAGTTCGTTCTGCACTCGATCGACCGTGCACGAGCAGCGCTGGCGGACCGTTCGGGGACTGCGCACGGTGGACGAGCGGGGTCCCGAGCCCCGTCGCCGCGCGGGTTCTCCACGGGTTCCCGACGGCGGAACCGTCCGTCCACCTGCCGGCGCTAGGCTCGGTCTCGGCCGTTGTCTCGACATCGAGCGACCCTCGATGAGGAGGACGCGACCGGATGACCGATGCCGATCGCACGAACCGTGCGGGAAGAAGAACAGCGTGGATCTTTTCGAGTACCAGGCCAGGGACCTCTTCGAGTCCTACGGCGTCCCTGTGCTGCAGGGCATCATCGCCGACACCCCGGAACAGGCGAAGGCGGCGGCCGAGCAGATCGGCGGCGTCGTGGTCGTCAAGGCGCAGGTGAAGGTCGGCGGGCGTGGCAAGGCCGGCGGCGTGAAGGTGGCGAAGACCCCGGACGAGGCCTTCGAGCACGCGCAGGCGATCCTCGGCCTCGACATCAAGGGCCACACCGTGCAGCGCGTCATGGTCGCCCAGGGTGCCGACATCGCCGAGGAGTTCTACTTCTCGGTGCTGCTCGACCGCGCGAACCGCTCGTACCTGTCGCTCGTCAGCGTCGAGGGCGGCATGGAGATCGAGCAGCTCGCGGTGGAGAAGCCCGAGGCGCTCGCCCGCGTCGAGGTCAACCCGCTGACCGGCATCAACCAGGAAGCGGGTGAGGCCATCGCGCGCCAGGCCGGCTTCCCCGACGAACTCGTCACGCAGGTCGCGAGCGTCTTCGTGAAGCTCTACGACGTCTTCGCCGGCGAGGACGCCACCCTGGTCGAGGTCAACCCCCTCGTCCGCACGGGTGACGGTCAGATCGTCGCACTCGACGGCAAGGTCACCCTCGACGAGAACGCCGACTTCCGGCACGCGAACCACGAGGCACTCGAGGACACCGCCAGCGAGGACCCGCTCGAGGCCAAGGCGAAGGCCCACGGCCTCAACTACGTCAAGCTCGACGGCCAGGTCGGCGTCATCGGCAACGGCGCGGGGCTCGTCATGTCGACGCTCGACGTCGTCGCCTACGCCGGTGAGCGCCACGGCGGCGTGAAGCCCGCGAACTTCCTCGACATCGGTGGCGGCGCCTCGGCAGAGGTGATGGCCAACGGTCTCGACGTCATCCTGGGCGACCCGCAGGTGAAGAGCGTCTTCGTGAACGTCTTCGGCGGCATCACCGCCTGCGACGCCGTCGCGAACGGCATCGTCGCCGCGCTCGGCATCCTCGGCGACGCGGCCACCAAGCCGCTCGTCGTCCGCCTGGACGGCAACAACGTGGAAGAAGGCCGACGGATCCTGGCGGAGGCAGCGCACCCGCTCGTCACCGTCGCCGCGACCATGGACGACGCGGCCGAGAAGGCCGCCGAACTCGCCGCCGCTGCGGCCTGAAGGGACTGACCATGTCGATCTTCCTCAACAAGGACTCCAAGGTCATCGTCCAGGGCATCACGGGCGGCGAGGGCACGAAGCACACCGCCCTGATGCTCAAGGCGGGGACGGACATCGTCGGCGGCGTCAACGCGCGCAAGGCCGGCACGACCGTCACCCACGGCGACGTCGAGCTGCCCGTCTTCGGGTCGGTGCGCGAAGCCATCGACACCACCGGTGCCGACGTCTCCATCGTCTTCGTGCCGCCGGCGTTCGCGAAGGACGCCGTGATGGAGGCCATCGACGCCGAGATCCCCCTGGTCGTCGTCATCACCGAGGGCATCCCCGTGCAGGACTCCGCGGAGTTCTGGGCGCACGCCAAGGCCCTCGGCGCGAAGACCCGGATCATCGGACCGAACTGCCCCGGCATCATCACCCCGGGGGAGTCGCTCGTCGGCATCACCCCGGCGACGATCACCGGCAAGGGCCCGATCGGCCTCGTCTCGAAGTCGGGCACCCTGACCTACCAGATGATGTACGAACTGCGTGACCTGGGCTTCTCGACCGCGATCGGCATCGGCGGCGACCCGGTCATCGGGACGACGCACATCGACGCGCTCGCCGCGTTCGAGGCCGACCCCGAGACCGAAGCGATCGTCATGATCGGCGAGATCGGTGGCGACGCCGAGGAGCGCGCCGCCGACTACATCAAGGCGCACGTCACCAAGCCGGTCGTCGGGTACGTCGCCGGCTTCACCGCGCCGGAGGGCAAGACGATGGGCCACGCCGGTGCGATCGTGTCCGGCTCCGCCGGCACGGCCGAGGCGAAGAAGCAGGCGCTCGAGGCCGCCGGCGTCAAGGTCGGCAAGACGCCGTCCGAGACCGCTGCGCTGCTGCGCGAGGTCATCGCGGCGAAGTAGTCGCAGGTGCAAGACACCGGTGTTCGTCGATCGCGCCGCGTCCGGACGCGATGTGATCGACGAACACCGGTGTTCCGCCGGAGCCGCGCGGCACCGCCGGCTCGCGCGGGTCGGCACGTATCCTCGCTGCGATGAACCGCCTGGGAACCGCTCTGCTCGCCGTGATCGAAGCGATCGTGACGGTCGGCGTCGGCGTGGGCATCGCGCTCGTCCCGCTCACCCTGCTGTGGGCGTTCGAGTACGGGCTGCAGGTCGACTGGGACGTGTTCTGGACCGCGGCCGGCAACGTCTGGCTGATCGGGCACGGCGTCGACGTGACGTTCGCCCTCGGGTCCGCCGCGGCGAAGGCCACCGGGCTCTCCGGTGCCTCCGCGCCCATCGGCGTGACGCTCGCCGCCCTCGGGTTCGCCGTCGTCACCGCGTGGCTCGGCGGCCGCGCCGGACGACGCTTCGCGGAGACCGAGCACCGGGTGACCGGCATCCTCGTCGGCACCGCGGCGGTCGCCGTCCTCGGGCTCCTGGTCGCGCTGAGCTCCACCACGGCCGCCACCCACCCCACCACGTGGCAGGCCGTCGTCTCGCCGGCGCTCTGGTTCGGGATCCCCGCGGTCGTCTCCGCCGAGGTCTGCCGCCGACGCCGGGGCATGGCCGCCGACCCGCTCACCCGGCGCATCGTCGGCCTGGTCGGACGGATCCCCACCGTGTGGCGGGCCGTCGTCGGGTTCGGGCTCCGCGCCGGGACGGTCGCGACCGCGTGCGTCGTGGCGGTGGCCGCGGTGCTCGTCGGTCTCGTGCTCCTGGTGTCCTTCGCCGAGGTCATCACCCTCTACGAACGCTCGCACGCCGGACTCGTCGGCGGCATCGCACTCACCGTCGGACAGCTCGCGTTCATCCCCGACTTCGTCGCCTGGGCCACCGCCTGGCTCGTCGGACCCGGCTTCGCCATCGGCACCGGTTCGGCCGTGTCGCCGATCGGGACGACGCTCGGCCCCGTCCCGGCGATCCCCGTCCTCGGGGCGCTCCCGACCTCGGGGCACACGTTCGGCCTGGTCTGGATCCTGGTCCCCGTCGTCGCCGGCTTCGCGGTCGGTGGGCTGATGCGTCCCCGCCTGGTCCGGATGCTCGGCGCGGCCGACGCGGCGCTGTACCGGGCCCTCGGCGGCGTCGCGACCGGACTGGTCGCCGGCATCGTCATCGGCGGTCTCGCCTGGCTGTCCTCGGGTGCGCTCGGCCCCGGTCGACTCGGTGACGTCGGCCCGCACGCACTGGCCGTCGGGGGCTTCGCCGCGCTCGAGATCGGCCTGCCTGCCGTCGTCGCTCTCGCCATCGGCAGCGACCTGGTGCGCCTGCCCGAACGCTCGTGGATCGGGGAGCGCTGGCACGAGACCGAGGACGACCTCGCGGCGGCGGACGCGACCGAGGAGGGTGGCTCGCTCATCGCCGCACTCGAGTCGGCCGGAGCCGGGCGGACCACCGGCGTGCACCGGTTCTCGGTCGACGAGAAGCACGACGCCGGGACGACGGCGCACGCGAGCACGGCGGGGCCCGCCGCCACGACGGCACCCGCCGGGACGGCCCGCGATCACCGCGACCCCGAGCCGGTCATCCGAGACGCTGACCACCGCGCAGCAGAGTCGGTCGCCGAAGACCGCACCGACCCCGGCGCACCCGCCGCACCCGCCGCACGCACTGCAGCCACTGCACCTGCCGCCACCGATGTCGACCTGCCCGACTGGGCACGGACCGACGCGGTCGCGGCCGAGCGCCTCGACGACCGGACGGCAGCAGCGCCGGCCGCCGGCAGCGTCCGGGCACGCCTCCGAGCTGCCGCGTCCGGCGCCCGCGACCGCGCCGGCGACCTCCGTGACCGTGCCAGTGGCCTCCGCGACCGCGCGGACGACCTCCGGCACCGTGCGGGCGGTGCCGCTCGTCTGACGGACCGGTCGTCCACGGATGCCGCGGCCGGTCCCGCGGAGCGGCGGGAGGCGCCTCCCGTCCCGCGGACCGACGAGCAGCCGGCGTTCCCGTGGAGCACCGAGGAGTTCGTCGCCGGACGCGATGACGTCGACCCGGAACCGGCGGCACGACCCGCGCCCCGGGCGACGACCTGGGACACGACGGACCAGATCCCCGAGGACGAGCTGCCCTGGTGGCGGAAGCCGAAGGGCGACGACGCCTGACGCAGCGCGGCACGCAGGCCGGGGCCCGTCCCCGCTAGGGTTGTCCCCGTGCTCGAACTGGTCGTCCTGATCTCCGGTACCGGGTCGAACCTCCGAGCCCTGCTCGAGGCGACCCGCGATGCCGAGTACCCCGCCCGCGTCGTCGCGATCGGGGCGGACCGTGACGCCGAGGGCCTGCAGCTCGGCGAGGAGTACTCGATCCCGACCTTCACGGTGCCGTTCACGCGGTACGCCACCCGTGCCGAGTGGGGTGCCGCGCTCGCCGAGCAGATCCGCCCGTGGACGCCGGACCTCCTGGTCCTCTCCGGGCTCATGCGTCTCCTGCCGCCCGCGGTGGTCGCCGAGTTCGGCCCCTCGGTCATCAACACGCATCCCGCGTACCTGCCGGAGTTCCCCGGGGCGCACGGCGTCCGGGATGCCCTGGCCGCCGGCGTCACCGAGACCGGTGCGAGCGTCATCGCGGTGGACGACGGCGTCGACAGCGGACCGATCCTGGCGCAGGAGCGCATCCCGGTCCTGCCCGGCGACACCGAGTCGACGCTGCACGACCGCATCAAGCCCGTCGAACGTCGGCTGCTCATCCAGACCGTCCTCGACATCGCCAACGGACACATCGACCTGAAGGGCACCACCCCCGCATGAGCGTGCACGCCGCCGACCCCAGCCTGTACCGCGACCGGGACGTCGTGCCCGTGCGTCGAGCCCTCGTCTCGGTGAGCGACAAGTCGGGGCTGCTCGAGCTCGCCGGCGCGCTCGCCGACGCCGGTGTCGAACTCGTCTCGACGGGCTCCACCGCGCAGACCATCCGCGACGCCGGGTACGCCGTCACGGACGTCGCGAGCGTCACGGGCTTCCCGGAGTCGCTCGACGGGCGGGTGAAGACGCTGCACCCGGCGGTGCACGCGGGCCTCCTCGCGGACCTGCGCCTGGAGTCGCACGAGCAGCAGCTCGCGGACCTCGGCATCGCGGCGTTCGAACTCGTCGTCGTGAACCTGTACCCGTTCGTCGAGACGGTCGCGTCCGGAGCGGACACCGCGACGGTGGTCGAGAACGTCGACATCGGTGGCCCGGCGATGGTCCGCGCGTCGGCGAAGAACCACCCGAACGTCGCGATCGTGGTGTCGCCGTCGTCCTACGCCGAGGTCGTCGAAGCCGTCCGCGCGGGCGGCACGACCCTCGAGCTCCGCAAGCGTCTCGCGGCGCAGGCCTTCGGCCACACCGCGGCCTACGACACCGCGGTCGCCAGCTACTTCGCGTCCGAGGTCGTCGCCCCGTCCGGAACGTCCGACACGTCCGGTCCGTCCGCTGCCGCCGGCCAGGAGGCCCCGAGCGCGTTCCCGGAGCACCTCTCGTTCTCCGCCGACCACGCCACGACGCTCCGCTACGGCGAGAACGCCCACCAGTCCGCCGCGCTCTACACGAGCACGGACGGCACCGGGATCGCCCAGGCGACGCAGCTGCACGGCAAGGAGATGTCGTACAACAACTACGTCGACGCCGACGCCGCCGTCCGTGCCGCGTACGACTTCACGGAGCCGGCCGTCGCGATCATCAAGCACGCCAACCCCTGCGGCATCGCGGTCGCAGCACCCGACGCCGGCGACCCGATCGCCTCGGCGCACGCGGCCGCCCACGCGTGCGACCCGCTGTCGGCCTTCGGCGGGGTCATCGCGGCGAACCGGACGGTGACCCGCGGGATGGCCGAGACGATCGCCGACATCTTCACCGAGGTCGTCGTCGCCCCCGCCTTCGACCCGGAGGCGCTCGAGGTCCTGTCCCGCAAGAAGAACATCCGTCTGCTCACGCTGCCGGCGGACTTCGCGCTCGCCGAGCAGGAGGTCAAGCAGATCTCCGGTGGGTTCCTCGTGCAGGACGCCGACCGCTTCACGACGTTCGACCAGTCGAGCTGGACCCTGGTCTCCGGCGAGCCCGCCGACGAGCAGACCCTGGCGGACCTGGCGTTCGCGTGGAAGGCCAGCCGTGCGGTGAAGTCGAACGCGATCCTCCTGGCGAACCAGGGTGCGAGCGTCGGCGTCGGCATGGGGCAGGTCAACCGGGTGGACTCGTGCCACCTCGCGGTGAACCGGGCCGGGGACCGCGCCGCCGGTTCGGTCGCGGCATCGGACGCGTTCTTCCCGTTCGCCGACGGCCTGCAGGTGCTGCTCGACGCCGGGGTCCGAGCCGTCGCCCAGCCCGGCGGCAGCGTCCGCGACGACGAGGTCATCCAGGCCGCGACGGCCGCCGGCGTGACGATGTACTTCACCGGGGAACGCCACTTCTTCCACTGAGTCCAGTCCGGCCTCGTGTCGCCCGGGGTGCAACCAGCACGCGATCCTGGTTGCGTCCTGGGAGTGCGTGCCGATAGTCTGCAAGGCTCCGCGACCTCATCGCTGACGACTTCTCAGGTCGGCAGCACCGCGGGCACGACGGTGACGACGACGAGACTGGAGTGACGATGGACACGACGACCGGCACCACCGCAACGGCTGCCCGGACGCGATCGACGTCCATCGGCACGGCCGCTCCCGGCGTCCCGACACCGCCGTCCGCCTAGGCGGCACGACCGGCCCCACCCGCCCCACGGGCGACGCCGTACCAGCGGCGTCGACGCAACCCGAGGACCCCGTGACACCGTCGCGGTGGACCCGAGCGGGCGCTCGGCCGACCAGACCACGCAACGCACCCCGGGCCTCCCGTCCGGTCAGACGCAACCTGACCGCACCGGTGCCCGTACGAAGCACGAGGACGCACACGCATGTCCCAGGTACCCCACCGGGAACCGGCGCCGACACCGGCGCGCCCATCCACCGCTCGCGCCATCGCGCGCATCTGGCCCTACGTCAAGCCGTACCGATGGCGGCTGCTCGGCGGGATGTTGGCGGCGCTCGGCGCCTCCGTCGTCGCGCTCGTCATCCCGTACGTGCTGCAGGCACTCGTCGACGGACCGCTCGCGTCCGGTGACGGCAGCCGCATCTGGCCCGCCGGCCTCGGCGTGCTGGCGCTCGGCGTCCTCGAGGCGTTCTTCATCGCCTCCCGCCGGAAGATGGTCATGCGACCGTCGACCCGGATCGAGGCGAGCATGCGCAACGCGCTGTACGCCAAGCTGCAGGACCTGCCCGTCGCGTTCCACGACCGGTGGGAGTCCGGGCAGCTGCTGTCCCGCTCGGTGTCCGACCTGTCCCTGATCCGTCGCTGGCTCGCCTTCGGGATCGTGCTGCTCGTCGTCAACGTCGTCACGATCGTCATCGGGTTCGGGGTCCTGTTCACCTTCGGGTGGCAGCTCGGCCTGATCTTCCTGGTGGCGTCGATCCCGGTCTGGGTGAACAGCGTCCTGTTCGAGCGGAAGTACTCGGTCGTCGCCCGACGCAGCCAGGACCAGGTCGGCGACCTCGCCACGAGCGTCGAGCAGTCGGTGCACGGGATCCGCGTGCTCAAGGCGTTCGGTCGGGGCCGGTACAAGCTCGACGAGTTCGCCGAGCAGGCCGAACAGCTGCGCGGCACCGAGATCGAGAAGGCCAAGGCGATCGCCGCGATCTGGTTCTGGCTGCTGCTCGTGCCGGACGTCGCGTTCGCGCTCTGCCTGCTCGCCGGCATCTGGCTCGCCAGCCAGGGGGAGCTGAGCGTCGGCCAGCTGTTCGCGTTCTTCGCGACGGCGACCGTGCTGCGCTTCCCGATCGAGTCGATCGGCTTCTTCCTGTCGATGACGTTCGACACCCGCACCGCCGTCGACCGGTTCTTCGAGGTCATGGACTCCGAGAACACGATCACCGACCCGGCAGCGCCGAAGACCATCGCCGAGCCGCACGGAGCGCTGTCGTTCAACGCGACGCACTTCCGCTACCAGGACTCCCCGCCGCAGTTCCCCGACCTGGTGAACGGCGTCGAGCTGCAGCTGCGACCGGGCGAGACGATGGCGCTCGTCGGGCTCACCGGGTCCGGCAAGACGACGCTGCTCTCGCTCGTCCCGCGGCTGTACGACGTGACCGGGGGATCGGTCACGATCGACGGCGTCGACGTCCGCGACCTCACCCGCGCCGAACTCCGCCGCCACGTCGGGGTCGCGTTCGAGGACGCCACGCTCTTCTCGTCCAGCGTCCGCGACAACGTCCTGCTCGGTCGGCCCGACCTGTCCGGTGCCGAGGCCGACCGGGTGATGCGTGAGGCGCTCGACATCGCGCAGGCGTCCTTCGTCGACGACCTGCCCGAAGGCGTCGACACCCGTGTCGGCGAAGAGGGACTGTCCCTCTCCGGCGGCCAGCGGCAGCGTCTGGCACTCGCCCGGGCGATCGCGGCACGGCCGAGCGTGCTCGTCCTCGACGACCCGCTGTCCGCGCTCGACGTCGACACCGAGGCACGCGTCGAGGCCGGGCTCCGCCGGGTCCTCGCCGAGACGACCTCGCTCATCGTCGCCCACCGTCCGTCCACCGTGACCCTCGCCGACCGCGTGGCCCTCATGGAGAACGGGCGCGTCACCGCTGTCGGCACCCACTCGGAGCTGATGGCCACCAACGAGCACTACCGCTTCGTCATCTCGTCGCTCGACGACGACGACGCCGAGGACCGAGAGGAGGCGATGGCATGAGCAACGAGACCGACCAGGACCGGCCCGTGACCGTCGATCAGGAGCCGGGAGGGGCGGTGCCGATCGCGCAGGTCGGCACCGGCACGCAGGCGGCCGAGGCGGCAGCGCCCGTCACCGCGTCGATCACCGTGCACGGCACGCGCGGCGAGGAGCGCGAGGACTTCACGAAGGCCGAGAGCCGTCGGCTACGCCGCCGGTCGCTGACGCTGCTCAGCTCCCTCGCGTCGCCGCTCAAGGCCCGACTCTGGGGCATCGCGGTCGTCGTGGTGCTCTCCACCGGTGGACAGGTCGCCGGCCCGACGCTCATCGCGTGGGGCATCGACAACGCCCTGCCCGCCGTGCTCGACCGGGACGACTGGATGCCGGCGTTCCTCGTCGTCGGGCTGTACATCACGATCGCGATCGTCGGTGCGGTCCTCACCGCCTGGTACACGGTGCTCGCGGCGCGGATCAGTCAGGCGATCCTGTTCGACCTCCGCAAGCGCGTGTTCCTGCACACGCAGCGGCTGTCGCTCGAGTTCCACGAGACCTACACGTCCGGGCGCATCATCTCGCGGCAGACGAGTGACCTGGACTCCATCCGCGAGCTGCTCGACTCCGGGCTGAACCAGCTCATCCAGGGCGTGCTGTACATGGTGTTCACCGCGGTGGCGCTCGTGTTCCTCGACCCGACCTCGGGCCTGGTGCTCGCGATCGCCCTGGTGCCGCTGTGGTTCCTGACCCGGTGGTTCCAGCAGCGCTCGCAGCAGCTGTTCCGCTCCACCCGGACGACCAGCGCCCGCGTGATCGTGCACTTCGTCGAGACGATGACGGGCATCCGGGCGGTGCAGGCCTTCCGCAAGGAGTCCCGCAACGAGACCGAGTACGGCACCCAGGTCGAGCTGAACCGGCAGGCGAACGCCCGCGTGTTCAACCTGTTCGGGATCTTCGACCCGGGCCTGGTGCTCATCGGCAACGCCACCCTGGCCGCCGTCGTCATCGTCGGCGGCTTCCGGGTCGTCGGCGGATCGCTGGAGATCGGCGCGCTGCTCGCGGTCGCGCTGTACGCCAAGCGGTTCTTCGACCCGGCGCAGGAACTCGCGATGTTCTACAACAGCTACCAGTCGGCCTCCGCGGCGATGGAGAAGATCTCCGGCGTCCTCGAGGAGCGGCCGAGCGTGCCGGACCCCGCGAAGCCGACGAAGCTGCCGGACGCCCGGGGTCGGATCGACTTCGACCACGTGGAGTTCGCGTACACGGCCGACCGGGTGGTCCTGCCCGAGTTCGATCTGCACATCCCGTCCGGGCAGACGATCGCCCTGGTCGGGTCGACCGGTGCCGGCAAGTCGACGCTGGCTAAGCTGATGGCCCGGTTCTACGACCCGACCTCCGGCACCGTGACGCTCGACGGCGTCGACCTGCGGGACCTCGACCCGAAGGACATGCGCCGCGCCATCGTCATGGTGACGCAGGAGGCGTACCTGTTCTCCGGTTCGGTCGCCGACAACATCGAGCTCGGCCGACCGGGGGCATCGCGTGCGGACATCGAGTCGGCGGCGAAGGCCGTCGGCGCGCACGAGTTCATCATGGCGCTGCCGGACGGGTACGACACCGACGTGAACAAGCGGGGCGGCCGCGTGTCGGCCGGGCAGCGTCAGCTGCTGTCGTTCGCCCGGGCGTTCCTCGCCGACCCGAAGGTGCTCATCCTCGACGAGGCCACGGCGTCGCTCGACATCCCGTCGGAGCGCCTGGTGCAGGAGGGCCTCGAGACCCTGCTCGCCGACCGCACCGCCGTGATCATCGCGCACCGCCTGTCGACCGTCGCGATCGCCCACCGGGTGCTCGTGATGGAGTACGGCCGGATCGTGGAGGACGGCACGCCCGCCGACCTCATCGCGGGTACCGGCCGGTTCGCCCAGCTACACGCCGCCTGGCGGGACTCGCTGGTCTAGTCCGTCCTCGCCGCCGCACACACATCGCGCCCCGTCCGGACGGGGCGCGATGTGCGTTCCGGGATGGGATGCTTGGGGGATGAGCCACAACGACGGACAGTCGGACGACGTGCAGCCGGGCGGTGTCGCCCTGCGCGATCCGTTCGTCGGGGCACCCTTCACGGAGGCCGTCCGACGGTTCTGGCGGAAGTACACCGTGTTCACCGGCCGGGCGTCGCGCTCCGAGTTCTGGTGGTGGTGGCTGACCTCCTTCGCGATCGGCCTGGTGCTGCAGCTCGTGCCGCAGGCGTTCACCCCGGACGCCCCGCTGCTCGAGAACCCGGTCGGCTCGTACCTGTTCGTGCTGTGGGCGGTCGTCACCCTGGTCGGCGGGCTCGCCCTCGGCGCACGACGACTGCACGACGCGAACCGGTCCGGCTTCTGGCAGTTCCTGCACGTGCTGCCGGGCATCGGGTCACTCGTGCTGTTCGTGCTGTTCCTGCTGCCGTCGAACCCGAAGGGCACCCGGTTCGACCTGCTGCCCGGCGCGGCGGCGACCACGCGGAAGCGCTAGCCCTCCGGCAGTCCGTCGTCCTCGCGCCAGTCGTCCTCGGGCCAGCCGTCCTCGGGCGGTGACCAGCGCGCCCGGGGCATGTCGAGCCTCCAGGACGCACCGTCCCGCGACCACCGCAGCGGCGTCCCCTCGACGCGGTACTGCTCGAGGGCGCGCGCCTCGTGGCGCGCCGGCGGCAGCCCGCCGGCGCGGACGACGCGCCACCACGGCAGGTCGGAGCCCTCGTGCGCCATCACCTTGCCGACCGCGCGGGACGCACGCGAGCCGAGCACCGCGGCGACGTCGCCGTAGGTCATGACGTGCGCGGGCGGGATCGAGCGGACGACCGCGGCGACCTCGGCCCCGAAGTCGACCGGGTCCGGCACTACAGCGTCAGGGCTGCGAAGTGGTCGCCGTACTGCGTCTCGCCGACGACCGTGAAGCCGATGGCCTCGAAGAACGCCTCAGGGCTGCCGGTGCCCGGTTCGTAGACGACGGTGAGGCGCTCGAACCCGCGCTTGCGGGCTTCCTCCGCCAGTCCGTGGACGGCGAAGCGACCGACGCCGCGGCCCTGCGCGGTCGCCGAGACGTTGACGCGCCAGATGCAGCTGCGGAGCTCTTCCTGCGCGTTCTCGGCGTCGAAGCTGCCGATGATGAGGCCCACGACCTCGTCCCCGTCGAGGACGACGCGGGGCCAAGAGGCGCTCGGCTTGACGTCCGACTCGGCCTGCGCGTACGAGGTCGGCTGGACGAACTGCTCCTGCCCCGGCTTCAGCGTCAGCGAGTTGGCCGCGGCGGCGGTCGCTGCGGAGAGTTCTTCGAGGCGGAGGTCCGTCATGTCGGTCAGGCTAACGGTGCAGGCGGGTGAGAAGCCAGCGCGGACCGGGTGGAGGTCACACGGACGCCGTCGCACCGCGCATGTCACCGGCGGTATGGTCGCCAGATGGCGGAGCATCGGCGGGGGGCGAACCTGCCGTCGTTGGGCGGGTTCAACCGCACGGTCGTGCTCGACGCCGTCCGCCGGTCGCGCGACGGCCTGAGTCGCGTCGAGCTCGCCGCCCGGACCGGCCTCAGCCCGCAGACCGTCTCCAACGTCACCCGCTTCCTCATCGACGCCGGCATGATCGTCGAGTCCGGCACGGTCGTGTCGGGTCGTGGCAAGCCGCGGACGATCCTCCGACTGGAGGCACGCAGCCGCTTCGCCGTCGGGGTGCACGTCGACCCCGCGGTCGTCACCTACGTGCTGCTCGACCTGGCGGGCGCGGTCGTCGCCGAGGCCACCACCTCCACCCCGAACGCCGAGGACCCGGACCAGGTGGTCCGGACGATGGCCGCCGCCGTGGACGGGCTGGTCCGCCGCTCCGGGGTCGCCCCGGACAGCGTGCTCGGGGTCGGCATCGCCTCGCCGGGGCCGATCGACGCGGCGGCCGGCATCGTGCTCGACCCGCCGTTCCTGCCCCGGTGGCGGGACGTCGCGCTCCGGGACGCCCTGGGCGACGCCACCGGCTACCCGGTGCTCCTCGAGAAGGACGTCACCGCGGCGGCCGTCGGCGAGATGTTCCTCGAACGGGGAGCGGCGGCCCGGGACTTCGCGTTCGTCTACTTCGGCACCGGGTTCGGCGTCGGGCTCGTCATCGACCACGAGCCCGTCCGCGGCTCCGGAGCGAACGCGGGCGACGCCGGGCACATCATGGTCGACCAGGGGCCCCTCGCCGGGACCGCGGACGGCGACGGCACGCGTGGCGAAGTCGGGGCGACGGTGATGCCCGACCGGCTGGTGCGGATCGCCCTCGAGCGCGGGATCGCCCTGGGCGACGGACTCCCCGCGGGTGGTCCGGCCGTCGCGGCGGACGGCGACGGCATCGCGGTGGACCTGGCGGCCGTCGACCGGGCCTGGGACACCCTCGGTACCGCCATCGCCGCGGGGGACCCGGCCGCGACGACCCTCGCGGCGGAGATCGGCACCGTGATGGGCCGGGCCGTCGTCGTCATCGTGAACCTGCTCGACCTCGACCGGGTGGTGTTCGGCGGACCGTTCTGGTCGCGGATCAGCACCGCGGCCCTCCCGGCTGCGACGGCGGCGATCACCGGCTCGCCGATCCTCGTGCCGAAGCACCCGGTGACCGTGGTCGAGAGCCGGCGGGGGACCGACGTCGCCGCGGTCGGGGCGGCGTGCCTGGTGCTCGACGCGGCCCTGTCGCCCCGGGCGAGCACGATGCTCATCGCGCACTGAGCCGTCGTCGTCGCGTCGTCGCGTCGTCGCGTCGTCGCGTCGCCGAGGCTCGCGCTGGCGGACATCCTGCGGCGCTTCGAGCGCGAAAGGTGTCCGCGGGGCCGAGGCTCGGCCAGCGCCGCCCCCGCTGACCCCGTCCGTTCACCCGGGCGTCACCGGGCGGTTCCGTGGATGCTGAACAGTCGTGCAGGTTCCCCGACACCGAAGGACCTCCATGCGCTCTCCCGCCCTGCGTCTCGGCGCCACGATCGCGACCGGCCTGGCCGTCGCGGCCGGCGTCCTCGCGGTCGCACCGGCTTCCGCCGCCCCGGCACCGACCGCCACCCCGGTCGCACCCGCAGTGCCGGTCGCACCCGTTGCCGCGAACGGCATCGTCATCAACGAGGTCGAGTCGAACGGCGACGACACCGACTGGGTCGAGCTCCGCAACACCGCGACCGTCGCCGCCGACGTCAGCGGCTGGTCGATGCTCGACGACAGCGACAAGCACACCCGGTACGTCCTGCCGGCCGGCAGCGTCGTCGCACCCGGCGGGTACCTCGTGGTCGACCAGGAGTCGGCCACCGCGGACGGCTTCGACTTCGGCCTGGGCAACCCCGACGAGGTCCGCTTCTTCGACACCACCGGCGCCCCTGTCCTGTCGTACGCGTACACGACCCACGCCGACGTGACGTACGGCCGCTGCCCGGACGGCACCGGCCCACTCGTCGACACGACCAGCTCGACGAAGGGTGCGGCGAACGACTGCTCCTCGCCGATCCGCATCAACGAGGTCGAGTCGAAGGACGGCACCCCGGGTGACTGGGTCGAGCTGACCAACACCGGTACGACGGCGGTCGACCTCGGCGGGTACGTGTTCCAGGACGACGACGACACCCACGCGTACACGATCCCGGCCGGCACGACCATCGCCCCGGGCGGGTTCACGGTCCTCGACGAGGCCGACTTCGGTTTCGGGCTCGGCGGCGCGGACTCCGCACGCCTCTCGACCCCGGCCGGTGTCCTCGTCGACTCGACGAGCTGGACGAAGCACGCCGACGTGACGTACGGCCGCAACCCGGACGGCATCGGCGACTTCGCCCAGACGTCCACGGCGACGAAGGGCACCGCGAACGCCTTCGCCGGCGTCGTCACCGCCGAGCCCTGGCCCGGCGGCCCCGACGAGCGGGTGCTCGACGACGCGGACACCTTCTCGGGTGACCTCAGCGGCCTCGACTGGCAGTCGTCCCGCACAGCCGTCGGCGGCGGCGTGCTGTGGGGCGTGCAGAACGGCGACGGGCTGCTCTACCGCATGGTCTCCGACGGCTCGGGCGGCTGGGCACCGTCGAACGCGGCGGGCACGACGCTGCGCTACGCCGACGGTTCCGGCACCCCCGACGCCGAGGGCGTGACCGTCACCGCGGACGACCCCGGCGCGGTCTACGTGTCGACCGAGCGGGACAACGACCGGTCCTCGACCAGCCGTCCCGCGGTCCTGCGCTTCGCCACCGACGACGGCTCGGAGCGCACGCTGAACGCCACGGACGAGTGGAACCTCGCCGGCGACTTCCCGGGGCTCGGTGCGAACGCCGGACTCGAGGGCGTCACCTGGGTGCCGGACTCCTGGCTCACCGAGCAGGGCTTCGTCGACGAGAGCACCGGCGCGGCCTACGCGCCGACGCGGTACTCCGGGCACGGCGACGGGCTGTTCTTCGTCGGCGTCGAGGGCACCGCGAGCGTGTACGCCTACGCCCTGATGGACGACGGGTCGTCGAAGCGGATCGCGACGATCGCCACCCCGTTCGCCGTCGTCGCCGAGGTCCAGTTCGACCCGACGCTCGACGCGCTCTGGGTGGTCTGCGACGACGCCTGCGCCGGCCGCAGCGCCCTGTTCGACCTGCAGGACGGTGCGTTCACCGCGGCGACCGTGTACGACGCACCCTCCGGCGCGGCGCGTGACCTGGCCAACGAGGGCTTCGCGATCTCGGACGTCTGCACCGACGGCGAGCGGGCCACGTTCTACGCCGACGACAACGACACCGACGGCTCCTCCCTCCGCACCGGCACGTTCCCGTGCACCGAGGAGACCGCTCCGACCCCGACCCCCGGTGACGGCGGTGTGACTCCGGCTCCGGTCCCCGGCGGCGGTGAGCCCACCCCGGCACCGACCACGCCGGCTCCGTCGCCGAGCCCGTCGGCCCCGAGCCCGTCGACGCCGGCCACGCCCGGTGCGCCGGACGAGTCGTCCCTGACGGGCGCGAACCGCGGTGGCATCAGCGCCCCGGCCTCGGCCCGGGCCGGCCAGACGATCACGGTCACGATGGGCCGCGAGCACGCCGGTGAACGCGTCGCCGTGTACCTGTACTCGGCCCCGGTCCTGCTCGGCACCCCGGTCGTCGCCGCGGACGGCTCGGTCCAGGTCACCATCCCCGCCGGCACCACGGTCGGCGCGCACCGGATCGCCGTCGTCGGAGCGGACGGTGCCCTGATCGGATGGGCGCCGATCACGATCACGGCCGCGGGGGCCGGGCAGCTGGCGTTCACGGGTGCCGAGCTCGCCTCGGGCACCGCGGCGGCGCTCCTGCTCCTCGCGCTCGGCGCCGGCCTGCTGGTCGCCCGCCGCCGTCGGCGGACCGCCGAGTAGCCGCACCACCGGGAGCCGCACCACCCACTGACGGGAGGCGCCCCACCAGCCGGTGGGGCGCCTCCCGTCCGTCGCCCGCGCACCGAGCCTCGCCCTGGCGGACGCACCGCGGCCTCCGCGCCGCGAGTCCTGTCCGCACAGGCGAGCCTCGGCGCGCGCCCCCGCCCGCCGCGCAGCAGGTCACGAACCGGACGCACTTTCCGCCCATGTCTTGACAACGTTCAAATCCATACGATGGACTAAACCAGCAACGCGGGCAACGGAGTCCGCGACCTTCACCCGTGCAAAGGAGCACCGATGAAACGCACCCGCATCATCGCCGGACTCGCAGCCGTGGCCGTCGCCGCGGTCGGCCTCGCCGGCTGCTCGAGCTCGGGGTCCGCCTCGAGTGACACCATCAAGATCGCGTACCAGAAGTACGGTGCCTTCCAGCAGCTCGACGCCCAGATGAAGGTCGTCAAGAAGGAGTACGAGAAGGACAACCCGGGCAAGACGGTCACGCTCGTCCCGATCCAGGCCCAGGGCAACGACTACTACACGAAGCTCGCGCTCATGAACAAGGCGCCCGCCACCGCGCCGGACGTCATGTACGAGGACACGTTCCTCGTCAAGGCGGACGCCGAGGCCGGGTACCTGTTGCCGCTCGACGAGTACACGGCGAAGTGGAAGGACTGGGACCAGTTCTTCGACAACGCGAAGCAGGCCGGGCAGGGTGACGACGGCAAGGTCTACGGCGTCCCGATGGGCACCGACACCCGGGCCCTCTGGTACAACAAGGACATCTTCAAGGAGGTCGGCCTGCCCGTTCCGTGGCAGCCCAAGACCTGGGACGACGTGCTCGCCGCCGCGAAGACCATCAAGGACAAGTCGCCGGACACCATCCCGTTCAACATGTACTCGGGCAAGGCGCAGGGCGAAGCGTCCACCATGCAGGGCTTCGAGATGCTCCTGTACGGCGCGGACGGCTCCGGCAACACGCTCTACAAGGACAAGAAGTGGGTCACGGGCTCGAAGCAGTTCCAGGACTCGCTGCAGTTCGTGAAGGACGTCTACCAGGGCGGACTCGGCCCGACACCGCAGCAGGCACTCGACACCAACGTCGGCACGACCATCGCCCAGACGTGGCTGCCGAAGGGCAAGCTCGCGATCGACCTCGACGGCTCGTGGCAGTCCGGCACCTGGCTGAAGTCCGGCACCGCGCCGTGGGCTGAGTGGAACGACGTGATGGGCCAGGCCGCGATGCCGACCCAGAACGGTCAGGAGCCCGGCTACAACAGCATGTCCGGCGGCTGGACCCTGGCGGTGGGCGCCAAGTCGAAGAACCCGCAGGCGGCGTTCGACTTCATCACCACCTTCCTCAGCAAGGACGGCTCGCTGAAGTACGACACCGAGAACAGCCAGATCGCGGTCCGCAAGGACGTCGCCGACGACACCGCGTACACGGATGCCAACCCGACGTTCAAGTTCTTCTCGGGCCTGGTGGAGCACACCAACTTCCGCCCCGCCACGAGTGACTACTCGCAGATCTCGAACGCCATCCAGGTCGCCATGGAGTCGGTGATGACCGGACAGCAGTCGCCGAAGGAAGCCGCTGCCGCCTACGACGACGCCGTGGTCGGTGTGGTCGGCAAGGAGAACACGGTCGCCGCGCGCTGACGCGACCGGCCCTGATCCGACCACCGTCGGACGGGAGGCGCGGTGCCAGCCCGCACCGCGCCTCCCGTCCGTCCCCTCATCACCGTGAGCTGTTCTGGAAGGCACCCAGCATGACCAGCACTCCCCTCGCGCCGGTGGTCCCGGCGCCCGGTGCGCCGAGACGCACCGACCCACCCGTCCCGCGGAAGCGCAAGCCGCTCCGCAACGTCGGCCGGGCCGTCCCGCTCCTGCCGGCGCTCGTCCTGCTCGTCGTCTTCCTGCTCGGCCCCGTCATCTCCTCGTTCTACGGGTCGTTCACGAACTCCGCCCTGACCGGCGCCGGCGCTGCCGACCAGCAGTTCGTCGGCATGAAGAACTACATCGAGCTCTTCCAGGACAAGGACTTCCCGAAGTCCGTCATCCTGACCGTGGTGTTCCTGCTCGCCTCGGCGGTCGTGGGGCAGAACGTGCTCGGACTCGGTCTGGCGCTCCTCATGCGCTCGGCCAACAGGGTCGTCCGCTCGGTCGTCGGCACCTTCGTCGTCGCGGCGTGGGTCCTGCCCGAGATCGTGGCGTCGTTCGCGGCGTACGCGTTCTTCAACGACGAGGGGACGCTCAACTCGTTCCTGTCGGTGTTCGGCATCACCGGTGCGAACTGGCTCTACACGTACCCGATGGTGGCGATCATCCTGGCGAACATCTGGCGCGGGACCGCGTTCTCGATGCTCGTGTACTCGGCCGCCGTGCAGGAGGTCCCCGAGGAGATCACCGAGTCCGCCGAGGTCGACGGCGCCACCGGCTGGCAGCGACTCGTCTTCATCACGCTGCCGGTGATCCGCCGGAGCATCTCCACGAACCTCATGCTGACGACGCTGCAGACGCTGTCCGTCTTCACCCTCATCTTCGTGATGACCGGTGGCGGCCCGGGCACCAACTCGTCGACCCTGCCGATCCTGGCGTACCAGGAGGCGTTCAAGTTCTCGCAGCTCGGCTTCGGGACGGCGATCGCGACCATCCTGCTCGTGGTGGGGGCGGTCTTCTCGATCATCTACATCCGCGCGCTCAAGCCGGAGGTGGACTGATGGCCATCACAGCCCCGACCCTCGACCAGACCACGACCCGCTCGGTGACCGCACCGGGGTCCCTCCACATGACCTCCCCGCGCGGCCGCACCATGCGCTGGGTGGCGAACACCGTCCTGCTCGTCATCGCGGTGTGCTTCGCGGTGCCGCTGCTCTGGCTCGTGTTCGCCTCCTTCGACGCCCAGGCCTCGCTGTCGGTGAAGCTGCCGTCGCAGTTCACCCTCGACAACTTCACGAAGGTGCTCACCCCGGAGCTGTCGTTCATCCCGCTCGCCAACAGCCTGCTGCTCTCCGGCGGGACGGCGGTCGTCACGGTGGTCGTCGCGATCCTCGCCGCGTACCCGCTGTCCCGGTACAAGATGCGCGTCAACAAGCCGTTCCTGTACAGCATCCTGTTCGGCACCGGCCTGCCGATCACCGCGATGATGGTGCCCGTCTACGCGCTGTTCGTGTCGCTCAACCTCATCGACAACATCTACGGCTGCATCTTCTTCCTCGCCGCGACCAGCCTGCCGATGGCGATCTGGATGGCGAAGAACTTCATGGACGCGGTCCCGATCTCCCTCGAGGAAGCGGCCTGGACCGACGGGGCGTCGATGTTCACGACGCTGTGGCGGATCGTCATCCCGCTGATGCGCCCGGGCATCGCCGTCGTCTTCATCTTCGTGTTCATCCAGGCGTGGGGGAACTTCTTCGTCCCCTTCGTCCTGCTGCTCTCGCCCGACAAGGTGCCCGCCGCGGTGAGCATCTTCAACTTCTTCGGGCAGAACGGGGCGGTGGCCTACGGGCAGCTCGCCGCGTTCTCGATCGTCTACTCGGTGCCCGTCATCGCGCTCTACGTGCTCGTGTCCCGGGGCCTCGGCGGCGGCAACGCCCTCGCCGGCGGCATCAAGGGCTGACGGTCCGCACCACCCACCTCCGCACGCCACGCGCGCGGGCGCACCGCAGCGCCCGCGCTCTGAAAGGAACCGCTCCATGCACCAGGACGAACCCCTCGTCGAGGCCCGGATCGCACGACTCGTGCGGGACCGCGTCGACCCGAACGTCCACCGCCGCGCCTCGCCGGTCACGATCGAGGCCTGGCAGGTCCCCGACGAACCCGTGCCGTTCGCCGAGGCGGTCACCCAGCAGTACGAACCCTTCTCCGTCGGCTCCCCGTGGGGCGGCCGGCCGTGGGGCACCACCTGGTTCAAGGTGACCGGCACCGTCCCCGCCGACTTCGGCACCACCGAGGGCACCACCGCCGAACTCCACGTCGACCTGGGGTTCACGAAGCGGCAGGCCGGGTTCCAGGCCGAGGGGCTCGCCTGGCGTCCGGACGGCTCCACGATCAAGGCCATCGAGCCGCTCAACGACAGCGTGCCGCTGCAGGTCGGCCCGGGGGAGTCGTTCACGCTGTACATCGAGGCCGGCGCGAACCCGGACATCGGCGGTGACTCGTTCCAGGGCGCCACCCCGCTCGGCTCGAAGCACACCGCGGGCGACGTCCCGATCTACCGGCTCCGCGCACTCGAGGTCGTCGAACGCGACGACACCGTCTGGGAGCTGCAGCAGGACCTCTGGGTGCTCCGCGGCCTGATGGCGGAGCTGCCGACCGACGGCACCCGCGGCGCCGACGTCCTCCGGGTGCTCGAACGGGCCGCGGACGCACTCGACCCCGACGACGTGGCCGGCACCGCCGCCGACGCCCGGGCCGTCCTGGCCGACGCGCTCGCCGTCCCCGCCAGCGGTTCGGCCCACCGGGCGATCGCCGTGGGGCACGCCCACATCGACTCCGCCTGGCTGTGGCCGGTGCGGGAGACGAAGCGAAAGTGCGCCCGCACCTTCTCGAACGTGCTCGACCTGATGGACCGGGACCCCGACTTCACGTTCGCCTGCTCCTCCGCGCAGCAGTACGCCTGGATCCGCGACGAGTACCCCGAGGTGTTCGCCCGCATCAAGCAGCGCGTCGCCGAGGGCCGGTGGATCCCGGTCGGCGGCATGTGGGTCGAGTCCGACACGAACCTGCCCGGTGGCGAGGCCCTGGCGCGTCAGTTCGTCGCCGGCAAGCGGTTCTTCCTCGAGGAGTTCGGCATCTACACCCCCGAGGCGTGGCTCCCCGACTCGTTCGGCTACACCGGCGCCCTGCCGCAGATCGTCCGCGCCGCGGGGTCGAAGTGGTTCGTCACGCAGAAGCCGTCGTGGAACGAGACGAACGTCATCCCGCACACCTCGTTCCTCTGGGAGGGCATCGACGGCTCCCGGGTCCTCACCCACCTGCCGCCGGCGGACACCTACAACTCGGACGTCTCGCCCGCCGACCTGCACCGCGGGGAGCGGAACAACAAGGAGCGCGGTGTCGCGAACACCTCGATGCTGCTCTACGGCTTCGGTGACGGCGGTGGCGGCCCCACCCGCGAGATGGTCGCCGCCGCCCGCCGGCAGCACGACCTCGACGGTTCACCCCGCGTCGAGCTCGGGACACCGGCGCAGGTGTTCGGGGAGCTCGAGCGCCAGCTGCCCACCCCCGGCGTGTGGTCCGGCGAGATGTACCTCGAGTTCCACCGCGGCACGTACACGTCCCAGATCCGCACGAAGCAGGGCAACCGCCGCTCCGAGCACCTGCTCCGCGAGGCCGAGCTCTGGGCGTCGACGGCGGCCGTCCGCCTCGGGCAGGAGTACCCGTACGACGCACTCGAGTCCGCCTGGCACACCGTGCTGCTGCAGCAGTTCCACGACATCCTGCCCGGCTCGTCGATCGCCTGGGTCTACGAGAACGCCGAGGCCGAGTACGCCCGCGTCGCCAGGGTCCTCGAGGAACTGATCGGCACCGCGACGACCGCCCTCGCCAGCGGTGGTCCGGACTCCGACACCGCTGACCGGCCTGGAGGCACGCCCGCCGCCGCCACGCAGGTCCGGTTCAACGCGTCCCCGGTCGCGGCCGACGGCGTCCGCGCGCTGGGCGCCGAGCCGGTGGACGCGGCGCGACCCGTGCCTCCCGTCCGGGTCGGCGACCGCTTCGTCTTCGACACCGGCGTCGTCACCGCGACCGTCGACGCCGACGGGCACGTCGTCTCGCTCGTCGACCGTGCCAGCGGCCGCGACGCCGTCGCGCCGGGCGAGGCCGCAGCGGAGTACACCGTGTTCCGGGACACCCCGAACCAGTGGGAGGCGTGGGACATCGACCGCGCCTACCAGCGACACGGGTCGGTGCTGCAGGCGACGAGCGTCACCGTCGAGGGGGACGCCCTCGTGGTGGTCCGCCCGTTCGGCCGCTCCACCGTCACCACCCGGTACACCGCGACCCACGGGCAGCCGGAACTCGGCGTCGAGACCGAGGCCGACTGGCACGAACAGCAGAAGCTCCTCAAGCTGTCGTTCCCGCTCGACCTCAAGGCCGACCAGGCGTCGAGCGAGATCCAGTTCGGGCACATCGACCGGCCGACGCACCAGAACACCTCGTGGGACTTCGCCCGGTTCGAGACCAGTGCCCACCGCTGGGTGCACGTCGCCGAGCCGGGGTTCGGCGTCGCGGTCGCGAACGACTCCACCTACGGGCACGACGTCACGCGACGGACCCGCGCCGACGGCGGCACCACCACCCAGGTGCGGGAGTCGCTGGTGCGCGGGCCGAAGTTCCCCGACCCCGAGGCCGACCAGGGCCACCACGTGTTCCGCACCGTGCTGCGGGTCGGCGCCTCGGTGCTCGACGCGGCGGACTCCGGGTACCGGCTCAACCTGCCGGTGCGCGCCGTGCCGGGCGACAGCGTCGTGGAGCCGCTCGTGACGGTGTCGTCGCCGCAGGTGTTCGTCGAGGCCGTGAAGCTCGCCGAGGACCGCTCGGGCGACGTCGTCGTGCGGCTCTACGAAGCACTCGGCGGCCGGGCGACCGGCGTCGGCGTCGACTTCGGGTTCGACGTCGCCGGGGTGACCCGGGTCGACCTGCTCGAACGCCCGCTCGACGACGGTGCCGGAGCTGCCGTGCGGTGGGACGACGGGGCGCCGGTGGTGCTGACCATGCGGCCCTTCGAGCTCGTCACCCTGCGGGTCCGGCGAGCGTAGGCCGGACGCGAGACCGCGGCGCCGGACGGGGCTCTGGGTGCACCCGTCCGGCGCCGCTCGCGCGTGCCGACCCGCGGAACGACCGTCGGCGTCGGGTGTCCCCACGATTGGGGGCACGCTTGCACCCCGATCGGGCGTGAACGGTCCCACAGCCTGGGAGTGTGTCCGTCGGGCCCCGCGTTTTCCGGCTTCTTCCCTGATCAGGGCGCATCGAGCGCATACTGCCGAGACGGAGATCATGCGGACGTCGTCGACGGTCGCACTGTGCCTCTCCCTCGCAGTCAGGTGCCCTCCATGGCCACGTCCCCGTTCCTCCGCAGAGTCCTGACGGGTGGCGCCGCGCTCGGCATCTCGGCGTCGCTCGTCCTCATGGCGTCGTCCGGTGCCTCCGCCGCCACCGAGATCGACGGGCCTGTCAAGCTCGGGACCGCTGCGACCTACGCCGTGCTGGGGACCAGCGCCATCTCGAACACCGGGACGTCCGTGGTCAACGGTGACGTCGGAGGCCCACCGGCTGCATCCATCACCGGGTTCGACCAAGCGGTCGTCACGGGCACCGTCCGGACCGAGTCAGACGCCGCCCCCGCCGTGCGGGACGCCCGCACGGCGTACAACACCGCTGCGTCCCTGACGCCGAACGGCGTCGATGTGACCGACCTCGACAACCGCGCACCGCTCGTCCCAGGGGTCTACTCCGGTGGCGCGCTGAACCTGTCGGACAACAGCACCCTGACGCTGAACGGCGACGCGAAGTCGACCTGGGTGTTCCAGGCGGCGTCGACGTTGAAGGTCGGGACGAACAGCAAGATCCTCATCACCGGTGGCGCGAGCTCGTGCAACGTCTTCTGGCAGGTCGGCAGTTCCGCGACCATCCAGACCAGTTCGCAGTTCCAGGGCACCGTCCTCGCGAACACCTCCGTGACGGCGGTCACCGGAGCGACGGTCCAGGGACGGCTGCTCGCACTGAACGGCGCCGTGACGCTCGACACGAACACGATCACCCCGGCGCAGAGCTGCCCGCCGCCCACGACGCCCCCGACGCCCGTCGCTCCGACGATCACCTCCGGGACCCCCACCGACGCGACCACCGGCCAGCCGTACAGCTACACGGTGACCGCGACCGGGACGCCGACACCGACCTTCACCGCCACGGGCCTGCCGGACGGGCTGACGATCGACAGCACCACCGGGGTCATCTCCGGTACCCCGACCGCCCCGGGTTCCTCGACCGTGACGATCACCGCCTCGAACGGCACCGGACCGGCCGACACCCAGGTCGTCACGGTCAGTGTCGTGACACCCACGCCGACCCCCACGCCGACACCGACGCCGACGCCGACACCGACGCCGACCGTGCCGGCTCCCTCGCCGACGCCCACCACCCCGGCACCCCGCCCGACGCCGACCACCCCGGCCGGCACGACCCCGACCGACAGCCCGACCGCCGTCGGCATCGGCACGGGCAACGGCCGGACCCCCACCGGGACGCTGGCCTTCACCGGCAGTGACCCGACGGTCCCGCTCGGCATCGCCGGCGTGCTGCTGGCAGCCGGTATCGTCCTGACCGTCGTCGCCCGCCGTCGTCGCGCAGCCCGCGTCTGACACCGGGTCACACCACCCGCACCACACACGGCACCGCTCGTCTCCGGACGGGCGGTGTCGTGTGCTGCGTGCCCTGGCCGTGAGTGGCTGCCCGGCGATGCCTGCCCGGCGGCGCCCGCCCGTGAACCGGTCCAGCGCCTCCCGGCTAGCGTCACGACCATGGCCGTCACCGAGATCTGGCTCGTCCGTCACGGCGAGTCCACCGCGAACGTCGCAGCAGCCGAGGCCGAAGCCGCAGGCGCCGACGTCATCGAGGTCGACCACCGGGACGCCGACGTCCCGCTGAGCCCCCTCGGCGAGGAGCAGTCCCGGGCGCTCGGCGCCGAACTCGCCGAACGCGGAGTCGACGACGTGCCCGTCGCGCTCTGGGTCTCGCCCTACCGCCGAGCACAGCAGACCATCGGCATCGCGCTCGAGGCCGGCGGCCTCACCGAACCCCCGCGCCGCGTCGACGAACGTCTGCGCGACCGGGAACTCGGCGTCCTCGACCGACTCACCCGCACCGGGTCCGCGAACCTGCACCCCGACGAGGAGCAGCGGCGCCAGTGGCTCGGCAAGTACTACCACCGGCCGGCCGGCGGTGAGTCCTGGGTCGACGTCATGCTCCGACTGCGCACGCTCTTCGCCGACGTCGACCGCATCGAGGACACCGACCGTCTGGTGATCGCCGCCCACGACGCCGTCGTCATGCTCGCCATCGCCGTGTGCCTGGACCTCGACGAGCCCGAACTCATGGCCTTCGCCGAGGACCACACGGTCGCGAACGCCTCGCTCACCCGACTCCGCCGCGACGCCCTCGGCGGTCCGTGGACGCTCGAGGAGTTCTCCGGCACCGGACACCTCGACGAGGACCCCGGCGCCACGGTCACCGAACACGAAGGCCGGAAGGACGACGCCCGTGTCTGAACCCACCCCCGTCACCCCGAACCTGCTCCGCGAGTGGCCCCTGCCCGAGGTCGGCGGCAGCAAGTACGGCCGCGGTCAGGTGCTCGTCGTCGGCGGCGCCGCGAAGACGCCGGGCGCCGCGATGCTCTCCGCCACCGCAGCCCTCCGTGTCGGCGGGGGACGTCTGACGCTCGCCGTCGCCGAGAGCGTGGCCCTGCACGTCGCGGTCGCCCTGCCCGAGTCCGGCGTGCAGCCGCTCGCCCAGGACGACGGCGGCCACGTCGCGGTCGGTGCGATCCAGAGCCTGACGGACGACCTCGGGTCCGCGGACGCCGTGCTCGTCGGGCCCGGGCTCGACGAACCCGAGGGCAGCCGCGACCTCGTCGCCGGCCTCGCCGCCGCGGTCGGCGACGAGACGGTCGTCGTCCTCGACGCCTTCGCGCTCGGGGTGGCCGCCGACCTGGTCGACGAACTCGCACCGCTCCGCGGCCGACTGGTGATGACGCCGAACTCCGGCGAGGCCGAACGGCTGCTCGGCCGGGACTGCTCCGACGACCACACCGACGCGGCCGAGATCGCCGGACGCTTCGGGGCGGTCGTCTCCCTCGGCGGGATCATCGCCGCTCCGGACGGTCGCGCCTGGGCGAAGGGCACCGGCGCCGGGGGCCTCGGCACCAGCGGTAGCGGCGACGTCCTCTCCGGCGCCATCACCGGACTGCTCGCCCGCGGCGCGGACGTCGCGCAGGCGAGCGTGTGGGCGACCCAGGTGCATGCCGCCGCAGGGGACCGACTGGCGGTGCAGGTCGGGCCGATGGGCTACCTGGCCAGCGAACTGCTCGGCGAGATCCCGCGCGTCCTGGTCGAGTTCGGCGCCTAGACCCCCGTCCTCAGCGTTGGCAGGTGGCGACGATGCTGGTACCGTTTCGAGCAGGAGATCGGTGCAGGCCGCTTCCGGATCACGACCGGAATCCCCACAGAAACGCGGAGACCCAGGTGCAAGTCCTGGCACGTAGCTCAACGAGTAGAGCCCCGTTTTGCCTTCAGCACTCGCGGCGACGAGCGAGTTCGGATTCGACTTCGGCGCGGGCGAGCCTCAGTGGCCCGTAGTGATGACGAGCGAACCCATGGCACTTCCGCAGCACCGTGGCAGCATGCCCCGCTTGCGGGTGCTCGGTCAATGCGTCGTCGACCGCCTCGCGGATCCAGTGGTCTCGCGGAAGCCCGATCTGCAGCAGACCGTTGCACGCTCGATCGATCGCCTTGGTGACGGCGAGCGCCAGCAGCATCTCACCGTGGCCCAGCCGGAGGACGTCGCCCTTCTCCAGTCGTGTGGGATCGCTCCCCGAGGCCTTCGTCCAGGCCGACACCGCGGCCGGGGACAGGGCGGACACGGCGTCCACGAGACCCTGGTCCATCCGACCGCCGTCGTGGATGACCGCGTTCCGCATCCTGCGCAGGACCGCCAACTGCTCGAGGGGCAAGCCGTCGATACGCGACCCGCACGCCAGCTGCAGCGCCTCGTGCTGCCCGGCTGACGGCGTCTCTCGAGCTCGTCGGCGTGAGATGAGTCCGGCGTCCGCAGCCATGCCCAGACAGGTCTTCAGGGAGTCCTCGTGGAGCGCGAGGACGTAGGCGATGCTCATCGCGCCGAGGTGGACGTCCGCCTCGGCGAGGATGTCGCTCGCTGCCTCGGCCGTGAGGTTGAAGCGGCGGATGTGCGGCACGTTCGGGTACACCTCGGGCAGGAGCCGGTCGGAACCGCGGTTCAGCTGGAGGAGGTGGTTCGAGAGCTGCGCGCCCGCGAGGAGCCCCATGAGGGCGTTGCTGGCTTCGACTCGGAGGGCTTCGTAGCGGCGGTAGGCGCGGAAGCGGACCACCCCGAGCGGTACTGGCATGTGGTACATCATGCCAGTCGACACGGTCACCCGCGGAGCGACTCGACCGCCTTCTCGACCCGCCGCGCGCGGGTCTCCGGCGCCTTCGCCTGCTCCACCGGGTCCACGAGTGCCCGCTGCCGTGAGGCCGACAGCGCGTCGAACGCGGCGCGGACCCCGGCGTCACCGAACGCCTGCGCCAGGTCCGCGGGCACGTCGACCGTGCGGGGGAGCGCGTCCACCTCGAGCGACACCGTCACGGTCTGCCCGGCGACGATGCCGGAGGCGGTCCGGTGCTCGGCGGACAGCGGCACGAGGAACTGTCCACCCATCACGCCGACCGTCGAGCGGTAGGTGTAGCCACCGTCGATGGTGACCACCACGGCCGGGCGCTTGCCGGAGCCCAGCGCCTCGATCACCTCGGGCGGGACGGGCAGCCCGGTGGCGTTGACCCGCGCCTGCAGGACGGTCGTCGTGAACTCCATGCGGGCCTCCCGGCTGCTCGATCACCCGGCTGGTGGCGATCACGCAGAACCGTACAGGCGCACGCGCTGTTCTGCCACCGTTCACCGTTCGAGCACGGACCGGAAACCGGCCGCGTCCACGATCGTCCCGACCGGCGCTCCCAGCCGGACCGGCCCGACGGGCCGGACCCGAAGACGGAAGGCACCCCGTGCACCACAAGCGCATCGTCACCGGACTGGCCCTCGCCGCAGCGGCCGTCGTCACCCTCGCCGGCTGCTCGGCCACGAGCTCCGCCTCGACGAGCAGCGGCGACGCGGACTGGAAGACCGCCACAAGCGCGCAGGGCGCCGGCGGGATGGACGCCCTGGTGAAGGCCGCGAAGGCGGAGGGGCAGCTCAACGTCATCGCGCTGCCGCCGACCTGGGCGAACTACGGCAAGATCATCGACGGCTTCACGAAGAAGTACGGCATCACGATCAACTCCGCCAACCCGAACGGGTCGAGCGCCGAGGAGGTCGCCGCCGCGAAGTCGCAGAAGGGCCAGGACACCGCCCCGGACGTGTTCGACCTCGGCAACGCGGTGCTGCAGCAGAACCTCGGTCTCCTGACGGACTACAAGGTCGCGAACTGGAGCGACATCCCCACGGACCTGAAGGAGAAGGACGGCGCCTGGACCCGTGACTACACGGGACTGATGTCGATCGGCTACGACTCGTCGAAGATCTCGGACGCCCCGAAGGACCTGAGCGACCTGCTCGGCTCCGAGTACAAGGGCAAGGTCTCGATCGCCGGTGACCCCACCCAGGCGAACCAGGCCGCCAGCGCGGTCTACCTCGCGGCGCTCGAGAACGGCGGCTCGGCCGACGACATCACGAAGGGCGTCGACTACTTCGGCAAGCTCAAGCAGGCCGGCAACTTCCAGAACGTGCTGCCGTCGCAGGCCACGGTCGCCTCGGGTGAGACCCCCGTCGTCGTGCAGTGGTCCTACAACAACCTGGCCTGGGGCCCGGCAGCCGGTGCGTCGGGCAACAAGAACTGGAAGACGGTCGTCCCCGAGGGGCAGGCGCTCAGCTCGTACTACTCGCAGGCGATCAACAAGGACGCCCCGCACCCCGCGGCCGCCCGCCTGTGGCAGGAGTACATCGCCAGCCCAGACGCCCAGAACCTGTACCTGCAGGCCGGCGCCTTCCCGTCGACCCTCGCCGCGCTCGAGAAGTCGGGCAAGGTCGACGAGGACGCGCTGCAGGCCGCCGGTGGTGCGCCGAAGGACTCCGTCGAGCTGACCGACGCCCAGGTGACCGCGGCCGCGAAGGTCCTGGCGGCCAAGTGGTCGTCCACGATGGGCTCCTGAGCAGCATGACCACCGCATCGGCGCCCGGCACCGCCGGAGTCCCGGCCGCCGGAGTCCCGGTCGCCGGGGTCCCGACCGCCGGGGTGCCCGCCGCCACGCTCGTCACGAGCGAGCAGGCGACCGCGACCCGCGCGAGCGTGCCAGCCGATGCCACCGCCAGCCGCGGCGCCGGACCCCGCGTCCGGCGCCGCGGCGGCATCGCGTGGCTCGGCCTCACCCCGTTCGCCGCGTACGTCCTGCTCTTCCTCGCCGTCCCGGCGGTCATCGCCGTCGGATCCGGGTTCTTCGACGCGTCGGGCCACCTGACGCTCGCGAACCTGACCGCGTTCCGCGACCCCAGCGTGCTGCGGGCCTTCGGTGGCTCGTTCGGGCTGTCCGCGGCCTCCGCCGTGATCGGTGCCGTGGTCGGTGCGCTCGTGTGCTGGGCGCTCGCCGCGCTCCGGCCGGACGGCATCGTCCGTTCGATGATCGACTCCGCCGCCAGCGTGCTGGCCCAGTTCGGCGGCGTGATGCTCGCGTTCGCGTTCATCGCGACGATCGGTACCCAGGGACTCGTCACGGCCTGGCTCGTGTCCACGTTCCACTGGGACCTCAACGCCGACGGAGCCTTCCTGTACACGGTGCCCGGCCTGGTGATCCCCTACGTCTACTTCCAGGTACCGCTCATGGTCCTGACGTTCATGCCCGCACTCGAGGGCGTCAAGACCCAGTGGGGCGAGGCCGCCGCCACGCTCGGGGCCTCGCGCCTCACCTACTGGCGCCGTGTGGCCCTGCCCGTGCTCGCGCCGGCGTTCTGGGGATCGCTCCTGCTGCTGTTCGCGAACGGGTTCTCGTCGTTCGCGACCGCCGCGGCGCTCATCTCGCAGGGCGGCATCGTCCCGTTGACGATCCGCGCGCAGCTCACCAGCGAGACGATCATCGGCCTGCAGAACGTGGCCGGGGTCCTGGCCCTCGGCATGGTCGTCGTGATGGCGGTCGTGATGGGTGCGTACTCGCTGCTGCAGCGCCGCGCGGCCCGGTGGCAGCGATGAGCGCGGACGCGCCGGCTCGTCCGCCCCGTCCAGCCCGTCCGGCCCGTCCGGCTCGTCCGCCTCGTTCCGTCCGGACGGGAGGCCCGGCCCGCGTCCCGCAGTTCGGTGCGGCCCCGTCACGGGTCACCGCCGCGATCGTCCTGGTCGTCGTCGGACTCCTCTTCGCCGTGCCGCTGGTCGCGCTGGCCCAGTTCACGTTCCGCCAGGGCACCGACGGCAGCCTGACGACGGCGCACTACGCGGCCCTGGCGGACCCGGCGAACGCGGGCGCCTACCAGCCGGTGTTCGACGGCCTCGGGGCGTCGCTCCTCATCGCGGTCATCGCCGTCGCGATCGTCCTGCTCGTGCTCCTGCCCGCACAGGTCATCACCGCCCTGCACCATCCGCGGCTCCGACGCATCCTGGAGTTCGTCTGCCTGGTGCCGATCACCGTGCCGGTCGTCGTGCTCGTCGTCGGGTTCGTCCCGGTGTACCAGGTCGTCGCCCGGGTCTTCGGGTCCGGCGCCTGGACGCTGTCCTTCGCCATCGGCATCATCGCGCTGCCGTTCGCCTTCCGGCCGATCTCCGCCGCGATCACGGCGATGGACCTCATCACGCTGACCGAGGCCGCACGCTCCCTCGGCGCCTCGTGGTGGACGGTGACCTGGCGCGTGCTCCTGCCGAACCTGCGGCGGGGGATCCTCGCCGCGTGCTTCCTCACGATCACGGTCGTCCTGGGCGAGTACACCCTGGCGTCGTTCCTCTCCCGCACCACCTTCCAGACGGCACTGCTCCTCGTGCAGGGGACCGACCCGTACGTCGCAGCGATCTTCTCGCTCGGCGCCCTGGTCTTCGGCTTCGTGCTGCTCGTCGCCATCGGCCGGATCGGGCAGCGCCGCACGCGCGTCCGTCGACCCCACCCGAAGGACCCCGCATGACCACCACCGCACCCGCGGCCCCCGCGTCCCTCTCCGGCACCGGCGCGGTCGTCGAGCTCGACGCCGTCGAGAAGCGCTACGGCACCCACCGGGCACTCGCCGGCTTGTCCCTGCGCGTCGAGCCGGGTGAGTTCCTGTCGCTCCTCGGTCCCTCGGGCTGCGGGAAGACGACCGCGCTCCGGGCGCTCGCGGGGCTCGAGGCGATCGACGCCGGCGCGATCCGCATCGACGGCGAGGACGTGGCGAACACCCCCGCGAACAAGCGTGACATGGGGATGGTCTTCCAGCAGTACTCGCTGTTCCCGCACATGACGGTGCGACAGAACGTGGCGTTCGGCCTCGAGATGCGCAGGGTGCCGTCGACCGAGCGGAAGTCCCGGGTCATCGACGCGCTCGACATGGTGCACCTGGGCGACTTCGCCGACCGCTTCCCGCACCAGCTCTCCGGCGGGCAGCAGCAGCGCGTGGCCCTGGCTCGTGCCCTCGTCACCCGCCCCCGGGTGCTGCTGCTGGACGAGCCGCTCTCCGCCCTCGACGCCAAGGTCCGGGTGTCGCTGCGCGAGGAGATCCGCCGCATCCAGACCGACCTCGGCATCACGACGGTGTTCGTCACGCACGACCAAGAGGAGGCGCTCGCCGTCTCCGACCGGATCGCGGTGATGAACGCGGGCGACATCGAGCAGATCGGCACACCGGAGGAGCTCTACCGCTCGCCGAGGTCGGCGTTCACGGCGGACTTCGTCGGGCAGTCGAACCGACTCGGCGGGGACCTGCGCGGCGAGGACGTGTTCGTGTACGGGTTCCGGGTCCCCGCACTCGACCCCACCGTGGCGGACGGCCCGGTGCTCGCGTACGTCCGACCGGAGGACATCGCCTTCGCTCCCGAGGGCGTCACCGGCACCGTCGTCTCCTCGAGCTTCCTCGGGTCGATCCGGCGCACCACCGTCCGACTCGACGACGACACGATCGTCACCGTCCAGCACGAGGTCGGCGACCGGCGCACGTCGGGCGACCCCGTGGCGGTCCGGTTGCTCGGTGCCCCCGTGGCGGTCGCACCGCTCGTGTAGCCGCGACGGAGTTCCGCGCTGAGCGACGGTCCACGCGCGACCAGACGCGTGGACTGTCGCTGCGCCCGGAACGTCGGGGGACGCGGACGGGAGGCCCGTGGCGGCCTGGCACCGCGCCTCCCGGCCGGTCAGCGCTGGAAGCGCGCCGCGACCTCGTCCGCCAGGACCGCGTCGACCCGCCGGCGCATGTTCTCGGGCATGTCCGGGAGGCTCGTGACCGGCGCCCAGAACGCCTCGGTGTTCTCGCCGTCGGCCGGGTACGGGGCGCCGGAGACCCAGCGACAGGCGAAGACGAGGTCCATGTACTGGGCGCGGTCGCCGTTCGGGTAGGTCATCGGTTCGAGTGTCTGCACCCATGCGAGGCGTTCGGCGACGGCGACGACGTCGGCTTCTTCGAGGACCTCGCGCTCGGCGGCGACGGCCGGTTCCTCGCCCGGGTCGACGATGCCGGTGACCGGGGTCAGCGCACCGTTGTCGGCACGGCGGACCACGAGGAGTTCCCGGTCGTCGCCCTCGCCGCGGGTGACGACCGCGGTGACGCCGGTCAGCCAGAGCAGCTCGGTGCCGACCTTCTCGCGCAGGGACAGGACGAAGTCGGGGGTGGGCATGCCGCCACGCTACCGGGCGCTCCCGCTGCCGACGCCCCTGTCGCGCACTGGTCATGACCAGTAGGCTGACGGCGTGGAGATCATCATCCTGCCCACTCCGGCGGAGGTCGGTCGCGTCGCCGCGGCCAAGATCGCGTCGGTCGTCACGGAGAAGCCGTCCGCGGTCGTCGGACTCGCCACGGGGTCGAGCCCCGAGGGCATCTACGCCGACCTGCGGCGTCGCGTCGAGGCCGGCGAGCTGTCGTTCGCGCAGGCCCGCGGGTTCGCGCTCGACGAGTACGTCGGCATCCCGCTCGAGCACCCGGAGTCGTACGCCAGCGTCATCGCCCGCGACGTCGTCGGCCCGCTCGGCTTCGACCCCAGCCGGGTCCGCGTGCCGGACGGACGCGCCGGGGACCTGGCGTTCGCCGCGAAGGAGTACGACGCCGCGATCCGGGCGGCCGGCGGGGTCGACGTGCAGATCCTCGGCATCGGGGCGAACGGGCACATCGGGTTCAACGAGCCGACGTCGTCGTTCGCGTCCCGCACCCGCATCAAGACCCTCGCGCCGTCCACACGAGAGGCGAACGCCCGCTTCTTCGACTCGCCCGACCAGGTGCCGACGCACTGCATGACGCAGGGGCTCGGCACGATCCTCGAGGCCCGCGAGCTCGTCCTCGTCGCCCAGGGCTCGGCGAAGGCGGACGCGATCGCCGCCGCGGTCGAGGGGCCGCTGTCGTCGTTCGTGCCGGGTTCCGCGCTGCAGCTGCACGAGCACGCCACGGTCGTCGTCGACGAGGAAGCCGCCGCCGGCCTCCGTCTCGCCGACTACTACCGCTACACGTACGCCAACAAGCCTTCGTGGCAGCGCTTCGAGTAGCCCCCCGCAAAACGCAACGTCGGCGGTTCCTCGCAGCGGTACTCCGTTGCGTGTAGCCGCCGACGTTGCGTTTTGCGGGGGTCAGCGGGCGGCAGCCAGGCGCGTGAGCCCCTCGCGGAGGGTGTCCTCGGAGCAGCCGAAGTTGAGCCGGGCGTGCCCGATGCCCTGCCGCCCGAAGTCCCGCCCGTTCGACAGCGCCACCTTCGCCTCGTCCACCAGCCGGAGCGCCGGGTCGTCACCCCACGGCAGGGCACGGAGGTCGAGCCACGCCAGGTACGACGCCTGCGGCTGCCGGTACCCCGCCCCCGGCAACGCCGCCCCGAGCTCCTCGGCCAGGATCCGTCGGTTCGCCGCGAGTTCGGCGAGCAGCGACGCCAGCCACGGCCCGCCCTCGGAGAACGCGGCGACGCTCGCGGTGTACCCGAGGATCCCGGTGCGCTCGACGACCTCGGTCGGCATCCCGTCGAACCACGCCCGAGCCCGGTCCGAGGCACCGACCATCAGGGCGCACTTCGTCCCGGCCGTGTTCCACGCCTTGCTCGCGCTGGTCAGCGCGACCCCGAGTGCGGCGGCCTCCGGGCAGCAGTCGAGGAACGGCGTGAAGGTCGCGTCGGCGTGCACGAGCGGCGCGTGGATCTCGTCCGACACCACGACCGCGTCCCACTCCGCTGCGAGCCGGGCGAGTGCCACCAGCGACTCCCGGTCGTGCACCAGGCCGAGGGGGTTGTGCGGGTTGCAGAGCAGCACCGTCCGGGCGCCCTCGGCGAACGCCTGCCGGACGCCGTCGAGGTCCATCCGCCACCCGGCCGTCGTGTCGTAGGGGTCGGCGGTGCCGGCCGGGGCCAGGAGCGGCACCTCGGTGACGGACCCGCCCGCCTCGGTCACGTAGTCCCAGAACGGCGCGTACACGGGCGGCATGATGACGACCTGGTCGCCGGGCTCGATCACCCGGCGGAGTGTCTCGACCGCCGCGACGGAGACGTCGGTCGTGGTGCGCACCAGGTCCGGGTCGACCGCCCAGCCCCACCGGTCGGCGGCGAAGTCGGCGAACGCCTCGGGCAGCGCCCGGCCGTGCCCGACGTACCCGGTGGCCCCGTCGGTGACCGCTCGGACCAGGGCGTCCCGCACCGGTTCGGCGAGGGCACAGTCCATCTCCGCGACGAACATCGGCAGCACGTCCGCGTCGTACACGGTGTACTTCTCGCTCGTGCGGGTCCGGCGGGCATCGAACACGGAGACCATGACGCTCATGTGGGTCATCCTCGCAGGACGCACCGCAGCCGACCAGGGCCAGGCAACGACCAGCGCCAGCAACCGGCCAGGGCCGGCACCGACCAGGGCGGGCCGCCGACCAAGGCGGGCAGCCGACCAGGGCCGGCCCAGGCGACCACCACGTGAACACGACCCGACCGCTCCGTGACACCGCGTGCGTCCCCCGACCGAGGGGTCTACCGTCGCCCTCGTGAACCGCTCCCGCGTGCACCGTCGCCCGCCCTTCCGTCCGGTCCCGCTCGCCGCAGCGGCCACGATCGCCGCGCTGCTCGGCACCGGGCTGGTGACCGCCCCCGCAGCCCCCGCGACCGCAGCCCCCGCGTCCGCAGCCTCTACGACCGAGGCGAGCACGGCCTCCCGGCTCGTCAGGGACCCCGCCGCCTCGGTCGACCCGTTCATCGGGACCAGCCACGACGGCAACACCTGGCCGGGCGCGACCGCGCCCTTCGGGATGATGCAGTGGAGCCCGACCGGCACGACGGGCGACCAGACCTCGACCCCGGTCGCGAACGGCTACTCGTACGACGTCAACCGCCTGCGCGGGTTCAGCCTCACCCACCTCAACGGGGCCGGCTGCGCTCCCGGAGCCGCGGGCGACGTGCCGATCATGCCGATCACCACGCCGGTGACCGGCTCGCCGTCCGCCGACACGACCGACGCGGTCTACGCCGCCGGCTACTCCCACGACCAGGAGTCCGCGAGCCCCGGCCGCTACGCCGTCCAGCTCGACAACGGCGTCCGCACCGACCTGGCGGTCAGCACCCGCGCCGGCATCGGCGAGTTCCGGTTCCCGGCCGGGCAGGCCGCGAACCTGCTGTTCCGCACCTCGAACTCGATCAACGGCAGCGAGGCCGCCGACACCCGCGTCGACGCCCGCACCCGGACCGTCAGTGGCAGCGTCCTGACCGGCGGTTTCTGCAGCCGCCGCGGCAACGGAGGCGGCGCCACCAACCCCGACCGCCGCAGCTACTACCGCCTGTTCTTCACCGCCACCTTCGACCGCGACTTCACGACGACCGGCACCTGGAAGGACGGGACCGTCCAGCCGGGAGGCACGCACGCCTCCGGTGGGGAGGGCTACCTGACCGGCGCCGACCGTGCCGGACGCGGCTCCGGCGCATGGGTCGGCTTCGACGCGCGTCGCGGCGCCACCGTGCACGCCCGGATCGGCATCTCGTACGTCAGCGCCGCGGGCGCCGTCGCGAACCGCGACGCCGAGGTGCGGAAGCACGCGAGCGTCAGCAGTGTGGCGGCGGCGACCCGGGCCTCCTGGAACCGCGAACTGTCACGCATCCGGGTCGGCGGCGGCACCGCGGACCGGACCGCCCAGCTGTACACGTCCGTGTACCACGCGCTCATGCAGCCGAACACGTTGAACGACCGCGACGGACGGTACCTCGGGCCGGACATGCGGGTGCACCGCCTCGACCGCGGGCACGCGGCCGTCTACGGCACCTACTCCGGCTGGGACCAGTACCGGGCGCAGATCCAGCTGCTCGCGCTGCTGCGGCCGGACGTCGCCGGGGACATGGCGCAGTCGATGCTGCGGTTCGCCCAGCAGAACGGCGGGATCTGGGACCGGTGGTTGCACCTCGGAGCGCCGACGCACGTGATGACCGGCGACCCCTCGGCCGCGACCCTGGCCACCTGGTACGCCATGGGTGTCCGGAACTTCGACGTCCGTGCCGCCTACCAGTCGCTGCGGCACCAGGCCACGGTCCAGAACGCCGACGCGCTCAGCGACATCGGGTGCCCGGGGCAGTGCCTCGCGCAGCGACCCGCGCTCGACCAGTACCTGCAGCGGCAGTACGCGGCGAACGACGACTGCCACTGCTGGGGTGGTGCGGCCGAGACGCTCGAGGACTCGATCTCGGACAGCGCCCTCGGCTCCTGGGCCGCCGCACTCGGACTCCGCTCCGACGCCCGGATGTTCGCCGCGCGAGGTGCGTACTGGAAGAACACGTTCAACCCGGCCGTCGGGTACCAGGCCGCACGCCAGGCCGACGGGTCGTGGACGCCTGGGTGGACGCCGTCGACCGGCACCGGCTTCGCGCAGGGCACCAGCGCGCAGTACACGTGGCTCGTGCCGCAGGACGTCAGCGGCCTGTCCGCCGCCCTCGGCGGTGACGAGGCCGCGGTCGCCCGACTCGACGCCTTCTTCCACGACGCTTCCGGCGCCTTCGCAGTGACCGGCGGCGACGCGACGAAGTTCGACCCGACCAACGAGCCGGACATCCACACGCCGTGGATGTACAACGCGCTCGGCCAGCCGTGGAAGACGCAGGAGACCGTCCGCCGGGTCGTCGACGACGCGTACGGCACCGGGCCCGGTGGGTTGCCCGGCAACGACGACCTCGGCACGATGAGCGCCTGGTACGTCTTCGCTTCGATCGGCCTGTTCCCGCAGGCGCCGGGCCGCGCCGAGATGCTCATCGGCAGTCCGACGTTCAGCACGGTCGACATCCGTCGGGCGAGCGGGCAGCGGATCGTCATCCGGTCCTCGGGCACCGACCAGTACGTGCAGGGTGCCCGACTCGACGGTCGCACGCTGACGAAGTCGTGGGTGCCGGCCTCGTTCGTGAACCGCGGTGGCACGCTGTCGCTCCGGGTCGGATCGACGCCGGACACCGAGTGGGCGACCGCGCCTCGGGATCGGCCGCAGGACCGGTAGGCCGCGGGACCGGTAGGTCGCGGGCGGTCGGCCCGCGGCCCGGTCCGGGTCTCGGTCGTCCGCCGCTGCCGCTGCCGCCGCAGCTGCCGCTACCCGGCGACGCGCGTGATCGCGGCGAGGATCTCCGGCACCTCGGTCCGCGTCGTGTAGTCGACGTGCACGTCGGCGAAGCGCACGACCCGGTCCCCGTCGACCAGGAACACGGAGGGGAACGGGATCCCTGCGGTGTCGTCGGCGTTGCTGTCCGCGACGTCGAAGCCGAGCGCGGTGTGCGCCTCCCGGGCCGGGGAACTGGGCGCGGTGACGATGCCGAGCGCGGCCGCGAGCGCGTTGCCCGGGTCCGAGAGCACCGGGAACGCGAGCTCCCCGTTGGCGATCGCGAGCTCCGAGCCCTCCGGCGTCTGCGGCGAGATCGCGAGCAGTCGCACCCCGCGGGCCTCGAGTTCCGGCAGCAGGTCCTGCTGGTACGTCCGCAGCGTCAGGTTGCAGTACGGGCACCAGGCGCCGCGGTAGAAGACGATGACCGCCGGCTCGCCGCCGACTTCGGTGGCCAACGAGGTCGACGCGCCACTCGGGGTCAGGAGTGCTGCGTCCGGCACCTGGGTCCCGACGTCGGCGGCCCCGGTCGGCACCCCGGCCTCGCGCAGGTCAGCCTGCTCCTGGTCGAAGACGGCGCTGAGCTCGGGGCCGATCTGCGCGGTGAACCCGTCGTTGAACGTGGCGACCTGCTCGGCGAGGGACTGCTGGGGCATGGGGATCCTCCGGAGGGTCCGGCAGCGGGTCCACCGGTGTCCGGAGCCTATGCAGCGCGGTCGGAGTGGGGTCGCGGGGGCGTCATGCAGTGTCACGCAGCGGCCGAGGCGATCCGCTGCTCCGACCCGCGCTACTGTTCGTGCCATGCAGCGTCGTCGCCCCGTCACCCTCGTCGGCATGGTCGTCGTCGCCTGGGGGGTCGTGATGGTCGTGGTCGGCTGGTGCCGCAACGCGACCACCCCGGCGGGGGACATCGGAGCCGGTGCGCTGGTCCTCGGCGGGATGCTCGTCGTCCTGGTCGGACTCGTCGTGTGGGCGGTGCAGGGCGTCATCGCACAGCGCCGCGCCACCCGCAGCCAGGGTCGCTAGCGCCGCGCCACCCGCAGCCAGGGTCGCTAGCGCCGCGCCACCCGCCGCCAGGGCCGCTGGCGCCGGGTCAGGCGATCGGCTCGCGCGGGGCAGTGCTGCCGCTGTGTCGACGCCGGACGACCGCCCGGACCAGTGCCCACACCGTCGCGACGGCGAGCACGGTCGTCGCGACCGCGGCGATCTGTCCGACGAGCCGCGCCGTGGTCAGCGTCTCGTACTGGGACATGGTCAGGACCAGCTCGTCCGGGTACCGACCGGACCACGGGACGACCGGCAAGGGGTTGGCGGCCGCGGCGGCGACCGCGGTCACCACGGCAGCGAGGACGGTGGCGACCAGGGGCACCAGGATCACGAGTCGGGGTCGGGGCACGGCTCGACCATACCGACGTGCGGTCTCCTCGCCGACCCGTCGAGGAGCCGGGACGACCGGCAGGGCAAGGGCTACTGATCGAGCGGCTGTCCGCCGCCCCACACCCGCAGCACCTGGAGCGCCGGTGACAGCGCGACGAGGTCCGCCGCGTACCCCGGTGCGAGCCGACCGAACCGGTCCCCGAGTCCGAGGGCCCGGGCCGGCACGCTCGTCAGGGCCGCCACGGCGTCGGGGAGCGACTGCCCCGCGAGCTGGACCGCGTTCCGCAGGGCGACGTCCTGCGTGAGGGTCGAACCGGCGATCGTGTCCGTCCCGGCGACGCGGGCGACGCCGTCCGTCACGGTGACGTCGAGCGAGCCGAGCCGGTAGGGGCCGTCCGCCGCGCCCGCAGCACCCATCGCGTCCGTGATGAGCGCGACCCGACCCGGGGCGGCGCGCATCAGCATCCGCGCGGCAGCCGGGTGCACGTGCACCCCGTCGAGGATGAGTTCGAGGGTCACCCGCTCGTCCTCCACCGCGGCGCCGATCGGCCCGGGGCGACGGTGGTGCAGCCCCGGCATCGCGTTGAACGCGTGCGTCAGGACGGTCGCGCCGGCGTCGAACGCGGCACGTGCCTGCTCGTACGTCCCGACGGTGTGCCCGACGGCGACGGTCACCCCGGCGGTGACGAACCGGCGGACCGCGTCGAGCGCACCGGGCAGCTCGGGGGCGATCGTCACCTGGCGGAGGACACCCTCGCCGGCGGCGAGCAGCGCGTCGACGGCCGCGGGCGTCGGGGCGACGAGGAAGTCCTCGTTGTGGGCGCCCTTGTTGTCCGGCGACAGGAACGGCCCCTCGAGGTGCGCACCGAGCACGAGGGGGTCGGTCGCCATCACGTCGCGGATCCGACCGAGCGACCGCGCGAGTTCCGGCAGCGGGTTCGCGACGAGGCTCACCACCGACCGGGTGGTGCCGTGCGCGCGGTGTGCCGCCAGGGCTGCGCTGAAGTCGTCGTCCTCGTAGGCCTGGGTCGCGCCGCCGTGGCCGTGCAGGTCGATGGACCCGGGCACCAGGGTCGCGTCGCCGAGGTCCACGACGGCGTCGGCGTCCGGAGCGGCTCCCGTCCCGGCCTGGAGGATCGTGTCGCCGCCCACGAGCAGCCACGCGTCCGTCACGGGGCCGGCCACGTCGACCAGGCGGGCGGCACGGACCAGGGTGGTGCGTGCCTCCTGTGCGGTGTCGCTCATGCGGTCTCCCGGCGGAACGTGACGATCCCGCTCACCGCGGCGACGACGACGAACACGAGCCCGACGGCCGGGTGCCCGAGGGAGATCCAGGTGGCGCCGGCCGCGACGACGAGGGCGACCTCGACGATGGTCTTGCCGACGACGTCGGTCTCGATCGGCGAGTGCGGGGAGCGGAAGAAGTACCAGACCAGGGCGGCGAACAGCGGGGCGCCGACGATGAAGAACAGCGCCGGGAACGGGTACGGCCAGGTCAGGTACCCCCAGTAGGCCAGGGACAGCAGGCCGAAGGCGCAGACCAGGAAGCGGAGGACACCCCACGCGTCGACCCGTCGCTGCGGGGTCGCCGGGGTCGTCGGGACGTGGTCGTCGCCGGGGTCGACCGGGCTGCGGGGTGCGTCGCGCATGACGGGACCTACTTGAAGATGATCGTGCGGGCGCCGTCGAGGAGCACGCGGTCCTCGGCGATCCAGCGCACGGCCTGGGTGAGGGTGCGGGACTCCTCGTCCTGGCCGATGGACACGAGTTCGGCCGGTTCCTTCGTGTGGTCCACGCGGACGACGTTCTGCTCGATGATCGGGCCCTCGTCCAGGTCGCTCGTGACGAAGTGGGCGGTCGCGCCGATGAGCTTGACGCCGCGGGCGTGCGCTTGCCGGTAGGGGTTGGCGCCCTTGAACCCGGGCAGGAACGAGTGGTGGATGTTGACGGCTCGACCACGGAGTGCTGCGCAGAGCTCGGGGGAGAGGATCTGCATGTACCGCGCGAGGACGACGAGCTCGATGTCGTGCTCGTCGACCGCGTCGAGGATCCGCTGCTCCATCGCGGCCTTGCTGTCGGCGTCGGTGACGGGCCGGTGTTCGAACGGCACCGAGTAGAACGATGCGAGTTCGGCGAGGTCGGGGTGGTTGGCCAGCACGAGGGGCACGTCGATCGGCAGCTGACCGCCGCGCTGTCGGTAGAGCAGGTCGTTGAGGCAGTGCCCGGCCTTCGACACCAGCACGAGCGTGCGCATCGGGCGGCCGACGACGTCGAGCTGGACGCGCATGCCGTAGCGCTCGACGACCGGGGCCAGGGCCTCCTGGAAGGTCTGGCGGTCGACGGGCGCCATGACCTGCAGCCGCATGAAGAACGTGTTCGTGTCGGCGCTCGAGAACTGCTGCGACTCGGTGATGTTGCCCTCGGCGGCCACGACGGCCCCGGACACGGCGTGCACGATCCCCGGCTGGTCGTCGCAGACCAGCGTGAGGGTCCAGTGCGTGGGGTTCTCGGGCAGCGGGTCGGTCACCGGTTCAGGGTACCGGGGCGTCGACCGGGTCGCTGGCGTCACCGAGCAGGGGGCGGAGCGTCGTGACCAGGGCGCTGGTGTCCGCGTCGTCGCCGAACCACCGGTTGCTCGCGCGCACGACCGGGTACGCCCGGCCCAGCAGGTCGCGGCCCGCGGCTGTGAGTCGGATCCGGGAGAGCCGGCCGCGCCCGCGTTCGGCGCCGCGGTCGAGCAGCCCGCGGTCGTCGAGCCCGCTGACGAGCGGTGTCATGCTCTGCGGCCGGACGCCGACGGCCCGTGCGAGGTCGGCCTGACTGAGCCCGTCGGCCGCGGCGAGCTGGACGAGGACGCCGAACTCGACCGGGGTGAGGCCGAGCGGGTCCAGCTCCGTCGCCAGACGACGGGCGAGTTCGCGCGCGGCCCGGATCACGGTCCACGCGGCGATGGCGTCGACGTCGTCTCGCGTCGCTGAGAACTCCCGGGGCACCCGTCGATCGTACGGCGTACCGTTCAGTATCAGAAAGCTGATACCGAATGCCACGCGCCCAGACCCCGCGTGCACACCGCACGACCAGGAGGAACCATGAGCGACACCATCGCAGTCACCGGCGCGACCGGCGACGTCGGCGGCAAGTCCATCGAGATGCTGCACGCCGCCGGTGCCGACGTCCGCGCCGTCGTCCGCCGCCCCGACCAGGTCCGGACCTTCCGCGACCGCGGCATCGACGCCCGCCTCGCCGACATGGACGACGGCGAGGCCCTCACCACCGCCCTCGAGGGCGTCGACCAGCTGTTCCTCGTCACCGCGGCCACCGAACGCCAGGCGGAGCACGGCATCACCGCGGTCCACGCAGCCCGGGCCGCCGGGGTCCGCGCGGTCGTGCAGCTCTCCGGCGGGGACGCGGCCGAACACTCGTCGATGCCCTGGGCCAGCGCCATCTGGCGGATCGACCGCGCCGTCCGGGCCAGCGGCCTGGAACGGACGATCCTGCACCCGTCCGGCTTCATGACGAACCTGGTGCCCTCCGGACCCGCGATCCGCCGCGGGGTGTTCCCGCAGACCATGGGCGACGGTGTCATCGGGTGGATCGACACGCTCGACATCGCCCGCGTCGCCAGCACCGTCCTGCTGGCCGGCGTCCACCACGGCGACGAACCCGTCCTGACCGGGCCGGCACTGCTCGACGGTCGCGGCGTCGCCCGGGAACTCGCCACCGGATTGAGGCGTCCCGTGCACTACCTGCACCTGCCGAGCCGGGTCTTCGGCGGCATGCTCCGTCTGACCGGGATGCCCGGGTGGCAGGCCGAGGGACTCCGGCAGCAGTTCGGCGTGGTCGCGCGGCGCGGTCTCGACGGGGTCGACGTGCTCACCCACGAGGTCGAGCGGATCACCGGCACCCCGGCGACGCCGCTGTCCGGGTGGGCGCGGGCGCACCGGCGGGAGCTGCTGGGGCGCTGACGCGCGGGGTGCTGAACCGGGAGGCGACGGACGGGAGGCGCGGGACGGCCGTGTGGCGCGCCTCCCGTCCGTCAGACGCGCCCGTGGGGGACCCCGTCAGCGTGCGGAGATCGTGACGACCAGGTGCTCCTGCACGTAGCCGAGCCAGTCGTAGACGTCCCGCAGCCCGACGCTGCCGTCGTCCCCGTCCAGCCCGTTGTCGGCCGTCGCCCGGTCGACGATGCCGAGCCGGTCCGCGATCGTCAGCCGCAGGTCCGTCAGCGACCGGAGCCACGCCTGCTCGTCCGACCGGGTCAGCGCACCGTCGCGAGCACCCGTCAGCCACTCGTGGACGACGGCGGCGTTCGCGGACTTGGCGCTCCGCAGGTCCTCCTGCGTGTAGCGGCGGAACTCGGCGCTGGCCTCGTCGTCCTCCGGGTACGCGTCCGGGAACATCCGGACCGCCACCGGGTCCGTCGCCAGGTCGTGGTCGAGGACCTGGCGCAGTTGCTCGACCAGTGAGGTGAGGACGGCGCGCTCGCCGGAGGCCAGGCCGAGGTGCACGCCGTCGGCGCGGCGGACGAACGGGATCACGCGGCCGGGGCCCGGTCAACGGTCGCCTGCAGGCCGTACCCGTGCATGGCCTCCACGTGGCGTTCCATCTCCTCGCGGTGCCCGGTCGCGACGATCGCCCGGCCGTCGGAGTCGACCTGGTGCATCAGACGCTCGGCCTTCGCGCGGGGGAAGCCGAAGTAGGACTCGAAGACGTAGGTGACGTACGACATCAGGTTGACCGGGTCGTCCCACACCACGGTCGTCCACGGGACGTCCGCACGCACCGAGGTCCGCTCGTCGACGTCCGGACTCAGCATGGTCATGGAGTCAAGGGTGACACGAACCGGTGGCCTCGGTACGATCGAGGGGTCGCGACTGGCGTTGGATGGGTCACCATCGGGGAGCGACACCTGACACGGTGCGCGGCCGTACGCCTGGGCCGCAACCAATCGTCCACCCCGTCGTGCGTCTGCTCGGCGGTGTCGCGCTCCGGCGCGCCAGACAACGAGGAGTCCCGTGTCCATCACCGACCTGTCGCCCGCAGCGACGCAGTCTTCCTTCAACGCCCCCCTGTCCGAGGTCGACCCGGAGATCGCCGCCGTCCTGCAGCAGGAGCTCGGCCGTCAGCGTGACTTCCTCGAGATGATCGCGTCCGAGAACTTCGTGCCGCGCGCGATCCTCGAGTCCCAGGGCTCCGTCCTGACGAACAAGTACGCCGAGGGCTACCCCGGCAAGCGCTACTACGGCGGCTGCGAGTTCGTCGACGTCGCCGAGCAGCTCGCCATCGACCGTGCCAAGGCCCTGTTCGGTGCCGCGTACGCCAACGTCCAGCCGCACTCCGGCGCGACCGCGAACGCCGCCGTCCTGCACGCCATCGCCTCCGCCGGGGACACCATCCTCGGCCTCGAGCTCGCCCACGGTGGCCACCTCACCCACGGCATGAAGCTCAACTTCTCCGGCCGGATCTACAACGCCGTCTCGTACGGCGTCGACCCGGAGACCTTCGAGGTCGACTACGACGACATCCGCGCCAAGGCCATCGAGCACCAGCCGAAGGTCCTCATCGCCGGGTGGTCGGCGTACCCGCGTCAGCTGGACTTCGCGAAGTTCCGCGAGATCGCGGACGAGGTCGGCGCGAAGCTCTGGGTCGACATGGCCCACTTCGCCGGGCTGGTCGCTGCGGGCCTGCACCCGTCGCCGGTCCCGCACGCGCACGTCGTCTCCTCGACCGTGCACAAGACCCTCGCCGGCCCCCGCTCGGGCATCATCCTGTCCAACGACGAGACGCTGTTCAAGAAGCTGAACTCGGCCGTGTTCCCGGGGCAGCAGGGTGGCCCGCTCATGCACGTCATCGCAGCGAAGGCCACCGCGTTCCTCCTCGCCGGCACCCCGGAGTTCAAGGACCGCCAGGAGCGCACCATCCGCGGTGCCCAGGCCCTCGCAGCACGTCTGACGCAGCCGGACGCGAAGGCCGCGGGCATCGACGTCCTCACCGGCGGCACCGACGTGCACCTGGTGCTCGTCGACCTGCGCACGTCCGAGGTGGACGGCAAGCAGGCCGAGGACCTCCTGCACGAGGTCGGCATCACCGTGAACCGCAACTCCGTGCCGTTCGACCCGCGTCCGCCGATGGTCACCTCGGGTGTCCGCATCGGCACGTCGGCGCTGGCCACCCGCGGGTTCGGCGACGCCGAGTTCGCCGAGGTCGCGGACATCATCGCGCTGACGCTGATGCCGAACCCCGACGTCGCGGCGCTCTCGGCCCGGGTGAAGACCCTGACCGACGCCTTCCCGCTGTACGCGTGAGCACCCCCGCCCCGCTCCCGACCGAGCGCTGGGCGGGTGAGGGCAGTGCCGTCCGCATCGACGGCACCGCCCTCGCCGCTCGCACCCTCGAGGAGCTGCGCCTCCGCGTCGACCGCCTGCACGAGCACGACATCCACCCGGGCCTCGGCACGATCCTGGTCGGCGAGAACGCCGGCTCGCTGTCCTACGTGGCCGGCAAGCACCGGGACTCCGCGCAGATCGGCATCGAGTCGATCCGCCTGGACCTGCCCGCGACCGCATCGGCCGCCGACATCCGCGCCGCGATCCTGCAGATGAACGACGACCCCCGGGTCACGGCGTTCATCGTGCAGCTCCCGCTGCCGGAGGGCATCGACCCCACCCCGATGCTCGAGCTGATGGACCCGTCGAAGGACGCCGACGGTCTGCACCCGACGAACCTCGGGGAGCTCGTGCTCGCCGTTCCGGGAGGCGCGGGCACCATCGACGCGCCTCTCCCGTGCACCCCGCGCGGCATCGTCGAGATGTTGCGTGCGTACGACATCCCGATCCGCGGGAAGCACGTGACGATCATCGGCCAGGGCCTCACGGTCGGACGTCCCCTCGGGCTGCTCCTGACCCGACTCGAGGCGACCGCCACGCTCACGCACTCCCTGACCGCGGACGTCGCGGCCGAGTGCCGCCGTGCCGACATCGTCATCGCGGCCGCCGGGGTCGCCGGACTCGTCAAGCCGGACTGGGTGCAGCCCGGTGCGGCCGTGATCGACGTCGGCATCACCCGGGTCGTCAACGAGGAGACCGGCAAGGCGCGCCTCCGCGGCGACGTCGACCCGGCCGTGGCGGAGGTCGCCGGGTTCCTGTCGCCGGTCCCCGGCGGCGTCGGCCCGATGACGCGCGCCATGCTCATGAAGAACGTGGTCGAGGCGGCCGAGCGCCGCCTGCGCTAGCCGGGGCTGCCGCCGCTGCTGCTGCGCCGAGCCTCGGCCCTGCGGACAGGATGTGGCGCACGCGCGCCGAGTTGTGTCCGCCAGGCCGAGGCTCGGCGTGCGCGGCGCAGCCGCGGGGTGCGGCGCGCGGCCGGGGCAGCCGGGAGGTGCGGGGTGCGCCGCCGACGGCGCCACCGGCCCGGCCCGTGGTGCCGTCCGCACCCGCACAACGGCAACCGCCTCGCACCAGGGACTCCCGTGGTGCGAGGCGGTTGCTGTTGTGCGTAAGCGCCGCAGCTGGGGCCGCGGCCGCGCGCTACGCGTCGCGCCGCGCGCCCTGCGCCGCATGCACGGTGAACACGTTCGGCTCGTGGTACCCGGCCGCAGCGAAGGCGGCGGTGACGGCCGCGGCGATCCGGTCACGGGCCTCCCGGTCGACGAGCGCGATGGCAGCACCACCGAAGCCACCGCCGGTCATGCGTGCGCCGACGGCACCGTTCGCCATGGCCGTCTCCACCGCCAGGTCGAGTTCCGGCACCGAGATCTCGAAGTCGTCGCGCATCGACGCGTGCGACGCCAGCAGCAGCTCGCCGATCGCGCGGGGTCCCTGCTCGCGCAGGGTCCGGACGGTGTCGAGGACGCGCTGGTCCTCGGTCACGATGTGGCGCACCCGGCGGAACGTCTCGTCGTCCAGCAGCTCCTGGGCGCGCGGCAGGTCGTCGACCGCCACGTCGCGGAGGGCCGGCACACCGAGCACCTGCGCACCCTTCTCACACGAGTCGCGTCGGGCCTTGTAGCCGCCGGTCGCGTGGGCGTGCTCGACGCGGGTGTCGACGACCAGGACCTCGAGGCCGTTCGCCTCGAGCGCCAGGTCCACCACGGCGGTGTCCAGCGTGCGGCAGTCGAGGAACACGACGGCGTCCTGCTCGCCGAGGAGCGAGGCGGACTGGTCCATGATCCCGGTCGGAGCGCCGACGGCGTGGTTCTCGGAGTACTGGCCGACGCGGGCCAGGGTCTTCCGGTCGAGACCGAGTTCCCACAGGTCGGTGAAGGCCAGGGCGACGCCGCACTCGATGGCGGCACTCGAGGACAGACCGGCCCCGACCGGCACGTCCGAGTCGATGAAGACGTCGAAGCCGGTGCGCTCGGACAGGTCTGCGCCGGCCTGCTCGCGGAGCGCCCACGCGATGCCGAAGACGTACGCCGACCACCCGTCCATGCGGGCCGGGTCGAGGTCGTCGAGGGACAGCGACACGGGGCCGCCCTCCGGATCGAAGGACGACGCGACGCGGATGACCCGGTCCTCGCGCGGCGCGATGTCCGACGTGGTGCGCCGGTCGATGGCGAAGGGCAGCACATACCCGTCGTTGTAGTCGGTGTGCTCGCCGATCAGGTTGACGCGGCCGGGGGCGGAGTACCGCACCGCCGGCTCGTACCCGAACACCTGCTGGAACGTCATGCTCGTTCGATCCCTCCTCGGATGAACTCGGCTGCCTTCTCCGGGACGAGGTCCCCGATCCAGGCGCCCATCGCGGCCTCACTGCCGGCCAGGAACTTCAACTTGTCCGCCGATCGACGCGGGGACGTGATCTGCAGCATCAGTCGGACGGTGTCGCGGCCCGTGTGCACCGGTGCCTGGTGCCAGGCCGCGATGTACGGGGTCGGGTCGCCGTAGAGCGCGTCGAGCCCGCGGGTGAGTCGCAGGTGCATGTGCGCGAGTTCGTCCTTCTCGGCGTCGGTCAGCCCGGCGAAGTCCGGGACGTGGCGGTGCGGCAGCATGTGGATCTCGATGGGCCAGCGCGCCGCGAACGGCACGAAGGCGGTGAAGTGCTCACCGGCGAGGACGACCCGCTCGGAGCCGCGCTCGTTCGCCAGGTGCTGCTCGAACAGGTCGGGTCCGAAGCGCTCGATCGACGCCAGCAGCCGCTGCGTGCGCGGGGTGACGTAGGGGTAGGCGTAGATCTGCCCGTGCGGGTGGTGCAGCGTGACGCCGATGGCCTCGCCCCGGTTCTCGAACGGGAAGACCTGCTGGATGCCGGGCATCGAGGACAGCGCCGCGGTGCGGTCTGCCCATGCCTCGACGACCGTGCGGGCACGGGACTCCGAGATTGACGCGAACGAACCGCTGGTCTCGGGGGAGAAGCAGACGACCTCGCAGCGACCGACCGACCGGAGCTGGCGGTTGAGGCCGACGTCCGACAGCGAGTCGAGTGACGACGGGGCGTCGTCACCGACCAGGTCCGGCCCGAAGGACGGAGACCGGTTCTCGAACACCGCGACGTCGTAGCGGCTCGGGATCTCGGACGGGTTCGCCGCGGTCTGCGGCGCCAGCGGGTCCTGGTCGGCGGGCGGCAGGAACACCCGGTTCTGGCGTGCACTCGCGATCGACACCCACTCGCCGGTCAGGACGTCCTGGCGCATCCGGGCCGTCGCCGGACGCGGGTCCAGGACACGCTCGTCGATGCTGCGCTCAGCGGGCAGCGTCGAGTCGGCGTCGTCGAAGTAGAAGAGGTCGCGGCCGTCCGCGAGCGTCGTCGCACGTTTCGTGATCACCGGAGCACTCTACCCGCGGACGAAGGGTTGCGAAAGCAAGTGGAAGCAGACGAAACTCGTGGGGTGACGTCCGACGAGCCTCCCGTCCTGCCGGCGCTGCTGCGCCAGGACCGCATCGTCGCGCTCCTCGACGGTGCGCCCGGGATGGTCCGGACCGCAGCGCTCGCCGCCGCCGTCGGAACGAGCGAGGTGACGGTCCGCCAGGACCTGGCCACGCTGGACCGGGAGGCCCGGATCCGCCGGGTGCACGGCGGTGCCGTCCGCCTCGGGGCCGGGTCGCGCGAGCGACCGCTCGAGGAGACCGCCGTCGAGAACAGCACCGCCAAGGCCGCGATCGGCCGGGCGGCGGCCGATCTGGTGCGCTCCGGCCAGTGCATCGTCCTCGACGTCGGCACGACCCCCGCAGCCGTCGCCGAGGCACTCGTCGCCCGCGAGGACCTGGTCGACGTCACCGTCGTCACGAACTCGCTGACGACCGCACTCGCACTCGAACGAGCCGTCCCGCGGTTCACGGTCGTCGTCACCGGCGGGACGCTCCGTCCCCTGCAGCACTCGCTCGTCGCGCCGTTCAACGCGACCGTGCTGCCGATGCTGTCCGCGGACCTGGTCTTCCTGGGCGGGACCGGACTGGACGTCGAGCACGGTCTGACCAACGTGAACCTGCCCGAGACCGAGGCGAAGCGGGTCCTCGCGGCGGCGGGCAGGCGTACCGTCGTGGTCGCGGACGGCTCGAAGTTCGGCCGTGCCGACATCGGCGTGGTGAGCACGCTGCAGGACGTCGACGTCGTCGTCACCGCGGGAGTCAGCGCGGACGCGGTCGACCCGATCCGGGCGGCCGGGGTCCACGTGGTCGTCGCGGACGCACCAGCGGGCACGCCCCGCCCACCGGAGAGGAAGCAGACACCATGAGCACAGTGGCCAGCACAGCGGCACCCACCGGCGGTCAGTACCACCTGCGGCACGCCGGACCCGACGGTGTCGTCGAGGCCGTCGTCACCGAGGTCGCGGCCGGCATCCGGGAACTGCGGGTCGCGGGCTTCGACCTCACCGAGCCGTTCCCGGCCGACCAGGCTCCGGCCGGTGCGAACGGCATCGTGCTCGCGCCCTGGCCGAACCGCGTCGCCGGTGGCGCCTGGCAGCTCGACGGGAAGACCCAGCAGCTGGACATCTCGGAGCCGAAGTACGGCAATGCCTCGCACGGGCTGCTCCGGTTCGCGCCGTACCGCGTCGTCGACCAGACCGAGTCGTCGATCGAGCAGCAGGCCACGATCCACCCGCAGCACGGCTGGCCGTTCACACTCGAGACCCGCGTGCACCACGAGCTCGTCGAGGACGGCATCCGGATCACGCACACCGTCACGAACCGCTCCGGTCGCCCGGCGCCCTTCGCCATCGGCTCGCACCCGTACCTGCGCGCCGGTGACACCCCGGCCGAGGACCTGGTCGTCCGGCTCGACGCCGCGACGGCCTTCACGGTCGACGAGCGGAAGATCCCGAACGGCACCCGGCCCGTCGAGGGCACGGACGTCGACCTGCGACAGGGTCGCCGTGCGGGGGATTCCGACCTGGACACCGCGTACACGGACGTGACGCCCGACGCCGAGGGGATCCGACGAACGACGTTGCACGGTCCGGAGGGTGACGGGGTCGAACTGTGGCAGGACGCCTCGTTCCCCTACGTGCAGGTCTTCACGTCGCGGGAGTTCCCCCGGGGCGACGGCAAGGGGCTGGCGGTCGCCGTCGAGCCGATGACGGCACCCGCCGACGCGCTGAACTCGGGCGAGGGGCTGCGGTGGCTGGAGCCCGACGAGTCCTGGACGGGCTCGTGGGGGATCCGCCGCGTCTGGTCCTGACGTCGGCATGGTCGGTCTCTTCGTCGGAACGGGGCCGTCGCGGCACCCGGGCCGTCAGGCCCGGCGCATCCGCAGTGCCTCGACCGCGAGCGACTCGCTGGGGTAGCGACCGATCTCCTGCGCCCACGCCGGGTCGTCGCCACGCAGCGCGAGGAAGTCCTTGCGCTGGCGGACCACGTACCCGAGCACCGTGGTACCCGTCGCGACCTCGGTGAAGTCCTTGCGGATGTGGCGGACGCTGACCGCGGCTCCGCGGCGGAGCGCGTCGAGCAGGAGCTCGTCGCTCATGGTCGTCCCGGTGGCGGCGGCGAGCTCGACGAGGCGGCGCGCGTCACCGGTGGAGCTGGTCTGCGTGGCGTCGATGGGCTCGATCACGATGTACCCCGTTCGGTGTGGTTCGTTCAGTGCTGGTGTCCCGCGGTGAGCGGAACCAGGAACGACCATACCGAGGGGAATCCAACAGCCCGCTGAGCGGTGCACGCATGTGGACAGAGCACCGGCCATGGATGGGCTGGGGACGACTTGTACCCCGGTGAGGTCAGCTGGCGCGGCTGAGGTCCCACACCGGCGGCACGTACTCGCGGGACCAGCCCTCGCGCAGACGCGTGACCGCGCGGTCGAAGGACTCGAGGAGGTCCATCTCCGGCCGGACCATCGACTGCAGCTGCAGACCCTCGTAGGTGGCGAGGAGCTGCTCGGCGCCGCGGGACGGCTCCATCGTGTGCGGCTCGCGACCGGCGGCGATGTCCTGCATGAGGCTTTGCTGCACGAAGCCGTGGAACCGACGCCAGCGGGCGTGCAGCATCGGCGCGAGCGGGTGCCTCGGGGCTGCGGCGATGTTCAGCGTCGAGGTGAGGAAGCGCATCAGCGACGGGTCCTCGATGTTGGCGGTCACGATCGCGCGGAGGAACCGGATCGTCCCCAGTTCGGCGGCGAGCGGCGTGAGCGGGGTCGTCCGGCGGTCGTTCCACCGGTCGATCGTCGCCAGGAGCAGGCCGTCCCAGCTGGGGAAGGAGGCGTCGAGGGTCGCGGTGGTGGCGTTCGCCTCGTCGGCGACGCGGGCGGGGGTGACTTCGTGCAGAGGCAGTTCGTGGAGCACCCGGATCATCGCGTCGACGATCTGCGTACGGGTGAAGACGTCGTCGTGCGGTGCGGAGTCCATGTCGGGGCTGGGCATGTCAGCACCACACCACATCGGCGCCTCGGCGGGGTACCCCCACAACGAGCATCCTGTCCGGTGTGCGAGACGAGCCGGTACCCCCAGAGGTGGGCCCCGTGGGGCTCGAACCCACGACCCTCGGATTAAAAGTCCGGTGCTCTACCAACTGAGCTAGAGGCCCTCGCCCACAAGGGTATCGGCAGAGCAGCGCCTACACTGTCGCGGTGCCTCGCGAACACCACCGCCCCGTCCAGTTCACCGATGCCGAGTTCGCTGCCATCCAGGGCGGTGAGGACCCGGCCCTGGTGAACCGTGTCGCCCACGACACCGCCAACGCGTTGCTGCACCGGGTGCGCGAGGACCCGGATCCGGCCGTGGTCGAGCGCCTGGTCACCTACACGGACGTGCACGGCATCGACGCGATCGCCGAGCTCTGGGCACGTGTCGGGCCACACACCCTGCCGGGGGCGCTCTGGCGCATCTACCTGGTCCGCACGGTGATCCGGCAGAACCCGGAGGAGATCGCGTACCTGTTCGAGCGCGGGACCCAGCTCATCGGGACGATCGACCAGGCGGTCGCGGGCGCTGAGGAGCCGACGGGTCCGGCGGAGATCCTGACCCTCTCCGACCGGATCCTGCACGGCCTCTACACGGGCGACTTCGCGGTGGCGCTCGAGCGCGGTGCCGCGTTCGCACGGTTGACGGCTGCCGGTGCGACCTCGGTGGCGGACGACTCGGACGTCTCGGCGGAGGAGCGTGCGTCAGCGCTGACGACCCGTGCCTTCCGCCTGGCGGAGCTGGCCGAGGACCTGTCGGCCGCGGCAGCACTCTGGCGCCGCGAGAGCCTCGACTGACGCCGACCAGCTGACGCCGGCAGGCCGCCGCTGCCCATCTGGCGCCGGCAGCCGCCGCTGCCCAGCTGACGCCGGCAGGCCGCCGCCGACCGCCTGACACCGACGCACCCGGCCACGCGCACCGGTGCGCTGACGGCGGGATCGCTGACGCGCCTCCCGGCCGTGGTCCGGAGCGCATCCGGACATGAGAAGACCGGGCCGCAGAAGCGCCTCTCGGCGCGAGGCCGCTCGGAGCGGCGAATATTGGAGCCCGGGGCTTGCTGCGGCCCGGCAACACCAATAGTACGAGACGCCGGCTCCGTCGTACCCAGGTGTTCACTCTCGGTGGACAGATCCGGTACCGGGCGCGCCGCCGGCCACCCGCGATCCGAAGCGATCCTCACGCGTTTCCGCCCCGACCCAATCCGACCGGGCGGCGGCGCCGAATCATCAACGTGAGAGTCGCAAGACGTCTCACACGAGGTCCCCGGACGACCCGGGCCCGCTCGCGGGTCAATTCCCTGTGGGTCGTCCGGGGCCTCGTCACACGTACCGGCACCACCCGCGCAGCGACCGCTGCCGCGACCCGATCCGAACGGGACCCAGCTGATGACCACCGCGACCGCAGTCGCCGAGCGCTCTGTCCAGAGCGCGCGGTGGACGCCGTACACACGGGAAGGAGGAAAACCTGCAATGCTCACTCTCGTGGAAGGCGACATGGATGGTTGGACTCCCGCCGCGCCGGAACCGGTGTCGGCGGACGACCTGCTCAGTCGGGTCGCGACCGGCGACCAGGCTGCCTTCGCTGACCTGTACGACGAACTGTCCGGCCGGGTCCTCGGACTCGTGACGCGGCTCCTCAAGGACCGTGCCCAGTCGGAAGAGGTGGCGCAGGAGGTCTTCCTCGAGGTCTGGCAGCAGGCCACCCGCTTCGACCAGACCCGTGGCAGTGCAGCCAGCTGGGTCCTGACGATGGCCCACCGCCGTGCGGTCGACCGGGTCCGGGCCTCGCAGTCCTCCCGTGACCGCGACACCAAGATCGGCATCCGCGACTTCGAGACGGACTTCGACTCCGTCTCCGAGTCGGTCGAGATCCGACTCGAACACGAACGCGTCAGCCGGGCACTGTCCCGACTCACCGAGTTCCAGCGCCAGGCCGTGCAGCTCGCCTACTACGGCGGGTTCTCGCACAGCGAGATGGCCGAGAAGCTCGGAGTGCCGATCGGCACCGTCAAGACCCGTCTCCGCGACGGGATGATCCGACTCCGCGACGAGATGGGGGTGACGTCATGACCGACCGTCACGACGACCCCGAGCTGATGACCGGCTCGCACGCGTTGAACGCGCTGACCGACGACGAGCGCGCCGCGGTCGAGCGGGCACTGGCCGACTCCCCGGAGCTGCGCCTGGAGTCCGACTCCCTCCGCGAGACCGCCCTGGCCCTCGCCTTCGCGGTGTCCCCGGTCGAACCGTCCGCGTCGCTCAAGACGTCGCTGATGGCGAAGATCCAGACGACCCCCCAGCTCCCCGCCCTGGACGACTCCGGCGCCACGCAGGAGCCCGTCCGGGAGGCACGCCACGCGTCCGCCCCGGACGTCACGCCCGCCGCGACGGTCACCGACCTGCAGTCGGCCCCTGGTCGTGCTGCGTCGACCGCCCGGGCTCGCTGGTTCCAGCGGCCCGCCGCGATGATCAGCGTCGCCGCAGCTGCTGGCGTCGTCCTCCTGAGCGTCGGGCTCGGCGTCGGCGGCTCGCTGCTCCAGGACGACGGTGGGGCGCCGGCGACCACGCAGGCGGCCTCCGGCCTCGACCAGATCTACGCCGCTCCGGACTTCCAGCGGAGCACCGCCAAGGTCAAGGGTGGCGGCACGGCCACGGTCGTCTGGTCCGGGCAGCTCCAGCGGTCCGCGGTCATCCTCGACGGCGTCGACGCGGCGCCGAAGGACAAGACGTACGAGCTCTGGTACATCGGTTCGCAGGAGTCCGGCGGCAGCATCACCGCGGCCGGCCTGATGGACGACGTCGACGGCGGTGTCCGTTCGGCGGTCCTCCGCGGCACGATGGGCAACGGAGACACGATCGGCATCACCGTGGAGCCGGCCGGGGGCTCGAAGCAGCCCACCTCCGCCCCGGTGGTCGCCGTGCCCACGTCCGAGGCGTGACCGGCCCCTGACGGTTCAGGACGACGCCCCCGTGACCGACGGTCGCGGGGGCGTCGTCGTGTGGGCACGGTCGTGGCTGCACCGTCGTGTCGGGACCGTCGTGTCGGCACTGGCGGGCGGGCGGGCCCGGTCGTACGGCGTGACGCGGAGAGGCCCGGTGCCGTCCGTGGCGGACGTGCACCGGGCCTCCCGGCTGGACCGTCAGCAGACGGTCGTGACGCTGATCACCCGAATCGACCCGAGACGTAGTCCTCGGTCGACTTGACGGACGGGTTCGAGAAGATCGTCGCGGTGTCGTCGTACTCGATGAGGTGACCCGGCTGGCCGGTGCCGGCGATGTTGAAGAACGCCGTCTTGTCGCTGACGCGCGAGGCCTGCTGCATGTTGTGGGTCACGATCACGATCGTGAACTCCTTCTTCAGCTCCTCGATGAGGTCCTCGATCGCGAGGGTCGAGATCGGGTCGAGCGCGGAGCACGGCTCGTCCATGAGCAGCACGTCCGGCTGCACCGCGATCGCGCGTGCGATGCAGAGGCGCTGCTGCTGCCCACCGGAGAGGCCCATGCCGGGCTTCTCGAGGCGGTCCTTGACCTCGTTCCAGAGGTTCGCGCCCCGCAGCGACCGCTCGACGACGTCCTCGGCCTCCGAGCGCGAGATGCGCTTGTTGTTGAGCTTCACGCCGGCCAGCACGTTGTCCTTGATCGACATCGTCGGGAACGGGTTCGGACGCTGGAACACCATGCCGACCTGGCGACGGACGATGACCGGGTCGACACCCGGGGCGTACAGGTCGTCGCCGTCGATCTTGACGGAACCCTCGACGTAGGCACCGGGGATGACCTCGTGCATGCGGTTGAGCGTGCGGAGGAACGTCGACTTGCCGCAGCCGGACGGGCCGATGAAGGCGGTGACGGTGCGGGGCTCGATCGTCATGTCGACGCCCTCGACCGCCTTGAACTTCGAGTAGAAGACGTTGAGGCCGTCGACCTCGATGCGCTTGGACACGTGGTTCCTTCTGGGTTGGGTGGTCTGCGGGTCTGCGGGTCTGCAGCGCGTCAGCGGGGGAGGCAGCGCCCTCCCTAGCGGGGGAGCTTGGGCGCGAAGAGGCGGGTGATGAAGCGGGCCAGCAGGTTCAGCAGCATCACGATGAGGATCAGGAGCAGCGCCGCGGTCCAGGCCCGGTCGACGAACGGCACCGGGTTGGCGCCCTGCTGCGAGTACTGCGTGTACGCGAACACCGGCAGCGTCATCATCGGGTCCTTGAACAGGTCGTAGTTCATGCTCGAGGTGAACCCGGCGGTGACCAGCAGCGGAGCGGTCTCGCCGATGACGCGGGCGATCGAGAGCATGACACCCGTCGTGATGCCGGCGAGGCTCGTCGGCAGCACGACCTTGACGATCGTCAGCCACTTCGGGACACCCAGCGCGTACGAGGCCTCGCGGAGCTCCATCGGCACGATCTTCAGGACCTCTTCGGTGGAGCGCACGACGATCGGGATCATCAGCACCGCCAGGGCCACCGAGCCGACCAGGCCGAACCGGGCACCCGGGCCCAGGAACAGGGCGAACAGCGAGTAGGCGAACAGCCCGGCGACGATCGAGGGGATGCCCGTCATCACGTCGACGAAGAAGGTGATGCCGCGGGCGAGCGCGCCCTTGCCGTACTCGACCAGGTAGATCGAGGTGAGCAGCCCGATCGGGACGCTGATGAGCGCCGCGAAGAGCGTGATCTCGAGCGTGCCGATCAGCGCGTGCACCGCGCCGCCGCCCTCGGAGATGACACCGCGCATCGAGTACGAGAAGAACTGTGCGTCGAACCGGGCGAGGCCGTCGGCCAGGACCGTCCAGAGCAGCGACACCAGCGGCAGCACCGCGATGACGAAGGCGGTGATGACCAGCGAGGTGATCAGGCGGTCAACCGCCTTGCGGCCACCCTCGACGATGCGGGAGACGACGACGATGAGCACGTCGAACAGGACGGTGCCGAGGAACACCGCGGCGACGACGTTGAAGTCCTTGGTGGCACCGCCTGCGTTGAGCAGGGCGAAGACCAGGCCGAGTGCGACCCAGCTGCCGACGAGCAGCAGCCACGGGACGGACTTGTGGAGCTTGCCGTTGGCGAAGACGTTGCCGGCGGGCTGACGGAGTGCGAGGGACATCGGGGTGCGACCTTTCCCGTCAGGAGACTCGGTTGCGGACGATGTACCGCGCGAGCATGTTGATGACCAGGGTGATGACGAAGAGGATCAGGCCCGACGCGATGAGCGCGTTCAGTGCCGTTCCCGAAGCCTCGGCGAACTGCAGCGCGATGTTCGCCGCGATGGTCGACGGGTTCAGCGGGGTGAGGAGCTGGAACGTGATGTTCGTCGACACCGACAGCACCAGGGCGATCGCCATCGTCTCACCGAGCGCCCGGCCGAGGCCGAGCATGATCGCGGACACGATGCCGGACTTGGCGAACGGCAGGACCGACATCCGGATCATCTCCCAGCGCGTCGCACCGAGGGCCAGGGCCGCTTCCTCGTTGAGGGTCGGCGCCTGCAGGAAGATCTCGCGCATGACGGCCGTCATGATCGGGATGGCCATCACCGCCAGGACGATCGACGCGGTGAGGATCGTGCGGCCGGTGCCGGACAGCGGGCCGGAGAACAGCGGGATCCAGCCGAAGTGGTCGTGCAGGAACGCATAGAACGGCTTCACCAGGCGGGCCAGGACGACGATGCCCCAGAGGCCGTACACGACCGACGGCACCGCGGCGAGCAGGTCGATGACGTAGCCCAGGACCGGCGCGAGGCGGCGCGGTGCGTAGTGCGAGATGAAGAGCGCGATCCCGATCGCCAGCGGCACCGCCATGATCAGTGCGAGGAACGCCGACCAGACCGTGCCGAAGACCAGCGGTCCGACGTAGCTCCAGAAGTTCGAGGCGTCGTTCGGCAGCGAACCGGCTTCGGCGTTGAAGGCCGGGATGCTCTGCCAGACGAGGAACGCCGCGACGAGGACGAGGGCGAAGAGGATCAGGCTGCCGGCCGTGACCGACGCGGCGGAGAACACCCGGTCGCCGACGCGGACGACGGCCTTGGGCTTCGACGGGGTGGCGGTGTCCTGGTCTCGGACCGGTGCGGTCGTCATGGGGCTCCTGTCGGAGGATCGCGCCGGGGTGAGCGCGAGGGGTTCGGGGGGAGAGGTGGAGCGTCGGGGCCGTGACGGGCGCGGGAGGCAGCTCGCGTCAGGACGGGCGAGAGCCCGGACGCCGGTCAGGTGGGTGGGACCGGCGTCCGGGCGCTTGCGGGTGTTACTTGATGGTCTTGACCGCCGCGGCGGCCTTGTCAGCGAGGTCGGACGACAGGGCGGCCGACTTGGCCTCCGTCGCTGCGGCCTTCTGCGCGTCCGCCGAGACGACGTACCCGAGGAACGCCTTCACGAGGTCGGCCTTGGCGCTGTCCTTGTACTCCTGGCACGCGATGGCGTAGGAGACGAGCACCAGCGGCCAGGCGCCGTCTGCCGTGTCCTTGCGGTCGATCTGGATGGCGAGGTCGTTGTCCTCGCGACCCGACGCGACGTCGGAGTCGGCGACGACCTTGGCCGCACCCTCAGCCGAGATCTCGGTGGCCTTGTCGCCGACCATGAGCTTGGCCTTGTCGAGGTCACCGGCGCCGGAGTCGTCGATGTAGGTGATGGCGTTCGACGCGCCCTGCATGGCCGAGGCCACACCGGAGGTCTTCGCTGCCGCGTCACCGACCTGGAACGGGAAGGTCTGGCTCGGCTCCTTGCCCCAGGCGTCACCGGCGTTCTCCGACAGGTACTCGGAGAAGTTCTGGGTGGTGCCGGAGTCGTCGGAGCGGTGCACGACGGTGATGTCCGCGTCGGGCAGCTTGACGCCGTCGTTGAGCGACGCGATCTCCGAGTCGTTCCACTTCTTGATCTTGCCGGAGAAGATGCCCGCGATCGACTTGGCGTCGAGCGTCAGGTCCGAGACGCCGTCGACCTTGTACGCGATGGCGATCGGGGAGATGTAGACCGGGATGTCGATGGCCTTCGAGTCCGCTGCGCAGCCCTTGAAGGTGCCGCCGAGCTCGTCCTCGGAGAGGGCGGCGTCGGAGCCGGCGAAGTCCGCGGCACCCGAGATGAAGTTCTCGCGGCCAGCACCCGAGCCGTCGGGCGAGTAGTTCACGGTGACGCCGGAGGCCTGACCCTGGAAGCCGGCGGCCCAGGTCGCCTCAGCGGTCTGCTGAGCGGAGGAGCCGGAGCCGGTGAGCGTGCCGGAGAGGCTCGAGTAGTCGACACCCGAGGAGGCGGCGGGCGACGACGAGTTGCCGCCGTTGCCAGCGTCCTCGTTCGCCGCGCAGGAGGAGAGCACGACGGCGCCGGCGATCGCGATTGCCGCGACCGAGCCGATTCGCTTGATGTTCACAGGGGTCCCTTCGGGAATTAAGTGCAGTGGGACCGCTGTGTGGTCCCCGGGCCGGTGCTGACCCGGGAGTGACTGTAGGGACGAGAGGTGACCGGGATGACGCTCCCCGGTGAACGGGAGGTGAACGCGGGGTTCACCCGGTGCGGGTCGCCGGACACCGGGGCGGGCTCGGGAGCAGGATCGGGGCATGCTGCCCACGGGGCGGTGCTGGCCGGGACCCGGCCGTGCCGGCTCAGGCGCTGACGGTGTTCCGGTGCGTCTCGACGGCGACGAGCTTGCGTCCGGCGATGTGCATCACGGCGAACTCGCCGACGGAGAGCATGGCCGCACGGCGGAGGTCGAACCGCGCCGCGTCGTCCGCGGTGTCCGTGGCGATCCGCGCCACGATGTCGGGCAGGACGGGGCCGTGCGAGCAGAGCACCGCCGTCTTCGCCTTGTCGAGGCGCTTCCGCACGACGCCCTTGACGTCGGCCGTCCCGCGCTCGTGGGCGTCCTGGCTGATGTCCGGGGTGTCGGAGACGCCGACCTTCGTGCGCGCCGACAGGGGTTCGACGGTCGCCAGGCAGCGTGCTGCCGTGCTGCTGACGATCTTCTTCGGGCCGAACGCCGCCACCGGTGCGGCGGCCGCCTTCGCCTGTGCGCGGCCGAGGGGGAGGAGCGGCCGGGTCGCATCCGGACCGTCCCAGTCCGAACCCGGGACGGTCTTCGCGTGCCGCAGGGCGATCAGCGCGAACGTGTCGTGCTCGTGCGCGGCGGCCCGGTCGGCGAAGCGGTCGAGGATCGCGACGTCCCGTTCGTAGGTCAGTCGCCCGCGGGCGTCGTCGATGGAGACCCACTCGACCGCGGCGACCTCGTCGTTCGGTCGGAACTTGCCCGCACGCTCGGCTTCCTTCCGGGAGACCCGGGCCGACCAGTAGTGCACGACCTTGTCGCGACCGCCCGGCAGCACGTACTCGGCCTGACCGAGGGGCGCGCCGAGGTGCACGCGGTACCCGGTCTCTTCGTCGATCTCGCGGACGGCTGCCCCGGGGATGCTCTCGCCGGGGTCCACCTTGCCCTTGGGGAAGGAGACGTCCTTGTGGTGCTCCCGGTGGATCAGGAGGACGAGCGGCTCGCCGTCCTGGTCTCGCCAGACAACGGCACCGGCCGCGAGGACCGGGCCCGGTTGCCCACCGCTCACCGAGTGGAACGCTTCCGTGCCGAGATGGTCCGCATGATGACATTCTGCACGTCGTCGAGCGGGCGGCCGTCATCGTCCGTCGAGTGGCGGCTCCACTCGCCGTCGGATTCGAGGTGCCAGGAACTCGTCGTCTCGGCCATCGCCAGGTCGAACATCTCCTGGACCTCGGTGATGTGCGCCGGGGTGGTGAGCCGGACGAGGGCCTCGACGCGGCGGTCGAGGTTGCGGTGCATCATGTCGGCGCTGCCGATGAACACCGCGGGGTCGCCGTCGTTGTGGAACGCGAACGCGCGGGAGTGCTCGAGGTAGCGTCCGACCACGCTCCGGACCCGGATGGTCTCGCTGACGCCCTCGAGGCCTGGCTTCAGCGAGCAGATGCCACGGACCCAGACGTCGACCGGCACGCCGGCCTGGCTCGCCAGGTAGAGCGCGTCGATGATCTGCTCGTCGACCATCGAGTTGACCTTGATGCGGATGCCCGAGGGCTTGCCGGCGCGGGCGTTCTCCGCCTCGGTCTGGATGCGCTTCACCAGGCCCTTGCGGAGGTGGAGCGGTGCGACGAGGAGACGCTTGAACTTCTTCTCGATCGCGTACCCGGACAGCTCGTTGAACAGTCGCGTCAGGTCCTTGCCGACGGTGTCGTCGGCGGTGAACAGGCCCATGTCCTCGTAGATGCGCGAGGTCTTCGGGTTGTAGTTGCCCGTCCCGATGTGGCTGTAGTGCTTGAGCGTCCCGCCCTCCTGCCGGATGACGAGCACCAGCTTCGAGTGCGTCTTCAAGCCCACCAGGCCGTACACGACGTGCACGCCGGCCTTCTCGAGCTTGCGCGCCCAGGTGATGTTGTTCTGCTCGTCGAACCGCGCCTTGATCTCGACGAGCGCGAGCACCTGCTTGCCCGCGGCGGCGGCGTCGATCAGGGCCTCCACGATGGGGGAGTCGCCCGAGGTGCGGTACAGCGTCTGCTTGATCGCCAGGACGTTCGGGTCGGCCGCGGCCTGCTCGAGGAAGGCCTGCACGCTCGTCGCGAAGGACTCGTACGGGTGGTGCACCAGGACGTCCCGGGCGGCGATCGCGCGGAACAGGTCGGGCTTCGTGTTCGGTTCACCCGGCTGGAACTGCACCGGGGTCGTCGGCACGTGGCGCGGGTAGTGCAGGTCCGGGCGGGGGAGCTTCGCCAGTTCGAACAGGCCGCCGAGGTCGAGCGGCGACGGCAGACGGTAGACCTCCTGCTCGGTGATGTCGAGCTCGCGCACCAGCAGGTCGAGGGTCACCGGGTCCATGTCCTCGGTGATCTCGAGACGGATCGGCGGACCGAACCGACGACGGAGGAGCTCCCGTTCCAGCGCCTGGATGAGGTTCTCGGCCTCGTCCTCTTCGATCTCGACGTCCTCGTTGCGGGTGATCCGGAACACGTGGTGCTCGATCACCTCCATCCCCGGGAACAGGTCCGGGAGGTGGTTCGCGATCAGGTCCTCGAGCGGGATGAAGCGCAGCCGCCCGGAGTTGTCGTCCGGCAGCTTGATGAAGCGCGGGTAGTTCTGCGGCACCTTCAGGCGCGCGAACTCCTGGCGCTGGGACTTCGGGTTCCGCACCCGGACGGCCAGGTTGAGCGACAGGCCGGAGATGTAGGGGAACGGGTGTGCCGGGTCGACCGCGAGGGGCATGAGCACCGGGAAGATCTGCTCGGAGAAGTACTCGCGCATCCGGAGCCGGTCGTCCTCACCGAGGTCGGACCAGTGCTCCACGTGGATGCCCGCGGCGTCGAGGTCGGGCTTCAGCGACCCGATGAACGCGTTGGCGTGGCGTTCCTGCAGCTCGTGGGCCTTCATCGCGATGTCGCGCAGGACGTCGCTGGGTGCGCGGCCGACGTTCGTGGGGACCGCGATGCCGGTGTCGATGCGGCGCTTCAGCCCGGCGACCCGCACCATGAAGAACTCGTCGAGGTTCGACGCGAAGATCGCCAGGAAGTTCGCGCGCTCGAGCAGCGGCTGCGTCCGGTCCTCGCCGAGCTCGAGCACGCGCTGGTTGAAGCGGAGCCAGCTGAGCTCGCGGTCGAAGTACCGGTCGGAGGGCAGCGACTCGTGCTCGATCTCCACGACCTCGTCGAAGTCGTCGAGGTCGTTCGCGACGGAGTCGCCGTCGAGCTGCGGTTCGGTGTCCATGGCCACATCCTGCCACCAGCACCCTGCGCCGGGGGCTGCCCGGGTGGCCCCTGTGGAGACAGCCGGTGAACGGGGAGTGGAGCGGGTCGCCCGCCACGTGGCCCGAACGGGGGACTCCCGGCCCTGTGGAGAACGGAACCCGGCTTCCGGCTGCCCGGCTAGGATCGACACGCTTGTCGGTTCTTGAGGGGGACGATCGCCAATGTCGTTGCGCATGCTGCATCCAGGGGTACGAACGAAGAACGGCCGCGCGCTGGCCGTGGTCGCGATGGCGGGTGCTGCCGCGCTCGTGCTCGCGGGGTGCACCACGTCGGACCGGGCGGTCGAGAAGCCCTCGCGCGTCCTGCAGACGGTCGACACGCAGTTGGCGGCGGACGGGTCGATCACCACGATCTCCGACACCGCGATCTCCGTCGGGAAGGACCGCTCGTCGTCGGCCGTCACCGAGCACGACGCAGCGAAGGCCGCCGCCGACCTGCCGCTCCGCGTCACGACGCAGTACACGACCGCGAAGAAGAGCGGTACCGACCTCGCTGACCTGGCGGGCTACTCCGGGCGGGTCGAGATCGACCTCACCGTCGAGAACCTGACCGTCCGGTCGCGCAACCTGACGTACGACGTCGCGGGGGCCTCCCGGACGACCCCGGCGCTCGTCGGTGCGCCGTTCAGCATCGCGGCGTCCACGGTGTTGCCGGGGACCAAACCGAACAGCGTCGTCACCGACACCTCGGACGACGCCACCTCGACCGACGGCGTCGTCAGTGCGAACGGTGACGGCGACGCGGTCGTGCAGTGGGGGCGCCTCCTCGCCCCGCCGACCTCGGGCGCCAGCACGACCCTGCACCTCGTGGCGGACGTCGACGACTTCGCCGCACCCTCCTTCGACCTGGCCGCGCAGCCGGGGATCTCGACCGACCTCTCCTCGACCGGCGTGGTGAACGCGGCCTTCGGGTCCGACACGGACTCCGAGCTGGCGCTGCAGCGGCGGACCATCGACCTCATCTCGCAGGTGAACGAGGTCCTGGCACGTGCCGGCGGCACGATCACCGAGGTCCGGTCGAACCTCGAGACCACCTCCGCGACGCTCGGCGTGCGCACGGCGGAGCGACTGAAGGAGAGCAGCACCGCCCTCGCCAGCACCATGCAGTCCCTCTCGGGGCAGCTCAGCTCGCTGAAGGGCGACCTCGGCTCGACCGTCAGCGCGACCCAGTCCACGGTGCTGCAGCAGCTGCAGGAGACCACGTCGAGTCTCGATGCGCTGCTCGGCGACACCTCCGCCACCGCGCCGGCTCCGGCCATCGACGGGCAGGGCTGCGCAGCCGAGCCGGAGCAGTCCGCCGGCGGTGCGAGCGTCTACGGCAACCTGCTCCGGGTCTCCGCGCAGCTCGAGGGCTACGCCGCCGCGAGCGAGGCGTGCAAGCAGCAGGTCAGCGTGCAGCTGGCGTCGTCCGTCGGGCCGAGCGAGCCCACGGCCGAGAAGTGCGCCGCCGAGGACGCCCGGTTCTCGCTCACCTGCGCGCTGTTCGCCTCGTCGACGACCATCACGGCCGCACTCACCGGCCTGGTGCAGACCGGCGACGACCTCGCCGCCACCCTCCAGCCGGAGCTCGCGCAGTCCGCGATCGACAGCTACGGCACGGTCGACGCGCGGCTCGACGACGTCCAGAAGACGCTCGACGCCCTGCAGGCGCGCTCCGGGGACGGCACCGCGTCGGTCAACCAGCAGTTGGACGCCCTGGAAGAGGCAGTCCGGGTCGCCGGGGTCGGCATCAAGGAGCTCAACGACAAGGTCGCCGCCTTGCACGGGCGGGCGCAAGCTGCACGTGCGGCCATCGGGAACATCGGCGACTCCCGCTTCAGCGGGACGATGCAGGCGCAGAACGCGGCGCTGGCCCAGCGCATCTGCGAGCTGGTCGCGCCGACCAGTGACGGCGGAGTGCTCCCGCCACTGCCCACCGGACCCGGACTGACCGAGCAGCAGGCCGACGAACTCCGCTCCTACCTGACGGCCACGCCCTGCGTGGACGAGGGTGACGGTGCGACGCTCGACACCCCCGTCCCGTTCGACAAGCCGATGGACGCCCGTCTGGCCGACGACTCGGTCGCATGGGACGACCTGATCCAGGCGACGGACGTGCAGGACGAGACCGGCGGGCTCGGCGCGGCGACGCGTTCGTTGCGCGATCGGTTCGCGGGGATCGAGAGCGCCCGGGCTGCGGTGGACCAGAGCATCAACACGAGCGGCGGTGACGTCTCCTCGTCCGTCGAGCAGATGCAGTCCGCGGTCCGTGACGCGAACCAGGCTGGCGATGCGCTCGCGACGGCCCTGAACTCGGTCCGCGACGAGCAGGACGCGCTGGGCCAGAAGGTGAAGGACGCTTTCGCCCAGGCGAACGATGCGACCGCGAAGAAGATCGACGCCCTCATCGACCAGCAGGTGCGCGACGTCTCCAAGCAGGCCGAGAGCAGCAACGCGGCAGTGCTGAAGGCCTTCGACCAGTCGATCGCGGGCCTCCGGTCCACCTCGAAGGACGTCACGGTCGGCGCCAAGGGCACGATCGACGAGCAGCGGGGCAAGCTCGAGCGCGAGAACGGTGCGCTCGCCGGTGCGATCGACAGCCAGACGAAGCAGAGCCTCGCCCGCATCGACGCCAGCACGACGGCCTCGACGCGGGACGTCGAGGGCGCGAGCACGCTGCTGACCGGTGACCTCAACCGCGTGATGCTCGACCTCGGTGACCGCAAGGTGAACGGCTCCGGCATCCTCGGCGCGATGGCCACGAGCGCGGCGAAGTCGGACTCCGCCGACTACCAGCTCGCGCTGGCCTCGCAGAACGCCGCCGGGTACGCCAATGTCCGGGCCGAGGACGTGTCGGGCATCCTGCTGCAGCAGGAGCAGTTCCGCGCCTCCCTCGACGCCGCGACCGCGTTGCCCGCGTTCCGGATGGACGTGCCGAAGGGCGCGACCTCGACGACGCTGTACGCCTTCACGATCGGAGCCGCACGATGACGCACCAGGCCGTCGACGACGCGCGGGGCACACGCGGTCCGCGACAGCCCCTGGCCATCGTCGCCCTCGCGGTGCTCGTCATCGCCGTGGTCCTGGCCGTGGTGGTGTTCGTCGTCGACCGCAACACCCCGGCAGCCGAAGCCGTGCCGGCCACGGTCCCGGTACCGATCCGCGTCGCGCACGTCCCGGACGGCACGAAGATCGGTGTCGTCGTCACGCTCGGCGACGGCGAGGGGTCCGAGTGGGACGAAGCCGCGCAGGGCGCCCTCGTCGCCGCGAAGCGACTCACCCTCGGCGGGACCGACGTCGAACTCGTGACCCGCAACGACGGCGGCAGCACGAGCGGCGCGAAGCGTGCCGTCCAGCAGCTCGCCGACGCCGGCGTGGCCGGCATCGTCGTCGCCTCCTCCGGAGCGCACGTCTCGGCCGCGCTCGACGCCGCGTCCGAGGCAGGCGTCCCCGTGGTGCTGCCGTACGCCAGCGGCGGTGACGGCTCCTGGTCCACGGCTCCGTCCCCGAGCTCGGTCAGTGCGGCGATGCAGCGAGCCATCCGTGGGGCGGACGCTCCCCTCCTCGTCGACCTCGGTGGCGGCGCGCCCTCCGGGATCCGGTTCGCCCACGTGGTGACCGCCGACACGGCAGCCGACGACAGCGCGCTCGCGACGACCGTGGCCGAGCGGACCGGCGCCACGTCGACTTCGACGGACCCGTCGGCCGACGCGACCGCTGCCCCGACCGACGGTGCGCCGGCCGAGCCGGACTCCGACGCCGTCGTGGTCAGCGGGTCTGCTGCACGTCAGGGTGCGTTCGTCGCCGCGTTGCAGTCCGCCGACGTGACCGTCCCGGTCGTGCTGACCCCGCAGGCGACCAGCCCGGCCTTCGGGACCGCCCTGGCCGCAGCCGACGGCAGCCTCTCCGGCACCTTCGTCTCGGCGGGCGTCGCGACCGACGACGCCCGTGCCCTCACCTCCGACGCCCAGGGACGGGCGATGTCCGCCTTCCTCGGCGGTGTCCGGGTGCTCGCCGACGACGCCGACGCGCAGAACCTGACCGCCGACCAGCCGTTCTCCGCGGTCGCGTGGGCCGCCGACTCCCGCAGCCACGATGCCGTCGTCGCGCTCGTCCGGGCCGTCGGCGCCGCGCGCAGCGACGAGCCGTCCGCCGTGGCGGACTCGCTGTCGGCGCTGCGACTCGACGCCGGTGACGGCATCGCCGGACCGGCGCTCGACTTCCGGCAGCAGCAGGCACTCCGCACCGACGCAACCGTGCTCGCAGCGTCGTCGCAGACGCTGGGGCTCCGCCCGACCACCACCGAGCCCACTTCGGCGCTCGTGTGGTTCCAGGACTCGACGGCACGCTGACCGCGTCCACGGCACCCCCACCACCCGACGGACCAGGAGGAGCGCGCGCATGCGGCTGTTGATCGAGCTCGACGACCGGCGTGACGCGGTGGAGGTCGACGGCTGGGCGAGCACCAGCTGCCTCGGCGAACTGGTGGAGTCGGCGACGGGCCTGGCGCTCGAGCCGGGGACGACGCTCGCCGTCGACGGGCACCGGACGAGTGTCGACACCCCGCTGCGGGACCTGGTCCTGCTCGAGGGCTCCCGCATCGCCCGCGCACCGGAGGAACGCCCGCAGCTCGTCGACGGTTGGTCCGTCACCCTCGCCGGCGGACTCGTCACCGGCGCGGTGGTCCCGGTCCCGCGGTCCAGGAGGCTCGTGGTCGGCCGCGCCCCGCAGGCGGACCTGGTCCTGCCCACCGAGAGCGCCTCGTGGGAACACTGCACGATCGAGCGCGAGGACGACGGGGTCCGCATCCGCGACGCCGGGTCCACGAACGGCACCGTCGTGGCCGGCGAGCGGCTCGACGAGGACGGCGTGCTCGTCACGGTCGGCACGAGTGTCATCGTCGGTGGGGCGGTCCTGCTCGTCCGTCCCGAGCTGCACGAGACGCCGGTGCCCGCGCCCGGTTCCCTGCCGAACCTGACACCGGCCGCGACCGCTCCCTTCAACCGACCGCCGCGGCCCGGCCGCAACACGGCGGTGGAGCCGGTCTCGCCCCCGACGAAGCGTGACGTCCCGCCCGCGTCGAAGTTCAGCTGGATCACGGTCGCCGCACCACTGGTCCTGGCGGGGGCGATGGTGCTGCTGCTCGGCGACGCCCGGTTCGCCCTCTTCGCGCTCCTCAGCCCGGTGACGGCGATCGGCATGTGGTTCGAGCAGAAGCACCGGCGGGCGCGGAACCTCAAGGAAGAGGACGAGCGTTTCCTCGAGGCGGTCCGCGGGTTCAGCGGTGAGATCACCGCCGCCGCGGCGATCGAGGCGGCTCGGCGGCAGGAACTCGTACCGGACCCGGCGACCGTCGTGCGCCGGGCGCTGCTGCCGGCGACGACGCTCTGGCAGCGTCGCGCGGACGACGTCGACTTCCTCAGCCTGCACGCCGGCACGGGTGACGCACCGTGGCGGCCGGAGCTCGACTCCCGTGCCACACAGTCCAAGCTCGAGGACAACGCGAAGGCGGCGATCGAGTCGAGCAAGCTCACCGCCGCCCCGGTCGTCGCGGACCTCAGCGACGCCGGCGTCGTCGGGATCGTCGGCGACCGCGAGGGCGCGCTCGCACTGGCGCGCAGCCTCCTGGTGCAGGCGACCGTGCACTGCGGTCCCGCCGACCTGACCGTCGGCGTGTTCTGCGACCGCGGCCGGGAGGACGACTGGTCCTGGGCCTCCTGGCTGCCGCACGCCCGGGTGGCGGGGAGCAGTACCGGTCAGCGGTGGATGTCGGCGCAGCGCGACCAGGGTGCCGCGGTCCTCCGTGGTCTCCGCGAGTCGATCGACGAACTGCCCACGCCGGAACTCCTGGTGCTCATCGACTCCGAGGTGCTCACCGAGGGCCGTGACGCGCCGGCCCGCAGCCTGCTCGGGCACGGCCGGAGTGCGCCGGGGCAGATCCGGCGACCGGGGGAGCGTCCGCGCCGGGTGAGCGGCATCGTCATCGCGACGAACGAGCAGCAGCTCCCTGCGGCCTGCACCACGATCATCACGGTCGGTGCCGACGCCGCGGCGACCGTCTACCGTCCGGCGGACCGGACCCGCGTCGAGGACGTGGTGCTCGCCGGGCTGACCTCGGGCGACGCCGAGCGGTGCGCCCGACACGTCGCGCACTTCGACGACCCCGAGCTGCTGGTGCCGGGTGCGTCGCTGCCGGCCCTGGTGCGCCTGCCCGACCTGCTCACCGGCTCCGCTCCGGCCACCGGAGCGACCGGTGCGGCCGCGATCCGTGCCGCCTGGGACGCCCGCACCGGCTTCTCCACCCCGATCGGTTCGTCCGAGGGCGGGGTCCTCGAGATCGACCTGGTCCGCGACGGTCCGCACGGCCTGGTGGGCGGGACGACCGGTTCCGGCAAGAGCGAGTTCCTGCGGTCCTTCGTCGCCGGACTCGCTGCCCGCAACGACCCGACGCGCCTCAACTTCCTGCTCGTGGACTTCAAGGGCGGGGCTGCGTTCGCCGCCTGCGAGCGTCTGCCGCACACGATCGGCACGATCAGCAACCTCGACGAGCAGCTCGCCGACCGCGCGATCCGTGCCCTCGAGGCCGAGCTCGGTCGCCGCCAGCGGGTGTTCGCGGCGGCGGGTGCGGACATCGACAACCTCGACGCCTACCTGGCGACGAAGCCGGCGGAGCCGATGCCGCGGCTGCTCTTCGTGGTCGACGAGTTCGCGATGCTGGCGAAGGACTTCCCGGACGTCCTCACCTCGCTGGTGGCGATCGCCGCGGTCGGTCGCACGCTCGGTGTCCACATGGTCCTCGCGACGCAGCGTCCTGCGGGCGTCGTCAGCGAGGACATCCTCGCGAACACGAACATGCGCGTCGCACTGCGGGTGCAGAGCCGCGAGGACTCCATGAACGTCATCGGCGTCCCGTCAGCCGCCGGCATCGGACGGCAGCAGACCGGCCGCGCCTACGTGAAGCTCGGGCAGGACGACATCACCCCAGTGCAGACCGCGCTCGTCACCGGCCGTGCCCGGGACCTCCGGGCCGAGCAGCCGGTCACCGTCCGTCCCACGGACGTCTTCGGCGTGCCGGCACCGATCGCCTCCACGGCACCGGCGGCCTCCGACCTGACGGACCTCGACGTCCTCATCGACGCGATCTCGGCGGCGAACGACGAGGCCGGCTACGCCCCGCCCCGTCCGATCTGGCCGGAGGCCCTCACCGCCTCCGTCCCGCTCGACGCGTTGGCGCCGGCCGACGGCACGACGGGCGCCACAGGCACGACGGGCACGACGGTCCCGGTCGCCCTGGCCGACGACCCGGACAACCAGCGACAGGTCACGAGCGGGTGGGACCGGGCCGAGGGCAACCTCATGCTCATGGGCATCCCCGGCAGCGGGACGAGCACCGCACTGGCGTCCATCGCGCTGCAGCTCGCCCGGACCACGAGCCCCGAGGACCTCGACCTCCTGGTGCTCGACATGGGTGCCGGTGACCTCGCCCCCCTCGCCGACCTGCCGCACACCAGCGCCTACGTCGGGTCCGGCGCGGGGGCCGGCGAGCTGCAGGCCCGCATGCTCCGCTACCTCCGGACCGAACTCGACCGCCGCCGCGCTGCCCCGGGTGGCCGCCGGGCGGTCGTCCTGGTGGACGGCCTCGCCGCACTCCGCGACGAGTACCAGGACTTCGAGGGTCAGCAGCTCCTCGACGCCCTCTACCGCGTCTACGCCGAGGGTCCGGCGCTCGGTATCTCCTTCGCGGTGTCGACGACCCGCGCGAAGGCCGTCCCGTCCGCCATGGACGAGGTCACGACCCAGAAGTGGCTGTTCCGGCTCGCCGACCCGTACGACTACGCCACGATCGGGGTCCGGCCGAAGGACGTCCCGCCGCCGGTCCCGGGTCGGTTCATCGACTCGATCACGAAGCTGCAGTCGCACATCGGCACGCCGGACGGGACGCTGACCGAGGCCGTCCGTGCCGTTGCCGAGCGCTGGCCCGGCACCGCGCCGAAGGCCAGCGCGGTCGGCCGGCTCCCCGGCGCCGTCTCGGTGGCGGACCTCAGCGTGTCCGCTCGCTTCGACACCGAGCCGTGGCAGCTGCCCGTCGGCATCGCGGAGGACGACCTCGGAACGGCCGTCCTCGAGGTGTACGACGGCGAACACGTCCTGGTCGCCGGCCCGGCCCGTTCCGGCAAGTCCTCGGTGCTCCTCGCCCTGGCTGAGTCGGCGCGGGACACGGACGGCGTCCGACCCGCGGTCTGGGCGATCTGCGACCGCCGCTCGCCGCTGGCCACCGGCTCGTTCGACCGCATCGCCGTCGGGGCGGACGAGGTCCCGGCGCTCCTGGCGGGCATCCGTCTCGAGCGCGGCCCGGTCCTGCTGCTCATCGACGACGCCGAGCGGTTCGACGACGGCGACCAGAGCATCGCCTCGCTCCTCTCCACCGAACGTCCCGGTCTGTGCGTCGTCGCATCCGGCCGGTCGGCCGACCTCCGCTCGATGTACAACCACTGGACGCGAGCGGTCCGGAAGTCCCGGTGCGGGGTGCTGCTGCAGCCCGACGTCGACTACGACGGCGAGCTCCTCGGCGTGACGCTGCCCCGCCGCTCACCGGTGGCGTTGACGGTCGGTCGTGGGTACGCCGCGTCGGGAGGCGCGGTGCGTCTCGTGCAGACCGCCTCCGCCGCCAGCTGACCCAGCCGACCAGCGTCCGCGGCCGCGCCGGCCGCGCGGGCCGCGGCCGCGGACGCGCTGACGCGGACGCGCTGACGCGGACGCGCTGACGCAGACCCGCAGACGCAGACGCAGACGCAGACGCGCAGACGCCCAGGCGCAGGCGCACGGCCGACGGCACACCGCACACCGCACACGGCCGACGGGAGGCGCACGCCGGCGCCACCCCGCGCCTCCCGTCCGGCGGCCCGCCGGCAGCACCACCCGCACCGACCTCAGTCGCGCGTGGTGATCCCGAAGGGGTCGCTCTCGAGGTTCGTGAAGTTCCCGACGGTCGCTCGCACCGTGCAGGTCGGCGCCACCGACAGTGCGGTCACGACGAGCCCGTCAGACGACACCGCCAACGCTCCGGAGCAGCCGTCGGCGAACCGGACACCGGACTCACCGCCGGCGACGTCGACGAGCATCTCCGACGGCCGACCGGTGCTCGGGCTGCGGTAGAGCGGGTTGAGTTCGTCCGCGCCGCTCGGCCACACCGGCACGAGGGTGACGGGCAGGGTGGTCTGACTGACGCTGCGGTCCGGGGTGCGGACGTCGATGCCCTGCAGCCGCTGCACCGGGTACGCGGTCCCGTTCACGGACTGGTCGCTGACGGCGGCGGTGGTGGCGGCGCCGACCCCGTCGAGCCACTCCTGCAGGGCCGAACCACCCGACCCGGAGCCGGCAGCCCCGGACGAGCCGGACCCGGACGAGCCGGACCCGGACGAGCCGGACCCGGACGAGCCGGACCCGGACGAGCCGGACCCGGACGAGCCGGACCCGGACGGCCCACCCTCGATCGCGTCCGCCGGCACGGTCGCCTGCACGGTGACGGACCCGCCGGCTTCGATGTCCAGACCCGACAGGCTCCACGCACAGGGTGTGTCGACGCCGGTCAACGACGGTTGGTTCCGTTTCGCCATGACACCCTCGCCGTCCCAGGTGACGGCCGGGCAGTCGGCGCCCTCCGCGGCGGCCGGCAGGACCTCGAGCAGGGGTCCGGTCAGCGGAGCGGTCTGCGCGGCGTAGGTGATCGAGAGCTCGACGGTCCCGGCGGACGCGTCCACCACCGCCTTGCGCGTGGTGGTCAGTCCGGTGGGCAGCGGTCGGTCCTGCTCGTAGGCGCTGGCGCTCTGCGCGGTGGTCGCGCCGCCCGCGGGCTGCTTCTTCCCACTGCCGGGCAGCCACACCACGGCCGCGATGACGAGCACGACGACCAGGACGATCCCGAGCAGGCCGAGCAGGAGCATGCGGTTCGTCAGCCAGTCGGGGCGGGAGACGCGGCGCCGCGGGGTCTCGACGTCGGCCGGGGTGGCGGGGAGCACGGGGCGTGCCAACGGTCGGATGACGGTCTGGGACCCGGCGGGGCCGAGCTCGGGCTCCGGTTCGACGGGGCCGTCCCCCGTGGACTCGAGCGCGCCCCCGGCGGGACCGGGACGGGCACCGGCGTCGGCGCTGCCGGATCCACCACCGGCGAGGCCGCCGGCGAGGCCGCCGCGCACGACCGTCGCCGGCCGCTCGACCTCGTCGAACGTGTCCGGGTCCTCGACCCTGGCCAGCGCCGGAGCGTCCCGCAGTGCGCGGGCGAGTCTCCGGAGGGTCGCGGCGGCGTCGACCGCTGACGGACGCGCGGCGGGGTCCTTCGCCAGCATCGACGACAGCGCGGCCCAGAGGGCGTCGGGCACGTCGAGCCGCGGCGGGGTGGAGGTCACGTGCCGGTACGCGACCGCGAAGTCGGTGCCCGGCCCGGCGAACGGCGTCCGTCCGGCGAGCAACTCGTAGAGCATGACGCCGGCACCGTAGACGTCGGCAGCAGGACCGGAGCGACCCTGGCTGATCGACTCCGGCGCCATGTACTGCGGCGTGCCGAGGAGTCCGGTGGTCTTCCGGTCGCGTTCGGCCACGACCGAGGCGATGCCGAAGTCCGACACCCGGACGTCACCCGTGCTGCCCGGGGTCCACCGGTGGTCGAGCAGGACGTTGTCGGGCTTCACGTCCCGGTGGCTGACGTCCCGCTCGTGTGCGGCGGCGAGGGCGTCGAGCGTCTCGGCGGTGATGGTCAGGGCGTCGCGTGGCGCCAGCGTGCCGACGTCGAGCAGCAGGTCGCGTGCCGATCCGCCGCTGACCAGGTCCATGACGATCGCCAGCCGGTCGCCCTCGACGACGAGGTCCCGGACGCGGACGACGGAGGGGTGGTCGAGCGCCAGCAGCACCGAGCGTTCCCGGACGAAGCGTTCGACGACGTCGGGTTCGGCGGCGAGCTCGGCCCGCAACAGCTTGGCGGCGAACTGCTCACCGGTCGCGGTGTGCTCGGTGCGCCAGACCTCGCCGGACGCACCCGTCCCGAGGAGCTCCACCAGGCGGTAGGACGCGCCGAGTGGCTCCCCCTTGCCGTACTGCGAGTGCTGGCCGTCCTGCGCCACAGATCCCCCGAACCCACGAACGTCGGTGCGTCACCGACGCTCCATGTTACCGGCCGGTCGTCGGCGCCGCGTACTGGACGTCGATGCTGTGGTCGACGAACCCCTGGCGGCGGTACAGCGCCAGTGCGGGAGCGTTGTCGCCCTCGACGTAGAGCGCCACGGCATGCAGACCGCGGTCGACGAGCCGTGCTGCTCCGGCGCGCATGAGCACGCCGCCGAGGCCCGTCCCCTGCAGGTCCGGCCGGACGGCCACGGCGTAGTACTCGCCGACGCCGTCCTCGACCTTGAGCCAGCAGGATCCCGCCAGCCGGCCGTCGGCGTCACGCAGCAGGACGAGGTCGTCGCCGGAGAACCAGGCGTCGGACTCGCGTGCCCGCAGGTCGTCGAGCGTCATCCGTCCCTGCTCGGGGTGCGACGCGAATGCCGCCGCGTTCAGGGCGAGCCAGTCGGTCTCGTCCTCGGTCGACCCGGCCCGGAACGCGTCGAGACGGTAGCCGGCCGGGAGGCCCGGGTCGGCCGCCGTCGTCGGCACCGGTGCGCGCAGCTGCAGCAGCGTCCGCTCCGCGGACCAGCCCGAGCGGGCCGCGAGGGCACGGGCGGCGGGGTGGTCGCCGTGTGCCCAGGCACGCGTCGGGGGGTCCGCGAGGGCGAGCACCTGCTCGACGAGACGGGTCCCGATGCCGCGCCCCCGTGCCTCCCGGTGGACGAGGACCTCGACCTCACCGTCGCGGACGACCGCGACGCCGGTGTCGTCACCGAGGACGTGGGCACGGCCGGTGCGCAGGTCGACGAGGGTCTGGTCGGAGAACGGGGGAGCCTCGCCGTCCGCGACCGCGGCGTCGGCGAGCTGTTCGACGATCGCGAGCACTACTGACCCTGCGCGCGGTCGTCGTCGTCGTGCACGTTGAAGCGGTAGCCGACGTTGCGGACGGTGCCGATGAGGGACTCGAGGTCGCCGAGCTTCGCGCGCAGTCGTCGGACGTGGACGTCGACGGTCCGGGTGCCACCGAAGTAGTCGTAGCCCCAGACCTCGCTGAGCAGCTGCTCGCGGGTGAACACCCGGGCGGGGTGCGTGGCGAAGAAGCGGAGGAGCTCGAACTCCTTGAAGGTCAGGTCGAGCGGCCGCCCGCGGACCTTCGCGGAGTAGCTCGCCTCGTCGATGACCACGCCGGAGGCCTGGATCTTCGACCCGGTCTGGTTCTTCGAGGCGCGACCGGCGTTCAGACGGATGCGGGCGTCGACCTCGGCGGGACCGGCGGACTCGAGCACGACGTCGTCGATGCTCCACTCGGTCGTCACGGCCGTGAGGCCGCCCTCGGTCACGACGAGCACGACGGGTGTCGTCGAACCGCTGGTGGCGAGGATCTTGCAGAGGGCCTTCGCACTGACCAGGTCGGTGCGGGCGTCGACGAACATCAGGTCGCTCTGCGGTGCGTTGACGAGCTGTGCTGCCTCGGCGGGCACGTGCCGGATCCGGTGGCTCAGCAGGCCGAGGCTCGGCAGGACGTCGCCGGGCGCGGCCGAGGTGAGTACCAGGAGCTGTGCCACAGGACCTCCAGAGGGAGAAGACGTCGTTGCGCCATCCTAGTGAGCCCGGGGAACCCACCCGGACGGACGGTGCAGCAGGCGACTGTCATGATGGGGAGGTGAGCGAGACGACGGACCCCGTGGGCCCCGACCCGGAAGTCGTGCCGAGCCAGCGCCGGCTGCGGCTGACGTCGGTCGTGCCGGTGTGGTTGCTCGCGGTCGTCGGGTCGGTGCTCGTGCTCACCCTGACGCAGAAGGACTCCTTCGCCTGGCTGCTGCTCGTCTTCGTCGCGGCCGTGTTCGTCAGCTTCGTCCTGCAACTGGCCACGCAGACGAAGGACGGCCTGGTGGAGCGGATCAGCATCGCGTCGTCGGGGTCGTTCGTGGTCGTCTTCGTGACCGCGCTGATCCTGCTCGTGCGCTGATCCTGCCGGTGCGCTGAGCCTCCTGGCTTCCCGGCCCGGTCCGCGTAGACTTCCGGCATGGATTCGCTGCTTGCGCTCGAGCTCTTCTACGTGGGCCTGCTGGGCCTGGCGTCGCTCGCGATCGCCTTCATCTCGGTGACCGTCGTCGTCAAGCTCTTCAAGGGCCAGCGGTGATCGAACTCCCCGAGGGCCTGTCCGCCGAACTCGTCCCACTGTCGTGGCTGGTCGGCGTCTGGGAGGGCACCGGCGTCGTCGAGTACCCCGTGGGCGAGGACGACGAGGTGCGGACGTACGAGTTCGGTCAGCGCGTGAGCTTCAGCCACGACGGACTGCCGTACCTCAACTACTCCTCGACGACGTGGTTGCTCGACGACGGCCACACGCCGCTCGCCGCCGAGATGGGCTACTGGAGGCTCGACCGGCCGTCCGAACCGGGCGACCGTGGCCCCGCGCTGCTGCTCGGCGACGGCCCGGTGCCGTTCTCGACCACGCAGAGCGTCGAGACCCTGCGCAACCAGGCGAACGGCTTCGACGTCGAAGCGGCGATCATCCACCCGACCGGCGTCAACGAGCTCTACGTGGGGCGGGTCAAGCAGGGTCGCATCGACCTGGCCACCGACGCCGTGATGCGCTCCGCCAACGCGAAGGAGTACTCGGCCGCCACCCGCATGTACGGACTGGTCGAGGGCAAGCTCTTCTGGGCGTGGGACATCGCCGCCCTCGGACGGGAACTCACCTCGCACGCCTCGGGGCAGCTCGCGAAGGTCGACTGATGACCTCGCCGTTCGCTGTCCGTGACGGGTTCGTCGCCTCCGCCGCCGGGCCGGCCGCCCACTTCGGCAACCCCCTCGGCGAGCAGCGTCTGCTCGCCCGCGGGCGCGCGGTCGTGGAACTCGGACTGGGCGTCGTCACGGTGTCCGGCCCGGACCGGCTGTCCTGGCTGAACTCGATCACCTCGCAGCTGCTGCTCGGCCTGGCTCCGGGGGTGAGCACCGAGACTCTGGTGCTGGACGCCTCCGGTCGGGTGGAGCACGCGGCCCGTGTGGTCGACGACGGCGAGACCGTGTGGCTGCTCACCGAGCCGGCCGACGCCGAGCCCCTCGCCGCCTGGCTGTCCTCGATGCGGTTCATGCTGCGGGTCGAGGTCACCGACCGCTCGGACGCGCTCGCGACCCTCGGCTGGTTCGACGGCGCCGACCCGCTGCGGGGCACCGAGCCGCTGGCGACCTGGACCGACCCGTGGGCGTCCGTCACGCCCGGCGGGTGGGGCTACGCCGACCAGGAGGCCCACCCCGGCTCCGACTGGACCCTCCGCATCGCCGTGGTCACGCCCGACACCGCTGCCCAGGTCGCCGCGTCGGACGTCCCCGCCGCCGGCCTCCTCGCGCTCGAGGCCCTGCGGATCGCCGCCTGGCGTCCCTCGCTGTCCGACGTGGACGAGCGGACGATCCCGCACGAGCTCGACTGGCTCCGTTCCGCCGTGCACCTGTCGAAGGGCTGCTACCGCGGGCAGGAGACCGTCGCGAAGGTCCACAACCTCGGACGCCCGCCGCGACGCCTGGTGATGCTGCACCTCGACGGCTCGGACGGTGTCGTGCCGTCGCCCGGCACCCCGGTGATGCTCGACGACACCGAGGTCGGGCGGCTCGTCGCGTCGGCCACGCACCACGAACTCGGTCCGGTCGGGCTCGCGGTCGTCAAGCGGTCCCTCGACCCGGCGGCCGTGCTCACCCTCGCCACCGACGACGTCGTCGTGACCGCGGCGCAGCAGGTCATCGTCCCGCCAGGTGCCGGTGCGACGGCGGACGTCCCGCGGTTGCCGCGCCTCGGAGCGGTCCGCCGCCCCTGACCCGCCCCGCCCCGCGCGGCCGGCGACCTCGGCAAGACACCGGTGTTCGTCCGTCGCGCCGCGACCATCCGCGGCGCGTTCGACGAACACCGGTGTCCAGCGTGCCTCCCGGCCGCGACGCGGACCGCGGGAGACGGGCGCGTCAGGCGGGAGTCACCGCGGACCAGGGGACGCTGAGCTCCCCGAGCCGCCAGCGCGTCGTGCCGTGCAGGACCGGCCAGCCGCGGTCGCGCATTCCCCGCGCCGTCGCGATCCACCGCTGCCGCGGACCGTACGTGCCGAGCGGTGCCGCGACGGCCCACGCCAGGTCGAGGTCGCGGAGGAACCCGTGCACCCGTTCGCCCGGGACGTTGCGGTGGATGAGCGCCTTCGGCAGTCGCTCGGCGACGATGCTCGGCACGTCGAGGCCGGCCAGGCGCAGGGCGAGGGTGAACGTGTGCGGCCCGTCGACGTCGAGCGTCACCCAGGACGCGACCCGGCCGACCTCGTTGCAGGTGCCCTCGACGAGCTGCCCGCCGGGCTGCAGTCGGTCCTGCATGATCCGCCACGCGCCGACCACCGCCGACTCGTCGTACTGCCGGAGCACGTTGAAGGCGCGGATCACCGCCGGCTGCCGGCCGCCCGGAGTCGGCGTCTCGAAGCCGCCGAGGCGGAACGTCACGCCGTCGCGGGTCCCGGCGTTCGCGAGGGCCACACGGGAGGGTTCGATCTCGATGCCGGTGACCTCGACGTCGGGTCGGACCCGGGCCAGACGGTCGCGGAGTTCGAGCGTCGTCGTCGGGCTCGCCCCGTACCCGACGTCCGCGACGAGCGGGTCGTCCGTCCGGCGCAGGACGGGGAGCGTCGCGATCCAGCGGTCGACCCGGCGGAGGCGGTTGTGCCCGGTCGTCCCGCGGGTGACGGTGCCGATCGGCGAGGACTTCCCGGGCATGGGACCAGGGTACGGGTGGAGCACCGCTCGGTAGACTCGGACGCATGACCTCCACGCTCGTCCTGCTCCGTCACGGCAACAGTGACTGGAACCAGAAGAACCTGTTCACCGGTTGGGTCGACGTCCGGCTCTCGGAGCTCGGCGAGAAGGAGGCGAAGCGGGCCGGCAGTCTCATCGCCGAGTCCGGCATCGTCCCCGACGTCCTCTACACGTCGCTGCTGACCCGGGCGATCCAGACGGCCGACATCGCCCTGCTCGAGGCGGACCTGGCCTGGCTGCCCGTGAAGCGTGACTGGCGCCTCAACGAGCGGCACTACGGCGACCTGCAGGGCAAGGACAAGGCGCAGACGCTCGAGCAGTACGGCGAGCAGCAGTTCATGGAGTGGCGCCGTTCGTTCGACGTCCCGCCGCCCCCCATCGCGGACGACGCCGAGTGGTCGCAGGCCCACGACCGCCGGTACGCGGACCTCGGCGACCAGCTGCCCCGCACCGAGTCCCTGAAGCTCGTCATCGACCGACTGCTGCCCTACTGGGAGTCCGACATCACGGCGGACCTCGGCGCGGGCAAGACGGTCCTCGTCACGGCGCACGGCAACTCGCTGCGGGCGCTGGTGAAGCACCTCGACGGCATCTCGGACGACGACATCGCCGGGCTCAACATCCCCACGGGCATCCCGCTCGTCTACGAGCTCGACGACGAGTTCCGTCCGACGAAGCCCGCGTACTACCTCGACCCCGAGGCCGCTGCCGCCGGTGCCGCGGCGGTCGCCGCCCAGGGCGCGAAGAAGTAGTCCGGACGTACCTTCGGGAGCGGAGACGGCTGTGGCGCGGGGTGCCGAGACGCCCCGCGCCACAGCCGTCTCCAGCGTCAGCCGTCTCCGGCGTCAGCTGTCTCGGGCGTCGGCCGTCTCGGGCGTCAGCCGAAGTGCGCGGCGATCTCCTGCACGAGGGCTCCGACGTCGTAGGGCTGCGCGGTCTGCACGCGGACGACCGGCCCCACGCCGACCGGTCCGGCTGCGGTCCCGTGCTCGTCCCAGAACGCCAGCACGTCGGCGAGGTCACCGTGCACCTCGTGGCGGATCGGCATCGTGCCCGGCTCGTAGCGGTCCCGCAGTCGGGCCTCGGCGGTCGCCCGGTCGACGTCGCACCACACCTCGACGACGCGCGGCGAACCGGCGGTGGCGAGCCCGGCCTCCAGGAAGTCCCGATCCCGTGACGGCAGCAGGACGGCGTCGACGACGACCCCGTTCTCGACCGCTCCGGCCATGGACCACAGCGTGTCCATCGCGATCCCGCCGAGCGTGCGCGAGGGGATCGTCGGGCCGGCGATGTCGGCCAGTGGCTCCTTCACCCGGTCCTTCGACAGGAAGGGGCAGCCGAGCACCTCGGCGAGGGCGGCACCCACCGTGCTCTTGCCGGAGCCGGGCATGCCGTTGACGATGATCGCGACCTGGGCCATGCCTCGATCCTCCCACCTCCGCGAAACGCAAGGTGGGCGGCTCCCCGCAACGGAGTACCGCTGCGAGCAACCGCCCACCTTGCGTGTTGCGGGACCGACCCTGGGGGCAGCCCGCCGGCCTCAGGCCGGGGACGTCGTGACGTTGGCGGCGCCGGCCCAATCGCCGGTCGCGAGGTACTCGACCTTCTTCGCGATCGAGACCGCGTGGTCGGCGAACCGCTCGTGGTACCGGGAGGCCAGGGTGGCGTCGACCGTGTCGACCGGCCCGCCCTTCCACGCCTCGCCGAGCACGAAGTCGAAGACGCTGGCGTGCAGCTCGTCGACGGCGTCGTCCTCGTCGCGGATCTCGGCGGCCAGGGCGATGTCCTCGGTGGCGAGCAGGCGCGTGAGCTTCTGCGACATCGCGACGTCGTGCTTGCCCATCTCCTTGAAGGTGCCGCGCAGGCCCTTCGGGACGACCTTCTCGGGGAACCGCTGGCGAGCGAGCTGCGCGATGTGCTCGGCCATGTCACCCATGCGCTCGAGCGAGGAGCTGACGCGCAGCGCGGTGACGACGACCCGGAGGTCACGGGCGACGGGCGCCTGACGGGCGAGGATGTCGATCGCGACCTCGTCCAGCGCGGACGCGGCGGCGTCGATCTTCGCGTCGTCGGCGATGACCTCTTCGGCGAGGGCGACGTCCGACTCGCTGAACGCCTCGGTTGCTCGGGTGATGGCGGACTCGACGAGCCCGGCGATCTCGGTCAGACGCTCTTGGACGTCCTGGAGCTCCTGCTGGAACACTTCGCGCATGGGGGAGGGCCTCTCTCTGCGTACCGGACGAGTGTCGTCAGCCCAGGTGAACGGTCGGTGACCTGCGGCTGAACGGTTCGCGATCCGGCCTGCATCCAGGGGTGAACGGCGTCCGAACCGCGTGTGACCACTCCTACACTGGCGGCATGGACAACGCGTGGCTCGTGCCACTGTCGATGCTCCTCGGCGGTGTGTTCGGCGCGGGCGTCGTGGTGCTGATCATCACCGCCGAGCGCACGGCACGTGCAGCCGACGTGGCGGAGCGGAGCCTCCCCGACGGGGTCGCCGCGGTGATCGCCACCATGCACAACCCGGCCGTGGTCGTGGACCCGTCGAACACCGTCGTCGCCGCGTCGCCCCAGGCGCTGGCGGTCGGTCTGGTCGTCCGACGGAAGCTCGTGCACGACGAACTGGCAGCCCTGGTCGACCGGGTCCGACGGAGCGGTGAGATGGGTGCCGAGGACCTCGAGCTGCCGCGCGGCGGACGTGGTGACGTGATCGGCTACCTCAGCTTCCGGGCTGCGCAGCTCGGCAACCGGTACGTGCTCGTCACCGCGGACGACCTGACCGAGAGCCGGCGCATCGACGAGGTCCGGCGTGACTTCGTCGCCAACATCTCGCACGAACTCAAGACCCCGATCGGCGCGATCGGCCTGCTGTCCGAGACGCTGGTCATCGCCGCCGACGACCCCGTCCACGTCCGGAAGTTCGCCGCACAGCTCGTCACCGAGTCCGAACGGCTCGGCGCCCTGACGAAGGACATCATCGAACTGTCGCGGCTGCAGTCCGTCGACGCGCTCGAGGCCAGCGAGGAGACCGCGATCGACAAGGTCGTGCAGGCCGCGATCGACGGCAACGAGGTCGTCGCCCGCGCCCGGGGCATCGAGCTCATCCGCGCGAAGAAGTCGAAGCTCCGCGTGATGGGGGACCCCGGGCTGCTGCAGGTGGCGGTGTCGAACCTCATCGCGAACGCCGTGAAGTACTCCCCGGACAACACCCGGGTCGGCGTCGGTGTCCGCGGCACCAAGGGCTTCGTCGAGATCGCGATCACCGACCAGGGCGTCGGGATCCCCGAAGCCGATCTCGACCGGGTGTTCGAGCGCTTCTACCGCGTCGACCCGGCCCGCTCCCGTGCCACCGGCGGCACCGGCCTCGGTCTGGCGATCGTCAAGCACATCGTCAACAACCACGGCGGTGACGTCCGCGTCTGGTCGCAGCCCGGCAAGGGCTCGACCTTCACGATCCGCCTCCCCGAAGCCGACCCCGAACTGACCACAGCACTCGAAGAGCAAATGGAAGAGCAGCCATCGTGACCAAGATCCTCATCGTCGACGACGAGCCGGCCCTGAGCGAGCCCCTGGAGTTCCTGCTGCAGCGGGAGGGCTACGAGACCGCGGTCGCGGCAGACGGTGTCACCGCCCTGTCGAAGTTCGACTCGGAGAACCCGGACCTCGTCCTGCTGGACCTCATGCTGCCCGGCCTGTCCGGCACCGAGGTCTGCCGACAGATCCGCACCCGCTCGAACGTCCCGATCATCATGCTCACCGCCAAGGACTCCGAGGTGGACATCGTCGTGGGGCTCGAGCTGGGCGCCGACGACTACGTGACCAAGCCGTACTCGACGCGCGAGCTGCTCGCCCGCATCCGCGCGGTGCTCCGCCGTCGGACCGAGGACGACCCGGGGGACATCGGCATCCTGCAGGTCGGCGGGATCCGGATGGACGTCGAGCGTCACACCGTGAGCGTCGACGGCTCCGAGACCCCGATGCCGCTCAAGGAGTTCGAACTCCTGGAACTGCTGCTCCGCAACGCCGGCCGCGTGCTCACCCGAGGGCAGCTCATCGACCGCGTCTGGGGCTCGGACTACTTCGGCGACACCAAGACGCTCGACGTGCACATCAAGCGGATCCGCTCGAAGATCGAGCGCGTGCCGAGCACGCCGGAGGTCCTGGTCACCGTCCGCGGGCTCGGGTACCGCATCGAGGCCTGACGGCCTGACGGCCTGGCGGCCTGGCGGCCTGACGGCCTGACGGCCTGACGGCCTGTTCGCTCCGGCGGACAGGCCGGTCCGGCGGACAGGCCGGTCCGGCGGACAGGCCGGTCCGGCGGACGCCGCTCCGGCGGACGCCGCTCCGGCGGACGCCGCTCCAACGGACGCACAGGAGGCCCGGGCCGGTTCATCGGAACCGGCCCGGGCCTCCCGTCCGTCGCTGGTGCAGCGCGCGCTGCCCTGCGGTCAGTTGGTGCCGTTGTCGCCTTCGGAGGAGTCCGTCTGCGAGCCGTCCTGCGTCCCCGGAGCGGTGGCGTCACCGGTCGGCTGGGTGCCGCTGTTCGACGGCGCGGTCTCGGTCGGCGTCGGGGTGGGCGTCGGCGCGAGGGTCTGGTACTGCTCCTGCGAGCTCGTCAGCACCGGCACCGTGGCCGATGCGCCCTCGGCGCCGTCGTACGAGAAGTACATCTTGACGAGCGAGCCCGGCACCGCCGTGACGTCGTCGAAGTCGACCGTGTCGTGCTGGCCGTCGTCGGCGAGGACGGTCGTGGAGTCGCCCGGGACGACGACGGTCTGGTCGTCACCGTCCACCTCGAGCGTGACGGTGCGGTCGTCGGTGCCGGTGTTGACCAGGGTGCCGACGAACCGGGCGTCCTTCCCGCTGTCGGAGATGAGCAGGGCGTTCCGCACGTCGATCGTGCCCGTGGACACGTCGACACCGTCGGTGATCTGTCGGATCTCCTGGGTGCGCGACGGCGACAAGAACTCGCAGCCGGTCGCACCGAAGGCGATGGTCGCGGCGACGGCGACGGACACGAGTACCCGAGCTCGCAAGAGGTTCCTCCGGAAGTTCACGATGGCGGACCGAGCGGTCCTGCCGATCATCCTACCCAGGCGCCGGTGGGGCAGGACGTCAGGGTCCGCGGCCCCCGGACGGTCGGCGGCGGTCAGGCTCCCCTTACCCGAACGCCCCTTGTGGTAAACTGGAGGTCTGGGAACGGAGCCTGATACATGCAATTCGAGGTCGGCGAGACCGTCGTCTACCCCCATCACGGGGCGGCAACCATCTCTGAAGTCAAGACTCGCGTCATCAAGGGCGAGGAAAAGGTCTACCTGAAGCTTCGGGTCACGCAGGGTGACCTGACGATCGAGGTCCCGGCGGACAACGTCGACCTGGTCGGCGTCCGCGACGTGATCGGCAAGGAAGGGCTCGACAAGGTGTTCGAGGTCCTCCGGGCGCCGTTCACCGAAGAGCCCACGAACTGGTCGCGTCGCTACAAGGCGAACCTCGAGAAGCTCGCTTCGGGTGACGTCATCAAGGTGTCCGAGGTCGTCCGCGACCTCTGGCGCCGCGATCAGGACCGCGGCCTCTCCGCGGGTGAGAAGCGGATGCTGGCCAAGGCGCGCCAGATCCTCATCTCCGAGTTGGCCCTGGCCGAGAAGACCGACGAGGACAAGGCATCGACCGTCCTCGACGAGGTCCTCGCGTCCTGACGCCCGCTTGCGCACCACGAACGACACGACGACCGCACCGGCGCAGAGCCCAGCTCTGGCAGCCCGTGCGGTCGTCGTCGTTGCGGCAGGGTCCGGCACGCGCCTCGGCATCGGCACGGCGAAGGCGTTCGTCCCGGTCGCCGGGGAACGCATGCTGGTCCGCGCGTTGCGGACCATCCTGACGCTCCCCGAGCCGACGATCGTGGTCGTCGTCGCACCGGCCGACCGGATGGACGAGTGCCGCGCGCTCGTCACGGAAGTAGCCGGTGCGGCTGGGGAGTACACGACGATCGTGCCGGGAGGCGCGGATCGCCACGCGTCGGTCCAGGCCGGCCTGGCCGCCCTGCCGGACTCCGTCGAGACGGTGCTCGTGCACGACGCGGCGCGCTGTCTCACGCCGGCGGCGCAGTTCGAGCGGGTGTTCGACGCGGTGGCCGCAGGGCTCACCGTCGAGGCGGACGCGCACGCGATCGGTGTCGGCGTCGTGCCGGCGCTGCCCGTGACCGACACCGTGAAGCGTGTCACCGGTGACGTCGTCGTCGAGACCGTCGACCGTTCGGCGCTCGTCGGCGTGCAGACGCCGCAGGGCTTCCCGCTCGCGGCGCTCCGTCGTGCGTACGCGGTGGCGGAGCGGGCCGAGACCGACGACGCCGGGGTGTTCCAGGCGGCGGGTGGGGTCGTCCGCACCGTCCCCGGTGACGCCGACGCGTTCAAGATCACCACGCGGTGGGACCTCGGTCGTGCCGAGGCCGTCGTCGCGGAACGAGCCGCGGGTCCCCTCGACCTCCGCGTCGGGCTCGGGGTGGACGTGCACGCCTTCGACCCCGCGGTCCCGTGTCGTGTCGGCATGCTCGACTTCCCCGGCGAGCCCGGGCTCTCCGGCCACAGCGACGGGGATGCGGTCGCCCACGCCGTCTGCGACGCGCTGCTGTCGGCGGGCGGGCTCGGGGACATCGGCGGCCGCTTCGGGACGGCGGACCCGCGGTTCGCCGGCGCATCCGGTGACGTGTTCGTCCGCGGCGCCGTCGCGCTCCTGCAGGACGCCGGCCTCGAGCCCGTCCGCGTCACGGTGCAGGTGATCGGCAACCGCCCGCGCATCGGTGCCCGACGCGACGAGATGCAGGACGCCCTGGCCGCTGCCGTCGGTGCTCCCGTGGCGGTCTCCGGCACGACGACGGACGGTCTCGGCTTCACCGGGCGCGGCGAGGGGCTCACGGCGATCGCCACGGCACTCGTCCGGTCCCGCTGACGCCGTTCTCCACAGGCCCCGTGAGGCCCCGCGTCACCGCACGGCACTCCCTCTAGGCTTGTCCCGTGACCGTTCGCCTGTACGACTCCCGCGCCGCCGACGTCGTCGACCTCGTGCCACTGGTCGACGGACAGGTCAGCATCTACGTCTGTGGCCCCACGGTGCAGTCGTCGCCGCACATCGGGCACCTCCGGTCCGCGCTGGTCTACGACATCTGGCGCCGCTGGCTGAGCCACCGCGGGTACCACGTCACCCTGGTCCGGAACGTCACGGACATCGACGACAAGGTCCTCGACCTGGCCGCGGGCACCGGAGAGCCCTGGTGGGCGCGGGCGTACCGCGTCGAACTCGAGTTCACCGCCGCGTACACCGCACTCGGCATCCTGCCGCCCACCTACGAGCCCCGGGCGACCGCGAGCATCCCGCAGATGCAGGACATCATCACGCGACTCGTCGAGCGCGGTCACGCCTACCCTGCCGCCGACGGCAGCGGGGACGTCTACTTCGACACCGCGAGCTGGCCCGAGTACGGCGCGCTCACCCGGCAGCGCCGCGACGACATGGTCGACGCCACCGACGCGGATCCCCGCGGCAAGCGGGACGCCCGCGACTTCGCGCTCTGGAAGGGCAGCAAGTCGGGGGAGCCGTCGACGGCGAGCTGGGACTCCCCGTGGGGTGTGGGACGCCCCGGGTGGCACATCGAGTGCTCGGCGATGTCCCGGCGCTACCTCGGCCCGGCGTTCGACATCCACGGCGGCGGACTCGACCTGCGCTTCCCGCACCACGAGAACGAACTCGCGCAGTCGACCGCGGCCGGGGACGCCTTCGCCTCGTACTGGTTGCACAACGGGCTCGTCACCGTCGGCGGGCAGAAGATGTCGAAGTCGCTCGGCAACTCGATCTTCGCCGCGGACTTCCTCGCCGCCGCGCGCCCGGTCGTGGTCCGCTACTTCCTCGGCGCCGCCCACTACCGGTCCACGATCGACCACCACGACGGTTCCCTGGCCGAGGCCGAAGCCGCGCTCGACCGTGTCGAGGGCTTCCTGGTCCGGGCCGCGGAACGCCTCGAAGGGGTCCGGCTGGCCGATGCCCCCGCGGTGCCGCAGGGCTTCGCCGATGCCATGGACGACGACCTCGCGGTACCCCAGGCGCTGGCGGTGCTGCACGAGACCGTCCGGTCAGGCAACGCCGCGCTCGACGCCGACGATGCGGAAGCGCTCGGGGTCGCGTACCATCAGGTGGCTGCGATGGTCGAGGTGCTCGGCATCGACCCGCGTGCACCGCACTGGTCGGGTGGGGCGCACGACACCTCCGCAGCACCGCTCGCCGCCCTCGTCGAACGCCTCGTACAGGAGCGCGCCGACGCCAGGGCCGCACGGGACTTCGCCACGGCCGACCGCGTCCGGGACGATCTCGCAGGCGCGGGCATCACGATCGAGGACACACCGTCCGGAACACGCTGGAGCATCGCCTGAACACGGCAGTGCCGAACAGGAGAACTGCATGAAGAACGTCTCGGGGAGCAAGAAGGGTCGTCCGGGCGCTGTCCGCGCCGGCCGCAAGGGCAACAAGCAGGTCGGCTCCGGTGGCCAGGGCGCCCAGGCGCTCGAGGGTCGCAAGCCGACCCCGAAGGCCGAGGACCGCCCGTACCACCCGGCCGGCAAGCGCAAGGCCGCCAAGGAACGCTTCGAGGCGGCCCGCACCCGTCGTGGTGGCAGCAGTGCCTCGGCGCCGCAGACCCGCACCGGCGGTCGTCCGCCGGCACGCAAGACCGACGACAGCGAACTCGTGACCGGGCGCAACTCCGTGCTCGAGGCACTGCGCACGAAGACGCCGTCGACGACGCTCTACGTCGCCGCCCGCATCGAGGTCGACGACCGCGTCAAGGAGATCCTGACGCTCGCCAACCATCGCGGCGTGCCGATCATGGAGATCATGCGGCCGGAGCTCGATCGCATCACGGGGCACGACAGCGTGCACCAGGGCGTCGCGCTCAAGGTCCCGGCGTACGAGTACGCCGTGTCCGAGGACCTGGTCGAGCGGGCGTTCTCCCGCGACCAGGTGCCGCTGCTCGTCGCCCTCGACGGCATCACCGACCCGCGCAACCTCGGTGCGATCATCCGCTCCACCGCGGCGTTCGGCGGACACGGCGTCATCGTGCCGCAGCGTCGTTCGGTCGGTGTGACCGCATCGGCCTGGAAGACCTCCGCCGGTGCCGCCGCCCGCACGCCCGTCGCGATGGCCCCGAACCTGACGCAGACCCTGAAGTCGCTGAAGTCGATGGGCCTGTTCGTGCTCGGACTCGACGGGGACGGCGACGTCGAGCTCGACGCCCTGGCACTCGCCGACCGGCCGATCGTCATCGTCGTCGGCTCCGAGGGCAAGGGGCTGTCCCGCCTGGTCACCGAGACGTGCGATGCGATCGTGTCGATCCCGATCTCCAGTGCGACGGAGTCGCTCAACGCCGGCATCGCCGCGAGCGTCACCCTGTGGGAGGTCGCACGCCGCCGCCGTTCGGCGTAGCGCGCACCAGACGACACCCGGGAGGCCCGGTGCCGGTCCACGAGACCGGCACCGGGCCTCCCGTCCGTCCACCCGGCGCCGCTGCGTGCCCGCCGGGCGTGCCGGCCGGGCCTGCCGACATGCCGAGATGCCGCAACTCGCCGGACGTCCTCCGCCGAGATGCCGCAATGTCGGCATCTCGACCGTCGAGATGCCGACATTGCGGCATCTCGAAGAGGGGCGGGCGGGGCGGGAGTGCGGCGCAGCCGCCGCGCCCAGCGCCTCAGACGGACGCGCGCCAGTCGTCGACGTCGTCGTCCTCGTCGTCGAGGGGCAGCGCGATCGACGACGTCGGCGGGTTGATGAGCGTGCGCTCGTCCCGGCGATGCCGCAGCACGTCGTTGATGTACGCGGTCGTGGCCTCGGGAAGTGAGACGGAGCGCTCCTCTTGCTGCGACATGAACCAGCGGTGCTCGAGCAGCTCGTGGAACACCTCGGCCGGCTCGAGTCGCCCACGGAGGTCGCGCGGGATCGCCCGGACGACGGGCTCGAACACCCGTGAGACCCACTCGTGCGCGACCATCTCCTCGTCGAGCTCCTCGCGGCCGTTCCGCGCACGGTAGGCGTCCAGGTCGTTGAGCAGTCGTCGGGCCTGGTTCTCCTCGGCGTCGAGTCCGGTCAGGCGCAGCAGACGGCGCTGGTGGTGGCCGGCGTCCACGACCTTCGGCTGGATCCGGACCTGCGCGCCCGCCTCGGCCGTACGGATGGACAGTTCCTCGATGTCGAAGCCGAGGGCGTTGAGCCGCTCGACCCGGTCGTTGATGCGCCACCGCTCGGTCGCGTCGAACTGCTCGGTACCGGTCAGCTCGGTCCAGAGGGTGCGGTACTGCGCCACGATCCGGTTCGACACGTCCACGGGGTCCGCGTTCTCGTCGAGGCGTCCGCCGGCCTCGAGGTCCAGGAGCTCGCCGGCGATGTTGACGCGGGCGACCTCGAGGTCGTTCTCCCGCTGCCCGTTCGACAGGCCGCCGGGGTAGAGCTTGCCGGTCTCGGCGTCGACCAGGTAGGCCGCGAACGAACCGGCGTCACGCCGGAACAGCGTGTTCGACAGCGAGACGTCACCCCAGTAGAAGCCGATGACGTGCAGCCGGACGAGCAGGAGCGCGAGGGCGTCCACGAGCCGGGTGGCGGTGTCGGGGCGCAGCGTCTGCGAGTACAGCGCACGGTAGGGGAGCGAGAAGCGCAGGTGGCGGGTGACCAGGACGGGCTGGAGTTCCTCGCCCTCGCGGCCGACGCGGTTGGTGATGACCGCGACCGGGTCGACGCACGGCACGTCCATGCGCTGCAGGGTGCGCAGCATGTCGTACTCGGACCGGGCCAGCTCGGCGCTGGTCTCCTTCACCGCGACGACGTACCCGCTCAGGTGCACGAACCGCACGAGGTGCCGCGAGATGCCCTTCGGCAGCGCGACGATCGTCTCCTCGGGCCAGGCGTCGAGCGGCAGGTCCCATGGCAGGTCGAGGAGGCCGGGATCGACGGTGGCGGCGGTGATGGTCATGGAGTCGGGCACGGCGGGTTCCTCTGGGTACTGGGACGAGAACGGACGGGAGGCGCGGTGCCAGCTGGCACCGCGCCTCCTGTGAGTGACTTCCAGCGTTACGCGCTGATGACGGCCTTGTCGTCGAGGCGTTCGCCCGACTCGGAGTCGAACATGTGCACGTGGCCCTGCTTCGGGCTGATGACGATCGTGTCGCCGATCGACGGGTGGTTGCGGCCGTCGACGCGGGTGACGATGTCGGTGCGCGTGCCGTTGACGTCAGCGTGACCGTAGAGGTAGCCGTCGGCGCCGAGCTCTTCGATGACGTCGACCGTGACCGGGAGGCCTTCGCCACTGTGCGAGACGACGACGTCTTCGGGACGGACACCCACGGTGATCTGCTTCGAGCGCGCGTTGCCGAGCGTGTCGCGGTCGACCGGGTGGTTGAGCGTACCGAAGCTGATGCCGCCTTCGAGCACGGTGGCGGGCAGCAGGTTCATCGCGGGCGAGCCGATGAAGCCGGCGACGAACACGTTGTTCGGCTTCTCGTACAGGTCGCGGGGGGTGCCGACCTGCTGCAGGATGCCGTCCTTGAGGACCGCGATGCGGTCACCCATGGTCAGGGCCTCGGTCTGGTCGTGCGTGACGTAGACGGTCGTGACGCCGAGACGACGCTGCAGCGACGCGATCTGCGTACGGGTCTGGACGCGGAGCTTGGCGTCGAGGTTCGACAGCGGCTCGTCCATGAGGAACACCTGCGGCTGACGGACGATCGCACGGCCCATCGCGACGCGCTGACGCTGACCACCGGAGAGCGCCTTCGGCTTGCGGCCGAGGTACTGCTCGAGGTCGAGGAGCTTGGCGGCCTCCTGCACGCGGGTGGCGCGCTCTTCCTTGCCGACGCCGGCGATCTTGAGCGCGAAGCCCATGTTCTCGGCGACGGTCATGTGCGGGTACAGCGCGTAGTTCTGGAACACCATCGCGATGTCGCGGTCCTTCGGCGGGACGTCGGTGACGTCGCGGTCGCCGATGCGGATCGCGCCGGAGTTGACCTCTTCGAGGCCGGCGAGCATGCGCAGGGACGTGGACTTGCCACAGCCCGAGGGGCCCACGAGGACGAGGAACTCGCCGTCGGCGACGTCCAGGTCGAGGGAGTCGACCGCGGGGCGGTTGCCTCCGGGGTACAGACGGGTTGCCTTGTCATAGGTGACGGACGCCATGAGCGTTCGGTCCTCTCCACCGGCAGGTACGTGCCGGACGATCCGTAGTGAAGCGACGACCCGCGAGGGCCGGCGGACGGTCGCCGTCGACCATCGCTGCTCATACAACACGAGTTCTCCGACCGGCGCCAGTGCACCGCTGCCGGTACCCGGGGCGTTCCCTGCTGGTTGGCTGGTTCCCATCGGCCGCCAGTACAATCGCCGGGTCCGTCCGCCGACCGGGGGGAGGCCGAGCGGACACCGACCAGGAGGACAGCCGCACGATGACCAACCGCCCCGAAGGTGACGCCCGCGCTCAGCGGAACGCGCGTCGCGCCGCCGCCCGCGAGCGAGCCCAGCGCACCCGTGCCCAGCAGAAGCGTCGCCAGCGCGGAGCCCGGATCGGACTGCAGGTCGGACTCGGCGTGGTGCTCGTCGCCGCCGCGACGATCGTGACGCTCGTGCTGGTGAACTCCTCACGTCCCGCCGGACCCGGCCCCGACACGATGGCCGACGGCGGCATCACGATCAGCACGGGCCTCAAGGCCGTCGACCCGGACACCGCGTCGAGCACCCCGTCCGCCGGAGCCACCGCCTCCGCCGACCCGGTCCGCATCACCCTGTACGTCGACTACCTCTGCCCGATCTGCGGCGCGTTCGAGTCGACGAACAGCGAGTACATCGAGGGTCTGGTCGACTCAGGCGCCGCGACGATCGACATCCACCCGGTCGCGATCCTGTCCAACCGCTCGCAGGGCACGAAGTACTCGCTCCGTGCGGCGAACGCGGCAGCCTGCGTGGCACAGGAGTCGCCCGACTCGTTCTTCGCCGTGAACAAGGCCCTGTTCGCGAAGCAGCCGGAAGAGGGCACGCCCGGTCTGACGGACGCGCAGCTCGCCTCGGTGATCACGAGCGTCCCGGGTGTCCGGCACGGGTCCACCATCGAGTCCTGCATCGACGACCAGCGCTACGGCAAGTGGGTCGACGAGCGGACCACCGCGGTGACCGGCGGGGACATCCCCGGCTCGGACCTGACGACCTTCCCGGGGACGCCGCTCGTGCTCGTCAACGGCCAGCAGTACCAGTACACGACCGCGTCGACGAACGACGAGTTCCGGACGTTCGTGGTCGGTGCTGCCGGCAGCGCCGAAGCGACGCCGACCCCCACACCGACGCCGAGCAGCTCGTCCTCTCAGACCCCGTCCGCGTCCGCCACCGCGGGCTGATCCCGGCGGCCGGCCCGCTTCCGAGCTCCCGGCGGCCGACCCGCCTCCGAGCTGCCGGCGGCCGACCCGCTTCCGAGCTCCCGGGCGGCCAGGCGTCACGGCGCAGGGAGGCTCAGAGCGAGGACCCGGGGACGCTCAGCGTGTCGCAGCTGGTCGCCCCGCGCTCGTAGCCGCGCTCGAACCACCGCTGCCGCTGCGCACTGGACCCGTGCGTGAACGAGTCGGGGTCGACCTGACCGGTCGCCTTCTCCTGGATGCTGTCGTCACCGACGGCGCTCGCCGCTGACAGGGCGTCGGCGATCTGGGCCCGGGTCACCGGCTCGAAGAACGTCGAGCCGTCGGCTGCCTTCGTGGTGGCCGCGTCGCCGACCCAGGCCCCGGCGTAGCAGTCCGCCTGCAGCTCGACGCGGACACTGCCCGACGAGGCGCCGGTGCCGCTCCGGTCCGTGTCGGCGAAGGTGCCCTGCAGCTGCTGCACGTGGTGGCCCCACTCGTGCGCGACGACGTACATCTGCGCGAGCGGCCCACCCGAGGATCCGTAGGTCGACTTCAGGTCGTCGTAGAACGCGGTGTCCAGGTAGATCGCGCGGTCCGGCGGGCAGTAGAACGGGCCGGTCGCCGCGGACGCCGTGCCGCACCCGGTGTCGGTCGAGCCGTCGAAGAGGAAGAAGTCGGGCGTCGAGTACGACGCGCCGAGCGCCCGCGACTCGGTGCTCCAGTACGCGTCGAGCGACTCGGCGGCACCCTCCATGCGGCACTCGACGTCGGCGTTCGCGTCACGGCCGGTCTGGCACTCGGCGATCGGCGTCGCCTCGGCGCCGTCCTGCTGGATCGGGGTGAGCCCGCTGCCGCCGCCGACGACCCCGCTGAGGTCGACACCGGTGAACTGCGCGATGAGGAACACCACGATGGCGGTGACACCGACCGCGCCGCCGCCGATGGCCGTGTTGCGCCCGCGGCGCTTGACCTTGCCGCCCTGCAGCCGGGTGTCGTCGTTGAACGTCATGCACCGAACCTACGGACCCGCGACCGACCACGCCCGGAACCGGACCACCGGGGAGCGCCGACGGAGTAGACCGGGTCGATGCCGATCCTCGACGAGACCCACCCCCTGTTCCTCTTCGCGATGGACCAGCGGTCCTCGCTGCTCGAGCACACGTACGACGAGGACTCCGGCGAGCCCGCCGACGAGGCCGAGGCCGAACGGGTCCGCGCCGGCAAGCAGCTCGTCTACCGCGGGGTCCTCACCGCGCTCGCCGCCGGGGCCGCCCGTGAGCACACCGGCGTCCTGGTCGACGAGCGCTACGGCGCCGACGTCGCCCGGCTCGCCAAGGACGCCGGGCTGCAGCTCGCGATGCCGGTCGAGCGGTCGGGCCGGGAGTGGTTCGAGCTCGAGTACGGCGACGACTGGGTCGCTCACGTCGACGCCTTCGACCCGGACTGGGTGAAGGTCCTGGTGCGCGACAACCCCGCCTTCGACGCCGAGCGCCGCGAGCAGCAGGCAGCGGCACTCGCCGACGTCGCAGCGACCCTGCACGACGCCGGACGCGCGTTCCTGGTCGAACTGCTCGTGCCGGGCACCGACGAGCAGAAGTCCGCCGTCGACGACTACGACCGGGACCTCCGGCCCGACCTGGTCGTGCAGGTGCTCGAGTTCCTGCAGGACCACGGCGTCGAGGCGGACGTCTGGAAGCTCGAGGGCCTCGACCGCCGCGAGGACGCCGAACGCGTCGTCGCGACCGCTCGCCGCGGCGGACGGGACACCGTGCAGTGCATCGTCCTCGGCCGGGACGCCCCCGAGGAGCAGCTCGACGCGTGGCTCCGCATCGCGGCACCGGTGGACGGCTTCGTCGGGTTCGCGATCGGCCGGAGCAACTGGCAGGAGCCGCTCGAGGACGTCGTCCGCGAACACCTGGACACCGAGGCGGCCGAGCAGCTCATCGCGGCCAACTACCGCCACTTCGTCGACACCTGGCTGGAGGCACGGGGCGACGTCGAGCACGGCGTCGACGCCGGCGCGATCTGACGCCGGCGGGTCAGGTGCGGACCAGCGGCTCCATCGTCGCCAGGTCCGCACCGATGCCGACGTCGACGAGTTCGATCCGACCGGCCAGCGTCGCCGCGGGTCCGCGGAGCAACCCCGCCTTCACGCCGCCGAACGTCACGGTGACGTCCGCGTGCAGGACGTGGTCGTCCGCGATGCCACCGGTGTCCACGTCGATGCCGCTCGGCACGTCCACCGCCACCACGAACGGCGCACGCTGCTCCCGCGCCAGTTCCCGGAGTCCCCCCACGACCTCCCGCGCCGGTGACCGCAGCGGCCCGCCACCGCCGATCCCGAGGACCCCGTCCAGCACCAGGTCCACCTCGAGCGCTGCCTCCCGCGCGATCCGGGCCAGCCGTTCGCCGACCGGGGCCGTCGCGGCGTGCAGGATGTCCGCCGCGCCCGCCGCCGACCCGGCCGAGCCGTCGGCCACCGGGTCCTCCAGGAGGCGCGCCCCGGCGTCCCGAGCCGCGGCCAGGCCCGCCTCGTGGACGCGTGAGCCGACTCGCAGGACCGTGACGAGCCTCCCGGCCGAGGCCAGCCGCGCACCCGCGAACAGGGCGTCCCCGCCGTTGTCGCCGCTGCCGGCGAGGACCAGCACCGAACCCGGCCCGTCACCGGGTCGGACCGCCGGGTCGTCGAGCAGGCCGCCCACGATCGCCGCCAGGCCGTCCGCAGCCCGCTGCATCAGGGGCTCGCCCGCGTCGAGGTGCGGTCGTTCCGCCGCACGGATCTGGTCGCCGCCGTAACCGTCCATGCGAGCCACTGTGCCCCCACTACCCTGGGCAGGCCATGTCTCTCGTCCCCGAAGCGCCCCGCCCCCGGGTGGTCATGTCCCCGGACGGCCTCCCGCTCGCCACCTACGACTTCGGTGACCCCGACGCGCCGGCGGTCGTCGCGGTGCACGGGTTCGCGTCCGGCGCACTGCTCAACTGGCACGCGTCTGGATGGACCCGTGACCTCGTCCGCGCCGGACGCCGGGTCATCGCGTTCGACCAGCGCGGCCACGGCGCCAGTGGGAAGCCGCACGAGCCGCACAGCTACTCGATGGACCTGCTCGTCGACGACGTCACCGCGGTCATCGACACGTACCTGCTCGACGACGTCGCGTTCCTCGGCTACTCGCTGGGCGCGCGCGTCGGCTGGCACGCCGCCGAACGGATGAGCGACCGGATCTCCCGCGCCGTCCTCGGCGGGACCCCGGACGCCGATCCGATGCGGCGCGTCCGTGTCGACCAGGCGCGGGCGTTCATCACCGACGGCACACCGGTGGAGGACCGCGTCACGAACGGGTACCTGACCATGGCGGCCGGGGTGGAGGGCAACGACCTCCGCGCACTCGTCGCGATGGTGGAGGGGATGCGGGACAGCATCGAACCGACCCCGGAGAACGCGCCGACGCAACCGCTGCTGCTCGCCGCGGGCAGCGAGGACGGCATCAAGGACAGCGCGCTGCGGCTCGCCGAGACGGCGCCGCACGCCACCTTCGTCGAGATCCCGGGGCGCAACCACTTCAACGCGCCCACGTCGCGGCACTTCCGGGAGGCGGCGATCGCGTTCCTGGGGCAGCCGGACTGACGCGGGCGGTCCCGTTCCGCGGGACGTCCTGTCCGACGACCGCTGACGGGTACTCGTGGGCCCTCCCGCCGCGGAGGACGCGCGGCGTAGCGTCCGCGCCATGGACTACAGACTCCTCGGCAACAGCGGGACAGCGGTGTCCTCGCTGACCCTCGGCACCATGACGTTCGGCAGCGAAGCCGACGAACCCACCTCCCACGCCATCATCGACGCCTTCGTGGCCGCCGGCGGAACGCTCGTCGACACCGCGGACGTGTACTCGGGCAACGAGTCCGAGCGGATCATCGGCCGCTGGCTGCAGGCCCACCCCACCGAGGCGCAGCAGGTCGTCCTCGCCACCAAGGGCCGCTTCCCGCAGGGTGACGGTCCGAACGACGTCGGGCTGTCGCGGCGGCACCTCCGTGTCGCGCTCGACGCCTCGCTGGAGCGGCTCGGCGTCGACCACATCGACCTCTACCAGATGCACGCGTGGGACGCCCTCACCCCGATCGAGGAGACCCTGCGCTTCCTCGACGACGCGGTCTCGGCCGGCAAGATCGGCTCCTACGGGTTCTCGAACTACCTCGGGTACCAGGTCACGAAGGCCGTGTACGAGGCGAAGGCGCACGGTTGGGCACCGCCTGTCACCCTGCAGCCGCAGTACAACCTGCTGGTCCGCGACATCGAGCACGAGGTCGTGCCCGCCTGCCTCGACGCCGGCATCGGACTGCTGCCGTGGTCGCCGCTCGCCGGCGGGTGGCTGTCCGGCAAGTACCAGCGCGACGAGGCCCCGACCGGTTCGACGCGCCTGGGCGAGGACCCGAAGCGCGGCATGGAGGCGTGGGAGGCCCGCAACGCCGACGAGCGCACGTGGCAGGTGCTCGACGTCGTGTCGAGCGTCGCCGACGCGCACGGCGCCTCGCGCTCCCAGGTGTCCCTCGCCTGGCTGCTCGCCCGCCCGGCCGTCACGAGCGTCATCCTCGGCGCCCGCACGGTCGAGCAGCTGCAGGACAACCTCGGCGCCACCGACCTGGTGCTCGACGACGCGGAGCTCACCGCCCTCACCGACGCCAGCGCGCCGCGGGTCGACGACTACCCGTACGGCACCGCCGGGGTGGCGCAGCGCGAGCGGAAGATCGCCGGCGGTCGCTGAACCACCGACGGGTCCGCCGCGCCGGATGATGCGGGAAACCGCCGATGTGGCCCGGAGGCGTGGACCCGGCCGTCGTGCCGATGTCAGGATCGGTGCACGGCCGGCTGGTTACCGAGTCGAGCGCCCCCGGAGCACCCCTGATCCGTGCTCCTGCGCCGGAGCCCCGAGCCACCCGCTCGGGGCTCCGCCCTCTCGGGGGCGGTGCCGACGGCGTGGGGCGCGGGCGGCGTCGGCGGCACGGCACAGGCGATGCGGCACAGGCGGTCCGGCCCAGGCAATGCGGCACAGGCGGTCCGGCACTGCGGGTGGTGCAGAGGGCCGGCAGCGGGACTTGAACCCGCAACCCCCGTATTACAAGTACGGTGCGCTACCAATTGCGCCATGCCGGCTGACCCGCCCATCGTACCGGGCGGACACGACGACGGCGCCCGAGCCGCAGCCCGAGCGCCGTCACCGATCGCTACTGCTCGGCCGAGAAGTTGAGCGAGATCGAGTTCATGCAGTACCGGTCACCCGTGGGCGTCCCGAAGCCGTCCGGGAACACGTGGCCGAGGTGGCCGCCGCAGTTCGCACACCGGACCTCGGTGCGCGCCATGCCGAGGGACGTGTCCTCGATGAGCTGCACCGCCGCCGGGTCGACCGACTCGTAGAACGACGGCCAGCCGCAGCCGGAGTCGAACTTCGTGCCGCTCTTGAACAGCTCCGCGCCGCACGCCGCACACGTGTAGACGCCGGCGCGCTCCTCGTCGAGGAGTTCACCGGTCCACGGGCGCTCCGTGCCGGCCTGGCGGAGCACGGCGTACTGGTCCGGCGAGAGCTCCTCGCGCCACTGGGCGTCGGACTTGTCGACGTTGTATGCCATGTGCGTACCTCCTGGTTCCGACCGGGACGGGTGGCCACCGGTCATCGTGCGTCACTCCGGTAAACTCCGCGGGATGTCCGGTCATTCCGTCCACCGCGCCCGCTGGGACCAGTTGATGACCGACGAACTGTACGACATCGTCCGGCTGCGGAACCGGGTGTTCGCCCTCGAACAGCGCGTCACGGCCGAGGACTTCGACGGCCGCGACCGCGAACCCGACACCGAGCACTGGTGGTCCGGCACACCTGACGGCCCGGTCACCGGCTACCTCCGTCTGGTCCGACCGTCCGCCGTCGAACCGCACCCCGTCGGCAGCGCCGCGCCGACCCGCGTGATCGGCCGGGTCGCCACGCACCCGGACCACCGCGGCCAGGGCATCGCCGGACGACTCGTCGCCGCCGTCGTCGCCGACCACGGACACGAGGCGTTCGTCCTGCACGCCCAGCAGTACGTCGCCGCGCTCTACGAACGGCACGGGTTCGTCCGCTTCGGCGCCCCCTACGACGAGGCCGGCATCACCCACGTCGGCATGTACCGCCCGGCGTCCTGATGGACACACGGCAGCGCTACCGCGCCTACGCCGACCGGATCGCGCCCGTCTCACCGACCTACGCCGCCTGGGCCCGCTCCGTCAACGACGCGCTCGTCGCGCTGCTGGACGAGGTCCCGGCGACACAGCGGCAGCCCGAGCTCCTCTTCGCGGTCGCACGACGACTCGGTGCCGACCCCGCCGACGCCGGGTCGCTCCGAGCGCTCGTCCGGGAGGCTCGTCCCGCCCTGGTCCGAGCGCTCACCACCGCCACGGTGCAGGCCAACGACCCGCGACGCCTCGCCCCCGTCGTCCCGGTGCTCGCGGCGCTCGCCGCGGCCGCCGACCGCCCGCTCGGGCTGCTCGACGTCGGCGCGGCCGCCGGGCTCTGCTCGATCCCGGACCGCGTGACGCTCGACCACCGCATCCGCCGGACCGGGGCACTCGTCCGGATGCACACCGCCGTCGCCGGCCCGGCCGTGCACCTCGTCGCCGAGGTCACCGGGACGCCTCCGGCGCCGGCCGCAGAGCCGATCCGGATCGGGGCGCGCGTCGCCCTCGACCCGAACCCGATCGACCCCGCGGCCCCGGGAGCGTCCGACCGGCTCGTCGAGGCCGTCCCGCCCGAGGCGACGGACCGGACCGCCCTCATGGCGGAGGCGTTGCGGGCGACGCTGGTGGAGCCTCCCGTCCGGATCCGGGGACGCGTGCCGGAGGACCTGGACCGGGCACTCGACGCGCTGCCCGGAGGCTGCGAGCCGGTCGTCATGACCACGGGGACCCTGGTCTACGTGCCGGGTGCCGGTCGACAGCGGTTCGCCGACCGCCTCCGCGAGCGAGGGGTGCGATGGGTGGCGCTCGAGCGGACCGGCATCCTCGCCGGGGTCGCCGCGACACTGCCGGAGGACGTCGACGCCGGTGACCCGGACGCGTTCGCGACGCTGTCCTTCGACGGCCGGGCGCTCGCCGTGTCCGACGCCTTCGGCACCCGGGTCCGGTGGTTCGGCCGCACGCTGGGCTGAGCGGGTTCCGCGACAGTCCAGCGCCGTGCCAGGGTCGACCTGCCGAGCGCCCCTACGATGTGCGAGACCTGCAACCCGCCCGCGATCGGAACCAGCGTGACCGCCCTCCCCACCGACGAGCTCACCGAGCTCGCCAAGCACGTGCTCGCGTTCGAGCACGAGCGGGCGCGACACGACCGGACGAAAGAGGCGGAGATCCGTGTCGAGTTCGACATGTCGCCGACCCGGTACTACCAGGTGCTGAACCGGGTGATCGACTCACCGGCGGCGCTGGCGTACGACCCGCAGCTCGTGACACGGCTGCAGCGTCTCCGCCGGGCCCGGACGAGTGCCCGCGCTGCCCGCAGCTTCGTCGCGCCCCCGGCCGACCACGAAGGACGTGAAGAGGAACGATGACGAGATTCCCGCGAGACCGGTTCGACGACGTCGCCGACGGCCCCCGGGTCGGTGCGCACCGCGGTGCCGCCCGTCGCGGTGGCGGGTGGATCGTGTTCGCCTGGGCGGCCCTCGCCACGGGCGTCCTCGTCGGCGTCGGCGTGCTCGTGCTCGCACTCGTCAACGGCAGCGTGCAGTTCAACGAGGGCAGCGGTGGCGCGACCTCGGCGCCGTCCTCCTCGGCGACCTCGACGCCGTCCGGCAGCGCGTCGGCCGGTTCCGATGCGTCCGAGCAGCCCGGCGGGACGGCCACCGAGACCCCCGCACCGGCCGCGGGTGCGTCCCCGTCCGACCAGGGGGCGACGACGCTCGTCGTGCTCAACGGGACGTCGACGACGGGTCTGGCCGCGAACGCCGCGACGAAGCTCGGGACGGCCGGCTGGACGGTGACGTCGACGGGCGACGCCGGGACGACCGGGTCGACGCAGACCGTCGTGTACTACCAGCAGGAGTCGCAGGCGGCCCTCGCGCAGGGCATCGCGCAGTCGCTCGGGACGTCCGCCGTGCAGCAGTCGGCGGCGTTCCCGAACGCGGACGTCTCGGTCGTCCTCGGGTCGGACTACGCCGGCTGAGACGACCGTTCCGGGCTGCTGTGTTTCCGGCACGTTGCGGATCGGGGATCGCTGCGTGAAATACGTGTCACACCCCTTGCCGAAATCGTGACACTCGGTCAGAGTCACCAGTGGTCACCCCGTGATCGCGACAGGTCCTCACTTCGGTGCTGACATCGAGCGGCCGGGAGAGGCGACACGGCCTCGGACCCGACGGACACCACGTGCGATGGTGCCGTCGTTCGCACCAGCAGTACCGCAGGGAGCAAGGAACATGGCCAACGGAACCGTGAAGTGGTTCAACGCCGAGAAGGGCTTCGGCTTCATCACCGTGGATGGAGGGGGCCAGGACGTGTTCGTGCACTACTCGGCCATCGACATGAACGGCTACAAGGTCCTCGAGGAGGGCCAGGCAGTGACGTTCGACGTCGGCACCGGGTCGAAGGGCCCGCAGGCCGAGTCGGTCCGTCCCGCCTGAGTCGCAGAACCGCTGGCGAACGCGTCGTCCCCCCCGGGGGCGGCGCGTTCGTCGTGTCGGCACTGCCGTCGTGTCGGCACTGCCGTCGTGTGGGCGCTGCTGTCGCGTGGGGCGCTGCTGTCGCGATGGTGATGGCATCGGGGGCACGCATCGGACGGGGTCGACCTGTGGAAGCGGGGCGAGCCTCCAGACTGTGTTGCACTCTCGGGTGGCGAGTGCCAGAATCGGGCTTGGCACTCGGTCACGCTGAGTGCCAGAACGACCCCGATGACGACGTCCGGGAGGGACGAAGAACTCACATGGCAAAGATCATTGCTTTCAACGAAGAGGCCCGACGCGGCCTCGAGCGCGGCCTCAACCAGCTGGCCGACGCCGTGAAGGTGACGCTCGGCCCGCGCGGCCGCAACGTCGTCCTCGAGAAGAAGTGGGGCGCCCCCACGATCACGAACGACGGTGTCTCCATCGCCAAGGAGATCGAGCTCGACGACCCGTACGAGAAGATCGGTGCGGAGCTCGTCAAGGAGGTCGCCAAGAAGACCGACGACGTCGCCGGTGACGGCACGACCACCGCAACGGTGCTCGCCCAGGCGCTCGTCCGTGAAGGCCTGCGCAACGTCGCGGCCGGCGCCGACCCCATCTCCCTCAAGCGCGGCATCGAGAAGGCCGTCGCGGCCGTCTCCGAGCAGCTGCTCGCCGACGCCAAGGAGATCGAGACCAAGGACCAGATCGCCGCCACCGCGTCGATCTCGGCCGCTGACCCGACCATCGGCGCGCTCATCGCCGAGGCCATCGACAAGGTCGGCAAGGAAGGTGTCGTCACCGTCGAGGAGTCGAACACCTTCGGCACCGAGCTCGAGCTGACCGAGGGCATGCGCTTCGACAAGGGCTACCTGTCGCAGTACTTCGTGACCGACCCCGAGCGTCAGGAAGCCGTCTTCGAAGACGCCTACATCCTGATCGTCAACTCGAAGATCTCCAACATCAAGGACCTCCTGCCGGTCGTCGACAAGGTGATCCAGGCGGGCAAGCAGCTCCTGATCATCGCCGAGGACGTCGACGGCGAGGCCCTGGCCACGCTCGTCGTGAACAAGATCCGCGGCATCTTCAAGTCCGTCGCCGTCAAGGCCCCGGGCTTCGGCGACCGTCGCAAGGCCATGCTGCAGGACATCGCGATCCTCACCGGCGGCCAGGTCATCTCGGAAGAGGTCGGCCTCAAGCTCGAGAACGCGACGCTCGACCTGCTCGGTCGTGCCCGCAAGGTCGTCATCACCAAGGACGAGACCACGATCGTCGAAGGTGCCGGCGACGCCGAGCAGATCGCCGGCCGCGTCCGTCAGATCCGCTCCGAGATCGAGGCGACCGACTCCGACTACGACCGCGAGAAGCTCCAGGAGCGCCTCGCGAAGCTCGCCGGTGGCGTCGCCGTCATCAAGGCGGGTGCCGCGACCGAGGTCGAGCTCAAGGAGCGCAAGCACCGCATCGAGGACGCCGTCCGCAACGCCAAGGCAGCCGTCGAAGAGGGCATCGTCGCCGGTGGTGGCGTCGCCCTCATCCAGGCCGGCAAGGTCGCGCTCGACTCGCTCACCCTCGAGGGTGACGAGGCGACCGGTGCGAACATCGTCCGCGTCGCCATCGACGCCCCGCTCAAGCAGATCGCGCTCAACGCCGGTCTCGAGCCGGGTGTCGTGGCCGCCAAGGTCCGCGAGCTCGAGTCCGGTTGGGGCCTCAACGCCGCCACCGGCGAGTACGTCGACCTGATCGCCACGGGCATCATCGACCCCGCCAAGGTCACGCGTTCGGCACTGCAGAACGCCGCGTCGATCGCCGGTCTGTTCCTCACGACCGAGGCCGTCGTCGCCGACAAGCCGGAGAAGAACCCGGCCATGCCGGCCGGCGACCCCACGGGCGGCATGGACTTCTAGTCCGCACCTGCTCGGCAAGGGCCCTCGTACGCTTCGCGTGCGGGGGCCCTTCCGCGTGCGCGGTGCGTGCGCGGGCGCGCGCGGCCGGTGCGCGGGCGGTGCGCGGCCGGTGCGCGGCCCGAGGTCCCACAATTCCGGCACCTCGCGCGCTGGGATGCCCGAATTCGGGCACCTCGGCGGGGTGGCGGCGGCGAGTCGTGGCACCTCGCGCGGCTTCGCTCCCACCAGCCGCCGCTCCGGCACAGGAGGCTCAGCCCACCTCGTCCTCCACAGGTCCAGCGGGCACGTGCCTGGTTCCGGTGACGGCGTCAGACACTCGCGGCATGCCCAGATCTCCTGCTCGTCCCAGTCCGTTCCGTCGTCCGTTCCGCGTCAGTGAAGCCGTCGCCGCCGGTGTCCCGCGCGCGCGGCTCATGCGCACAGATCTCGCCGCTCCGATCCACGGCGTCTGCGCCCCGGCGGAGCAACACGTCAGCCGTGTCGAGGCCGTGAGCCTCGTCATGCGCCCGAACCAGTTCTTCAGCCACGTCACAGCCGCGCGGCTGTGGGGAGCGCCGGTGCCTGGCCCAGAAGCCGAGGAACCCGTGCACGTCACCTCGGAGAGCGGCTCACCGATCATGCGACGGCCCCAGGTCACCCCGCACCGAAGCCGATCAGCGTGCGATGTGCGGACGCGACGTGGGGTTCGGATCAGCGCCCCCGGGAGGACCTGGTACGAATGCGCGGGGATCGTGACCCTCGAGGACCTCGTCGTCATCGGCGACTACTTCGTCGGGCCCTCGGGGTTGGCCACCGTCGATGACCTCGCGGACGCCGTCCCGTCGGGCGGACGGAATGCGCGGCGCGCTCGGGAGGCCCTCGAGCTGATCCGCTCCGGCGTCGAGTCACCGATGGAGAGCCGGATGCGCCTCCGACTCGTCCACGCGGGATTCCCCGAACCGGCGGTGAACGTGGACGTCTTCGCCTCCAACGGGACGTTCCTCGGCCGCGTCGACTTGGCCTGGCCAGAACTCCGGATCGCGTTCGAGTACGACGGAGACCACCACCGGGATCCGGGCACCTTCCGCCATGACCAGCGGCGGTCGACCGCGTTCAACGTCGAGGGGTGGATGGTGGTCCACGCGACGGCGCTCGACGCTGCCCGTCCGGCTCTCGTGTTCGAGCGACTGCGCCAGGCCTTCGAGCAGCGGCGGATGGAGAGCCGAGCCGCCCGCCACGAGGGAGCGCGACTCACCGCATGAGCGACGCCGTGGTGCCAGAACTTCGCCGCCTCGGTGCTCGAGGTTCCGGAATTACGGCATCTCGAGCGCGGGCCTCGGGCGCGGGCGCGAGCGCGGGCCCGGGCGGCGGGCCCCGGGGCCCGGGCCGGCGTCAGGACAAGGCGGGAGTGCTGGGAGCGCCCTCGCGCGGCAGCAGGGGCAACCACACGCGGAAGGTCGCACCGCCGCCCGGGGTGTCGAACACCTCGACCGACCCGTGGTGCGCGTGCACGATGCCGGACACGATCGCGAGCCCGAGGCCCGAACCACCGGTGTCCCGCGCGCGGCTCGTGTCGGCACGCCAGAACCGCTGGAAGATCTTCTCGCGCAGCTGCGGCGGAATGCCCTCGCCGTGGTCGATCACGTCGATGTGGGCCATCTCGCGCTCGTCGTCCACGCCGATGCCGATCTCGATCGGGTCGTCGTGCTCGGTGAACCGCATGGCGTTGCCCATCAGGTTCGTGACGATCTGCCGGACCTTGTTCTCCTCGGCCAGGACGATGGGTGGCCGCTTCGGCAGCACGATCGTCGGCAGCGGAGTGGTCTCGTCGGTCGGGTTCTTCGTGTCCAGGCTCATCGCGCGCGTGCGTCGAGCCCGGAGGCGCGCGATGGTCTGGCGCGAGAAGGCGATCGGACCGGTGGTGTTGAGCGACGGTGACGCGGGGGCGGCCGGGCTGCCGGAACCCTCGGCCGCGGCGCCGAAGGAGCTCATCGGCCGGACTGCCTGTGGGACGTTCTCGCCGGTCAGAGCGTCCTCGACCAGGACCTGGATCTCGCGGTCGGGGTTGGAGGCCATCGTGTCGAGGGCGGAGTCACGGGCGATCGTGACGAGGTCGACCGGCCCGAGCTCGAGCGGCTTGGACTCGTCGATGCGGGCCAACTGCAGCAGGTCCTGCACCAGCAGGCCCATCCGCTTGGCTTCCTTCTCGATACGGTCCATCGCCTGCGCGACGTCCTCTTCCTTGCGGAGTGCACCCATCCGGTAGAGCTCGGCGTAGCCCCGCAGCGAGACCAACGGCGTCCGGAGCTCGTGCGAGGCGTCACCGACGAAACGGCGCATCTGGTCGATCGTGCGCTCGCGGTCCTCGAACGCGTCGTCGATCCGCTCGAGCATGGCGTTGAGGGAGCGGTTGAGACGCCCGACCTCGGTGTTCGGTGTGTCCGCGTCGAGGCGCTGGTTGAAGTCCCCGGCGGCGAAGCGCGCAGCCGTGTCCTCGACGTTCCGCAGCGGGTCGAACGTGGCGGTGACGAGGAGGCGCGTGAGCATCGCCCCGAGCAGGATCACGGAGATGCCGAACAGCAGGAAGATGACGGTGAACTGCGCGATGGTCTGGTCGGTGCCGGCGCTGGAGACCGCGACGAGGACGTAGCCCGTCTCGGTCGCTCCGGTGGACAGGTTCTGCAGGTTCGCGGGGATGACCTGCGCGCGCCACTCGTGGTTGTGCTGCTTGTCGTACAGGCTGAAGGGGACCGCGGTCGAGGCCGCCGACGAGAAGCGGACGCGCGAGACGTCGGGCTGCGACGGTGACTGTGTGTCGCAGATCTGCTCGCCGCCGCCGTCGTACGCGGCCACGTACGAGCTCTTCTCGAGCACCATCGACAGCTTGCAGTACTGCTCGCCGTCGCTGACGTTCTGGCCTTCGAGCTGCGAGCTCGTGGTCGTCACCTGGGTGTCGAGCTGCCGCATCAGGTACGTGCTCAGCACCGTCATCGTGCCGAGCCCGGCGACGAGCAGGCCGAGCGCGACCAGGAGGACGGTGATCCCGGTGATCTTGGTGCGGAGGGAGATCGCGTCCCACCAGTGACTCATTCGCGCGTGCATGCTTCCCCAACACTAAGCGGCGGCCGCCGGGGAGAACCCGACGACCGCCGACAGTCAGCTGTGACTGCTCAGGAAGCCTTGGAGGCCTTGAGCATGTAGCCGAACCCGCGCTTGGTCTGGATGATCGGCTCGGCCGAGTACTGGTCGAGCTTCCGACGGAGGTACGAGATGTAGGACTCCACGATGCCGGCGTCGCCGTTGAAGTCGTACTCCCAGACGTGGTCGAGGATCTGGGCCTTCGAGAGCACGCGGTTCGGGTTGAGCATGAGGTAGCGGAGCAGCTTGAACTCGGTGGGGGAGAGTTCGATCTGCGCGTCCCCGATGGTGACCTCGTGCGTGTCCTGGTCCATCGTGAGTTCGCCGGCGCGGATGATCGCGTCTTCCTCGTCGTTCATGGTGCGACGGAGGATCGCCTTGATGCGGGCGACGATCTCGTCGAGGGAGAACGGCTTCGTCACGTAGTCGTCGCCGCCGACCGTGAGGCCGGTGATCTTGTCCTCGGTGTCGTCCTTCGCCGTGAGGAAGAGGATCGGCGAGGTGTAGCCCGAGGAACGGAGGCGCTTGGTGACGCCGAAGCCGTTCATGTCGGGGAGCATGACGTCGAGGATGATGAGGTCCGGCTCCTCTTCGAGCACGGCGGAGATCGCCTGTGCCCCGTTCCCGACCGCCCGCACCGCGAAACCGGCGAAGCGAAGCGAGGTCGTGAGGAGATCGCGGATGTTCGGCTCGTCGTCGACGATGAGGATCTTGGGTCCGTCGGTCATGTGACCATCATCTGGCTGTTCCCTGGCCGCTTGCTGTGAGCAGTTCGTGTGTCGGCTAGGCGTGCTCGTCCGGCTACGCGACGGGCGCGGCCACCTGGTCGGCGTCGAGGATCGTGTACGAGTACCCCTGCTCGGCGAGGAAGCGCTGCCGGTTCTGCGCGAAGTCCTGGTCGACGGTGTCGCGGGTGACGAGCGTGTAGAACGACGCCGGCACACCGTCCTTGTTCGGTCGCAGCAGTCGGCCGAGTCGCTGGGCTTCTTCTTGCCGGGACCCGAACGAGCCCGACACCTGGATCGCCACGGTCGCGTCGGGCAGGTCGACCGAGAAGTTCGCGACCTTCGAGACGACGAGCACGTCGATGCGGCCCTCGCGGAACGCCTGGTACAGCCGCTCGCGCTCCTCGACCGGCGTCGCACCGGTGATCTCGGCGGCGTCGAGGGACGCGGCGAGTTCGTCGAGCTGGTCGATGTACTGCCCGATCACCAGGATCTGTTCACCGCGGTGCTTCTCGATGAGGTCGCGCACGACGGGCGTCTTCGCCGGCGAGGTGGCCGCCAGCCGGTACCGCTCGTCGTCGCTCGACGCCGCGTACTCCAGGCGGTCCTCGTGCGACAGGTCGATCCGGACCTCGTAGCACTCGGCCGGGGAGATGTAGCCCTGCGCCTCGATCTCCTTCCACGGAGCGTCGTAGCGCTTCGGCCCGATCAGGGAGAAGACGTCGCCTTCGCGCCCGTCCTCGCGCACGAGGGTCGCCGTCAGTCCGAGGCGGCGCCGGGCCTGGAGGTCCGCCGTCAGCTTGAAGACGGGTGCCGGCAGCAGGTGCACCTCGTCGTAGACCACGAGGCCCCAGTCGAGCGCGTCGAGGAGCGAGAGGTGCGTGTACACGCCCTTCCGGCGGGCCGTGAGGATCTGGTAGGTCGCGATCGTGACCGGCCGGATCTCCTTGACACTGCCGGAGTACTCGCCGATCTCGTCCTCGGTCAGGGTCGTCCGGCGGAGGAGCTCCGTCCGCCACTGCCGCGCCGACACCGTGTTGGTGACGAGGATGAGCGTGGTCGCCTTGACGGTCGCCATCGCCCCGGCGCCGACGAGCGTCTTGCCGGCGCCACAGGGCAGCACGACGACGCCGGAACCCTGCTGGAAGAAGCTGTCGACCGCTTCGTGCTGGTACGGCCGGAGGTCCCAGTCGGCGGTGTCGAGGTCGATCGGGTGCGGCTGCCCGGGCGTGTAGCCGGCGAGGTCCTCGGCCGGCCAGCCGATCTTCACGAGTTCCTGCTTCACCTGGCCGCGGGCCCACGCCTGCAGCTCGACGGCGTTCTCGGAGCGTCGCTCGCCGAGCAGTGGCTGGATCCGCTTGGACCGGACGACCTCGGCGAGGACAGCCGGGTCGGACGCGGTGAGCACGAGTGCGGGCTGCTGCTCGAGTTCTTCCCCCGGGGAGTTCGCGATGACGGGGGCGTCCTCGCGCTCCTCACGCCGGATCACGAGCCGGCCGTACCGCGAGACGGTGTCCTCGATGTCCACCGTCACGCTCTGCGGCACCGGGAACTTCGCGAACCGCTCGAGCGTGTCGATCATCGAGGCCGCGTCGTGTCCGGCAGCGCGCGCGTTCCACAGCCCGAGCCGCGTGATGCGGTAGGTGTGCACGTGTTCCGGTGCGCGCTCGAGCTCGGCGAACACCGCCAGCGCGTGTCGGGCGTCCTCTGCCTGAGGGTGCGCGACCTCGAGCAGCACGGTGCGGTCACTCTGCACGATCAGCGGTCCGTTCATGACGGATCAGCCTAGGCGGCGCAGCTGGTGCGTGACCCGGTTGTCCACAGCACGACCGTCAGGCGTCGCTCTCGATGCCGACGACGAGCGACAGCGGCAGGGTCCGTTCGACGTCGACCGCCGTGTCCTTGCCGCGGACGCGTCCGGCGGCGACCGAGGTCGGCACGATCGAGAACGGCCGCTCCGATCCGTCCGGCATCCGCACGGTGACGCGGATCGGGGTCCGTCCGCGCACCGCCATGTCGATCTGCCGGGCCAGCCACTCCTGCTCCGGTTCCGCGTCGCCGCGTTCCGTCGTCAGGCGCAGGCGCTCGACGAGCGCCCGTGCCGCCTGCTCCGGGGACCGGCTCGGTGCGCGTCGTCGGACGGGAGGCCCGGATCGCGTCTCCGGGCGCGCCCCGGCTGCGAGCACGGCCGGGTACCGCTGGTCCTCGAGCGCGCTCGCCACCACGTGGGGCGGGTACTTCGTCACGAGGGTGGTCAGGTCGGGCCGCTCCCACGCCAGCTGGCGCAGCTCGGCGTCGACCCCGATGAGGTCGAGTTGTTCGGGGGTGCCGTGCAGCACCGATCCGAGGTCGCCCTCGCCACGGTCCACCACGACGCTGCCGTCACGGGTCGCGACCTGGTCGATGAGGTACGTGAGCGGCTGCGGGACCTCGGTGGCGCCGATCCGGGTGAACAGGGCCACCACGTCGTCGCGGGTGCGGCCGTCGCGGAGCGCCCGACGGATCGAGTCCTCCGAGACGCGGTAGCGCGCGGCCAGCCCCGGCGCCTCGAGGTCGGCCACGGCGCGGAGGTCGTCGTCGTCCTGAGGGGCGAGCGGGCCCGGAGCGATGACCGTGAGGTCGGGCTGCAGGTACACCCCGTCGACGGTGCGGGGCAGGTCGGCGCTGGCGGCGGAGCGTGCGGCGTCCGGGTCGTCGCCGAGGAGCACCCGGCCCGTCGTGGTCAGCCGACCGTCGACCGCGAGCCCGAGGACCCGTGCCGTGCCGGCGGCGTCGAGCAGTGCCGCGTCGAGCCAGCGCGAACCGGCCGGGTAGGCCCAGCGTCCGAGCGACACGAGGTCGCCGAGGTCGTCGTCGGCCAGGTCCAGGACCTCGGCGACGGCCGGGTCGAGTGCGGCGCGCCAGTCGTGGACGACGGCCACCCACCGTTCCGGCCACGAGGACCGGAGCCAGGTGTGGCCGCTGTCCGAGACCTTCCACGACCCGTCCTCGGGATGCGCTGCCCCGACCCGGTCGAGCAGGGCCAGACGGTCCGGCACCGCGGTGGCGTCAGCGCCCGTCCGTTCACCGAGCTGTCGGGCGAGGGGCGCGCCGATGCCGCCCTTCGCGAGTTCCCGGACGGCGCCGGCGTCGGCGGCGCGGAGGAGCTCGGCCAGCACCGTGAGCGTCTCGAAGGCGTGCTCGGCACCGGCAGCGCGGGACCGGTCGTCATCCGCGACCGACTGGCGGTCGGAGGTGTCGGGGCGGGCGGGTGCCGCGCCTCCCGGAGCGTCCGTGACGAGTTCCGGTCGGGCGGCCAGGCGGGCGGCGACCGCGTCGTCCACCGCGCCGGCGTCGTCGGCGAGCCCGAGGGCGACCGCGGGCGCGAGGTCCTCCGGTGAGCCGCCGTCGCGGAGGGCGACGAGCGCACGGCGGGGGAGTCGCTCGATCGCGGCGTCCACCGCGTCGTCGGTGCGCAGTGCCTCGGCCAGGTCGAAGAAGTCCGCGATGTGCTGCGGACCGGACTCGCCGAGTGCGGCGGTCGGGAGAGCGCGTGCCAGAACGAGTCGTTCCAGCGCGTCGTCGGGGAGCTCGCGCAGTCGTGCGGCGAGGTCCGTCGTGGTCGTCATCGTCCTTCGCCAGCGTCCGGGGCGGACGTCAGCGCGCCTCTGCGCGGTGCTGCCGGGCCTTGCGCGTCCAGGTGATCACCAGGAGCGTCAGCATGAGCACGAACGCGATCGGCGGACCGAAGTAGACCACCCCGAGTGCGACCGGCCAGATGCCGTCGCCGGGGATCTGCTTCATCGTCAACCACCCGATGATCATGACGACGAAGCACGCCAGGATGAGGCAGACGATCCCTCCGACCATGAACGCGAGCGTGCGTTCGGTACGATTGAACGTCGCCGGGGGTTCCGCAGCAGTGCGGGGGTCCCCGGTGGATCGGGTCGGCTTGGCCATCCACCCAGGATATCCGAAGCACCGCGGCCGTTCATGTGACGAGGAGTCCCAGCATGCCCACCGGCAAGGTCAAGTTCTACGACGACCAGAAGGGCTTCGGTTTCATCTCCGGAGACGACGGCGACCAGGTCTTCCTGCACGCCTCCTCCCTGCCCGATGGTGTGACGACGGTCAAGGCCGGCACCAAGCTCGAGTACGGGGTCGTGCAGGGCAAGAAGGGGACCCAGGCGCTGACCGTCCGGATCCTCGAAGCCCCGCAGTCCCTGGCGAAGATGACCCGGCGCTCCGCCGACGACATGGCGGTGATCGTCGAGGACCTCGTGAAGGAGCTCGACCGGATCAGCGGCGACCTGAAGCGCGGTCGCTACCCGAAGAACGGTGAGCGCATCGCCACCATCCTGCGACACGTCGCCGACCAGTTGGACGCGTGAACATGACCACTGACCTCACCGAGCTCGCCCGCGGCGCACTGCTCGAGATCACTCCCGAAGCGACGGTCGGCAGCGCCGTCGGCACCGTGGACGAGGGCGACGGCGTCGTCTCCGTCCTCTTCGCGAACCGCATGCCCGGCTACCCGGGATGGCGCTGGACCGTCAGCATCGCCCAGGTCGAGGGCGACGACCCCACCGTGCTCGAGGTCGAGCTGATGCCGGGTGACGGCTCGCTGCTCGCCCCGGAGTGGGTGCCGTGGTCCGAGCGCCTGGCCGACTACCGGGCGGCGCAGGACGACGAGGACGAGTCGGACGACGACGAGGACGACTCGGACGACGACTTCGACGATGACGACGAGTCGGACGACGATGAGTCAGACGACGACGAGTCGGACGACGATGACGACGAGGACGACGAGTCGGACGACGACGTCCCGCCCCCGCCCACCCGTGGCCGCCGACGGACCCGGCGCGTCCGCCCGGTGGACCCGGACGACGACCTGGACCTCGAGCAGCTCGACGTCGGCGAGGTCGACCCCGGCTTCCACCGGTCCTGACCCCGCAAGACGCGCTGACCCCGCAAAACGCGCTGACCCCGCAAGACGCAACGTGGGCGGCAACACGCAACGGAATACCGCTGCGAGTTGCCGCCCACGTTGCGTTTTGCGGGAGGGCTAGCTCGCGAGCGCGGCGACCACGTGGTCGATCGCCCGGGTCAGCTGCCGCACGTCGTCCGGGTCGATCGCGGTGAACGTGGCGACGCGGAGCTGGTTGCGACCGAGCTTCCGGTACGGCTCCGTGTCGACGATGCCGTTCGCGCGGAGCGTCGCGGCCACGGCCTTGGCGTCGATGGAGTCGTCGAGGTCGATCGTGACGACGACCTGCGAACGGTGCGCCGGGTCGGTGACGAACGGCGTCGCGTAGTCGGACTCCTCGGCCCAGTCGTACAGCGTCGAGGACGACGTCTTCGTGCGGAGGTCGGCCCACGCCAGCCCGCCGGACTGGTTCATCCAGCGGACCTGGTCGTCGAGGAGCAGCAGCGTCGTGATCGCCGGGGTGTTCAGCGTCTGGTCCAGCCGGCTGTTGTCGACGGCGTTCTGCAGCGACAGGAACTCCGGGATGTACCGACCCGAGGCGGCGATCCGCTCGACCCGCTCGATCGCGGCGGGGGAGAACAGCGCGAGCCAGAGCCCACCGTCCGAGGCGAAGTTCTTCTGCGGGGCGAAGTAGTAGACGTCGGTCTGGTCCACGTCGAACGCGGCACCACCGGCAGCGCTCGTGGCGTCGACGACGGTCAGCGCGCCCGGGTCCCCGGCGGCGCGGACGACGGGGGCCATGACGCCGGTCGAGGTCTCGTTGTGCGGGTAGGCGTAGACGTCCACACCCTCGACGATCTCGAGTTCGGCGCGGGAACCACCCGGGGCCTCGACGACGTGCGGCGCCTCGAGCCAGGGGGCGGCGGCGGCCTTCGCGAACTTCGACCCGAACTCGCCGAAGGACAGGTTCTCGGCCCGACGTTCGATGAGCCCGAAGGCCGCGGCGTCCCAGAACGCGGTCGAGCCGCCGTTGCCGAGGACGACCTCGTAGCCGTCCGGCACCTGGAAGAGGTCGGCGAGCCCCTGGCGGACGGACCCGACCAGGTCCTTGACGGGCTTCTGGCGGTGCGAGGTGCCGAGGACCGTGGCGCCGCGGGTGACGAGGGTCTCGAGCTGCGCTCCGCGGATCTTCGACGGACCACATCCGAAGCGGCCGTCGGTGGGGAGGAGGTCGGCTGGGATGACGATGTCTGCCATGGACCGATCCTAGCGACGAGGCGGGTACCGCCCCCGTGGACCGACCGGACGGGACGGCGGGGCCGGGCCTGCGTGGCGGGGGTGCGGTGTGCCTCCCGTCCGGCGTCCGCGCACAGCGCACGGTGTCGGTGCCGTCTGGTCGGTCCCAGCAAGTAGTGTGGGTCGGGCTGGGCCAGGACCATGAGAGGCGGACCGTGACCGATCTCGTCGACACCACGGAGATGTACCTCCGCACCATCCTCGACCTCGAAGAAGAGGGGATCGTGCCGCTGCGCGCCCGGATCTCGGAGCGCCTCGGGCACTCCGGGCCGACGGTGTCGCAGACGATCGCCCGCATGGAGCGCGACGGGCTCGTCGTCGTCTCCGGGGACCGGCACCTCGAACTGACCGACACCGGTCGCTCCCGTGCCACGCACGTCATGCGCAAGCACCGTCTGGCGGAGCGCCTGCTCGCCGACGTCATCGGGCTCGACTGGGCGTTCGTCCACGACGAGGCCTGCCGCTGGGAGCACGTGATGAGCGAGCAGGTGGAAGTGCGCCTGCTCGAGATGCTCGGCAACCCGACGGAGTCGCCCTACGGCAACCCGATCCCGGGTCTGGCGGAGATCGGCGGACCCACGGCGGCCGGGTTCCTCGACGGCGTGCACAACATCGTCGCCGCGACCGACGACACCGACGCCGTGGCGACCGGCGTCATCCGTCGCCTGGGCGAGCCGGTGCAGTTCGAGCCGGAGCTGCTGCACCAGCTGCGGTCGGCGGGCGTGATGCCCGGTCGGACCGCGAGCGTGCAGCGCGCCGGTGCCTACGTGTCGGTGCGTGTGGACGGTGAGGACTCGGGCATCGAGTTGCCGACCGAGGTCGCGCAGCACGTCTACATCAGCAATGACTGAGCTGGACGGGCTCTGACCGCCGTCTGGGCAGCGGTCGTAGGGGTCCTGAGCGCGTTGAGCAGCGCGAACCATACGGGGTACGTGCAGGGGGTACAAGCCCCGGATCGTTGCGGACCGGTCTGCCGTACGGCGTGCGGAGATTCGTGAAGCAGCTCTGACCGGGGGTTCTTGACCGGATCGTTACCAGATCACGGTTTCATCTCGACATGGCGACAGCGCACCCGTACACTCGACGAGTCCCCGAGAGCAGCGATCGCGGGGGCCCGTGGCAGGACGTCTCGAAACCCGTCTCCTGCCTGAGTCGGAAACGATGACGAACGGATGGGGTTGCACACGCCGGGCTGATCGCCCAGCGGGTGATGACGAGGCGCCGGAGACTCCCCTTTGACCCACACCGGAACCGCCGCGGACGACTCGACGACCGCGAACCCGACGAACACCGGTGACGCCACCGCAGCTCCCCTGACCCGCAGGGCAGCACGCGAAGCAGCGGAGCGGGCATCACGCCGCCCGCTCGCCCGCACGGCGTCCACCCCCGCCCGCACCCACGCCACCCGCACGGCGTCCACCCCGGTCCGTGCCGGCAGCGCCCTCGGTGTCGCGCGCACCGCCACGACGGCGGCCCCGAAGCCGACCGCCGCCTCGCGCAAACGCAAGTTCATGGCCCCCGTGGTCCTCGCCGTCGCCGCGGGCATGTTCGGCACGATGGCCGTCCCCGCCGCCTTCGCGAGCACGCAGCCGAGCACCACCGCCGAGACGGCCCAGCAGTCCCTCGTCGCCGCCCAGTCGCAGGAGTTCGACGTGTCGGCCGCCGCCGGTGTCGCGGACACCTCGCGTGACGGCTTCGGCGCCACGTCGACCGCGACGCTCACCGCCCGGAAGGACGCTGCGCAGGCGAAGGCCGACGAGCACGCGAAGGAGGTCGAGGCCGCCCGCGCCGCGGCCGCCGAGCAGTACGCGTACGACGGCAAGACGGCGAAGGACTACCTCGCCGCCTCGACGACCAGCAGCGCGAACGCCGCGACGACCTCGACCGCCGCCGCCCCCGCGACGACCGTCGCCCCGGTCGCCGCCGGCACCCCGTTCTCGCTGCCCGCCGTCGTGGCCACCGCCAAGCAGTACATCGGCACGCCCTACGTCTTCGGCGGGGCCACTCCGGCCGGCTTCGACTGCTCCGGGTACGTCATGTACGTGTACGCGCAGTACGGCATCAACCTGGCGCACTCGGTCCCGCTGCAGGACCAGGCCGGCACGACGATCCCGACGTCCGAGGCCCAGCCCGGCGACGTCGTCATCTTCAACAACGAGGCGCACGACGGCTTCTACATGGGCAACGGCATGATCATGGACGCCCCGAAGCCCGGCGGCGCCATCTCGATCCGTCCCATCTGGACGAGCGACTACCACATCGTCCGCTTCGGGATCTGACGACCAGACCCCACCCCACCGGTGACACCGTCTGACGCGCTGCCGTCGACCATGTGAACACCGTCAGAACCGGCCCCGCACCTCTCGTGCGGGGCCGGTTTCTGGGTTAGCCTGCACGCATCGGTTCGACTCGACCCGAATGGGAGCCCACATGTCGACGTCACGCACGACCCGCACCATGGGTCGGCGCGCGCATGTCGACATACGGACGACCACAGCCTGCATGCCTCGGCACGCGCGCGACTGACCAGAGCACTGCCCTGACGGGTGGTGCTCTTCGTGTTTGCGGACCTCCCCGCCCGGCGGAGCGGTCCGGCCGACCCCCTGCTCCGGGAGTCGGTGGTTGTGATCACCCGCTCGATGCCGACCGGCCCGGTGCCCGTACCGCCTGGAAGCCGTCCAGGCACGTCGGAAGGGAACCCATGCGCACTCTCGTCCTCAACGCCGGTTACGAGCCCCTCGCGGTGATCTCGTTCCGTCGAGCCCTGGTCCTCGTCATGAACCAGAAGGCCTCCGTCGTGGCCGCCGACACCCTGCACCCGGTCACGGGTTCAGCCGTCAGCTTCGACCGTCCGTCCGTGATCATCCTCACCCGGTACGTGCGGATCCCGCAGTCCCGGCTCATCCCGGTGTCGCGACGCGGAGTCCTCCGCCGCGACGCCAACCGGTGCGCCTACTGCGGCCGGAACGCCACCACGATCGACCACGTGCAGCCGAAGTCGCGCGGCGGCCGGGACTCGTGGGAGAACCTCGTCGCATGCTGCCTGGCGTGCAACAACGTCAAGGGGGACCGTACCCCGCGGGAGATGGGCTGGGCGCTGCGCTTCCCGCCGAAGGCCCCGCACGGCTCGGCCTGGGTGGTGCGCGGCATCGAGCGTCCGCAGCCGGACTGGGACGAGTACCTGGTCGCCGCGTAGACGCGTCGCGCCGGACGGGAGGCACGGGTGCGGTGACCACGTGCCTCCCGTCCGGCGCGTCAGCGGTCGCCGGTAGCGTTCGCGCATGAGCGAGAGCGCACGGTTCGACGACGGCACCATCGAGGACCTCCGAGCACGCCTCCGGGCGACCCGTTGGCCGGACGCGCCCGCCGGCACCGGATGGTCGCTCGGGGCCGACGTCGACGAACTCCGGGACCTCGTGACCTGGTGGGCGGACGACTTCGACTTCGCGGCGCACCGGGCGGCACTCGACGCACTGCCGGGACGCCGGGCGACGGTCGGCGGCATCGACGTGCACCTCCTGCACCAGCAGGCCGACGGCGCCGGGGCCCTCCCACTGCTGTTGGCGCACGGCTGGCCGGACTCCGGCTGGCGGTACCGCCGCGTGCTGCCCGACCTGGTCGCAGCCGGCATCGACGTCGTCGTGCCGGACATGCCCGGGTACGGGTTCTCAGCCGCACCGTCCGTGCCCCTCGACTCCCGCGACGTCGCCGGGCTCTGGGCGGAGCTCATGACCCAGCTCGGGTACGACCGGTTCGCCGTGGCGGGTGGGGACATCGGCAGCGGTGTCGCCCGCTGGCTCGCGGTCGACCACCCCGACCGGGTCGTCGCCGTGCACCGGATGGACGCCGGCATGCCCGTGTACGACGGGGACCCGGCAGCGCTGTCCGCGGCCGAGCGGGAGTTCCTGGCGACCGCCGAGCAGTGGCGCGCGGACGAGGGCGCCTACGCGGCCATGCACCGGACGAAGCCGCAGACCGCCGCGGTCGGGCTGACCGACTCCCCGGCCGGACTGGCGGCGTGGATCGTCGAGAAGCTGCGGTCCTGGAGCGACTGCGACGGGGACCTGTGGTCGGTCTGGTCACGCGACGACGTGTGCGCCCTGCTCACCGAGTACTGGGTGACCGGCACGATCGGTTCGTCGATGCGGATGTACCACGCCAACGCCGAAGTCCCCCGGAGTGAGCAGGCCCGGCGGGTGGAGGTGCCCTCCGGGTTCACGCTGTTCCCGGTGGACCTGGTGCGGCCGCCGCGGGAGTGGCTCGAGCGGACGACGAACCTGGTGTCGCTCTCCGAAGCGTCCCGGGGCGGGCACTTCGCGCCGGTCGAGCAGCCGGAGCGGTACGTCGCCGAGCTGGTCGGGTTCCTCGCACCGTTCCAGCGGGCGTTCGTCCGCCCCGCGGGCGTCTGACCCAGCACCGGGACGAACGGGAGGCCCGTGGCGGTGTCGCCACGGGCCTCCCGTTCCGTCGTCCGCCCGGTCGGGCAGGGCTCTGCCTGCTCCGGCAGGGCTCTGCCTGCTCCGGCAGGGCTCTGCCTGCTAGGGCAGGGCTCTGCCTGCTAGGGCAGGGCTCTGCCTGCTACGGCAGGTAGTACGTCGGGTTCGGCAGCTTCACGGACCGGTCGGCGGAACCACCGATCAGGTCGCTGTACTGGTCACCGACGTTCGCGACGACGTCGTAGCCGCCGCCAGCTCGCGACTCGATGTACGCGCGCGTCTGCGACTTGTACTCGATCGTCGTGCACTTGGCGGTCACACAGTGCACGTACGACGGCTGCTGCGAGGTGCCGGTGCCGGTCCACTTCGTGAAGTAGGTGCGGTTGCCGTCCTGCTCGGCGGCGAACTGCGGGAAGCCGACCCGGTGCAGGTTCTCGATCGTGGCGGTCTGCTGCGCCTCGTTGCGACCGGTCAGGCCGATGACCGTGCATCCGGAGCGCTCGGCGACGGACACCAGGTTCGTCATCGCGGGCGTGGCCGGGAACCGCTCGTCCTGCACCCATTCGTCCTGCTCGGTCGGGTCGAACACGAAGTGCATGTCGGCGACCTCCATGTCGTACGTCCACAGTGTCGTGTCGTCGGCGTCCAGGACGATCGCCGGGTTGCGGTGACGACGGTCGGCCGCGGTGCACGCGGCGGCGACGGTGGGGATCTGCCGGGCGACGATCGACCGCATCTCGCGGATGTACGGGCTGTCGGTCTTGTCCGCGATGCCGGTGCCGGGGTCGCCGTAGTACGTGGCGATCGTCGCCTTCACCGAGTCGATGTTCGGGATGCGTTCGCCGCCCTGCGTGCGGCCGGATGAACCGTCGGCAGCCATCCGGAACGAGGTGCGCGGAGCCAGCTCGGGCTCACGGACACCGGGCAGGTCGGCCGAGGGGAGGTAGTAGGTCGGGTTCGGCAGCTTCAGGGTGTCGTCGGCGAAGCCGCCCTGCAGGTCGGACCACTGGTCGCCGACGTTGAGGGTGATGTCGTAGCCCAGGTCCTGCTCGATGTGCTTGCGCGTGAGGGCCTTGTACTCGACGGTCGTGCACTTCGCCGTGGCGCACGTGACGTAGCTCGGCTGCTGCGAGGCGCCCTTGCCGGTCCACTTCGTGAAGAAGCGGTCGTCCGTGAAGCCCGAGTAGCCGACCTTCGCCAGGTTGGCGAGCGACGCGGCCTTCTGGTCGTCGTTCCGACCCGTCAGGCCGAAGACCGTGAAGCCGACCTCCTGCGCGGCGGCGACGAAGCCCACCATGGACGGAGTCGCCGGGAATCGCTGGTCCTGCACCCAGACGTCCTGCTCGGCCGGGTCGAACACGAAGTGCATGTCCGCGACCTCCATGTCGTAGGTCTCGAGCGTGGTGTCGTCGGCGTCGAACACGATCGCCGGCTTCTCACCGTGCCGGACCGCACGGTCGTAGGTCTTCTGCAGGGAGCGGGTCTGCTTCTCGATGATCGAGTGCATCTCGCGGATGTACGGGCTGTCCGTCTTGTCCGCGATGCCGGTGCCGGGGTCGCCGTAGTACGTCGCGATCGTCTTCTTGACGGAATCGATGTTCGGGATGCCCTCGCCGCCCTCGGTCTTCCCCGACGAGCCGTCCGGCGCCATCGTGAAGTGGGTGCGGGGCGTGAGGTGGCGGTCGGCGCGGCTGCTCGCGCTGCTGCTGGCCGTCGTCGTGTGGGCGGTCGTGGTGGCGTTCGCCGACGTCCCGCTGAGCAGTGCGCCGGCGAGTGCGGCCGCGGTGACGGCGGCGACCGCGGCGGAACGGCGCGCGGTGGAGGAGAGGGGCATGCGGGTCCTTCGGTCCGGGACTGCCCCCGACCGGGGGCCATGGCTGACGCTAGCTGTGAGCGTGCCGTGCGTCCAGGGTCCGTTGTCAACGGCACCAGAGGGAGCGTTCCGCGGCTCCCGCTAGAGTGGTCGGGCCGGCCTCTGTAGCTCAATGGAAGAGCAGTTCCGTCCTAAGGAAAGGGTTGGGGGTTCGAGTCCCTCCAGGGGCACTTCCGGTGGTGCGTCCCGTCCCGTCCTCAGGAAAGGGTTGGGGGTTCGAGTCCCTCCAGGGGCACTTCCAGCAACCAGGACGTGCTCGTGTCGACTCCGAGTGGCCGCGGTTGACCCCCGTTCTGGGGTCCGGTGGACCGGGGAGGGCATGACAGTGTGCCCTCAGGGTGCGAGGGGCGTGCCCTGAGGGGGAAACACGATGAGTAGTTCATTCCAGCGGTCCGACGCGGAGGATCCTTCGTCACGGCCGAGTTCGATGAGTCGACGATCCGTCCTGCTGTTCGCAGGCGCAGCCGCGTTCAGCGTCGCCATGCTCCGGGGTACCACAGGTGCCGTCGCGGCAGAGGCCTCGAACCTGACCCTGCCCTCGTACCCCGATGCGAGCTCGACCGAGCGCGACCGGTCGTTCGCGGTACGCGCCGCTGCCGACTACCCGAACGGTCAGATCCCGGACTCCGCACTCGCGTTCGTCGCGGTCTCGACGACGGGTCTCGGGGACCAGTACCTCGTCGACACCGCCGCTGCCGCGTTCAGCGCGTTGAGCGCCGCGTTCGAGAACGCTCTGGGCAAGTCGTTGACGGTCGCCGAGGCATACCGGGACCTGGCCCGTCAGCAGTACCTCTACGACGGATGGATCGCGAAGGAACCGGGTTTCAACCTGGCGGCCGAGCCGGGGACCTCCGTCCACGGTCTCGGGCGAGCGGTGGACTTCAGTGGCGGAGTGAACTCCTACGGGACGCCCGAGAAGACCTGGATGAACGCCAACGCTCCGAAGTACGGCTGGCAGCCCAAGGGTGACGGGTTCAGTCCACAGGAGCCGTGGCACTTCGAGTACGACGGCAGCTACAACGCCGTTCCGGCAGTGGCGTCGAGCGTCGCGGTCCCGGGCGACAACGGGACCCTGTGGATCTGGAACGGCACCGCCTCGAAGACCGGCCTCGCCGTCAACACCGGAGTGCCGATCGCTGCCGGCACGTCGCCGGCCATCGCGTTCAACGGGTCGGACCTGGCGGTCGCGCTCGTCACGACGGGGAACGTGTTCGCCACCTGGGTCGGACGAGCCGGTCAGAAGGGGCAGTCTCGAGCGACCACCGTGGGGATCATGCCGGGTACGAGCCCGGCGATCGTGCCGCTCAGTGACGGACGCTACGCTGCGGCGTTCCAGGGCACGACGGGGGAACTGTGGACGTGGCGTGGCATCGCCGGTACGAGTGGTGTCGCGACGAGCACCGGGCGCACGATGGCCGCGGGGACCAGCCCCTCGATCACGACGGTCGGTTCCGGGATCTCCGTGGCGTACCAGGGCACTGATCGCTCACTGGTGACGTGGTACGGCCAGCCCACGGAGACGGGCCAGGTCCGGAGCACCGGAGTCGGCATGAAAGCCGGCACGAGCCCGTCGATCACCCGGGTGAACGGGTCGACGGTGTCCGTGGCGGTGCAGGCCAACACCGGAGGGCTGTGGATCTGGACCGGCCGGCCTGGAGCATCGGGAACCGGCGTCGAGGCCGGGATGGGCATGAAGGCGGGCACGAGCCCGTCGATCACGCTCATCGGTGACGAGCTCGCCGTGGCGGCTCAGGCGAACACTGGTGACCTGTGGACCTGGCACGGAGCGCCCGGCGATCGTGGCGTCGCGCGGAAGATCGACGTCGGGATGGCAGCGGGGACGAGCCCGTCCATCGCCGTCACGGGCACGCAGCTCGCCGTGTCGCTCCGGGCGAACTCGGGTTCGCTCTGGACGTGGGCCGGCGGTTCGGGTGAAGCCGGCAAGGCTGCAGCCGGAGGGATCGGGATCTCGGCGAGCCCGTCGACCGTCTAGCGGATGACCCGCGCCGGGAGTGCCGGTGCTCACGACGAGCACCAGCACTCCCGGCGACACGTCGTCCGAGCGTGGTGCACCCACACGACGACCTGTCCTCGCCCGGGAGGGTGCACACTTGCTGCACCCGAACGAGGAGGCCCCCGTGTTCCAGCCCACCAGCGCCTACAGCGGATTCAGCGTGGACGACGTCGACGCCGCCGTGGCCTTCTACGCCGGGGTGCTCGGCATCGACGTCCGTGTCCTGGTCGCCGGCCAGATGATGCAGCTCCGGTTGCCGGGTTCGGACGTCGCGGTGCTGGTGTACGGCAAACCGGATCACACCCCGGCGACCTTCACGGTGCTCAACTTCGTCGTGGACGACATCGACACGGCCCTCGACGACCTGGCTGCGCTCGGTGTCCACCCGACCGACGGCGGGCAGTGGGCGGACGAGCGGCAGGTCCTCCGCGGTCGGGCCCGGGACATGGGGCCGGACATCGCCTGGTTCGCCGACCCGGCTGGCAACGTGTTCTCCGTCCAGCAGCAGTGACCGGGGCCCGCCGCGCAGGCTGATCCGATCCGAGCAGGTGCCGAGAACCCGTGCGGATGACGGTGGTGCAGGCGGATACTGGGGGAGTGCGAGAACTCCAAGCCGCCATCGCCGCGGACCTCAACGTCCAGCCGACCATCGACCCCGAGCAGGAGGTCGCCCGGCGCGTGGGCTTCCTGCGCGACTACCTGCTGACCACCGGCGCGAAGGGGTACGTCCTCGCCGTCAGTGGCGGGCAGGACTCCACCCTGGCCGGCCGTCTCACGCAGCTGGCGATCGAGTCGCTCCGCGCTGACGGTCATGCGGCCGAGTTCACCACCGTGCGGATGCCGTACCGCGTGCAGGCCGACGAGGACGACGCGCAACTCGCGTTGCAGTTCATCGCCGCCGACCCGGGCATCGTCGTCAACATCGAGCACGGGGTCGACGGGGTCGTCCAGGACACGGCGGACGCCGGTGTCGCCCTGAGCGACTTCGTCAAGGGCAACGTCAAGGCCCGGATGCGGATGGTCGCGCAGTACGCCGTGGCCGGCCAGCGCGGCTACCTGGTCGTCGGCACGGACCACGCGGCCGAGGCCGTGACCGGGTTCTTCACGAAGTACGGCGACGGCGGTGTCGACCTCACCCCGCTGACCGGTCTGACGAAGAGCCAGGGGCGCCAGCTGCTCGAGCACCTCGGCGCTCCGGCCCGCCTGTACGAGAAGGCACCGACCGCGGACCTGCTCGACGACCTGCCCGGACAGACGGACGAGGCGAACCTCGGCCTGACGTACGCCGAGCTCGACGCGTACCTGCAGGGCCACGACGTGCCGGTCGAGGTCGCCGAGGCGATCGAAGCCCGCTACCGCGCGACCGAGCACAAGCGTCAGGTCCCGGCGTCGCCGTTCGACGAGTGGTGGCACGCGACGGCGTGACCGCCGGCAGGCGGACAGACAGGAGGCTCCCCACCGGTCCGGTGGCGAGCCTCCTGTCTGTCCGTGGTGGCGTCAGGCCTGGTCGCGGTCGCCGCGTCCGTCACGGTCGGAGTCCGGGTGCCCGGCGTCCTGCCGGTCGTCGTCCTGGTGCCCGAGGTCCTCGTTCGCGAGACGTTCCTGCCAGAGGATGCTGCGTGCCGCTCCCTCGAGGACGTCCTCGACCGGGTGGCCGGTCTGCGCCGCGAGCGCTCCGCTGAGGCCGGCGGTCAGCGTGCCGCCGGCCTGCGCGAGCCGCTCCACGACCTCTTCCTGGCGCGGGGTGAGCGGGACGTCGACCAGTTCGTCGACGGCGTCGCGGATGTTCGCCTCGCTCGCGTCCAGCGCTTCTTCGTCACCGGACTGCAGGGCCGCGGCCTCACCGACCACGACCAGCCCGAGTCGGGCTGCGTCCTGCTCCGGGCGACGGGTGTCGTTCTCGTCAGTCATGACGTGGACCGTACGCGCCGCGCCTGCGCGCGTTCCGGACACGGGGGACGTGCTCCGCACCGCACCCGCCACGTGACGGACGGGAGGCCCGGTACCAGCTGGTACCGGGCCTCCCGTGGGTGGTCAGCGCGTCAGGCGCCGACGCGAGGTCGCTGGTCAGCGACGGTTCGTGCCACGACCCGCGAAGCGCGTGTAGAGGAACAGCACGATGACCGCGCCGATGACCGACCCGATGATGCCGGCCGGCTGGAAGAAGCCGTCCGTCGGGTCGTGCTGGAAGATGAGGAAACCGAGCAGGCCACCCACGAACGAGCCGACGATGCCGAGGACGATGGTCATCAGGATCGACATGTTCTGCTTGCCGGGGATGATCAGTCGGGCGAGTGCACCGGCGATGAGGCCGATGACGATCAAGCTGATGATGAGGCCGAGTACGCCCATGGTGTTCTCCTTGTTCTACGGCCGGTCCGAGGCTGCGGCGGATCACCGAGCTCAGGGCCGAGGTCCGAGTGAACACCAGATCGGCTCAGCGTGTCACCAGGAACGCCGGACTCCGGCCCGGACGGTGCGCCCGGTCGGGGTCAGAGAGCGCCCGAGGACTCCAGCTCGCTCTGCAGCTCGGCGTCGGACGGCTCGACGAAGTGCTTGCCGTTCGGCAGCACGACGACGGGGATGTTCTTGCGCCCGCTGATCGCCTCGGCGCGGTCGGCCGCCGACAGGTCCGCCTCGACGTCGACGTACTCGTAGTCCACGCCCAGTCGGTCGAGCAGCGCCTTGGAACGGCGGCAGTCGCGGCACCAGTCCGCGCCGAACATGGTCACCTTGTCGAACGTCTCGTCAGTCATGTCGGTCACTACGTCCGCCGCGCCTTCCGTATTCCCGGTGACCGGCTCGGTGTGCGCGGGAGCACGATGGGCCGCATGACGCTCGAGACCGAGGCGCAGGTCAGCGCCCACCCGCACCACCGGCACGGCTGGTGGTGGAAGACCCTGCTCGGCGGGTTCCTGCTGTGGGTCGTGACGATCATCGTGACGATCGCCACGCAGAACACGAACCTGGTGCCGACGATCATCCTCATCGGCAGCTTCCTGGTGCCGTTCACCGTGGTGCTGTTCGTCATCGAACGCGTGACCGGCACGGTCAGCACCATGCAGCTCGTCACCGCGTTCTTCGTCGGCGGGGTGCTCGGTGTCCTCGGGGCGTCGCTGCTCGAGTCCGACCTGCGTCCGGGTGCCGGGCTGTACCTGCTCGTCGGCTTCGTCGAGGAACTGGTCAAGGGCATCCTGCTCGTCGTCGTGGGGTGGCGGGTCCGACCGAAGACCGCACGGCAGGGGGCGCTCCTCGGCGCGACCGTCGGGGCCGGGTTCTCGGCGTTCGAGTCCGCCGGGTACGCCTTCAACGCCGCGATCACCACGCGCGGCATCGACCTGTCCTCGCTGCTGCAGACCGAGGTCGCCCGCGCCGTGCTGTCCCCGGTCGGCCACGTGCTCTGGACGGCGATCCTCGGGGCGGTGCTGTTCGGGGTGGCGCACGGGCGGCCGACGTTCCGGTGGGCGTGGCAGATCCTCGTCGCGTACGTCGTCGTCGCGGTGTTGCACGGGCTCTGGGACTCGAACTCGACGATCTCGACCCTGCTGGCGTTCGTGCTGACCGGCACGCCGTTCTCCGCCGCGCAGAACGGGTACGTGCCCTCGTCCCTGGCCGGCGTCGTCACGTCGCTGTACATCGCGGGGCTCGCCGTCGTGTCGGTGATCGGTGTCGCCGTCCTGGTCGGCGTGCTGCTGCACTACCGTCGTCAGGCCCGGCGCCTCGATGCCCGACGTGACCTGGCGCTCGGCGCCTGGGCCGGATCGCCGCCGCCGCACCCGCTCCGCTGACGGCTGCCGGAGCGCCCTACGATGGGCGCATGCCGAGCGCCGACCCGACAGCCCGCGCCGATCCGGCGCTGCTGGCCTGGGCCTCCGCCGCCGTGCGGCACACCGCCCGGGTGACGAACATGCTCGTCGCCGCCCGGCGCTTCCGCATCGTCGGCGGTGACGCCCGCGATGCGGCGGTCCTCCGCGACCTGCTGACGGGCCTCGGTGCCCGCCATGCCGAGGACGGCGCGCACGTCGACCAGCTCTGGTGCCTCGGCACGCCGGACGAGTCCGTCGCCGCCGTCGAGCAGGCCACCGCCGACCGGCCGCGCGGATCGACGTTGCTCGTCGTCGACGCCGGCCGCCACGTCCCCGCCGTCGACGAGGACGCCTTCGGGCCGACGACGCTCGCGCGGCCCGGGGTGCTCGGCGTGCCGATGACCTCCGACGACGTGTTCCTCGTCTCGACCGGCCGGGACGCCGAGGACGACCCCGCCGCCGAGGCCCGGATCCGCTGGGCGCGGCGCTCGATGCCGGTCTCCCGTGCCCTCGCCGACGAGCTCCGGCAGGGCGGCCTGCTCCGCGGCACCCGGATCGGCGTCAGCCTGTTCCTCGAGCCGAAGACCGCGGTGCTCGCCCTGCTGCTGCGGGACGCCGGCGCCGACGTCGTCGTCTACGCCCACGCGGACGAGACCGACGACGCCGTGGCGGACGTCCTCCGCCGCGCGGGCCTCCCGGTGCACGCGAGCAGCACGGCCACCGTGTCGGAACAGCGGGACCTGGCGCTCGCGATGCTCGACACCCGGCCGCACGTGCTCGTCGACGACGGGTCGCACGTCATCCGACTCGTGCACCAGGAACGGCCGGACCTGCTGCCGACGATGCTCGGCGCCGCGGAGGAGACCACGAGCGGCCTCCGCCCGCTGCGCGTCATGGTGTCGCGCGGCCAGCTCGGGATCCCGGTCGTCGCGGTGAACGACGCCCGCACCAAGACGTTCTTCGACAACCGGTACGGGACCGGACAGTCGACGGTGTTCGCCACGCTCGACCTGCTCGAGGGCCTCGACGACCCGTCGCCGGTGCTCGTGCCGGCAGGGGGAGGCTCGGCCGTCGTCGCCGGGTTCGGTCACGTCGGTGAGGGGGTCGCCCTGGTGCTCCGCGCGCTCGGGTTCCGGGTCACCGTCGCGGACCCCGACCCGGTCCGCGCGTTGCAGGCCCTGTTCGCCGGGTACGCAGTCGCCCCGCTCACCGAGGCCGTCCGCACCGCCGACCTGGTGATGAGCGCCTCCGGCGTGCCCGACACGATCAGCCTCGCCGTGCTGCGGGCCTGCGCCCCCGGAGCGGTCGTCTCGGTGGCGGGTGGGGTGGACCAGGAGGTCGCCGTGGACGACGCGCTCGCCGCCGGAGCGGTCCGCACGACGATCGGGCGGAAGGTCGAACGCGTGGCCATCCCGGACGGGCCCGACGTGCTCCTGCTCGACGGCGGCGGCTGCATCAACATCACCGCTGCCGAGGGCAACCCGATCGAGATCATGGACCTGTCCTTCGCCGCGCAGCTCGGGGCGGTGCGGATGCTCGTCGAGCACGGCGACGAACTCGACCGCGCGGTCGTGCCGATCGACCCCGAGGTGGACGCGGTGACCGCCCGCGCGGCGCTCGCCGCGTTCGGGACGGTGGTCGCGCCTCCCGGCGGTCCCGGAACCGCCGGACCGACCGCAGCCCAGCCCGCCGACCGTGGTCCGGACGTCCGGACCCGACGGTTCGGGGACCCGGCGTGACCGACCAGCGGGCGGCTCTGCCGGTCGTGGCCGGGCAGGCACCGACCGGCTCGACGACGACCGTGCACTCGGCGCGGATCGTCGTGCCGATGACCGCGCCGCCGATCGCCGACGGTGCCGTGGCGGTGCGTGACGGACGGATCCTGCACGTCGGCGAACGCTCCTGGGTGGTGGACCAACTCGACGGCAGCCCGTTCACCGAGCGACGGTGGCGCGGCGCCCTGCTGCCCGGGCTCGTCAACGCACACACGCACCTCCAGTACACCGGCATGGCCAGTGTCGGGCGCGACCAGTACGACGGATTCGAGGACTGGGCGTCCGCGTTCAACACCGTCTACGCCGAGCCGCACGACTGGCGGGCCGAGGCTGCCGCCGGCGCCGTGCAGTCGATCGCCGCCGGGGTGACGAGCATCGCCGACGTCGTCACCGACCTGGACGCGGCCACCGCGCTGCAGGACGCCGGCCTCGGTGGGATCGCCTACTGGGAGGTGATGGACTGGGAGAACGCGGCCTGGCAGCAGCACGGGCGCGACCAGGTCCTCGACGAACTCGCACGCGTCCCGACCACCCCCGGTGCCGGACTCTCACCGCACGCGCCCTACTCGCTCGACGTGGCACCGCTGCTCGAACTGCCCGACATCGTGCGGCAGCGGGGGCTGCGGCTGCACCTGCACCTCGGCGAGGCCGCCTTCGAGGGGGAGCGGACCGCCGTCGAGCCGGTCCCCGGGTTGGAGGGCGTCGCCGGCGTCGGCCACGGCGCGGACTGGCACCTGGCGAACGTGCCGTCGTTCCGGGCGATGCGGGCCCTCGGGTTCGGGGCGAGCGCGACGTCGTTCGTCGACCGGCTCGGTGTCCTCGGCCCGGACTGCCACATCGCGCACGGCGTCTACATGACCGCCGCCGACCGGGCACTGCTCCGGGCCCGCGGCACCGCCGTCGCGCTCTGCCCCCGCTCGAACGCCGTCATCGGCCTCGATCCGCCGCCCGTCGCCGACTACCTGCGGGAGGGCAGCCCGATCGCCGTCGGCACCGACTCGCTGTCGTCGTCGCCGTCCCTCGACCCGATGGCCGACGTCACCGCATTGCACCGGATCGCCCGCGCCCAGGGGTACACCGGGCGTGACCTGCACGAACGGCTGCTCGCCGCGGCGACGCTCGGCGGGGCGCACGCGATGGGGCTGGCCGTCGGCCCCGACCGCATCGGACACCTGGCCGTCGGTGCCCGCGCGGACCTCGCCGTGTTCGACGTCGACTCGCGGACGGTGCCCGACGCGCTCGCCGAACTCGTCGAGGACGGCGGTGGGCGTGCCGCTGCGACCGTCATCCGCGGGGTCGTCCGGACCGCCGACGCCGCCCGGGTGCCACCGGGCACCTCCACCAGCACGACCTCTGCCACCGCACCGCTCGTCACCCCCAGCAAGGAGTCCCGATGACCGACACCGCCCCCCGACCCGGCATGGCCGCACGACGGACCGTCTCCGGCGAACTCGTCGAGTGGCTCGACGTCCCGACCCGGGCTCGCGCGCTCGGGATGGAGCCGCACCCCGAGGGCGGCTGGTACGTCCGGACCTGGACGTCGTCCGCGGCGGTGCAGACGCCGGCGGGGGAGCGTCCCGCCGCGACCCTCATCCACTTCCTGCTGCCCCCGGGCGAGGCCTCGGCCTGGCACCGGGTCACGAGCGACGAGATCTGGATGTGGCACGGCCCGGACGCCGTCGAGCTCGAACTCGGTGGGTCGGGCGACCAGCCGGAGCCGGGCGCGCGGATCACCCTGGGCCCGGACGCCGGCCGTGACCGGGTCAACGACGCGCAGGCGTTCGTCCGCGGTGGCGTCTGGCAGCGGACGATCCCGCACGAGGGCGAGGTGCTCCTCAGCTGCCTGGTGTCGCCCGGGTTCTCGTTCGAGGACTTCACCCTCGCCGACTGAGCCGGCGCCGGCCGTCGTACCGCGTCATCCGCTTCGCGCTGGTATCCCACATCGAAGTACACTTCGACCTGCCCTGTTCCCCTCTGACGAAGGCCAGACCGTGACCCGTCCCCTCCGCCTGACCATCGCCATCGCCACGGCCCTCGTCGCCGCGACCGCCCTCGCCGGCTGCTCGTCCGGCGGTGGTGACAACGCCGCCGGCACCGTGACCGACGGCAAGCTCACGATCGCCACCGGCCAGCCCGCGTACTCGCCCTGGGTCGAGGACGACCAGCCGCAGTCCGGCAAGGGCTTCGAGGCCGCCCTGGCGTACGCCGTCGCGAAGGAGATGGGCTACAGCAAGGATGACGTGGTCTGGAAGCGCAGTACCTTCGACAGTGCCATCGCGCCCGGTGCGAAGGACTGGGACCTCAACCTGCAGCAGTTCTCGATCGACGCCAAGCGCAAGAAGGCCGTGGACATGTCGTCCGCGTACTACACGACCACGCAGGCGGTCGTGACGAAGAAGTCGTCGGCCGCCGCCGATGACACCACCGTCGCCGCGCTCGCGAAGGACACCATCGGTGTCGCGGCCGGCTCCACGAGCATCCAGAGCGTCAAGGACGTGCTCGGCGTCACCCCGCAGGTGTTCAACTCCAACGACGACGCCGTCCTGGCGCTGCAGTCCGGCCAGATCGACGCGATCGTCACCGACCTGCCGACCGCCTTCTACATCTCCGCATCCCAGGTGGACGGCGGCACGGTGTCGGCGCAGTTCCCGGCCGACGGCCAGGGCGACCAGTTCGGCATCGTCCTGCCGAAGGACTCGAAGCTCACGCCGGAGGTCGACAAGGCACTCAAGTCGCTCGACGACGACGGCACGCTGCAGGACCTGCAGACGAAGTGGCTGTCCTCCGAGACGAACACCCCGGTCCTGAAGTGACGCGGGCATGACCTCTCCCGCAGGGGCCGGCACACCGCTGGTCATGCCGGCGCCGAGCCAGGTCGAGCGCGAACGCCAGCTCTACCGCCGACAGCGCGGTCGTCGGTCGGTCACCGTCTCCGTCGTCTCGACCCTGGTGGTCGTCGCGCTGGTCTGGATCGGCATCGTCAACACCCCCGGGTGGGCGGCCGTCCAACGGTCGTTCTTCGACCCGCAGGTCGCCTGGGAGACCCTGCCGGACATCCTGCTCGGCCTCTGGCTGAACGTGCGGATCCTGTTCTTCGCCAGCATCGGTGTCGCCGTGCTCGGCACCCTGCTGGCCGTCGTCCGGGGCCTCCGCAACCCCGTCTTCTTCCCGCTCCGGATGCTCGCGACCGGCTACACGGACCTGTTCCGCGGCCTACCGCTCATCATCGTGCTGTACCTGGTCGGCTTCGGCCTGCCCGGCCTCGGCGTCTTCCCGCGGCTCGCGCCCGAGTTCTGGGGCACGATCGCGATCGTGCTGACGTACTCGTCCTACGTCGCCGAGGTGCTCCGGGCCGGGATGGAGGCCGTGCACCCGTCCCAGCGCCTGGCCGCCCGGTCGCTCGGCCTGTCCCACGCGCAGACGCTCCGGTTGGTCGTGCTGCCGCAGGCGATCCGCAAGGTCACGCCCGCGCTCATGAACGACTTCGTCTCGATGCAGAAGGACGTCGGGCTCGTCTCGATCCTCGGTGCCGTCGACGCCGTCCGCAGCGCCCAGATCGCCCAGGCGGAGCAGACGAACTTCACCCCGTACCTGGTCGCCGGCCTGCTCTTCGTCCTCATCAGCCTGCCGCTCATCCGGGTCACCGACGCGATCGCCCGGAAGCAGCAGCAGCGCGAACAGATCGGAGGCGCGGTGTGACCGACACGACCGCTCCCGTCCTCGAACTGCGGGGCCTCCGCAAGTCCTTCGGTGACCAGGAGGTCCTGCGCGGCATCGACCTGGCCGTGCACCGCCACGAGGTGATCTGCGTCATCGGGGCATCCGGTTCGGGCAAGTCGACGCTGCTGAAGACCGTGAACCTGCTCGAGGGGATCAACGACGGGCAGGTGCTGCTCCAGGGCGAGGACATCTCGGACCCCCGCGTCGACGTGGACGCGACCCGCGCCCGGATCGGCGTCGTCTTCCAGCAGTTCAACCTGTTCCCGCACATGAGCGTCCTCGACAACGTGACCCTGGCCTCCCGGAAGGTGCACCGCGCCCCCCGTGCCGGAGCCGAGACGACCGCGCGCCGCCTGCTCGACCGGATCGGGCTCGGCGACTTCGCCGGCGCGTTCCCCGACCGGTTGTCCGGCGGACAGCAGCAACGTGTCGCGATCGTCCGCGCCATCGCGTCCGACCCGGAGCTGCTCCTGCTCGACGAGGTGACCAGCGCGCTCGACCCGCAGCTCGTCGGCGAGGTCCTCGACCTGGTGACCGAACTCAAGCAGCAGGGCTCGACGATCCTCATGACGACGCACGAGATGCAGTTCGCGCGGAACGTCGCCGACCGGATCGTGTTCCTGCACCGCGGTGAGGTCGTCGAGCAGGGCGCTCCCGCGGCCGTCCTCGACGACCCGCAGCACCCCGCCCTCCAGGCGTTCCTGGCCCGGGTGCACGCCTAGCGGCAGCGGGACTACAGCGCCAGCAGCAGCTTCCCGACGACGTCGCCGGATGCCAGACGTCGGTGTGCCTCGGCCGCCTCCGTGATCGGCAGCACGGCGTCGATCACCGGACGCACCCGGCCGTCCACGACGAACGGCCAGACGTCACGCCGGACGGCCGCCACGATCTCGGCCTTCTCGGCAGCGGGGCGTGCCCGGAGCGTCGTCCCGCTCACGGTCGCGCGCTTCCGCATCAGCTGCCCGATCGGCAGGGTCGCGTCCGGTCCGGCACCCGCGGCGATGATCGCCAGGTGGCCGTTCGGCGCGAGGACCTCGAGGTTGCGGTGCAGGTACGCGGGGCCGACCACGTCGAGGACCACGTCCACGCCGACGCCGTCCGTGAACGCCAGCGCCCGCTCGACGAAGTCCTCTTCCCGGTGGTCAACGACGAGGTCCGCTCCGAGTTCGCGGGAGGCCCGGACCTTCCGGTCGCCGCCGGAGGTCGCGATCACCCGGGCGCCGAGAGCCTTCGCCCAGAGCACCGCGTGCGAGCCCATGCCGCCGGTCCCACCGTGCACGAGCAGGGTCTGCCCCGGTCGGAGCCCGGCGAGCATCCCGATGTTCGAGTACACCGTGCACGCGGCCTCCGGGAGCGCGGCGGCCGACACCAGGTCCAGGTCGTCCGGCACCGGCAGCAGCTGTGCCTCGGGGACGACGGCGAGCGAGGCGTACCCACCACCGCTGAGGAGTGCGCAGACCCGATCGCCCACGGACCAGTCGGTGACGCCCTCGCCGAGGCTCCGGATCGTGCCGGACACCTCGAGCCCGAGGACGTCCGACGCGCCGGGCGGCGGCGGGTAGTTCCCCTGCCGCTGCTGCAGGTCGGCGTTGTTGACGCCGGCGGCCGCGACCTCGACGAGGACCTCGCCCGCGCCGGGGACCGGGTCGGGGAGCTCGCCGAGGGTCAGGACGTCGACGTCGCCGGGCTGGGAGAAGGTGATGGCACGCATCCCTCGATCGTACGCGCCCGTGGACAGCCACCCGGCCGCCCGGACGGCGTCGTCGGTACTGTCGGCCGCGAACGTGTCCGATCAGGGACGCGTCGCGAACCCAGGGGGATCCCATGTCCACGAAGCACCTCACCGTCCTCGCGACCGCCGCGCTCGCCGCGGTCCTGCTCACCGGCTGTTCCGCGGGTGGCACCTCGACGGGGACGGACACGGCGTCGCAGGGGGCGACGACGGGTGCGGGCTCGAACGGTTCCTCGAGCGCGCCGACGAAGGCCGCCGAGGCGTCCGGTACCCAGTCGAAGGCGGACGCGTGCCAGGCCTTCGAGACCAAGGTCCGCTCCGCTGCCGAGGGGCTGCAGTCCCAGGCCGCGAAGCTGCAGTCCGACCCCGCCGCCGCGGTCGCGAAGCTCAAGGAACTCGACTCGAGCATCGACGACGGTGTCGCGGCGGTGTCGAACACCGAGGTGAAGGGGAAGGCCGAAGCGTTCCAGAGCGCCTACGGCGACATGGTCACCCGCCTCGAGGCGATCACGAAGGACCCGAAGTCCGCCGACCTCTCCGCGTTCCAGGACTCCGCCTCGGCGGTCCAGAAGGCCGGCACCGACTTCGACTCGACCTGCGCCTCCTGACGCGCGGCGGGCGCCCCTGACGGGCCGCCGGCCGGACACCGAACGCACCACGGGCCTCCCGGCCGGAACAGCCGGGAGGCCCGTGGTGCGTGGTCCCGCCGGCCGACTAGGCCGCCTGGTCCGGTCGCGACGCGTCGAGTCGGTCGACCTCTTCGGGCCGCAGCTTCACCGTGGCCGCCGTGACGGAGTCGAGGATCGACTGCGGACGCGACGCCCCGGGGATCGGGACGACGACGTCGCTCTTCGCGAGCTCCCACGCCAGCGCGATGACCTGCGGGGTGACATCGCGCTCCCGGGCGAGGATCGCGAACTCCTCCGCGGTGGTGCCGAGGTCCGCTGCACCTCCGATGCCGCCGAGGGGACTCCACGGCAGGAACGCGATGCCCATCTCGTCGCAGAGCTCGAGTTCCGCCTCGCTCGAGCGGAACACCGGCGAGAACCGGTTCTGCACCGAGGCGAGTCGGCCACCGAGGACCTCGTTGGCCTCGCGGATCTGGTCGACCGTGGCGTTCGAGATGCCGGCCATCCGGATGACGCCCTCGTCGAGCAGCTCGGCGAGTGCGCCGACCGAGTCCGCGTACGGCACGGCCGGGTCCGGGCGGTGGAACTGGTAGAGGCCGATCGCGTCGACGCCGAGGCGCTGCGCCGAGGCCTTGGCCGCCTCCTTGAGGTACGCCGGGTCGCCGTTCTGCGCCCAGGCACCGGCCTCGGGACGGAGGTGCCCGCCCTTGGTCGCGATGAGGACCGCGGAGGTGTCGCCCGAGTACTGCCGGACGGCCTTCGCGATGAGCTCCTCGTTGTGCCCCACCTCGTCGTGCGCGGCCAGGTGGTAGGCGTCGGCGGTGTCGATGAGGGTCACGCCGGCCTCGAGGGCGGCGTGGATGGTGGCGACGGAGCGCCGTTCGTCCGGCCGCCCCTCGATGGACATCGGCATGCCGCCGAGTCCGATGGCGCTGACGGACGTGTCTCCGATGACTCGTTGCTTCATCCGCCCAGCATGCGCCCGCCGATGCGTCCGACGTCCAGGGGAGCAGGCCACGGAACGCACTCGGCGGCACGCTTCGATCACCGCCGCCACCACCGACCATGCCCGGGACTAGCGTCGCGCTCGTGTCCGGGTCCCCGATCTCTCGCCGCTCGTTGCTCGTCGGAGCGTTCGGTGTCGCGGCCGCCGGCGCCCTGAGCTCGTGCGTGGCGAACAACGGTCCGCGGCCGGACCCCGCTGCGGCCGGGTCGAAGGCCGACATCGGTGCGGTCGCCGGTACGCTGCGCTTCGCGTTCTGGGGCGGCAGCGACGGTGAGAACGCCGGGTTCGCGGCGGCGAAGAAGGGCTTCGAGGCCCGACACCCGGAGGCCACGATCGAGCTGCAGACCCTGCCGTACGACGGGTTCTTCTCCGGGATCGACCGGGGCATCCTGTCACGCACCGCTCCGGACGTCTTCCGCGTGGACTACACGAGCATCGGCAAGTACACCTCGCACGGGGTGCTGCTCGACCTGTCGCCGTACCTGACCGACGCCGACACGGACGCGTTCCTGCCGGCCCTGCGGGACGCGGTCCGGTTCGAGGGGCGGACGTACGGCGTGCCACACCAGACGGACACCTCGGCCATCGCGTTCAGCCGCGCCGCCCTCGACGAAGCGGGCATCGGCGCGGTGCCGGACCGACTCGACGACGCGTGGACGTGGCAGGAGTTCGCGGACGTCGCGACGAAGCTCCGCCGCACCCTGCCGGACGACAAGTACCCGTTCGCCTACGACTGGACCGCCGCCGGCGCCTACCGGTGGGGCAGCTTCGTGTACCAGGCCGGTGGGTCACTGCTCAGCGAGGACCTGCGGCACGCGGCTGTGGACTCCGACCCGGGGCGCAAGGCGATGGCGTTCACGCAGCGGTTCTTCGACGAGCGCTGGGTCCCGGCGAACAACACGATCAAGACGACCGTGTACTCGGACAACTTCTTCCTCAACCAGACCGTCGCGATGACCTTCGTCGGGGACTTCCTGGTACCGGAGCTCGCCGACGGGACGAACGGGTACCAGGGCGGCGACTGGACCACCACGTACATGCCCCGCGACGTCGCGGCGGCGTCGGACCTCGGCGGGAACGCGGTCGTCGCGACGCGGGACACCGAGAACCCGGAGCTCGCCGCCGCGTTCCTGAAGTTCCTGGTCGAGGAGGAGCAGATGCGTGACTTCTGTCAGCGCGCCAACGAACTGCCGACCCTGCGGAGCCTGGCCGACGTGCAGCTCGACTACGCCGTCCGCCCCGACGTGATGGACGTCTTCACGCAGCAGGCGACGACCATCACCGAGACCGCGGTGCGCGAGACCGTCGTGCCGGGGTTCGCCTCGGTGAACACGGCCCTGCAGGACCAGCTCGAGCTCGCCTTCCACGGCCGCGGCACCGACGCCGCAGTCCGGGCGACCAACGCGGCCGTCGACGCGGCGGTGGCCTCGTGACGAGCGCGACCGAGCGGATCGGCGGCGCGACCGCGAGTGCCGGCCCCCTGCCCGGCCGACGGCGGACCGCCGGCCGGTTCCGCGCCTCCAGCGGTGCCGCGGCGAGCGCGTTCCTGGTGCCGAACGTCGTGCTCATCGTCGTGTTCACGCTGCTGCCGCTGGTGTACGCGGCGGTCATCAGCCTCCAGGACCTCGACTCACTCGGCGGCTCGTCGTGGGCCGGGCTCGGCAACTACGCCCGGCTCGTCACCGACCCGGTCTTCTGGCAGTCCGTCGCGAACACCGGCGTCTTCACACTGTTCACGGTGCCGGTCGGGATGGCGATCGGCCTGGGTGTCGCGGTCCTGCTCAACGGCGTCCTGCCGGGGCGGGCGGTCTTCCGGACGATCGTCTTCCTGCCGCTCGTGGTCTCCGGTGTCGCGACCGGTGTGCTCGGCGCGTGGATGTTCGACCAGAACAACGGCTTCGTCGACGACCTGCTCACGGCCCTCGGGCTGCCGGCCGTGCAGTGGCAGTCGAGCGGCGGCTGGGCGATGACCGCCGTCATCCTCATGACGCTGTGGCAGCGCATCGGCTTCGACATGCTCATCTACCTCGCGGGGCTGCAGGGCGTCGACCCCGCTGTGCAGGAGGCCGCGACGACCGACGGCGCGAGCGGCTGGCAGCGCTTCCGGCTCATCACGTTCCCGCTGCTCGGCCCGTCGACGTTCTTCCTGCTCGTGATGAACCTGATCTACTCGTTCCAGGTGTTCGACACGGTCTGGGCGATGACCCGCGGCGGGCCCGGCTACGGCACGACGACCGTGGTGTCGTACGCGTACCGGGTCGCCTTCGACGAGCACGGTCCGCAGCTGCTCGGGTACGGCGCCGCGGTCGGCATCGTCATCTACCTCGTCACCCTGCTCATCACCGGAGTGCAGTGGCGGTTCACCGCCGGACGGGACCAGACCGACTGATGACCTCGACCTCATGGGACGCCGGTGTCGCCGGATCCGCGCCCGCTGCCGCCACCTCGACCGCCACGCGCTCGCCGCGACGCCGCCGGGGACGCCTGCTGTGGCTGCGCCTGACCGTCGCCGTCGTCGTCACCGTCGTGATGGCGTTCCCGCTGTACTGGATGCTGCTCACCGCGTTCTCCACCCGGGCCGACCTGTACGCCCCCGGCCTGCAGCTCTGGCCCCAGCACTTCACGGTGCAGAACTTCGTCCGGCCGTTCCAGGAGTTCCCGGTGTGGCGGTGGTTCGGCAACTCGCTGCTGGTGTCCGTCGTCGTCACCGCGATCACCGTCGTGTGCAACCTGCTCGCCGGGTACGCCTTCGCCAAGCTGCGGTTCCGTGGCCGGAACGCCCTGTTCCTGGTGCTGCTGTCGACGCTGATGATCCCGCCGCAGGCGATCATCGTGCCGCAGTTCTTCATCTCGATCGGCCTGCACCTGTACGGCGGGCTCTGGGCCGTGATCCTGCCCGAGGCCGCGGCGATCTTCGGGGTGTTCCTCGCCCGACAGTTCTTCCTGGCGGTGCCCGACGAGCTCATCGAGGCCGCCCAGCTCGACGGCGCCGGCCGCTTCCGCACGTTCGTGTCCGTCGTGCTGCCGCTCTGCCGGCCGTTGCTCGCCGTCCTCGTCCTGCTGACCTTCATGGGGGAGTGGAACGCCTTCGGCTGGCCGCTCGTGGCGCTCTCCGGCAACCAGGACCTGTTCACGGTGCCGATCGGCATCGTCGGCACCCTGCAGGGCCAGTACACGTCCGACTACGGCGCGATCATGGCCGTCAACCTGCTCATGATCCTGCCGATCGTGGCGCTGTTCCTCGGGTTCCAGCGGTACTTCGTCGAGGGGCTGTCCCGGAGCGGCCTGCGGTGAGCCGGCCCGACACCGTCGTGGCCGTCCGGCCGACGCCCGAGGACGCCCGACACTGGCTCGCCCGCGACTTCGGGATCACGGTCGCCGACCTGGCCGAGACCGAGGGCGGCGCCGACCCTGCGGCAGTCGTCTGGCGGGTCGTGGACGTCGACGGTGCCGTCTGGGCGGCGAAGTGGACCACCCGACGCACTCGGACGGGCACCCGGCTCGTCGCCGCGATCACCGCGACCGGCCTCGACGGGGTCCCCGCCGCCCGACTGACCACCGACGGCGACGCACGCAGTCGACGGCGGGGCGGACGGCTCAGCGTCACGCGCTGGTCCGACGGGCAGGACGCCGCGACCGTCGGACTCGACCTCGACGGGTGGCGCCGCTACGGCGAGCTGCTCGCGGCGGTGCATGCACACAGCGGGCAGGAGCCGGACCAGCGGCGCGGGGCACGACGGGGGATCCGTCGTCGGCGACGCCCCTACCGGGCGCAGCTGCGCGCGCTCGACGCGCAGGCCGCCGACCCGACTCCTCCCGACGACGACGTGCGTCGCGTCGTGCTGGACGCCTGGCGGGAGGCCCGTCCACGGATCGCGCTCCTGTCACGCGGGGCGCGCCTCCCGTCCGCACCGGGTGCGGCCCCGGTGCCGTGCCACGGCGACCCGCACCTCGGCAACGTGCTCGTCGGTCCGGACGGGGCGCTGCGGCTCATCGACTGGGACGAGGCGGTGGTCGCGCCCCGCGAACTCGACCTGCACCTCGTCGAGTTCAGCGTGCTGTTCCGCCCGACCGGTGCCGATGAGCTCGCGGCGTTCCGCACCGGGTACGGGCCCGTCGACCTCGACGAGACCCTCCTGGTGCGGTCGGCGAGCGTGCGTGCGCTCGAGGACCTGACCTCGTCGGCCGAGGCGGCGCTCACCGGGACGGCCGCCGACCGGGCCGAGGGGCTGCGGGTGTTCCTCGGCGTGCTGTCGCCCGTCGGGTCGGCGTCGCTCGTGGAACCGCGGCTCCGGGCGGTGCTCGGGGCCGCCGACGCCCGCTGAGGAACGGCGCACTCCCGCACTCCCGCCGAGCGCCGAGCGCCGAGCGCCGAGCGGTCAGTCGGTCGGCAGCTGCGCGGTCGCGACCCCGGCGTCCCGACCGACACCCTGCTCGTCGAGGGTGTGCACGAAGAGCACGGTCCCCCAGGTGACGGCGGCCACGGCCAGGACGAACCCGATCCCGGCGATCCACCACGACGTCCGCCGACGGATCCAGGCCCGCACCGCGAACACCAGCGTCACGACGCCGACCACGAACGCGCCGCCGACGGCCAGGACGGCGCCGCCGACCAGCCCGCCCGCCGTGCAGGACGCGCTCGTGCCGCAGGACGTCGCCGCGGACGCGACCGCGACGACGCCGGCGACGGCCGCGACCGCGGTGAGGACGGCGGTCGCCACCAGGAGCAGCACGGTGGACACCCGGTCCGCGATCCTGCCGGCCGGGAACAGCGAGGTCGCGCCCTGCTCCCACGCGGTGCGCTCGGCGTCGGTGAAGTGCGGTCCCGACGCCGTGTCGTGCAGCGCGGCACGCTCCTGGCGCGCGCGGTCGTGCTCGGGTCCGGATCCGGGGACGTTCGACCAGGTCATGGGACCGTCCTACCGGGCCTCCACCCCGAACGCCTGAGCGAGGCGCTGGATCTTCTGCGCGCGACCCAGGCGCGGCAGGTCGGAACCGTCGCGGATCACCCGTCCCCGGGCCTCGAAGTCGTCGAGGAAGTCCTGCGCCCAGGCGACGTCGGTCGGCGTGGGGGAGATGACCTCGTTGATGACGGGCAACTGCTCGGTGTCCAGGCACAGCTTGCCGGTCAGGCCGAGGGAGACCGCGACCTGCGACTGCTCGCGGAGGATCGGGTGCGACGACCCCACCGTCGGGCCGTCGATCGGGCCGGGCAGGTCACCGACGCGGGACGCCACGACCAGACGCGAGCGGGGGTAGGCCATCGCCAGGGTGTCCGCGCTCGTGCCGGTGTCACGGCGGTAGTCGCCGCTGCCGAACGCCAGGCGGAACGCGCCCTGGGCCTTCGCGATGCTCGTCGCCTCCTCGATCCCGACGGCGGACTCGACCAACGCGATCACCGGTGTGTGGCCGCCGAGACGGTGCCAGGTGTCGGTGACCTGGGCGGGGCTCTCGGTCTTCGCGAGCATCACGCCCTGCAGGCCCGGCAGGCCGCGGAGTTCCTCGAGGTCGTCCTCCCAGAAGTCCGTCGTCACGTCGTTGACCCGGACCCAGGCCTCGCCGGAGCCCGCGAGCCAGGCGGCGACGGTGGACCGGGCGGCGGGCTTCGCGGCCGGGTCGACGGCGTCCTCGATGTCCAGGATCACCTGGTCGGCACGCGAGCGGGTGGCGCCGTCGAACCGGTCCTCGGCGGTGCCGGCGACCAGCAGCCACGAGCGCGAGATCTCGGCGGGGACCGATCGACGCCGGGAGACGGCAGGGGTGGACGGAGCGGGTCGGTCGTCGATGGCCATGCACCGTTGGTACCACACGCACGCGTCCGGGCCCGGCGCGGCGGTCGGCCCGATCGGGCGAAAACCCGGAACCGCGCGCTCATTGCCGGGGTGCCACGACGCTTCCGCCTACAGTGGGCGTGTGTGGCGAGTGGACAGGACGACCGGCGATGAGGACGACGTGACGAACGACGACGCCTCGGTCGACGGCGACGCGGCGGAGGGCACCGACCTGCCCGACGAACGGTCCGCGCTGCGCCCCGAACTCCAGGTCACCAGCCCGCACGCGATCAGCCTCGGCGACCCGCGGCTCACCGCGGGCAACGCCGCCGAGCCCGCGTGGGACGCCTGGCGCGAGCAGCTCGCCGGCGTGGGCGGCACCAGCCCGCTCGTGCACTTCGCCGACCACCCGCGTGGGCGCATCGAGCTCTCGACGACGCACCCCGGTGGCCTCGCACAGTTCATCACCGGCAAGACGACGCTGCTCTCCAGCCTGATCCGTGACGAGGTCGCGCTGCGTGCCGCGCGCGTCGCCGCCGGACACGTCGAGGCGAAGGGCACCGAACTCGCGACGGTCCGCGGCATCGACGCCGTCAAGCTCGGCATCGGCATCGCCGACTGGCAGCACGGCGACGAGCACTTCCGCGGGCCCGTCCTGCTCCGCCCGCTGGCGATCCGCCGTCACGGCCGCGACTTCGAGGTCCGCCTGCTCGGCGAACCCGTCCTCAACCCCGGGCTGTCCGACGCCCTCCGTGAGCAGTTCGGCGTGACCCTCGACGCGCAGTCGTTCGTCGCCCTCGCCCAGCAGGACGGCTCGTTCACCCCGAACCCGGTCATCGACCGCCTCCGTGGCCTCACCGCGCACATCCCCGGCTTCGCGGTGCACGCCCGACTGGTGGTGTCGACCTTCGCCGAGGTCGCCACCGGGCTCGTCGAGGACACCGACGACCTCGCCCACCCCGTGCTCGACGCCCTCGCCGGCAACCCCAGCGCCAAGTGGCAGGTCGAGCAGTCGTACCACCCGGTCGAGCAGACCCCGTCGGACGAGCGCAGCCCGGAGACGGACACGCTGCTGCTCGACGCCGACGACGAGCAGGAGAACGTGATCGCGCAGATCACGGCCGGCAACTCCATCGTGGTGAAGACCCTGCCCGGCACCGGTGGCACGCAGACGATCGTGAACGCCCTCGGCGGACTGGTCGCCGCGAACAAGCGCGTCCTCGTGGTCAGCCCGCGACGCGCGACCCTCCGGGGCATCGCGGCCCGCTTCGGCGAGGTGCACCTTCCGGGCGTCGCCGTCACGCCGGGCACCCTCCGCCGCGACGTCGTCCGGGCCATCGCCCGCAACGAGAAGGCCAGCCGCCCGAACCTCCGGGAGGTCGACGACGCGCTGGTCCGGCTCCGCAAGGTCCTCACCGACTACCGCGGTGCCCTCACCCGCACCGATCCCGACTTCGGCGTCAGCGTCCTCGACTGCCTGGTCGAGCTCTCGCGGCTGTCCCTGCTGCCCGTCGCCCCCTCCACCACGGCCCGGCTCTCGAAGCAGTCCGTCGTCTCGATGGTGTCCGGCCGCGCCCGGGTCGCCGAGACGATGGTCAGCGCCGCCAACCTCGGCGAGTTCCGCTACGGCCCGGACGACTCGCCCTGGTACGGCGCGAAGTTCCACTCGAGCGACGGTGCCCAGCGCGCCCACGCGACGGCGCAGGAGCTCGACGGCGGATCGCTGCCGGCCCTCCTGCAGCGTGCGCACGAGCTCATCGGGTCGACGCACATGCGGCAGTTCACGACGATCAACGAGCTCGGCATCTACCTGCGCCTGCTGACCGAGATCCGTGACACCCTCGACCGCTTCCTGCCGATCGTCTTCGACCGGTCGGTGTCCGAACTCGTCGCCGCCACCGCGCCCCGGGGCGAGGGCGCTCCGATGTCCAGCACCAACCGCCGTCGACTGAAGAAGCTCGCGCGGGAGTACGTCCGCCCGGGCGTCCACGTCTCCGACCTGCACGAGGCGCTCACCCGCGTCCAGCAGCAGCGCGTCCTCTGGCAGCGCTACGTCGCCGCCGGCGTGAACCCCGAGGTCCCGACCGGCATCGCCGACGTCCAGGTGCTGTTCTCGAACGTCGTCGAGGACCTCGCGCGCCTCGACGAGCCGCTCGGTCGCGCCAGCCGTGACCAGCAGCTCGCGAACCTGCCGATCGAGCGCCTCGTGCCGACGATCGCCGAGCTGGCGGCCGAGTCCGACGTCCTGCACAACCTGCAGGAGCGCACCGAGCTCATGCAGACGCTCCGCGACCTGCAGCTCGAGCCGCTCCTCACCGACCTGGCGAACCGGCACGTCCCCGACGTGCAGGTGCCCGCCGAGCTCGAACTCGCCTGGTGGCAGTCCGCGCTCGAGACGATGCTCGAGTCCGACCGGGCACTGCTCGGCGCGAACACCGACATGCTCGACCGCGTCGAGGCCGACTTCCGACTCGTCGACGACGCGCACGCGGCCGGGGTGTCCCAGGGCCTCGCGTGGCAGCTCGCCGAGAACTGGAAGGTCGGCCTCGTCGACTGGCCGGAGGAGTCCGCCGCGCTGAAGAGCCAGCTCAAGGACGGCGCGATCACCTCGCGTCTGCTGCACGACTCGGCGCCGCACCTGTCCCGCGCCATCGCCCCGGTCTGGCTCGCCTCGCCGTACGAGGTCGCCCAGATCGCCGACACGATGCCGTTCGACACGGTGATCCTCGTCGACGCCGGAGCCGTCACCATCGCCGAGACCGTCGGCGCCGTCCGCCGCGCCCGCCAGACGGTCGTGTTCGGCGACCCGGTCACCCAGACACCGTCGCCGTTCCGCATCGCCGTCGACCCGGAGCACCGCGCCCTGCAGGTCGACGAGGAGACGCTCGACGCCCTGCACGCCGACTCCGCCCTGGCGAAGCTGTCCACCCTGCTGCCGACCCTGTCGCTCACCCGCTCGTACCGGGCCGGCGGCGAGGACCTGGCGGAGCTGGTCAACCGTCGTTTCTACGGCGGTCGGATCGAGTCGCTGCCGTGGGCCGGGTCGTTCCTCGGCCACGGGTCGATCGCGCTCGACTACGTCAGCGAGGGCAAGGCCGTCCCGGACCCCGAGTCCGGCGCCGTCGAGAGCGTGGACGCCGAGGTGGACCGCGTCGTCCGCCACGTGATCGAGCACGCCCGCACCCGGCCGACCGAGTCGCTCATGGTCATCACGGCCTCGGCGAAGCACGCGGTCCGGGTCGAGCAGGCCGTCCTCGCCGCCGCGCAGGGCCACAAGGACCTCACCGAGTTCGTCATCGGCGACCGTCCGGAGCCGTTCATCGTCGCGACGCTCGAGCAGTCCGTGGCGCAGAGCCGCGACCGTGTGGTGTTCTCGATCGGCTACGGCCGCACCCCGCACGGCCGGGTCCTCCGCGACTTCGGTCCGCTCGGCAAGCCCGGTGGTGAGCGTCTGCTCGCCGTCGCCATGACCCGCGCGCGCCGGTCGATGGTCATCGTCACGTGCTTCCAGCCGTCCGACATCGAGGCCGAGCGCATGGGCCACGGCACCGTCGCACTCGCCGAGATCCTGGCCGAGGTCCGCGCCCGCACCACCGCCGAGTACGTACCCGACGACTCCGACCCGCTGCTCGTCGACCTGGCCCGCCGACTCGAGATGCGCGGCATCCCGGTCGCGCTCGGCCACCGCGGCAAGCTCGGTCTGGTCGCCGCACACGGCGGGGTCTGCGTCACGATCGAGACCGACGCCTCGCTGGTGAAGGGCTCGCTGCGCGAGTCGCTGCGCCTCCGGCCGGAGGTCCTTCGCCGCCTCGGATGGCACTACGTCCGCGTGCACGCGTTCCAGCTGTTCTCCGACCCGGACCGGGTCGCGAACACGGTCGCGCAGGTGCTCGGGGTCGACCGCGGCGCCACCCAGGAGATCTCGATCCCCCCGGTCCCCGCACGCCGATGACGTCCGCGTCTCCCCGCTCGTGACCGGTCGACCCTCCCGTCGGGCTGCGCGCCCGGCTGGTCCGGTCACGCCGACGACGGAGCAGCTCACCGGGGCGTGGACGCCCGAGGCGACCACCCCACAAACGGGAGGCGCGCATCCGACCGGCGCCGAGCCTCCCGTCCCGGAGACGGTCGCGGACACGGCGCCCGCCCCGTCCGTCGGCGTCGTCCGGTCCGGCCGTCGCGTCACCACGAGCCCCGTCCCGGGGAGCGACCCCACCCCGGCCCCCGAACCGCCGCGGCACGGGACGGGCGAGAACGACGACCGGCTCCTCCGCGACCGTCCGCCGCACTGGGGCTGACCGGTACGCTGAGGGTCCCGAACCCCGAACGGAAGCGTGTGATGACGGAGCCCTCCCGGCGGACCCGGCCCGACTGGCAGACGTGGCCGAACCTCATCACGATGGTGCGGTTCGTCCTCATCCCGGTCTACGTGGCGCTCGTCGTCGCCGGACACCCCGGCTGGGCGTTGGCGTCGCTGGTCGTCCTCGGGGTCAGCGACTGGGCGGACGGGTTCCTGGCGCGTCGGCTGCACCAGGAGTCCGCGCTCGGCAAGGCCCTCGACCCGATCGCCGACCGGCTGGCGATCGTCGCGATCGTGTTGTCGCTCGTGCTCGTCGGGCTGCTGCCGTGGATCGTCGTCGCGATCGTGGTGGCCGTCGACCTGGCGCTGCTCGCCCTGTCGAGTGCGTGGTTCCGCGGCAACCCGGACCTGCGCGTGACGTGGACCGGCAAGGTCCGGTCGGCGCTGTTGTTCGTCGGGTTGCCGGTGCTGCTGTTCTCGTCGACCTCGGTCGCGGCGGACCACCACTGGATCCGGAACGTCGCGCTCGTGTTCGTCTGGCTCGGGACGATCGGGCACGTCCTGGCGGGGCTGCAGTACGCGGCCGAGATGTCCCGGAAGCACCGGACGCAGCGCGCCCCGGCGTAGGCGTCCCGCTCGCGCCGCCCACGCCGCCCACGCCGCTCGGCAGCCTGCGTCGCCCGGCGGACGGCCGGCGGGGTGTCACGCCCGCTCGGCGTCCGCGTGCCGGACTACAGCTTGGTCGTGCCCGCGATCCCGGGGCCCTCGGGAGCGGTCGACGGTGCGACGTGTGCGCCACCACCCGTCGACACGATCCCGTCGTCGCCACCCTGCCGACGGAGCAGGTCGCGGATCTCGAGCAGCACCTCGACGTCGGTCGGCGGGACGTCCTGCGGCGTCTGCTCGTCGTTGTTCTTCACCCGGTCGAAGGCGACCTTCTTGAGGTGGTTCACCGGCACCACGAGCGCGAAGTACACCACGGCGGCGACGATGACGAAGTTCAGGACCGCGCCGATGATCGCGCCGAACAGGATCCGCGCGCTGCCCCCGGACACGGTCGGGATGGCCCAGACCAGCGCCTTGTCGAGGCTCGACGCGTTGAACACGGCACCGATGAGCGGGTTGATGAGCGAGTTCACGATCGTCGTGACGATGGCGGTGAACGCGGCACCGATGACGACGGCGACCGCGAGGTCGATGACGTTGCCGCGGAGCAGGAACTCCCTGAAGCCCTTCACGTGAGCCCCCCTTCTGTCGTGGACGGCCACCGTGCGGTGGCCCGCTCCAACCTATCCAGGAGGCGCGGCGTCGGTCAGGATCCGGAGGCCGACGATCCCGAGCCCGAGGAGCCCGTGGAGGAACCGGAGCCCGACGACCCGGAGCCCGACGATCCCGACCCGGAGGAGCCGGAGCCCGACGATCCGGACCCGGACGACCCGGAGCCCGACGTTCCGGACCCGGAGGAGCCGGAGCCGGAGCTCGACGACCCGGAGCCGCTGCTGCCCTCGCTCTTCGGCGCCGGCCGCGAGTCCGTCCGGTAGAAGCCACCCCCGTTGAAGGTCACGCCGACCGGCGAGAAGACCTTCCGCAGGACGCCGCCGCACACCGGGCACTCGGTGAGGGCGTCGTCGGAGAAGGACTGCTTGATGTCGAACGCGTTGCCGCACTCGGTGCAGCGGTACGAGTAGGTGGGCACGTCAACTCCGGAACGTGATGATGCGTGACGGCGTGATGATGCCGTCGACGGGTTCGTCGTGGGGCTCGCGCGGGACCTCCTCGAGGTACTCCGCATCGAACACCACAGCATAGACGGGCGGGCGACGCGCCATGGACCCGAGGGTCTTGTCGTAGTAGCCGCGGCCCCAGCCCATCCGGACGCCGTCGTGGCCGACCGCCGCCGCGGGGGTGAGGATCGCGTCGACGTCGTTGATCGCCAGGGGGGAGAGGACCTCGCCGACGACCTCGGGCATGCCGAACAGCCCCTCGCGCTCGGAGGCGCCGTCGCCGACCGCCCAGTCGAGCAGCCCGTCCTCGCGGGTGACCGGCAGGAGCACGCGGATGCCCTGCTCGAACGCCCAGTTGAGGAAGGGACGGACGTCGGGCTCGTCGGGCGCCGAGAGGTACACGGCGACCGAGGTGATCTGCCGCTCCTCGACGAACCGCTGCAACGTCGCCGTCAAGGACGACGAGTCGGCGTCACGTTCGGTCGAGGTCCGGCTGCGCCGCCGCTGCCGGAGGTCGGCTCGCAGGGCACGCTTCTCGTTCCCGAGATCGGCGGTCATGGCGACGAGTGTAGCGACGCCGGGCGATGCGGCTTCCCGCCGATCTCGGTGTCCCCCTATCCGTTGACATGCCCCGGAAAAGGGGATCGGATACGGTCGCTCCATGGGCTTCCAGATTTCGAAGGCCGTGATCCCCGCCGCAGGGCTGGGCACGCGCTTCCTCCCCGCGACCAAGGCGATGCCGAAGGAGATGCTCCCCGTCGTCGACAAGCCGGCCATCCAGTACGTCGTGGAAGAGGCCGTCGACGCGGGCCTCACCGACGTCCTCATGATCACCGGGCGCAACAAGAACGCACTCGAGAACCACTTCGACCACGTGTCGGAGCTCGAGGAGACCCTCCGCAAGAAGGGCGACCACGAGAAGCTGCAGAAGGTCAACCAGTCGACGGACCTCGCGGACATGCACTACGTCCGTCAGGGTGACCCGCTCGGCCTCGGCCACGCGGTGCTCCGCGCCAAGATGCACGTCGGCCGCGAGCCGTTCGCCGTGCTCCTCGGTGACGACATCATCGACGCCCGCGACCCGCTGCTCAAGCGCATGATCGAGGTCCAGGGCGAGAAGAACGCGACGATCGTCGCGCTCCTCGAGGTCCCGGAGTCGCAGACCCACCTCTACGGCATCGCCACGGTCGAGCCGACCGACACCGACGACGTCGTGAAGATCACCGGCCTGGTCGAGAAGCCGGCGCAGGGCGAAGCCCCCTCGAACCTCGCCATCATCGGCCGCTACGTGATCCGCCCCGAGGTCTTCGACGTCCTCGAGAAGCAGGAGCCGGGCAAGGGCGGCGAGATCCAGCTCACCGACGCGCTCATGAAGATGGCGAGCGCCGAGGAATGGACAGGGGGCGTGTACGGCGTCGTCTTCCGTGGACGCCGCTACGACACCGGTGACAAACTCGACTACATCAAGGCGATCGTGCAGCTCGCCTCGGACCGTGAGGACCTCGGGCCGGACCTCAAGTCCTGGCTCAAGGAGTTCAACGCGGGCGAATGAGTCGACCCATCCCGTACGGGTCCGGTGAACCCGGGCCCGTGCGGGACACCCGTCCCGACCACATCGGGACACCGGAGGAACCAGAAGCGATGACGACGATCCCGACCCTCACCCACGGGCGGGTCACCATCCGCCCCCTCCGGGTCCGTGACTCCCGCGACCTCGACCTCGCACTCGCGGGCAACCGCTCCTGGCTCCGCACCTGGGAGGCGACGAACCCCTCCGGCATGGCGTCCTCCGACGTGCGGGGGAGCATCCGCGCACTGCAGGCGAACGCCCGGGCCGGGTTGGGCCTCCCGTTCGCGATGGAACTCGACGGCCGGTTCGTCGGCCAGCTGAACGTGTCCGGGATCACGTACGGCTCGCTCGCGAGCGCGTCGATCGGGTACTGGGTCGTGCAGGACGCGGCCGGTCACAACGTGACCCCGACCGCGGTCGCCCTGGCGACCGACCACTGCTTCCGGGTCGTCGGCATCCACCGCCTCGAGATCTGCATCCGTCCGGAGAACGCCCCGAGCCTCCGGGTCGTGGAGAAGCTCGGCTTCCGCTACGAGGGCCTGCGGCGCCGGTACATCCACATCAACGGCGACTGGCGTGACCACTTCTGTTTCGGCCTGGTCGCCGAAGAGGTGCGCGACGGCGTCCTGGACCGCTGGGTCCGCGGGCCGGTCCCGCTCGGTGCCGGCCGTGTGCCGGACGAGGCCTGGGACGAAGCGGCCGTGCCGCTGCCCATCTCGCCGCGCGGCTGAGCGACGACGCACCCGCCAGCCCCGTCGACGCCGTCGACGCCGCCGCCGGACGGGAGGAACGCCCCCCGTCCGGCGGATCCGTCGCGACTCGCTCGACACGCTCCCGGCAATGGGCGTCCCGGCGGTGCGCTCCCCCTACCGTTGCCCCATGGGATTCGGGACCTGGGGCGGCGGCGTCGTGCTGCTCGTGGCGGCAGTGCTCTGGGTCGTGTACCTGATGCCGGCGTGGGCGGCGAGACGTGAGTACCTGGCGACCGAGCGGAACGCCATCCGACTGCAGCAGACCCTCCGGATCCTGGCGCAGACCGCTGAGCTGCCGGACGAGGTGCGCATCGAGATGAACGCGAAGTCCCTCGCCGAGGCGCAGCGAGTCGCCCGGTCGGAAGAGGCCAAGCGCGCCGCCATCGTCCGCGCCCACGAAGCCGCACGGCAGCGCGAGATCACCCGTCGTCTGGCCGCGCAGGCCCCTGTCCTCGAGCAGGTGTCGTCCGTGCCCGCACTCACCGCGATGCGCATGCGTCGCTCCCGCCTCGGTGCCACGACGCTCGGTGCCCTCGGGCTCCTCACGGCGGTCGTCGTCCTCGTCGTCGCACCGGGCGCCTGGATCGTCGCGGTCGCCGGACTCGTCGCGGCCGGCGGGTCCGCTGCCGTGCTCGCACAGCTGCACCAGGTCGCGACCGCTCGCCGTCGACGGGCCGCAGCCGGTGCGCCGGAGCAGCGCCGCGCCTCCCGTCCGACGACCACCTGGACCGATCCGGCGCCGCCACTGTCGATCGAACAGCCCGACGTCGCACCCGCTGAGCGGACCTGGACGCCCGGCGCCGTCCCGAAGCCCCTGTACGTCCAGGCGCCCGCGGCCCCCGAGCCCTCGCCGGAGTCGTCCGCGGTGTTGGCCGCCCGGTTGCGGGAGCGGGTCGCACAGGCGAAGGCCGAGGCGGAGGCCGAGGCCGCGGCGATCCGGGCTGCCGAGTCCGACCCGTCGCTCGCCCGGGTGTCGCGGATGCGGGCCGACGTCGAGGAGGCCGCGGCGGCGCTGTCGTCGCACGACCAGGGGCGCCTGGCCGAACGGCTCGGGCTGCGGGCGGCGCCTGCTCCCACTCGTGCCGGTGCTGTTGCCGGTGTCGACGCTCCTGCCGCGGACGCCGACGAGACCCCGTCGACGCCGAGCCGCTGGGCCGGCATGGGGGTCATCGGCGACGACGTGTACGGCCAGACCGACCTCGACGCGATCATGCGTCGGCGTCGCGCGGTCTGATCCGCGGCGTCGCGCGGTCCCACCGACGGCGGCGCGCCCGAGGGCTGCGGGCCGATTTCGGATCACTGCGACCCGGTGCTATCGTGGTCGAGCACTTGGGGCTATGGCGCAGTTGGTAGCGCGTCTCGTTCGCAATGAGAAGGTCAGGGGTTCGAATCCCCTTAGCTCCACCACGTGACAGAACGGCTCGGAACCACATGGTTCCGGGCCGTTCTGCTGTCTGCCCACCGGGCTGGCCGCCCATCAGGCTGGCTGCGCACCAGGCGGTCCGCCGCCGATCGTCGGCTGGGCCTGTGTTCGTCGGAGGCTGTCTCCTAGACTCCTGGTGCGCCATCGGCGCGGTCGACCCGCACCGGGGTCCTGTCAGGGGGAGAACATGGTCCGTCTCAATCGTCTCGTCGCCACCGTCGCGGCAGCCGTCGTCGTCGCCGCGGGGCTCGCCGTCGCCGGCCCGACCGGAGCGGCCTCCGCTGCCGTGACCCCGACCGGCGTGGACATCTCGTGGCCGCAGTGCGGCAAGGCGGTGCCGACCGGGCAGGCCTTCGCCATCGTCGGCGTCAACGCCGACCTCGGCAACACGACGAACCCGTGCCTCGCCGAGCAGCTGTCGTGGGCCGGCCAGTCCGTCGGTGGCTCCGCGCAGCCGAAGACCCAGCTGTACGTCCTCTTCGCGAACCCGGGCCTGCAGGCCTCGGTCTGGCCGAAGTCGAACACCTACAAGGGCACGGCGCCCGCGAACCGCTTCGGGAAGTGCGGGACGAAGGGCGGCGCGAAGCAGCTGACCCTCGCGTGCTCGTTCATGTACGGCTACGCGCGCGGCTACGACGACGTGACGGCTCGTGGCATCGCCCGCCCGTCGGCGTACCGGTGGTGGCTCGACGTCGAGACCGGGCTGTCGTACCAGTCCAGCACCGCCCAGAACCGCGCGGCGATGGAGGGCATGGTCTCCGGGCTGAAGGCCGGCGGCGTCCGGACGATCGGCATCTACTCGACCGCGTCGCAGTGGAAGACCATCGCGGGCACCGTCTCGTCGAGCAGCACGCTCCACGGCCGGTCGAACTGGATCGCCCTCGGCAAGAGCACCATCACGAAGGCCCGGCAGGCCTGCTCCGGTACGCCGCTGTCCGGCGGCACGATCGCCATGACGCAGATCGAGACCGCCTTCGGGTCGTCGACCATCGACCGCGACGTCTCCTGCACCTGATCCGACCTTGCGGCGGTCTCCGGCCGCTGGCACCATGAGCGGCGGACGAAGGAGCCCACCATGACCTCACGGCTGAACCCCTACCTCGGCTTCCGCGACGACGCCCGGCAGGCGCTCGAGTTCTACCGGTCGGTGTTCGGCGGTGACCTGCGCATCGGGACGTTCGCCGAGATGGGTGCCGTCCAGGACCCGGCCGACGCGGAGAAGGTCATGCACGGGCAGCTCGAGACCGACCGGGGCTACGTGCTCATGGCGTCGGACACCCCGGCGTCGATGGGACGCTCCGACACCAACAACATCTCGATGTCGCTCTCCGGTGACGGTGACGGTGACGACGCCGACGACCTCCGTGGCTACTTCGCCGCGCTCTCCGACGGCGGCACGGTGCTCGAGCCGCTGACCCGGGCGCCGTGGGGCGACGAGTTCGGCATGGTGACCGACCGGTTCGGCATCACCTGGCTCGTCAACATCACGGTCGCGCAGCCGCAGGCCTGATCCCCGGCCGGCGCACCGCGTCGGACGGGCCGTCTCCCGACCGCGTCGCCTAGCCTGGACACGTCATGACTGCCCCGATCACGCGCCGTACCCTCCTGTCCCTCGCCGGCATCACCGGTGTCGGCTTCGTCGCCGCTGCCTGCTCCTCCGACGGCTCCGGCCCCGGATCGGCCTCGACGCCCCGCGGCTCGGGCGCCGGCGGCTCGGGTGCCACGGGCACCGGCGCTGCCGGGTCCGGAACGGCCAGCCCGAGGTCGGGGTCCGGGGCGAAGCCGACCGCCACGTCGGTCGCTCCCGCCGAGATCCCGCTCGCCGGCGGGGTCACCGTGACGGTGACCGGCACGGGCCTCGCGTCGGTGGCGGGCGTCACGGTCGGCGGCGTCGCTGCGCGGGACGTCGCGGCCAGTGCGACGCGGGTCACCTTCACCGCGCCGCACCAGGCGATGTACACCGCCGGATCGGCCGACGTCGCGCTGTTCACCACCGCGGTCCGGCCGGTGGCGTCCGCGAACCAGACCTCCGACGGCAACGGCAGCGCCGCGAACGACGGCCAGGTCGGTGCGACGCAGGACTCCGACGCGCCGACGCCGACCTCGACCGCTGCCGCGGTCCCCGACGCGGGCACCGCCGTCGCCACGACGACGGTGGCGTACGCGGCGAAGACCGACGTCGACCGGCAGCTCGAGTACGCGATGCGGCACTGGTCGGACTACAACACCGCCGAGTACGGGACGATGAACCCGATCGGCGGCGACTGCGCGAACTACGTGAACCAGACGCTCCAGGCGCGCGGCTGGCAGCAGCGGGACGACTGGTACAACCGGGCCGGCGGCGCCGAGCACTCGGCCACGTGGACCTACTGCCCCGCGATGGACCCCTGGCTGGACCAGAACGCGTCGACGTTCGGTCTGACCCGGAGGACCTCGGACGAGCGCCAGCACGTCAAGGTCGGCGACATCGTCATGTTCGACTGGAACGCGAACGGCTCACCGGACCACACCACGATCGTGTCCGAGGTCTTCACCGAGTCCGACGGCGCGATCCGCATCAAGTCGGCGAGCCACAACCAGGACGGCCCCTACCGGGACCTCGACGAGATGATCACCGTGCAGCACCCGGGCGGCACCGCCTGGTTCCACACGTTCGACGCGTAGTCCGTCAGGGGAACCCGAGGAACCAGAGCAGCACGACCGCGACGGCCTGCAGGCACACCCCCGTGACGAGCCAGCCGACCGCCCGTCGGCGCGTCGCCAGGAACACGTCCGACCCCAGCAGTGGTGCGGCCGGCATGAGCAGCCGCGGCAGGCTCTGCTGCGGCAGGAACACCGCGACGAGGTACGCCACGTAGGCGACCACGAACCCGAGCACCTCGGGCCCGAGCGACCGGACGTCGCGCCGGCCGAGGAACCACGCGGTGGCGACCAGGACGACGACCACCAGGACGAGTCCCGCCGGCCCGAGCCACCGTCCGGCCATCAGGAACCACGGCGTCAGCGGTGTGAAGTCCACCCGACCGACGAACCCCACCCACCACGACAGCTCGGTGTCGAGGTACGCGCCCGGCCGCCCGGTCACGGTCGACGCCACCACCGGCCAGGCGAGTCCGGACGCGGCCACGACGAGACCGGTGACGACGACCGCCACCCGCTCCCGCCACGGGAACGGCTCCCCGTCGACGGCGGCCGCTCCGGCAGCACGCCGGGCCGCGACCCACCGCACGACGAGGTGCACCGCCACCGCCACCGCGAGCGCCAGCACCCCGGGCCGGGTGAACGCGGCGACCACGCCGAGGACCGCGACGAGCCCGTACCGCCGCCGGACCAGCGCGAGCAGCGCCCCGAACAGCAGCAGCAGGAACATGCTCTCGGCGTACGCGACCTGCAGCAGGTAGCCCGTCGCACCGAACGCGAAGAGCGCCGTCGCCCATCGGGCACGGCGGGCATCGGCGACCGCGAGCACAAGTCGGAACAGCACGACGCACGCCCCGGCCCCGCAGAGCGTCGCCACCAGGACCCCGGCCACCCAGAACGAGGCACCGGTCAGGGACATGACGGCGCGGACGACCCCGGGGAACAGCGGCAGGAACGCCCACGGGTTCGGCACGACGTGCCCCGCAGCGTCCGTCGGCAGGACCCGCGGGTAGCCGTGCTCCGCGATGGTCCGGTAGAAGGACGCGTCCCACGAGCCGGAGAACGTGGCGAACGACGGCTCGCGCCGGTACGAGGCGAAGTGCCAGCCGTTCGCGGTCGCGAGCAGGTACACGGTGCCGAGCAGGAGCGTGCTGACCACACGCGATGCCAGCCACAGCAGCAGGGGAGTGGTCCACCTGCTGGAGCGTGCCTCCAGGACGGCGGTCACCGTCCGGCGGAGGCGGGTCGGCTCGGAGGTCCGGGTCGTCTCCAGCAGGTCCGTCACGCGCCCGATCCTCCCAGACGTGCGCGTGTCCGCTCGCCGCACGACCAACAGGCCGCGCTCAGCGGCCGGGCGTTGCATCGCGAGCGTTCCCTGGAGACCAACCACCTGGAGGCACCATGCCGTTCATCACCGTCGGAGCCGAGAACGGGCACGACATCGACCTGCACTACGACGACTTCGGCACCGGCGCACCGGTCGTCCTCATCCACGGGTGGCCGCTGTCCGGCCGGTCGTGGGAGGGGCAGGTCCCCGCGCTCGTCGCGGCCGGCCACCGCGTCATCGCCTACGACCGCCGCGGGTTCGGGCAGTCCTCGCAGCCGTGGGGCGGGTACGACTACGACACCTTCGCGGCGGACCTCGACAAGCTGATCACCGAGCTCGGGCTGACCGACGTGACCCTCATCGGCTTCTCGATGGGCGGCGGTGAACTCGCCCGCTACGTCTCCACCTACGGCACCGGCAAGGTCGCCAAGCTCGTCTTCGCCAGCGCCGTTCCGCCGTACCTGTGGAAGTCGGACGAGAACCCGGACGGCGGCGTCGACCAGGGCCTGGCGGACTGGTTCGCGAACGGCATCACCGGTGACCGTCCGGCCTTCCTGCACGAGTTCGTCGACATGTTCTACACGGCCGGCGGCAAGCCCACGCTGACCCACAAGCCGCTCGTCAGCGACGACCAGCGCGCCTACGACCTGGCGATCGCGGAACTCGCGTCCCCGAAGGGCACGCTCGACTGCACCGTCGCGTTCGCCACCACAGACTTCCGCGACGACCTGACGACGGTGGACGTCCCGACGCTCGTCATCCACGGTGACGCCGACGGGATCGTGCCGTTCGAGGTCTCCGGCAAGCGGACCGCCGAGAAGATCCCGAACGCGCAGGTCCACGTCATCGAGGGCGGCCCGCACGGCGTCCTCGCGTCGCACCGCGACGAGTGGAACGAGGCGGTGCTCCGCTTCCTGGCGCAGTAGCCGGACCACCGGCGGCGGTACCGACGACGGACGGGAGGCGCGTGACCAGCAGGTCACGCGCCTCCCGTCCCGTCGTCTCCGGGGCCGTCGTCGTGGCGGTCCGGGGTCCGTCAGCGTCCCGGGCCCGTCAGCATCCGGGGTCCGTCAGCGTCCGAGGACCGCGCGGCGGATGCGCTCGATCGGTTCCTTGGGGGTGCGGTCCGCGTTGAGGAGCCCGTTCGTCTCCTGCATCGTGTCGGTGAGCTGCGTCCAGCAGCTGCCGGCCAGGAACGAGCTGGCGCGCACGGCGTCGTACAGCGCGGTGATGCGGGCGATCCAGTCGTCGCCGTCCGCGGCCGTCGTGTACCCCCACGCGTCGTCGCGCTGGGCACCCGGCTGGTGGTTCACGCCGCCGAACTCGGTCAGCATCACGGGCTGCCCCCGGTCGACCGCGCCGCCCACCAGGATCAGCCGGTCCGCCGGCCCGAGACCCGCGAGGAGCCGCGTGCGTGCGGCGTCGTCGGCGTAGGTCCGCGCCAGGCGGTCGCCCTCGCCCTCGTAGTCGTGCACCGAGAGGATGTCGGAGTCCGGGTGCTCCCAGCCGTCGTTCGAGATGACGGGCCGGGTCGGGTCGAGCGCCCGGGTGACGTCGGCCAGGGCCCGGGCGTAGGCCTGCTGCGCCGGGTCGGTCGCGATGTGCTGCACGCCCCAGCTCTCGTTCGCGGGCACCCACGTCACGATCGACGGGTGCGAGGCGTCGCGCTCCACGGCGTCCATCCACTCGCGCATGAGCCGCTGCACCGCGGTGGGGGAGAACGCGTAGGCGCCCGGGGCCTCGCCCCAGACCATCAGGCCGAGCCGGTCCGCCCAGTACAGGAACCGCGGGTCCTCGATCTTCTGGTGGTTCCGGGCGGCGTTGAACCCGAGCTCCTTGATGAGTTCGACCTCGCGTCGGAGGGCCTGCCGTGACGGAGCCGTCAGGTGGGAGTCCGGCCAGTAGCCCTGGTTGAGCACGCTCCGGACGTCGATGCTGCGGTCGTTGAGCAGGAACCGACCGCCGCCGATGCGCGTCGTGCGGATCCCGAAGTAGGAGCTGACCGCATCGACCGCGGCCCCTTCCGGCGCCACCAGCGTCACGACCGCGTCGACGAGGTGCGGTGCGTCCGGGCTCCACTGCAGCTCCTGCTCGGCCTGGCCGTTCGCCTGCCGGGCGATCGGCACGACGAGTTCGCACTCGTGGGCGGTCGGGCCGACGGTGGTCTCGACCGTCGCCAGGTGCTCGTCGTGTTCCGACCACGTCGCCTCGACCCGGAGGCGCGTCCCCGCCGGGTGCTCGCCGGTCAGCCGGACCGTGAGGCGCATCGTCTCGTGGTCGAGGTTCGTCCAGCGGAGGGCCCGGATCGCGGTGGTCGGGACGGCCTCGAGCCAGACGGTCTGCCAGATCCCGGTCGTGCGGCGGTACCAGATGTCGTGCGCCTGCTCGTGCCAGTCCTGCTTGCCGCGGGGCTGGGTGAGGTCGTGGGGGTCGTCCTCGGCGCGGACCACGAGGGTGTGCGAGCCGGCGCCGGGACTCGTGTCGGTCGCGGCGGGGCTGTCGGTGCTCGGCTCGGTGCCGAGTGCCTCGGTCACGTCGAGGGTGAAGGGGGTGTGGCCGCCCTCGTGCTCACCGATGAACCGGCCGTCGACCCAGACGCGGGCTCGGTGGTCGACCGCGCCGAAGTGCAGCAGCACGCGGGGTGCGTCCGTGCCGTGCCCCGCGGCCGCCAGGTCCGCCGCGGTGATCAGCCGTGAGTACCAGACGACCGGGTGGAAGTCCGGCTCGTCGATGCCCGAGGCGACCGACTCCGGCGGGAACGGCACGACGATGTCGCGGGGGTCCGGGAAGCCGTCCCGCCAGGCGGGGTCGTCTCCGGTGTTGCGGAAGGACCAGGTGCCGTCGAGGTCCGCCCAGTGGGACCGCATCATCTGCGGGCGCGGGTACTCGCCGTCCTGACGACTGGCGAGCGGGAGGGCCGGTGCGGCGTCGTTGCCGAGGTGCGCGTTCATGACCCCATGCTGGTGGACGCGGTACATCGTTGTACAGCCGCCGGGCCCGGACGGACGAGCGGTCCTCGGGACCCGCAGGACGCACAGGTCCGGAAAGCGCGTGACCCGCACATCCGCAGCCCCTTGCGCGAACGCGCAAGAGTGCCCCGCAGCCCCTTGTCGCACGGTCGACGCTCCACCTAGCGTCCTCACCACGACGCCGTACCGACCGTCGCGCGAGCCACCCACTCGCCGACCGGTCCGCGCCCGGCCACCCACCGAGCGCCCCGGATCATCCACCCTGCCAGTCCGAAGGACCCGAACCCATGGACACCCTGGCCGCGCTCGCCGCATCCCAGACATCGACCCAGGTCGTCATCGACCAGCTCGTCGCCTTCGGCCACGAAGCCCTCAAGTACGTGCCCGTCGGCATCGCCGGTGTGATCGTGTGGGCCCTGTGGCTCTACCGCGTCGTGCTGTCGGCGCGGGCGAAGCCGGTGGTCAACGGCTTCCGCACGACGACCTCCGTCGTCGTGCCGAGCTACCACGAAGACCCCGACATCCTGCTCCGCTGCCTCGACTCCTGGCGCTCGCAGAACCCCGACGAGATCATCATCGTGCTCGACGTCGCCGACACCGAGGCGTACCAGCGCATCGTCGCCGTCGGGGACCCGACCGTGAAGCCGATCCTGTTCCACCACGTCGGCAAGCGCAGCGCCCTCGGTCAGGGCATCCGGCTCGCACGGTACGACGTCGTCGTCCTCGTCGACTCCGACACCAGCTGGGAGCCGGGCCTGCTCGAGAACGTGCAGATGCCGTTCGTCGACACGACCGTCGGCGGGGTCGGGACGCAGCAGAACGTCTACCAGCGCAACTCGAGCATCTGGCGCATCATCGCCGACTGGCTCGTCAACCTCCGGTACTTCAACTACGTGCCCGCCATGGGCGCCGCCGGTGCCGTGCCGTGCCTGTCCGGTCGCACTGCCGCGTACCGTCGCTCGGCCGTGCTGCCCGTGCTCGACAACCTGGAGAACGAGTTCTTCCTCGGTCGCCGCTGCGTCGCCGGTGACGACGGCCGCCTGACCTGGCTCGTGCTGGCCTCGGGCTTCAAGACCGTGCACCAGGAGAGCGCGAAGGCCCTCTCGATGTTCCCGGCCACCGGCAAGGCGTTCTTCAAGCAGCGCATCCGCTGGAGCCGCAACTCGTACCGGACCTACCTGACGGCCATCGCCAAGGGCTGGATCTGGCGCGTGCCCTTCGTCACGAAGATCACCGTCCTGCAGATCATCCTGACCCCCGTCACCATGGGCATCACCATGTGGTACCTGCTGTTCAGCCGCCTGGAGCTCAGCGTCATCGGTGCCGCGTTCACCATCGCCTGGCTGCTCGCCGGTCGTGCCGTCCGCGGGTTCTCGAACCTGCGCCGTCACCCGCTCGACCTCTTCGTCCTGCCGATCCTGGCCATCGTGGTGATCGTCATCGCGCTGCCGATCAAGGTGTTCTCGTTCGTCACGATGAACAAGCAGGGCTGGCTGACCCGGCACGCCGACCAGATGGGCGGCGACGGACAGACTGCGGCGACCCTCGACGGCCCGGCGAGCCGTCCGGCCGTGCAGACCGTCCCGGCACCGGCACCGGCACCGGCATCGGCACCGGCGGCGGCTCCGGCCTTCGCGATGGCAGGAGCACCGGCGATGGCGGGAGCACCGGCGATGGCTGGAGCGTCCGCGATGGCGGGAGCGTCTGCGATGACGGCACCGCCTGCGGGCGCAGCCACCACGGCTGCGCCGACCACGGACCAGTCCGCTCCGGCGGCCGCGTCCCACGCGGCCGAGCCGGCAACGGCCACCACGTCGGGGACGCAACGTGCGTCGCAGCCGGCAGCGGGCCTCCAGGGCGGAGAGGTGGCGGCAGCATGAGCACCGACCCGACCCGCACCACGTCCACCCGCCGTCGCCGCATCGCGACCGCGTCCGCGCTCGTCCTGACGCTCGCCGGCGCCGGCGTCCTGTCGCTGCCCACCGCAGCCCAGGCCGCGACGACGGCACCGGCAGCCGGGCAGCCCACCGTCGTCACGGGCAAGGCCTACCCCGGCAGCCCGAACAAGGAGGCCAAGCTCGTCGCCGCCGAGAACGAACGCATCTACAACGTGCGGGCGCTGGCCTCGGCTGCCCGGTGGAGCGGCCTCGTGACCACGAAGCCGTACCGACTCGCCACGGGCAGCTCCTACACCCTGGTGCTCGTCGCACGCGGCTCGGCCTACACCGTCAACGACCTGAAGCAGCTCGCACCGTCGACGTTCGTGAAGCAGCCCGACGGGTCGTACCTGCTCAGCGAGAACATCGTCGTGGAGAACGGCGCGACCCTGCAGCTCGCGAGCCCCGACGGCCTGCACATCCACATGGAGAGCGACGACCGCGGCTTCGTGTCGATCGTCACACAGGCCGGAGCGCTGCAGATCGCCGGTTCCGGCAAGGCCCCCGTCATCATCGACTCGTGGGACCCGCAGGCCGGCAAGGTCGACACGGACACCACCGACGGCCGCGCGTACGTCCGCGTCCAGGGCGGGACCGCCACCCTGAACTACGCGTCGTTCCGCGACCTGGGCTTCTGGAGCGGCACGACCGGCGGCGTGTCCCTGACCGGCACCGACCTGTCCACGCTCGACGCAGCCTCCGGCACCCAGGCGGCGAAGACCCTGCGCACGACCAAGGACGTCTTCGGCACCACGCTGCTGCCGACCGGTGCCGTCGACGGGACCACCCCGGGTGAGAGCACGGCGGCCGGGTCCTACAGCTTCGTCTCGGCGAAGATCCAGCACACCGAGTTCGACGGCAACGCGTACGGCCTGTTCCTCACGAGCGCCGACGGCGTCGTGATGTCGGACTCCACCATCGAGAACTCGCTCATCGACGGTCTCGTCCTGCACCGCTACGTGACCAACAGCACGCTGTCCTCGGTCGACTCGCACGACAACGGGGTGGACGGGATCAAGATGACCCGGGCCTCCACCGGCATCGTGCTCAGCCAGGTGACCGCGAACCGCAACGGCCGCAACGGCATCACCCTCAACGGCGGAGCGCTCGCCGACGGTCCGAACGCCGTCGGCATGCCGACGGGTGACTACGGCAACAACTCGCTGACCGACAGCACCGCGTCCGACAACGGGCGGTACGGTGTCGAGGTGCTCGGTGGCGAGAACGTCAAGGTGAGCGGCTCCACGATGGACGGCAACCGGATGGGCATCGTCGTCGGTCAGGACGCCGTGAAGACCACCGTGCGCAACAACGTCATCAAGGGCTCGCTGCAGAACGGCATCTCGGTGCTGGACGGTGTCCGGTCCTCCGAGGTCAGCGACAACACGATCGCGGGCGCCGACATCGGGATCTACAGCCGTGCGTCGGACGCCGACGTCGACGGCAACGAGATCTCCGGCGCGCGGACCCACGGCGTCACGGTGGTCGGAGCATCGAAGGGCACGACCGTGACGGACAACTCCGTCTCCGGGCGCGGACCGAGTGCGATCGACCTGGCACGCTCCGACGATGCCGTTCAACACGGCAACACCACGACCGGCTGGCACTCCACCAAGCCGCTGCTCGTGACGCTCCGCGGCATCTTCCAGCCCCTCACCGTGCTGTGGCTGATCCTGCTGCTGATCGTCGTGGTCGCGGCCATCGGTGGCGTCATCCGCGGTCGCCGCGGCGATGCCCGTGAGCACCCGTACGCCAAGCTCGCGCCGTTGTCCTCCTTCACCCGCGGTGTCATCGACCCGACCACGCTGGGCCTGCCGGCCTCGCCGGTGTCGTCGCCGATGGCCGAGGCCGGACAGCTCCAGGCCGACCAGGACGGCAGCCGGCGCGCAGCCCACGCCGCCCGGTCCGACGGCACCGACGTCGACGCGGCGCTCGCCGCGACGGGCCGGTGACGCGGATGACGAACCTGTTCGAACGACATCGCGTGCAGATCCTGTCCGGCGCCGTGGGGCTCGTGGCCGGAGCCGTGCTCGTCGGCGGGATCTGGGGTGTCAGTGCCGCCGTGCGCGGCCCCGAGACCCTCGCAGCCCCCCAGACACCGAGCTCCTCGGCGACGGCCGACCCCGGCCGGGCACCGAGTGCCAGTCGCACCCCGGAGCTCGGCACCCTGGGTGGCGACGGCGGATCCGACGGCAAGGGCGGTGACGAGGGCAGCGGGACGTCGAGCGGCACGGCAGCCGGCTCCACCGGGACGGCCACGGCTGCCCCGGCAGCCGCGTGCTCCTCGCCGACCCGACGGGTCAGCACCGCTGACGCGCTCACGTCCGCGCTCGAGGACGCCGCGCCCGGTGACGTCATCGCCCTCGCTGACGGCACCTACGACGGGAACTTCGAGGGAACGGCGACGGGCACGGCGAGCAAGCCCATCGCCCTGTGCGGTGGGAGCGGTGCCGTCCTCGACGGCGGCGACCCGACCGACGGGTACGTCATGCACCTCGACGGCGGCGCGTACTGGACGCTGTCCGGCTTCACCGTGCAGAACGGGCAGAAGGGCGTGATGCTCGACGACACCCAGCACTCGGTGCTGCAGGGTCTCACGGTCCGGAAGATCGGCGACGAGGCCATGCACGTCCGCGGCAACAGCAGCGACAACACCGTGCGCGGCAACCACGTCTCCGACACCGGTCTCCGGAAGCCGAAGTTCGGCGAGGGCATCTACATCGGCTCGTCGAAGAACAACTGGTGCGACGTCTCCGACTGCAAGCCGGACCGCAGCGACCGGAACGTGGTGACGGAGAACACGATCACCGACACCGCGGCCGAGAACGTCGACATCAAGGAGGGGACCACCGGCGGCGTGCTGTCGGACAACTCCTTCGACGGCGCAGGCATGCAGGGTCAGAACCACGCGGACTCCTGGGTGGACGTGAAGGGCAACGGCTGGAGCGTCACGGGGAACCGCGGGGTGCACTCGATCCTCGACGGGTTCCAGACACACGAACTGCTCGACGGGTGGGGAACGGACAACACGTTCTCCGGCAACACCGTGGACCTGGGCAACAGCGACGGGGTGGCATTCGCCTTCCGCCCGGTCCTCGGCAACACGGTGTCCTGCGACAACGACGTGGTCGGCTCGAACGAGTTCTCGACCACGAAGTGCACGTCCTGATCAGAGGCGGGTGAGCACCGTCCGTCCCGGTCCGGACCGACGGTCGGCGAGTTGACGGCCGACCGTCGTCCGGAGCGTCGCAAGTTGTCTGGTTCGTGCATGCGGACCAGTGTCGACCGGACGTCCCCGGGACCGGACCGGTCCCGGGGACGTGTGGACAGCCTCCCGTCCGCCGCCGTCCTGTGCAGGAGGAGGACCGCCCGTGTGCGCGATCCCGCGGACCGGCGCAGCAGTGACGGGTAGCGTCCCCGACATGACCGACGCTGTGCACGCCGACCCCTTCGAGACCGCCGTCGCCGGCTGGATGGCCGACCAACGGTGGTACGCCGCCAAGGGCGGGACCCCCAGCATCCGGGTCGTCGCCGAACAGACCGACACCACCCCGGACGCGACGATCCGCACCCTCTTCGTCCTCGACGACGCCCCCACCGGTCCCGTCCTCTACCAGGTGCCGCTCACCGTCCGTCCGGCGGCGGTCCCCGAGCTCGCGCACGCCCTGGTCACCGAACTCGACGGCGCAGCGGTCTACGACGCTCCGCACGACGTCGCCTACGCGCGGTGGCTGCTCGGCCGGATCGAGGCCGACGGCGAGCACATCGGGCCGGTCACCGACGCCCGCGTCCTCAGCGGTGAGCAGTCGAACACGTCCGTGATCTGCGGCACCGCCGAGAACGGCCAGGTCATCACCAAGGTCTTCCGCGTCCTGCACGACGGCGAGAACCCGGACGTCACCACCCAGCGGGCGCTGTCGAGCGCCGGCTCGGTCCGTGTCCCGCGCACCTTCGGTGCCCTCACCGGCGAGTGGCCGGACGCCGGCCAGCCCGGCGGCACCGCACACGGCCACCTCGCCTTCGCGCAGGAGTTCCTGCCCGGTCTCGAGGACGCCTGGCGCGTCGCCGTGACCGCCGCGCGGAACGGTGAGTCCTTCGCCAGCGCCGCCGACCGGCTCGGTGCGGCGCTCGCCGAGGTGCACACGGTCCTCGCCGGTGCGATGCCCACGGCGACGTCCGGTCCGGACCAGGTGGACGAGGCGATCGCGACGATGCGTCGCCGGCTGGACACCGCGGCTGCCGAGGTGCCGCAGGTCGCCGAGCACGCCGCCGCCGTGGGTCGCGTGTACGACCGGGCCGCCACGGTGCCGTGGCCGACCATGCAGCGCATCCACGGCGACCTGCACCTGGGTCAGGTCCTGTCGGCGCCCGAGCCCCGCGGATGGGTCTTCCTCGACTTCGAGGGCGAACCGCTCCGCCCGATGCCGGAGCGGTCGCGGCCGGACGTCGCACTCCGGGACGTCGCCGGGATGCTCCGGTCCTTCGACTACGTCGCCGGTGCACTCGCGCACGAGGACGATCCCGTGGAGACGGGCGACTGGGCGCACGAGGCGCGCAACGCGTTCCTCGACGGGTACGAGCGGGGCAGCGGGTCCGACCTGCGCGTGCACCGCGCGTTGCTCGACGCGTTCGAGCTCGACAAGGCGGTCTACGAGGTCGTCTACGAAGCGCGGAACCGACCCACCTGGGTGGGCATCCCGGTCGCGGCGGTCGACCGCCTGGTCGCGCGCTCGGCGGGCTGACCGCCGTCGGCTGCGGACGCAGCGCGACCCGATGACGGACGGGAGGCCCGTGGCGACTCCGCCACGGGCCTCCCGTCCGATCGTGCGGACCGCTAGTTGACGGGTCCGGTGTACTTCTCGCCCGGACCCTTGCCCGGTGCGTCCGGGATCGCCGACGCCTCGCGGAACGCCAGCTGTACCGACCGCAGCCCGTCACGGAGCGGACGCGCGTGCTGGTCGCCGATCTCGGTCGCGGCGGCGGTGACGAGACCGGCGAGCGAGGTGATGAGCTTCCGCGCCTCGTCGAGGTCGGTCTGCTGCTCGGGGTCGTCCGCCAGGCCGACCTTCACGGCGGCGGCGCTGAGCAGGTGGACGGCCACGGTGTTGATGAGTTCGATCGCGGGGACCTCGGCGATGTCGCGCGCGGCCTCGTCGGATCCCGATCCGTCGACGCCCAGGTCGTCGAACGTGGGGGCCGGGTTGCTCGGGGTGTCGGTCACGGTGCTCCTCTGCTAGACTCGCCGACGGCAGACACTGTCCGCGCGCCCGGATCCTTCCGGTCGCACACGGATCGTTCCGGTTGCACCCGGGATGGCCCGGATCAGGACAGCGTCACGAAAGAGGAGTTCCTCCCACCCGCGGCTGCACCAAGGCTACCGGGTCACCACCGCTCCGCCGGGGTCCACCACGTGGGCAACGGCAGGCCGGACCACGAAGACCGGCGCAAGCCGGATCGAGCGGGTCGGCGTCGGGCGGCTGCCGAACGGGTCCCGATCCGTGCGTCAGATCTCCTCTCTCGTGCCGTCGTCCCGGGCAAACGCCCCGGACGGCCACCACCTGATTGAAGGAGCTCCGCATCACCGATCCCCGTACCAACGACCGAATCCGCGTCCCCGAGGTCCGACTGGTCGGACCCCAGGGCGAGCAGGTCGGCGTTGTCCCCATCGCCGTTGCACTGCGCCTCGCGCAGGAAGCCGAGCTGGATCTGGTCGAGGTCGCGCCGAACTCGAAGCCGCCCGTGGCCAAGATCATGGACTACGGCAAGTTCAAGTACGAAGCCGCTCAGAAGGCCAAGGAAGCCCGCCGCAACCAGGTCAACACCGACCTGAAAGAGGTCCGCTTCCGCCTGAAGATCGACGTGCACGACTACGAGACGAAGCGCAAGCGTGCCGAGGGGTTCCTCCTCGGTGGCGACAAGGTGAAGGCGATGATCCTCTTCCGCGGTCGCGAGCAGTCGCGTCCCGAGCAGGGTGTCCGACTCCTCCAGAAGTTCGCCGAGGAGATCGCCGAGTTCGGCGTCGTCGAGTCGCGTCCGACCCAGGACGGCCGCAACATGACGATGATCATCGCGCCGCTGAAGAACAAGTCGGACGTCAAGGGCGAGCAGAACGCCAAGCGTGCCGCTGAGAAGGCCGAGCGGAAGGCCACCGAGCACTCCGCCAAGGCCAAGCCGGAGGACGAGCCCGCGTCGGGCCCCGCCGCAGCAGCAGCCCCGGTCGACTCCTCGGCCGAATAGGTCCTCCCAGGCCGATCCGCGCTCGACGCGGTCCCCATCCACCCCACGGAAAGGCACCACGATGCCCAAGCAGAAGACCCACTCCGGGTCGAAGAAGCGCTTCAAGATCACCGGCAGCGGCAAGATCATGAAGCAGCAGGCCGGTATGCGCCACAACCTCGAGGTGAAGTCCTCCAAGCGCAAGGCCCGCCTCAACGAGGACCAGGTCCTCGCGAAGGCCGACGTCAAGGCCGTCAAGAAGCTCCTCGGCCACTGAGTCGACCCGGATCGTAAAGGAACAGATCAATGGCAAGAGTCAAGAGAGCGGTCAACGCCGCCAAGAAGCGTCGCGTCATCCTCGAGCGCGCAGAGGGCTACCGCGGCCAGCGGTCGCGCCTCTACCGCAAGGCGAAGGAGCAGGTCACCCACTCCCTCGTCTACGCGTACCGTGACCGTCACGCGAAGAAGGGCGAGTTCCGTCGCCTCTGGATCCAGCGCATCAACGCTGCGTCGCGTGCGAACGGCCTGACCTACAACCGCCTCATCCAGGGTCTCGCCCTGGCCGGCGTCGAGGTCGACCGTCGCATCCTCGCGGACCTCGCGATCAACAACGCCGAGACGTTCGCCGCGCTCGTCGAGACCGCCAAGAAGGCCCTGCCGGCCGACACCTCGGCGCCGAAGGCAGCCTGAGCCACGTCACCCGTGCACCGGAACCCCCGCTCCCTGTGGAGTGGGGGTTCCGTCGTTCCCGGCGTCGGGCATCTGCCCTCCGGTCGTGCCGGGCAGCCGGTGGTTCCTAGACTGGGCCCGTGAGCGAACTCCTCGAGAACCCCCGTGCCGGTCGAGTCAAGGCCGTGGCCGCCCTGGCCAAGAAGGACGTCCGTGCCGAGACCGGGCTGTTCCTGCTCGAGGGCCCGCAGGCCGTCCGCGAGGCGATCGAGTACCGCCCGGAGCTCCTCCGCGAGCTCTACGTCACCCCGACCGCGGCGGCGCGCCACGGTCTCGACGACGCCCCGGTGGACACCTGGTTCGTCACCGAGCAGGTGCTCGACGCGATGGCCGACACGGTGACGCCGCAGGGCGTGGTCGCGGTCTGCCAGCAGTTCCCGACGTCCGTCAAGGACGTCTTCCCGGACGCCCGTCTGGAGGCGCGTGTCGACACCGCCGAGCCCGGCGTCCTCCCCGGACTGGTCGCCATCCTCGAAGAGGTCCGTGACCCGGGCAACGCCGGCACCATCATCCGCGCCGCTGACGCCGCGGGTGCTGACGCCGTCGTGCTCACCGGACGCAGCGTCGACCCGTACAACCCGAAGGTCGTCCGCTCCACCACCGGTTCGCTGTTCCACGTGCCGGTCTCGGTCGGCGTGACCCTGGTCGACTCCATCGAGCGGGCACGCGGGCTCGGCTACACGATCCTCGCGGCGGACGTGTCGGGCGACGACCTGCCGGACGTCCGCGCCGACGGCATGCTCGACGGCCCGACCGTCTGGGTGTTCGGCAACGAAGCCCGCGGGCTGACGGCCGAGGACCTCGCGCTGGTCGACCGTGCGGTGAAGGTCCCGATCTACGGCCGTGCCGAGTCGATGAACCTCGCGACCGCGGCGTCGGTGTGCCTCTACGAGAGCGCGTTCGCCCAGCGGACCCGTTCCTCCACAGCCACCGACTGACGCGTTCCCCTTCCACAGTCCGACCGGTGCAGGGCGGCGGTATCCCGTCGGCCGGTAGGCTTGGCTCTCGTGTCAGAACCTCTCGAGATCAGCGAATCGGCGGTCGCCGGCGCCGTGGAAGCGGCCCTTGCCGCCGTCCGCGCCACGACGACCGTCGCCGAGCTGAAGCAGGCCCGTGCCGAGCACACCGGCGAGCAGTCGACGCTCGCCCGGATGAACGCGTCGATGCGCAGCGTCCCGCCCGAGCAGAAGGCCGCCGCGGGCAAGCTCGTGGGTCAGGCGCGCGGCCAGGTGAACCAGGCGATCGCCGCGCAGGAATCGGTGCTCGCCGAGTCCGAGGAACGCGCACGCCTCGACGCCGAGCGTGTGGACGTCACCGCGCTGCCGTCGCGTCGCACACCCGGTTCCCGGCACCCGCTGTCGGTGCTCAACGAGACCGTTGCGGACATCTTCGTGGGCATGGGGTGGGAAGTCGCGGAAGGTCCCGAGCTCGAGCACGAGTGGTTCAACTTCGACGCGCTCAACTTCGACCAGGACCACCCGGCGCGGGCCATGGCGGACACGGTGTTCGTCGAGCCCGTGGACCGGCACCTGCTGATGCGCACGCACACCTCACCCGTCCAGGTGCGGTCGCTGCTGTCCCGCGACCTGCCCCTCTACGTCATCGCCCCGGGCCGCGTGTACCGCGCCGACGAACTCGACGCCACGCACCTGCCGGTCTTCACCCAGGTCGAGGGCATCGCGATCGACAAGGGCCTGACCATGGCGCACCTCCGTGGCACGCTGGAGCACTTCGCACGCCAGGTCTTCGGCGCCGAGGCGCAGATCCGGCTCCGCCCGAACTACTTCCCGTTCACCGAGCCGAGCGCCGAGATGGACGTCTGGCAGCCGAATGCCAAGGGCGGCGCACGCTGGGTCGAGTGGGGTGGCTGCGGCATGGTCAACCCGAACGTGCTGCGCGCCGCCGGCATCGACCCGGACGAGTACCAGGGCTTCGCCTTCGGCATGGGCATCGAGCGGACGCTGCAGTTCCGCAACGGCCTGAACGACATGCGTGACTTCCTCGAGGGCGACCTCCGCTTCTCGCAGCAGTTCGGAACGGTGGTCTGATGCGCGTCCCACTCCGCTGGCTCGGCGAATCCGTCGACCTGCCCGACGACGTCTCGCTCGAGCACGTCCACGCCGCACTGGTGTCGGTCGGGTTCGAAGAAGAAGCCGTGCACGCCCCCGACCTGACCGGACCCGTCGTGGTCGGCCGGGTGCTCGAGCGCGTCCCGGAGCCGCAGAAGAACGGCAAGACGATCAACTGGTGCCAGGTGGACGTCGGCGACGCCGAACCCCGCGGCATCGTCTGCGGCGCGCACAACTTCGACGTCGGTGACCTCGTCGTCGTCACGCTCCCCGGCGCCGTGCTGCCCGGGCCGTTCCCGATCGCCGCGCGCAAGACCTACGGCCACGTCTCCGACGGCATGATCGCCTCCGCGCGCGAACTCGGACTCGGCGACGAGCACGACGGCATCCTCCGCTTCGCCGACCTCGGCATGGAACCAGCGGTCGGTGCGGACGCCATCGCGCTGCTCGGCCTGGACGACGCCGCCGTCGAGATCAACGTGACGCCGGACCGCGGCTACGCGATGAGCATGCGCGGGGTCGCTCGTGAGTACGCGCACGCCACCGGTGCGACCTTCTCGGACCCGGTCGACCGCGTCCTGCCGCGCGCCGGCGAGGGCTTCCCGGTCACGATCGCCGACGACGCCCCGATCCGTGGCCGCGTCGGCGCCAGCACCTTCGTGACCCGGGTCGTCCGCGGCGTCGACGCGAGCCGCCCCACACCGGCGTGGATGGTCGCGCGTCTGTCGCTCGCCGGCGTCCGGTCGATCTCGCTGCCCGTCGACATCACCAACTACGTGATGTTCGAACTCGGCCAGCCGTTGCACGGGTACGACCTCGGCAAGCTGCAGGGCGGGCTCACCGTCCGACGGGCCACCGTGGGGGAGCGTCTCACCACCCTCGACGACGTCGAACGAACCCTCGACACCGAGGACCTGGTCATCGCGGACGATGCGGGGCCGGTCGGTCTCGCGGGTGTCATGGGCGGTGCCCGGACCGAGATCACCGCGGAGACGACCGACGTGCTGATCGAGGCCGCCGGCTTCGACCAGGTGTCCATCGCGCGGACCGCGCGCCGGCACAAGCTGCCGAGCGAGGCATCGCGCCGGTTCGAGCGTGGTGTCGACCCGCTCGTCGCCGAGGCCGCGGCGAACCGCGCTGTCGAGCTGCTCGTCGACCTGGCCGGTGGCGCGCCGGACGCACTCGGCTCGACCCTGGTCGACGCAGCACCTCGTCCCACCGTGACCATGCGCCTCGGCCGGGCCGCCGCACTGATCGGTGTCGAGTACACCGACGCGGAGGTGCTCGACACGCTCCGCGCGATCGGGGCGACCGTGGACGTCGACGGTGACCTGCTCTCCGTGACCCCGCCGAGCTGGCGCCCCGACCTGGTGGACGACGTCTCCCTGGTCGAGGAGATCGCCCGCGTCGTCGGGTACGACCGGATCCCGAGCGTGCTGCCGGTCGCGCCTCCCGGCCGTGGGCTCACGCGGCACCAGCAGGCCCGCCGTCGGGTGTCCGCCGCCCTCGCCGCGGCCGGACTGACCGAGGTCGTCACGGCGCCGTTCGTGTCCGCTGCCACGGCTGCCGCGTACCCGGGCATCGACGCCGCGGGTGGTCCGAGCGTCGTCCTCGCGAACGCACTCGACAGCGCGCAGGACCACCTGCGACGCAGCGGTCTGCCGGCCCTCGTCGACGTGGCCCGTCGGAACGTGTCCCGCGGCCTGGTCGACGTCGCCGTGTACGAGACGTCCCGGGTGTTCCTGCCCGAGCCCGGCATCGAGCTCGGCACGGTCGACGTCCCCGCGGGTGCCCGGCGTCCGACGTCCGAGGCCCTCGCGGCCCTCGACGCCGCCCTGCCGCCGCAGCCCTTCCACGTCAGCGCGCTGCTCCTCGGCAACGCCGTGCTCAAGCAGCCCGGCACCGCGGTCGAGCCGTTCGGCATCGCCGACGCCCTCGACGTCGCCCGGACCGTGGCGTGGGCCGTCGGCGTCGAGTTGACCGTCGCGCAGACGAGCCACCCGTCGCTGCACCCCGGACGTGCGGCCTCGCTGCTCGTCGGTGACGTCGTCGTCGGCGTCGCGGGGGAGCTGCTGCCGGAGCGCACCGCGGACGCCGACCTGCCGCGGGTGGTCGCCGTCGTCGAGCTCGACCTCGACGCGATGGTCGCCGCGGCTCCCGAGCTCGTCGACGTCTCGGCGATCGTGTCCTACCCGGCCGCGACCCAGGACCTGTCGCTGGTGGTGGACGTCACGGTGCCCGCGGGCGACGTCCTGACCGAGGTGCGCGCTGGTGCCGGAGACCTGTTGGAGTATGCTCGGCTCGTGGATGACTACCGCGGTGCCGGCGTGGACGAGGGACAGAAGTCCCTGACGTTCGCCCTGCGCTTCCGCGCCACGGACCGCACGCTGACCGCTGCCGAGGCCTCCGAGGCCCGTGACGGCGCTGTCCGACGTGCCGGCGAGCGATTCGGGGCGACCCTGCGCGACTGATCCACGACGGATCACCGCCCGGGGTCGCCGCCTCCGACTCTCTCGACGACCAGTCCGACCAAAGGTGGAACCCATGTCCGTATCCGTCGCCGTGGCGGGAGCCAGCGGTTACGCGGGTGGCGAGTTGCTGCGCATCCTCTCCGCTCATCCCGAGTTCGACGTCAGGACGGTGACGGCGTACTCGAACGCCGGACAGCCGCTCGTCGCGACGCAGCCGCACCTGCGGTCGCTCGCCCACCTGACCCTGGTGGAGACGACGGCCGAGAACCTCCGTGGTCACGACGTGGTGTTCCTCGCGCTGCCGCACGGTCAGTCCGGTGCGATCACCGCCGAACTCGACGCGGAGACCCTCGTGGTGGACTGCGGCGCGGACCACCGTCTGACCGACGAGAGCGCCTGGGCGGCCTTCTACGGCGGTGAGTACCACGGCGCGTGGACCTACGGTCTGCCGGAACTCCTGCACGCGCCGCCCACACCCGGTGCGGCGGACGAGTGGCGGGACGTCGACGACATCGTCGCCCAGGGCCGACAGCGCACCGAGCTGGCGGCGACGAAGCGCATCGCCGTCCCCGGCTGCAACGTCACCGCGGTCACGCTCGGCATCCAGCCCGGTGTCCAGGCGGGCCTCGTCGAGTCCGACGACATCGTCGCCGTGCTGAGCGTCGGCCCGAGCGGTGCCGGCAAGAAGCTCGAGCCGACCTACCTCGCCGCCGAGATCATGGGTTCCGCCAGCGCGTACGCCGTCGGCGGCTCGCACCGGCACGTGCCGGAGATCCAGCAGAACCTCCGCGTCGCCGGGGCCGCTGACGTCCGCATCTCGTTCACCCCCGTGCTCGTGCCGATGTCCCGCGGCATCCTGGCGACGACCACCGCACGCCTCGCCCCCGGGGTGACCGCGCACGACGTCCGGTTCGCCTGGGAGCAGGCCTATGCGGACGAACCGTTCGTGCACCTGCTGCCCGAGGGGGTCTTCCCGCGGGTCGCCGACACCATCGGCGCCAACACTGCCCTCGTCGGCATCGCGGTCGACGAAGCGGCCGGTCGGGTCGTCGCCGTCTCCGCCCTCGACAACCTCGCCAAGGGGACGGGCGGTGCCGCCGTGCAGTCCGCGAACATCGCGCTCGGCTTCCCCGAGACCCTCGGCCTCAGCGTGGACGGAGTCGCCCCGTGACCGACAGCACCAGTGACGGGCCCGGTCCGGACGACGCGACCACGAACCTCCTGTCCGACAGCGGAGCACTGCAGGGCGTCACCGCCGCTCGGGGCTTCCGCGCCGCCGGCGTCACCGCGGGCCTCAAGACCAGCGGCAGGCCGGACGTGGCGCTCGTCGTCAACGACGGCCCGTCCGACGCCGTGGCCGCCGTCTTCACCTCGAACCGCGCCCAGGCGCACCCGGTGATCTGGTCCCGCCAGGTCGTGGGGGACGGGGTGGCGCGAGCCGTCCTGCTCAACTCGGGAGGCGCGAACTGCTTCACGGGGGCGTTCGGCTTCCAGACGACGCACCTGACCGCCGAAGCGGTCGGCGACGCCCTCGGGATCGGCGCCGGTGACGTGGTCGTCTGCTCCACCGGCCTCATCGGGGTCGGCGACCAGACCTTCCGGGACGGCGTGCTCCGCGGGGTGACGCTCGCCGCCGACGCCCTCACCGACGGCGGCGGACCGGACGCCGCGACCGCGATCATGACGACCGACACGAAGCCGAAGCAGTCCGTCGTGACCGTCGACGGCTGGACGGTCGGGGGCATGGCGAAGGGTGCGGGGATGCTCGCACCCGGGCTGGCGACGATGCTCGTCGTCATCACGACCGACGCGGCGCTGACCTCGGACGAACTCGACCAGGCACTGCGCGCCGCGACCCGGGTGACCTTCGACCGTGTCGACTCGGACGGCTGCATGTCGACGAACGACACCGTCGTGCTGATGTCGTCCGGTGCGTCTGGCACGACTCCCGAGGTCGGTGACTTCCAGGAGGCCCTGACCGCCGTCTGCGCCGACCTCGCCCGGCAGCTCCAGCAGGACGCCGAGGGTGCCGCGCACGACATCGCGATCGAGGTGATCGGTGCCGTGAGCGAAGACGACGCGGTCACGGTCGGCCGGAGCGTGGCGCGGAACAACCTCTTCAAGGCGGCCGTCTTCGGCAACGACCCCAACTGGGGCCGCGTCCTCGCCGCGATCGGGACGACCGAGGCAGAGTTCGACCCGTACGCGGTCGACGTCTCGATGAACGGGATCCGCGTCTGCCACGCCGGCGCCCCGGACCAGCCGAGCGACAGCGTCGACCTCACCCCGCGGGACACCCACGTGCTCATCGACCTCGGCGTCGGACCGTACGCGGCCACGATCCTGACGAACGACCTGACGCACGACTACGTCCACGAGAACAGCGCGTACTCCAGCTGATGAACGATCCGGACCTCTCGAAGGAAGAAGAGCACGAGCTCGCGACCGTCAAGGCCGCGACCCTCATCGAGTCCCTGCCGTGGTTGAAGCGGTTCTCGGGCAAGATCGTCGTCGTCAAGTTCGGCGGCAACGCGATGGTGAACGACGACCTCAAGCGGGCGTTCGCCGAGGACATGGTCTACCTCCGGTACGCCGGCCTGCACCCCGTCGTCGTGCACGGCGGCGGACCGCAGATCTCGGCGGCGCTGAAGGAACAGGGCATCGAGTCCGAGTTCCGCGGCGGCTACCGCGTCACGACCACCGAGGCGATCACCGTCGTCCGCGACGTGCTGGCCGGCGAGGTGAACCGCGAGATCGTGGACCTCATCGACGAGCACGGGCCCGGCCTCGGCGTCGGCGTGTTCGGTGACGGCGGGTCGCTGTTCACCGGCGAGAAGAAGGGCGTCGTCGTGGACGGCGAGCACTTCGACCTCGGCCACGTCGGCGACATCACGCACGTCGACCCGTCCGGGGTCCTCGCGGCGATCCGCGCCGACCGGATCCCGGTGGTGTCGAGCATCGCGATCGACGACGCACACCCGGACCAGGCGCTCAACGTGAACGCCGACGCCGCTGCGGCCGCGCTGGCGATCGCCCTGAACGCGTCGAAGCTGATGATGTTGACCGACGTCCCGGGGCTGTACCGCAACTGGCCCGACCGCGACTCGATCATCGACCTCATCGCGGTCGAGGAACTGCGGCAGCTGCTGCCCTCGCTCGAGTCGGGGATGATCCCGAAGATGACCGCGTGCCTCGACGCCGTGGTCGGCGGGGTCGGCGGTGCGACCATCATCGACGGTCGCATCCCGCACTCGATCCTGCTCGAGGTCTTCACCCTGCGGGGTGCGGGCACCGAGGTGATCCCGGACCCCAGCCGTCGGACCGAGAACCAGAACACCCACGCCGAGATCGGCCGTCGCGCCGCCGGCGACCACGCGACCCCGCACCACGACACCCCGCACCACGACGAGAAGGGCACACCACGGTGAGCACCGAGACGCAGACCGAGACCTGGAACGACCGGTTCGGGGCGTCGCTCATGCGATCCCTGACCCCGCCGAAGATCATGCTCGAGCGTGGCCAGGGCTGCCGCGTCTGGGACGTCGACGGCAACGAGTACCTCGACTTCCTGGCGGGCATCGCCGTGAACTCGCTCGGCCACGCCCACCCGGCACTGGTCGAGGCGATCAGCGACCAGGCCGCGAAGCTCGTGCACGTGTCGAACTACTTCGCCACCCCGCCGCAGCTCGAGCTGGCCGAGCGCCTCAAGCGCATCTCCGGTGCGGGCGACGCGGGCCGCGTGTACTTCGGCAACTCCGGAGCCGAAGCGAACGAGGCGGCCTTCAAGCTCGCGCGCCTCAACCGCGGCGCGGACGGTCGCAAGACCCGCATCCTCGCGCTGCAGCAGGCGTTCCACGGCCGGACGATGGGGGCGCTCGCGCTCACCGGCAAGCCCGCACTGCAGGAGGACTTCCTGCCGATGATCCCGGGCGTCGAACACATCGAGACCTCCATCGAGGCGCTCGAGCGCTCGATCGACGACACCGTCGCGGCACTCATCCTCGAGCCGATCAAGGGCGAGGCCGGCGTGGTCGACCTGCCCGAGGGCTTCCTGCAGGCCGCTCGGACGCTGACCGAAACCCACGGCGCCCTGCTGATCCTCGACGAGATCCAGACCGGCATCGGCCGGACCGGAGCCTGGTTCGCGTTCCAGAACACCGGCGTGACCCCCGATGCCATCACGGTGGCGAAGGGCATCGCCGGCGGGTTCCCGATCGGCGCCCTCGTGACCTTCGGTGCGGCGTCCGACCTGTTCTCGGCCGGCCAGCACGGCTCGACCTTCGGCGGCAACCCGCTGGGCACGCGGGTCGCCAACGCGGTCCTGGCCGAGATCGAACGGGCCGGGCTCGTCGAGAACGCCGTCGTCAAGGGCGAGCGTATCCGCGCGGGCATCACCGCCCTCGGCTCCGACCTGGTGGAAGAGGTGCGCGGGAGCGGCCTGCTCGTCGGCGTCGGTCTCCGGCTGCCGGTCGCGGCGGCCGTGTCCGCCGCGGCACTCGACCGCGGCCTCATCATCAACGCCCCGAACGAGTCGAGCCTGCGCATCGCGCCGCCGCTCATCGTGTCCGACGACGAGATCGACGAGTTCCTCGCGATCCTCGCCCAGAGCATGGCGGCCGTCGCGGGCGCCGATCAGGAGACCACCGCATGACCCGCCACTTCCTCCGGGACGACGACCTCAGCCAGGCGGAGCAGTCCGCGATCCTCGACCTCGCCGTCGAGATGAAGCGCGACCGCTGGGCCGCGAAGCCGCTCGCCGGTCCGCAGAGCGTCGCCGTGATCTTCGACAAGTCGTCGACCCGGACCCGGGTGTCCTTCCACGTCGGCATCAGCGACCTCGGTGGCAGCCCGCTGATCATCTCGACCGCCAACAGCCAGCTCGGCGGCAAGGAGACCCCGACCGACACCGCCCGCGTGCTCGAGCGCATGGTGTCGGCGATCGTCTGGCGCACCTACGGCCAGGCCGGGCTCGAGGAGATGGCGGCCAGCACCACCGTGCCCGTGGTCAACGCCCTCTCCGACGACTTCCACCCCTGCCAACTGCTCGCCGACCTGCTGACCATCCGCGAGCACCGCGGTGCACTCGCCGGCCAGACCATCGCCTTCGTCGGTGACGGGGCCAGCAACATGGCGCACTCGTACCTGCTGGCCTGCGCGACCGCCGGCATGCACGTCCGCGTCGGCGCCCCGGCCGAGTTCGCCCCGGCCGCACAGGTCGTCACGGACGCCGAAGCCCGGGCCGCGGAGACCGGCGGCTCGGTGCTCGTCGTGACCGACCCGGTCGCAGCGGTCGCCGGCGCCGACGTCGTCGTCACCGACACCTGGGTGTCGATGGGCAAGGAAGAAGAGAAGCAGCAGCGCCTCGAGGTCTTCCACGGCTACCGCGTCGACGACGAGCTGCTCGCGCACGCGGCCGACGACGCGGTGTTCATGCACTGCCTGCCCGCTGACCGCGGCTACGAGGTCACGGCCGAGGTCATCGACGGCCCCCGCAGCATCATCTGGGACGAGGCGGAGAACCGCCTGCACGCCCAGAAGGCCCTGCTCGCCTGGCTCCTCGCCGCCAACACGACGGCCGCCGCATCCGCGACGACCGACGCGGCGACCACCGGCAACTGACAACCACCCCAGCAAGGAGAACACTCATGGCAGACCGCGTCGTACTGGCCTACTCAGGTGGCCTCGACACCTCCGTCGGCATCGGCTGGCTCAAGGACGCCACCGGCAAAGAGGTCGTCGCCCTGGCGGTGGACGTCGGGCAGGGGGGCGAGGACATGGACGCCATCCGCCAGCGCGCGCTCGACTGCGGCGCTGTCGAGTCCGTCGTCATCGACGCCAAGGACGAGTTCGCGGACGACTACCTCGTCCCGGCGCTCAAGGCGAACGCGCTGTACCAGAAGCGCTACCCGCTCGTCTCCGCGCTGAGCCGTCCGCTCATCGCGAAGCACCTCGCCCTGACGGCGAAGCAGCTCGGCGCCGACAGCGTCGCGCACGGCTGCACCGGCAAGGGCAACGACCAGGTCCGCTTCGAGGCCGCCGTCGCCGCGATCGCCCCGGACCTGACGAGCGTCGCCCCGGTCCGCGACCTCGCGCTGACCCGCGACAAGGCGATCGTCTACGCGCAGGAGCACAACCTGCCGATCCTGCAGAGCAAGAAGTCCCCGTACTCGATCGACCAGAACGTCTGGGGTCGTGCGGTGGAGACCGGGTTCCTCGAGGACCCGTGGAACGCCCCGATCGAAGACCTGTACGCGTACACGCAGGATCCCTCGGTGGACCGTGAGGCCGACGAGGTCACCATCACGTTCGAGCAGGGTGTCCCGGTCGCGATCGACGGCCAGCGCTTCAGTGTCCTGCGCATCGTGCAGGAGCTCAACGCCCTGGCCGGCAAGCACGGCGTCGGCCGCATCGACGTCGTCGAGGACCGTCTCGTCGGCATCAAGTCGCGCGAGGTCTACGAGGCCCCGGCCGCGATGGCGCTCATCGCCGCGCACGAGGAGCTCGAGAGCCTGACCCTCGAGCGTGACGTCAACCGCTACAAGCGCGGTGTCGAGTCGGAGTGGGCCGACCTCGTCTACGACGGTCTCTGGTTCGGTGGTCTCAAGCGCAGCCTCGACGCCTTCATCGACTCCACGCAGGAGTACGTCTCCGGCGACATCCGGATGCAGCTGCACGGTGGTCGTGCCACGGTGACGGGCCGTCGTTCGGAGCAGAGCCTCTACGACTTCGACCTCGCCACGTACGACACCGGCGACACGTTCGACCAGTCGCTGTCGAAGGGCTTCATCGAGCTGTGGTCGCTGCCGAGCAAGATCTCGGCCCGCCGCGACCTCGCGAACTAGCCGAAGCGCAGCACCAGCACAGCACCCGCACCACCCTGCTGCACGGGCCGGGGCTTCCCGCCCCGGCCCGTGCGGCACCACCCAGCCACCTCTCACGACGCAGGACGACATGACGGACGTGCCCCGGGCCTCCCGGCCGGAAGATGCCAGCAGCAAGACCGACGCGACGAACACGGGTGCCCTGTGGGGTGGCCGTTTCGCGGACGGTCCGAGTGCCGAGCTCGCCGCGCTGTCGAAGTCGACGCACTTCGACTGGCAGCTGGCGCCGTACGATCTCGCCGGCTCCCGCGCCCACGCTCGGGCACTGCAGACGGCCGGGTACCTGACGGCCGACGAGCTGGAGCGGATGCTCGCCGGGCTGGACCGCCTCGAGGAGTCGTTCCTCGACGGGTCCCTCCAGCCGGCGGACTCCGACGAGGACGTGCACGGCGCCCTGGAACGCCTGCTCATCGCCGACGTCGGGTCGGAACTCGGCGGGAAGCTGCGCGCCGGTCGCAGCCGCAACGACCAGATCGCGACCCTCGGCCGCATGCACATGCTCGACCACGGGCGACGGATCGGTCGGATGGTGATCGACCTCGTCGACGCGATCAGCCAGCAGGCGTCCGAGCACGCGGACGCGATCATGCCGGGGCGGACGCACCTGCAGCACGCGCAGCCCGTCCTGCTCGCCCACCACCTGCTCGCGCATGCGTGGCCGCTCGTGCGGGACCTCGAGCGCCTCCGCGACTGGTCCGGTCGTGCGAGCGTGAGCCCCTACGGTGCCGGCGCGTTGGCCGGGAGCTCCCTGGGCCTCGACCCGACGGCGATCGCCCACGAGCTGGGCTTCGCCCGTCCGGCCGACAACTCGATCGACGCGACCGCGGCCCGCGACGTCGTGGCGGAGTTCGCCTTCGTCCTGGCGCAGATCGGCATCGACATCTCGCGTCTGGCCGAGGAGATCATCCTCTGGAACACGAAGGAGTTCGGCTTCGTCCGGCTCCACGATGCCTTCTCGACCGGCTCGAGCATCATGCCGCAGAAGAAGAACCCCGACATCGCCGAGCTCGCGCGCGGCAAGTCCGGTCGGCTGATCGGCAACCTCACGGGGCTCCTCGCGACCCTGAAGGGCCTGCCGCTCGCGTACAACCGGGACCTGCAGGAGGACAAGGAGCCGGTGTTCGACTCGGTCGCCCAGCTCGAGGTGCTGTTGCCCGCCTTCACCGGCATGGTCGCGACGCTGTCGTTCGACACCGCACGGATGGCGGAGCTGGCACCGCAGGGCTTCTCACTCGCGACCGACGTCGCCGAGTGGCTGGTCCGGCAGGGTGTTCCGTTCCGCGACGCGCACGAGGTCTCCGGTGCCCTCGTCCGGTACTGCGAGGAACGCGACATCGACCTCGACGACCCGACCGACGAGCAGTACGCATCCGTCTCACCGCACCTCACCCCGGACGTGCGCGCCGTGCTCACCATCGAGGGCAGCGTCGCGTCGCGTCGTGGCGCGGGCGGCACCGCGCCGGAGCGGGTCGCCGAGCAGCTCGCCGCCGTCACGCGGTCCGTAGCCGAGATCGCCGCGGGGACGCCCTTCGTGCGATGACCAGGTTGGTCGGATCGTGGCGGTGGTGGTGACGGAGCGATGACGGCGTCCGCGTTGCTCACCCTGCTGGCCGAGCCGGCCCCGGTCGCCGCGCCGGCGCTCCTCGGTGCGACGATCACCGGCAAGGGCGTCACCCTCCGCATCACCGAAGTCGAGGCGTACTCGGGCCTCATCGACCCCGGGTCGCACGGGCACCGCGGGATGACCGCACGCAACCGGCACCTCTTCGGTCCGCCCGGCACCCTGTACGCGTACCGGTCGTACGGCATCCACACCTGCGTCAACATCGTGAGCGGACCCGATGGCGTGTCGTCGGGGTCCCTGCTCCGCGGAGCCGAGGTCATCGCCGGGCTGGAGACCGCACGGCAGCGGCGTGGCCCGTCGGTCGCCGACGTCGCGCTCGCGCGTGGGCCGGGGAACCTCGGTGTCGCGCTGGGCGCGGTCCTCGGCGAGGACGACGGGACGTCGGTCCTCGACGGTTCCGGACCGTACCGACTCACGTTGGCACCCGATCTGGAGGCCCGGCTCACCGCCGCCACACCGGCTGCGGTCGTCGACGCCCTCCTGGCCGACGGTTCCGTCGCCCGCGGACCACGGACCGGTGTCGGTGGCGTCGCTGGTGGCGCCTCCTTCCCCTGGCGGTTCTGGCTGCGGGACGACCCGACCGTGTCGTCGTACCGCCGGCACAAGGGCGCCGTCGACTGATGCGTCGGGTGCTGCGCCGGTACGATGGCGGAGTGTCCAGTGATACCGCTCCCGATGTCCTGACGCGCCAGCAGAACGACCCCACCTTCGCCTCGGTGTGGGACGAGCTGCGCTGGCGTGGTCTGGTGCACGTCTCGACCGACGAGACCGCACTCAAAGCGGCCCTCGATGCCGGACCGGTGACGTACTACTGCGGATTCGACCCGACGGCTCCGTCGCTGCACTGCGGCAACCTGCTGCAACTCCTCACCATGCGCCGGTTGCAGCTCGCCGGGCACATGCCGCTCGCGCTCGTCGGTGGGTCGACCGGCCTGATCGGTGACCCGCGCCCGACGGCCGAACGCACGCTGAACACCCGCGAGACCGTGGTCGAGTGGGTCGGCCGTCTGCAGGCCCAGGTCTCCCGCTTCCTCAGCGCGGACGGTGAGAACGGGGTCCGGCTGGTCAACAACCTCGACTGGACCGCACCGCTGTCCGCCATCGACTTCCTGCGCGACATCGGCAAGTACTTCCGCGTGAACTCGATGCTCAAGAAGGACGCCGTCGCAGCACGACTGAACTCCGACGCGGGCATCAGCTACACCGAGTTCAGCTACCAGATCCTGCAGGGGCTGGACTTCCGCGAGCTGTACCGGCAGTACGGGTGCACGCTGCAGACCGGTGGTTCCGACCAGTGGGGCAACCTGACCTCGGGCACGGAACTGATCCGTCGCACCGAGGGTGTGGCCGCCCATGCGCTCGGCACGCCGCTCATCACGAACTCCGACGGCACCAAGTTCGGCAAGAGCGAGGGCAACGCGATCTGGCTCGACGCGACGATGACGTCGCCTTACGCCTTCTACCAGTTCTGGCTCAACACGGCGGATGCCGACGTGATCGCGCGCCTGCGCGAGTTCACGTTCCTGTCGCGCGCCGAGATCGAGCGTCTCGAGCGGGCGGTGGCCGACGAGCCGTTCCGACGGGAGGCCCAGCGCACCCTGGCAGTGGAGGTCACCACCCTGGTCCACGGCGCTGACGCGACGCAGGCGACGATCGATGCGTCGGCGGCGCTGTTCGGCAACGGTGACCTGGCGGCGCTCGACGCGGAGACCCTCCGGTCCGCGATCGCCGAGTTGCCCGGGTCCGTCGCGATCGAGGGGACGGCGGATCTCGCCCGTGCCCTCGTCGAGACGGAACTCGTCAAGTCCCTCGGTGAAGCGCGGCGCGCGATCACCCAGGGCGGTGTCTACGTGAACAACGAGCGAGCCGAGGACCCGGCGGCGACGTTGGCGTCCCTCGCACTGCCGGCCGGCGTGCTGGTCCTCCGTCGGGGGAAGAAGACCCTCGCCGGAGTGACGGTGTCCTGACGCCGCACTGCCCCCGGTGAACGCCCGGTCCTGGTGGAGGACCGGGCGTTCGTCGTTCCCCGGCGTGTGTTGCAGTGTGCGACACGCCCGGGATGTGGGGTGGGTTGGTGGTGGGGGTGGGGGCTGCGTAAAGTAATCCCTCGTCACCCCAAAGGTGCGGCGGAGCGGCTGGAGCGAAAGCCCAGAGCACGTCGGCCCTCAAGCGGGACCATCCTCCACTGGAGTTCAGATCTGGCCTTGTGCTGGTTCGCTTCGACGCTTAGGATGACTACTCCACCGGTTCTCTCCTTCGGGATGAGCCACTGGGTCTGGTTGCACGGTTGTGTGGTTGGGTCCGACGACATCGGTGGGTTCGAGAACGACAGCCTCTCTGGCGGATCATCTTCGTGGTGTGATGTGGGGAGTGCGTCTGGTCCTTGAGAACTCAACAGCGTGCACATTGTCAATGCCAATTTTATTGACCTCGTGCCCGGTCGGCTTTGGCTGGTCGG
>NZ_JAAOYO010000002.1 GCF_011759505.1 Curtobacterium salicis | reverse complement strand
CGCCGCGAAGCTGCTCGACGACACCTTCAAGACCGACGCCGTCAAGGGCGGCCTCCTGGTCGGCACCGCCACCATCACCGCCCAGATCAAGTAACACCCCCCGCGTCACCAGACGCACGCACCACCACGAGAACGCCGCCCCGGGAACACCCCGAGGCGGCGTTCTCACGTCCCCGGACGCGGCACGGCAGCGGACGGGAGGCCCGGGTCACCTCATCCGCGCCGGCGCCACCACCGGGACGGTCGGGTCTCGGCCGCGTGCGCGGCCGCAGCCGACGCGGCGGACGCGGCCCGGGCCTGGCGTCGGTCCCGCCAACGCGCGACCTCGGCGTCGACGTGACGCATCCGCGTGACCACCGGCGGTCCGCCGAGGAGCTGCCGTCGGGCCTCCTTCACACGGGCGTTGAAGTCGACGAGGACGTCCCGGACGTCGGACTCCACTGAGAGTGCGTCCAGGTGGTCGTCGAGTTCGGCGTCCTCGGTCCGCAGGGCGAGGGCCGGCGGGGCGATGCCGCGGATGTCCTCACGCTCGATCTTCGACTTGATCCACCAGTCCGGGTCGTGCTGGCCGTCGAGCCCCGGCAGCGGCTTGCCGTGGTACGGGTTGCCCTCGAACACCCCGCGGCGCTCGGCCTCCGCGATCCGTGCCCGGGCGTGGGCGGCGACGTCGGCGGCCTTCAGCAGCTGCCGTTCCTCGCGCTCTGCACGCACTTCGTCCGGGTCGAGCGATCCCCGCTCGACCTCGCTGTCCACGAGCTGCTGGTACCGGTACCGCGCGGCCTTCCGCAGGCGGTCCATCCGGGCGTCGACGTCGTTCATCGTCCGTCCATGATGCCCCGGGCACCCGACACCACCACCCAGCGTGCCCGGCCCGGAGGTGGACCCAGCCGTCGTGGTCCATCGTCACCCTCGTGGAATCCCTGCCTCTCTGGTTGCTCGTCCTCGTCTTCGTGGCCGGCGCCGCCGTGATCTGGATCGCCGGCATCCAGCTGTCCAAGACCACCGACGTCCTCGACGCCCGCCTGCACCTCGGCAGCGCCCTCGGCGGGCTCATCGTGCTGGCCGTCGCGACGAACCTGCCGGAGATCGCGATCACCGTCAGTGCGGGGATCTCCGGCTCGATCGAGGTCGCGGCCGGCAACATCCTCGGCGGCATCGCCCTGCAGACCGTCGTCATCGCCGTCCTCGACGCGTTCGGCAAGCGCGGGAAGGGCGTCAAGCCGATCACCTACCGCGCGGCGTCGCTGACCCTGGTGCTCGAGGCGGTCGTCGTCGTTGCCGTGCTCGCCGTCGTCATCGCCGGCAGTCAGCTGCCGCCGGACCTGGTCGTCGCCCGGCTGACCCCGGACGTCGTGCTCATCGCCGTGATCTGGCTCGTCGGCCTGTTCCTCGTGCAGCGCGCGAGCAAGGGCCTGCCCTGGCACGAGAGCGGCCACGCTCCGGACGCCAGCCCGCACGCCGCCGGGCACCGCACCCGCAAGCAGGACCCGAAGCCGATGAGCACGCGGAAGGCGGCGATCGTCTTCGCCGTGTCCGCCCTCGCGACCCTCGTCGCCGGTGTCGTGCTCGAACAGGCCGGCGATGCCGCGTCGGGTCAGATCGGGCTGTCCGGTGTGCTGTTCGGGGCGACCGTCCTGGCCCTCGCGACGAGCCTGCCGGAGATCTCCACGGGCCTCCAGGCCGTCAAGCAGGGCGACGACAACCTGGCGGTGTCCGACATCTTCGGCGGCAACGCCTTCCTGCCGGTGTTGTTCCTCGTCGCCACCGTGCTCTCCGGCAAGGCGGTCCTGCCGCAGGCGAACGCGAGTGACGTGTACCTGACGGCCCTTGCCGCGCTCCTGACCCTCGTCTACGCGGTGGGGCTCGTGTTCCGGCCGCAGCGCCGCATCGTCGGGATGGGCGTCGACTCGTTCGTCGTCGTCGTGATGTACCTGATCGGCGTCGCCGGCCTGGTCGCGATCACCCTGGCGTGAGCGGACGGGCCGGCGGGGGCGTCACGCGCCGTCGGCCGCCACCTCCTCGATGGTCAGCGCGGCCTGGATGAGGGCCAGGTGCGACAACCCCTGCGGGATGTTGCCCATGAACGCGCCATCCTCGCTGATCATCTCGCTGAAGATGCCGACGTCGTTCGCCTGATCGACCATCTCGTCCATGAGCGTGCGGGCGTCGTCCAACCGGCCGGTGCAGGCCATGGCAGCGGCGAGCCAGAACGAGCACGCGACGAACGGTGACTCCTCGTCCTCGATGCCGGAGTAGCGGTAGACGAGCGGGCCGCGCTGCAGCTGCTCCTCGATCGCCCGGATCGTCGACTGCATGCGCGGCCCACGGTCGAAGGCGCTCATCGCGTGCAGCAGGATCGACGTGTCGAGCGCGTCGCTGCCCGGGTACATCACGTAGTGCCCGCGTTCCTCGTCCCAACCGTTGTCGCTGACCCACTGCTCGATGAGTTCGCGGTTCTCGATCCACTTGTCGCGGGGGCCGTCGATCATGCCGGCGTCGTGCAGTTCGACGGCGGCGTCGAGTGCCTGCCAGCAGCCGATCTTGCTCGTCACGTAGTGCTGCGTGTCCTCGAGCTCCCACATGCCCGAGTCCGCCTCCTCCCAGCGGTGGCAGGCGTCGTCGGCGAGGCGTTGCAGCACCGCGGCGGTCTTCCGGTCGAGCACGTTCCCGGCCCGGACGTACTGCTGCAGGATCGCGAAGACGTCGCCCCAGACGCCGAGCTGCAGCTGGTCGCCGGCCCGGTTGCCGATGGTGACGGGACCGATGCCGTTCCAGCCGGGGACGTCGCGCTCCTCGACGCTGTCGGTCTTCGAGCCGTCGAGGCCGTAGAAGATCGGCATCCCCTCGTCGTGCTCGGCGATCGTGCGCATCACCCACGAGACCGCGGCGTGCGTCTCCTCGCGCAGGCCGAAGCGGGCGAGGGCGTGCACCGTGTACGACAGGTCGCGGACCCAGGCGAACCGGTAGTCCCAGTTCTTCCCGCCCGTGCGGTCCTCCGGGAGGCTCGTGGTCGGTGCGGCGGCGATCGCGCCGGTGGGTGCGTAGATGAGCAGCTTCAGGGCCAGGGCGCTCCGCTGCACGGCTTCGGACCACGGCCCGTCGTAGGAGAACTCCTCCGACCAGGCCTCCCAGTTCGCGATCGTCCGGTCCATCGCCGCGAGGGCGTTCTCCGGTTGCGGCATGAAGATCGGTTCGTCATGGGTGCCGACGATGGTGAGGATGTGCTTCGAGTCCTCCGCGGTGACGAACCGGCCGGAGAACCGGGGGCCGTCGTCGTGCACCGGGTCGAAGCCCTGCTCGACGATCGCGATCGTGACACCGTCGATGCCGATCACGGTTCCGTTGCCGGTGTCCAGGCGCTTCGGCTCTGCGGTGTTCAGCAGGGTCCCGGGCACCACGGCCCACTCCATCTCGACCGTGCCCTCGACGCCCTGCACGCATCGGGCGACCTCGGCCCACGGCAGGCGGCCCGCGACCCCCGTCACCATCGCGTCCGTCACGGTGACCTTCCCGGAGGGGGTCGTCCAGGTCGTGACCAGGACGTTCGTTCCGGGCATGTACGCGCGGGACACCTCGGAGTCGTCCTCGACGGGTCGCAGTGCCACGTGTCCGCCGTGTTCGGCGTCGACGATGCTCGCGAACACGGGCGGTGAGTCCATCGCGGGGATGGGGAGCCAGTCGATGCGGCCGTCGCGGGCGATGAGCGCCACGGTCCGACCGTCGCCGATCGCGCCGTAGGAGCGGAGCGGGACGTACCCGTCGGTGCGCTCCTCGTTCTCGGTGGCGTCGGGGGTGTCCCGTGTCCGTTCGGTCATGCCTCCATCGTGCCCGTAGCGGCTCGACGTGCGGCACACGGCACGTACCCCGGGCCGTGTGGCGCCGGCGCAGGCGGTGCGCGCTTGCGCCGGGTGTCGCGATCGCGCTATGGTGCTCGGTTCTGCCCGGACGGGCGGACCGTCATCACGACGTCGTCCGACAGGGACCCACCATGCAGAAGATCACCGCCCGACTCCTCTCCTGGGCGTCGATGCTCGAGGAGCAGACCGAACAGCAGGCCCGCACGACCTCGCGGATGCCCTTCGTGTTCCCACACCTCGCGCTGATGCCCGACGCACACCTCGGGCTCGGCGCCACCGTCGGCTCCGTCATCCCCACCCTCGGCGCGGTCATGCCCGCGGCCGTCGGCGTCGACATCGGCTGCGGGATGATCGCCGTCCGCACGCAGTTCTCGCGCTCGGACCTGCCGGAGGACCTGCGGCCGCTCCGCGAGGCGATCGAGCAGGCGATCCCGCTGTCCGCTGGCGCCACGAACCGGACCGTCGTCGCCACCGCGGCACCGCGAGTCGCGGAACTCGAGGCGCTGGCCGTCGACGCCGGCTTCGACCCGACGGAGGTGCTCGCCGGGTGGCGGAACCAGCTCGGCACGCTCGGGTCCGGCAACCACTTCATCGAGGTCTCCCTCGACGAGGCGGACCGCGTCTGGCTGTTCCTGCACTCCGGCTCCCGTGGTGTCGGCAACAAGATCGCGCAGCGGCACATCGCGGTCGCGAAGCAGGCCATGGAGCGGTGGTGGATCGAACTGCCGGACCCCGATCTCGCCTACCTCGTCGAGGGCACGTCGGAGTTCGACCGGTACATCGCGGAACTCGGGTGGGCGCAGCACTTCGCCCTGCTCAACCGCGAGGAGATGATGGACCGCGTCGTCCGACAGCTCGCCGAGGTGGTCGACACCGAGGTGCAGGAGCTCGAGCGCATCAACTGCCACCACAACTTCACGCAGCGTGAGACGCACTGGGGCAAGGCCGTGTGGGTGTCCCGGAAGGGCGCGATCCAGGCGAGGGCCGGACAGCCCGGGCTGATCCCGGGGTCGATGGGCACGGCGTCGTACGTCGTCGACGGGCGGGGGAACAAGCCGTCGCTCGAGTCGTCACCGCACGGTGCGGGGCGCTCGTACTCCCGGTCGGCGGCACGACGGACGTTCACGCACGAGCAGCTGCGCGAGGCGATGGCCGGCATCGAGTACCGGGACACCGACGCGTTCCTGGACGAGATCCCGGCGGCCTACAAGCCGATCGACCAGGTGATGGCGGACGCGGCCGACCTCGTCACGGTTCGGCACACGCTGCGGCAGATCGTGAACGTCAAGGGGGACTGACCCGCGTGGGCAGACGGACGGGAGGCCCGTGGCGGAGTCCGCCACGGGCCTCCCGTCCGTCAGCTGGAAGCGCGGGGTCAGGACACGGGGGTGCCGTACCAGAGCGCCTGGTACGCCTTCCCGAAGAGGGTCGGAGTGACCCGCTTGCCGAAGCGGATCTCGTACCCGCCGGAGTTCGCGACGTCCAGGCTGACGTCGAAGCGGCCGGTCTCGTCGGTCTTGCCCACGGCGACCCATCCGGCACCGGCGGCGATCTCGATGTCCTTGTCCGGGAACGCGGACTTGCCCGTGACGGTGATCACGCCGTCGTGGATGGTGCTCGAGGTGATCTCCAGCTTCCCGCCGGAGAACACGTGCGCGCCGATGCCGGTGGTGACCGCGCTGCTCGACGTGGTCGGCGACGGCTGGACGGCCGCGTTCGCCGGGATCGAGGCGACGAGCGGGGCACCGAGCGCGAGGGCGAGGCCGGCGGCGGCGATGAGGGTGGTGGACTGCTTCTCCACGTGCGTGCTTCCTTCAGTGGTGGGTCGGGGGAGGGGGTCGTGCTCAGTACTCGACGACGTAGAACGTGCGGGACCCCGAGCGGTTGCCCTGGTGGTCCGTCGCGAAGAGGCGGTACTCGACGTAGCCCTCGTCCTGCGGGACGGTCAGCTGCAGCTGACCGTGGTCGCCCTGTCCGGCGAGGTCGAACGTGGCCACCTCGCGCCATCCGCCGTCGACGCGCTGCTCGGCGTGCACGAGGCCACCGGCGCCGGGGATGAGCACCTCGGCGGTCCGCGACGCCGTGTGCCCCTCGAAGGTGAAGAGATCGGCTTCAGCGCCGTCCTCGTCGTTGGTGATCTCTCCCCACACGCCGTCGACGGACCGGACGAAGGGCGTGTAGAGGGTCTGGGTCTGGGTCTGCGAAGCGGAGGCCGACGTCTGTGCGGTCAGGGTCGCGGCGGTCGCAGGGACGGAGGCGATGAGCGGTGCGCCGAGGGCGAGAGCGAGGCCGGCCGCGGCCGCGAGGGTGGTGCGTTTCTGCATGATGCTCCTTGGAGAGGGGGCGAGTCCGTCGGGCTGACGGCGGTCCCGCAAGGATGAGCGACCCGACTGAACACATGTCGAATGTGATATCCAAAGCGGGTGCTCGGACAGGAGCGTCGGGACCGGGCAAGCTCGGAGCCGTGACCGACACCGCCCAGGACGCAGCCCGAGAGACCGGACGACAGGCGCGCCGTGTCGCCGACAGCCGCTGGTTCGAGACCACGGCCCGCGCGGGCTTCGTCGGGACGGGCATCGTGCACCTGCTCATCGGCTACCTCGCCGTGCTGCTCGGCATCGGCAACGCCTCGGCCGGCAGCGGTGCACAGGGGTCGCAGTCCGGCGACACCGACCAGTCCGGAGCGCTCGCGCAGATCGCGTCCGTCCCCGGTGGGGTGTTCCTCCTCTGGGTCGTCGCGATCGGCACCGCCGCGCTGACCATCCGCCTCGTCGTCGAGGCCGTCGTCGGCGGCCGGACCGACGACGCCCGCGCCTGGCTCGCCCGCGCGAAGAACGCCGGCAAGGCCGTCGTGTACGGCGCGATCGCGTACTCGTCCGCCAGCTACGCCCTCGGCGCCGGCAAGAGCTCCACCGGGTCGAGCCGCAGCGCCGCCGCCACCGCCCTGGCCACGCCCGGCGGTGTCGTGCTCCTGCTCCTCGTCGCGGCCGTCGCGATCGCCATCGGGGTCGGACTCGTCGTCATCGGCCTGCGCGGGTCGTGGAAGAAGAACCTCCGCCCGCAGCCGGAGTCCGTGCGCCGGACCGTGGCCGTCCTCGCCACGCTCGGGTACATCGCGAAGGGCGTCGCGGTCGTCATCGTCGGCGTGCTCATCGCCGTCGCCGGGTTCCGCAGCGACCCGGACCAGGCGACCGGCCTCGACGGGGCCTTCGACGCCGTCCGCTCGATGCCCGGCGGGTCCGTCGTGCTCGTCGTGGTCGGGCTCGGGTTCGCCGCGTTCGGGCTCTACAGCTTCGTGCGTGCCCGGTACGCGCGGATCTGATCGCGCACAGGGGATGGTGGCGATCCCCGAGGCCCCGTCGGTGCGATGATGCATCGTCGCGTCGGCGACACGCCCGATGAGTCGTCGCGCCACGCGCGTCGCCCCCACCGAAGACGAGGAAGCATGGCCCCGACGGACGAACCCAGGGAGCACCCTGAGGTCCTGGCCGGCCGCTACCGGCTGGAGAAGGTCATCGGCCGGGGTGGGATGTCCGTCGTGCACCACGCGTGGGACGAGTCCCTCGACCGACCGGTCGCCGTGAAGCTCTTCCACCCGGGCATCGTCGACATCGCCCGCCAGGAGGCCGAACAGGGTGTGCTGGCCGCGCTCGACCACCACAACCTCGTCAGCCTGCTCGACGCGGGCGTGGTCGAGGACCGGCACGGCACGCTGCAGCGCTTCATCGTGATGGCGCTCGTGCACGGCCAGGACCTCGAGGAACGGCTGGCCCTCGGCCCCCTCGCCTCGCGGCACATCGCCGAGATCGGCTACGACATGGCCGAGGCGCTCGACTACATCCACGCCCAGGGCGTCGTGCACCGCGACATCAAGCCGTCCAACATCCTGCTCGTCGACTACGGCAACGGCTCCGACCGGGCCCGCGCCCGGCTCACCGACTTCGGCATCGCCCTCGCCGCCGGCGTCGAGCGGCTGACCGCCGACGGTGTCACGACCGGCACCGCCGCCTACCTCAGCCCCGAGCAGGCCCGGGGCGCGGACGTCGGCCCGGCGAGCGACGTCTACTCGCTCGGCCTGGTGCTGCTGCAGTGCTTCACCCGGCGGCGCGAGTTCCCCGGCTCGCTGGTCGAGTCCGCGCTCGCCCGACTCTCCCGCGACCCCGTCGTGCCCGAACCGCTGCCCGACCACTGGAAGCACGCCCTCGCCGCGATGACCGCGCAGGACCCGCGCGAGCGGCCGGTGGGTGCCGAGCTGGTCGCGCTCCTCCGGCACGTCGTCATCACCGACACCGCGGAGGCCCCTGCCGCCGACGCGACGCCGGCCGGCGTCGCGCCCGGGTCCGGTGCGGTGGGCGCGACCACGTCGTCGACCGGGGGCGGTCCGGCCACCGGTGGGAGCGCCTCCCGGCCGGTGCCGGACCCGAGCACGACACGACCCGACACGTCGCGGCCCGCCACGCTCGACGTCCTCCCCGAGGAGGCACTGCAGCGGACCACGAAGATGGCCGCACGCCTGTTCGACGCCCCGATCGCCCTGATCGAGGTGCTCGACGAGGACCGCGAGTGGTCGCAGTCGTACGTCGCCGACGGTGTCGACAAGTCCGCGCGGAGCATCACCTTCCGGAACGGCTTCGCCCCCGTCCCGGTGCCGGTCGTGATCCCGGACGGTTCCACCCACCCGGAGATGCGGAACAGCCCGCTCGTCACCGGGCCGCTCGGCATCCGCTTCTACGTCAGCGTCCCCCTGGTCCGGCACGACGGCGTGACCGTCGGCACGCTGGCGGTGCTCGACTCCCGGCCGCGCACCGCCGACGAGGCCGACATGGCCAACCTGCGCGACCTGGCGGCGCTCGCCGTGACCCAGCTCGAACTGCGGCAGGAGTCGCTCCGCACCACCAGCGACTCGGTGCCGATCGTGCGCACCGGGCAGGGCGCGCACGCGGCTCCCGTCACCCACGACGCCGCTGCCCGGCCCGGACACGCCGTCTGAGCACAGACCCGGCACCGTCCCCGGGGACGCGTGACTAGCGTGTGGGGCGTGGACATGGACGACGACGCACCCCGGACCGACGAGCGCATCGCGGACGAGCAGCTGACCGGTGAACGGCTGCCCGTGGGCGGGATCCCGGAACGGGACGTCGACGTCCCGGACGGCACCGCCGGGGACGAGGACGACACGGCTCCGGTCGCGCCGGACATCACGTACGACGAGCAGCTGTACCCGGCCAGGCCCCGTCGACTGCGGCCCCGGGTGAACCTCCGCGGCGGCAGCCTGCAGCGCCGGTTCTCGGACCCCCGCGCCGCCAACGGCGAGAACCCGGCGTACATCGAGTGGCTCGTCCGGCAGTCGATGCTCAAGGACGCCGACGTCCTCAGCCGCACGCTCTCGGGCACACCCGCCATGTGGCGCAACCCGTACGCCCGACCCGACGCCCGCCGTGCGGTGTCGACCTCGGACGTGTGGTTCACGGCGTACCCGATCTCGCTCATCACCCGCGACGGCGAGTCCTTCCTGACGGCGCTCGCCGACCCGCAGCTGTGGACCGCGTTCGAGCGCATCGGCATCAACGGCGTGCACACCGGCCCGGTCAAGCGGGCCGGCGGCATCCGCGGCTGGCAGGAGACCCCGAGCGTCGACGGCCACTTCGACCGGATCGGGACCCAGATCGACCCGACGTTCGGCGACGAGGAGACCTTCCAGCGGATGACGGACGTCGCCGAGGAGCACGGCGGCAGCATCATCGACGACATCGTGCCGGGACACACCGGCAAGGGCGCCGACTTCCGCCTGGCCGAGATGGCGTTCAAGGACTACCCCGGGATCTACCACATGGTCGAGATCCCGCCGGAGGAGTGGCACCTGCTGCCCACCGTGCCCGAGCACCGTGACTCCGTGAACCTCGACGCGGCGACCGAGTCCGCGCTCGCCGAACGCGGCTACATCATCGGCGAGCTGCAGCGCGTGATCTTCCACCAGCCCGGCGTCAAGGAGACGAACTGGAGCGTCACCGCGCCGGTCGTCGGCGTCGACGGGACCACCCGCCGCTGGGTCTACCTGCACTACTTCAAGGAGGGGCAGCCGTCGGTCAACTGGCTCGACCCCACCTTCGCCGGCATGCGCCTGGTCATCGGCGACGCCCTGCACTCCCTCGGCGACCTCGGCACGAGCGCACTCCGGCTCGACGCGAACGGGTTCCTCGGTGTCGAGAAGAGCGCCGAGGGTGCTCCCGGCTGGTCCGAGGGCCACCCGCTCTCCCACGCGGCGAACCACGTCATCGCCGGCATGGTCCGGAAGGTCGGCGGCTTCACGTTCCAGGAGCTCAACCTGACGATCGAGGACATCCGCGACACCGGAGCCGTCGGTGCCGACCTGTCCTACGACTTCATCAACCGTCCGGCGTACCATCACGCCCTGGCCACCGGGGACACCGAGTTCCTCCGCCTGACGCTCCGCACCTCGCTCGAGCTCGGCGTCGAGCCGGTCAGCCTGGTGCACGGCATGCAGAACCACGACGAGCTCACCTACGAGCTCGTGCACTGGGCGACCCTGCACCAGGACGACCTCTACACGTTCCACGGCGAGGAGACCCGGGGTGGGGCACTCGCCGAACGGATCCGCGCCGACCTCACCGAGGCGCTGACCGGTGACGCCGCCGACTACAACCTGGTCTTCACCACGAACGGCATCGCCTGCACGACGGCGTCGCTCATCGCGGCCACCCAGGGGCACACCACGCTCGACGACATCGCCGACGAGCACGTGCCGCAGATCCGCGACGCCCACCTGCTGCTCGCGGCGTTCAACGCCTGGCAGCCCGGCGTCTTCGCGATGTCCGGCTGGGACCTGCTCGGGTCGCTGACCGTGCCGCAGGAACTCGTGACGGACCTCATCGCCGAGGGGGACACCCGGTGGATCGAGCGCGGCGCGCACGACCTGCTCGGCGTCGCCCCGGACACCGAGCGGTCGGCCTCCGGCATGCCGCGGGCCCGCTCGCTCTACGGTCCGCTGCCGGAACAGCTCGAGTCGCCCGACTCGTTCGCGTCGCGGCTGGGCGAACTGCTGCGTGTGCGGACCGAGTACGGCATCGCCTCAGCCCGCCAGGTCGACGTCCCCGAGGTCGCCCACCGCGGGATGCTCGTGATGGTGCACGAGCTCGAGACGACCGACGAGTCCGGGGAGCCCGTCGTGCAGATCACGGTGCTCAACATGACCGACACCGCGCTCGACGGCACCATCCGGTCGGAGTCGTTGCCACACGGTGCGACGGTCGTGGACGCCACGGACCACAGCGAGCTCGGCACCGTCGACGACCTGTGCAGCTTCCCGCTGCGCATCGACGCGTACGGCTCGCGCTTCCTGGTGCTCCGCCGGAACGTCGAGCAGGGAGCGTGACCCGGTGACCGAGGGCGCGACCGCCGGCCCGGCGCGGGTGTTCAGTGACGTCCGCGCCACCCTGGCGGAGAGCATCGTCTGGGATCCGGCGCAGGGGGTCGGCCGCTGGGTCGACATCCCGAACGGCACGCTCACCACGGCGGACGCCGACGGACGGGTGCTGCAGACCACCCAGCTCGACCCGCCGCTGCCGTCCTTCCAGCCGCGCGTGGGCGGGGGCTTCATCGCCACCCAGGACGACACGGTGGTGCTGACGGACGCCGACGGCCACGTCGAGCGTGAGCTGGCGAGTGTCGTGCACGCGAACGACGAGATGCGCTTCAACGAGGGCAAGTGCGATCCGTTCGGTCGCTTCCTGGTGGGCAGCATGGACCCGACGGACGGCCCACCGGCGGGGGCGCTGTACGCGTTCGCGGCGGACGGCTCGGTGTCGGTCCTCCGGAGTGGGTTCGGCACCACCAACGGCATGGAGTGGAACGACGACGGCTCCGAGATGTACGTGACGGACACCGACACGAACACGATCTACCGGGCCGTGTACGGTCCGGACGGGGTGCTCGGGGACCTCGAGCCGTTCATCGACGGTGCCGCGCACGACGGGCTCGTCCGCGACGACGAGGGCTGCTTCTGGGGTGCGATCTACGGCGAGAGCAAGGTCGAGCGGTACGGACCGGACGGCACGCACCTCGAGACGGTGGAGGTCCCGGCACCGAACGTGACCTCGGTGGCGTTCGGTGGGACGGACATGTCCCTGCTGCTCGTCGGGACGGCACGCGAGAACCTCACCGAGGAGCAGCTCGAGCGGTTCCCGCACTCGGGCTCGGTCTTCGCGGTCCCGACCCGCGTGCACGGTCGTCCGGCGTTCCCCTTCGCCGGCTGAGGACCGGGCCTGGCGGACGCGCGCCGTCCGCGGACGGTCGGATGCCCGCGGTAGCCTGGGCGACCGCCAGCCACCGCGAGGAGCGCCCATGCACGACGAGCACCACCCGGGTCGTCCCGTCCCGCCCGGCGCACCCGACCCGGCCGGCGAACTCGCCCGGGCCGACGACGCCGACGTCGAGGTGCAGGTCGACCGCATCGCCGTCGACCACACCTACGTCCGGGTCAGTTCCATCGGCGCACCCGGCGACCGTGCCTTCGTGCTGGTCGCGGGCCTCGGCATCGCGTCGACGTACTACGAGCGGCTGGCGCCGCACCTCAACGAGAACGGTCCGGTGCACGCACTCGACCTGCCCGGGTTCGCGGGGGTGCCGCGTTTCCGTGGCCGCGTGTCCATCGAGCGGTACGCGGACGCCGTCGAGAAGGTCATCGACGACCTGCGGCTGCAGGACCCGGTGCTCATCGGCCACTCGATGGGGACGCAGGTCGTGGTCGAGGTCGCGGCCCGGCGCCCCGACATCTCCGACCTGGTGCTGATCAGCCCGGTCCTCGACCCGGCGGCACGGTCCGTCCCGAAGGCCGCGCTCCGTTTCCTGCGGTCCGCCGTGCACGAACCCGCTGCCGTCCGCTGGCACGCGATCACCGCCTACGCACTGTGCGGGTGGCACTGGTTCGGCAAGGTCCTGCCGAAGATGATCGCGTACCCGATCGAGGACCGCGTGGCCGACGTCCGGGCGCACACCCTGGTCGTCCGTGGCGAGCACGACGCCCTCGTGCCGCGCTCCTGGGTCCGGCAGCTGGCCCGTGCCCTGCCGTACGGCGTCCTCCGCGAGGTCGTGGACGGCGCCCACTCGGTCATGCACGCCCAGGCGGACGCGGTCGCGCGACTCGCCGTCGCCCACGTCGACGGCCGGCTGTCCGGCCGCGGCGTCTCGTCGCTCCAACGCGTCCGGGACGACTCGACCGCGACCGACCTCGACCGGCTCGGTCCGACCGACCGGCTGCTCGTCGTCAAGTCACGCTTCATGGAGCTGATCGGCATGGCGAAGGGGGACGACGAGCAGCTCGAGGCCGCGAAGTCCGCGCACGCCGTGGCGATGGCCGACCACGACGGGATCCCGGTGGACCCGCGTGCGCGCGACGAGGTCGTCGAGACGGTCGCGCCGGAGCGCGGCGGTGACCGCCGCACGTTCTGACCACGCTCCACGGGTGGACCGACGGGAGGCCCGTGACCGGTTCCGGAGAACCGGGCACGGGCCTCCGGCCGTCCACGACCGCCGGATCCGGCGGACGACGTCGATCAGTCCGCGGTGATGAGGCCGGGCAGGGTGTCCGGCGTCAGCGCGTGCGCCTCGGCCAGGACCTTCCGGGCCTCGTCGGTCTTGCCGGGGACGTTCCAGAGCAGCACGCCGGCGACCAGGTCGTCGTCGTCCAAGTGGTAGACGACGCCGGTGACGTCCGGTTCGGCCCAGTCCTCGACGGTGCGGAGCGAGGACGACACGACGCCGACGGCTTCGTACCCGAGGTCGAAGACGTTCGAGTAGAACATGGGCGTGTGGTCGTACGTCTCGCCCGCACCCGCGAGGTTGCGACCCGCCTGACGCCCCTGCTGCTGGGCGTTGTCGACGTGTTCGACGCGGCGGGTGCCGAGCAGCCGGTCCGGGTAGGACGCGACGTCGCCCGCGGCGAAGACGACCGGGTCGTCGGTGGCGAGCGTCGCGGACACCGTGATGCCGTCGTCGACGGACAGGCCGGCGTCCTCGGCGAGCTGGGTCGCCGGGTCGATGCCGAGACCGGCCACGGCGGCGTCCGCCGTGACGGCGGATCCGTCGTCGAGCGTCAGCGTCACTCTGTCCACGGTCTCCTCGCCGGACTCGACGCGGCGGCCGGTCAGGACCTCCACACCGGCGTCGACGAAGCGCTGCTGGAACGCGGCGGCCAACCCGGCCGGGAACATGTGCCCGCCGAGGACGTCGTCCGGGGTGACGAGCGTGACACGCGCGCCGTTCTGGACGAGCCCGGCCGCGATCTCGGTCCCGATGTAGCTGCCGCCGACGACGACCACGTGCGCACCGGCGTCAGCGTGCCGGCGGAGCGTCCGGTAGTCGGCGGCGCTGCGGTAGCTGAGCACCCGGTCGGACGGTGCGAGGCCCGGCAGGGCACGGGGGTGCCCGCCGGTGGCCAACAGCAGCCGCTCGTACCCGACCACGGTGCCGTCGTCGGTCGTGACGGTGTGGGCGCCGCGGTCGATCGAGGTGACTCGGGTGCCGAGGACGAACGACGCCCCGGTCTCCTCGGTGTGCAGGTCGACCTTCTCGTCCCAGCTGAAGTCCGGGTCGGTCCAGAGCTTCTTCGACAGCGCCGGACGGGCGTACGGACGGTCGACGTCCTCGCTGATGACCCCGATCGAGCCGTCGGGGTCGAGCTCGCGGATGCCGCGGGCAGCGGAGTCGGCGACCATGCCGCCGCCGACGATGAGGTAGCGGTGGTCGGTCATGGTTCCTCCGTCAGATCGTGGCGACCGAGCCGGAGTCGACGCGGTAGTTCGAGCCGTTGACGAAGCTGGCGAGTTCGGAGCAGAGGAACGCGACGACGTTCGCGACCTCTTCCGGCTCCCCGCGACGCTTGAGCTCCATGTACGGGCGCTGCTCGTCGAGGAAGCTCGTGATCGCCTCGTCGAACGAGGTGCCCAGCTGCTTGGACCGCTTGTCCATCATGGCGTCGGTCATCGGCGTGTGGATGAACGCGGGGGAGACCGTGTTCACGAGCAACCCCTCCTTCGCGTAGGAGCGGGAGAGTCCCTTGGCGAACGAGAGCACCCCGGCCTTCGCGGCGCAGTAGGGCAGTTCGTCGTCGTACGGCTGCGTGGCGTCCTCGGACACCAGGTAGACGATCCGACCCCAGCCACCGTTCCGCAGGTCCGCGATGAACTCGCGGGTGATGCGGACCGGGCCCATCAGGTCGACGTCGAGCGTCTCCTGCCAGCCCGCTTCGTCGATCTCGTGGAACATGCCCTGGGCGCCGGTGACGCCGGAGGACTGCACGAGGATGTCGATCTCGCCGACGGCGTCACGGACCTTGCCGTGCAGCGCCGCGAGGCTCTCGGCGCTGCGGACGTCCGCGGCGAACGCGTGCAGTCTGCCGACGGGCGCCTCGAGCTGGTCGGCACTGGTGTCGAGCCGGCTCTGGTCGATGTCGGTGACGACCACGGTGGCACCCTCCGCCAGGAGGATGCGCGCCGTGTTCCAGCCGATGCCGGAGTCACCGCCGAAGACGAGTGCGGTCTTGCCCTGGATCCCGAGGTCCACGTGCGACCCGGACTTACTCGTGCTCGGAGGCTTCGGCCACCGCGGCGGTCGTCGCGCTCGCCAGCGGCGTCCGGGGGGCACGGTTCTCGGCGCTGACCATCCAGGCGAGCTGCTCGAGGCGCTCGATGAAGCCGTGCAGCAGGTCGGCGGTCGTCGGGTCCTCGTCGTCGACCTCGTCGTGCACGTCGCGCATGGTCGCGGTGGCCTGGTAGAGGCGCAGGGTGACCAGGTCGATGGCGTCGTGCGTGAGCACCTCGCCGTCGGGGAACGCGTCGAGGTGGGTGCCGGCAGCGACGGTCGCGGAACGGCCGTCCGGGACGGCGTAGAGCGCGCGCATGCGCTCCGCCATGTCGTCGGCGAACTCACGAGCGGCGTCGACGATCTCGTCGAGCTGCAGGTGGAGGTCACGGAAGTTCGTGCCGAGGATGTTCCAGTGGGCCTGCTTGCCCTGCAGGTGCAGGTCGATCAGGTCGACGAGGACCTTCTGGAGGTTGGCGGCGAGCTTGTCCGATGCGTGCATGTGACGACTCCTTCTTCGCGGGACTGACCCTTCTGGTCTACGCGCTCGGCGACGAGGAGTTCCCAGTGGGTGTCGAGGAACCGTCGTCCGTGCAGCCCGACCGGCCGTCAGTGCGTGACGACGGGCGGGTCGACCCGGTCGACGGCCACCCGCATCTCCTCGAGGAACATCGCGACGACCCGGGCGTCGGTCGCGGAGAGCCCCTCGGCGATCTGCATCATGCGGCGGTGCATGATGCCGAGCGTGGCGCGCACCTCGGCGTCGGTCTCGACGGTCGGCACGATGATGAGCCCACGACGGTCGGTGGGGTGCGGCTCACGACGGACGTGTCCGCTCTTCACCAGGCGGTCGACCAGGATCGTGGTCGAGGCGGACGAGATCCTGAGGTACGCGGACAGGTCCTTCGGGCTCACCGACCGGCCGGCCCGCTGCGCCTGCAGCAGGTGGCGGACGGCGAGCAGGTCGGTCTCGCCCATGCCCATCGAGTCGCGGGTCCGGCGGCGCATCGCGGTCTCGGAGGCCCGGTAGCGACGCAGGGCGTTCAGCACGGCGACACCGCGCTGGGTGGCGTCGTCGTCCGGGAACCAGTAGCCGGACGGCTCCGAGATCTCCTGCGTCGTCATCCGATGATGCTAATCCGTCTGGTGACCAGGCTGTCGAGCGATCCGGCGGACGCCCAGGGACGACGGACGGGAGGCTGCCCACCCGCTGGTGGGGCGCCTCCCGTCCGTCACCGGTGGCGCCGGTGTCGTGTCGGTTCGGGTCCGTCGCGACGGTCGGGTCGACTGCGCCGAGGGGCTGCCTACGCGGAGACGGGCTCGGCGGCGGCGGCGTCGGCGAGCGCGGTCAGCGCGCCGCGGACGAGGCCGGTGACCTCGTCGTCCTCACGCGGGTGCGTCTCGGCGAAGCGGACGACGGACTGCGGGATCGCGACCTTGACGTCCTCCAGGACCTTCGCGCCCGCGATGCCGGCGGCCTTGCGGGCGTCGTCGTGTGCCCACACGCCGCCGTACTGGCCGAAGGCCGAACCGATGACGGCGAGCGGCTTGCCGGAGATCGGCGAGGCGCCGAACGGACGCGAGGCCCAGTCGAGCGCGTTCTTCAGCACGGCCGGCATCGTGCCGTTGTACTCGGGGGTGACGAGCAGCAGGCCGTCCGCGTCCGCGATCGCCTGGCGGAACGCGACCGCTGCGGCGGGCGGGGTGTCGCCGTCGATGTCCTCGTTGTAGAAGGGCAGGTCGACGATGCCGTCGAACACCGAGAGCTCGATGCCCTCCGGAGCGTGCTGGACGGCGGCTTCGGTGAGCTGGCGGTTGATGGAGCCGGCGCGGAGGCTCCCCACGAGGGCGACGATCTGGGTCATGACGTTCCTTCTGGTCGTGATGGTCCGACCGACAACCGGTCCATCCCGCGCGGGATTCCCGTGCTGACGGGGCGGGCGTGTCCCGGGCCTCCCGGCACGCGGAGCAGCCGTCGGTAGTGTCGGCGAGGTGACCCCGAGACGCACGCCGAGCGACACGCCCCGCACCACCGACCCGAACTGGTGGCGGCAGGCCGTCGTCTACCAGGTCTACCCGCGCAGCTTCGCCGACTCGGACGCGGACGGCATCGGCGACATCGCCGGCGTGACGAGCCGCGTGCCCTACCTCTCGGAACTCGGCGTGGACGCGATCTGGTTGTCGCCGTTCTACCCGTCGCCCCTCGCCGACGGCGGGTACGACGTCGCCGACTACCGCGACGTCGACCCCAAGCTCGGCTCGCTCGAGCGGATCGACGAGCTCATCCACGCCGCACACGAGCACGACCTCCGCGTCATCGTCGACCTGGTGCCGAACCACACCTCCGACCAGCACGAGTGGTTCCGCGCCGCGCTCGCCGCGGCCCCCGGCTCGCCGGAGCGGGCGCGCTACGTGTTCCGCGAGGGCGCCGGCCCCGACGGCGAGCAGCCGCCGAGCGACTGGGTGTCGAACTTCGGCGGCAGCGCGTGGACCCGCGTGCCGGACGGCCAGTGGTACCTGCACCTGTTCGCACCCGAGCAGCCCGACCTGGACTGGACGAACCCGGAGGTCCACCAGGACTTCGAGCACACCCTGCGCTTCTGGTCGGACCGCGGCGTCGACGGTTTCCGCGTGGACGTCGCGCACGGGCTGGCGAAGGACCTGTCGGAGCCGTACCGGCCCTCGAACGAGCAGCAGCTGCCGCTCGACGGGTCGGACCCGCTGTACGACCGTGACGAGGTGCACGAGATCTTCGCCGCCTGGCGGAAGGTGCTCAACAGCTACTCGCCGCCCCGTGCCGCGATCGCCGAGGCGTGGGCACCCGCACCGCGACGGGTCCTCTACGCGCGGCCGACCGAACTCGGCCAGGCGTTCAACTTCGACCTGCTCGAGGCACCGTTCGACGCGACCGCGTTCCGCACCCTGATCGAGCAGAACCTGGACGCGGCGACGACGTCCGGCGGGTCGAGCACGTGGGTGCTCTCGAACCACGACGTCGTCCGGCACGCCACCCGGTACGGCCTGCCCGACGGCACCGACACCGACGAGTGGCTGATGTCCGACGGGCAGGTCCCGCCGCTCGACCGTGAGGGCGGACTCCGTCGCGCGCGGGCAGCGACCCTGCTCGTCCTCGCGCTGCCGGGCTCGTCGTACGTCTACCAGGGTGAGGAACTCGGACTGCACGAGGCGCCGGCCATCCCGCACGACCAGCTGCAGGACCCGAAGTGGCTCCGCACCGGACACACCGTCAAGGGCCGGGACGGCTGCCGCGTGCCGATCCCCTGGACCGAGACCGGACCGTCGTTCGGCTTCGGCGGGGCGGCGCCGCACCTGCCGCAGCCGGAGGACTTCGGCGCGTCCAGCGTCGAGGCCGAGGACCGGGTGCCCGGTTCGACGCTGTCCTTCTACCGGGAGGTGCTGTCCGCCCGCAGCCGCCTGCAGCAGGGCGAGGAACTGCAGTGGCTCGAGACCTCGTCGCCCGCGGTCGTCGCGTTCGCACGACACGACGGATGGCGGTCGTACACGAACTTCGGGCCGGAGCCGGTGCCCATGCCCGAGGGTGCGGTCGTCGTCACGTCGGCCCCGCTGACGGACGGCGACCTGCCCGGGTACACGACGGTGTGGGTGGCCTGACCCCGTCGGACTCGTCCTGCACAGTCGGGAGGCGCGGGGCTTCGTTCCACAGGTCCGCCCCGGTCCGCCGTCGCCCCGGTCCCACCCCGCGACGATCGTGGCATGACACATGACACGACGAGTTCCGGACCTCCTCCCACACCACGACGGACCTGCCGCGGTGGACCCCGCCGGTGGGCTGCGGCCGCCCTGATCGCCATCGGCATCGGGGCGGTCGTCCCGCTCGGAGCGGGTCAGACCGCGGCCGCCGACGACCTGCCGTTCCCCTGGACGACCGGCTTCGCCTCGGCTGACGGGGGCACGCTGAGCGGCGACGCGCGGATCGTCGGCGGACGACTCCGCCTGACCGATGCCGACGTCGACGCTGCCGGCGCCTGGGCGATGGACGACGCGTTCGCCTCGGACCGGGGGCTCGACATCGAGTTCGACTACGCGATGTACACGCCGTACGAGCAGGGGGCGGACGGGCTGCTGCTCTCCCTGTCCGACGGGGCCGTGGCGCCCGGTGTCGGTGCCTACGGAGCGGCGCTCGGCTACTCGTGCCGGTCCGCGACCAACCAGGGTGCCCACGAGTGCACGCTGCCGGGTCTTCCGGGGGCGTTCGCGGCCGTCGCCCTCGACCAGTACGGCAACTTCTCCCTGCCGTTCAACGAGAGCGGCCCCGGTCGGACGCCGGACACGGTGACCATCCGGGGCTCCGGGAACGGCACGACCGGGTACCGCTTCGTCCAGCACGCCCAGGTCTCGGGCGGCGTCGCGACCGGCAGCCCCACGACGCGGAGGGTGCGGGTGGTGCTCCAGCCCGACGACGGCGGCCTCACCCTCACGGTCCGGCTGACACTCCGCGGCGGTGGGACGCGAACGGTGCTCGACCACGTGCAGCTGCAGGGGCCGGGCCAGGCTCCGTTGCCGCCGACCCTCCGGCTCGGGTTCACCGCGGCGACGGGGTCGTACCGCAGCGTCCACGAGATCGACGCCCTCCGGGTGTCGCAGCCTGCCGACCTGCGGATCGAGCACGACATGCCACCGGTCGTCGCCGGGGACCGCGTGCACTACACGGTCACCGCGTCGAACGTCGGGACCAACGCGTCCGACCCGAGCGCGGTCAGCGTCGACGTCCCCGACGAACTGCACGACGTGACGTGGACGTGCAGCGTCCCGGGGCCGTCCAGCTGCCGTGATGCCGCGGGGACCGGGGACGTGGACACCGCGCTCGGCCTCGAACGGGGTGCCGCGGCGACGTTCACCGTCGAGGGGCAGCTCGACCCGGGCGCGGCCGGCCAGCTCGAGAGCCGGGCGACGGTCACCGCGGCGCCGGGCCTGTCCGACACGAACCCCGCCGACAACACGTCAGAAGCCGCCGCACCCGTGACGACCATCGCGCAGGTGTCGACGGACAAGAGCGTGGCCCCGGCGGTGGTCGCGCCGGGGGACGAGGTCGAGTACACGGTGACGGCGCGGAACGACGGCCCGTCGACCGCACGTGACGTCGGTGCCGTCGACGACCTCCCGGAGCAGCTGCTGTTCGTCGGCTCCGGGGATGCCTGCACGGCAGCGGGGCAGCGGGTCACCTGCACCGGTGCCGGCGAGCTCGCTCCCGGGCAGGAGCACGCCTTCCGGTTCCGGGCCCGGCTCGACGCCGGGTACTCCGGGGACGGCTCCGACGTCGTGAACATCGCGACGGCGACCTCACCGACCGACCCCGACGGCGGCGAGGAGTCGCCCGAGGTGCCGATCCGGGTCGTCGACCCGAACGAGCCCGGGGACCCCGACGAGCCCGGGGACCCCGACGAGCCCGGGGACCCCGACGAGCCCGGGGACCCGGACGAGCCCGGGGACACCGACGGACCGGGCGAGCCGGGCGGACCGGGCGGACCGGGCGGACCGGGCGAGCCTGACGGGCCGGACGCGACCGCGACGCCGGCACCCGGTGACCTGCCGGGTGCCGGATCCGGACCCGACGGCCCGAGTGCCGGACCGGCGGGGGACGGCGCCCCGGGGAACGGCGGCGACGCCCCGCCACGGGCCGGCGCTCTGGCCTACACCGGCGCGCAGGGCCTCGGGCTCGCAGGCCTCGCCGGCGTCCTGCTCGTCGGCACCGGGGCCACGGTGTGGGGACTGCGCCGCCGTCGCGTGCGCGACGAGGAGCCCGGCCGGTACGCCGAGCCGCGGTAGCACGACGGTGGGGTGGGCGGACCGTCCACCCCACTGTCGACCCCGCTGCTCCTGCCGCTCCCGGACGGCCCCCCACATCGACGGCGGTAGGATCGAGCGTACGAACCGACAGCCCGAGAGAGGTCCCGTGTCCCACTCCGTGGACGACGCCGCGCAGCGAGCACGGTACTGGCCGGTCCCGGTGCTCCGGGCGCTCCCGGCAGCCGTGATCGCGATGGTGATCACGTTCTCCCCGAACCACTCGGCCGGCTTCGGCCTGGTCCTCTTCGGCGTCTTCGCCGTGGTCGACGGTGCGGTCCTCGCCTGGGGCAGCGGCTCCCGACTGCCCGGGGACGACCGCTCGCGGCGCTCCGGCCTGGCCCAGGCGGCGCTCTCGATCGTCGCCGGGGTCGCCGCCCTCGCGTGCACCGGACTCGGACTGCCCGCGTTCATCACCATCGTCGTGGCGTTCGCGGTCCTGACCGGAGCACTCGAACTGTCTCAGGGTGTCCGCGCACGCCGCCGCTCGCCGTTCGCGCGCGACTGGATGACGATCGGCGGCCTCACACTGCTGCTCGCGATCGCCTTCCTGCTGACGCCGCCGGACTACTCGCAGCAGCTCGGCGGGGTGGAGCGGGTGACCGGCACCCTCGATGCGTCCATCGTCCTCGTCGGACTGCTGGGCGCCTACCTCGCCATCGCGGCGGTCTTCCACCTGATCGCCGGCCTCTCGCACAAGTGGGGAACGGCTGCTCCGGCGGCCGCCCCGGACGGAGCACCACACGCATGAGCACCCCCACCCGCCGCGACCGTCTGCGTCCGGCCGAGCTCCTCGGGATCTCCGCGGTGATCGCGGTCGTCGTCGGGCTCGTCGTGCTGATGTCGACGCGTGAACTGACGCTCTCCGTGATCTTCTTCGGCGTCAGCTTCGTCGTCGTGGTCGTCGTGATGGCGATGCTCCAGCTGACCTCCACCAGCGACCAGGACGACAACGACATGCTCGGCGGACACAACACCCCCGGACGAGGAGACGACGACGGCTTCCACTGAGTCCGCGACCCGACGAACCACGTCGGGGCCGCACCGACCCGAGCAGGGTGACCCGGGCCTCCCGGCTCGCTACCGCCACCGGTACCTGATCCTCGCCGTCTGCTGCATGAGCCTGTTCATCGTCTCGATGGACGCGACCGTGGTGAACGTCGCACTGCCGTCCATCGGCCGTGAACTCCACAGCACGATCTCCGGTCTGCAGTGGACTATCGACGCCTACACGCTCGTCCTCGCCAGCCTGCTCCTGCTCTCCGGGTCGACCGCGGACCGCATCGGCCGGCGCACGACGTTCCAGGTCGGGCTCGCGCTCTTCACGGCCGGCTCGCTGCTGTGTTCGCTCGCGCCGAGCGTCGGCTGGCTCGTCGTCTTCCGCATGGTGCAGGCGGTCGGCGGATCCATGATGAACCCGGTCGCGATGAGCATCATCACCGCCACCTTCGACGACGCGAAGGAGCGGGCCCGTGCGGTCGGCGTCTGGGGTGCCGTGGTCGGGGTGTCGATGGGCGTCGGCCCGCTGGTCGGCGGCGCGCTGACGGACACCGTGGGATGGCGTGCGATCTTCCTCATCAACGTCCCGATCGGCATCGCCGCGGTCGTCCTGACGTTCCTGTTCGTCCCGGAGTCCCGCTCCCCGAAGCCCCGGAAGCTCGACCCGCTCGGCCAGGGCATCGTGATCGTGCTGCTCGCCAGCCTGGTCGGTGGTCTCATCGAGGGGCCGCGCCTCGGCTGGACGTCTCCGGGGGCGCTCGGGCTGTTCGTCCTCGCCGTCGCTGCCCTCGTCGCCCTCGTGGTCGTCGAGGGGCGGACCGCCGAACCGCTCATCGACCTCCGGTTCTTCCGCAGCATCCCGTTCTCGTCCGCCGTCGGCACCGCTCTCGTCGCGTTCGGTGCCAACGGGGCCTTCCTGTTCCTCAGTGCGCTCTACCTGCAGGAGGTCCGGGGCATGACCCCGTTCGAGGCGGGTCTGTGGACCCTGCCGTCGGCGCTCATGACGATGCTCGTGTCGCCGATCTCCGGGCGGCTGATCGGCACCGTCGGCACACGGGTCCCACTCGTCCTCGCCGGCATCGGGATCGCCGGAGCGGGTGCCGTCCTGACGACCGTGCAGGCGTCGACGCCGATGTGGGTCCTCGTGACGGCGTTCGTCCTGTTCGGCTTCGGGTTCGGCATGGTGAACGCCCCGATCACGAACACCGCGGTCTCCGGCATGCCCCGCGCGCAGTCCGGGTCCGCGGCGGCCGTCGCCTCGACCAGCCGGCAGACCGGGGTGTCGCTCGGCGTCGCCCTCGCCGGCACGGTCACGGGCGCCAGTGCGGTCGCGACGGTCGGGTCCGGCTTCGCGGTCGCCACCCACCCGATGTGGTGGATCGTCGTCGGGATCGGAGCGGCGATCGTCCTGGTCGGTTTCCTGTCCACCACGGCGGCTGCTCGGCGGTCGGTCGAGAGCATCGCCCCGCTGCTGCGCGGCTGAGCGGTCCGCAGCGCTGGTCTCCGCTGGTCTCAACCAACGCCGATGTGCACGGCGCTGGTGTCCTCGGCTGCGCTTCAGCGCCGTGCGGCGACGATCGCGCGCGCGAGCGCCTGCGTCGCCCGGTTCGGCTCCGGGTCGCTCCGCATCGCGAGCCCGATCCGCAGTGGTTCGACCGCGTCCTCGAGCTCCAGCACGGCCCCGTCGTGCCGGACGCCCGAGTCCGGCACCACACCCACCCCGATGCCCGCCGACGCGAAACGCACGACCGCCGGCATGTCGTTCATCTCAGCGACCACCCGACGGCGGATCCCGAGCCGGTCGAGGACGCCGTCCAGGATCATCCGGTTGCCGAACCCGTGCGCCGTGTCCACGAAGGACTCGTCCGCCAGTTCCGCCAGGGACACCGAGGCCCGTCCGGCGAGCGGGTGGTCGGCGGCGACGAAGACGCGGAACGGCATCTCCCGCAGGGGTTCGACGACGACGCCGGCGGGGACCGTCGGCAGGCCGGTGTAGGCGAGGTCGAGGCGTCCGGCGACCAGGTCCTGCACGAGCCCGGTGGTGCCGCTCGGCGACGTCATCAGTTCCACGGCGACCAGGGGGTGGCGCTGCCGGAAGCCACGGAGGACCCCGGTCAGGTCGACGATGTCCATGCTCGTGAAGATCCCGAGCCGGACGCGCCCGCGGAGTTCGGCGTCGGACACCGCGGCCAGGTCACGCATCCGGTCGAGGGACTCGAGGACGGCGCGGGCGTGGGGGAGCAGGTCCTCGCCGGTGGCGGTGAGCACCAGACGGCGACCACCGCGCTCGAAGAGCCGGACCCCGAGCGTCCGTTCCAGGCTCGCGATGCCTGCCGACACCGTCGACTGAGCGGCCCAGAGCCGTTCGGCGGCACGGGTGACGCTGCCCTCCGCCGCAACGGTGACGAACTGTTCGAGCAGTCGGGTCTCCATGCGACCATCATCGACCAGATCGATGATCGCCATCAAGACGATCCGTTTGACCCGATGGTTCCGCCGGGGGACCATCGGAGCATGTCATCCGTCACCGCAACCCCCGCGACCGGCGCCCCGGCCACCGCTCCGGCCCCTCGCGGCCGTCGTGCGCACACCCGCCGGCGTCACGGCTTCGGCTTCTGGGCCGTCGCCTTCGCGTTCACCTCGGTGATGGCCTTCGCGACCGTCCCCGCGCCGCTCTACGTCATCTACCAGGCGCGTGACGGCTTCCCGACCTTCACGACGACGATCGTCTTCGCCGCCTACGGGCTCGGCGTCGTCGGGTCGCTGTGGCTCGCCGGACACCTCAGCGACGTCCACGGTCGCCGTCCGCTCATCCTCGTCTCGATCGCACTCGAGCTGGTCGCCGCCGTGCTGTTCCTCGTGTGGAACGACGTCTCCGGCCTCATCGTCGCGCGACTGGTCACCGGCCTCGGCGTCGGCACCTTGACGGCCACGGCGACCGCGCACCTCGGTGAGCTCAAGGTCCGGGCGACCGGTGACGAGTCGTCCGCGAAGGGTGCGAGTGTCGCGGCGGGCGTCGTCAACCTCGGCGGGCTGTCCCTCGGCGCCCTCGTCGGTGGGGCGCTGGCCGAGTTCGTCGGGCAGCCGCTGATGGTGCCGTACGTGGTGTTCGTGGTGGCGCTCGCGATCGCGTTCGTGGTCGTCCTCGCCGTCCCCGAGACCGTCGACCGCCCGACCGAGCCCGTGCGGTACCACCCGCAGCGGCTGCAGGCCCCGGAGGGTCACGGTGCCGCGTTCTGGGCCGCCGGCACCGGTGCCTTCGCCGCACTCGCCGTGCAGGGGCTCTTCACCTCGGTCGCGCCGACGTTCCTCGGCACCACCTTCCACGTGACCGACCGGCTGGCCGCGGGCGCGACGACCTTCGGCGTCTTCGCCGCGAGCGCGCTGTCCCAGGTGGTGTTCGCGAAGCTGCCGCAGCGCACCCAGATCCGCCTGGGCGTCGTGCTGCTCGTCGGCGGGCTCGCCGTCCTCGCGGTGTCCGCCGTGGTCCTGCAGGTCGCCGGCTTCATCGGCGGCGGTGTCGTCGCGGGCGCCGGCGTCGGGCTCCTCTTCCGCGCCTCGATCGGTAGTGCCGGTGCCCTCGTCGGGCCCGAGGAGCGCGGCGGGGTCCTCGCCGCCACCTTCCTCATCGCCTACGCCGGGCTCACCGTCCCGGTCGTCGCGGTCGGCGCGGCGCTGCTCGTGCTGCCCACCCTGCCGGTCCTCATCGGGTACGTGGTGCTCGTCGCGGCGCTCGCGGTGTTCGCCGGAGCACGGCTGGCCGCACGCGCCTGACGGCCACGCGCCTCCCGGCCGAGACGGGCCCGTCCGAGACGGGCCCGTCTGCGTGAGCCGCCGCGTTCTCCCCGCGACGCCACGGATCTCGCCGGCGTCCCGCGTGGCTGGCGGCGTCGCACCCGCTCGGCGGTGCCGCCGGTGTCCCGCGGTACCCGCCGGACCGGCAGCACCGCACGCGGCAGCCGCCCGTCACGCACCCCGCCGGGAGGCCCGCACCCCCTCCGGCATACTGGCCGCATGCCCCCGAAGCGCTCCCGCTCCACCCTGACCGGCGTCGCCGCAGCGGTCGCCGCCGTCGTCGTGATCGGCGGGTTCGCGCTGACGAACGCCCGGGAGGGTGACAACGCTGTCCTCTCCGCGGCCCCTTCCGCCACCGCGACCGACCCGGCCGACGGCACCGGCACCGGCACCGGCACCGGCACGGCTAGCGGCACGGACAGTGGCAGCAGCGTCGCGGTCATCGCCCGGAGCGGCCCGGACCTGCCCGGCTCCGCGGTCCTCGACCGGTGCGGGGCCGACGCCCGTGCCTCGGTCGCGGCGTACGACACCGCCGCGCTCGGCACGGTCGCGATGCAGTGCGGGACGTCTGCGCAGGGCTACGAACACATCCGTGTCCGGCACAGCCGCGACTGGCAGGGTGTGCTGGCGGGGCACACGACGCAGCGGGACTGGGACGACGCCATGCTCACGGCGGTGCGGACGGCGCTGACGAACCCGCAGAAGGGGCTGCCCGTCGACGCCGGGGACGGCAAGGTCTGTTACGCCGCTCCCGTGCGCTTCGACGACGGCAGCGCGCCCAGTCCGGACGGCTTCGTCAAGGTCATCGTCTCCGCGACCACCGACCGCGTGATCACGGCCTACCCGACGCGCGACTCCGACTGCTGACGAGCACCGCACCGGCACGAGCACCCGAACCGGCACCGGTCAGGCGTGCACCTCGTGCTCGTGCCGCTGGTGCGACGCGGGTTCGAGCTGGAACGTGGAGTGCTCGACCGGGACGTCGAAGTGTTCGGCGACGCACTGCTGCAGCTCGTCGAGGATCGCCGGGGCGTGTGCGGTCGTGAAGCAGTGGTCGTCCACCACGACGTGCGCCGTCAGGTTCGGGACGCCGGTCGACACCAGGGTCGCGTGCAGGTCGTGCACGGCGATGACGTGGTCGAGCTCCAGGATGTGCCCGCGGACGGCGTCCAGGTCGAGGCCACGTGGCGTCGCCTCGAGCAGGACGTCGGCGGTCTCGCGCAGGAGCTTCACGGCCCGGGGCAGGATGAGCACGCCGATCAGGAGCGCCGCCACCGAGTCCGCGCGCTGCCACCCGGTCAGGAACAGCACGACGGCCGCGGCGATGACGGCGACCGAGCCGAGGGTGTCGTTGAGGACCTCGAGCCGGGCGGCGCGTGAGGTGAAGCCCTCACCCGAGGCCCGGACCAGCACGGCGAACGCGACGAGGTTGCCGACGAGCCCGACGACGCCGAAGGCCAGGAGCGGCCCGGCGTCGATCTCCTCCGGCACGAACAGGCGCTGCACGGCGGAGATCACGACGTAGACGCCGACCGCCAGCAGGATCGCGGCCTGCGCGGTGGCGCCGAGGACCTCGGCCCGCTGGTAGCCCCAGGTCCGCCGGGCGGTCGGGATGCGGCGGGCCAGCCGGGTGGCCACCAGGCCGATGCCGAGTCCGCCGGTGTCGACGACCATGTGGCCGGCGTCGACGAGCAGTGCCAGCGATCCGGTGACGACCGCGCCGACGACCTCGGCCAGCAGGATGCCCGCCGAGATGCAGAACGCGATCAGCAGCGCGCGCTCGGACGCGCGTCCGTGCGTGTGGCCGTGGTCGTGTCCCATGCGGCCCATCGTAGGAGCCGCGTCCGACGACGTGCCAGGATCGGGAGCGTGACCCGGTCGCCGTACCAGCTGAGCGCGCCGGACGAGGTCCTCGCCGGCCTCCACCCGAGACTCCGCGCCTACTTCGGCCCGGTCCCGCCCGGACACGTCGGCCGTGGGACCGGGGTCTTCGCCGTCGTCGGCACCCCGCGGCGCTGGCTCTGGCCGCTGCTCCGCCTGTTCGCCGCCGACGCCGTCATGTTCCCGGTGTGGGAGCGCGACGTGCCGTTCTCGGTGGAGAACCGGGCGGTCCGCGTCGGACGCGGTCGGCCGGCACCGCCGGGCGGGTCCGGCACGCCGACCGGCCGGGAGGGACGCCCCGCGGTCCGCGCGCACCGCACCTTCCACTTCGCGAGCGGTGACCGGACGATGGTCGACGCGATCACCGCGGAGCCGGAGGGCCTCGTCGACCACCTCGGCCGACGCGGTCGCGTCAGCGCCCTGCTCGCCGTCACGGTCCCGACCACCGGACCCGACGCCGGAGCGCTCCGGCTGGTCTCCACGCGGGTGTCGGTGCACGCGCTGGGTCGGGAGTGGAGCCTCCCGGCCGTCCTCTCGCCCCGGGTGGTGCTCACGGAACGATTCGATGACGATGCCGACCTGCAGCGCGTGTCCCTGACGCTGTCGGCGCCGGTGATCGGCACGCTGTACCGGTACGAGGGGGCGTTCCGGTACGCCGTCGTGCCCGACGACGTCTGACCGGAGCCGAGAGGACAGCATGGACGAGCAGCAGCAGCAGCGGCGTGTGGTGGTGGCGGGGGCGAGCGGTTTCGTCGGTCGGTACCTGCAGGACGCGTTCCGCGCCGAGGGGTACCGGGTCGTCACGGTCGGTCGCACCGGGGACGCGGTGTGGGGCAACACCCTGCGGATCCGCGAGCTGGTGGACGGAGCCGACCTCGTCGTGAACATGGCGGGCAAGAGCGTCAATTGCCGGTACGGACGGCGGAACCGGGCGGAGATCGTCCGCTCGCGGGTCGACACCACGCTCGAGCTCGCCGAGGCCATCCGCACGGCCGAGCAGCCGCCGCCGCTGTGGCTCAACGCCTCGACCGCGACGATCTACCGGCACGCCGACGACCGCCCGCAGGACGAGGCGACCGGCGAACTCGGCGAGGGCTTCTCCGTCTCCGTCGCCCGCGCGTGGGAGGACGCCCTGTTCGCCGCGGACCTGCCCGGTACCCGGCGTGTGGCGCTGCGGATGGCGATCGTGTTCGGTGACGGCAGTGCGTTGCTGCCGCTCCTGCGGTTGGCGCAGGCCGGACTCGGCGGACCGCAGGTCGACGGTCCGTGGTTCCCGACCCGGGCCCGGCTGGCCGCCGGCACCTACCACCACGACCGACACACCCACGGACGGCAGCGCTTCAGCTGGGTGCACATCGACGACGTCCTCGGGGCGATCCGGTTCATCCGCGACCACGAGGACATCGACGGAGCGGTCAACGTCACCAGCCCGGAGCCCTCCGACAACCGGACCGTGATGGCGACCCTGCGCGAGGCCGTCGGACGCCGCTTCGGCCTGCCGACCTGGCGGTGGATGCTCGAACTCGGGTCCTTCGCCATCCGGACCGAGACCGAACTCGTGCTGAAGAGCCGGTGGGTCGTGCCGACCCGGCTGACCGAGGCCGGCTACGTGTTCCGGTACCCGCACCTGGGCGGGGCGCTCGCCGGCATCATCGCGGAACGGCGTCAGCGCCGGGACTGACCGCGGCGGGTGCGACGGGTGCGACGGGAGCAGGAGCAGCCGCAGCCGCAGTCGCAGCAGCCGGAGCGCCCGCACCCCGCGGTGGCCGCGACGACCACAGCACGGCCCCCACGACGACCGCGCCCGCGAGCACCTCGACCAGGTCCGGCACCTCGCCGAACGCCGCCCAGGACGCCAGCACCCCGACGACGGGCACGAGCATCGAGAACGGCGCGACGGTGCTCGACGGGTACCGGCCCATCAACCGTGACCAGATGCCGTACCCGACGACGCTCGCCGCCAGCACGATGTAGAGCACGGCCAGGTCCGCCGGGAGCGCCGCGGCGGTGAACGCGGTGCCGAGTGCCTGCCCGATGCGGTCGGGTCCCTCGACCAGGAACGACAGCACCGCCATCGGGATCGGCGGCACCACGGCCCACCACAGGGTGAGGTGCAGCGGGTTCACCGGCCCGGCCCTGCGGGTCGCGACGTTGCCGATCGCCCACCCGAGGGCGCCGCAGAGCACGAGCACGACCGGCAGCAGTGCGGCGGTCTGCGCACGGTGCAGGGCGATCACGGCGAGGGCGGCCACGGCGACGCTGACGCCGACCACCTGGCGAGCGGTGAGTCGTTCGCGGAGCAGGACCCCGGCGAGCAGGACCGTGAACGGCGCCGATGCCTGGACGACGAGCGACGCCAACCCCGAGGGCATGCCGGCCGCCATGCCCAAGTAGAGGAACGCGAACTGCAGCACGCCGAGCGTCGCACCGACCAGGACGATCCACCGGAACGGGATCGGCGGGCGCGGGACGAAGAGCAGGGTGGGGACGGCGAGCAGCGTGAACCGGAGCGCCGCCAGCAGGAACGGCGGGTAGTGCTCGAGGGCGATCGCCGTCGCGGGGAAGTTCAGTCCCCAGGCGACGGCGACGACGAGGGCCAGGATGCGGTCACGGAGCAGCACCGGATGATCGTCCCGCACCGGACGCGGTAGCACCAGCGAACGTTCCGACACCGTCGTTGTAGGGTCCCTGCATGGTCGGCTTCGACATCGCCCTGCTGCCCGTCCTCCGCGAACTCGCCGAGCGGGGGAGCGTCACGGCCGTCGCGACGGCCACCCACCGGACGCCGAGCGCCGTCTCCCAGCAGCTCCGGACCCTCCAACGGCAGGCCGGCGTGCCGCTCGTCGAGCGCGTCGGTCGCGGCGTGCGCCTCACCGAGCACGGCCGGGTCCTGGCGGGCATGGCCACCGGGGTCGCGACCGCGCTCGCGACCGTCGAGTCCGCGTGGACCGAGCACCTCGACGGCGTCACCGGCTCGGTCGACCTCGCGGTGTTCCCGTCGGCCGCCGAACTGCTGCTGCCGGGTCTGCTCACCCGGATGCGAGCGCACCCCGGCATCGTGCTCCGGCTGTCGGACGTCGACGTCAGCGAGGGCGAGTTCGCCCCGCTCACCGCCGACCACGACGTGGTAATCGGCCACCGCCCGGACGGCGCCCGCGGCGCGGACCGGCGGCGTGTGGAGACGGTCCCGTTGCTGCGGGAACCGCTGGACGTCGCCCTGCCGCTCGACCACCCCCTGGCCGACCAGCAGCGGGTGCGCATCGAGGACGTCGTCGGTGCCACCTGGATCGGGGTCCCCGAGGACTACCCGATCGACCGCGTGCTCACCGCGATGGCCGCCGCGACCGACGCCCCACCCGAGGTCGCGTTCCGGACGATCCACCTGCCGGTGATCGAGAACCTGGTGGCCGCCGGGCACGGCATCGCGCTCGTGCCGCGGTACACGTCCCGGACCAGGGCTCCCGGCCGGTTCCGTCTGGCCACCCTGGCGGACGTCCGCGCCGGACGGCGGATCGAGGCCCTCGTGCGCCCCGACCGCGCGGTCCGCCCCGCCGTCCGGACCGTCCTGGAGGCCCTGGTCGCCGAAGCGACGGCCGTCACCGCCTGAGGTGGTCGCCGGACCGCCGGTAGGCTCTGGCCCCATGCGGGACACGGACACGGACGCGGATCAGCACTGGGACGTCGTGGTCGTCGGAGCCGGTCCCGCCGGGGCGACGGCCGCCCGGTCCGCGGCACGCGGCGGCGCACGGGTCCTGCTGCTCGACAAGGCCGTCTTCCCCCGGTACAAGACCTGCGGCGGAGGCATCATCGGCCAGTCGCGGAGCCGCCTCACCGCGCAGGCCCTCGCGACGATCGAGGCGGACCTGCCCGAGGTCGGGTTCTCGCACCGGATGGGCCGCGTGACCCGGGTCCGGACCGAGTCGCCGTTCGTCGCCATGGTGGACCGGGAGCGGTTCGACCAGGCGAACGTCGACGCGGCGACGGAGGCCGGTGTCGTGTTCCGCGACGGTGCGAACGTCCGCGCGCTCGCCGACGAGGACGGTCGCACCCGTCTGACCCTGTCGGACGGCGAGGAGCTCGTCGCGCGGGTCGTCGTCGGTGCCGACGGTTCCGGCGGTCGCGTCGGTCGGTACGTCGGTGCCGTGATGGCGGCCACCGACCTCGGCCTCGAGGTCGAGGTACCCCGTCGCCCCGAGGACGCTGCCACCGGTCTGCTCCTGGACTGGGGACCGCACCCCGGCACCTACGCCTGGCTCTTCCCGAAGTCGGACACCCTGACGGTCGGCGTCATCGAGCGGAAGGGCCACGCCGACCAGACCCGCCGTTACCTGGACGACTGGATCGAGCGTCTCGGCCTGCACCCGAGCGACCAGGACCGGAGCAGCGGTCACCTGACCCAGTGGCGCACGAGCGGTTCGCCGCTGCGACGCGGCACGGTCGTCCTCGCCGGCGAGACCGCCGGGCTGCTCGAACCGTGGACGCGCGAGGGGATCTCGTTCGCCCTGCGCTCCGGCGAGTGGGCCGGGGAGGCGGCCGCCGCACACGCCGGTGGCGACCCCGCGGCGCTCGACCGCTACGCGTCGCGGGTGCAGGCCGAGCTCGTCCCCGAGATCGTCGCCGGCGAGCAGCTGCTGCGCGTGTTCACCCGGTTCCCGGGCGCCTTCCACTTCCTCATCGCGAAGACCGGGTTCGGCCGGCGGTACTTCATCCGCTTCTGTCGCGGTGAGACGACGCTCGCCCGGGCGTTCCGACGCCGCTGGGTGCGGACGGTCACCGGCCTGTTGGCGCGCACACCCGCCAGCTGAACGGACGACGCGGGGCGTCCCTCCCGGGTGGGAGGGACGCCCCGCGTCGTCGTGGGTGACGTCGGCTCAGCCGGTGAAGGCCGCCGTCCCGGCGACCGGGGTCGCGGCGGGGGCGGTGCCGGGCACGGCCGCGGGGGTCGGCGTCGCGACCGGCGGTACGACCCCGGTGGCGGGGTCCTCGGTGATGGTCAGCGCGACGCTGACGCTGACGCCGGACTCGAGCCCCTCGAAGACCAGTCGGTACTCGCTCGAGGGCGCGGACGCCTGGAAGGTGGCCTGCCCGGCGAACGCGCCGGTCCCGTCGGCCGTGAACACGTTCGAGTCGGGGACGATCTCCAGGTCCGGCAGGAGCAGGAAGACGGAGACCTGCTCACCCGGCAGGAACCCGGTGCCGTCGACGGCCAGCCCGTTCGCCCGGAGGACCGACGGCGTCAGGGGCGTCGGGACCGCCACCGTGCCGGTCGGCTCGGGGGTGAAGTACGAGTCCGTGCCGTTGCCGAGGATGCCGGCCACCGTGCCCGGGGCGGTGCGTGCGATCGCCCCGTACCCGTTGATGGTGGCGTCCGGGGTGGTGTCGGCGATCTGCGCCTGGAACTCGGCGAGCGTCGCCGCACTGCCCGCAGCGATCGTGCCGATGACGACCGAGGAGCGCCACCGGCCGTCGACGCCCTGCGTGCCGGCCTCGGCCGCGCTGAGCACGGCCGGCGTGGTGTTGTCGGTGGAGCCGGCGAGGTCGAGGAGCAGCGCGTAGCGCGTCCCACCGGTGGCCGCGCGGAGGTCGGCGGTCGGGAGGCCGAGGCCGAACTGGGTAGCGGCGGCGCGCGAGTGGACGGCGGTGAGGTCGGTCGCCGCGGAACCGGTCCGCGCGTGCCCGACGAGCGTGCCGGTCGGCAGCGCCAGTCCGTCGACGTCCGACGTGGTCGGGCCGGTGGTGAACCAGCCGCCGGGGAACGCGCCGGGCGTCACGGTGGTGAGGTCGTCCTGGGCGATCCACTCGGCGCCGGAGCGCGGTGCGCCCTGGGCGGGCGTGGTGGCCGCAGCGGCGGTGACGGACGCCGGTGCGTCCGCACTCGCGACGGCGGGCAGGCCGACGAGGGCGGCGCTGAGGACGGACACCGCGACTGCGGTGATGACGGTGGGACGGCGCATGGGCTCGCTTCCGGGGACGGGCACCCGAGCGGGGCGCGACGCAGACCACCGGTTCCCGCGGCGATGCGGCCCCCCTGAGTCCTCGCTCAGCATAGTGAGGATCGGTCGCGGACGGAAGCACTGCGGACCGCGCCGCAGGACCCGGCCGCCGCCGGTCAGCGCACCTGCAGCGGGGTGCCGAGCGGCAGCAGCTCGGCGAGTGCCGTGATGTCGTCGTTCCGCATCCGGATGCACCCGTGCGAGGCGTCCGTGCCGATGCTCGAGGCGTCGTCGGTGCCGTGCAGCCCGATCTGCCCCGGACCCCCGCCGAAGGAGTTGAGCACGTCGGAGAACGCCGTCGTGCCGTACGCGTACGGGCCGTACCCGCCGTTCGTCGGGGCGAGCAGCTCCGTCAACGCGAAGTGCCCGACGGGCGTCGGCGTCCCTCCCGTCCCGGTCGCGACCGGGTAGCTGTCGACGACCTCGCCGGCGCGGTACAGGTCGAGCGTGTTCGTCGCCTCGGTGACGACGATCGCGTACGGCGTGGTGGACAGGCGGACCGAGGACGACGGCACCCAACCGGTGCTGCCGTTCGGGCGCTGGGCGAGCTGCACCTGCACCCACCCGTCCTGTTGGTCGGTGACGCGGAGGACGAGCGGCGCGCCGGACGGCTGCGGGTTGGCGACGCTCGTCGTGGCGGCCGCCCCCGGGGACGGGCTGACCGGGACGGCGCTGCCGGTCGCCGCGGCGACCGTCGTCGTCGCAGGCGCGTCGACGGCGTTCGGGTCCTGCGGCGCGGCGGACGGTGTCGGTGTGGGTGTCCGTGTCGCCGGGGCGCTGGCGGCGACCGCGGACCGGGTCGGGGACGGGGCACCGGTGGACAGCGTGGTCGACACGGCGACGGCGACGACCCCGGCGCAGACGACGGCCACGGCGGCGGCGACGAGGGTCGCGCGCCGCCGTGGCTCGGTCGGGAGGAACGGCAAGGGTCAGCCGGTGAAGGTCGCCCGACCCGTGACCGGGGTCGCGGCCGGGGCCGTCGCGGGGCCGGCCGTCACGGTGATCGTCGCGGCCGCACGCTGGCCCGAGGAGGCGCCGAGCAGGACGAGTGACCAGTCGCCGACGGTGGCGGCGGCGGGCAGCACGACCGTGCCGGTGACGTCACCGTCGGCGTCCGCCAGGAGGGTGCCCGGCAGTTCGTCGCCGGACTCGCCCTGCACGAGACCGACCGTGATCGTCTCGCCGGGGGCGAAGCCGGAGCCGGTGACCGCGAACCCGGTCGTCGTGGCCTGGGCGAGCGTGAGCGTCGGCGCAGCGACGGACACGGCGGCGGTCGGCTCCGGCGTGAAGTACGTCGTGGTGTCACCGAGACGCAGGCTCGCGATGCCCGCGTCCGCTGCGTCCACCGTGGCGCGGAAGGCGCGTGCACCGTCGACGGACTGCGGCGGCAGGAAGCGCTGCAGTCCGGAGCTCAGCGGCGACGTCGGTGCGGTGGAGGGAGCCACGGTCGGGGCCGGCGTCGGCGCGGTGGTCGGGGCGACCGTCGGCGCAGCGGTCGGCGCGGCCGTCGGTGCAGCGGTCGGGTCGGTCGTGGGCTCCGGGGCCGGCGCCTCGGGAGCCGGGTCGGGCTCGACGGCCGTCAGCCCCTGGCCGACGAGGCCGACCATGTAGCCGAAGACCACGCGGTCGTCGTCGGCGAGGTCGGCCGCGAGGTCGGCGGTCGACTCGTCGCCGTCGTCCTCGTACGCCCACTCGGTGCCCGCCCCGTCCAGGTCGGTCACCGCGAACGCGGTGGTGACGACCGTGGTCGGGTCGTCCGCGTCGGCGACGAGCAGTGCGACGAGCGAGTTCGTCCCCGCTTCGGCGCGCGCGTCCGCGACGACCGCCGGCAGCGCGGCGGGCGTCACGGTCTCCGAGAACCCGTGCAGCAGGTAGACGGCGGCGTCGTCCTTCGCGGTGACGCCGTCGGCCCCGAAGGTGGCGACGTCGTCGATCGAGTCGGCGGGCCCGTCGCTGCTCTCGTCGAGGCCGAACCAGGACCAGCCGGCCGGGATCGCGGGCGACTCGGACTCGATGTCGAGCGCGGTGAAGTCGTCGGCGCCGTCCGCCCACGTCACGGTCGGGGTCGCGGCGACGGTGGAGTCGTCCGCGGCGTTCGAGACGGTGGGGACGAGCGCGGCGGTGACGCCGAGCACACAGACGCCGAGGGCGGCCGCGGCGGTGCGGGAACGAAACACGGTGATGGGGTCCATCCGGTCATGGTGAGCGGGATGCAGTCGACCACGACGCCCCCCGGCCTGAGCGTTGCTCAGTGCACTGAACGTAGCAGTCCCCTGTGTATCCGCAAAGGGCCGGACGTCCGCCGGGCTCAGACCTCGAGGTGGTCGACGAGTTCGTCCGCCAGCCCCGTGTAGGTCGCCGGGGTGAGGTTCGTCAGCCGGGCCTTGGCGGCGTCGGAAACGTCCAGCCCGTTCACGAACGCCACGAGCTCCTGCCGCCCGATCCGCTTGCCCCGGGTGAGCTCCTTGAGCATCGCGTACGGGTCCTCGATGTCGGACTGCCCGGCGGTGACCTCGGCGCGGATGACGGTCTGGATCGCCTCGGCCAGGACCTCCCAGTTGTGGTCGAGGTCCTCGGCCAGGCGGGTCTCGTTGACCGCGATCTCGCCCAGGCCGCGGCGCAGGTTGTCGAGCGCGAGCAGCGAGTGCCCGAACGCGACGCCGATGTTGCGCTGCGTCGTGGAGTCCGTCAGGTCGCGCTGCAGACGGCTCGTGACGAGCGTCTCGGACAGCGTGGAGAACAGCGCCGACGAGATCTCGAGGTTCGCCTCGGCGTTCTCGAACCGGATCGGGTTGATCTTGTGCGGCATCGTCGACGACCCCGTCGCACCCGCGACCGGGATCTGCGTGAAGTACCCCATCGAGATGTAGGTCCACACGTCGGTCGCCAGGTTGTGCAGGACGCGGTTCGCGTGCCGCACCCGGTCGTACAGCTCGGCCTGCCAGTCGTGCGACTCGATCTGCGTCGTCAGCGGGTTCCACGTCAGGCCGAGGCCCTCCACGAACTCCTTCGACAGCGCTGGCCAGTCGGCTTCCGGGTCGGCGGCGAGGTGTGCCGAGAACGTGCCGGTCGCGCCGGAGAACTTGCCGAGGTACTCGCCGCGCTCGACCTGCGACAGGATCCGCTCGACGCGGTAGACGACGACCGCGATCTCCTTGCCGAGGGTGGTCGGCGTCGCGGGCTGACCGTGCGTGTGCGAGAGCATCGGGACGGCCCGGAGGCTCGTGGCCATCTCCCGCAGGCGCTCCACGACCGCGCGTGCGGACGGCAACCAGACGTGCTCGACGGCGTCGCGGACGGTCAGCGCGTAGGAGAGGTTGTTGACGTCCTCGCTGGTGGCGGCGAAGTGCGTCAGCTCGGCGACGGCGTCGAGACCCAGGTCGCTGAGACGACGGCGGACGAAGTACTCGACCGCCTTGACGTCGTGGCGTGTGGTCGCCTCGATCTCGGCGAGCTCTGCGATCTGGTCCTGGCCGAAGTCGTCGACGAGGGCACGCAGCGCGGCCTTGTCGTCGACGGACAGCGGCGAGGTCGTGAACATCGCGTGGTCGGTGAGGAACACGAGCCACTCGACCTCGACCCGGATCCGGGCGCGGTTGAGCCCGGCCTCGGACAGGTGCTCGCCCACGGTGTGCACGATCGGGTAGTACCGCCCGTCGAGCGGGCTGATCGGCTGCGGGGGAAGGGGGGTCATGGGGCTCCCTGGCGGACTGCCGGCTCGAGCTGGTGGAAGAGCGCCCGGCAGGCCCGTTCGACCGTGCTGAGCACCCGGTCGAACTCGTGTCGGTCCGCGTAGTACGGGTCCGGCACGTCGGCCTGCTGAGGCCAGGCGTCGTCGTACCGCAACAGGAGCGTCACCTTCGCGGCGTCGTCCATGGTCGGGGCCCACGAGCGCAGGATGCGTTCGTGGGAGCGGTCGAGTGCGACCACCAGGTCGAGGTCCGGGAACCGGTCCGGGTCGAACTGACGGGCGCGATGCCTGCTGCCATCGTATCCGCGTGCCGCGAGCGCTGCGATCGTGCGCTCGTCGGCCGGCTCGCCGACGTGCCAGTCCCCAGTGCCCGCGGACTGCACCACGAACCGGTCCGCCATGCCGGCATCGGCGGCGACCTGCGCGAAGACGATCTCGGCCATCGGGGACCGGCAGATGTTGCCGCTGCAGACGAAGGAGACACGGAAGGGCGACGGGGCGCCGGCGTCCATGGTCATGTGCACATCATGGCCCAGCGGCGGGCCCGGCGCGATGCCGGTCCGTCAGGCGCCACGGTGCTGCCCGGCGGCCGGGCGCCCAGCCGGTCGGACGGACGTGCGGTCAGGCGCGACCGCGGCCACCGAGCACCGGACGGGCGACCAGGCCGACGAGCCAGGCGAAGACGGCCAGCACGACGGCGCCGACGATGCCCCAGCCGAACGAGTCCACCGACAGGCCGAAGCCCAGCCCGGACGAGACCCCGGCGACGATGAGCAGCAGGACCGCGTTGACGACGAACGAGATCAGCCCGAGCGTCAGGATGTAGAGGGGGAACGCCACGATCCGGATCAGCGTGCCGATCACGGCGTTCACGATGCCGAACACCAGCGCGACCAGCAGGTAGGTCAGGACGGTCTCGACGGGACCACCGTCCCCGAAGGAGTCGACGGCGACCCCGCTCACCAGGAGCGTGGTGAGCCAGAGGGCGACGGCGTTGACGACGAGTCGGACGAGGAACCGCATGGGCCCATGATGCCCGCCCGTCCCCGGAACGTCACGCCGGTACGCTGACCCGGTGACCGACCAGCCCGCGCAGACCGTGCACATCCGACCCGAGATCGCGGTCCTGCCGCCCTACAAGCAGGGACGCCAGGCCGCTCCGGACGCCCTGAAGCTCTCGAGCAACGAGAACCCCTTCCCGCCGCTCCCCGGTGTCGTCGAGGCGGTGCACGCACAGACGGCGTTCAACCGCTACCCGGACGCGACCGCGCTGGCCGTCCGTGCGGTGCTCGCGAACCGGTTCGGCACGACCGTCGACGAGGTGCACGTCGCACCCGGCAGCGTCGCGATCCTGCACGAGCTGGCCAAGGCGACCTCCGGCCCGGGCGACGAGGTCGTCTACGCCTGGCGTTCCTTCGAGGCGTACCCGGGCGTGGTCACGGTCGCCGGTGCCACGAGCGTGCAGGTCCCCAACCGTCCCGACGGTGGACACGACCTCGACGCGATGGCCGCCGCGGTCACCGAGCGGACCCGGATGGTCCTGGTCTGCACCCCGAACAACCCGACCGGCCCGATCGTCACCGGAGCCGAGTTCGCCGCCTTCATGGACCGAGTGCCGGCCACGGTGCTCGTGGTGCTCGACGAGGCCTACGCCGAGTTCGTCACCGACGTCGACGCGGTCCGGGGCCCGGCGCTGCTGGAGCGGTACCCGAACCTCGTGGTGCTCCGGACGTTCTCGAAGGCCTACGGTCTGGCGGGCCTCCGCGTCGGGTACGCGCTCGGACCGGCATACGTCCTGGACGCCGTCCGTGCCTGCGCCATCCCGCTGTCCGTCACGGCCCAGGGACAGGCGGCAGCACTCGCCAGTCTCGAGCGCGAGGGCGAGCTGCTGGAACGGGTCGCCGAACTGGCCGACCGGCGGGACCGGATCCGCGCGGGACTGCTCGCCCAGGGGTGGGACGTGCCGGAGGCGCAGGGCAACTTCGTCTGGCTGCCGACGGGTGAGCACACCGCGTTCGCCGCCGAGGCCTTCGAGCACGCCGGGCTCATCGTCCGCGCCTTCGCACCGGAGGGGATCCGGATCTCGATCGGCGAGCACGAGGCTGTCGCAAAGCTCCTCGAAACCGCGGGTGCCGTTGTGGAACGTCTCACAACGACGGCTCCTGAGCGGCCGGTACGCTGACGAACATGTTGTTCCGCGCCGCGGCTCCTGCGACGACCCCCGTCCAGCTCCTCGATCCCGAGGGCCGGTTCGTGGAGACCGACGAGAACGCCGAACTCGCCGCCGTCGCACGAGCCCTCCCCGATGAGACCCTGCTCGCCATGCACCGTCAGATGGTGCTCACCCGACGCTTCGACCACGCTGCCGGCAACCTGCAGCGCACCGGTCAGCTCGGGCTCTGGGCGCCGAGCCACGGGCAGGAGGCGGCGCAGGTCGGTTCCGCGTTCGCGCTCCGTCCCCAGGACCACCTCTTCCCCTCGTACCGCGAGCACGCCGTCGTGATGCAGCGCGGGGTCGAGCCGATGGAGATCATCTCGCTCTTCCGCGGTCAGGCGCACGGCAACTGGGACCCGGACGCTCGCGGAAACACGCACATCTACACGCTCGTCATCGGTGCGCAGACCCTGCACGCCACCGGCTACGCGATGGGCCAGGCACTCGACGGCGTCGTCGGCACCGGCGACCCGGACATCGACGCGTGCTCGATCGTCTACTTCGGCGACGGCGCCACCAGCCAGGGCGACGTGAACGAGGCGTACGTCTTCGCCGCGTCGCACCAGGCCCCGGTCGTCTTCTTCCTGCAGAACAACCACTGGGCGATCTCGGTGCCGGTGTCGGTGCAGTCCCCGACCCCGCTCGTCGACCGCCCGCGCGGCTTCGGCATCCCGAGCATCAAGGTCGACGGCAACGACGTCCTGGCCTCGTACGCGGCGAGCCTCGTCGCCACCGACCACGCCCGCAGCGGTCAGGGTCCGGCGTTCGTCGAGGCCGAGACCTACCGCATCGGCGCGCACACCAGTTCGGACGACCCGACCCGGTACCGCGGCGACGACGAGCTCGCCGGCTGGGTCGCCCGTGACCCGATCACCCGCTCCGAGACGTACCTGCGGAGCAAGGGCGCGACCGATGCCCAGTTCGCCGAGTTCGACGCCGAGGGCGAGCAGATCGCCGCCGACATCCGCACCCGGACGAGCGCCCTGCAGGACCCGCCGATGGAGGCGATGTTCGACAACGTCTACCGCGAGCCGCACCCCCGCATCGACGAGCAGCGCGCATGGCTCCGCGACTACGAGGCCGGCCAGGACGCAGGAGCCCACGCATGAGCACCACCGAGCAGCTCTTCGACTACACGCTGCGTTCGCACCCCGGTGCGGGCGAGGTGCCCGAGGACCCGACCCCGACCCTCCCGATGGCCAAGGCACTCAACGCCGGCCTGGCGAAGGCGATGGAGTCCGACGACAAGGTCCTGCTGATGGGCGAGGACATCGGCCGTCTCGGCGGCGTCTTCCGCATCACCGAGGGCCTGCAGGACCGCTTCGGCGCCGACCGCGTCCGGGACACCCCGCTCGCCGAGTCCGGCATCGTCGGCACCGCGATCGGCCTGGCGCTCCGCGGGTACCGCCCGGTCATCGAGATCCAGTTCGACGGGTTCGTGTGGCCCGCCTTCAACCAGATCACCTCGCAGCTGGCGAAGATGGCGAACCGGCTGCCGGCGCACATGTCGCTGCCGATCGTGATCCGCATCCCCTACGGCGGGCACATCGGAGCGATCGAGCACCACCAGGAGAGCCCGGAGACGTACTTCGCGCACACGCCGGGTCTCCGCGTGGTCAGTCCGAGCACCCCGAACGACGCCTACTGGATGATCCAGGAGGCCATCGCGTCGAAGGACCCGGTCGTCTTCTTCGAGCCGAAGTCGCGCTACTGGCCGAAGGGTCAGGTCGACCTGGTCGACGGGCACGTCCCGATGCACACGACCCGCGTCGCGCGCACCGGTACCGAGGTCACCCTCGTCGGGCACGGCGCGATGGTGGCGACGCTCATGCAGGCCGCCGACATCGCCGAGGCCGAGGGCACGAGCTGCGAGGTCGTCGACCTCCGCTCGATCTCGCCGATCGACTGGGAACCGCTGCTCGCCTCGGTGCGCAAGACCGGTCGCCTGGTCATCGCGCAGGAGGACTCGGGCTTCATCAGCGTCGGCAGCGAGATCGCCGCGACCGTCTCCGAGCGGGCGTTCTACACGCTGCAGGCCCCGCCGCTGCGCGTCTCCGGGTTCGACATCCCGTTCCCGCAGTCGAAGCTCGAGCACTTCCACCTGCCCGACGCCGACCGCGTCCTCGAGGCCGTCGACCGCGCCCTCGCCTACTGACCCGCACTTCCCGTACGAACGAACCCTGCTGAAGGAGCCGACGTGGCCGTCGCCGAATTCCCCCTGCCCGACGTGGGGGAGGGCCTGACCGAGGCCGAGATCGTCCAGTGGCGTGTCGCCCCCGGTGACGAGATCGCCGTGGACCAGGTGCTCGTCGAGATCGAGACCGCGAAGTCGCTCGTCGAGCTGCCGTCGCCGTTCGCCGGCACCGTCACCGGCCTGCTCGTCGCCGAGGGTGACACCGTCGAGGTGGGCAGCCCGATCATCCGCGTCGAGTCCGACGTGGCTGCCGAGCCGGTGGGAGGCACGGCCCCCGCCGCCGACACCGCTGCCGTCGCGCCGACTCCGGCTCCGGCAGCGCCGACCCCGGCCAGCGCTCCGGCCGCGCAGGCGCCCGCACCCGCTGCGGCTGCGCCCGCACCCGTCGCGCAGACCCCGGTCCCCGCCCCGGCCGCTCCGGCTCACGCAGCTCCGGCCCCGGCAGCTCCGGCTCACGCCGCCGCTGTCCCCGCTCCGGCCCAGGTCGCCGTGGACGCCGGTGTCGTCGGCTCCGACGAGGGCTCCGGCGCCGTGCTCGTCGGCTACGGGTCCGCGACCTCCGCGCCGTCCCGCCGGAAGCCGGGTGCCCGCCGGGCCGCGGCCGCCGCTGCCGAGGCGAGCCGCGCCTCCAGTCGGGAAGCCGACCTGTCCTTCGTGACCGACGACGGCGAGGCGAGCACCGCCGACGCCGTCGCCGCGCAGGGCCGACGTCCGGCGCGTCCGTCGATGCCGAGCGCCTCGGCGCTGCAGGTGATGGCGAAGCCGCCGATCCGGAAGCTCGCGAAGGACCTGGACGTCGACCTGACCACGGTCGTGCCGACCGGACTGGCGGGCGAGGTCACGCGCGACGACGTCATCCGCCACGCCCAGCAGGCGAGCGTCTTCCGCAACATCGAGACGCCCGAGTGGGGTGGTGTCCGCCAGGAGACGATCCCGGTGAAGGGCGTCCGCAAGGCCATCGCGACCGCGATGACCACCTCGGCGTTCACGGCCCCGCACGTGTCGCTGTTCGTGGACGTCGACGCGACCCGCACGATGGAGTTCGTCAAGCGGCTCAAGGACTCGCCGACGTTCGCCGGGGTGAAGGTCAGCCCGCTGCTCATCATGGCGAAGGCCGTGATCTGGGCGGTGCGCCGGAACCGCTCGGTGAACTCGTCGTGGACCGACCGCGAGATCATCGTCCACCACTTCGTGAACCTGGGCATCGCGGCGGCGACCCCGCGCGGTCTGATCGTGCCGAACATCAAGGACGCGCAGGACATGTCGCTGCTCGAGCTGGCGAAGGCCCTCGAGGAGATGACCATCACCGCCCGCGACGGCAAGACGAGCCCCGCGCAGATGGCCGACGGCACGATCACCGTCACGAACATCGGTGTCTTCGGCATGGACACCGGCACGCCGATCCTCAACCCCGGCCAGGTCGCCATCGTCGCCATGGGCACGATCAAGCCGAAGCCGTGGGTCGTCGACGGCGACGTGCGTTCGCGCATGGTGACCACGATCGGCGCGTCGTTCGACCACCGTGTCGTCGACGGGGACGTGGCCTCGCGCTTCGTGCACGACGTGGCTTCGGTCATCGAGGAGCCGGCGCTGCTGCTCGACTGAGCGTCCGCCGGTCCGGGTCGCGCGGACTTGGTGTGCCGTTCACGCCGATGTCGGCGGAGCGGGGGATGATCAGGACATGGTCCACCAGCTGCTCGTGCCGCAGCAGGAGATCCGGACGGGTCGCCTGGTGCTCACCGCCGTGACGCCCGCGGACATCGACGCGGTCCACGAGTTGTTCTCGGACGCGCGGACCTGGACCCACCTGCCGGCCGGTCGCCACACCTCCCGCGCCGAGACGCAGGACCTGGTGCAACGCAAGATCGGCGGCCGGGTGCGGCACGGGCTCGGCTCGTGGGTGGTCCGCGCGGCGGACTCCGGTGTCTTCCTCGGCATCGGCGGTGTCGACCTCACGGCCGGCGGCGTCTGGAACCTCGGGTACCGCCTGGCTCCGGAGCACCACGGACACGGCTACGCGACCGAGGTCGCCCGGGCCGCGGTGGACGCGGCACACGCTCTGCTGCCCGACGTCCCGGTGACCGCACGGGTGCTCACGAACAACCCGGCCTCCGCGCGCGTGCTGGCCCGGGTGGGGCTGGCGCAGGTCTGGCAGGGCCCGACCCGGACCGCGGCGCCCGAGGGGGTCGCGTGCCAGGCGTGGAGCGACCGGACGCTGACGCCGGCGCAACTGGACTGGCTCGCCGCCAACGCCTGACGGGCCGCCCAGGCAGGTGCCGGAGCGGTTGCATGCGCCCGCCCGGCCGGTACTGTGGGTGAACTGGTCATGTCCGCACAGGACCACCTGATCCACCACGAGGAGTCCGCTTGTCGAGCCGCATCACCGAGGGTGCTGAACCGAAGCACCAGCAGCTGCGGCGGATCCTGCTCGACCAGATCACGACCCGCCTGGCGCCGGGTGCTGCGATCCCCTCGGAGCGGCAGCTGATCGCCGAGTACGGCGTCTCCCGCATCACCGTGCGTGAGGCCCTGGGTCAGCTGGTGAACGAGGGGCACCTCGAGCGTGTCCGCGGCAAGGGCACCTTCGTCGCGAACCGACCGATGCAGTCGACCCTGCACCTGGCCTCGTTCACCGAGGAGATGCGCGCGATGGGGCACGTGCCGACGACGGTCGTGCTCATCCGGGAGGAACGCGTCCCGCCCGCCGCGACGGTCGCCGCCCTGCACCTCGGGGACGGCGAGACCGCGCACCACCTCAAGCGGCTGCGGATGGCCGACGGTGCACCGGTGTCGGTGGACGACGCCTGGCTCGTCGCGGACGTGTTCCCGGGGTTGCTCGACCACGACCTGTCGGGATCGGTGTACTCGATCGCGGCCGACGTGTACGGGCACCCGATCGACCGGGCGCAGCAGACGGTGGCCGCGAACCCGGCCACCGACGACGTCGCGACGCTGCTCGGCACGAAGACCGGGGCGCCGCTGCTCGAGTTCGACCGGGTGTCGTACTCGGGGCCGCGGGCGGTCGAGCACGCGCGCAGCTGGTACCGCTCGGACCGCTACCGGGTGCAGATGGAGGTCACGGCCTCCCGTCCGGTGGCGGTCTGACGCGGACGGGCCGGGAGCGAGCAGGTGCGCGCTCCCGGCCCGTCCGGTCGTCGGGGTGGTCGGTGGGTCAGACCTCGAAGAGCGCGTCACCCTCGGCGACGGTGGTGCCGACCGTGCCCTGGGGCACCGAGTCCGGCGTCGACCCGAGGACGACCACGGGGACGACGGGCGAGTAGCCCGCCGCGGTGATGGCCGCGGGGGTGAACCGCACGACGGGGTCGCCAGCGGCGACGGTGTCGCCCTCGGCCGCGAGGAGCGTGAAGCCCTCGCCCTTGAGCTTCACGGTGTCGATGCCGACGTGCACGAGGACGTCGGTGCCCGCGGCGCCCTGCAGCGCGAACGCGTGCGGGTGGAGCTTGACGATGGCGCCGTCGACCGGGGCGACGGCGGTGACCTCACCGGATGCGCCGGTCGGGTCGACGGCGACGCCCGCGCCGACGAGCTGTTCGGCGAACACCGGGTCCGGGACGTCGGAGAGACCGACGACCGGGCCGGCGAACGGCGTGCGGACGACCGTCACAGTTCGTCCTGGATGTCCTGCGCCAGGTTGTCGGCGATCGGCCCGACGATGACCTGCCAGCCGGTGCCGCCACCGACGACGGCCTGGGCCCCGGCGGCCTTGAGGGCGTCCTTGTCGACGAGGTCGCCGTCCTCGACCTCGACGCGGAGGCGCGTGATGCAGCCCTCGACCTCGTCGATGTTGTCGGTTCCGCCGAGTGCGGCGATGATGTCGGCAGCCTTGATGTCAGCCATCTGTTTCCTCCTCGTTACGGGTTCGCTCACAGGTTGACATGCAGTCCACGGTCATCGACACTACGAACTGGTCATGACCGGACAGGACCGGACCTGGCGACACTGCCGAGGGTACCTGCGCCGTCCACGCGACTCAACTCACCCCGAACAGCTCCACCCGATGACGAGAGGAACTCCGATGAGCACCGCTGCCACGACGGACGTGCCGGAGAAGAAGACGCCGAAGAAGCAGTCCCGCTTCTTCGCGAATGCCCAACGGCTGGGCCGGAGCCTGCTGCTCCCGATCGCGGTCATGCCGGCCGCGGGCATCCTCAACCGGATCGGGCAGCCCGACCTGCTCGGTGCGATCCCCGGATTCGAGACCGGCGCCAGCGTCATCGGTTCCGCCGGCAACGCGATCTTCACCTGGCTGCCCCTGCTCTTCGCCGTCGGCATCGCCATCGGCTGGGCCAAGAAGTCGGACGGCACCACGGCGCTCGCCGCGGTCGTCGGCTACATGGTCATGTACGAGGTCTTCAAGACCATGTCACCGATCGTCCTGGCGGGCGTGAAGGACTCGGCCGGCAACCAGGCCACGATCAACTTCGGTGTCCTCGGCGGCATCGTGATGGGCCTCGTCGCCGCCGGGCTGTGGCAGAAGTTCCACCGCACGAAGATGCCCGACTTCCTCGGGTTCTTCTCGGGTCGCCGTCTGGTCCCGATCCTCACCGCGGCCGCCGGTCTCGTCATCGCCGTGCTGATGTCCTTCGTCTACCGGTACTTCGACATCGGTCTCACCTGGGTCGGCGAGCAGGTCACCTCGCAGCCGGTCGTCGGTGGCGGGGTCTTCGGGTTCGCGAACCGCATGCTCATCCCGGTCGGTCTGCACCAGCTGCTCAACTTCTTCCCGTGGTTCCAGCTCGGCAGCTTCGCCGGCCCGAACGGCGCCGTCTCCGGCGACATCCCGCGCTTCCTGGCGGGCGACCCGACCGCCGGCATCTTCCAGACCGGCTTCTTCCCGATCATGATGTTCGCCCTGCCCGCCGGTGCCCTGGCGATCTGGCGCAACGCCCGCCCGTCGCAGCGCAAGCTCGTCGGCGGCATCATGCTCTCCGCCGCGCTGACGTCCTTCGTGACCGGCATCACCGAGCCGCTCGAGTACTCGTTCATGTTCGTCGCCTGGCCGCTCTACGTCATCCACGCGGTGCTCACCGGCACGTCGCTGGCGCTCGTGAACGCGCTCGGCATCCACGACGGGTTCTCCTTCTCGGCGGGTGCGATCGACTACGTGCTCAACTTCGGCAAGGCGCAGGGTGCGATCTGGCTCATCCCGATCGGTCTGGCGTACGCGGCGGTGTACTACTTCCTCTTCAGTTTCGTGATCAAGAAGTGGAACCTGCGGACGCCGGGTCGCGAGCCGGAGGACGAGATCGCCTCGTCCTCGGTCGACGACCTCACCAAGGCGTAGCCGCGACGCGACACACGCATCACGGGAGGCCCGGTGCCAGCTGGCACCGGGCCTCCCGTCGTCGCTCGCTCGCCGATTTTGACAATCGTTCTCATGTAGCGCTAGCGTCGTCGACATGCACACCCGACTCCTCGCCCTGCCGCTCGTCGCCGGCGCCGCCGCGCTCGCCCTGACCGGGTGCGCGACCTCGCCCGGGTCGTCCGACTCCGGCGACGGCACGGTCCGCGTGGTCGCCTCGACCAACGTCTACGGCTCGATCGTCCAGAGCATCGGCGGCGACCACGTCGACGTCACGAGCATCCTCGCCGACCCGTCGCAGGACCCGCACTCGTTCGAGTCGAGCGCCAAGACGCAGCTCGCCGTGTCCAAGGCCGACCTGCTCATCGAGAACGGCGGCGGTTACGACGACTTCATGACCACGCTGGCGAAGTCCTCGGACACCGACGCGCCGACGATCAACGTGGTCGAGCTGTCGGGGCTCGACACCGGCGGGTCGGACGAGTTCAACGAGCACGTCTTCTACAGCTACCCGACGATGGTGAAGCTCGTGGCCGAGGTCTCCGAGCGCCTGGCGAAGCTGGACAGCGAGGACGCCACGACGTTCCGGGCCAACGCGAAGACGCTGACCGGCAAGCTGCAGGAGCTCGAGTCCCAGACCGCCTCGGTCGAGAAGACCGTCGACGGCGAGAAGGTCGCCTACACCGAGCCCGTGCCCGGGTACCTCTTCGACGCCATGGGCCTCGACAACGTCACGCCGCCGGACTTCTCCGAGGCGATCGAAGAGGGCGACGATGTCCCGCCCGCCGCGCTCAACGACACCCTCAAGCTCCTCGAGAACGGCCAGGTGGAGCTGCTCGCCGTCAACGAGCAGACCTCGAGCGCCGAGACCGAACAGGTCGAGAAGGCCGCCGAGAAGGCGGGCATCCCGGTCGTCGGTGTCACGGAGACGCTCCCGAAGGGGGAGGATTACGTCTCGTGGCAGCAGGCGAACATCGACGCGGTGACGGCGGCGCTCCAGAAGTGACGACGACCCTCCAGGATCCGGACCGGACCGCCACTGCCGAGCGCAGTGGCGGTCCCGCCGTGCTCGCGCTCCGTGACGCCGGGCTCGCGTACGGCAGCCGTCGGCTCTGGGACGGGCTCGACCTCGACGTCCAGCCCGGCGAGTTCGTCGCCGTGCTCGGGCCGAACGGCGCCGGCAAGACCTCGCTGCTCCGGACGGTCCTCGGCCAGCAGCGCCTGACGAGCGGCTCGATGTCGTTCCTCGGCCGCCCGGTCCGCCGCGGTCACCGGAGGATCGGCTACATCCCGCAGCAGCGGCTGATGGACTCCGGCACCCCGCTGCGCGCCCGCGACATGATCGCGCAGGGTGTCACCGGGCACCGCTGGGGCATCCGGCCCGAACGCCGTGCCGAGCGTGAGCGCATCGACCGCATCGTCGACGAGGTCGGTGCCACCGCGTTCGCCGACGCACCCGTCGCCGAACTCTCGGGTGGCGAGCAGCAGCGCACGCGCGTCGGACAGGCCATCGCTGCCGACCCGGCCCTGCTGCTCTGCGACGAACCCCTCATCTCCCTCGACCTCCGGCACCAGCGCGGCGTCACCGAGCTCATCGACCGCCAGCGCCGACAGCAGGGCGCCGCGGTGCTGTTCGTCACCCACGACGTGAACCCGATCCTCGACGTCGTCGACCGGGTCCTCTACATCGCCGGCGGCCGCTTCCGGATCGGCGCCCCCGACGAGGTCCTGCGCGCCGACGTCCTCAGCGACCTGTACGGCACGCCCGTCGACGTCGTCCGGACCATGGGCCGCATCGTCATCGTCGGCGCGAGCGACGCCCACGACACGGCGGGCGACGGGCACCACCACTGCGAGCCCTCGCCGCACACCACCACCCCGGACGAAGGACGGATCTGATGGACCTCTGGTCGACCGTCTTCTCGTTCCAGGACTACGGCGAGCTGCTCGTCCTGGTGCGCAACTCGATCATCGCGGGCGCCGTGCTCGGCGTCGTCGGCGGGCTCATCGGTCCGTTCGTCGTCGCCCGGAACATGCCGTTCGCGGTGCACGGCATCAGCGAGCTGTCCTTCGCCGGGGCCAGCGCGTCCCTGCTCCTCGGCGTCAACGTGGTCAGCGGCTCGGTCGTCGGGTCCCTCGTCGCCGCCCTGCTCATCGGACTGCTCGGCAGCCGGGCCCGCGACCGGAACTCGATCATCGCCGTGCTGATGCCGTTCGGGCTGGGCCTCGGCATCCTCTGCCTGGCGCTGTACAAGGGGCGGGCCGCGAACAAGTTCGGGCTGCTCACCGGCCAGATCGTCTCCGTCGACACCCCGCAGCTCGGCATGCTCGTGGCGATCGCCGTCGTCGTGGTCCTCATCCTCGCGGTCATCTGGCGTCCGCTGATGTTCGCCTCGGTGGACCCCGACGTCGCCGCGGCCGCCGGCGTCCCCGTCCGCACCCTCGGCCTGGTGTTCATGCTCGCGCTCGGACTGGCGACCGCGGTGTCGGTGCAGATCGTCGGCGCGCTCCTGGTGCTCTCGCTGCTCGTCACCCCGGCCGCCGCAGCACTGCGCGTGACGGTGAACCCGGTCCTCGTGCCGCTGCTCTCCGTCGTCTTCGCCGTGACCTCCGTCGTCGGCGGGATCCTCCTGGCCCTCGGCGGCGGTCTGCCGATCAGCCCGTACGTCACCACCATCTCGTTCCTCATCTGGGTCGTCTGCCGGGTGCTCGGCGCCCGGAAGGAGCGCCGTGGACGCGACCGCGTGACGGCGCGGGAGCAGCACGTCGACGGTGGGGCGGGCCTCCCGACCGCACCGCAGCGAGGAGTCGCAACATGAACGCCGTCCAGAAGCCACGACGCAACACCTGGCAGCGCGAAGCGGTGCGCGGGGCACTCTCGGAGACCGAGGGGTTCGTCAGCGCGCAGTCGCTGCACGCCCACCTGCGGGACGGCGGCTCCACGATCGGGCTGGCGACCGTCTACCGGGCGCTGTCCGACCTGGCGACGGAGGGCGACGCCGACTCGTTGCAGCAGGACGGCGAGTCCCTGTACCGGGCGTGCACGACCGACAAGCACCACCACCACCTGATCTGCCGCGTCTGTGGACGGACCGTGGAGATCCAGGCCGACCCGGTCGAGGAGTGGGCCCGAGCCACCGCCGCCGCGAACGGGTTCTCGAACGCCAGCCACGTCGTCGACGTGTTCGGCGAGTGCGCCGAGTGCACCGCGCGTGCCGCTGTCCGAGGTGACGCGTAGTCTCCGCGACATGCACGTGATCCTGGTCCCCGGGTTCTGGCTCGACGCGAGCGCGTGGGACGACGTCGTCCCGGTCATCCGCGCGGCCGGGCACACCGTCGACGCCGTCACCCGGCACGGCACCACGCTCGACGAACAGGTCGCCGACCTGGTCGCCCGGGTCGATGCCGCCCCCGAACCCGTCGTCCTGGTCGGCCACTCCGGCGCCGGCCCGATCGCGTACATGGCAGCCGACCAGCGGCCCGACCGGGTGCTGCGCCTGGTCTACGCCGACACGTTCCCCGGGCCGGACGGCGGCTGCGTCAACGACGAACTGCCCGTCGTCGACGGACTGGTGCCACTGCCGTCGTGGGACATCTGGGAAGCCGCGACCCTGCGCGACATGACGCCGGAGATCCGCGCTGACCTCGAACTGCGGGCGGTCCCCGAACCCGAGCGGGTCACCTCGGACCGGTTCCACTACGGCGACCCGGCGCGGCACCGGATCCCCGCCACCGTCATCACGTGCGAGATCGCCCCGGACGAGTTGGCGGGCATGGTCGCGGACCACCAGGTCTGGGCCGCCGAGCTCGTGGCGACCGAGGAGCTCGAGATCGTCGGGCTGCACACCGGGCACTGGCCGATGTCCACCGCGCCGCAGGAGCTCGGCGCGCTCATCGTGCAGGCGCTCGCCCCGCGCCCGACCGACGGCGTTTGATCCGCCCTGTCGGCGGCGCCTGCCCGTCCTGCTGGCGGCGCCCGCCCGTCCTCCTGACGGCGCCCGCCCCGTCCGGCCGGACCACGCGGTCTCGGGGTGTCCCTCCGGCGCACCCCGCGTAGCGTCCGGCCCGTGGACCTGCAGGCATGGACGGGATGGGCGGGCGCCGGGGACTACGACGTCGCCCGCTTCGTCCTGCAGCGCGGCGTCGCGGCGATCGCGTGCCTGGCGTTCCTGTCCGCCATCGCGCAGTTCCCGGCGCTGCTCGGCGAGCACGGCCTCCTGCCCGTCCCGCGGTTCATGGAGCGTCGGTACGCGCAGTCGCTGCCCGTGGTGTGGCGGTGGTGGCGGTACACCGACCGGCGGCTGCGGATCCTGGCCGGCGGCGGGGCGGTGCTGTCGCTGGCGGTCGTCGTCGGGCTGCCGCAGCGGGGGCCGGCGTGGGTGCCCGTGCTCTGCTTCCTGCTGCTGTGGCTGGCGTACCTGTCGATCTCGGACGTCGGGCAGACCTTCTTCGCCTTCGGGTGGGAGTCGCTCCTGCTCGAGTCGCTGTTCATCGTCGCGTTCCTCGGGTCCGAGCAGGTCGCGCCGCCGATCGTGGTGCTCATCGCCGTCCGGTGGCTGGTGTTCCGGCTCGAGTTCGGCGCCGGCATGATCAAGATGCGCGGGGACCGGTCGTGGCGGGACCTGACCGCGCTGTACTACCACCACGAGACGCAGCCGATGCCGAACCCGATGTCGCGCACCGCCCACCTGCTGCCCCGGCCCGTGCACCGGCTCGAGACCCTCGGCAGCCACGTCGTCCAGCTCGGTGTGCCGTTCCTGCTCTTCGCGCCGCAGCCCGTCGCCTCCGCCGCGGCGGCGCTCGTGCTGCTCACCCAGCTGTGGCTCGTCGTGACGGGCAACTTCGCCTGGCTCAACTGGATCACGCTGGTGCTCACGTTCGCGGCGGTCGACGACCGGTCGATCGCGGCGGTGTTGCCGTTCCTCCGGAACCTCGTGGAGACCGGGCCGACCGCCACGCCGCTCTGGTTCGCGGCGCTGACGGTCGCCGTCGGGGTGCTCCTGCTGGTGCTGTCCTGGCCCTCCGCGAAGAACCTGGTCTCGCGCCGACAACTCATGAACGCGTCGTTCAACCGGTGGCACCTCGCCAACGCGTACGGGGCGTTCGGCAGTGTCACCCAGCAGCGCGACGAGGTGGTCGTCGAGGGAACGCTCGCCGAGGAGCCCGACGAAGCCGACTGGCTGCCCTACGAGTTCGCGGGGAAGCCGGGGGACCCGCGTCGTCGGCCGGCCCAGTTCGCGCCGTACCACCTGCGGCTCGACTGGATGATGTGGTTCCTGGCGCTCGGTGCGGACGACGGCTGGTTCCGGGTGTTCGTGCTCCGCCTGCTCGAAGCCGACCGACCGACGCTCCGGCTGCTGCAGCACGACCCGTTCGACGGGCAGCGACCGCGGTGGGTCCGGGCGCGGGTGTTCCGGTACCGGTTCGCGACCCGAGCGGAACGTCGGCAGACGGGGCTATACTGGATCCGGCAGGAGCGCGGGATCCTGCTGCCGCCCTCGGGCCTCCGGCGCTGACCCGGCATCCAGCGTCGCAGCTCGCCGCCCCTCCCGGACCGGAGGCTCGGCTTGCGACGCGCCCGGCCGTCGCGTAACGTGGGCCGCTGGTTCTCCGCGCCTGCGCGGAGCGCCCGTTGTTCTGCCCTCCGACCGTCGCGAACGCCGCGGTCGCGTGGTACCGGATCCGAGCCTCCCGGCCCGGATGTGCTGACCCTGGTCGACCTCGTCGATCCGGACCGCCGCCGGTCTGGGCGGTGCGCACACCCCCTCGCCGGGCTCCTCGATCCAGCCGTTCCGATGGCTGGATCCGATTGTCCAGCGCGTGCGCATCAGGCAAGTGACCTTGGGTGCAGCCGGATGGCTGCACGGTATTCATCAGGAGGAAACCATGGCTGCAGTGTGCCAGGTGACCGGCGCCGTTCCCGGCTTCGGTCACAACATCTCGCACTCGCACCGTCGGACGAAGCGTCGCTTCGACCCGAACGTGCAGAAGAAGACCTACTACGTGCCGTCGCTGCGTCGTAACGTGACGCTCAACGTCAGCGCCAAGGGCATCAAGGTGATCGATGCTCGCGGTATCGAGTCCGTCGTGGCGGGCATCCTCGCCCGTGGGGAGAAGATCTGATGGCGAAGCGCGGTCAGGACATCCGTCCGATCATCAAGCTCCGTTCCACCGCGGGTACCGGGTTCACGTACGTGACCAAGAAGAACCGCCGGAACAACCCCGACCGTCTCGTGCTGAAGAAGTACGACCCGGTGGTCCGCAAGCACGTCGACTTCCGTGAGGAGCGCTAGGCCATGGCGAAGAAGAGCAAGATCGCGAAGAACAACCAGCGCGCCGTCATCATCGAGCGCTACGCCGAGCGTCGCCTCGAGCTGAAGAAGGCCCTCGTCGACCCGAACGGCACCGACGAGTCCCGCGAAGCGGCCCGCGTCGGCCTGCAGAAGCTGCCCCGCGACGCGTCGCCGGTCCGCTACCGCAACCGTGACGCCATCGACGGTCGCCCCCGTGGCCACCTCGGTGAGTTCGGCATCAGCCGTGTCCGCTTCCGCGACATGGCCCACCGTGGTGAGCTCCCCGGCATCACGAAGAGCTCCTGGTAACCACCGGTTCTCCACGACGCCCCCGCGACCTCTCGAGGTCGTGGGGGCGTCGTCGTTGTCCGAGGGACGTCATCCGCCGACTCCGGGCAGCACCACGGTCGTCACATCCGCCACTCCAGCCACTCCTGTTGCTCGGGAGGCCCGGAAAACCGGGCGAGTCGACCAGAAACCCCGGAACCGGCTGGTAGGTTCATCAGCGGTTCCACGGGCCCCTGGCCCGACCGGGCCCGCAGCACGGGGCAACCGCCCCGGGCATCCGGACGTTCCGCGTCCGACCCATACGCAAGAAGTCCGAGGAGGACATCCAATGGCTGACAAGTCACTGAACCGCACCGAGCTCGTCGCTGCCGTCGCCGCCGAGTCCGGCCAGAGCCAGGCCACCGTCAACGGCGTCGTCGACGCGCTGTTCGCCGTCGTCGGCAAGTCCGTCGCGGACGACACCAAGGTCACGATCCCGGGGTGGATCGCCTTCGAGAAGACCCACCGCGCCGCCCGCACCGGCCGCAACCCGCAGACGGGTGAGGCCATCGAGATCGCCGCGAGCGACTCGGTCAAGGTCAGCGCCGGCAGCAAGCTCAAGGCGTCGGTCAAGTAAGACCGCTCAGCTCCACGGAAGGGACGGCGTCCGCGCCGTCCCTTCCGTCGTTCCCGCAAGGCCCGTCCCCTGTCCACAGGTCGGGCTGCGCCGTTGCCGTGGTGCGCCGGGCAGCGCCTAGGCTTGACGGGTGAACCGCATCGCGCGCATCGCCGGCCCCGGCGTCCTGCTGCTCGCGGCGTTCGTGTCCCTGCTCGTGGCGCTCGTCGTCGGCGGTGGTGCCGACGCCGCGCTCATCGCGGACCCCGGCGCGGTCGTCCGGTTCGGGCTCCCCCTCGCGCGGATGCTCGTCGACCTGTCCGCGGCCGCCGCCATCGGTGGGCTCGCCCTCGCGACCATCGGGCTCTCGCGCACGGCGCCGGAGTGGGACCGGGCGATCGACGTCGCTGCCGCGGCGGCCGGTGTCTGGACGGTGACCTCGGCGGTCACGACCTTCTTCACGTACCTCAGCGTCGCCGGCGGCGCGGTGAGCCTCGACGCGAAGTTCGGCCAGTCGATGGGCGTCTTCCTCACCGGTACGGACCTCGGGCTCGCCTGGCTCACCACCGTGCTCGTCGCCGCTGCGGTGACGGTCCTCTGCTTCGCGGTGCGTTCCCGCGGCATGGTCGCGCTGACGACCGGCGTCGCGCTGATCGGCCTCGTCCCGCTGACGCAGCAGGGCCACGCAGCCGGGACGGCCAGCCACGACGCCGCCGTCACCGCGCTCGGGCTGCACCTGGTCGGTGCCGCGCTCTGGGTCGGCGGGCTGGTGATGCTCGTCCTCATCCGCGACGTCGTCCCGGGGGGCCGCCTGGCTGCGGTCGTCGGCCGGTACTCCAGCGTCGCGCTGGGCTGCTTCGTGCTCGTCAGCGTCTCGGGCGTGGTGTCGGCACAGATCCGGATCGGGGCCTGGGCGGAACTCGGCAGCCCCTACGGCGTGCTCGTGCTCGTCAAGGTCGGTGCCATCGTCGCGATGGGCGTCATCGGGGCGATGCACCGTCGCCGGGTGATCTCCGCCCTGACCGCGGCGCCCGCTCGGGTCCGGCCGTTCTGGACACTCGTCGTGGTCGAGCTCGCGGTGATGGGTGTCGCCTCGGGGTTCGCCGCCGCACTCGGCCGCACCGCGACCCCCGCCGGGCAACTGGCGCTGAGCAAGACCGCCGACCCGACCCCGGCCGAGATCCTCACCGACGACTCGCTCCCCGCGGCCCCCGGATCGTGGGGCTGGCTGACGAACTGGAACACCGACCTGTTCTGGGTGATGGCCGCGGTGCTGATGGTCGTCGCCTACGCCGCCGGGGTCGTCCGTCTCCGCCGGCAGGGTCGGTCCTGGCCGGTCCGACGCTCGGTCGCCGCGGGCATCGCGATCGTGGCGCTCGTCGTCGCGACCTCGGGTTCGCTGCACACCTACGACCGCTTCCTGGTGTCGGCGAACGTCGGAGCCCACGTGGTGCTCGGGCTCGTCGTCCCCGCCCTGGTGTGGGCCGCGGCACCCGTGCAGCTCATCCGGGCCGCCGTCCACCCTCGGACGGATGACAGCGCCGGGGTCGCCGAGTGGACCACCGTCCTCGTCGACAACGCCGTGGTGCGCTACCTGGTGCAGCCGTTCCCCGCGTTCCTGTTGCTCGCCGGTGTCTGGTGGGGGTCGTACGCGACCGACGTGCTGCGCTGGTCCGTCAGCGACGCCATGGGCCGCACGGTCGTCGACTTCGTCTTCCTGCTCGTCGGACTCCTGGCACTGCCGACCCTGCTCACGCCGATCGCCCTCGGCGCCCGGCGCCCGTCGACTGCCGCGTTCCTGGTGCGTGGCGGCGGCGCGGTCGTCGTCGCCGCGGGCACGGTCTCGCTCGGCATCGCGATGCAGGGGCCGCTCGGGCTGCTGCAGGCGTCCTGGTTCGGCGCGATGGGCCGGACGTGGGGACCGGACCCGCTCGTCGACCAGGCGCACGCGGGCACGGTGCTGATCGTCGCCGGGGTCCTCGTCGTCATCGCGGTCGTCGCCGTCGGACTGGTGCGGCTGCGTCTCGGGGCCGCGGCCGGCGACGTCGCCGGTCCGCCCGTGGCACCGGCTGCTGCTCCGGCTGCGGAGGCCGCGGAAGCTGCCGAGGCCGCGGAGGCTGCGGACGTCGCGGCGTCGCCGGTCGGCGACAGCGGTGTCGCGAGCGGATCGAGCGCCCGGTGAGCGTCGAGCTCTCCGCCGAACAGCGGGCGGTCTTCGAGTACATCGAGTCGACGCGCGACCACGTCTTCATCACCGGACGCGCGGGCACCGGCAAGTCGACGCTGCTCAACCACCTGTCGTGGAACACCGAGAAGCAGGTCGTCATCTGTGCGCCGACCGGCGTGGCCGCGTTGAACGTCGGCGGCCAGACGATCCACTCGCTGTTCCGCCTGCCGATCGGTCTCATCGCGGACGCCGAACTGCGGCAGGGCCCGGACACCCGGAAGCTCCTCAACACCATCGACACCCTGGTCATCGACGAGGTCTCGATGGTCAACGCCGACCTGCTCGACGCCATGGACCGCTCGCTGCGCAAGGCCCGCGGGCGGCAGTTCGAACCGTTCGGCGGCGTGCAGGTCGTCATGTTCGGCGACCCGTACCAGCTGCCCCCGGTGCCGGGCGACGGTGACGAGCGGGCGTACTTCACCGACCACTACCGGTCCATGTGGTTCTTCGACGCCAAGGTGTGGCTCGAGGCGCAGCTGCACATCATCGAGCTCGCCACCGTGCACCGGCAGCGGGACGACGCCTTCGCCGCGATGCTCACCGCGGTCCGCCACGGGCGGGTCACCGCCGACGTGGCGCAGCAGCTCAACGAAGCGGGTGCCCGACCCGCGCCGGACGACGCGATCACCCTCGCCACCCGGAACGACACCGTCTCGCGCATCAACAAGGCCGCGCTCGAACGCCTGCCCGGCAAGCTGAAGACCGCCAAGGCCGACGTCAACGGTGACTTCGGTGGCCGGAACTACCCGGCGGACGAAGCCCTCGAGCTGAAGCCCGGCGCGCACGTCATGTTCCTGCGCAACGACCCGGACCAGCGATGGGTGAACGGCACGCTCGGCATCGTGCGGAGCATCCGGGACACCGTGTGGGTCAGCGTCGACGGCGAGGACTTCGAGGTCCAGCCGTCGGTGTGGGAGAAGTTCAAGTACTCCTACGACCCGGACAAGAAGGAACTCAAGAAGGACACCGTGGGGGAGTTCCAACAGTTCCCACTGCGCCTGGCCTGGGCGGTGACGATCCACAAGTCGCAGGGCAGCACGTACGACCGCGCCGTCGTCGACCTCGGCAACCGGGTGTTCAGTGCGGGGCAGACCTACGTGGCACTGTCGCGCCTGACGTCCCTCGACGGGCTCTACCTGACGCGTCCCCTCCGGCCCGCGGACATCATCGTGGACGTCGACGTGCGCCGCTTCATGTCCGAGTCACCCCGGGTCGTCGCGACCCAGCTCGAGGCGCCGAAGCCCGCGGCCGACAGCACGGATCCCGCGGACCCCGCCGACGCCTGACGCTCGCTCGTTCGATCTGGCGCTCGCCTGCCCGGCACAGGGCGCGTCGACCCCGGGGAGCGGCTGTCCAGCCAGCACCCCCGAACGACGACGCCCGCCTGCCGGAGCGGCAGACGGGCGTCGAGGGACGGAACCGGTCAGGCGCGAGCGCCCGCTGCCCGCAGCGCGCGGAGGTTCTCCTTGTCGGCACCCAGCGCGGTGAGGAGCAGGATGACGGCGACGATGGCGTGGAAGACGTTGTCGGTCGTGTTCAGCGCGAGGACGTTCGCCGAGGTGTTCGAGAAGACGAACCCGTAGACGGCGAGCACGAGCAGGACGACACCGATGACCAGGTTCACCGTGCGGGACCCGATCGTGTTGCCGAGGCCGACGATGAAGAACGCGGCGGCCAGGATCGTCCACAGGCCGCAGAGTGCCGGGTTCAGCCCGAACGAGTTCCAGAGGAACCCACCGGAGCGGCTGAAGAACGCGCCGCCGCCGTCCTGGGCGAAGAAGAAGCCCAGGATGCCCCAGATCGCGAACAGCGTGCCGGCGGTCATCGCCAGTGCACGGTTCGGCGAGGCGGTGATGCTCGGTTCCTTGACGGCCACTTCGGTCTCCTCTTCCTGCGCGACGATCGCGCTGTACGACTGCCCGCCGTCGCGCTGGTCACGGACGCTGCCAGGGCCACGCGCTCCGGTGGTGGTCCGACCTGTGTCACGCTGTCCGGAGACCTGCTGCAGGACGGCCGTGGCCTTGCTGCGGAGGCCTGTCTTCCCAGCTTCCGACGGGCGGTCCAACGGTATCGTGTCGGACCCCGAGCGGCCGAATCGCTTCCCGCTCAGCAGACGGACGACGAGGCCGACCACCATGACCCCGAGGAGGACGATGCCCGTGACGCGGACACCGGAGCGCACCGCCGCCGAGTCCTTCGACGAGGGGCGTGGACCGAGCGTGTCCCGGAGGCTCCGGTGGGCGCTGCTCGCGGCTCTGGGGTTCGTGATCGTGCCTTCCGTCTACGCGGTCGCCGTGTTGACACCGTTGGGGCAGCGGGTGGAGGACGCCGCGCTCGGCGGTGTCCGCGAGTCCGACCTGTTCGGGTCGGACACCGCCCTCAACGTCATCTCGGTGCCGGTGATCCTGCTGTTGGTCGTCGTGATCGCCGCCGTCGCGTTCGCACGCAAGCGGCTCGCCGTGGGCCTCGGAGCGGGCTTCGTGGTGCTCGCGTCCGCGGGAACTTCGACGTTGCTCAAGCGTATCGCCGAGCGCCCGGAGATCGCTCAGTCGGAGACGCCGAACTCGTTCCCGTCCGGGCACGCGACGATCGCCCTCGCGGCACTGTTCGCCGTGCTCATGGTGACGCCGCGTCGGTTCCGTCCGCTGGTGTTGCTCGCCGGCACCGTCTACGCGGTGTTCGTGGCCAACCAGACCGTGGTCTACGGGTGGCACCGGGTGAGCGACATCATCGGTGCCTGTGCGATCGCGCTCTTCTGGCTCGGGTTCGTCCGTGCGGTCGGTCCGCAGGTGGACCGGGGTGCCCGCGGCGACCGTGACGGCCGTCGGGGGCCGCGCCGGCTGGTGACGGTGGTGCTGCTCGTCGCCGTGGCCGCCGCGCTGCTGGTCGGGGTCGTCGCCCTCCTGATCGGGACCCTCGGCGACGACCACGGCGCGATGCTGCTGGCGGGTCGGCTGGCGTCGTCCGCCAGCGTCCTCGCCGTGATCACCGCGGTGTGGTTGGCCGACGGCATGCACCACGTGCCGCCGACGACCAGTCCGGACGCGCCTCCCGTCCGCGTCTGACCACCGCCGGTGGTGGTGGCGGGAATGCTCCCGTCTGCGCTACGTTGTACCCGTCAGTTCGATGCAAACGCATTGAACCGGAACGAGCCAGCGACAGACGAGGCGGCACATCATGCAGTTCGGGATCTTCACGGTCAGCGACGTCACGACCGACCCCACCACCGGGACCACGCCGGACGACACCCAGCGCGTCCGGGACATCCTGACGATCGCGCAGCACGCGGACCAGGCCGGCCTCGACGTCTTCGCCACCGGAGAGCACCACAACCCGCCGTTCGTCGCGTCGAGCCCGACGACGATGCTCGGCTACCTGGCCGGCGTCACGAAGGACATCACCCTCTCGACCTCGACGACCCTGGTCACCACGAACGACCCCGTGCGCATCGCCGAGGAGTACGCGATGCTCCAGGTCATCTCCGACGGCCGCATGGACCTGATGATGGGCCGCGGCAACACCGGCCCGGTCTACCCCTGGTTCGGCAAGGACATCCGTCAGGGCCTCAACCTGGCGGTCGAGAACTACGCGCTGATCCGCCAGCTCTGGGAGAACGAGGTCGTCAACTGGCAGGGGCAGTTCCGCACGCCGCTGCAGGGCTTCACCTCGACCCCGCGCCCGCTCGACGGCGTCGCGCCCTTCGTCTGGCACGGCTCGATCCGCACGCCGGAGATCGCGGAGCAGGCCGCGTACTACGGCGACGGGTTCTTCCACAACAACATCTTCTGGCCGATCCAGCACACCGAACAGATGGTCGGGCTGTACCGCCAGCGCTACGAGCACCACGGCCACGGTCGTGCCGACCAGGCGATCGTCGGGCTGGGTGGGCAGTTCTTCGCCCGGAAGAACTCGCAGGACGCCATCGATGAGTTCCGCCCGTACTTCGACAACGCCCCGGTCTACGGCCACGGCCCGTCGATGGAGGACTTCACCACCCAGACCCCGCTCACCGTCGGGTCGCCGCAGCAGGTCATCGACCGCTACGCCGCGATGAAGGACCACGTCGGGCACTACCAGCGCCAGCTGTTCCTCATCGACCACGCCGGCCTGCCGCTGAAGACGGTGCTCGAGCAGATCGACATCCTGGCCGAGGACATCGTGCCGGAGCTCCGCCGCATCAACGAGTCCGACCGGCCCGCGCACGTGCCGTCGAACCCGCCGACGCACCTGGAGCGCGTCGTCGCCGCGCAGTCGGCCGGCACGGCCGGTGCCGACCACGTGGCCGCCGTCGACGAGTGGACCGGCGCGTCGGTCTGACCGCGCGCGCCTGACGGACGGGAGGCCCAGGTGCCAGCTGGCACCGGGCCTCCCGTCCGTCTCGGCGCGCGGCGCGAGCGTAGGTGCGCGTCCCGAGCCTCGGCTCAGCGGACGGAATCCGCCTCGCGGTCGGGCGGGAGTGTCCGCCCGGCCGAGGCCCGGCCCCCGCGCGGCGCCGCCGGGCGGGCCGGGACCAGCTTCAGGCCGACGACGCAGCCGACGATGCCGGCGATGAACAGCAGGCGGAGGAGCGTGACCGGCTCCGCCCCCGTCGCCATGCCCCAGAGGACCGTGAGTGCCGCTCCGGTGCCGGTCCACACGGCGTAGGCGGTGCTGATCGGGATGTGCTTGAGGACGTACCCGAAGGCGCCGAGGCTCAGCACTATGGTGACGGCGAACACGACCGTGGGCCCCGGGCGGGTGAACCCGTCGCTGGCACCCAGCGCGGTGGCCCAGACGGTCTCGAACGCGGCGCTGACGAACAGCACGACCCAGGCCATCAGCTGACCACCTTGAGTCCGACGACGCACGCGACCAGGCCGAGGACCAGGCCGAGGCGGGCCAAGGACGCGGCCTCCTGTCGGCGCAGGACCGCGACGACGACCGTCAGCGATGCGCCGATGCCGACCCACACGGCGTAGGCGGTGCCCACCGGGATCTCCTTCATGGCGAACGCGAGCCCGACCATGCTGAGGGCCATGCCGGCGACGAAGACGATCGTCGGCACCACCCGCTTGAACCCGTTCGACGCGCCGAGTGCGGTGGCCCAGACGGCTTCGAGCACGCCCGACAGCACCAGGATGACCCATGCCATGGTGTTCCTCCGATCCGAAGTCGTACGACTGTGCGACTTCACGGGGACCAGTTCTAGCACGAAGTCGTACGATCGTGCGAGTATTGACGGATGACGCGCAGCATCGACCTCGAGGAACGACGCCGTACCGTGTCCGCGGCGGCCTGTCAGGTCCTCGCGCGGGACGGCCTCGGCGCCCTCTCCGTCCGGAACGTCGCCGCCGAGGCGGGTCTGCCCCCGAGCACCGTGCGGTACGCGTTCCCGACCCAGGCGAGCGTCCGGGAGCACGCCATCACCTCGGTGTTCGACCGCACCCGGCAGCGCATCGACGCGATCCCCGCGGGTCTGCCGCCGCGACGGTGGGTGCGGGCCGTCCTCGTCGAGCTGCTGCCCCTCGACGACGAGCGCGTGGTCGAGCTGGACGTGTACCTGGCCCTCGGGAACGCCGCACTCACGGACGTCGAACTCCGGCCGACACTCGACCGTGTCGTCGTCGAGATGCGTCAGTGGTGCGAACGGGTGCTCGGCGTGCTCGGGGTGCCGGCGGCCGACCTGGAGTACGAGGCCTGCCGCCTGCACGCGCTCCTCGACGGGCTCGCGATGCACGTCGCCCGGCTCGCGCCCGGTGAATCGGGGGACTGGGCGATCGACGTCCTCGACCGCCACGTCGACGGGCTCGCCGCCCGGGGCTGATCCAGAACCGGGCCCGCCACGTCGACGGGCTCGCCGCCCGGGACTGACCCGGAGCCGGGCCCGCCACGTCGACGGACTCGTCGCCGGCGACCGATCCGGAACCGGGCCCGTCCGCCGACCGACGGACTCGCCGCCCGGTGCCGAACCGGAGCCGCTCGCCCCGTCGGCCGGCGGCGGTCCGCCGGACCCGGCACGAGCCTCCAGGCCGGCGACGCGGGCGGCCCCTATCCTGTCCCGGTGACGAGCACCCCCGCCCGCCCCGTCACGACGCGCCCGCGCAGCCTGACCGGCCCCGGTCTGGTGCTCGCCGCCGTCGTGGCGCTCCTCGCCGTCCGCGTGCTCTCGCCGGCCGTGGGGTCCGCGGGCCTGCCCGACGTGGTGCAGGACTTCCTGACGCTCGCGATCAGCGTCGTCGTCGAGTCGCTGCCGTTCGTGGTCCTGGGCATCGTGCTGTCGATCGTCGTCGAGGTCTGGGTGCCGCACGGGGTCCTCGAACGGATCCTGCCGGAGCGGCCGATGCCCCGGCGTGCGGTCATCTCGCTCATCGGCATGCTGTTCCCGGTCTGCGAGTGCGGCAACGTCCCGCTCGCCCGCGGCCTCATGCTCCGCGGGTTCACCCCGGCCGAGGCCGTCACGTTCCTCGTCGCCGCCCCGATCCTCAACCCGCTCGTCATCATCAGCACCGCCCAGGCCTTCGGCTGGTCCGGCTGGATCCTGCCCGCGCGGATCGTCGGCGGCTTCGTCGTGGCGAACCTGGTCGGGTGGATCGTCGCCGCACACCGGCGTCCGGCGGACCTGCTCCTGCCCGCGTTCGAGGCCCGCTGCCGCGCCGCGTTCGGTGCGCCCCCGGTGCGCGACAAGTGGCGGGAGAGCGCGTCGCACTTCGGCGGCGAGACCGCGACGATGATGCCGGCCCTGTTCGTCGGCGCCGGGCTGGCCGCCGCGATCCAGGTGGCGGTGCCGCGGAGCGCCCTCGTCGCAGTCGGGTCGAACCCGGTGCTGTCGGTGCTCGCGATGATGCTCCTGGCGATGACGGTGTCGCTCTGCTCGAACGTCGACGCCTTCTTCGCGCTGTCCTTCGCGTCGACGTTCCTGCCCGGGTCGATCACCGCGTTCCTCATCATCGGGCCGATCATCGACGTGAAGATGATCGCCCTGCTCCGGACGACGTTCCGCGCCCGCTTCCTGGTGCTGCTCGCCGTCGTCTGTGTCCTGTTCGCCGCGACCGTCGGGTTGGTGCTGAATGTCCTCGTCTGAGCAGAACCCGCACGAGCACGAGCACGAGCACGCTCCCAGCCGCGCGGACCGCACCGCCGCGCGTCGGGCCCTGCTCGGCCTCGGTTCCGTCCTGGCCGTCGCCCTCGGCACGCTCTGGCTCGGGCTCGCCGACCACCTCGACCTCTACATCAACCCCCGCTACGCCGTCTTCACGCTGGTGCTCGCCGCCGTCGCGGTCCCCGCATCGGTCGCCGGACTCGTCGTGGTCGCCCGCCACGGCGGTCACGCCCACGACGGCGACCCGGAACCCCGGCCGGGAGGCGGCGGTCGCCTCGTGCACGTCGTCCTCGGCTCGGTCGCGGCGCTCGTCACGATCGGCACCGTCGTCGCGATGCTCGTCCTGCCCCCGACGACCCTGTCCGCCCGGACCGCCCAGCAGCGGAGCGTCGGGTCCGCGTCACTGTCCGACGCGACCGGTGCCGGGGCGCCGGTGTCGCTCCTCGGCAGCGAGTCGGTCGACACGTCGGGCTACGGCGTGAAGGACTGGGCAGCGCTCATCCGGCAGAGCACCGACACCACGGCGCTCGTCGGTCGGAAGCTGACCCTCACCGGGTTCGTCGTGCCCGGTCCCGACGACACGTTCACCCTGACCCGCTTCGTCGTCAGCTGCTGTGCGGTGGACGCCCAGCCGGTCGGCATCGGGGTCACGACCGACGGCACCCCGCCGCCGGAGGACCAGTGGGTCCGGGTCGAGGGTGCCCTCGCCGCGAACCCGGACACCGCCTCGGACGCCCGGCTCGTCATCCGCGCCGCGACCGTCACCCGCGTCAGCCAGCCCTCGGACCCGTATGAGTACTGACACCGGCAGCGACGCCGTCCGTCCGCGGCGTCCGGTCACCCACCGCTTCCGCCGCCGGTTCCTCGCCGTCGTGGTCGTCCTGGCGGTCGTCGCCGCGCTCGCCGCCGTGGTCGGGTCGCAGCAGGGACCACGCCTGCGCTCGGTGTCGTACGACGCGAGCGACCTGGTCACCCGGCCGGCGCAGCGCGTGATCCTCACCGCGAACCAGGCCGTGCAGCGCGTCCCGGCCTCGGCGGTGCGGGTCAGCCCGGCCGCGCCGTTCTCGGTCACCTCGAGCGGCAACACCGTCGCCGTCGAGTTCGCTGGCCCGCTCGGCTACGACCGCGACTACACGCTGACCGTCCGGGGTGTCCGTGCCCCGGGGCAGGCGGCGGCGTCGGAGCTCCGCACCACGATCCGCACCGGCAGCACCGACGTCCTCGCCGTGCTGCCGGGCAGCAACGGGGGGCCAGACCGCATCGTCCGTCGCGACCTCGGCGCCGCCGGCACCCGCACCGTGTACCGCGCGTCCGGCATCGTCGAGTACGCGGTCCTCGCCCGGTCCCTGGTCGTCCTCCGGAACGACTCGTCCGGCCACTCCGCGATCGACGTCGTGCCGCTCGCCGACGGGGTGCAGGACCCCGCGGTCCCCGTCGAACGGCTGTCGATGCCGAGCCCCGTCGGCACCGCGAAGGCCCTGCACGCAGCCGACGACGGTGCCTCGTTCGGGTTCGTCTACGCCGACACGTCCTCCGGTCGATCCGAGGACGTCGGCCTGTACGACGTCGACCTGACGGGGACGCACCAGCCGGAGCCGGTCGGACCGGACGGCACGCCGTCGATCGGCGCGACACCGCTGTCGGTCGCGCAGTGGGCCTACGTGCCGCGCACCGAGAGCGCCCTCGTCCGGACCGGCACCGACGACCTGGTGCTCGTCGACATGGGCGGCCGGAGCGAGGCCGTCCGGCTGGGGTCCGCCACCTACCTGCACGGCTTCGTCGGCTCCGGCACGACCGCGGTCGTCGAGACCGGCACCGGGATCGTGCAGCTCGACCTGACGGACGGACGTCGGACCGCGCTCCCCGCCCCGGCCGCGAGCACCGACCAGCCCTACCTCGGACGGATCGCGCCGCTGGCCGAGGGGCGGTACCTGCGGCTCGTCGGGTCGACCCGTGCGGACGGCACCCTGGCTGCCCGCATCGTGCGGGTGGACGGGGCCCGTGCCTCCCGGCTCGCCGTGACCATCCCCGACGACGCGAGCGTCACCGCGGTCTGCCCGTCGCCGAACGGGCAGTTCGTGGCACTCGCGACACGGTCGGCCGACGGCGCGCTCGTCAGCGTCGTGGACACGGCGTCGGGCGCGCTCGAGGCGTCCCTGGCGGGGACGGCGATCGACTGGTGCGCCGCCCTGCCGACCGGTGACGAGGTCGGCTGACGAGGTCGGCTGACGCGGTGCGGCTCAGCTGGACCGCCGCACCCGGGACGGGCGGTCGCTACTGCCGCAGCGTCCGCCGCGGGTACTCCCCGAAGCGCCGCAGGTACTCGCCGGAGAACCGGCCCATGTGCGAGAAGCCCCAGCGCGAGGCGATCTCCGCCACCGACGCGGTCCCCGGCTCCGCAGCGACCAGGTCGGCGTGCACCTGGCGCAGTCGGACCTCGCGGAGGTAGTTCATCGGCGTGCGGTCGAGGGTCCGCTGGAACGACTCCTGCAGGGCACGGACGCTGAGGTCCGCGGCCTGGGCGATGTCCGACACGGTCAACGGTTCGCCGGCGTGCTCGTGCAGGAACTCGACGGCCTTCCGCACGCGCGTGTTGCGGCGCTCGCCGTAGCCCTCGGGCTGCACCTCGGCCTGCAGCCGGTAGAGCCCGAACAGGGAGCGGACGACGTCGCGCTGCGCCTCGTGCCAGGCGAGCGACTGCTGGCCCTCGGTCCGGAGGGCGCGGACGGCACCGGCGACGGACCCGCGCCAGTCGTGCACCGCTGTCGTGCTCGGCGGTGTCGACCGGTCGAAGGCGAGCGTGCCGTCGACGATGTACTGCTCACGGGCGACGTCGAGGACCAGGTCGCGGTCCAGGTGCACGAGCCGCTGGTCCCAGTTCTCGTACTCCATCTCGAACCGTCGCTCGATGGGGAACAGGGTCGGGACGCCGGGCTCCATGCGCACCTCGTCACGACCGACGTCCACGCGTGCGCGGCCGGCGTCGATCCACTGGACGACGACCTCGCCCTCGACGGCGACGTCGCCGCGGAGATAGCCGTGCATCTGGGACCGGCGGATGCTCATGCGGTCGTCGCCGACGCCGACGTACTTGTACCAGTAGTCGTGGTCGACGGGCGAGGAGTACCAGGTCCGTCCGGCGTACATGCCGGCGAGGTCCTGGACCGCGCCGCCGGTGTCGGTGCCCGACACGGCGACGATGGCGCCGTTCGGTGCCGAGTTCTCCGGGTTCGTCATGACTCCACCATCCCGCTGCTCCCGGTCGGGCGCGAGCCGCCCGGCGCGGTGCCGCCGCGGGACGGCGTTCCGCGGACCTTCACCGCCGTCACACGGAGGTCTCCCCAAGGTTCGACCGCGGAACGGGGGACAGGCGGTGGACGCGACCGGTGGACGGACGGGAGGCCCGTCACCAGCTGGTGACGGGCCTCCCGTTCGCGGTGTGGACCGGCCGTCGACGTGCGGGACGACGACCGTGCCGGTCGTCAGGCCAGCGTCGCGGCGTCGATGACGAAGCGGTAGCGGACGTCCGAGGCGAGGACGCGCTCGTAGGCCTCGTTCACCTGGTCGGCGCTGATGAGCTCGGTCTCCGGCAGGATGCCGTGCTCGGCGCAGAAGTCGAGCATCTCCTGGGTCTCCTTGATGCCGCCGATGGACGAACCCGCCCAGCTCCGACGGCCCGGCAGGAGCGCGAACGCGGGGACCTGGAGCGGCTCGGACGGGGCGCCGACGTTGACCATCGTGCCGTCGACCTTGAGCAGGCTGAGGTGCGCGCCCATGTCGATCGTCGCCGAGACGGTGTTGATGATGAGGTCGAACGAGCCCTTGAGCTCCTCGAACGTCTCCGGGTCCTTCGTCGCGTAGTGGGCCTTCGCGCCGAACTTCAGCGAGTCCGCCTGCTTCGAGGTGGTCTGCGACAGGACGGTGACCTCGGCGCCGAGTGCGGCGGCGATCTTGACGCCCATGTGTCCGAGACCGCCGAGGCCGACGATCGCGACCTGCATGCCGGGGCCGGCCTTCCAGTGGTGCAGCGGCGAGTACAGCGTGATGCCGGCGCAGAGCAGCGGGGCGACCTTCTCGAGGTCGAGCGACTCGGGGACGCGGAGGACGAAGTCCTGGTCCACGACGACGGCCTGGGAGTAGCCGCCCTGCGTGATGGTGCCGTCGGCGGGGTCGACGCTGGCGTAGGTGCCGATGTTGCCCCGCAGGCAGTACTGCTCCTGGCCGGCGAGGCACTGCTCGCACTCACCGCAGGAGTTCACCATGCAGCCGACGCCGACCAGGTCGCCGACGGCGTACTTCGTGACGTCGGAGCCGACCTCGGTGACGTGGCCGACGATCTCGTGGCCGACGACCTGCGGGTACTGGATGGGGCCCCACTCGCCGCGAACGGTGTGGATGTCGGAGTGGCAGATGCCGGCGTAGGCGATGTCGATCATGACGTCGCCCGGCAGGAGGTCGCGGCGCTCGATGGTGGTCTTGACGAGCGGTTCGGTCGCGGACGGTGCCGCGTACGCGTTGACGGTGCGCAAGGGTCTCCTCGTGGGGTGGGGATGTCGGGCCGGGTGCGGCCCACGATCGATCCTGCTCCCGTTGCGCGACACGTGAGAGGTACGGCTGGAACACCCTTCGGGTTGCCGCGGCCGGTCCGACGTGCTGCTCCGTGCGGACCTGCGGGGTCAGCGCGACGTGCTGCTCGAGGCCCGGACGACCAGCCGCACGGGCAACACGTGGTGGCGTGGTGGCCCGTCGTCACCCGCGATCCGGGCGAGCAGTTCGCGTGCGCCGACGCTGCCCATCGCGTCCGGGTCGTGGGCGATCACCGTGACGCCGAGCACGTCGGCCAGGTCGAAGTCGTCGAAGCCCACCAGGGCCGGGCGCTCCGGCCGGTCCACGAACGCGCGGAGCGCTCCGGTCGTGATGCGGTTGTTCGTGGTCACGATCGCGGTCGGTGCGTCCGGACCGTCGACGAGGTCGCGTGCGGCCCGGGACGCCTCGTCGAGGTCGTGCGAGTCGCTCCGCACCCAGCGCTCCCAGTCGGGGATCCCGGCCGCTCGCATCGCCGTCCCGAACGCGTCGACCCGCTCGCGGTGCGTCGACAGCCGGCTGAGGTCGCCGATGAGACCGATGCGACGGTGTCCGCGCTCCAGCAGGTGTTCGACGGCGACCCGCACACCACCGGCGTTGTCGAGGACGACCGAGTCGGCGGCGACGTCCGCGGGGGCACGGTCGAGGAAGACCACCGGTGTCCCGAGCGTGCGTTCGCGGGCGAGCAGGGTGTGGTCGTCGTCCGCGGACACGACGAGCAGTCCGCTCACCCGACGTTCCACGAGGTGCGCCACCAGGGTCCGTTCCCGGGCGGCGTCCTCGTCGTTCGACGCGGAGAGCAGGCTGAGCCCGGGGTCGCGGAGGGCGTGTTCGGCCCCGCGGGCGATGCGTGCGTAGAAGGGGTTGGCGACGTCGCCGGTGACGAGTCCGACGGTCGCCGAACTGCCGCCGGCACGGAACTCGCGGGCGAGCGTGTTCGGGCGGAAGCCGAGCTCCGCGGCGACGCTGAGGACCCGCGCGGCGGTGTCGGCGGCGACGTACCGCTCGCCGTTCACCACCCGCGAGACCGTCTTCATGCTGACGCCGGACCGCTCGGCCACGGCACGCAGCGTCGGTCGCTCGGAGTGCACCCGGTCATCGTACGGTCGTGCGCTTTCCTGAGCAGTCCTTGACACGACTCCCATGGAACGGATAGAAACTCCCGGTGTGACAACGCTGTCATGGTCGACGCGGCGTCACCTTCTCTCCAACCACGAAAGGTGACGATGTCGTCATTCGGTTCCCGGCGCGGCCGGACCATGCAGGAGATCCGCGGAGCAGTGGGCGGGTTCGGGACCCGGGTCACGGCCGTGGTCGTCGGGGCGGCGATCGTCTCGTCCGGCGCGCTCCTCGGGGCGGTGCCCGCGCACGCGGCCGCCGGCCCCTTCACCACCTCGTTCGAGGGCGGTGACGCGCAGCCCCTCCAGAACACGCCGCTGACCCCGTCGACGACCGTCACCGGGTCGACGCTCCCGGTCGGCAGCCTCCTCGGCCACGTGACGGCCGTCACGGCCGACGCCGAGAACCCGCCGAACGAGGTCGCCGCCAGCCTGGCCGACGGGAACCCCGGGTCGAAGTGGCTCGCGTTCCAGGACACGGGCGTCATCACGTACCGGCTCGACCAGGCCGAGACGCTCCGGCAGTACTCGCTCACGAGTGCGAACGACGCACCCGGTCGCGACCCGCAGGCGTGGACCCTCGAGGGCTCGACCGACGGCAGCACGTGGACCACCGTGGACACGCAGTCCGCACAGTCCTTCAGCGGTCGCGGGAAGACGAACCAGTACACCGCGGCGACGCCCGGCTCGTACGCGCAGTACCGCCTCCGCATCACCCGGAACAGCGGCGACGGGATCACCCAGCTCGCCGACTGGAGCATCTCCGACGGGTCCACCACCCCGCCGCCGCCCAGCCCGATGGTGACCCAGGTCGGCAACGGCCCCGTCTCCGGGCTGAACACCCGCTCCACCGTCGGCTTCAGCGGCACCAAGGCGCTCCGCTACTCCGGTGCCCACGTCGCGGCCGGTGCGGCGAGTGCGACGAACGTCCTCTACGACGACGTCTCGCTGCCGATCACGACGGACAGCGAGCTCAGCTACAAGCTCTTCCCGGAGCTCGGTGGTGACACGACCTACCCGGCGACCTACGCCGCGGTCGACCTGCAGCTCTCCGACGGCTCGCTCGTCTCCGCGTCCCCGCAGGTCACCGACGAGAACGGCAACCGAGTCTCGGCGGAGGCACTCGGCCACGGCAAGGTCTTCTTCGTCGACCAGTGGAACTCGATCCGGATCCCGCTCGGTGCCCTCGCCGGCAAGACGGTCGACAAGGTGCTGTTCACGTACGACGACGACGCCGCGGGCACCAGCGCCTCCACGACGTTCCAGGGCTGGGTCGACGACATCCGCATCGACCCGGCGGCCGAGCGCATCGACGGCTCGAGCCTGACGGACTACGTCGACACCCGTCGCGGGACGAACTCGTCCGGCGGCTTCTCGCGGGGCAACAACGTCCCCGCCGCGGCGGTCCCGAACGGCTTCAACTTCTGGACCCCGATGACGAACGCGTCGAGCCAGTCGTGGGAGTACTCGTGGCAGTCCGACAACGACTCGGCGAACCTGCCGCGCCTGCAGGGCATCGGCATCTCCCATGAGCCGAGCCCGTGGATGGGTGACCGCGACCAGCTCGCGATCATGCCGTCGACCTCGGGCACGACCCCCGACGCCTCGCTCGGAGCCCGAGCGCTGGCGTTCGACCACAACGACGAGGTCGCCCGACCGGACCTGTACTCGGTGCGGACGAAGTCGGGTGTCGTGGCCGAGGTGACGCCGTCCGACCACGGCGCCGTCCTCCGCTTCGCCTTCCCCGCGTCGAGCGGCAGCGTCGTGTTCGACAACGTCGGCTCGGACGAGCAGACCTCGGTGACGATGGACCCGAACGGGACGGTCAGCGGCTGGACGCAGGGCGGCTCCGGCCTGTCTGTCGGCGCCACCCGGATGTTCTTCGCCGGCACGTTCGACCAGGACCCGTCGGGCACCGGCACCGCGGCGGGCGACCGCTCGAGCGCCCGGTACGCGTCGTTCTCCGGCCTCACCGGGGACCACGTGGTCGAGCTCCGCCTCGCCACCTCGTTCATCTCGCTCGACCAGGCACGGCACAACGCCGACCTCGAGCTGGCCGGCAAGTCGTTCGCCCGGGTCCAGCAGGCCGCCGCATCCGCGTGGAACGACCGCCTCGGCGTGGTCACCGTCCCGGAGTCCGCGGCGAGCGACACCCAGCTGCAGGCCCTGTACGGCTCGCTCTACCGGATGAACCTCTACCCGAACTCGCAGCACGAGAACACCGGCACCGCCGGCGCACCGGTCTGGGAGCACGCCAGCCCGAACGTCGCTCCGAAGGGCGCGGCGACCGCCACCACGACGAACGCCGTCGTGAAGGCCGGCAAGGTGTACGTCAACAACGGGTTCTGGGACACCTACCGCACGGTGTGGCCGCTGTACTCGATGCTCTACCCCGACGTCGCCCAGGAACTCGTCGACGGGTTCGTGCAGCAGTACCGGGACGGGGGATGGACACCGCGCTGGTCCTCGCCGGGATACGCCGACCTGATGACCGGCACGAGCTCCGACGTCGCCTTCGCGACCGCGTACCTCGACGGGGCCGTGGACACGACGACCGCGCTCGAGGCGTTCGACGCCGGCTTCAAGAACGCCACGACCGTCTCCACCGACGTCTCCGGTGCCGGTCGGAAGGCACTCGACCAGTCCGCCTTCCTCGGCTACGTCCCCGACTCGCTGGGCGAGAGCGTCTCGTGGGGCCTCGAGGGCACCATCAACGACCACGGTCTGGCGAAGATGGCCGAGGCGCTTGCGAAGGACCCGGCGACCCCGGCAGACCGTGTCGCCGAGTTGACGGCCGACGCCGCCTACCTGGACGACCGGGCGAAGGACTACGTCAACCTGTTCGACCAGGATGCCGGGTTCTTCCAGGGCCGCGACGCCGACGGGTCGTTCCAGGTCCCGGCCGACGACTTCGACCCCGCCGAGTGGGGCGGCGCCTTCACCGAGACCGACGGCTGGAACTTCGCGTTCCACGCCCCGTTCGACGTGCAGGGCCTCGCCGGGCTGTACGGCGGTGACGACCAGCTCATCGCGAAGCTCGAGCAGTTCTACGACACCCCGGAGACCGCCGAGAACGTGGGCTCCTACGGCGGGCAGATCCACGAGATGCTCGAGGCCCGCTCGGTCCGCATGGGTCAGCTCGGCATGAGCAACCAGGTCTCCCACCACATCCCGTACATCGCCGCCGCTGCCGGCGACCCCTCGCTCACGCAGAAGATCGTCCGCGAGAGCATGCGACGTCTGTTCGTCGGCAGCGACATCGGGCAGGGCTACACCGGTGACGAGGACAACGGCGAGATGTCGTCGTGGTTCGTGTTCTCCGCGCTCGGCCTCTACCCGTTGGCGCAGGGCTCCGGGCAGTACACGATCGGTTCGCCGCTGTTCTCGCAGGCCACCGTGCACCTGCCCGGAGGCGACCTGCGCGTGAACGCGGCGGGCAACAGCGCGAGCAACGTGTACGTGCAGTCGGCCTCGTTCAACGGGAAGGCCCTCGACCGAGCGGTCATCTCGCAGGCCGACGTCGCGAAGGGCGGCACGCTCGACTTCCGCATGGGGTCGACCGCGTCGAACTGGGGCGCCGGCAAGACCCAGGGTGCTGAGGGGCCAGACGCCCCGGCCGTCGCACCGAAGCCGCTCGTCGACGCCACGACCTCCGGGTTCGGCGCCACGACGAGCGATGACGACACCGCACTCGGAGCACTGACCGACGACGAGTCCCTGACCGCGACGACCTTCCGGAGCGCCACCGCGGCGATCACCTGGAAGTCGGCGCAGGGCCCCGTCACCGTCGACCAGTACACGCTCACCACCGCGGCCACCGGTGCCCAGCCGACGTCGTGGAAGCTCGAGGGCTCGAGCGACGGCACCACCTGGGTGCCGCTGTCGACCGTCGCGAAGGACGACTTCGACGCACCGCTCCAGACCCGTCCGGAGACGATCGCCCACCCCGCCGCACTGACCTGGTACCGCCTGTCGGTCACCGGGACCAGCACCGGGGCGGCGCCGTCCATCGGCGAGTTCGAACTCCTGGCGGACAGCACCGCCACGACCAGCGCCTTCGCCGTCGAACCGACACCGGGATTGACCGCGGAGGTCGGCGAGACCTTCTCCGGCGACCTCGCCGCGATCACCGGGCCCGGCACCACGGCCGGCGACTACGCGGTGACGGTCGACTGGCAGGACGGTTCGGACCCGCAGCGGGTGACCCCGACGAAGTCGGCCCTCGGCGCGTGGGAGGTGCCCGGCGAGCACGTCTTCGACACCACCGGCGAGCACACCGTGCACGTCGTCGTGCGGTCCGGCACGGAGATGGCGAGCACCGACGTCCCGGTGACGGTCTCGCGGACCGCACCGAGCCTCCGGGGTTCGTACGACGACGTCTGCCTCGGTGACCCGGGTCAGGCCGCGAACTGCGACTTCGGGGGCCGCGGGTTCTCCCGTTCGGCGCTCGCGGCCGACGGGTTCACGCAGGGGGCGACGAACCAGGTCCCCGGCACCGACCTGACCTTCGACCTGCCCGCCGTGGAGCCCGGCCAGCCGGACAACGCGACCGGGAACGGTCAGACCATCCCCGTCCCGACCGGGACCGACATCACGGAGCTCGCGGTGATCGGCACCGCGAACGAGCGCGCGCAGCAGACCGTCGGCACGATCCGGTACTCGGACGGCACCACCGCCGAACTGCCGATCGAGTTCGGCGACTGGACCGCCTCGCTCGCCGCACCCCGGTTCGGTGACACCCTCGTCGCGACGAGTGACCACCGGACCGTCGGGGTGAACGGCACCGACCGCGTCCCGGCGGGTGTCTTCGCGACGCCGGTCACCACGGTGCCCGCCGGCAAGCAGGCGGTCGCGATCACCCTGCCGGTCCAGACGGGTGCACCGTCGAACGCCGGGAGGATCCACGTCTTCGCGATCGCGACGAACGGCACCCGGATCCCCACGACGGCTCTCGACGCGACCGCGGGCGACACCCTCACCGGCACCGCCGGCGAGGAGGTCTCCGGGCTCCTCGCGACCGCGACCGGCGGCACCGTCGGCACGGGGACGACCACCGCGACCGTGAACTGGGGCGACGGCTCACCGCTCGAGCCCGCGACCGTCAGCGTCGCCGACGGCACGGCGACGGTCACCGGGACCCACACCTACGCGGACGCTGGGGAGCGGACGGCCCTCGTGACCGTGGACGACGGCACGGGGAGCGCGACCGTGCGCACGCCGGTGACGATCGAGGCGGCTCCCGTCTGGACCCCGACGCTCACCACCTCGGCGGGCGACGGCGTCCGACCGCGTGCGACGGTCCACATCACCGGTGCCGGGTTCGCCGCGGGTGAGTCGGTCACGGTCGGCGTCGACGGGGCCACGGTCCGGGTCACGGCGACCGCGGGGAGCGACGGAGCGGTCGGGTTCGACGTGACCGCTCCGGGGCGCCCGGGCAGCCACGTGGTCTCGGCCACGGGTGACCGGTCGCAGACCCCGGCCAGCGCGACCTTCCAGGTCGTCGTCCCCGGCAGCGGGGGCGGGAACGGCGGCGGACCGGGCGGCGGCGGGAACGGCGGCGGCAACGGCGGCGGACACGGCGGCGGCAACGGCAACGGCAGCGGCGGACACGGCGGCGGCAACGGTGGTGGCGGACACGGATCGTGGGCGCCGGAGTTCCGGCTCCTCGCCGAGGCCGGAACCGAGGGCACCGTCGTCGGCTACTCCGGCAGCGGGTTCGCGCCGAACGAGCGGGTCGCCCTGACCCTGCACAGCGCCCCCGTCGCCCTGGGCACCGAGACCGCGAACGCCGACGGTGTGCTCGACGGCACCTTCACGGTCCCGTCCGCAGCGCACCCCGGCGCCCACCGGGTGGAAGCCCTCGGTGCCACGTCCGACGTCACGGTGAGCGTCGCGTTCCGGGTCCTCGCCCGCCCCGCGGCCGACGCCGGCCGAGCCCCGGCTGAGCCGGGCGACTGGGACGGTCTGGCCTGGACCGGTTCCGACGTCGACCCTGCGCGCTGGGGACTCGTCGCCGGTGCGTTGATCGCCCTCGGCGCAGCCATCACCGGCGCGGTCGCCGTGGTGCGCCGTCGGCGGAACCGGGTCGGTCTGCCGTCGTAGTGAGGAGCAGCCAGGGGGACGCCTGACGGACGGGAGGTCCGGTGCCGGTCGGCGCCGGACGTCCCGTCCGTCGTCGTGGCGGTCAGCCCTCGGCGCCGGTGTCGTCGTGCGGCGCCCCGACCGGCTTCGACTCGGGCGACCCACGCTCGCGGAGGAACACCGAGAGCACCGCCATGCTCCCGACGGCCAGGAACTCCGACTGCCAGTTCTGCAGGGTCCGGTTCCAGAAGTCCGCGCTGCCGACGTACTGCGCCCACGTGACCGGCGCCTCGAGGTCCAGGAGCTGCTGCTCGTCGTACGACACCACCCCGGCGGCCGACTGTGCCGCCCAGCTCGCCAGGAAGACGCCGCCCATCACGAGCAGCAGCGAGTGCGAGAAGACCACCTGCCGGACGCCCCCGACCGCGGCCCAGCGGGGTGAGCGGGGACCGGCGTGCGTGCCGACCTCCTGGTCCTCGTCGGACTCGAGCCCGGTCTGGTCCTGCTCCTTCGACTCTGGCGAGCCGCGTTGCACGAACCACACCGTCGCCCAGATGTACAGCAGGAACTGCAGGTACTCGGACTGCCAGTTCTCGGCGACGTCGGCGGCGAAGCTCGACGAGGTGACGTACTCCACCCAGCCGATCGGGTCGAGGCCCTGGGCCGCCTGGGTATCGTCGAACACCGCCCAGCCGGCGAACGACTGCCCGACGAGCGCCGCGAGGAAGACCCCGCCGAAGAACAGCCCGAGCGCGTTCTGGCGGACGGCCCGGCGGACCGAGCGCTCGGTGTGCACCCCGCTCACCGCCCGAGCGCCGCGATGACGAAGCAGGACGCCAGCCCGACGACGATGACCACCAGGTACGCGGTGAAGAGCTTCCGCACGTCAGCTCCCGTCCAGGACGCAGTCGAACGGGGCGTCGGGAACCGGTGTGCACCCGGCAGCGCGGACCAGCCACGTCGACCCGGAGCGCGCGAGGAACAGGGCGTCGCCGTCGCCGCGCACGAAGGCCGCACGGCCGTACACCTCGGTCGATGCGGTCCGGACGGTGGTCGGCAGGTCGAGGTCGAGCACGCCGTCAGCGCAGTCCCGGTGGGTCTCGTCGGTCACGGCCTGCCGGGCGTCCGGCACCAGGAGGGCGCAGGCCTCGGCGCCGCCATGGTCCGCGATCGCCGCGGCGAAGTCGGACGCCGCGTCGACGGCCGCCGTCCGGGTGCTGCCACCGGCGCTGCACCCGGCGAGCGAGGCCACGAGTGCGACCGCCAGCAGGGCCGTTCGGGTGCGGGTCGGTCGGTGGTGCATGGCACCTGGGTACCGCGGTGCGGCAGGAGACGTTCCGGACCTGTCCGGCTCACGCGGGGCGCGCCTCCCGTCGGTGTCCGTCCCCGGCGCTCAGGCGTCCTGCGCCCGCGCGAACCGCGCCCCCGCGATCCGGGCGAAGCGCAGCGGGTCACGGAGTGCGTCGTCGGGCTCACCCGTGATCTGCGTCGCGATGACGGTGAGCGAGGCCGCCAGCGTGAACCCGTCGAGTGGTGCGGCCAGCGCACCGGCGACCACAGCCACCGGTGTACCGAGGCCGGCGGCGAGCGCCCGGACCACGGCCGGCGCCTTGCCCTCGGCGCTCTGGGCGTCGAATCGTCCCTCGCCGGTGACCACCAGGTCGGCGCCGGCGACGGCGGCCGACAGCCCGATCGCGTCGGCGATCGTCGCGGCACCACTGGCGATCCGGGCGCCCCAGGCGAGCAGTCCGAAGCCGGTCCCGCCGGCCGCACCTGCTCCGGCAGCGGTCGGGTCGACGTCGGGGAAGCACGCGGCCCAGCGCCGGAGCCGGTCCTCGTGTACGGCGGTCCGGTCGGGCGTCACGCCCTTCTGCGGCCCGAACACGGCGGCCGCCCCGTGCTCGCCGAGGAGCGGCGAGGTGACGTCGCTGAGCACCACGGCCCCGAGCGGCGGCAGCGGGCGGAGCGCGGTCGCATCGACGGGAGGCACGTGGTCGAGCACCTCGCCACCGGTGACGCCGGTCGGTACCGCCGTCCCGAGCGCGAGCCCCAGCGCCTGCAGTGCGCCGACCCCGCCGTCGGTCGAGGCACTGCCGCCGATGCCGAGGAGCAGCCCGGTGGCCCCGGCGTCGAGGGCCGCGGCGATCGCCTGCCCGAACCCGGTCGTGTGCGCGGTGTCGGGGCGGAGGTCGTCGAGGAGCGTCAGCCCGCTCGTGGCCGCGAGCTCGACCAGGGCGCGGCCGTCCGGCAGCCGGAGCCAGGCTGTCTCGACGGGCCGGTCGTCCGGCCCGGTCACCGTGACCGGTACCCGCTCGCTGCCGGGTACCGCTCGAGCCACGGCGTCGAGGGTGCCCTCGCCGCCGTCGGCCATCGGCAGGAGGACGAGGTCGTCGTCCGGCCGCTCACTCCGCCAGCCGTCGGCGACGGCCTCGGCGACGTCGGCCGCCGACGCGGTGCCCTTGAACGAGTCCGGTGCCATGACGACGCGCATCCCGTCACGCTACCGCTCCCGCAAAACGCAACCCCGGCGTCGTCACACCACGGAGTACCGCTGCGCGATGACGCCCACGTTGCGTTTCGCGGACGCACCGGCCGGGCAGCCCGGGGAGCGCTGAGTACCGTCCGGACGATGACCGACGACCGCCGCCGTGAACTGGGCTCCACCGACGCCCCCGTGGAGGACGAACTCGCCGAGTCCTTCGACGCCACCATCGAGGAGGGCGCCGAACGCCTGCACCGCACGACCCGCGCCATCGTCATCACGGGGTTCTTCGGCGGCCTCGAGGTGAGCCTCGGAGTGATGGCGTACCTCGCCGTGCTCACCGAGACCGACAGCCACCTGCTCGCCGGCCTGGCCTTCGGCATCGGCTTCATCGCCCTGCACCTGGCCCACAGCGAGCTGTTCACCGAGAACTTCCTCATGCCGGTCGCCGCGGTCGTCGCCCGCGAGGGGACGGTCCTGCAGCTGGTGAAGCTCTGGGGTGGCACCCTGCTCGCGAACCTCGCCGGGGGCTGGGTCTTCATGTGGCTGGTGGTGCACGCGTTCCCGCAGTGGCACGCCACCCTCACCGAGTCCGCCGCGCACTTCATCGACGCGCCGTTCGGTCTGCAGAGCATCGTCCTGGCCGTCCTCGGCGGCAGCACCATCACCCTGATGACCCGGATGCAGCAGGGCACCGACTCGGACCCGGCGAAGCTCGTCGCCGCCGTCGCGGGCGGGTTCCTGCTCGCGGGCCTGCAGCTGTTCCACTCGATCCTCGACTCGCTGCTCGTCTTCGGTGCGATCCAGGCCGGTGCGCCGATCACCTACGGCCAGTGGCTCGGGTGGTTCGGGTACACACTGCTGTGCAACGTGCTGGGCGGCCTGGTGCTCGTGACGGCGCTGCGGCTGCTCCGCACGAAGGAGCTGGTGCAGGACCGGCGCCGGGACGCGGAGGACGACCCCGAGCGCGCCAGCACCGAGCAGGACTGAGGCGCGGTCGGCGGTCGGCTCAGAGTGCGAAGCGCGGGTGCGGTTCGCCGCCGGTGGCGAGGTCCGCCAGCATCTCCCCGACGAGCGGCGCGAACTTGAACCCGTGCCCGGACGACCCGGTCGCGACCGTCACCGGTCCGCGGCGGTCGAGCACGAAGTCCTCGTCGGGGGAGTTGTCGTAGAGGCAGCTGATCAGCGTCGGCTGCGACGCGTCCACGCCCGGCACGAACCGTTCGACGTACGCCTGCAGTCGCGCCACCTCGGCGGGGTCGGGCGTCCGGTCGCGGTCGTCCGGGTCGACGACGGGCCCGGTGCCGTGGAAGCCGACCTTGACGCCCTCGCCCGGCGTGAGCAGCCCGTAGACACCGCCGCCGTCCGCCGGATGGTGGACGAACGACGGCCACGCCTCGTCCGGCAGCTGGCTGGGGAAGTGCGCGGGCTGCTCCTGGGTGACGCGGATGGCCGGGAGGCTCGCCCCACGCCCGGCGAGCAGCGCACCCACCAGCGTGGGCGCCCAGGCACCGACGGCCGCGACGACACTGCCCGTGCGGACCGTGGTGCCGTCGCCGAGCGTCAGCGTCACGGTGTCACCGTCGTCCCGGACTTCGACCACACGCACCCCGAAGCGGAGGTCGGCACCGTCCGCGGCTGCGAGGTCGAGCAGCGCCTCGAGGGCGTCGGCGGCACGGATCCGGCCGGCGGTCGCGTGCGCCAGGACGTGCCCCTCGAAGGCGATGCCGGGCCAGCGGGCGGCGGCCTCGGCCGCGGTCAGTCGTTCCGTGGCGATGCCCGCGGTGTCGAGTGCGGCGGCGATCGCGTCGACGACCTCGGCGCGTCCGTGGTCCACGGCACCCGTGTGCTCGAGCAGGGTCCGGCCGGACGCGGACTCGAGCGCCGCCCACGCGTCCCAGGCCCGCAGCGTCAGCTCGACGTAGTCCGCGTCCGGGTACCCCATGCGGAAGATCCGGCTGCCCCCGTGCGAAGAACCGTGCACGTGTCCGCGGTCGTGCTGCTCGAGGAGCAGGACGCGCTCGCCGCGGGCCGCCAACGCCCGGGCGGTGGCGGCGCCGACGATCCCGGCGCCGATGACGACGTGGTCGAACGCGGGCGTGGTCGGTCCGTCGGTCGAGGGAGCAGAGGCCATGACGACACCGTATGGGCTACAGTCGGACGCAGAGGGAAAAAACCCGCTCTGCTCCGGCAGTCGGAACCGCGTACGCGTCTCACAGGAGTCGCCACTTCTTCATCGAAGGAGTGCGCCCGTGCACGTACGAACCTCATCAGCACGAACCTCGTCGTCGACGACGACCGACTCGCCACCCGCTGGTCTCCGCGACGCCTGGCTGCCCCTCGCCGGCCTGTCCGCGGTGTTCCTGTTCGAGATGCTCGACAACTCGGTCCTCACCGTCGCCCTCCCCACCATCGCCCGCGACCTCGCCGCCTCGACGACCGCGCTGCAGTGGGTGTCCGGCGCCTACTCGGTGGCCTTCGGCGGCCTGATGCTGCTCTTCGGTGCCGTCGCCGACCGGGTCGGCCGTCGTCGCACGATGCTCGTCGGCCTGGTGCTCCTGGCCGTGGCGAGCCTGGCGACCGTGTTCGTCACCTCGGTGGAGCAGCTCATCGTCGTCCGGGCGCTCATGGGGATCGCCGCCGCGATGACGACCCCCGGCTCGATGGCGCTGGCGTTCCGGCTCTTCACCAGCCAGGACCTGCGCGTCCGCGCGTTGACGGTGATCTCCACCGCCGGGCTCGTCGGCCTCGCCGTCGGACCCACCATCGGCGGGTTCGTCCTGGCCGTGGCGCCGTGGCAGGTGCTGCTCGTCGCGAACGTGCCGATCGCCCTCGTCGCCTTCGTCGGCATCCGGGCCGGCATCGCCGTCGATCGCCCGGACGACCTGCACCGCGACCCCATCGACCTCGTCGGGGCGGCGCTGGGGACCGCGAGCATCGTCGGCGTCCTCGTCACCCCGACGCTCGTCGTCAGCGGCGCTGCCGGCTGGACCGGGTGGGCGGCCGGAACGGCGACCGTCCTGGTGGCCGTCGGCTTCGTCGTGCGGGAGCGCACCGCACGCCACCCCCTGCTCGACCTGCACCTGATCGCCCGACCGCTGGTCGCGAGCGGTCTCGCGTACAAGGCCGCCGCAGGGCTCGCGATGGCCGCACTGTCGTACCTCGTCACCCTGCAGCTGCAGATCGCCTGGGGCTGGCCTCCGGCGCTCGCCGCCGTCGGGACGCTGCCGCAGGTGGTCGTCCTGCTGGCCAGCGGCCGCTTCGTCGGCCCGTTCGTCCGACGCGTCGGGCTCGACCGGGCCGCGCGACTCAGTGCCGCCGCGGTCGTCGTCGGTCTCGCCGTGTTCGCCCTGACCGCACGGCTCGGCTACCCCGGTGTCCTGGTCGCCCTCGTGCTCGTCGCCGCCGGCATGCGCGTCGTCGGCGCCGTCGCAGGCAACAACGTCCTGCACGGGCTGCCCGCCGACCGCACGTCCATCGGCGCGGCGCTCGTCGACACCGCGAGCGAGATCGCGACCGCGGTCGGCATCGCCGCCACCGGCACGGTCCTCGCCGCCCTCGTGCCGGGCAGCCTCGGCACGACGCCCTGGACACCGGGTCGCACCGCCGCGTTCGACGGCGCCGTCTCGATCGCGGGCGTCGTCGTCACCATCGTCGCCGCCGTCCTGGTCCTCGTCGGCGTGCTCCGCGCCCGCACCGCCCCCGCAAGCCCTTCCACCACCACCACCACCACCACCACCCAGGAGGAATCCGATGTCTGACGTCATCGCCCGCCCCCCGTTCGACGCCGAGCTCCTGCCGTTCCTCGACGCGCTCGCCGCCCGCGGACCGTTCCGCGTCACGCCGGAGATGCTGCCCCGGATGCGTCAGCTCGACGTCCCGCTCGAGACGCTCGACGACCGACTGCGCGAGCGCGGCCTCGAACGCCGGAGCACCACCGTGCCCGGGTACCTCGGTGACCCGATCGAGCTGGCGGTCATCCAGCGCATCGGCCGCACCGGTCCGACCACCGGGGTCTACACGATCCACGGCGGCGGGATGATGTTCGGCCACCACCTCGGCAACCTGGAGTCCTACGACGGCTGGCTGCTCGACCACGACGTCGTCCTCGTCAGCGTCGACTACCGGCTCGCCCCGGAGCACCCGGACCCCTACCCCGTCGAGGACTGCGCCGCCGGCCTGGTCTGGGTCGCCGAGCACGCCGACGAACTCGGCATCGACCCGGACCGGATCGTCATCGCCGGGCAGAGCGCCGGCGCCGGTCTCGCGGCCGGGACCACGCTCCTGATGCGCGACCGGGGCGGTCCTGCCCTCCTCGGCCAGATCCTGGTCTCACCGATGCTCGACGACCGCGACCGCACCGTGTCGACGCAGCAGATCGACGGTGTCGGGGTCGCCGACCGGCAGATGACCCGGTTCGGCTGGGACGCCTACCTCGGCGAGCGCCGGGGCACCGACGACGTGTCCGGGTACGCTGCCCCGGCACGCGCGACGGCCCTGGCCGACCTGCCGCCGACGTACATCGACTGCGGCAGCGCCGAGGTGTTCCGCGACGAGACGGTGGCCTACGCCAGCGGGCTCTGGGCCGCGGGCGTCGACGCCGAGTTGCACGTGTGGCCGGGTGCCTTCCACGGCTTCACGAGCATGGTGCCCGACGCCACGGTGTCGCGGCGGGCGACCACGGCGCTGGCCGAGTGGACACGGCGGCTGCTCGCTGGATGACGACCAGCGGGTCGCGGCGTGACAGGGAACGGAGCGAGTGACGGGAATCGAACCCGCGCTACCAGCTTGGGAAGCTGGAGTTCTACCATTGAACTACACTCGCGCATCCCGTCGAGCGGGACCGCACCAGCCTAGCGGAACTTCCGCTGGATGCCAGCCGGACGCCCGGGGCGGACGCGCACCGGGCCTCCCGTCCGCCCCTGTCTCTCCGCTGTGAGCCGCGCTCTCCGACGGACACCGCCAGGAGCCCGTGTGTACCGTCCGAGGGGATCAACGAGCTCGTACGACCGACCCGAGGAGGAACCGGAATGGTCCGACATCCCCTCATCGACGACGTGGTCGGCCCAGCCATCGTGGTGGACTCCAGCGCCGCGGTGGTGTGGCTCACCGACTCCTTCGACGCACTGCTGCGCCGTGCCGAGGCCGCCGGACGGACAGTCGTCCTGCGGACCGGCCCGGAGGCTGCGCTCACCCCCGCCCTGCGGCACGCGCTGGGTGCACACGGGGCCGCGTGGGCGGTCCGCGGGTCCGACGGCTCCCTCCGCGACGGACGGACCGGCGCGCCGGCGGCCGGCATCGAGGACTTCGTCGCGCGAGGACCGGAGCTCCTCGGGGAGCCCTCCCCGGAGCACCGCGACGCCGTCGGCTCGGTCCGGCAGATCAGCATCGACCTGACGCTCCGCCACCACGACGAGCGGACCGTCGACATCGGCTCCGCGATCGAGGCGCTGTGCGAGACGGTGGGCACCTGCCCGAAGCGGTGGGGGACCTCGGAACCGCTGACGTCGGCGTGGGACCGCTGGGTCGTCACGCAGTACGCGATGCACGAGTCGCCGGGCATCAGCACGTCCTACGCGATCGGTGACGGTTTCGCGGCGACGATGACCGCGCACCTGACCGACGGGGTCGTCGTCGAGACGATGTCCGCGGTCCTCACCGTGCCCGAGGGTGGGTCGGACCCGGAGCTCGCCTCACGCCTGCTCGACGCCGTGCACCGTGTCGCCAGCGACGTGGAGCCGGTCTTCGGCGTCGTCATGCAGCGCCGCGGGGACGCCGACCACCTGGTCCGCGCGGTCGGCTACGGCGAACCCGAACCGCTCGCGGTCATCGTCGGACCCGAGGCCACCCGTTTCCTGGACCGCCGCGGCGAGTGGCCGCCCGTCCGCACCACGACCGACACCTTCGCGGGTGAGGTCGGTGAGGGGCTGGTCGTCCGGTTCGAGGACGGTTGGACCGCGCTCGAGTCGTTCCTCGACCGCATCGACGAGGACCGCTTCCTGCAGCTCGTCGGCGGCGCACCCCTGGAGCCCGCCCACGACGACGGTGCACTCGGCCCGCACGCCATGCAGCACGGCGGTCAGGGGTCCCAGGGTGCCGCGTGACGTGACCCTCCTCTGCCGCGGCGAGGTGCAGGTCCGCGACGTCGCCGAGGCGCTGTTGCTCCACGACGACGCCTGGGGTGTCCGGGCGCTGGACGACGGCCCGATGATGCAGGTCTGCCGCGACGCCACCCACCCGGTCATCACCGTGCTCGGCGTGCGACGGGTCGACGAACTCGACGAGGTCACGCGCCTGCTGCCGGATGCGCCGGCGCTGCCGGTGCCGCTGTGGTGGGTCGACACGGTGACACCGTTCGACGCCGACGGTGAACGCGGGGTGACGGCGGCGCTGGAGGCATCGCTGGACCTCGACGCCGTGTGCATCGTGCACGGCGACTGACGTTCGACCCGACTGGGTCTCAGCGGCCGCGGCCCCGCATCCGCCGGACGGCCGCGCAGAGGACCGGGACGTCGGTCCGCGCCGTGCCGAGCAACACCGACGGCGGGGTCTCGGTCGGACGCCGCGTCAGGCGTTCGGCGAGCGCGGACACCTGCGACCAGGGCACCGTGGGCTCGTGGGCGGTCACGGTCGGCGGCAGGCGCTGCACCGCGGCGGCGATGTCGACGAGCCGCATCCGGACGGCGTCGTGCACGAGTTCCTCTGGCAGTGCCGGGTCGGAGACGTAGGAGCGGATGCGGTCGCAGCACACGACGACGTCGTCGAGGGCCTGCTCGACGGGTGACGTCACAGTGGTACCGCCCGGCCGAGCACGTCGTCCGGCAGCGCATCCGCGGCCAGCACGTCGACCCGGACCCCGAGCAGCTCCTCGGCGTCGTCCTGCATGCGCATCAACGAGAACACGCCGCTCGGGGGTGCCAGGTCGACCACGAGTTCGACGTCGGCAGGCCAGTCGTCGGCGCGGTGTGGTCCGGAGGGATCGAGGAGTTGTCGGACGGCGACGGCGCCGTGCCGCTCCAGGGCTGCTCGGAGTTCATCCCGGTGTCGTGTGACGAGATCCCGCAGGGGGAGGGGCTCGGCGACGGGCTGCAGGTCGATGGCGGTACGGAAGCCGGCGGCGAGCAACAGCCGCTGCAGTGCCGCGAGCGAGGGCTCGCGTCGCCCGTTCTCGTACGTGCTGATCACGCTCTGTGTGACGCCTGCCCGGGTGGCGAGCTGCACCTGTGTCAGGTCGGCGCGGAGCCGGGCTTCACGGATGATCGCGGCGGCGGAGAGCGTCGTCGTCGACGCGCGAGCGGAGGCTGGCGGCATGTGGGCAACGATACACAGAATCCCGTATTCCGGTTCGGCAGGTGCGTCTGTATCCCGCCGGCTGGGAGGCGCTCGGTCAGCGCGGCTGCGACACGTCCGCCCGGTGGAAGTTCAGCGCCGACCGCGACGCCGTCGGACCACGCTGGCCCTGGTAGCGCGACTGGTAGTCGGCGGATCCGTAGGGCTTCTCGGCCGGGCTCGACAGCTGGAAGAAGCAGAGCTGGCCGATCTTCATGCCGGGCCAGAGCTTGATCGGCAGCGTCGCCACGTTCGAGAGTTCGAGGGTCACGTGGCCGGAGAAGCCCGGGTCGATGAAGCCTGCGGTCGAGTGCGTCAACAGCCCGAGACGACCGAGTGAGCTCTTGCCCTCGAGTCGTGCCGCGATGTCGTCCGGCAGCGTGACGACCTCGAACGTCGACCCGAGCACGAACTCGCCCGGGTGCAACACGAAGGCCTCGTCCGGGTCGGTCTCGACCAGGCGCGTCAGGTCGGGCTGGTCCACCGCGGGGTCGATGTGCGGGTACTTGTGGTTGTCGAAGAGCCGGAAGTACTTGTCCAGCCGGACGTCGATGCTCGACGGCTGCACGAGTGCGGCGTCGTACGGGTCGAGGCCGATCCGGCCCTGGTCGAGCTGGGCGGTGATGTCGCGGTCGGAGAGCAGCACGGGGGAAGCCTACTGGCCGACCCGGCGGACTTCACGGCTCGAACGCGTCGAGCAGCCAGTCGTCGCTCGGCACCGCGCCGTCCCGCCACCGCAGTCGCACGCGGCCGGCCTCGACCACGTGGACCCCGGCGTGACCGTCCCGCCGCTGACACCGGTGGTCGTGCAGGGACTCGGCGCACCGGCCGACCGTCCGGCCGGCGCCGACGAGCGCGACGAGTGTCCGGACCGCGCGGGCTCCGGCGACGCGGAGCGGCACGGAGCGAGAAGCCCGGACAGGGCTGGTCCGCCGAGCGAGTGGGCCGGCTGGGCGGACGGGAGGACGGGGTGCGCGCACGGGAACTCCAGCTGTTCACGGGGAACGTGGTGATCGAGGGCCGGGGTCTGGGGCTGCCGAGGACCACGGTAGTCACGGGGAACTCCGAACGGGTGGAGTCCGCGTGACTAGGCTGGAACCCACCGCTTCAGCACCCAGCCCCCGCGCTGCAGCCCCTTCCAGCAGGAGCGCCGATGAGCACGAGCACGAGCACGATCCACGGCACACGATGCCTGACACACCGACGGCGATGAGCGCGTTCGGTGACGCTGCCCGTCGGCTCCAGAGCGGCGACGACGGCGCGCTCGCCAGTGCCTTCGTGGACGTCCTGCCGGTGTTCGGAGCAGCGCTCTCCACCCTGGGCGAGCCCTTCGGCAGCGCTGTGATCGCCGCCTCCGACCCGCGCTCCGCCGCCTCCGACGAGCAGCAGGTCGTGCTCGGTGAAGGGCCGGGATGGTCCGCCCTCCGAAGCCGCTCGCCGGTGCTGGCGTACGACCTCAGTGCGGCCTCCGGTTCCGGTGGGGCCGCCGACGACTGGCCCTCCGCCCGAGTGGTGCTCCGGGAATCCGGCTGGGCCGGGCTCGTCTCCCTGCCGCTGTCGGTCGGGACGTTCGACATCGGCGCGGTCACGCTCTACCGGTTCGACACCGACCCGCTCGCCCCGGCCGAGCTCGACGAGGCGAAGCTCCTCGCCGGCCTGGCGGCGCTCCGCGTGCTCTCCTCCACGACCCGCGCACTGCAGGACGGCAGGCTCTCCTCGAGTGTCTCCGTCACGCAGCCCGCCGGCCGACACGTGCACCAGGCGACCGGCATGGTCGTGGCACAGCTCGGGCTCTCCGCCGACGACGCGCTCATGGTCCTGCGGGCACGGGCCTTCGCCGACGGCCAACCCCTCCGCACCATCGCCGAGGGCGTCATCGAGCGCCGCATCGACTTCCGGGACCCCGGCGCCGCCGACCCCACCGACTCAGTACGGAAAGAGGACCGCTGATGACGCAGAGCAGAGAGCACCGCCTCGTCGACACGTTCGTCACCCTCGCCGACACCCTCGTCGACGACTACGACGTCATCGAACTGCTCCAGCTACTGGTCGGCAAGGCGGCCGACCTGTTCGACGTCAGCGCCGCCGGCATCATGCTCGCGACGCCGTCCGATGAACTCGAACTGGTCGCCTCCACCAGCGAGCGCAGTGCCCTGGTCGGCATCATGCAGCTGGACGCCGGTGAGGGACCGTGCATCGAGGCGTACCGCACCGGCCAGGTCGTCACGGTCGGCAGCCTCGACGAACTGCACCGCCGCTGGCCGGACTTCGCCGCGGCGTCGAAGCTCTTCGGCTACGCGTCCGTGCACGCGATCCCGCTCCGGCTGCGCAACGAGACCCTCGGCTCGATGAACCTCTACCGCGAGCACCCGGGTCCCCTCAACGACGAGGACATCGTCGCCGCCCAGGCCCTCACGGACGTCGCCACGATCAGCATCCTGCAGCAGCGGGGCCTCGAGCAGGCGTCGATCGCACGGACGCAGCTGCAGCGGGCACTCGACAGCCGGGTCGTCATCGAGCAGGCGAAGGGGTTCCTCGCACAGACGCACGACGTCGACATGGACCAGGCGTTCGAGCTGCTCCGCAGCTACGCCAGGTCGCACCAGATGCCGCTCGCGGAGACCGCCCGGCAGGTCGTCGGACGCACCATCACGATCTAGGGGCAGCGCGCAGCACCTGCTCGCCCGGCGACGAGCCGTCAGGCGACCTCGCGGAGGTCCGCACCGCGTTCGACGACCTCCGTCGCGACCGCGCGGAGCCCGCGGCCGGTCCGCGCGGCGGCCTCCTGCAGGATCCGGAAGGCAGCGTCGATCGGGACGTCCCGGCGGTAGGACAACGCACCCTTCGCCTGCTCCAACGCGACCCGTGCCTCCAGGCCGTCCGCGACCTGCTCGTCGAGCGTGCGCGGCCCGCCCTCCTCACGCTGCCGGACCAGGGCGGCCGAGGCTGCGTCCGCGAGCAGCTGGATCACCACGACGTCGTGGTCGTCGTGCCCACGCTCGTGGTCGGCGAAGACGCAGAGGGACCCGATCGTCGCGGTGCGGAGGCGGACCGGCTCGGCGAACGTCCCGACCAGTCCCCGGTCGTGCATGGTGCGGACGAAGGCCGGCCAGTCCGCGGCCTTCGTGCTGACGTCCGGCACGTCGATCGTGCGCCCGGTCCGGAAGCAGTCCATGCAGGAGCCCTCGTCGGTGCCGAGCTGCGCCTCTTCCGCGTCGATGGTGCGTTCGCTCGACGAGGCGATCACGTGCAGCACGCCGGACCGGTCGGCGAGGACGATGCCGGCCTCGGTCGCGCCGGTCCACCGGACGCAGGCGTCCACCGCGCGGGTCATCGCGTCGAGCACGTCGAGACTCGGCTCGAGGACCGCACCGACCGCCTCGAGCAGGTGGTCGAACCGGTCCTGGTCGTGGTGCGCATCCGTCCTGGTCACGTCGTCCACCGTACGGCGGCGTGCCGGAGCCGCCGTCCAGCCTCCCGATCCACATCGCGGGTCCAGAGGGGCGCGCCTACGATGGAGGGTCCGCGGACCGCGGACGGAACCGACCCGAGACAGGTATGGCCGTCACGTCATCTCAGCCCCAGCCGGACAGCGCCCGGCGTCCGGACAGCGCCATCCGGACAGACAGTCCGTCCCGGACGGGAACCGCTCATCGGACGGGAGGGCCGGCACCGGAACACGCGCCCGTCACCACGCGCACGTCCACCGTCGCGACCGTCCTGGTCATCGCCCTGCCCCTCGTGGTCGCATGCGCGGTCCTCGGGATGACCATCACCGGTGCCTTCACCGCGAACCAGCAGCTGGAGTCCGCCGGGGACGTGGTGCAGTTCGGCCTGGTCGCCGCACGGGGCGTGCACGACGGTGTCGCGGCGTTGACGATCGGCCTGCTCATCGTCGCCGCGTTCGCCCTGCCGGCGCAGAAGGCCGACCACGGTGCGATGTCGTCGGTGCAGCACCGTGCCGCTCGCTGGGCGGCGATCGCCGGCTCGATCTGGTTCCTGGCGGCTGTCCTCGGCATCGTGCTCACTGGCGCGAACACCCTCGGCGTCCCGTTGACCAGCCCCGTGTTCGCCCGCAACTTCCTGCTCTTCGCGTTCCAGGTCGAGATCGGCCAGTCCCTCGTCGTCTCCGCGGCGGCGGTCCTCATCGCGACGGTGCTCGCCGCGCTGGCCACCCGCGCCACGACCCTGGCCTTCGCGACCGTCGCCGCGCTCTTCGCGCTGCTGCCCCTCGCCCTGTCCGGCCACGCCGCCGGGTCGCTCGAGCACGCCAACGCCGTGAACTCGCTCGCCGTGCACCTGGTCGGGGTGTGCGTCTGGGCCGGCGGCCTCGTCGCCGTCGTGCTGCTCCGCACCCGGATGAAGGGCGCCACCGGACGCGTCGTCGCCCGGTACTCGACGCTCGCCGGCTGGGCGTTCGGCGCGGTGGCGTTCTCCGGCATCGTGAACGCGCAGCTCCGCCTGACCGGCCCGCTCGACCTGTTCACGACCCCGTACGGGTGGCTCATCACGACCAAGGCCACGATCCTGGTGCTGCTCGGCGTCGCCGGCGTCGTGCAGCGACGGAAGCTCGTGCCGGGGCTGCTGCGTGCCCCGACCGACCGCCGCCTGTTCGTCCGGTTCGCACTCGCCGAGATCGTCTTCATGGCCGTCGCGATCGGTGTCTCGGTCGCGGTGTCCCGCAGCCAGCCGCCGATCCCGCAGACGCCGGAGACCGGGGCCGACACCCGCTCGGGCCTCATCGGCTACCCCTACCCGCCCGAGCAGACGATGCAGACGTACCTGTCGCAGTGGCACATCGACTGGATGTGGCTCGCGCTCGCCCTGGTCGGCGCCGGCTGGTACCTGTGGAGCGTCCGGAAGCTCCGGCAGCGCGGGGACTCCTGGCCGGTCGGTCGGACGATCGCCTGGCTGGTCGGCTGTGCGGTGTTCATCTGGACGACCTCCGGCGGCCCGGCGGTCTACGGCATGATCCACTTCTCGTCGCACATGGTCCAGCACATGCTGCTCATGATGTTCGTGCCGCTGCCGCTGGTCCTCGGCGGCCCGGTGCTGCTCGCGCTCCGTACCCTGCCGGTCCGGAACGACGGCTCCCGTGGTGCCCGCGAGTGGCTGATGCTGTTCGTGCACTCGCGGTGGATGCAGTTCCTCGGCAAGCCCGCCGTCGCCGGGGTGATCTTCGCCGGGTCCCTCGTGGTGTTCTACTTCACGCCAGCGTTCGAGTACTCGATGCAGTCGCACGAGTGGCACATCGTGATGATCGTGCACTTCGTGTTCAGCGGGTACCTGTTCTTCTGGGTCTTCGTCGGCATCGACCCGGGTCCGCAGCGGCCGCAGTACCCGATCCTCATCATCGCCCTGCTCGCGACGCTGGCCTTCCACGCGTTCTTCGGCGTCGCGGTGATGACCTCGCAGTCGGTGTACGCGATCGACTGGTTCCACGCCCTCGGGCAGACGAACGACCGCGCGCTGCTCGACGACCAGCACGTCGGCGGCGGGATCGCGTGGGGTGCGTCGGAGTTGCCGATGGTCTTCGTTGCGCTGCTCGTCGTGCGGAACTGGGTGCGGTCCGACGAACGCATCGCCAAGCGGAAGGACCGGCAGGCCGAGCGCGACGGGGACGCCGAGCTCAAGGCGTACAACGAGCGCCTGTCCGCCATGCAGCGCCGGGACTGACCGGACTGCGCTGACGGACCGCCCGGATGGAACCATCCGGGCGGTGCCGGACACTCCAGGACATGAGAACCGGAAGCGGCGACGACGCCGAGGACTGGGCGGCCGCGGGCCGCGGTGACGGCGAGGCCTACGGGCGCGTGTTCGACCGGCACCGCGACCGCGTGCACCGCCATGCGCTCCGCCTGGTGCCGCCCGAGGTGGACGTCGACGACGTCGTGGCGGTCGTCTTCCTCGAGGCGTGGCGTCGACGTCGCAGCGCCCGGCTGGTCGAGGGCGACCTGCTGCCGTGGCTGCTCGTCACCGCGACGAACGTGGCACGCAACGCGACCCGCGCCACGATGCGCCACCGGCGCCTGCTCGCGACGCTGCCGCCGGCCGAGCACGCTCCCGACCCCGCCGACCGGCACGACGACGGGGCCGCTGTCGCCGCGTTCCGGAGGCTCTCCCCGGCCGACCAGCAGGTCCTCGCGCTCTGCGTCGTCGCAGGCCACCGCGAGGCCGAGGCGGCCGAGGTGCTCGGCGTGCCGATCGGGACCGTGAAGTCCCGCCTCTCGCGGGCCCGGAAGCGTCTCGGCGCGCAGTTCGCCGAGCAGACCGCAGGACCGCCCGCTCCGCCGACCGCTCCCACCACGACCGCACCGACCATGACCGCACCGACCACCACCGGAGGAGCACGATGACCGAGACGACCCGAGACCGCGCCCTCCGTGCCCTGCTCGTCGACCGCGTGGACCGGTCCGTGCGACGACGACGCTGGCTCGTCCCCACGATCGGCATCGGTGCGTTCGTCGTCGCCGGATCGCTCACCGCCGGTGCCCTCGTCGGTGCCGGCCTGCCCCAGCAGTCGCTCTCCCCGGAGGACGCGACCGCCCTCGTCTCGACCGGCGCCGCCGGGGACGTGACCCTGCTCGGGTCGCCGGTCGTCCGTGTCACCGACGGCCCGACGACACTGACGCTGCCCGGGCGTCCCTCCGGAGCGCGGGACGTCGCCGTCGGCCTGCAGTGCGCGCCGGACGGCACCGCCACCGTCACCGTCGGGACGAGCGGCGACGACGGCGGCGACCCGACCACCGCGGACTGCGGGACCTCGGTCACCGTGGCCGTCGGGCGCGCGGCGGGTGAGCGTCCGGTCGTCCGGGTCGACCACGACGGGGGAGCGATGACCGTCTGGGCAGCGTGGGCCCGCCCCGATCCGGTGCCGGGGGCGTCCCCCGAGCAGCAGGCCGCGCTCGAGGACGGGATCGTCACCCGCTCGGAGTACGTGGCCGCGCTCGACCGGTACGTCGGGTGCATGCGGGCGTCCGGGCACCCGGTCGACCTCGGCGACGAGCAGCCCGTCGTCTTCGCGATCGGGGTCCCGTCCGAGTCCGTACAGGCCGACGCACGCTGCGGTGCGACCGAGCTCATCGACGTGGACTCGATGTGGCAGGCGGAGCACCCGGACGCGGAGCTGTACACGTCCGCCGCCGGAGCACCCTACGACCCGGCCGCCGACCCCCGCTACGCCGGGTAGACGGCCATGTCGGGGCGCGGGCGAGCGAGTGGGGCGGCCGGGTCCTCAGCGTCGTGTGTCGAGCAGCACCCGACCGGACCCGCCGGCGTCCACCAGGTCGTGTGCCGCGGCCGCCTCGTCCAGCGGCAGCACCGTGCGGATGCCGACGACCAACGAGCCCTCGGCGACGGCGGCGACCAGGGCCTCCATGGCGGACCGCTTCACGTCGGCTGCGAAGTCGTCGCTGCCGAGGAACCGGACCAGGACGTTCGCGAACAGCAGTGGCGGGAACGGCAGGTCGACGCGGTCGCCGCGGGCGAAGTACGTCGCGATGACGCCGTCGTTCGCGATGACGGCCGCGTCGAGATCGGCGTTCGCGTCGAGGGCGACCTCGACCACCCGGTCGACCCCGTCCGGGGCGATGCGCCGGATCGCAGCGACCGGGTCGTCATCGAGGGCCACGACGGTCGATCCCGCGGGGGCGTCGAGGCCGTCGACGTCGCTCGACCGCCGGACCGTCACGATCAGCCGGGCTCCGGCGGCCGCCGCGAGCTGTGCGGCGATCGAGCCGACCGCCCCGCGGACGCCGTGCACGAGGACCGTCCGACCACGGACGGGGCCGTCCGCGAAGACCGCCCGGTGCGCGGTGATGCCGGGGATGCCGAGGGCCGCGGCGACGTCGTCCGAGACCGCGTCGGGCAGCGGGACCGCGAGTCCGGCCGGGACGACCACGTACTCCGCAGCGGTGCCGGGCGCGCGGTACGACTGCGCCCCGTACACCGCGACGCGGGTGCCCACGAGCGCCGGATCGACCGAGGGACCGACGGCGTCGACGACGCCGGCTCCGTCGCTGTGCGGGACCACCCGGTCGTACGGCATGGCCGACCCGAGCCAGCCCTCCCGCTTCTTGGTGTCGCCGGGGTTCACGCCGGAACGGGTGAGGTGGACCAGGACCTCGCCGGCGGCGGGCTCCGGGGTGTCGATCGTTCCGGCGCGGAGGACCTCCGCCGCCGGGCCCTGCCGGTCGTACCAGACTGCGCGCATGGTTCCCTGTTCCGTTCATCAGTCGTGGTCGGTCCGGCTGGGTCGTCCCGGGGTGCGGAGGCGTCGGAGGAGTGCGATGAGTTCGCCGGCAGCGTGCTCGTCCAGGCGGTCGCCGAGCCGCTCGGAGACCGCCCGGCGGAAGGTCGTCCGGGCATCGTCGAGGACCCGGCGTCCGGCCGGGGTGAGTTCCAGGAAGCCGGAGCGCCCGTCGGTGGGGTGCGGGGTCCGCGTGCACCAGCCGTCCGCGCGGAGTCGGTCGACGAGCTTGCTCGCGCCGCCGCGGGTGATCACGAGGGCGTCCGCGACGTCGGAGACCCGGCACTCCGGGACGCTGGCGATCACGCTCATCGGCTCGTAGCGCGCGAGGGGGACACCGCATGCCTCGGTCATGAGTGCGTCGACGTGGGCCCAGACCTCGGTTTCGGCGCGGATCAGCTCGTCGAAGAGCGTCGTGGAGAGGTCTGCGTCGGGCACGGCCCCAATGGAGTTTCCATGGAAACGACTTGCAACACCGGATGGGACGACGGAAGGGCCCCGCCGCTGACGCGACGGGGCCCTTCCTGCTGTGCCGGGGAGGCTCAGCCCTTCTTGGCGAGCGCCTCGAGCGTCTCGTCGTTCGAGTACGCCTCGACGGCGTTGTCCTTGGTGACGAGGACCGGGGTCAGCTCGACGGTGGGGACGATCTTCTTGCCGTTGTCGTTGTTCTTGTCGCTCACGGTCTTCGGCTTCTTGCCGTCGGCCAGGTCGGACACCAGGTCGATCGCGGCCTGGGCCTCGTCGGTGGTGTTCTTGTAGATGGTCGAGTACTGCGTGCCCTGCATGATGAGCGGGATCGACGCGGTCTCGGAGTCCTGACCGGTGACGACGGGGTTGTCCTTGCCGGCGGCCTTGGTCGCGGTGAGGATCGCACGGGCGAGGGTGTCGTTCGGCGACAGGACGCCGTCGAGCTCGGTGTCACCCGTGTAGTACTGCGCCAGGAGGTCCGTCATGCGCGACTGGGCCTTCTGGGCGAGCCAGCCCTGCGTGGCGACCTTCTGGAACGAGGTCTGACCCGAGACGACCTTGATCGTGCCGTCGTCGATCTTCGGCTGCAGGACGTCCATCGCACCGTTGAAGAACACGGTCGCGTTGGCGTCGTCCGGCGAACCGGCGAAGATCTCGACGTTGTAGGGCTTGTCGCCCTTCTTCTCGCCGAGGCCCTTGAGGAGCGCCTGCGCCTGGAGCTGGCCGACCTTGAAGTTGTTGAACGCGACGTAGTAGTCGACGTTCTCGGTGTTCAGGATGTTGCGGTCCCAGGCGATGACGGTCGCGCCGGCCGACTTGGCAGCCTTGACCTGCGAGCCGAGCTGCGAGCCGTCGGCCGCACCGATGATGACGGCCTTGGCACCCTTGGTGACCATGCCCGAGATCTGCGACTGCTGGTCCGGCACGGGGCTGCCGGCGTTGGCGTACTGGATGTCGGCCTTGAAGCCGGCCTTCTCGATCGACTTCTTGAACGCGGCGCCCGCGAGCACCCAGTTCTGCGAGGTCTTGGCGGGGAGGGCGACACCGATGAGGTCACCCTTCTTGATGGTCGAGCTGGAGCCCGAACCCGAGCCGGAGCCGTCCGAGTTGCCACGGGCCGAGCAGCCGCTGAGGGCGAGGCCCGCGATGAGCGCCAGGCTGACGCCGGCGACGATCTTCTTGCGCATGTGATTGCTTTCTCTTCGTTGAGGAGTTGGGGCCGGGGCCCCGCTGTGTGTGGATGGGTCGTACCGGGTGTCGCGGCGGTCGGTCACCCGACCGCCGCGGGTACCCGAGCTAGGGGAGGGTGACCTTCTCGGGCTGGTCCTCGATGGAGCGCGGCTGCTGCGCGGACACCGTGTTCTGCTCGGTGTCCTTCCGCTGGAACTGCCGCATCATGCCGCCGATCAGCGACGGACGTCCCTGCGACTTCGAGTAGACGTCGAAGGCGACGGCGACGAGCAGGACCAGGCCGCGGATGATCTGCACCTTGTTGGACTCGAGGCCCATCAGCTGCAGACCGTTGGACAGCAGCGCCATCACGAGACCACCGATGATCGAGCCGGAGATCGTGCCGACACCACCGGCGACGGCGGCGCCACCGACGAACACGGCGGCGATCGCGTCGAGCTCCCAGCCGGTGCCGTCTGCCGGGCCGGACGCGCCGGAGTAGGCGACGAACACCATGCCGGCGATCGCGGCGAGGATCGACATGTTCATCATGACGAAGAAGTTGACCTTCTTCGCGGAGACGCCGGACAGGACCGCGGCGTTGGCGTTGCCACCGACGGCGTAGACCTGGCGGCCGAAGATCGTGTTCTTCGTGACGAAGCCGTAGACGATCGTCAGCACGCCGAGGATGATCGCGACGATCGGGACCGAGGTGCCGACCGGGCCGGCGGCGAACAGGTACGTGGCGAAGAGCGTGACGGCGACGAGGATGCCGGTGCGGACGATCGAGACCCACAGCGGCGGGACCTCGGCCTGCATCTTCTTGCGGCGGGCGCGGCCACGGGCCTCGATGATGATCAGGGCAACGATGGTCGCGAGCCCGATGAGCAGGGTGCCGTTGCTGAAGCCGAAGTCCGGACCGAAGTCACCGAGGAAGCCGGCACCGATCGGCGTGTAGGCGTCCGGGACCGGGACCGAGGTGGACGAACCGATGATCTGGTTCGCACCGCGGAAGATGAGCTGGCCGGCGAGCGTCACGATGAAGGCCGGGACCTTGACGAACGCGACCCAGAAGCCCTGCCAGGCACCGATCAGGGCGCCGATGACGAGGCCCAGGATGATCGCGGCCCACACCGGGAAGTGCCAGACCGACATGGACTGCGCCACGACGATGCCGACGACCGCCGCGACCGAACCGACCGACAGGTCGATGTGGCCGGCGATGATCACCATGACCATCCCCAGCGCCAGGATGAGGATGTAGGAGTACTGCAGGAACAGGTTGATCACGTTGGTGGGCTCGAGGATGAGCCCGTTCGTGGTGAACGAGAACAGCGCGAGCAGCACGATGAGCGCGATGATCATGCCGTACTGGCCGATGCTGTTGCCCTTGCCGAAGAGCAGCTTCAGGTTGTTCATGAGACGGTGGCGCCCTTCCGCGCGGACGTCATGCTGCGCATGAGCGTTTCTGGATCGGCCTGGTCGGCCGGGAGGTCAGCAGTGATCTGCCCCTCGAAGATGGTGTAGATGCGGTCGGAGAGACCGAGGAGCTCGGGGAGCTCGGACGAGATGAGGATGATGCCCTTCCCCTCGGCCGCCAGCTGCTGGATGATCCCGTAGATCTCGAACTTCGCGCCGACGTCGATGCCGCGGGTGGGCTCGTCGAGGATCAGCAGGTCCGGGTCGGTGAACATCCACTTCGACAGGACGACCTTCTGCTGGTTGCCGCCGGAGAGCTTGCCGACGTTGTCCTCGACCGAGGGCACCTTCGTGCGGAGCAGGCGACGGTACTTCTCGGCGACCGAGTACTCCTCGAGGGAGTCGACGACGCCCGCCTTGGCGATCTTCTTGAGGTCTGCCGAGACGGTCGAGCGCTTCACGGTGTCGAGCAGGTTGAGGCCGAGGGCCTTGCGGTCCTCCGACACGTAGCCGAGCCCGTTGTTGATCGCCTGCTGGACGTTGGTGACCTTGATCTCCTGGCCGTCCTTGATGATCTGCCCGTCGAGCCAGGTGCCGTAGGAGCGACCGAACAGGCTCATCGCCAGCTCGGTGCGACCGGCACCCATGAGGCCGGCGAAGCCGACGATCTCGCCGCGACGGACGTGGAAGTCCGAGCTCTTGCAGACCAGGCGTGACGAGTCGAGCGGGTGCTGCACGGTCCAGTTGCGGACCTCGAAGAACGTCTCGCCGATCTTCGGGGTGCGGTCCGGGAAGCGGGACTCGAGCGAGCGGCCGACCATGCCGCGGATGATGCGGTCCTCGTTGACGCCGTCCGCCTTGACGTTGAGCGTCTCGATGGTCTTGCCGTCGCGGATGATCGTGATCTCGTCGGCGATCTGCTCGATCTCGTTGAGCTTGTGGCTGATGATGATGCTCGAGATGCCCTTGGCCTTCAGCCCGACGATGAGGTCGAGGAGGTGCTGGGAGTCGTTCTCGTTCAGGGCGGCCGTGGGCTCGTCCAGGATGAGGAGCTTGACGTCCTTGTGCAGGGCCTTGGCGATCTCGACGAGCTGCTGCTTGCCGACGCCGATGTTCTTGATCTGCGTGTCCGGGTCGTCCGCCAGGCCGACGCGGGCCAGCAGGTCCTGGGCACGGAGCTGCGCGGCGGTCCAGTCGATGCGACCGAAGCGGCTGGGCTCGTTGCCGAGGAACAGGTTCTCGGTGATCGAGAGCTCCGGGATCAGCGCCAGCTCCTGGTGGATGATGACGATGCCGGCCTGCTCGGACTGCTTGATGTTCGCGAAGCGGACCTCTTCGCCCTCGTAGACGATCTGGCCTTCGTACGTGCCGAACGGGTAGACGCCCGACAGCACCTTCATCAGCGTGGACTTGCCAGCGCCGTTCTCGCCGCAGATCGCGTGGATCTCGCCGGCGCGGACGCTCAACGAGACGTCGGAGAGCGCCTTCACACCAGGGAACTCCTTGGTGATGGAACGCATCTCGAGGATCGTCTCGGGAGCGGTGATCGAACGGGTCTCGAGCCCGCTTGCGATCGGGTCGTGACCCTGTGGGGTTGACGCCACGGTGCATCTCCTTCTGCCGCTGCGATGCGGCAGTCCTTCGGTGGTTCAGCTACGGCATCCGAAGGGCACGAGGGTGCGTGCGGACTTCGTTGTCGCGTCCGGGTGATCCTCGTGTGACAGCCGATGTGAACGGTCACATCGAGGAACGGAGGCAATGTTACGCACACGCTCGGCGCGGCTGTCAATTCGGATTGGTCACGTTTCGGTGACGCCGGGGGCAGTTCCGCGCAGGGCGGACGCGTTGTCCCTCGTGTTGGGGTCAGCGGCGACGGGGTGCCGACGTCGAACCGCGGACGACGAGCTGCGGCACGATGTCGATCGGCCGGAGCGTGTCCTCGCCGCTCGGCAGCAGGATGTCGACGCTGCGCCGGCCGAGCTCCTCGAAGTCGACCTGCACCGTGGTCAGCGGCGGCCAGAAGTGCTTCGCCTCGGGGATGTCGTCGTAGCCCACCACCGACAGGTCGCCGGGGACGTCGAGCCCGTACGACCGCGCGGCGTGCATCACACCGAGTGCCATCGCGTCGTTCGAGCAGAACACCGCCGTGCAGTCCCGCCACCGCAACAGCTCCCGCCCCGCGTGGTAGCCGAAGTCCGCCGTCCAGTCCCCGAGGATCGGCGGCTGGACCGGCATGTCCCGGTCCGACATCTCGCGGAGGAAGCCCTGCATCCGGGCGTCGGCCTCGATCCAGTCCTGTGGCCCCGCGATGTGCCGCACGTACTCGTGGCCCAGGTCGAGCAGGTGGGCGGTGGCCAGACGGGCGCCCTCCATCTGGTCCACCCAGAGCGCTGTCGGGTCCTCGTTGATGCTCGAGCGGAGCGTGACGTACGGGGTGCGGACGCCCAGCTCCTCGATGAGGTCGAACACCCGCTGCTGCGGGGCGATCACGATGATGCCCTCGACGTCCTGGTCGAGCAGGTGCCCGAGTCCGTCGCGCACCGCCTCGTCCGTCGGCACCGCGATGTTCGCCGTGGTCACCGAGTACCCGCGGAGGACCGCGGCGTCCTCGATCGCCTGCAGCGTCACGGTCGGGCCGTAGTGGGATCGTTGCGCCGTCAGCACACCGATCGTCCGGGTCCTGCTCGTCACCAGTGCGCGTGCGGCCCGGTTCGGCCGGTACTGCAGTTCCTCCATCGCCGCGAGGACCCGGTCTCGGGTCTCGGCCCGGATCGCGTCCGAGTTGTTGAGGACTCGGGAGACGGTCTGGTGCGAGACGCCCGCGACCCGCGCGACGTCGCGGATGCTGGGGGACCGCGGCTGCTCTGCCCGCGTGGTCGCCATTGCTGCTCTCTCCCGCTCGGGGCCGCGGCACGCCCATGTGCACGTTCACATCCCGAGCCAGATCATTATGCACGGCCCGGAGGTCCACGCCACCTGAGGGGGTGGTGCGCAACAGCACGACGGGAGGCGCGTGGCGGTGTCGACACGCGCCTCCCGTCGTGCGTCCGGGCGCGTCGGCGCTCGGCTACAGCCAGTTGCGCTTCCGGAAGACCACCCACAGGATCCCGGCCAGCGCGAGCATCGCCAGGATCGCCACCGGGTACCCGTACCGCCAGTGCAGCTCGGGCATGTGGTCGAAGTTCATGCCGTAGACGCCCGCGATCAGTCCGGGCGCGAAGAGGATCGCCGCCCACGACGAGATCTTCTTGACCTCCTCGCCCTGCTGGTGCGCGGCCCGGGCGAGCTGTCGGCTCTCCTCGCCCTGCGCGAGGCTCGCGCTCGTCATCCGCCGCATGGCCTCGTTCTGCTCCTGCGACACCAGGGTCGCGTGCAGCGTCAGGGCGTTCTCGAGCAGTGCCCGGAACGAGTCGACCCGCTCGGTGACCCGCAGTGCGTGGTCGAGCACGTTCCGCAGGCGGTGCTGCACGTCGTCGTCCACGCCGTACTTCTCGGCGCCACGGAGGAGCCCGCGCACCATCGACGGCACCGGCTTCGTGGCCCGCTGGAAGGCCAGGACCTCGCTCAGCAGCTGGTAGATCCGCTTCGACACCCCGGGGTCGACCTGCCCGGCGAACAGCTGGTCCTCGATCTCGTCGATCTCGTCCTGCAGCACCTCGACGACGGGCGCGTAGCCGTCCACCACCTCGTCCAGGACCGCCGCGGTGACCGCCTCGGACCCCTTCGCCAGGAACTCCGGGTCGGCCTCGCAGCGGGCGCGGAGCGAGGCCAGGTCGGGGCGCTCGGCGTGCCGGACGCTCACCACGAAGCGGGCGCCGACGAACAGGTGCACCTCGCCGAACTCGACCGTGCCGGAGTCCTGCCGGTACCAGGCCGGTCGGAGCACCACGAAGAGGGTGTCGCCGTACCGCTCGAGCTTCGCGCGCTGGTGGCCCTTCTGCGCGTCCTCGACGGCGTTCTCGTGCAGACCGAACTCGTCCGCGACGGCGGCGAGCTCGTGCGGGTCCGGACGGAGCAGCCCGATCCACGACAGGTCACCACTGGTGCCGAGCGCCAGACCCTGCTGCGACGCGACCCGTCGGCCGTCGACGTACACCGCGTTGTCGATGAGTGCCATGCTCTGCTCCCTCGGTCGGGAGGGCGAGCGGGCGCGACGCCAGCCGGGGTCGACCCGGCGGCAGGGGGAGATCAGGACACGGGCTCGACGCGGACCACGAGGGACGGCCGGCCCGTGTGGTGATGGTCACCCGACATCGCGCCTCACCTGCCCTTCGTCAGTCCGTGGCCCGTGCGCTGCGCAGGGCCGTCGGCGACCCTACTCCGCTCCGGGGAGGGCGTCGAACGACCCGGTGACGCCGCGGTGGACCGCGGGTGAACGACTCCGGTAGTACCCCTTGCGCGCTGCTGGTGTTCCTGATCTGATGTTCTGGATGGCAGCCGCCATCGACCAGAACGAAGGAGATCTGATGACCGTGACCACAGCCTCGTCCGCCACCCGCCGCCGCTCGACCGCTGCGGCCCTCGCCACCGCGCTCCTCGTCGGCGGCCTCGCCGTGACCACCGTCGCCGGCCCGGCCGCCGCCGCCCCCGTCCACGACCGGAGCGCTCCAGGGACCGACGCCGGCACCACCGCGACCGGCGACCTCTTCGCCAGCTGCCAGTACGGCAACGTCCGCGGGACGTGGGAGCGCTCGGGGACCACGTTCACCGCGCACATCACCCAGTACGGGCTCCAGCCGAGCGACTCCGCCGTCGGCTCGTACACCGGGGCGATCGCCGTCACGCTCAACGGCGGGACGCCGACCCAGCGGACCGATCTCCTGACGGACCGCAACACGCACGCGATCGACCTCCGTGCGACGACACAGGTCCCGACGGGTCAGGCGGTCGAGGCGACGTTCACGATCCGCGCCTCGGGCTTCCCCTCGTACCCGTCGTGCACGGTGACCAAGTGGTACTGACACGCCCGGAGCGACGCCCGGGCGGTTCCGTCAGGATCTGACACAGACGACCCGCCGGACCGGAGGCTCGTGCCTGGCGTCCGGCGGGTCGGTGGGCGCGCCCGGCACGCGATCGCCTCCGGGAGAGTGCCGGCTCAGTGGCGTCTCAGCGGGCAGCGCTCAGGGCGTCGAGCGGGAGTTCGGCGAGCTGCCATCCGAGCCAGGGGCTGAAGGCGAAGGGCGCCGCGGTCACGGCCTGGCGCAGGTCCTGCTCCGACAGCCACACCCACTCCGACACCTCGTCGTCGGCGGGCTGCGGGTCGGCGTCGGCCACGGCACGGAACACCGGGCAGACCTCGTTCTCGACGATCCCCGACGCGTCGACCGCGCGGTAGCGGAAGTCCGGCAGCACCAGGTCGACACTGTGCAGGGTCATGCCGAGTTCGCGTTCGGCCCGTCGGGCGATCGCGTCCTCGAAGGACTCGTCGGGGCCGGGGTGCCCGCAGAACGAGTTCGTCCACACGCCGGGCCACGTCTTCTTCACGAGGGCGCGACGGGTCACGAGGAGGTCACCGGCAGCGTTCTGCACGTGGCAACTGAAGGCGAGGTGGAGGGGCGTCTGGTCTGTGTGCACCGTGAACTTGTCCGCCGTACCGATCGGGGTACGGTCATCGGCCAACAGGACAACGGTTTCCGGGAAAAGGCTCATCTGCCTCGATAGATTAGGCCAATGACCGAGGAAGCGGCCACCGTGGCGCACATCGACCTCGCGCTGGTGGATGAGTGCCTCGAGCGCTTCTTCACGGTGTCGAGCGCCCGGGCCCAGGCCTTCGGCCGACCGTCCGAAGAGCTCTGGCGTGTGCTGCGCAAGGCGAGCATGGGCGGCAAGCGCTTCCGTCCGCGCATGGTCCTCACCTCGTACACCGCCCTCGGCGGGCAGGACGTGCACGCCGCGTCGCACGTCGCCGCCGCGTACGAACTGCTGCACACCGCCCTCGTCGTGCACGACGACGTCATCGACCGCGACTGGTCCCGCCGCGGCCGCCCGAACGTCGCCGGTTCGTTCCGCGACAACGCCACGACCGGCGGGCTGCCCCTGCCCACCGCCGAGCACCGGGGCACCAGCGCCGCCGTGATCGCCGGCGACCTGGCGCTCGCCGCCGCGCCGCGCTTCATCGAGGCCAGTGGTGTCACCGGGGACCGCCGATCGCGCCTCCTCGACCTGTTCGACGACGCCGTGTTCGCCAGTGCCGCTGGCGAGATGGCCGACGTGGACCTCGCCCTCGGCGTGATGCCCACCGTCGCCGAGGTCCTGCAGATGGAGCGGGCGAAGACGAGTGTCTACAGCTTCGAGGCGCCGCTGCAGTCCGGCGCGGTCCTGGCCGGGGCGCCGGAGCCGGTGGTCGCGTCGCTCGGCGCGTTCGGCCGCGAGATCGGCATCGCCTACCAGATCGTCGACGACCTGCTCGGCGTCTTCGGCAACGAGGGCTCGACGGGCAAGACCGCGATCGGGGACCTCCGCGAAGGCAAGCGCACCATGCTCATCGCCTACGCCGCGACCACCGACTGCTGGCCGGACCTGGCGCCCTACCTCGGCGACCCGGACCTGACCGAGGAACGCGCTGCGGGCCTCCGTGCCCTGCTCGTGGAGTGCGGCGCGCGCGACGCCGCCCTCGACCACATCCGCGAGCACACCGCCCTGGCCCGCGCCGAGCTCGCCGGCCTGCCGTACGAGCTCGGCGCCCGCCTCGAGGGGCTCGTCACCGAACTCGTGGAGCGCGTCCGGTGACCTCGAGCACCACCGGTCACCGCCTCCCGCTCTACGACGCCACCGCCGAGGCCGCCTCGAGCGTCGTCATCAGCCGCTACTCGACGTCCTTCGGGCTGGCCAGCCGCCTGCTCACGAAGGACACCCGCGAGCACATCCGGAACGTCTACGCCCTGGTCCGGGTCGCGGACGAGGTCGTCGACGGCCCCGCCACCGAAGCGGGCCTCGACCCGGTGCTCGCCCGGACCGTCCTCGACGAGCTCGAGCAGGACACCGAACGGGCGATGGCGTTCGGCTTCTCGGTGAACCCGGTCGTGCACGCGTTCGCCCGGACCGCCCGGACCGTCGGGTTCGGCAGCGAGCTGACCGCGCCGTTCTTCACCTCGATGCGGATGGACCTCGAGCAGACCGAGCACGACCAGGCCTCGTTCAACGCCTACGTGTACGGCTCCGCCGAGGTCGTCGGCCTGATGTGCCTCCGCGCCTTCGTGTACCGCGCCGGGCGCCCGACGTTCGACGAGTCGGTGCTCGTCGACGGTGCCCGCGCGCTCGGTGCCGCGTTCCAGAAGGTCAACTTCCTCCGCGACCTGCACGCCGACTTCGAGGTGCTCGGCCGCTCGTACTTCCCGGGCGTCGACGTCCGCACCTTCGACGAGGCGACGAAGGTGCGGCTCGTCGCCGACGTCCAGTCGGACCTCGACCGCGCCGCCGTCACCGTGCCGCTGCTGCCGCGGGACGCCCGTCCGGCGGTCGCCCTGGCCCACGCCCTGTTCCAGGAGCTCAACGACCGGATCGCCGCCACCCCGGCGGACCGGCTCGTCACCTCCCGGGTCCGGGTCCCGAACCCCGTCAAGGCGCGGCTCGCCGCGCGTGTCCTCAGCCGCCGCGGCACCCTTCCCGCGCGCACCGTCACCACCCCACAGACTGGAGGCTCGTCATGAGCCCGACCCGTGCCTCCCGTCCGACCGACGCACCGACCACCGCCACCCCGTCGACCGGCCGGGCGGTCCCGGTCCGCCGTGCCGTCGTCATCGGCGGCGGCATCAGCGGCCTGGCGGCCGCCGCCCTGCTCGCCCGGGACGGCTTCGCCGTGACCGTCCTCGAGCAGCGCACCCAGCTCGGCGGTCGCGCCGGCACGTGGGAGCAGGACGGCTTCCGGTTCGACACCGGCCCGAGCTGGTACCTCATGCCCGAGGTGTTCGACCACTTCTTCCAGCTGCTCGGCTCCAGCGCCGACGAACAGCTCGACCTCGACGTCCTCGACCCCGGGTACCGCGTGTACACCGAGGGCCACGACGAGCCGATCGACCTGCGGTCCTCACGCGAGGCGAACATCGCCCTGTTCGAGTCGATCGAGCCCGGCGCCGGCGCGAAGATGGCGAAGTACCTCGACTCCGCCGCCGACACGTACGACATGGCGGTCCGTCGGTTCCTGTACGGCACGTTCCAGGACCTCACCAAGCTCGCCGCGCCCGACGTCCTCAAGCGGATGGGCAAGCTCGCCCGGCTGCTCCTCCAGCCGCTGTCCTCGTTCGCGTCCGCGGCCGTGTCGGACCACCGGCTGTGGCAGGTCCTCGGCTACCCGGCGGTGTTCCTCGGTACCAGCCCCTACGCCGCACCGAGCATGTACCACCTGATGAGCCACCTCGACCTGGCCGACGGGGTGCTCTACCCGAAGGGCGGCATCACGCAGGTCATCGCGGCCGTCGAGCGGGTCGCGCTCGCCGAAGGGGCCACGATCACGACGGGCGCGACCGTCCGTCGGATCCTCGTCGAGGACGGCCACGCCACCGGTGTCGCCTACCGGGACGAGGTCGGCGACGAGCACGTCGTCGACGCCGACCTGGTGGTGAGCGCCGCCGACCTGCGGCACACCGAGATGGAGCTCCTCGAGCAGGAGCACCGCACCCACGACGCCGCGCACTGGGCGAAGCGCGACCCCGGCCCCTCCGCCGTGCTCGTGTACCTCGGCGTCGACGGCCCGGTCCCCGGACTGCTGCACCACACGCTGGTGTTCACCGAGGACTGGAAGGAGAACTTCGGCGCGATCTTCGGCAAGGACCGGCACGTGCCGGACCCGGCGTCGATCTACGTCTGCGCGCCGTCCCTGACCGACGACTCGGTCGCGCCGGAGGGGCAGAGCAACCTGTTCGTCCTCGTGCCGCTGCCCGCCGACGTCTCGATCGGCAAGGGCGGCATCGACGGAGCCGGGGACGCCCAGGTCGAGGCGATCGCCGACCGGGCCATCGACGTCATCGCCGAGCGCTCGGGTGTGCCGGACCTGCGCGACCGGATCCGCGTCCGCCGCACGATCGGGCCGCAGGACTTCGCCGACGACCTCAACGCCTGGAACGGGTCGATGCTCGGCCCGGCGCACACCCTGGCACAGAGCGCGTTCTTCCGCGAGAAGAACGCCTCCACCAAGGTCGACGGGCTCTACTACGTGGGCGCCTCGACCATCCCGGGCATCGGGCTGCCGATGTGCCTGATCAGCGCCGAGGTCCTGATCAAGCGGATCCACGGCGACACCTCGACCGAGCCGCTGCCGACCCCGCTGCTGCGGTCCGTCGACGCACCGCCGGTACGGACGACGGGCTGATGCCGGGGCTGTACCTCGTCGGACTCCTGATCGCGATCGCCGGCATCGCGGTGCTCGACGCCCGGTACCGGCTGTTCTTCTGGCGTGCCCCGCTGCGCGCTGCCGTGGTGATGGTCATCGGGCTCGTGTTCTTCCTGGTGTGGGACGTGGTCGGCGTGCACCTCGGCGTCTTCTTCATCGGCACGAACCGGCTGCTGACCGGCGTGCTCCTGGCCCCGGACGTCCCGCTCGAGGAGCTGTTCTTCCTGGTGCTGCTCTGCTGGACGACGATGGACCTGTTCGGTGCCGTCCGACCGGTGTTCGCGCGGCTGAGCGGTCGTCGCTCCGGCGGCCCGGAGTCCGACGAGGGTCGGGCATGACCGGGTCCGGCACCTACGCGCTCCTCGCGGTGCCGTTCCTCGGCGTCGCCGTGCTCGTCGCGGTCCTCGCCGGCGTCGTGTCCGCGGGCCGTCGACGAGCGGAACGCCCCGGTACGGCAGCCCGCGGCCGTCGGAGTGCCGTGCTCGCCGGCATCGTCGCGGGTGTCGCACTGCTCGTGATGACCTGCGTGTTCAACAACGTGATCGTCGGACTCGGCATCGTCGCCTACGACCCGGCGCTCGTCCTCGGGGCGCGCGTCGGGCTGTTCCCGGTCGAGGACCTGGCGTACTCGGTCGGTGCGGTCCTGCTGCTGCCGAGCTGCTGGGTGCTGCTCGACCGCCGCCGGCCGGTACGGTCGGAGCGCCGGACCGGGTCGGCACACGCCGAGGCGTCCCGGACCCAGTCATCCCGTCCACCGGAGGAGACCCCATGACCGTGAGCCGCGCCTCCAGGCCGTCGACCCTCCGCGCCCTGTTCGTGTCGTCGCGACCCATCAGCTGGGTGAACACCGCCTACCCGTTCGCCGCGGCCTACCTGCTCGGCAGCGGTGTCGGCGTCGCGGGCGGTGGCGGGTTCTCGCTGGCCGCGTTCCTCGTCGGAGTCGTGTACTTCCTCGTGCCGTACAACCTGGCGATGTACGGCATCAACGACGTCTTCGACTACGAGTCCGACCTGCGCAACCCGCGCAAGGGCGGCGTCGAGGGCGCCCTGCTCGACAAGAGCGTGCACCGCGCCACCCTCTGGGCCGTGGTCGTCACGAACGTGCCGTTCCTGCTGGTGCTCGTACTGCTCGGTGGGCCGTGGTCGTGGCTCGCCCTGGCGGTCAGCGTCTTCGCGGTCGTCGCGTACTCGGCACCCGGGCTGCGGTTCAAGGAGAAGCCGTTCCTCGACTCGATCACCTCGTCGACGCACTTCGTGTCCCCGGCCCTGTACGGGCTCGCGCTCGCCGGCGGTCAGTGGACCGGGCAGCTCGTCGCCGTCTGCATCGCGTTCTTCGTGTGGGGGATCGCCTCGCACGCGTTCGGCGCCGTGCAGGACGTGCTCGCCGACCGGGCCGGCGGGATCGGGTCCGTGGCGACCGTCATCGGTGCCCGCGCGACCGTCCGTCTGGCGTTCGTGGCGTACCTCGTGGCCGGGGTGGCGCTGCTGTTCTCGGCGTTCCCGGGGCCGATCGCGGCGGTCGTCGTCGTGCCGTACGCGCTCAACGTCCTGCCGTGGTGGAACCTCACCGACGCCGGGGCCGAGGCGGCGAACGCGGGGTGGAAGCGGTTCCTCTGGATCAACTACCTGGCGGGCTTCATCGTGACGATGGCCTTGATCGGCTTCGCCTTCACGCACTGACGCGGGCGGAGGCCTCGGTACCGGGCGCTCCTGGCCGGCCACGTGCCTCCCGAGATGCCGGGACTCGCCGCACCTGCCTCGTCGCGATGCCGCAATTCCGGCACCTCGCACCGCGAGATGCCGGAATTCTGGCACCACGGCGGGCCGCCCGAGCGCGCCGTCAGGCCGCGCCGGCCGCCCGCCGCGCCTGCGCGACCGCGGCCCGGACCCCGCCCGACCACTCCGGCCCGTGCCCCGGCAGGACGTGCTGCGCCTCGGTGTCGACGAGCAGGTCGAGCGACGCCACCGCGGTCGCCATGTCGGCCGTCGCCGCCGGTGCCACGACCCGCGGCCCGATCCCGCCGGTGTACGGGTCGAAGGTGACCAGCGCGTCGCCGGCGATCACCGCGTCCCGGTCCGCGAAGTGCAGGGCCACGTGGCCGTCGGTGTGCCCGGGCGTCTCGATGATCCACGGGTTGCCGGGGACGTCCGCGCGGGACTCCAGGTCCTGGACCTCGTCGATCCCGTCGACGGTCACCGCCCCGGCGAGGAGCATCCGCCCGAGGGGTCGGAGACCGCCGGGGTGCGCCAGGACGAAGCCGAACCGGTTCTGCTGCGGCCGGTACGAGTACGGGTGCGCCGCGAGGTCCCGGTCACCCGGGTGCACGAACACGGGTGCCCCACTCGCGGTGCATCCGTGCGGCCGTGCCGACGTGGTCGAAGTGCCCGTGCGTGAGCAGCAGCGCCTCGACCCGGTCGGGGGAGTAGCCGAGGTCGTGGACGGCGGGCAGCAGGTGCGGCCAGACGGCGGGCAGGCCGGCGTCGACGACGAGCAGTCGGTCCCCGGTCTCGACCAGGTAGGTGTTGGTGTGTGCGAGCTCGAGGCGGTGGATGCCCTCGGCGACGTCCCGGAACAGCATGCGGCGGACGCTAGGCCCGTGCCGCTGGACGCACGTCCGGGATGCGACGGCCGACCTCGCGCACAGCGGCGAACGGGTGCGCACGCGGGACAGCCGGGACCCGCGCCCGCGCGCCCGCGGGGGCACCCATCGCGGAGCGTGTACTCAGGGACCATGCCCAACGACTCCATGCCCGAGCTCGAGCTCCGGAACGTGCGGACCCGGGAGCGCATCGTCGACACGGTCGCGCGCATCCGGCAGAAGTCCGACGTGCCCGCGCGCACCCGTCTCGCCCTCGCGAAGACCCGACAGCGCTGGCACCGCGACCCGACGCCCCTGGTGGCCGTCGCGATGACCGCAGCTGCCGGCATCGCCGCGATCGTCGTCGGTGCCCGGATCCGGAACCAGCCCGCCGGACGGCTGTCGGCCCTCCGGGAGCCGGCGCCGGTGCCGGTGTTCAAGCCGGTGAAGGTCGGCAAGGACGGCACGTCGAAGGGCGTCCCCGTGTTCGCGCGGAAGGACCCGACGGGCAACCCGGTGTTCCAGGAACGCCAGGCCGCCGAGAAGCGTCGCAAGAAGGACGCCAAGCGGGCGAAGAAGACGATCAAGCGGATCAAGAAGGCGACGAAGGGCTGACCATGGCCAAGGAACAGCAGAAGCCGTCCCCGGACGACCCCCGGAAGCCGGACAGCCCGACGGACCTCACGAAGCCGTCGTTCACGTACACGCTCAAGAAGACGCTGCGTGAGTTCACCGGGGACCAGTGCACCGACCTGGCGGCGAGCCTCACGTACTACACGGTGCTCGCGCTCTTCCCCGGGCTGCTGGCGATCGTGTCGATCCTCGGTCTCGTGTCGAACCCGAAGGACACGATCGACACGCTGCTCGACGTGGTCCGCAACGTCGGTGGCGGCCAGGTCGCCGACCTGCTGAAGAACCCGATCGACGGTCTGGTCCGCTCGCCCGCCGCCCCGGTCACGTTCATCGTCGGTCTACTCGGCGCCCTCTGGTCGGCCTCCGGCTACGTCGGTGCCTTCGGCCGGGCGATGAACCGCATCTACAACGTCCGCGAGGGGCGTCCGATCTGGAAGCTCCGCCCGACGATGCTCGGCGTCACGCTGGTGACCGTCGTGCTGCTCGTGGTCGGCCTCCTGGCACTGGTCTCCGGCCCGCTCGCGCGCAGCTTCGGCGACCTGATCGGCCTCGGCGACGCGGCCGCCCTGGTGCTGTCGATCGTGCAGTGGCCGATCCTGCTCGTCATCATGATCGCCGTCGTCGCGGTGCTCTACTACTGGTCGCCGAACGTCCGCCAGTCGAAGTTCAAGTGGGTCAGCGGCGGAGCCATCGTCGCGATCGTCATCTGGATCATCGCGAGCGTCGGCTTCGGTTTCTACGTCGGCAACTTCTCGAACTACAACGCCACGTACGGCTCCCTCGGTGGTGTGATCGTCTTCCTGCTCTGGATCTGGATCACGAACAACGCGCTGCTGTTCGGCGCCGAGTTCGACGCCGAGCTCGAGCGCGGACGCGAACTGCAGGCCGGCATCCACGCGGAAGAGGACATCCAGCTCCCCGAGCGCGACACCCGCCAGATCGAGAAGCAGGACGAGAAGCGCGCCGAGGACGTCCTGCAGGGCATCCGCATCCGCGAGAGCGCCGGACGCACCAAGGACGGCGACTGAGCGACCGCTCCCGCGCGACGCGCGCACGCTCCACCCGGACGGGAGGCGCGGTACCGGTTCCGTAGGCTGGCCTGCGTGACCGACACCGTGCCTCCCGTCCCCGTCTCCACCCCCGACAACGACCGTCCGGTCGCGCTCGTCACCGGCGCGACGCGGGGCATCGGCCGCGCGATCGCCGCGGACCTGGGCCGGACGCACCACGTGCTGGTCGGCGGACGTGACGCGGACGCGGTCGCGGCCGTCGTCGCCGAGCTGCCGAGTGCGGAGCCGTTCGTCGGCGACCTCGGTGCCGGCGACCTGCCGGCCGTGCCCAGCTGGGTGGACGTCCTCGTGCACTCCGCCGGCGTCGAGCAGGGCACCCGCGTCGCGGACACCCCGCGCGACACCTGGGAGGCCGTCTTCGCCACCAACGTCTTCGCGGTCGCCGAGCTCACCCGTGTCGCGCTGCCGGCGCTCCGTGCCGCCCGGGGCATCGTCGTGACGATCAACAGCGGCTCGGGGTTCACCGCGGGCGCCGGCGGTGGCGTGTACGCGGCGTCGAAGTTCGCGCTCCGGGCGTTCACCGACGCGCTGCGAGAAGAGGAGCGGGCGAACGGCGTGCGGGTGTCGAGCGTGCACCCGGGCCGCACCGACTCGGACATGCAGCGGGCACTCACCGAGAAGCTCGGCGAGGACTACGACACCGACTACTACCTCGCACCGGAGGACGTCGCGGACGCCGTCCGGACCGTCGTCGACCTGCCGGAGCGCGGCACGGTCGAGATGCTCTCGATCCGGCCGTCCCGCCGGCGCTGACGGCAGCCCGCCGGGCGGGCCACCAGCCGTGGCGCCGAGGCTCGGCCCCGCGGACACCCTGCGGCGTCGCGGAGCCGAGTCGCGTCCGCCCACCCGAGCCTCAGGCGAGCTCGATCCGGACGTCGATGCCGACCCGCTCGAGGAACCCCTCGTCGTGACTGACCACCACGAGGGCCCCGCGGTACGCCCGGAGCGCCGCCACGAGCTGGTCGACACTCGTCAGGTCGAGGTCGTTCATCGGCTCGTCGAGCACCAGCAGCTGTGGTGGTGGGTCCGCGAGCACGAGCCCGGCCAGCGCCACCCGGAACCGCTCCCCGCCCGACAGCGTCCCGACCGGCCGCTCGACGGTGTCCCCACGGACCAGGAAACGGGCGAGTCGGTTCCGGAGTCCGGCCGGTGCGACGGCCGGCGCGGCGCGGCGGACGTTCTCGAGCACCGAGACGTCGTCGTCGAGCGTGTCCTTCCGCTGCGGCAGGTAGCCGACGTGTCCGGTGTGTGCGCGTGCCGTCGTGTCGGGCAGCGGGTGCGTCCGGGCGCCCGACAGCCCGACGAGCTGGTCGAGGAGCGTCGACTTCCCGACACCGTTGTCGCCCACCACCGCGACCCGCTCCGGCCCCTGGACCACCGTCGCCCGCCCGCGCACCACGATCGTCGCGATCCGACGGGTGGCCGGGACGCCCGGGTCCGGCAGGTCGAGGCTGATCTCGTCGTCGGTGCGCAGACGCCGGCCCGCTTCGCGAGCGGCGGCGAGTGCTGCCGCCTCGGACGACGCGGAACCGGAACGGAGGCGCCCGGCCGTCGCCTCGGCCTGCTTCCGTCGCTCGTTCGCCAGGATCTTCGGCATCGACGACGCTGCGGCCGCGCCCGCCCTCGCCCGCCGCGCGATGGTCGTCTCGGCCTCGACCCGCTGCCGCTTCTCGGCGCGGTGCCGCTGTTCGGCGACCCGGACCTCCCGGGCGACGGCGGCCTGCTGCACGGCGAGGTGCTCCTCGAACGCCGAGTACGTCCCGCCGAACACGGTCGCGCTGCCGTCGCGGAGCTCCACGACCTCGTCGACGTGCTCCAGCAGTTCCCGGTCGTGGCTCACCACGACGAGGGTCCCGCGCCACGAGTCCACGAGGTCGAGCAACGCCGCCCGCGCCCGGCGGTCGAGGTTGTCCGTCGGCTCGTCGAGGAACGCGATCGGCCGTCCCCGGAGCCGGATGCCCGCGACCGCGACGAGCACCGACTGCCCGCCGGAGAGGGTGTGCGCCGGACGGTCGAGGTCGTCGCTGCCGAGCGCGGCGCCGGCACCGAGGTCGAGCGACGCCAACGCGGCTCCGGCCCGTTCCTCGACGTCCCAGTCGTCGCCGACGGCCTCGAACTGCGCGGGCGTCGCGTCGCCGCCGAGGACCGCGCGGAGCGCCCGGACCTGCGGGCCGACCCCGAGCAGGTCCGCCACCGTGTCCGGGGTGGTGGGGCGTGCCTCCCGGCCAGCGGGTGGGCATGTGCCGGACGGGAGGCGCGGCGCGGCCCCATGGACGCGCTGCGGCAGGTGGTCCACCGGACCCGTCGTCGTGACGGTGCCGGTCGTCGGCGCGAGTTCGCCGGTGACGAGGCGGACGAGCGTCGACTTTCCGGCGCCGTTCCGGCCGACGAGCCCGGTCCGGCCGCGACCGAACGCGGTGCTGAGGTGGTCGAGCGCGACGGTGCCGTCGGGCCAGGTGAGGGAGACGTCGTGCAGGACGACGGAGGGGGAGACGGGCATGCGGATGCCTTCCGGTGGTCGCGCGGGCGCACGACACCGTCAGCCGCGAGGGCGGCGGTCCCACCGGTCGGTGGGGGAGGTCACGGTGTCAGCGCAGGGACAGCGGCTGCTGCGGCGCAGTGCCGGTGGTGTCGCGCAATGCCGGATCCGTTCCCGTCGGGAGGCCCCGTGGCCGTCACCCGTGCCGCCGGTCGGTCGTCCCGCACCGGGGCCCCGGAGTGACGACGGGGTACGACTCACCGTACGACCGCGCAGTCGTGCCGCGCAAGATGTCGGACATGGCTGACGACGAGAAGCAGACCCGGGACGACTTCGCCGACGCGGTGAACATGACCGCCTCGCAGCTGGAGGGCTGGCTGGACTCCGACGAGTCGAAGGAGGTCGGCCAGAAGAAGGACGGCGCCTCGGAGTCGACGGGGCACGAGTCCGGGCGGCACATCGTCCGGATCCTGCGGAAGAAGCAGGGCGAGTACACCGACGACGACTACGCGCACATGCGGAAGGTCGTCGGCTACGTGGCGCGCCACATCGAGCAGCGGCCCTCGGGCGACGTCGAGGACACACGGTGGCGGTACTCGCTCATGAACTGGGGACACGATCCGCTGAAGTGAGCAGTGCGCTCAAGTAGCGTGGCGGGCATGCCGGACAACCTGCTCCCGAACCCCTCCACCAACCCCGAGACGCTGCTGGCCGCCGAGCCCGACGTGGACGCGGCCCTGGCGGCGGACGCTCCCATCGCCTCCGTGGTGGTGTCGTACCCGGCGTCGAGTCTGGCGTGGGCGCTGCTCGCCGACGAGGCCTGGGCCCGTGGCGCGACCGTCGAGTCCTATGCGTACGCCCGGGTCGGGTACCACCGCGGCCTCGACGCCCTGCGCAAGGCCGGGTGGCGCGGGGTGGGGCCGGTGCCGTGGTCGCACGAGCCGAACCGGGGCGTGCTCCGCGCGCTGTTCGCCCTGCGCCGGGCGGCCGAGGCGATCGAGGAGCCGGGCGAGGCCGAGCGGCTGACGCAGTTCCTCGACGGCGCCGACCCGTCGGCCGCCGAGGCGATCGCGCGCGGCTGACGCGCGGGCGCGCGCCGCGGCGCGGCGCGGTGCCGCCGCGCGCCGCGCGGAGCGCGGCCCCGCGGCGCGCCGCCTGTGCAAGACACCGGTGTTCGTGGGAAACACACCCGCATGACGCGATGTGTCCGACGAACACCGGTGTTCCGCGCCCGGCCGGCCGCTAGGACAGCAGGACGCTCCAGCTCCGGGCACTCGGCCAGAGCTGGTGCTCCGGCAGCACGTCGAGCCCGCACGCCCGACTGCCGAGGCCGTGCTGCGCGTCGTCGAGGTACAGGTACAGCGCGTCCGGCTCGGGCAGCTCGTGCGGGTGCCCGGCACGCCCGACCTGCTGCGCGGTCCACGGCGTCAGGGTGAACCCGGCCCGGTGCCCCGAGCCCGGCGCGGGCACGGTCGTGACCGTGAAGGGCCCCACCGACAGCGACCGCAGCGAAGGTCGGTGCCCGGACTCCTGCGGCATCGAGTAGCGGGTGGTCATCGCCGACGCCGGAGCCTCGAAGCGTCCGACCCGGGCCGCGTGCGACGAGTCCGCGTACGACTCGTCCGGTCCGGTCCCGAACCACGAGGCCGTCTCCGTCAGCAGTGCGGCGGGCAGGTCGATCCGCACGCCGATGCGCGGCCAGGTGACCTCCCAGCCGCCGTACGGCACGGCGTCGGTCCGCAGCAGCAGCCCGGCGTCGGTCAGGGTCCAGCGGTGCGTGACCTCGACCCCGGCACCGCTGTTGGCCGCCGCGACCCGGACCCGCTGCACGAGGCCGTCCTCGGTCCGGTCCACGGACACGAGCCGGTGGGTCAGGCGGTCGAGACCGCGTGCCTCCCACCGCGACGCCGACGAGGGCGCCGTGGGGTCGCCGACACCGTGCGTCAGCACCGGGTCCGCGGTCTCGTACCCGCCCTGGGAGGCGCCACGGTCGTTGTCCGTCGGCGCACGCCACAGCTCGAGGCGCGGTCCGGCCACCGCGTGGCCCTTGAGCGTCGCCAGGTCGCCGCGCGCCGTGAAGGTCGCGTCGCCGAGACGGTCGCCGTCCCACCCCGCACTGGGCCCACGCGAGCCGGTTCCGGCGCGCTGCGGAGCCTGCGGAGCGGCGTGACGGCCGAGCTCGTGGGGAGAGGGTCGTGGTGCCTCCGCCACACGGCTCGCCACGAGCGTCTGGGTGCGTGCGACCACGTGCCCGGTGTCCGCCCATGCGGTGGGGCCCGCGAGCTCCGCGACGACGTCGAGCCACAGCTCGTCGCCCGGCGCGAGGGAGTCCGCGTCCGCCCGCGCTGCCGCCAGCACCGCGTCGGGCACCGGCACCGTGGCGGACTGTCGTGCGGCGACGATGCCGGGCGCGAACCGTCCGGATGCCTCGACGTCGCCGTTCCGGCTGAGGGTCCAGCAGAACCGCAGTCCCGCGGTCGAGGCCGAGTGGTACCGGTTCTCGACCAGGACGGTCCCGCCGCCGGCGATGCTCGAGCCACCGAGTGGTGAGACGGACAGGCGGACCGGGGCGACGACGGCCGCGAACTCGGCGAGACCGGGCGTCGGGGTGTCGTCGGGCAGCACCAGGCCGTCCATCACGAAGTTGCCGTCGTGCACGACCTCGTGGAAGTCGCCGCCGTACGCGTGGTACGGGGTCCCGTCGGGTGTGTGCGCGAGGAGTCCGTGGTCACGCCACTCCCACACGAAGCCGCCGTGCAGCCGCGGGTAGCGGTCGACCAGGGCCTCGTACTCGGCGATCTGCCCCGGGCCGTTGCCCATCGCGTGCACGTACTCGCAGTGGATGAACGGCTTGGAGCGTTGCCGTGCCGCTTCGGCCGGGCCGCAGCCGAGCAGCGGTGTGGCCGGACCGCCGCCGATCGACTCGGTCTCCTGCAGCGTCGGGTACATCCGCGAGTAGACGTCGGTGTACTCGCCCGTGTGGTCGCCCTCGTAGTGCACCGGACGCTCGGGGTCACGGGCGTGCACCCAGTGGGACATCGCCGCGAGGTTCCGCCCGGTACCGGCCTCGTTGCCGAGCGACCACATCACGATCGACGGGTGGTTCTTGTCCCGCTCGACGGTGCGGGCGATGCGGTCGAGGTACGCGTCCTCCCACGCCGGGTCGTCGGAGGGGTTGCCCTGCCAGCCCTGGAACTCGAAGCCGTGCGTCTCGAGGTCGCACTCCAGGACCACCCAGAAGCCGAGTTCGTCGGCCAGGTCGAGCACGCGCGGGTGCGGCGGGTAGTGCGAGGTGCGGATCGCGTTGACGTTCGACCGCTTCATCAGTGCCATGTCCGCGCGGGCGTGGGCCTCGTCGAACACCCGGCCCCGGACGGGGTGCGTCTCGTGCCGGTTCACGCCGTGGAACACGACGCGCTCGCCGTTGACCAGGAACCGGTCGCCGACGACCTGCACGGTCCGGAACCCCAGCCGGAGCGAGACCGTCTCGCCGTCCGAGGAGACCGTCGCGTCGTACAGCCGCGGCAGTTCGGCGCTCCACGGCTCGACACCCTCGACGGTGATCGGGGCGACGTCGTCGGCGCTGCCCCAGGTCACGTCGACGTCGAGCTCTGGCACGGTGAAGCGCACCGGGAACACGGCATCGAGGGTCGGCACCGAGATCGTGCCCGTCCCGGTCGACGGCCGACCCGAGGCGGCGGTCCCGGCGGAGGCCGCGTCCCCGCGGGCCGCGGTCCACCCCGCGCGGACGAACACGTCGTCGATCGGGGCGGTGGGCCGTGCCAGCAGGGTGACGTCCCGGAAGATGCCGGGCAGCCACCACTGGTCCTGGTCCTCCAGGTAGGAGGCCGCGGACCACTGGTGGACGCGGACCCGGAGTTCGTTCGCCCCCGGCCGGAGCAGCGACGTCACGTCGAACTCGGTCACGAGCCGCGAGCCGGTCGACCACCCGACGAGCTCACCGTTCAGCCACACGCGGTGGTGCGACTCCACCCCGTCGAAGCGGAGCAGCACCCGGCCGGCCCCGTCGAAGGAGTCCGGCAGGGTGAACGTCCGGCGGTGGTCACCGGTCGGGTTCTCGTCCGGCGGGTGCGGCGGGTCGACCGGGAACGGGTACTGCACGTTCGTGTAGCTCGGCGCACCGTGCCCGTGCAGGACCCAGTGCGACGGCACCGGGAGCGACCCCCACCCGTCCGGGTCCTCGAACCCCGGGGCATCTGCCACGGGGGACCACCGGAAGTCCCAGTCGCCGTTCAGCGACAGCGACGGCGCGTCGGTGTGCAGCCAGGCACGCGGTGCCCGGCGTGACGCGGATCCCGGTGCGGTCGAGTGCAGGTCGTCGAGTGCGGCAGAGGTCAACCCTGGACCGGTCCTTCCGTGAGGCCCCCGCGCGGCAGCGCTGCAGGACGGTGATGGCGATGACGAGCGCCAGAGAGCAGTCTGTTCCCGATCGCCACCACCGGGAACGGGACACGGCGACGAGCGCCGGTGTCAGCGGATCCGTGGTCCGGCCGCAGCGCGCGGCACCTGCGAACGGAGTCAGGGACGGTCGCGGAGCGTGGGACGCCCACGAGAGGAGCAACGATGATCGAACGCGGGAACACCACCCACAACCCGGAGCTCGACGACCAGCTCGCGCACGAGGCGCAGAGCATCGTCCAGGGACACGGCAGCAACGCCCACGTCGAGGAGTTCCGGCAGTCCGAACCGGTGCCCGACGACACCGACGACGCCGAGACCGTCCGGGCCTCCGGGTACGACGGCGACCTCGAGGGTGCGCTCGTCGACGACACGACCGACGTCGACGCGGACGACGACCCGTCGGGGGTCGCTGCCGAGACGCCGGACGGCAGCGGGGACGGCGCCGACGCGACCGTGTACTCGACCGCGACGGCGGGTGCCGATGAGCGGACGGCCGACGTCACCTCGTCGAACGCGGCCGCACCCGACGCCACCCCGGAGACCCCGGACCTGACCGCCACCACGACGACGGGGGGCGACGATGCCGATCCCGCAGCATGAGACCACCGAGGACGGCCGAGCGCTCGGCGCACTGCTCGCCGGCGGCGGGACGTGGACCTGGGCCTACGTCGACGCCTCCGGGGACCGCGAGGACCCGCAGCACCTCGCCGCCCTGCAGCGCCGGAAGGCCGAGGACGCACTCCGGGCCGCCGGGGCCGACGCGGCCGTCATCGACACCGTGATGGCCGAACTCGAGGAGACGCCCGGCGTCCCCGCACCGGTGAGCCGGTACGTGCTCGTCCACGACGGCGGACTCGTGCTCAGCGAGGTGCTCCCCGGACACATGCACGGCCCGGAGTCGGTCGGCCACGGAGCCGTCCCGGACCTCGTGCCACTGCTGGCGCACCGGCCGCTCGACGTCCCGTTCCTGGTCGTCGAGGTCGGACGCGGCGGTGGCGGGTACCGGGCCTACCGGCTCGGGCACGCCGACCACCCGGACCAGCGCGAGGAGCAGCAGGTGCAGGGCCGGACCGACACGCTCCACGAGTTCCAGGGTGGCGGGTGGGCGCACCTGCGCTGGCAGCACCACACCGAGGAGCTGTGGCGGCAGAACGAGTCCGAGGTCGCCGCCGCCGTGCAGGACGCCGTCGATCGCCTGTCGCCCCGTCTGGTCATCGTCGCGGGGGACATCCGCGCCCGGCAGCTGCTCATCAGCGAACTGTCGAAGACGAAGGCCACCGCGTCGCTCGTCTCCGAGGTGCCGATCGACCCGCGGGCGTCGGACGCGTCCGAGGACGGGGTCCGCGAACACGTCGACATCGCCCTGGCCCGGGTCGTCGCCCAGCGTCGGCACGACGTCGAGGACCTGCTCCGCACCCACGACGGCCGTGGGGACGGCGAGGTCGCGGTCGGCCTCGGTCCCGTCGTCGAGGCGCTGCAGCAGGCGCAGCCCGCGATCGTCGTCCTCGACCCCGCGGGCTTCGCCGACCGGACCGTCCTGGCGCTCGACGCGGCGCCGTGGATCGCGACCGCGCCGGAGCAGGCACTCGGCGCGGCCGTCCTCGGGCCCGTGCCGGCGCCCGTCGGCCTCGTCCGCGCCGCACTCCTCACCGACGCGGCGGTCGTGTACGCCAACACCGCCGCACTGCCCGGCGGCGCTCCGGCGGCAGCGCTGCTCCGCTGGCGGACCGGGCCGGAGATCCCCGGGGCCTGAGACGCCGTGGTCGGATCGTGAGCAGATGACGGACGGGAGGTCCGTGGCGGCGCCGTCACGGACCTCCCGTCCGTCAGCGGGGGCGGCCGGACCGGCCGCTCAGTCGTGTGAGCGGTCCGCCCGAGGCACGAGGGGCAGGGCCAGCACCGGCAGCGCGGCGACGAGCAGGAACGACCCGGCGAACCCGACCAGCCCGACCAGTGCGCCGATGCCCGGGCCGACGGCGCTCGCCGCGATGAACTGCCCGGTGTTCTGCGCGCCCAGGGCCCGGCCGGACCACGAGGGACCCGCTGCCTCGGCGACGGACGTGTACGCCAGGCCGTTGTCGGCGACCGTGACGCTCGTCGCCACGACGAGCACCACGGCGGCCGCGGGCAGGTGCGCCACGTCGACCAGGGCCAGGACCGCCATCACCGCCGCGGCCGACACGGCGACCACCCGGAGCGGCCCGACCCGCGACCCGACCCGGTCGCTCCAGGAGCCCACCAGGATCCGGCCGACGGCGCCGACGAACTGCGCGGCCCCGACCAGCAGCCCGGCGGTGGGCGTCGACCAGCCGAGGGTCACGAGCCAGACCAACCCGTAGGTCGAGAGCGTGAACTGCGGCACCACGAGCAGGATCGAGACCGCGTGGATCCGCCAGAGGAACCCGGTGGCACGGTAGGGGTTCGTGCTCGTCGCGGCCGTGCCGGTGGGGTCCGCTCGCGCGGGTGCCGGTCGTGGCGGGTCGGCGATCCCCACCGCGCAGAGCACCGCGAGCACCGCGCACAGCAGCACCGGCAGGACCAGGGCGCTGCGGATGCCCGACACCTCGGCGAGCTGCGGCACCGTGACCGCAGCCAGGGTCACGCCGAGCGGCTGCGACATCTGCCGGATGCCCATCGCCAGGCCGCGCCGCTCCTTCGGGAACCAACCGACGACCACCCGCCCGCTCGCCGCGTTCGTCGAGGCGCTCGTCATCCCCGCGGCCAGGAACGCCACCCCGAGCAGCACCGTGTCGTCGCCGGCCAGCCACGCTCCCGCGACGGCGAGCGTGGTGAGGACCAGGCCACCCGCGATGACGACCCGCTCGCCGATCCGGTCCGCCACGGCGCCCCATGCGATGAGCGTCAGGACCATGCCCGCCGTCGGTGCCGCCGCGAGCAGACCGGCCTGCGCGAGCGGCATGCCCTGCGCGTGCAGGTGCGGGATGAGCAGGGCCGGGGCGGTGACGACGAGGGTGCCGGCGGCCTGCGCGGCGACGCCCAGCGCGAGCACCACCCAGGCTCGTGCAGGTGTCCGGACCACGTGCTCCCCGTCTCGACTCAGCTGGTGTACCGGAACGGTATACCAACCCGCGTCGGACGGCACTACGCTGGATGCCCGTGACCGAACCGACCGATGCAGCACCCGTGTCGCAGACGGCCCAGCTCTACGACAACCTCCGTGCCGCGATCCTGACGCTCGACATCGCGCCGGGGGAACGCATCTCGGAGCGCGGGCTCGAAGCGCGCTTCCACGCCTCGCGCACCCCCGTCCGTGCCGCGCTGTCCCGCCTCGAACGCGAAGGGCTCATCCTGCACGAGGGGCGTTCGTGGACGGTCACCCCGATCGACCTCGACGAGATCGCGTCGCTCGCCGAACTCCGCGGTGTCCTCGAGCCCGCCGCAGCCCGGCTGGCCGTCGCCCGCGCGCAGCCCGAGGCGCTCGCCGAGGTCCGCGCACACCTCGATGCCCTGCGTCCGACGCCCGACCAGCAGTCCGGCATCACGATGGGCTCGACGTTCCACCTGGACCTGGCAGCCCTCGGCGGCAACCGGTTCGTCACCGACGCCGTGGCCGACGCACTGACCCGGCTCGAGCGCACCCGGTGGATCGAGGTCCGCACGCCCGAGGCCCGCGACGCCGCGTGGCAGGAGCACAGCGACATCCTCGACGCCGTGCAACACGGTGACGCCGACCGCGCGGCCGAGCTGGTCGCTGCCCACGTCGCGGGCACCAACGACCGGCTGCTGGGCTTCATCGCCCAGGAGCGGCGGCGGCTCCGTGGTGCCGGGATGGCGATCGTCGGCGCGCCGGAGCGGCTGGCCGCCGGAGCCTGACCGGAGCGGTGGCCGCCGGAGCCTGACACGACAGCGACGGCCGCAGGGACAGGGGACGGGGACAGGGACAGCGGGCGGCGGGGACCGCACCCCTGTCGCGGTCCCGGCCGCCAGCCGTGCGGTCGCTACTCGACCAGCGGACGTTCCTCCGTCCCGTCGAGCTGGGCGGTCACCCACGACAGGTGGGGGTCGTGGTCGTGGTCGAGGAGGGCCTCCCGCACCTCGGCCTCGTCGGTGGAGAGCCGGTACGCGTCCCTGCGTCCGGACGGAGTCGACTGTGACATCTGGTCGTCCTTCCCCTGCTGGTGGAACGGGCCTGCTGGACGGCAGACCCTGCTGGTCGGGCTGCCCTGTCGGCAGAGCCGGCCCGGATGGTCGGGCCAGTGTCGTCCTGCGCGCTCCGGTCCGCAAGAGCGCAGTCGTGGACCTGTGGAGAACCGTCGCTGCCTAGGATGGTCGGCGTCGCCGGGCGGGCTGCCCGCGGCTCGGACCGGGAGGGGAGGCACGGCGTGACCACGCAGGGCACCGCACCTCCCACGGTCTACGACGTCGCCTCGGCCGCAGGGGTCTCGATCGCGACCGTCTCGCGCGTCCTCCGCACGCCCGACGCCGTCCGCGAGGCCACGCGTGACCGGGTGCAGGCGGCGATCCGCTCCCTCGGCTACGTCCCCTCGGGGAACGCCCGCGCACTCGCCGGTCGCCGGACCGGCGTGGTGGGCCTGCTGCTGCCGGGGTTCGACGTCGTGCCGGACGAACGGCCGGACGTCGTCACGGACGGAGGCGTCCGCATCGTCGACGACCGGCGGCACGTCACCCAGCCGACGTCCTCGAACCTGTACTTCGACGAGGTCCTGCGGGGCGCCGAGACCGAGGCATGGCAGCGCGGCCTGGCGCTCATGGTCGCGGCCGGCCGTGGTCCCTCCCGGGACGTCATCGTGAACGACGTCGCCGGCCGGGTCGACGGGCTGGCCGTGCTGGCGCAGACCGTTCCGGACGAGTTGCTGGAACACGTCGCCCGCCGGATCCCCGTGGTGGTGTTGGCGGACGACCGACGCTCACGCGGCTTCGACTCGATCAGCGTCGACAACGCCGCAGGCATGCGCACGCTCGCCGCGCACGTCATCGGACGGCTCGGCATCCGGTCGATCGCGTACGTCGCCGGCCCTGTCGACTCCCCGGACGACCAGGAGCGGACCGCCGGGTTCAAGCGGGCGCTGGAGGACCACGGACTCGCTCCGGCCGTGGTCCGGACCGTGCACGGCGACTTCGGCCGGGTCCGAGCCCGGGAGCTCGCCCGCGCCCTGCTGGACGAGCGGGTGCCGCGGGCGATCGTCTGCTCGAACGACCAGTCGGCGCTCGGGGTGCTCGACGCGGTCCTGGCGCGCGGGCTCCGGGTGCCGGACGACGACGTCGTGACGGGGTTCGACGGCATCGACGCCGGCCGGTACTCGGTGCCGCGCCTGACCACGGTGCACCAGCCGATGGGGGACCTGGGGCGCGCGGCGGTCCGGGCGATCGTCGACCGACTCGATCGCCGCGAGGGACCGCCGCGGGCCCTGCGGCTCCCCGTCGAGGTGCTGCTGCGCGAGAGCTGCCCGCCGTCCCTGTAGCGCGGCACCCCGTGCGAGCACGTGACTTGCGCCCGCCGATGTAAGCGCATACATTGGCGGTCGTACCCACTCGACACGGAGGTCGACCGAGCAATGACGCTTCCCCCACGGCGCGCCCGCCGCGCTCGCCTCGCCGCTGCCCTCGCCGGCATCGCGGTCGTGGCCCTCGCGGCGACCGGCTGCAGCATCCAGGTCCGGTCCGAGCCGGACCCGAGCATCGGCAAGGACACGATGCTCATCAACGCCGACCACGGCAACCCGCTGTTCGACCGCAACTTCAACCCGTACATCAGCAACGCCCGCACCGCGTCGAAGTGGATGTACGAGCCCCTCATCGAGGTGAACCCCCTCGACGGCAAGCGGAACCCCTGGCTCGCCAGTTCGTGGGAGCAGCCGGACGCCCGGACGATCGACATGACGATCCGCAACGGCGTCGAGTGGTCCGACGGCACGCCCTTCACCGCGAAGGACGTCGTCTTCACGTTCGACCTGCTCAAGAAGTTCCCCGCGATGGACGTCAAGGGCGCCTGGCAGCACATCGACACCATCGAGCAGCAGGGCGACCACGTCGTCTTCCACCTCAAGTCCGACGACGTCCCGAGCCTGACGATCATCGGCCAGACGTACATCCTCGGCGAGCACCACTGGGGGAAGGTCACGGACCCGACGACCTGGCGTGACCCGAACCCCGTCGGCACCGGGCCGTTCGTCCTCGGCAACTACTCCGACCAGCAGTACTCGATGGACAAGAACCCGCGGTACTGGCAGGCGGACACGATCGCGATCAAGCACCTCGTGCTGCCGGCGACGAACACGCAGCTCGACACCGTCACCCGCGGCTACGACTGGGCGTACTCGTTCATCTCCGACGTCAAGGGCACGTGGGGTGCCGCATCCGACACGAACACGTACTGGTTCCCGCCGGGCGGCGTGATCGGCCTCATCCCGAACCTGACGAAGGCGCCGTACGACGACGTCAACGTCCGCCGGGGCATCTCCCTCGCGCTCGACCGTGACGACATCGCCGAGACCGCCACCGAGGGCAACCTCACCGCGGCGGCCCAGACCGGCCTGATCCTGCCGAACCAGGAGCGGTACGCGAACCCCGACATCCCCGACAAGGGCATGGTCACGCAGGACGTCGCCGCGGCGAAGGCGTCGTTCGCGAAGTCCGGGTGGGTCGAGCAGGGCGGGAAGATCGTCAAGGACGGCAAGCAGCTCGAGATCACCATCACGACCGCGAACGGCTACGCCGACTGGCTCCGCGCCGCGCAGGAGGTCCGCCGTGACCTCACCGCCATCGGCGTCAAGGTGTCGATCAGCGCCCCGCAGCCCGCCGGCTACCAGCAGGCGATCAACAACGGCACCTTCGACATGGCGATGGGCGGCATGGGCAACGGCGACGTCTACCAGGCGTTCAACTCGCTGATGTCGACCGAGTTCTACCAGCCCGTCGGCAAGTCGACCGTGAACAACTACGAGCGCTACCGGGACCCGGCGACACAGCGGCTGCTCGACGAGTACAAGGCCACCACGGACACGGCACGGCAGCAGGAGATCCTCGACCAGCTGCAGACCATCGTGTACGACCAGCTGCCCGTCATCGGCATGTACCACGGCGGGCTCTGGGGCCTGTTCAACACCGGCAAGTTCGTCGGCTGGCCGAGCGCGGAGGACCCCTACATGGCCCCGCAGAACTACGACTCGGCTCCGCTGCTCATCTTCTCGAAGCTCCGGCTGCGCGACAGCGCCGCCGGCCGGGAGATCCTGAAGGAACAGGACGACGCCAAGTGAAGTACATCCTGCAGAAACTCGTCCTCTTCGTCCTGACCCTCTGGGCCGCGGTCACGCTGAACTTCGTGCTCCCGCGGCTCATGCCGGGCAGCCCGAGCGACGCGGCCCTCGCGAAGCTCAGCCAGAACGGACCCGTCACCGACGCCACCAAGAAGGCCATCGAGGCCCAGCTCGGCGTCCCGACCGGCAGCCTCTGGGCCCAGTACGGCAGCTACCTGCACCAGGTCGTCACCCTCGACTTCGGCACGAGCTACACGTTCTACCCGCAGCCCGTCGGCGACCTCGTCGGCAAGGCCCTGCCCTACACGCTCATCCTGGTCGGGGTCGTGACGATCCTGGCGTTCGTCCTCGGCACCCTGATCGGCATCGCGGCGGCCTGGAAGCGGGGGACGTGGCTCGACTCGCTCCCCACCCTGTCGGGGTCGTTCATGTCGACGTTCCCGTACTTCTGGACGGCGCTGCTCCTGCTGTTCTTCCTCGGCTACGTGCTGCACTGGTTCCCGACCACCGGCGCGTACTCGGCGACGACCACGCCCGGTCTGTCCGGAGCGTTCGTCGGCGACGCCCTGCAGCACGCGGTCCTGCCGGCGGTGACGATCCTCGTGACCAGCCTCGGCGGCTGGATCATCGGCATGCGCAACGCGATGATCAACACGCTCGGCGACGACTACGTCACCTTCGCCGAGGCGAACGGCCTCCGCGGTCGCACCGTCGCCATCCGCTACGCCGCCCGCAACGCGATCCTGCCGAACCTGACCGGCTTCGGCCTGGCCCTCGGCGGTGTGGTCGGCGGGTCGGTGCTCGTCGAGCAGGTGTTCGGGTACCCGGGCATCGGCTACCTGCTGTTCAACGCCGTCATCGGGCAGGACTACCCGCTCATGCAGGCGCTCTTCCTGATGATCACCGTGTCGGTGCTCATCGCCAACTTCATCGTGGACGTGCTGTACGGCGTCCTGGACCCGAGGACGCGCCGATGACCACGATCGCAGTACGCACGCAAGAACCCGAACAGCAGACCCCGTCCAGGCTCCGGTCCGCCGGTCGCCAGTTCGGCGTCGTCTGGTCCAACACGAAGGCCCGGATCGGCATCATCATCCTGGCCGTGTTCGTCCTCGTGGCGATCCTGGCTCCGCTCCTCGCCCCGTACGGCGCCAGCCAGAACGGCTTCGCCCGCAGTGAGGACGCCACCTGGGCCCACTGGATGGGCACCACCGCCGCCGGCGAGGACGTCCTGTCGCAACTGATCTACGGCGCCCGCATCTCGGTCATGGTCGGCGCGGTCGCGGGCATCCTGTCCACGCTCGTCGCCGTCGCGATCGGCCTCAGCTGGGGCTACGTCCGCGGGTGGATCGCCGAGGTCATCGGCTTCATCGTGAACCTGTTCCTGGTGATCCCGGGCCTGCCGCTCATGATCGTCATCGCGGCGTACCTGCAGAACGGCGGCATCGCGGTGATCATCGCGGTGATCGTCGTCACCGGCTGGGCCTGGGGCGCTCGCGTCCTGCGCAGCCAGACGCAGTCCCTCCGCGGCCGTGACTTCGTGACCGCCGCGCAGTTCTCCGGCGAGAGCGCTCCCCGCATCGTCTTCCGCGAGATCCTGCCGAACATGACCAGCCTCATCGTCGGCAGCTTCTTCGGCGCCGCCACGAGCGCGATCCTGGCCGAGGCAGGCCTGGAGTTCCTCGGCCTCGGCGACTCCTCGATCGTCAGCTGGGGCACGATCCTCTACTGGGCGCAGAACTCGAACGCGCTGCTCACCGGCCAGTGGATCCTGCTGTTCGCCCCGGGCCTCTGCATCGCGCTCCTCGCGATGAGCCTGACCCTCATCAACTTCGGCGTCGACGCCGTGTCCAACCCGCGGCTGCGCGAGGGCGCGCGCCCGAAGCGCAAGGAGGCGACCGCATGAGCGGCGCACGTCCCGTCCCCACCACCGGACTGGAGGCCCCCACCGGCGCCGCCACGAGCCTCCCGTCCGACGGATCCACCGCCGGTGACGTCCTGCTGGACGTCCGCGACCTGTCGGTCGTCTACGAGTCGTCGGGCCAGACCGCCGTCCAGGCGGTCGACCACGTGTCGTTCTCCCTGCGGAAGGGCGAGTTCGTCGGCCTGGTCGGCGAGTCCGGGTCCGGCAAGTCGACACTCGGCTACGCGCTGACCCGGCTGCAGAAGCCGCCGGCGCGCACGAACGGCGGCAGCATCGTGTTCGCGGGAAAGGACATCCGCGACCTCGGCGACGAGGAGCTCCGGCAGCAGCGTCAGGGCGGCTTCGCGATGGTGCTGCAGTCGGGCATGAACGCGCTGAACCCGGTGCGGACGATCCGCAACCACTTCATCGACGTCTTCAAAGCCCACGGGCATGTACCGCGCGAGCGCTGGGACAGCCGGATGCGGGAGCTCGTCGGCAAGGTGAAGCTGCCCGACTCGATGCTGGCGCGGTTCCCCGGCGAGCTGTCCGGCGGCATGCGGCAGCGCGTGTCGATCGCCCTGGCGCTGTCCCTCGAACCGCAGCTCATGGTGTTCGACGAGCCGACCACGGCGCTCGACGTCCTCGTGCAGCACGCGGTGATGGACACGATCATCGAGTTGCAGCGGTCCGAGGGCTTCACGGCGGTGCTCATCAGCCACGACCTCGGCATCGTCCTCGAGGCCACCGAGCGCGTGCTCGTCATGCACGAGGGCCGGATCGTCGAGGACGGCGGGTCGCGCGAGGTGCTCCGTGCCCCGCAGGACCCGTACACGCAGATGCTCCTGTCGCACTACGCCGACCCCCGCGCTTCAGTCGTGAGCCTCCCGGGGTTCCCGGACCGCTCGCTGCGTGCGGAACACGGCGAGAAGCGGCAGGAGGCCACCACCTCCCACGCCACGGTCGGCACCCGCGAGCGCAGTGCGGCGCGGAACCCGATCGTCGTCGACCACCTCGTGAAGACGTACGCCCCGCCTCGTCGGGGTGAGGACCCGGTCCGGGCGGTGCGCGACGTGTCGTTCACCCTCGAGCCGGGGCAGTCCCTCGCACTCGTCGGCCAGTCGGGCTCCGGCAAGTCGACCATCGCGAAGCTGCTCACCGGCGTCGAGAAGCCCAGTTCGGGCACCGTCCGGTTCGGCGACCTCGACGTGGCGAAGCTCGGGCGCCGGGGCATGCGCGACCTGCGCTCCGAGGTGCAGATGGTGTTCCAGGACCCGTACTCGGCGCTCAACCCGCTGCACACGGTCGAGTACACGCTCACCCGTCCGGTCGTGAACTACACCGGGCTCCGCGGTCGCGATGCTCGGCACCGCGTGCTCGAGCTCCTCGAGACCGTGGGCCTGACGCCCGTGGAGCAGTTCGCGCAGAAGCTCCCGCACCAGCTCTCCGGCGGGCAGCGGCAGCGCGTGGTGATCGCTCGGGCACTGGCGAGCGACCCGCAGGTGATCATCGCCGACGAGCCGGTCTCGATGCTCGACGTGACGCTCCGTGCCGGGGTGCTCGCGCTCCTCGAGGACCTGCGTGAGCAGTGGGGCGTCTCGCTCCTCTACATCACGCACGACCTGTTGAGCGCCCGGCTCATCACCGACGACATCATGGTGCTCCACGACGGCGCCGTGGTCGAGCGGGGTCGGACCGCCGACGTGCTGCAGCACCCGCAGGACGACTACACGGTCGCGCTGCTGGACGCCGTGCCCAATCCCCGGAGAAGGCTGTCGGCATGACGAACCTGCACGCGTTCCCCACCGTCCCGCCGTTCGGCCACCTGCCCACCCCCGAGGGCGTCGACGTCGTCGGCATCGACCTGCCCGTCGGCCGGCTCACGGCCTACCGCGTCGTCCCGTCGGGGCCGAGCAAGGGCGTCGTGCTCGTCGTCCCCGGGTACACCGGCTCGAAGGAGGACTGGCGCACGTTCATGCCCCTCCTCCGTGACGCCGGCTGGACCGCGGTCGCGATCAGCCGCCGCGGCCAGGCCGACTCCGCGGCGCCGACCGAACCGCGCGACTACTCCTTGGAAGAAGAGGCCGCCGACGTGGTCCGCGTCGCCCGACTGCTCGACGATGGCGCTCCCGTGCACCTGGTCGGGCACTCGCTCGGCGGCGTGATCGTCCGCGCCGCCGCGATCCAGGACCCGAGCGCCTTCCGCGACGTCGTGCAGTTCTGCTCCGGTCCGTACGGCTGGCCCTACCGCAAGGTGACCGAGCTGACGATCATGCACGACACCGCGGGCAACAACCGCACGCTGTTCGACGCCACGAACCCCCTCTGGGCCTACCGCCCCGACGAGGAGCTCCCCGACGACGTGCGCACGGTCCGCGAGCGCTTCGACGCCACGAGCCCCCTGAGCATCGTCGCCGGCGGCCACATCCTCGAGGACCACACCGACAGCTCCGCCGAACTCCGCGCCACCGGGCTCCCCGTCCTCGTCACGCACGGGGAGTGGGACGGCGCCTGGCCGATCCCGTGGCAGCGGACCATGGCCGAGGATACCGGCGCCGAGTACGTCGTCATCCCGGACAGCTGGCACGGCCCCCAGATCGAGAACCCGCAGGGAACCGTCGAGGTCTTCGACCGCTTCTTGAGCAAGCACTGACTCGTCCGCCCACCGAAAGGCACCATCATCACCACGCTGCACTTCCCCGACGGCTTCCTCTGGGGCGCCGCCACGGCCGCCCACCAGATCGAGGGCAACAACGTCAACAGCAACTGGTGGGTGCACGAGCACGAGCCGGACACCACGATCGTCGAGCCCTCCGGCGACGCGGCCGACAGCTACCACCGCTACCGCGAGGACATCCGGATCGCCGCCGACCTCGGCCTGAACTCCTACCGGTTCAGCATCGAGTGGTCCCGCATCGAGCCCGAGCGCGGGTTCGTCAGCCGCGCCGAGGTCGACCACTACCGCCGCATGGTCGAGGCCTGCCACGAGGCCGGCCTCGAGCCGATCGTCACCCTCATGCACTTCACCGTGCCGCGCTGGTTCGAACGCGACGGCTTCTGGCGCGCTCCCGACGCCGCCGACCTGTTCGCCCGCTACACCGAGGCCGCGCTCCCCGTCGTGCAGGACGGCGTCCGCTACGTCTGCACGATCAACGAACCGAACATCGCCGCGATGCTCGCCGGCGGCGAGGACGCAGCGAACCTCGTCGCCTACGGCCTGCCGAACCCGGACCTCCAGGTGGCCGACGCCCTGCTGGCCAGCCACAAGCGGTCGCGAGATGTCCTGGGACAGGTGCCGGGCCTCCAGTCCGGGTGGACCATCGCGACCCAGGCGTTCCAGGAGACCGACCAGCCGGGCTCGGCCGAGATGCTCCGCGAGTACGGCTACCCGCGTGACGACTGGTACCTGGAGCAGTCCGCCGGCGACGACTTCGTCGGCGTCCAGGCCTACACGCGCACCTTCATCGGCACCGACGGACCGCTGCCCGTCGCCGACGACGTCGAGACGACCCTCACCGGCTGGGAGTTCTGGCCGGAGGCCGCAGCAGCCGGCATCCGCAGCGCGTGGGAACTGTCCGGCCACGTGCCGGTCATGGTCACCGAGAACGGCATCGCCACCGCCGACGACACCCGCCGCATCGCCTACACGCAGGGCGCGCTCGAGGGCATCCACCGCTGCATCGAGGACGGCATCGACGTCCGCGGCTACCAGCACTGGTCGCTGCTCGACAACTACGAGTGGGCCTCCGGCTTCCGGCCGACCTTCGGGCTCGTCGCGTGGGACCGGGAGACGTTCGCGCGCACCCCGAAGCCCTCGGCGCACTGGTACGGCGGCGTCGCGTCCGCCAACGCCCTGACCGTCTGACGGGAGGCTCGACCCGCGTGGCGCGCCCGCCCGGCCCGGCTGTGGTCGGCCCCGGCGCCTCGTGTCGGGTGCCCCGTCCGGTCCGGTTCGGCCGGGTCGGGTCCCGTCGGGTCGCGTCCGGTCCGGTTCGGCCGGGCCGGGTCGCGTCCGATCCGGTCCGGTCCGTCCGGTCGGGCCCAGCGCAGTACGGTCGGACTGCTAGCCGGTCGCGTCCGCAGCGAGCAGGTCCGCGATCGCGCCGTCGCGGAGGAGTCCCGCGCGGTCCCCTGCGGTGGCGCCCTCGTCGTCCTCGGCCTCGCGGTCGACGTCCAGGGCCAGCACCGCGCGGACCGTGTCCACGTCCGCGGAGTCGACCGCCGCGATGAGCAGCGTCGCACCGCGCGAGCCCCGTGCCCGGACGTCGGCACCCGCGGCGGCGAGGGCCCGCACGACGTCGGCGTGGCCACCCCACGCAGCCCGGACGATCGGGGTGTTGCCGTCGCTGTCCCGAGCCTCCAGGTCGGCGCCCGCCGCGACCAGCACGCGGAGGGCCCGCCGGGCGTCACGGTCGATCGCCAGCGTCAGCGGCGTCCGCCCCTCGGAGTCCACCAGGGCGAGCGTCGCCCCGCGGCGGAGGAGCTCCTCGAGCATCTCGGGCCGGTCGAACCACGCGGCGGCGTGCAGTGGAGCGAAGCCCCAGCGCGGGTCGACGTCGTCGACGTCACTCGCGTCGTCGGCCAGGTGCAGCCCGCCCAGGTCGCCGTACGCCGCGGCGCGGACGCCCTCGGTCGCCCACTCCACCCAGCCGTCCGGCACCGGGCCGTGCCAGCCGCGCGTCGGGCGGTCGCCGAGCACGTCGTACTCGAACTGGTCGACGCTGCGCACCGAGACCTGGGCGTCGCGGAAGCGGATCGCGACCTCGCCGACCGGGGAGACGAGCAGCCGGAGTTCCCAGGCGTCCTCTCCTGCCACGTGGTCGAGCTCGCCGCGCGCGATGTGGGCGTCCCCGGCCAGGACCGCTCCGGCGTCCACGTCGGGCGGGTCGATCACGGCGTCGTCGAACCGCAGGGTCACGCGAGCGTGGTTCCACCGCCGCCAGAGCCCGTCGGGGGTGTCCAGCACCTCGTCGTTCCGGACGACGACCTCGGCGTGCACCACGACCGGGTCGGGCCGGCCGTGCCCCGGGATGGTCGCGGTGTCCGCTGTGGTGTCGTCGGCGCAGTCGGCGGTCTCGGAGGCATGCCGGTGTGCCGGTTCACTGCGCAGCGTCGCGACCCGGGCGTCCGTCCAGCGCACGGAGGCGAGGGCGGCGACCGGGGGCGGAGCGTCCTCGAGCAGCCGTGCGATGTGCTCCGGCTGTCCGTCGAAGTCCTCGAGGGACACGTAGCCCACCGAGGGCCAGTTCACTCGACTCCACCGCACGGGTCGACCCTAGTTCACGACCGACCGACTGATGTGTCGGTTCGGCACCGGGGCGCTGGTCGTGGACGCAGCAACCACCGGCGGAACCGGTCGGCCGGCTGTTCGACGGCGATGCCCAGCCCGGCCCCCATCACCACCGCGACCACCAGGATCACCAGGCGCCCGAGGACCCCGTCGAGCCAGGGAGTCAGGAGTGCCAGCACGACGAGGTGCCACAGGTACAGGGAGTACGAGCCCCGGGCGCCGTACCAGGCGAGGGGGCGCAGGCGGAGGATGCGAGCCGGCAGGGTCTCGGCGGTACCCAGGCCAGCGATGCAACACGCTGCAGCGGCCCCGGAGAGCGGCAGAGCACCGATGATGAGGAGCGGATCGGACTTCCAGGTCGGCGGGAACGCCACCGCGATGCCGATCACGGCGACGAGCCCGATCCAGGTCGACGCCCGTGCTGTCCGGGCGCTCCACCGACCGCTGGTGCGCAGGCGGTCCAGCACGAGCGCTCCGAGGCACCCTGACGCGAGCGACGACATGCTGATCGGCGGGGCGTAGTAGAGCGGCGCGGGGCCGGCGTCGGTGCTCGTGACGAAGAAGGGCACGCACAGCGCGGGGCCCACGGCGATGAACAGCGCCAGGATCACGACGAGTGCACGCTTGCCCCGACGCCACCCGATGAGCACCGCGAACAGTGCCGGCCACAGCACGTAGAACTGTTCCTCCGCCGACAGGCTCCACAGGGGATCGAGGACGCCCTGCCTGATGCCGACGAACGCCCGCGCGATGTTCGTCGTCCAGGTGAGGGCCAGGGCTGCGGCCAGGCCGAGGTCGTCAACGGAGTGGTTGAAGCCGCGGACGACCGGCCACAGCAGGGACACCCCGATGACCAGCACGACCACCGGCGGGGCGATGCGCAGGAAGCGGTTCAGGACGAACCGGGGGAGGCGGACCCGACCGTGTCGCCGGACCTCGGCGAGGAGCAGGCTCGTGATCAGCGTGCCGGACAGGGCGTAGAAGACCGGCAGCGCCACCACTGCGCCGTGGAGGAACGGCGCCCCGAGGTGGTACGCCGTGATGAGCAGCGCGAGCAGGGCGCGCAGACCGTCGAGGGCGGGTATCCGTTGCGTGCGCGATGTCGCGAGAACCGGGATGTCCATCGCAGCAGTCTCGCTGCGCAGATGCACTCCTGGCTGGTTCTCCACATGTGGAATCCAATCGTATGACCATCGACTTCTGCGAATCTGACTGTTAACATGTCATATGTCATGACCAGAACCCGCCCGCTTCGCATCGCCGTGATCTCGCAGTACTACCCGCCGGAAGCGCATGGAGCACTGCCGGACTCACTGGCACAGGAACTCGCTCGGCGAGGGCACGACGTCCGGGTCGTCACCAGCTTCCCGAACCATCCGCACGGTCGTGTCTTCCCCGGGTGGCGGCAGCGCCTCCGGCACGTCGAGCAGGACCGCGGCGTCACGGTCCGCCGAGTGCCGATGCTCCCGGACCACTCGGGCAGCGCGGTGCGACGCATCGCGGCGTACGTGAGCTTCGGGCTGTCGGTGCTGACGGCCACGCGGTTCGTACAGGGCTCCGACGTGGTCTACGTGTACTGCGCCCAACCCACCGCTGCCATCGCGCCCATGCTCTGGCGCCGGGTGCTCGGGATCCCCTACGTCCTGCACGTGCAGGACATCTGGCCGGAGTCGGTCACCGGGTCCGGCATCCTCGATGCTGGGATGTCGACGCGGGTCTTCGAGGAGGTCCTCGTGCGGTGGCTCCGCCGTGTCCACCGCGGGGCACGTCGGGTCGTCGCCATCGCACCGGGAGCCGCCCGTCTGCTGACGGAGCGCGGCGCCGCCCCCGAGCGGACCTCGAGCTGTCTCAACTGGGGCACCTCCGGGCCGGCCGTCGAGGTCCCACGGACCCGTGACGAACCCGGGACTCACATCGTCTACGCGGGCACGATCGGCCCGAACCAGGGGCTCGACGTCGTCGTCCGGGCAGCGGCGCAGTGCCGTGACCTCGACGGGCTCATGGTCACGTTCGTCGGGGACGGGCTGGCGCTCCCCCGTCTCCGGGAGCTGGCCGACACCCTCGACGCTCGGAACGTCCGGTTCCTGCCGCCGGTCCAGCGCGAGGCGATGCGCGACGTGCACGCCGGCGCCGACTTCGAGATCGTCGCGCTCCGCGCGGTGCCGATGTCGTCCGTGACGATCCCGTCGAAGCTCCAGGACGCGATGGCACACGGGGTCCCGCTCATCGCCGCCGTCCCCGGCGACGCTGCGGACCTCGTGACGGATGCCGGTGCCGGTCTCGTCGTCGAGCCCGAGGACGCCGACGCGCTCGCGGACGCCTTCCGTACCGCCCACGCGACCAGTCCGGCAGAGCGACGGCGACTCAGCGGGAACGCCCGGGCGGCGGTCGAGCGGCACATGGCGCTCGGACCCGCGATCGACCACATGGAGAACACCCTTCGAGAGGCAGCAGCATGACCGACCCGATCCAGCCACCGACCGCTGTCCGTCCGACGACGACACCCTGGGACCCGTGGAAGCGCGCGTTCGACATCGCGACGGCACTCCTCCTGCTCGCCGTGGCCGGACCACTCATGCTCGTGGTCGCCGTCCTCATCCGGTGCAGTGACGGCGGGCCGGCCATCTACCGACAGATGCGACCCGGTGTCGGCGGACGCGGCTTCGAGATCCTGAAGTTCCGGTCGATGCGTCCGGACGACGAGCTCGAACGTCTCGGCGCCGATGCGGACCACATGCGGATCACCCGACTCGGACACCTCCTGCGGGCGACGAGCATCGACGAGTTGCCGAACCTGGTGAACGTCCTGCGTGGGGAGATGAGCATCGTCGGACCCCGACCGCACCTGATGTCCTACCTGGACCTCTACTCCGACCACCAGTCTCGGCGCCACGAGGTCCGCCCCGGGATCACCGGGCTGGCGCAGGTCCGCGGCCGGAACGCCCTCGACTGGCAGACGCGCCTCGACCTCGACGTCGAGTACGTGGACAACCGTTCGGCGCTCCTCGACGCCCGGATCCTCGTGGCCACCGTGGCGATGGTCCTGTCGCGCCGCGGCGTGTCGGCACGGGGGCACGCGACCATGCCGCTCTTCGAGGGGAACCACGTCGCCGCGGATGCCCCTGCGGTGCGGGAGACGGTCGGCGCGCACTGAGCAACGGGCCACGAACGACGACGCTCCGATGCCGTACGGCATCGGAGCGTTGTCGTTGTCGTTGTCGTTGTCGTTGTCGGACAGTCATGCCCGTCGGACGAGATCGAACACGTGCGGGGCCCGGTCGGCTGCCCGCCAGTCGTCGTAGGCGTCGGCCGCCGCGGACGCTCGTCGGTCGAGGTCCTCCTGACCGGAACGGGACCATGCGCCGATGGTCGCTGCCCAGTCGCCGTCGAGGACGACCGAACCGCCGCCGGCCCGGACCCGGTCACTCCAGGGCGTGGTGTCCGAGACCAGGACCGGCCGGCCGACCGAGAGCGCTTCAGCGATCGTGTGCCCGAAGTTCTCGCCGGCGGTCGCGGTCGCCATGGCGTGCGCCTGGGACAGCGCTTCCATCGCGTCCTCGTGCGAGAGCGACCCGCGGAACTCCACGGACGCGGTCGCCGGCAGGGCAGTGGCAGCCGCCCGGCACCGGCGTGCGTACGCGGCGTCGTCGTCGGGGCCGATGACGACCAGCCGGACAGGACGACCGATGTGGGCCAGGGCCTCGATGAGGAGGTGCGTGCGCTTCTTCGGGCTGATCCGGCCGAGGGTGACGAGCTCCAGCCGGGAGGAGCGCGGCGGGGGTGTCCGCCGTGCACGATCCGGCAGGGACGTCTCGTTCTCGCGGACGACGACCTCGGCGTCCGCGCCCACGACGACGCGGATGCGCGATGCCTCGATGGGTGTCGAGGCGTGCCAGGTGATCCCCGCGAGCAGGCCGGTCCGGCGGGCCACCGCGAGGAACAGCTGCTTCTTGCGGTGCTTGATCGCGAGCGCGCCGGCATCGAACTCCCCGCGCGGTGCGAGCAGCGTGCAGCCGGGCGCGACGAGACCGAGTCGGCGGAGGACCACTGGGAGCACGGCGAACCGCGCGTCGAACACGCTGTTCAGGTACAGGACGTCCGGGTCGGGGCGTCGGGCCGTCGCGCGCGCGAGCCGCACGGCCCCGACCAGACCCCGGGTGTCGACGTACTCGACCACCCGACGTGCCTCGCGGACCGGTCCGGAAGGCACCGGGAGCCTGCGTGTGGCACCGCGGTCCCTGTCGCGCGTGATGACCTCGACCCGGATGTCGTCCGGTGCCGTCCGGGTGAGTGCGTCGAGCGTCCTGATGGGACCACCGCCGTCGACGGCGGGTGCGAACCAGGGCGCGAGGACCCGTGCGGTCGTCATCGGGTGTGCTCCGCGACGACGGTGGCGAGCAGGGACCGCCAACTACGTCCCGCCTGGCTGAGCGAGAACGTCGACTCCACGTGGTGCCGACCAGCACGTCCACGAGCACGCGCCACGGTGGGGTGGTGCACGCTCGCCGTCATCGCTGCCGCGAGGTCGTCGACCAGGTCTGGGCCGAAGGGAACGACCTCTCCGGCGTCGGCGGGGACGGCGTACGACGCGCCCCTGGTGGCCGTCGTGACGATCGGGAGCCCCGAGGCCATCGCCTCGAGGAAGACGATCCCGAGACCTTCTTCGCGGGACGCGAGCACGAACACCGATGCCGCGCGGAGGAGGTCGGCGAGCTCGGCGTCGGACGGGGACTCGACGACGCGGACGTGGTCCTCGAGACCGAGCTCGGTGACCAGCTGCCGGTGCGCGGCCGGCAGCGTGTGCCGACCGGCCAGGACGAGGGGGTGCCGGAGACCGTACGACGTCCGCGCGGTGGCGAACGCCCGCAGGAGCGTGGGGACGTCCTTCCTCGGGTCGTTCAGCCGGCTGACCATGGTCACCGGACCGTCCGACGCCCACTGGGCGGCAGGCCGGAAGAGCTCGGTGTCGACGCCGGTCGGGAGCAGGTGGACCGGACGGTCGGTGAGCTCCCGGAGCCGCGCCGCCATCGAGTCGTTCAGTGTCACGACGGCGTCCGGCAGGCGCAGCGCGGCGCGGTCGAGTCGTGCGGTCGATGCCGTCGTGCGCCGGAGGAGCGCGCCACGGAGTCCGCGTGCGTCGACGAGACGCCCGGCACGTTCCTCCTCGACGAGGGTCGCGACCTTGAGCACCCACGGGACCTCGACGTCGCGCATGGCGGTGCCGATCGCGGGGGTGCCGGCGATCACGATGGCCGCGTCGCACTCGTTCACGAGGTCCGTGAGCACGCGGCGGGGGCGGTACCGGTTCGCCTCCCGCTCGGGCGTCCGCGTGCCGACGTCCCAGGTCTCCCGGACCGTGTCCGGTCGTCGTCGGGCGACCGGACCACGGACCAGGCTCGTCGGGCGGAGGACGGACGCGTGCTCCGGGGCGCCGTGGAACATCCGGGGGGAGACGACGCGGACGTGCCACCGGTCGGCCGCCGGGACCGTCGGACCGTCGAAGGTGTCCGCCACGAAGTCGGCCACGGCCGCCAGACCGCCGCCGCGTGCTTCGGGCGTCCGGTACTCGGGGACGACGAGGGCGAGGGTGCGCGCGGTCATGACGGTGATCCGATCGGGGTGGTGGGGCGTGGGGAGGAAGGAGAGCGGGGATGCGCGAGCGTGACCAGGCTGATCCACCAGATCATCGAGCTGGCGGCCGTCACGGCTGCTGCGCACGACACCACGGCGCCCACGCCGCTCGGGGCGGCGAGGACCACGAGCGGGATGCGGGCTCCGGCGGTGATGCACCGGAGGACGAGGATCCGCTGTCCGGCTCCGAGTGCGCGGTGCGCCGTCTCCGGCACGGCCGCGACCAGCTGGAAGAACAGCTCGATGGCGGTGACGACCAGGATCGGGCGGACGGTCGGCCACGTCGCGCCGAGGAGTCCGGCGCCGATCGGGTCGGGGACGACGGCGAGCAGGACGAGGAACGGGGTCGCGAGCCCGCAGAGCAGCGCTGCGTCGCGGGCCAACCCACGGAGGCCACGGTCGCCGTCCAGACGGTCGACGGCGCGGGGGATGAGCACCGAGCGCGCCGCGGTCAGCCCGACGGTCACCGGGCCCGCGAGGGTGCCGGCACCGCGGAGTGCTGCGGCCACCGGCAGGCCACCGATCGCGGTCGCGACCCAGGTCACGAGCTGGACCACGCCGCTGCCGATCATGGTGTCGCCGCCGAACGCGAGGCTGCGCGCGGTCGGCACCGGGGTCGCCGCCCACGACGGCCGGAGGTCGGACCCCGTCCTCCAGGCCGCGCCGTACCCGAGGACCGCGCCCGCGCCGGCCCAGATCGCGAACGCGGCGATGCTGTCCCAGACACCGCAGGCCGTGCCGCAGAACGCCCCCACGGTGACCGTGAGCCACGTGGCCTCGGTCACGACCGCGACCGTGATCGCTCCCCGGGCCACGAGGACGGCACGCGTGCACTCGCGCATCGTGAGGCCGTGGACCGCGAGGGCACCGACCAGCAGGTAGCCGGAGCCGAGGAGGAACGCCGCGGCGCCGAGCACGACGGCTCCGACCGCTCCGATTGCGGACGCTCGACCGAGCTTGCGCCGGGACTCCGGTGTGCTGGTCATCGCCACCAGCGGATCGGTGACGGCCGACCGTGCGAGCGCCGTCAGGAGCACGAGCGCTGCTGCGGCGACGCCGTACTCGCCCATCTCGTCGACGGAGGAGCCTCGCGCGACGGCCACGGCGATGAGCAGGCCGGATCCGCTCGAACAGAGGCTCACCACCAACGCCCATGCGCCACGCGACCGGACCGCACGGCCGATGACGGCACCGATGGTCATCGGTGGCCACCGATCAGCGCACGTCCGCGCACGCGCACCGACGGCGCGGGGCGGGGCTGCTCGGCCCTCGCCCAGAGGCGGAGCACGAGGAGCACCGGGATCGTGGAGACGAACGTCTGGAGCATGTTGACGACCACGTCCGGAGGGGTGCTGAACCACGAGAGCGGGCCGCCCAGCATGAGGGCGAACAGGATGATCGCGGCAGGGCGGCGCGCGAGGTGGTCCCACGGGCGCGTCGCCATGATGATCGATGCGGAGAGGGCGTAGAGGAGGACGACGGCGAGCGACCCCCAGAAGAACCACGCCGTCGCGACGGGCTGGAACGTGTACGAGGAGATCGACGACCCTCCGAGGAGCTCGTTGATGAGGTTCCCGGAGGAGATCGTCGGACGGTTCGGGTCGAGGAAGCGGGGGATGAACCCGTACCGGAGCGCCGACCAGGCATCGGGTTGCCCGAGGTCGTGCCCCGGGCCGTACTGCGCTGCCCGCGTGATCTGTTCGTCGAACCGCAGGCGGTCCGTCGCGCTGACGGAGTCGCTCACGGCGATGCCGTTCGCGCGGCGCAGCGCGTTCCGGATCTCGAAGACCGTCGGCCAGATCACGGCGCAGGCCGCGGCTCCGGCGAGGATCCAGGTGCGCGGCACGAGACGCGTGAAGATCGCGAGGGTTGCGAGGAGCACGAGGAAGACCGTGGCCCGCGCGGTGAGGTTGGTCATGTACGCCAGGACCGCCTGCGTCGCGATGAGCGCGACGAGCCATCGGATCGTCGCCCAGCGGCTCAGACCGCCCAGCGCGTTCGCCGCGATGAGCAGGGCGACGGCCACGTACGCCCACGAGACGAACGGGCTGAGCACCGTGAGCACGCCGCTCGGCACGGCCGAGTCGACCTGTGCCCGGAGTGTCCCACCACCGAGGAGCACCGAGCCGAGGTTCGCCACCATCGACACCACCGCGACGGTCCGGGCGACCGCGGCGACGCGATCGCCGTGCCACGACCGAGCCGGCCGCGACCGGGCGTGCGCCGAGGGGGCACGGTGTGCCCGTCGCTCACTCAGGGCGACCAGGGCGATCGCGGCCTCGACCATGAACGCACCGGCGACCGCGAGTGCGCCTGTCCGGATGACGAAGTCCGTGTCGGGGTTGTCGTTCCAGATCGCGAGCGGCAGGAACAGCAGCACGTACGGTGCCAGGACGATGGTCGTCGTGGGGAACCGGAGGACGAGGCGGAGCGCCAGCGACGGCGGCTGCACCGTCACGGCCGCCTCCGGATCCCCGCGTTCGCGTGGTGGGAGTGGGCGGTCCCGATGATGAAGGCGACCACGCGCCGGGCGGTGTCGGTGACCGCGTAGTCCGCCGGGCCTCCAGAGCGGGACGCGGTGTCGGCGACCGAGCGCGCGAAGGCGACCGCTTCGAGCACCGGGCCGGGCCGCACGCCGGCGGTGATCATCGAACCGGTGTCGAGGGCTTCGGGCCGCTCGATCCGGTCACGGAGCGTCACGGCCGGGAACCCGAGCATCACCGACTCCTCGCTGATGGTCCCGGAGTCGGACAGGACCACGAACGCCGAGCGCTGGAGCGCGTTGTAGTCGTGGAAGCCGAACGGTTCGTGGAAGCGCACGCGCGGGTAGGCCCGCTCGTCGAGGCCGTTCATGGACCGCCGGGTGCGGGGGTGGGTCGACACGAGCACCGGCAGGTCGTGGGCGTCCCCGACGGCCTGGACCGACGACAGCAGCGCGCGGAGGCGGTCGGGCTCGTCCACGTTCTCCTCTCGGTGTGCGCTGACCAGCACGTACCCGGACTCGGTGAGCCCGAGTCGGTCGAGGACGTTCGAGCCACGGATCGCGGCGTCGTGCGTGGAGAGGACCTCACGGAGCGGTGACCCGGTGAGCAGGATCCGCGAGGGGTGGATGCCCTCCGCGAGCAGGTTGCGACGGGCGTGCTCGGTGTAGACGAGGTTGTAGTCGGCCACGTGGTCGACCATCCGGCGGTTCGTCTCCTCCGGGATGTTCTCGTCGAAGGACCGGTTGCCGGCCTCCATGTGGAACACCGGGATCCGCATGCGCTTGGCGATGAGTGCCGCGATCGCGCTGTTGGTGTCACCGAGGACCAGCACGGCGTCCGGGCGTTCCGCGCGCAGGACCGCTTCGACCCGCATCAGGATCCCGCCGAGGACCGTGCCGAGTGAAGAAGTGTCGACGTCGAGGTGGTGGTCGGGTGCCCGCAGCGCGAGGTCGTCGAAGAACACCTGGTTGAGCTGACGGTCGTGGTTCTGCCCGGTGTGCACGAGGACGTGGTCGCACGTGGCGTCGAGGAGCTGGATGACGGCCGACAGCCGGATCACCTCGGGTCGGGTGCCGACGACGGTGAGGACCTTGGTCCGGCGGGCGGTGGATCGGGATGTGGTCGTCATGCTGGGTCCTGGTGGGTGTCGGGGGCTGCGGGGTCGAAGAGGTCGTTGGTCCAGAACACGGTGCGGAGCGGTTCGTCGCCCGTGTTCGTGATCGCGTGGCTCCACAGGGTCGGCATGTCGATGGCGACGGGGTGCTGGCCGTCGACGTCGAAGACCCGTCGGTCGTCGGTGAGCACGCGCCGGAGGGTGATCCGGCCTCGTCCACCGACGACGACGAACCGCTCGATCTTGCGGCGGTGGAAGTGGTCGCCCCGCGTCACACCCGGCAGCGTCGTCGAGAACCCGGTCTGCCCGGTGCTGCCGTGGGCACGCACCAGCTCGCTGAACGCACCGCGGTGGTCCCTGGACGTGCGGAGCTCGTGCACGGGCTGGACGTCGAAGCGTGCGGCTCGGTACGTGTTGAAGAGGTCGCGGTCGAACGGCGTCCGCAGCTCGGGGATCTCCCCTGCGTCGTACGGGTCCGCCAACTCGTCGAGTCGTGCGGCGAGGTCGGGGATGCTCATCGTCGTGCCACGGGCGGTCAGCTGCTCGGGGGTCGCGATGCCCGCGAGTGCTTCGGCGACGTCCTGCGCGTGCACGAAGACACGCACGTGGTCGGAGTCGACGGGCAGGGCAAGCCCCCGTGCCCGTCGGTGGCAGAACGTCGCGGTGACCGTGTTGTGGTCGGGAGCGCCGTGCTCCCCGAAGACGTTCTCGATCGGGATGTCGACCAGCTCGGCTCCCCAGCGCGAAGCCGCGTCGGCGAGGACCGCGGCAGCGCCGGCCTTGCCGCGGCCGTAGGGGGTGTCGCGGAGGGCCTGGACGGAGTTCGCGTGGACCACGACCGCCGGCGTCGCACCGGCGGCGTCGATCGCTGCGACGAACCGTCGTGCCAGCTCGATGTTCCCCTGGTGCAGATCATCGTCGGACCCGCGCGTGATGCCGGCGACGTGGACGGCACGGTCCACGGCTGTGGCTGCCAGACGGGCGTCGGGCTGCCGGAGGTCCACGTCGATCCATGGTTCGCGGAGGCTGTGGAGGAGCGCGCGGAGATGCCACCCGACCAGGCCGGCCCGGCCGCTGATCGCGATCACGCGGCCACCAGGGACCCGTGCTGACGCGAGCGCTCGAGCTCGGCGCGGAACTGGGGGAGGCTCATCAGCAGCGCTTCGACGCCGCACACGTCGAGTCGTTCCACCGTGTGCGAGTCGTACGCGAGGCGCTCGGTCTGCTGCGGGTCGCCCTCTTCCATGTACGCGGCGTAGTTCAGGTCGCGGATGTCCGCGGGGATCCGGAAGTAGTCGCCCATGTCCTCGGCTCGGGACAGCTCCTCGCGACTGGCGAGGGCCTCCGACAGCTTCTCGGCGTGCCGGGTGCCGATGACCCGGAACGGGTCGCCCTGGATGCCGAAGAGGTTCGCGATCGCCCGGGCGAGGTCGCCGATGGTGCAGGACGCGGCCTTCTTGACGAAGAGGTCGCCCTGGTTCGCGTGGACGAAGGCGTGCTCCACGAGGTCGACCGAGTCGTCGAGCGACATCATGAAGCGGGTCATCTCGGGGTTGGTGATCGTCAGCCGGTTGCCCTTGCGGATCTGGTCGACGAAGAGGGGGATGACCGACCCGCGCGAGTACATGACGTTGCCGTACCGCACGCAGGAGACGACGGTGCCCGCCTCCGGGTTGTTCAGGCCGTACGACAGCGCGACCTTCTCCATGAGCGCCTTGCTGATCCCCATCGCGTTGACCGGGTAGACGGCCTTGTCGGTGCTGAGGCACACGACCGACTTGACGTCGGCTGCGACCGCGGCCGCGACGACGTTCTGGCTGCCGAGGACGTTGGTGCGCACCGCCTCGAGCGGGAAGAACTCGCACGACGGGACCTGCTTGAGCGCGGCGGCGTGGAAGACGTGGTCGACGCCGCGCATCGCACGGCCGACGCTCTCCGGCTCGCGGACGTCGCCGAGGTAGAAACGCGCCCGCGGGTCACCGATCTCGTGGCGCATCTGATCCTGCTTCGCCTCGTCGCGACTGAGGATGCGGACCTCCCCGACGCCGCGGTCGAGCAGGCGCTTGGTCACGGTCTTGCCGAACGAGCCGGTCCCGCCGGTGACGAGGATGCGGGAGCCGATGAGGGAGTCGGTGCTGTAGGTCATGGTGTCGTCCTGTTCGAGTGGATGCGGTGCGGGTTCAGGGGGCCGGGCCGGACTGGAGGCTCGGTGCGGGTCGCGTGGGCGCGTCCCGGTGGGGGTGTGGTCAGTCGGCGATTCGCGGGCGCCGGACGACGGTGCTCGGCGCGGTCGTGGCGTCGGCCGTGCGCAGGTACTCGTAGCGGTCGCGCCGTCGGGACGGCTTGACCATGGAGACGGCGATACCGAGCGTGCGTGCCCCGACACGGTCGAGGACCTCGAGCGCGTCGCGGAGTTCGTGGGTGTGCGACTTGCCGGCCGCGGTCACGAGCAGGGCGCCCGCGGTCGCGCTGGCGAGGATCGCGGCATCGGTCACCGGCAGCAGGGGCGGGGTGTCGATGATCACGTAGTCGTGGTCACCGGAGAGGATCCGCAGCACTTCCGTCATGGCCGCCGACGCCAGCAGGTCGCCGGGGTTCGGCGGTGTCGGACCGGCGGGGAGGACCGCGCCGGTCGCACCCCAGGGCTGGAGGACGTCCTCGAGCTCGGCGCGGCCGGTGAGGACGTCGGTCAGGCCGGTCGCGTTCTCCATGTCGACGCGACCGGCGACCGCGGGACGGCGGAGGTCGCAGTCGACAACGGCCACGCGCGATCCGCCCTCGATGAGCGCCGCAGCGAGGTTCAGGGCAGTGGTCGTCTTGCCCTCGCTCGCGTTCGCCGAGGTCACCACGAAGACCTGCGGCGTGCCGGGGTGCTCGACGAACCGCAGGTTCGTGCGCAGCGAGCGGAAGGCCTCGGCCAGCTGCCCCTGCCGGTCGCCCTGGACGTACACCGGGGTGTGCTGGACGGACTTGTGCTTCGGGATCACACCGAGGATCGGGCGCTCCGTCACGGTCTCGACCTCGGCGCGACCACGGATCCTGGTGTCGAGGAGGTCGCGGAGCACCGCGATCAGCAGGCCGAGGGCGAGGCCGCCGCCGACGCCGAGCAGACCGCTCTTCAGCGTCTGCGGTGTGGCTGCGTGATCGGGAGCGATCGCCGGCTGCACGGTCCTGACGGAGACCGGGCTCACCGCGTTCCGGGTGCCGACTTCCAGGTCGTCGGTGACGAGCTCGGTGAAGCTGGTGCTGATGGCGTTCGCGAGCTCGGCTGCGCGTGCTGCCGAGGTGTCGCGGACCGTGACGTTGAGCAGGACCGTCTCGTTCGGCGAGTCGGCGCGTACTTCGTCGGCGAGGTCCTGCGCGGACATCTCCAGCCCGAGTGCGTCGATCGCGTGCTGGAGCACCCGTGGGGTGGTGACGATGTCGACGTAGGACCGGACGCGCTGCTCTGCTGCGTTGCCGCCCTGGACCAGGTCCGTGGCAGAGCCGTTCTCCGCTGCAGCGACGGTGATGTAGAGCCGCGCGGTGGCGTCGTACGTCGGGGTCGCGAGCGCGAGGTGCGCACCCGCGGCGGTCGCTCCGATGAGCACGCCGGCAGCGATGATCGGCCAGCGGCGGCGCAGTGAGTGCAGGAGGTCGGGGAGGTCCATGGCTGTCGCTTTCCTGTCTGAGTCGGTACCACAACACTAGCACGTGATATGCAAATATGACATGCGAAAGAAGAAGCCGCTCCAGCTGTTCCTGGAGCGGCTTCCTCGTGTGGATGTGTCGGCTACTGGACGGTGTTGCCCGTCCCCGTGTCGTTGACCTCGGGCTTGTCGCCCTCGACGTGGACCTTGTTGTTGCTGCCCATGAGGGTGACGTCGTCCGTGGACTCGACGGTGATGTCGTTGTTGCTGCCCTCGACCACGATCGACTTCGTGGCCCCGAGCGTGATCGTGCTGCCGGAGCTGACGACCGACACCGCGTCGCAGCCCTTCGGGAGTTCGTGCTTCGTGCCGTCGCCGCTGAGGACGGCCTGCTTGCCGTCACAGGCGTTCTCGTAGGGGGCCGGGGTCTGGCCGTCGGGGGCCGCGATGGACTTCGTCGCGGTGGGTTCCGGCTTCGGCGAGGTGCTCGAGCAGCCGGCGAGCAGTGTCGCGCTGACGCCGACGGCGATGACCGCGGCGATGGTTCGGGATCGCATGGGGTGCCCTTCTGAGCGGGTCGAGACAGAGGGAGGGGTGGCGGCGAGCGTGTTGCGGCTCGCCGCCACCGTGCCGGCGGTCCGGCGGATGGGCGCTAGGAGGCGGGGGTCATCGTGTGCGTGACGCGGTTGACCTTGCCGTCCTGTTCGGTCTGGGTGATCACGGTCGGGAAGACCTGGTTGCCCAGGTTCCGCTTGATCTCCCACTTGCCGGTGGCGTCGACCTTGGTGGTCATCTTGATCTCGGCGTACTTGTCGTCGCCGAAGGGGTAGAGCGTGACGGTCGTGCCTGCCGTGGCGGTGCCGGAGAAGGTCTGCTCGCCCGGGGTGAAGGTGTTGCCCGGGGTCTTCAGGACCAGGTTCGCCGGAGCGCCGACCCAGCCGTTCGCGGCGACCGTGACGTGCTCGATCTTGTTGACCTTGCCGTCGGTCGCCGGGTCCTGCTTCACCGCGAGCTCGCGGTAGACCGTGTCGGCGAGGCCTCGACGGATCTCCCACGCGCCGGTCGTGAGGTCGGCGGTGGTGGTGAGGTCGTAGGCGGCGTAGCGCGGGTCGAAGCCGAAGGGGTTCAGCGTGACCGTGGCGCCCGGGGTGGCCCGGCCCGTGAAGACCTGGTCGCCCGGGTTGAAGAAGTCACCGGCCTTGAAGTTGGTGAACTGCAGGTCGCCCGGCTCGCCGATCTCCTTGAACGGCTTGAGGTTGTAGTCGAGGATCTCGTTCACGACACCGCGCTGCGCGGTCTGCTTGAAGGAGATCAGCTTGTAGGGGGTGTCCGAGAGTCCGCGGGTGATCGTCCACTCGCCGAACTGGTCGGTCGTGGTGGTCAGGTTGTAGGCCGCGTACTTGTCCTCGAACCCGAAGGGGTTCAGGGTGACGGTGGTTCCCGCGGTCGCGTGACCGGTGAAGGTCTGCGGGCCGGGGACGAAGGTGCCGCCGCGGACGTGGGATGCGACGGTGAGGTCCTCGACCTTCACCGGGGACTCCGCCGTCAGGGAGTCGGAGGTGACCAGACCACCCTTCGACTTCGCGGTCGCGGTGAGCTGGATCGCACCGGACCCGAGACCCTCGAGCGTGCGGGCGAAGGTGCCGTCCTCGTTCGTGACCTCGAAGGTGTCAATGGTCTTGCCGCCGGTCGTGATCGACACCTGCGCGCCCTCCGACGAGGTGCCGGTGACGTCCATCGAGCCGTTGGCGAACGTCCCGGCGTCGTGCAAGGACACCGCTGCGCCGAAGTCGGCCTCCGCGGTGGCGGTCTGCGTCCCCTCGATGCCGGTCTGCTCGATCGTCAGGGTGTGCTTGCCGGGGCCGATCGGGTCGATCGGCAGGGACCAGTTGCCGGTCCCCGTGGTGCCGGAGACCGTCGTGGTGCCGAGGGTCTTGCCGTGCTCGTCCTTCACCGTGATCGTGGCGCCGGCAGCACCGGTACCCGACACGGTGGCCTTCGCGGAGAGGTCGTCCTCGTCGAACGACACCGTCGCGGTCGGGGCGGTCACGTCCGACTTGCCCGGGTTGATCGTCACCTCGGCGGTGGTGACGTTGTTGCCCTTCGAGAGCGCGCTCACCACCAGGTCGTACTCGCGGTCCTCCAGGCCGTTCAGCGTGATCCGGTACCCGTTCGTCGCGGTCATCTGCCCCAGGACGACCTTCGGCTTGTCGCGCTCGTAGACCTGCACGATCGATCCGGCCTGGGCCTTGCCCGAGACGACGAGCCGGCTGCCGGGGTCGAGTTCGGAGCCGTCCGCGGGGCTGGCGATGGAGACACCCTCGCCGTACCCGATCGTGACGGCCTGCTCGGTGGCCTGCTCCTTGCGGATCTCCTGCGTCACGCGGAGGTCCCAGTCGCCGGCGCGATTAGGCGCGTCGACCTCCATCCGGAACGAGCCGTCGTCCTTGCTCATGCCCGAGGCGACCTTCCGGTCACCGTCCCACGCGTTGACCGTGGTGTCGCGGGTCGCAGTGCCGACGAGCTCGGCGTCCATCGCGACGTTCGTGGTCGACAACTGCGCGTCCACCGTGAGCGGGGTGACGGGCAGGTCGACCTCGATGTCGTTCTCGGCGACGGTCTCTGCGCCGTTGTAGGCGGTGAGGTGCACCGTCGTCTTGCCGAGCGCGAGGTCGGTCAGCTGATGCGTCCACTTGCCGTCAGCCGCGTCGGCCGTGAAGACGCGGTCGCGCTTGTTCTTGTCGGTGTAGGAGATGTCGACGCTGGTCGTTTCGCTCGTTGCGACGCCGTCGAGCCGCGCTGTCCCGGCCTCGACGTTGACGTCCTGCACGTCGGCGGTCAGGCCTTCAAGGGTTGTCGGCATCCCGACGAACGTGTTGTCTTCAGGAGCAGAGCTCTCGTTCGAGAAGAACGTACCCCTCCTTGTCCAGTTGAGGTCGGACGTCACATAGACTCCGTACGAGACTCCTTGTCGTGCCCGGATCGTGCCCTTTTCTGCAGTGAAGTCGAACCACGGGTTGGTGCTGCACCGGTTGAGCGACGTCACGGGCGTTCCGTCGATGATCCCGACAAGGAGGCACTTCGGACCTGCTTCTGGAGAAGTGGTACGAAGCTGCCAGTAGTCCCGACCGTCCACTGTCTTGCTGAAGTGCGCCGTGAGGACGGCTGCGTTCTGCTTGGCTTCTTCGAGCGTGTCGGCCGACCTGTTGCCCCTGACCTCATCGGCGGGAGTCGCGTCGGCCAGGTAGCTGTAGCCGCTGTCGGTCTTCGCGATGAGCTGGAGTGTTGCCCCCTTATCGCCGACCTCGTACTGATGCGCCGACGACGCCTGCGTCTCGGTCGCGGCGCCGGCCGGCATGACGCCGAAACTCAACCCGCTCATGACGGTCGCCGCGGCCAGGACGCCAGCGCCCAGCTTCGCGACGGTGTTCTTCTTGGACATCCGTGTGTGTCTCTCTGTTCGTGATGGGACGTCCCGGGCTGCGCGAGAACGCGGTCCGGGAGCGGAACGAGCCGCGGCAATGCGGCGAGCAACAAATATACCACATACGAATACGGCATGACGCAGATGTGCCGCCGACGGCCCGCTGGGAGCTCCCGGAGCGCTCGCTGAGGACCGAGGAGTTGGATGGACACCATGACTACCGTTCCGAACATCACGCTCAACGACGGCCGCACGATCCCCCAGCTCGGCTTCGGCGTCTTCCAGATCGACCCCTCGGAGACGAAGGCCGCCACCCTGACCGCGCTCGAGGTCGGCTACCGCCACATCGACACCGCCGAGATGTACGGCAACGAGAAAGAGGTCGGCGAGGCGATCGCCGAGTCCGGCATCCCGCGTGAGGAGATCTTCGTCACCTCGAAGCTCAACAACGGCTTCCACGCCCCGGAGGCGGCTGCCGAGAACGGCAAGAAGTCGGCCGACCTGCTCGGTGGCTACACCGACCTGTTCCTCATCCACTGGCCGCTGCCGACCGTCAGCGACTTCGTCCCGACCTGGAAGGCGCTCGAGGAGCTCTACCACGCCGGCACCAGCCGCAGCATCGGTGTGAGCAACTTCCAGGCGCACCACCTCAACCGCCTCGCTGCGGAGACGACCGTCACCCCGGCCGTCAACCAGATCGAGGTGCACCCGTACCTCGCGCAGGAGGAGCTCCGCGCCTACGGCCGCGAGCACGGCATCGTGACCGAGGCCTGGTCCCCGATCGCGCAGGGTCTGGTCCTCGACGACGAGACGATCGTCCGCATCGCCGGCGCCACGGGCAAGACCCCGGCGCAGGTCGTCCTCCGCTGGCACATCCAGCGCGGTGACGTCGTCTTCCCGAAGTCGGTCACCCGCTCGCGCGTCGAGGAGAACTTCGCGATCTTCGACTTCGAGCTCTCCGACGAGGACATGACGGACATCACGACCCTCGACAAGGGCCACCGCACCGGCCCGGACCCCGACACGTTCGACTACGTCCCGGCGTAGTCCGATCCGTCACGACGACGCCCCCGCACCGATCCGGTGCGGGGGCGTCGTCGTCGTGGTGGTGCGGTGCTCAGCCGCGAGCGACCGAGGCGGTCACCGTGAACTTCGCGGTGCGCACGACCTGTCGGGTCGGCCCCACCAGGCGCTCGAGCACCGGCCGGTAGCGCAGGTGCGAGTTCCAGACGCACCACAGTTCCCCGCCGGCCTGGAGGATCGTGGCCGCGTTCCGGAACATCGCCTCGGCCGCGTCGGTGCTCACCGTCGTGCCCTCGTGGAACGGCGGGTTGCAGAGCGCGAGCTGGGCGCTGCCGGAGTCGATCTCGTCGCCGGCGTCACTGCGGAGGACCCGGACCCGATCGGCGACGCTGTTCACCTCGGCGGTCGCGGTGGTCGAGGCGACCGCGGTCGAGGTGACGTCGGTCGCGATGACCCGGATCGCCGGTCGTCGACGGGCGAGCTCGACGGCGATGACGCCGTTGCCGCTGCCGAGGTCGACCGCGGTCCGGGCGGTGGGCACCGCGTCGTCCATCGCCTCGAGCAGCACCCGCGTGCCGAGGTCGAGCGAGGCGCCGGCGAACACCCCACCGTGCGCGACGATGGTCATGCCGAGCTCGTCGAGGTGCACCCGTCGGGGCCACGGCGCGGTGACGGCAGCGCGGGCAGCGGCGGCGGCGAGGGGGTCCTGCGCGACGAGCAGTCGGCTCTTGCCCCGGCCGCGGGATGCCGTGACGTCGCCGAAGTACCGGCGCAGGACATCGTTCTGGGACAGCGTCATGTGCTTGTTCACGCCACCGCAGAGGAGTACCACGTCGGGGGCGGCCCAGCGTGCGACGGCCCGTGCGATCTCGTCGAGCCGGTCGTGCGACTTCGGCAGGCGGAGCAGCACGAGCCGGACGTCCCGGAAGGCGTCCTCGAGGGACCGGGCATGCGTGAACCCGCGGCGTCCGAAGGTCCCGGCGGCGGCGCCGAGGGCGCGTTCGCTCGTCAGGGAGTCCTGCACGACGCGGACGCCGTCGGCACCGTGCAACGCCAGGAGCCCGAGCGTCAGCACGCCGTACCGGTCGTCGACGACCGCGACCTCGCCGGGCTGGCGGAGGGCGTCGCTGTGCACGTGGGGTGCCTCGTCGAGCAGGAACCGGTCCGTGCCGTCGATGGTCATCAGGTCCGGACCGCGGTCGGCGGGGGAGCGGCGGAAGTGGTCCGCGAAGTCGAATGACGGCACCTGCTGAGGGTAGCCGGGCGGGCTGGGCCGGAGGCGCACGGCCATCCGCAGTGGTATGTCACACGCGACAGGCCGCGACACGGACCCTACGCTCGGAGGACGTCCGGATCGTCCGGACCCCAGCGGAGCAGCGAGAGGGGCCGATGTTCGCTCAGCCTTCCGAGACCAGGCCACTGCTGCGCGACATCGCGCGCGACCGACTCCGCAGCGAGATCATGCGCGGGTCCCTCTGCCCGGGTGAGCGGTTGGACGACCAGGAGCTGGCCGCTCGTCTCGGGTGCTCGCGCACGCCGGTGCGCGAAGCCCTGGCGGACCTGGCGCACCTGGGGCTCGTCGAACTCCGCGCGAACCGGTACACGCGGGTCGCGGTCCCGGCGCGGGAGGACGTCGTCCCGGCCCTGCAGGCACTCGGACTGTTGTTCGGTGGCGTCGTGCGGGTGACGGTGCCGCGACTCGGCGACCGGAGTCGGAGCGCGGTCTTCCGGCGGCTGGGGCTCCTGCTCGACTGTCTCGAAGCGCCGTCCTGGCAACCCTCGGCCGACGCGGCGACGCCGATCTACCGCACGTTCATCGAGGAGTGCCGGAACCCGATGTTGACCGCGGCGCTGCGGGGCGCCCTCGACGGGCTGACGTTCCGGCTGCGGCACCGCGAGCTCGAGGCCGCCCTGCCGTGGCAGGACATCCGGACGGGCATCGTCGCCCTGCGGGTCGCGGTCGACCTGCGCGACGGCCGTCTGGCGGAGCGGGCGACGTGGTCCGCGCACCTGCTCCCGGACCCCGACCACGCGGGACCGGAGGACGTCGGACCCGCGCATGTGTGAGCGGTGTGTCCGGGACGTGCTCGCGCACCTCCGACGGCAGGCACGGCGTCACCGGGCCGCGGCGTCCGGGGCGCCGGCGACCGCTGGCGACGACCGGCTCCGACCACCGCCCACCTGCAGCGCCGCTGGCGGGGACTTCGACGCCCTGTTCGACGACTCGGCCCCCTGAGCCGGCGATGTGTGCGGCGGGCGGCGTCAGCGCTGCGGGCGGTAGAGCACGACCGCGTTGTTGCGCTGCGGTCGTGCGCCCGCGCGGAGGGAGACGGCGGCACCGGTCGCGGTCGCCGCGAAGACCCGGGCGCCCGGCCGGCTGATGAGCTGGTCGGCGAGGGCGCGCTCCAGGTCCCGGACACGAGCGCGCAGCAGCGTGTTCTCGTTCTCGAGGTCGAGCACGCGGCGGATGCCCTCGAGGGACACGCCCTCGGAGCCGAGGCGGGCGATCTCCCGCAACTGCGTGATGTCCCGCATCGAGTACCGGCGGGAGCCGCCGCGGGTCCGACCGGGGACGACGAGCCCGAGGCGGTCGTACTGCCGGAGCGTCTGCGGGTGCATCTCCGCCAGCTCTGCGGCGACCGCGATCGCGAAGACGGGGGAGTGCTCGTCCAGATCGGCCATCGGGCGCTCCTTCCGTCGGGTGTGGCGTGGGATGGGGGCGACCGGGAGGCGCGGTGCCGGTTCCTGACGGAGCCGCACCGAGCCTCCCGGCCGTGTGGGGCGCGCGGCTAGCCGCGCGCCTTGGCGAGGAGGTCCTCGCGGGGGTCCTCGTCGGGCAGGGCCGCCGCGAGGGCGTCGAGCGCCTCGCGGGCCTTGTCCGACAGGTGGGACGGGACCGCGACCTGGACGGTGGCGAGCAGGTCGCCGGTGCCGTTCTTGGTCGTGACCCCGCGGCCCTTGACACGCAGGACACGTCCGGACGGCGTGCCCGGGGCGACCCGCAGCTTGACGGTCGGACCGCCGAGCGTCGGGACCTCGATCGTCGCGCCGAGTGCCGCCTCGACGAACGTCACGGGGACGTCGATCCGCAGGTTGAGCCCGTCACGCTCGAACACCGGGTGCTTCCGGACGGTGACGGTGACCACGAGGTCACCGGCGTCACCGCCGTCGGGGCTCGGCTCACCGCGCCCACGCAGCCGGATCTTCTGGCCGTCGGCGACGCCCGCGGGGATGCGGACGTTCACCTGACGACCGTTGCCCTGCGCGAGCTTGACGGTGTCGCCGGCGATCGCGGTGGCGAAGTCCAGGGTCGTCGTCGCGGTGACGTCGCGCCCCTTCGTCGGACCGCCGAAGCCGCGGAAGCCGCCGGTGTTCTGGCCGAAGCCACCGCCGCCGAACATGCCGCCGAGGATGTCCTCGAAGCCGCCGGCACCACCGCCGCCGCCCTGACCGAAGCGGACGCGCTGTCCGCCGCCGCCCTGGCCGCCGCCGAACATGCCGCCGAAGACGTCCTCGAAGCCGCCCTGGCCGCCCGGGCCACCCGCGGTGAAGCGGGCGCCGGAGCCCATGGCACGCACCTGGTCGTACTCGGCGCGCTGCTCCTTGTCGGAGAGCACCGAGTACGCCTCGCTGATCTCCTTGAACTTCGACTCGGCGGCTGCGTCACCCGGGTTGGAGTCCGGGTGGTACTGCCGCGCGAGCTTCCGGTACGTCTTCTTGAGCTCAGCTTCGGATGCGTCCTTCGACACACCGAGCACGGCGTAGAAGTCCTTGTCGAACCAGTCCTGACTGGCCACGGCTCACCTCCCTTCTTCCGTCGTCGGCGCTCAGGCCGGGACCGCCACCGCGACCTTGGCGGCACGGATGACGCGGTCGCCGAGCTTGTAGCCCGGCTCCACGACGTCCGCCACGGTCTGGCTGGTGGCGCCCGGCGTGGGCAGCTGGACGATGGCCTCGTGCACGTTGGGGTCGAAGGACTCGCCCTTCTCACCGATCTGCACGAGCTTGAACCGGTCGAACCCGCCGCGGATCTTCTGCGCGATGACGTGCATCGGTCCGTCGGTCAGGTCACCGTGCGCCTCGGCACGGTTCAGGTCGTCGAGGGCGGGGAGCAGGGCCCGGACGACCTCGGCGATGACGACCTCGCGGTTGGCGTCCCGGTCGCGCTCGACGCGCTTCCGGAAGTTCACGAGCTCGGCCTGCGCACGGAGCATGTCCGTCCGCATCTCGGCGACCAGGTCGCGGTCGGACGGCGAGAGCCGGTCCTCGGCGATGCCGGACGCGGCATCGGCGAGCAGGGCCTCGTCCTCCGGGCTGAGGTCGTCGGCGGGGCCACCGGCGGCGGGACCGTCGACCGGGACCTCGACGTCGGGACCCTCGGCCTCGATCAGGTCGTCGGGCTCGGTCGCGTTCGTGGCGTCGCCCTCGACCTGCGGGTCCTGGGCGTCGTCGACGTTGTCGTTGTTCGGGTCAGCCATCGGTTACTTCTTGTCCTTGTCGTCCTCGTCGTCCACGACCTCGGCGTCGACGATGTCCTCGTCGTCACCGGCGGTCTGGCCCTCGGCACCGGCGTCCGGACCGGCTGCGGCAGCGGACTGGTCCTGGGCGTAGATGGCCTGGCCGATCTTGCCCTGCGACTCGTTGAGCTTGTCGAACGCGGTCTTCACCGCGTCGTCGTCGTCACCCGCGAGGGCCGACTTCAGCGCGTCGACATCGGCCTGCACCTCGGACTTGACGTCCGCGGGGAGCTTCTCGTCGTTCTCCTTGATGAGCTTCTCGATCGAGTAGGCGAGCTGCTCGGCCTGGTTGCGACGCTCGCTGGCTTCGCGACGGGCCTTGTCCTCGGCCGCGTGCTCCTCGGCTTCGCGGACCATGCGCTCGATGTCCTCCTTCGGCAGCGACGAGCCGCCGGAGATGACCATCGACTGCTCCTTGCCGGTGCCCTTGTCCTTCGCGGACACGTGCACGATGCCGTTGGCGTCGATGTCGAACGTGACCTCGATCTGCGGGATGCCCGCGGGTGCCGGGGCGATGCCGGTGAGCTCGAAGGTGCCGAGCGGCTTGTTGTCGCGGGTGAACTCGCGCTCGCCCTGGAAGACCTGGATCGCGACCGACGGCTGGTTCGAGTCGGCGGTGGTGAAGGTCTCGCTGCGCTTGGTCGGGATCGCGGTGTTGCGGTCGATGAGCTTCGTCATCAGGCCGCCCTTGGTCTCGATGCCGAGCGAGAGCGGGGTGACGTCGATGAGCAGGACGTCCTTGCGCTCGCCCTTGAGGACACCGGCCTGCAGTGCGGCACCGACGGCGACGACCTCGTCCGGGTTGACACCCTGGTTCGGGGACTTGCCACCGGTCAGCGACTTGACGACCTCGGCCACGGCGGGCATACGGGTCGAGCCGCCGACGAGGACCACGTGCGCGATGTCGTTGACGGACACGCCCGCTTCCTTGATGACGTCGTTGAAGGGCTTCTTGGTGCGGTCGAGCAGGTCGGAGGTCATCTGCTCGAACTGTGCGCGCGAGATGGTCTCGTCGAGGTTCAGCGGGCCCTCGCTGGTGAGCGTGAGGTAGGGCAGCTGGATGTTGGCGCTGAGCTGGCTCGACAGCTCCTTCTTCGCCTGCTCGGCGGCTTCCTTGAGGCGCTGCTTCGCGATCTTGTCCGTGGACAGGTCGACACCGTGGTCGGCCTTGAACTTCTTCACCAGGTGGTCGACGATGCGCTGGTCCCAGTCGTCGCCGCCGAGGCGGTTGTCGCCGGAGGTCGCGCGGACCTGGATGGTGGAGAAGTCGTCGTCCTTGCCCACCTCGAGCAGGGAGACGTCGAACGTGCCGCCACCGAGGTCGAAGACCAGGATGAGCTCGTCTTCCTTGCCCTTGTCGAGGCCGTACGCCAGTGCTGCGGCGGTCGGCTCGTTGATGATGCGGAGGACGTTGAGGCCGGCGATCTCACCGGCGTCCTTCGTGGCCTGGCGCTCGGCGTCGTTGAAGTACGCCGGGACGGTGATGACCGCGTCGGTGACGTCTTCACCGAGGTACTGCTCGGCGTCGCGCTTGAGCTTGCCGAGGGTACGGGCCGAGATCTCCTGCGGCGTGTACTTCTTGCCGTCGATGTCGGTCGTCCAGTCGGTGCCGATGTGGCGCTTGACCGAGGCGATGGTGCGGTCGACGTTCGTCACGGCCTGGCGCTTGGCGGTCTCGCCGACCAGGACTTCGCCGTCCTTCGTGAAGGCGACGATGGACGGGGTCGTCCGGAGGCCCTCGGCGTTGGCGATGACGGTGGGCTCGCCACCCTCGAGCACGGCGACGACCGAGTTGGTGGTTCCGAGGTCGATTCCTACTGCGCGTCCCATGGGACTCCCTTTCGGTAGTGGAGCAAAGTCTGCTCGGACTTGCGTCCGATGGACTCAACTCTACTCCGCCTCGGCTGGACGTCAAGGTGGGTGGGCCAGGAGTTGCGCCGGATCGACTCAAGTCACCGGGACCGGCCGGAGCGACGCCTCAGTCCAGCGCCGCGGTGATGTACGCCGCCAGGGCCGCCCCGTACGCCATCGCTGCATCCGCCGCGGCGAAGGACCGTTCGACGTCGTCGATCCGGGCGGTGACCGTGTGCACGACGTCCCCGGCGGCCGACGTCGTCCGGGTCAGGCCGACGAACGCGGGACCGAGGAGCTCGCGCAGCTGGTCCTCACGCGGGAGCCAGAGCGACTCCTCGGCCGTGACCGAGTCGAGCGCCCACTCCGTCGTCCCGTTGAACCCGAGCACGGTGCCGGTCGGGTGGTCGTGCCGTTCGACGGTCATCTCCGAGACCGTGTAGACGTCCTCCTCGACGCCCGGCTTGTCGATGACGAAGCGATCGCCGGTGTCCGGGTGCCAGCGGAGTCCGGCGTCACGCAGGGACCGGGCGAGTTCGACGCTGATCATGCGCTCCAGCCTGGCACTCGGAGGTCGGGACCGGCCGGGAGGCACGTGGCGGCGTCACCCGCGCACCTCGCGGCCGCCGGAACTCGCGCCCGCCGGATCGCGCGCCCGTGCCTCGGACCTGGGCGCAGGGCAGCCGTACTAGCATCACCGAGCATCCCCACGTGCGATCGCCCGCCGGTCCGCGTGCGCGACGTGACGACCCCGGGCGACCGGTGCCGTGCCTCCCGGCCGTGGCCGACGAGGCGGCGGCGGGTCGGACGACGCCGTCGGGCCGTGGTCGACGCGGACCGATCCGCCAGCAGAGAAGGACCCGCATGACCCTCGAACGCGAGGAACTCCGCGACGACTGGACCGTGTCCGCGGCCGAGGAGGGCGCGCGTGCCGACCTGCCGGACGCCCTGCGCGGCCGGACGCTCACCGCGACGGTCCCCGGCCAGGTGCACATCGACCTGGAGCGCGAGGGGCTGTTGCCGGACCCGGCGTTCGACCGCAACGAGCCCGCGACCGCGTGGGTCGGACAGACTGACTGGGTCTACCGGCGGACCGTCGACATCGACCCGCGCGGCTTCGAGCGGGTCGACCTGGTGTGCGACGGACTCGACACCGTCGCGACCCTGACCCTCGACGGCGTCCAGGTGGGCACGACCCGGAACATGCACCGCCGCTACCGCTTCGACCTGCTCGACATGACCGACGGGACGAACGCGAGCACCGACCGCGAGCTCGAGGTCCTGTTCGAGTCGCCGTACCGCGAGGCCGAACGGGTCGCCGCCCGAGCCGGCACGATGCCCGGGCCCTACGACGAGCCGTTCCCCTACATCCGGAAGTCCGCGTCGAACTTCGGCTGGGACTGGGGCCTGACCGCCGTCACGAGCGGACCCTGGCGTCCGGTCGCGATCGAGCGCTGGTCGACCGCCCGACTGCGGGACGTCCGTCCGCTCGTCGACGTCGAGGCGGGCGAGGGCGTGCTCGACGCCCACATCGCCTTCGAGCGATCCGGCATGAACGACCTGGACCAGGACGGCGAGGACGACGACCTCGTGCTCGTGGTCACCGTGTCCGGCCACGGGACGAAGCAGCGCTCGCGCGTCAACGTGACGCCGAAGGAGGACGAGGCCGTCGTGACGGTCCGGATCCCGGACGCCGAACTGTGGTGGCCGCGCGGCTACGGCCCGCAGCCGCTGTACGACGTCGAGGTGCACCTGCAGACGGTCGACGGCGACGTCCTCGACCGCACGACCTTCCGGACCGGCTTCCGCTCGGTGGTCGTGGACACGGCCGAGGACTCGATCGGCCGGCCGTTCGCGATCCGGGTGAACAGCGCGCTGATCGACGTGCGCGGCGTGAACTGGATCCCGGACGACGTGATCGTGTCCCGGGTCACGAAGGAGCGCTACGCCGAGCGGCTCGACGCCGCCGTCGCGCTCAACACGAACCTGGTGCGGGTCTGGGGCGGTGGCGTCTACGAGTCGCACGACTTCTACCAGCGCTGCGACGAGCTCGGGCTGCTGGTCTGGCAGGACTTCCTGTTCGCCTGCGCCGCCTACCCGGAGATCGAGCCGATCCGCAGCGAGGTCATCGCCGAGGCGCGGGACAACGTCGGCCGGTTGGCCCGGCACCCCTCCCTGGTGGTGTGGAACGGCAACAACGAGAACATCTGGCTGCACGACGCCGACGGCTGGGGCGAGGAGCTCGGCGACCGCGGCTGGGGGCTCGACTACTACCTCGACCTGCTGCCGACGATCGTGGACGCCGTCGACCCGTCCCGCTTCTACACGGTGGCGTCACCGTGGTCGGGCGCCGAGTCGCTGGCACCCAACGACGTCGACCACGAGACGCACCACTCGTGGGACGTCTGGAACCGGGTGTCCGACGAGCACTACCGGGACTCGGTGCCGCGCTTCGTGTCGGAGTTCGGCTGGCAGGCGCCGCCCGCGTGGCGGACCCTCCGCGAGGCCGTGACCGACGACCCGATGACGCCGACCTCGCCGGGGGTGGTGCACCACCAGAAGGCCGACGACGGCATGGCCAAGCTCGCCCGTGGTCTGGAGCCCCGGTTCGGCGACGGCTGGGACACCGACTTCGACCGCTGGCACTGGCTGACGCAGCTGCAGCAGGCGCGCGCGATCGCGACCGGCGTCGAGCACTGGCGGACGCACTGGCCGCGCAACACCGGTGTCGTCGTGTGGCAGCTGAACGACCTGTGGCCGGTGTCGTCGTGGTCCGCGATCGATTCCGCCGGGCGCCGCAAGCCGCTGGCGCACGAGTTGCGCCGGCTGTACGACGACGTCCTGGTGGCGGTCCGGCCGGTCTCGACCGTGGGCACCACGGTCACGCCGGTCGCGCCTGACACGGAGCGCGAGGACCCGACGGGAGGCGCGCACCCGCCGACCGCGCAGCTGCCGGTCGCGCAGTCGCCGGACGCGCAGCCGCAGGACGGGCAGTCGCCGGACGCGCTGTCGCAGGATGCGGACGGGGCTGTCTCGCCGATCGAGGTCGCGGTCCGCTCGGCACGGAACGGCATCGACTCCGTGGTGCGGGTGCGTCGCATCGACCTCGCCGGGCAGATCCTGGCCGAGGAGTACCTGCCGGTGGTCCTCGACGGCCCCGGGGTCGCCGTGGTGCCCCTGCCGGCCTCCGTCGGGGTCGTCTCGGACGAACGCGGTGAACTCGTCGTCGCGGACATGGACTGGCGTCGCGCCGTCTGGACCCCGGCCCCGGACCAGGACATGCGCTGGCAGCCCGCGCACTACCGCGTCACCGTGTCGGACGAGGCGGACCGTTCCGGGGTCCGGATGGTCGTCGAGGCGGACTCGCTCGTCCGGGACCTGCTCGTGCAGCCCGACCGGGTGTCCCCGACGGGTGCCGTCGACCGGGGGTTCATGACCCTGCTGCCCGGCGAGCGGGTCGAGTACCGCGTGACGGGTGTCAGCGAAGCCGATGCGGCTGCGCTGACGGCGGCGCCGGTGCTCTGGACGCTCGACCGCGTGCTCGCCGACTGACCTGACCGTCGGCGGGCAGGTCCCGCCCGGTGACCCTGGGCGAACGGTGTCCGTTGGGTCGCCCGTCTGGGTTTCTCCGCCCCCGGGAGTTAGCATGGACGGAGAGCGGGACACCGCCGAACCGGTCGACGACGACCGGGCCGCACGATCAGCAGCCTGATCGAACGGCGACCAGTCCCAGTACCGAAGGAGTCATCATGTTGCAAGGCCTCACCGGACTCCACCTGGTGATCATCCTGGGCATCGTGCTGCTGCTGTTCGGTGCGACGAAGCTGCCGGCACTCGCGAAGGGCCTCGGCCAGTCGATCAACATCTTCAAGAAGGAGATGGACAGCGACGACCGCAAGAAGCCGACGACGCCGGACGTCACCGACACGACGTCCTACGGTGCGACCGCCCAGCAGGCCGCTCCGGTCCAGCAGCCGGTCGTGAACCCCGGACCCTCGGTCCCGCCGAACAACGACTCGCGCGCCCAGTAAGGCCCCTCAGACCGCCGACCCATCGGCATCCCGGCCCCGGGACCGACAGCCCTCCTGCATCTGCCATCGCGCAGACGGCACGGGGGCTGTCGTCGTCCTACGGTCCGCCACCACCTCCGCCACCACGCCGTCCGCACGCGGCGCATGATGGCAGCATGACGTCTGCCCCCGCCGCCGACCGGCCGGGAGGCACGGCACCCCTCCACGACGACCGCCGACTCGTGCTCGTGGTCGCGATCCTGTCCTCGTTCGTGGTCGGTCTGGACTCCAGCGTCGTCAACGTCGCGTTGCCCGCCATCCGGACCGAGCTCGGCGGCGGGCTCGTCGTGCAGCAGTGGACGGTCGACGCGTACCTCGTGACCCTCGGGTCGCTGATCCTCGTCGCCGGCTCGCTGTCGGACCTGTTCGGCCGGGTGCGCATCATCACGTGGGGCCTCGTCGTGTTCGGGATCGCCTCCGTCGTGTGTGCGATCGCCCCCACCGGCGAGGTGCTCATCGTCGCCCGGGCGTTCCAGGGCGTCGGCGGGGCGCTCGTCACCCCGAGCGCGCTCGCCCTCATCGTGGCGGCGTTCCGCGGAGCCGTGCAGGCGAAGGCGATCGGCACGTGGACGGCGTGGTCGAGTGCCGCGTCGATCCTCGGCCCCGTCGTGGGCGGACTGATCGTGGACGGCATCGGGTGGCGGTGGATCTTCGTCGTCACCGCGGTGCCGATCGCGGTGACGATCCCGCTGGTCCGGCGGATCTCGGGCGACGTCGTGGCGGGGGACCGGCCGCGGGTCGACGTCGTCGGGGCGGTCCTCGCCGTCGTCGGGGTCGGCGGGGTGGTGCTCGGGCTGATCGAGCAGGAGCGCCTGGGCTGGGGGGCGCCGGTCGTCGTCGCGGCGCTGGTCGTCGGTGCGCTGGCCCTCGTCGCCTTCGTGCCGTGGGAGCTCCGGGTGACGCGGGCCTCCGGGTCGCCGCTCGTGCCGCTCGCGCTCTTCCGGGTCCGGAACTTCGCGGTCGGCAACCTCGCGACGCTGTCGATCTACGGCGCCCTCGGGATGGTCTTCTTCGTCGTCACGCTCTTCCTGCAGGAGGTCTGGTCCTTCCCGGCCTGGGTGGCGGGGCTCGCGACGCTGCCGCCGACCGTGGTGCTCCTGCTGCTCTCGACGACCGTCGGGGGACTGGCCGGTCGGTTCGGGCCGCGGTGGTTCATGGCCGCGGGCCCCGCGGTGGCCGCCGTCGGTGCGCTCCTCATGCTCACGGTCGGCGAGGACCCGAGTGGCTACTGGACCGGTGTGCTCCCCGGGCTGGTGCTCGTCGGGTTCGGGATCACCCTCATGGTCTCCCCGCTGACGAGCGCGGTGCTCGGTTCGGTGCCGCAGCAGGAGGCCGGGGTCGGGTCCGCGGTGAACAACGCGGTCGCCCGGATCGCCGGCCTGGTGACGGTCGCACTCGCCGGCGTCGTCCTCGGTGGTGAGGTGAGCGTCGCCGGCGTCCACCGGGCGATGGTGGTGATGGCGGTCCTGCTCCTGGCCGGCGCCGTGGTGAGTGCCATCGGCATCGTGAACGTACGATCACCGGAAGCGGAAGAAACCAGCCCGTTGTAAAGTTGAGCCAGACGGACTCAATGTGAGTCCGATGACTTCGTGACCACACGACCGACGCAACGGAAAGGACAACGCATGGCGAACCTCCAGGGCGCACCTGACTCGCAGGAGAAGCAGAAGACCGCCCTCGAGCAGTACGGCGTCGACCTCACCGCGGTCGCCCGCAGCGGCAAGCTCGACCCGGTGATCGGCCGCGACGCCGAGATCCGACGGGTGTCCCAGGTGCTCACCCGCCGCACCAAGAACAACCCCGTGCTCATCGGCGAGCCCGGTGTCGGCAAGACCGCCGTCGTCGAGGGGCTCGCCCAGCGCATCGTCGCCGGGGACGTCGCGGACTCCCTCAAGGACAAGCGGCTCGTCTCGCTCGACATGTCCGCGCTCATCGCCGGCGCCAAGTACCGCGGCGAGTTCGAGGAGCGGCTGAAGGCCGTCCTCAAGGAGATCGACGACTCCGACGGCCAGGTCATCACCTTCATCGACGAGCTGCACACCCTGATGGGTGCCGGCGGCGGCGAAGGGTCCGTGGCCGCGTCGAACATGCTCAAGCCGATGCTCGCCCGCGGTGAACTCCGGCTCATCGGTGCGACGACCCTCGACGAGTACCGCGAGTACATCGAGAAGGACGCCGCCCTCGAACGACGCTTCCAGCAGGTGTACGTCGGCGAGCCGAGCGTCGAGGACACCATCGCGATCCTCCGCGGCCTCAAGGAGCGCTACGAGGCGCACCACAAGGTGACGATCAACGACTCCGCCCTGGTCGCCGCGTCGGCGCTGTCCGACCGCTACATCTCCGGCCGGCAGCTGCCCGACAAGGCCATCGACCTCATCGACGAGGCCGCCAGCCGACTCCGCATGGAGATCGACTCCAGCCCCGTCGAGATCGACGAGCTCAAGCGCAGCGTCGACCGGCTGCGCGTCGAGGAGTTCGCGCTGAAGCAGGAGAAGGACGACGCGTCGAAGGCCCGCCTGTCGACGCTCCGCGCCGAGCTGCAGTCCCGCGAGGAACGGCTCGGCGAGCTCGAGACCCGCTGGCAGGCCGAGCGCGCGTCCCTGAACCGCATCGGTGAGCTGAAGCAGCAGCTCGACGAGCTCAACATGCGTTCGCAGCGTGCCCAGCGAGAAGCCGACTACGAGACCGTGTCCCGGCTGGAGTACGGCGAGAAGCCCCGCATCGAGGCCGAGCTCGCCGCCGCCGAACAGGCCGGGTCGGCCGACCGCATGGTGAACGACAGCGTCACCGACGAGGACATCGCCGCCGTCATCGCGCAGTGGACCGGCATCCCCGTCGGGCGACTGCTGCAGGGCGAGACCGAGAAGCTCCTGCACCTCGAGAGCGAACTCGGCCGCCGGATCATCGGGCAGCGCACCGCCGTCACCGCGGTCTCGGAAGCCGTCCGTCGCACCCGCGCCGGCATCTCCGACCCGGACCGGCCGACCGGCTCGTTCCTGTTCCTCGGGCCCACCGGCGTCGGCAAGACCGAGCTGGCGAAGGCGCTCGCCGAGTTCCTGTTCGACGACGAGAAGGCCCTCGTCCGCATCGACATGAGCGAGTACGGCGAGAAGCACTCCGTCGCCCGGCTGATCGGTGCCCCTCCGGGCTACGTCGGGTACGAGGCCGGCGGGCAGCTCACCGAGGCCGTCCGGCGTCGGCCGTACTCGGTCATCCTGCTCGACGAGATCGAGAAGGCCCACCCCGAGGTGTTCGACGTCCTGCTGCAGGTCCTCGACGACGGGCGACTGACGGACGGGCAGGGCCGGACCGTGGACTTCCGGAACACGATCCTGGTGCTCACCTCGAACCTCGGCTCGCAGTTCCTCACCGACCCCGCGCTGACCCCCGAGCAGCGAGAGACCGGCGTCCGGGAACTCGTCCAGCAGGCGTTCCGGCCGGAGTTCCTCAACCGGCTCGACGACATGGTCGTGTTCCAGGCGCTCAGCCCGGACGACCTCGGTCAGATCGTCTCGCTGTACGTCGACCGTCTGGCGCGACGGCTGTCCGGGCGGCGCCTCGACCTGGCGGTCACGCCCGACGCCCGAGCCTGGCTCGCCGAGCGCGGCTACGACCCCGCCTACGGTGCGCGTCCGCTCCGTCGGCTCATGCAGCGGCAGATCGACGACCAGCTGGCCCGGGCGATCCTGGCCGGGGACGTGCGGGACGGTGACACGGTGCGGGTCGATGTCGCGGGCGACGGGCAGTCGCTGACCGTCGAGCCGTTCGAGGTCGCCGAGGGTGAGCTGGTCGAGGAGTAGTCCGGAGGTCGCCGACCGGGAGGCCCGTGGCCGGTTCCTGGGGACCGGCCACGGGCCTCCCGGCTACCGTCGGCGACATGCCCGAGATCAAGGCCCTGAGCCGCGTGACCGAAGCCATCGAGCACGCCAGCGTGCTCGATGCAGCCGTCGACCTCGACCGGAAGGTCGTCAACGCGTTCGCCCGCCCGCGGGCCGTGCGGCAACTGCTCCACGGGGTGCCGTTCGGCCACCCGATCCACCCGCTCATGGTGCAGGTGCCACTCGGCGCCTGGATCTCCGCCGCGGTCCTGGACCTGATCGGTGGCAAGGGCAACCGGAAGGCCGCCAAGACCCTCATCGGAGTCGGTCTCGTCTCGGCGGGCAGCGCGAGCGTCGCCGGGTACGTCGACTGGTCCGAGCTGAACCGCGAACAGCTCCGCACCGGGTGGGTGCACCAGGCCGTGAACTGGGTCGGCATCAGCCTGTACGGGCTGTCCTGGCTGCAGCGGAAGCGCGGGAACCAGGCGTCCGGCAAGCTCCTGGCCTTCGCCGGTCTGAGCGTCGTCAGCGTCGGCGGGTACCTCGGTGGCCACCTCGCCTACCGCCAGCGCGCCGGTGTCAGCCAGGCCGGCGAGGTGCCGTTCGACAAGTGACCGCCCTCGGCTGACGTTCCCAGCCGATCCACTGGTACATCACATGCACTGGATGCATGCGTGTACTGGTGGTGGATGATGAACGACCCCTCGCGGACCTGGTGGTGCGGGGGTTGCGACGGCAGGAGATGGCGGTCGACGTCGCCTACCGCGGCGACTCGGCCGACGAGCTGCTGAGCGTCAACGACTACGACGTGGTGGTGCTCGACCGCGACCTGCCCGGCCTGCACGGGGACGAGGTCGCCCGACGGCTCTCCGCCCGCGGCTCGTCGACCCGGATCCTGCTGCTGACCGCCGCCACGTCGCTCACCGACCGGGTCAACGGACTCGAACTCGGCGCGGACGACTACCTCACGAAGCCGTTCGAGTACCCGGAACTCGTCGCGCGCGTGCGGGCACTCGGGCGTCGCGCGGTGGCCCCGGTCGCGCCCGTCCTCGGACGCGACGGACTGGTCGTCGACACGAACCGGCGCATGGCGACACGCGACGGCCGGCCGCTCGACCTGACCGCGAAGGAGCTCGGCGTCCTCGAGGTGCTCCTCCGGGCGGACGGCCGCGTCGTCTCGGCGGAGGAACTGCTCGAGAAGGTCTGGGACATGAACGTCGACCCGTTCACGACCGCAGTCCGGGTGACGATGTCGAAGCTGCGACGGAAGCTCGGCTCGCCGGACCCGATCCGGACCGTCCCCGGCCAGGGGTACGCGCTGTGAGACGGGGCTGGAGCCTCCGGACCCGCACGGCCCTGGCGTTCGCACTGACGTCGATGGCGCTGACCGCGGCGGCGATCGTGTTCGTCACGCTGGGGTCCCAGCATGCGATCACGGAGCTCGTCGTCGGCGACGGGGACGGGCGGGTGGCGGTGACCCCGGCGGCCGGACCGGCAACGGAACCGTCCGCCGCGCCGGACCGTCGCTCCGCGGATGCGCCCGACGTCGGGGGGACGTCCGAGGTCGGCCGCGTGGCCGTGGTGTCGGCCGTCGCCGCGCTGCAGTGGCAGTGGTCGGCACTCGGCATCGCCGTAGCCGGCGTGGTCGCCGGGGGTACCGGGTGGCTGCTGAGCCGACGGATGCTCGCGCCGCTCGACCGGATCGCCGCGACGGCCGAACGGATCTCCGCCTCGACCCTGCACGAGCGGATCGCGCTCGCCGGGCCCGACGACGAACTCCGCCGGCTGTCGCGGACGATCGACGGTCTGCTCGACCGGCTCGACACGGCGTTCGCCAGTCAGCGGCGGTTCGTCGCGCAGGCGTCCCACGAACTCCGGACCCCGCTGGCGGTCCAGCGGGCGACGATCCAGATCGGTCTGCAGGACGACGCCGACGGGCGGGACCTCGCCGCAGCCCGGGCGGAACTCCTCGAGCAGAACCGGCGGACGGAGCACCTCGTGGAGTCGTTGCTCGTCCTGGCCGAGGCCGAACGCGGACTCGACGGGCGGACGAGCGACGTTGACCTCCGCGCACTCGTCGACGAGGCCGTGGCAGGGACGGCGTCGACCGCGCACGGGGCCGGCGTCCGTGTGCGGAGCTCGACCGGTGCCGACCCGGTGCGGCTCCGGTGCGAGCCCGTCCTCACCCGCCAGCTGCTGCGGAACCTGCTCGACAACGCGATCGAGTACAACGTGCCTGGTGGCGTCGTCGGCGTCGCGGTCGAGGGCGACGCCGGCGGCTGCGTGGTCCGCGTCGACAACACCGGGCCGGAGCTCGACGCCGCGGTCGTGGCGACGTTGACGCAGCCGTTCCGACGGGCCGTCGCTGCGGACGCCGGCCCCGGTGGTCCTGGCAGTCCGGGCGGTCCGAGACCGTCCGGACGGCGGCACAGCGGCCTCGGGCTGTCCATCGTCGAGGCCGTCGCGCAGGCCCACGGCTGGCAGGTGACCCTGGCTCCGCGGGCCGGCGGCGGCCTGGTCGTCGCGGTGCGTGTTCCGCCGGTGGGTGTTTCGCCGATGTGACCTGCCGGGTACGGCTCGCGAAACACGGACTCCGGTGTCCTGGGGTCATGCAGAACACGACACTGAACCACGACATGCGAGGCCTCTCACGGGTGCTGCTCGCCGCCACGACCGCCGCCCTGCTCGTCGCCGGCCTGACCGGGTGTTCCGGATCCGACGCATCGACCGCCGGCCGGGCCGCCGGAGCCACGGACGCGTCCGGTCTCGGCGCGCAGTGGGGCTCCTGCATGCGCGCCGCCGGTTTCGCGGTCGAGGACCCGAGCGACGACCAGGTGCGCTCAGGGACCGTCCTCGCTCCGCAGGGTGGCCACCAGCAGGCCTTCGGGACCGCGGCCGCGGCGTGCTCCTCGGACCTGGGCATCGAGCAGATCGACTCCGCCGAGAAGGACAGGTGGACGCGGGAGTACGCCCGGGTGGCCTCGTGCATCCGGGACGAGTTCCCGGACTACCCCGAGCAGGAGCCCGGCGGCCTGGCACTCGGACCGGAGGAGTACCCCCGCGCGCTGGAGGACGGCTTCCAGGAGCGCGCCGACGAGTGCCTCCGGAAGTACTCCCCGGACACCCGGAGCCAGACCGCCGGATGACCGCCCACAGCCACAGCCACAGCCACGGCCACGGCCACGGCACCGACCCCGAGGAACAGACCATGACCAGAGGAACGACCCCGAGGCGCACGCGACCTGCCCGCGTCGTCGTCGCCGCGACCTGCCTGGTCGCCGTGCTGGGTGCCGGAGCGGCCACGTGGGCGCTCCTCGACCTGCCGACGTCCAGCCAGGCCGCCGAGACGGACACCGGCTCGACCACGACCGGCACTGCGACCACGACCGGCACGCCGACGTCGATCGGCACGGTGACGAAGGGTGACCTCGTCGCGTCGACGACCATCGCCGGCACGCTCGGGTACGGCACCCCGGTCGCCCTGCCCGGTGCGGCGGCCGGCACCATCACCTGGCTGCCGAAGCCCGGGCAGGTCGTCCACCGCGACGAGCCCCTCTACGCGGTGGACGAGCGTCCGGTGCGGGCGATGCACGGCACGACCCCGCTCTGGCGCCCGCTCGTGACCGGGACGACGGGTGCCGACGTGCAGCAGCTCAACGAGAACCTGGCCGCCCTCGGCTACGACGTGGCCCAGGACGATGCCTTCGGGCGCCGCACCCTGGCAGCGGTGCGACGGTGGCAGGCAGACCGCGGGCTGCCGGTCACCGGTCGGATCACGGCGGACCAGATCGCCTTCGTCGACGGGGACGTCCGGGTGGCAGCGGTCACCGGGCAGCTCGGCCGTCCGGCCCAGGGTGAGACCGAGGTGCTGCAGATCACGAGTACCGAGCGTGTGGTCACCGCGACCGTCGCCCAACGCGACGCCGAGCAGGTGGCGGTGGGCACCACGGTCGAGGTCGTCGTGAACGGTGCCGGCGGCGCGCTCCCCGGCGAGGTCGTGGACGCGGTCCCGACCGAGTCCGACGACGGCTCCCAGGACGTGGCGGTCACGGTCGCGTTCGACGCGGGGGACCGGACGTTGCCCTCGGCCGGGTCCGCGCAGGTGATCGCACGGAGCGAGACAGAGCACGACGTGCTCTCCGTGCCGGTGTCGGCACTCGTGGTGACCGGCGACGGCGACGGGCACTACGCGGTCGATGTGCTCCGCGGGTCGGGCGAGACCCGGCGCGTCCGGGTCGAGGTCGGCTTCGTCGCCGACGGCCGCGCGCAGGTCACCGGCGACGTCCACGAGGGCGACGAGGTCGTGGTGCCCTCGTGAGCGACGTGGTGCTCTCCCTCGACGACGTCTCGCGGCGGTACGGGGACGTCCAGGCGCTCCGCGGGGTCTCGCTCGAGGTCCGCCGCGGGGAACTCGTCGCCGTCGTCGGACCGTCCGGCTCGGGCAAGTCCACGATGCTCAACATCGTCGGCACGCTCGACCGACCGAGCTCGGGCACGATCGCGATCACCGGCCAGGACGTCGGTGCGATGCGTGACGACGACCTCTCCGCCCTCCGCGCCGAGCACATCGGGTTCGTCTTCCAGCACTTCCACCTGCAGGCCGGCGCCACGGCCTGGGAGAACGTGGCCGACGGCCTGCTCTACTCGGGGGTCCCGCGTCGGGAGCGGCGCGACCGGGCTGTCGCCGCGCTCGGCCGCGTCGGTCTGGACCACCGCGTGGACCACCGGCCCGGACAGCTGTCCGGCGGCGAGAAGCAGCGGGTCGCCATCGCCCGGGCCCTGGTCGGGGAGCCGACCGTGCTGCTGGCGGACGAGCCGACCGGTGCGCTCGACACCACGTCCGGCGCGGCGGTCGTCGCACTGCTCCGGGAACTCAACGCAGCGGGGACGACCGTGCTCGTCATCACGCACGACCTGGACCTGGCGGCCTCGCTGCCCCGCCGGGTGCGGATGCGCGACGGCCGGCTGGAGAGCGACACCGCGGACACCGCCGGCGTGACGGGGGCCGCGCCCACCGCACGCACCGGGGCCACCCGATGACCGCCCGACGCACCCTCGGCCCGGGTGACCTGCTCCGCCTGGGCGTGTTCGGCCTCCGCACCCGCCCGACCCGTGTCGTCCTGTCGGCGCTGGGCATCGCGATCGGCATCGCCGCGATGATCGCGGTGGTCGGGATCTCGTCCTCGAGCAAGGCCGCCCTCGACCGCGTCCTCGACACGCTCGGCACGAACGTGCTCACGGCGACGCAGGCGCAGGGCTTCGCGGACGTCCCGCCACTGCCGGCGACGGCGGTCTCCTCCGCACTCCGGCAGGACGCGGTCCTCGACGCCGCCGGAGTCGGCACGGTCACGGACGGCCGGGCCTACCGGAACCCGTTCATCCCGGCGGCGGAGTCGAAGGGCATCGGGATGCTCGCGGCCTGGGGCGACGTCCCCGCGGTCCTCGGCGGCGCTGTCGCCTCGGGCCGCTGGCTCGACACGACCGCGGACGCGCCGGCGCAGGTCGTGCTCGGCTCCGCCGCGGCCCGGAACCTGGGCATCGAGCGCGTCGACGCCGCGACCCGGGTGTGGACGGGCGACCGCTGGGTGCAGGTCGTCGGGGTGCTCGAGCCGTTCGGTCTGGCGGAGGACCTGGACAACCAGGTCTTCGTCCCGCGGGGCCTCGCCACCGAACTCGGCTTCGACGGGCACCCGACAGCGGTCTACACACGGGTCGACCCGGACGACGTGGCACGCGCCCGGACCGTCCTGGCCGACGCGATCAGCCCCGGCGCGCCCCAGGACGTCGGAGTGACGCGGCCGTCGGATGCCCTGGCCGCGAAGAACGCCACCGACGACTCGTTCACCGGCCTGCTCGTCGGCATCGGCGGGGTCGCCCTGCTGGTCGGCGGCATCGGCGTCGCGAACACGATGGTCATCACCGTGCTCGAACGCCGGGCCGAGGTGGGCGTCCGACGGGCCCTCGGTGCGCGTCGAGCCGACGTCCGCAACCAGTTCCTGGTCGAGTCGCTGCTGCTGTCGTTCCTCGGCGGGGTCGCCGGCGTGGTGATCGGCCTCGGCGTGACGATCGCCTTCGCCCTCAGCCAGGGGTGGCCGGTGGCCACACCGCTCTGGGCGGTCGCCGGGGGGCTCGGCGCGACCGTGGTGATCGGTGGCGTCTCCGGGCTCTACCCGGCGAGCCGGGCGGCGCGCATCCCACCCACGAGCGCGCTCGCGGCGGTGTGAGGGGCGAGTGCGCTCGGCCCGGTGTGCGTCGCACGGACGGGAGGCCCGTCACCGGTCCGGCGGGCCGGTGGCGGGCCTCCCATCCGTCGCCGCCAGCGCGGCCGCTCCTGCGATCGTGTTGGTTCGGGTGCGGAACAGTTGCGTTCGTGTTGGGTTCGGACGTACAGTTCTCGAATCCCACGCGAACGAAGGAGTTCGGGCATGTACGCAACCGAGCGGCACGAGGCCATCGCCGCCGCCCTGCAGTCCGCGGGCCGCGTCTCCGTCGCCGACCTGGCCGACCACTTCGACGTCACGACCGAGACCGTCCGACGCGACCTCGACGCCCTCGAGACCGCCGGCCTGCTGCGGCGCGTGCACGGCGGGGCGGTCCCCGTCGAACGCTCCAGCCTGGTCGAACTCACCGTCGCCGAGCGCGAGGGGCAGCACGGTCCGGAGAAGACCGCGATCGCGCGGGCCGCGATGCGCCTGGTGCCGCCGACGTTCACCGGTTCGATCGCCCTCGACGCCGGCACCACCAGCGGCGCCGTCGCCACCGAACTCGCCCGGTGGGAGCCGTCCACCGCGGGCGCCACCATCACGGTCATCACGAACTCGGTGCCGATCGCCGCGACCCTGCAGCACAGCGAGCACGTCGAACTGCACCTGCTCGGCGGCCGGGTGCGCGGGGTCACGAGCGCCGCCGTCGGCACCGCGACGGTCGACCAGATCGGCGCCCTCCGCCCCGACGTCGCCTTCATCGGTACGAACGGCCTGTCCGCCGGGTTCGGACTGAGCACGCCGGACGAGTACGAGGCCGCCGTCAAGGCCGCCTACGTCCTGGCCGCTCGCCGCAGCGTGGTGCTCGCCGACGCCGCGAAGCACGGGGTCGAGGCCCTCATGCGGTTCGCCCGGCTCGACGAGATCGACACGCTCGTCACGGACCAGACGCCGCCGGCCGACCTCGGCGGAGCGCTCGCCGACGCCGACGTCGAGGTGATCGTCGCATGAGCACCCCGACCGCGCAGCAGCCCGGTCGCCCGATCGGCGGCCGCATCGTCACCGTCACGCCGAACCCGTCGCTCGACCGCACGATCGAACTCGCGGGTGAACTGCAGCGCGGCGCGGTCCAGCGGGCCACCCGGTCCACGGCCGAGCCCGGTGGCAAGGGCGTGAACGTCTCCCGGGTCGTCGTCGCCAGCGGTGGGGACACCGTCGCGGTGCTGCCCGGCGACGAGCTCGACCCGGTGCTCGTCGGCCTGACCACCCGGGGCATCCCGACCGCCGCGTTGCCGATCGGTACCGCACTCCGCTCGAACGTCACCGTGACCGAGCCGACCGGCACCACCACGAAGCTCAACGAGCCGGGCCCCTCGCTCGCCGGCCGCCTCGACGCCCTCGCCGACCTGGTGGCGACGACCGCCGGGCCGACCCCGACCGGACCCGCCGCGCGCTGGGTCGTGTTCGCCGGGTCCCTGCCGCCCGGACTCCCCGACGACGCCCTCGCGGTGCTCGTCCGGGCCGTCCGGCAGCGCCACGGCGACGAGGTCCGGATCGCCGTCGACTCGTCCGGTGTCCCGTTCACCGCGCTGCTGCAGTCCGGCGAACGGATCGACCTGGTCAAGCCGAACGCCGAGGAACTGGCCGAGGTCGTCGGCGGCGACCCGGAGCAGTACGAGCAGGACCCGGAGCGCGCCGCCGCCGCAGCCGCACGCCTGCGGGAGCGCGGCGTCGACACCGTCCTGCTGACCCTCGGCAGCGCCGGAGCCGTCCTGGTCGACGGCACCGGCTCGTGGACCGCAGCAGCACCCCGGATCACGGCCCGCTCGACCGTCGGTGCGGGCGACTCCGCGCTGGCCGGGTACCTGCTCGCGGAGGTCGCCGGCGGCCCGCCCGAGCGTCGACTGGCCCAGGCGGTCGCCACCGGAGCCGCCGCCGCCGGACTGCCCGGCAGCGACGTCCCGGCCCTCGACGCCACCGATCCGGACGCGATCGTCGTCCACCGCCTCGGCCCACCGGCGAGCCCGGTCGGCTCGCCGCCGGCCCCCACCGGCGCGACGGCACCGGTCGATGCGTCCGTCCCCGTCCCGCACGGCGCCTGACCACCCGGTCCGTCGTCCCTCCCGGTCGTCCCGGCCACCCGTCCGGTCCGACCGCCCCCACCAGCACAGCCCCCGGCGCCCCGCGCCACTTGCGAAGGAGCAACCCATGTCCGCTGCGCACAGCACCGGCACCAGCGCCGGCAACGGTGCCGACCTGATCGGCGTCGACCTCGTCGGCCTCGACGAGGACCTCGGTGCCACCTCGGCCGACGTCATCCGCGTCCTGGCCGACCGGATCGCCGCGACCGGTCGAGCCGCCTCCGGTGACACCCTCGCCGCCGATGCGATCGCCCGCGAGGCGAGTGTCGGCACCGGCGTCCCGGGCGGCATCGCCATCCCGCACGCACGGTCGACCTCGGTCACCACACCGACGCTGGCGTTCACGCGCCTCGCCCGCACGGTGCCGTTCGGCGCCCCGGACGGCGACGCCGACGTCGTGTTCATGATCGCCGTGCCGGAGGGTGCCGACAAGGACCACCTCACCGTCCTCTCCACCCTGGCCCGTGCGCTGATCCGCGACGACTTCACCGCCGCCCTCCGTGCCGCTGCGAGCCCGCAGGAGATCGTCGACCTGGTCGACCGCGAGGTCAGCGGCGAGGTCGCCGCAGCCGGCGTCGGGACCGGGGGACGAGCCCCCGGACCGTCGACGAGCGAGCCGACCACCGCGTCAGCCGCTGCCGCCTCGTCGACCCCCGCAGGTGGCGACGGCGCCGCCGGTCGCCGGAAGGTCATCGTCGGCGTCACCGCCTGCCCGACCGGCATCGCGCACACCTACATGGCCGCAGACGCCCTCGTCGCCGCCGCGCAGCGCGCCGGTGCCGAGATGCACGTCGAGACGCAGGGGTCCTCGCAGGTCGAGCCCCTCGACCCGGCGCTCATCGCCCGCGCCGACGCCGTCGTCTTCGCGGTCGACGTCGACGTCCGTGACCGCAGCCGCTTCGCCGGCAAGCCCCTGGTCTCCGGACCGGTCAAGCGCGGCGTCGACGAGCCCGACGCGATGATCGCCGAGGCCCTCCGCGCCGCCGACGACCCGACGGCCGCGCGGGTCTCCGGTTCCGCGGCGGAAGCCGGCACGAGCACCGCGAAGGACGAACACTTCGGACAGTCGCTCAAGCGCTGGCTGCTGACGGGCGTCTCCTACATGATCCCCTTCGTCGCGGGCGGCGGGTTGCTCATCGCGCTCGGCTTCCTGCTGTCGGGCTACGGCATCGCGCTCACCCACGGCGACGACGGCGTGAACAACGCGGTCTGGGCTCTGCAGCACTCCACGCTCATCGACCTGCCGCCGCAGGGGCTCGGCTACTACCTCGGCGCGGCCGCGTTCGAGATCGGCTCGGTCTCGCTCGGGTTCCTCGTGGCGGCCCTCGCCGGGTACATCGCCTACGCCATCGCCGACCGCCCGGGCATCGCGCCGGGCTTCGTCGCCGGGTCCATCGCCGTCTTCATGAACGCCGGGTTCCTCGGTGGCCTGGTCGGCGGTCTCATCGCCGGTGCCGCCGCGTACTGGATCGGCCGCATCCCGACGTGGCGCTGGCTGCGCGGGCTGATGCCGGTCGTGATCATCCCGCTGTTCGCGTCGATCATCGCCTCCGGCCTCATGCTGCTGGTGCTCGGTGGGCCCATCGCGTGGCTGATGACGCAGCTGACCGGGTTCCTCAACTCGCTGTCCGGTGCCTCCGCGGTGCTGCTCGGGATCATCCTCGGGCTGATGATGGCGTTCGACCTCGGCGGGCCGGTCAACAAGGTGGCGTACGCGTTCGCCGTCGCCGGCCTCGGAGCCGGCACCGCGACGAACGTGGTGCCGTTCGAGATCATGGCCGCGGTGATGGCGGCCGGCATGGTCCCGCCGCTCGCCCTGGCCCTCGCCTCCACCGTCCTGTACCGCAACGGCTTCACGAAGCCCGAGCGGGAGAACGGCAAGGCCGCCTGGCTCCTCGGCGCCTCGTTCATCTCCGAGGGTGCGATCCCGTTCGCCGCCGCCGACCCGCTGCGGGTCATCCCGGCCTCGATGGTCGGCGCCGCGGTGACGGGAGCGATCTCGATGGCCGCCGGCGTGACCTCGCGGGCACCGCACGGCGGGATCTTCGTCTTCTTCGCGATCGGTGACGTCCTGATGTTCGTCGTCGCGATCCTGGCAGGGACCGTGGTGTCCGCGCTGGTGCTCGTCGCCCTGAAGAAGTGGGTCCGTCGTCGCCCCGTCGACGAGGCCGCTGCGGGCAGCGAGGCTGCCCTGGCCGGCGAGACGGTGGGCCAGCGCGCGCCGGTCGCCGCATAGTCAGATACGAGACGCTCGCGTCCCGTGTTGACGCCGGTGTGCCGGTGACGGAACCGCGCAACGAATTGGAGGCCCGGTGCCAGGTAGCACCGGGCCTCCACCCCGTTTGGGGGTGAACAAACCGGGTGTTCGAAACCGTGACGTGCCAATAGTCTCTCCTCATGGCACGAGTAGAGCAGGACCTTGCGGTTCGGAGTGAAAGCGTTCAACGGCTGTATGGTCTATATATTGCAGATCGATTCGAAGTCAACCGCCGCTACCAAAGAAAATTAGTTTGGAGCGTCGAGGAGAAACAGAAGCTTGTCGACTCGATGTTGCGTGATCTCCCCTTACCACTCTTTCTCGTAGCGGAACTCACGACGGGTACAGATGCCTCTTTGGAGCTGATTGATGGCCTCCAGAGGCTCAACGCAATCTTTGCGTTCTTGGAGAACGAATACCCGATCAATGGCAAGTACTTTGATCTTGACGCGCTCGCTGATACCAAACTGATGAAAGACGAGGGAAGGCTCGAGCAGAAAGAGCCTAAACTCGAACGCGAGGCATCAACTGACTTTGTAAATTACACGGTCGCATTGTCGGTCTACCGGGCGGCGGATCAGGCGAGCATTGAAGAAGTCTTCCGGAGGATCAATTCCGGCGGCCGCCGCCTTTCACGGCAGTCTCTTCGGCAGGCGGGTACAGTATCGTCGCTTGCAGATCTCGTACGCGTTTTGTCTTCCGAGATTCGAGGCGACACTTCTCCCACCGATTCCGTGCCGCTCCGTCGAATGCCTCAACTGAGCATCAGCAACTACGACCTCGACTATGGAGTCGTGGTAGATGAGATCTTCTGGGTCGAGAACGGCATCCTTCGTCGCGAGGACGTGCGCGAATCCCTTGACGAGCAACTCATTCTTGATCTGTTAATCGACGTCACGATTGAGCCAACTCCAAGTTCTGGCACCCGTGTGCGCGATGCTTACTATAGCTATGGAGACATCGACTCCGCTGAGTCTGCAGAAGCAGTTGCGATTGCCGCGTCTATCGATCTCAAGGGGGCAGGAGCAATCAAGATCGCCTTCAAGCGAGCCTATGATGCGGTTCGGACCGTCGTGAGAAAAAGCGACAAGAAATTCTCGAACCTCGTTGGAGCGGGCCCGGGAGGGCGCAATCCGCGATACTTCCACATCACTTTCCTTGCATTTTATGAGTTGATTAACGTCGATCGCCTGCGACTTAACGACGTCGATAAAGCGGTCAAGGCGTTGACGAAAATTGGAGGAGCCGCACTCAACGTGCCGGGGGGCGGTGGGGACTGGACTGCAAAGTCCAAGCGCGCGACCGTAGATGCAGTTAAAGGGGTGTTGCGATCGTCGTTCGAAGGGCCTGTGGATGGGGATGATTTAGGCTCCTTTGGCTATGCGAGTCAGCTCGAGGTCTTGCTTGGAAATGCTCGGGTCGAGCAGCAGCTCTTTGATTGTAAGCAAGGGCTTTTCACGCTGGCCAGTAATGATAGAAAGTTTGACCCGGGCGCTTTGGCAACCATTGCTCGGACTCTGGCTGCGATGGCTAACATGGGCAAAGGCGCTGTTGGCTACGTAGCGGTCGGGATTGCAGACGATAAAAAAGACGCCGAGCGAGTGGAAGAACTCGACGGTGTGAACGCTATCGAATACCGAAAGTTTTTGGTTGTTGGAGTGGAGCGAGAGGCGCTGCTAGCGGGAAAGCCGCTTAATGACTACTGGCATTGGATCACTCAAAAATTGGCCGGAGTGGGGCTTGATCCCGCGCTTCTTAGCCAAGTTCTTGCTAACGCGCGGCTAGTTCCCTACGAAGGCCGAGTCGTCCTGCTCTTCAAGGTCAGCGCACTAGCCGCTCCCATCTTTTTCGAGGGACAACTCTGGGAGCGCGCCGGTTCGCAGACTGTGCTGGTGCAGCAGGCGGACTACGCGCGGGTTTTTGGGGCCTTCACGGCATAGACGGAAACACACGACGGACGGGAGGCCCGGTGCCAGCTGGCACCGGGCCTCCCGTCCGTCGTGTGGTCGCGACGCACCGCCGGCCGCGCGTCGGGCGGTCACGTCACGTCGCTGGCGTGGCGCCCACACGTCGGAACCTGACCGCTCGGCGGAACCGAGCGGGATGTCGCGACCGCGCGACGCGCGCTACTCGGCGATGTTCGCCGTCACCGCGTCGATGTGGGCGGCGCGCTCCTCCCGGGAGCTCGGACGACCCGGCACGCCCGGCCGCTCCTCCCACGGCAGCGGCCCGGACTCGTGGCGGTACTCGATGCCGAGGGCGTCCAGGCGGCCCAGGTGCTCCGCGAGACGCTCGCGGAAGTCCGCGACGTCCCGGGGTCCTGCCACGTCCGCCGACCACAGCGCCTCGGACAGGGCGACCACGCGCGGGAACAGCTGGTAGTCGAGGCGTCGGACGGTGTCCACGTGCTCGGTCCACATGTTCGCCTGCCCGCCGATCACGTGCGCCCGCTCGTCCTCGGTCAGGGACTCGGGCACCGGGTCGAACGCGTACACGTCGTCCACGGTCAGCACGATCGACACCGGGATCGGCTCGTTCGGCAGGTCGCTCTGCCGGTAGTCCAGGTACACCTGGTCGTCCGGGGTGGAGATGACGTCGTGCCCCCGGCGCGCCGCCGTGACCGCACCGCGCATGCCCCGCCACGAGACGACGGTCGCGGACTGCGAGAGCGTGCCGCCCTCGAGGATCTCGTCCCAGCCGAACGCCCGTCGCCCGTGCGACTCGATGTGTGCCGCGAGCTGTCCGACGATCCAGGCCTGCAGCTGCTCCTCGTCCTCGAGCCCGAGCTGCCGGATCCGCTCCTGCGTCCGCGGGTCGTCCTTCCACTGGTCCTTCGGGCACTCGTCGCCGCCGAGGCCGATGTACGCCGACGGGAAGAGCGCGATGACCTCGTCGAACACGTCCCGGAAGAACTGCACGGTGCTGTCGTCGGCGTTGAGGACGTCGTGTGCCACGCCCCACTCGGTCCACACCTCGACCCGGCGCTCCGGGTGCACGCCGAGCTCCGGGTAGGCGGCGAGGGCGGCACGGACGTGCCCGGGCGTCTCGATCTCCGGCACGACGGTGACGAAGCGGTCCTCGGCGTAGGCGACGATCTCGCGGATGTCGTCCTGCGTGTAGAAGCCGCCGTGCGGGCGGCCGTCGTACCCGGCGACACGCAGCTCCCCGTCGGCGTCCGGGACGTGCGCGCCGACCTGGGACTCGCGTCGCCACGAACCGACCTCGGTGAGCCGGGGGTACTTCTTGATCTCGATCCGCCAGCCCTGGTCCTCGGTGAGGTGGAAGTGCATCCGGTTGATCCGGTGCGCCGCGAGCTGGTCGATGACCCGCAGGACCTCCGCCTTCGTGCGGAAGTGCCGGGCCACGTCGAGCATGACGCCCCGCCAGGCGAACGCGGGGGCGTCCTCGACGACCGTCGCCGGCAGAGTCCACGCGGCCGTCCGCACCTGTCCTCGGCGGTACACGTCGGTCGGCAGCAGCTGCAGCAGGGCCTGGACGCCGTAGAAGACCCCGGCAGCGCCGCCGCCCTCGACCGTCACGCCGTCCGGCGTGACGGAGAGGCGGAACGACTCGTCGCGGCTGCCGCCCGGTCCGGCCGGCAGCCCCTCCGGCGCCGCGGCGATCCGCAGGGCGATCGCGGGGGCGTCGGAGTCACCGGTGCCGGAGAGGGGCAGTCGGGTGGAGGCTCGGAGCACCTGCTGCAGGTACTGTGCGGTCGACTCGGTGGCGGGCTCGGCGCTGATGCGCGTGCGCCCGTCGATGGTGAAGGTGCCGGACGAGTCGTTCCGGGATCGCGGTCGGGGGATCAGCATGTCGGTTCACCATTCCTCAACGGTCTTTCGTAATGTGGAGATTATGGCGACGCACTCGAGCATGTCAACGGTCGGCAGTTCCCCGGCCCTGCTCCGCAGGATGAACTCCCGCGCGGTCCTGGCCGAACTGTTCCGGGCCGGACCCGACGCCGGGGACCCGGGCCGCGCCTCCCGGACGGTCACCGAACTCGTCGCCGCGGTCGGCCTCACGCGCCCCACCGTCGAGGCCGCCCTGACCGACCTGGTCGCCGAGGGCTGGGTCGAGGAACTCAAGGCCGTCGCGACGCCGAACCGCGCCGGGCGACGCGCCCGACGCTTCCGGATCGACGCGCGAGCCGGGCTCGTGCTCGGCATCGACCTGGGCCTGCACGCCGTCGTCGGCGTGCTCGCCGACCTGCACGGCGACGCGGTCGCCCGCACCGAGCAGTTCGCCCCGACCCTGGCCCCGATCGACCAGGCCGTGGCCGCCGTCCGTGAGGTCGTCGACCGCCTGGTCGGGAACCTGCCACCCGGGCGCCTGCTCGCCGTCACCGTCTGCGTGCCCGCCGTCATCGACCGCGCCGGACGGATCGTGCACACCGTCGCCGCGCCCGAGTGGCAGAGCGGCGGCATCACCGACCGCATCGCCGCCCTCGTGCCGGACGCGGTCACCGTGTTCGAGAACGACGCGAAGGCCGCCGCCCGCGCCGAGGCCGCCTGGGGGCGGCTGCACGGCGTCCACGACGGCCTGCTCCTGGTGATGGGCCGACAGATCGGCGCCGCCCTCGTCGTCGGCGGTGCCGTCGCGCAGGGCGCACACGGCGCGGCGGGCGAGGTCGGCGGACTCGTCGCGACCGGGTGGCCGGCCGCGGCGCGCGCCCTGGAGGCACGGACCGGTCCCGGCGCGGCCGTCCCGTCCGCAGGTGACGACGGCCGTGCCGCGGTGCGGGCGCTCGCGGCCGACGTCGCTCCGGGCGTCGCGCAGCTCGTGGCGGCGGTCGACCCCGAGGTCGTGGTCGTCGGCGGTGAGGTGCTGCCGGACGGCGAGGAGTTCTGCACCGCCCTGGCCGGGGAGCTCGAACGCATGCCGGGCCTCGGGCTGCCGGGGACGCCCGGGGTGGCGGTGGTGCCGTCCGGGCTCGGGCGCGACGCCGTGTCGCGGGGCGCGGTGGCGCGGTCCCTGGCGACCGCCCGGGCCGAGCGGCTCGGGCTCGGAGCGGGGCAGCACGCCGGCGTGGCCTGACGCAGCGCTCGCCGACGCACACCGGAGTCTGTCAGCCCACTCAGGCAGGGTGACGGGATGACGACTGCCGTGCCCTCGACCGTCGCCCACGTCGGCGTCCCGACCGCGTCCTCCGGATCAGGGGGTGGCCCGGACCCCGACATCGGCGGGCTGACCGGTCTGGTCCTGCAGGTCATCGACGCGATGGGGGAGTGGGGCGTCGCCCTCATGCTCTTCATCGAGACGGTGTTCCCGCCGATCCCGTCCGAGGTGATCCTGCCCCTCGCCGGGTTCCTCGGCGGCGCCGGCCGGATGGACCTGACCCTCGTGCTGGTCCTGGCCACCGCCGGGTCGACCGTCGGCGCACTCGTGCTCTACTGGCTCGGCGCGGCGATCGGCTTCCACCGGACCGTCCGCTGGTTCGGCAAGCTGCCGCTCGTCGACGAGGACGACTTCCGGAAGGCCGCGTCCTGGTTCCACCGGCACGGCAAGAGCGCGGTCTTCTTCGGCCGCCTGGTGCCCGTCGTCCGCAGCCTGATCTCACTGCCCGCGGGCGCCGACCGGATGCACCTCGGCACGTTCACCCTCTTCACCGTGCTCGGCAGCGGACTGTGGAACACGATCCTGGTCCTCGGCGGCGCGGCCCTCGGCACCCAGTACGAGCGCATCGAGGCCTACACCGACTGGATCGACCGGGCCGTGTACGCGGCGGTCGTCGTCATCGTGGTGGCGTTCGTCGTCCGCCGGGTCCGACGAGGCCGGGCCGCAGCGCGGTCGACCGCGTCGGAGTAGCGGACCGACCGCGTCGCGGGAACGAGCCCTACGCCTTCGTCAGCGCCGACTCCTTGTGGGCGGCCTTCTTGCCGGACTTCTCCGACTCGATGATCCAGTAGGGGTCGTCGTCGGTCGGCTTGAAGGACTGCCCGTCGAACTCGAAGTCGGACGTCTTCTTCTCGACGAGCTTGCCCGTCGTCTTCCCCTGGGACGTGTTCCAGTGCACTTCGTCGCCCTTGCGCATGTCGGCCTCCCGCCTCGTCCGGACCGGCTGTCCGGAGCCTGGACGGTACCCGGGCGGCACCGGCGGACGCCGACACCATCCCTGATGCGCAGTTGTGACCCGGAGGCGGGTCACATTCGGGTAACCCCGCCTCGGTCCGCCGGGCCCGCGCGTACCGTTGTCGAGGAGTCACACCGCCAGGACCGAGGCGGATCCGGACTCCCGAGGGATCGATCGACACCATGAGCTTGGCCACCGGCAGTGCGCGAGCGGACACCGTCCTGGCTGGACGGTACCGCCTCGTCAAACTGATCGGCACGGGCGGCATGGGCTCGGTCTACGAGGCCCGTGACGAGCACACCTACCGGGCCGTCGCGGTGAAGATGTTCGCGACGCCGGAGCGCATGACCACCGCCGACCGGGTCCGCCAGGAGCGCGAGATCCGCCTGCTCAGCATGCTCTCGCACCCGGGGCTCATCCCGCTGTACGACGCCGGCACGCACGACTTCGAGGACGGCCCACACCGGTACATCGTGATGGAGCTGATCGCGGACGCCACGCTCCTGCGCCGACTGGCCGAGGGGGCGTTGCACAACTACGAGGTCGCGGACCTCGGCGCCCAGCTCGCCGACGCCCTGGCCTACGTGCACTCCCGCGGCATCGTGCACCGGGACGTGAAGCCCGCCAACATCCTGCTGAGCGACGAGGGCGCCTCCGGGTTCGTCCGCACCGTCAAGCTCACCGACTTCGGCGTCGCGCACTTCGTCGACGGCTCGCGCCTGACCAACGACGGCACGATCATCGGCACCGCCGCCTACCTGTCGCCCGAGCAGGTCGCCGGTGAGCCGATCAGCTACGCCACCGACGTCTACTCGCTCGGGCTCGTGCTGCTCGAGGCGCTGACGGGCGACCAGGAGTACTCCGGCACCGTCATCGAGGCGGCCCTCGCCCGGCTCCGACGCGACCCGCACGTCCCCGACTCGGTCGCCTCCGAGTGGCGAGAGCTGCTCATCCTGATGACGGCACGCGACCCGGCCCGCCGGCCAACGGCCGTCGCGGTCGCGCGGGCACTCCGCGGCGGGTCGACGCAGGTCACCGGTCCGGTGCCGCTCGGCCCCGACCGGGAGGTCCGCCGCCGGGAGCACCGCATGCACCGGGCCGCCCACCGGCACGCCCGGCGCGGCACGTTCGACGTGGTGCGGCGCTGGCGCCGACGGAACGTCCTGGCGGCGTCGGCCACCGCGGTCGCGGTCGCAGCGGCGTGTGTCGGCTCCTACGTCGTCGGCGCACTGCACTGAGCAGGCTCGGACTCATCGCCCGCGGCAGGCGATCAGGCAGGATGGGTGCATGAGCGACCAGCGATGGATCAAGATCTGCGGCCTCTCCACCCCGGAGACGGTGGACGCCGCCGTCGAGGCCGGCGCGGACGCCGTCGGCTTCGTCTTCGCCGCCGGCAGCCCCCGCACGGTGACCGCCGACACCGCGAAGGAGCTCGCCGAGCGCCTGCCGGACGGCATCGACGCCGTCGGGGTGTTCCGCGACCAGCCGATCGACGAGGTGGTGGGCATCGCCTCCGCCGTCGGGCTCACGACCCTGCAGCTGCACGGCCGCGAGTCAGCGTCGGACTTCGCCCGCGCCCGTGACGCCGGGTTCTTCACGATCCGCGCTCTCGCCGCCGCGGACTACCTGGCCGAGACGCCCGAACGACGTGCCTCGTTCGACCACGACCTGCTGCTGCTCGACGCGGCCGTCCCCGGCAGCGGGCACCTCGTCGACCCGGCGACCCTCACCGGCACCGTCGACGAAGCGTGGATCCTCGCCGGTGGGCTCACCCCCGAGAACGTCGCGGGTCTCGTGCAGCGCCTCGACCCCGACGGCGTGGACGTGTCGAGCGGCGTCGAGTCGGCACGCGGCGTCAAGGACGTGCGCGCGATCCGGGCGTTCGTCGAGGCGGTCCGCAGCATCCCCTGAGGTGGGGGAACTCTGAGGCGGGGGATCCCTGAGGCAGGGGAACTCCGAGACGTGGGGCGCGCCTCCCGGCCGGTTCGGTCAGGCCGGTCAGACGGTGCGGAGCGTCGGGATGAGCGCGCGGAGGAACACGTCGGTGTCCTCCCAGCCCTCGACGGCGTGCGTGGGCACGCCGAGGGCCTTGACCGGGTAGTCGTTGCCCTCCGGGTCGAGGCGGTCGCCGACGAACAGCATGTCCTGCAGGGCGACGCCGGTCAGCTCGGCGAGGCGCTGCATGCCGTACGCCTTGTCGATGCCCTTCCGGGTGATGTCGATGCTCGTGGAACCGCCGGAGCGGACCTCGAGGTCGGGGAGCTCGGCCTGCACGAGTCGACGCAGGTCGTCCTTCTTCGCACCGGTCGGGTCCCAGAGCTTCTTCACGTCCACGGGAGCCGACTGACCCAGGGCGGAGAACGTGATCTGCGAACCGCGGTCCTCGAGGATCGCGCCCCAGGTCTCGGACTCCCAGTAGCCGGCGGCCTTCGCCTGGGCCTCGACCGCGGCCAGGGCACGCACCTTCTCGTCGTCGGTGAGGTCCTCGGCGTACTGCAGCGCCCAGTCGTCGGCGTCCCACCGGTAGTAGCGCGTGCCGCACGTCGGCATGAGGTGCAGCTCGTCGAGCCGCAGGCCGTCGCGCCTCCGCAGCGGGGAGACGAGCTGCTGCTCGAACTGCTGGAAGTTCCCGCCGCTGATGACGGCGACGGGAACGACCTCGAGCAGGGACGCGAAGGTCTCGAGCATCTGCGGATCGAGCGGGGACTTCGACGGGGCGAGCGTGTCGTCGAGGTCGAAGGCGACGAGGCGAGGTGCAGGCATACCGTCGATCATGCCAGGCGTCTACTCCTTGACGAGGACGACCTCGTCGAGGGGGAGGCGGGTGCGCGGGGCGACCTCACGCTCGGCCGCCTTCTCGTCGAGCTGCGCGGCGTCGGCGACGTGGCCGATCGCGGTGACCGTCACCGGGACGAGGTGCTCCGGCAGGTCGAAGGCGGCGCGGACGGCGTCGACCTCGAAGCCGCCCATCTGGTGCAGGTGCAGACCCTCGGCGTGCGCCTGGACGGCGAGCGCTGCGATGGACTGGCCGAGGTCGTACTCCGCCCAGCGTCGCTCGTCGCCGTCGGCGGTCACCGGCTCGGCGATCGCGACCAGGAGTGCGCCGGCGCGGTGCGCCCAGGCACCGTTGAAGCCCATCAGCGTCGCGTGGATCGCGTCGAAGGTGCGGGTGCCGCGGCGACCGACGATGAACCGGCGGGGCTGCGTGTTCGCGGCGGACGGCGCCCAGCGAGCGGCCTCGAGGAGCGCGTCGAGCTGGTCGTCCGAGATCGTCGCGGTCTCGTCGTAGGAGCGCGGGCTCCACCGTTCCTCGAGCAGGGGCACGAGGGGCTGGCTGGAGTCCGTGGAGCGGGAGAGCGTCGTCTGCGTGGTCATGGTTGCCCGAACAACCGCCCGGGCGTCACTATTTCCGTCCGGGCCTGCGAGGATGGGCAGGATGAGTGGTGTCCTGATCGGCTTCGCGATCATCGGCGTCGTCATCGCCACCGGCTACGGTGTCGGTCGCGCCGGACTCCTCGGGCCGCACGCGCAGTTCGTGCTGAGTCGGCTGGCGTTCTTCGTCCTCATGCCGTGCCTGCTGTTCCACACGATCGCCACCGCGGACGTCCGGACGCTGTTCTCCCCGATGCTCGCCGTCTCCGCGATCACCGCGCTGTCCGTCGCGGCCGGCACCGCCCTGGTCTTCGCGCTCGTGCTCCGCCGACCGCTCACGACCACGACCGTCGGCGCCCTCGCCGCCTCGTACTCGAACGCGAACAACATCGGGCTGCCCGTCGCCGTCTACGTCCTCGGACAGGCGACCGCGGTGGTGCCGGTGATCATGCTGCAGCTCATCGTGATGGCGCCGATCGCGCTGACCGTCCTGGACGCGGCCACGGCCTCCGGCGGCGGGTGGCGGCGCCGCGTCCTCGGACCGCTGTCGAACCCGCTCATCATCGCGTCGCTGCTCGGGCTGCTCTGCTCGGTGACCGGCGTGCACCTGCCGGATCCCGTGCTCGAGCCCTTCGTCCTGGTGGGCGGTGCCGCGGTCCCCGTCGTGCTGCTCTCGTTCGGCATGAGCCTGCACGGTGCCGCCCCGCTGCGCGATGCCGCCACCCGGGTCGACGTGCTGCTGGCGAGCGGCGTGAAGCTCCTCGTGATGCCGGCGGTCGCCTTCCTGCTCGCCCGGTACGTGTTCGGGCTCGACGCCGAGCACGTGTTCGTGCTCACCGTCCTCGGCGGACTGCCGGCGGCCCAGAACGTCTTCAACTACGCGCAGCGGTACGGGGCGGCGGTGCCGGTCGCGCGGGACGTCGTGCTCCTCACCACGGTCGGATCGGTGCCGGTCCTGGTGGGGATCGCGGCGCTGCTGCACCCGTAGGGCGGAAGGCGCGGGGCGGGGCCGCCACGCGCCTCCCGTCCGGCGGCGGGCTGCGCTCAGCGACCGCCCTCGACGCCGTCGATGCTGACCGCGGCACCGTAGTCGAGGCTGACGGACTGGTCCGCGCCGACGGCGATCCCGTCCAGGAGCTGCTCGACCGTGTAGTCGTGGACACCGCCCGCGTTCGGGGCCGGGACGTCCACGGCGAACGCGCCGCCCGCTCGGTCGCCGCCAGCGGTGACCGGCGTGCCGACCGGGGCGCCGTCGCGGAGGAGCTGGACGGTGGCGCCGGGCACGGCGGTACCGGTGACCTGGGCGGGCCGGGTCACGTCGTCGTCGAAGTGCTGGTCCACGTCGGCGAGTGCGGCGGCGTCGAGCTGGACGGTGCGCTCCTCCTGGCCGACGATCGAACTGCCGACGAGCTGTTCGACGACGAGCGTCTGCGCCACGCCGACCGGCAGGTGGCGCAGCGTGGTCGTCCACGTCGAGTCGTCGCCGGCAGCCCGGGTGGCGGCGGTCTCGATCGGTGCTCCGTTGATGGTCACGGTCGCCCCGGGGATCTTCGTTCCGGCCAGGGTGACGCTCCGGTCGGCGACGTCAGCGACGGGCTCCTCGACGGACCACGAGTCGGAGTAGTCGTCCTCGGCCGCGAGCTGTGCCGCGTCGTCGGACGAACCGAGCGCGACACGACCGTCCTCGCCGAGCGTGAGGTACCGATCGCGGTTCGACCGCGACTGCAGGACCGTGCCCCCGGCTCGTTCGACGGCGGTGAACTGCTGTGCCGTCGTGGAGGTACGGCAGGTCGAGAGGATCACCCGTCCGTCCGCGGCGGCGTTGCTGCTCGGCTGGACGCACCGGTTGCCGTTGACGACGACCTGAGCGGTCCCGCCGGTCTTCGGGATCGCCCACGACACCGTCTCGGCCGTGGCCTGCTCGGTCGGCTTCGACGCCCAGGTGATGTCCTGCAGGAGCCCCGTGCCGGCGCGGACCGGGGTCAACGCCACGGACTCGCCGGCCACGGGACTCGTGAACAGGGCGCGACCGCCGCGGAGGTCCTTCTGCTCGATGATCGGCCAGTCGAGCGTCGGGTCGGCCGGACCGACCGGGGGCTTGCCGCCTCCCTTCGGCTGGACGGTGACCTCGTCGTTGTTGTGCGTGATGGCGACCGTCGCCCGGGGGAAGGTCCCGGCGAAGGAGATCCCGAAGGCCCCGTCCGCTCGTGCGGTCGTGCGGTGCTCGTCCCCGCGGACGTCGACGACGCGGACGTCCGCGCCCGGGTAGGTCGTGCCGACCACCGTCAGCTGGCGGATCGACGGGTTCTTGTCCCAGAGGGTGACGTCGTCCGGCGCGGTCAGGGCCTTGCGGACCGTGATGGCAGCGGGGCTGGTCTGACGGTCGTCATCGGTCACGACGAAGGCGTCGATCTCCCAGAGGCCGTCGTCGACGGTGAAGTCGACGTCGGTGGTGCCGGCGGCGACCGTGGTCGTGGCGATCACCTCGTCGTCGTCGGCGTTCCACGGGTCGTTGCGGTCGACCACGGTGAGCGTGCCGTCGGCGCTGGACTCGACCGAGGCCGTCACGTCGTTGCGGTCGACCTCGAAGCGGGGTCGGGTGCCGTCGGTGCTCGCGGGCGCGGCACCGTCCACGGCGGTGATCGTGGTGCTGCTGCCCGGGATGACCGGGAGCTGGGGGACCGTGGCGGTGGTGCGGGCACCGGGTGCGCTGGCGACGTCGGCTCCACGTGTGGCGGATGCCGTCTCCGGCGCCGTGGCGGTACCGGCGCAGAGCGCGGCGGTCAGCACGGCGGTGCCGAGGAGGAACGGGTGGTACTTCACGAGTGGCCTTTCAGAGCGGAGAGGGGGGGACGGTAGCGGTCGTGCGGTCGCGCGGTCAGGGGGCTGCGACGTCGTCGATGCTGATGCCGGCGCCGTAGTCGATGGTGACCTCGGCGGGCGTCCCGACCACGGCGCCACCGAGGACCTGCACGACGGCGAACTCGTGCGCACCGGCCGCGTTGGGTGCCGGCACGTCGAGGGCGAAGGACCCTGCGGCATCGCCGTCGCTCGCAGCCGTCGTCGTGGCGTCCTCGACCGGGACCCCGGCGTCGAGGAGCTGGATCGTCGCGCCCGGTTCGGCGTCACCGGTGATCTGGGCCGGCAGGGTGACGTCGTCACGGAACGAGCTGGTGACGTCCGACAGGTTCCCGGCGTCGAGACGGACGGTCTGCTCGCTGCGGGCGACGACGACGCCGTCGATGAGCTGCTGCACCTCGACCGTGCGGTCCTGCCGGACCGGCAGGTCGTGCAGCGTCGTGCTCCACGACCCACCCGCGGTGACGGTACGAACACCCTTCGCGCTGCCCGTACCCGCGCTCGTGCTGGTGCCGTTCTCCACGGGGACGCCGTCGACCGTGACGAGGGCGCCGGGGATCGCGGTGCCGGACAGGCGCACGGACCGATCCACGACGGACGGCGTGGGCTCGGCGACCGACCACGAGGACTCGTACTGGTCGACGTAGGCGAGGACGGCGGCATCGGCCTCGTCACCCATGACCACCGTGCCGTCTGCCCCGAGGGTCAGGTAGCGGGACTCGTCCGATGCCAGGCGCAGCAGTGTGTCGCCGTCGCGCAGCACCGCGGTGAAGGTCTGGCTCGGGTCGCCGTCCTCGTCGCGGATGCAGGTCGCGGACCGGAGTGAGCCGTCGCCGCCGGCGGTGACGCAGGTGTTGCCCTCGAGGATGATCGGCCCGGACACGTCGACGTTCGGTATCGACCAGCCGACGGCGTTGTTGCCCGCGACGTCTTCCGGGCCGAGACGCCACTGCAGCCCCGCACTCGTCGCGGAGGTGAGGTACGCGCTCTCACGACCTCCTTCGCCGCCGACGAAGAGACCGAACAGGGAGCGGAGGTCTCCGAGGTCCACGATCGGCCACACCAGGGACGGGTCGCCCTCGCCCGGCTCGACCTGTTCGAACGGGACGACCTGGGTGCCGTTGGTGAGCTCGTTGTGCTCGACGACGACCTGCGTGCGCCCGGTCGACCCGAAGTAGCTGATGCCGAACCGGCCGTCCCCTCGGGATCGGGTGGAGTACCGGTCGCCGTCGCCGGTCACGATCTCGACGCGCTCGTTCGCGTAGGTCGACCCGGTGACGGTGATCCGCTCGTCCGTGCTCCCTGCCACGTCCGAGGAGGTTCCGGCGAGGTCCTGGACGTCCTGGCCGCCGACGGCGAGCGTGAACCGCTCGGGCCGGGTGCGCTGCCCGTCCGCCGTGACGACGTACGCCGAGTAGTCCCAGTTGCTGTCCGGCACGGCGAAGGAGACGTTGCTCGTGCCGGCCTCGACCGGGGTCTCGAGGACGACCGCGTCGTCGGTGGGGTCGTACGGGTCACCGTGTTCGACGACCGTCAGGGTGCCGTCGTGGCTGGAGCGCAGCGAGAGGTCGATCGGGACGTCGTTGTCGATGTTATCGTCGTCGTCCACCACGACCCAGAGCGGCAGGTCCTGCCCGTAGTCCGTCTCCCACTCGCCGTTGACGGTGAGGAGCAGGGTCGCGGAGCCGGGGAGGTCGGGGTACTCGGGGATGATCTCGCGCTGGGCTCGAGAGTCGTGCGCTGCGGTGGCCGTCGCCGCCTTCGTCGCGGCGGTGTCGGCGGGGGCGGCGTCCGCGGTACCGGCCAGCGCGAGTCCGGAGGCGATGGTCGCGACGAGGGCGGTGGCGCCCGCGAGGGTGGGTCGGTTGTGCACTGTGGTCCTTCCCGAACAGCGGAGTGCTGCTCGTCAGGATCACAACTCTCTCATGTCAAATGTAAAATACATCGACTGTGAGGGATTGCGCGAGCCGTCCGATCAGAAGATCATCGGGCGGTCGTCGTCCAGCACGGTGTCGAGGTCCAGGTCGACGGACACCGGCACGTGGTCGCTCGGGGCGTCGCCCTTGCGCTCGTCGCGGTGGATCGTCGCGCCGACGGTGACGTCCGCGAACGCCTGCGAGCCCATCACGAAGTCGATGCGCATGCCCTCGTTGCGGGGGAACCGGAGCTGCTTGTAGTCCCAGTAGGTGTACCCGGTCGGCACGAGGGGACGGACGACGTCCTGCAGCCCGCGCTCCTCGAACGCGCGGAAGGCCGCCCGCTCCGGGTCGCTGACATGCGTGGAGCCCTCGAAGGCCCGCGCGTCCCAGACGTCCTCGTCGAGCGGCGCGACGTTCCAGTCGCCCATCAGCGCCAGCGGCAGGTCGGGCTCCGCCTGCAGCCACCCGGTCGTCCGGTCGGCCAGCTGCGCCAGCCAGTCGAGCTTGTACGTGTAGTGCGGGTCGCCGAGCTCGCGGCCGTTCGGCACGTACAGGCTCCACAGTCGGACGCCCTCGACCGTGACGCCGATCGCTCGCGCCTCCACCGGCAGGTCCGGGCCCTCCTGCCCCTTGAGGAAGCCGGGCTGCCCGGGGAAGTCCCGCGTGACGTCCTCCATCGGCAGGCGACTGGCGAACGCGACGCCGTTCCACTGGTTGAGGCCGTGGGCCTCGACCGTGTAACCCGCGGCCTCGAACGCCTCCACCGGGAACTGCTCCGGCTTGCACTTGATCTCCTGCATGCCGAGGACGTCGACGTCCTCACGCACCAACCAGTCGACGACCCGACCGACTCGGGTGCGGACGGAGTTGACGTTCCAGGTCGCGACGCGCATGCGTTCGAACCTACCGGGAGCGCCCGACGACCGGCCCGGCCGACCGGCCCGGCCGACCGGCCCGGCCGACCGGCCCGGACCGCCGGCCCCGACCATCGACCTCGATCCACAGCCGGACCGCCACCCCTGTCCACGGGCGCGCTCCGGTGGCAGGGTGTTCGCTGGACGCACATCCGACCAGCACCACAGGAGGCACTCATGGCAACGACGGCGAACTCCGACCGCGTGGACGGCACGACCACCGGCAGCACCACCACCCAGGTCACCTCGACCGGACGCACGATCATCGACGACGCGGTCGTCGCGAAGGTCGCCGGCATCGCCGCCCGCGACGTCCCCGGCGTGGTCGCGCTCGGCGGCAACACCGCGCGGGCCTTCGGGGCCATCCGCGACGCCATCGGCTCGAGCGACCTGGGACAGGGCGTCCGCGTCGAGGTCGGTGAGACCCAGGCCGCCGTCGACCTGACGCTCGTCGTCGCCTACCCGATGCCGATGCAGGAGGTCGCCGCCGCGGTCCGCCAGGCCGTCACGGACGCCGTCACCGACCTGGTGGGCCTCCAGGTCACCGAGGTCAACATCGCCATCGTCGACGTGGACATCCCCGCGCTCGACGCTCCCGTCGTGACCGAGACGCGCGTCCGGTGAACACCACCGTCGTCGGCATGGCCGTCGGGGCGGTCCTGGCGATCGTCGCCCTGACGCTGGGCTTCTGGGCGTTCGTCGTGGTGGCCGTCGCGATCGCGCTCGGCGGGCTGATCGGCCGCATCGTCAGCGGTGACGTCGACCTCCGCCGACTGCTCGACGTGCTCCGCGGTCGTCGGAGTTCCTCGTGAGCCCAGCCGTGCTGCCCGGGACCGACCGGATCGCGTCCCCGGCGCTCGTGCACACCGCGCAGGCCGTCGCCGCCGAAGCGCTCCGCGCACCACTCCGGGAGGTCCGTGCCCGGGTCGTCGACGACGGCCGCGGCGCGCTGGTGGTCGAGATCACGAGCCCGCTCACCCTGCCGGCGCTCGGAACGCACACGGTCCCGGGCGAACCCGTCCTCGCGTCAGCACACCGGGCACGCGCCACCATCGCCGAACGGTTCCGGTCGATCACGGGTCGCAAGGTCGAGCGTGTCTCAGTGACCTTCGCCTCCGCCGTCCTCGACGTGCCGCGGAGGGTCCGGTGAGCCCGGACCGCGTCGACCCCGTCCGGAAGACCCCGCCAGCGGACGACGACCGCTTCGTCCGACGTCTGGTGCGCCGTGAGACCTCGGCGTCCCGCACGCCCTCCGTCGTCGTCGCGATGGTCCTGCTCCTCGTGCTCGCCGCCGCCGTCGGGACCGCCGCGGTCGTCGTGCTGCTCGACGAGCGCATCGCCGGCGTCGACCCGCGGTCGATCGTGGACGCCGCCGTCCGCGCTCCGGACGGTCTCGTCGACGCGCTCGTCATCACGGTGGGAGCCGCCCTCGCCCTGCTCGGGCTCTGGTTCCTGCTGCACGGGCTCCTGCCGTCCCGGCGCCCGCGGCACGCCGTCCGCTCCACACGCCTCGGGGTCGTCGTCGATGACGAGGTCCTGGCCTCCGCCGCGGCCCGTGCTGCCCGCTCGGCCACCCGTCTGGCACCGGACGCGGCCGTCGGTTCGGTCGGACGCCGCACCCTCGACGTGGTCCTGCTGCCGGCCGCGGGGGTGGACGTCGCCGCGCTCGCCGCGACCGAGGCCGTCGACCGTGAACTCGCCGACGCGGACACCGTGCCGCCGCTGACCGCCCGCGTCCGGGTGCGTCCGACCGGACGGATCGACGGATGAACGGCACGAACCGGTCACTGGGCCGGGCCGTCCTGGTCCTGGTCGGGTTGCTCTTCCTGGCGCTCGGAGCCGCCGTCGTGCTCGTGCAGACGCTGCCCGCCGCCGCCGACGTCTGGCACACCGCGGCGGACCGGGCACTCGGCGGTCTCCGGTCCGGCGCTGCGGACACCTCCGCGTGGTGGTGGGCGCTGGGCGGCGCCGTCGTCCTCGGCGTCCTGGCGCTCCTGGTCCTCGGTTCGATCGGTGGCGGTCGTACCGGCACGGTCCTGCAGGACGACGGCCCCGAGGGTGGCGTCCCGGGCCAGGTCCGGATCGAGGCCGCCGCCGTCGAGCACGCGCTCTCCACGGCCGTCGCGACCCTGCCGCAGGTGGCTTCGCTCGCCGTGGACGTCCGCCGGGTACGCGGCCAGGTCGCCGTCCGGATCATCGTCCGCACCCGCCGTGGGGCCCCGCCGCGGGAGGTCGTCGAGCGGGTCGAGGAGGTCGTCCGCGACCTCGACGCGCTGCTCGGTGAGCAGCTGCCCGTCCTGCTGCGGATCGTCCGCGGTGGCTCGTCGCGTCCCGACCGCGTGCGCTGACCGTGGCACCGACCGACGACCTGGCCGGGCGCGGTGGTCAGCCGGACGAGCCGGTGACCGTCCCGGACGCGGTCGCCGAACTCGCCGGCGGCCGCGTGCTCGTGCCGGTGTGGGTGAACTCCGCCGGCGGCAGGACCTTCCGCCTCGGACCGTCGCCCGACCGGGCTGAGGGGTACGTGAAGTGGGTGCCACCGCACTACGCGCCGTGGATCGCCGCCGAGGTCGCCCGACTGCAGTGGGCCGGCGGGTGGCTCACCGTGCCCGAGGTCGTCGACCACGGTGCGGACGGGTCCGGTGCCTGGATGACGACGCGGCCGGTCGCGGGCTGGAGCGCCGTCGACCCGCGGTGGCACGACGACCCACGGACCGCGGTGATCGCGGTGGGCGAGGGGCTCCGGGCGATGCACGAGACGCTCCCGGTGGCGTCCTGCTCGTTCGTGTGGTCGACCGAGGAGCGACTGGACCGTGCGCGCGCAGCTGGTCGTGCCGTCGACGCGATGGGGCCACAGCCGGAGACGGACCAGCTCGTCGTCTGCCACGGCGACGCCTGCACCCCGAACACGCTGATCGGGGACGACGGTCGCTGGATCGGTCACGTGGACCTCGGCGCACTCGGGGTCGCCGACCGGTGGGCGGACCTCGCCGTCGCGTCGATGAGCCTCGGGTGGAACCACGGCCCCGGCTGGGACGGGCTCTTCCACGAGGCCTACGGACTGCCGCAGGACGCTGAGCGGACCGCCTGGTACCGGATGCTGTGGGAGCTGGACGTCGACGACGTCGACGACCCGCGTGGTCCGGAAGGGGCCTGCGGGACGGGATCGGACTAGAAGCCGACCCCGCGTGCCGCCATGAAGCCGACGGGGTCGACGGTGCCGCCGCCGACGTGCGTCTCGAAGTGCAGGTGGCAGCCGGTCGAGTTGCCGGTGGAGCCGACGAGGGCGACCAGGGTGCCTGCGGCGACCTGCTGCCCGGGGGCGACCCGGAAGCCGCCGGCGACGATGTGCCCGTAGGCGGTCTTGATGCCGCCGCCGTGGTCGATGCGGACGTAGTTGCCGTACCCGCCGTACGGGCCGACGTACTCGACGGTGCCCGCGGACGCGGCGACGATGGCGGTGGAGCAACCACTGCCCAGGTCGAGGCCGTCGTGCATGGCGACCGCGCCGGTGTACGGGTTCACGCGGACCCCGTACCCGCTGGTGATCCAGCCACCCGCGGGGCGGACCCACCCGGAGCCGGAACCGGCGCCGGGTGCCGGTGTGCCGGAGCCGGCCGCCGCACCGGCGCCCGCCGACGCGCCGCCACCCTGGTTCGCGGCCGCGGCCGCGGCTGCCGCTGCCTGCTGCTGCTGGAGCTGGCGCGCGAGCGCGGCCTCGAGCGCGCGGCGCTTGCGCTCTTCCTCCGCCTTGCGGATCCGCTCGCCCTTCTCGAACTGCGCCTCGGTCGTCGCGCGACCGGACGTCAGTGACGCGAGCTGCGCCTGCAGCCGGGCCTTGTTCGCCTCTTGCTCGTCGTACGCGGCCTGCGCGCGGTCGGACGCCGCCTGCGCTTCGCCCATCCGGTCCTGCGCGGCCGCGGCGAGCTCCTGGAGCGCGAGTGCTGCCCGGTCGGCCTGGTCGGTGAGCGACCGGGCGACGGAGGCGTCGGTGGTCGCGGCGGTCTCGACGCGTTCGGCCTGCTCGGAGAGCTTGCTCAGTGCTCCGAGGTCGTAGAGGAGGTCGCGGGCGTCCTCGCCCCCGGCGATGACGCTCGTGGTGACGTCGGCTCCGCCGGAGCGGGCCATCTGCGCGGCGAAGCGGCCGGCCTGCGCCGCACTGGCCTCGGCGACCTCGGTGTGCTCGTCGGCGTCCTCACGGAGGGCCTGTTCCTTCTCGGCGGCGCGGAGGGCCTTGCGCTGCGCGGCTTCGAACGCGGCACCCAGACGCTCGGCCTCGGCCTTCGCAGCGTCCGCCTCGGCCGCCAGGCCGGTGATGATCCCGCGGATCTCGACGATCTGCGACTGCTTGGCGGACTCCTTGCCCCGCGCGGCGACGACGTCGTCCCACGACGGGTACGACGCGGCCTGTGCGGCCGGAGCGTCGAGGACGAGTGACCCGACCAGGCCGGCGATCGCGAGCGCGGTTGCGAGCAGGTGTCGTCGGCCCGCCGGAGCGGAGCGGGGACGGGGAGCGGGGACCACGGAGCGAGACATCGGAACGGAGCCTATACATCCACACAGGTCGAACCCTGCGGCGACGCTCCGCTGGGGAGGACTCGGGCGGGGAGATCGCCCTGTGGAGGGGGAGTACCCCGCCCCGGTGGTCCTCGCGGGCTCAGAACCCGCGGTCGCGGAGGATCTGCTCGGCCGACCCGACCACGCGCTGCCGCAGCACGTCGGCCCCGCGGGTGCCCGCGTAGTCGTACACGTCGTACCCCGTGCAGTGCGTGATGGTCGCGGGACGGCCGAGCGAGTCCTCCACCGGGGTCGTCCAGACGTCGCCCGACCCGATCACGACGTAGTCCGGCCGTGCGTCGCGGTAGGCGCCGAGGTCGACGAGCCAGGGGTACGTGTCGAAGGAGTCGCGGACCTGCAGCAGGCGGACGTCCTGTTCCGCGTAGGCCGCGAGCGGGCGGATCGTCCAGAACTGCCCGACCCCGACCGGGTCGCGTCCGTCACTCCGTTGCGCGTCCACCCACCGGTCGAGGCAGGTCACCGGGCCGTACCGCGCCGCTGCGACGGCCCCGAGGGTGCCGGGGGTCACCGCGACGCCGACGACCAGGACGGCGGCGGCCGCGACCGCGAGCGCCGTCCGGAGTCCCCGTACCGGCCGGTGCAGGCGGGTCCGTCGGACCGCGGTCCGGGTGAGCTCGCAGACGGCCACCACGGCGAGGAGCGGCATCGCCACCACCGGCTCGAGGTAGCGCGGGGTCTCCGACCCGGCGACGACCACACCGACCGACACGGCCACGATCGTCACGAGGGGCAACGCGGTCGCCACGAGCACCGTCCGGGAGGTCCGCGCCCGCCAGGCCCACACCGTCCCGCCGGCGCTGAGCAGCACCCCGACCAGCATGAGCAGCAGCCCGGCGTCCCCGGCCGCCGACGCCGCCCGGTCGTCCGTGAGCGACGCGAAGAACGCAGCCGTCGCACCGGCCCGTTCCGGGTGGACGTAGGTCGAGGGGTCGAGTGAGACGAACGGGCGCAGGGGGATCCGCAGCAGGTACCCCACGACGGCGCCGACCGTCAGCGTCGCCGCGACCCACGCGGCCGGACGCCAGGGCAGACGCCGGGCAGCGGCGAGCACCGCGAGCGTCACGACGACCGGTGCCGCCGACCACGGCACGTACAGCGGGTTGGAGGCCGTGCTCAGCGCCGCCACCAGCCCCAGCGTCACGAGGACCGGGATCGAGGAGCGCCCGGTGCGGACGGTCCGGAGCACCAGCACGGCGGTGCCGAGCATCGCGAGCACCGCCCCGTAGTAGTAGGTGGTGGTGAGGAGGAGCGACGCCAACTCGAGCGAGGTCGCGGTCGCGGAGGACTCCGTCAGCACGAGCATGGTGAGCAGGACGACGGCGATCACCGACACGGCGACCCGCGCCGACCGGCCGGCGGACGGCATGAGCTCGTTCGCCGCCGCGCGCACGAGGGCGTACACGGCGAGCAGCACGAGCACGCCGTTCAGCGCCAGGGCCTGCTGGGGCGTCGAGGTCACCGCCGCGGTCGCCAGGTAGACGGGCAGCTCCGGGAAGAAGAACAGCGCCGGGGACATCGCCCACTCGAACGGCTGCCCGAGCGCGATCGACCGTGCCACCAGCGGCAGGAGCACCGAGTCCCCGTCGTACCAGAGCAGTGCGACCCGGGCGGTGGCGAGCACGTGGCGCAGCGCGAGGACGGCGAGCACCAGGGCGAGCAGCACGCCGAGTGCCTCGTGCGCGACCGCCCGGACGACGGTGGATCGCGGGCGGCGGTCGCCGGCCTCGATCGGTCGGACGCCGTCCCGCGGACGGGCGAGGGGCATGACCGGAGCGTACCGGCGGCGGCATCGGAGCAGCCGGGCAGTGTGCCCGGGTGAGCGCGGAACGGCCGTCGCCGGTACCCTTGACCACCGTGACCCACGCGCGCGAGCAGTTGATCGAGCACATCAAGGCCGATGCGGTCTTCCACGGCGACTTCACGCTGACCAGCGGGAAGCAGGCCTCCTACTACATCGACCTCCGCAAGGTGAGCCTCGACCACCGCGTCGCGCCCCTGATCGGACAGGTCATGACCGACCTGATCGCGAGCGTCCCGGACGTCGACGCCGTCGGCGGGTTGACGATGGGCGCCGACCCGATCGCGAGCGCGGTGCTGCACCAGTCCGCGGCCCGCGGGGGGACGTACGACGCGTTCGTCGTCCGCAAGGAGCCCAAGGACCACGGCCGCGGCCGCCAGGTCGAGGGTCCGGACGTCCGCGGCAAGCGGGTCATCGTGCTCGAGGACACCTCGACCACCGGTGGCTCGCCGCTCAAGGCCGCCGAGGCGCTCGAGCGTGAGGGCGCCGTCATCGCCGCCGTCGCCGTCGTCGTCGACCGGGACACCGGCGCCAAGGAGAAGATCGAGGCAGCCGGGTACCCGTACCTCGCGGCGATCGGGCTGGCCGACCTGGGACTGTCCGCGTGACCGAGGAGCGTCCGGAGGGGCGCGACGAGTCCGACCCGTCGGTCGCGCCCGAGCACGGGGGCGACGGACCGGAGGCTCAGCGCGGTCCCGATCCGGACGCTCCGTTCCACGGTCTCCGCAGTGCGGCGGACATCTTCGGTGCGCCGATCACCGAGGAGGAGTGGCCCTCGCGCCGCGAGCGTCGAGAGGCCGAGCGGGCCGCCCGACAGGCGGGGCAGCCCGAACCGGAGCCCTTCACCGCACCCGCGTCGCTGCCGGCCTCCGCACCGCAGGCCGACGCCGACGCCGAGGACCACGCTCCGGAGCTCGACCCCGGTGCGACGCAGGCGATCTCGATGCCGGAAGAGCTGGCGCTGCCCGGCGGGGTCGCCGGCCGGGTCCCGCCGCCCGCAGCCGTGCCGCCGGTGTCGAACGCGCCGGACCCCCGCGCGATCTCGCTGCCCACCGCCCGCTCCGACCGGGACGTCCGCGCCGCCGAGAGCCGTGCGATCGAGGACGAGCGTCGCCGCACGGACCCGGACGGCCTGGGCCGCTCGGACGTCGACTGGCTCGGTCGTGCCCGTCCCGCGACGCCGGGCGACCTGTCGGACACTGCGGTGCCGACTCCGCTGCCGCCCGACGCCGTGCAGTCCGCGCCGGTCCCGCCTGCCCTCCGCGGTGGTCCGGACGCGCAGCCGCTCGGGGTGCAGGACGCCCTGCCGCCGACCTCCGAACCGCCGACGTTCACCGAACTCCTGCGTCTCGGCGACGACGTCGAGGGCGCTCCGCGGGCCGACCGTCCGTTCGACTGGTCGCTGCTGGACGACCACACCGGCGAGGTCCCGACGGCGCTGACCCGCGATGCGTTCGACACGAACCTGGTCGCCGCCGAGTCGTGGGCGAGCGGCACACCGCTCGCCCAGGAACCGGTGGCCGGGCTCTCGAGTGCGCCGGACCCCGTTCCCGAGGTCGCCGACGCACCGGAGGACGACCGCGCGGACGAGCGCACCACGCCGTCCGGGTCGAGCTGGTCCCTCAGCGACGAAGCCGCACGCACCGGCGAGGTGTTCCCCGGCGACGTCGACGACCCGGTCGTCGCAGAGCCTGTCGTCGTCGCAGAGCCGGTCGTCGTCGAGGACCCGGCCGACATCGACGACCGCAGCGCCGACGCCGATGAGGACGATGACGTCGACGACGACCTCGCCGCCGGCAGCGCCCCGACCGCCGCGTTCGCGCCCCGTGCGGCCGCCGCGGTCCCGCCGCCCTCGGTGCTGCCGACCCCGGACGCCCCGCCGCTGGTGCAGCCCGCGAGCCACCCCGAGCGCAGCGCCGAGCGCGGTCCCCGGAACGCGCCGACCCCGGCATGGCCGACACCCGCACCGGTGGACCGGACGCGAGACGCGGACGACCACGTCGACACTCCGCGCGGCCTGGCCCTCGAGGACATCGACCAGTCCGAGTGGCAGGGCCGCGAGACGAGCGACACCGGTGTCATCAAGGACCTGTTCGGCACCGAGGCGATCCAGCAGCTCCGCGACGCCGACGCCCACCGCCCCGAGGACACCAGCACCCGGATGATGCCCGCGGTCGCCGCACCCCAGCAGCCCGCGGCGGCCGCGGGTGGTCCGGCGACGTCGGGGACGGACCGCGACAACTTCATCAACGAGGGCTTCGCACGACTGCAGAACGAGGGGCGTCGCGGCAAGCAGCTCCTGGTCTACGGGTCGATCGCGATCATCGTGGTGCTCCTGCTCCTCGTGCTCCTCATCACGGCGTGGATCCGCGGCAACAGCCTCGAGGACCAGCCCAGGTCCCCCTCGAGCAGCCCGGCAGCGGCGCGCTCGGTACTGCCCTCCGCCGCCGGGATCGGGACCGACGGCTGATCCGACGCTGCCGGACCGACGCTGCCGGACCGACGCAGCCGGCCCGACGCGACCGGTCCGACCCGCCAAGTGACGGACGGGAGGCTCCCCACCCGCCGGTGGGGAGCCTCCCGTCCGTCATCCGGTCGCGGAGCGCGACCGTGGCCGGTCAGGACGCCGCGGGGACCGCCGCCGAGACGTCGGTGAGCGTCTGCAGCTCCTCGGCGCTGAGGTCGAGCTCGGCCGAGGCGAGGAGCGCCGGCAGCTGCTCGGTGTTGCGCGCCGAGGCGATCGGCGCGACGACGTCCGGCTGTGCCTGCAGCCAGGCGAGGGCGACCGAGGCGATCTCCGCGGAGTGCGCCGACGCGATCTCGGACAGGGCGTCCACGACGGCGAGGCCCTGGTCGGAGAAGTAGCCGGAGACCTGGCCCTCGCGGTCCTTGCCGGCGAAGTCCTGCTCCGTCCGGTACTTGCCCGTCAGGAAGCCCGCGGCGAGGGCGAAGTACGGCACGACGCCCAGGTGCTCCCGTGCGGCGAGCGGCGCGATGTCCGATTCGTACGGTTCGCGGGTGACGAGGTTGTAGTGCGGCTGGATCGCGACCGGCACGGCGAGGTCGTGCTCCTTCGCGATGCGGATCCACTCCGCGGCGCGCTCGTCCGAGTAGTTCGAGATCGCGGTGTACCGGACCAGGCCCTCGCGGACGAGCTGGTCGAAGGCGCGGACGGTCTCCTCGAGCGGGGTGTCCTGGTCGTCGAAGTGCGCGTAGTAGAGGTCGATCCGGTCGGTGCCGAGCCGCTGCAGGCTCGCGCGGGCGGCCTTCGCGACGTTGCCCGCGGACAGCCCGGGGAACGCGGGGTGCTGTGACACCTTCGTGGCGATCGTCACGTCGTCACGCTTGCCGGATGCGGCGAACCACGAACCGATCACGGTCTCGGACTCACCGCCGGAGTTGCCGTCACCCCAGGCGGAGTACACGTCCGCGGTGTCGATGAAGTCGCCGCCGGCACCCGTGTAGGCGTCGAGGACCTGGTGCGAGGTGGCCTCGTCCGCGGTCCAGCCGAAGACGTTGCCGCCGAGGGCGAGGGGGAAGACGGTGAGGTCACTGGAGCCGATGCGGGGCATGCTGCAGTCCTTTCAGGTCGGTACGATCCCGTCCACGCTATGCCCCTCGCCGGGCTGCCACTCAGGTGCGCGGGGTGAGGTGGAGGAGCCATGCCGACGCTCGCCTCGTACCTCACCGACCCCCGCCCCGCCGTCCGACTCCGGGCGGTGATGGCCGCCGGGACCACCCCCTCGACCGACGAGCTCGACGTCCTCGTGGGGCAGTGCGCCGTGGAGCCGGACCTGCAGGTGCGGGAGATGCTCACGTGGGCGTTGGTGCGCCTCCCCGCCGACCTCGTGGTCCCGCGGCTGCTCGACGAACTCGACCGTCCGGAGGCGCAGGCACGGAGCCAGGCGCTGCACACCCTCTCGAAGATCCGCGACGGGTCGGTCTACCCGCAGGTGGCGCGGCTGCTCGGCGACGTCGACCCCGGCGTCGCCCGGACGGCCTGGCGTGCCGCCGTGCTGCTCGCGTCCGAGGAGGCGAAGCCCGCACTCGCACGGACCCTCGCGGTGCAGCTCGGGCACGGGGACGCCGAGACCCGGCTGGCCCTGAGCCGTGCGCTCGCCGGACTCGGTCCGGACATCGCGTCGCCGGTGCTGGCTGCGGCAGCGGACCACCGCAACCCGGACGTACGGGAGCACGCGGCCGAGACGGCGCGGCTGCTCGGAGACCCGGACGCGGGGTCGGCGTTGGCGTCGGCGCGGGCACGGCGCGAGGTCGCCCTCGGGCGGACGCGGTCCGCCAAGGGCTGACGCGGGCGCGGGCGCGGGTCAGCGTGGCGCGCGCGTTCAGCGTTGCGCGCGGGTCAGTGCGGAGCGTCCGGCGTCAGCCAGATCGCGGTCGCGGCGGCGGCCGGGAGGTCCACCAGCGCCTCCGCCCCGCCGGCGTCACGCCGCGCGACCGCCACCACCCCCGCGTAGTCCCGCACCTGCTCGACCCGCAGGTGCGTCCCCAGCCCGACACCGAGCTCGTCGAAGTACCGGAGGAGCGCGGGGTCGTCGTCGGACACCCGCTCGACCGTCCCGCAGACGCCGGGGTCGACCGTGCCGAGGAGGGCACCGGGGGAGTCCGGCACGACGCCGTCCGCGTTCGGGATCGGGTCGCCGTGCGGGTCGTGCGTCGGGTGCCCGAGGTCGGCGTCGACCCGGTCGAGGAACGTCTCCGACACGGCGTGCTCGAGCGCTTCGGCCTCGGTGTGCACCTCGTCCCACGAGTAGCCGAGCCGTTCGACCAGGAACGTCTCGATCAGGCGGTGCCGACGGACCATCGCGACGGCGGCCTGCTGCCCGAGCGGAGTGAGGACCACCCCGCGGTACAGCGTGTGCTCGATGAGCCCGTCGCGGTCGAGCTTCCGGAGGTTGCCGGACACCGTCGAGGCGGACACGTGCAGGGCCGCGGCGATGTCCCGCGTGGCGAGACCCCCTTCGCCGCCGCGTTCGCTCGCCTTCCAGACGAGCTTGACGTAGTCCTCCGCCATGGTGCTGAGGGAGGGCAGGCGCATGGGCCAATGCTACGACCGACACCGGGACGGCCGACACTGGTACAACCGTGAGGGTGACCCCCGTGCAGCCTCCCGCCGTCCGCCGCCGACGGTGGTGGCCGGTCCCGCCGTCGCTGCTCGTCGGCATCGCCCCGCTGGTGCTCTTCGCCACGTACAGCATCGTCCGCTCCCGCCCGAGCGACGACTACGACTCGCTCGGACTGACGACCGACAGCGTCCTGCACGACCTGGTGGTGCCGGAGTCGATCGTCGCCGGGGTCATGGTCGTGCTCGTCACCGCACTCGGCTGGTGGCGGATCGCGACCGTCGACCCGACACGTGGCCGCCCGCGGTGGGCGGTGCTGGCGCCGGTCCTCATCGCGGCGGTGTGCATCGCACGGCTGCCGCTGATCGACTGGGCGGGGAAGTCGCTGGACTACTTCCTGCTGCTCACCGTCGGGGTGCTGCTCGTCGGGGTGTTCGAGGAGCTGCTCACCCGCGGTGTCCTGCTCGTGGGACTCCGGCGTCGTCTGCCCGAGTTCGGGGTGTGGATCGCGTCGTGCGTGCTGTTCGGACTGCTGCACTTCGTGAACGTCCTGGCCGGCGCCCCGGTCGCCCAGACGGTGGTGCAGGTGGTGTTCGCCGCGTCGTTCGGGTCGACGCTGTACCTGGCGCGACGACTCACCGGCACCCTGCTCGCCCCGGTGCTGCTGCACGCGTTCTGGGACTTCGGCGCGATCGCGGTCAGCGCCTCGCGCGGTGCTGGGCTCGACTTCTTCCTCGTCGGACTGGTCGGTCTGGCGTCGTTCGCGGTGCTGCTGCTCGGCGTCGTCGCCGGGGCGGTCGTCGCCTGGCGGGACGACCGCGCCTGGCGGCTCCGGCGCCGGTGGCGGACCGTGCCGTCGATGGACCGGACCGTCGTCGACGGGGGTGGGGCGAGCCTCCCGGCCGGCACGGACCCCGTCGCCCTGGCGCGCTGAGGCACCCGGTGTGACACGGGCCGTCAGGCCGGGGTCGACTTGAGCAGCCGGGTCACCGCGATCATCGCGCCGCCCACCACCGCCGGGATCCCGCCGCCGGGGTGCACCGACGCGCCGACCCGCCACAGCCAGGGCCGCCAGGGGTCGTTGTACGAGGGGCGGTGGAACGGGCCGCTCAGCCACGGCGGACGCGCGGCCCCGTAGAGCGCGCCGTGGGGCTCGCCGCCCCCGGCGTAGTACTGCGGATCGAGCACCATCTGCTCGTCGAGGAGGTCGGTGAGCGGTCCGTCGAGCCCCATCGCGGACGAGACGCGGTCGACCTCGCGCCGCACGAAGGGGTGCTCGGCCGTGTAGTGACCGCCGTCGGCGGGCGCGGTGAGCAGGATGCCCACGGTGCTGCGCGGGTTCGGGTAGACCTCGCCCGCGCGGTACTGGTTCACGAACACCATGGTGTCCGCCGGCTCGTCGCCCGCCTCGAGGCTGCGGTGCAGCGCGGCCGGCTTCGTCGGCAGCACCACGCTGTGCGTCGGGAAGTCGGCCGGCAGCTCCTCCCGCAGCACCCCGTAGACCGCGATCGCCGAGCAGGAGAGGGTACGGGGGCGCAGTCGGGGGAGCGTGGGGAGCCGCGACGGAGCGGTGAGCGTGGCGAGCCGGTCGGCGTCCAGCGCACTGACGACGAGGTCGGCGGGATGGTGCCCGGCGGCGGTGGTGACCGAGCCGCGCTCGATGCGGGTGACCGCTTCGCCGGTGCGGATGTCGACCCCGGCCGCCTCGGCCAGCCGGCCCAGCGCGAGCACGATCTCGTACACCCCGCCGCGCGGTACCCAGGCGCCGGTCTCCGCCATGATCGCCGGCATGCTCGCGTAGAGGGCGGGGGTGCGTGCGGGCGAGACGCCCGCGTTGAGGGTGTGGATCGCGATGATCTCGCGCAGCCCGTCCGGCAGCCACGGCAGGCCGTCGAGGTACGCACGGGTGGTGAGGCGCGAGCCGTAGACCGCCAGCAGTCTCCGGAGCGCCGGGAGGGCCGCTCGGTCGAGGGGGTCGGCGAGCAGCAGCTCGGTGACGTCGTCGGCGAGGGGCGCGTGCAGGTCCGAGAACCGTCGCCAGGCGGGGTACCAGGGGTGGTCGGGGGCCACCGGCAGGGAGGTCTCGTCGCCCGTGTAGTAGTAGCGGCCCACCTCGGGCATCCGCACCAGGTCGAGGTGGCCGTCGGCACGGGTGCGGTCGGAGGTGCGCCCGCCGTCGCCGAGCCGCCGCAGCAGCTCGTCCCACACCGCCGGGAAGGTCACCAGCGACGGCCCGGTGTCGATGCGGTCCGCGCCGAGCTGGATGCGACGGCTCTTGCCGCCGAGCTCGGGGGCGGCCTCGAGCAGGGTGACGCGGTGGCCCGCGTGCGCCAGCAGCGCGGCGGCGGTGAGCCCACCGATCCCGCCGCCGACCACGACGACGCGGCTCACGGGGCGCCCACCAGCACGATCGAGACCATGAGGAGCACCCCGGCGAACGCCCCCGCGATGTACGGGAACGCGACCGACAGCCGGTAGAGCCGGTGACCGGTCTCCGGCGTCGGGTCGCGCAGCAGGCTCACCACGAGGACGCCGGCGATCAGGAGGTTGACCGCGGCCACGGGCACGCTCACCACGGCGAACAGCGCGGTGGACACGATCCACCAGGACCCGCTCCACAGGGCCGTCCCGCGGGAGCCGAGCAGCACCGCGGTGGTGGTGATGCCCGCGTCCCGGTCCTCCGCGATGTCCTGGACCGCGTCGAAGGCGTGCTTGGCCACGCTCCAGGCCATCAGGCCGAGGGCGGCGGGCCAGACCGGCGTCACCGCGAGGGCCGCGGGCACGATGACCAGTGGCAGGGCGTAGGCCGCGTTGCTCAGCGAGTCGAGGAAGGGCCGCGCCTTGAAGCGCAGCGGCGGTGCCGAGTAGAAGACGAAGACGCCCACGTAGAGCAGGATCGCCGCGTTCGCGAGGGGCGGCAGCGTGAGGGCGAAGGTCGCGAGGAACGGGACGTTGACGATCGCGACGGCCCAGGCGATGAGTCGGACCTCGGACTGCCGGATCCGAGCACCCTCGATGGAGCCCTTGCGGGGGTTGGCCGCGTCGGTGTCCTGGTCGTAGATGTCGTTGACGCCGTAGATGAGCAGGTTGAACGGCAGCGTGAGCCACAGGATGACCGGCAGGGCCCGGAGGTCGAACAGCGTGCCGGTGAGCCACACGGCGACGAGACCGGAGCCGATGGTGTTGATCCACAGCACCGGTCGCGAGATGAGCACCAGGCGGCGCACGGCCAGACCGACTCCGGACGGAGCGGTTCGCAGTATCCGCTCACTGCCGTCAGCCACGGGCCCGAGCGTACCCGGCCCGCATGGACGCCGGGCGACGGCTTCCGGGCCACACTGGGCGGATGCGCATGATGCTCCTCACCGCCGGCACCCGGGGTGACGTGGAGCCCTTCGCCGCCCTGGCGCGGCACGCCGCATCCCGCGGTCACGAGGTACGGCTGGCGCTGCCCGACGACGCGGACGTCCCCGAGGGGGTGGACACCGTGCCGCTCGGCCTGGACGTGCAGCGGCTGCTCTCCCCGGCCGGTCGCACCCCCTGGGGCCTCGCGCGCCACGTCCGCGCCGAGGTGCGGCCCGGGATGCGACGGATGCTCGCCGCCGCGGTGCGGGAGACCGTCGCCTTCGCCCCCGACGTCGTGGTGCACCACCCGCTGGTCCTCAGCGCGCCGATGGTGGCGGACTCGCTCGCCGTGCCCCGCGTGCTGGTGGAGTTCCAGCCGGTCGCCACCCCGAGCGAGCGCTTCCCCGCCGCCGGCGGTCCCACGGCCACCCGCGACCTCGGCGCCCGCAACCGGGTCACCTACGCCGTGCCGCGCGCCGCCGCCCGCCTCTTCGACGCCGACGTGGCACGCGCCGCCGCCGAGCTGCCGAGCGGTCGTCGTCCCGACCGGCGGTCCCCGTCCCGCGCGACCCTCATGGCCGTGAGTCCGGCGCTGCTGCCCCGGCCCGACGACTGGCCGGAACGGGTGCACCAGACCGGCGCCTGGTACGAGGGAACGCCGGTGTCGTCCCCCGACCCCGTCGTCCGCGACTTCCTGGCGACCGGCCCGTTCCTCGTCGCGTCGTTCGGCTCCATGGCGAGGGGTGATGCGGCGGCCCGCGGCGGCGCGATCGTCACGGCCGCCCGCTCGCACGGCCTGCGGGTGCTGCTCGTCACCGGGTGGGGCGGGCTCGCGCTCCCGGCGGAGTGCCGCGGCCCCGACGTGCTCGCGGTGCCGTCGGTGCCGTTCGACACGGTGTTGCCCGGTGCGAGGCTCGTCGTGCACCACGGTGGGGCCGGGACCTCGCACGCCGTCGCACGGGCCGGCGTGCCCGCCGTCGTCGTGCCCGTCACCGCTGACCAGCCGTTCTGGGCCGCACAGTTGCATCGGCAGGGGGTGGCCGCGGCCCCGGTCCCGCTGCGCCGCCTGTCGGCCCGCACCCTCGTGCCCGCGATGCACGACGCCCTGTCCCGTCGGGAGCGGGCGGCCGAGGTCGGTCGACTCGTCCGTCGGGAGCACGGGGTGCAGCGGGCGCTCGACGTGCTCGAGTCCCTCTGACCCCGACGGGCGAGGGACGCCCGGGAGCAGGCCGCGCTAGATCTCGACCTCGTACGGCTCCGTGTGGAGGAGTTCGTGCACGCCCGCGATGACCTCGCTCGGGCGGAACGGGTACTTGTCGATCTCGGCCTGGTCGCTGATGCCGGTCATGACGAGCACGGTGTGGAGCCCCGCCTCGATGCCGGCCTGCACGTCGGTGTCCATCCGGTCGCCGATCATGCCGGTGTTCTCGGAGTGCGCGCCGATCCGGTTCATCGCCGAGCGGAACATCATCGGGTTCGGCTTGCCCACGACGTAGGGCTGCTTGCCGGTGGCCTTCTCGATCATCGCGGCGATCGCACCCGTCGCCGGCAGGACGCCCTCGGCGCTCGGACCGGTCGCGTCGGGGTTCGTCACGATGAACCGGGCGCCGCCGAGGATCAGCCGGACCGCCTTCGTGATCGCCTCGAACGAGTAGTTGCGGGTCTCGCCGACGACGACGTAGTCCGGCGCGGTCTCGGTCATGATGAAACCGGCCTCGTGCAGCGCCGTCGTCATGCCGGCCTCGCCGATCACGAACGCCGACCCGTTCGGCATCTGCGAGGCGCAGAAGTCAGCCGTCGCGAGGGCGGAGGTCCAGATGCGTTCCTCGGGCACCTCGAGCCCCGACCAGCGGAGCCGCGCGCTGAGGTCACGCGGGGTGAAGATCGAGTTGTTCGTGAGGACGAGGAACTCGGTGCCCTGGTCCTGCCACTGCCGGATCAGCTCCGGCGCGCCGGGGAGCGCCTGGTTCTCGTGGACGAGCACGCCGTCCATGTCGGTCAGCCAGCACTCGACCTCGTCGCGGGATGCCATGGGGTCAGCGTAGTGCGGGCGGCCGCCGGCGGCCGGACGGGAGGCGCGGCGGACGCACCGTACGCTGGTCACGTGACCCAGGGCCTCCCGTCCGGCGACCTGCCGGAGCCGACGCCGGCGCTCCCACCCACCCACGAGGCGACGACGCACGGCGTCGGACCGCACCCGCGGCCGTGGCCCGAAGGCGACCGGTACGACCCGGAACTGCTCGAGCACGGCGACACCCGCAACGTCGTCGACCGCTTCCGGTACTGGAGCATGGCGGCGATCGTCGCCGACCTGGACACCCGCCGGCACGACTTCGACGTGGCGATCGAGAACTGGCAGCACGACCTGAACATCGGGTCGATCGTCCGGACGGCGAACGCGTTCCTCGCCGGCACCGTGCACATCATCGGACGTCGTCGCTGGAACCGACGCGGGGCGATGGTCACCGACCGGTACCAGCACGTCCGGCACCACGAGGACGTGGCCACGTTCCTCGAGGTCATGCGTGCCGAGGGGCGGCCCGTCATCGCGATCGACAACACACCCGGGGCCTCGCGCATCGAGACGGCGGAGATCCCGGAGCGGTGCGTGTTCCTGTTCGGGCAGGAGGGGCCGGGGCTCACCGACGAGGCCGTCGCGGGCGCGGACGGGCACCTCGAGATCACGCAGTTCGGGTCGACGCGGAGCATCAACGCCTCGGCTGCGGCGGCGATCGTCATGCACAGCTGGGTCGTCCGGCACGCGGAGCTCCCCGCCTGACGGTTGGCGGGCGCCGGCGGGGCGGGGTGGTGCCGCGTGGTGGCCGCCGAGGTCGCACGACTCGCCGCGTGCGTCCCGCCGAGGTTGCAGAATGTCGCGTTCTCGGGCGTCGAGGGTGCACGATTCTGCGACCTCGGCGCCCCCGCTCGCGCCGGGCTGCGCCCGGGCTGCGCCCGGGGTCGCGCCGGGCTAGCGCCGCGCGGTGGTGCGGCGGGCGACGAGCCTCGGCTCGACGAGCACCTCGGTGGTGGGCAACGCCGGGTCCGCGATCCGCTCGAGCAACCGCGCGCCGGCACCACGGCCGATGTCGATGCTCCGGTCGTCGATGCTCGTGAGACCGACGTAGCGAGAGGCCGCGATCGGGGTGTCGTCGTACCCGATCACCGAGATGTCCTCGGGGACGCGGAGGCCCCGTTCGGCGATCGCGGACATCGCGCCGAGGGCGGTGACGTCGTTCGCGGCGAACACCGCCGTCACGTCGGGGTGTTCGTCCAGCAGGCGGTGGGTGCCGGTGACGCCGGTCTCCTCGGTGACGTCGGCGGCCAGCACGACCGCGACGCCACTGACCGACGCGCCGGTCGTCCCGCCGGTCGCCAGCTCGGCGGCGATGCCCGCACGCCAGCCCTCGAGCCGGGCGTCACTCGCTGCCGACTGCCCGCCGACGAACCCGAGCCGCACGTGCCCGAGCTCGATGAGGTGCTCGGCCGCCATCCGGCCGCCGGCCAGGTCGTCGTTCGCCACCGTGTCGGCCCGCGGCAGCGCTGCCCGCCCACCCGCGACGACGACCGGGGTGCTGGCGGGGACGACGAGGTCCGGGTCCGGTTCGCCGGCGATCACGAGGCCCTCGACCCGCATCGACAGGAACCCCTCGACCGGGGAGACGTCGAGCCCGGTGTTGAGGAAACGGTCCGCGACGACGAGGCGGTGTCCCTGGTCCTGGAGCGATTCGCGGAGGCCGGTGAGCAGGTCGACGAACCACTGGTTGCGGAAGTCGTCGAGCACCACGCCGATCGTCCGGGAGCGGGTGCCGGCGAGCGACACCGCCGCGGTCGACGGACGGTAGTCGAGCTCCTGGATCGCGGCGAGGACGGCTGCCCGACGCTGCTCGCTGACCCGGGGTGACCGCTGCAACACGAGGGACACGAGCGACTTCGACACCCCCGCGCGAGCGGCGACGTCGTAGATCGTCGCGGGCTTGGTGTTCCCCATCGTCATCCTCGACCTCCGGCTGCGCACCCGCCGGGTGCGTCCCGACGATCGTAGCGCTGTCGCGCTCCACGCCGGCAGCCGGTGCGCAGCCCACGCCAGCCTGGGAGCCGCCAGCCCGGGCGCCGGCGCCGGCCCGGGCCCGGGTCAGCCGATCAGGCTCGGCCGCAGGTCGCGCAGCGTCCGCGTCCGCGTCTGCCGTGCCGTGACGAGGTACGACACGAGCAGCGCCCCGAGCAGCCAGCAGAGCAGGACGCCCGCGTCGCTCCAGGCCGTGGCCAGTGACCCGCCGTACATCGTCTGCCGGATCGCATCGACCGAGTACGTCATCGGCAGGGCGAAGTGCAGCGCGGCGAGCGGCCCCGGCAGGGTCTGCCACGGGAAGGTGCCGCCCGCGGTGACGAGCTGGATGAGCATGAGCACCAGGCCGAGGAACTGTCCGACGGAGCCGAGCAGCACGTTGAGCGTCATGATGATCGCCGCGAAGGTCGCCGACGCCAGGATCATGATGCCGACGGTCCCGCCGGCGTGCACCACGTCGAGGTCCAGGGCGTACCGGACGATGAGGAACAGTGCGGCCATCTGCACCACGCCGAGGAGCGCCGGGGTCAGCCAGCCGCCGAACACCACCCGGAGCGGACGGCGGACGGCGGTGATCGCCCGCTTCGAGATCGGCTTGAGGATGAGGAACAGCGCGTACATGCCGATCCAGGCGGCCAGCGAGATGAAGAACGGTGCCAGGCCGGCGCCGTAGTTCGAGGCAGCGGCCACGTTGTCGTCGCCGACCTTGACCGGGTCGGAGATCACCTTCGCCTGCGCGGCGCGCTGGGACGCGGTCGACGCCGGGATCTTCGTCCGGCCCTTGTCCAACTGCGAGGCGAGTTCCGAGGAGCCGGACCGCAACGAGTGCAGGCCGGTGGCGAGCGACTTCGCGCCCTCGTCGGCCGAGGCCGCTCCGGTGGCGAGCTGCGATGCGCCGGAGGACAGCTGCGGGGCGGCCGCGGCGAGCTGCTGCGTCCCGCCGGCGACCTGTGCGGCACCGTCCGACAGGGTGGACGCACCGGAGGCGGCCGTCGCGATGCCGGAGGAGAGCTGCGGTGCGGCGTCGGCGAGCGTCGCGGCTCCCGCCGAGACCTGCTGGGCGCCGGCGCTCAGCGTGTCGATCTGCGACGTGGTGTCGCCGAGCTGCTGCTTGGCGTCGGTGCCGGCGCTGTTCGCCTGCTGCACTGCGGACGTCACGGTGGCCGTCAACGCCTGCTGCTGCTCGGGGGTCAGGGTGACGCCCTCGGGCAGGTTCGACGTGATGTCGGTGAGGACCGTGTCGGCGTCGATCGGTTGGATCGCCTGCACGGTCGTGTTCGCGGCGTCGACCCGCGCGGCGAGCTCGGCGTTGCCGGCCGCGACCTGCGCGGCCCCGTCGGCGAGCTGGCGGGTCTGGTCCGGCAGGGCGGCCGTCTGCTGCTGGGCGGACTGGAGGCCCGTGGCCAGGGACGCCGCACCGCTCGCGACCTGCTGCGCGCCCGAGTTCAGCGCCCGGGTCTGGGTGGGCAGCGACGCCGTGCTCGATGCCAGGGTCGAGGCGCCTGCGGAGAGCTTCGCCGTCCCGGCCTCGAGGGTGTCGGCCCCGTTCGCCGCCTTCGTGGCGCCGGACGCGAGTTTGCCGGCACCGTCGACGGCGTCACCGAGGCTGTCGCGGACGTCGGCGAGCCCGACGAGCAGCGTGCTCGCGGCCTCTTTCCCGACACGTTCGGCGACGGCGGTCCGCATGGTCTTGCCGGCCTGCTCCGCGATGGTCGAGGCGAGGTAGGAGTTCGTGTCCGCCGTGGTCATGACGAGTTCGGCGCGCTGCGGGTCGTCGGACTGCGCCGAGGCCAGCGACTCCGAGAAGTCGTGCGGGATCGTGACGACGAAGTCGTACGTGCCGTTGCGGACGCCGGCGCGGGCGTCGGTGGCGGTGGTGCGCTTCCAGTCGAAGTCGCCGCCGTCGATCGCCTGCTTCGCGACGTCCGCGCCGTAGTCGACGTGTTCGCCGTCGAGGGTGGCACCGGCGTCCTGGTCCACGATGGCGGCCGGGATCTGGTCGAGCTTGGCGTACGGGTCGCGGTTGGCCCAGAGGTACGCGCCGCCGTAGAGCAGGGGCACGCACATCAGCGCGATGAACGCGAGGCGGGCGAGGGGGGTGGCGGTCAGGCGCGCGAGTTCGGCGCGGACGAGCGAGGGGATGGTCACGAGCGGGTCTCCAGGGGAGCGGTTGCGTCGGTGGTGGTGATGGTGTCCGGGTCGGCGGTCGTGTCGAGCGGCTCGTCGGCGACGGTGTCGAGCAGTGCCGAGGCCGTCTCCGCCGCGGCCTTCGAGGTCACGAGCACGACGGTGGTGCCGCGTCGGGCGATCTCGCGGACGACGGCGAACCAGTCGGCCACCGTGCCGCCGTGCCGTTCGGGAGCGGTGATGACGAGTCCGGTGACGTCCGGCCGCAGGAGTGCCAGTTCGGCGAGCAGCCGCACGCGGACGTCGGTCGGCACGCGCTGCACGTGGGTGTCGGCCCAGCTCGTCATGCCGAGTTCGTCGAGCACGGTCGCGACGTCGCTGCGGGAGGGTCGGCGTCCGGCGAAGGCGAGCTCTTCGTGCACGATGCGCTTGAGGCTCATCACCGGGAACGGCTCGGCGACCCCCGGGGTGTCGACGAGGGCGAACGCCCGGCGGATGCCCGCGGGGTCGTCGTGCCCGTCGAGCAGGACCCGCCCGGTGTCGGGCTTCATCCGGCCGCCGGCGACGAGGGACGCGAGCACGGGTGCCTGCTCGGTCTCGACGGCGACGATGCCCGGGTGTCCGGGGGCTGCGACGGCGCTGACGGCGGGGAGCGCGGCGCCGGGTTCGGTGCCGATGCCGACGGCGGCGAGTTCGAGCGTCATGCGGGGTCCTCCGGGAGGGTGGCGGGCAGGGCGAGCAGGGCGGTGCGCCAGTCGACGCCCGCCATGCCGAGTGCGGAGAGGACGACCATGCGGCGACCGGCGTCGTCCGGGGTCGCCGAGCGTGTGGCTTCGTCGAGGACCGCCAGGCACGCGCCCTCGACGAGTCGCCCGAGGGTCGCGGCATCGACGTCGTCGCGCATCGACCCGTCGGCGATGCCGAGGGCGCAGGCGTCGCGGACCTGCTCGCGCAGCGGGGCGAACACCGTGGCGACGGTCTCGACGAGTGGTCCGCGGACGGCGATGACCGCCATCGAGCGGACGTGGGACACCTCGGTCCAGAGGGTCACGGCGATCGCGGCCAGCCGGGAGGCCGGGGGGAGCCCGGCGAGGGCGGCTCGGCTGGGCATCGCGGCCAGGATGCGCTCGGCGCCGCCGGCGACGACCTCGCGCATGAGGTCGTCGCGGGAGGGGAAGTGTCCGTAGACCGCACGCCGGGACAATCCGGCGTGCGCGGCGATCGATTCGAGGGACGCGTCCGGATCGGCCTGCAGGAGCGTCCGGGCAGCCTGGACGAGTGCGGCACGGTTCTCGGTCGCGTCCCGTCGTGGCGCGCGGGCGGGCCGATCGGTGGTGGTCATGCACCCATCCTAATAACCTGCACACCGGTGTGCAACTTTGCAGAACCACAGGTTCTGTCCCCTGAACTGCCGACTCCCTGTGTTGCGGGTGACCACATAGCTTCATCAGAACTTCACCCCGAAGTCGGACAGAGCCCAGGAGTGTGCTGCGTGCCACGAGCGACACCACCCAACAACCCTTCCCGTCGGTACCGCTCCCCGCGGCTGCTGACCTCGATCGTCGCGGTGGCGGCACTTGCCTGCGGCGGACTCGCCGTCGGCGGTGCGGCCTCGGCGGCACCGGCCGCCGTCCCCGCCGCGGCCGACCTCAAGCTCTCCGCCCCGCTGCGGAACGCCAAGCCCACGAAGACCGTCAGCGCGTTCGTCCGCACCACCGGTGCCGGCGCGCTCGAGGTCGACGCGGCGGCGAAGGGCGGCGACCTGACCCGGTCGAAGCGCCCTTCCTCCGCCGCGCAGAGCCGCGTCGCGACCATCGAGTCGACCGTCGCGAAGGTCCGGGCCGCGGTGCGTGCCGCTGACCCGGACGCCACCGAGCTGTACGCGACCGAGTACACCGTCCCGGGCATCGCCGTCGTCGCCGACGTCTCCGCCCTGGCCGAGATCGCGAAGCGCTCCGACGTCGCGAGCATCGTCGCGCTCACCCCGAAGAAGGTCGTCGAGCCGACCGTGAACGCGGACGACGGTGCTGCCCCGTCCGGCGTCGACCCCGACATGGTCCGCCCCGGTGCCGACGGCGTCAGCCCGAAGAACGCGGCGAGCGACCTCTACACCCGGGCGTACGACGCCTGGACCGCCACCGGCCACACCGGCAAGGGCGTCAACATCGCCGTGCTCGACACCGGCCTGGACTACACGCAGGCCGACTTCGGCGGCCCCGGCACGACCGCGGCCTACCAGGACGCCCTGGCCAGCACCGGTGCCCCGGCGAGCAGCTGGTACGACCCGTCGAAGTTCCTCGGCGGCTACGACTTCGCCGGCCCCACCTACAACGCGGACCCGAGCTCGACGGCCTACCAGCCGGTCCCCGCGCCGGACGCGAACCCGATCGACGGCAAGGGCGGCGACCACGGCACCCACGTCGCCGGCACCGCGGCCGGCTTCGGCCTCAACGCCGACAAGACCACCTTCCGCGGCGACTACACCTCGCTGACGCCGCAGCAGGTGCAGGACATGTGGGTCGGTCCGGGCAGCGCGCCCCAGGCCGGGCTGTACTCCCTCAAGGTGTTCGGCGACGGCGGCGGGTCCACGGACCTGACCGGCGCGGCGCTGGACTGGGTGGGACAGGCGCTCACCGAGGGCAAGGACATCAACGTCATCAACCTGTCGCTCGGGTCGGACTACGGCGCGACCGACGACCCCGACAACCAGAAGATCGACGCCCTGACCGACCGCGGCGTCCTGCCCGTGATCGCGTCCGGCAACGCCGACGACTTCACCGACGTGGGCGGCGCACCGGGCACGGCCGAGGGGGCCCTCACGGTCGCCGCGGCCGCCACCGGCCAGAGCCTCTACGACGGCGTCCAGGTGACCCAGCCCGAGGACCTCGCGAAGACCTACCGCTCGCAGTACTCCTCGAGCTACCAGGGCACGCTCCCCGTCGAGGGCGACGTGTTCGTCCCGACGGTCGACGTCGACGGCTGCACGCCCTTCACGGGTGACGAGGCCGCTGCACTGAAGGGCAAGATCGCCTGGCTGAAGTGGACCGACGGTGCACTCGAGTGCGGCTCGGCGGTGCGCTTCAACAACGTCCAGGCCGCCGGTGGCATCGGCGTCCTGCTCGCCGGCACGGTCAACGAGTTCGACTCGGGCATCGCGGGCAACGCGACCATCCCGGGAGCCGAGCTGACCGCGGACAGTGCTGCGAGCCTCCAGGCCGCGGCGAAGGCCGGGACCCTGCACGTGCGCTTCGCCGACGAGCTCAAGGGCTTCGACGTCGCCGAGGGCCAGGCCACGACCAACACCCTCGCGCCGTTCACGAGCCGGGGCGTCCACGGATCGGTCGACGACATCGTCAAGCCGGACATCGCCGGCCCCGGCGTCAACGTCATCTCCGCCGCGAACGGCACCGGCAACGGCCGAGTGTCGATGAGCGGTACCTCGATGGCCACCCCGCACGTCGCCGGAGTCGCCGCCCTGGCGTTCGAGGCCCACCCGGGCTGGAGCGCGCCGGAGGTGAAGGCCGCGCTGATGAACACCGCGACCTCGGACGTGCAGCAGAGCGCCACCGACGACCAGACCGCCACGCTGCTCCGCCAGGGCACCGGTCGCGTCGACGCGCTGCAGGCGGTCCAGGACACCACCACGGTCCGCAGCCAGGAGAACGACAAGCTGGTCACGGCGTCCTTCGGCGTCGTCGAGGTGAGCGGCCCGACGACCGCCAAGCGCACCCTGCTGGTGCGCAACACGGCCGACGTCGCCCACACGTACTCGGTGGCGTACGAATCCCGCATCGCCAAGTCCGGCGTCGCCTTCTCGCTCAGCGCGAAGACGGTGACGGTCCCGGCGAACGGCACGGCCACGGTCACCCTCACCATGACGGTCACCGATCCGACCCTCCTGCGGAAGACGATCGACCCGACGCAGGAGCAGGTCCAGCAGGGCTACCCGCGTGAGTTCGTCTCGGCGGCCACCGGCCTGGTGACCTTCACGCCGGCCGCGTCCGACGTGACGCCGATGCGACTCGGTGTGTACGCCGCGCCGAAGCCGGTCAGCGCCGTGCACGGCGACGACGTCAGCTTCACCGGATCGTCGACGTCGAGCACCATCGCGCTCAGCGGGGCCGGACTCTCCCAGGGCAGCGGGTCCGCGAAGTACACGGCCCTCGCGGCTCCGTTCGTCCTCGGCGGCACCGACCCGAAGGAGGCCTTCCCGGCCGGTTCGGCCCAGCAGTCCCTGGCGGCCGCTGACGTCCGTGCCTTCGGGGCGAGCTCCACGGCCGCGGGCCTGGCGGACAAGTCGCAGGGCGTCGTGTCCTTCGGTGTCCAGACGCAGGGGCCGGACGCCGACCCGGGTGCGGTCACCAACGTCGAGGTCCTCATCGACACGAACCGCGACGGCACGCCGGACTACCTGACCTACGACGCGAAGTCCTCGGTGGTCGACGCGACGTTCGTCACGACGGTCGACCTCAACGACCCGAAGCAGAAGACGGTCGACACCTGGCCGCTGAACGCCGACGAGTCGCAGGACACCAACACGTTCGACTCCGCCGTGAAGGTGCTCCCCGTGTCGCTCTCGGCACTCGGCTACACCGCCACGTCGAAGAACACGACCTTCGACTACCAGGTCGTCACCGAGTCTGCGTACGCGCCGGGTGCGGCGACCACCGGGTCCTCGGTCGTGGACGAGACGAAGTCGGTCACCTTCGACGGCTTCGCCCCGGCACTGTCCTTCACGCGCGGCGGTGTCTCGACGCCGCTCTTCGCGGACGACTACGCGATCCGGGTCGACCGGGCCGTGTCGACCGCGAACGCGAAGGTGCTGCTGCTGCACCTGCACAACGCGGTCGGGGACCAGGCCGACGTGCTCACGGCGAACGCCGTGCAGCCGGCACTCGCACTGCAGTCCGGCAGTGCGGTGACGGTCACCGGCTCCTCGCTGGTCGGTTCGAAACTGCAGGGCAAGCCCGGCACGTGGAACACCAGCGGCGTGACGTACTCGTACCGCTGGCTCCGTGACGGTCAGTCGATCAGCGGCGCGACGTCGGCCAGCTACAAGTCGACGACCGCGGACGTCGGACACAAGCTGTCCCTCCGCGTCACCGCGTCGAAGACCGGCTGGACGAGCGCGACGGCGACCTCGAAGGCGACGAACGCCATCCACAAGTAGTCCGAACGACGGAACGAGCGGGCGTCCCCACGGGGGCGCCCGCTCGCGCTGTGTCGGGCCAGGGTCATGGGCCGCACGATGCGTCTACAGGACAGGTAGTTAGACGAACTAGGTACTTCGTGCCAGTGTTGCACCATGCGAACGAACACCCTGGTGCAGCTCCGGCAGAACCCGATGGAGTGGCGTCGCCGCGGCCTCACCCCGCCGGACGCCATCCGGGCCATGGTCGAGGAACGGCTCGCCGAACCCGGCCACACCCAGCCGCTCGGCGACCCCTCGTACGCCGACTTCTTCCGCGGCTGACGCCGTCGCGGTCCCACCGCGACCACGCACATGACGGGAGGCCCGGTACCAGCTGGTACCGGGCCTCCCGTCATGTGCGTCTCGGGCTCAGTTGCCGATCTTGCCGTCGGCAGCCTGCTCGGCCTTGTCGATCTGGTCGCCGTGGCCGCCGCCGGTCGCCTTGTCGGCGGCGCCGGCCGCCTTGTCGAGACCGGCGTCCGTCGCCTTCTCGCCCTTGTCGCTGTTCGCGAAGTCCTTCGCCTTGTCGCTGAGGTCGCTCATGGTGTTCCTTCCGTTCGTCGGATCACTGACGGGTCAACCGTGCTCGGCGTCCGCTCTGCGCGCGCTCAGGCGCTCGGCCGCCGGCGCGGATCAGGCGTCGGGTCGTTCGTCCGCTGCTTCGCGTCCGCGGTCGGTCTCCGGCATCACGTCCTGCGGGGCTCCCTCGACGGAACCGATGCCGCCGTCGGTGAGCTCCTCGGCCTGCTGCGTGTCGAGCAGGCGGTTCATGTCGTCGATCGGGTCGCTCATGGTGGTTCCTCTCGTCGAGCGGTCGTGTCACACCAGCGTGCTCCGGAGCCGGACCGTCACGCTCAGCCGGACCGCCGCGAGGTGGACCGGGGGTCAGGCGACGACCTGGACGACCGTGCCGAGCGGGAGGGCGTTGACCGCGTCGATGGCGTCCCCGTCGAGTCGAACGCACCCGTGTGACACCGCACCCCGGGCCACCGACTCGTAGTGGACGCCGATCAGGCCGCCGTCGTCGCCGCCGTACGGCTCGTCGGCTGCCGCGGAGTGCAGGGTCGTCAGGGTGATGTCGTGCACCGTCTGGTCCTGCGCCGGGTCGAGGTACCGCGCCTGGACGTACCCGACGACCCCGGTCGGCGTCGGCGTCCCACCGGCGCCGACGCCCGCCGGGAACTCGTGCTCGGTCTTCCCGCCAGCGTCGACGATCGACACCGTCTGCGCACCGACCGCGATGACGAGGTGGTCCGAGAGCGCCTGTCCGCGGTGCAGCAGGTCACGGCGGACCCACCCGGCGGTCTGCGCGGCGGCGCCGTTCGGTGCCACCGACGGGAGTTGCTGTCGGCTCGGCGTCATCACGAGCGCCCAGTCGCCGGCGAAGCGGAGGGGGACGACCACCGTCGCGTCGCCCAGGAAGTTCTGCGCGGCCAGGCGTGCCACCGGCGTCGTCCGGTCGTCGCCGTAGAGCGGGGCGTCGGTGCTGATCGTCCACGCGTGGTCGGCGCTCTCCGGCACGTCGGGCTCGTACGAGGGCAGCAGCCCGCCGATGACGGCGTCGTACTTCGCCTCCGGAAGCGCGGCGACGGCCGCGGCCGAGGGGGCGCGGTAGTTGTCGGCGTGGGCCGTGGCGGTCGCCGAGGGTGTGTGGGTCGGGGTGGTGCCGGCCCTGGCCTCGGCGTGACAGCCGGTCAGGCCGACGGTGAGCAGGAGGGCGAGGGCGACCGGGGCGAGGCGCCGCGCGCTGCGGGTGGTGGGCATGGTGTTCTCCGTCGTGGTGGGCCGCCGGGTGACGAACGGGGGCACGGCGTCTGCACGCCGTGCCCCCGACCTGGTGTCCTGCTGGATCAGCCGCTGACGACCGGCAGGGTGCCGACCGGGGTGCGGGTCGGCGTGGTGCCGGTGGTGCCGGTGCCGGTGCCGGCGCCGGCGTTCGGGGTGCCCGTGGTCGGCGTGCCCGTTCCCGGGGTGCCGGCGGTCGGGCCGGTGGTCGGCGTGCCGGTGCCGGGGGTGCCCGTTCCCGGGGTCCCGGTGCCGGGGGTACCGGTTCCGGGGGTCCCGGTTCCCGGGGTGACCGCGACGGCGGGGAGCGTGATGGTGAAGTCGATCTCACCCTGGCCCTGCGCGCCACCGATCTGGTTCACGGACAGCTTCTGCACCTGGGCAGCCGAGTCCGAGAACGTGCCGGTCGTGGTCCACGTGCCGTCGGCCTGGACGAGCACCTGCGGCGCCGCACGGTTGCCGTCGGCGTCGAGGACGTTCACCAGGTCGCCGACCGTGCCGGTCCCGGTGAAGGTGACGGTGCGCGAACCGACGGTCGAGCCGTCCTTCGGTGTGACCAGCGTGAACTGCGACGCGGGCGTCGCGGCCGGCAGGTTCAGCGTGAGCTGGGCCTGACCGCCGTTGCCGCCACCGCGGACGTCGGCCACGGTGACCTTCTGCTGCTGTGCGGCGTCGTCGGCGAAGGTGACCTGCAGCGACCACTGCTCGTCGGCACCGACCCGGACGAAGTTGCTGAACCCGCCGAGGCGATCGCCGGCTGCGTCGAGCACGTTGACCTGGTCGCCCTCGCGGCCGGTCCCGGTGAAGGTGACGGTGCGGGACGTGAGGTCCGCGTTGTCCGCCGGCGAGGTCACCGAGAACTCGGCCTGCGCCTTCTCGGCCGCGGCCGTCACGGTCAGCGAGGCGACGGTCGACAGGTTCGGCCGCTGCTCGTTGATCGTGTACGTGTGGGCGTCCGTGTCGGTGCCCGGGATGTCGTACGAGAGCGTCCAGGTGCCGTCGGCGTCGATCGGCGTGCGCTGCACCGGGAAACCGACGTCGAAGTTCACGGTGTCGGCGTCGTCACCGGTGCCGGTGACCGTCAGCGTCCGACCGGAGACGGACTGCCCCGTGATCGCGAACGGCTTGTCGGCCGCGGCGGAGATCGTGGTCTGACCGTCGCGGTTCAGGCCGTTCGGCAGGGTCTGCGTGATCGTGTACGTGTTCGCGGCGGTGCTCGTGCCGGGGATCGTGTACGTGATCGTCCAGTTGCCGTTCGCGGCGATCGGGTGACGCGTCGCCCGGAAGTCCTCGTCGAGCTGGATGTTGTCGCCGGCGGTGCCGGTACCGGTGACCGTGAGGACACGGCCGTCGACCGACTGGCTGGTGACCGTGAGGTCGGCCGGGTCGGCGTTCGCGGGGGTGGCGACGAGCGTGATGCCGCCGATCACGATCGCGGCGCACGCGGGGATCGCGAGCGCCTTCTTGCTCCAGAGGGCCTTGTTCATCGTCGAACTGCTTCCCGTGCTGCATGACGGCACGGTTCAGATGCGCGCGGGCGCGCGGAGGGCGCGCCAGCGGTTGCGGCGTGCGGATCTCGCATTCACCGGCGGGGCAGGGAAACCCCAGATGGCACCGCAGGGAAACGGTGTCGTCGGCAGGTTACGCCAGGGCCGCAGAAGTTCCATCCCGGAACGAAGATTGTCCCCCGGAACCTGGCCGATCTTCAGCTTTGCTCCTCGGCCTGCGCACCCCGGTGACGCGGAGATGACCAGCCGATAGACTCTGGTGGACCACCGGCCCGGACGGCCGTGTGCGGTCCTCCGCCAACGTGAGGAGAACCAGATGCCCGCAGCAGTCATCATCGGCGCCCAGTGGGGCGACGAGGGCAAGGGGAAGGCCACCGACCTCCTCGGTTCCCGCATCGACTACGTCGTGAAGTTCAACGGTGGCAACAACGCCGGGCACACCGTCGTCGTCGGCGGCGAGAAGTACGCGCTGCACCTGCTCCCCTCGGGCATCCTGACCCCCGGTGTCACGCCGGTCATCGGCAACGGCGTCGTCGTCGACCTCGAGGTCCTGTTCCAGGAGCTCGACGCGCTGAAGGCCCGCGGGGTGGACGTGTCGAAGCTCCGCGTCTCCGCGAACGCCCACGTCATCACGCACTACCACCGCACCATCGACAAGGTGACCGAGCGGTTCCTCGGCAAGCGCCAGATCGGCACCACCGGTCGCGGCATCGGACCGACCTACGCGGACAAGATCAACCGTGTCGGCATCCGCATCCAGGACATCTTCGACGAGAACATCCTGCGCCAGAAGGTCGAAGCGGCCCTCGACCAGAAGAACCACCTGCTCGTCAAGGTCTTCAACCGTCGCGCGATCGACGCCGAAGAGGTCGTCGAGTCGCTGCTGTCCTTCGCCGACCGCCTGCGTCCGATGGTCGCCGACACCGCGCTGGAGATCCACCGCGCACTCGAGCGAGGCGAGACCGTCCTGTTCGAGGCCGGCCAGGCCACCATGCTCGACGTCGACCACGGCACGTACCCGTTCGTGACGTCCTCGTCGGCGACCGCCGGTGGCGCGGCGACCGGTTCGGGCATCGGCCCGGGCAAGCTCGAGCGCATCATCGGCATCGTCAAGGCGTACACGACCCGCGTCGGCGCCGGCCCGTTCCCGACCGAGCTGTTCGACGAGTCGGGGGAGTTCCTCCGCGCCAACGGCTTCGAGTTCGGCACCACCACCGGTCGCCCGCGTCGCTGCGGCTGGTACGACGCCCCGATCGCCCGGTACACGGCGCGCATCAACGGCGTGACCGACTTCGTGCTCACGAAGCTCGACGTCCTGACCGGACTCGAGACGATCCCGGTCTGCGTCGCGTACGAGGTCGACGGGGAGCGCGTGGACGAGGTCCCGGTGTCGCAGTCGGACTTCCACCACGCCAAGCCCGTGTACCAGGAGTTCCCCGGCTGGACCGAGGACATCACCGGTGTCCGCGAGTTCGGCGACCTGCCGCAGAACGCGCAGGACTACGTGCTCGCGGTCGAGGCGATGTCCGGCGCGCGGATCTCGGCGATCGGCGTCGGCCCCGGCCGCGACGCCATCGTGGTCCGGCACGACCTGCTCGGCCAGGGCTGAGCGTGCGGATCCTCTTCGTCTGCAGCGGCAACATCTGCCGGTCGCCGCTCGGCGCCCAGGTGCTGCAGGAGCGTCTCGGGTCGGCCGCCTCGGTGCACCTCATCGAGTCGGCCGGCACGATCGCCGACGACGGCGCCGTCATGGACGGTGCCGCGGCCGCCCAGTCGGCCCGCCTCGGTGGACACCCCGACGCGCACCGCTCGCGGTACCTGACCGAGCAGATCGCCGGGTCCGCGGACCTGGTGCTGACGGCCGAGCGGTCCCACCGTGCCGCCGTCGTGCAGCTCGCGCCGCGGGCAGCGAAGCGGACGTTCACGATCAAGCAGTTCGCCCGGGTGCTCGACGGCCTCGAGCCGAGCGACCTGGCCGACGTGCACGCGCCCGAGGCCCTGGTGGAACGGGTCGCCCGGCTGCGCGGGACCGTGCCGCCGCCCGCCGACCCGGCGGACGACGACGTGGACGACCCCTACCGTCGCTCGGAGTCCACGCACGTGCGGGTCGCGGACGAGATCGACGCTGCCCTGACGACGATCGCGGACGCCCTGCGCGCGGTGTCCTGAGGCGGGGCTGCTCGTACCCCGTCCGCGACGTCGTCCGGATGGCGAGTACCCCGATCGGTCCTCCTGTACCCCGATCGGCGGTCCGCGAAGCCCGGAGTTCCGGGCTTCGCGGATGAACATCCGGGGCTGAACCCGTGAATCGACGGGCCCCGCTGTCGATCGGTGCGATCGGTGTCGTAGCGTTCACGTACTGCACCACGTACCCCGAACACGACAGGAGAGCGCGATGACCACGACCATCAACCGGACCGCAGCCGGGACCGACGTCACCCTCGACACCGAGACCGTCGACATCGTCGCCGTCCTGGAGGCCGAGGCTGCCACCAGCGCCCGCGCCGCCCGCGCGAAGACCACCTGGACGCTCGAGGGCGACGACGAGTGGGTCGCCAACTACGGCGGCTACTTCGGTGGTTCCGTCGACAAGCGTGACGGCCGGTACGTGGCCTCCGACACCTTCGGCCTGGTCGTCGGCGACTTCACCTCGCTCGAGGACGCGCAGACCGCGCTCTCCGAGCACCTGCACGTGATGCTGCCGTCGGTCATCCGCCCGACCGCGTAGCGCACCCCGCTCCACTGACGACGCCCCGCTGGCTCCGGCCAGTGGGGCGTCGGCGTGTGTGCAGCGACATCCCCGGTCACTCCGGCAGTCGGTAGGACCCCACCGTGATCGCGTGCGCACCCTGCCCGGCGAGCACCCGGACGACCGCATCCGCGCGGGGCCGGTTCGGCACCGAGTCCTTCGCCGCCCACGCCGCCAGGGCCGACTGCAGCTCGTGGTCGTTCGTCACGATGCTCGTGGTCACGGTGCCGCTGCGGTCCTCCGGCTGCACGAACGTCGCGGCTGATGGTGCCGAGTAGAACACGCACGTGTCGAACCAGGTGCGGGCGACGCCGGTCTGCTCGTCGACGAACCGGGCGAGACGGCGGGCCTGCTGCCGCACCTGGTGTGCCGGCGACGCCCCCTTCGCCTGGACACGGACCTGCCACCAGTTCTCGGCCTCCTGCTCGCCGTTGAGCACCGTGCGGCTGCGGACCTGCACCGCGAACGGCGGCACGAGGGACGACTCGTCGACCAGGTTCCGGAACGCCGGGTGCACCTCGCTCGGTCGGCGCCCGTCGAACACGATGCCGCCCCACCGCTTGCTCTCGATGACCAGGCCCCGGCCGGACTCGGACACGAGCACGTGGTCGGCCTGGGCGACGAACTTCCGCCACGGGCCCTGCTCGGTCTCGCCGACGGGGACGAAGACCACGTTCGTCATGAGCACGCCGCTGATCCCGGCGGCGCGGCAGGCCCGGAGGATCGCCTGCTCGGAGGCTTCCTCCCACTGCATGCCGCGGCGGGCGAGGGCACGGCTCTCCTCCGCCTCGCTGAGGGCGTCCTGCCGGGCAGCGTCGGCCGCGGCCACCTGTGCGGCGCGGTCCGCCTCGAGGCGTGCCGTCGCGTCGCGGTGCGCCGCCTCGCGCTCGGCGAGTTCCGCGGCGCGCGTCCGTTCGGCGGTCGCCAGTTCGGAGCGGGCGGAGGTCTGGTGTCGTCGCAGGAGGACCACCAGGACGACCACCACGACGGCGAGCCCCCCGGCGACCAACCACGGCACGAGGTCGTCGGTCATGGCACCACCCCACCACGCCCGTCGGCCTGGAGGCGCGTCCTGCGTCGGCGCGTCTCCGTCGCCTCCGCCCGTGCGTCAGGCGGCGCGGCCCGCGAACCGGTCCGTCGTCTCGAGCAGCGCGTCGAGGATCCCCGGCTCGTCGAACGCGTGGCCGGCGTCGTCGATCAGCCGGAACTCCGCCGAGGGCAGCGCCCGGTGCAGGTCCCACGCGGTGACCGCCGGGGTGCACATGTCGTAGCGCCCCTGCACGATGACGGTCGGGATGTCCCGCAGCCGGTCGGCGTCGCGGATCAGCTGGCTGTCTTCGAACCAGCCATCGTGGGTGAAGTAGTGGTTCTCGATCCGGGCGAACGCCAGCGCGTACGTCGGGTCCGCGTACCGGGCGACCAGGTCCGGGCGGGGGAGCAGCGTGATCGAGGCGGCCTCCCAGCTGGCCCAGGCGACCGCGGCGGGACCGTGCACGGCGGGGTCCGGGTCGGCGAGCAGCCGCTCGAACACGCGGACCAGGCCGCCGGGCTGCCGCTCCTCGGGCGCCAGGGGAGCGAGGTACCCCTCCCACAGGTCCGGCAGCACGTTCGCGGCACCGCCCTCGTAGAACCAGTCGATCTCGCTCGGACGCAGCGTGAAGACACCCCGGAGCACGAGTTCGGTGACCCGGTCCGGGTGCGTCTCGGCGTACGCCAGGGCCAGGGCGGACCCCCACGACCCGCCGAACACCTGCCACGCGTCGATCCCCAGGTGCTCGCGCAGTCGCTCGATGTCACCGACCAGGTTCCAGGTGGTGTTCGTCGACAGGTCGGTCATCGGATCGCCGGCGTGCGGCAGGCTCCGACTGCAGTTCCGCTGGTCGAACAGGACGATCCGGTAGCGCTGCGGGTCGAACAGTCTGCGGTGGTCGGGGGAGCAGCCGGCACCGGGGCCACCGTGCAGGAACACGACGGGCTTGCCGTCGGGAGCGCCGCACTCCTCCCAGTAGACCTGCTGGCCGTCGCCGACGTCGAGCATGCCGGTCCGGTTCGGTTCGATCGGTGGGTGGAGCTGGCGCACGGGCGTCCTCTCGGCGGTGGCGGGAACGGGCGGGTCGCTGCCACCGTACCGCCGCCCGGGACGTGACCGGACGGCGGACGGGAGGCACGGTGCGGGCCCGCACCGTGCCTCCCGTCCGTCCGTTCCTACTGGTCGGTCCGCGTGGTGCGGGGCAGGCCGGCCACGCGGCGGCGGACCAGGACGGCAGCACCCGCGGTCAGCAGCAGGAGCGCGGTCACCCCGAGGATCCCGAGACCGTTCGCTCCCGTGAAGGCGAGCTCCCCGCCGGGTCCGTCCCCGCCGGGGCGAACGGCACCCGCGGTGGGCGCACCTGCGCCCGGCTCGGGGACCACGGTGCCGTCGTCACCGGGGGCCGGCGACTCGGGGTCGCCCGGAGTCGGCGTCGGATCGGTCGGCGTCGGGTCGGTCGGCGTCGGGTCGGCCGGCTCCGTGGGGTCCGGGTCGGTGGGGTCGGGATCGACGGGGCCGGCGTCTGCCACGGCGACCACGAAGGGCACGGCGGTGCCGCTGCGGGTCCCGATCGACTGGACGGCCTCGGCGTCACCGGTGCCCAGGGCACGGACGAGCGCAGCGGTCCGCACACCGGAGTCGTCGGCGACGGACACCGACCAGGTGCCGTCCTCGGCGACCTCGGTGCTGCCGTCGACGGCGCCCGAGAGGGTGACGGTGGCGCCGGGGTGACCCGAGCCGGTGACGGTCGCCGGGACGACCTCGGTGCCGGGGTCGTCCACGGTCAGTGCGTCCAGGTCGGCTCGCGCGGTCAGCCACGCGTCGGCGCCGATCGGGTGGTCGACCACGCGGGTCTCCCCGATGCAGCCGTTCCACCCGTTCGTGGCGGCGTCGTCCACCCAGTCGCTGCCGAACAGCCACGGCATGCCGTCCTGCACGGTCTGGCCGCCGGTGTCGGTCGCGTTCCGGAGCACGGGAGCGCCGTCGATGTACATCGTGGTGGTGTGCGCGTCGACGTCGTTCACGAGCGCGACGTGCAGCCAGCGGCCGGGGATGATCTCGCCCGACCAGGCGGTGCGGTCACCCTTGCCGGCGTCGGCCGTCACCTCCGTCCACTGGAACTCCTTGAGGTTCGAGATGCCCAGGGCTGCGGGCGACGCCGTCCAGTCCCAACGGGTCTGCGGCACCCCGATCTGCGAGCGGTTGCCGCTCCGGACGATCGCCTTCGACCACGAGTTCGCGCCGTCGGTCCACGAGGGGTCGACCTCCAGGAAGGTCTCGATCGTGTAGCCGTCCGGGAACGTCGCCCGGTCGACGGTCGTGTCACCGGGGGAGGTGAGCGCGCTGAACCGCTTCGCCGCCTTGTCGGCGTTCGCGAAGCAGAGCCCCGCGCCGTCCGAGGACAGCGGGTGGGACTCGTCGACGACCGTCACGTCGCCGTCCTGGGCGGTCGGGGACCCCGACTCCGCGTGCGTCATGCGGGTGAGGTCGGCGTCACCGGCGACGTCGGCGACGGTCGCGCCGGGTGCGAGCACTCCGGCCTCCTGCTCACCGGGACGCCACCACGCGAGGGTGCCGTCGACGTCGGTGTGGTCGGCACGGCCGCCGGGGAGCTCGGTCGCGACGGGAGGCGCGCCCGTGAAGCCGTCGAGCAGCATCTGCCGTGCCCGCTCGTTGAGCGGCGGTTCGTCGGCGCTGCCGGCGCGGAAGTCCGGCGCGAAGCCCGCGAACCGGGTGCGGAAGTCGACCGGCACGCTGTACCGCTGGTTCGCGCCGTCGAGCAGCGGCTGGTCGTACGACGTCAGCGTCTCGGATGGCTTCCACGTCACCCACGGCGACGCGGTCTGCATCCCGAGCGTGCCGTTCGTCAGATCGAACTCGAGCAGCCCGAGGTAGCCGTCGCCGCCCTCGTAGTCCATCTGGTGGTCGATGAGGACCTGGGTGACCGCGTGCCCGGCGTCGTTCGTCCGTTCCTTCCACGTCGAGCCGTGGAAGTGGCCGTTGAGGGTGAGGAACACCTGGTCGTTCGGGGCGATCACGCTCTTCCAGAGGCGCTCGCCGTAGGCCGTGTCGACCGCGGTGAGTCCGTCGGTCGCGATGTTGATGACCTCGTGCGAGGTGAGGATCGTCGGCAGGGTGGGGTGCGCGGCGATGACCTGGTTCGCCCAGGCCAGGGTCTCGTCGGACGCACGCCACGGCAGCGCCAGGGAGAGGAATCGCTGGCCCTCGGCTTCGAAGACGTGGAACTGGCTCAACCCGGTGCGGTCCGTGCCGGACTCGACGGTCGGCTGGCCCGTGGCGCGGCTGGCGGGGAAGGTCTGCAGGTACGGCTCCCCGGCGAGGTCGTACGAGGTGTCGAACACGGTGTCGGCGGAGTTCCGCACGTCGTGGTTGCCGGTCGTCACGCTGTAGGGCAGTCCGGCGTCGTCGAGCACGGACATCGCCCGGTCCGCGGCCCGCCATTCGCCGGCCTGACCGACCTGGTCGACGACGTCGCCGACGTGGGTGACGAAGGGGATGTGCAGCTCGTCGGCGTTGTCGGCGAGCCACTGCGTCTGCACGTGGAACGGGTCGTCGCCGTACCGCGGCACGAACTGCGACGCCGAGTACCGGGAGTAGAACTGCGTGTCCGGCAGCACCGCGAGGGTGAACCGGGACGCGAGGTCGGCCGGCGCGGCGGCGGTCGGGGCGGCAGCAGCGGCAGCAGCAGCAGCGGGAGCCGGGGCGGCGGCGAGCGCCGGGAGGCCGACGGCGGCCGCGAGAGCCAGGGCGATGCCGCCCCGGGCGGCCGGACCGAGGGCGGATGGTCGATGACGAGAGCGATGTGGGGTCACACCGCGATGCTCGGGCGTGCGCCTGTCGTGGGTCTGTCGCGCCGGTTTCCTGTACGTGACCACAGTGTGAGCGGCAGGCGTCGCGCCGCGCTGCGCCGCACCGCTCCCACCGCAGCCGCCGCCGAGACCCCTGTCGTGCCCCCGGCGCGCCACGACGGCGGCCCGACGGTCACGACCAGCGGCGAACGGTCAGAACCAGCGCAGGACGAACTGCTCGAGCACGTTGCGGGCGACCGCGACCGGACCGCTCGGCGGGTCACCGCTGTCCTTGCCGATCGCGCGGAGCAGGGCGGTCTGCGCCTTCTCGTAGTCGCGGCGCTGCTCGCCCGAGTAGTCCTCCGGCGGGGCGGTGCGGCTGGTGCTGACCGACTCGAGCTGCCGCAGGCTGTACCGGTGGCCGACCGGGCGTGGGGCGGACTCGATGAGCTGCGCGAGCCGCATGTGGGGGTAGCGCGCGGGGGCGCCGGACGCCGCCGCGATGCAGTCCGTCAGCCCGCGCAACCCGGCGTCGGCACCGCCGGTCCGCAGGTGCACCAGCCGCGCGCGGCTGCACAGGTCGAAGAGCACTGCTTCGTCCATCGTCCGCCTCCCGGTCCTCGGACAGCGTGGCACACCTCGCCGTGCAGCGGGGCTCCTCCTTTGGATGCAAGTCCCGCAGGTGCCTCCCTCCGCCGGTCGTCCCGGAACGGTGGAGTTCCTAGCGTCGATGTCATGACGAACACCATCGAAGCCCGGTCGACGACCGGCACCGCGCAGCAGGACCGCCGCGGCGTCCGGGGCGTCATCACCCGGCACCCGCTGCTGACCTTCTTCACCCTCGCCCTCGGCCTGAGCTGGCTGGCCTGGGTGCCGTACATCCTGTCGCCGCACGGCATGGGCGTCTGGGACATCCACTTCCCCGAGGTGCTGGGCAGCGCCCAGTTCACCGGCGTCCTGCCCGGAGCGCTCCTCGGCCCGCTCGGCAGCGCGTTCATCGTGACCGCGGTCGCCGACGGTCGTGCCGGTCTCCGCCGCTGGGTGGGGCGGCTGTTCCGCTGGCGGGTCGCCTGGTACTGGTACGCGCTGGCGCTCGTCGTGGTCCCGGCCCTGATCGTCCTGTCCGCGGTGCCGTTCGCCGGCGGTGACGTGCACGCCCCCTCCGCGCTGGCGCTGTCGGCCCTGGTGCCCGGACTCGTCATCCAGCTGTTCTCCACCGGCCTGAGCGAGGAGCCCGGCTGGCGCGACTTCGCCCTGCCCCGCCTGCAGCACCGCTTCGGCGCACTCGGCGCCGCAGCGGTCCTCGGCCCGATCTGGGCGCTGTGGCACATGCCGCTCTACCTCAGCGACTGGGGCGGATGGCCGAATGCGCACTGGAGCGAGCCGGTCGTGTTCGCCCTCTTCACGATCACGTTCAACGTCGTGATGATCCAAGTGTTCAACAAGACCGGCGAGAGCCTGCCCCTCGCCCTGCTCCTGCACGTCGGCGTCAACAACACGATCTCGTCGCTGTTCCCCGAGATGTACCCGAGCATGACCGCCGGCACGCTGATGATCGGCCTGACGATCATGTCGACGGTCGCGGCCGTGGTGCTGCTCGTCGTCACCCGCGGTCGGCTCGGCTACGACCCGGCACGTCGGGCGCTGCCGATCGACGCCCCGATCCCCGTGCCGGTCCGGAAGCGCCTCGTAGGATCGCACGATGGCAACCGCTGAGCCGCGCCGGAGTGCGCCCGCGTCCGCGCCGGCACCCGCGCGCGCCGGCCGCCGCCGCACGGTCGGGATCGTCGCCCTCGGCACGTTCGTGGTCGCGCTCGGGCTGATGCTCGCGCTGCCGCCGCTCGACGCCGCCGACCCGGACACCGTCGGCCCCGCCGCGCACTACCCCGCCGTCGCCAGCACCGCGTGGACGGTCCTGTCGCTCGGCCTCGCCGCCCAGTCCGCCGCGCTGCTCCTGGCCCAACGAGCGCCGCAGACCATGCTCGTCACCGCGGCGGCGATCCCGGTGCTCGTGGCCGTCCTCGCGACCCGGTCGGCGGACCTCTTCGGCCTCACCACGCTGCCGGTCGTCGTCGCCGTGGTCCTCGCCGCCCTGCGGGTCCCGCTCGTGCGGCTGTGGCCGGCGCTCGCCGCAGCGTCCCTCCTGGTCGTCACCGGGGGAGCGGTGTTGTGGGGGCTGAACGCGGGCGGCTTCCGCGCCGACTTCGTCCAGGGCCTGACCGGCTCGATCGGGCAGGGCGTCCTGCAGGCCGTCGGTGCGGTCGGTCTGCCGCTCCTGATCACCCTGGTCGTGCTGTCCCGCCGCGAGGTCCGCGCCGCCCGCACCGCCGAGGCCACCGCCGTCGACCGGGAGGAGGACGCCCGCATCGACGCCGCCGTCTCCCGCGAACGTGCCGCGATGGCCCGGGAGCTGCACGACATCGCCGCCCACCACCTGTCCGGCATCGCCCTGATGTCCGCCGTCATCGACCGCCAGATCGACACCGACCCCGAGCGCGCCCACGAGGGGGTCCGCCAGGTCCGGGAGCAGAGCACCGCCGTCCTCGAGGACCTCCGCCGTCTGGTCGGCCTGCTCCGCGACGACAGCCCCGCTGAGCGCGCGGTGGAGACCGTCGCCGGGATCGTCGACCTGGTCGAACGGGCCCGGTTCCGCAGCGACGTCCGACTCGAGGTCCTGCCAGCAGCCGGAGCACCCCGTCCGCTCGGTGACGGTGTCGGCCCGCTCGCCCAGCTCGCCGCCTACCGCACCGTCCAGGAGGCCCTCGCCAACGCCGCCCTGCACGCCCCCGGATCGCCGTGCACCGTCACTGTCGACGACCGCGCCGACGACCACCTCGCCATCCGCGTCGAGAACGGGCCGGCCACCGTCCCCGCACTCGGCAGCACGCCCGCGGGGGGAAACGGACTGCGTGGCATGCGTGAGCGGGCAGAACTGGTGGGGGCGAGCCTCCAGGTCGGTCCGACGGACGCCGACGGCTGGTCCGTCAGCCTGCGTCTCGGCCGGGAGGCACACCCCACCGCCGCCCCGCACGTCGCGACCGCGGACACCGCGGCCGCGGACACGGCGACCTCGTCCGCGACCGACGCCACGGAAGGCCCCCGATGACCGACACGACGTCCGACGGCCGCACCATCCGCGTCTTGGTCGCCGACGACCAGCCCCTCGTCCGCGCCGGCGTCTCCGCCCTGCTCGACGCGGAACCCGACATCGAGGTCGTCGCCGTCGCGGCCGACGGCGGCCAGGCCCTGGAGCTCGCCCGGAGCACGCGGCCGGACGTGGCGGTCCTCGACATCCGGATGCCGGTCCGGAACGGCATCGAGGTCGCCCGCGAACTCTGCCGACCCGACGCCGACCCGGCCGTGCCGACGCTCATGCTCACCACGTTCGACATGGACGACCTGGTGTTCGGTGCCCTCGAGGCCGGGGCGTCCGGGTTCCTCCTCAAGGACGCCGAACCGGACGTCATCATCGGCGCCGTGCGGCAGGTCGCCGCCGGCAACGGCACCCTCGACCAGGCGCTCACCCGCCGGGTGCTCCGCGAGTTCGCCTCCCGCCGGAGCCTGCAGCCCGTCACGGGCGACCGCGTCGACGGCGTCCTCACCGCCCGCGAACGCGACGTGCTCCTCCTGCTCGCACAGGGGATGTCGAACGAGGAGATCGCGGCGGAGCTCGTCGTCGAGGTCTCCACGGTGAAGTCACACCTGGCACGCATGCTGCCGAAGCTCGGCGTCCGGTCCCGCCTGCAGGCCGTCGTCTGGGCCTACCAGAACCGGATCGTGACCGTCCCGGACCTCGGCACGTAGAGCCGTTCGGCGCTGCCAAGCGGCTACCAAGTGCTCCGCTGTCACTCCGCGGGTGCATGATGAGCGCGGCCGTCGTCCGCACGGCCCGGACTGGAGAGCACCACCGTGACCGAGACCCGCGCCTCGTCGCAGTCGTCAGACCACCCCTCGGGTGGGCACGACTCCCAGCCCGGTGACGCCGGCCCCGGCGACGACGCCACGCACCCCGCGAAGGCCTCGCAGCGCCCCGGCACCCGGGAGGCCGCTGGGCACCGTGGCAAGGCGGGCCTGGCCCTCGCGGCGCTCGGCGTCGTGTTCGGCGACATCGGCACCAGCCCGCTCTACTCGATGCGCACGGTGTTCTCCGTGGACGGCGGCATCGTCCGACCCGTCCCCGAGGACGTCTACGGCGTCATCTCGCTGCTCTTCTGGTCGATCACCATCGTCGTGTCGATCAAGTACGTGCTCGTGCTCATGCGCGTCGACAACCACGGTGAGGGCGGGGTGATGGCGCTCGCCGCACTCGCCCGACGCCTGCACGCCAACCGACCCGGCGGCACCACGGTGTTCCTGGTCATCGGCATCGTCGGCGTCTCCCTGTTCTACGGCGACTCCGTGATCACCCCGGCGGTGTCGGTGTTGTCCGCGGTCGAGGGTCTGGGCACCGCAGCACCGTCCGTCGAGCACCTCATCGTGCCGATCGCCGCCGTGATCCTCATCGGCCTGTTCATCGTGCAGCGCTTCGGCACCGCGAAGGTCGGCGCCTCGTTCGGGCCGGTGATGATGATCTGGTTCATCGTCATCGCGGTCGCCGGCATCCCGCGCATCGTCGAGCACCCCGGCGTCCTGCAGGGCCTGTCCCCGACATGGGCGATCGCGTTCCTGTTCGCGCACCCGTTCATCACGTTCATCGCGATGGGCGCCGTCGTCCTCGCGATCACCGGAGCCGAGGCGCTCTACGCCGACATGGGCCACTTCGGGCGGATGCCGATCCTCCGCGCCTGGTTCTTCGTGGTGTTCCCCGCGCTCGTCTGCAACTACCTGGGCCAGGCAGCCCTGGTGCTCGAGGACCCGACCGCCACGAAGGACCCGTTCTTCCTGCTGTTCCCGAACTGGGCGCAGCTGCCCGTGGTGATCCTGGCGACCGCGGCGACCGTGATCGCCAGCCAGGCCGTCATCTCCGGGGCGTTCTCGCTGACCCGCCAGGCCGTGCAGCTCGGGCTCCTGCCGCCGCTGACCATCCGCCAGACGTCGAAGCGCGAGGGCGGCCAGGTCTACCTGCCGGCCGTCAACCTGCTGCTCTTCATCGGCGTCATGGCGATCATGCTGGCGTTCCGGTCCTCGGCCGCACTCGCCACCGCGTACGGCGTCTCCGTCACCGGTGCCCTGGTCGTCGACACCCTGCTGCTGCTCGTCGTCGTCAAGCCGCTCTGGCGCTGGGCGACCTGGAAGCTCGTCACCGTCGCCGTGGTGTTCGGCGGCCTCGAGCTGACGTTCCTCGCCGGCAACCTGTCCAAGGTCCTGCACGGCGGCTGGGTCCCGCTGCTCATCGCCCTCGCCGTGATCACCCTGATGACGACGTGGCACCGCGGTCGGCAGCTCGTGCAGATCGAGCGTCGGAAGCGCGAGGGGTCCCTCGCCGAGTTCATCGAGACCGTGAACGCCGACCACATCCCGCGCGTGCCGGGCATCGCGGTGTTCCCGCACCCGAACAAGGAGACGACCCCGCTCGCACTCCGGGCGAACGTCGAGCACAACGGCGTCGTCCACCAGCGGGTCATCATCGTGTCCGTCCTCACCGCCAACGTGCCGCACGTGGCGCTGGAAGAGGCCTTCCGTCGCGACGAGCTCGGCTACGACGACGACGGCATCGACCACATCACGATCACGTTCGGGTTCTCCGACGACCAGGACCTGCCCGCCGCGATGCGTGCCGCGTGTGCCGGAGGCGTGATCGACCTGTCGCAGGAGGACATGTCGAAGGCGTCGTACTTCATCTCACGCGGCGCACTCCGGACCGGTGCGGGCAAGGGCGGCATGGTGTCGTGGCGGCGGAAGCTGTTCGTGGCGATGGCGCACAACGCTGCCGACCCGGCCGCGCGGTTCGGGCTGCCGCTCCGCCGCACGGTGACGATGGGCAGCGACGTCGAGGTCTGACGCGCGCTGCGCGCCGGCGCCGGCTGCGCCGCTCGCCGAGACTCGGTTGGGCGGACACATCGCGCCCGCCGGCAGCCGCAGAGTGTCCGCCGGGCCGAGCCTCGGTGCGGGCCGCCGGCGGCCGGCGCGCGGCCGCGGCCGCCGCGGCTAGGCCGGGAGGCGCTCGGCGGCACCGGGGACGACGAGCTGCCACGGGCCTCCGCCCCGGACCCGCGTCAGGTACAGGCGGTAGCTGCCGGGCTCGGCGAGCGGGTCGCCGTCGACGTACTCGACCGGCTCGCCGCTCGTGGTGCACTGGTCGGAGGTGGCGATCACGTCGATCCGGTCGTCGCGGGTCCGGCCCTTCCGGACGTCGGTGACCGTGGCCTCGTACACGCGGTACCGGCCGGCCACCTCGACCGTGCGGTCCGTCGGCCGGACGTCGGCATCGACGACGAGGGACGCTTCGTGCGCCTGCTCCGCCGGGGTGAGTGAGACGTAGTCGACACACTGCCCGGCCGTCGTCGCGCACCCGGCGAGGCCGCCCCCGAGCGTGCACACGATCCCGATCGCCAGCGCTGTCTTCCCCCACCCCATGCCGTCAGTGTGCTGCACGCACCCGCCGTCGTCCAGGTCCGCCGAGCCTCGCCCTACTCCCGGAGGCGCGCCAGCTCACCCCGGTACGTGCTGAGCTGCGCGACGAGCCCCTCGCTGGCCCGGGAACCGCTGAGGTCCCCGAGCAGCCGGTCGACCCGCCGGAGCACCGCACGCTGGTCGGACTGCGAGAGCGTCCGGAAGCGGTCCGCGTCCGGCAGCTGCCCCGGCCAGCCGTCGTCGTCCGAGGTCGCGACCGTGGTCTGCACGACGGCCGACGCGCCCGAAGGACGCACCACGTCCGAGGAGGCGTCCGGACTCGCGACGGTCGCCGCCGCGACGCCCGTCCCGGCGATGGCCAGGACGAGGGCCAGCGTGGCCAGGGTGACAGCGGTCTTCTTCTGCATCACGTGCTCCGTTCGACGGCCGCGTTCTGCGGCGCTGCCGCGGACTGCGGCAGACCGCTCACTGCGGCAGGTACCAGCCTCTGACGAGGCGGACGGGAGGCGCATCGGCGGAAGGTGGTGCGCCTCCCGTCCGTTCGACTGATCGTCGGGACGCGACCCCTCCGTCCTTCGGGGGAGGCGCGGAGCAGCCTCGGGCGGCTAGCCTCACGCCATGCGTCCTCTCCCGATCCCGCCGTGGGCGCGGTCCGCCCTGGCCGGGGTGGCGTTCCTCGGGGCTGCGCTGCTCGCGATGGAGGGGCTGCACCGCGCCGGTTGGTACCCGACGCGACTCGACGACTACCGGGTGACCGCGGCCCTCGTCTCCCTCTGCATCGTCGTCGGCCAGCGGCTGCCGTACCCGCTGCTCGTGGCGGTCGGGGTCGTCGTGGCGTGGCCCTGGTGGACGTTCGACGTGCTGACCGTGCGGCTCATCCCGCTCGTCATCGCCGTCTACCTGGCGTGTGCGGGCGGGCGCCGGGTGCTCGCCGTGCTGGCGGTCGTCGCCGTGCCGACGTTCCTGGCGATGTTCCTGCCGCTCCGCGACGTCCCGATCGGCGACTGGCCGTACGCCCTCCGCGCCTGGCGCATGTGGTCGACGGACGCGGACTGGTCGACGATCGTCCTGATGGGGATCCTGCTCGTGGCATGCGCGTTCCTCGGCCGAGCCACCGCCCGCCGCCGTCGGTCCGAGCTCGTGCTGCAGCGACGCAACGAGGAACTCGTCCGCCTGCGGGAGTCCGACCAGGCCCGCATCGCGTCCGAGGAACGCACCGCCGTCGCGCGCGAGGTCCACGACGTCGTCGCGCACCACATGGCCGCCATCGTCGTCCGCTCGCAGGCCCTGGTGCGGGTCGGCGTCGCGGACCAGGCCGAGTTCGCCGAGTACGCCTCGTGGGTCGCCGGCACCGGGCAGCAGGCGCTGTCCGAGATGCGGAAGGTCGTCCGGGTGCTCCGTGCGGGTGGGGACGGCGGCACGACCGACGCCCCGGTGTCCCTGCGGGGTGCCCTCGAGGACGCCGTCGACCGCGTCCGCGCCACCGGTGTCCGGGTGGACGCCGACCTGCGGGTGCCCGAGACCCTGGGCGTGATGCAGGACTTCGCCGTCCTCCGCGTCTGCCAGGAGGCCCTGACCAACACCCTCGTGCACTCCGACGGCTCCGCGGTGCGGATCAGCCTGGCCGCGTCGCCGGACCGCATCCGACTCGAGGTCCTGGACGACGGCGGCTCCGGCGGCAGCCCGCGCGTGCCGGAACTGGCCGCCGGTGGCGCCGGGATCCGGGGGATGCGGGAGCGCGCTGCCTCCATCGGTGGTGTCCTGGACGCGGGTCCGGCCGAGGGCGGCGGCTGGCGCGTCACGCTCGAGGCGCCCCGGGAGGCACGTGTCCCGACCGCGGGCAGGCCGCGGTCCGTCGCGGGGTCGGCGGGTGCGGGGTCGGCGGGTGCGGTCGGTCCGGTGGCGGCTGCTCCTGTTCCTGCTCCTCCTGCTGCTGCCGGTCAGCGGGCGGTCGCCTCGTGATCCGCGTGGTGATCGTCGACGACCAGGCCGTGGTCCGCACCGGTCTCGGCATGATGGTCGACGCCGAACCCGACCTGACCGTCGTCGGCCAGGCTCCGAACGGGGCCGAGGCGATCGCCGTGTGCGCCGACCTCCGCCCCGACGTCGTGCTGATGGACGTCCGGATGCCCGTGCTCGACGGCATCTCGGCCACCCGGTCGATCGTGTCCGCCGGCACCGCGGGGGCGGTCGTCATCCTCACGACCTTCGACGACGAGGAGTACCTGCTCGACGCCGTGCAGGCCGGAGCGCTCGGGTTCCTGCTCAAGGACGCCGGCCCGGACCTGATCGCCGCCGGGGTCCGCGCGGCGCACACGGGCGACACCCTCATCGCGCCGTCGATGACCCGCGCGCTGCTCGAGAACCGGTTGCTCGGAGTGCGGTCCGGCGCCGCCGCCGGTTCGACTGCCCCCGAGCCGCCGGCCGAACACGCCCCGGTGCTGGCGTCCTTGAGCGCCCGCGAGCGGGAGGTCCTCACCGCCCTGGTCCGCGGCGCCAGCAACGCGCAGATCGCGAAGGACCTGTGGATCAGCGAGGCCACCGTGAAGACCCACATCAGCAGCGTGCTCGGCAAGGTCGGGGCCGCGAGCCGGGTGCAGGCCGTGGTGTTCGCGTACGAGAGCGGTTTCGTCCGGCCGGACTGGTCCGCGTAGGCGCGCGGCCCGGCGCGGGCGGGCGTGGCCGCGGCTCGCGCTGGGCGACAGCGCTCGCATGCGCCGGTACGTGCGCTGTCGCTGAGCGCGAGCCTCGGCGAGCGGACGAGCGGACCCGGCCCGCCGCCCCTCAGGCGGCGCGGGACCGGGAGAGTGGCGCGGCCGCGACCTCGGTGGCCTCGGCGGGGGCGGCCTCGCGGCGGATCGCGATGACGGTCACGTCATCGTCGTGCGGCACCTCGGCCGCCCGCGCGGTGAGGGCCGCGATGAGCGCCGCCGGCGTCCGATCGGCCCGTGCGAGCTCGGCGACCGAGTCGACGGCGTCGTCGCGCCCGCCGAACAGGTCGAGCACCCCGTCGCTGAACGAGATGAGCAGGTCGCCCGGCTCGAGGGTGCCGGTCGTCGTCGCCCACTCGTCCCGGAGGCCCATCCCCAGCGGCAGGTCGACCGAGCGCAAGCGCTCCACCCCGCCGGCAGCACGGAGGATGAAGCTCAGCCCGTGCCCGGCGTCCGCCCACTGCAGCGACCCGTCGTCGTCGATGCGGGCGTGGAACAGGGTGGTGAAGGTGACGTCGGTACCGGCTCCCTCGGCGGCGAGGCCGTCGGAGGCGCGGCGCAGGGCCTCGGAGGCGTCGTCCACCGTGCGGGCGCTCCGGATCGTGGCGCGGACCGCGGCGGCGATGAGTCCGGCGCCGACGCCCTTGCCCATCACGTCCCCGAGCCCGACGGCGATGCCGTTCTCGGTGCGGTACCAGTCGAAGAAGTCGCCGCCGACGCTCTTCGCCGGCATGCAGACACCGGCGACGGTGACGCTGTCGCCGAGGCCGTCGCTCGAGGTGGGCAGCAGGGAGCGCTGGACGTCGGCGGCGCGGCTGATCTCCTCGCGGATCCGGTCCTCGCGTGCCTGGGCGGAGCGCACCGAGCGACGGGCCCGGCGGGAGAGCTCGTGGACGATGACGGCGACGGTGCCGAACACGACGACGGTGATGCCGAGGCGGACGAGCTCGCTCGCGCGCGGTGTGTTGCCGGGCTGCAGGACGTAGGGCGCCAGGATCACGAGCGTCACGCCGAGGACCGCGTAGACGATCGTGCGTCGGCCGTCGAGGGAGGCCCACCACACGACGGGCAGCACCACGAGCGAGGTGAACACCGATGCCCCGGCACCGGTGCCGGTGCGGAAGAGGGCGAGGGACACGAAGTCGACGGCCAACAGGATCGGGATGAGGGACACCGCACGGGGGAACTGCAGTGCGAACACGGCCAGGATCGTCGCGACCGCCGTCGCGACGAGGCTGGCGAGGAACATCGGGGTGTCGCTGACCTCGAGCGTCGGCAGCGTCAGGGTCAGCAGCGCGCCGAGGGCCAGCAGGCCGCTGATCGGGGCCTGCCGGACGAGGGGGTTGTCGATGACGCTGGTTGGGCGAGACATGCTCAGCCGAGGCTACTGGACAACGGTCCGGTCCGGCGGGGCGCGGACCCGAAGAGGGGGTGACCCATCCGACACCTGTCGTACAACGAGGACGGCGGGGCACCCGTTCCCGGGTACCCCGCCATCCTCTGCGTCATGCTGCCGCGCTGCGGACCTACTCGGCCCGGTGGCGTCGGCGGCGCTGTGCCAGGAGCAGCCCGCCCGCGGTGAGCAGCACCACGGCGAGGATCCCGATCGGTACGACGTTCGCACCCGTCCAGGCGAGGGCGCCGTCACCGGCGGAGGGCGTGCCTCCCGGCTGTGCACCGGCACCACCGTTGCCGACGTCACCACCGTTGCCGGTGCCCGGACCAGCGCCCGGACCGTTGCCAGCGCCCGGACCGTTGCCGGCACCCGGACCGGTCCCCGGCGTCGGCGTCGGCGACGGCGAGCCCGGCGTGGGCGACGGCGAGGCCGTCGGCGGCGTGGTGGCCGCCACGGTCACCGTGAACGCGGTCCGTGCCAGGACGACACCACCCACCGAGGCGGACACCGAGACCCGTCCGGAGGCGGCCGTGGTCGGCACCGGCAGGTCGGCGCGGAACGTGCCGTCGGCCGCCGTCTGCACGGTGACCCGGCCGCCGAGCGCCGGCGTCGTCGACAGCGTGACCGTCGCGTTCGCCGGGAACCCGGTGCCCGTGACGGTCTGCGTGTCACCGGCGGCGACGCGCGGCGACTCGACCTGGAGGCTCGGCACCGCAGCCGCGAGGCTCGAGTACCGCACGATGGTCCGGTCCGTCACCGAGCGCTCGGCGACCGGCACCGTGATGGTGCGGCTGTCGGCGTCGTACGTCCAGTCGGACGCGGCGACGGGGGCCCCGTCGATCGTGACGGACTCCGGTCGGTCGGCGTCGGTGAAGGTCGCCGTCCACGAGCGGTCGCGCACCTGGCCGGTGAACGAGCCGTCCGCGGGGGCGATGTCGAGCGTGCCGCCGTCGGCCTGCTTGGTGAACCGCATCGTGGTCGAGGCGGAGTCCGACGCCGCACGGGCCGTGGTGCCGGCGGGAGTCGGCTGACCCTCGCCCGAGTCCTCGTGCAGGGCGAAGCTGCCCTCGGCGCCGGTCGCGACCGTCACCGTGACCGCGTCGAGCGGTGCGGCGTCGTTCGCGACGTGGTGCGAGCGGGTCGGGACGATGCCGCCGCTGCGGACGAACACCGGCATGGTGCTCAGGTCCGTCGTGACGTCGGCCGTCGTGCCGCCCTTGTACGTCGTGCCGGTGAACCAGTCGGTCCACGAGTCGCCGGCCGGGAACCACACCGAGGTGGTCGCGGTGCCCGCGTCGTTGTTCGCCGTGGTGACCGGGGCGACCAGGACGTCCTTGCCGTACAGGTACTCCTTGCCGGCCTGCGCGTAGGACTCCTGCGCCTCCGGGTACTGCAGGTAGAGCGGCTGCAGCATCGGGGTGCCGGTCGTCGTGGCGTCGGCGGCCAGGGTGTACGTCAGGGGGAGCAGGTCCTCGCGGAGGTTGAGGAACTGCTTCGCCGACGCGTTTGCCTCGGCCGGGTACTGCCAGGGCAGCCGGTCGCTGTGGTTGCTGTGCAGGCGGTCGATCGGCTGGAAGGCACCGAACTGGACCCAGCGTGCGTACATGTCCGGCGGCAGCTGGGTCGTGCCCGGTTCCTTGCCCTCGATGCCGTACTGGCCACCGTTGTGCCCACCGATGTCGTGGCTGATCGCCGAGAGGCCGGTCGCTGCCGACTCACCGGGCGTGTACCCGACCTGGGCGGCGAGCTCCTCCCATGACGACGTGGTGTCCCCGGTGAAGTGCACGGTCGTGCGCTTGTCGGCCCAGGGGCCGGTCGCCACGGCCTGCGGGTTGCCGTAGCCACCCGCGGTCAGCGAGCCGTACGCACGGGAGAACGCCAGACCGCGGCCCTTGAGCTGCGCGTCCGTGTACTTCGCGTACTGCTGGTTGATGAACGCGTCCGGCGTGACACCGTTGGCGGAGTACTTCGAGTTCTCACTGCAGCACCAGTCGAGCCACCACATGTCGACGCCCTTCGGCTGCAGCGAGGTGTGCAGGTCGAAGTAGGCCTTGAGCTGGTCGGGGTCCGACCAGTCGAACAGGTAGCGGTCGCCGTCGCCCTTGGTGAGCTTGCCCTTCGCGGTGGCCTGCGCCTCGGCGAACTTCGGGTCCTTGCTCGAGATCGACGGGTGGATGTTGAGGGTGTTGTGGATGCCGTCGGCGTGCCAGTCGGCGAGCAGGCTCGTCATGTCGGGGATGCGGGCCGGGTCGACCGACCAGCCGTCCCACTTGCTGTCACCCTGGTTCGTCGGGCTGCCGACCTTGTAGTCGGTGTCGATCGCCATGACGTCGACGGGGACGCCCTCGGCCTTGAAGCGCTTCGCGATGTCCAGGTAGTCCTGCTGCGAGCGGTCGTAGTACTCGGAGTACCAGACGCCGTAGGCCCACTGCGGCAGGAGCTTCGACGGCCCGGTCAGGGTCGCCAGGTCCTTCAGCGCGGTCGTGTACTCGGTGCCGTACCCGAAGACGTAGCCGTCCTGGTAGCCCTTGCCGCCGTGGTCGCCACGGGGCGTGGTCTGCTCCGTTGTGGTGTCGTAGAGCGCCGAAGCGGTGTCGTCGAGCAGCGACCAGCCGTCCTGGTACAACAGACCGGGGTTGGTCTTCGCGGCACCGTTCGCCGTGTCGAGGTCACGACGGTAGCCACCGAGCGGAGCGTGCGCGGCGAGGACCGGCGAGCTCTGGTCGACGACGGCGATCGTGTCGAAGTTCACGTTGCAGTTGTTCGCCACGGTCGGGCAGCCGATCGCGACGTCGTTCGTGCCGGCGGCCAGGTGCACCGGGATGGTCGCCGTGTTCCAGTAGTCCCACCCGCTGGTGCGGGGGAGTTCACCGGTCGTGGCGGTCTGGCCTGCGGGGGCGGCCGTCAGCGTCGGCGTCGCGGCGGAGCCGTTGGCGTACCGGACCTGCAGCGCGTAGTCGCCCGCCGCCGGGACACCCGTGACGTGGGCGTTCATCTGCGCACCCGCCCGCTCGAACCCGGCGACGAACCCGTCACCGGCGAACCCGTTGTGGTTCGTCGCCACGGTCGCGGGGTCGGTGCGTGCGGCGTCCTCGGCCTGGCAGACGACGCCGAAGGCGCAGTCCTGGCCGGCGGAGGCAGCGGTGGGTGCCGGGTAGGCGCCTCCCGCGGGGACGATCGCCAGGCTGTCGACGTTCACGCGGCCGGAGTCCGAGTCGCCACGGACGATCCGGACGGTGTGCTGTCCGGCGGTCAGGTCGAGGGCGGCGCTGGTCTGCTTCCACTCGTCCCAGTTCGCACCGGCGGGCAGGCGCAGCGTGACCGGGGCCCCGCCGTCGATGACGATGCTCAGGGTGCGGGTCTCGACCTTGCCGTCGCCGCCCTGGTTGTTGGCGTAGCGCATGGCCAGGTCGTACGACCCGGCCTTCGCCACGTCGGTGCGGAACGTCATCGAGTTGCCGACGTTCTCGAACCCGGCGGCGAAGCCGGCACCGGTGTACCCGGCGTGGTCCGTCGCGTTGGCGAGGCCCTGCAGTGCGAGCGCCTCACCTTCGCAGAGCGTGCCGATCGCGCAGGAGGGCGTCTGCGTCGTGACCCAGGGCGAGCCGGTGACGGCCTGACCCACGGAGGTCTTCAGTGTCACGCGGAGGTTGTCCTGGCTGAAGTCGCCGGTGCCCTCCCGGTACTGCACGGTCATCGAGCCGGTGTCGAGCGTCAGCCAGCCGTCCTGCACGGTCTTCGTGAACGGGGTGGCGGCGAAGTCGTCACGCCCGACCACGTTGAACGTGCCCTGGTCGGTGAACTGTCCATCGCCGGCGTACTCGGTGCGGATCAGGGTGGGGGAGAGGACCTGGAAGCGGGCGTCACCCGACACCACCGTCCGGGCGTCCGGCGCGGCGGCGGCCGGCAGGGCGGAGATGCCGAGGCCGCCGAGCGCGAGCGCTCCGACGACGGCTGCGGCGAGGGACGACCCGAGGACGCGGCGGCGCCCCCGGGTCGGGATGAGAGTGGGACGCAAGGGGTGGGCTCCTCGTGGACGGCGTCGTCCGGTTTCGGGAAAAGCGCGGGCGCCCCCTAGGCGCCCGCGTTACAACGTGGGAAACTGTAGGGCCTCATAGCTCCCGCATGGAAGACCGCAAGCAGGATGTGTCGCCTCGGCGGCGCTCAGCGGACCAGACGGGAGGCACGGATCGCCCCGTGCACAGCGCTCCTTTCCCAGGGCATGGAGACGCCGACGGGCCACCGGCCGCGACGGAGGTCGCACCCGGTGGCCCGCCAGGATCAGGCAGTGCTGTCAGCTCACTTCCCCAGGGCGGTGAGGAACCGGTTCGTGTACGACAGGGCAGCGTCCGGACGGGAGCTGCACGTCGCCGAGGCAGTGCTCTGCGCACACGGGGTGTCGCGGTCGAGCGACCAGTAGTGCACCCCCGCGAGCGCGTTCGCGCGGGCGTACGCCGAGACCGTGTCGACGTCGGCGAGCGTGAACACGTTGCTCACGACGTCGTTGACACCGATCATCGGCGTGACCTCGATCTTGCTGAACGGCGTGCCGTAGGTGTGCTGCAGGTTCTTGACCGCCTGCACCGTCGAGGCCCCCATGTCGCAGGCGCCGTTCGTGACCACGCACGCCGCCGAGGACGGACCGCCGAAGTCCATCGTCATGAGGTTGATCGTGTAGTTCGTCAGACCCGAGGCCTTGACCGCCGTGACGGTCGTGTCCCCGGTGCTGTTCAGCCCGGCGAAGGAACCGTCCGACGCCGCCAGGGTCGCCAGCGTGAACGAGAACCGGAGCTTCGGGTACTGCGCCTGCGCCGCCGCTGCCGAGCTGACGAGCGCCCGGATGTCGGCAGCGGACTGGCCGCTCTCGATGTCGAAGTCGATGCCGACCAGGTGCGGCGACGCGTAGCGGGCGATGAAGGCGTTCATCCCTGCCCCGGTGGCGCACTTGAAGGAGCCGGCCGCGCCTCCCGTCGAGATGACGTAGTCGACGCCCGCGGCGTCGAGCGCCGGGACGTTCGCCTTGGCGAACGCATCGCCGGCCACGCCACCCCAGTTCTCACTGCCGCACGTCCCGGTCGCGAAGGCGAGCGACAGTGCGCGCAGCTTCGGGACCTTCGTGGCGAGACTGTTCGACCCGCCGGCCACGGGGATCGTGCTGCCGGTGACGGCGGTCTGCATCACGTTGGTGTTCCAGTTCAGGTTCACCGTGACGTCCTTGTACGGACTGAACAGCGTGCCGGTGGCGGTGCCCGTCCCCGTACCGCCGCCCGTTCCGCCCCCGCCGGTCCCCCCGCCGCCGGTCCCGCCCCCGCCGGTGCTGCCCGGCGTGCACGTGCCCGCCGTGGTCCACGGCTGGCCGGAGCCCGTCGCCCCGGAGTGGGTCGCCGGGTCGTCGCCCTGCGTCCACCAGTTCGCGGTGTAGTTGGTGGTGCCGGTGCTCACGCTCGCGCCGCCGGAGTACGCGGTGGACGCGCTCCAAGCCGGTGCGCAGGCCGTCGCGGCGCTCGCCGGTCCGGCGGTGACGAGTGCTCCGCCGAGCACGAGCCCGGCAACCGACGCGACGACCCCGAGACGCCTGACCCGACGTCCGATCGATGGTGTTCTGGTCATGACAGATCCTCCACGATGGGCGACCCGGGCGACGCTGCCCGAGTTCGCGGGAGGTTGCGAAACCTCCTTGCGTATTCGTACTGCGATCGCCGGCGGATGTCTGTCCGCATTTCGTGGGACGAGTGCGCCTCACCTTCGGGGAGGCGCGTGACCGGTCAGTCCAGGAGGCGCGTGACCGGTCAGCGGGGCCAGGTCGCGACGACCGCCACCGCGTTGAACAGGACGTGCGCGAGGATCGCGCCGCCGATGCGGTCGGTCATCGCGACCAGCGTGCCGGTCAGGGATCCGAGCGCGAAGATCGTCAGGAACACCCGGAAGCCCTCGAGCTGGGTCGAACCGGCGCCGAGGAGGACATGTAGGACCGCGAACAGGAACGCGGTGAGCAGCACGGCCAGGAACCGGGTCCGGGGGGTCAGTTCGGCTGCCATCCGACGCTGGAAGAGCCCGCGGAAGAAGACCTCCTCCAGGAACGGGCTCACCAGCACGATGCCGATGGCCGACACGATCAGCAACGTCTCGTCCGGCGTCCCGAGGGTCGGCGCCGGGGTCAGCCCGGTCGAGCCGGTGAACGCCAGGCCGAGGAAGACGTCGAACACCCGGCACAGGATCACGATGCCGATCGCGAAGATCGCGTCGCCGAGCCCCAGGCGGAGCCGCGCTGCGCCGTCCGTGCTCGCCGATCGGCGCAGCACCCAGACGATGCCCGCGACGAGCGGCAGCCAGACGGCGAAGTCGGCCACCACGACCTGCATGACGGGCGGCTGGATCTTGCCGGCGGTGCTGAACCCGGACGCGACCCGGGCGAGGATGACCGCCACCCCGAGCGCGACCAGCAGGATCACGAGGTCTCGCTGGCGACTGGTGTCGGGCTCGGCGTGGGTCACGTCGGACTCGGTGCTCATGCGCTCACCGTAGAGGACCGACGGACCAGAACGGCCGATACAGCCGAGCGTTGCTCGATCATGTGGCACTATTTGAATGCCGTACACCGGGACATCCCCGGGCACTCGTGTTGGGACCACGAGAGAGCGGCGGGATCGTCGGGGAAGGCGGGCCGCGTGGAACTACGCGACTACATCACCGTGCTGCGTAAGGGATGGGTCCTCATCCTGGTCTTGGCACTCGTCGGAGTTGCCGCTGCCGCAGGCTTCTCGTTGCTCAAGAAGCCGGTGTACTCCGCTTCGGCGCAGGTCTTCGTCTCGACGGAGACCTCGGGCAGCGCAAGTGACCTGGCGCAGGGCAACACCTTCACCCAGCAGCGCGTCCTGACGTACTCGAACCTGGTGTCGACCCCGATCGTGCTCCTGCCGGTCATCTCGAAGCTCCAGCTCGACATGAACGCCGAGCAGCTCGCGACGATGGTCTCCGCGACCGCGCCGACCAGCACGACCCTCATCTCGATCAGCGTCAACGACACGGACCCCGTGCAGGCCGCCGACATCGCGAACGCGACGTCACAGAGCCTGACCAACGTCGTCGAGGACATCGAAGCCACCGACGAGAAGGGCTCGAGCAGCGTCAAGCTCACCCGCGTCAAGCAGGCTGACGTGCCGAGCGTCCCGGTCAGCCCCAACGTGCCGGTGAACGTCGTACTCGGCCTGCTCGTCGGGCTCGCCCTGGGCGTCGGCATCGCGGTCCTCCGCGAGACGCTGGACAACCGCGTCCGCACCGAGCAGGACGTCGAGAAGATCAGCGACAAGCCGGTCGTCGGCGGCATCGCCTTCGACAGCAAGGCATCCGAGCGGCCGCTCATCGTGCAGGTCGACCCGCGAAGCCCGCGGGCAGAGTCGTTCCGCACGCTCCGCACGAACCTGCAGTTCCTGGACATCGGCACCGGCGCCCGCACCTTCGTGATGACGTCGTCCGTGCAGTCCGAGGGCAAGAGCACCACCGTCGCCAACCTCGCGATCGCGCTCGACAGTGCCGGCTTCCGCGTGATCCTCATCGACGCCGACCTCCGCCGTCCCCGCGTCGCCGAGTACATGGAGGTCGAGACCAACGCCGGCCTGACCGACGTGCTCATCGGGCGCGCCGAACTCGAGGACGTCGCCCAGCCCTGGGGTCGCGGCAACCTCGTGGTCCTGCCGGCCGGTCAGATCCCGCCGAACCCGTCCGAGCTCCTCGGATCCCGCGCCATGCAGGACCTCATCGAACGCCTGGAAAAGGAGTTCGACTACGTCCTCTTCGACGCACCGCCGCTGCTGCCCGTCACCGACGCCGCGATCCTGGCAAAGAAGGCCTCGGGCGCGATCGTCGCCGTGGCCTCGGGCAAGACGCACAAGGGCCAGCTCGCCGCCGCGGTCTCGGCACTCGAGAGCGTGGGCGCACCCATCGCGGGCTTCGTCATCACGATGATGCCCGTCCGCGGCCCGGGAGCCTACGGCTACGGCCGGTACGGCTACGGGTACGGCTACGGCGTCGAAGAGGGCGAGAACACACCGAAGGTCAATCCGCCCAAGCGCGGCGGAAAGAAGCTCGGCGCCTTGAGTCGCGCCGAGCGCTGAAACGGGGTCGGGGGACATGAACAATCGCCGGGGGACCCGAAACCTCGGCTCGTCGCTCACGCGAACTACCCTCGTCTGGGTCGCCATCGTGATCGTCGTGCTGGTCGTCATCGACATCGCACTCGTCACGCTCGCCCTGGGACGCACCGCGCCGAACGCCGGTGACCCGGCGGGTCCCATCCCGACCTTCGCCAGCTCTCCGGACTCCAGCACCGATCCGACCTCCACCGCTTCCGCGGACGCCACGGGCGTGACGCGTCGCCTCCTCACCGTGGTGGACGGCGAGGAGGCGTGGCGCGCCACCGGCACGACGTGCGGCGCTTCAGCACCGACCCTCGAGCACACCGTCGACGGCGGCGCGACATGGGCGCCGGTCGTGCTCGGACCGGACGTGTCGACGCTCATGGCGATACGGGCCTCCAGTGAGGACCTGACGATCCTGGCCGGGGTCGGCGAAGACTGCACCACCACCGTGCGCACCAGTGTCGACGACGGCGCCACCTGGACGGCCGGAAGCCCCGGCGCGGCTGGCGTCGGTGTCTCGACGGCCGGCATCGTCCTCCCCACGGGAGTCGTCGAGCCGCCCTGTGACCGCCCGAAGGAGGCGTACCAGGGGCAGCAGACCTCGGTCGTCATCTGTGACGGGAAGGTCGAGTGGCGCTCCGGCGCTGGCGAGTGGGTGGAGGTCCCGGTCCGCGGGGTCCGCGCGATGGCGGACAACGGCGACGAGTACCTGCTCGCCCGTGTCGATGACGAAGCGTGCAAGGGCGTGGAGATCGCCTCGATGACGGCGATCGACGTGACACCGGAGACCGGGACTCCCGCCGTCGGGTGCGCCGCCGACGCCGCGACGACCGGCCCGATCAGCCTCGACCGTGCCGGAGACGACATCTGGCTCTGGGCCGGCGACGCCGTCTCCGTGTCTGCAGACGGTGGCGCGACGTGGTGACCGGATGGCGCCCATGACCGCGGGCGCGATGCGGGTCGCCCCGTCGACAGGGTCCACCGAGGCGTGGAGTCGCTCGTTCTCGCGCCGCGTCCTGGTCACCGACCTGCTCGCCCTGTTCTGGGTCGTGTTCGGCGTGCAGATCGCCTGGCTCGGTCTCGACTCCAACCTGGCCACCAACACGGCCGACCTGCGCCTGAGCTACACGGGCATCTCCGTCGTCGTGATCGTCGTCTGGATGACCGCCCTGGCGCTCTACGACACCCGCGGGCACCGCGTGATCGGCGTCGGCAGCACCGAGTACCGCCTGGTCGCAGACGCCAGCGTCCGGGTCTTCGGGTTCCTGGCGATCGTCGCGTACCTGCTGCACGTCGACCTGGCCCGCGGGTACATCCTCATCGCGTTCCCGGTCGGCATCGTCGTCCTGCTCATCTCGCGGTGGATGTGGCGCCAGTGGCTGGTGGCCGAGCGCAAGCGCGGCAACTACTCGGCGAAGGTCCTGCTCGTCGGCTCCACGAGCAGTGTGCTGCACTTGGCCCGTGAGCTCGGGCGTTCTCCGGAAGCCGGCTACCGCGTCGTCGGAGCGGCCGTGTCCGCCGGAACCCACGGCACCCTGCCCGGCTCGACCGTGCAGAGCTTCGGCGGCTTCGACGACCTGACCGCCGCCCTCGCCACCACCGGAGCCGACACCGTCGTCATCACCAGCGCCGACGACCTGCCCCCCGAGCGCGTCCGGCAGCTCAGCTGGTCGCTCGAGCCCGGCCGCCAGCACCTGGTCGTCGCGCCGAGCCTCACCGACATCGGTGGCCCGCGCATCCACACTCGCCCGGTGCAGGGCCTGCCGCTCATCCACGTCGAGACGCCGACCTACACGGGCCGCAAGCTCTACACGAAGCGGGCTTTCGACATGATCGGCTCGACGCTGCTCATCCTGGTCCTGTCGCCCGTCCTACTGGTCCTGGCGCTGCTGGTGAAGACCACGTCGACGGGGCCGGTGTTCTTCCGCCAGGAACGCGTCGGCCTGAACGGCAGCACCTTCCGGATGATCAAGTTCCGGTCGATGGTCGTCGACGCGGAGGCCCGCCTGCAGGAGCTCAGCCAGCTGGACCGTGCCGAGGGCAACGACGTGCTGTTCAAGATGAGGAACGACCCGCGCGTCACCCGCGTCGGCGCCTTCATGCGGCGGTACAGCCTGGACGAGGTGCCGCAGCTGTTCAACGTCCTGGTCGGCGACATGTCGCTGGTGGGACCGCGGCCGCCGCTCGCCACGGAAGTGGCGCTGTACGACTCTCACGTGCACCGGCGCTTCTTGGTGAAGCCAGGTATGACCGGGTTATGGCAGGTCAGCGGGCGGTCCAACTTGTCGTGGGAGGATTCGGTGCGTCTCGACCTGTTCTATGTGGAGAACTGGTCTCTGCTCGGGGACATCGTCGTGTTGTGGCGGACGCTCCGCGCAGTCGCCCGGAGCGAAGGCGCATTCTGACGCTCCAGTTCGGGTCACTTGAAGTTCGATCAATGAGGCGGTTGCAGTGATCAGGTCGATGTTCCTGTCGTCTGGAGCGCGTGCGATCGGGCTGCCCGTCACCGCGGTCGCCGCTGCCCTCACCACCTTCCTGATCGTGGACGAGCGAGGTGCAGCCGCCTACGGGTATGTCATGTTGCTCGGACTCCTCTTCCAGCTCATCCCCTTCGCCGACCTGGGGATGGGAGCCGCGGTCACCACGGCGGTCGCGGTCCAGAACAGGAGTGAGGTCGACCGTTCCCACGCTGCGGACGTCGTCCGTGCTGCGTTCTGGATGCTGGTCTGTTCAAGCGTCGTCCTCGTCGTCGCCGCGCTGACCCTCACTGCATTCGATGCGTGGGGTGGGGCACTGCAGATCCCCGGATCGTTGACGAGTCAGGCTCCCTTCGCGCTGGTTACGGCTTTCGTGCCGTTCGCCATCTCGCTCCCATTGGGCATCGGCCAGCGGATATTGCTCGGCCAGGGCAAGAACCACTACGTCAACCTCATCGCAGTCCTGGGGCCCGTGGCGGCGCTCGCAACGACCTGGCTCCTCCTCCGAGCCGATCTCGCGTCGATGTACCTGGCCATGGCAACGCCCCTGGGCGTGATGGTCGTCGCTGCGATCTGCTTCGTCACAGCGTTGCGTACCTCGGGCCTGGACGTCCGGGAGATCCTCTCGCCGCGGCGGATCCGGCGAGACGTCATCGCACAGGTGTGGCGTTCTGCGGGCCCGATGCTCGTCATCATGATCACCGTCCCGGTCGCCCTGCAGAGCGACCGGATCATCCTCGCTCACGTCGGGACCGGTCGGGACGTTGCCAGCTACTCCGTCGCCGCGCAGTTCTACACACCCACGTTCTCCCTCATCTCCACTGCGGCTGTGGCTCTCTGGCCGATATTCGCGCAGGAGACCTCACATGCTCTCCGTCAATGGAAGCGGGCTGTTGCCGCCTTGGCCGTCGTTGGTGGGATGGCAGCTTTCTGCTACGGAGTGCTCATTCGACCCGTCGCTGATCTCTTGACCAATGCCAAGGCGCCGGTCGACTTGAGCCTGGCCGTCGCGTTCGCAGTCCTCATCTTGGTGATGGCCCTCCATCAACCGTCGGCCATGTTCCTCACGACCGCCGACGGACTCCGGTTCCAAGCAATCTGCTCGGCGTTGATGGTCGTCGTTAATATCCCGCTTTCGTTGTACCTCGCACACCAGATGGGGTCGGCCGGACCGGTTTGGGGATCGATCATCTCGACGGCGGCGTTCCAACTGATCCCTGCGGCGATCCGCGCGGCGCGGGTGGCACGAAACCGGGAGATCGAGATGGCGGCTCGCGCATGAGTCGTTTCCGGAGCCCCGGCGTCGTCCTGTACGACCCGAACGGGAGGAATCCGTACGGGAACGAGCTCGCCGTCGTGTTCGGCCTGCTCGGCATCGCGGTTCATCACTGGGTTCCGCGAGCTCGCGACTACGTCCCAGACGCGGGCATCCGTGTCATCCCCGGGCTCGCTGGACCGATAGCTGATTCGAATCAGCGGCTGCGGAGCGTTGCGCGCCGATTCACCGGTCCACTCAGATCGATCATCCTCCAGCCGCTCCGGCGACCGGTGGTTGCAGCCTGGAACGTTGACATCTGGGACATGGTGCTTCTCGGCCTCCGCGCGGCGCTCGGGGCGCAGGTCCTGGTCGTGTTGCACAACCCTCGTCAGGTCGCCGGCAGATCCGGCCGGTGGGTGCGATTCGAGAAGCTCCTGCTCGCAAGATGCACCGTCTGTGTGCACTCCGTTCGATTGCAGCAGATGGCGGCCGAGGACTTCCCGGTGGTGAAAGTGACGCCACATCCGCCGTTCCTTTCATCTGTCCGGGGCACGTCAGGGTGGACTCCTCGTGCCCTAGAAGGCGTTGCAGGTCTGCCGCGGGTCAGCTTCATCGGTGACCCTCGCCCTGACAAGGGCGTCAACGACATCCCCGCGATCGCTGCTGCCGTCGGCAGATCCTTCGAGCTGCAGATCCTCGCCTCCGGCCGTGCACCACAACACGTCGTCGAGATGCTCGCGGAGCACGGAGTGCTCGTGCGCCATTCCGCCGACGACGGCCCCTTGAGCGACGGCGATCTGATCGCGGCGTTGCTCACATCGTCATGCGTCGTGGCTCCGTACCGTTCCGTGACGGAGAGTGGCTCCATCCGGCTCGCAACCGCTGTCGGAGTTCCGGTGTTCGCCTACGACACCGATGGAGTTCGGGAGATCCTTCCCCGGTCGCAACTGGCCGCTAGCCCAGAGGCCCTAGGGGAGATGATCGGCAGTCAGCTCCGAAGCCCGGCGGCGCCGATCGGTCAGCTGTCTCTCGAGGACCAGTTGCAACGCTCCCTCGAAGCCTGGAAGGACGTCCTCCGTGTTGCGGATTGAGGCACCATTGCTCAGTATCATCGTGGCCACGTACAACGCGGCTGCCTACATCGACCCGACGATCCGATCATTGTTGGAGCAGTCGATCGATCCACAACTCGTCGAGATCGTCGTCGTTGACGGGGCTTCCAGCGACGACACCATCGAGCGGGTGAAGGACTCAGGGCTTTCCGTCGTGCTTCGCAGCGCCCCGGACGACGGGATCTACGACGCCATGAACACCGGCGTGGAGATGGCTCGCGGGCGATGGGTCCAGTTCCTGAACGCGGGCGACACGTTCGCGGGGCCAAACAGCCTCCGAACGGTCCTTGAGGCGCTCGACGACCTGGACGCCGAGGACACTCCATGGGCGATCGGAGGTGCTGTGAACCTCCAGGGTGGCCGTGGGCCAGCCGTGCCCATCAAGAACATGCCGTTCGATCGCAAACGCCATCTGTTCGGGCTTCAACCACATTGCCACCAGGCGTGTTGGTTCTCCCGCGAGGACTTCCTCAGGATCGGTGGACACGACCTGAGCATCGGGCTCGTCGCGGACTTCGACCTGATCACCCGGTTCGCGCAGATCGCCCCACCGCGCGAGATCAAGCCGGTGGTCGTCGACTACCTCGGGGGTGGGGTCTCCGAGATCCCGGCAGCTCAGATCGCGATGAGTCTCCACCGAGCGCGTGTGCAGCGGTCCGGTCTCGGCCAGGTCGGGCGGATCGCGGATCTGGTAGTGACTAGGTGCCTGGGGGTTTTCAATGCCTCGAGGATCGGCCTCGGGAAGCTTCGGCGAGTACTTCGGGCGCCAGGGGATCGCTGATACTCCTCCGACCAGCGACCGTCGGCGCCAACAACATCGCGACGCAGAAAACCGTGTCACCCAGGTTGGAACCGATGGGGGAGAAAGCGAGGTTCCAGAGACCGACGACCCCGAGGAGCAACAACAGCGGGCTTGCCTCCGAGCGCGTGATGTTAACCACCAGGGCGGCTGCGCAGGCGAGCGCGAACACCGCGGCGAGCCCGATGCCTGCCAGGCCGAAGTTGACCCAGAGGTCACTCGTGATCGAGTGGAGCTTGAACCCGGTCCCGAAGAGGTACTCCCGAACGTACTGGCCCGTGAGGTCGAGTCCTCGACCCGCTAAACCCTGTTGTCCGATCGCGACGTCGTCCGCTGAAGGCAGAACGCCCGGACCGTATCCCAGCGGGCGATTAGCAAAGAGCTGGAGTGCGGCGCCCGACTCGCTCCGGCCGGCGGTCAGCACCGAGCCAGACGCACGCAGCTGGGCAGCGGTGACGATCTGGTTCCGCTCACCCAGGAAGCCCTTGAGCGCCAGAGTGACGCCGATCGAGTAGACCGCCGCACCAGCTACGACGAGCGCGATGACAGCCGCGACCGACTTCGCCTTGGTCGGCCTCGATCGCGCACGCGGGAGGAACATCATGATGACCACCACGGCAACGAAACCGAAGTAGCTCCGGTCCCCGGCCAAGATCGCAAGCGTTCCGACGAGCGCAAGCACCACGAGCGGCAGCACTACTGATCGCGCTCGCCACACCAGAGCGAGGAGCAGTACGGAAACCGGGAACGACAGACCGAACTTCCAGACGTTCCCGTCCCAACTGTCTGGCGTCGCGAGGGTCTGCAGGATCGAGCCGGCAGCGAAGGCCAAGGCCGCGGCCCTCGTGGAGGAGCAGGCTCGCGTCCACAGCAAAGTCGGTATCGAGACGAAGACAGCGGTGGCCACCGAGCCGACAGTCACCCACAGGTAGCTGGTGTTGACGAGGTGGTCCTGAGACGCCACGGACGTGAGCAGCAGTCCGGATACGAGAGCGGCTGCCGTGAAGCCGATGATCGCTGGTACGAATCGGAACGACTTGAAGGATCGAGCTATGACCGGCAGAAGGGGGATGCTCAGCAGAACGCCCCACGAGAAGACACTGCTCGCGACGGGCACGCCGACGTGAATCGGCAGCAACATGGTCAAACCGAGCGAGATGAATTTCTGCCAGCCCCCGGTGTCAGACCGGGCAGCCTGCACGATTGCTGTCCCCGTTGTGGTCATCGTGCTTTGGCTCGGCTTCCCTCTATGAGCGACAGCCAGAGGCTGGCAACGCGGTCCCAGTCAAATCGCTCTTCAGCAGCTGAACGAGCAGTGGCGCTCAGCACACGCCTGTCGTGCGTTGACAACTCGATCGCGGCATCCGCGATGGCCTCCTCGTCGACATAGTCGAGCAGACACGCTGCTCCATCGCCGGCGATGTTTGCGGCCTCGACGTTCGTGCTGGCGATCACCGGTAGTCCATGGGCAAGGGCCTCCGCGATGACGATCCCGAAGTTCTCGTCCTCGCTCGGGAGGATGAACAGGTCCGCGGACAAATAGGCAGACCTCTTCGCACTCCCCGACACTTCGCCGATGAACGCAACCTCGTCCTTCACGCCCAACTCATCAGCGAGCCGACCCAGAGCTCGACGCTCGGGGCCGACCCCGGCAACGGTGAGGCGGACAGCCACGCCACGCGCGATGAGCGCAGCGACAGCTCGAACCGCGAGGTCGACACGCTTCTTCGGCGCAAGGCGACCGAGGGTGAGGAGTTGCAGAGGAATGTTGAACTGGTGCGGGGAGGGCAGCTCAGGCAAAGTCGTGCCTACCCCACAAACGGCGCTCCGAATGTGGGGAAGCAGTGCTGAGGCGTCGGCAGCCTCGCGTTGCGATCCGACTGCCAACGCCCTGACAGCCCGTACGACGAGTGGATTCAGCACGCGGCGGAAGAGCGCTTTCTTCGACGCTTTCTTGCTCGACTCGTAGAGAGTCAGCGCCCCATGAGGCATGAGTACGACCGGCTTCCTGAGAACCAGGGCCGCGAAGAGCACAGGTGGAACCCAGTTGAGGTAAAAGCCATGGACGATCACGGCATCACACCTCCAAAGAGCTCGCGTGAGCGCGAGGAGATCCAACTCGCCCTCGGCGGACCTGCGCCCGAGTGGCCGGAAGCGCCGAGGGCCAGGCCGATCTGGAGTGGCCGACGGCGATGGGCAGTCTGCCAGCACGCTCTCTTCGCGGGCACCGTGGAACCACACCAGGTCCACCGCTGCGTCGCTGACTCGGTTCAGAGCACGGTTGAGTTCGAACGAGTTCCGTGCGGGGCCACCGTTTGAGGTTGCGAGCGAATCAGCGAACTGAAGTATTCGTTTCAACCTTCAACCCTTGCTCGGCTCTGCTTCAGTTCTCGGGTCTTGACGCCGATCTGCCAGTAGTACGTCGAAAGCGCGAACGCGTAGTCGAAGCCCGCCTGACCGTCGAGGAAACCGCGACGGAGCAGGTACGCGTACAAGAAGAACGCTGTGGGCTTGAACGGGACACGGTCGAACAGCTGACCCTGACGCGAGCGGCGCTTCGCGACTTCACGACGGAGGTCACTGCGAGCCCGTAGGTGAGCTTCCCAGTCGGAGTAGCGGTTGTGGCGATCGAACCAGCTGCTGACGGGATCACGATCGTCGTGCAGTATCGAGCCGGTCAGCGCCCGGACTCGGCCGCCGGCTTCAGGCTGGTAGTGCCCTTCGACTTCTCGGATCCCCGGGAGGTCTTCATCGCCAACATCGGGGAACCTGCAGAGCCCGACCTTCAACAGCGACCGCTTGTTGACTCGATGTCCGTGGCGGAGGACCGAGCCAGCGAATCGGTAGAGGAGTGGGATGTCGTAGGCGGCGACGTCGTCGTCTCCACTTGACGCCACCTCGCGCAGTTCTTCGAGCAACTCGTCCGTCGGAGTCTCGTCCGCGTCCAAGAGCAGGACCCACTCGTGACCAGCGGTGGCGTTCTCCAGAGCCCACTGCTTCTTCTTCGGGTAGGCGCCGTCCCAGCTGAACTGGAGCACGCGTGCTCCCATGCTCTCCGCGATCGCCACTGTGCGATCTGTGCTGTGCGAGTCGACGACCACCACCTCTTCGAAGTCGCCGAGACGGTCGAGGGTAGACGCGATCTGGGCCTCTTCGTTCTTCGTCAGGATGACGGCGACGATCGGGAGAGGAGGCGTGGAGGGACGTGCGTCTGTCATGGTTCTACCTCGGTATCCACTGGGTCATGCTCGAGAGCCCTGATGGAGCGGGCCGGGACGCCGGCGTGCAGGGTGTGCGGCTCGCAGTCCTTCGTGACGACGGCTCCCGCAGCGATGATGCAGCCCTCACCGATCTTCACCCCGGGAAGGATAGTTGCCCGTGCTCCGACCCAGGTTCCGTCGCCGACGGAGATCGGACGAACATCAACAGGGCCTGCCCGTCGTGTCGTCGTGCCAGGCCGGTGCGTTGCGGTGATGAACATCACCTCGTAGCCGATCGCGCAGTCGCTACCGATCTCCGTAGCAGCTGCGAGGTCGAAGTAGGTCCCCTCGTTGACGAAGGTCCGAGGCCCGATCACCAGCTTTGCTCTTCCCGCGATGGAAACATGGCCGTTGATGAGCGCACTTGACGCAATGTCAGCGCCGAGGAGTCGGAGCGCTCGAGATCGGAACGCACGCGGGAAGCCCCGTCTGCGGACAATCGCGTGCGCCAGACCCGAGGTCCAGGTCACACGGAGTTCTCGCGTGATCGCACTCAGCGCTCCGCGGCGTGATGCCTCGAATTTATTCTTCGCCATGGCGGCTCAGTCGCCTCCAGCGACGAAACGGGGCCCTATCGGAGTCGCCGGATTGCCGCTGACGACTGTGTTCGAGGACACGTTCCCGGCAACGACGCTCATCGGCCTCACGAGGGATGATCGACCGATGACGGTCCCTCCGAGCACCATGCATCGCGATGTGACCCATACGCCATCGTGGATCGTGATCGGCGCGGTGATCAGAGCCATGTCTCGCCGGTGAGCATGGCTCCCAGTCGTGAGGAACGTCTCCTGGGAGATGACGACGTCGCTGCCGATCTCGACACGGTCCTGGTTGTGGATCCAGACGCCCTCGCCGATCCAGCTGTTGTCACCGATCCGGAGCTTCCACGGGAAACGTACTCGCGTTCTCGGGCGGTACACGACACCGCGTCCGATCTCTGCTCCGAAGGCGCGGAGGACCCGGACACGGAGGCGGGAGCTGATCTGCCATGGGTTCGTGACGAACAGGAGTTCGGCGACGGACCAAGCCAGTACGACGCCGAGGTGTCGGTCCCACGCAGCGCGTTCCCCTGGTGCGTCCTTCAATGAGATCACCGGCACGGCTGGTTCTCCGGTTGCGTCTGCGGCTGCTCGGTCCACTGCAGTCTCCTCGCGCTGGGGTTGAGGCCCGCTCGAATCCGCCCCGAGCCAATCATAGGTGCAGCGCTTGTCGGGCGCTGTAGCAAGTCAGCGCGGCTCACCACGACCCGCGACGCGATGCCAAAGTGCAGGTTGGCGGCAAACTGTTATCGTTCGGCTGTGGAGAAGCCGATGTCGGTGCTGGTGCTCGGCATCAACTACTCACCCGAGACGACCGGGATAGCGCCGTACACGTCAGGTCTTGCGTCGGAGCTTGCACGGGGATCCAACCGCGTCCGAGTCATCACGACGTTTCCGCACTATCCTCAATGGGAATTTCACGGCGGACGACCACCTCGGGTCGTGACGTCAGTTGAAAACGGCGTGCGAGTGGTCCGGCGACGGCATGTCCTTCCCCGCCGTCCGGGGGGGATTGCGCGAGCGCTGTCAGAACTCTCCTTCGGGGCCTCTGCCGCTGTGACACGGTTCGGACGAGCAGACATCATCGTTCTGGTCTCACCCGCGTTGATCTCGTCGGCGTTGCTCCTCCTGAAGGCCCGTCTGATGTCTCGGCGCCCAGTCGTGTTGTGGGTGCAAGACCTCTATTCGCTCGGGCTGCGGGAGCTCGGATCTGGTCAGTCCAGTTTGTCGGAGCGAGTGGTGGCTGCAGTGGAGCGTTGGTGTCTTCGATCCGCCGACGCTGTTGTCGTCATCCACGAGCGATTCCGCGACACGCTCGTACAGACCATGGGTGTCCGTGCGGAGAACGTCACTGTCGTGCGCAACTGGTCGCATGTCGGCGATGGTGATGTCATCGACCGGGACGCGACGCGAGCGGCCCTCGGATGGGCGCATGACGACTTCGTAGTCCTGCATGCCGGGAACATGGGAGTCAAGCAGGGGCTGGAGAACGTGGTCGACGCGGCACGCGAAGTCGGGCCCGGCAGCAAGGTCAGATTCGTGCTCTTGGGCGACGGCAGCCAACGGGACCACCTCGTTGCGCTCGGCGCAGACGTCCCGGCTGTGTCATTCGTCGAGAGCTTGGCGGATGACGAGTTCTTGCAGGCCCTCGGCTCAGCTGACGCGTTGTTGGTCAACGAGCGCGCCGGTGTTTCAGGGATGGCCGTGCCGAGCAAGTTGACGTCCTACTTCAGTACGGGACTGCCGGTCATCGCAGCCACGGATCCAGGAAGTGTCACCGAGAGCGAGGTTCGACTCGCCGAAGCCGGTCCCGTCGTGGCCGCGGGAAACCCCGGTGCCCTGCTCGCCACTGCCGAGGCGCTGGCGGCCGACCCCACGTCAGCGGCAAAGTGGGGCGCGAACGGACTGCGGTTCCGGGCGGAGCGGCTCACCGACCGAGCATCTTTCGATACATTTACTCAGCTCCTGAGGCGGCTGGTTCGCCCTCGGGCAAGATATTCTTCCAAGGAATCGGGGAACGTTTGACGAAGCGCGCGCTCATCACCGGCATCACCGGGCAGGACGGCTCCTACTTGGCCGAGTTGCTCCTCCGCAAGGGCTACGAGGTACACGGCATCATCCGCCGCGCATCGACGTTCAACACCTCACGTATCGAGCACCTCTACGTCGATCCCCACAACCCGGACGCGAAGCTCTTCCTGCACTACGGCGACCTCGGTGACGGTGCGCGGCTCGTCAGCCTCCTCAGCGAGCTCAAGCCGGACGAGGTGTACAACCTTGCGGCACAGTCGCACGTGCGTGTCTCATTCGACGAGCCGGAGCACACCGGCGACGTGACCGGCGTCGGCACCATGCGCATGCTCGAGGCAGTCAGAGTGTCGGGCATCCACACCCGCTTCTACCAGGCGTCGTCGTCTGAGATGTTCGGCGCGACTCCGCCTCCTCAAAACGAGGAGACGCCGTTCTGGCCGCGCTCGCCGTACGGAGCCGCAAAGGTCTACAGCTACTGGGTGACCCGCAATTACCGCGAGGCGTACGGGATGTTCGCCGTCAACGGCATCCTGTTCAACCACGAGTCTCCCCGACGAGGCGAGACCTTCGTCACGCGGAAGATCACGCGCGCCGTCGCGCGGATCAAGGCGGGCCTCGAAGACAACGTCTTCCTCGGCAACCTCGATTCGGTCCGCGACTGGGGCTACGCCGCTGAGTACGTCGAGGGCATGTGGCGGATGCTGCAGGTCGATGAGCCGGACGATTTCGTGCTCGCGACAGGCGGCGACTTCACGGTGAAGGACTTCCTGTCGACGGCGTTCTCGCATGCCGGTTTGAACTGGGAGGATCATGTGCGCTTCGACGAGCGCTACCTGCGTCCGAGCGAAGTCGACGCGCTGGTGGGCGACGCGTCCAAGGCCAAGGAGAAGCTCGGCTGGGAGGCGACAGTCGACACCGGCAAGCTCGCCCGCATCATGGTCGACGCCGACATCGAGGCGCTCGAGCACGAAGGCCGCCCGTGGATCGATAAGGTCAACCTCGCGAGCTGGGAGTCCTGATGACCGACAGCGTCTTCACCCCCGGCCCGCTCGACCGTTCGGACCGCGTCTACGTCGCGGGACATCGTGGGCTAGTCGGATCGGCTGTGTGGCGGAGGCTCGAGGCCGAGGGCTTCTCCGACTTGGTCGGCCGCACCTCGGCAGAGCTCGACTTGAAGGACCGCGATGCGGTCTTCGCGTTCTTCGCCGAGCAGAAGCCCCGGTACGTCGTCCTGGCGGCTGCCAAGGTCGGCGGGATCATGGCGAACAACACATACCCGCACGACTTCCTCAGCGAGAACCTGCAGATTCAGGTCAACGTCATGGATGCCGCGGTGGAGCACGACACGGAGCGCCTGATGTTCCTCGGTTCCTCGTGCATCTACCCGAAGTTCGCAGAGCAGCCGATCCGTGAGGACTCGTTGCTCACCGGGCACCTCGAACCGACCAACGACGCGTACGCCATCGCGAAGATCGCCGGCATCATGCAGGTACAAGCCGTTCGCCGGCAGTACGGCAAGCACTGGATCTCCGCGATGCCGACCAACCTCTACGGCCCCGGCGACAACTTCTCGCCGACCGGTTCCCACGTGTTGCCGGCGCTCATCCGTCGGTACGACGAAGCGGCGAAGTCAGGTGCCGACCGTGTCGAGAACTGGGGGACGGGCTCGCCGCGGCGCGAATTCCTCCATGTCGACGACATGGCAGCTGCTGTGCTGCACCTTATGGAGCACTACGACGGCCCTGAACAGGTCAACGTCGGAACCGGATCCGACGTGACGATCAAGGAGATCGCCGAGACGATCGCGTCGATCGTCGAGTTCGAGGGTCAAACGGTGTGGGACACGACGAAGCCCGACGGGACCCCACAGAAGCTCCTCGACGTCTCGAAGCTCGCGGACGCCGGCTGGACGGCTGGCATCGGACTGGAAGACGGGCTGCGGACCACCATCGACTGGTACCGCACCCACGTGGACTCGATCCGGCAGTGACGAGACAGGTCGGACATGCCTGACCCTAGGATTAGTTCCATGTCCGACCTTCCCGAGTCGCGACGCACTACTGCACGCCAGGGGTCTGGGCCCCGCGTCGTGTTGTGGATCGTCCTCGCGATCGTTCTGCTCGTGCTTGCTGCGGTCGTCTGGGTCGGTGTCAGGGGGCTGCTGGCCAAGCAGCACCTCGAGCGCTCGGTGAGCCTCGTCGACACGCTCAAGACGCAGGTCACTGCCGGCAACTCCGATGCTGCGAAGCGAACTGCGGAGCAACTGCAAGACAATGCGGGATCAGCGCGCAGCCTGACCGGTGACCCCGTATGGGGTGCCGCTCAGTACACGCCGTTCTTCGGGACGAACCTTCGCGCTGTTCGTCAAGTGGCCGTCGTGGTCGATGACGTCGCGACCGGAGCGGTCCGCCCGGTCGCTCGTGTCATCGTGGATCTGAATGCCCAGGCATTCGCGCCGAAGAACGGGCGGATCAACCTGCAGCCGTTGGTCGACGCGCAGCCGGCTGTCGCTCGTGCCACGAAAACCCTGACGCGTGCCGACGTCGCCGCCGAGCGGATCGACACGACGTCGACGCTCTCCCCCGTCACCGCTGCGGTGAACCGCCTGCGGAACGCCCTCAGTTCCGTCTCGCAGCAGGCGGCCACAGCGAACAAAGTGGTTCAGCTTGCGCCGGCGATGCTCGGCCATGACGGTGACCGGAACTACCTCCTGCTCTTTCAGAACAACGCTGAGCTGCGAGCCGGCGGCGGCATCCCGGGCGCGGTGGCGCTCCTGCAAGCCAGGGACGGCGCGATCAGCCTGGGTGACCAAGCGGCGGGCTCGTCATTCGGCCCCTACGACGAGCCGGTCCTCCCGCTGTCGACAGACACCGAGAGCCTCTACGGGAACATCACCGGGCGGTACATGCAGGACGTGAACCTGACCCCTCGCTTCGATGTCACCGGAGCGCTCGCACGAGAGATGTGGAAGCAGAAGTTTGGACAGCAGGTCGACGGGGTCCTTGCGATCGATCCGGTGACCCTGAGCTACATCCTGCGCGCAACGGGCCCAGTGCGACTGGCGACCGGAGACACGATGACGTCTAGCAACGCCGTCAAGCTCCTGTTGAGCGACGTCTACGCGAAGTACCCGGACCCGAAGGTGCAGGATGCCTTCTTCGCTTCCGCCGCGAGTGCCGTCTTCGACAAGGTCTCGACCGGTGGCTTCGACACCAAGAAGTTGGTAGTGGCGCTGACCGAAGGCACTGCCGACGGTCGACTCCGTCTGTGGAGTGCTGACAGTGGTGAGCAGCAGCAGATCGCCGGGAGCGCGATAGCGGGCACGCTGCCCAGCGCGTCGAAGGAGACTCGTGAGTTTGGCGTTTACCTCAACGACGGCACCGGTTCGAAGATGGACTACTACCTCGACAAGAAGGTCGCGGTGGGAGGTTCGGTCTGCCGTAAGGACGGAAGGCCGACCTCTGTCGTCGAGGTGACGCTGAAGAACACCGCACCCGCAGACGCGGCGAGCAGCTTGCCCGAGTACGTCACCGGCGGAGGTGCGCTCGGGACCCAGCCCGGTAACATCAAAACGCTCGTCGCCGTCTATGCGCCGTCCAATGCGATCTACTTCGGTGCTTCGCAGGACGGCAAGGCCGCTTCGCTCCAGACCACGATGGACGGCGACCATCCGGTCGCCCAACTGCGAACAGTGCTCGGCCCTGGGCAGACGACGACGTTCCGCGTGGCATTCCTCGGCGAGGCGAAGTACGCCTCCGCCAGCGTGCAAGCAACGTCCACACCAGGAGTTCGCCAGTCCGAGACGCAGCCGTTGCAGTTCGACTGCGCCCGTCCCGTCCCGGTCGGCTGAGGCCACAAACTTTGACGCAGCCGCGAACGATAGTGGCGTGGCGGTGCTCCTCGATGGGAGGAGCGGTGGGTGAGTCGCCGTAATCCGCGGTCGTGGAGCACCCCCACTCCGGGGGGGCTCGGTTGAGCTGAGTGGCCCCGAAGCCTTTCTGGGCGAGCGTAAGGTGCACCGGTTGGCAGTCGCGAATACCTTCTGAACAGGGATTTCATGTCCTCGGAGACTCGCGAGGGTCGAGCGGTGCGCGTGGCGAGCCACCCAGGCTCGGGGTAGATCCAGGCTGAGTTCACGTGCTCGTTGCATAACAGGTGGCAACAGACTGTGAAACTCCGCTAGATTGAGGGAACTTCGCCAATCGCACTCGCCATCTACGGCCGTGGGGGATTGATCACCGCGGAGGTCAGGGGCTCTGGTATCAGGGTCTGTCAGATCAGATCACTAGGGGAACAACTTCATGAAGAAGCTCATCGCCGCGGTCGTGCTGGCTGGCGCCGCACTGCTCGCAACGCCGGCCGCCGCCAACGCCGCGGGTTACGCGCCCGACTCGAACGTTTCCGTCTCGGGTAACTACGTCGCCGGTGGCGTCGTCATCGTCAACTTCAGTGCGGGTGCGTTCCAGAACAACGAAACCGTCAACGTGCAGATCACCGGTGCGGGCGTTTCCTCGGCGACGCTCGGCGCGCTGCCCGTCACCACCGTCTCGAAGGCGTACACCGCCGGTGCCGACGGTTCCCTCCCCGTCCGCGTCACCCTCCCCGTGGGTGGCTCGGGTTCCTACAACCTGACCGCCACGGGCGCCACCTCGGGTGTCGTCGGCGTCGCGTCCTTCACGCTCGCGCCGGCTGACGCCGCTGCGGTTGCTGCTGGCTCGAACGGCACCAACGGTTCCCTCGCATTCACCGGTTCGACCGTCTCCGCCCTGGCCCTCTGGGTCGCCGGTGGCGCAGTCGTCCTCGGTGGCGGCCTGCTCGTCGTGCGCGGCTCGGTCCGTCGCCAGCGCGAGACCGTCTGAGCTCCAGTTCGCTGAGTGAAATCCCCCGGGGCCGAAAGGCTCCGGGGGATTTTGCGTGGTCGCGGTTCGACAGCTCGTCGACGCCACGGGCGCGACACCGCTGTAAAGTCGGCCCTTGCCCGAGACCCTGGCGCTCGGATCGAGAAGCGGTAGACAGCTGTTGGGCCGTCAATCGAACTTCCAGTGTTGAGGAGCGTGTCCGAAGTGAGTCTTCGTAGTTTCGTTGGGTCGCGTGTCGGCAATGTCGAGATGGCGATCGCCGTGGTCGCGTCGCGTCTGCCCGTGCACGCGTTGCGAGTCGGTCTTGTCAGGATGCTCGGCGCCGAAATCGATGGCACCGCAACGCTTTACCACGGGTTCCAAGTGCGCTCGGCCCGCGGGCTCCGCATCGGGGCTCGGGCGAACATCGGGGACGGCGCCATCCTCGATGCGCGGGGAGGACTCACGATCGGTGAGGACGTGAACCTCTCAACACAGGTGCATCTCTGGACGGCTCAGCACGGCTGGGATGACCCGGATTTCGCCTACGAGTCTGCTCCCATCGTCATCGGAGACCACGCGTGGCTGAGTACCCGTGTGACAGTCCTCCCCGGTGTGACCATCGGTGAGGGTGCCGTCGTCGCGGCGGGCGCTGTGGTCACGAAAGATCTGGCGCCTTACGGTCTCTACGGCGGAGTCCCCGCCCGCTTCATCCGCCCCCGTCAATCGCCGAAGTCCTACCGGCTTGCGCCGGCCTCAGCGAAGACCTGGTGGTGGTGACCCCGGGGAGCATCGTCGGGGCTTGGACAGTCCGTCTGGCCGGAGCGGTTGAGTAGCGACCACTCCGGCCAGACTGGCCTCAGGTCACGATCAAGAGGACGGCGACCACGCCGATCACGGCGAGTGGTGCTGCCACCCACAGCCACCACGGGAAAGCGGAGGGACGTCGGTACTGTCTGCGATTCGGGTTCACCTGCTGACCGTACGACCTGCACGTGTCGGCTCACGGTCGTTCGGTGCCCCTGGTGCGGAACTCCATCAACTTGACGGCTGATCGTCACATGTCGGACACAGAGCCCGGCGCCTTCGGCTGCTCCCACACCTCGGCGTACCGCTCCCGCACCAGCGGCCACACCTGTGTGACCGCGTCCTCGACGGAGCGCACGGAGTCGCTCAACGGCGGGGTCAGCACGAACTCGTGGGGGATCGGCCGGCCCGAGCGGTCCTGACGCCCGTCGGGGTCGGGGAACCGCACGGCGAGCATGCCGGTCCGCCGCCGGATCGTGGCCGGGACGTCGCGGACGCCGGCGAACGCCTCCTCGTAGCGGGCCAGGGGGTCCTGGTCGGGCCGCTCGGTCGCCAGGAAGCGGAATCCCCAGGTGCGGCCACGGGTGGCCCAGATGAAGCTCATGCGTCGTCTCCTCGGCGCAGGACCCGGTCGTCGACGCCGCGGTCCAGGTCTTCTGCGAAACGCGCGAGGACGCGGGTGGTGAACTCTCGTTCGGCTTCCGCCTGGTCCTTCACCTTCGCGACCTTCTTCGTGGCGAAGCTGACCGCCTTCGAGCCGAGGCCGCCACCGATCATGCTGACGGCGGCGCCGACCAGGTTGGACTTCATCAGCTTCGAGGTGCCGAGGAACCCGATCACCGGGCCGACGAACTTCAGCAGCTGTTCGGCGACCTGGGCACCGCGCTGTCGGGTGGAGGCCCACTTCGCGAAGCGCTCGAACGGCAGCATGGCGGTCATCGGCAGCAGCAGGTCGACACCGGTGCGGGTGGTGACGTCGATCGTCCCGGGCTCGAACTTCGCCGAGGAGAGCAGCAGGAAGTCCTCACCGACGTCCAGGGCGTCGGGGTCCTCGACGAAGCTCTGCAGCACGCTCCGCAGTTCGTCGAGCTCCCCGCCGGCCTTCCCGATGACGATCTCGCGGAACTCCTCGACGTCCAGGTCGGGCAGCAGGTCGGCCTTCGACAGCGCGAGGGTCCAGATGCGGGGGAACCGGGTCAGGCGTTTGCCGTCCTCGAGCACGTCGTCGCGCAGGGCGTAGAGGCCGGTGTGGAAGTCAGTGAGCAGCGCCTTGAGGTAGCGCTCCTCCTCCCCGGCGTTCTCCGCGAGCAGCTGCCCGTCGACGAGCACGACGGCGACGTCCGCACTGAGCAGGGAGCGGAAGGTCGCGACCCGGCGGGCTTCTTCCTCGGCCGAGCTCGGGTCCTCCTCGAACCACTCACCGGGGTAGTCGTGCCACACGATCCCGAGGGGCTTCGCTGCCTTCTGCTTCGAGCGGCCCTTCGGCAGGTCGTCGGCCGAGGGTTCGATGACGAAGCGGTAAGTGGCGGCGCTGAAGCGGTTGGCGCTGGGCACGGTGGAGCTGTCCCGCATGCCCAGGTAGTTGCGGTGCAGGGTCCGCCCCTGCGCGCGGTCCTCGGCGGTGACCGCGTACCGGTTCGCGCGTCGGACACGCGGCTCCTGGGCGGCGCCGTAGAACGACGAGAGCAGGACGGTCTTCCCGCTGCCACTGCCTCCGAAGACGGCGATGTGCTGTTCCATCGTGGTGCTGGTCGAGGCCATGCCCCGACCGTAGGCGGGTGCACCTGCACACTCCGCCCGCCACCCCGGACCTGAGCAACCACGAAGGATAGGGTCGACGAAGGCTCGACAACAGGTCGGGGTCAGCACGACGGGGGACACGCATGCAGATCAAGCACGTGATGGGGGCTGCCCTCGGGGCGGCGGTGCTCGCGACGACTCTGGCGGGGTGCACGGCGTCGGCGTCGGCGTACCGCACGGTGAGTCCGGAGAGCTTCGAGTCGACGGTGGTGAAGGCGCTGCAGGAGATCTCCGACGCCACGCCGGAGGTCGACTGCGGCGACGAGGACATCGCGCTCAAGGACGGCGACCAGGTGCACTGCGACGTCAACACGAAGGGGTACGACGTCGTCTACGACTCGGTCGTGACCATCAGCACCAAGGGCGCCGAGGACTACAGCGTGCACGTCGAGGTCGACGAGCAGCCGAAGTCGTGACCGATGCGCGCCGCGATGGCGGGCGTGCGCCGACGGATCCGCCGGCCTCGGGCCTCCAGATCGGGGTGTCCGTCACCGCGCTCGTCGTGACGGGCCTGCTCGGGCTGGCGTTCTCGGCGATCGACCTGGTGCTCATGCTGTTCGTCGGCGGCATCGACGTCCCCAACGGCCGCACCGACGTCACCGCCAGTCGGGTCTCGATGGGGCTGCTGCTCCTCGTCGCGACCGTGCTCTGGTGGAGCGGTGTGGTGGTGACGACGCGTGCGGTCGGGCGGAAGCGCACCGGGCTCGGGCCGGCCTTCGGGTTCGGGCTGGGCAGCCTGCTGCCGCACCTCAGCGCGTGGGGCATCGGCAACGGCTCCTGAGACGGTGGGTCGGGAGGGGCGCCAGCAAGCCGACGCCGTCAGGCCCGCCGCCGCGCAGCCACCCCGAGCAGGAGCACCCCGAGAACCGCGCCCACCACGGCGCCCATGGTGTTCGCGACGACGTCGTCGATGGTCGCGTACCGCGCCGGCAGGAACAGTGCCTGCCCGATCTCGATCGTCGAACTGACGAGCAGGCCGGCGGCGGCGCCGGCCCACCACCAGCGGGCACCCGCGAGCAGCACCACGAGCAACCCCAGCGGCACGAAGAACGCCACGTTCGCCAGCGACTCGATCATCGGGTAGCCGAACCAGCTCGGCGCTCCGTGCCGGTGCGCCGCTCCGACCAGCCGGTCGATCCACGGCTGCGCCCTCGAGTCGACGGGCGTGCCCCAGAAGCCGATGAGGACCACCGCCACCCCGTAGGCGACGGCCAGGGCGCCGGCGACCCGGCGGCTGCGCCCGGTCGCGTGGGCGCTCGTCCCGCCCCGTCGGCGGAGCGCGCGTCCGGAGGCGACCACCCGGCGGACCGCGGCCGACGTCACGTCGCGCACGTCGGGCTCGGGATGGTCGGGGGTCACGGGAGCGACGCTACCGGGGCGTGCCTCCCGGCCGTGTCCACCGCATGGCGGACCGCCGGACGGGAGGCTCGACCCACCTTCCTGGATTCCGTCCACTTCGCGAGTACCCCGGTTTGTCCCCTGTACCCCGGAAACGTGACGTTCCGTCCCGGGTTTCCGGGGTTCGATACCGGAGCGGATCAGGAGAACCCGTGAATCGACGGGGCTGGCTGGTGGGTGTTCGGCCTGCGCCGTAGCGTTGTCCCGCAAGCAGATGTACCCCAGAACGTGAAGGAGCAGGGCCATGACGATCATCAGCCACGACGTGCACCAGGTCGAGGTGACGCTGGACACCGACACGGTGGACACGATCGCCGTCCTCGAGGCCCAGGTGGCCCACACTCCTTCCCGCGCCTCCCTCTCTTGGGCAGAGGTCGAACCCGGCCTCTGGTCCGCGAACTACGGCGGCTACTTCGGTGGCACGGTCGACAAGCGCGACGGGCACTACTTCGTGTCCGACACGTTCGGCCAGTACGTCGGGGACTTCCGCTCGCTGGAGGACGCACAGTCGCGTCTCGCCGAGCGTCTGCACATCGTGCTCCCGTCCGTCATCCGACCGGTCGACTGACCGCACCTGACGGACTGACCACGGACACCTGAGAACGAGGGATCGAACGCAGCAGCGAAGCACCCCCCGGAGCATGACCTCCGGAACAGCATGACCAGGGCCCCGCCGGAACACCGGCGGGGCTTTGACGTTCTCCGGACAGTGGCGTTGCTCGTCGTGTCCAGAGCGGGCCGGAAGTGTCCCCAATCCGGGGGTCTGTACCCCGGAAATCCGGCGCTGGTCCCCCCTACTGGGGACCCGTCATGTCCCCATCGGAGTGGGTCGGGCTGTCAGGATCACGCTCGGCGCAAACGGTCGTTCTCCGATTCCCCGGGTCCTCCAGCGCGCCAGGTTCGCTGTCTCGACCCGAAAGTGACTGATGCTGCCTGATCCCCAGGGCTCCGCCGCGCCCCGCCGCGCGCTCGGCCTCCGTTCCCTCGCCATGCTCGGCGCCGCACTGCTCGTCGGTGCCGGCCTGAGCGCCGCCGCCGTCGTCTCCGCAGCACCCGCGTCGGCCGCCGTGCAGGCGACGCAGGACAGCCACTTCGTCTGCGACCAGAACACGCTGTACGCGACGAACAGCGCCGGCAAGGTCGTCGCGATCGACATCACGACGGGTGCGAGCAAGGGCGCGACGGTCGACGTCGCCGACCTGGGCGACCAGGCGAACAACGGCCTCGGCATCTCCCGCGAGGGCACGTCGATGTTCGCCGCCGCGAACGGCGGGAACGCCACGCTGCGGTCCTTCGACCCGAAGACGAACACGGCATCCGCCGCGATCGCCACCGACAAGGTGCGCTCGGTCATCCGCGGTGCCGTCAACCCGGTCACCGGCTTCTACTACTACGGCGACAACACCGGCGCGCTGATGGCCTACGACCCGGCCACCGGCAAGGCGATCGGCCAGGTCGGGCAGATCAACGGCCTCAAGGCGGGCAACGGCGACTTCGCGTTCAGCTCCCGCGGCCTGTTCTTCGTCGTCGCGGCCGACAAGGTCTACCGCGTCGACGCCGAGACCGTCCCCACCACCGCGGGCACGACGGCGCTCTCGACCACCGAGATCGCGACGCTGCCGACGAACACGAACAGCCCCGGCATCGCGTTCTCGTCCGACGGCTACCTCTACGTCTCGAACTCCGCCACGACCGGGACGGCGCCGAACACCACCACGACCACGACGCTCCTGCAGCTCGACCCGACCTCGGGCGCGCAGGTCCGGAGCTTCCCGGTCGTCGGCAACTACAACGCCAGCGACCTGGCGACCTGCAACTACGCGGACACCGTCACCGGTCGCACGAGCGTCGACCAGCGCTGGAACAGCAGCGACCAGTTCGGACTCGCGATCTCCGGCGACGGCATCACCGCGACGAGCAAGGGCACCAGCGCCAGCACCACGGGCAGCGCCACCGGCCTGCAGGACCAGAAGGCCGGCGCGATCCTCACCACGCCGGGCAAGAAGTACACGGTCGCGCAGACCGCCCTCGGCACGACCGACCTGGCGAACTACACGACCACGTGGAAGGCCGTCGACGTCAACAGCGGCACCGCCGTGGCGTCCGGCACCGGCCAGACCGCCGCGTTCACGTTCCCGCAGGCCGTGGGCACCGACGGCACGGACGTCGTCGTCACGTTCACGAACACCCTGAAGCTCGTGCACGGGTCGACCTCCGCCGACACCTACGCCACCCCGGTCGACACCACCCTCACGGTCCCCGCCGCCGGCGTGCTGGCGAACGACAAGGGCACCGGCCTGACGGTCACGAAGCACACCGACCCGAGCAACGGCACCCTGACCATGACCGGCACGGACGGCGCCTTCTCGTACGCCCCGAACGCCGGGTCCTCGGGCACCGACCAGTTCGACTACACCGCCACCGACGGCAGCGGCCAGTCCTCGACCAGCACCGTCACCATCACGGTCACCCCGACCGCGACCGACGACGCCTTCAGCGTGCACGCCGGCTCCACCGTCACCGCGGACGCCGCCCACGGCCTGCTCACCAACGACCACGGCTCGCGCCTGACCATCACCGGCAACTCCGCGCCGGCGCACGGCGCCCTGACGCTCGCGGCCGACGGCTCGTACACGTACACGCCCGCCGACCGCTTCTCCGGGAAGGACTCGATCACCTACACGGCGAAGGACGCCTCCGGCACGACGATCACCGGCACGGTCAGCATCACGGTCCTGCCGACCGCGAAGGCCGACACGATCACCGCCACCGCCGGACAGACCACCACGGTCGCCGCTCCGGGCCTGCTCGGCAACGACCTCGGCTCGGGCCTGACCGTCACCGGCAACACGACGCCCGCGCACGGCACCGTGTCGGTCGGCAAGGACGGCACCACCACGTACACAGCGGCCCCGGGGTACTCCGGACCGGACGGCTTCGACGTGACGATCACCGACGGCAACGGCGAGTCCGACACCGTCACGATCACCGTGCGCGTCGCCCCGAAGGCCGCGGACGACACCGCGACGGTCGACGCCGGCAGCTCCGTCAGCACCACGACCCGCGCAACGGGCGTCCTGGGCAACGACTCCGGTTCCGCCCTGACGATCACGAGCTCCACGACGCCGGACCACGGCACGCTGGTGCTCGACGCCTCGGCCGGCACCTACACGTACACGCCGACCGTGGGCTTCTCGGGCACGGACCACTTCGACTACACCGCGACCGACCAGTCCGGTGCGACGACGTCCGCCACGGTGACGATCACCGTCCGCCCCGCGGCCACGGCCGACAGCGCGACGACGTCCGCCGACCACCCCGTCGTCGTCGACGTGCAGGCGAACGACCACGGCACCGGCCTGACCACCACGGTCGCCGGTCAGCCCGCCCACGGCACGGTCGCCGTCGCCACCGACGGCACCGTCCAGTACACGCCCGCCGCCGGCACCTCGGGCCCGGACTCCTTCACCTACACGGTGACCGACGACGCCGGCCGGACCACCGGGCCCGTGACCGTCAGCGTCACCGTGGCGCCCGTCGCGACGAACGACACCGCGGCCACCCAGGCCACGAAGACGCTCGCGATCCCCGCCACGACCCTGCTCGGCAACGACTCCGGCACCGGCCTGACCATCACGAAGGCCGCCGGCACCTCGCACGGTGACGCGTCCGTCGCCGCCGACGGCTCGGTCGTCTACGCGCCGAAGGCCGGGTTCTCCGGCACCGACACCGTCGTGTACACGGTGACCGACGCCTCCGGGCAGTCGACCACCGCGACCATCACGGTCGTCGTCGGCCCGATGGCGATGCGCGACACCGCGACCGCCACCGCCGGCTCGACCCTGACGATCGGCGCGGCCGACGGCGTGCTCGCCAACGACCAGGGCACCGACCTGACCGCGGAGGTCGACCGCGCCCCGGCACACGGCACGCTCGACCTGCACGCCGACGGCTCGTACAGGTACACGCCCGCCGCCGGGTTCTCCGGCCCGGACTCGTTCACCTACACGGCGACCGACGGCTCGGGCGGGAAGTCCACCGGCATCGTCACCGTGACCGTCCGACCGAAGGCACAGGACGACCGCCTCACCACGACCGCCGGCACCCCGCTCGTCGTCACCGCGGGCAGCCTCACCGGCAACGACTCCGGCTCCGGCCTGACCGTGACCGCCGTGACCGACGGCGCGCACACCACCGTCGTGCTCGGCACGGACGGGTCGATCACGATCACACCGGCCCCGGGTACCTCCGGCACCGACTCGGCCACTTACACGGTCACCGACACCGCCGGCAACACCAGCACCGCCACCGTGCGGATCACCGTCGCCCCGGTCGCGACCGACGACTCCGGCACCGTGCGTGCGGGGGAGACCCTCACCCGCACCACCCGGGCCACCGGCGTCCTCGGCAACGACCTGGGCACCGCCCTGGCGATCACCCACCACACCGAACCGGGCCACGGCGTCCTGGTCCTCGACGACACCACCGGAGCCGTGAAGTACACGCCCGTCGACGGGTTCTCCGGGGACGACTCGTTCACCTACACGGTGACCGACGCCGCCGGCACGCCCGCCACCGCCACCATGACGCTCGTCGTCACCCCGGCGACCGCCGACGACCGCGCGGCGACCTCGGCGAACCGGCCGGTCACGATCGACGTGCAGTCGAACGACTCCGGCGTCGACCTGCGCACCGTCCTGGTCGGCGCGCCGACACACGGCGCCGCCGTGGTCGAGCGGGACGGCACGGTCACCTACACGCCGGCCGCCGGCACCTCCGGGACGGACACGTTCACCTACCGGGTGACGGACGCGACCGGACGCCCGAGTGCGCTGTCGACGGTGACCGTCACGGTCCTCCCGGTCGCCATGGCCGACACCGTCGGGACCGCCGCCGGCAAGCCCGTGTCGATCCCGGCGGCCACGCTGCTCGGCAACGACTCCGGTACCGGCCTGACCGTCACCGCGGTCGGCGGCGCCGACCACGGCGACGTGACCCTTGGCACGGACGGCACCGTCGTCTACACGCCGAAGGCCGGGTTCTCCGGGACCGACACCGTCACGTACACGGTGACCGACGCCTCCGGGCGGTCCACCACCGCGACGGTCATCGTCGTGGTCGGGCCGATGGCGATGCGCGACAGCACGACCGCGACCGCTGGCTCGACCCGTACCGTCAGCGCGGCGGACGGCGTCCTGGCGAACGACCGCGGCACCGACCTGACCGCCACCGTCGACCAGACGCCCGCACACGGCACGCTCGACCTGCACGCCGACGGCTCGTACACGTACACGCCCGCCGACGGGTTCTCCGGCACGGACACCGCCACCTACACGGCGGAGGACGGCTCCGGCACGACCGCCACCGGCATCCTCACGATCACCGTCCGGCCCGCCGCCGGTGACGACACCCGCACCACCACCGCCGGCCAGCCGGTCACCGCGACCTCGGCCGCGCTGACCGCGGACGACCACGGCACCGGCCTGCACGTCACCGACGTCACCGACGGTGCGCACGGCACCGCCACGGTCGACGCCGACGGCACCGTCACCTACGTGCCCACCGCCGGCTGGTCCGGTACCGACACCGTGACCGTCACGGTCAGCGACGCCATCGGCGGCACCGCGACGAGCACCCTCACCATCACGGTGGTCCCCGTGCTCGCAGCACCCGACGCCACCGCCACCGCCGACGGGCAGCTCGTCGTCCCCGCCGGTCAGGGCGTCCTCGCCGGCGCCACCGGCACCGACCTCGAGGTCACCGGCCACAGCACGCCCGACCACGGCACCGTCGAGGTCGGCAAGGACGGCTCGTACACGTACACCCCCGAGCCGGGCTACTCCGGCCCGGACGGCTTCGACGTGACCGTGACCGACGGCAGCGGCGGCACCACCACCGGCACCGTGACGATCACCGTCGCCCCGAAGGCCACGGACGACACCGCCACCACGACGGCGTCCACCCCGGTCGCCGTCACCGTCACCCGGAACGACTCCGGCACCGCCCTGCGCGTCAGCAGCGTCGGAGCCGCAGCGCACGGGACGGTCACCATCACCGGAGCCGGGACCGTCACCTACCTCCCCGCCGACGGGTTCTCCGGCACCGACACGTTCCGGTACACCGTCGTCGACCCGACCGGGGGCACCGCCTCGGCGACCGTCACCCTCACCGTCACCCCGACGGCCACGGACGACGTCCTCCGCACCGCCGGCCGGACCCCGCTGACGATCGCCGGCAGCACCCTCACCGGCAACGACTCCGGCACCGGCCTCACCGTCACCGGTCACGGCGACGCCGCCCACGGCACCGTCACGACCGGCGCCGACGGCGGACTCGTCTACACGCCGGCCGTCGGGCACTCCGGCACCGACCGCTTCACCTACACGGTGACCGACGCCTCCGGGCAGACGACGACGGCCACCGTCACCGTCCTCGTCGGCACCGTCGCGGTCGACGACTGGAGCACCACGACGACGAACGGCACCGTGCGGATGAACCGGGCGCTGGGCGTCCTGTCCGACGACTCCGGTACCGGCCTCTGGGCCTCCGTCGACGTCCGGCCGCAGCACGGCAGGCTCCGGCTCGCGAAGGACGGGTCGTACGTCTACACCCCGTCCGCGAACTGGTCCGGCCGTGACTGGTTCACCTACACGGCGCACGACACCGAGGCGAACACCGCGGTCGCCCGCGTCGCGATCGACGTCACCCCCACCGCCGTCGCCGACACCGCGCACACCACCGCGGGCACGGCCGTCACCGTCCGCGGACCCGGCGTCCTCGGCAACGACCGCGGCACGGAGCTGACCGTCGTCGCCGTCGGGAACGCAGCCCACGGCACCGCCACCATCGCCGCCGACGGCACGTTCGTCTACACGCCGGCCGCCGGGTTCTCCGGCACCGACACCGTCGCCTACACGGTGCGGGACGCCAGCGGTCAGACCGTCGACACCACCGTCACCGTCACCGTCGGCATCACCGCGACGGACGACGCCGGTCACACCGTCGCCGGTACGGCGCTCGCCGTCGACGCCCGCCACGGCCTGCTCCGCAACGACTCCGGCACCGGGCTCACCACGAGCCTCGCCCGGAAGGCCGCGCACGGCACCGTCCGGGTGCAGGCCGACGGGTCGTACGTCTACAGGCCGGCGGCCGGGTTCACCGGGCGGGACACGTTCGAGTACACGGTGACCGACGCCTCCGGGCAGACCACCCGTGCGACCGCGACCATCACGGTCGTCGCGGCGGCCGTCGCCACCGACGACCGGGGCACCGGCCGCAGCGGGCACACCGTCACCGTCGAGCCGCTCGAGAACGACCGCCCGACCGGCGGCGCCACGTTCGACACCGACACGCTGCACCTGGTCGACCCCGCCACCGGACACATGACCGACCGGGTCGCCGTCCGCGGTGCCGGCACCTGGCACGTCGAAGACGGGGTCGTCACGTTCACCCCGGCGCACGGGTTCTCCGGCACCGAGACGATCGACTACACCGTCCAGGACAGCGCCGGACAGGTCGTCACCGCGACGATCACGGTCACCTACCCGGTCGGGATCGCCGCCGTCGCGCACGTGGCGCAGCTCGCCTTCACCGGCAGCACGGGCTTGGCGGGGCTGGGGCTCGGGGCGCTCGCGCTGCTCCTCGCTGGCGCGGCGCTGCTGCTGCGGCGCCGCCTGGTGGCCGAGGGGCCGGTCGGGCCGCGCCGCCGGCGGTAGCCGCGCGGGGAGTCCGTACCGGACGGGAGGCCCGGACCACGTCAGCCGACAGGCTCACGTGATCCGGGCCTCCCGTCCGTCAGCGGCGTGCGAGCAGCGCGCCGGCGACGAGCCGGAGCGCCAGTGTGACCGCACCGACCACGGCGGCGGCGGCGCCGACCACCACCAGGACCAGGACGCGCAGCAGGGCGTGCGTCGCCGACTCGTCGACGTGGGGCGTGATCAGCGTCGTGCTGAGGAAGACGGAGCCTGCCGCGACGAGCAGGACAACGCCGATCCAGGTCGCGGCGCGAAGGGCGGGTGGCGCGACGACCTCGTCCGCCGCCGAGCCGGGGCGCGCCCGTGCCCCCTCGGTCTCCCAGTCAGCCAATTCCGTCATGGTCGTCCCCCTCCGTCGGCATGATCGTAGGGGGAACGGGACGAACGCGGCACCCCCCTGCGCCCGCCCAGCGCAGGAGCAGGTCAGCGGACCCGCTCGGCCCGGTCGGCGTCGGCGTCGTCCTGCCAGCGCTGGGCCTGCTCGTCGGGTTCGGGGATCGAGTGGACATCCGGGCCGCCCACCGCGTCGTGCTCGACGCAGCGCGGGCGCCGGTCAGTCGGTGCGAAGGGTGTCGTTCTCGTCCGACGCCACCGGCTCGACCGGCGTCCAGCCGTACCAGCGGCCGTCGATCTCGGTCGTGAGGCGTCCGTCACCGCAGGTGACGAGTGACGTCGTCGGCAGCCGGTCGGGCAGGAAGCCCGCGGTCATCGCCGGCCCGCCCTTCGCGCCGTCGACCGGCTCGCACGCGCTCGTATCGACGCCGTCGGCCGAGGTGAAGCCGATGACGTAGCCGGGCTCGCTCGTGTCGAGACGGACGTCGATGTCCTTCGCGTCCGCCGGCACCCACTTCGGCATGAACCACGCGAGGTCCTCCGAGTCCGCGTTCGACGGGGCGTCGGCGTAGGTGTCGTAGTGCTCCTGCTGCTCGGGCAGGTACGGCTGCACGACGCTGCAGCCGGCGAGGGCCAGCACGATGACGCCCATGCCGAGGACGCCGACCGCGGAGGTCAGGGCGGAACGCTCGGATCGGGTAGCGGGCTGAGTGGTGTCGTCCGTGGTGGGGTGCTGCGTCGAGATCATGTGTCCATCGTCTCGGCGGCGTGCCTGCCGGGGAATGTGGCCACCTGCCGGGACGGGGTGGGGATGACCCCCGGATGGCGGGGTTACTCTGCGGGGATGGCTGACGACCCGATGAGCGCGCTGTTCTCGAGCGCGATGACCGCGGTTCCGGGTGGCGGCGACGCCGGGCGGGCGGCCGGGCTCGTGGGGCTCCTCGGGCTGCTCACCGCGATCGTGTCGGGTGTCGGAGCGGTGGTGGTGGGAATCGGTGCGTTCGTCGTCGTGCTCGCGCCGCTGGTGCTGGGGTTGGGCCTGGTGCCCGGCTTGCTGCCGAGTCCCTGACGGGTTCCTCGCCCTTCGATCCGTCGTGTCATGCGATCCGTTGCCAGGTGGACAGCGCCTTCCAGCGCGTCGGGTCGAACCGGAACGCGCTGCCCATGCCGGGCTGGTCCAGGTCGCGGCTGATCGGGACCCGGGTGAGGCTCGCCAGCAGGAGCGCCCCGACCCCGCCGTGCGCCACGAACACGATCGAACGCTCCGGCGTCTCGGCGACGAGCTGGCGGACCGCATGCTCGATCCGGCGCTGGGCGTCGACGGCCCGTTCCCATCCGCGGATCGACTCGACGGGCCGAGCGAAGAACGCGTCCACGGTCGGCTCGAACTCCTGCGGGTCGAGGTAGCCGGTCGCGCTGCGGTCCATCTCGCCTAGTCGCGCGTCGACCTCGGCGTCGAGGTGCCACGACCTCGTGAGGACCGCGGCGGTGTCCAGCGCCTTCCGCTCGGCGCTGCTGACCAGGCGCTCCGGCCGAGGCAGGACGGAAGCGGCGCGTCCGGCGCGGACTTCGCCCTGCGGTGACAGGCCCCAGTCCTCGATCGGCACATCGGGATTCACGACGACCTCGGGGTGGGTGAGGAACGTGCAGTGCATCCGACGACAGTACTGTCGGGGTGTGGTCCTCGTCGGTGGTCGAACCGTGCTGGAAGTCATCTCGCCGGAGCTCGCGCGCCGCATCGTCGCGCGTGACGAGCAGCCTGGCGACGACTGGCATCCCGAGTACCCATTCGCGGACGAGCTCGACCCGCTGCGGTCACTCGCGGCTGCATCGAGCACCGACCCGGTCTTCACGATGTACCTCGTCCGCCGGCGGTCGGACGGCCTGGCGGTCGGCGGCATCGGGTTCTTCGGTCCGCCGGACGGAACCGGGACCGTGGAGTTCGGGTACGGGCTCGTACCGTCGGCCCGGGGCGCAGGACTCGCGACCGAGGCCGTCGAGCTGGCACTCCAGCATGCGGCCGACAACGGGGCGCGGGCGGCCGTCGCGGACACCGACGTCGCGAACGTCGGCTCGCAGCGGGTCCTCGAGAAGAACGGCTTCGTCGAGGTCCGACGCAGCGCAGCGCTCGTGTGCTACCGACGTGAGCTCGCCTGACGGACGGTTGCCGCGCCTCCCAGCCGGTGCTCGTCGCCGTCAGACCTCCCACTCCGACGAGTACGTCCTGCCCTGCAGCAGTCGCGCCAGTTCGACGTGTACCGACACCGTCTTGTCGAGACGATCGGCGCGGTCCGGCCGCAGCTGGTCGCCGTCCCAGTCCCGCTCGGAGAAGTACGCCGTGTAGGGGTTCACGATGCACTTGAAGTCCAGCATCAGTGACTGCGCGAGCGGTCCGGTCGCCATCGTGCTGTGCGGCAGACCGGCAGCGCAGACGAACGTGACGACCTTGTCGAACCATGCCGCGCGCCGACCTGCTCCGGTCGCGCCGGTGGACTCGATGAGCGACTTCACAATCGACGACGGCGCCCAGTTGTAGATCGGGAAGGCGAGGACGACACCGTCCGCTTCGTCGATGACGCGGTGCACGGCGCTGAACGCGTCGCTCTCGAAGACCCTGTCGTTGTCGAACGGCGGCAGCGAGACGTCCGCCAGGTCGATGACCGTGCTCCGATGTCCCTGCGAGGAGATGACGTCGGCCGCGTGCTCGGCGAGACGGCGACTCACGCTCGCAGGGTCGAGGCTGCAGGAGAAGACCGGGAGGCTCAGCGACGACACACGAGCACGGTACCGAAGCGACGGGTCATCCAACGGTGGGGTTCCCCAGCGGGATCACATAGCGTCGGAGTCGGACGGCCCCACGGTCCTCCCTCGTGACGATTATCCCGCCCACATGTTCCAGCGTCGCGATCGACCCCGCGTTGTCGTCGTGACAGACGGCGGTGACTGAGCTCCACCCGTGCTCTTCCGCGAAGGCCAGCACCTCACGGAGCGCCCACGTGCCGACACCTCGGCCGCGCGCGGACGGGCGGACGCCGTACCCAACGTGACCCAGTCGCGGTACCCGCTCGTCCTCCGCACACCTCAGGGCGATGCCGCCCAGCACGGTTCCGGCGTCGACGATCCACCAGAGCGACGTGGGGTCGTGCCGCAAGCGTTCAAGCCACGCCCGGAACCCGTCCGCGCTCTCGACGTCGTCCGTCGGTCCGATGCCGAAACCGTCCTCATGGAGGCCCGGCCCCCACTCGTGATGGGCCTCCAGCCAGGCGTCGCGCAGCTCCGGACCCGGCTGCACCAACTCCAGCGTCGACCGAGGACGCGAGGTCATCCGGCGCGACGGCCGCGCTGCCGTCGCACCTGCACGAGCATCACGACCAGGGCGAGCCCGATCAGCACCGGGATCCAGACTGATCCGGATGCGGGCGCCGCCACGACGACTCCGAGCACCAGGCAGATCCCGGCACAGACCGCGATGACGATGTCCCCAGCTGTCCACTTCACGGTCGTCCCCTCGTTCGACTCACTGACACGCTACGACTCTGCAAGGCCGATGTCACTCCGCCGCCGCACCGCCCTCCAGCCACTCGGCGAACCGCGGACCGATGACCTCGGCGTCTGCTGTGGGAAGCAGTGCTCCGTTCCGGAAGGCCCGCCCCATCGCGCCGGGGATGGGCAACGGGACCGCGACCACACCCCGGTCGGGCAACGAGCGGGTCATCTCCCACAAGGTCATCGTCTCCGGGCCCGTGACGTCGACCTCCGTCTCGGTCCGGAGGCCCGTGGCGACGTCCGCAACGATCGCTGCGACGCTGTCGAGTGCGACCGGGGCGATCGTCATGCCGGGTACGAGCGCGAACGGCCCGGTCCGCATCCGCTCGAGGTTCTGTCGAGCGAACTCGAACCACTGTGTCGAGCGCACGATCGTGAGTCGCGGGCTCACGTCGCTCGCGATCTGCTCCTGGACGGTCTTGCCGGCGAAGTACCCGTAGCCCTGCACCACGGGCAGCGTGCAGTTGACGATCGACAGGAGCACGTGGTGCGCCTGGAGGTCCGCCGCGGCCGCAGCGATCGCTCGTGTCGAGCGGCCGAAGAAGTCCGTCGCGCGCCGCCTGCTCGTGGTGAACATCCCCGTCGCCTCGACGATGACGTCGGCCCCGGCCAGTCGCTTCGTGGCGTCATCACGGAGCACGTCGAAGCCGGTCGTCCTCGAGTGCTGCGTCACGTCGCACCCTCGTGCCCGCAGCGCCTGTTCGATCGCGCGTCCGGAAGCGCCCCCACCCACCACTGCAACCTGCATGCCGTGCCCCTCGTGTCTCTACAGATGTAGAGGAAACTACGATCGACTGGTGTCCGAGCGGCGGAAGTCCCTGGCAGACGCTGGTCTGCGGCTGGTCGCACGCGAGGGCGTGCGCGCGCTGACGCACCGGGCGGTCGACGCAGAGGCCGGGGTCCCAGCGGGATCGACCTCCTACTACGCGCGCAGCCGGAACGAACTCACGGCCCTCGTGGTCGCTCGGATCTCCGAACGGCTCGCCTCCGCGCTCGAAGCCGTGGCCGTGCCTCCAGTCCTCGACGTCGATGCCGCGACCGGCATCGCGGAGGCGTTCCTCGAGACGCTGGCTCGAGAGCACGATGCCCAGGCAGCGCGACTGGCGTTGCTCGCCGAACTGCGGGCCGACGATGCGCTGCGGACGCCTCTGACCGCTGCCGACCCCGTCCGTGCCGCACTCATCGCCACCGCAGAACAGATCCTCCGGGCGCTGAGCGCGCCCGACGCCCCTGCGGCCGCGGTCGACTTCGTCGGCCTGGTCGACGCGCTCCTGCTCTACCGCATCGCGCACGTGGGCCCGGTCGACTCGCGTCGCGTGCTCACCGCCTACCTCGGCGGTCTCGCATCGCGGTGACGGAGAGCCCGACCTCCGAGGAGGGCCGGGTGATCAGAACAGCGGCTCGATGAGGTGCGGCCCGTCGTTCCGCACGCTGTTCACCGTCCGCGCGACCTCGTACTGCTCGAGGCCCGCCGCGACCTCGAGCGACTCCCGGTCGAGCAGCGCGAGCAGGTCGTTCGTGCCGGCACCGTCGCCGAGCCACGCGTCGTAGCCGTCGGGGGTCAGGAACGCCGGCATCCGGTCGTGCACCTCGCCCGGAGCGACATGGGCGTCCCGCGTGATGATCGCGAGCGACAGTCGCCACTTGTCCGGGTCGTCCTCGGGCTTCGTGGGGTCGGGCCAGGCGCTGACGACACCGGCCATCGCCAGTGCCCCGCCGGGCTCGTGGACGAAGTGCGGCTCCTTGCCGTCCTCGCGCACGACCCACTCGTAGTAGCCCTGCGCCGGGACGATGCACCGGTTCGTCGCGAACGCACGCTTGAACATCCCGCTCGTGGCGACGGTCTCGATGCGGGCGTTGATCGGCTTCGGGCGCTGCTTCTGGAAGTCCTTCGCCCAGCTCGGCACGAAGCCCCAGCTGATCTGCGGCAGTTCGCGCTGCCCGTGCCGCTGCCGGACCGCGTACACGGGGTCGGTCGGGGCGACGTTCCAGCTCGGAGCGAGGCCGGCCTGGACCTCGCCGGTGTCCTCGTCGACGTGCTCGGTGCGCGCGGCGAGCTCCCCGACGAGTTCGGGCAGCAGGTCAGCGGTGGTGTCGGAGACGACGAAGCGGCCACACATGAGCCCAGTGTGCACGGAGCCGCCGACGTCGGCACGGGCTCAGTAAGGTCCGCTTGACTTGGGGACGTGCACACCCTCGTCGTCACCGCTCATCCCGATCGCGATTCGCTCACCGCACGGATCGCACGGCAGTTGCAAGGTGCCCTGCAACCGGGCGTGACCGAGGTGCTGGACCTGGCGGCCGATGGGTTCGACCCGCGCTTCGGCTCGGCGGACCGAGACGCCTACCGCGGTACGGGCCACGTGCCGGCGGACGTCCTGCGGCAGCAGCATCGACTCGACGACGTCGACCACCTGGTCCTGGTCTTCCCCGTCTACTGGTGGTCGATGCCGGCGCTCCTGAAGGGGTGGATCGACCGCGTCTTCATCAACGGGTGGGCCTTCGACATCGATCCAGCAGGCGGGACTCGTCGCAACCTCGGGCGTCTCACCGTCCACCTGCTGCCCGTCGCGGGTGACGCTGCCGGCACGTACGAGCGGCACGGGTACGAGCAGGCGCTCCGGACGCAGATCGAGCACGGCATCGTTGACTACTGCGGCGCGCAGCGTGGTGCGACGGCGTTCGTGTACGAGTCCGAGCGTGACGACGCGGACGCCCGCCGAGGCATCGTCGACGACGCCGTCGCCCGGGTTGCCGATGCCGTCCTCGGCACCGAGCCGCGACCGTAGCGCGAGGCCGCGCTGGTACTGGCCGTTGTGCACGGGGCCGCCGACCTCGGTCAGCCCCGGGTCCTGTTGCTGACTGGTCAGAGTGCGCTTTAGTCCGCCGGCAGCGCGCCGCGGCCCGACAGCGCCCGCAGCAGCAGCGGCCCGTCCCCGCGCCGGACCGCCGCGTCGGTGAGCAACAGACTGGAGGCCCGCACCGCCTCCGCTGGCACCGCGACCGTCACGACGTGGCCGGCCCCGGCGACCGCACGCACCAGGTCGTCCCCGTGCACGACGAGTTCCAGCACCCGGGTGCGGAGGTACTCGTCCACGGGGAGACGCAGGCCGCCCACGACGGTGATCCGGGCCTCCCGTCCGGTGGAGTCGAGCGCTGCGAGCGCACCGTCACGGGCGAGGGCCACAGCAGCCGCCGGGGCGGAGCCGAGCGCAGCGCCGGCGGCGACGCCCCGGGCAGCGACGTCGTCCGGGTCTGCGACGGAGCCCGCGGTGGCCCGGAGGTAGCCGACCGCGTCCCCGACGTCGTCCCCGACCTCGGGGGAGTCGGCGAGGCCGTCCTCCGCCGAGAGGTAGGCGGCGACCGTCAGCAGTGCGCGGTTCGTGTGGCCGACCAGGGCGCGGACGTCCCACACACCGAGCGCCGGGGTCGTCCAGAGTGCCGGGTCGTCATCCGGTGTCGGCAGTGCTCCGATGACCTCGACGAACCAGGACGCGGTCGTGGCGAAGAGCTGGCGGGGGTCCAGGGGCTCATCCTGTCCTGCGGGACGGCCGGAGTCACCCGTCCTCGGGTCAGTCGCCGGGCAGGCTGATCTTCGAGCCCGACGGGAACCGGTTGCGGCCCGGGGGTGTGGTCGGGGCCTCGTGCGGAGCGAGTGCGGCCGCGGTGCGGTGCGCACGCTCGGTCCGGCCGAGCTGCAGGAGCCCGGGCAGGAGGGTCCAGAGGAACAGGATCGTCATCGTGAAGCCCACCGTGTGCCGGTCGCCGGTGGTGAGCAGCGCGACGCCGGCGAGCGAGCAGCCGATCAGCACCGCTGCGGCCCGTGCGAAGTCGACCACGAGTGTCCGCCGCACCAGCGCCGTGTCGTGCAGGACCGCCGCGCGGTCCTCGGGTCGCATCTCGGGCGGCCGACGGACCAGGTACCGCTGCACGGAGTCGCGGGCCAGCCGCATCGTCTCCGGTCGGACCGGTTCGCCGTAGATCGTGGCCAGCGGGTCGTCGGTCTGCGCGAGCGGGAAGCACCCGACGGTGACCAGTCCGGCCGCCAGCGAGGCGAGCACCACCACGATCGTCGCCCGGACGGGGCCGGCGCCGGTCCAACCGGTAGAGGCCGCGGTGATGCCGAGCGCCAGGGCGGCGACGAGTGCGACGACGACGCCGACCGAGACGGCGCGTCGGAAGCGGGTCGGCGACACGTCCTCGCCGAACCGCGCACGGAACACCTGCCACCCCAGTCGGAACACGGCCCCTGTCTACCGGCTCTCGCTGAGGATCGCTCGGACACGCCCGACCGCCGGCGCGGGTGAGGAGCGCCGTCCGCGTGAGCCCGCGCCTCCACAGCGATCATCCAGCGACGGTCGCTGACCTGGCGGCATGAGTCTCGACATCGTCTACACCGCAGCCGCCCACGCCACCGGAGGCGGCCGCGACGGACACGTCCGCACCGAGGACGACCGCATCGACCTCGACACCCGACCGCCGAAGGAGATGGGCGGCAGCGGCGAGGGCACGAACCCCGAGCAGCTCTTCGCCGCCGGGTACGCAGCCTGCTTCCTCGGTGCCCTGCACGCCGCCGGTCGCGAGCTGACGCTGGACACCACCGGCGCCGAGGTCTCCGCCGAGGTCAGCATCGGTGGCAACGGCTCGGGTGGCTTCGGCCTCGCGGTCGAGCTCGACGTCTACGCACCGAGCGTCGCCGGCCCCGAGCGGCAGCGGCTGGTCGAGCTCGCGCACACCATCTGCCCGTACTCGAACGCCACGCGCGGCAACATCACGGTGACGCTCTCGCTCGTCGACTGACGCCCTCGCGGTGCTCGCCGCTCCCTAGGCTGGAGCGGTGATCTCCGACCGCTGCCCCTGCCTGAGCGGCAACCCGTACGACGAGTGCTGCGGCCCCCTGCACGCCGGCGCGCCCGCACCGACAGCGGAGCGGCTGATGCGGTCGCGGTTCTCCGCCTTCGCACTCGGCCTGCCCGAGTACCTGCTCCGCAGCTGGCACCCCAGCACGCGGCCCGCCATGCTCGACCTGGACCCCGACCAGCGCTGGACGCGGCTCGACATCGTCGGCACCCGGTCGGGAGGCCCGTTCGACTCCGCCGGCACCGTCACGTTCCGCGCGTGGTGGCGCTCCGACTCCGAGCGCGGGACGCTCGAGGAGACGAGCGACTTCGTCCGCGAGGGCGGGCACTGGTACTACGTCGACGGTGTCGTGGCCTGACGCCCGGCGCGGCTGGGCGCCGCTGACGGGAGACGTCCGCGTCAGCCGATTGTCTCCGGCAGGCCCACGGCAGCGCGCATCGCCCGGCGGACCTCGGCCTCGGACGGCAGCAGCTCGTCCTCGTCCCCGGTCAGGAAGAACCGGATCTGCCCGATCGCCTGCTCGCTGAGCATGTCCAGGCCGTTCAGCACCCGACCGCCCGCAGCCGTCCACGCCGCGGAGGCCCGGGTCGGCCACGGCTCGTACGCCACGTCGAACAGCACCGCGTCCGGCCCCGACGGCACGAGGGGCAGGCCATCGGCAACGCCGCCCGGCAGCGTCGACACCACGAAGCCCATCGGGTCAGCGGAACCGAGGTCCTGCAGGTCGTGCACCTCGAGTGTCACGCCCAGTCGCGCGGCCAGCAGCACCAGGTCGCCCGCCTTGGCGGTGTCCCGCAGGTACACCCGGACCAGCGATGCGCCGAGCCGCAGTGACGCGGTGAGGGCGCTCGCCGCGGTGGCTCCGCCGCCGAGGATCGTCGCCTCGCCCGGGACGTGACCGAGTGCGGCGACCGGGCGGACGATGCCCTGGACGTCCGTGTTGGCACCCGCCAGGACGACCGACGAGCCCTCGCGGCGGAACGCGACCGTGTTCGCGACGCCGAGCTCGTCGACGAGCGGGGTGGTCCGGTCGAGCAGGGGGAGGACCTCACGCTTCAACGGCATCGTGAGACTGAGGCCGCGCCACTCCGGACCGAGCCCCGCGACGAACGCGGCGAGCCCACCGGAGGCGACCTCGTGCCTCCCGTACGAGAACGGCAACCCGAGCACGTCGTAGGCCGCAGCATGCAGCGTGGGGGAGAGCGAGTGCGCGATCGGGGAGCCGAGCACGGCGAGTTCGGTGCGGTCGGTGTCGGGGAAGGTGAGGGGCACGCGCGCAGCCTATCCAGGCAGGACCCGCTGCCCACCCGGGGAAGAGTCCCTTAGGTTAGGCTACCCTTCGTGATCCGTTCCTCCCTCTCCAAGCGCCGTTCCGCCCGCGTGCTCGCTGCGGCCGGCGCCGTCGTCGCGGCCGCGCTCGTGCTGGCCGGCTGCTCCTCGTCGAGCCCCTCGTCCTCGTCGTCCTCCGCCGGCTCGTCCGACGGCGCCTTCCCCGTGTCGATCACGACCGGGCTCGGCACCACGACGATCGACTCCGCCCCGAAGCGCGTCGTCGCCCTCGGGTGGGGCGACGCCGAGACGGCCCTCGAACTCGGCGTGCAGCCCGTCGGCGCCAGCGACTGGCTCGCCTTCGGTGGCGACGGCGTCGGGCCGTGGCTCAAGGGGGCGTACAAGAAGTCCCCGAAGATCATCGAGACGCTCGAGCCCAGCTACGAAGAGATCCTCAAGCTCAAGCCGGACCTGATCCTCGACGTGAAGTCCTCGGGCGACAAGGACCGCTACGACAAGCTGTCCGCCATCGCCCCGACCGTCGCGATCCCGAAGGGCGGCGAGAACTACCTCGCCTCCACGACCGAGCAGGTCGACATGATCTCGAAGGCGCTCGGCAAGGAGTCCGAGGGCAAGAAGCTGCTCAGCGACCTCGACGACTCCTACGCCGCCGCTCGTACGGCACACCCCGAGTTCGAGGGCAAGACGGCCGCGATCGGCGCGTACACGTCCGAGGGCTTCGGGGTCTACGCCTCCCGCGACAGCCGTGCCACGTTCATGCAGAACCTCGGCTTCACGATCCCGTCCGCGATCGACAATGCCGCCGGCAAGGAGTTCTCGGTCTCGCTGTCGAACGAGAACCTCGACCTGCTCGACGCCGACCTGACCGTCGTCCTGCCGATCTACGTCGACGCGTCGAAGGCGAGCTCGGACCCGCTGTTCCAGAAGGTGCCGTCGGTCGAGGCCGGGCACTCCATCGTCATCGACGACTCGGACGTCTCCACCGCGTTCTCGCTCGGGACGACCGCGGCGATCGAGTGGGCACTCAAGCGCCTGCCGGACGAGTTCGCGAAGAAGCTGGGCTGACCGCCGGGCGCAGCGCGCTTGCGCGGCGCCAGTCGGACCCGCACAACAGGAACCGGCCCGCACCACGAGATCTCGTGGTGCGGGCCGGTTCCTGTTGTGCGTGGACCACGCAGTGGGCGTCGGCGCCAGCCACCTGCCGGGCGGGGGCGTCCGGTGCGGGGTGAGGCGGGCCTCCCGGCCGGGCGCGGGTGCGTGCCGGACGGGAGGCGCGGGTCAGGACCCGAAGGTCGAGCCCACGAAGGCGAACAGGAGCGCGAGCAGCGGGAACGCGCCCTGCATCGACGCGGAGCGCAGGTACTTGCGGCCCGTGCCCGCGAGGACGACCGCGGCACCGAGCATGCTCGCGCACGAGAAGACGACGAGCGTCCACCCGGTCGCACCGTTGCCCGCGAGCACCAGCACCACACCGAGGACCGCGCCGATCGCCAGGAACAGGTTGTAGAAGCCCTGGTTGAAGGCGAGGGACCGGGTCGCCTGCGCCTCGGCATCGCTCGAGATGCTGAAGATGCGTCGGACCCGAGGGCTCGTCCACGCGAGGGACTCGAGGAAGAAGATGTACGCGTGCACCAGGCCCGCCAGGACCGCGAAGACACCGGAGATCGCCAGCAGAACCGTCATGTCGACCATCCTCCCAGCAACGGGACGACCCCGAGGTCACATCTCGTCCGAGGGGGCCTCGATCAGTAGGCTCTGACCATGAACGAGGCCCGAGGGACGACCGACGACGACGCCGTGGCCGAGCTGCAGAGCATCCGGCAGAGCATCGACAACATCGACGCTGCCGTGATCCACATGCTCGCCGAGCGGTTCAAGTACACGCAGCGGGTCGGCTACCTCAAGGCCGCGGCCGGGATGCCCGCGGCAGACCCCTCCCGTGAGCAGATCCAGGTCGCACGGCTGCGCGCCCTCGCTGCCGAGTCGCACCTCGACCCGGCCTTCGCAGAGAAGTTCCTCAACTTCATCGTGGCGGAGGTCATCCACCACCACGAGCGCATCGCCGTCGGTGAGCTGTGACCCTGCCGTCGCTGCACCTGCTGATCGGCTCGTACACGGCGACCGGGGGCGGCAACGCGACCGGGATCTCCATCGTCGACGGTGACCTCGTGTCGACCGTCGCCGTGCTCGACGACCCGTCGTTCCTGGCCGTCGACGGTGACCGGGTGTACGCGGTCTCCGAGACCGTCGACGGCGGCGTCCACGCCTTCCGCCGGTCCGGATCCGCGCTCGAGCACCTGTGGGACGCCCCCGCCGGTGGAGACGCCCCCTGCCACGTGCGGATCGACCCGTCCGGTGCGCTCGTCATCACGAACTACGTCTCGGGGACGGTGACCGCCGTCTCGCTCGCGGCAGCGGAGGCGTACGCCGTCTCGTCCGGCGACGGGGGCGCCGCGGTGCACGGCGTCGGCGGACAGGGCGCCGGGGTCTCCGCCGCACTGCCGGACGCGGCACTCGCGACCGAGGTCCTGCCCGACGCGACCGGTCCCGACGAGGACCGGCAGGAGGGCCCGCACGCCCATCAATCCGTCGCCACGCCTGACGGCACGGTGTTGGTCGCCGACCTCGGCGGCGACGCCCTGCACGAGTTCCGGGTCAGCGCCGACGCCGGCTCCGCGTCGATCGAGGCGCTGCGTGTCCACCACGTCGCGCCCGGCGCCGGACCACGGCACATGGCATGGGTGGGTGACGACCTCGTCGTCGCGGGCGAACTCGACGGACGGGTGTACCGCCTCCGCCGCGACAATTCCGGGTCGTTCCACGAGGTCTGCGCCACCTCGGTCTTCGACGGCCCCGGTGCGCCGTCGCTCCTCAGCCACATCGAGGTCGACGAGCGCGGCCGGGTCACGGTCGCCGTGCGCGGCCGCGACCAGATCGTGGTGCTCGACTCAGCTGACGACGGGCTCCGCGTCATCGGGTCGGCGTCGGCGGGCGGCGTCTGGCCGCGCCACTTCGCCCGGGTGCCCGGGCACCTGCTCGTCGCGAACCAGATGTCGGACGCGGTGGCGGTGCTGCCGGTCGGGGACGACGGTGTGCCGGGGGAGGCCGTCGGGCAGATCGCCGTCGGCAGCCCGACCTGCATCGTCCCGCTGCCCGAGCGCTGAGTCGATCCGGACCGGTGCGGTCGAGCGTGCCCGGCTGGGCCGTCGGCCTGGACGGGGTTGCCTGCGGATCCGGCCGGTGCCGTCAGCCCTGTGTGACCGGCAGATCGATGACGTTCTCGAACGTGTGACCCTCGGCCAGCGCCGCGACCTGGCGACGGATCAGGTCGAGCGACCGCGGGATGCTGAGGTCCGTGTTGCCGCCGACATGGGGCGTGAGCACGGTGTTCGGCGTCGTCCAGAGCGCGTGGTCGGCGGGCAGGGGTTCCGGGTCGGTGACGTCGAGCGCCGCCGAGATCCGGCCCGAGCGGAGTTCCGCCACGAGAGCGTCGGTGTCGACGACCTTGCCGCGTGCGACGTTCACCACGAGGGCGCCGTCGGGCAGCGCGGCGAGGAGGTCCGCGTCCACCAGTCCCTCGGTCTCGTCGGTGAGCGGCGCGATGAGCACGAGCACGTCCGTGGTGCGCGCGAGTTCCGGCAGCTCGCCGAACGCGTGCACCTGCCGGCCGTCCTGCTCACGAGCCGTCCGGGCGACGACGGTGACGTGCGTGCGGAACGCCTCGAACCGCGTCGCGATCGCCGACCCGATCGCGCCGTAGCCGACGACCGTCACCCGCCGGTCCGCCAGCGACCGGGTCTCGCGTGCGTCCCATCGCTGCTCGGCACGGTCGAACTGGAACGCTGCGATCTCACGGAGCGAGGTCAGCGCCAACCCGACGGCGAGCTCCGCCGTCTCGTCGTCGTGGATCCCGCGGCCGTTCGCCAGCCGTGCGTGACCGGGTACGTGCGGGGTCGCCCACTCGTACCCGGCGCTCGGCAGCTGCAGCAGTTCGAGGTTCGGCAGGTCGTGCACGAACTGCCAGCGGTGCCGTCCACCGAAGTAGAACGGCAGGAACGCGATGGCGACCTCGTCGGCCCGGTCGTACGGGGACTCGACGTCCCAGACGTCCAGCTCGATGCCGTCCGGCACCGGTCCGAAGCCGTCGAGCAGTTCCTGCAGGGGCAGCGTGACGATCGGCACCGGGTCAGGAGTCCGTGCGCGGCGAGAAGGAGCCGTGGTCGTCGAGCGGCCCGCGCCCGACGTAGCCCTCGGTGACGTTCTCCTGGATGACGTCACCGAAGTGCGTCGGCAGGGTCGCACCGTGGACGCCGCGGAGCTCGTCGATCGTCGCCTCGAACGCACCCTGGACCTCGAGCGAGCCCGACGCGGCGTCGGTCACGCCGATGCGCAGGACCGGGTACCCCCGGCCCGTGCAGAGGCCCTGGAAGCGGACGTCGTCCTCGCGTCGGACGGTCACGATGACGCGGCCGGTCGACTCGGAGAACAGCGCCGTCGCGGTGTCGACGCCGTCGCGGGACTCGAGCTCGTCGAGCACGACACGGGCACCGAGGCCGAAACGGAGCACCGACTCGGCGAGGGTCTGGCCGAGGCCGCCGTCCGCCAGGTCGTGTGCGCTCGTCAGCAGCTGCTCGTCGGCCGCAGCGGCGATGAGCTCCGCCAGGGCCTTCTCGCGGCCCAGGTCCACCATCGGCGGACGTCCGCCCAGGTGGTCGTGCACGGTGCCGGCCCAGGCCGAACCGTCGAGCTCGAGGCTCGTGGTGCCGAGCAGGTAGATGTTGTGGCCGTCGTCCTGCCACCCCGAGGGGATGCGCTTGGCGACGTCGTCGATCACGCCGAGCACACCGACGACCGGCGTCGGGTGGATCGGGGTGTCGCCCGTCTGGTTGTAGAACGACACGTTGCCGCCGGTCACCGGGATGCCGAGCTCCATGCAGCCGTCCGCCAGGCCCTCGACGGCCTCGGAGAACTGCCACATGACCTCGGGGTTCTCGGGCGAGCCGAAGTTCAGGCAGTCGGTGACCGCCGCGGGGACGGCACCGGTGACGGCGACGTTCCGGTACGCCTCGGCCAGGGCCAGTCGGGCGCCCTGCTTCGGGTCGAGCTGGCAGTACCGGCCGTTGGCGTCCGTGGCGATCGCGACACCCAGGCCGGTCTCCTCGTCGACGCGGATCATGCCGCCGTCGTCGGGGAAGGACAGCGCGGTGTTGCCGAGGACGTACGTGTCGTACTGGTTCGTGACCCAGCGCTTGTCGGAGAGGTTCGGCGACCCGAGCAGCTGCAGGAACTGTGCCTTGAGGGCGGGTCCGGTCTCCGGACGGTCGAGCGACTCGGCACCGTCGGCCTGGAGCGCGTCGATCCAGCTCGGGTAGGCGACCGGGCGGTCGTACACCGGGCCGTCGACCGCGACGGTGCGCGGGTCGACGTTGACGATCTCCTGGCCCTGCCAGTCGATGACGAGACGGCCGGTGCCGGTGACCTCGCCCAGCACGCTGGTCTCGACCTCCCACTTGCCGACGACCTCGAGGAAGGCGTCGAGCTTGTCGGGGCGGACGACCGCCATCATGCGCTCCTGGCTCTCCGACATGAGGATCTCCTCTGCCGTGAGCGACGGGTCGCGGAGCAGGACGTCGTCGAGGGAGATGTGCATCCCGCCGTCGCCGTTGCTCGCGAGCTCGCTCGTCGCGCAGGAGATTCCCGCGGCTCCGAGGTCCTGGATGCCCTCGACGAGCTCCTTCTGGAAGAGTTCGAGGCAGCACTCGATGAGGACCTTCTCGGCGAACGGGTCGCCCACCTGGACCGCCGGACGCTTGGTCGGGCCGCCCTCGGTGAAGGTGTCGGACGCCAGGATCGACGCGCCGCCGATGCCGTCGCCACCCGTGCGGGCGCCGAACAGCACGACCTTGTTGCCCGCACCCGAGGCGTTCGCCAGGTGTAGGTCCTCGTGCCGCAGCACACCCACCGCCAGGGCGTTCACCAGCGGGTTGCCCTGGTACACCGGGTCGAAGTAGGTCTCGCCGCCGATGTTCGGCAGGCCGAGGCAGTTGCCGTAGAACGAGATGCCGCCGACGACCCCGTGCACCACGCGTGCCGTGTCCTCGTGGTCGATGGCGCCGAACCGCAGCTGGTCCATCACCGCGACCGGACGGGCACCCATCGAGATGATGTCGCGCACGATGCCGCCGACACCGGTGGCCGCACCCTGGTAGGGCTCGACGTAGGACGGGTGGTTGTGCGACTCGACCTTGAAGGTCACCGCCCAGCCGTCACCCACGTCGACGACACCGGCGTTCTCGCCCATGCCGACCATCAGGTTCTTGGTCATCTCCGGCGTGACCTTCTTGCCGAACTGCCGGAGGTAGTTCTTGCTCGACTTGTACGAGCAGTGCTCGGACCACATGACCGAGTACATGGCCAGCTCACCCGAGGTGGGGCGGCGACCGAGGATCTCGCGGATCTTCGCGTACTCGTCGGCCTTCAGCCCGAGGGCCGCGTAGGGCTGTTCCTTGTCGGGCGTCTCGGCGGCGTCCTGGACGGTGTCGGGCTTCGGGCGGACGGGCGTGGTCACGGTGTTGTCGTTCCCTGTCACTGGATTCGCGGGCGAAGGAGTCGCGGTCACTTGACGAGCGCGCGCTCGATCACGGAGGTGAAGAAGGTGAGGCCGTCCGTGCCGGAGGCCATGGCCGCGCGGGTGTCCGGGCCGAACCCGGGCTCCGTCGCGTGCTCGGGGTGCGGCATCAGGCCGACGACGTTGCCGCGCTCGTTCGAGACGCCCGCGATGTCGTCGATCGACCCGTTCGGGTTGACGCCGACGTAGCGGAAGACGACCTGGCCGTTGTCCTCGATGCGCTTGATCTCGTCCGCGTCGGCGACGAAGCGGCCGTCGGCGTTCTTCAGCGGGATGGTGATCTCCTGCTGCGCGTCGAAGCCGGACGTCCACGCGGTGTCGGCGTTCTCGACGCGGAGCACCTGGTCGCGGCGGATGAACTGCTGGTGGGCGTTCCGCGTGTGCGCACCGGGGACCAGACGGGCCTCGGCGAGCATCTGGAAGCCGTTGCAGATGCCGAGCACGGGCATGCCCTTGCCGGCGACGTCGATGACCTCGGCCATGATCGGGGCCTTGGCGGCGATGGCCCCGGCGCGGAGGTAGTCCCCGTAGGAGAACCCGCCCGGCAGGACGATCGCGTCGACACCCTGGAGGTCGTGGTCACCGTGCCAGAGCGCGACCGGCTCGGCTCCGGCCAGACGCACGGCACGCTGCGCGTCGCGGTCGTCGAGCGAGCCGGGGAAGGTGATGACCCCGATGCGCATCGTCACTCGACGACGCTCACGGAGACGACGTCCTCGATGACTGCGTTCGAGAAGACGTCGACCGCGATCTCGCGGACTTCGGCGAGCTTGGCGTCGTCGACGGGACCGTCGACCGACACCTCGAATCGCTTGCCGATGCGGACGTTGGTCAGGTCGTTCTTGCCGAGGCGGGCGAGGGCATTGCCCACCGCCTTGCCCTGGGGGTCGAGGATCTCGGCCTTCGGCATGACCTCGACGACGATCGTTGGCACGTGTTCACTCCAGCACAGGGGTCGGGTGGGGACGTCACCAGTCTAGGTCCAGCGCACGGCGCGTCGGGCGCTTGTGGAGAACTGTTCGACGACGTATATTCCAACTCGAACAATCGGCATCGAACACGCGGTGACGATCGACCACCCGGAGACCCCGTGACCGACCTGACGCCGCTCGCGTTCGCGGCGCTCGGCCTGCTCGCCGAGTCGCCGATGCACCCGTACGAGATGTTCCAGACGATGCTCCAGCGCCGCGAGGACCGGAACGTCAAGGTCCGACCCGGCACGCTCTACCACCAGGTCGGCCGTCTCGCCGACCTCGGGTACGCCGAGGTCGTCGGCACCGACCGCGCGGGCAACCGACCCGAACGGACCACCTACTCGATCACGGACGCCGGGCGCGCGGCACTCGAGGCCGGCCTCCGCCACATGGTCGCCGAACCCGCCGACGAGTACCCGCAGTTCCGACTGGCGGTGTCCCACGTGGACAACCTCCCCGTCGAGGACGTGGCGGCCGCCTTCCGGGCGCGCATCACCGCACTCCGCGCACAGCGCGACGGGTACGACGAAGCCGCCGCGGGCCTCCAGGCCAAGGAACTGGCCGAGCGCTACTGGCTCGACGTGTCGTACGTCCGTGCCATGCTCACCGCGCAACTCGAGTGGCTGACCGCCATCGCCGAACGCGTCGAGCGCGGCGACATCCCCTGGGACGGCCCGGCCGTCCCCGCAGAACCCCCACAGAACAGCAAGGACACCACTCGATGACATCCGCAGCAACCGCCGCCGACCTGGAGCACGGCAAGAAGCCGTGGCCAGCGCTCTGGGCCCTCGTCGTGGGCTTCTTCATGATCCTCGTCGACTCGACGATCGTCTCGGTCGCGACCCCGACCATCGCCACGGCGCTCGACGCCGACATCAACGCCGTCATCTGGGTGACCAGCGCCTACCTGCTCGCCTACGCCGTGCCCCTGCTCATCACCGGCCGTCTCGGTGACCGCTTCGGCCCGAAGGTGCTCTACCAGGTCGGTCTCGTCGTCTTCACGCTCGCCAGCCTCTGGTGCGGTCTCGCCGGCTCGATCGAGATGCTCATCCTCGCCCGCGTCGTGCAGGGCCTCGGCGCCGCGATGATGACGCCGCAGACGATGTCCGTCATCACCCGCATCTTCCCGCCGCAGAACCGTGGCGCGGCCATGGGCCTCTGGGGTGCGGTCGCCGGTGTGGCCTCGCTCGTCGGCCCGATCGTCGGCGGCCTGCTCGTCGACGGCTTCGGCTGGGAGTGGATCTTCTTCGTCAACGTCCCCGTCGGCATCGTCGCGTTCGTCCTGGCGCAGAAGTTCGTCCCGTCCTTCGAGCGTCACCGCCACCGCTTCGACACCCTGGGCATCGTGCTCTCCGCCGTCGGTCTGTTCCTGCTCGTCTTCGGCATCCAGGAGGGCGAGACCTACGACTGGGGCACCATCACCGGCCCGATCTCGGTCTGGTCGCTCATCATCGCCGGCATCGTCGTGCTCGCCGCGTTCGTCGTCTGGCAGGGCGTGCAGAAGGGCGAGCCGCTGCTGCCGCTCGGCCTGTTCAAGGACCGCAACTTCACCCTCGCGAACATCGCGATCACCGCGGTCGGCGTCGCCATCTCGTCCTTCGCACTGCCGATCATGCTGTGGGCGCAGGACGTCCTCCGCTTCTCGCCGACGCAGGCCGCCCTGCTGCTCGTGCCGCAGGCGGTCATCTCGGCCGGCCTGGCACCGTTCGTCGGCAAGAAGCTCAACGTCTGGAACCCGCGCTGGGTGGCGTCCTTCGGACTCGCCTGCTTCTCCGGCGGCCTGTTCTGGTTCGGCGCCCTGATCGCCGCGAACGCCGACTGGGGCTGGGTGCTCCTGCCGAGCGCGCTCCTCGGCCTCGCCAACGCCTGCATGTGGGGACCGCTGTCCGTCTCCGCCACACGCAACCTGCCGCCGCGTCTCGCCGGTGCCGGTTCGGGCGTCTACAACACCACCCGTCAGATCGGTGCGGTGCTCGGTTCCGCCGGCATCGCCGCCCTGATGGAGGCACGCATCACCGCCGAGTTCCCGCAGCAGTCCGGCGGGTCCGGCGCGGGTGCGGAGCAGACCGGGTCGCTGCCCGGGTTCCTGCTCGAGCCGTTCTCGCGGGCCATGGGTCAGTCGCTCGTGCTGCCGGCCGTCGTGCTCATCGCTGCGATCGTGGCGGCACTGTTCCTGTCGAAGCCGAAGCAGACCGTCGCCTGGAAGCAGACCGGCTCGGTCGCCACGCAGCCCGACGGCGGGTCGGCCGAGGCTGCCTCGGCGAAGGCCGACGACGAGCGCGAGCACGTCGCTGCCCACGCCTCGGCTCCGGCACCCGCCACCGCCGCGGACGAACTCGCTGCGGGCCAGCACCCGGGCAAGCACGTCGAGGCGTAACCCGCCCGTCCCGCACCACCGGAGCCCCGGTCCCTCGCACGAGGGGCCGGGGCTCCGTCGTGTCTAGGTGCCTGGGTGTCTCGGTGTCCCGGGTGTCTGAGTGTCTCGGTGTCTCGGTGTCTCGGTGTCTGGCGGTCCCGGTCGGCCGGCGTGGTTGCTGAGCGGGCGGAAGTGCGCCGCTGGCGTCCGTCGCTCCGGGGTCTTCCGCCCGCTCGCGGTCGCGCGCGGCCCGTGAGCCGACGCCGAGGCGGGCGCAGGGCGGCGAGCGGGCGGAAACGCGCCTCCCGGATCGCCCGCATCGGGGGATTCCGCCCGCTCGCCGCGTCGCGCACTTCCCGGAAGAGCCGGGAGGCCCGCCCCGCGTCGAGCGGGCGGTTTCGCGCCCCCTGCGCTTGCGGCACCCGGGGCTTCCGCCCGCTCGCGGGTCGGAGAGGTCACGGGGACGGGCGTTCGTCGGTGAGCGGGCGGAAGCGCGCCTCCCGCCCGGGTAGGGCCCTGGTGTTCCGCCCGCTCGCCGGCTGGGGCGGCTGGTGCGGCTGGTGCGGCTGGCGCGCCGGGCCGGCTGGCGAGCTGCGGGCAGTGGACGCCGCGCGCGGATCGAACGGGCAGATCCGCGCGGCTCGAGGCGCGCCGACCCTGGTCTTTCGCCCGCTCGCGCCAGACGGCAGAACCTCCCACGGCAGGACCTCCCGCCGCCGCGCCCGCGCGCCCGCGCGCCCGCGCGCCCGCGCGCCCGCGCGCCCGCGCGCCCCCGCGCCCCGCGCCCCTCAGGGCCGACGCTGCAGGTGCTCCCGCGTCAGCGCGTCCATCTGCTCGTCCGTCAGGTCGTCGACCTCGCGGGCCTCGCGGCGGTCGGAACGCTGCCACCGGATGAAGAGGGCGATGAGCACGGGGACGTCCGCCACCTCGGCGATGAACCACAGTAGGTCGCCCGCCAGGTGCTGGTCCTGCAGCGGCGACGGTGCCCACGGCACGTGCAGCACCACCCGCCCGGCTCCGTCCAGCACGTGGTCGCTGACGCGCATCACGACCGCCGGTACCGCGTCGAGCACGAGCTCCACGAACGCCAGCAGGAACTCGGCGGTGGCGAAGGCGGAGGAGCGGAGCACCCCGACCTCGGACAGCGGCGCGAGCAACCCGAAGCCGAGGACCGGCACCAGGACGGTGATCCCCACGCTGCTGACCAGGGACTGTCGGAGCACGGCCGCCAGCGGGGTGAGCATCACGCAGAACAGCGCGAGGGCGACCAGGGGCGAGACGATCGCGTTGCCGAGGAACCGTGCCGGGCGCGACCGCAGGACGGCGTCGGCGGTCTCGGCGAGGCGGGTGGGGCCTCCCGTCCGCAGCAACGCGAACGGGCCGGACAGCGCGGCGAACGTCGGGACCGCGAAGAAGAGGACGGCGATCCGCAGGACGAACGCCCACCGCAGCTGCCGGTCGTACTGGCCGACGATCCCGAACTGCACCACCGTGAACAGGGCGAGCGCGGCGACGAACGCCAGGGTCCGCCACCAGGGCCAGCGGACACCACGGCGTCGGGCGGAGACGAGTCCGGCGCCGTACGCGACGACGGCGACGCCGAGCAGCGCCGCCGCCAGGGGGTCGACGTGCCAGGTGCTCCAGAACTCGGAGGGTGACGGCGTGGGGTGCCTCCCGGTGGTCGCGCTGCGGGAGACATCTTCCTCCGGCCGTGAGGCCCGACCCGGCTCCGGTGGATGAGGATCCCTACATGGTCCGCACGCCCGGAGCCGCGCCGGTCGGGCTCGGAGCCGCGACGGTCGTGCTCAGCAGCCACGTCCCGACCGGGATCGCGACCGCTCCGAGGAGTGCGAGCGGGAACGAGAGGTGCAGCTGCATCACCGCGAACGCCGGGCCGATCGTGCAGAGTGCTGCGACCGCGAGGATCAGCCACGCGGGCCGGTCCGTGCCGGGGACGAGGCGGGGGAGCGGGCGGTCGAAGCGACGGACTGCCCGGGCGACACCGAGGGTGGCGGCGAGCAGCACGACCACGGCGACGACGCGCGTGGCCCACCAGGTGCGCGAGCCCGGGTCGGGGAACGGCAGCCCGACGAGCAGCCCGATGCCGTTGAGCAGGATGAAGAGCGGCAGGTGCCACAGGTAGATCGTCATGCCGTCACGGCCGAGCAGGAACACGACGGCCTGGGCGGGACGGGTGTGCATCAGCCGGGTCAGGGGAGCGTGCACGAGCTGGACCAGGCACGCCTGCCCGACCGCGAGCAGAGCCAGCGGCAGCATCGGCGGGTTGAGGTCCTGCAACATGTCCGGCGCCCAGAGCCCGACCGAGGTGATCGGCACGAGGACCGCGTAGGCGACGACCGCGATGCACGCCAGCAGCACCTTCGAGCGCCGGGCGAACCAGCCGTCGGCCCAGAGGAACCCGAGTTGCTGGGCGAACAGCCACACCGGGCCGAGGTTGAGCAGCCCGACCTCGGCGACCCCCGTGGCGAGCCGGACGCCGTCGACCGCCGCGGCCAGCAGGAGCAGCACCGCCAGGGTGCGCCACGGCGCGGTGGCGTGCAGCCGCGTCATCAGCGGCACGCAGCACTGCGTGATGCCGTACGCGGCGAGGAACCAGAGCGGCGACCCGATGCCGAACGCGAGCTCGTCGAGCAGGTCCGCCGGGGTGCCGAGGACGGTCGCGATGCCGAGACCGACGGCGAGCACGGCGAACAGCGGCACCGCCGGCCGGTAGAGCCGTACGAGCCGGGTCGCGATCCAGTCTCGCGGGCCACCGCCGCGTGCGACGGTGCTGCGCCATCCCACGGCGCTCGCGAAGCCACCGACGACGAAGAAGAGGGGCATGACCTGCCCGATCCAGGTCGCCGCCACGTACCAGGGGAGTTCCTGCAGCGGGCTCGTCACCCGGAGGCCCGAGGCGTCGGAACCGACGCCGACCATCGTGACGTGCACGATGACGACGAGGACGACGCAGGCCGTCCGGATGAGGTCGACGACCAGGTCCCGCTGCACGATGGCCCCCCGGACGTCCTGAGCGGTGTTCGCCGACGCGTCGGCCTGCTGCATGGACATGGCTGGACGCTACCGGTCGTTCCACCCCTCCCAGGCCGGGTCCAGCCGATCGCGACAGGATCGTGACACATTGCATTCCGGGAGGCGCATGGGTCGCCCGCAGGACCGCCTCCGCCGTGTACAGTGGGCATTGTCTTGAATCCTGCAAGAGAAGGGCTCCGCATGGTCGACGACACCGAACTGCTCCGCGGAGCCGGCCTGCGCGTCACCGCGCCGCGCCTCGCCGCCCTCCGGGCGATCGAGACCCGCCCGCACACCACCGCCGACGACCTGGTCACGGCGCTCGCCGCCGAACTCCCGACGACCAGTCACCAGGCGGTCTACGGCGTCCTCGCCGCGCTGACCGGCGCCGGACTCGTGCGCCGCATCGAACCGGCGGGCAGCCCGGCCCGCTACGAACGGCGGACGGGCGACAACCACCACCACATCGTCTGCACCATGTGCGGCGCGATCGGTGACGTGGACTGCGCCGTCGGCCACGCGCCGTGCCTGACGCCGTCCGAGACCCACGGCTTCGCCGTCACCACCGCAGAGGTCACCTACTGGGGCATCTGCGAGCAGTGTGCGGCAGCCGAGCAGAGCGATGTCGAGACCGACGCCGTGACTGCGAACCGACCCGAGCCATCCTGACCGAACCTACGTTCCAAATAGGAGGAACCGTGTCCGACCAGAACACGCCCACCACCACGACCAACAGCGGGGCCCCGGTCTCCAGCGACCAGCACTCCATGGGAGTCGGCGCCGACGGCCCCATCGCCCTGCACGACCACTACCTGGTCGAGAAGCTCGCCCAGTTCAACCGCGAACGCGTCCCGGAGCGCGTCGTCCACGCGAAGGGCGGCGGGGCGTTCGGTACCTTCACCGTCACGCACGACGTCTCGCAGTACACGCGTGCCGCGTTCCTCCAGCCCGGTCAGACCACCGAGATGCTCGCCCGCTTCTCGAGCGTCGCCGGTGAGCAGGGCTCCCCGGACACCTGGCGCGACCCCCGTGGCTTCGCGCTGAAGTTCTACACGAGCGAGGGCAACTACGACCTCGTCGGCAACAACACCCCGGTGTTCTTCATCCGCGACGGCATCAAGTTCCCGGACTTCATCCGCTCGCAGAAGCGCCTGCCGGGTTCGCACCTCCGCGACCACGACATGCAGTGGGACTTCTGGACCCTGTCGCCCGAGTCGGCGCACCAGGTCACGTGGCTCATGGGCGACCGCGGCCTGCCGTCGAGCTGGCGCCACATGGACGGCTTCGGGTCGCACACCTACCAGTGGATCAACGCCGACGGCGAGCGCTTCTGGGTGAAGTACCACTTCAGCACCGAGCAGGGCCACGCGACGCTGACGCAGGAGGACGCCGACCGCATCGCCGGTGAGGACGCCGACTTCCACATCCGCGACCTCCACGAAGCGATCGAGCGTGGGGACAACCCGCGCTGGACCCTCGCGGTGCAGGTCATGCCCTACGAGGACGCCGCCAGCTACCGCTTCAACCCGTTCGACCTGACGAAGGTGTGGCCGCACGCGGACTACCCCCTCATCGAGGTCGGCACGATGGAGCTCAACCGCAACCCGGAGAACTACTTCGCGCAGATCGAGCAGGCGACCTTCGCCCCCTCGAACTTCGTGCCCGGCATCGCGGCGAGCCTCGACAAGATGCTCCTCGCGCGCATCTTCAGCTACGCGGACGCCCACCGTTACCGCGTCGGCACGAACCACGCCCAGCTGCCGGTGAACGCCCCGAAGAACGAGGTGCACTCGTACTCGAAGGACGGCGGGATGCGCTTCGACTTCCAGAAGTCGGAAGTCCCCGTGTACGCGCCGAACTCGCTCGGTGGTGCACACGCTGACCCGACCGCCACGGACGACGCCCCCGGCTGGGAGTCCGACGGTGCGCTGCAGCGTTCCGCCGCGACCCTCCACCCCGAGGACGACGACTTCGGCCAGGCGGGCACGCTCTACCGCGAGGTCCTCGACGACGCCGCACGTGAGCGTCTCGTCGGCAACATCGCCGGGCACGTCTCCAAGGTGACGCGCGACGACCTGCGCGAGCGCGTCTTCGCCTACTGGACGAGCGTCGACCCCGACCTCGGCGCCCGCGTGCGCGCGGCCGTCGCGCCGAGCGCGCCGGGCTCGAACGAGGACCCGGAGAAGGTCGCCGTCCAGGCGTAGTCGCCGGACACGGACGGGAGGCGCGGTGCGAGTTCGACTCGCACCGCGCCTCCCGTCTGTGATCTGCTGGCTCGCCGGCCGGCGTACGCGGCCCGACCGCTCGGCGACCGTGGTCGGGCGCGTCGGGACGGGGCCCCTCAGACCTGCTGGCCGTTGAGGAGGATCGGACCCTCCGGCCAGTCCTCGAGCCGGGCCGTCACCGGACGGACCATCCAGCCGCCCTGCTCGGTCTCGACGACGCCGGCACCGTCCGCGGTGAAGGCGCTGAAAGTGCCCACCGCCTCGGGGAACTCGTGCCAGCCCATGTGGGCGTAGAAGGGGATCCGGTCCTCGCCCGCACCGAGGAAGCCGTACGGCACGCGGAGCCCGTCGAGCACGTCGTGCACGCGCTCCATCAGCTCGCGACCCACCCCGGAGCCCTGCAGGCGGGGCGAGACACCGACCAGGCCGGTGTCGCCGACCAGGACGTCCTCGCCCCCGACCGTGACGAACATCCGGCGGATGCCGACGTGGGCCAGGACGACGCCGTCCTCGGTCCGGCCGAGTACCCGACGCTCGGGCTGCATGCCGGCCCAGCTCCGACCGCCGACGTACCAGTGCGACCAGCTCGGGAACGCCTGCGCCAGCATCGCCGCGATCGCCTCGTGGTCGGTGAGCGACAGCGCGCTCTCCTCGACCACCTCCCACCGGATGTCTTCGCTCATCCGACCATCCTGCCCGGGAACCGCCGAGCCCGCTGAGGGTGTCTGTATTCCGGATACCGACAACTGGCATTCCGGAGTCCGGTCGCCCTACCGTGGCGCCGTCCACGAGAGAGCTCGTGGCGAGGGAAGGAACTCGGATGATCACGAAGTTGGTCCTCGGCGCAGCAGTCGTCGGCACGCTCCTCAGCGGCACCCTGGCGTTCGACGCCGCGACCGCACCCCGGGCAGAGGCGGCGGCCTGCTACGGCTCGGTCAGCATCTGGAAGGGCAAGAACAACACCTGTTCGTCGGCCAGGCACTGGGACGCGATCAAGAACGCGAAGTCGAAGTACGGTGCGTGGGTCGGGCGCGGCAAGTACTCGACACAGAACGCCTGCTGGGCGAACGTCGTCTCGTACGGGATGACGGCGAAGTAGATGCGTCGTCGCGAGCACGGCCGCGTGATGGCGGTCATCGCTTGCGCGGCCGTCGTCTCGCTCGGTCTCGCCGGGTGCACCGGAGGTCAGCAGCGACGAGCCGCATCGACGTCCGACGCGAGATCGCTGACGGCCACCGGGCCGTGGGTGGACGAGTTCCGCGATGCGCTGCAGCACGGCGTCTCCTCGTACGAGGCAGCGATCCTCCGTGATGGCGAGATCACGCCGGCGGAGCTCGAGGACGCGCACCACCACGTCCGGCAGTGCCTGGGGGAGTCGGGGCTCGACATCGCGTACGCCACGGACGGCGGGTTCGAGTTGGAGTCCCGCGACGGCAAGTACCCGGATGACTTCTTCGAGCGGTCCGACCCGGTCCTCCGTGCCTGCGAGGAGCGGTACGACCAGTACGTGACGATGCTCTTCGAGGAGACGCGTCGGAACCCGCAGAAGCAGGACGAGGCCGCGATCACCGTCAGGTGCCTGCAGAAGGCCGGGCTGGTCGGCAAGGACTACAGCGAGCGGAAGTGGCGGGCCGAGTACGACGCGGGGGTGTTCTCGTTCCCGGAGTACGACGTGGCGGCGAAGCAGTGCCAGCTTGATCCGCTCGGCCTCTGGCGGACGCCGTGAGGCGCGGTCGTCGCCCACAGTGGCGATTCGACTTTCGCTGTCTCTGCTGCGCTCACTCACCAGAGTGTCATATGTCGAACAACACGCCGAATGAGTTGGTGAAGGAGAGAGATGAACATGGTGATCACGAAGGTGATGCTCGGACTCGCACTCGTCGGAACGCTGATGAGCGCTGGAGTCGCAGTCGACGCTGTGACAGCGCCGGGCGCCGAAGCCGCGGCGTGCTGGGGGCAGATCACGCAGTCGCAGGGGAAGAACTACACCGGATGCGGCAGCGCGCAGCACTTCAACGTCCTCCGCAACGGTCAGATCAAGCTCGGGAACGTCGCCCGTGTCAACTCCTGGTCGCGGCAGAAAGCCTGTTGGGTCGGCATCAGTAAGTACGGAATGGTCCGTGCTTGAACGTGGTCGCTCATCGACAGATCAGCCTTCTCGTCGTCGCAGTGGTCATGATCGTTCCCCTCACCGGATGCGCTGACTCGGGTGATCCGGTCACGGGCTCAAGCCCTGATCCAGACGCCCCCTGGGCAGATGAGTTCGCCAGCGCGATGTCCGGGGCAAGCGACTACGAGCGGTCGGTCCTCGAAGACGGTGTCGTCACACCTGCGGAGCTCGTCGAGGCGCAGTCGAAGAAGCGATCCTGTCTGAAGGATGCGGGTTACCGCTGGGACATCGAGGAGGACGGCACATCGTCCTTGGAGCCGATCAGCGAGCGCGCGGTCTCTCCGACACGGATGTTGAACGGAGTGCTGCAGGAGTGTTCGCAGCGCTTCGATCAGAACGTCACGGTCTTGTTCGACGAAGTCCGACGGAACCCTCACCGCGAGGACGAAGCACGAATCATGGTCGCTTGTCTTCGCAAGGTCGGGCTTGTTGATCGCTCGTACACGGAGCGGGACTGGCGGCGAGACGACGATCAAGGCGTCTACCCCTTCGGTGCTTCCAGCGAAGCGTTCATTGGATGTCGGCTCGACCCTCTTGGCCTGTGGAGGAGCGGATGAGAAACGTCCGAGAGCTCATTTCCTTGGTCGCGGTCGACTTGGCGATGGCGCCGGGCGCGAACGCCGCTGCGTGCTGGGGGCAGATGACTCAGACGAAGGGCAAGAACTACACGGGGTGCGGGGCAGCGCGGCACTTCGTGGCCGTCGGAGCCTCGTTGCAGATCAAGACGGGAAACCGTGCGACGGCGAACAAGTGGTCCTACGAGCCGGTGTGCTGGGCAGGGATCCGCAAGTACGGCATGGTCCGGTCGCAGTGAGGAGGCGGACGCGGCGGACTGTGGCCGTCCTGGCACTGGCTGGGATCGTGAGCACGACCGGGGCTTGCTCGAAGCCGCTCGCCGATCGAACCGCGGACGAACCCGACCTGGCGCAGTTCGTCGACGCGGGCCCCTGGGCGGCCGATTTCGCCACGGCCTTCGCCGACGCGGGGGCCTACGAGCGGGCCGTTCTGCGCGACGGTGTCATCACGTCGGCGGAGCGAGCGGACGCTCACACTCGCCTTGCTGCTTGCATGCGGGACTCCGGTTGGCGATGGAAGGAACATGACGACGGCGGCGCCGAAGGCGAGCCGCTCCGGTCGGGGGCTACAGCGGATGTCGAAGACATGTCGCGCCACTTGGAGGACTGCTCGAAGCGTTGGGACAGGAACATCTCGTTGCTCTTCGAGCAGATCCGGCGCAATCCCGAGAAGCGCGATGAGGCGAAGATCTCCGTCACCTGCCTCCGACGAGCAGGCGTGGTCGGGTCGTCGTACTCCGAACGACAGTGGCGGTCGGAGGACGACTCAGGCGTCTTCTCGTTCGATGAGTGGTCTCCCGCGGCGGTGCATTGTCGCGAAGATCCCCTCGGGCTGTGGCGGACGCCGTGAAGCGGCGATGGTGCGTGCCGATGGTCCTGTCCGCCCTGGTCGTGAGCGGCTGCGCCCAGACGACTCCGGTCGCCGCCGAGCCGAGATCTCAGTGGGTGGATCCTGCTGCCTTCGCGGCCGCTGGCCCCTGGGCGGTGGAGTTCGCGGAAGCAGCGGTGGCTCCGTACCCAAGGCTCACGCTGTGAGGCCGTCGTTCCTCCTGCGGCCCAGCGCGTGGTCACGCCAGTACGACAGTCCAGGGTCATTGACAATGTCATATTCGAGTTGACCCGGGGGAAGAAACCTAATACTTTGCACTCTACCGCGAGGGGCTCGCGGAGCGGAAGGAGAAACAAATGCTCATGAAGTTGATGGTCGGAGTCGCGAGCATCGGGACCATCCTCGGTGTTGGTGTCGCAATCGACACAGCGACGGCAGCTGATGCTGAGGCGACTGCGTGCTGGGGGCAGATCACGCAGATGAAGGGGAAGAACTACACGGGTTGCGGAATGGCCCATCACTTCAATCGCATCAACAACAAAGACCTCAAATACGGCAACAACGCCAAAGCAAACACCTGGTCCTACGAACCGCTTTGCTATGCGAATGTGACGCAGTACGGGATGGTCCGGGTCTGAGGTGGTACTGAGAAGGCGCGCTCGCGGCGTTGCGCTCATGGTGTTGGCGACGCTCCTCATGAGCGGATGCGCTCATGACCGAGCGTCGGCACCGTCAACTCCCCAGCGCCTTCCGGCCGCCGGTCCATGGGCGCAGGAATTCGGAGAATCTCTTGCGCTCGCCAGCGACTACGAGGCTCGGGTTCTGCGAGACGGTGAGATCTCCGCAGCGGAGCTCGCAGACGCGCAGGCCCGAGACCGCGCCTGCATGCGTGATGCGGGGTACGACCTGCAGGTGGCCGATGACGGAACGTCGAGCCTCAGTAGGCTCGACGGAGCGGATCTCCCTGAGACGGGCATCGTCGACTCCGTGAGGCGGAGATGTGCTCACCAGTTCGACAGGAGTCTCACTCATCTGTTCAACGAGGTGCGGCGGAACCCGGAGAAGCAGGACGAAGCGAAGATCACCGTCGCCTGCCTCCGGAAGTCGGGGCTCGTCGGGAGGGACTACACCGAGCGGAAGTGGCGGTCGGAGAACGACACCGGGGTGTTCTCGTTCGACGAGTACGACCCCGCTGCCACCCAGTGTCGGCTGGACCCGCTCGGCCTCTGGCGGCAGGGATGAGTGGGCGACGCAGCGGTGCGCTGTCTGGCTCACTCATCGGTCTCGGCAGCCTGCTCGTCGCTGCGGCGGCAGCCGTCGGCGCGGTCGTGGCGCTCCCGGCCGATCCGCCCGCGGCACTGCAGACGGCGACCCCGGTCGAGACGGTGGCGGTCACCGAGCGGACGGACGCCGATGAACACCAGGTACAGCTGGCGCTCGACACCGGTGCACCCCGAGCCGTGGTCACGAGCCGCACCGGCATCGTCACGTCCTCGTCGTGCTCGACCGGCGGAGCCCTCCGGAGCGGCACGGAGATCGCCCGGGTCGACGACCTGCCGGTGATCGCGTTGGCCAGTGGGACGCCGCTGTTCCGAGACCTCCACGACGACGACCGGGGGGAGGACGTCCGCGGACTGCAGCGGGAACTCGCCCGACTGGGGTCGACCATCACGGTCGACGGGGTCGTCGGACCGGGGACGCGCCAGGCAGCGCGGTCGTTCCTCCTGGCCCACGACGTTCCCCGTTCCGCGCTCTCGGACGACACGATCGACCGCTCGGCCTTCGCGTGGATCCCCGCGGCGGAGGCGACGGTCCGGACCTGCACGGCGGTGGTCGGGGCACCAGTGGACGCCGACGGCACGCTCGTCGAGCTGCCCGCCGAACTCCGCGGAGCACGGATCGAGCAGCTCCCCGCCGAGGTCGTGGCCGGCGCGCGTGCGGTCACCGTCGGGCAGTTCCGCAGTGCCGTCGACGACCACGGGGTGGTGACGGACCCGACAGCACTCGCGCAGATCGGCGCGCTGCCGGAGTACGCCGCGACGGTGGCGTCCGCCGACGGTGTCCCGACGCTGCCGGCGACGTGGGCGCTCGCCGACCCGCTCACGGTCCAGGTCGTGCCGCCGACCGCGCTCTGGGACCTCCGAGACGACCACGCGTGTGTGCAACCGGTGGCGGGGGATCCGGTCCGGGTGGAGGTCGTCGGCTCCGAGCTCGGGCAGTCCTTCGTCCGGGCCGATCCCGGAGCGACCTTCGACCGTGTCCGCGCAGCACCGGACAGCGGCCGGCCGTGCCGGTGAGTCTCCGCGGCGTCGGGCACCGCTGGCCGAACGGCACCGTACTGTTCCACGACGTCCACCGGACCTTCGACGAGGGCAGCGTGACGGCGTTGGTCGGCCCGAGCGGCTCCGGGAAGTCGACGCTGCTCGCGATCCTCGCCGGGATGACCGCTCCGACCTCCGGACGCGTGGAACTGCCCGACGACGCCGCCGTGCTGTGGGTGTTCCAGAACCCGCACGGGGTGGCGCGCCGGACCGCGCTCGACCACGTGACCGTGCCGTTGCTCGCCCGCGGGATGCGTCGACGTGCTGCCGAGGACCGGGCGATGGTCGTCCTCGAGCGCTTCGGTCTGGCCGCGCGGGCCACGGCGCGGTTCCGTGAACTCTCGGGTGGCGAGGCGCAGCGGCTGATGCTCTCTCGGGGCGTCGCCGCGGCCCCCACGCTGATGCTCGTCGACGAGCCCACCGCGCAACTCGACCGGACGACCGCGGCCGAGGTGAACGACGTGATCGCCGAACTCGCAGCCGCAGGCACCACGGTCGTCGTCGCGACGCACGACGACGCCACACGGGCGGCATGTGGAGCAGTGCTCGACCTCGGGGCATTCCGGTGAACCGGCCCGGCATGCGGATGTCGGAGGTGTTCCGTGAGGCCTGGCGGGACGTCGCCTCGGGCGCGGGTGCGGCGGTCGTCTGCGCCGGGGTCCTGGCGGTGCTGCTCGCGGGAGTCGTCGGTATCCGGACGATCACCGTCGCGGGAGACGTCCGTGCCGCCGCCCGATGGGTTGCGTCCGGCTCTGCCACGCAGGTGTTCACCGCAGCCGGGCGGATCGACGGGCGAGCATGCGCAGCGCTGGCCGACGAGCCGGACGTCCTGGCCGCCGGGGCGTTCCGGAAGACCGAGGACGGCATGGTCGTCGCGGCGCTCCCGAGGACGTCGATCCCGACCTACGAGGTGACCGGCGGAGCGACGGCACTGTTCAGCGTCACCGGGGGCTCCGGTGGCGCGGGTGTCGTCGTCGCCCCCGAGGTGGCCGAGGCCCTCGGCGTCGGTCCGGGGCAGCAGATCGCGACACCGGACGGTCCGGTCCCGGTCGCGGGGGTCTACGCCTACCCGGACGACGGCCGCGACCCCGAGCTGTCGTACGCGGTCCTGGCACCGACCGTTGATGACGGTGCACCCTTCGACGCGTGCTGGGCGACCGTCTGGCCCGAGGACCAGACCGCCGTCAGCGCGCTCCGGCGGACACTGCTGTCGGAGACCGGGTCACCGGACGGCGAGCGGTCGACGCTGGGCCAGCTGAATCCCCGTTCCGGCACCACGTTCCTCCCGAGTGAACCGCCTACCCCGGGCGTGCTCGAGTCGGTGGCGCTCGCAGTCGGCCTCGTCGTCGGTTCCGCTGCGGTGCTGCGTCGGCGGCTGACGATCGCCTCGGACCGTCACGTCGGGGTCGGCGCGGCTGCGCAGGCCCTCGGGATCGCCGTCCAGCACCTGGCGTGGGGCACAGTCGGTGCGGCCCTGGCGCTCGCCGTGTCCGGCGTGCTCGTCCGTGGTCTCCCGCCCGACCACGGGCTGCCGATCGTCGCGGGCGCCGCGGTCCTCTGCGTGCTCGGACTCGTCGGAGCGGTCGCGGGCGGCGCAGCCGCGGTGCCGCTCATCCGGGAACGCGCGCTGCACCGCTACTTCCGCACCCGATGACGGTCACCGGGAGGCGCGGGGCACGCCCGACACGTCACCCGCGACCGGCGGTGGTCACCTCGATGCGGTTTGCCCACGGGTCCTCGAACGCGACCGTCCGTCCGTCGTCCGCGGTCTGCACCCCGGCGTCCCGCATCCGAGCCGTCAGTGCACCGAGGTCGTCGGCGGCCGGCACCTCGATCCGGACCAGCCCGAGACCGAGCGCCTGCTGCCGACGGCCCGCCCCGCGGGAGTTCCACGTGTTCATCGCCATGTGGTGGTGGTACCCGCCGGCGCTGACGAACAGTGCCTGGCCGCCCATCGACGCGGTCGTCGCGAAGCCGAGCGTGTCGACGTAGAACGCCTTCGCCGAGGCCACGTCGCCGACCGACAGGTGCACGTGGCCGACGCGGCCGGGCCGGGTGTCGGCGTGCTCGAGTGCCTCCGCGGTGAGGTGCTCCTGCAGGAACGCGTTCGGGTCGATGTACACGGTGTCCATGTCGATCGAGCCGTGGGTCCACGACCACTCGGTGCGGTCGCGGTCCCAGTACAGCTCGACGCCGTTGCCCTCGGGGTCGGTGAAGTAGAACGCGTTGCTGACCAGGTGGTCGGCGCTGCCGGTGAACGACTGCGGGTACCGCGTGGCGACGGAGTACAGGGCGGCGGCGAGGTCGGCTCGGTCGTCGAACACCACGGCGGTGTGGAACAGGCCCGCCTGCCCGGGGCTCGCGTGCCGGAGTGCGGGTTCGTGCTCGAGGACGACGACCGGCACCGCGAGCGCGCTGCCGCCGCCAGCCGGCACAGCGCCGCCGACTGGCACAGCGCCGCCAGCCGACGCAGTGCCTGGGCGCCCGAGCACGGTCCGCGCCCCCTCCTGCGCGAGCACCGTCAGCCGCACACCGTCCCGGTAGAACGCCGTCATGGCGTCGAGGTCGGCGACCCGGAGCGTCACGGCGCCCATCCCGGTGTCCGCGGCGAGGAGGTCCTGCGAGTTCATCGCCCCAGTCTGCGCCGATTTTGTTGACGCGTCAACTAAAAGCGAGGCGACCAACGCACCGCACCGCACCGCACCGCACCGCCCTCACTTCGCGCTGAACCCGCCGTCCGTCTTGAGCAGCTGCCCGTTGACCCAGCCCCCGTCCGGCCTGCACAGGAACCCGACGAGCGCCGCCGTGTCCGTCGGCATCGACGGGCGTCCGAGCGGGGTCTGGTCGACGGCCGCCTGTCGGATCTCGTCCGTCATCCACCCGGTGTCGTTCGGTCCGGGGTTGATCGTGTTCGCGCTGACCCGGACGTCGCCGAGTTCGATCGCCGCGCCGACGACCAGCCGGTCGAGCGCTCCCTTGCTCGTGCCGTACGGCAGGTTGAACCCGACGTGGTCACTCGTCAGCGCGATCACCCGGCGTCGGTCGAGCGGCGCGTCGGCTCCCTCGCGCAGTCGCCGCGCGTACGCCTGGATGACGAGGAACGGCGCGCGGACGTTGACCGCCAGGTGCTTGTCGAACGACTCGACGGTGGTCGTCGCGAAGTCGGAGCCAACCGACTCGCAGTGCGACATGACGACAGCCGTCACGGGCGCGCCGGCCTCGGCCTCGGCACGGCCGACGAGTGCGGCCGCCTGCTCCGGGTCGGCCAGGTCGACCGGGAGGCGCGTCACGGCAGCCCCCGCTGCCACACACTCCGCCACGACCGCGTCCACCCCCTCCGGGTCGGCGCCCCCGTGCACCCGCTCGTCGTACGGACCCCACCAGCTGATCGCGAGGTCCCAGCCGTCGGACGCGAGCCGGACTGCGACGGCGGCTCCGATGCCGGCTCGTCGGCCGACCCCCGTCACCAGGGCGAGTGGTCTGCGGTTCGTCATGCGGGCCTCCATCCCGACCGTGCAGCGGTGCGCGGTCCTGACCACCTTGGCATCGCATCCGGCTGCTCGTCAGCCGGACGCGGTCCGGACGGGCCAAGATGGACCGATGCCCCCTGAACGCCGAGGTCGCCGCCCGCGACCCGAGGACCTGCCGGTCGAGCACGTCCGCGACCGCATGTCGTCGTACATCTACGGCAACATCACCGTGCTCGCCGTCGCGATCGCCGTCTCGCCGGAGCAGATCGAGCACGGCGCCGCGGTGTTGACCGTGCTGGCGACCGCGGTCCTGACCTACCTGGCGCACGTGCTCGCGCATCTGGTGGCGCACTCGATCGGTGCCACCGGTGACGAGGACGCCCGACGTGAGACCGTCGCCGTCATCACCCGGAACGCGAACCCGATCGCGACGTCCGGCTTGATCCCGGCCGTGCTCTACGTGGTCGCGTGGCTCGACTGGTTGCCGGCGGAGTGGGCGCAGATCGCGGCGGTCGTCATCCTGGTCGTCCGCATCGGTCTGGTCGGGGTGTTCCTCCAGCGGTTCAGCGGCAAGCAGCCGTCGTTCCTCGGCCTGTGGGGCGGCATCGTCCTGGCCGCGGTCGCCCTCGCCATCTCACTCGTGAAGGTCGTGGCGACACATTGAGCAGTGACACATCGGTCGACGGCGCGGACGAGCGCCGCAGGTCCACGAAGCGGTTCGTCCGTGACCTGGTGATCATCGTCGTGGCGGCGCTGCTCGCCTCGTTCCTGGTGAAGGCGTACCTGGTGCGCTCGTTCTACATCCCGTCCGAGTCGATGGAGAACACCCTCCTGGTCGGCGACCGGGTGCTCGTCAACGAGCTCGTGCCGCATGCGATGCGGCTGGAGCGTGGCGACGTCGTGGTGTTCCGCGACCCGAACGCCTGGCTCGGTCCGGGGCAGGGCGACGACCTCATCAAGCGCGTCATCGGCCTGCCGGGTGACCGGGTGGAGTGCTGCGACGCGAAGGGTCGGCTGTCGGTGAACGGGCACGCCGTCGACGAGCCGTACGTGCGGCTGCCGGCTGACGTGAACCGGGTGTCGGGCGACGACTTCGCGATCACCGTGCCGAAGGGGCGGATCTGGGTGATGGGCGACAACCGCTACAACTCGGCCGACTCCCGCATCCACGGCAACGTGCCGCTGGACGACGTGGTCGGGCGCGCGTTCGTCATCACCTGGCCGGCCGACCGATGGTCCGTGCTGTCCCGCTACGGCGAGGAGTGGGACGCGGTCCCCGACCCGAAGTGACGACGAGACGGGCCGGAGCGACGAGACGGGCCGGAGCGACGAGACGGGCCGGAGCGACGAGACGGGCCGGCACCGTGCCTCCCGGCCGGGAGGCTCAGCAGCCGACGGTCGTCAGCGTCACCTTCGCGACCTGGTCGGCCCGCACCCGGGCCCGCTCCGGGCACAGGTCGCCCGCGCGGACGGTGACCTCGCCGAGGGGCACGCCCGCGAAGTCGGCGGTGTCGCCCGGGTAGACCTGCTGGTGCGACGACGGCTCGCCGTTCGGCAGGAAGACCTTCACCTGGTAGGGGTGGTCGGCGGCGTTCTGGGACACCGTGACGGACACCTGGCCGGTCGGGTTTTGCGCGCCGCAACCGGTGAGGGCCAGGGTCGCGCCACAGACCAAGGCGAGGACGGGGAGGACACGGCGGAGCACCGCCCCAGAGTACGCGCGGGCGGCAGTGTGGCCCGTCCACTGGGGGCATGCGTTCTGGACACAGGACGCGGGCGGTGTCCGGTATCCGCGTTAGCGTGGAGCCATGAGCATCGAGCACGCGGAGCAGCAGACGGATCAGGTCGCCGCTCCCGACAACGCTCGGCGTGCTGCCCTCCTGGCCGCCCTCGACGTCGTGCAGGGCGGCCCCGAGGAGCGCTTCGAACGCATCACCCGGATCGCGCGGGAGGCCTTCGGCGTCGCCGGGTCCTTCCTCAACCTGGCCGGCGACGACGTGCTGTTCCACAAGTCGCAGCAGTCCGACGCCGTGTTCCCCGGGTCGACGCCGCTCCGCGACACCTTCTGCGGGCGCACCCTGCAGCAGGACGGCCCGGTCGTCGTCGCCGACGCTCGTGACGACCGGCGGTTCTCGGACCTGCCGATGGTCAACGGCGACCCGAACGTCCGCTTCTACGCCGGGGTCCCGCTGCACGTCGGAGCCGATGCGACCAAGGTCGGCACGCTCTGCCTGATCGACCCGGAGCCCCGGACGCTCACCGCGGACGACGTCGCGCTGCTGCAGGAACTCGCCGTCTGGGCGGAGCGCGAGCTCGCCACCGGCCTCGACGACGACCGGATCCGCGCCGTGCTGTCCGGACTGCAGCCGCAGACCGTGGACCTGCCGGGTTGGACCATCGGCGGCACGTCGATCCCGCACGGCATCGTGTCCGGTGACTTCCACGAGTGGCGCCTCGACGGGGACACCGTCGACCTGACCGTCGCCGACGTGATGGGCAAGGGCATGGCGGCGGGACTCCTCGCCGCCGGCATGCGCGGTGCGCTGCTCGCTCGGTGCCACGAGGTCCCGACGACGGCGGTCGCCGCACTCGAGGAGCAGGTGTCGCCCGACCTCAGCGCAGCCGAGGCGTTCGCCACGCTCTTCCACGGTCGACTCGACACCACCACCGGTCAGCTCGACTTCGTCGACGCCGGGCACGGCCTCGTCCTGCACCTGCACGCCGACGGCACCGAGACGGTCCTGCGGTCCGTCGACCTGCCGATCGGTCTGCACCCGGTCGGGATCGACCGCGCTGTCGGTGCGCTCGTCCTGGAACCCGGCGACTCGCTCGTGCTGGTCAGTGACGGGGCGCTCGAGCTGTGGGACTCGACCCTGGCGTCGCTGTCCCGACTCGGAGCGCTCTACCGGCAGTCGACGGACCTCGACACGTTCCTGGCCGGGGTCCGACGGCGGGCGATCGAGCACGACCCGGGCGACGACCTGACCGTCGTCGTGGTCTCCCGCGACGCCTGACCCGCGTGGCGGCCCGCAACCCGGGCCGGGCACTGGCCCGCAACGCTGGCCCGGGCTCCGTTCGTCAGGCCCCGAGGCGCTCGATCAGCTCCCGGTACCGTGCCGCCGTGCGCTCGACGACCTCGTCCGGCAGCACCGGCGGCGTACCCGTGCGGTCCCAGTGCGCGCTGAGCCAGTCGCGGACGATCTGCTTGTCGAACGAGTCCGTGCGGTTGCCCGACTCGTACGCGGCAGCGTCCCAGTAGCGGCTGGAGTCGCTCGTCAGGACCTCGTCCGCGATCCGGATGAGCCCGTCGGCGTCGCGACCGAACTCGAACTTCGTGTCCGCGATGACGACCCCGCGCTGCAGGGCGATCGCCGCCGCGTCGGAGTACACCGCGAGCGACAGGTCACGCAAGGCGGCGGCATCGGCCGGTCCGACCAGTTCCTCGGTGCGTTCGAAGGAGATGTTCTCGTCGTGCTCACCCTGCGGCGCCTTGTACGCCGGCGTGTAGATCGGTTCCGGCAGACGGTCGCCGTCCGACAGTCCGGCGGGCAGGGCGACGCCGCACACACTACCGGACTGCTGGTACTCGGCCCAGCCGCTGCCGACCAGGTACCCGCGGACGACGCACTCGATCGGGAACATGCGGAGCGGCATGACGTGCATGGAGCGTGCTGCCACCTCGGCCGGTACCGGGGTCGTGGTGCCGCTCGGCGTGAGCAGGTGGTTCGGGACGTCGCGGAGCTGGTCGAACCAGAAGCGGGACAGGCGGGTCAGCAGCTCGCCCTTGCCGGGGATCGGCGGTTCGAGCGCGAAGTCGTACGCGCTGACCCGGTCCGATGCCAGCAGCAGCAGCTCGGTGGCGCCGGCGACGTCGGCGGTGTCCGCGGGGACGTAGAGCTCGCGGACCTTGCCGGACGAGACGTGTCGCCAGCCTTCGACGACGGGGACGGTGCTCATCGGACGACCTTCGTGGCGATGTCGGTGCGGAACTGGCCGCCGGGCAGGGTGATGTCGTGCAGTCCCGCGTACGCGCGGTCCCGCGCCTCGGCGAAGTCGGACCCGGTCGCGACGACGCTGAGCACCCGCCCGCCGGTGGCGACGAGCTCGCCGTCGAGGGTGCCGGTCGCGGCGTGCAGGACCGCGACGCCGTCACGCGCGTTCGCGTCGTCGACGCCGGTGATGACCCGACCGGTGACCGGGTTCTCCGGGTAGCCCTCGCTCGCCAGGACGACGGTGACGGCGACCTGGTCGCGGAACTCGGGCCGCGGCGTGCTGCCGAGCTGCCCGGTGGCGGCGGCCAGCAGCAGGCTGCTCAGCGGGGTCGCCAGGCGGGGGAGGACGACCTGGGTCTCGGGGTCGCCGAACCGGGCGTTGAACTCGATGACGCGGACACCCTGCTCGGTGACGATCAGGCCGCAGTAGAGCAGGCCGACGAACGGCGTGCCCTCGTGCTCGAGCCGGCGCACGGTCGGCAGCGCGACGAGGTCGGAGACCTCGTCCACGAAGGCCTGCTCGGAGCCCCAGCGCTCGTCGAGCCAGGGCAGCGGCGAGTACGCGCCCATGCCGCCGGTGTTCGGTCCGAGGTCGCCGTCGCCCAGACGCTTGTAGTCCTGCGCGGGGGAGAGCGGCCGGACGTCGTGCCCGTCACTGAGGAAGAACAGCGAGACCTCTTCGCCGTCGAGGAACTCCTCCACCACGACGTGTCCGTGCTGCAGCCAGTAGGTCGCGTGGTCGAGCGCCGCCTGACGGTCCTCGGTCACCAGGACGCCCTTGCCCGCGGCGAGCCCGTCGGCCTTGACGACGTAGGGGGCGCCGAGGTCGTCGAGCGCCGCGGCGGCTTCGGCGACCGTGCCGGCGTACACCGGGCGTCCGGTCGGGACACCGGCCTCGGCCATGATCCGCTTGGCGAAGGCCTTCGATCCCTCGAGCTGCGCGGCCGCCTTGCCCGGCCCGAACACCGGGATGCCACGGGTCCGGAGCGGGTCGGCGACGCCGGCGATCAGCGGGGCCTCCGGCCCGACGACGACCAGGTCGACGTCGTTCTCGAAGGCGTACTCCGCCACCAGGGCGCCGTTCGACGGGTCGAGCGACACCGTCTCGACGTCGGCGGCGATGCCGGCGTTGCCGGGCGCGGCCGTGATGACGTGGCCGCCGTCCGGGGACGCGGCGTTCTCCGCCAGGAGGGCCGTGATGATCGCGTGCTCGCGGGCACCGGAACCGAGGACGAGGATTCGCACCCGATCACCCTACCGAGCCCGACTCGCCGCCCGCAGTGCACCGGCTAGCCTGTGGAGATGCCGCCGAGGACCATCGAAGACGCCGTCGGACGGGCTGCGCTCGACGCCGTGACCGCCGGTGCGACGGACCGCACCTCGATCGCGACGGCCGTCCGCTGGACCCTGCAACGCCTGGCCGAGGACGTCCCCGGCAACAGCGTCGAGGTCCGGGTCCCCCCGTTCGCCGCCGTGCAGGCCGTGCCCGGTCCGCGGCACACCCGCGGCACCCCGCCCAACGTCGTCGAGACGGATCCGACGACGTGGCTCGCGCTCGCCACCGGCCGACTGCGGTGGGACGACCCCGACACCACCCGGCGGGTCAGCGCGTCGGGGTCACGGGCGGACCTCGCCGCGTTCCTGCCGGTCCGTCTGCCCTGACCGTCCCGACCGCCGCCGCCGCACCAGCAGCAGCACGAGCGCCCCGACGAGCAGGACCACCGCGACCGTCGGCGGCAGCACGAACGCCTCCCGGACCAGGACCGTCCCGGCACCGCCGCCGTGGCCGACGGCCGTCCCCGCGGTGACCAGCGCGACCAGCAGGACGGCGGCGAGGGCGACGGCGGGGGTGGTGCGGGCCTCCCGTCCGGAGTGGCCCGCCGGCACCGCGCGGTCGGTCAGGACAGCGCCGTCCGACCGGGAGGCACGCCCCACCTCGGCCGTGTTCCTCGCGGTGTGCGCGGGGCGCGCCCACCGCAGCAGCAGGACGACGAGCAGGAGCAGACCACCCGCGCTCGAGCCGTCCTGGACCAGCGCGTACACCGGGTGCCCGCCGACGTCCGACAGGAGGGCCGGCACGTGGGCGACGACCCAGCCGTCCCGGTGCGAGCAGGCGTCCCAGACGAGGTGGGTGACGCTCCCGAGCAGGCAGGCGACGACGACGAGCGGGATCCGCGACGCCGTGAGCCGCTCGGGGCGGTCCCAGCCCGGCAGTCGGGCGCGGTACCGGGCCGGGAGCACCGGGGTCCAGGCGGGCCGGACGAGGAACCACCACGCGGCGAGTACGACCAGCGACACCGCGAGGTCGACCGTGATGACGCCGGTCCACGAGTGCGTGAAGCCGTACGGCGGCAGCGCGGGCACGAAGAGCACCGCGTCGGGGGCCATCGAGCCGACCGCGACCGCCGCGAGGGGCAGCGCGGATCGGCGGAACGGCAGGGCGACGACCGCGTGGCTGATGGTGAACGGCACCCGACGAGCCTGGCGGGACGCCGGTCTCGTGCGCATCGGCCGTGAGGCGGACTCCGCGGTACCGGTGGGAATTAGGTAGGTCCTACCGATGTGGACCGTGCACCTGCTTCTCTAACCTTGCTGAAGCCGCCGGGATTCGGACCCGACCCGAACGGGTCCGAACCCGGCGACGTACGCAACGCTACGCGAAACCAGGCCCGCTGTGTCAACAGGAACGGCGAGTCGTGCTGCATCCCGCAACTTCTTGCGGTCGATCCGTCGCGCCCGGACGCAGGCGGCACCGTCCGGACGGCGACGGCCGAGCAGTTCCGGGTCAGACCATCTCGGTGAGCTCGGACCGCGAGCGCAGGTCCCACTTCGAGAACACCCGCGACATGTGTGCGTCGATCGTCCGCACCGACAGTCCGAGGTGCTCGGCGATCCGCCGGTTCGAGAACCCCTGCGCCGCGAGCTGCGCGACCTCGTACTCCCGCTTCGTCAGCGGCTGCGTCCGACGTCCAGCGGTCACCGCCATCCCGCACGCGGCCAGGTCGGCCTGGGCGCTGGCGATCCACCCCCGGTCGCCGGAGCGCAGCGCGTCGGCGTACTGGGTGATGGCGTTCGCCAGGGGACCGTCCACGCGTCCCGCGGCGTCCTGCAGACGGTCGAGCGAGGCGGCTATGTCCCGACCGGCCGACACGTCCATGACGTGGTGCAGCGCCTGGCCGTAGAGCACGTGCGTCCAGGCACCCGACGCGGTTCCGCGGGCGATGAGCTCGTCGGCGCGGTACAGGCCCGCGGGGTTGCCGAGCAGCGCCTCGGCCCAGGCGATCGTCATCTCGATCTGGTCACCGAGGATCCGCATCGCCCGCAGCGGGGTCGTCCGTGCCCGTTCGACGGACTCGGCGGCCGCGTCGGTCATGCCCGCGTACGCCTGCGACATCGCCAGACGTGACCACGCGTACGCCGCGAAGCCACCCGGGTCGTCGACCGCGTACCGCTCGCACGCGGCGGTGAACGCGGTGACGGCGTCCGACCACCGACGCTGCCCGAGTGCGTGGTTGCCGATGCCGAACAGCTCGAGCGTGAAGTCGTACTTGAGGAACGGGTCCGCCCGTCCGACCGGCACCTGCGTCACCATCTCGGCGATGTCGCCGCGCCAGACCTGCACCTGGTGCATCACCGACACGATCTCGCCGACGCTCCACGGCGAGTCCTCGAGGTGCACGGCGGCCGTCGCCAGGCAGGCCTGCGCGAGCCGCATGGCGTCGTCGAGTCGCCCGCCGGTGCCCAGGGCCGCGACGGCGCACGCGGCGATCGGCAGGAACGAGCGGGGGATCGCCGGGGCGTGGAGGACACCGGTGCGCTCGATCTCCTCGCGGACCTCGGCGAAGTCGCCACCCCAGCCGAGGTGCGACAGCCGCAGGACCCGCAACTGCTCGACGGTCTCCGGGCCGACGAACTGCATCGCGACCTCGGTGAGCGCCACGGACGCCGGAGTATCGTCGTCGTGGAACTGCCGGAGGTTCGCCAGGGTCTCGCAGGCCTCCACCACGGCGACGTCGTCGACCGGTGCGCCCGAGGTCACGAGACCCCAGGCGGCCTCGGCGTCGAGCCGTCCGGCCTCCCGTCCGCTGCTGTAGCCGTACGCCAGCGAGCGGAGGCAGTGGGTGCGCACCCGGTCGGTCGGGGTGAGGCCGGCGTCGGGGCCGGCACTGAGCGCCGCGGTCGTCAGCGCGATGGCGCTCTCGTGCTCCTGCAGGCCGCCGGCGACCCGCGCGGAGTCGAGCAGCTGGTCGACCGGGGGCACGATGCCGCACTCCAACGCCCACAGGGTGGAGCGGAGCCGTGCCGCCGGCGGCGCTCCCTCGGGTCGGTCGGTGCGGAACGCGTTGGCGCGGGCGAACAGGGCGGTGCGGCGGGCGACGGGCACCTGGGCACGGACGACCTCGCCGATGAGCGGGTGCGAGGACCGTGCGACCGGGCTGCCGGTGTCGGTGGAGTCGATGCGGACGAAGCCGAGCCCCACCGTGCGGTCGAGGTCGGTGCCGTCCACCAGCGCGATCAGGCGGGACAGCGGGATCGGCTCGGCGAGGGCCACGATCTCGACGACGTCCCGGAGGTCCCCCGGCAGCGCGCCGAGCTCCGTGCGGTACATGTCGGCGAGGCTCAGCGACGCCGTCACCCGGCCGCGCCAGTACCAGCTGAGCGCGGTGTGCTCGAGGGCGCCGGACGACAGACCGGCGCGCACGACCTCACGCAGGTAGAGCGGGTTGCCCTGTGTCGCCCGGTGCACCTGCTCCACCGACGCCGGCTCGAGCGGGGCTCCGAGGGCGCGCTCGATGATCGACGACGTCTCGGCGAGGTCGAGCGGCTCGAGGTCGATGCGTTCGAGCAGGTCGTCCTGCCAGAGGGCACGCAGCGGCTCGGCGAGCGCGGTGAAGTCGCGGCAGGTGAGGACGAGCCGGGCGTGCTGGTCACGGACGAGCCAGGCGACGTAGCGGGCCGAGAGCGCGTCGAGCAGGTCGGCGTCGTCGACACGGAGGAGCAGGTCGCGGCCCTCGGCCTCGGCCGCGTTGCGCAGGCGGGCCTCGGCGGGGACCGGTTCGGTCAGGTCGTCGCCGAGGACGTCCCCGAACCGGTCCGACACCGCCCCGAACGGCATCGACGACCCGGCCGCGACCGCGGTGATCGGGACGACGAGGGGATCGGCGTCCCGCTCCTGCGCGGCGAGCCGGTCGGTCACCCGGGCCGCGACGGTGGTCTTGCCGAGCCCGGCAGCACCGACGAGCGCGACGCTCCACCGGTGCTCCCCGACGACGGCGACAGCGCGGTCCTCTTCGTCACGGGTGAGGACGGGCCAGGACAGGCGGGCCGGTGTGGTCGTCGGACGGCGGTCGCTCGACGCGGTCTCCTCGACCATGGCGCACCTCCGTCCTCGATACTGCTCGGTAGTGGACCATCATCTCGCGTTCTCCGGACGCACTGCCGGGCGTGCCTCCTCCCAAGGTGGGGGACAATGGGGGAGTGAGCAACACCGATCGACCCGATGAACGCCCGGTGCCGGCGCCCAACGCGGTGACCAGCCCGGACCAGGTCACCATCCGACGCGCCCCCCGCTTCAGCGTCTTCATCCTCGGCGGGGCGGTCCTCGGCTTCCTCGTGACGGTCGTCGTCGTCGCACTCACCATGGGCATCGACCGCGGGAACCAGCAGGAGACCACCGGCTTCGCGGGCCTCGTCGGCTACTTCAGCCTCTACGGCGTCTCGATCGGCATGCTCGTCGGCGCGGTCGTCGCCGTCGTGCTCGACCAGGTCTCGTCCCGCCGCGCAGCCCGGCTCACCGCCGAGCGCGTCGCGGTCGACCCGGCCCCCGAGACCGTCGACGGCGAGCTCGAGGACCACGACCTCCCCGACGCCCGACCGGCGACGGCGCCTCCGGCCGAGCCCACCGCCGACGACCCGGGACACCCGGAGCGCTGAGACCGCGGTCGCGGACGCGACCCGACAACGGACGGGAGGCCCGTCACCAGTTGGTGACGGGCCTCCCGTCCGTTGTCCACACGTCGTGGACCGACGTCAGCTGAGCTGGTTCGCCTCGACCCACGCCAGGTACTCCGGCGACACCGAGCCGGTGACGTACTCACCGGTGAAGCAGCTCATCTCGAGGTCCGTGACGTCCGACCCTTCGATGATCGCGTCGCGCATGTCACCGATCTCCTGGTAGATCAGGTGGTCGCTGCCGAGGACGCGGTTGATCTCCGGGATCTTCCGGTCGTGCGCGATGAGCTCCGACCGCGTCGGCATGTTGATGCCGTACACGTGCGGGAACCGGACGGGCGGCGCCGCGCTCGTGAAGGTGACCTCGTTCGCTCCGGCTGCCCGCGCCATCTCGACGATCTCGCGGCTCGTCGTGCCGCGCACGATCGAGTCGTCGACGATCAGGATGTTCTTGCCCTTGAACTCGGACGACATCGCATTGAGCTTCTGACGGACCGAACGCTTGCGCTCCGCCTGCCCCGGCATGATGAACGTGCGGCCGACGTAGCGGTTCTTGTAGAACCCCTCGCGGTACTCGATGCCGAGCTTCCGTGCGACCTGCATCGCTGCGGGGCGGCTGGAGTCCGGGATCGGCATCACGACGTCGATGTCACCGGTCGGGGCGTACTGCTCGATCGTGTCCGCCAGGCGGTTGCCCAGGCGGAGACGGGCGTCGTACACCGAGATGCCGTTCATCACGGAGTCCGGACGGGCCAGGTAGACGTACTCGAACGAGCACGGCACCAGACGCGGGTCCTTCGCGCACTGCCGGGCGTGCATCGTGCCGTCCATCTCGATGAAGACGGCCTCGCCCGGAGCGACGTCGCGGACGATGTCGTACCCGCCGGACTCGAGCACCAGGGACTCCGACGCGACGACCCACTCGCTCTTGCCGGCGTCGTCGAACTTGTGTCCGAGGATGAGCGGACGGATGCCGAACGGGTCCCGGAACGCCAGCAGGCCGTGGCCCGCGATCGTCGCGATCGTGGCGTACGAGCCCTCGACCCGCTCGTGCACGCGCTCGACCGCGTCGAACACCTGCCCGGGGTCGAGGTGCGTGCCCCGGACCTGGCCCTGCAGCTCGTGCGCCAGGACGTTGACGAGCAACTCGGTGTCCGACGTCGTGTTGAGGTGCCGACGGTCGATGTCGAACAGCTCGCGGGTGAGTTCCCGCGTGTTCGTCAGGTTGCCGTTGTGCACGAGGACGATGCCGTACGGCGCGTTCACGTAGAACGGCTGGGCTTCCTCTTCGTTCGCGGCGGCGCCGCGGGTGGCGTAGCGGACGTGGCCGAGGCCCATCGTCCCGAGGAGTGCCCGCATGTCACGGGTACGGAAGCCCTCCCGCACGTGGCCGCGGGTCTTGTGCATGTGGTGCACGTGACCGTCGACCGTGGCGATGCCGGTGGAGTCCTGTCCCCGGTGTTGCAGGAGGAGCAGGGCGTCGTAGATGGATTGGTTTGCAGGCCCCTGCGCAACGAGGCCGACGATGCCGCACATTCGCGGGGTGCTCCAGACCGTAGGATCGGGTGGTACCGAACAAGTCTGCCATGCCCCGCGGAGGACGACGTATGCCCAACCCCTACGCCGAGGCCGGCGTCGACACCGCTGCCGGTGACCTGGCCGTCGAGCTCATGAAGTCCGCCGTGTCGGCGACGCACAACGCGTCCGTCCTCGGCGGGGTCGGCGGCTTCGCCGGTCTGTACGACGTCTCGTTCCTCAAGGACTACGAGCGGCCCCTCCTCGCCACCTCCACCGACGGTGTCGGCACGAAGGTCGCGATCGCGCAGGCCATCGACAAGCACGACACGATCGGGCAGGACCTCGTCGGCATGGTCGTCGACGACATCGTCGTGGTCGGCGCGACGCCGCTGTTCATGACGGACTACATCGCCTGCGGCCGGGTCGTCCCGAACCGGATCGCCGACATCGTCGCCGGCATCGCCCGCGGCTGTGCGGCCACGGGCACCGCCCTCGTCGGCGGTGAGACCGCGGAGCACCCGGGTCTGCTCGGGCCGGACGACTACGACGTCGCCGGTGCCGCGGTCGGCGCGGTCGAGGCCGGTTCGCAGCTCGGCGCGCACCTGGTGCAGGACGGTGACGTGGTCATCGCGATCGAGTCCTCGGGGCTGCACTCGAACGGGTACTCGCTCGTCCGGCACATCTTGGGCCAGCGCGGCATCGGCTACACGGACACGCTGCCGGAGCTCGGCGGTCTGGTGGGCGAGGCGCTGCTCGAGCCCACCCGTCTCTACACGACCCCGCTGCTCGAGCTGATCGACGCGCACCCGCGTGCCGTGCACTCCCTGTCGCACGTGACCGGTGGTGGCATCGCGGCGAACCTGGCGCGGGTGCTGCCCGTCGGCTCGTGGGTCGAGGTCGAGCGCTCGACGTGGCAGCCGCTCCCGGTGTTCCGCGTCCTGGCGGAGCTGGCCGGCACGCCGATCGAGGACACCGAGGGCACCTGGAACCTGGGCATCGGGATGTTCGCCGTCGTCTCGGCAGCGTCGGTGGACGGCATCACCGCGACGCTCCGCTCGGCCGGGCTGCCCGTGTGGTCGGTCGGCACGGTGTCGATCGGCACGCGCGACCTGACCGGGTTCGAGCAGGGCGCGAAGGGCGTCGACGGCGGTGCCGTGCGCCTGGTCGGGTCCTACGCGGGCTGAGTCCCAGCGCGGCTGAGGTCGCACGAACTGCCGCTCCGAGCATCTCGGGGCGGCAGTTCGGACGACCACGGCATCACGGTGTCCGACAACGACGAACGCCGCGCTGCCCGGAGGCGCGCGGCGTGATCGACCCGGAGGTCAGGCGGACTTGTTCGTGTCCGTCTGGTTCTCCAGGTCACCTTCGTCACCGAGTTCGTCGCCCCAGCGGTCGACGTAGTCGGGCTCGTCCGACTGCTGTGCGACGGAGAGTTCGCGTTCGAGAGCACCGTAGTTGGTGTCCGGGCTGAAGTACTTCAGCTCTCGGGCGACCTTGGTGTGCTTCGCCTTCTGACGGCCGCGCCCCATGCGTGACCCCCTCTGTGTCGGCTCGAGTCCGGTCTCGGCGGGCAACGAGTGTGCACCCGGGAAGAACAGACGGTTCGTGGTTTGAAATCTGTCGTCCACTTTACCATGTACCCCGTTGCCGACTTCGCCCGGCGCGTCCCGAGCACAGCAGAATCGAGGGTGATGATCCGCGCAGCAGAACGAGTCCGTGTCGTCGTGATCGGTGCTGGTCAGGCCGGACTCTCGGTCGCCTGGCACCTGCAGCGCGCGGGACTCGCCGCAGGCCGCGACCTGGTGGTGCTGGACCGTGCTCCGGGGACGGGAGGCGCGTGGCAGTTCCGGTGGGACGCGCTGCGCCTCGGCATCGCACACCGGGTGCACGACCTGCCCGGCATGCACGAGATGGGCCTCCGGTTCGACGACGCCGACCAGACCCGGCCGGCCCGGGACGTCGTCGCCGAGTACTACCGACGGTTCGAGGAGCACCACGACCTCCGGGTGCGTCGGCCGGTCGCCGTCACCGCCGTCCGGCGCGCCGACGACCAGGACGGTGCCGGCGCCCTGGTGGTCGAGACCCGTGACGAACAGGGCGTGGCGGGGGCGATCCGTGCCGAGGTGGTCGTCAACGCCTCCGGGACGTGGGGCACCCCGTTCGTGCCGTGGGTCCCCGGCCGTGACGCGTTCCGGGGCCGGCAGCTCGACACGACGGGCTACCGCGACGCGTCGGACTTCGCCGGGCAGGACGTCGTGGTGGTCGGTGGCGGGACGAGTGCGATCGGGTTCCTGCTCGAACTCGACGGCATCGCCCGGTCGACGCGGTGGTTCACCCGTCGGCACGTCGTCTGGTCGGAGGACCCGGCCCTGGCGGTCGGCGCGGCCGTGGCGGCGGTCGAGGACCAGGACCGCGCTGCCCGGGCCGGCCGGACCCTGCCGAGCATCGTCAGCGGGACCGGGCTGCCGGTGTCACCGCGGATCCGGCGCGGGATGGCCCGGGGTCTGCTCGAAGCTGAGCCGATGTTCACGCGGCTCGACGCGGACGGCGTCCGGACGGCGTCCGGCGAGCACGTCCACGCCGACGCGGTGATCTGGGCGACCGGGTTCCGCGCCGACCTGCGACACCTCGCGCCGCTGCACCTCCGGACCGAGTCCGGCGGGGTCGTCGTCGAGGACGGCCGGTCGAGCGCCGAGCCCCGACTGTTCCTCGCCGGCTACGGCCCGCAGGCGTCGACGATCGGGGCGAACCGCGCCGGTCGTCGCATCGCCCGCCAGGTCCTGGCGGTCCTGGCCCCCGACGACGACACGGTGGATCCCGCGCAGCACGAGCGTCCAGCCTGACCCGTTCCGGCCGCCGGACGTCCCGGTCGAGAGCGATCCGCGGCGCACCCGGCCCAGTACGATCGCACGATGTCGAGCATCGCCGGAAGTCGTTGGGTCATCACCGGTGCTGCCGGGAACATCGGTTCGGCGCTCCGGCCCGCGCTGCTGGAGCGACAGGTGGTCCTGGTGTCCACCGACATCCGGCCGGTCGCCCCGAGGGGACCTGAGGAGTCGGTCGCCGTGGTCGACCTCGGCGACCTCGATGCCCTGGTGCAGTTGTTCGCCGGCGCGGACGGGGTCCTGCACCTCGGTGGGATCGCCGACGAGGCCGACTTCCATGACCTGGCGGAGACGAACATCGTCGGGACCTACCACGTGCTCGAGGCCGCGCGCCGGGCCGGCGTCGGTCGGGTCGTGTACGCCAGCAGCAACCGGTCGACGGGGTCGTACCGGGTCGGCACCCACGTCTCGCCCGACATGCCCCCGCGACCGGACGGGTTCTACGGGGTCTCCAAGGTCGCGGGCGAAGCGCTCTGTCGCCTGTACGCGGACAAGTTCGGGATCAGCACGATCTCCCTGCGCATCGGCACGTACGCGGACCAGCCGGCGTCCGCCCGCGAGCAGCGGACCTGGCTGAGTCCCGCCGACGCCGTCCGCGCCGTCGTCGCGGCGATGACGACCACCGAGCACACGGCGGTGTTCTACGCGGTCTCGGCGAACGCCGACGGCTGGTGGGACCTCCGTGCCGGCGAGGCCGTCGGATTCGCTCCGCAGGACGACGCGGCGGCCCCCGGCGCGCAGGAGCCCGTCGACCCGGACATCCCGCAGGGCGGGACGTACGCGACGCCCGCGTACTCGACGGAGCGCATGCGCCGGTAGCTCCCGCCCCGGGTCATCCGCGATCGCGAGCCATCCCCGCCGCCGTGTTCCGCGCCCCGGTGGCCGCGCCGTGCGGCGATGCGGCGTCGATCCGCGCGAGGTCGTCCGCCGTCAGCTCGACGTCCACCGCGGCCGCGTTCTCCTCGACGCGGGCGGCCTTGGTGGTGCCGGGGATCGGCACGGTGCCGGCCTGGATGACCCAGGCGAGTGCGAGCTGTGCCGGGGTGATCCCCTTCTCGTCCGCGACAGCTCGGAGAGCGTCGACGATCCGGAGGTTGGCACTGATCGCCTCGTCGGAGAACCGCGGCAGGCCACGTCGGGCGTCACCGACCGGCAGGTCGTCCCGTCGGACCAGCGTGCCGCCGAGGAACCCCCGACCGAGCGGTGAGAACGGGACGAAACCGATGCCGAGTTCGCGCGCGGTGTCGAGGACGCCGTTGTGCTCGGCATCACGCTCGAACAGGCTGTACTCGGACTGGATCGCCGTGACGGGGAAGGTCGCGTGCGCCCGGCGGAGGGTGTCGGCTGCGGTCTCGGAGACGCCGAGGTACCGGACCTTGCCGGCGGTCACGGCTTCGCCCATCGCCCCGACGGTGTCCTCGATCGGGACGGCCGGGTCGACGCGGTGCAGGTACCAGAGGTCGACGTGGTCGGTGCCCAGGTGTGACAGGGACCGGTCGATCGCTCGTCGGGCGTGCTCGGGGGAGCCGTCCAGCCCGATCGGGGCTCCGTCGTCGGTGAAGTCGGTGGCGAACTTCGAGGCGATGACGACGCGCTCGCGGTCGGCACCGAGGGCGCGGCCGAGGAGTTCTTCGTTCGCGAACGGCCCGTACGCCTCGGCGGTGTCGAACAACGTGATGCCGAGGTCGAGCGCCCGTCGGATCGTCTCGACCGACCCGGCCTCGGTCGCGCCCCCGTAGAAGGCGCTCATCCCCATGCACCCGAGGCCCATCGCCGAGGTGGTCAGGCCCTGCGAGCCCAGTGTCGTCTGTTGCACGGTGTCGTCTCCTCGTCGTGTCGGACCGTCCGATACGAGCAGAGCCTGGACCCTGGTGCGCGCACCATGTCAAGTGGCAGCATCGGGGGATGCTCCTGCCCACCGTCCCGATCGCCGACCCCGTGACGATCAGCGCCGCCGCCGACCTGCTCGGCATCACCGTCGACACGATCCGGTACTACGAGAAGGAGGGCATCGCACCCGCGCCCGATCGTGGTCCGGACGGGTGGCGGCGCTACGACGAGCACGACCTCGCCTGGCTGGCGGGCGTCGTCATGCTGCGCGGGACCGGGATGAGCGTGGCCGAGATGCGTGAGTACGCGGCCGCGTACCGCGCGGGCGCCGACGACGAGCAGCGGTTGGCGCTCCTGCGGCGCCACCACGAGACGGTGCTCCGCCGACAGGCGGAGGTTCGTCGGCACCTCGACGCCCTCGAGCGGAAGATCGCGGCGTACGAGCGGCAGGTCGACGGCCGGTAGCTCCCCGTCCCCGGACGGCGACGCGGGACCGCCGGTCAGGCGGCGACCGGCTCCTGCGCACCGCGGCGACCCCGCGAGCGACGCAGCACGACGGCGTCGACCGAGTAGCGGCCAGGACCGGTCAGCGCGACGGCGAGGGATCCGGCAGCCAGGACGAGGACGTACTCGAACCCACCGTCCTGCGAGAAGAAGCCCGACGACAGGTGCGCCAGTACCCCGGCCACGACCATGTCGACGGCGAGCAGGACCGCCACCACACGGGTCGCGACGCCGAGCACCAGCAGCACGCCGCCGACCAACTCGAGGCCGGCGACGAGGGGCGCGGCGATCTCGGGGAAGGGGACGCCCATGCCGGCGAACCCCTGCGTCACTCCGGGGATGCCCTGGCTGACCTTCTGGGCACCGTGGGCGATGAAGACGACGCCGAGGACGACGCGGAGCACGGTCAGGCCGATGGAGGTCGATGTGGTTCGCATGGCGACGACGCTATGTGGTGACGTGTCATCGATCCGGTCTGTCCGGGCGACTGCCGGGGCTCTGCCAGGGGGATGCCAGACGGCGGTCCGCAGAACTGCGGACCGCCGTACAGCAACGACTGTTGCTCAGGAAGAAGCGCCGCGTCCGGTCTTCTCCTGCAGGCGCTCGATGTGCTCCGACGCCTCGGCCTTGGTGAGGTCGGCCGACAGTTCCTCGCCGGCTTCACGGGCGAGGGTGTCGAGGTAGCTGCGCTGCGGGCCGGTCATCGGCTCGTCGCCGGTGACCCACTGCTCGGGGTCCTTGCTCGCGGTGGTCGAGGGGTCCGGGCGTTCTCCGCCGAGGGTCTCCGGCTGGTTCTGGTCTGCATCACTCATGCCCCGGACCGTACGCCGCACCCCCGACCGCGGGCGCAGCACGACGTCCCCCGTAGGCCGTGAGCGGACAATGGGCGCTGGGCGACTCAGACGGGCGTCGCGGTGTACCGGACCAGGTCGCCGCCGACGTCGCTCGCCGCCACCGGGACGACCCGTCCGCCCCGCTCGATCCAGAGCGTGTTCGCGGGCTCGTCCAGTCGGTCGACCCGGTGCAGCGATCCGTTGAGCAGGACCGCGGCGCTGATCCGGACCCGGCCGGACGCGGGACGCGGGGGCAGGCCGGGGACGTCGTCGGCGTACACCGGGTACTCGCCCGGCGACAGCACGGGGGTGACGGGCGTCGTCACGATCTCCACCCCGGACGCTCCGGTGGACGTGTCGGCGACGCCGGACGACACGACCACGAGACGCACCACCTGGTCCATCGGCAGCGGGACGTCCGCCTTGGGCTCGTCGGCTGTGCCGGCCAGGGCGCGGAACGCGGGCCGACCGTCGGCGGCGAGGTGCGCCTTGCGCCCGTCGATGCGGACGCGACCACGCCCCCGCGAGTCGGCGTAGACGCCCGGCTCCAGGCCGGACCGTCGGGCGTCCAGGAGGCTCACCACGACCCGGTCGGGCCGGTACCAGTCGCGGAGCGTGGCCGGGTCGACCCAGCCGATGCTCGCGACACCGCGGGCGAGCTCGGCGGAGTCGTCCGCGGCCCGCTCGTCGAGGGCGCCGAGCGGGTGTTCGCCGCGCACGGCGACGAGACCGTCGTAGCGGCCGTCCGGCGACACGGGAGGCTCGTGGTCGAGCACCTCGACGCGCTTCGAGACCTTGCCGCCGTGTCCGTCGAAGGTCGCGAAGGTGCGGAGGGCCTCGGGAGCGGTCGTCATGGGGTCACATCGTACGACCGCGCACCGTCACGCGTCGTCATCGTGCGGACGCGAGACCGGCGGCGTGACGGCGACGAGCGACCGGATCTCGCCGGTGCAGAGCGCGGGGTCGACGCCCTCGGCGGGGCCGGCCGGGCGGGTGGCGCGACGGGAGGCCGGCGACGGCTGGTGCGCCAGTCCCTGCGGCTCGAGGCTGTTGCGCTGGGCGGACCGGACGAGGCGGTCCTCCTCGGCCTCCGAGCGGAAGACGCCGTGCGGGGAGCGGCGGAGCGGCGGCCGGACGGGTTCGCCACGGCGGTCCTGCCCGGGGAAGGGGCGGGAGCGCTTGCCGTAGAGCAGCTCCGAGGAGTCCAGCAGCCAGGGCACGAGCGCGACGGTGACGCCGTGCATGAGGAGCAGCTTGCGGCGGATCCGGCGACCGCGGTGGTTGTGGAGCAGGCCCTCCCACCAGTGGCCGACGATGAAGACCGGCGTGTAGACGGTGACGACCTCGGAGCCGTGCTCGAGCCGGTGCGCCTTGATGTACTTGATGAGCGGCATCGAGATGTCGCGGTACGGGCTCGGCACCATGGTCAGCGGGACCTCGATGCCGTGCTCGGCCCACTGTTCGCGGAGTCGGGCGGCGTCGGCGTCGTCGATGGCGACGTGCACGGCCTCGAGTCCGGCGTGCTTGGCGGCGATCGCGTAGTCGAGGGCCTTGAGCACGGGCTTCTGCAGCTTGTTGACGAGCACGATCGCGTGGTCGCCGGTCGCACCGAACTCGGTCTCGACGTCGGCCTGGATCTCGTGCGAGACGTCCCGGTAGTAGCGGTTGACGCCGAGCATCAGCACGAACAGCACGGGCATGATCACGAAGACCAGCCAGGCTCCGTGCGTGAACTTCGTGATCGTGACGATGACGAGCACCACGAAGGTGAAGGTCGCGCCGATGGAGTTGATCGTCAGGCTCCGGAGCACCTGCCCCCGGTTCACCGGTTCGTCGGCGGTGCCGGCACGGTCGGCGCGGAGCAGGCTCACCCAGTGCTTCACCATGCCGCTCTGGCCGAGCGTGAACGACACGAAGACGCCGATGATGTACAGCTGGATGAGGCTCGTGACGTTCGCCCGGTAGACCATGAGCAGCGCGGCCGCGACGAGCGCCAGGACGATGACGCCGTTCGAGTAGATGAGCCGGTCACCGCGCGTCGACAGGGCCTTCGGGGCGTAGGAGTCGCGGGCCAGGATCGAGCCGAGCAGCGGGAACCCGTTGAACGCCGTGTTCGCCGCCAGGAGCAGCACCGCGGCGGTCGTGGCCTGGATGACGAAGAACAGCACCGAGTTGTTGCCGAACGTCGCCGCCGCGATCTGGGCGATCAGGGAGCGCTGCGGGGTGGTGGCGCAGTTCGCGAAGCCCTGTAGGTCGCAGGCGCTCTCGGCGTAGTGCACGCGCGAGACCAGCGCGAGGGTGATGAGACCGATGAACAGCACGATCGCGATGCCGCCCATGAGCACGAGGGTCTGCTGGGCGTTCTTGATCTTCGGGCGACGGAACGCCTGCACGCCGTTCGCGATCGCCTCGACGCCGGTCAGCGCGGAACAGCCGGACGCGAAGGCGCGGAGGAGCAGCAGGATGAACGCCGCCTGCGTGGTGTGCTCGACGTTCTGCACCGTGTACGCGGCCGATTCGGCGACCGGCGCGTTGCCGGCCGCGACCCGGACCAGGCCGGTGACGACCATCACGAAGACGCTCGCCACGAACAGGTAGGTGGGGACCGCGAACGCCTTGCTCGACTCGCGGACACCGCGGAGGTTCGCGGCGGCCAGCAGCACGACGAACAGGATGGCGAGTTCGACCCGGAACTCGTTGAGCATCGGCAGCGCCGAGATGATGTTGTCCACGCCGGAGGCCACCGACACCGCGACCGTCATGACGTAGTCGACGAGCAGGGCACTTGCGACGACGAGGCCGGCGCGCTCGCCGAGGTTCCGGTGTGCGACCTCGTAGTCGCCGCCGCCGGACGGGTAGGCCTTGATGAGCTGTCGGTAGGACGCGACGACCACCACGAGCAGCAGGACGACCATCGCTGCCACCCACGGGGCGAAGGTCAGGAACGCCATCCCGCCGAGCAGCAGGATCATGAGCAGCTCCTGCGGCGCGTACGCCACGGAGGAGAGCGGGTCGCTGGCGAAGATCGGGAGCGCCAGGTGCTTCGGCAGCAGCTGCCCCTCGAGTTTCTCGGAGGGGAGGGGGTCGCCGATCAGTCGGGCTTTCAACGACCGGGTCTCGTTGGTCACGAGCGACGAACTTACTCAATCGGTGGGCGAACGCAACACCGGAGCCCGCAACGGTATTCCGCCGTGACCGAACCGGATGCGACGAGCCCTTCCGATCCGCGACACGGCGCGGATCGGAAGGGCTCGGGGTCGGTTTCCTGAAGGAACGGACAGGATGGGTCGACGCACCGGATCCGGCCGGGAGGCGCGGGTCGCGACCGCCTGGTCCCGCACCGGTCAGAGGGACTTGCGCAGTGCCTCCAGGCCGTCACGCAGTCGCCGGACGGCCGCGTCGTCGAGCGTGCCACGGGCGGCACGGCGGCGGAGGTCCGCACGGAGCTGCTGCCGGAACACGGCGACGGCCATCTCGGCGTCGCGGAGCGATCGGACACCCGCCGCCGGGACCGTGGTCGGACCCGAGGTGGACGGCCTGCCGGTGCCACCGGGCTCGGCGGCGGCCGCCAGGTCCGCACGCAGGGACTTCATCGCGGCGCCGACCGAGGCGCGGACACCGTCGGCCAGCGACTTGACGCTGTCGGTGACACCGTTCTCGAGCTGTGCGACCTCGTCCGCGCGGGCGTCGAGCTCGGCCCGACCGGCGTCCGTGATGGCGTAGACGGTCTTGCGGCCGTCGGAGGTGCCGGTGATCAGGCCGTCCTCCTCCAGCTTCGCCAGGCGCGGGTAGACGGTGCCGGCGCTCGGGACGTAGGTGCCGCCGAAGCGGTCACCGAGGGCGGTGATGACCTCGTACCCGTGCATCGGGTGGTCGGCCAGCAGGACCAGCAGGTAGAGGCGCAGGTGGCCGTGCGCGAAGACCGGGCTCATGCGACGGTCCCGCCCTGCTCGTCGAAGGACGGAGCCGTGGGGGCGGTCGGCGCGGCTGGCGCGGTCGGTGCCGCCGGCCCGTCCGGCGCGGTCGGCGCGGTCGGCGCGTCGGACGCGGCGGGTGCGTGGCCGTGCACGATCGCGACGTCACCGGAGACCGAGTTGACACGGATGTCGACGTAGGACCCGGCGAGCTCGCCGTCGGTCCGCGTGTACGACCCACGGGTGCCGCGGACCTCGGCGTCGTCGAACTGCAGACGGCCGGTCGCGGTGTTGATCGTGCTCGTGTAGGGCGTGCCGTGCTCGAGGCGGACGTCGACCGACCCGGACACCGTGTTCACCTTCACCTGGTCGGGGGAGCCGTGCAGGTCGAGCACGACCGCGGAGGACACCCCGTCCGCGGTGAAGCGGCGGATCTCGCCGGTGGCGACGACGTCGCCCGAGACGGTGCGGAGCGCGACGGCGCCGACCTGGTCGCGGAGGGTGGTCGTGCCGGAGACCGCGTTGACGACGACGTCGCCGATCACGCCGTCGAGGACGACGTCACCGGAGACGCTGTTGAGCGTGGCGCCCCGCTCGGTGCCGGAGAGCAGGACCCCGGCGGACACGACGCCGATCGTCACGGTGACGTCGCGCGGCACCAGGATGCTGACGTCGGCACGGGCGCCGCCGCCACGGAAGGACTTGAGGAACCCCAGGACGTCGTCCCAGCGCATCTGCGGGTGGTCGACGGTGAGGGTGTCGCCCTCGATCTCGACCTTGATGGGCTTGCCGGAGACCTGGTGGATCTCCACGCGGGCGGTGGGCTCGTCGTGCGTGACGACGTCCACCTGTCCGCCGACCAGGCCGATCCGCAGTGCGCGGACGATCCCGGTGTCGATGACCTTCGGCTCGTCGATGAGCCACTTCTCCTGTGCCATGACGTCTCCCTGTCCAGACGCGATGTGTCGCGTCTTCTGCGACACGATACATCGCGTCTGGACAGAGCGGCCAGGGTCAGCCCCGGATGCTCGGCGCAGGGTCAGGAACCGGCGGGGCGGGGGCGGGGCGTGCCTCCCGGGTGGGGCTCCACGGGAACCGACGGAAGTGGCGCATCAGCGGCTGGACCATCGGACCGATGGCGAAGGCGGCGACGACGGTGCCGACGCCGACGTCCCCGCCCAGCACCCAGCCGACGACGACCACCGTGACCTCGACGCTCGTCCGCGCGATCCACAGGGGCCAGCCGAGGCGCTCGTGCAGTCCGACCATGAGCCCGTCGCGCGGACCGGTCCCGAACCCGGCGCCGATGTACCACGCGGTGGCGACCGCCAGGAGGGCGAGGCTCGCGACGAAGAGCAGGACGCGGCCGAGCAGGTCACCCGGTTCCGGGACCAGCCAGAGCACCAGGTCAGCGGCGGGACCGACGAACAGGACGTTGAGCAGCGTGCCGATCCGCGGTCGCTGGCGGAGGGGGATCCAGAACAGCAGGATCACGAAGCTCGAGGTCACCGTGACGACCCCGAACGACCACGGCAGGACGTTCTCGAGCCCCTGGGTGAGCACGGTCCATGACGAGACGCCGACGACGGCGCGGACCTGCAGCGCCACCGAGGCGCCGTAGAGGAAGAGGCCGACGGCGAGTTGCACGAAGCGCAGGGTCAGGGCGGCTGAGCGGGACATGGCACGATGCTCGCGCAGATTGGCCTGCTGAGCGAGAGCCAATCGGGCTAGCGTGGACACATGACGCCCGTCCTGCTCAGCGCCCGCTCCGTCGCCCAGCTGCTCCGCCACTGGCGGTCCGGGTCCGATGCCGCCGCCTACGAGGCGCTCGCCGACGCCGTCCGGGTCCTCGTCATCGACGGTCGCATCCCGCACGGTGCCCGGCTGCCCGCCGAACGCGGACTCGCCACCGCGATCGGCGTCTCCCGCACCACCGTGGCGAACGCCTACGCGCGCCTCCGGGAGGACGGCTACCTCACCTCACTCCGCGGCTCCGGCAGCGTCATCCGCCTGCCGCTCGAAGGCCGACCCGACCCCGAACACCTGGCCGGCGTCGTCCCCGACGACCTGCTCGACCTCCGGAAGGCCGCGCTCCGCAGCGCCCCGGGCGTCGCCGAGGCCGTCGAGCGGGCGATGCGGCACCTGCCCGCGGCGCTCGCCGGGATCGGCTACGACACCGTGGGCGACGCCGGCCTCCGTGCCGCGATCGCCGACCGGTACACCGCCCGCGGGCTGCCGACGACCGCTGCAGAGGTGATCGTCACGGTCGGCGCGCAGCACGCCATCGCCCTGCTCGCCCGGGTCCTGGTCCGACGCGGGGACCCGGTGCTGGTCGAGTCGCCGACCTACCCCCATGCGCACGAGGTGCTCCGTGAAGCCGGCGGCCGACTCGTCTCCGTCCCCGTCGACGTGCGGGGCGGCTGGGACGAGGGGGTGCTCGACGCGACCATCCGGCGGTCGGCGCCGACGCTCGCGTACGTGATGCCGGAACTGCACAACCCGACCGGTGCGACGATGGCCGACTCGACCCGCCGGGTGCTGCTCGAGGCCGCCGCGGCGGTCGGCACGGTCGTCGTCGCGGACGAGACGATGGGGGAGCTGCGCATCGACGGCCTCGCCGCTCGACCCCTCGCCGCCGACGCACCCGGCCAGGTGGTCATGGTCGGTTCCGCCGCCAAGGTCTTCTGGGGCGGGCTGCGGATCGGCTGGGTCCGAGCCGCCCCGGAGCTGTTGCAGCGGCTGCTCATCGCCCGCCCGACCGGCGACCTCGGCACACCCGTCCTCGACCAGCTGGTCGCGCGCGAGCTGGTCCCGCAGACCGCGGCCGTCCTGGAGGCACGGCGGCACGTCCTCCGCGACGGTCGCGACGGACTCGTGGCCGCGCTCCGGGCACGACTGCCGGAGTGGGACGTGCCGTCACCGGCGGGCGGGTTGACGCTGTGGGTCGGGCTCGGACGGCCGGTGTCGAGTGCGCTCGTGCTCGCGGCCCGGTCCGAGGGCGTGGTGCTGGCCTCGGGAGGGGTCTTCGGGCCGGACGGCGGGTTCGAGCGGTCGCTGCGCGTGCCGTTCGCCGTCTCCGGCCCCGACCGGGAGCGGCTGGTCGAGGCGTTGGCACGATCGTGGGAGCGGGTCGGCGGGGCCGTCGTGGAGACGCGGGGGTCGGCGGCGGCGGTGGTGTGAGGTGCGTCCGCTCGTCTGTTCTCGTTCTCGTTCTCGTTCTCGTTCTCCGGCGGTCGTCACCCTCGCGGGGGATGCGGGTGGCCCTGCAGGGTGACGCGGTGACCGGTACGGGCACGACAGCATCGGGACCATGAACAGCACCCTGTCCTCCTCGTCCACCGCACTGCCGGGTCCGTCGTCGGGCTCCGCCGCCGGCGTGCCGCCGTTGGCCCGGGTCACGATGGCGCTGACGGGGTCGCTGCTGGCCGGGGTCGCGACGAGCTTCGGGCAGGCGGTGCCCGGACTCGGCACCGTGTCGAACTCGGCCGGCCCCTGGTTCGTCGTCGCGGTGCTGCTCGTGCTCGCGGCGGGGATCGGGCGGGGCGCTGCCGTCGCTGCTCGGGTCCGGTGGGGCCGGGTGGTGCTGGCGATGGTGCTCGGGGTGGTGCTGCTCGAGCTCATGCACGTCGGGTACTGGGCGGCGACGAACCTGCGCGGACACGTCGACTCGCTCTCGATCACGAGCTTCTGGGTCGTGATGGCGCTGCCGGCCGGACTGCTGGCAGGTGCGGTCGCCGTCGCGGTGCGGTCCGCCGACGGCCGCTGGCGTGGAGCTGCCGCGGGTGTCACCGCGGCCGTGCTCATCGGCGAGGGGGTCCGCGGGCTGCTGCAGGTCGCGGCCACCACCGGATCGGCCGGGTGGATCGTCCAGATCGTCGTCGGGATCGCCGTGCTCGTCGCGGGGATCGCGCTCGCGCGCACGCCGGTCGGTCGCGTGGTCGCGTTGAGCACCGGGATCGTCGGTTCGGTGGCCGTCGCGGTGGTCTACGTCGCGATCGCCTGGGTCTGACCCGGTCCAGCGCGGGCGGACCGGTCGGAGGGCGGACCGGCGCACTGCTCCTGCACATCCAGCCGAAACTGCACGTTCGTCCACAGAGTGCACTGTCGGGGCGCGCGCGGACCCCGCGACTGCGAGGATCGAGACGTGCACCTCCTCTCCGTCTTCAGTCTCCGGAACCGCGCCCTCATCGCCCTCGTGACGATCGTGGTCGCCGTCTTCGGTGGCGTCGCCCTGTCGAGCCTGAAGCAGGAGCTCATCCCCAGCGTCGAGTTCCCCCAGGTCGCCATCGTCAGCGCCTACCCCGGAGCCACGCCAGAGGTCGTGTCCAACGACGTCTCCACCAAGATCGAGCAGGCGATCCAGGTCGTCCCGGACCTCGAGTCGACCAGTGCGACGTCGTCCACCGGGCAGAGCGTCGTCTCGGCCTCGTTCCAGTACGGCTCGAACCTGGCCAGCGCCGAGGACAAGATCCAGACGGCGGTCAACGCCCTGTCGTTGCCGGACTCCGTGCAGACGCAGATCGTCACCGGGTCCTTCGACGACCTGCCGGTCCTGCAGGTCGCTGTCTCGGCCTCCGGCAACCAGGAACAGCTCGTCGACCGGCTGCAGGCCTCGGCGATCCCCGACCTCGAGAAGCTCGACGGCGTGCGCCAGGCCGACGTGTTCGGCAACCCGGGGCGCCGCGTCGTCATCACGCCGGACCAGGACGAGCTCGCTGCCCGCGGCCTCAGCCAGACGGCGATCTCGGACGCGCTCGACGACAACGGCACGCTGATCCCCGGCGGCACCCTGACCCAGGACGGCTCGACGCTGTCCGTGCAGACCGGCGAGCGGATCGCGTCGCTCAAGGACATCCGTGACCTGCCCCTGACCAGCTCGTCCTCGGGGTCGAGCTCGTCGTCGGGGTCCGGTTCCTCGGGCTCGGGCGGCTCGACGTCCGGCGGCAGTGCCGCAACGGGCGCCGGTGCGGCTGCTCCCGGCGCGACCGGTGCGACCGCGACGGGTGGCACGACCACCGCCGCGCCCACCGACGGCACGGCGACCGGTGGTGCGACCACCGCCGCGACCCCGACCGACACCACGCTCGGCGACGTCGCGACGGTCGCCATCAAGGAGTCCCCGCGCACCTCGATCAGCCGTGTCAACGGCGAGCAGGCGCTGACGATCTCGATCACGAAGACGCAGGAAGCCAACACCGTCGACGTCTCGAAGACCGTGCAGGACGCCCTGCCCGACATCGAGAAGAAGATCGAGGGCGACCCGCGGTTCACCGTCGTCTTCGACCAGGCGCCCTACATCCAGCAGTCGATCGACTCCCTGGCCGAAGAGGGCCTGCTCGGCCTCGGCTTCGCGGTCATCGTGATCCTGGTGTTCCTGCTCTCGTGGCGTTCCACCCTGGTCACCGCGATCTCGATCCCGACCTCGGTGCTCCTCGCTGCGATCGGCATGCGGGCCGCCGGGTACACGCTCAACATCATCACGCTGGCCGCCCTGACGATCGCGATCGGCCGCGTGGTCGACGACTCCATCGTCGTCATCGAGAACATCAAGCGGCACATGGTGCCGGGCGTCGACCGCGGCCGGGCGGTGCTCGATGCCGTGCGCGAGGTCGCCGGTGCCGTCACCGCCTCCACCCTGACCACCGTCGCGGTGTTCCTGCCGGTGGCGTTCGTCGCGGAACTCGTCGGTGAGCTCTTCCGGCCGTTCGCCGTCACCGTCACCCTGGCGCTCCTCGCGTCGCTGCTCGTGTCGCTGACGATCGTCCCGGTCCTGGCGTACTGGTGGCTCCGGCCGGCGAAGGCGAAGCGGGGCGAGGCAGCGCCCGCGCAGGCGGGGACCGACCCGGCCACTGCCGACCCGGCCGCTGCCGACCTCGACACGATGCGTCCGGGGTCCGAGGGCGCGCTCGTCTCGGCCGCCGACCTGCACGACGCCGGAAGCTCCGACCGCCTGCGCCGCGTGTACCTGCCGGTGCTCCGCTGGGCCGTCCGCAAGCCGGTCGTCGTCGTGCTGCTCGCCGTGGTCGTCCTCGGCGGAACGGCAGCGTCGCTGCCGTTCGTCACGACGAACTACCTCGGTGACTCCGGGCAGAACACGTTCACCGTGACGCAGGACCTCAAGGCCGGCTCGAGCCTCGCCGTGCAGTCCGACTCCGCACGCAAGGTCGAGCGGGCACTGCAGGACGTCTCGGGCGTCGAGACGGTGCAGACCACCATCGGCACGAGCGGGCAGTCGATCCAGGCGGCCTTCGGCGGTGGCGGCACCGCGTCGGTCCAGTACGCCGTGACGACCGACGCCGAGTCCGACCAGACGACGATCCAGGCCGATGCCCGGAAGTCGCTGAAGCGCATCGACGGCGTGGGCGAGATCACCATCGCGTCCTCCGGTGGCGGCTTCGGCGGCAGCAGCGACATCGAGGTCGACGTCACCGCGCCGACCCAGTCGCAGCTCGAGACGGCGTCGCAGAAGGTCCTGAAGACCATGCAGTCGGTGGAGAACACCACGGCCGCGACGAGCAACCTGTCCGCAGCGGAGCCCTTCCTGGCCGTCCGTGTCGACCGCGCGAAGGCCGCGTCGCTCGGGCTCACCGAGACCCAGGTCGGCGGGCTCGTCGCCGCAGCGGTCTCGCCGCGCGACACCGGCAGCATCGAGATCGACGACGCGACGCTCGACGTCTACATCGCCGACGCCGAGCCGCCGACCACGATCGCCGCGCTCCGCGACCTCGACGTCCCGACGAGCACCGGCACCGTCAAGCTGACGGACGTCGCGACCGTCGAGAAGTCCGAGGGGCCGACCACGGTCACCACGACGAACGCGGCCCGCACGGCCACGATCACCGTGACGCCGGACGCCGCGAACCTCGGTGCCGCCGTGCAGTCGGTCACCACGGCCGTGAACGAGCTCGACCTGCCCCGTGGTGCCACCGCGTCGATCGGCGGTGTCGCCGCCAGCCAGTCGTCCGCGTTCTCGCAGCTCGGCCTGGCGCTCGTCGTCGCCGTCCTGATCGTCTACGTGATCATGGTCGCGACGTTCCGCAGCCTGCTCCAGCCGCTGATGCTCCTGGTCTCGGTGCCGTTCGCCTTCACCGGTGCACTGCTGCTGCAGATCATCTCCGGCGTCCCGCTCGGTGTCGCGTCGCTGATCGGCCTGTTGATGCTCATCGGCATCGTGGTGACGAACGCGATCGTCCTCATCGACCTCGTCAACCAGTACCGGCGACGGGGGCTGCGCGTGCGTGACGCCCTGCTCGAGGGCGCGACCCGTCGTCTGCGGCCGATCCTCATGACCGCGACCGCGACGATCTTCGCGCTGCTGCCGATGGCGATCGGGCTGACGGGCAAGTCCGGCTTCATCTCGCAGCCGCTCGCACTCGTCGTGATCGGCGGTCTGGTGTCGTCCACGCTGCTGACGCTCGTCGTCCTTCCGGCGCTGTACGCGCTGGTCGAGGGGGCGCGCGAGCGTCGGGCCGAACGGAAGGCCGCGCGAGCGCAGTCCTAGCGTCCCGCCGGTCGGGGGCTTAGCGCTCGCTGGGCTCCCGGTCGGCCGGGTGGAACCACGACACGACCGCACAGGTCAGGGTCACGAGGAACACGACGGCCCCGGCCTGTGCCACGACCGACACGTGCCCGACCGCAGCTCCGTACCCGCCGAACGACACCGCGACCAGGAACGACAGTCCGAGCAGCAACTCCACGGACGTCCGGACACCGGTCACCGGCGTGGTGGACGGGCGCGGGGCATGCGGGATCGGCGTCTGGGCGGTCGGCGTGAGGGGCACCCCGGAAGTCTGGCGACCCGCCCGGTCCGCCGGCAGTCCCGCTCCGGGTGCCACCCGCGCGGGGGAGTCGGTGCGGGGAGCCTGCCCGGTCGCGTGATCCGCGTCAGCGCAACCCGGCCCGGAGGAACGTCGTGACCCGTCGACTCATCGCCTCGTCCAGCTGCGCGATCGAGTGCGCCGAGCCCTGGACGGCCACGAAGGTCACCGGCACGCCGTGCGACCGCAGCGTCGAGGCGAAGCGCTGCGACTCCCACAGCGGGATGAACTCGTCGGTCGAGTGCCCGATGAAGAACGGCGCCGTCGCCTTCGTCACGTGGTACTCCGGCGACGCCCGTTCGGCGGCCGGGCACGCCCGGTACGACGCACATCCGAGGTACAGCAGCTGCTTCCGCTGGAACGACGCGGCGACGCCGTCCGAGCCGGTGGACCGCGCCGTCAGGTCGGTCGGGCCGCTGAGGTCCACGACGGCCCGGATCCGGTAGCCGTCGGCGTAGGACGTGGACTCGTGGTCCTGCACCGCGAGCATCGCCGCCAGGTTCCCGCCGGCGCTGCCACCGAACACCCCGACGCGACCGGGGTCGACGTCGTACGTCTGCAGCGTGGTCTCGCGGAACACGAAGTCGAGCGCCCGGCGGACGTCGTCGAGTCCGGCGGGGAAGGGGTCGGTCGGCGCCAGACGGTAGTCGACGTTGAAGGTCACGAAGCCCTCCGACGCCAGGTACTGGCACACCGAGCGGTAGGCGGCGGTCGCCTTGTCGCCGTGGGACCAGCTGCCGCCGTGGATCATCATCACGGCCGGACGGGTGCCGACGTCGACGCGGTCGGGTGCTGCCGTCGGGGCGGCGGTCGGGGTCGCCGTCGGCGTCGCGGTGCTCTCCGGCGGGCTGTCGGCCGGCAGGCAGACGTCGAGTTGCTGCAGCGGGTCCTGCCCGTACGGGACGTCACGCACGACGTCGATGCCGTGGTACCGCAGGGACAGCGGGTAGATGACCGCTCCGGCGGTGACCGTCGAGTTCTGGTCGCCCGTGCCGTCGGCGCTGCAGGACGCGGCGGCGCCGACGATCGCGACCGCGGCGACGAGCGCGAGCAGGAGACGACGGCCGGACTTCATCGCCAGCCACGGTACATGGGCATCCCGCGGGTGCCAGGATGGTGGTCACACCCGCAGGAGGATCCCGTGAGCCGTCAGAAGTCCTGGAACGCCGATCCGGAACCGCTCCTCCGCGTCGGTCCCGGGTTCCGACTCGACACCGTCGACCCCGACGACACCCCGGGGTTCCCCGGCCGCAAGATCGACGGGCTCGAGGCGCTGGCCGCCGGTGCATCCCGCCTCACGGCCCTGCAGGAACGACTCTGGGCAGCCGCCACGGCGGGGGACCAGCGCCGTGTCCTGCTCGTCCTGCAGGCGATGGACACCGCGGGCAAGGGTGGCATCGTCTCGCACGTCGTCGGCGCGGTCGACCCGAACGGCGTGCACTACGCCGGCTTCAAGGCCCCGACGGCCGAGGAGCGCGAGCACGACTTCCTCTGGCGGGTCGAACGACAGCTGCCGGACGCCGGCCAGCTCGGGGTGTTCGACCGGTCCCACTACGAGGACGTCCTCATCCAGCGGGTCCGCGGGCTCGCGGAGCCGGCCGAGATCGAGCGGCGCTACGGGGCGATCGTCGACTTCGAGTCGCGCCTGGCCGAGCAGGGCGCCACGATCGTGAAGGTGATGCTGCACATCTCGAAGGACGAGCAGCGCGAACGCCTCGGTGACCGACTGGACCGGCCGGACAAGCACTGGAAGTTCAACCCCGCGGACATCGACGAGCGTCTGCGGTGGGACGAGTACCAGCAGGCGTACCAGGTCGTGTTCGACCGGACCTCGACCGACCAGGCGCCCTGGTACGTCGTGCCGGCCAACCGCAAGTGGTACGCCCGGCTCGCCGTGCAGCAGCTCCTGCTGCGCGCCCTCGAGGACATGCACCTCTCGTGGCCCGCCGCCGACTTCGACGTCGCCGAGCAGCGCCAGCGGCTCGCCGAGTCCTGACCCTCCGGGCATCCGGACAGGAGGCCCGGCGCACCCCCGCCACAGCCCGGTCGACCTCGACCGGGCTGGCCTTCGGGTACCCGGTCGCGTAGACTCGATCGGTCGGCCTTCGACACCGTGGCTCGCGAGCCGCGGACGTGTTTGGGTGTTGTGTAGTTCGAGGGCTGGAATCACGTCGATCGACGACGGGATGAACCCCCTCTCCACGAACCGCCCCCGCCGATGTCGCTGCCGGGCCGCGTGGTACGTCTGCACCCCGGAAAGAACACATGGCCCCGTACGACAAGGGCGCGAACTCGCGCGCCGACCGATCCGACCGCGCTCGTCACCCGAACGGCACCCCTGCCGCTCGCAGCGCCAAGCACCGCGGCTTCCGAGCCCCCGAGCCCACCGCCCCGCGCCAGAAGCAGCGCTGGGACGCCGAGGAGCGTCGCTCCCGTCCCTCGTCGGGCGAGCGCCCGAACTGGGAGCCCCGCGACAGCCGCGGCAGCCGTCCGGCGTGGGAGCCCCGCGGTGCGGGCCGTCCCGCACGCGGTGACGACCGCGCCCCGCGCAGCTTCGACCGGAACGACCGTGGCCCGCGCCGCGACGACGACCGCGCACCCCGCCGCGACTCCGGCGACCGAGCCCCGCGCAGCTTCGACCGGAACGATCGCGCTCCCCGTCGTGACAGCGACGACCGTCCCCGTCGTTTCGACCGGGACGAGCGCGCTCCCCGGAGCTTCGACCGGAACGACCGCGCGCCGCGTCGTGACGACAACGACCGTGCGCCGCGCCGTTCCGACCGTGACGACCGTGCGCCGCGCAGCTTCGACCGGAACGACCGCGCCCCCCGTCGCGACAACGACGCCCCGCGCTCGTTCAACCGTGACGACCGTGCGCCGCGCAGCTTCGACCGGAACGACCGCGCTCCCCGTCGTGACAGCGACGACCGTCCCCGTCGTTTCGACCGTGACGAGCGCGCCCCGCGCAGCTTCGACCGTGACGACCGCGCGCCCCGTCGTGACAACGACGACCGCCCGCGTCGTTTCGACCGTGACGAGCGCGCCCCGCGCAGCTTCGACCGCAACGCTCCCTCCTCGCACGGCCGTCCCGACGCTCCGCAAGCTCCGCGTCGCGCCGGAACCGGCTCGCAGGGGCCCAGCGCCCCGCGTCGTGACAACGACGAGCGTCCGCGTCGCTTCGACCGTGACGACCGTGCGCCGCGCAGCTCCGACCGCTCGACCGAGCGCACCCCGTTCGTCCCCGCGGACGACGTCAAGCTCGAGAAGCTGCAGGCTGAGGCGACCATCGCCGCCGACGTCGACGGTGTGACCTTCGGCGATCTCGGCATCGGCGGGAACATCTCCCGTGCCCTGGCCGAGCTCGGCGCAGCGAGCCCGTTCCCGATCCAGGCCGCGACGATCCCCGACGTGCTCGCCGGCAAGGACGTCCTCGGCCGCGGTCGCACGGGCTCCGGCAAGACCATCGCGTTCGGCGCCCCGCTCGTCGAGAAGCTCATGGAGCACGGTGGCGGCACGAAGCGCAAGATGGGCCGCGCCCCGCGTGCGCTCATCCTCGCGCCGACGCGTGAACTCGCCCTGCAGATCGACCGCACGGTGCAGCCGATCGCCCGCTCGGTCGGGCTCTTCACGACGCAGATCTACGGCGGTGTGCCGTACGGCCGCCAGGAGGGTGCGCTCGAGCGTGGCGTCGACATCATCGTCGGCACCCCGGGCCGCGTGCAGGACCTCCTGAACAAGGGGAAGCTCGACCTCAGCGAGGTCGTCATCTCCGTCCTCGACGAGGCCGACCACATGTGCGACCTCGGGTTCCTCGAGCCGGTGCAGGAGATCCTCCGCGCCACCGCCGAGGTCACCCCGCAGGGCAACCGTGCGCAGAAGCTGCTGTTCAGCGCGACGCTCGACACCCAGGTCGCGGCGCTCGTCGAGCAGTTCCTGCACGAGCCGAGCGTGCACGAGGTCGCGGGTGAGGACCAGGCGTCCTCGACCATCGACCACCGTGTGCTCGTGGTCGAGCAGCGTGACAAGGACCGGGTCCTCGAGGAACTCGTCGCCGGCGAGGGCAAGACCATCGTCTTCGCCCGCACCCGTGCCTACGCCGAGCGTCTCGCCGAGCAGTTCGAGGACGCCGGGATCCGCGCGACCTCGCTGCACGGTGACCTCAACCAGTCGCGCCGCACGCGCAACCTGTCGCTGCTCACCAGCGGCCGCGTGAACGTGCTCGTCGCCACCGACGTCGCGGCCCGCGGCATCCACGTGGACGACATCTCGCTGGTCGTGCAGGCCGACGCCCCGGACGACTACAAGGCGTACATGCACCGCTCCGGCCGCACCGGTCGTGCCGGCAAGGAGGGCACGGTCGTCACGATCGTCCCGCGCAGCCGTCGCCGGAAGATCGAGGGCATCCTCGAGCACGCCGAGATCGAGGCGGACCTCGTCGAGAGCGGTCCCGGCGACCGCATCCTCGCGGAGCTCGCCGCGCGCTGACCCGCGCACGCACCACGTGACGGACGCGAGGCCCGGTACCAGCTGGTACCGGGCCTCCCGTTTGTCGCGACGTGACCGGCGTCAGCGGTTGAAGAACAGCACCCCGCGCGCGTAGCCGGCCTGTCCGGCGTGCTGGACGCAGTCGTCGAGGATGCTGACGAGGCGGACGCCGACGGTGACGGGCGGGTCCCAGGCCTCGTCGACGACGGTCTCGAAGTCCTCGGCCGACAGCGTGTGCAGGTAGGCGACGGTGCGTTCGTGCACGGCGCCGAGGTAGCCGTTCAGGAGCTCCGCCGACGCACGGACGCGGCCGACGTCGTCGCGGGACATGCCGTACCCGAGCGCCTCCGCGGGGAACGGCAGGCCGAACCGCTCGACCCAGCCGTCGGCGGTCCAGACCTGCTCGGAGCCGGCGAGGGCGGCGATCTGGGAGTCCTGCCCGCGGGCGATGTGCCAGGCGAGCCAAGCGAGCGTGTTGGCGCCGGCGGCCGGTCGGGAGGCGAGCTGGTCCTCCGACAGGCCGTCGACGGCACGTGCGACGGTCTCGGGTACGCGGGAGAACGCTTCGACGAGGAGTTCGGCGGGAGTGGTCATGCTCCCGACCGTACGCCGCACCGCGGTCAGAGGCTGGCGGCTCGGGAGTGCCGGGCGAGCGCGTCGCCGAGCAGCGTGAACTGCGTCGCGAGGCGGGCGCGGTCGGCTGGGGCGACGACCTCCCGGGCAGCGGCCGAGTAGACGCCCGTGATCTGCTGCGCGACCACCGACCCCGACGCGGTGAGGTGCAGCAGGAGGCTGCGGCGGTCGTCCGGGTTCGGCCCGCGGCGGATGTGGCCGTGCCGCTCGAGCCGGTCGATCAGCGAGGTCATCGCGCCCGTGGACAGCTCGAGGTGCTCGCCGGCCTGCTTCGGGGTGACGCCGGTGCCGGTCGCGGCCAGGAACAGCACGAAACGGGTGTCGGTGGCGTTGAGGCCGCGGGCGGCGCTCTCGCGGGCCAGGACACGGGCGTGGTGCATCTGGAACGAGCGGAACGCGACCATCAGGTCGGCGAGGTCGTCCTCGGCGGCAGCGACGGGGACGGGCTGGGTGGACTGCACGTCGGGGCTCGACGGTGCCGACACGGCGTCGGGTACGGCGTCCGGCATGGTGTCGGGCACGGCGGGGAGGGTCGTTCGGGAGTCCGGCATGCGGGGGTGTCGCTCTTCTCGCCAGGGACCGTGGTGGACGGTCGAGGGGCGACCCGGGGCAGTCGCCGTGCTGCTCATCGTGCGCCTTCGTGCCTGGACGTTCCACCCCCAACAGAGGGGGGTGGTCGCACCCTTGTGACCGGCTCGGTACCGAAGTAGCTTGATGGTCGTACCACCTCGGCACGTAGCGCGACCAACCACCGCGGGCCCGGCCGGACCACCGATCAGACAACTTCTCCTCAGGAGCACCGCCATGTCCTCTGTCACGCCTCGTGCTGCCCGCCTCACCGCTTGGATCGGCATCCCGGTCGCGCTCGTCGCTTCCGGGGTCGTCGTCTCGACTGCCTCGTACTCGGCGTTCTCCGCCGAGACCGTCAACCCGACCAGCAACTGGACCGCCGGTTCCGTCGCCCTCACCGACGACGACAACGGTTCCGCGCTCTTCACCGCGACCGGCCTGAAGCCCGGTTCGGCCGACGCGAAGTGCATCGCCGTCACCTCGACCGGATCGCTCGCGTCCACCGTGAAGCTGTACGGCACGAACCCGGTCACCACGAAGGACCTGGCGTCGAACATCAGCATCACGATCGAGCAGGGGACCGGTGGCGGCTTCGGCTCCTGCTCCGGCTTCACCGCGGCCGGCGCACCCGCGTACACCGGCACGCTCGCCGGCTTCGGGTCGGCGGCGACCGGGTTCAGCACCGGTGTCGGGTCCTGGGCGCCGACCGGCACCGCGTCGGACACCAAGGTCTACAAGGTGAGCTACTCGGTCCCGACCTCGGCGCCGAGCACCGTCATGGGCGGCACCGCCTCGCTGGGCCTCACGTGGGAGGCACAGAACAGCTAGTCGACGGACGGAACGGACACGCCCGTTCGGAGGCACCCATGTCCAACACCGACAGCACGGGTGGCCGCCCGCCGTCGTCGACGGCCCGTGGCCTGCTCGACTGGTCCCGGATCGTCGTCGGCACGCTCGCCCGATCGGTGGTCGTCACCCTGCTCGGACTCGCGCTCTGGGCGGCGGCGCCCGCCGCGATCGGGTGGATGCCGACGACCGTCATGACCGGGTCGATGGAACCGCGGCTCAGCCCCGGAGACGTCGTCGTGTCCCGTCCGGTCCCCGCCGAGCAGGTGCGGGCCGGACGCGTCCTGCTCGCCGACGACCCCGACCAGGCCGGTCACCTGCGGATGCACCGCTACGTCCAGAACGGGCCGGACGGCACCATCATCACCAAGGGCGACGCCAACCCGCGGATGGACTCGACCCCGATCGACCGTTCGGCCGTGCACGGGGTCGGGTACCTGCGGATCCCGTACGTCGCGTCCCCGGTGCTGTGGCTGCGGTCCGGCGAGTGGGCGCGCATCGTGCTCGCGGCGGCCGGTCTGGTCGGCGTGCTCGCGCTCTGCGCGGTGGACCGCTCGCTCCGACGGTCGGGCCCGGCGGTGACGGACGGACCGGACGACGGCACCGCCGGACCGGACGACGGCACCGCCGGACCGGGTGCCCGCCGACACCGCGGCGGACGGGAGGCACGTCACCGGGCCGCCACGGACCTCCCGGCCGGCGGACCCCACCGCGCCGTGGCACGGCTCCTGCGGCGGTCACACCCCGTCGTCGCGGCCTCGGTGCTGGTCGCGGTCACCGCGGCCGGGACCGCGCTGCCGTTGCCCGCTGCCGCAGCACCGTGGACCGGGTCGACGAACAACCCGACGACCCAACTCGCCGCGGTGTCCGGCAACGCGGTCACGGCTCTGACCTGCAGCGCCGCCACCGGGTCCGCGCAGTTGACCTGGACGTTCCCGGCGGGTGCCGACCCGCAGTCCTTCGAACTCGTGGCGAACGGCACGACCGTCATCCGCACCGTCGCCGGCAACGTCCGGACGGCGCCGGCGTCGGGCGCCCTGCTCAGCCTCGGGGCGTCGACGATCCGGATCCGCGCCGTCTACGCGCCCCAGTCCGGGTGGTCGGCGCTCGGGACACCGTCGGCCCGCGTGACCGCGGTCACCTCGCTCCTCACGAACTGCGGCTGAGCGGCATCCGTCCCCCGGAGCACCGCTCCTCCACCGGTACGGCCGGCCGTCCGGGGATGTCCCCGGCGGCCGTTACCGTGGCTGCCATGCGGATCCTGCACACCGGCGACTGGCACCTCGGACGGACGCTCCTCGGTGCGGACCTGCTCGAGCACCAGGCGGTCTTCCTCGACGACCTCGTCCAGGTGGTCCGCCGGCGCGCGGTCGACCTCGTCGTCATCGCCGGTGACGTGTACGACCGCGCGATCCCGCCGGTGGAAGCAGTCCGGATGCTCTCGCACGTGCTCGAACGGCTGGCCGAGACCGCGACGGTCGTCGTGACGCCGGGCAACCACGACTCCGCGGTCCGGCTCGGCTTCGGCGCCGGGGTGATGAGCGACCGGGTGCGGATCCTCGCCGAACCCGCTCGCCTGGCGGACCCGGTGCTCGTCGACACCGACGACGGCGGCGGTCCGGTCGCCGTCTACGGGTTGCCGTACCTGCAGCCCGACATGGTCCGGTACGCGCTCGCGCCGGTGCCCGACGAACCCCTCGCCCGCTCCCACCAGGCGGTCGTCGGGGCCGCGACGGACCGGGTCCGCGCCGACCTCGCCGGTCGCCCGGGCACCCGCTCGGTCGTGGTCGCACACGCCTTCGTCGGCGGCGCCCTGGCCAGCGACAGCGAGCAGGACATCCGGGTCGGCGGGGTCGACCGCGTCGCCGAGTCCACCTTCGACGGCTTCGACTACGTCGCACTCGGACACCTGCACGGCCCGCAGCGGGTCGGGTCCGGGGACCGCATCCGGTACGCCGGGTCCCCGCTGGCGTTCTCGTTCGGGGAACAGAACCACACGAAGTCCGTGACGCTCGTCGACCTGGCGGCGGACGGCTCGGTGTCGGTGGAACTCCTGCCGACGCCGGTGCCGCGACGGCTCGCGGACGTCCGTGGCAGCATCGAGCAGATCGAGTCCGGGGTCTTCGCCGCCGACGTCGACGCCTGGGTCCGGGTCGCCGTGACGGACACCGTGCACCCCGAACGCCTGTACGCCCGCGTGAAGGACCGGTTCCCGCACGCGCTCGCGATCACCCACGAGTCGGCGGACGCCCCGGAGCGATCGGCCGCGCGGACGGTCAGCGCGACGAGCGACCCGGTGGAGGTGGCCGCCGACTTCGTCACCTACGCCACGGGCGGTGCACCGGACGGCGTCGAACTCGCGATCCTCCGCGACGCGTACGAGTCCGCGGCGGCTGCCCTGGCCGAGCAGGGGGCCCGCTGATGTACCTGCACCGCCTCGAACTCCGAGCCGTCGGGCCGTACCCGGACCTGGTGTCGATCGACTTCGCGTCCCTGGCTGCGTCCGGGGTGTTCCTGCTCGAGGGGCCGACCGGGTCCGGCAAGTCGACCATCATCGACGCCGTCGTCTACGCGCTGTACGGCGGCCTGGCGGGCAGCGACGCCAGCACCGACCGCCTGCACAGCCAGCACGCCGACCCCGCGGTGGAGCCCTTCGTCGACCTGGTGTTCGAGACGGGTGCCGGTGTGTTCCGCGTCCGCCGCACGCCGCCGTACGACCGGCCCAAGCAGCGGGGGACCGGCACGATCCGGCAGCAGTCCTCGGCGCAGCTCTTCCGCCTGGCCGACCCGTCCGACCTGGTCGGCGAGCCGGTCTCGCACCGCGCGCCGGAGATCGGCGTCGAGATCGCCCGCATCGTCGGGCTGAACCGCGACCAGTTCCTGCAGACCGTCGTCCTGCCGCAGGGGGAGTTCGCCCGGTTCCTCCGCGCTCCGGGTGAAGACCGCCGGAAGCTCCTGCAGTCCCTGTTCGGCACCGCGATCTACGACCGGACTGCCGACGAACTCGCTGCCCGGCGCCGGAGCGCGGTGGCCGACGTCGACGCGGCGGATGCCCGGGTGCGGGACGCCCTGGGTCGCTTCCGGCAGGCGTCCGGGGACGACGACGCCGACGAGTCGAGCGCGGCGGACGTCGTCACCGAGCTGCGCCGCACGGCAGCCGGGCTCGAGCGGGCCCGGACCACGGCACGGACCGACGCCGAGTACGCCGTCGCCCACCTGCACGACGTCACCACCCGGCTCGCAGCCGTCGACCGCCGACGTGGTCTGCTCGCCCGGGCGGACGCGCTCGCCGCCGGAGCAGCGGCGGTCGCCGGGCACCGGACCGCGCTGGGCCTCGCCGACCACGCCGCGGTGGTCGTCGCCGTCGCGGACGGGGCCGCCGCCGCCGAGGACCGGCTGACCGCCCTGGTCGGGGAACGCTCGGCCGTCCGTGACCGGCACGAGATGACCGACGCCGTGCCGCGCGACACGCACGACCGCCTGGCCGCGGCCCGGTCCGAGGTCCGGCACCTCGTGGACCTGGAGCAGTCCCTCGACCAGCGTGCCGCCGCCGTGCAGTCGGCCGCCGCCGACCTCGAGCGGACGCAGACCCGGCTCGTCGAGGCCGCCACCGCACTTTCGGCACGTCCGGACGAGCGTGCCGAGATCGTCCGCGCCGCCGCCCGGTCCGCGGAGGCCGCCGCCGACGCCGCCGCGGCCGAGCGCGCGGTCGAGACGGCACAGGAGCTGGCCGGTCTGCTCGCCGCACGACGGGTCGCCGCCGGACGGACGTCGGAGCGAGCCGCCGCGGTGACGGCAGCGGCCACCGCGGCCGCCGCCGCCCTCGCGACCGAGAACGACCTCCGTGCCCGACGCATCGCCGGGCTCGCCGGTGAGCTCGGCGCCGCACTCGTCCCGGGCGACCCCTGCCCGGTCTGCGGCGCCGTCGAGCACCCCGCCGTCGCCCTGCCGCAGGACGACCACCCGAGCGCCGAGCAGATCGACGCCGCCGCGGCAGCACGTGCGGACGCCGAGCGGGCCCTCGGCACGGCCACCGCCGACCACGCCGTCGCACGGGCCGACCTCGACCGGCTGACCGAGGCCGTCGGTGAGCACGACGACGAGTCCGTCGCCCGGCAGCGCACCGACGCCGACGCACGACTGGCCGCCGCCCGGTCCGCGGCCGACGCCGTCCGAGACCACGAGCAACGACTGCAGGGCCACGACCGGGCCACCCGGGCGCTCGAGGACGACCACACCGACCTGGTCACCCGGATCCGACTGCTCGCCGACCGGATCGACGGCGACCGCACGCGCCTCGACGCCGACCGGGCCCGGGTTGACGACGCCCGGCGCACCGTCCGTGCCGCACTCGACCAGGCCGTCACGGCGGGCGCGGGGACCGAGGCTCGCGCGGCGCTGGACCTCGACGGACCCCGGGGCACGCTCGCCCAGGAAGTCGCCGCGGTCGACGCCCTGATCGCGGTCCTCCGGACGGTGGCCGACCTGGACGACCTGGTGACCGCCGCCGAGCGCGAGGTCGCGGACCGCAAGGCCGAGGTCGACGCCGCGTTGCAGGCACAGGGCTTCGCCGACGTCACGGCTGCCCGCAGCGCCGCGCTCGGGCGGGCCGACGCCGAGCGGTTGCGCGGTCTCGTCGCCGCGGCGGACCGCGAACAGGCCGTGGTGGAGGCCGGCCTCGCCGAACCCGCGGCGGTCGCGGCCGCAGCCGACATCCCGACCGACGCCGACCCGGGTGCAGCGCTGGACCGTGGTGCGGCGCAGACCGCTCGGGACGCCGCAGCCGTGGCCCTCGACGACACCACACGGGCCGCCGCTGCCGCCGGGGACCGTGCGACCGCCGCCGAGCGGTGCGCGGCCGACCTTGCGCGGGCCGTCCGCGCGCGCGACACCACGAGCGCCGAGAGCCGAGCCGTGGTCCGCCTCGCCGACATCGCCGCCGCGGCCGCTCACGTCAACCCGACCGGCATCACGCTCGGTACCTACGTGCTCATGCGCCGCTTCGAGGACGTCGTCGCCGCCGCCAACGACCGGCTGCGCGCGATGCTCGCCGGACGGTTCACCCTCGAGACGTCCGACGAGCGGGAGACCGGCACCCGGGCTCGGCGGACGGGGCTGGCGCTGGCCGTCCGCGACCACCTGACCGACAGCACGCGCGACCCGCGGAGCCTGTCCGGGGGCGAGACCTTCACGTTCTCGCTGTGCCTGGCCCTCGGCCTCGCCGACGTCGTGCAGGCCGAAGCCGGCGGGGTGTCGCTCGGCACCCTGTTCGTCGACGAGGGCTTCGGGACGCTCGACCCGGAGACGCTCGACGACGTCATCGGACAGCTGTCACGCCTGACCGCCGGCGGACGGCAGGTGGGCATCGTCAGCCACGTCGAGGAACTGAAGCAGCGGATCCCGGAGCGGATCGCGGTCCGGCGGACTCCCGAGGGCGGGTCGCAGGTCACGACCACCGTCTGACCGTCCGGCCAGTGGCCAGCGGCCAGCGGTCAGGGGTGCGGCGTCGCGTCCACGGTGCCGTCGGGCGGCGGCAGGATGTCCGCGGCGATCCACGGGAACACCCAGGTGAAGAGCACGAAGACGATGGCGACGAGGAGCACGAGCAACTCGAGCACCTTCAGCGCGGTCGGTCCGGGCAGGGCCCGCCAGACGAGGGGGAAGATCACTTGGCGGCCTCCGTCAGTTCCTTCGGCGTGCCGTCGGACGCCTGCATCCAGTAGTCCATCTTCGCGTGCACGACGTACCGCTGGGCGGCGGACCACATCGGGTGGCAGGCGGTGAGCGTGAGCCAGCGGTCGTCCGAGGTGGGCTCCACACCGGGCTTGTTCGGGACCGGCGCGATCGTCTCGATGTGGTCGGGGGTGACGATCTGGCTGTCGGTGACCTTGTAGACGTACCAGACGTCGAACTTCTTCTTCGCGTCGGTCACACGGACGACGATCGGGTCGCCGTCCTGGAGGTCCGCGATCTGGTTGAGCGGCTTGCCGTACGTGACGCGGTGTCCGGCGACGGCGAAGTTGCCCTCGGCTCCGGGCATCGCGGTGTCCTGGTAGTGGCCGAGACCGATGGTGTTGAGGACCTGCTCGCGGTCGGTGCCCTCGCCGATCGGCCGGTCGTAGTCGCTGCCGAAGCGCGGGATCTGCATGGTGCCGAAGACGGTCGAGAGCCCCGGCGGTTCGGCCAGCACGGGAACCGCGTCCCGCCGCTCGGTGCCGACGATCTTCTTCGGCTCGGGCTGGTCCAGCGTCTGCACGAGCTTGGTCTGCTGGTTCACGGCGACGACGTCGGTCCACCACGCAGTCCAGACGACGTAGAGCCCGGTGCCGGCTCCGGCGATGATGAGGAGCTCGGCGAGCAGGGCGACGAGCGCTCCGCCGACCGTCTGGCGCGGACGCCGACGCCGGGGCTGCTCGTCGCCGTTCTCAGCGCGGGCGTCGCGCCGCGACGGCAGCGTGTCGTGAGAGGTCACAGGGGCTCCGGATCGGTGAGGTCGGCGCAGTAGGTCTATCAGACCACGGCGACGGCCCGCTGCGGGCACCGTCCACAGGTCCGTCCGGTGACGATGGCGGATCGACGGGCGCGGTCCTCGCTACCGTGGTGCGGATGGAGCCCCTGATCCGTCCCTTCCGCCCCGCCGACACGGAGGCCGTCGTCGCGCTGTGGGAGTCGTGCGGCCTGGTCCGGCCGTGGAACGACCCGCGCCGGGACATCGCGCGGAAGGCGACGGTGCAGCCGGAACTGTTCCTGGTGGCGACCGACCGGGAGGCCGTGGTCGCCGCCGGCATGGCCGGTTTCGACGGGCATCGTGGCTGGGTCAACTACCTGGCGGTGTCACCGGACCGACAGGGGGGTGGGCTCGGTCGGCGCCTGATGGGCGAGTTCGAGCGGCTGCTCACCGACCTCGGCTGCCCGAAGCTGAACCTGCAGGTCCGAGCCGGCAACGAGCAGGTGATCGCCTTCTACGAGTCACTCGGGTACGCGGACGACCACACGGTCTCGCTCGGCAAACGCCTGATCCCGGACGACGCGCCCTGAACCGATCCGCAGGAGGACTGTCAGGCAGCGCCGCGGAGCACCGGGTCGTCAGGACACCGCGAGGCCGACCGACGCCGCGAACGCCAGCACGATGCCCGCGGTCTGCAGCGCGGTGAGCCGTTCGCGGAGCACGATGCCGGCGAGCACCACGGTGCCGATCGGGTAGAGCGCGTTGAGGACGCTCATCACCGGCAGCGTCGACGGGTCGTCGCTCGAGTGCAGGCCCGCCTGGATGAACACGTTCGCCAGGGCGTCGAACACCCCGCACGCGATCACGACGAGCACCAGTACCCGATCGGGCCGCACCCGGCCGGCGACGGGGCGGACGTCCGCCGTCGTCGAGGCGGGGGACGAGCCTCCCGGCCGTCGGCGGAGCCGGGCACCCAGCCACATCGTGACGAGCGCCGCCGTGCCGAGCAGCACCACCTGGAGGGTCCGCGCGACGAGCAGGGTCGCGACGCCGGAGTCGGCCGGCGAGGCGTCGTACCCGAGGACGACGCCACCGAAGCCGCATCCGGCGATCGCGGCCGTGACGACCCCGCGGAGGGTGAGGCGCGCGCCGCCCGGGTCGGGGACCGACGCGACGAGCACCACGGCGACCACCGCCACCACGAGCGCGACCACTCCGAGTGGCGACAGCACGGTGCCACGGACCAGCGCGACGACGACCGGGACGACGGCGGAGAACACGGCGGTGAGCGGGGACAGCACACTCATCGGACCGATCGCGAGCGCCGCGTAGAGCAGGAGGACGCCGACCGCGCCGGAGAGGCCCGCGACGACGCCGGCGGCCGTCGCCTGTCCGGAGAACCGGCTGCCCAGGACCGCGGAACCGACCAGCAGCGGAACGAGGCCGACGGCGGCGGCGACGGCCGTGACGGTCACGGGCCGGATGCGACGTGACGCGAGCCCGCCCAGGAAGTCGGCCGGCCCGTAGACGAGGGCGCCGCCGAGGCCGAGCAGCACGGTGATCACGGGTCCCATCCTGCCCGCACCGGTACTCTGCACGGCGTGAGCGTTCCCTACCACCGGTTGCCCCGTGTCGATGCGAACTGGCGGTGGTGGCGGCCACTGGTGGCCCTGGCGGTGTTCCTCGGCTTCTACCTGGCGTCGCAGTTCGTCATCGCGATCGCGTACTTCGTGCCGATCGGCGCGCAGCGGGGACCGGCGGGGGTGATGGACCTGACGGAGAAGCTGTCGTCGGGCGCCCTCGACCCGACTGACCCGCTCGTCCTCTCGTTGACGCTCGTGTCGCTCGTCGTGCTGCTGCCGGCGGTCATGCTGTCCACGAAGATCGCCGGGCTCGGCCCGTACGGGTTGCTGTCCTCGGTGCGGACCCGGATCCGGTGGGGGTGGCTCGGCTGGTGCCTGCTGCCGCTGCTGGTGCTGGCGATCGTGATGTTCTTCTTCCAGGGCAGCGGGTACGTGGCGACCGACGGTGGTCTGCACTGGAACACCGACGAACTCGGCCAGTCGACCGTCTCGCTGCAGACGCTGACCCTGACGATCCTGCTGGTGGTCCTGCTCGTGCCGTTCCAGGCCGCGGCAGAGGAGTACGTGTTCCGCGGCTTCCTCATGCAGACGATCGGCTCGTGGATCCCGCTCCGTGTCGTCGGCGCGGTCGTCGCGGTCGCGGTGTCGACGGTCCTGTTCGCCGTCCTGCACGTGCCGAACGGCTACAACATCTGGGGGATCCTCGACGTCGGCTCGTTCGGCCTGGTCGCGGCGGTCATCGTGCTGCGCACCGGCGGGCTCGAGGCGACGGTGCTCCAGCACGCGCTCAACAACATCATGATCTTCGTGCTGCAGGCGCCCGGCTGGTCGAAGGTCGACCTGACCGGCGAGGGGTCGCAGGGCACGTGGCAGGGCTTCGTCGTGACGCTCGGTACCTCGCTCCTCTACTGGGGGCTCGTCGAGGTGATGGCGCACTGGCGGAAGCTGGACCGCCGCTTCCCCGGGCAGGAGGCGCCCCGGTTCCGCGGGCACGCGCCGCTCTGGGCGGGTGGCCGGCAGTGGCTCCGGCCGGGAGGCGCGGGCTGGTCGATCGCACCCGCTCGCGATGACGAGACGGGTACGTCCGGCGACCCGGTGCTGGTCGGGGCGGGTGCCGGTCGGCCTGTGGACGAGTCCGGTGGTGTCGGCCCGCGGCCGTAGGCTCGTCGCATGAGTTCGACTGGTGTCGCTGCGCCCGGGACCGATACGGCAGGTCCGCGCTCCGCCGCGCTCGACGTGCTGCACCGGGTCTGGGGCTACGACGCCTTCCGGGGTGCACAGGCCCAGATCATCGACCGTGTGGTGGCCGGTGGGGACGCCCTCGTCCTCATGCCGACCGGTGGCGGCAAGTCGCTCTGCTACCAGGTGCCCTCGCTCGTCCGCGACGGCATCGGCGTCGTCGTCTCGCCGCTGATCGCCCTCATGCAGGACCAGGTCGACGCCCTCGCCGCGAACGGCGTCCGGGCCGCGTTCCTCAACTCCACGCAGGGTCCCGACGAGCGTGCCCGGGTCGAGCGGGACGTCGTCACCGGGCAGGTCGACATGCTCTACCTGGCGCCCGAGCGGTTGAAGATCGAGTCCACGCGGTCCCTGCTCGACCGGGCCCGGATCGCCCTCTTCGCTATCGACGAAGCACACTGTGTGGCGCAGTGGGGGCACGACTTCCGCCCGGACTACCTCGAACTCAGCGTCCTCCACGAGCGCTGGCCGGACGTCCCCCGCATCGCGCTCACGGCCACCGCGACGCCGCAGACCCACCGCGAGATCTCCGCCCGGCTCGGGCTCGACGACGCCGCGCACTTCGTCGCCGACTTCGACCGGCCGAACATCCAGTACCGGATCGAACCGAAGACCGGGGCGATGCAGCAGCTCCTGACGTTCATCCGCACCGAGCACAGCGGCGACGCCGGCATCGTCTACTGCCTGTCCCGCAACTCCGTCGAGCGAACCGCCGCAGCACTGGTGCAGCAGGGCATCGCCGCGCTGCCGTACCACGCCGGTCTCGACGCCCGGGTGCGCGAGCGGAACCAGGCGCAGTTCCTCCGCGAGGACGGCATCGTCATGGTCGCCACGATCGCGTTCGGCATGGGCATCGACAAGCCCGACGTCCGCTTCGTCGCGCACCTGGACATGCCGAAGTCGGTCGAGGGCTACTACCAGGAGACCGGACGAGCCGGGCGAGACGGTCTGCCCGCCACCGCGTGGCTGGCGTACGGCCTGAACGACGTCGTGCAGCAGCGCCGGATGATCGACCAGTCCGAGGGCGACGCCGCGCACCGCCGTCAGCTCAGCGCGCACCTCGACGCCATGCTCGCGCTGTGCGAGACGATCGAGTGCCGTCGGGTGCGCCTGCTCGCCTACTTCGGGCAGGAGTCCTCGGCGTGCGGCAACTGCGACACCTGCCTGGCCCCGCCGGAGTCGTGGGACGGCACGGTGCCGGCGCAGAAGCTGCTGTCGACCATCGTGCGGCTCGACCGCGAGCGCGGCCAGCGGTACGGCGTCGCGCACCTGGTGGACATCCTCACCGGCAAGCAGTCGCCCCGCGTGACCGAACTCGGACACGACTCCCTCGCCACGTTCGGCATCGGTCAGGACCTGTCCGACGCGGACTGGAAGGCCGTCGCCCGGCAGCTGCTCGCGCAGGGCTACGTCGCGGTGTCCGGAGACGGGTACGGCACGCTCGTCCTCAGCCCGACGAGCGCGGACGTCCTGGCCGGCCGGGTCGAGGTCCGGATGCGTCGCGACCCGGTGAAGGCACCGCGTGCCGGGCGGACCCGACGGGCCGCCGTGGTGTCGGACATGCCGCAGGAGGCGATGCCGCTCTTCGAGTCGCTGCGGCAGTGGCGCGCCGGGCAGGCACGTGAGCAGGGCGTCCCCGCGTACGTGGTGTTCAACGACGCGACCCTGCGTGGGATCGCCGCGGTGCAGCCGTCGGACCTCGACGAGCTGTCCGAGATCTCCGGTGTCGGCGCCGCCAAACTCGAGTCGTACGGGCGGGCCGTCCTCGACGTCGTGGCGGCTGCGGTCTGATCCATGCCGTCCGGGGCATGTCGGCCCCGAGCGCGTCATTACACTCGGGAACTCCCGCTCGACAGGAGGCCGTGTGACCCGTTCGACGAAGTCCGCCACCGTGCTCGGACGCGCCGTGGTGGCGCCCCTGGCACGACTGCTGTGGCGGCCCGAGGTGGTCGGCCGGAAGAACGTCCCGAAGCGCGGTCCGGTGATCCTGGCGAGCAACCACCGGTCCTTCATCGACTCGCCGACCATCACCCTCCTGGCCCCGCGGAAGGTGTCGTTCCTCGCGAAGCAGGAGTACTTCACCGGGACGGGCTTCCGGGGTGCGCTGTCACGGGCGTTCTTCTCCGGCATCGGTGCGATCGGCGTCGAGCGCGGTGCCGGTGCCGCGGCGCAGCAGGCGCTCGACCTCGGCCTCGCCCGGCTCGAGGCGGGCGAGGCGTTCGCGATCTACCCCGAGGGCACCCGCTCGCTCGACGGTCGGCTCTACAAGGGGCGGACCGGGGTGGCCTGGCTCGCCCTGACCAGCGGCGCACCGGTCGTGCCGGTCGCGCTCACCGGGACCGAGGACGTCCAGCCCGTCGGATCGCGGCTGCCTCGGCTGGCGCGGGTCCGGATCGAGTTCGGCGAGCCGATCGACCTCTCCGGGTTCGGGGCCGCGGGCTCCGGTCGGGCCCGACGGCAGGCGACGGACGCCGTGACGGCGGCGATCCAGGCACTCAGCGGCCAGGAGCCGGCGGGCGTGTACAACGAGCCGCCGGCCACGATCGTGGAGCGGGTGAAGCGGATCCTGCAGCACGACGACCGTGGCGACGCCGATCCCGACTGACCGTCACTATTGCATATCTGAAATACTGATCGTATGGTGGGACCAGCCCGCCGGGATCAGCATCGGTGGGCACCCGAACTCCTCCAGGGAAAGGCCCACCATGTCCTCGACGCCGCTCTTCGACGCCATCGCCCGCCGGATGGGACAGTCCGACTCCGCCCCGGTCCGGCCGTCCATCGACGTGCCCGCAGAACTCGTCGAGGTCATCGACGCCGTCCCCGCCAGCCTGCGGGCCTCGCTCGCACGGGAGCACGTCGTCTGCCACGAGCAGCTCCCGCTGGTCGAGGCGGTCGTCGACGCGGTCACCCGCGCGGTCGTCGACGCCGTCGCGCTCGAGCTCGACCGGATCCTCGCCAGCGGCGTCGTCCGGGCCTGACCGTCGCCGTGTCCCCACTGATCTCGATGCCCCGGCGACGACCCGGTGCCCGAGGCCGGCACCGCCGAGCCCGAGCCCGGCACGCAGCGACGGCGACAGCGACAGCGGTCCCCGGCGCCCGCCCACGACTCCCGCCGGGCGCGTCGCTCACCGTCGCTCTCGTCCGCGCCTCGGCCAGCAGCACCGTCCGTGACGTGCGGGACCACTGGTGGGGTCGACGGCGACTCGCCCTGGCGTCGGTCGCGATCGCCGGCTGCCTGCTGGTCACGGACACGGCGCCGCCGGCGGCCGATGCCACGCCGGTCGTGGTGGCCGCACCGGGTGTGCCGTCGCAGGTCTTCCGCGCGGTCGGGGCCACCCCGGACACCCCCGCGCGAGCCGACTTCACGATCGTCCGCCGGCCCGACGGAGTGCTCCTGGCGCGCCAGCCCGGGTCGTCCGAGGCCGTCGCGCGTCCGGTCGCCGGGACGATCCCGTCGGCCGGCAACTTCGGCGGCCGGAGCGTCGCCGGGTGCGCCGCGTGTTCGACGGATCACCAGGGCACCGACTTCGCTGCTGCCACCGGGACGCCCGTCCTGGCGGTGATGTCCGGGACGGTCGTGTCCGCCGGGGTGCTCGGCGGGTACGGCAACCAGGTGCTCCTCCGCCACGCCGACGGCACGGAGACGCGGTACGGACACCTGTCCGTCGTCGACGTGCGGCCGGGGCAGTCGGTCGGCGTGGGCGAGCGCATCGGTGCCGTCGGCAGCACCGGTGTCTCCACGGGGCCGCACCTGCACTTCGAGGTGGTCCTGGCCGGGCAGCCGGTCGACCCGGAGCCGTGGCTCGCGGCCCGGGGTCTCCTGCACTGACGGGTCCGGGTGTGCGTCCGTCCACGGCTTCCCCGGTGCTGCGTCGGCACCCCGGCGAGCCGCGTACCGTCGATCTGGTCGTGGCAGGGAGCCACGCGGTGAGGAGACCACGGTGCGCGTGTCGGTGTTGGGAACCGGAGCGATGGGAGCGGGCGTCGCACAGTCGCTCCTCCGAGCGGGGCACGACGTGACGGTGTGGAACCGCACCGCGGACCGGGCCCGTCCGCTCGGCGAGCACGGGGCGACGGTGTCGACGGACGCTGCCGACGCGGTGTCCGGGGCGCAGGTCGTCCTGCTGACCCTGTTCGACACCGACGCGGTCGTCGACGTCCTCGAGCACGCTGCCGGCGAGGCACCGCAGGACGCCGTCTGGGTGCAGGCGTCGACGATCGGCGTCGCGGGGACCGAGACGATCGTGCAGCTCGCCGAGAAGTACGACATCACGCTCGTCGAGGCGATGATGCTCGGCACGAAGGCCCCGGCGGAGCAGGGCACGCTCACGATGCTCGTCGCCGGTGCGGACGAGCCGGTGTCGGTGATCGCGCCGGTGCTGGACGCCGTCAGCGCGAAGGTCGTCCGCGCCGGCGACCACGTCGGGCAGGGGACGGCGCTGAAGCTCGCGGCCAACGCCTGGATCGCGTCGATCACCGCCGCGACCGGCCAGTCGCTCGCACTCGCCCGGGCGCTCGGACTCGACCCGCAGCTGTTCCTCGACGCGATCGACGGTTCGGCGAGCGACTCCGCCTACGCGCACACGAAGGGTGCGGCCATGATCGCGGGATCGTTCCCCGCGCAGTTCGCCCTCGACGGGCTGCGGAAGGACATCGGCCTCATCACCGACGCCGCCCGTGACGCGGACGTCGACACGACCCTGCTCGCGGCCCTCGGCCGGGTCTACGCCGACGCCAGCGCGGCGGGGCACGGCGGTGACGACATCGCGGCGGTGGGGACGGCGTTCTGACCCGGACCGGGCCGTGCCGCGTTCCTGGTCCGGTCCGCGTCAGGACCGGCGGAACAGGTCGCGGAGGCGACGGGCGAACCGGCTGACCGACTCGTCGTTCAGGGTGTTCGCCAGGTCGAACGCTTCGCGCGTCGGGTCGGCGCCGTCGCGGATCCGCCGGAGCGCGGCGTCAGCGCGGGCACGGGCGTCGAGCTCCGCCGTGGGCATGTCGTCCTCGGGCTCGCGCATCGTGTCAGCGTACGCCCGGTCCTCGACGCTCCGTGCGGACGAGGTCCGGCTCAGTCCTCGTCGACGTCGGTGACGTCGGTCTCGTCGACGGCGCCAGCCATCTGCTGCAGGAACGCCACCACGACGGCCATGTCCTCCGGCGGCAGGTGCTGCGCGACCTCGACGGCGCGGGAGTCCAGGTCACCGATGACCGCGAGCGCCCGTCGCATCGACTTGCCGGTGGCGGTGAGGATGACGCCGCGGCGGTCGCCCGGGTCCGCGTGACGCTCGACGTGGCCGGAGCGGACGAGTCGGTCGACGAGCGCCGAGGTCGACGCCGCGGTGATGCCGAGCCGTTCCGCGAGCTCCTTCGAGTTGACGGTGCGCCCGGAGGTCTCGGCGTCGACGAGCACCCGCAGGGCCATCAGCGCGTTCTCACCGATCCCGAGTTCCTCACGCACGCGACGCTGGGCAGAACTCTCAGCGGTGCGGTACCGACGCAGGGCGTTCAGCACGTCCACCGCGTCGACCCGGGAGTCCTCGCCGTACCAGAACCCCGGGGCTGCTGTCGTCACCTCGGAAGTCATACGGACAATGCTAGACGCTCTAGTTAGTTTGTCTAGCGAGCGAGATGACTTGCACGCCCAGCGTCCAGGGAGCGCTCGGAACACGTCCCCCGCAACACCGGTGACGCGGCTCGGAAACACCCCGGCAACGAGCCCTCAGTAGGTTCGGCGCATGCAGGAGTCGCCGTGCTGAACCGACTCGCGAGGAGCGTCCACAGTGTCGGGGGCGCGGTCGAGCGGACGGACGTCGTCGCGCGCCTGCTCGACGTGCACCTCGCCCGGCGGGACCCCGCGACCGACGATCCGGGCCTCGGTCGGGACCTCCGGCTGGTGGTCGGCGCCACGGTGCCACCGGACGTGGACCTCAGCCCGTCGGCGACCCTCGACGCGCTGGCCCTGGACCGACACGAGCCGGCCTCGATCGCCGCGGCCGTCGCCGTCGCGCGGGACGACGCCCGCCGTGCGCGTGACGTCGTGTCGACCGAGCTCTGGGACTGCCTCAACACGACGCGTTCCCGCCTGCCGCGGAAGATCGTCGGCGAGAAGGCGCACGAGTTCCTCGGATGGGTGCGCGAGCGCAGCGCCCTGGCCGTCGGCGTGGTCGACGGGGACGTCAGCCGCGACGAGGTGTGGGAGTTCTTCACGCTCGGCCGTTCGCTGGCACGGCTGACCGTCACCGCGCGGATGCTCGCCTCGGACCTGCTCGACCCGGGTTCGGCGACGTCCTGGTCGACCGCGCTCCGTGCCTGCGGGGCGGGGGAGGCCTTCCACCGGGAGTTCCGGCACGGCAGCACCTCGGCGGATGCGGCCACGTTCCTCCTGCTCGACGAGCACAGCCCACGGTCGCTCCTGTTCCTGGCACGTCGGAGCGAGGGGTGCCTCGACGACCTGGTCGGGGTGCACCTGGCGGCCGAGGTCCGGGCGTTCGGCGAGGCCCGTGCGGAGCTCGAGACGGTGACGCCCGACACCGCCGTGGACGCGGCCCGGTCGGCGGGGTCCCGGCTGGCCGCGGCGGCCGAGACGATCACGGCCGCGCTCGACCGCCGGGTGTTCGCCGCGCCGGAACCGGCTCGCTGACCCGACGGCGTCGCTGACCCGACGGCGTCGCGGAGGGTGGTCCGGGTCACCGCTCGGGCGACGGCCGCGTCAGACCGCGCTCGAGCGCTCCACGACCGCCTCGTCGTGCTCCAGGTCCCGCCGCACGGCGGCCCGAGCGGCTCGCGTGCCGGGTGCCGGGGCGACCACCGGCAGTGACCGTGTGACGGCCAGGTGCAGGCGGTTGTCGGCGTCGTAGCGCAGGCGGACGTGCTGGAACCGGACGAGCCAGACGAGTGCGATCGCCAGGGCGACGAAGCCCGAGGTCGCGCCGACGCCGATGGCCCAGCGGGGGCCCCAGGCGTCGGCGACCGCTCCGACGATCGGGGCGCCGAGCGGCGTCCCGCCGGCGAAGACCGCCATGTAGAGGGCCATCACGCGTCCGCGCATCGCGGGTGCGGTGGTGGTCTGCACGAGGGCGTTCGCGGTGGTCATGAAGGTCAGTGAGGCGAGCCCGACGAACGCGAGCAGGACGGCGAAGGTCCAGTAGGTCGGTGCGAACGCCGCGGCGGTGCAGGCGAGTCCGAACCCGCCGGCCGCGATGGTGAGCGTCCGCATCCGGGGGACCTCCCGGCGCGCGGAAAGCAGTGCGCCGAGCACCGACCCGACCGCCATCACCGAGTTGAGGAGTCCGAACTCGCCGGCGCCGCGGTGGAACTCCACGCGCGCCATCGTCGACGTGAAGATCGGGAAGTTCACGCCGAACGTCCCGACGACGAAGATCATGCAGAGCACCACGATGATGTCCGGTCGGGTCCGGACGTACCGGAAGCCCGCGACGAGCTGCCCCTTGCCGCGTGGAGCCCGCGCCCGGTCGGCGAGCTGTCGTGGGTCGACGAACCGCAGCGCGACGAGCACGGCCAGGAACGACCCGGCGTTGATGACGAACACCCACCCGGATCCGATCGCGGCGATGAGGACGCCGGCGACCGCGGGGCCGATGAGCCGAGCGGCGTTGAACGACGCCGAGTTGAGCGCGACGGCGTTGGAGACCTGTTCGCCGGTGACGACGTCGGACACGAAGGCCTGGCGGACCGGGGTGTCGAAGGCGGCGACGACGCCGAGTGCGAGCGCGAAGCCGTAGAGGGACCAGAGCGTCGCGGTGTCGGTGAGGACCATCACGGCGAGCCCGAGGCCGAGCAGCCCCATCAGGCCCTGCGTCAGCATGAGCATCCGGCGTCGGTCGAAGCGGTCGGCGACCAGGCCGGTCCAGGGCAGCAGGAGCAGCTGCGGCCCGAACTGCAGCGCCATGGTGACACCGACCGCGACGGCGTCGTCGTGGGTCAGCTGGGTGAGGACGAGCCAGTCCTGGGCAGTGCGCTGCATCCACGTGCCGATGTTCGACACGAGGGCACCGGCGAACCAGATGCGGTAGTTGCGTCCCGAGAGGGACCGGAACATGGCACTCACTGGGCGGCGAGCCTCCGGAGGATGTCGGTGGCGGCGGTGAGGGTCTTCCGTTCCGCCGGGGTGAGCGCTGCGAGGCGCGGGGTGAGCCAGCCGTCGCGGCGCTGCCGTGTCTCGGTGACGAGGTCGTGGCCGTCGGCGGTCGGGCAGAGCAGGACCTTGCGGCGGTCGTCGCCGTGGTCGTCCTTCGTGAGCAGCCCACGGTCGACGAGCGCGGTCACGGTCTTCGTCATGGAGGGCGGGGTGACGCCTTCGTGGCGGCTGAGGTCCGCGAGGGTCATCGCGCCCTCGCGGTGCAGCAGGGCGAGGGCGGAGAACTGGGCGTCGCTGACGGTCGTGTCGGCCTTCTGTGCTCGCAGGGTCCGGGACAGCCGGTTCACGGCGATCCGGACGTCGCTGGCGAGCGAGGGGTCGGGCGACGGGCGACGACGCGCGGCGGTGGGGAGCGGGTCGGTGACGGTCACGAGTCGTCAGCCTAGCTCATTAGTTCAGCGAACGAATCAGTTCGGCCCGATCACGTGGGGAGCAGCGCGGGAACAGGCCTGCCGACCCCGGTCGACGGGCGTACAGTGGGGTACTGGACAACAGGTGTTGCCCAATCGACACGGGCCGGAAGGCACGGGAGGAGCAGGACGCATGAACGGGTTCGAGGGCAAGGTCGCCATCGTCACCGGTGGTGGCAGCGGCATCGGTGAGTCGATCGCGAAGGAGCTCGCGGCAGCGGGAGCCTCCGTCGTCGTCACGGACATCAAGCAGGAGGCCGCCGAGCGGGTCGCCGCCGAGATCGAGCAGGCCGGTGGCACCGCGGCCGCCGTCTCCGCGAACTCGTCGATCGCCGCCGACAACGAGCGGGCCGTCCAGTTCGCCGTCGACACCTACGGCGCACTGCACCTCGCCGTCAACAACGCGGGCATCGGCGCCGCACCGCAGCCCATCGGCGAGTACGACATCGAGGCCTGGGACCGCGTCCGCGCCGTCGACCTCGACGGCGTCTTCTACGGTCTGCGCTACGAGATCCCGGCGATCCTGGCGGCCGGCGGCGGCGCGATCGTCAACATGTCGTCGGTCCTCGGTTCGGTCGGCATCGCGAACAACGCCGCCTACGTGGCGTCGAAGCACGCCCTCGTCGGCCTGACGAAGGTCGCCGCGCTCGAGTACACGGCGAAGGGCGTCCGCACGAACGCCGTCGGCCCGGGCTTCATCGACACCCCGCTCGTCCGCTCCTCGCTGAGCGGCGACGAGCTCGCCGGCCTCGAGGCGCAGCACGCCGCCGGACGGCTCGGCACGGACGCCGAGGTCGCCGCGCTCGTCCTGTTCCTGCTCAGCGACCAGGCGTCGTTCATCAGTGGCAGCTACCACCTGGTGGACGGCGGGTATTCGGCGCACTGACCGGTCACCCGCGTGCCAGGCACCCGCCGGACACGCGCACCGGACGGGAGGCCCGGCGGACGTGAGCAGACCCGCTCACGTCCGCCGGGCCTCCCGTCCGTCAGTCGACCGCCCGCGTCAGGACCGCGTCGTGCGCCAGGAGCGCGTGTACGCCCCAGGTGCGGTTCGCAACCTGGGTGACCCGCATGCTGACGGCGACGCTCGCCATGCCGAGCGCCTCGGCGCGGGTGATGTCGTACGAGCCGGCGATCCAGTCGACCATCCGGTCGAGCGCGGTCGCGGTCGCGGCGTTGAGGTCTGCGTCGAACCCGAACGTGATGCGTCCCGCCGGGGTGTCCGCGTAGATGCCCGCGACCGGTGCCTCGTCCAGCAGCGTCAGGGTCATCGTGGTCGTCATGCCGCACTCGACGGCGGTGCCCGAGACCTCGCCGTCGCCCTGGGCCGCGTGGCCGTCGCCGATCGAGAGCAGCGCCTCCGGCACCGTCACCGGCAGGTACAGGGTGGCGCCGGCGACGAGCTCCCGGCAGTCGATGTTGCCGCCGCCGAGGGGTCGCGGCGGGATCGTGGAGTGCTCGCCCGTGGCTTCCGGCGGCAGCCCGACGACGCCGAGGAACGGAGCCGTCCGCACCCCGAGCCCGAGTTGGTTGTGTGCCGTGCCCGCCGCGTGGTCGACGTCCCAGAGCAGCGGCCCGCGCGTGGACGGATCGGCCAGGCCGAGGGCACGGTTCAACGGGGTGTCGACGCCACCCGAACCGGTGTAGCCCCAGTCGTCCGGCACCAGGTCGTCGAAGTGCACGGCGAGCACCTGCCCGGGCCGGGCACCCCTGACGGCGATCGGACCGAGCAGGCAGTGGCCGCGGCGGGAGGCGATGAGTGTGGACTCCTCGACGCCCGGGGCCGGCAGCCGTTCGGTGTACCCGGCCGCGCTGAGCGTCGACGCCGTGACGGTGTCACCCGGGTCGACGGTCAGCACCGGTCGGCGTTCGGCGGTGAGCACGTCGACGGCGGTGTCCGGGGTGGTCTCGATGCGGTGGTGGGTCACCGGCCGATCATCCCAGGCACGGCCTGGGGCCGGCCCCGGACGGGGTGTCCCGGCCGGCCGTCAGTGGAACTGCGGGATCGTCATCCAGATGCCGTAGAGGACGGCCGCGATGCACAGCGCGAAGCAGACACCGGCACCGAGGTACGCCACCGGCGGTGTCGTACCGGAGCGCGCCGTCTCCTCGGAGTACTGCGTCTTCTCGCCGCCCGCGTCCACCGGCTGCCCGGTCCCGAGCAGTCGCAACCCCAGCGTGTAGAGCAGCACCACGCCGACGGCGGCCACGAAGCCGACGCCTGCGACGGTGCCGATGGCGGTGAAGTCGATGTCCATCGGTTCCTCCCTCAGTTCCCGGCGGCCACGGGCTCGCGCTCCGTGGTGCCCTCGTGCACGTCGGCCGCGCTGATCGGCTTGCGCCGGGCCAGCACGAAGAAGGTCAGCCCGCCGGCCAGGGCGAGCAGCGCCACGACGACCAGGCCGATCGTCGAGGTGGAGGCGAGCCACGTGGCGAGCCCACCGACGATCGCCGCGGACGGCAGGGTGATCACCCAGGCGATGACGATCTTGCCGACGACACCCCAGTGCACGTCCGCCAGCTTCTTGCCGAGGCCGGAGCCGACGACCGAGCCGCTCGTCACGTGCGTCGTGGAGAGCGCGAAGCCCAGGTGCGAGGAGACGAGGATCGTCGCGGCCGAGCTCGTCTCCGCCGCGAAGCCCTGCGGGGACTGCACGTCGGAGATCTTCTTGCCGACGGTCTGCATGATCCGCCAGCCGCCCATGTAGGTGCCGAGCGCGATCGCGAGCCCGCAGGCCAGGATCACCCAGAGTGCCGGACCGGTGCCCGCGCCCTGGTAGCCCGCTGCGATGAGAGTCAGCGTGATGACGCCCATCGTCTTCTGCGCGTCGTTCGTGCCGTGTGCGAGCGACACCAGCGATGCGGAGATCGTCTGCCCGTGCCGGAACCCGGTCGCGGCGCCGTGCGTGGTGGCGTTCTTCGTCAGGCGGTACGCGAAGAAGGTCGCCACGAGGGCGATGACGCCCGCGATGACGGGGGAGAGCAGCGCCGGCAGCACGACCTTCGAGACCACGGTGGCCCAGTCGACCGAGTTGAGCCCGGCACCGATGATCGACGCCCCGATCAGACCGCCGAACAGCGCGTGCGTGGACGACGACGGCAGACCGAAGTACCACGTCCCGAGGTTCCAGAGCACGGCTCCGACCAGTCCCGCGAAGATCATCGTGGGGGAGATGTGGATGCCGTCCTGGCCCTCGCGGATGATCCCCTGCGAGACGGTCTTCGCCACCTCGGTGGAGAGGAACGCACCGACCAGGTTGAGCACGGCGGAGATGAGGACGGCGGTGCGGGGCTTGAGGGCACCCGTGGCCACCGAGGTGGCCATGGCGTTCGCGGTGTCGTGGAACCCGTTCGTGAAGTCGAACACGAGGGCCACCACGATCACCAACACGACTGTGACGAGGACGTCCATGCGCGAGACGCTAGGCCCGTGGACGAGCCGCCGGGTGAACGCCGGGTGAACAGGTGCGCGGTCTGCGAGGATGCTGCCGTGCCCACGTTCTCCGCCGCCCGCGGCGACTCCTCGTTCACCGACGCCCACGGTGTCGAGATCGTCTACTCGACCTGGCGCGCCGCCAAGCCGAAGGGCGTCGTGCAGATCGCGCACGGTGTCGGTGAGCACGGCCTCCGGTACGAACCGCTCGCCCAGGACCTGGTGCGGGCCGGGTGGACCGTGCACGCGAACGACCACCGCGGACACGGACGGACCGGTCTGGCGCAGTGGGACGGCGACCATGCCCGACTCGGGCGGCTCGGACCGGGCGGCCTGCGTGCGGCGATCGCGGCCGTGGAGCAGATGACCGCGGTCGCGAAGGCGGACGACCCCGGCCTGCCGGTGGTGCTGCTCGGCCACTCGTGGGGGTCGCTGATGGCGCAGCGGATCGTGAACACCTCGTCCCAGGAGTACGCCGGCGTGGTCCTGTCCGCCAGCGCGCTCCGACTGCCCGGGCTGATGAACGGCGGCGACCTGAACCGGCGGCACGCGGCCTCCGGTCCGACGACGCACGAGTGGCTCACCCGCGACCGTGCCGTCATCGACGCCGTCGGGCTCGACCCGCTCGCGGTGGAGGCCGACGTGCTCGGGCTCTTCGGCCTGCCCGACACCCTGCGGCTGCTCGGCCTGCCGCGGCGGCGGATCCCGCACGACCTGCCGATGCTGTTGCAGGTCGGGTCCGAGGACTCCCTCGGCGGGCCCCGCTCCGTCGAGCTGCTCGCCCGCGCGTACCGGCGTCGCGGCCGGCTCTCCGACGTCACCGTCCGCGTGTACGACGGCGCCCGGCACGAGGTCTACAACGAGACGAACCGGGACGAGGTCGTCGCGGACCTGGTCACCTGGCTGGGCCGCGCGGTCGCGACGGCCTGAACCGGATCGCGCGGTGCCGGATCGGACCGCGCGAGGGCGTCGGTGCAGGATGTGGCGGCGGGTCGGCATCCCCCCCAAACGACGACGCCGACCCCGCCGATGAGCACCACCGTACCCTATCCGTGTACTGCGTCTTCCTCCGATAGGGCAGGAACACGGGCCAGGAAGTCCGCGACCGCGCCGTGGAAGCGTTCCGGTTCACGGTTCAGCTCACTGCCGTGCGGGCACGGTGCGATCTCGACCAGGGTCGCCGTCGTTCCTGCCGCAGCAACGAACCGGCGCGAGGCCTCGATCGGCACGTCCCGGTCGCCGACACTGTGCAGCAGGAGCATCGGCAGGCCGGCCGGGGCCGTCGGCCGGAGTCGCCGCATCGGGATCGGCGCCCGCAGGCCGGCGATGCGCGACAGCCCGGGGACCGTCAGGGCGACGGCGCCGAGGGAACCGAGGAACCCGGGGAACCCGGCCTTCGCCGCACCCGCGCGGAGGGCTGCGAACCAGTCGAGCGCCGGACACACCAGCACCATCGCGTCGATCCGGTCGCGGAGCGCCGAGTCGTTCGCGGCGTGCATGGCGATCGTCGCGCCCATCGACCACCCGACGAGCACCAGCCGCTCGGCACCGTGGTCGACGGCGTACCGCATCGCCGCGTCGAGGTCGTGCCACTCGTCCGTGCCGAACGTGGCCGGCAGCCCCCGGTCGTCCTCGACGTCGCCGCGGTACCCGATCACGAGCGAGCTCATGCCGGCGGCGAGGGTGTCCGGCACGGCGCGGAGGATCGCCTGCCGTCCCGAGTGGATGCCGTGCACGTGGATCGCCCACGTCGTCGCTCCCGCTACGGGGAAGGACCACGCCGTCCGGACCGAGTCGTCCGCGGTGATGACGACCTCGTCGAAGTCCGGCGACACCGCTCCGGGCCGGTCGATCAGGTAGCCGCTCCAGACCAGCTCGTCGCCGGGAGCCGGCAGGGCCTCCGGTCCGCCGAGGACCGCCCGGCGGACCCGGTCGCCGTCGTCGTCGAGCACGTCGCCGACCAGGAGGCTGTGGCGCGCGTCGTCGAAGTACACGCGGTACTCGCCGGGGCAGCGGGTCTGCTCGTCGGACGGCACGGTGATCGTCGTCGTCGTCGTCGTGGTCGTGGTCGTGGTCGTGGCCGTGGCCGTGGGCGTGGCCGCGGCAGTGGGCGCCGGCGCCGTGTCCGACCGGCCGACCTCGAGCACGGTGACGGTGCGTTTCGGGCGCGGGTGCACCGCCTTCCGTGCCACGACCACCCCCGCTGCCGTCACCGCCGCGACCCCCGCGGCCGCCACCGTCCCCGTCACCGCTCCGATCAGGCCCATGCGCTGACCCCGCTCGCCAGTCGTGCGTCCACTCGTCGCAAGAAGTGCTCCTCGTTCTCCGTGGCTTCCAGACGGCCCGCGACGATCTTGTCGCGGACCTCGATGTACCGCTGCGCGGCGGCGACCTCGGGCCCGCCGGGCACCCGGAGGGCGGGCGGTCCGTCACTGCGGTCGCGCGCTGAGATCAGGAACAACCGCACCGACACGGCACGCCAGGACAGGGTCGAGGACAACCGGCGGACCGTGCGCCACCCGTGCGCCAGCGCGATGCCGACGAGCCCCGGGTAGAACAGGCTGTTGAAGGTGACGAGCATCGCCCGCGAGAACCCGGTCTGCCCACCGGCGACGAACACCGCGGTGACGTCGACGAGCTCGGCGACCACGGACAGCACCACGAGCGCGAACCCGATGACGAAGAGCACGTCGGCCCCGCGGACCCGGGGCAGGAGCACGCGGATCGAGTCCGCCGCGAACCAGCCCATCGCGAGCATGTAGACGACGATGTGCACCCACGTCGCCGGCAGGTGCAGGTGCTCGTGGACGTACGTCGTCGGTTCGCCCACGTGGTCCGGGATCGCGACGAAGGTCACCGTCTCCACCAGGAGCACGGCGACCAACCACCGGAGGCGCGACCGTGCAGCGGACCCGGTGTGGGCACGGGTGGCGTCACGGAGGAACCAGAAGGCGGCGGTGGCGGCGAGGACCTGCACCAGGTCGATCGCGTTGACGTCGCCGAGCGCCGCGTCGATGTCGTCGACCGGCCACACCACACCCACCGTGGAGATGCCGACCACTCCGAGGGCGGCGGCGAAGAAGGCCGGCCGCCGCTCGGCGCTGGCCAACGCGTCGACCCGGAGCAGCAGGAGCCCGACGACCGCCCAGAACGCCGCGGCGATCACGCGAAGGCGTCCTCGCCCGGCGACGCGGTCGACGTCCGGAGGCGCGTGAGCAGCAGCATCGCGCCGCGCTCGGCGACGAGCTCCTCGATGTCGACGCTGCGCGCCTGGTCGGGGGACGTCCGGCCGGGGACGCGAGCCCGTGCGGCCGAGACCTCGGCGGTCACCCCGGCGTACCCCCGACCCAGGACGTCGGCCGGGACGTGGCAGCCGCCGTGTCCGGCCGCGATGTGCATGAACTCGTGGAGCACCACGAACAGCTGGTAGAGCCGCGGGTCGTCCGGGTGGAAGTACACCTGCCCCGCGTCCGCCGTGTTGAGGTACAGCCCGGTGACGCTCGCCGGCTGACCGCGAGCGGGCAGCGAGTCCAGCGGTGCGACCCGGACCGGCTTGCCGAACCAGCGCTCGAGCGACGTCCGGAGTGTGTCGAACGTGATCGGTCCCGCCGGCAGGGCGAGACCGTCGATCGCGGCCTCCGCCAGCTGCGTCGTCAGGCGGTTCGTCCGGACCGTCCTCACCGGAGGCCCCCGCGCTCGGACGGGGCGGCGGCGCGGATCGCGTCCGCGATGGCCAGGAGCTCAGCGGGGGAGGCCGCGTTGACCGACCGGGCCGCGATCCCGACACCGGTCTCGGCCAGGGCGGTCTCGACCTCGAGCCGGGCGTCGAGGACGTCGACGACCCCGGGCACCGCGACACGGAGCAGGTACTCGGCGGGCACGTCGAAGAACTCCGCCACCGTCCGGAGGTCGTCGTCGGTGACCTCCGTCGGCTCGCCGGCCAGCAGCTGCTCCCAGTCGGCACCGGCGAGCAGACGCCCCCGCTTCGCCAGCGCCGCACGGACCGCGCGGTCGACCGGGGGCGCGGGCGTCCGCGCGACGTGCAGGGCCACGAGCTTCCGCAGCCGGTACCCGAGGAGCGCTGCGTCGGGCCGGTCGTCCACCTCGGCGGCGCCCCGCCGGTCCGTCTCGGTGATGGCCGGCTCCAGCAGGGTGCGGACCGGGACGCCGAGCGCCTCGGCGATGGTCTGGACGTCGTTGGTGCTGAACGAGGTCTCGCCGCGGGTGCGCTTGTAGTAGTAGCCGCGGCTGAAGCCGGCTCGCGCGATCAGGGCCGGCGTGGAGACACCGCGTCGGACCCGGAGGTCGTCGATCGCGTCGACGAGCGCCCGCGAGAACTCGTTCGGCTCGCCGCTCCCCTGTCTGCCCACCCGACGACCCTATTGCGAAACCGACCGCAGGTGGTCGACCAGCCGCGGATGCGGACGGACCGCCTGTCGGACGGGAGGCTCGCCACCCGGCCGCCACGTGCCTCCCGGAATAGGGTGGCGGCATGCACGGTGAGTACAAGGTCCCCGGAGGCAAGCTCGTCGTCGTCGACCTGGAGGTCGTCGACGGCAGGATCGACCAGTTCCGTCTGGCGGGTGACTTCTTCCTCGAACCGGACGACGCGCTCCCGCTCATCGACCGGGCGGTCGACGGGCTGCGGGCCGACACCGACGCCGCCGGGATCGCGGCCGCCGTTCGGCACGCGCTGCCGGAGGACGCCGTCCTGCTCGGCTTCACCCCCGAGTCCGTCGGGGTCGCGGTCCGCCGTGCCCTGTCGCGGGCCTCGTCGTGGCGTGACTACGACTGGAAGGTCATCCACGAGGGGCCGATCAGCCCGAACGAGCACCTCGCGCTCGACCAGGTCCTCACCGAGGAGGTCGGCGCCGGACGCCGTGGACCGACGCTCCGCATCTGGGAGTGGGACCAGCCGGCAGTCGTGATCGGCTCGTTCCAGTCGCTGAAGAACGAGGTCGACCCCGCCGGAGCCGAGAAGTACGGCGTGCAGGTCGTCCGCCGCATCTCGGGCGGCGGCGCGATGTTCATGGACGCCGGCGCGATCATCTCGTACTCCCTGTACGTGCCGACCGAGCTCGTGCAGGGCATGACCTTCGCCGACTCGTACGCGTACCTGGACGAGTGGGTGATCGAGGCGCTGAAGTCCCTGGGCATCGAGGCCTACTACCAGCCGCTCAACGACATCACCTCGACCAAGGGCAAGATCGGCGGCGCCGCCCAGAAGCGTCTGGGCACCGGGTCGCTGCTGCACCACGCCACCATGAGCTACGACATGGACGGCGAGAAGATGGCGCAGGTCCTCCGCATCGGCCGCGAGAAGATGAGCGACAAGGGGACGACGAGCGCCGCGAAGCGTGTCGACCCGCTGCGGTCGCAGACCGGACTGAGCCGTGCCGAGATCATCGACCGGCTCGTCGGCACGTTCACCAAGCTCTACGGGGCGACCGAGGGGCACGTGACCGACGCCGAGCGGCAGAAGGCGCAGGAGCTCGTCGACACGAAGTTCTCGACGCGGGAGTGGCTCGAGCGCGTGCCCTGAGCGGCGCGGCGGCCGGCGCCGCCGTCCGTGCGGATCACGAGGATCAGCCGCGCGGCGGATGTCCTCCGCCGGACGGCCACGTAACGTCGCTGCCGTGAACTGGTTGATCTTCCTGGGGGCGGTGGCCGCCGCGGTCGTCGTGATGTGGATCGCCGACCGTGTGGGCTGGATCGACCTGTCGAACAAGTCCACGCGCGGGGGCGGATCCGGTGGCGTCGTGTCGATGATGGACGAGGTGTTCGCGCCGACCCGACACGAGACGCAGGCCGAGTACGAGCGGCAGGCGCGCCTCCCGCGCGAAGCGCCGACGCCGTCCCGGGACGACCACGACCTGCTCAGCGGGACCGTGCTCATCCGGGTGCCGTCGGCCCGTGCCGGCGACGGCACGCACCGGGCGGGGACGCACGACCGCTCCCGCTGAGCGCCCTGCGCCGGGTGGCCCGGCGCTCGCGCGGGTCAGCGCGTGAGCAGGTCCTGGTGGTCCGGGTGCCGCTCGAGCCAAGCGGCGACGTAGCTGCACTCGGCGACGACCCGGCGATCGGAGTTCGCGCGGACGTCGTCCAGGGCGTGCTCGACGAGGATCGAGGCGTGTCCGCCGCCACGGTGCTCGGGATCGACCTCGGTGTGCACGAAGTGGATCGCGTCGCCGTCGATCTCGTAGGCGGCGAGGCCGATGACCTTGCCGTCCTCGACGAGGGAGTACTGGTTCTGGTCGGTGTCGTTGCGCACGTCGAGACTCATCCTCCGGAGGCTACGCCGGGCACCTCCCGCGGAACGCAACGTGGGCGGTTGCACACCGCGGAGTACCGCTGCGTGCAATCGCCCACGTTGCGTTCCGCGAAGGGTCAGCCGGCCGTGTGGCGGCCGTGCGGGTGCTCGTCCGCGGCGTGCGCGCCGTGCTCCGTCCGGATGGCACCGGTCGCCGCGGGAGGCTCGTCCACCGGCGTCGACGACGAGTGCGCTCCGTGGGTGGACGCGTGGGGCAGGGGCGCGCGGGTGTCGTCCGTCGCGGTCTCCGTCTCGGTCGCGGTCGGGAGGACCGAGACCTGCGAACCGCCGGCCGTGCGTGCCGAGCGCGGCTGCGCGGGCACGTCGGGCGAGGTCGGCACGGCCGACATCGACCCGGTGTCCGGCGAGACGAGCGAGCCGGAGCCCGCCGCTGCCTGCTGGGCATCGGCGGCCAGGCGGTCGTCGTCCGCGCTCTTGCGTGCGGCATCGGCCTGCTCCTGCAGCGCCGACGTCTTGCGCAGCGGCGGCACCTTGAAGAACCAGGTCAGGACGAAGGCCAGCAGGACGACGGCCAGGCCGACCCAGTAGACCGTCACCGCGGAGTCGCTGAACCCGACCAGGAACGGACGGCTGAGGCGCTTGTCCGACCCGTTGAGGAACGACGTGTCGTTGGTGGACGAGGTGCTCGAGGATGTGCCGCCCTTGCCGTCCCGCAGCTGGTCGACGAGCTTCGGTGCGACGGCGTCGACGATGCCCTTCCGCTGCGAGGCGTTCGAGTAGTCGACCTGCAGGGTGCCGTCGACGACCTCGGCACCCGCCTTGGCCGCAGCGGTCTGCAGCGCCTTCTGCTCGGCGTCGCCCTTCGCGTCGGCGATCTGCTGCGCGATGATCGTGTCGGCTGCTCCGGACGGGATGGTGCCCGCGTCGACCTGCTGCTGCACGGCGGCGGTGACCTGCTTCGTCACGGCCTGGTCGGCTGCCTGCTTGGCCTGCACGGCGCCCTGGTCGAGACCGTCCTGCACGTTCTGCTTGATCGGCGTGACGATCGGGTTCCAGATCTGGTCCATCACGCCCTTGTTCGCGTCGGCGTTCGCGACCGCCGGGTTCAGGGCGGCGTTCAGGGCGCTCTTCAGGTCGGACTCGTTCTGCAGCGCCCCGGTGATGTTCGTCGGCATCAGGCTGAACAGCACGGACAGGAGCACCGCGGTGCCCATCGTGCCGCCGATCTGGCGGAAGAACGTGGCGGCGCTGGTGGCGACACCGATGTCCCGCGGCGACACGGAGTTCTGCGCGGCGAGCGTCAGCGTCTGCATCAGCTGGCCGAGGCCGAGACCGATGAGGAACATGCCCGTCATCAGGAACCACAGCGGCCGGTCGGCGGTGAGGAACGTCAGCACCGTGTAGCCGACGGCGGTGAAGGCCGTACCGGTGACCGGGAAGATGCGGTACTTGCCCGTGCGGGAGACGATCTGGCCCGACGCGATCGACGAGATCATCAGGCCGAGGACCATCGGCAGCATGGCGAACCCGGACTCGGTCGGCGTCACGCCCTTGACGATCTGCAGGTACAGCGGGATGGTCAGCATCGCGCCGAACATGCCGAAACCGATGAGCACGGACAGGACGGCGGCCATCGAGAAGACGTGCGAGCCGAAGAGCTTCAGCGGCAGGATCGCGTCGTCGCCCATCGCCCGCTCGACGATGATGAACGCGATCAGGCCGAGTGCGCCGACGCCGTAGCACGCGAGGGCACCGGGGGAGCCCCAGCCCCACTCGCGACCCTGCTCGGCGATGAGGAGCAGCGGCACCAGCGTCACGATGACGAGGGAGGCGCCCCACCAGTCGATGCGCGGCTTGCGACGCTCGCCGTACTTCGGCAGGTGCAGGAACGTCAGCACCATGAAGAGCGCGATGATGCCGATCGGGACGTTGATCAGGAAGACCCAGCGCCACCCGGAGATGAAGAGGAGCTCGTTCGCGCCGGCGAAGACACCGCCGACGAGCGGACCGATGACGGACGAGATGCCGAACACGGCCAGGAAGTAGCCCTGGTACTTGGCGCGCTCGCGCGGTGCGAGCATGTCGCCCATGATCGCAAGCGGCAACGACATCAGGCCACCGGCGCCGAGGCCCTGCAGGGCACGGAAGCCGGCGAGCATCAGCATCGACGTCGAGAACGACGCGGCGAGGGAACCGAGGATGAAGATCGCGATCGCGGTGATGAACAGCGGGCGTCGACCGAAGAGGTCGGAGAGCTTGCCGTAGATCGGTGTGGTGATCGTCGAGGCGATCAGGTAGCCCGTCGTGACCCAGGCCTGCTGGTCGAGACCGTGCAGGTCGTCGCCGATGGTGCGGATCGCCGTGCCGACGACCGTCTGGTCGAGGGCGCCCAGGAACATGCCGGCCATCAGGCCGTAGATCACGAGCAGGATCTGGCGGTGGTTCATCACGACGTTCGACGACGTCGTGGGGGCCGCGGGTGCGGTCGCGGTCTGTGTCATGTGCGGGACTCCCGAAGATTTTGCGCTGCGTGCAAAGTTACAACTCGGGCAACGGCAGCGCGCACCGGGAACGCGTTCCTGTGGACATCGGCAGCCCTCCACAGTCCGATGTGGGGCAGACCTCCGGCGTCCTCGATCGGGAGCGGTGTCAGGCGACCGCTTGCTCGAGCGCCTCCTGGAACCGCTCGTCGACCTCGATGCGGAGTTCGCCGGTCTCGTGGTCGAACGAGGACACCGGGGAGACGTGGTCGTGGCGCGAGAACAGCAGGTGCGGGCTCAGCAGACCGCCCGGCAGGCCGGCGTCCTGGTCGCCGAGGATCTGGACCAGCAGCCCAGCGAGGGTCTGGATGGCCTGCAGGCTGTCCGCATCGCGGAGCGGGACCGCGAGCAGCAGGTGGCGGTGCGGGACCGCGAACACCGTGCCGAACGGCGCGGCACCGAACAGCGCCGGCAGGTTGACGGCCTTCGAGGCGACGAAGAGCGACTCGCCCTCGACGATGTGGACGCCGGGTGCGATCTCGGCGTTGGCGTCGACCGGCTCGGCGTCGGTGTTGAACCGGGCCATCGCCCAGAGCTCATCGGCTCCGAGTGCGAGCTTCGGCAGCGTCTGCGTCGCCAGGGTGCTCACCATCGTCGGGTAGTCGACGCAGAGCCCCAGGACGAGACCCGGTGCGAACGGCCGTGCGTACGTCAGGTCGGTCGGGTCCGCGCCGTCCTCGGCGAGCAGCCGGAGGCGGACCCGGTCACGCAACTCGTCGGCGCCCAGTTCTTCCGGCGTCGGTTCGCGGTGTGCCTGCAGCATCCGGTCGAAGTGCGCCCGGACGATGGCCGTCCGACGCTCGTCGTTCTCACCGCGGACCTGCACGGCGAGGTTCGCGAGCAGGTACACCTGCCCGTCCGCCCCGAGCAGGCGCGCCTGCGCCGGATCGCCAGGAGGCCCGTCCACCGTCGTCTCCACGCCCTGCTCAGCGAGGACGCGCTGTGCGAGCACGACGAGGGGGAGCGGCTCCGCCGCCGGCTTCTTCCGTCCGAACAACGCCATGGCGCTCAGCCTGGCACGGAACGGTCGGACTGTCAGGCCCCGAGCGCGGCGTCGACGATCTCCTTGGCTTCGCGCTGGACCTGCTCCAGGTGCTCCTGCCCGACGAAGCTCTCGGCGTAGATCTTGTACACGTCTTCGGTGCCGGACGGGCGGGCGGCGAACCACGCCTTGTCCGTGACGACCTTGACGCCACCGACGGCCGCGTCGTTGCCCGGCGCCTTCGACAGCTTCGCGGTGATCGGGTCGCCCGCCAGGGTCTCGGCGGTGATGGCGTCCCCGTCGAGCTTCGACAGGCGGGCCTTCTGCTCCTTGCTGGCGGCCGCGTCCACGCGCTGGTAGACCGGGTCGCCGAAGCGCTCGGTGAGCTCCGTGTAGAGCTGCGACGGCGTCTTGCCCGTGACGGCGACGATCTCGGACGCCAGGAGCGCCAGGATGATGCCGTCCTTGTCGGTCGTCCACGCGGTGCCGTCCATGCGGAGGAAGGACGCGCCGGCGGACTCTTCGCCACCGAAGGCCACGGAGCCGTCGATCAGGCCCGGGACGAACCACTTGAACCCGACCGGGACCTCCCACAGGCGTCGGCCCAGGGACTCGGCGACCCGGTCGATGATGCTCGACGACACCAGGGTCTTGCCGATCGCCGCGTCGTCCCGCCAGTGCGGGCGGTGCGCGTAGAGGTACTCGATCGCGACGGCGAGGTAGTGGTTCGGGTTCATCAGACCGCCGTCGGGCGTGACGATGCCGTGTCGGTCGGAGTCGGCGTCGTTGCCGGTCAGGACGTCGAAGTCGTCCTTGCGCGCGACGACCGACGCCATCGCCGAGGGGCTCGACGGGTCCATCCGGATCTTGCCGTCCCAGTCGAGCGTCATGAACGACCAGGTCGGGTCGACGTCCGGGTTCACGACGGTGAGGTCCAGGCCGTAGTGGTCGCGGATGAGGTTCCAGTAGGGCAGCGACGCTCCACCGAGCGGGTCGGCACCGATCTTCACCCCGGCACGCTTGATGGCGTCGATGTCGATGATGTTCTCGAGGTCGGCCACGTAGTTGTGCAGGAAGTCGTACCCGTCGTGCGTGGCGTGCTCGGCGCGCTGTACCTCGGCGTTGCCGCCGGCGATGATCGCGTTCGCGCGGTCGGCGATCCACGTCGTGGCGTCGCTGTCGGCCGGGCCGCCGTGCGGCGGGTTGTACTTGAAACCGCCGTCGCGGGGCGGGTTGTGGCTCGGGGTGATGACGATGCCGTCCGCGGTGTCGTCGTGCCCGGCGGTGTTGTAGGCGATGATCGCGTGGCTCAGGGCCGGGGTCGGGACGTACCCGTTGTCGGCGTCGGCGAGCACGTGCACGCCGTTCGCAGCCAGGACCTCGAGCGCGGTGCGCTCGGCCGGGCCGGAGAGCGCGTGGGTGTCACGGCCGATGAAGAGCGGGCCGTCCGTCCCCTGTGCGGTGCGGTACTCCACGATCGCCTGCGTGATGGCGGCGATGTGCGTGTCGTTGAACGCACTGTCGAGTGAGGAGCCGCGGTGGCCCGAGGTGCCGAACACGACCTTCTGCTCGGGGTTCGTGACGTCCGGGACCCGGTCGTAGTACGCCGCGGTGAGCGCATCGAGGTCGACGAGGTCGTCTGCGGTCGCTGGGGTTCCGGCACGGTCGTTCATGACCCCATCCTGGCATCGCGGGGGTGGATGCGCCCACGGTTGGGGTGAACCGTGCGGAGCGGGTGTGGGGAACCGCGGTGTCCCGCCGGGACGAACGCGAGCGGCCGCCTTCCTCGGCCTGGGGGGAAGCCGGGGAGTGCGACCGCTCGCGGTCTCGCTGCTCGCCGCGAAGGCGAGCCGTTCTGGGGGCGGGCCGGACGGCCTGCCGGGGCGGGCCGGACGGCCTGCCGGAGCGGGCCGAGACGGCCTGCCAGTGGCGGGGGAGGCCGCCCGCCGGTGGTCAGGCCGTGCGGAACGACCCGGTCGCGGTACGGACGGACCCGGTGACGGTCCGCGTGCTCGCCGTCACCGTGCTCGGGCGACGGAACTCGGTGTCCACGAACCGACCGACCCGTCCGGCCGCGACACCCGTGTAGGTGCCGACCGCCGCGTCGACCCGCAGCGCACGCCCGGTCGAGGTGTAGGTGCCGAGCTCGTCGCGCTGACGAAGTCCGCTGACGAAGGTCCCGCCGAGGGGGAAGGTGCTCATGGTGCTCTCCTCGCTGTCGTGCCGAGGCGTCGCGACCGTCGAGCCGACGGGTCCGCGACACCATCGACTGCTGGACACCACACTACGCCGTTCTCTTGCATGATGCAAAAGAAGATCGGGAGTCAGGCGATGAGCTCGCAGAAGTGCCGTCCGCCGTCGGTCCAGCTCGCTCGCGCGGTCAGCCCGGCCGCCGCGGCGTGGACGTGCAGCGCGCGGAGCCCGACCTCGGCCCACGGGAACGCCGAGCTCGCGTGGCCGTCGGCGTCGGTCACGGTGGCGACGTACGTGCGGTCGGCGTCGGCGTCGCGGTTCGTCTCGACGACGACACGGCCACCGACCCGGACGATCTGGGCAGCACGGGCGAGCAGGGCGACCGGGTCGCCGCCGATGCCGATGTTGCCGTCGATGACGAGTGCGGTGTCCCAGTGGCCCTCGTCCGGCACCGGTTCGAAGACCGATCCCTGGACCGCTCGGCCGCCGGAGCGCGTGGCGATCGCGACGGCCTCCGCCGAGACGTCGACACCGAGTGCCGGCAGGCCCATCCGCAGCGCGGCGACGAGCATCCGGCCGGGTCCGCACCCGAGGTCGATGACCGGACCGTCGGCGCCTTCCAGCAGCGACCGGTCGACGCGGTCCGCCGCGGCACTCCAGCGTCCGACGTCCATCGTCACGACCTCACCCGGACGGTCGGGGTCGGTCAGACGGAGTCGGCCGTCGGACCGCAGGGCTCGCGTGTAGGGCTCGTCGCCGCCGGCCCCGAAGGCCTGCAGGGTGCTCGTCGTGTCGGTCATCGGACACCTCCGGGAGTCGTGGCGGACTCGTCGGCCAGGGCCGCCGCGAACCGCGTGGTGGGAGCGAGGGCCGCGACGCGCTCGGCGTCCGGCAGCGTGTCGACGTCGAGCAGCTCGGCCAGGAGGCCCGTGTCGAGCCCGGCGGACCGCAGCCGTCCGAGCTGCACGGCTCCGGTGTCGTCCTGCGACATCGGGACGCCGCGGATCAGGTCGCCGTCCGGCCGACGCATGAACAGGGACCAGAAGCCGCCGTCCTCGGCCGGCCCGAACCAGGCGTCGCGCTCGGCACCGTCGAACACGGGCGCGAGGGCGTCGACCGAGACCTGCGGGGTGTCCATGCCGACCAGCAGGAGCGGCTCCTGCACGGTGTCGAACAGGAACCCGAGGCGCTCGTCGAGCCCACCGCCCGGCTGGTGCAGGACGTCGAAGCCGGCCGCGCCCTCGGGCAGGAGGTCACCGTCGTAGAAGAGGACGCGTCGAGCGGCGGGCAGCGCCGACACCGTGGCGAGCGTGTCCGCGAGGCTGGCAGCGGCGACCCTGGCCGCACCCTCAGGTGACAGGGCCGGGGTCAGGCGTGTCTTGACCTTGCCGGGCAGGCACTCCTTGGCGACGACGGCCACGGTGATGCCCGTCACGAGCGGACCTCGGCGGCCGTGCTCTCGGCGGCAGCGGACGCCGAGGCGACCCGCTGGCGGACCGACACCGGCGCGGACGTCCGGTTGCGTGCCTCCCGGCGGTACGCCCGGAGCAGCCGTGACATGTCCTTGACGGCGTTGATGGTGCCGCGGAGCGTGCCGGTGACCTTGCTGTCACCGATGCGCTGCGCGTAGCCGATGTCGGACTCGTCGACGCGCCACCCGGCGGCGTGCGCGGCGAGCACCATCTCGAGCGGGTAGCCGCTCCGGCGGTCGCGGAGGTCGAGGGCGACGAGGTCCTCGCGGCGCATCACCCGCATCGGGCCGAGGTCGGTCAGGCGGTAGCCGGTCGCGCGGCGCATCAGGACGGCGAGGACGCGGTTCGCGAAGTGTGCGTGCGGCGCCCAGGCCCCGCGGCTGGTGGGGACACGACGGCCGAGGGCCAGGTCGACCCGGCCGTCGGCGACGCGCTGCACGAGGTCGGGGAGCTCGGCGGGGTCCATCGACGCGTCGGCGTCGCAGAAGGCCACGTACTCGGCGGTCGCGGCGGCGACACCGGCGGCACAGGCCGACCCGAAGCCGCGGACCGGCTCGGTGACGACGAGGGCGCCGAGCGCGCGGGCGATGTCGGCCGACCCGTCGGTCGAGCCGTTGTCGACGACCACGGCCCGGTACCCCTCGGGGAGGCGGCCGATGACGGACGGCAGTGCGTCCGCCTCGTCGAGGCAGGGGAGGATCACGTCGACGCTCATGGAGACCATTCGGTGCGGGTCCTCGGAGCGATGGGTCGGGGCCGTCGCCTCGTCAGTCGGGCGCGTCGGGTCCGGTCCGACGGCGTCCGCTGCGGGGTGTTGTGTCATGCACCCAACCCAACACGACGTTGCTGATCGGGGTACGTGACCGCGCGCTCCGATGGCCGTTCTCCGCACCGTCGCGGTGGTCCCGGTGGTGTGTCGGACGGGAGGCGCACCCCGAGTGGGGGACGTGCCTCCCGTCCGGTGGACGGCTGGGTCGGGTCCGGTCAGCGGACCGCAGCGCGGAGCGGAGCCGTCGCGAAGTCGCGCATGCCCTCGGAGAAGTCGACCTGCGCGTGCCAGCCGAGCTCCTCGGCGATGCGCGCCGAGGACGCGGTCACGTGCCGGACGTCGCCCAGGCGGTACTCGCCCGTGACGACCGGCTGCGGGCCGTCCGGGCCGGCGATCGCGGCGGCCATCTCGCCGATCGTGTGGACCGTGCCGGAGCCGACGTTGAACGCCCGGAAGGACTCCGACGGAGCGGACTCGGTCGCCGCGATCGCGGCGAGGTTCGCTCCGGCCACGTCGTCGACGTGCACGAAGTCGCGACGCTGGGCGCCGTCCTCGAAGACACGGGGGGCCTCGCCGCGGGCCAGGGCCGAGCGGAACAGCGACGCGACACCCGCGTAGGGCGTGTTCGCGGGCATGCCCGGGCCGTACACGTTGTGGTAGCGGAGCGCGACCGCACGGCCACCGGTGGCCCGGGTCCACGACGAGGCGAGCTGCTCCTGCGCGACCTTCGTCTGCGCGTAGACGTTCCGCGGGTCGAGCGCCGCCGACTCGTCGATCAGCCCCGGCAGCAGCGGGCGGCCGTCCGGACCGATCGGGTCGAACCGGCCGGCGTCCAGGTCCTCGCGGCGACGGGCCGGTGGTCGGAGGGGCTCGCCGTCCGCCGTCGTGTAGGCACCCTCGCCGTAGACCACCATCGAGCTGGCGACCACGAGCCGGCCGAGGTCCAGACGGTCCATCGCGGCGAGCACGTGCGCGGTGCCGGCGTCGTTGCTCGAGACGTAGTCGGGCGCGTCCTGGAAGTCGACGCCGAGCCCGACCTTCGCGGCCTGGTGGCAGACCACGTCGACCTCGTGCAGGGCTGCGTCGAGGGCGACCCGGTCGCGGACGTCACCGTGCACGAGTTCGATGCCGGCGGTGCGGTGGGCGGTGACGACGGCCTCCGGGTCACCGTGCACGTCGGTGCGCAGGGAGTCGAGGACGCGGACCTCGTACCCGGCGGCCAGGGCCTGGCGGACGATGGTCGAGCCGATGAAGCCGGCGCCGCCGGTGACGAGCAGGCGGGTCACGGGCGGAGCCCCAGCACGCGGGCGGACGCACTCGCCGGCACGAGTTCGCGCGGGGTGTAGTCGTCGGGGACCGCGGCGACGATCGAACCGATGGCGCGGACGATGACCTCGTTCGCCCGGGCCAGGCGGTCCATCACGGCCTGGTGGGTGACGGGGGCCTCGGGGCTGGCGGTGTTGGCGGTGCCGGTGCCGGTGCCGTTGCCGTTGCTCGTGCTGGCGGTCTCGTCCGTGGCCGGGGCGAGGCCGGCGTCGGCGTCCGTGACGAACGACAGGTTGACCGTGCCGATGCCGAGCTCGGCGGCCAGCGGGACCTCGGGCGACATCGTCATGTTGATCGTGTGGCCGCCCGCCTGGCGCATCCACACCGACTCGGCGCGGCTCGAGAACCGGGGGCCCTGGATCACGACACAGGTGCCGGTCGGGCGGAACGGCACGTCGAGCGCGGCGATGGCGTCGATCGCGGCACGGCGGAGCACCGGGTCGAACGGGTCCGCGAAGGAGAGGTGCTGCACCTCGTCCTCGAAGTACGTGTCGGCGCGGCCCCAGGTCCGGTCGATGAGCTGGTCGGTCACCACGAAGGTGCCGGGGGCGTAGTCCGGGTGCAGCCCACCGACGGCGCTCGAGGAGACCACTGCCCGCACCCCGAGGGACCGCAGCGCCCAGAGGTTCGCGCGGTGTTCGATGCGGTGCGGCGCGACCGAGTGCGCCCGGCCGTGCCGGGTGAGGAACGCCACCCGACGGCCGGACATCGTGCCGATGCTGATCGGGCTCGACGTCGCGCCGAACGGCGTCGGGACGTCGACCTCGTCGGCGGTCCCGGGTTCGAACAGTTCGTACAGGCCGGATCCACCGATCACACCGATCGTTGCCGTCTTCTCGTTCTCCACAGGTCCTCCGGTCGTCCTCGGCGCTGGTCGGCGCCGTCGTTACGCTACAGATGCGGGCCAGGAGCGGCCCGCGAACGGTGCGTCGTCCGATGCACCGCGTCAGGACCATTCGGAGGCGCTCGTGCGAACGATCGGTCAGCACCGGGAAGCAGTCCAGGCGCTCGTCCAGCCGGCGCTGCCGGGGGGACACGGAGCGGAATCGGCGTCGGCGTCGGTCGAGACGGTGTCCGTCGTCGACCTGGCGGTCGCATCCGGTGGCGGGCGCGGGTACCGGGTGCTCGCGGCGGCCGTCGCCGCGCCGACACCACTGCCGGCGTTCGACAACAGTCAGATGGACGGGTTCGCCGTCCGCGCTGCCGACGCCGGCAGCACACTCCGTGTCGTCGCTCCGATCCCGGCAGGGCTCGTGCCCCCGCCGCTCGAGCCCGACACCGCGGCACCGATCATGACCGGCGCACGGATCCCGGACGGCGCCGACGCCGTGTTCCCGGTGGAGTCGACCCCGGCCGGCTCCTTCCCGGCAGCCCTGGACGCCGACGTCGTGCCGGTACCGGACGACCTGGTCGCGGGGACGTTCGTGCGGGTGACCGGTTCGGACCTCCGTGCCGGCGGCGCCATCGCCCGTGCGGGACAGCCCGTCACCCCCGCCGTGCTCGGCGCGCTCGCCGGGGCCGGGGTCGCCTCGGTCGACGTGTTCCGCCGCCCCCGGGTCCTGGTCGTGTCGACGGGCAGCGAACTGCTCGACGACGACGCTGCCGCCGGGGACCTGCGGGCTGGCGCGGCGATCGGCGACGCGAACGGTGTCGCGCTCTCCGCCGCGCTCGCCGAGGTCGGCGTCGAGACCCGCCGTGTGCGGGTCGCCGACGACGTCGATCGGTTCGCCGACGCGCTCGACCGGGCCGTGGGGGACTGGGCCGACGTCGTCCTCACCACGGGCGGCATCAGTGCGGGGGCCTACGAGGTCGTCCGACAGGCGCTCGAGCCCCGCGGACTCCAGGTGACTCCGGTCGCGATGCAGCCCGGCGGTCCGCAGGCCCTCGGCAGCGTCACGGTCGCCGATCGGACCGTGCCCGTCGTGGCCTTCCCGGGCAACCCCGTCTCGGCGCTGGTCTCGTTCGAGGTGTTCCTCCGCCCGGTCCTCGCCCGCGCGGCCGGTCTGCCCGGAGCCCGTCCGAGCGACGACCTGCCGAGTGCCGACGCGGCGACCTCGCCCGCAGGCAAGCACCAGGTCCGGCGCGGCACCATCGTCGACGGCCGCGTGCAGTTCGTCGGCGGGCCCAGCTCGCACCTGCTCTGGCACTACGCGGAAGCCACACACCTCGTCCACGTCCCGGTCGGCACCAGTCAGGTCGACCCGGGCGACGTCCTGACCGTCTGGAGCATCCGATGACCGACCTGTCCCACGTCCGCGCCGACGGCAGCGCGCACATGGTGGACGTCTCCGACAAGGACGTCACCGCACGCTCCGCCACGGCGACCGCCACCCTCCTGACCCGTCCGGACGTCGTCTCCCGCATCCTCGACGGCTCGCTGCCGAAGGGCGAGGTGATCGGCACCGCCCGGATCGCGGCGATCATGGCGGTGAAGAAGACGTCCGACCTCATCCCGCTCTGCCACCCGCTGCCGATCGCCGGGGTCGAGGTCGACATCACCGGTGCCGAGGACCGCGTCGTCATCCAGGTGTCCGTCCGCACGACCTCCCGCACCGGGGTCGAGATGGAGGCCCTGACCGGCGCCAGCGTCGCCGCCCTCACCGTGTACGACATGGTCAAGGCCGTCGACCGCGCCGCCGTCATCAGTGACGTCCGGGTGCTCGAGAAGCACGGCGGACGCTCCGGCGACTGGAGCGCATCATGACCGACGCCGCAGCCGACCAGGGCCGTGCGGCCGTCCTCGTGGTGTCCACCTCGGCTGCCACCGACGCCACGCTCGACCGCACCGGACCGGTCATCGTCGACTGGCTCCGCACCCGTGGGTTCACCGTCAGCGACCCCACGATCGTCCCCGACGGCGGTCCCGTCGCGGACACCCTCACCGCCGCCGTCACGGGTGGCGCCCGGATCGTCATCACCACCGGCGGCACCGGTGTCACGCCGACCGACCGCACCCCCGAAGCCGTCGCGCCCCTGCTGGACCTGGAACTCCCCGGCATCGTCGAGGAGATCCGCCGCCGTGGCCTCGCCGGCGCCGGGCCGACCGCGCTGCTGAGTCGCGGGGTCGCCGGGGTCGTCGACGGCCGGGCCTTCGTCGTCACCCTGCCGGGGTCGCGCGGTGGGGTCGCCGACGGGCTGGCCGTGCTCGACGGACTCCTCGACCACCTGCTCGCCCAGCTCCACGGCGACGGCCACGCCCCGCGGAGCGCGTCATGAGCGCCACCGCGGCCGAGCGGGTCGTCGTGGCGGACGTCGTCGACCGGGACATCACCGTCGACGAGGTGTCGGCGGTCGTCGCCTCGGACCACGACGGCGCCGTCGTCACCTTCGCCGGGGTCGTCCGTGACCACGACGGGGGCAGGGGCGTCACCGCTCTCGACTACGAACGGCACCCGAGCGCTGGCGACGTCATCGCCTCGGTGGCCCGCACCATCGCCGAGCGGCACCCCGACGTCCGGATCGCCGTGCTGCACCGTGTGGGCGCACTCGGCATCGGGGACGTCGCGCTCGCCGCTGCCGTGGCGTCCGGGCACCGGGCCGAGGCCTTCGCGGCGTGCGGGGCGCTGGTCGACCTGGTGAAGGAGCAGGTGCCGATCTGGAAGCACCAGCGCTTCACCGACGGCTCCGACGAGTGGGTCGCGGCGCTCTGACGAGCGCACTCCGAGCCGTTCCCGCCCCGTGGGAGGCGCCGGCGGCCTCCGTCTGAAGAGCGCGTCCGATCCCGGCGCACCACGGGCCCGACCCACCCCGCGAAGGCGGGCGTAGCGAGAGGACACAGCGGACCCATAGGATCCTGGGTCATGGGGATCCTGCTGTCCGGCGTGAGCGTCGTCCTGCTCGTGTTCGCGTTGATCGACATCATCACGCGGAGTGACAGCGAGGTGCGGGGGCTGCCGAAGGTCGCGTGGATCATCCTCGTGATCCTGCTGCCCGTCGTCGGCAGCATCGTCTGGTTCGCCATCGGGCACGACTGGGCTGCCGGCCCGCGGAACCACGGCCGGTACATCGAACCCACCCGCCATGAGGACCGCTACGCCACCCTCGGCGCCGCGAAGAGCGCGCACGGCGACAAGCGCGTCTCGAGCACGGAGCAGGAACTCGCCGAACTCGAACGCGAGATCGAGTACTGGGAAGCGCAGGCGCGCCTGAAGCGGGCGAAGGAAGCCGCCGGCGAGGGCGACGCGACGTCGGCGTCGTGAGTCGCGCCTCCCGGTCGGCTCGGTGACGGACCGCCCCGCTGCCCGTACCTCGGCGTGAGCCTGACCAGCACAACCAGATCGGCCTCGCGCCACGGCATCCCGCGGTGCGAGCGGGATCCCGTTGTGCCCAGCCGGCCGGAACCGGCCCAGTCCGCCGGAAGCGGCCCAGCCGGCCGGAACCGGCGCGAACCCCCCGGCGGGCCGCCACCGGCAAGGGCCGCGGCGCGAGCCCCCCCCGGCCTGACCGCCTACCCTGGTCAGGTGGCTCATCTCCTCGGCGCCGAGAACGTGCATCTCGAGTTCCCCACCCGTGTCGTCTTCGACAGCGTGACCATCGGCCTCGACGAGGGCGACCGGATCGGCGTCGTCGGACGGAACGGCGACGGCAAGTCGACGCTGCTCGCCCTGCTGTCGCAGCGACTGGAGCCGGACGACGGCCGGGTGACGCACCGACGCGGCGTGACGATCGGGTACCTCGACCAGCGCGACATCCTGCCGGAGGGCATGACGGTCGGACAGGTGGTCGTCGGTGACCTCGCCGAGCACGAGTGGGCGGGCGACGCGAAGATCCGCGACGTCATCGGCGGCCTCGTCTCGGACATCCCCTGGGACGTCACGGTCGACGAGCTGTCCGGCGGGCAGCGGCGTCGGGTGGCGTTGGCGCGCCTGCTGGTCGGCGACTGGGACGTGCTGTTCCTCGACGAGCCCACCAACCACCTGGACGTCGAGGGCATCCAGTGGCTGGCCGAGCACATCAACCGACGGTGGTCGGCGAACCAGGGCGGCATGGTCGTCGTGACCCACGACCGGTGGTTCCTCGACGCCGTGTCGACCGACACGTGGGAGGTGCACGACGGCGTCGTCGAGCCCTTCGAGGGCGGCTACGCGGCGTACATCCTGCAGCGCGTGGAGCGTGACCGGCAGGCGGCATCGAGCGAGCAGCGCCGCCAGAACCTGGCCCGCAAGGAGCTCGCGTGGCTCCGCCGCGGTGCCCCCGCCCGGACGAGCAAGCCGAAGTTCCGCATCGACGCGGCGAACGCCCTCATCGACGACGTGCCGCCGATCCGCGACACGGTCGCACTGTCCCAGATGGCGACGGCGCGCCTGGGCAAGGACGTCGTCGACCTGATCGACGCGGGCGTGTCCTTCGACGGCACGATGATCATCGAGGACATCGAGTGGCGCATCGCCCCCGGTGAGCGCACCGGCATCCTCGGTCCGAACGGTGCCGGCAAGTCGACGCTGCTCAACCTGGTCTCCGGCAAGCTGCAGCCGACGTCCGGCCGGGTGAAGACCGGCAAGACGGTGCACATCGCGGTCCTCGACCAGCAGCTGGCCGACCTGGCACAGTTCGCCGACGACCGGGTCCGCGAGGTCGTGGCACGCAAGAAGACGAGCTACGTCGCCGACGGCAAGGAGATGACGCCGTCGCAGCTGCTCGAGCGCCTCGGGTTCACGTCGGAGCAGCTCTCGACCCCGGTGAAGGACCTGTCCGGCGGGCAGAAGCGGCGTCTGCAGCTCATGCTGATCCTGCTCGACGAGCCGAACGTGCTGATCCTCGACGAGCCCACGAACGACCTCGACACCGACATGCTGGCGGCGATGGAGGACCTCCTCGACACCTGGCCGGGCACCCTCCTGGTCGTCAGCCACGACCGGTACCTGCTCGAGCGGGTCACCGACCAGCAGTACGCGGTCCTCGGTGGGCACCTCCGCCACCTGCCGGGTGGCGTCGACGAGTACATGAAGCTGCGTGCCGCGGGCACCGGTGGCGGGACGGCGTCGGCTGCTGCCGCGGCGTCTGCCGGGAGGCCCGACACGGCCGGGTCCTCGGCCGTCGCCGCCGCCTCGGGGCTGCGTCCGGCGGGTGCGGCTCCGGCTGCGCCGACCCTGTCCGGTGCGGAGCGTCGTGTGGTGGAGAAGGAGATGTCCGCCCTCGATCGCCGGATCGGCAAGCTCGCCCTGGACCGGAAGAAGCGGCTCGAGGCGTTCGGCGCGCACGACCAGACCGACTACGAGGGGCTCGGGAAGCTGCAGGCGGAGCTCGCCGCGCTGGACGCCGAGGTCGAGCAGCTCGAGGAGCGGTGGCTCGAGGTCGCGGAGCAGCTCGGGGTGTAGCACCCACGCTGGTGCGGGTCCGAGGTCGGTTCCGCCGGCCCCGTGCATCGCCCGGGTCAGTGCGTCGTCCGCGTTCAGTGCGTCGTCGCGCGGCCGCCGCACTGCCACAGCGCCGCGGCCAGCGCGTCGATCTCCTGCCGGGCTGCGGGGTCGGCGGTGCCCTCGGCGAAGACGGTGAAGGCGATGCGGTCGCCGTCCACTTCGTCAGTGACGCCGGTCAGACCGAACATGTCGTCCAAGGTGCCGGTCTTGCCGCGGACGTGACCACGTGCCTCCCGGGCCACACCGCTGAACCGGCCGTGCTCGCCCAGCGTGCCCGTCCGCCCGGCCACCGCCAGGCCGGCGTCCACCGGTGCCAGCCCGTGTCCGTGCGTGGCGACGACACGCATCAGCGCGGTCATCGCCGACGCAGGCACACGGTCCTCGCCACTCAGGCCGGACCCGTCGACCAGACGCAGGTCCGCGGTCGGGATCCCCGTGTCCCGGAGCGCCTTCGTGGTGCCGGCCTGGATCGCGGCGAACGAGCGGCCGGTGCCCTCGGCGATCGCGACGTGGCGGGCGAGGACCTCGGCGAGGGTGTCGTCCGAGTGCGTCAGCAGCGTGGCGACCAGATCGGCGACGGGTGCCGAACGCACCGTGCCGAGCGGTTCCGCGTCCGCCGGGACCGGGACCGACACGGTCTCGACCTGCACCCCGGGACCGAGCAGCGCCGCGAACGCCGTCGCCGCGCGCGACACCGCGGCGGAGCTCCGCATCGAGTACGCGTCCGTGGGGTCGTCCCGGTCGCCGTCGACCATCAGGGCGGTGATGTTCGAGACGCTGCCACTGGTCCGCGCACTCTCGGGCCAGGTCGGGTTCCAGGCCGGACCGTCGAACAGGTCGGTGTCGACCTGGACGACCCGGACCGGCGGGAGGCCCGCGCGCGATGCGACGACCTGCCGGGCGAGGTCGTCGAGGTGCGGAGCGCCGGGGGAGACACCGTCCTGCCCGGTGGGTAGGCGACTCAGCGTCGGGTCGCCGCCGCCGACCAGCACCACGGCGTCCGGTGCGGTGCCCGCCACCACCGTGGTCGTGAACCGGTGGTCCGGGCCGAGGGTCGTCACCGCCGCTGCCGCGGTGAGGAGCTTCATCGTGCTGCCCGTCTGCGTCGGTTCATCGGCGCGGTGAGCCAGGACGCTCGCCCCCGTCCGGACCGACCGGGCGTCGAGGAACAGCTGCCCGGCCGACCAGTGCGCCGCCAGGTCCGGCGCGGTGCAGCGCGGGTCCGCCGCTGCCGACGCCCGGGTGCCGGCACCCGCGTCGACGACCGTCGCACCGATGGCCGTCGCGGTCGCCGACAGCAGCAGGACCACCACCAGGAAGACGGCACGGGGGTACCGGAGGAGGAACGCGCGGGCGCCGCGCTGTCGGGGCTGGTGGTCGGTCACCCGCTCAGCATCCCGCCCGGTCGCGGCCGGACGGATCGGTCGTTCGACCGAACTCCGCGGTCGCGACGTGGCAGCGGGTCATCCGAAGGTCGGGTCCTCGGCGCGGGTGCTAGTCCCCGAGGCCCAGGATGAGCCGCCGCAGCAGCCCGGCGAGCTGGTCCTGCTCAGCGTCGGACACCCCGGCCAGGATGTCCCGCTCGGCGCGGAGCAGGTCCGCGATCGCCCCGTCCACCGCCTGACGCCCCGCGGCGGTCAGGGACACCAGGATGCCGCGGCCGTCCCGCGGATCGGTCCGCCGCGCGACCAACCCACGCGAGGCCAGACGGTCCACGCGGTTCGTCATCGTGCCGCTCGTCACGAGCGTCTGCTGCAGCAGCACCTTCGGGCTCAGCTCGTACGGGTCACCCGCACGCCGGAGTGCCGACAGGACGTCGAACTCCCACGGCTCCATGCCCCCCGCGTCGAACGCCTGCCGACGGGCGCGGTCCAGGTGTCGGGCGAGCCGGTCCACCCGCGACAGCACGTCGAGGGGCGCGAAGTCCAGGTCGGGGCGCTCTCGACCCCACGCCGCGACGATCCGGTCGACCTCGTCCTCTGGCGGCATCCGTCCATCATGGCGTGGATCGGTGGCGCACGACCAGTGTCGGGCACATGGGAGGATGGTCGGGCTCCTCCGGGGGCGTTCCGCCTTGGTGTAATGGCAGCACGACGGCCTTTGGTGCCGTTAGGTCCGGGTTCGAATCCTGGAGGCGGAGCCGCGGGCGTCAGCGACGGCCTGAGGGCGTCCGACGTCGCTTCGCAGTCCACGGTCGTCGATCTCGTCGCGAGCGCGCACGTCGCTGACCGCGAGCGTGCGCCGAGGGCGCATCCGGTCACCAGGATGACGGAACGCTGGAGGTCGTCCGTGAGTTCCCGGAGCGGCCGGCGGCGATCCTGCCCGCGGACCCGGGCAGGGCCGCGGATCCGGGGCGTCTGACCGGCCCGACCTGAGGAACGGGCACGTTTGCGGTCGGTGTCGTGTCCTCAGTACGGTCGATCCGTCCACGTCGCGAGGTGGACGTCCGCCAGCAGTGCCGTCGACGGGAACCCGAATGACCACCGAGACCGTGATCACCAGCCCCTACCGGAAGACCGGCACAGCGAACGGCCCCCGCACCGGCGGCACGTCGACCTACTCGGCGCTGCTGCAGCGCGTGAAGGACGACGGGCTCCTCCGCCGCCGTCGCGGCTTCTACTGGTCGGTGTTCGCCGCCCTCGTCGTGGCGACCGCCGCGTGCTGGGTCGTCTTCGCCCAGCTGGGTGCCTCGTGGTTCCAGCTCATCGTGGCGGGCGCGCTCGGCGTCCTGTTCACCCAGTTCGCGTTCCTCTCGCACGAGTCGGCGCACCGGCAGGTGTTCGACTCCCGGAAGTGGAACGACCGTGCGGGCCGCTGGCTCGGCACGTTCGTCGTCGGCCTGTCGTACTCGTGGTGGATGAACAAGCACACCCGTCACCACGGCAACCCGAACACGATCGGCAAGGACCCGGACATCGCCCCCGACGGCGTCGTCTTCATCCCCGAGGACGCCGCCGCCACGACCGGCCCGATGCGCTGGCTCGTCCGGCACCAGGGGTGGCTGTTCTTCCCGCTGCTCACGCTCGAGGGCATCAACCTGCACCGGCACGCCGTCACCTCGGTGCTCCGCGGGGTCGACGGCAAGAGTGACCGCCGCGACCGGGTCGTCGAGGGCGTCATGCTCGCGGCTCGGTTCGGGATCTACCTGCCCGTGGTCTTCGTGTTCCTGCCGTTCGGGATGGCGTGTGCGTTCCTCGGTGTGCAGCTGGCCGTGTTCGGCGTGATGATGGGTGCCTCGTTCGCCCCGAACCACAAGGGCATGCCGACCATCGCGCACGACGCCAAGGTCGACTTCTTCTCCCGCCAGGTCCGGACCTCGCGCAACATCCGCGGCGGTTGGTGGGTGTCGTTCCTGATGGGCGGGCTGAACTACCAGGTCGAGCACCACCTGTTCCCCTCGATGCCCCGCCCCGCACTGAAGCAGGCACGGCTGCTGGTCCGGGACCACTGCGACAGCCTCGACGTGCCCTACACCGAGACCACCCTGCTGCGCTCCTACGGCATCGTCGTCCGGTACCTCAACCGGGTCGGCCTCGCCGCGCGTGACCCGTTCGACTGCCCGATGACCAGCGAGCTCCGCATCAGCTGACGCCGGCACGCCGGCACTCCGGCGCAGGCAGCCTGTCCGGAACAGACCGCGGGCCGACTCGAGATCGAGTCGGCCCGCGGTCTGTTCGTCGTCCGGGTCGCTCAGACCGTGATCGTCTCCCCGTCCGCCAGCGTCACCAGGTCGACCCCGGTGAGCTGCCCGGCGAACTGCGCGAACGAGCCCTTGCCGACCTCGCTGAGCATCAGGTCGTGGATCTGCACGGCGCGCTCCGGCTGGACGGCACGCACGAAGTCGACGAGCTCACCGAGCTTCGCCCACGGCCCCGACGTCGGCACGAGCAGGGTCTCGACCGGCACACCCGGCACGGCGTACGAGTCGCCCGGGTGGAAGACACGACCGTCGACCAGGAACCCGACGTTGCTCATCGGGGGCAGGTCGGGGTGGATGACGGCGTGGTCGCCACCGTGCACGCCGACCTCGAAGCCGCCGGCGGTGATCGTGTCACCGGGGGAGACGGCGACCACGCGGCCGTCGTGCTCGCCGAGCGCGTCGACGACGGACGCCGGTGCCCAGATGCGGAGGTCGGGCTGCGCGTCGAGCGCTGCCGTGAGGACGTCGGCGTCGAAGTGGTCGGGGTGGTCGTGGGTGACGAGCACGGCGTCGGCCGCCGCGACGAGCTCGGCGGACGTCGGCGTGTAGGCACCCGGGTCGAGGAGGACGCTGCGGTCGCCGTCGCGGAGGACCACGGTGGCGTGGGTGTGCTTGGTGAGTTCCATGCCGCCAACTGTACAGGCTGCCTGTACAGTTGGCGCATGACCCTCCGCGACTTCACGCTCGACGACGCGAACGCACTCCGGCGCGCGATCGGGGACAGCACCCGCGCCGTCCGCCGCTCGGAGACCACGCCCGAGGGGCAGGTCGAGACGCTCGGCTTCCTCGCGCGCGACGGCGCACACAGCATCGCCGCACTGGCGCGGCTCCGACGCGTGCGGCACCAGTCGATGCGGGTCACGGTGACCGACCTCGAGGCGCAGGGGCTCGTCGAGCGGACCCCGGACCCGGCCGATGCCCGTGGGGTCCTCGTGTCGTTGACCGAGGCCGGCCGGACGACCATCGACGAACTCCGCCTCCGCCGGTCCGCCCGCGTCCTGGCCGCGGCCGAGCGTGCGCTCTCCGCGGAGGAGCGTGCCGTCCTCGCGCACGCGGCCGACGCGATCGTCAAGCTGACCGCCGCGCTGGAGACGGACGGCAGCTGACCCGGACGGTCGGGTCAGGAAGCGGGCTCGAACCCGTAGGCCGTGGGATCCCGCCGGATCACATGCAGGACGCCCCGCATGTCCCACGATGCGGTCCCGACCTCGATCCGGAACTCGCCGGGTGGGGACAACCGGGCCGCGATCTGCTCGTTGTTGGCCCGGGTCACGCCCTCCCGCAGGAGGAGCCGCCCACAGTCGCGGGTCGAGATGACGACCTGGGCGATCGGACCCCCGATCCCGCGTGAGGACGACGACTGCATCTCGCCCTCGGCCGACGTCACGTCGCAGGTGATCGTCGTCTTGTGGTCAGCGTCGTAGGAGTGGACCACCGCCGGGCCGACGAAGACCACGCAGACGATCACCAGGACCACGGCGATCCCGGCACCGAAGCGGAACCAGGCCCGACGCTGACCGGGACGGACCGATCGTGTCCCACCTCGATCGTCTGCCGTGCTCGCGCTCCGCCTGCCCACATCTGCCCTTCGTCGAGTGTCGTCCGTCATCCTGCCGGATCAGCGAGCGTGGCTCCCGATGGGGAGCGGTCCCTCGCCGCCGCCGAAGAAGCCGTTCCAGGCGTCCGGCCGGAGGTCTTCACCGGTGTCGCCTCCCGGCTTCAGCCCTTCGTTGAGCACGGAGGCCCCGGCACCGGCCACGCCGTCCACACCGAACCCGACCACTTCGTTCGCGATCGTGAACGGCAGCGGCTGGCTGCCGTGGTCCCCGGACACGGGTGCGACGTGTCGCCCGGTGCCGGCCGGGAAGAGGTTGGTCAGGTCGGTGGCCTTCTGCAGCCCCGAGGACGCCACGCTGCCGGTCGCCCCGCTCACCACGCCGGCCCCGGTCGTCTGCAGGAAGTCCGAGACGTTCCGCTTGCCCTCGAGCGACGGGTCGGTCAGGTAGTCGGCGCCGTTCGACGCGCCACCCTCGATGCTCGCCGCGGTGGCGGCACGACCGGTCTGGCTCATCACCCCGCGGCCCACCGTCGACATCACGCCGGTGCCCGCGCTATTGACGACCGTGGACGCGCCGGCGGCGGCCTTGAGACCGGAAGCGGCTCCGCCACCCAACAGGCCGGTGCCGAACCCGATGAGCGTCTGCCGTCCGACCTCGCCCCAGTCGACGTTGCCGCTGTCCGGCCCCTGCTTCACGATCGAGAAGCCGCCGGCGAGCAGAGCGCCGGAGCTCGCTGCCATCGCCATCGTCACCAGCGCGCCGCCGGGGACGAACATGAGGGCCACGCCGCCGACGATCATCGCCGTTGCGAGGATCGCTTCCTTGTGTTCGGCGATCCAGTTGCCGGCCGCCGCGAAGTTGCCGACGTGCGCGTCGTTGTAGGCCTTGAGGTCCTTGTCCGTCGCCGGGCGGAGGCCCAGCGGATCGATCGCGTGGAGCGGGTCGTTGCCCGCGTAGGAGTACGGGTTGCCGGCCCAGCCGGCACCGACCACGGGTGCGAGCGGGTCCGCGGACAGGAACCCGCGAGCGACCGGGTCGTACACACGGGCGCCCAGCCACTCGAGGCCACCGACGTCGAGTCCGCCGGTCGCGGACAGCGCCACACCGGTCGGCAGGCCGAGCCCGGACTGGAGGCCCGTGGCGGCTGCCAACACCGCCCACGGGTCCTGCGGATCGGTCGCGCGGGCTCCGCGCCAGCCGGCGGCGTCCGCCGCGTCCCCGACCAGGGTCACGCCACCGGGGAGTTCGAACAGTGAGGTCCCCGCGACGCTGACGAGGGTCGGCACGAGGGCCGCGGTGTCCCACCAGGTCTCGGCGCCGGCCGCGTCGGCGAGTTCGCCGAGCACGTCCACCCAGAGGTCGATCCGACCGGTCTCGCGGTACGCCACGTCACGCTCGACGACGCCGCCGAGGTAGCCGAGTGCGGACCAGGCGTACTCGGTCGTGGAGCCGTCCGGGGCGGTGCGACGGATCCGACGACCGAGCCCGTCCGCCACGTACTCGGTCCGCTCGCCGTCCGTCGTCGACGCCAGGAGCGCGCCCGCGACGTCGTACTCGTGGCGGGTCTCGACGCCGTCGAGGGTCTCGGCGACCAGTCGTCCGCCGGCGTCGTAGGTCCAGGTGCGGCCACGGCCGTCGTCGCCCAGGGCGCTGACGAGCTGGCCGGCGTCGTCGTGGCGGTAGGTCACACGACCGCCCACACCCGTGACGGCGGCGATCCGGTCGTCGCCGTCCCGCTCGACGGTGGTGCGGGACACGCCCTCCGTCGTGGTCGCCGTGTGGGCGACGAGGGCTCCGCCGCGGTAGGTCCAGTGCTGCACGAGCTCGCCGGAGGCCGACTCGACGACCCGACCGCTCGCGTCGTACGCGAACGTCCCGGCGGTGCGACCGTCGCGCTCGACGGCGACGAGTCGACCGGCGTCGTCGCGACGGAGCTGGGTGCGGGTGCCGTCCGGATCGGTCCGGGCCGCACGGAGTCCGTCGGCGTCGTACTCCCACGCCACGGCCCGGTCACCACGCGAGCGTCGTACGAGCAGCCCACGGCGGTCGTACCGCAGCTCGTGGTCGAGCGTCCTGCCCGGACCCCGGGTGTGGTCGGTGACCACGACACGGCGGCCGACGAGGTCGTGCGAGACCTCGCCCTGCAGGGTGCCGTCGACCTCGAGCCGCTGCCGTCGACCGGCCGCGTCGTACGACCAGACGACGACGCGACCGGCGCGGTCGACCTGGCGGACCGGGCGTCCGGCGGCGTCGTGCTCGATCGTCGAGGTGCGTCCGAGCGGATCGGTCTCGGCGACGAGCCGATCGGCCGCGTCGTACGCACGACGGGTGACCGCGCCGGTCGGATCGGTGACGGTGACCACGCGCCCGCGGACGTCGTACTCGTAGCGCGTGACGCCGCCGAGGCCGTCGACCACCTCGGTGACCTGACCCGCGGCGTCGTACCGGAACCGTCGGCGACCGAAGCGTGCGTCCTGGACGGCGGCGAGCCTCCCGGCCGTGTCCCAGCGGTAGCGCGTCGTGCCGGAACCCGGCGTCGTCCAGGTGAGGACACGGCCGACGGCGTCGTACTCGGTGCGCTCGACCTCGCCCGTCGGCAGGGTCCGGGCCACCACGCGGGAATCCGCGTCGTAGGTGAGGGTGGTGCGGGCACCGAGCGGGTCGACGGCGGCGGCGGGGCGGCCGCAGGCGTCGTACTCGTACGTGGTGCGCGCACCGGACGGCAGCGTGAGGGCGACCACCCGACCGGCGAGGTCGCGCTCGAGGCGGGTCAGACCGCCTTCGCCGTCGACGAGTTCGACCGGGTTGCCGGCCGCGTCGTACGTGACGAGTTCGGCACCGGTGGCGTCGCTGGTGCGTTCCACGGGGCGGCCGAACTCGTCGAACCGGACCGACGAGCTCGAGAACGCGTCGCGGAGCGTCCGCATGCCGGTGGTCGGGTCGGTGCTCGACTCCTGGCGGACGCCGGTCGGGTCGATGGTCGCCGTCAGCGCGCCGTCCACCGCGTACTCCCGCAGCCAGCGTGCGCCGGTCGGGTCGGTGACCTCGCGGAGGCGTGAGAGCGCGTCGTGCACGAAGCCCCAGGAGGCGCCGTCGGGGAGGGTGACCGACGCGGTGTTCCCCTGGTCGTCGTGGGTCTGGCTGGTGACCCGGCCGAGCGCGTCGGTGACCGTGGCGACCTCGCCGTCGGCGCCGTACGTGATGGTCGTCTTCGCCCCGGTGGGGTCGACCTGTGCCGTGACACGGCCCGCGTGGTCGTACTCGGACCGCCACACCGCGCCGTCCGCGTCCTGGCGGGCGACCGCGTTGCCGGCCGCGTCGTACCGGTACTCGGTGCGTGCTCCCGTCGCGCTCACGACGGCGGTGACCCGGCCGACGGTGTCGCGTTCGATGCGGACGGTGTCGCCCACGGCGTTCGTCACGGCGACGAGCTCGCCGTGGGCGTCGTGCTGCTGGGAGAAGACGACACCGGTCTGGTCGACGGCGCGGACGAGCAGACCGTCGTGCCACGTCAGCTCGGTCCGACCGCCGAGCGGGTCGGTGATGACGGCGGGGTCGCGGTCGTCGCCCCGGTACTCGAAGGTGGTGACGGCACCGGACTCGGACACCACCGTGGTGACGCGGTCGTGCTCGTCGTAGCCGGTGGTGACGTCCGCTCCGGCGGGGGTCACCGTCCGGATCCGCCGGCCGCGGGCGTCGTACCCGTGGACGGCGACGGAGCCGTCGCGGGCGGTCGACGACACCAGGTTGCCGTGCGGGTCGTACGACATCGACTGGCGCTGGTCGTCGGAGTCGATGACCCCGATGAGCCGGCCCTTGGGGTCGGCGATCCAGGCGTTCGACCGCGAACCGTCCTCGTCCGAGATCGCGGTGACGCGTCCGGGCAGGTAGGCGAAGCGGACCCGACGGCCGTGCGGGCTGCGCTGCTCGACGACACGGCGCTCCGCGTCGTACGTGTTGTCGGCTTCGACCACACCGGCGGCGCTCGTGACCGTGACGACCAGGTCGTCCTCGTCCCAGCCGTACCGACGGGTGCCGGCGGCCGTGGTGACCGAGACCAGACGGTCCTGGTCGTCGTACCCGTACTCGACGCGACGCCCGTCGGAGGCCCGCAGCACCGCCACCCGACCATCGACGTACTCGACGTCCACCGACCGACCACGCTCGTGCCGCAGGCGCACCGGCAGGTCGTCACCGTCACGGTCGACCCGGACGGCGGTGCCCGGCCCGGCACTCTGCCCGACCCAGACGCCGGCGGGGGTGAAGTCGATGCGGACACCCGCGTTGTCGCGGACGACGAGCAGGTCGCCCTCGGCAGCGAGCCACCGGTTCTCACCGACGCCGCGGTCCCACCCGGCACCCCGACGGGGGAAGCGGATCTGCCGACCGTCGGCCTCGACCAGGGACGCGCCCTCGTCGTCGAGCAGCAGCCGGGTCTCGAGGACGGACGCCCAGCCGGGTCCGAACAGGCCGACGCTCCGGTCGAGCGAGTTGTACATGCGCGTGATCGCGAGGGCGGCCGACGCCGGCAGGAAGGCCAGGTCGGTCTCCGGCTCGACGAAGTTGCCGGTCGTCGTGTTGACCGGGTCCATCGAGAACCCCGTCGTGGGCTGCGCGCCGTACGCCGAGGGCGGGTCGAACGCGAGCGCGGACCGTGTCGCCGAGACACCGGCAGCCTGCAGTGCGGCGCCGAGCGCGGCGTCCGACACGGTGGACACGGACCCCTCGCCCCCGGCCGCGGCGAAGGCGTCCGCGACGGTGTTCGCCCAGGTGACGTCCTGGGCGTTGTCGCTGAGCCACTTCTCGAACCCGCTGACGAGTCCGGACGAACTGATGGTGCCCCAGTGGCACTTCGCCGCGAAGTCCGAGAACTTCCCCCGCAGGGAGCCGGGCTTGCCGGAGAGGTCGGCGTCCAGCTGGGACGAGCCGGTCGCGAACGAGCGCAAGTCCTCGGGCTTCGCGGAGGACGTCCCGCCGCCCCCGCCGCCGCCGCCGGGGTTCGGGGTCTGCCGGCTGCCGACGGCCACGTCGGGCTGGGGGAACGTCGGCTTCGGCTCGGCCTGCTCGGTCGGGGCCTGCTCGCCGCCGAACCAGTCGTCGTGCCAGCGTTCGACGAGGTTCCGGTCCGCCTGACGCTCGTCGAACTCCCGCGCGCGTCGTCGTCGGTCGTTCTCGCGCTTCGCGGCCGCCTGCATCGTCCGGACCCACTGCGAGACCGTGCGCATCGTCGACACGAGGTCACGCGCCCCGGTCGCGGCGGTGACGCGGTTCTGGTCGAACAGCTCGGCGAAGTGCCCGCGGAACTCGAGCAGCGCCGTGCTCGAGAACGAGTACCGGCTGCCGCTCTGCGACTCGATGCTGGACGCGGTCGTGGTCAGTGCGCTGGCCAGCGCGTCTGCCGTCGCGTCGTCGAACTCGACCGGCTCGTTGCCGTGCGGATCGGTCATGTGTTGCCCCCCAGTTGCACTCGAACGCCGCCGATGTCCCCACGGCGGCGCTGAACACCCCCACCGTACCGGAACCACCCGGGTCTCGTATGGTGTCCTGCATGGGGACACCAGCACCATCCCGAGACGGGGACACCGTGGGCCGCGACGACACCGGGAAGGGCCCGCTCTTCCGGGTCCGCCGGCGCCGGTGGCAGTACATGGTCGCTCGGGTGGTCGCCGCCGCCGGGTTCGTCGTCGCGGCGCTCCTGCTGCTGGCGACGGCCGGGCGTGACGACACCGAGACCGGCTTCGTCATCGCCGCCGCGGCGTTCCTCGTCGTCTGCGCCCTGATCGTCGTCCTGACGGTCGGCCTCGCGCGTTCCGTGGTCGAGGCGTACCCGGACCACCTCCGGGTCCGGGCCGGCTTCGGGCAGTGGCGGACCGTGTCCGCGTCCGACATCGCCACGATCGAGACCGAGGCCAGCCGGTGGTCGGGCTTCAACGCCCGGGACGCCCAGCGGCGGAAGCTCTTCGCGGCGTTCTCCGTGTACGCGGGGTTCCGTGAGCTGTGCATCTGGCTGGAGCAGCAGGCTCCCGCTCCGTGGGCTGCGTACCTGGCACCCGCCGGCCCGACCGGGCGCTGATCGCGCTCCTCGCACCAGCTGCCCGTCCGGGCAGCCCGTCGGCCGCCTGGGCGACAGCCATCGTCGATCTCGTACCGCCGGTGTACATTGAGACGAGTACGGACCATCCCGATGCGTGCGTTCCCGACGAGACCGTTGCCCTGACTCGGTTGCGGGTGCCCCGCCGCTCGTGCGGGTCCACACCTGCGCACACCACCGCCGGCCTCCGCCGTGCACGCATCGAACTGGTCAGAACCGGTTCACCATGAAGTACGTCGTCTACGGACTGACATCCGTCCTCACCAGCAGTGCCGCCGCCTCCGCCGTGATGCGGTACGCGGCCGCTCTCCTACAGACCGGCAGCAGCGACCTCGTCGCGATCCCCGCTGTCGACCTCGCGGGCGTGCCGATCGCGGTCGAGGTGCTCCTCGGCCCGGGCGTCCCCGTCCTCGCGGAGCCCGCGGCGGACGACCTGCTCGAGCCCGAGCACCGGGAGTTCATCGACGACCTCGCGGAGCGCACCCGCTTCGTCCTGGCACGCCGGTCCGAGCGGGCCTGAGGGGCTGCTCCCCCGGGGGAGGCCGGGCCGCGCAGCCAGCCGAGCCCGCCGTGTCGCCTGCTCAGCGCTGACGGACGACCAGTGTCCCCGGGCCGACGGGCAGTGCGCCGGCCCGGTACTCGATCACGGCTCCGGCAGCACTCGCCGTCGCGACCCGGACCGAGGCCCCGCCGAACCGCCAGCCGCGGTTGATGCAGAAGACGGCGAACTCGACGTCGCCGTCGTCCGGCAGCGCCCAGGTGCCCGACCCCCACTGCGCCGGCTGTCCGACGCCGTCCACGCTGACGGTCGGTCGCGCGCCCCACGCGAACCACGGCCGGTGCAGGCGGAGCTCGACCCGGCGACGGGTGGTGCCGGACGGCAGCGGCGCCTCCGTCACCACCCGAGCGTCCCGGGCTCGCCCTTGAACGGCCCGACGACGTCCGCGGTGATCCAGCCACCGTAGAAGTCGCCCTCCTGCGCGCGGACGCGCTCACCGGCGACCTCGCACGAGTCCATCTGCGACGGGTACACGGCCACCATGTCGCGCAGTTCGCCGTACCCCTGCCACGGCGTCGGGTAGGTCCAGGCGCCGCGCCGCACGACCTGGTCGCCGCCGTGCACGTCGAAGTACGACGCGCTGCCCTTGAACTCGCACATGCTCGACCCGCTGGTGTGCACCAGGGCACCGGCCGCGAAGTCGGTGATCGGCAGGTAGTACACCGGGGGGTGGCTGGTCTCGAGCACCCGGACCGCGCCGGTCGTGTCGGCGACGACCTGGCCGCCGAGCCGCACGACGACCCGGGCGGCGGTCCGCTCGACGCGCGGCGGGCGTGGGTAGTCCCACACCGACTCCTGTCCGGGGCCGGGGACGTCGGGGGTGGGGTGGCCGGGGCTGCGTCGGGTCATGTCCCCAGTTCTACCCGTCGGGATCGACGGACTGGAGGCTCGTCACCAGCTGGCAGGTCCGCTCGCCCTCCACAGGTGGCCCGGTCCGGGCAGTTCTCCACAGTCCGGGGCGGGTGGTGGCCGCGCGGCCGCATCCGCGGCACGATGGTGAGCGGCGCAGGACGCCAGCAACCAGCGCGACGACGGGGGACGACATGTTCGGGATCGGCAAGAAGCACAAGCAGGACGACGCGGCAGGCACCGCAGCAGTGACCCCGTCGGCAACGGCACCGGCAGCCGCGGCAGCACCCGCGACCGGGCCCGTGACGGACCTCGGCGTCGCCACCGGCCGCATCAGTCTCGAGAAGCGGCAGACGGTCAGCCTGCGCAAGACCCAGAAGACGACGGTGACGATCTCCTGGCCGAACAGCACCGACTACGACGTGTACGCGCTGGTGCGGTACCGCGACGGCCACGTCGAGACGGTGTCCCAGTTCGGGACGAAGACCGACCGTGCGTTCACCCCGCGGACCGCCGACGGTGCGGTGACACACCTCGGCGACCAGCGGCGCGGTGCCCGGGGTGCGACGACGATGGCGGACGAGGTCGTCGAGATCACCCTGACGCCCGAGATCGACCGCATCGTGCCGGTGGTCTACTCCGCGCAGTCGAACGGCACGGGGTCGTTCCGTCGCTACCAGGTCGGCATGACGATCGACAACGGCGCGGGTGACGTCGTCGAGATCGCGGCGCGCGACGCCGACAGCAACGACAAGGTCTACTCGTGCGTGCCCGGCGTCATCACGAACGGCGAGCAGGTGCACGTCGAGAAGGTCGAGCTGTACTCGGCGCCGAAGTCCGAGCGGCGACCGGTGGTCAACCCCGACGGGTCCGTCACGATGGACGCCGGTCCGGTCAACGCGTACAAGTAGGCGATCCGGACGGCGGCCCTGGCCGCCCGGGCGCGACGGGGCTACGCTCGCGGGCACCACCTCCTCAACGACGAGAGGCTGTCCCGTGCGCCGAACCATCGCGATCACCCTCGCGGCCGTGACCATCGTCGGGGCGCAGGCCCTAGCCGGCCCCGCGACCGCCGCACCACCACCGCCCGCCGCACCGACCATCTCGGTGTCGAGCGGTGCCGTTTCCGCGCATGCGGGGGCGTCTGCCGGACGCGGCCACACGCCGGCGGCGACGCACCAGAACCCGATGGCACTGCGCCTCCCGGACGGCCAGACGGCGGCGAGCTGCGCCGACCCGACCGCCATCCACGGGACCGGCCGCGACCGCAACTGGTACCTGTACTGCACGACCGACGCCCTGACGGCGACCGAGAAGACCGCCACCGGCGAGCTCGTGCAGCACAGCGTGCCGACCTACCGGTCCACGAACCTGACGGACTGGACGTACGTCGGCGACGCGTTCACCACCAAGCCGACCTGGGTCGGCGACGCCAACGGCATCTGGGCACCCGACGTCGTGTCGCGCGGGGGTACCTGGTTCCTGTACTACACGGCGTCGGACACCCCCTCGTCGACCGGGCCGACCGGGGGCGGTTCGGCGATCGGCGTCGCGACCAGCAGCAGCCCGACCGGCCCGTGGACGGACTCCGGCGGCCCGGTCGTCGCTCCCCAGACGGCACCGAACGGCAAGGGTGCCCGGTGGTCGTTCGACCCCGAGGTCATCACCGCCTCTGGCCGGACCTTCCTGTACTTCGGCAGCTACTTCGGCGGAGTGCACGTCCGACAGCTGACGGCGGACGGACTGCGCTCCCTGCCGGAGACCGAACGGCAGATCGCGATCGACAACCGGTACGAGGGCTCGTACCTCCTGCGCCACGGCGGCTGGTGGTACTACATGGGCTCCGCGACGAACTGCTGCAACGGGTCGCTGACCGGCTACGGCGTCTTCGTCGCCCGCTCCAAGAGCCCGCTCGGGCCGTTCCGCGACCGTGACGGTGTCGCGATCACGGACACCCGGGTCGGCGGCTCGCCCCTCCTGGCACAGAACGGGAACCGCTGGGTGGGCACGGGGCACAACACCGTGGTCAGGGACTTCGCCGGGCAGGACTGGATCATCTACCACGCGGTCGACCGGACGGACCCGTACTACGCCGGGCAGACCGGCTACACGAAGCGCCCGGCGCTCATCGACCCGCTCGACTGGGTCCGCGGGTGGCCCGTGGTGCGCGGGGGAGCGGGACCGTCCGACTCGCTGCAGCCCGCGCCGGCGGCGCAGCCGGGTCAGCGCTCGGCGTACCGACCCCACACCGTTCGGACCGACGTGCCGGGTCGGACGATCCGGTCGCTGTCGACCGGGTTCGACGGAGACGAGCTGCCAGCGGCGCTGACCTGGACGCGGCAGCCCGATCCGTCGACCTACCGGGTCTCGGGTGGCGCGTTCTCGTGGCAGACGCAGGACGCCGACCTGCACCCGCCGCAGACACCACTTGCCTCGGTGCTCACTGAACGCGCCCCGGCCGGCGACTACGTCCTCGAGACCCGGGTCCGGATGGACACCCCGGCGACCGGTGACACGTTCAACTACCGGCAGGGCGGCCTCGTCGTGTACGGCGACGACGGCGACTACGTCCGCCTCGTCTCGAACTCGATCTACGACACCCGACAGACGGAGTTCGGCAAGCAGGTCAGCGGGCAACCCGAGGGGGCGCCGAGCTACGGCAACATGGTCGTCGGGCCGGTCGGGGACGCCACGACGCTCCGGATCGTGCACCGGGTCGTCGACGGCGAGCACCGCTACACCGCGTCCACCAGCGTCGACGGTCGGCACTTCGTGCGCGGCGGCACGTGGACGGCCGACCTCGGGGCGACACCGCGGATCGGGCTCATCTCGCTCGGTGGTGCCGGGTCGACGAGCACGTTCGAGGACCTGCGAGTGAGCACCGTGCGCACGGTGCGGTGAGATCGGACGAACGGCCGACGGGCCCGTTGCGGTCGCGCCGGGCCCGTCGGCCGTTCACCGGGTCCGTGCCCGCTCAGCTCCGCAGGGTCGCGCGCGGGTACTCGCCGAACTCGCTGCGGTACGCCGCCGAGAACCGGCCGAGGTGCGCGAACCCCCAGCGGCGGGCGATCGTCTGTACCGACGTCCCGGACGCGTCTGCCTGCAGGAGGTCCCGCCGGACACGCTCGAGATGGGTGCGGAGCAGGTAGGTCATCGGGGTCTGGTCCAGGTGCCGCTGGAACGCCTCCTGGGTCGCTCGGACGCTCAGGCCCGCCGCGTCGGCGATGTCCGAGACGCTCATCGGCTCCGCGACGTGCTCGTGGACGTACTCGACGGCGGCGCGCAGGCGGGCCCGGCGGGGCAGGAGCACGGCGGGCGGCAGTGCCGTCACCGTCGGCGGGTACATCCGGAGGAACGCGGCCGCGGTCCCGCGCGTCAGGGTGTGCCAGAGCAGGGTGTCGACCCCGCCGGTCCGGAGTTCCCGGGAGAGCAGCGCGAGGCTGCTCCGCCACTGCGTGATCGCCGTCGGCTCGAGGGTCCGCAGGTGGTCGATGCCGAGGTCGGTGACCTGACCGGTGTGGAACATCTCGTCAGCGACCTCGTGTACGAGTCGACGCGACATGTGCACGAGCCGCTGGTCGTAGTCCTCGTACTCGAAGACGAACTCACGGCACGTCGGGAAGAGCATCGGGACGTCGAGCTGCAGCGGCACCCGGTCCTGCGTCACGTCGGGAACGCCCTGCCCGGACGTGATCCACTGCACGACGTAGTCGGGGGAGCGGGGGATCGCGCCGCGGATGAGCCCGCCGATCTGGGACCGGCGGAGCGTGACGTCCCCGTCGCCCACCGCGCTGTAGCGGTAGGCGAACGGGTGGTCGGTGGCGTGGGCTTCCCACTCGCGGCCGTCGTAGAGCCGCCCGATGTCCGCGACGACCGCGTCGCTCGAGGTGCCGGAGGCCTCGATGCGGACCGGTCTGACCGCACCAGCGGCCCGCGCCGTGGTGTCGGCCCGTCGGGCGGTGACGTCGAGCGTGCTGGTCATGCTCGTCTCCCTGACGGCCGCCGAGCAGGCGGTCGGATCGCTGCTGTCCCTGTCAGCGCTCCCGCGACGTTCGAGGAACTGGACGTCGAGCGAAGCTCGCTGACTGGAACGGTACCCGGGTGTCCGTCATACGTGCAGGGGTTGACGTTCTCGTCATGGAAGTGTCAGCGGCGGACTCGCAGTTGCGCAGGGCTCAGACGGCGGCGACCAGTCCAGCCGAACGGTCCGCTGCGGCGTCTCCGCGGAGCATCCGGTCCGCCGTGCGGAGGGACAGCGCCATGATCGTCAGCGCCGGGTTCGCGATCACGGCGCTCGGGAAGACGGAGTTGTCGCACACCCACAGGTTCGGGACGTCCCAGGACCGGCCCGCCGCGTCGACGACCGAACTGCCCGCGTCGGCGCCCATCCGTGCGGTGCCGATCGTGTGCGCAGTCCGTTCGAGGACCCGGACGTCCTCGCCGCCGGCGGCCTCGACGATCGCGGTCATCGTCCGCACCGCGTGCCGACCGATCGCGTCCTCGTTCTCGCCCGGGGTGAAGGTGATCGTGGCCTTGCGGATGCCGTGCTCGTCGACCTCGTCCCCGAGGACGAGTCGGTTGTCCTCGTACGGCAGGCACTCGGCGTTGATGCCGACACCGGCCATGTGCGGGTAGTCGCGCATCGCCTTGACGAGCGCTGCCCCGCGGAGCCCACCGCCGCGGACCAGCGAGGTGGCGAAGGTCAGCGGCTGCACGCCGAGGCTCTGGATGAGGTACCCGCCGGCGAAGTCCGCGTCGGTCGGTCGGACGAAGTCCTCGGTGATGATCGAGGACGGGTAGCCGCGGTAGGAGCGCATCGACTCGTCGAAGCGGGCCCACACCTGGGTGGCGCCGTGCGCGGTGAAGTTCCGGCCGACCTGGTCGCTGCTGTTCGCGAGCCCGGTGTGCAGGAGCAGGCGTGGGGTCTCGACACCGCCGGCGGCGAGCACGAGCGCACGGGTGCGCTGCCGGTGGTCCCGACCGTCCTGGCGGTACACGACGGCTTCCACCGCACCGCTGGCGTCGAGTTCGATGCCGTGGACGAAGGCCTCGGGTCGGATCTCCGCACCGAACGCGACGGCGGCCGGCAGGTACGTGGTGTCCATCGACACCTTCGCGCCGTTCCGGCAACCCTGGTGGCAGGAGCCGCACGAGACGCAGGCGTGACGCAGTCCGTGGTGCTCCTGGTGGCGGTCCTCCGTGGTCAGGGCGACGGGGGCGTCGGTGGCGGTGATCCCCACCGCCGCGGCGCCCCGCATCATCATGTCCGACGACGCGTTCCGTCCCGGCGGGCGCATCGAGTAGCGGCGGGACGGGTCCCACGGGTAGTGCTCGGGTCCGGCGACCCCCACGTCGTGCTCGACCTGCTCGATGTACCGGATGAGTTCGGCGTGGTCGATCGGCCAGTCGTGACCCTGCCCGGACTCCGTCGCCAGGTGCAGGTCGTGGGCGCTCGGACGGGGCGTGAAGGCACCCCAGTGCAGGGTCGAACCGCCGACACCGGTGCCGCTGTTGTTCGGACCGAAGGCGGTCGGGGCGCCACCGCCGCTGATCCGCTCCTCCATCCAGTTGATGTCCGCCGGTGCCTCGACCTCGTCGGGCAGGTGGTCGCCGGGTTCGGTGTTGCGGCCGGCCTCGAGCGCGACGACCCGGAGGCCGGCGCGGGCCAGGCTGGCGAGCAGTGGCGCGCCGCCCGCTCCGGTGCCGACGACGACCGCGTCCACGATCTCGTCCTCGCTGTGGCGTCGCTGGTGTTCGAGCCTCATGGTGTTGCTCCGTCCGGTTCCCATGCTTCGCGTTGTCCGGCTCCCAGCAGTTGGAAGCCCTGTTTGCGGACGCCGTCCCCGCCGTTGGCGAAGCCGTCGTAGTCGATCGCGGCCATCGTCGCCGGGTGGGCGAGCCACTGCTTGACGAGGTCGACGCCGGCGTCCTCGGACCAGGCGCGCAGCTGGCCGCCGTCGAGGGTGCCACCGGCGGGGGTGTACGTGCCGGCGTCGATCGCGTCGAGGACGTCGGCCAGGTGCTCGTCCGAGACGGCCGCCTCCGGGGCGAGGACGTCGAGCGCCGCACGGTACGCGTCGGGGTCGGTGGGCAGTCCGTCGACGCGCCAGCCGTCACCCAGGCCGTCGGCGAGCTGCGCGTCGACGCGCAGGGCCAGGTCGATCTGACGTCCGGCGGGCTGCGGCACCACGACGCGCGCGACGGCCCGGAGGGTGTCGAGTTGGGCGACGGAGAGCGCACGCGGTTCCGCGGCCGGGTCGTCCGGGAGTGCGCGGACCGCCAGCACGCCGCGGTTCTTGGCGCTCACGCGCGGGGAGGCGATGACCCGCGCCGATGCGGTCGGGACAGCGGGCCCGTGGTCGACCCGTCGCTCCCAGAAGGAGCGGATCCGGTCGGCGACGGCGTCGGGCTGTTCCCATGGCAGGAGGTGCGCGGCACCGGGCACGACGTCGAACTCACCCCGCGGCCAGTGCGGCAGGTTCAGCTCGCGCTGCGCCTCCGGTCCCAGGTCGCCGTCCTCGGCACCGGCGAGCACCAGTGCGGGCACCGGGCTCGGCTCGACCGCGTCGGACCAGTCCTCGCGGCTGCCCCGGAGCAGCCAGGCGGTCCACGCGCCCGGATCGGCGCGCTGCACGTCGTGGACGGCCATCGCGTACGGCTCGGGAGGCAGCGGGGCGGCAGTGTTCGCGCTGACGAACTCCGCGGCCTCGTCGGGGCCGATCTCGTGGTCGGCCGCCCAGGAGAGCATCGACGCGCGGCGCTCCTCGTCCATGGGTTCGGGAGCGAGCGGGGACGCGGCCAGGAGCACGACGGCCCGCAGCCCGAACAGCCCGTTCGCGCCGCTCATCGTGCGTCCGGCGACGACCGAGGCGACCTTCCCGCCCATCGAGTGGCCGATGAGCGCCCACTCGGTGGCCCCGCTGGTGCCGATGGCCCGCTCGACGAGCACGGCCATCTCCTCGACGGTCGTCCCGCCCTCCGCAGAGCTGGTCCCGAAGCCGGGGAGGTCGATGCCGACCAGGTCGAGCGTGCCGTCGAGCCGGGCACGCAACGCCTGGAACTCCTGGGAGCTGGACCCGAGGGCGTGGAGGCAGAACGCGGTCGCCGTCATCCCTCGTTCCTACCGGTCGGGCCGCCTCGCCCCTCAGCCCGATGTACCCCTCGTGCGCACGAGGGCCGTCTGCGAGCGGTCCCAGACTGGAGGCGCGCCCCGCCTCGATCCGCACGGTGACGCGGGGCGCGGGGTCAGTCCCATTCGCGCGGTCCGCGCACCATCGGAGCCGCTATCGGCACACGAGACGGTTCGGGGTACAAGTCCGGCCCCCGGAACGGGTGGGTTCCTGGAATGCGGCTGGAAGTCGTGCCGCGGCCGTGACGAACGTCCTCTCCAGCCCGTCTCATCCGTGAACAGCACCCGCTGGGAACGCCCGGCGGGCCACTCGGAAGGAGACACCATGGCCGACACCACCACGACCACCCCGAACACCCTCGCCACGAGCGGGTCCGGAGCGTCGAGCACGGGCAACCACGCCGCCACCGGCAAGACCGTCATCGACGACACCGTCGTCTCGAAGGTCGCCGGCATCGCCGCCCGCGAGGTCACCGGCGTGCACTCGCTCGGCGGCGGCGCAGCCCGTGCCATCGGTGCGATCCGCGGCGCCATCGGCCAGCGCGACCTCTCGCAGGGCGTCAAAGTCGAGGTCGGCGAGAAGCAGGTCGCCGCCGACATCACCATCGTCGCCGAGTACCCGGTGCCGCTGCAGCAGGTCGCCGAAGGCGTCCGCTCGTCGGTGTCCCGTGCGCTCGAGCAGATCGTCGGCATGGAGGTTGCCGAGGTCAACGTCACGATCCAGGACGTCTTCATCCCGGGCGACGACGACGAGGACGACGACAAGAAGGAGTCGCGAGTCGCATGAGCAGCACACTGAGCGGCGCCCTGATCGGCGCCGTCCTGGCAGCCGTCGCACTGCAGTTCGGCTTCTGGGGCTTCGTCCTGGTCGTCGTGTTCGCCGCGGTCGGAGCACTCGTCGCGGCACTCGTCACGGGTCGCATCGACCGGAACGCCCTGACCGACGTGCTGACCGGACGCCGGAGCTCCCGGTGACCGGCGGCCCGGGCGCCGTTCCGGGCCGCGTCGAGATCACCACCCGCGCCCTCACCTCGTGCGTGCGTGCCGTCGCCGCTGAGCGGCTCGGAGCGCCCGCGAAGCGGGTGCGGGTGGAGCTCGGCGACGCCCGCGGGGCGTTGGCCCTGGACATCACCGGCCCGGTCGCCGCCGGCACGGACCTGGTCCAGGCGGCCACCACCGCGGCGGCCGAGGTCCGGAGCCGCGTCAGCGCCCTCACGGGACGTCGTGTCGGGTCGGCACGCATCGAGTTGACCGGGATCGTGCGCGAGCACGACACCCGGGTCCGGTAGGAGGACACATGAGCAGCAGTTCCGTCGAACGCCGGCTGCGTCGCCGCAGCGTGCACCGTTCCCGGTCCACGGCCGTGTCCGTGGCGTTGGTGGTGCTCGTGCTGGTCGCGGCGTGGATCGGCACCGAGTCGGTCCTCCGCGCGGTCGGTGCGGCGCCGCTGCTGGCCGACCCGCAGACCGCGGTGGACGCGGCACTCAGGCCGGACGCGACCTTCGTCACCCTGATCGAGGTCATCGCCGCGGTGCTCGTCATCGCCGGTGTGGTCCTCGTCGTCCTGGCGGTCAAGCCCGGTCGGCAGCACCGCTCGGTGGTGCCACACGACCGCGGTGCCGTGGTCATCGACTCGTCGATCATCGCCTCGACCGCCCGGAACGCCGCGGGTCACGCGGCGGGTGTGCCCGACGCCCACACCACCGCGAGCGCCCGTGGTGCCCGCACCGCGGTGCACGTCGTCCCGATGTCCGGCGTCCCGGTGGACTCGGCAGCCGTCGAGCACGCCGTCGCCGAACGCCTCGGCCGACTGGACGACCGTTTCGCCCGCCACGTCACCGTCCGTGTCAGCGAGAAGGGCACCCTGTCATGACCTCGAGCAACCGCACCCTGAACCGGATCATCCTGTTCGTGCTAGGCCTCGTCGCCGTCGTGGTCGGCCTCGCCATGGGCGCCGGTGTCCTGCCGGCCGTCCGCGACGCACTCGAGCCGTACCTGACGCTCCCCGACCGCGTCGAGGTCCCCGCGACCTCGCTGTGGATCGTCGCGGCCGTCTGCCTCGTCGTGGTCGTCCTCGCACTCGTCTGGGTCGTCACCCGTGGCCGTGGCGGCACCGCCGTCGCCGTCCGTGAAGCCCAGGGCGACGACGAGGTCACCGTGAACGTGGCCCTCGTCCGTGACGTCATCGACCACGAACTGGCCGGCGTACACGACGTCGTCTCGTCGAAGGTCGACATGTACACGGTGCGCGGGCACCGTGCCGCACGGCTCCGTGTCGCGGTCCGCCGCGGCGGGGACGCCGTCACGGTCCTCGATGCCGTGGACTCGGCGATCGCCACCCTCGACCGGACCCTCGGTCGCGAGGTGCCGGTCCTGGTCCACCTCACCGGCGGCACCCGCTCGGCCCTCTCGAAGGCCAAGCGCGTCGCCTGACGGACGTGCCACGGGCCTCCCGGCCGGCGGCACCAGCACCACCCTCACCACACAACCGCGGTCGGACCCTCGACCGCACGAACGGAAGGAGCCCGTCATGGGACTCGACGACAAGATCAAGAACGCTGCTCAGGACATCGCGGGCAAGGCCAAGGAGGCCTTCGGCAAGGCGACCGACGACGACTCCAAGGTCGCCGAGGGCAAGAAGGACCAGGCCGCCGCGAGCGCGAAGCAGACCGGCGAGGACGTCAAGGACGTCTTCCGCGGGTAGCGACCAGCTGACACGACGGGGCACGCGCGCGTTCGAGCGCGGTGCCCCGTCGTGCGCTCACGGCCCGCTCGACCCGAGGAGGAAACCATGCAGAACGACATCCACGTGCCGAACGACTTGCACGCACACGCGCAGCGCACCGCCGTTGCCCTGCCCGCGTCCCTGACCGACCCGCTCCCGGCGGACGCCGCACCCGTCACCGTCGCCGCCCGGACCGCAGCGGTGACCGCCCTCGGAGTCGACGGGGTGCACCACCTCGGCGGGCTCGCCGAACGTGCGGCCGACCAGGTCCGCCGCCGACTCGGCCGGAGTGGCAGCGCGCTGGGTGTCCGGGTCGACGACTCCGACGGCACGCTCGACGTCGCGGTCGCCGTGGTCGTCCGCTACCCACACCCCGTGATGGAGGTCGCGGCCGAGGTGCGCTCGCAGGTCGGTGCCGCCGTCACCCAGCTCGCCGGTCTGCCCGACCACGTCGAGGTCGACGTCCGGGTCCTCGACGTCCACGGCCCGTTCGACGACGAGCCCTCGAAGGTCGACGAGGCCGTCGACTCCGTCCGAGGCGCTGCCGCGACCGCGGCGGGCACCGTCTCCGACGCGGCGAAGTCGGCAGCGGACGGCGCTCGATCGGCGGCGGACACAGCGGGGTCCGTCGCGTCGGACGCCCTGGCCGCGGCCTCGGCGACCGCTTCGGACGCCGCCGCCTCGGCACGTGACGCGGCCGGGCACGCCCGTGACGCGATCTCGGACGCGACCGACGCTGCCGGTGCGGCGACCTCCGATGCGGTGGCGTCAGCGCGGAAGACCGCGTCCGACGTCGCAGACCGTGCGGGTGACGCGGCCGTCGCTGCGCAGGAGGCGGCGACCGCTGCAGCCGAGCAGGTCGGCGACGACGTCGCGGACGGCGTGGCGGAGGCGCGACACCGGGCCGACGCGGAGGACGCGGCCGGCGAGGCCGCTCCGTCGGACGCCGCCGAGCCGGCCGTCCACGCCTCCACCGTCTCCGGGTCGGAAGCCGCAGCAGACGCGCTCGAGGACGCGGCGGACGACGTGCGCCGCGCCGCCGAGGCCGTCCGCGGCGGCACGGCCGACGACACCGCCACGGACCGACCGTGAGCGCCTGGGCCGAGCGGCGGATCCGCCGCCAGGTGGCCGCTTCCCGGCCCAGGTCGCGCAGCGTCTGGGTCGCGAGCGGCATCGGACTGATCGCCGTCCTGGTGCTGGCGTTCGGCGCGTTCCTGCCGCTCGTCGGCTTCCTCGCCGGCATCACGGGGACGACGGCCGGACTGGTCCCGTTCCCGTTCCTCCGCGTGACGCTGGTGACCCTCGTTGGAGCAGTCGTCGTGCTGGCGCTGCTGCTCCTGGCGGTGACGCGGCGCCACGGTGCGACCGCGTGGACCGCGGTCGTGCTCGCACTCCTCGTCGCCGTCGGCGTCACGGTGTTCCCCCTCGTGGCGGTGGCGATCGGCTCGGCGGACCGCGCCGGCGACGCGTGGCCGGTCGTCTCCGGCCTCTGGTCCCGGTTCGTCGGCTGAGGCCGCGGTCCAGATCATCCGGATAGCGCATCATCGACTGTGTAGTGTGCCTAACTACTTTCCGGAGAGCAGAGTGGAGCGGTACATGCAGCACCTCGGAAGGACCGGTCAGATGCACTCGACGCCCGCGAGCCCCACATCCGCGGACGGGGACACCCCGACCGAAGCCATCGACATGACCGCGCTGTTCGCAGCGCAGTCGCGTGACGGTCTGCTCGACAGCATCTGATCGGCGCCGCCGGTCGGTCCTGATCGGTACCGCCCATCCGGGAGCGTCGATCTCGACCGCTCCGCCGCCCCTCGGGGTGGCACACCTGCTCCACAACGGCACCTCGCGGTGCCCGTCCTGAAAGGCACTCCCATGAGCTTCCTCGGCTTCATCCTCCTCGGCCTCATCGCCGGCGCCATCGCCAAGCTGATCCTCCCCGGTCGCCAGGGTGGCGGCTGGATCGCCACGCTCGTCCTCGGTGTCATCGGCGCCCTCATCGGTGGCTGGCTCGGCGGCCTGATCTTCAACGTCGGCTACGACGGCTTCTTCAGCATCCAGTCGTGGATCATCGCGATCGTCGGCGCGATCATCGTCCTCCTCATCTGGGGTGCGATCACCGGTCGTCGCGGCGCCCGCGCCTGACAGCCTTCCCCGGCGCACGTCGTCGGGAACACGGAGAGCCCCGCACCTGCTGGTGCGGGGCTCTCCGTGCGTCCGGGGGTGCGGATTGTCGGTGGTGACCCCCAGGCTGGCAGTGCATGGACTCCGTCGAACAACCCCTCGTGCACGTCGACCGTCGCGGCCTCGCCGTCGACGAAGCGGTCGCGTTCTACGAGCACGTCTACGCCAGCCAGGACATCCACATCGGCGAGGCCGCGACCGAAGGGTTCTCGTGGCGGTACCGATCGATCGGGGACGGCGACGTCACGGTCGGCACCTCGTCGGTGGCAGCTCGTCGGTGGGGGACCATCGACCCCGGGGACGACTACGTGCTCGCCTGGGCCTCCGCGCCGGGGATCCGACTCGACACCGGTTCGTCCGACCCGGTCGACATGCTGCCGGGCGTCCCCGTGATGTACCCGGCGGGTCGGGACTTCACGTTCAGCGCGGCGCCGACGGTGCAGCACGTCATCCGCTTCGACCGGACGTTCCTCGAGTCCGTCGCCGCCGCACGACAGGGCGACCTGCCGGCACCGCTGCAGTTCGCCCGGCACCCCGACCCCGGTTCCCTGCAGCAGCTCCGCACCGTCATCGCCGCCGCGGCGGGGGCGTTGCTCGACCCCACGACCGACCACGACCGACGCTCGGCGTGCAACACGACCGTGGCTGAAGCCGTGGCCGCCACCTTCGACGCCCGTCCGATACCCCCGGCCGGACTGCTCAGCGACGGGCCGGCGACCATGCGGATCGCCCAGGAGTGGATGGTCGCGAACGCTCGGCGACCGATCACGATCACCGACGTGAGCGTCGCGGCCGGCGTCGCCGTGCGGTCACTGCAGGCGTCGTTCCGCCGGCACACCGGGGCCTCCCCGATGCACTTCCTCCGCCAGGTCCGGCTGCACCGTGTGCGGGCCGAACTCAGCGCCGCCGACCCCGACACGGCGACCGTCGCGCAGATCGCCCTCGGGTGGGGCGTCGGGCACCTCGGACGCTTCTCGGGCACCTACGCGGCGACGTTCGGCGAACCGCCGTCGGTGACGCTCCGCCGCCGTCGCAGCGCCTGACCGCACCCGTGTGACGTGCCCGGACGTGCTCGGGTGCGCGGACCGGACACCGTGTCCAAGGGGCGTACTCCACCCCCCTCCGGGCTTGGTCCAGTGGGGTGCACGGGGGATGCTGTCCCTGCGCCTCCGAACCCTTCGGGTCGGGCGCACCAGCAGGAAGAGCGCACCGTGAACGAGCGCATCCGACCCTCCCTCCACGAACTCCGGCTGCAGGCCGACGAATGGCACCGCCGCGGGCTCAGTCACCCGGACGAGATCGACGCGATGGTCTCCCGGCGGACCGCTGGCTCGACCCCCGCGGAACCCACCTACGCGGACTTCTTCACCGTCGTCTGACCCGGCTCGACCCGACCTGACCCGACCCGCAGCACCGTGCGTAGGCTCGGTGACATGTCCGACTTCTCCGCAGACCAGGCCGCCGTCGTCCGCATCGAACGTTCCGAAGAGGGCCGGTGGGACCTCACCCTCGTGAGTGACAGCGGTGTCGCGATCGGCCACGGCGTGCACCTGTTCGACCGCTCGGAGGACGACGGGGTCGACGAGCTCGCGGCGGCGCAGCAGTTCGTCGGCGGCTACGGCTGGCGCTTCGAGGGCGACGCCGTGCAGCAGGACGGCCCGGACGCGTTCTGGGCACCGCTCATCCGCGCCTGAGCGGTCCGCTCGCCGGTCCGGGTGGACCCCGGACATCCGCGTTCTGCGGATGACAAGATGGGTCGGTGCCACCGATCGATGACGACAACGGGTTCCGCAAGGAGCGGTTCACGGATGCGGGCGGCTCGGACTACACCGCGATCTTCCGCTCCGAGTACTCCGGTCAGGACCTCCGGCGCGACACCACCGTCGCCTCCGACACCTTCGCGTCCGCGGGCACCCGGTACGAGTACTTCGTCATCGGCGACGACGACCTGACGCTCCGCACCATGAACGCGCGGGGCGGACGGCGCGGCGGGGTGATCGGACCCCGGGACGACCACGTGGTCTTCTGGCTCCAGCACGGCCGCCTCGAGATGCACTTCGCGGACCGGTCCCGCGTGATCGAACCCGGCAGCCCGTACATCGCCTCCGCGTCCGAGGCCTACCGCTTCGAGTCCGAGGAGACCGTCTACAACGGCGTGCACATCTCCGACGCGTTCCTCCGGAAGACGGCGGGCGAGCTCGGCTACCCGATGCCCGAAGGGGCGGTCCTGTTCGACCAGCAGGACGAGCGGGTCGCCCGGCACGAGCCGCTCCGTCGGCTGCTCGGCGAGGTCAGCCCGACCCTGATGGACGACCGGGTGCGCGGCGCGATGCGGACGGCGCTGAACCGCCGCCTGGCCACCGTCGTCCTCGACACCTTCCCGCTCCGTGACCGTGGTGACGACGTCCCGACCGCCAGCCGGTTGCGGGACGCGATCGCGTTCGTCGAGGAGCACGCCCGCGACCGCCCGTCGGTCCCGGCTATCGCCGCCGCCGCCGGCCTCAGCGAGCGTGGTCTGCAGGAGGTCTTCGCCCGGACCCTCGGGGTCACCCCGAACGGGTTCCTCCGCGACCAGCGGTTGGACGAGGTGCGGCGTGAGCTCCTCCGGGGGGAGTCGCCGAACAGCGTCCTCGAGGTGGCACGCCGCTGGCGGTTCACGAACCCCAGCCGCTTCGCCACCGCGTACCGCGCCCGCTTCGGCGAGGACCCCTCGGCCACGCTCCGGGCGGCCACGTCCCGACGGCCCGACGGCCGCTCGTCGTGGCGGATCCGGCAGGCGGTGGCCTACATCGAGACCCACCTCGACGACGCCTGCACGGTCGCCGACATCGCCGCGGCCGCGGGGCTCCGTCCCCGCCGGCTCCAGCAGCTCTTCAAGGAGGAGCGGGGCACCACGCCGACCGCGTTCCTCCGCGACCTGCGCGCGCTCCGCCGGTCCGGCGACCGCTCCTGAGCAGCGCCGGCGGTCGCCCGCCGCGACGTCTGCCGGACGGGAGGCACGGATCACCCCCGACATGCGCCTCCCGGCCGAGCGGTCAACCGACCTCGGCGTCCCCTGTGGGCCGGCGGCGGCGGCCCGGCAGGATGTCCCACATGGGAACCAGTTCGCGACTCCGCACCGCCGCGCTGCGCGGCCTCGTCCCGCTCGGGCTCGTCTCGGTCGCCCTCGCCGGGTGTTCGACCGGGTCGGGTGACCCTGCGCCGACGCAGACGGTGACGCAGACCGTCGCGCCGTCGGCGGCGGCCGCGGCGACGCCGACCTCGGTCGCGACGACACCGGCTCCGGTGCAGACGCCGCAGCCGAGCGCGACCCCGACGTGTGGCGCCGAGGACCCGACGAGTGCGATCCAGCAGGCTGCCGACCGTCTCGGTGCGCCCGCCGGCATCGACGGGGCCACCTGGGACACCGCGTCGGCCGAGCGCGACGGGTACGACCCGTGTGCGGCGCTGTCGTGGGTCGTGCTGCGCCCGGCGATGTCGACCGGCAGCTCACCGTCGGCGATCCTGCTGTTCCACGACGGCGCGTACCTCGGCACGGCGACGAAGGAGCAGTACTCGTTCGAGCCGGACGTCGTCCGGCAGTCCGACGCGGCGCTGACCGTGACGTACCGGTTCCCGCTCGCCGGCGAGGGGAACGCCGAGGCCAGTGGTCGAGCCGAGGCGGCCTACCGGTGGGACGACGGCGCCGGACGCGTCGTCATGACGGGGGACGTGCCACCGACACCGTGACCGGCCTGGTGACGGCGGTCAGCGGTCGGTGACGAGCGCGACCATCTCGGCGACGACGGCGCGGAGGCGCGTGGCGAGGTCCGCCTGGTTCTGCACGCTGAAGCGGTGGGCAGCTTCGGTGAGTGCGGACATCACGAGGGCGACGGCGGTGCGCGCGGTGTCCTCGTCGGTGCGTGTGCTGACGGCGGCGATGAGGGACTGCCGGGACTCGGCCATCCAGCGCATCACCATCGACGTCATCTCGGGGCGCCGGACCAGCAGTTCCTTCGCCCGGGCACGGTCGGCGGAGAGCGGCACCGTGTGGGCGACGAGGTCGCAGACGTCGTCGATCAGCGGGCCGTCGGCGGCGGCGAACCGGTCACGCACGGCGTCGGGGACGTCGACGGTGTCGAGGCCGATGGCCGCGTGGGCCTTCGACGAGAAGTAGTTGAAGAAGGTGCGCGGGGAGACGTCGGCGTCGGCGCAGATCTGCTCGACCGTGACCCCGTCCAGGCCGTGCTCGGTGATGCGGGTGAGGGCTGCGTCGTGGATGGCCTGCCGGGTCTGCTGCTTCTTGCGTTCGCGGAGCGTGCAGGGCTCGGAACCGCCGTCGGCACTGCTGCCGAGCGCGGCGCTGTCGGATGCGGGTGCTGCCGTGGTGGTCACGGGCGACCTCCGGTGGGGGAGAGGTGGGGCGGGCCGCCCGCGCGCTGCCGACGGTGGTCGGCGTGCGTGCGGGCGGCCCGGGTGGTCACCGACGCTGGGTCGGCGTGGATCCGGTCATCGGACCGGTGAAGGAGCCGGCCTCGGCCGCGGCCATGCCGGCGTCGGCCTCGAGCTGGGCCTCGGCGGACATGTCCGCCTGCTCCTGCAGGGCCGAGCGCTGGCGCAGCGGCGGCACCTTGAAGAACCAGGTGAGGACGAAGGCGAGCAGGATCACGGCGAGTCCGACCCAGTAGATGGTCACGGACGATGCGTTGAAGCCGGCCATGAACGGGCGCGTCAGGCGGGAGTCGGCGCCGGTCAGGAACGAGGTGTCGTTCGTGGCCGAGGCACTCGAGTCGTCGTTCGCACCCTTGTCGATCTGCTTGACGAGGTCCGGGACGACCTGGTCGACCCAGTAGGTGCGCTGTCCGGCGTCCTTCCAGTCGACCGCGAGCTGTCCGTCCACGACGCTGGCGTGTGCCTGGTCGGCGGCCGTCGCGAGGGCGGTGGCCTCGGCCTGCGGGGTGGCGTCGGCGACCTGCTGGGCGATCACGGTCTCGGCGGCGGCCGCGGGGACCGTTCCGGCGGCGACCTGCGCCTGGACGGCCGTGGTGACCTGCTGGGTGACGGCCTGGTCGGCGGCCTGCTTCGCGGCGGTGGTGCCGCGGGCGAGCCCGGAGTCGATGTTGTCCTGGATCGGTTCGACTATCGGGTCCCAGATCTGGTCCATGACGCCCTGGTTCGCCTTCGCGCTGGCGACGCTCGGGTTGAGCGCCGCGTCGAGTGCAGCGGTCAGGTCGGCCTTGTTCGCGGTGGCGTGCACGATGTTGGCGGGCATCACCGAGAACAGGATCGAGAGCAGCACGGCGGTGCCGAGCGTGCCGCCGATCTGGCGGAAGAAGGTCGCCGAGCTGGTCGCGACGCCCATGTCCTTGGCCTCGACGGACCCCTGCGACGCGAGCGTCAGGGACTGCATGACCGAACCGAGTCCGAGACCGATGAGGAACATGCCGATCATCAGGAACCAGAGCGGCTTGTCGATCGTCATGAAGGTCAGGACGACGTAGCCGGCCGACACCAGCGCGGTGCCGATCACCGGGAAGACCCGGTAGCGGCCGACGCGGGCGACGATCTGTCCCGAGGTGATGGAGGCGATCATCAGGCCGCCGACGAGGGGCAGCGTCGCGAAGCCGGACTCGGTCGGGCTGAGGCCGACGACGATCTGCAGGTACAGCGGGATGGTCAGCATGGCGCCGAACATCGCGAAGCCGACGAGGAACCCGATGACGGTCGCCATCGAGAACGTGCCGGAGCGGAAGAGCTTCAGCGGGATGATCGCCGCGTCGCCCATCTTCGACTCGATGACGAGCAGTGCGACGAGGCCGACGGCTCCGATGACGTAGCAGGCGAGGGCGGCGGGGGAGCCCCAGCCCCACGTGCGGCCCTGCTCGGCGACCAGCAGCAGCGGGACGAGGGTGACGATGACCGAGGTCGCGCCCCACCAGTCGACGACCGGCTTGTCGCGCTTGTCGTGCACCTTCGGCAGGTGCAGGAAGACGATCACCATGACGAGCGCGGCGATGCCGATCGGCACGTTGATGAGGAGCACCCAGCGCCAGCCGGTGATGAAGAGGATCTCGGACGCCCCGGCGAGCAGACCGCCGATGAGCGGGCCGATGACCGACGAGATGCCGAAGACGGCGAGGAAGTAGCCCTGGTACTTCGCGCGCTCACGCGGGGCGAGGATGTCGCCCATGATCGCGAGCGGCAGCGACATCAGCGCACCGGCACCGATGCCCTGGACGGCGCGGAAGGCGGCGAGCATGAGCATCGACGTGGACATCGACGACAGGACGGCGCCGACGATGAAGACCACGATGCCGAAGATGTAGAGCGGACGACGGCCGAAGATGTCGGAGAGCTTGCCGTAGATCGGCGTCGCGATCGTCGACGTGATCAGGTAGGCGGTCGTGACCCAGGCCTGCTGGTCGAGACCGTGCAGGTCGTCGCCGATGGTGCGGATCGCGGTGCCGAAGACCGTCTGGCCGAGGGACGACAGGAACATGCCCGCCATCAGCCCGTAGATGACGAGCAGGATCTGACGGTGGGTCATCAGGGGTTGCTGACCGGGTGCACCGGGGGTCGCGGTGCTCCGGCCCGGCACCGGCGTCTGTGCGGTGACTGTTGACAATGCGGGTCCTTCTGGTTCGACGTGCCGGACGGCGAGTGCGTCGTCGGGCGGAGGCGAGGCGGGTGCGTGGGCCACGGAGGGGCCGCTGCGCATCCTGAAACCTTGCAGGCTCCGCAACTTTACATCCATTGCGTTCTGCAAGCAACTAGTTGGCGCGTCGTACGATGACGCCGTGCCCGAGGACCAACGCCCCGACGACGATCGGCCCGACGACGATCGGCCCGACGACGGTCGGCCCGACGACGACCGCCCGGGAGCCGAGCGGCTGCTCCGCCGACAGCTCGACCGGCTGTGGGTGCGCCAGACCCTGCGGACCGTGCTCATCGAGCAGTCCGGCGGCCTCGACCCGACCGCGCGGGTGATCCTCCGGGCCGTCGAACGCCTGGGAGAGGTCCGCTCGACCGCCGTCGCCGAGCGCACCGGACTGTCGCGGCCGGTCGTCAGCCGGCGGATCGCCGGTCTCGTCGAGGCCGGCTACGTCCGCACCACGCCGGACCCGGACGACGGTCGGGCGGCCCTGCTCGCCCTGGCGCCGGCCGGCCGTGCGCTGCTGGACGGCCTCGACGCGCAGGGGGACGCGGTGTTCGACGACGTGACGAGCGTGTTCGACGGGCAGGAACTGCGCGACCTCGCCCGACTGCTGGCACGGTTCAACGACCGTGCGGCCGAGGTGCTCGGCGCCGGCGGCGAGGACGACCGGGGCGAGACGCCGTAGTCGGCTCGCACGTCGGGGGAGCGCGCCCGCTCAGACCAGATCGGCGAGCACCGCGTCCACGACCTCGGCCGGTCCGCCCGCGCCGCCGTGCAGGGCCCACCACGTCAGTGCCGCGTCGGCCGCCGCCGCGAACACCGCGCAGCGCACCTGCACGGCCAGGTCGTCCTCGGAGACCCCGTCGCGTCCGGCCACGAAGGCCACAAGGGTGTGCTCGAGTTCGGCGACGAAGAAGGCGCCCTCCTGCCCCAGGCTCGGGTTCGCCCGGATCACGCGGAGCCGTCGCCGGGTCACCTCGACCACGTCCGCGGGGAACGTCGCGGCGATCCGGTAGGCGGCTCGGAGCGCGTCACCGGAGGCCTCGTCGTGCGGGCGTCCGGCGAGGGCGTCCTCGAAGCGCTCACGGAACTCGTCGAGTCCGCCCCACACCAGTGAGCCCTTGGTGGGGAAGAGCCGGAAGAGTGACCGACGGCTGATGCCGGCCTCGACGGCGACGTCGTCCATCGCCACCGCGTCGTAGGTGCGCTCGTCGAAGAGCCGCAGGGCGACGAGGGACACCGCGTCCGGGACGATCGTGCGCGGACGCCCGGTGGGTCGGTCGTGCATGGCTCCCTTTCGGCACTGAGTGCTACAACGGTGGTGCGCAGGCAGCGCGACTCAGTGAGGAGACACCATGACCGACACCACCACCGGACGGTTCGCCGGCTCGACCATCATCGTCACCGGAGCGGGATCCGGCATCGGACGCGCCACGGCGACCCGCATCGCGCAAGAGGGTGGTCGCGTCATCGCCACCGACGTCGTCGCCGCCCGCCTCGACGCGCTCCGCACCGAACTCGACGGCCTCGACGTCGAGACCGTCGTCGGTGACGTCGCCGCGACTGAGACCATCGACGCCCTCGTCACCGCCGCCGGCGGCCGCGTCGACGGGCTCGCCAACGTCGCCGGCATCATGGACGCGTTCCTGCCGCCGGACGAGGTCGACGACGCCACCTGGGAGCGCGTCTTCAGCGTCAACGTCACCGGTCCGATGCGCCTCACCCGTGCCGTGCTGCCGCTGATGATCGCCGCCGGCAAGGGCTCCGTGGTCAACGTGGCGTCCGAGGCCGCGCTCAAGGCATCCGCCGCGGGCGCCGCCTACACGTCCTCCAAGCACGCCATCGCCGGGTACACCAAGAGCGTCGCGTTCTTCCACGGGCCCCAGGGCATCCGCGCCAACGCCGTCGCCCCGGGAGCCGTCGCGACGAACATCGAGGCGCCGATGAAGAGCGAGTACGCCGCCGGTCGGGTCGGCCCGATCATGCAGACCACCATCCCGCCGGTCGCCCAGCCGGAGCAGCTCGCGGCGGCCATCACGTGGCTCCTCAGCGACGACTCCGCCAACGTCAACGGGGCCGTCCTGCCGAGCGACGGCGGCTGGTCGGTCGTCTGAACCGACCCCGTGACGGACGGGAGGCACGTGGTGCGGCCGCCACGCGCCTCCCGTCCGTCTGGGGTCCAGCTCGAAAACGGGATACCGTTCTCCCCATGAGCACCGAGAACACCACCCCCGCCGAAGCCGTCGACGAGGAGCCCGTGATCACCTTCGCCGACCTCGGGCTCAGCGACCCCGTCCTCAAGGCCGTCAAGGACATCGGGTACGAGACCCCTTCCGCGATCCAGGCCGCCACCATCCCGATCCTGCTCGAGGGCCGCGATGTCGTCGGCCTCGCCCAGACCGGTACCGGCAAGACCGCCGCGTTCGCACTGCCCGTGCTGTCCCGCATGGAGGCCGGCGCGAAGCTGCCGCAGGCGCTCGTCCTGTCCCCGACCCGTGAGCTCGCGCTCCAGGTCTGCGAGGCGTTCGAGCAGTACGCCGCGCACATGAAGCACGTCCACGTCCTGCCGGTCTACGGCGGCCAGGCGTACGGCGTGCAGCTGTCCGCCCTCCGTCGCGGCGTCGACGTCGTCGTGGGCACCCCCGGTCGCATCATGGACCACATCGCCAAGGGCACCCTCGACCTGTCCGAGCTGAAGTACCTGGTGCTCGACGAGGCCGACGAGATGCTCAAGATGGGCTTCGCGGAGGACGTCGAGACGATCCTCGCCGAGACGCCGGACACCAAGCAGGTCGCGCTCTTCTCCGCGACGATGCCCGCGCAGATCCGCCGCATCTCGAAGCAGTACCTCAACGACCCGGCCGAGATCACGGTCAAGGCGAAGACGACCACCTCGGCGAACACGACGCAGCGCTACCTCGTCGTGTCCTACCCGCAGAAGGTCGACGCCCTGACCCGCATCCTCGAGGTCGAGGACTTCGAGGGCATGATCGTCTTCGTCCGCACGAAGAGCGAGACCGAGACCCTGGCCGAGAAGCTCCGCGCCCGTGGGTACGCCGCGGCCGCCATCAGCGGTGACGTCGCCCAGGCCCAGCGCGAGCGGACCGTCAACCAGCTGAAGTCCGGCAAGCTCGACATCCTGGTCGCCACCGACGTCGCCGCCCGCGGGCTCGACGTCGACCGCATCACCCACGTGGTGAACTTCGACATCCCGATCGACACCGAGTCCTACGTGCACCGCATCGGCCGCACCGGTCGTGCCGGCCGTTCGGGTGCCGCGATCAGCTTCGTCACCCCGCGTGAGCGTCGCCTGCTCACCGCGATCGAGAAGGCCACCCGCCAGCCGCTCACCCAGATGCAGCTGCCGAGCGTCGAGGACGTCAACTCCACGCGACTGACCCGCTTCGACGACGCGATCACCGCGGCCCTCGGGCAGGAGTCCCGCGTCAGCGCGTTCCGGGACATCATCGCCCACTACGTCGAGCACCACGACGTGCCGGAGTCGGACGTCGCCGCAGCGCTCGCCGTCGTGGCGCAGGGGGACACCCCGCTGCTCCTCGACCCGGCGGACGACCGCGCGCGCCAGCAGATCGAGCGCGACGAGCGTCGCAGCCGTGACGACCGCCCGGCCCGTGACCGTGACGGCGACAGCGGTGGTGGCGACCGTCGCCGCCGCTCGGTGCCGATGACCGCCTACCGCATCGAGGTCGGCCGTCGCCACCGGGTCGAGCCGCGCCAGATCGTCGGTGCGCTCGCGAACGAGGGCGGCCTGCGCCGTGACGACTTCGGCGCGATCCAGATCCGACCGGACTTCTCCGTCGTGGAGCTGCCGGCGGACATGGACTCCGGCGTCCTCGACCGTCTGCGCGACACCCGCATCAGCGGCAAGCTCATCGAGATCCGCGCGGACAGCCGGGGCGGGGTGCGTCGCGACAGCGGCACCCGTCGCGACGGGTCCCGCTACGGCGACCGTGACGATCGCGGCGGCTCCGGCGACGACCGCCGGCCCCGCTCCTCGCGCGACTGACGCCGTGACGTGCGGCCGGTCGCCTGCTGACGCACGCACCGGTCCGACGCAAGGCCCGACACCATCCGGTGTCGGGCCTTGCGTCGTCTCTGTGGAGAACCTGGTCCGCTGGATCGACGAGCCGGTAGGGTGGACCGCGTCAGAGCCTCCGGGGGATCTTCTGCGCGGGGGTGCAGGTACGAAGAGAATGAGGGGTTCACCATGTCGCGTGTGCTTTCGACCGAACAGGCCAAGACCGCCATCCGCCAGATCCAGTCCATCGTCAACGGTGGCTTCACGGACCAGATCTCGCAGCTCGACGCCCAGGGGCGCATCCTGTCCGACTCCAACGTGTGGGACGGCCCCCTGGCGTCGAACTTCCGCGGGTCGACCTGGCCGGAGACCAAGGCCGCGCTGGACAAGGCGAAGACCGAACTCGAGCAGCTCCGCACGCAGCTCGACAAGATCTCGCAGGACATCTTCACCGCGGGTGGCGGCGCGTAAGCAGCCGTTCGTGCAGCGCCCGGGCCGTCGACCAGTTCGACGGACCGGGCGCTGTCGTCTGTCCGGAAGCGCTGTCGTCCGTCCGGAGGCGCTGTCGTCCGTTCGGAGTCGCTGTCGTCCGTCCGGACGAGCGGTCCTCGGGCGTCCCCAGATCGGGGCATCGTGCTGACAGGTGTCGCCCTGCTGCGGTAGACAGGACAGCACGCCGGAGTCGACCCGAACGACGCCGAGCGGACGGCGTCGCCCGTGGAGCCTGGATCCGCCAGCGGCACCGTGCCACATCCGTGCGCGGCAACCGCGCGCACGGGCTTCCGGGATCAGGAGGGGACGCCGTGCACTGCAGCGACGGTTCAACAGGGGTGCGCCGATGACGGCGTTGGACGTCGGTCGACGCGACCGTCGTCGACTCACCGTCGGAACGCCCCGCCGCCGACTCCTGGCCGTCCGGACCGTGGCCGTGCTCGCCGCGGTGTCCGGCCTGAACTACGTCGGGTGGCGCTGGGTCGCCTCGGTGAACTGGCACTCGTGGTGGATCGCCGTGCCGCTGGTCCTCGCCGAGACGTACAGCGTCATCGACTCGGTGCTCTTCGCGTTCGGGGCGTGGAAGCTCCGCGAGCGCGGCGAACCCCCGACGAAGCCGAGCACCGACGTCACGGTCGACGTGTTCATCACCACGTACAACGAACCGATCGACCTGGTGATGCGCACCGCCCTCGCGGCGAAGGCGATCACGCACCCGCACACCACCTGGATCCTCGACGACGGCAACCGCCCCGAGATGCGTGCGGCTGCCGAGGCCGCCGGGCTCGGGGTCATCACCCGCGGCAAGGACTGGGTGGACCGCCCGCGGCACGCCAAGGCCGGCAACCTCAACAACGCCCTGCTCGCCACGCAGGGCGAGTTCCTGCTCATCCTCGACGCCGACCAGGTGCCGGAACCGTCGATCCTCGACCGCACCCTCGGGTACTTCAAGGACGAGCGGATGGCGCTCGTGCAGACCCCGCAGTGGTTCGAGAACGTCCCGGACTCCGACCCGCTCGGCAGCCAGGCGCCGCTGTTCTACGGACCCATCCAGCAGTCGAAGGACGGCTGGAACGCGGCGTTCTTCTGCGGGTCGAACGCCATCCTCCGGCGTGAGGCGCTGATGCAGCTCGGCATCACGCGGTACGTGCGAGAGGTCGAGACGAGCGTCCAGCGCACCATCAAGACCGCGAAGAAGCTGCTCGGTCGGTCGCGCGAGACCGAGACGGACGAGCGCGTGCTCGTCGCCCTCGACGACGCCGAAGCCGTCGTCGACCGGGCGCGTGACGAGATCGCCGCCGGAGAGCCGCTCGGCGACGTGACCTACCGCTTCCAGCGCGGCATCGACGCGATCGCGTTCCGCTTCGCCGCCGCCGACCTCGAGTCGGTGCGCGCGGACCTCCAGGAACTCGCGGCGATGTCGACCGACGCGAACACCTTCGCCGGCCTCGACGACGCGGCCCTCGACGTCCTCGGGCAGCGGGGCGCGTCCCCGGTGGCCGCGATCGAGTCCATCGCGGTGCTCGCCCGCGCGCTCGACGTGAACCGCGACGACGAGGCACAGGCGATCATGCCGCTGGCGACGATCTCGGTGACCGAGGACATGGCGACCGCGATGCGCCTGCACGGCCTCGGCTGGCGCTCCGCGTACCACGACGAGATCCTGGCGAAGGGGCTCGCGCCGGAGGACCTCGAGACGATGCTCGTGCAGCGGCTCCGGTGGGCGCAGGGCACCATGCAGGTGTTCTTCCGCGAGAACCCCCTGGTGCAGAAGGGCCTGTCGTTCGGGCAGCGGCTGATGTACTTCTCCACGATGTGGAGCTACCTGTCCGGCTTCGCCGCCGTGGTCTACATCGCCGCGCCGGTGCTCTGCCTGTCGTTCGGCGTCGTGCCGGTCCAGGCGTACAGCACCGACTTCTTCGCCCGGCTCATCCCCTTCCTGGTCCTCAACCAGCTGCTGTTCTGGGTGGTCGCCGCGGGCAGACCGACCTGGCGCGGGCAGCAGTACTCGCTGGCGTTGTTCCCGGTGTGGATCGAGTCGGTCACGAGCGCCTTCGAGAACGTCTTCCGCGGTCGTCCGCTCGGCTTCCGCGTCACGCCGAAGGTCCGCGACACCACCGACGCCAAGCCCCGCTGGGACCTGGTGAAGCCGCAGCTCGTCGCGATGGCGGCGCTCGCCGCCGCGCTGGTGATGATCGGCATCCGCTACCTGACCGGGCAGGCGGAGGGCATCGCCCCGCTGGTCAACACCGCCTGGGTCGTCTTCGACCTGTTCATCTTCAGCATCGTGATCCGGGCGGTGCGCTACCGCGGGCCCGAGGCCCAGGTGCCCCTGGAGCACGAGTCCACGACGGTCGGAGGACCCCTGTGAGCACGCACGCGAGCATCGACGTCCCCGCGGTCCCCGCGTCGCTCGACACCGTGCAGGACACCTTCGCGGCGTGGTGGGACGGCCAGGGCATCGACGACCCCACCATGCGCTTCCGGCTGGAGACCGCCCTGGTGGAGGTCGCCGCGAACGTCATCGAGCACACCCGCCGCTCGGACACGCAGGAGGGCCGTCGGTTCGTGTTGGACCTCACCGCGCGGGACGCCGAGCTCGTCGCCGTCCTGTCGGACAACGGCATGCCCGCCGACATCGACCTCAGCGCGGTGACGATGGCCGACCCCGAGGACGAGGGGGGTCGTGGTCTCGCGCTCGCGATCGCGGCGCTCGACCGGCTCGAACACCACCACGAGGGTGGGCGGAACGTCTGGGTACTGGTGTGCGAGCGCTGAGCCGGCTCGGGGTCCGGATCACCGCCCTCCTCGTCGTCGTCGGCGTGCTCCTGCTCGGCGGCGCCCTGCCCGCGAACGCCGCGACGGGTGCGGTGGCCCCACCGAGCGGGAAGACCTGGTTCGGCCCGGACCTCGACTGGGGCGCGGACGCTCCCGACGGGTACGAGGGCCGGCTCGGCGCGACGCCGTCGATGTACGGCGTCGAGATCGCCTACCCGGTCGACGGGCGGGCCGAGGAGCAGTTCCACCGCTCCACCCGCGCGGCAGCGGCGCAGGGTGCCGTGCTCGTGGTCAGCCTGGTGCCGGACCAGTCCCTCCGGTCGCTGACCGGGGCTGATGCCCGCCACGCGAACCGGCTGTTCGAGCAGGCCCACCGGCAGTACGACACCCAGCTCCTGGTCCGCTTCGCCCCGCAGATGAACGGCACGTGGGTCCGTTGGGGGCAGCAGCCGACGCAGTTCGTGCAGGCCTTCCGGACCGTGGCGCAGCGGGTGCACGCCGGCGACTCGGACGCCCGCATGGTGTGGTCGCCCTCGTACGGAGCGGGGTACCCGTTCGGCTCCTCCGCCGGCCGCCTGGCGGACCTGTCGGCGACCGACACGGCGAAGCTGGACACGAACGGCGACGGTGCGATCACCGCGGCCGACGACCCCTACGAGCCGTACTGGCCCGGGGCGTCGTCCGTCGACTGGGTCGGGCTGTCGATGTTCTTCTTCGGCAAGGGGAAGTCCACCGAAGCCGCAGGGCGGGACGTCCCGCTGACCCGCAACGTGGTGCCGGCGTCGGACGAGGTCGCGCAGCGCTTCGCCGAGCGCTGGGGCTACGACCGGCAGCAGCCCCGCAGTTTCGTCGACCGGTTCGCCGTCGACCGCGACCGCCCGATGCTCCTCGACACCGGCGCGCTGTACGACCACTCCCTCGACGGTGCCGGCGAGCTCCAGGTGAAGCAGGGATGGTGGCGGCAGGTCATCGCCGAGGTGCAGAAGACGCCCGAGATCCGCGGGGTGACGTACATCGAGGCGAACCGCCGTGAACCGGAGGCCGGCAACCGGGTCGCCGACTGGCGCTTCGCGAAGGCCCCGGGCACCGCCGGCTCGTTCCGGACGGACCTGCAGGGTGCGGACCAGTTCGTGTTCGGCCCGGTCACCGACCGGGTGACCCCGCAGCAGGGTGCCGCCGCGACGAACCAGCAGCTCGACACCGGCGGCGACCAGATGGCGTGGATCGTCTGGCTGTCGGCGGGCCTCGCGCTCGTGTTCGTGCTCAGCGGGCTCGTCGGCCGACTCCTGCCCAGCTGGCGGTACCCCGACGACGGCAAGCCCGGACGCGACCTGCGGCTCGACCTGTTCCGCGGGTTCATCATCCTGGCGGTGGTGATCACGCACATCGAGGTGTCCGGCCCGTACTCGTACCTGACGCTGCACGCGGTCGGTGCGATCACCGGCGCCGAGATGTTCGTGTTCCTCTCGGGCATGGTGCTCGGCATGGTCTACCCGCTCGGCATCGCGCGGTTCGGCGAGTGGGCCTCGGCGATCGGCGCGTGGAAGCGCGCCCGGAAGCAGTACCTCGTCACGCTCGCGGTGATCCTCATCGTCTTCGCGCTGAGCTTCGTGCCGTTCCTCGACACCGACGCGATCACGACGTTCACGGACCGGGGCACGGGCCTCGACGGGGTGCAGGCCGAGGGGCGGGTCTACGACCTCTACCCGAACGCCATGCAGCTGTTGGCGTACCCGCCGCCCTGGTACGCGATCCGGCAGTTCCTGCTGCTCGAGATGGGTCCGTGGCCGTTCAACATCATGGGCCTGTTCGTGGTGCTCAGCCTGTTCATCCCGGTGTTCATGTGGGTGATCCGGCGGGGGTACTGGTGGGCGTTGCTCGTCGTCAGCTGGGCGCTCTACGTCTTCCAGGCGGTGCACCCCGAGTTCAAGCCGCTCAACTCGCAGTTCGACGCGGTGTTCCCGCTGCTGACCTGGCAGGTGGTCTTCACCCACGGCCTGGTGCTCGGCTACTACCGTCGGCAGATCACCCGGGCGCTGACCGGCCGGCTCGGCAAGGTCCTGGTCGGCGTGCTGGTCTGCGGCTACGCGGCCTTCCTGGTCTACGTCTGGGCGGGCGACCGGTTCGACTTCACCCCGGTGCCGTTCCCCGCGTCGATGTACCAGGACCTCTACAACACGGCGTACCAGCGCGTCGACCTGCAGTGGGGTCGACTCATCGACATCGCGTTCTTCGCGGTCGTCTCGTACGCGATCCTCACCGTGTTCTGGAAGCCGGTGAACGCCGTCATCGGGTGGCTGTGGATCCCGCTCGGGCAGGCGAGCCTCTACGTCTTCGTGTGGCAGGTCTTCTTCGCGCTGGTGATCGCGTCGCTGCCGCTCGACTACGGCAACGTCTTGATCGGTACCGCCGTGCACACCGTGCTGATCCTGCTCAGCTGGTACATGGTGCGCCGGAAGTTCCTGTTCTCCGTCATCCCGCGCTGACGGGTCGGTGAGGCCGGACGGACGTCAGGCCCGTCACCAGCTGGTGACGGGCCTCCCGTTCCGCGTCTCGCGCCCTCAGGCGCTGTACTGCCGTGTCAGCTCGCGCCGCAGCACCTTCCCGCTCGGCCCGATCGGCAGCGTGTCGACCACGTGGAAGACGCGCGGGTACTTGAACGACGCGACGTGCTCGCGGACGAACGCGTCGACCGCGTCCGACCCGGCGGCGCCGTCGCGGAGGACGACGGCCGCGTGCACCTCCTGGCCGTGCACCGGGTGGTCGACGCCGAACACGGCGGCCGAGGCGACGTCCTCGTGCCGGTGCAGCACCGCCTCGATCTCGGACGGGTACACGTTGTAGCCGTTCCGCAGGATGAGGTCCTTCTTGCGGTCGACGATGCTGACGTAGCCGTCCTCGCTGAGCACACCGATGTCACCGGTGCGGAGGTACCCGTCGGCCATCGCGGCCTCGGTCGACTCCGGGTCGTCGAGGTAGCCGAGGAACAGGTTGTGCCCACGGACCACGATCTCGCCGGGTTCCCCGACCGGCACGGGCACGATCCGTCCCTCGATCTCGGCGTCCGCGACGACGACGTCGACGCCCCACACCGCGGGCCCGACGCTGCCGGCGCGACTCGGGACGCCGCGGGGGTTCACCGAGATGACGGGGGAGGTCTCGGTCATCCCGTAGCCCTCCTGGATCGGCGCGTGGAAGGTCGACTCGAAGCGTTCCAGCACGGCGGCGGGCAGGGCGGCACCGCCGGAGACGCACCAGCGGAACGGCGGTCGGGCGTCGTGCTGCTCCGCCGCCCCGAGGAGCGCGATGAACATCGTCGGCACGCCGAGGAACGCCGTCACCTGCTGGTCGGTGCACAGCTGCAGCGCGGTCGCCGCGTCGAAACGGGGCAGCAGCACGATCGTGGCCCCGCGGCGGAGCGTGGTGTTCATCACGACCGTCTGCCCGAAGGTGTGGAACAGCGGGAGGCCGCCGAACACCACGTCCTCCTCGCGGAGGTCGAACACGTCGATGATGCAGACGTTGACCTGCTCGACGAGGGCGAAGTGCGACCCGACCGCGCCCTTGGGCTGCCCGGTGGTGCCGCTGGTGAACAGGATGGTGGCCGGGTCGAGGGGGTTCGTCGCGACGACGGCGTCGAGCGGCTCGCCCTCGGACGCCAGTGCCGTCAGCGAGACGACGTCCTCGCCGGCCCCGACGCCGACGACGAGCGCGCCGGTGTCGGCAGCGGCCGGTGCGGCCTCACCGAGCACCGAGCCGGCGGCGACGAGCACGCGGGCGCCGGAGCGGCTGAGGACGTGGGTGATCTCCTCGCGCTTGAACAGCAGGTGGATCGGGACGACGACGGCGCCCATCGCGAGCACGGCGAAGTACGCCACCAGGAACTCGGGCACGTTCGGCAGCATCACCGCGACACGGTCGCCGCGCTGGACACCGCGGGACCGCAGGCCACCGGCGGTCGCGCGGACGCGCTCCCACAGGTCGCCGTAGGTCAGCTCGTGGACGCCGTCCGGCATCGCGGTGACGACGGCGGCCTTGGTGCGGTGCCGTCGGGCACCCTCGGCCACGATCGTGGCGACGTTCAGTGTTCCCAGTCCGGTGGTGGTGGACATCGTGCCCCTCTTCGTCGGTGCGGGCATCGTCGCCCTCGGTCGCGCCGCTGGTGAGACGACGCTCGCGCGGTCGTCGGGTGCGACCGCCCTCCTGACGCTACCCAGCGCGGGCGGCCCGCATGCAGCCCCCGTTCGGCGGACAGGGTGGGGCGGCCGCCACCACGAGACGGACGGGAGGCCCGTGGCGATCCCGCCACGGGCCTCCCGTCCGTCGTGGTGTGCGCTGGTGCGGACCGGTCAGCGCCCGCGCGTGCTGGTCAGCGCGACGCGATCGGCGTCGGGTCCACCGGGTCCGGCGGCACCGGCAGCGAGCCGTGGATCTGGTTCTGCGCCTGGCAGTCGCTCGTGCAGTTCGTCGCGCCGGCGCTCAGCTCGACGGCGTCCTCGCCGAGGACACCACCCAGACGGCCGCCGGGCTGGACGGTCCACGTGGTCGTCGTCGCGGTCTGCGAGGTCTTCGTCGCGACCTGCGGGCTGTCCTTGCCGAGCAGCATCTGGTGCGCCCCGCTGCCCGATGCGACCGCGGGGGTGCCGTCGCCGAAGTTGACCTTGCCGGTGTACGGGTTGACGAAGTAGAACAGGCCGGCACCGAGCGTGTGGGTGAAGGTGACGGGGCCGGCGAACTCGGTCTCCATCTGGAAGACCCCGCCCTGCGCGCCGTCCTTCGCCTGGATCTTGAACTTGCCGGCGCCGGTGCTGAAGATCGCGACGAGGGTGTCGTCCCGGACCTCGAGCGACGACAGGCGGGTGCCGGCGAGCTGCGCGGCGGTGAGCGAGGGCACCTTCGACGCGAACACGACCGTCGGCTTCGTCACCATCCGCTGGGTGTCGGGGGCGCCGGTCAGCGTGTAGTCGTACACGCCGAGGTCGGCGAGTCGGATGTCGAAGCCGTTGTGCTTGCCGCGGACCGCGATGGTGCCCGAGACGGCGATGTCCTTGAGCTTGAAGTCGCGGCCGACGGCGGGGTTCGTGGTGGTGCCGTTGACCGTGACGGCGTAGTCGCCGCCCGTCGAGGTCTTGCCGGACGCCTGCGCCGGGGCGACCCCGACGAGTGCGACCGCGGCGACGGCTGCGGCGGCGAGGGTCGCGGCGAGGAGCGTTGCCGTCCCGCGGGTGCGGCCCGAGCGGCCCGAGCGGGCGGTGCGGTGGTCGGTGGTGGTGCGCATGGTGTGCCTCCTGTGCGGGGCGGTTCGAGAGTGCGGGGCGGTTCGACCCCTCGGCACGATCGTCGCCGCTCGCTCCCGCGGGCACCATCGGACCTTGGTACTAGTACCCGTGGTCCCGCGCCCAGAGCGCCGCAGTCGTCCGGTCCGCCACCTGGAGGCGCCGGAAGACGCTGCCGACGTGCACCTTGACGGTCCGTTCGGCGATCCCGAGTTCGGACGCGATCTGCCGGTTCGACAGCCCGCGGGCCAGGCGCACGAGGACCTCGCGCTCGCGCGGTGGCAGCACCGGGCCGGAGGGGACCGGGTCGGCATCCGTCCCCGTCGCCGGCAGCAGACTCCGGGCGACCCGTGGGTCGATCGGGACCTCGTCGCGCGCGGTCGCGCGGACCGCCCGCACCACGTCGTCCGGGGTGGCGTCCTTGAGGAGGTACCCGGTCGCCCCCGCGGCCAGCGCGGCCCGGACCCGGGCGTCGTCGGCGAAGGTCGTCAGCACGAGCACCCGGGCGGACGGCAGGTCGGTCCGCAGTGCGGCGGTCGCGGCGACCCCACCGGCGCCGGGCATCGACAGGTCCATCACCACGACGTCGGGGCGGAGCGTGAGTGCCCGTTCGACGGCCTCCTCACCGGTCGCGGCCTCGCCGACCACCTGGCAGTCGTCGGTCGTGTCGAGGACCGCACGGAGCCCACCGCGGACCAGGGCGTGGTCGTCGACGAGCAGCACCCTCACCATCCCGACGCCACCCCGGCGGACTCCGACTCGGCGGGGACCGCCAGCTCCCAGGTGGTCCCGGTACCCGGCGCGGTCCGGAGCACCAGCGAGCCGCCGGCGTCCTCCGCGATCTGCCGGAGCAGGGTGGTCCCGAGGTGACCGCTGCGTCGTGACCCGAGCACGGCCTCCGCATCGAAACCGACCCCGTCGTCGGACACCCGGACGACCAGCTCGTCGTCCCGTCGGTCGACCGTGACCCGGACCGCACTCGCTCGGGCGTGCCGGACGGTGTTCGCGACGGCCTCCCGCACGAAGCGCACGGCGGCGAGCAGCGCCGGGGGAGCGGCCGGGACCGTCGCCGGGACGTCGAGCCGCACCACCAGGCCGGCCGCACGTCCCCGGGCGGTCGCGTCGTCGAGCGCGGCGGCGAGCCCGTCGCGGTCCGGGGCCGCCGGCTGGATAGCGGACATCGACGACCGCAGCGCCGACACCGCGGACCGCAGTGTGGTCGCCGACTCGTCGAGCACCCGGGCGCCGGGACCCGTCGTGCTCCGTGCGGCCGCGCCGAGGCCGAGCGCCAGCCCCGCGATGTCCTGCACCGGACCGTCGTGCAGGTCGGCGGCGAGCCGACGGCGCTCGGCGGTCTCGGCGTCGAGCGCGCGGACCAGCAGCCGCTCCCGGTCACGCTGGCCGCCCCGCACCCGGAGCAGCAGCCACAGCACGACGGGCAGCAGCAGCGCGATGGCCACACCCACGGTGCCGAACGCCAGGGTGGCGAACGCGGACCGCAGGGACGCGGCACTGCCGAGGACCGCGTCGTACGGGTAGTAGACCTCGAGCAGCAGTGGGTCGCCGGAGGGCACGTGCACCGCCTGGTACGCCTCGAGCAGCGGCCCCCGCCCCCGCTCGTACCGGTTCTCGGGCGCAGTCAGGTCGGACACCTCGGCGTCCGAGCGGTCCGACTCGAGCGCCTCCAGGTCGTCGTCGGACAGCGCGAACCGCTGCCCCACCAGGCGGGGTTCGTCCGACCAGAGGACGGTGCCGTCCGGAGCCCAGAGCTTCACCCGGACCGCGCCGGTCGCGGCGGTCACCGCCTGCACGGCACGGTCCAGTCGGTCCGCGGCGACACGACGGTCGGCGGCGGACGCAGCCCGGTCGGCGACGGCGTCGAGCAGCGCCGGCTCGACGACGGTCCGGGCGACCGCGGCGGTGTCGTCGGTCGCGTCCTCGACCGCGAACCGTTCCGCGGTGCGTTGGGAGACGAGGGTGCCGACCGTCGCGACGGCGGCGCCGCCGAGCAGGGCTGCGAGCACCACGCCCACCAGCACCCGGCGCCACGGCACGGTCCGGACCGGACGACGGCGGAGGTCGCGCCGGACGACGAGCACGGCGTCGTCGCCGCGCTCGGAGTCGAGGGATCGTCGTCCGGGCACAGGGTCACCGTAACCCGCCCCGGGGCCGACCCCGGACGCGACGGGAGGCCCGTGGCGATCCCGCCACGGGCCTCCCGTCGACGTGTCGACGTCGCTGCGTCAGCGCTGCTTCGTCGTCGCCACGAAGAGGTCGTCGAACAGTCCCTGGTCCTCGGTGGGCTGCTCGCCGTGCTTCCAGCGACGGCGCATGCGGCGGATGGTGGTGATGCGCACCGGATCGACGCCCGGTTCGGTCTCGTACATGCCCATGGTGTCCCATCCCGTCGGCGGTGACCCCCGTGCGAGGGGGGTCCTGGTCGAGTCCGACGGTACGGCGACGTTCGGAGCCACGCCCGGCCAAGTAGGTCGCGAATTGACCCATCCGCGCTGCGTGGACAATTCCTCCGACCGGCGACCAGGGGGCCCATAGCCTGCACTACGACGTGGGCGACACCCCGCCGTCGAGCGCCCCGGCGATGCGGTCGACGATGCGGACGAGGCGTCGGCGCTCTCGTTCCGAGAAGGAGGACAGGAGTTCGTGCAACTGCTCGTTGGTGCTGTCCAGCGCCGCTGCGAACACCTGCTCCTGGCCGGGCGTCAGCTCGATGAACCTGCTCCGACCGTCCTCCGGGTTCGGCACACGCCGCAGGAGGTCCTGCCGTTCCAGCCGGTCGATGATGCCGGTCACCGCGGGGCCCGTCAGACCGAGGTGCGACGTCAGGTCCTTCACGCGCACCGAACGGTCGCCCGTCTTGGCGCGCCACACGTACTGCAGGACCGACAGGTCCGTCCCGGAGACGCCGGTCCGGTCCCGCAGCCGGTTGCGCAGCGCGGTCGAGGCCTGCTCCAGTCGGGTCAGGGCACCGATCACGTCGAGGTCGCTCATCGGGTGCCCTCCTCCGTGTCGCACGGCACACCGGAGTGGGGACCGGCGTGCTCGCGGCAAGGATATCCAGATACCGCTGGTTCCCGATCCAGTGTGGTGACGACGTGAGCGGGCCGCTCGCGCCGGAGCCCGGCGAGACCAGGGCGGCGGCTGGACGGGAGGCGCTCGCCGACTCCGCCGTCCCGGTGCGGTTCGAGGTGTCCGGCACCGACCCCGACGCCGCCGTCCGCGACCTCGCCGGCATCTACTCCGGCAGGCAGTGGTTGTCGCGCCGGACCGACGGGGAGTACTCCTACCGCTACACGGCCGTCGGCGACTCCGACGTCTCGATGCGCCGGTCCACGATGAGCGGCTTCCTCCGCGGTGCGTCCGCACCCGGCGACGACCTCGTGATGGGCTGGCTGACCGCTGGCTCCGGGACGCCCGACACCCTCCGCGACCGGGTCGCGCTGCGGATCGGGCACCCGATGCTGTTCCCGGCACACCGCGACGTCGTGTTCGTGGCCACCGACTACGACCAGCAGCTCGTCCACCTGGACCGCGCCCTCGTCCGGGAGGTCGCTGCCGAACGCTTCGACGTCGGCACCCGCGAGCTGCGCTTCGACCACCTGCGACCCGCGGACACCGTGGCCGTCCGACAGTGGCGGGACTCCCTCGGCGCCCTCGCACGGGCGCTGCGGGAAGGCGGCACCGGGTCGCTCGTCTGGCACGAGGCGAAACGGCAGACCGTCGACGCGTTCCTGCGGGTCGTCCCGCCGCAGCTCGACCAGCTGCCCGCGGAACTGCTGCACCCGCGGCAGGCGAAGCTCCGCGCGGCGGTCGAGCACATCCACGCACACGCCGACGACCCGATCACCATCACCGACCTGGCGCAGGTCGCGGGCCTCAGCGTCCGCAGCGTGCAGGAGGCGTTCCGCCGCACCTTCGGGGTGTCGCCGCTGAACTACCTGCGCCAGGTGCGACTCGACCGGGTGCACGAGGAGCTGCTCGCGCTCGACTCCCGGAGCGTCTCGGTCGGCCAGGTCGCCACGCGCTGGGGCTTCGCGCACCTCGGGCGGTTCTCGGCGTCGTACGCGGAACGGTTCGGCGAGTACCCGAAGCAGACGCTGCGGCGCTGAGTCGGGGCCGGCGGGCGTCGCCGGTCGACGTGGTCGCCGCGGCCTGCCGGTCGCCGTGGTCGCCGCGGCCTGCCGGTCGCCGCGGTCCACGCGGCCTGCCGGTCGGACACCGCGGTGGACACCCGGAGGCGCTACGGTTCGGCCATGACCGGTACGCCGACGACCGCCGAGGCACCGCCGACCCCCGTCCGGCGTCGGGCACTGCTGTCCTGGGCGCTCTGGGACTGGGGCTCCGCCGCCTTCAACGCCGTCGTCACCACGTTCGTGTTCAGCACCTACCTGGCCAGCCGGGCGTTCGTCGACCCGGCCCTCGTCGCCGCCGAGGACTCCTCGTCCGCCGCGGCCGCAGCCGTCGAGCGCGAACTCGCCCACAACGCCGCGGTGGTGTCCACCGCGTTGACCATCGCCGGCATCGTCGTCGCCCTCGTCGCCCCTGCGATCGGCCGACTCGCGGACACGTCGGGGCACCGGAAGCGCTCGGTGCTCATCGCGACGATCGGCATCGTCCTGTCGATCGTCGGCATGGTCTTCGTCGCGCCGGAGCAGCCGTACCTGGTGCTCGGCGCCGCCCTCATCGGCATCGGCACCGTCGCCTACGAGATCGCCTGCGTCGGCTACAACGCCATGCTCGGTCAGGTCGCCACCGGGCCGAAGACCGGCCGGGTGTCCGCCATCGGGTGGGCCGCCGGGTACTTCGGCGGCATCGTGCTGCTCATCGTCCTGCTCGTGCTCTGCATCCAGGACTTCGGCGTCGACGGCACGGGCGGACTCCTGCAGCTCCCCGCGACCGTGGCCACCGGGCAGTGGGACGTGCGCGTCGCGATCGGCATCGCCGCCGTGTGGCTCGCCGTCAGCTCGATCCCGCTGTTCGTCGTCGTCCCGGAGGCCCCGGCCGACCCCAGCCGCCGCGGATCGCTGTGGTCCGCCTACGCCGACCTCGGGCGGGACGTCGCCCGGCTCTGGCGCACCCGGCGGAACGTCCTGGCCTTCCTGCTCGCCAGCGCCGTGTTCCGCGACGGCGTCGGTGCCGTGTTCACGTTCGGCGGGATCATCGCCGCACAGGTGTTCGGGTTCAGCCCGTCCGGCGTCATCATGTTCGCGATCGTGGCGAACGTCGTCGCCGGCATCTCCACGGTCGTCTCCGGTCGACTCGACGACCGGTTCGGGTCCCGGCCGCTCATCATGGTGTCCCTGGTCGGTCTGTCGGTGTTCGGCACCGCGGTGCTCTTCGCCGGGTCCGCGCAGGCGTCGTTCTGGGTGCTCGGTCTCGGGCTCTGCATGTTCGTCGGGCCGGTGCAGTCGTCCTCCCGGGCGTACCTGGCGAAGCTCGCGACGCCCGGCCGCGAGGGCGAGTTGTTCGGCCTCTACGCCACCACAGGGCGTGCGGCGTCGTTCATCGCCCCGGCGCTGTTCGGCCTCGCGGTGACGATCGGCGGGTCGACGCGGTACGGGATCCTCGGTGTCGTCGTGGTCCTGATCGCGGGTCTCGTGCTGATGGCCTTCGTCCGCGACGAGCCCGCGGCCGCCGCCTGACGCGCGCGCCTGCTCGTACGACACTCGGGGCCCTGGTCGCACGACACCCCGCTCACGTCCGCCGAGGTGCCGCGATTCGTCACTCTCGCGCGCCGAGAGCGACGCGTCGTGGCCTCTCGACGCCCGCCGCCCGGGAGTGTCGCGCCGGCCGGCGGACGGGAGGCTCGGTGCCGGACGCGGGGCGTGCCTCCCGTCCGTGGGCTGCCGCGGTCGCACGACACCCCGCTCACGTCCGTCGAGGTGTCGCGATTCGTCGCTCGCGCGCGCCGAGAGCGACGAATCGTGGCCTCTCGACGGCGGGCGCCCGCGCCCGCCCTCCAGCGCCGCCCGCCCGCCCGCGCCCGCCCGCCCGCCTGTCCGCATGCCGCGCAGCCCTCCGCGACCACCGAGACCCCCGCGCGTAGCGTCCGCCCCGACGACCCACGAGGAGGAACCCCATGAAGGCAGTTGTCTGGCACGGCATCGGCGACATCCGGCTCGACGAGGTCCCGGAGCCCACCATCCAGGACCCGCACGACGCGATCGTGCACATCACCCGCTCGGCGATCTGCGGCACCGACCTGCACTTCGTCCGCGGCACCATGGCCCCGATGGTCGAGGGCACGATCCTCGGCCACGAGGCGGTCGGCGTCGTCTCCCAGGTCGGCGACGCCGTGCGCGGCTTCAGCCCGGGCGACCGCGTCGTCATCAACTCGACCATCTCGTGCGGCGCCTGCCGGTACTGCCGGATGGGCCAGACCGCACAGTGCGACGTGGCGAACCCGAACGGGCCGCAGGCGGGCACGAGCTTCTTCGGCGGCCCGCAGTCGACCGGCCCTGTGGACGGTCTGCAGGCCGAGTACGTCCGGGTCCCGTGGGCGCAGAACACGATGCACCCGCTGCCCGACAACGTCAGCGACGAGCAGGCGATCCTGCTCTCCGACATCTTCCCGACCGGCTGGTTCGGCGCCGAACTCGCCGGGGTGCGGCGGGGTGACGTCGTCGTCGTGTTCGGCGCCGGGATCGTCGGACAGTTCGCGGCGGCCTCCGCCTACAAGCAGGGCGCCGGTCGCGTCATCGTCGTCGACGGGCACGAGACCCGGCTCGCCGCCGCACTCGCGCAGCACTGCGAGGTCGTCGACTACAACCGGGAGGACCCGGTCCAGGCGATCCTGGACCTCACCAACGGCATCGGTGCGGACGCGGTCATCGACGCGGTCGGCGTGGACGCGGAGCGCCCGAAGCACGGCCCCGCCGCCGTGACCGACGAGCAGGCCGCCGCCTTCGACGCCGAGGTGCAGCAGGTCGCGCCCGACGCCTCGCCGGACGGGTTCGGGGAGCAGCAGCAGTGGAAGCCGGGCGACGGGCCCTCGCAGGTCGCCAAGTGGGCGGTCGCGTCGGTCGCGAAGTACGGCCGGATCGGGATCATCGGCGTCTACGGGCCGACGGCGCAGTCGTACCCGATCGGCGAGGCGATGAACAAGAACCTCACGATCCGGATGGGCAACTGTGACCACCACTCGGTCACGCCGCCCCTGATCGACATGGTCGCTGCCGGCCAGTTCGACCCGACGGCGCTCATCACCGAGCACGAGGGCATCGGGTCCGCGATCGCGGCCTACGAGGCCTTCGACCGCCGTGAACCGGGGTGGATCAAGGTCGAGTTGACGGACCTGACCGCCTGACCGAAGCGGCGCTGCGCGTCGCTCGATGACTGCCGGGAGGCCCGGTGCCGGTCCGACGGGCCGGCACCGGGCCTCCCGTGGTGCGGTGGCCACTCCGGCCGCTCCGGCCGCGCGGTCCGGGGAGGCGGCTCCGGTGCGGCTTGCCCTGCACCGATGCGGTTCTCCGCGCAGTTCCCCACACATCGGCGCGACGGTCGGCCGAGGGCGAGGCGGTGGGCCAGGATGGGACGCATGACCGACCAGCGGATCGCCGTCGTCGTCCTCGCCGCCGGGCAGGGCACGCGCATGAAGTCCTCGCTCCCCAAGGTGCTGCACCGGCTCGCCGGCCTGCCCCTCATCGCGCACGTGCTCCGGACCGCGGAGTCGCTGTCACCGGAGCACATCGCCGTCGTCGTGCGGCACGAGCGTGACCGCGTCGCCGCCGAGATCACCGAACGTGCGCCGGACGCCCTCGTCGTCGACCAGGACGACGTCCCCGGTACCGGTCGTGCCGTCGAGGTCGCGGTGGACGCGCTGCCCGCCGACTTCGACGGTGTCGTCGTGGTGCTCTCCGGCGACGTCCCGCTGCTCGACGCGCAGAGTCTCCGCACCCTCGTCAACGCCCACGGCGGCGGCGGGCACGGGGCGACCTTCGTCAGCGCGATCGCCCCGGACCCGACCGGGCTCGGACGGATCGTGCGTGACGCCGACGGGTCGTTCGCCGGGGTCGTCGAACACAAGGACGCCACACCAGAGCAGCTCCAGATCACCGAGGCGAACGCCGGCATCTACGCGTTCGACGTCACGCACCTCCGCGCGGTCCTGCCGTCCCTGACGACCGAGAACGCGCAGGGCGAGAAGTACATCACCGACGTCCCTGCCCTGATCGCTGCCCGCGGCGGCCGGGTGGACGTCGTCACGCTGAGCGATCCGTGGCTCGTCGCCGGCATCAACGACCGCGCCCAGCTCTCCGACGCCGCACGGGAACTCAACGCCCGCATCGTCCGTCGCCACCAGCTGGCCGGGGTCAGCGTGCAGGACCCCGCGTCGACGTGGATCGACCTCGACGTCTCGATCGAACCCGACGTCGAGCTGCTGCCGGACACCCAGCTGATCGGCGCGACGGCGATCGCCAGCGGGGCCGTCGTCGGGCCGGGCACCACCCTGCGCGACACCGAGGTCGGGGCAGGAGCCACCGTCAACCGGGTCGACGCCACGCTGGCGGTGATCGGCGACGGCGCCTCGGTCGGTCCCTTCGCCTACCTGCGGCCCGGCACGATCCTGGGCGAGCGCGGCAAGATCGGCACCTTCGTCGAGACCAAGAACGCGGTGATCGGCCGCGGCAGCAAGGTCCCGCACCTGTCGTACATCGGCGACACCGAGGTCGGCGACGACTCCAACATCGGTGCGAACACCATCACCGCGAACTACGACGGCGTCCACAAGCACCGCACGGTCATCGGCTCCGACGTCCGGACCGGATCGCACAACGTGTTCGTCGCCCCGGTTAGGATTGGCGACGGGGCGTACACCGGTGCAGGCACGACCGTCCGCAAGGACGTGCCGGCCGGGTCGCTCGCGATCAGCTACGCCCCACAGCGCAACACCGAAGGCTGGGTCGAGGAGAACCGACCCGGAACCCCGGCGGCCGAGTCAGCTCGGCGTGCGCGAGGCGAATGACACCTCGACGGTCCCCGTGACCGTCAGCGGTGGGCCCCGACCGGAGCCCAGGACATCGGCCCCGGCGGGTCAGATCGGCCCCTCCACGGGGTCAGGGAGTGAGCACCACACGTGTCCGGAATCAAGACAACCGGCCAGAAGCGACTCGTCCTGGTCGCAGGGCGAGCGCACCCGGAACTGTCGAAGTCGATCGCGGAAGAGCTCGGTGTCGACCTCGTCCCGACCGATGCCCGGACCTTCGCCAACGGTGAGCTCTACGCCCGCTTCGACGAGTCGGTCCGCGGCTGCGACGCCTTCGTCATCCAGTCGCACACCGCTCCGATCAACGAGTGGCTCATGGAGCAGCTCATCATGGTCGACGCCCTGAAGCGCGCTTCCGCCAAGCGCATCACCGTCGTCGCGCCGTTCTACCCGTACGCCCGGCAGGACAAGAAGGGTCGTGGCCGCGAGCCGATCTCGGCCCGCCTCGTCGCCGACCTGTTCAAGGCGGCCGGCGCGCACCGCATCATGAGCGTCGACCTGCACGCCCCGCAGATCCAGGGCTTCTTCGACGGCCCGGTCGACCACCTGTTCGCGATGCCGGTGCTCCTCGAACGCTTCCGCGAGATGCTCGACCCCGCGACCCTGACCGTCGTCTCGCCCGACATGGGCCGCGTCCGTGTGGCCGACATCTGGTCCGAGAAGCTCGGCGCACCGCTGGCGATCATCCACAAGCGCCGCGACCCGCTCGTCCCGAACCAGGTCTCCGTGCACGAGATCGTCGGTGACGTCGCCGGCCGTTGGTGCCTGCTGGTCGACGACCTCATCGACACCGGCCGCACCATCGCCAAGGCGGCAGAGGCCCTCAAGGCCAGCGGAGCCAAGGGTGTCGTCGTCGCCGCCACGCACGCGGTGTTCTCCGACCCGGCGACCGAGCTGCTGCAGAGTGAGTTCATCGACCGCGTCGTCGTCACGGACACGCTGCCGGTGCCGCACGAGAAGCGCTGGGACAAGCTCGAGGTCCTGCCGATCGCGCCGCTCATCGCCCGTGCCATCCACGAGGTGTTCGACGACGGTTCGGTGACGTCGATGTTCGACGGCGCCGCCTGAGTCCTCGGACGCAACCGTGGCACTGACCCCGCGGGACGCCCTCGCCGCCCGACTCCGGGCCGGCGGGAGCGTCTTCGCCGAGGACGAAGCCGACCTGCTGCTCGCTGCCGGTGACGGCGACCCGGCCCGGCTCCGGACGCTCCTGCAGCGTCGTCTCGCCGGGGAGCCGCTCGAGTACGTCCTCGGTTGGGCAGCTTTCGACGGGCACCGGGTCCGCGTGACACCCGGGGTCTTCGTCCCACGGGCCCGCACCCGGGTCGTCGTCACCCAGGCTGCCCGACGCCTGCACCGCTACGACCGGGTCGTCGACCTGTGCTGCGGTGCGGGAGCGATCGGGATGGCGCTGCTCGAACGGATCGGCGCGCTCGACCTCGTCGCATCCGACATCGACCCGGATGCCACCGACGTCGCGGCCGAGAACCTGGGCGACCGGGGTATCGTCGTCACGGGTGACCTCTTCGACCCGCTGCCGACCCGGTTCCGGGGGCGGGTCGACGTCCTCACCGTGAACGCGCCCTACGTCCCGACCGACGCGATCGGCACCATGCCTCCGGAAGCCCGCGACCACGAGCACCGGGTCGCCCTCGACGGCGGGGCGGACGGCCTCGACGTGCACCGTCGGATCGCTGCCGGTGCTGCGGAGTGGATCCGGCCGGGCGGGGCGGTCGTGATCGAGGTGTCGGGGGAGCAGGCACCGGTCTCCGCGGGCCTCTTCCGTGCGGCCGGCTTCGACGCGGAACTCGCCCGCGACGACGAGGTCGACGGCACCTGCGTCGTCGCCACCCTCCCCGCCTGAACCCTGCCGGCGGCGCCCGCTCCGGCACGCCTGCGCCCGCCGCTCCAGCGCGACACCGGTGTTCGTCGTTCGCGCCGCGTCATGCCGGTGTTCGACGGACGAACACCGGTGTTTCGCGCCCCACCGCGCCCGGCGACGCGTGGGCGGCGGGGCGTGCCTCCCGTCAGGAGGCGGAGATGGTGACCCCGTGCCAGCCGGTCGCGCCGTTCGGCGCGGGCGGCCGCTGCACACTCGTCTGCACCTCACCGTCGGCGCTGACGGCACGGACCTGCACCTCGTGCTGCCCGGCGACGGCGGTCCACCGGTAGACCCACTGCCGCCAGGTGTCGGCGGAGACGGAATCGGCGAGTTCGGCGTCCTGCCACCCGGCGGACCCGACCTTGACCTGCACGGCCTTGACACCGACGTGCGGCTGCCAGGCGACACCGGCGATCGGGACCCGGTCGCCGACCCGCACCGAGGTGCCGTCGGACGGGGTGTCGATCCGCGACTCCAGCTTCACCGGCCCACGCTCCGACCACCCACGCGGCGTCCAGTACCCCTGCGCCTTGGCGAAGCGGGTGACCTCGAGCTCGGTCACCCACTTGGTGGCGGAGACGTACCCGAACAGGCCCGGCACGACCAGGCGAGCCGGGAACCCGTGCTCGGCCGGCAACGGCGTGCCGTTCATGCCGACGGCGACGAGCGCCTGCGTGTCGTCGTCCTGCAGCACGTCGAGCGGGGTGCCGGCGGTGAACCCGTCGATGCTCCGCGACAGGACCATGTCGGCACCGGACTTCGGCCGGGCGCGGGCGAGGAGCGACCGGATCGGGTAGCCGAGCCAGAGCGCGTTGCCGATCAGGTCGCCGCCGACCTCGTTCGACACGCAGCTCAGCGTGGCCATGTGCTCTTCGAGGGGGAGGGCCAGGAGCTCCGCCCAGGTGATCTCGACGGTCTCCTCGACCTCGCCGTGGATCCTCAGCGACCAGTCGGCGGGGTCGATCGACGGCACGCGAAGCGCCGTGTCGATCCGGTAGAAGTCGGCGTTCGGGGTGACGTACGGCGTGATTCCCGTGACGTCCAGGCTGGCACCGCTCGGCACCGGTTCGGCCGTGCTCGCCGGTGCCGGCAGACGCACGGCCCGGCGGACCGCAGCCGCGGCCTGCAGCGACGCCGATCCCAGCCGGGAGGCGCTCCCCACCAGCGCCGCGACCGCTGCGGTGGTGACCGCCCATCCGATGAAGGAGCGGCGCTGGACACCGTCGGCGCGGTCCGCGCCGACGGTCGGGACGGCGCGGGTGTCCTCCCACCGGCGGAGGCGCTGCAGGAGGAGTCGCAGGACGATGATCGACGCGGCCACGCCGAGGACGGTCGGAGCACCGTCGAACGTGCCGCTGCCGGAACGGGTGGTGACCGCGAGCAGGGCGAGCACCCCACCGGCGGCGAAGACCAGCGCACCGAAGGGCGGTCGGCGTCGCTCGAGGACGCCGGCGCCGGCCGTGATGACCACGAGGAGGACGGTCATGAGGGCGAACAGCGCCACCTTGTCCCCGGTGCCGAACAGCGACACCATCAGGTCCTTCGCGCCTCGGGGCGCCAGGTCGATGACGGCCGAACCGACCGCGACGAGCGGGCTGCCGGCACCCCCGAGGAGCAGCGCCCCGAGCTCCGCGACGGCGAGGAACGCGAGCATGGCGATCACCCCGACGAGCGCGGCGGCCCAGCGGCGGTGCGGGAGGAGGCGCGGGTCAGGCTCGGTCACCCTCGGATGGTAGGTCAGTGCCGCTGGGAACGGCTGGTCCGGTGCGCTCGGCGGGTTCGGGGACCGTTCATCCCCGAACGTGCGGATCGAGGACGTCGTCGTGGCAGGATCGTCACCGTGCCGAGGCGACCGATCCGTGTTCCGGGTCCTGGTCGTGCCCGCGGCGACCGGGAGCGTTGGTCGCCGTACCGCCGGCTACTGGCCCTGCGGTGGGCGATCGTCGGGCTCTGGGCCGCGCTGGTCACCGCGCGCATCATCGTCGTGAACGCCGATCCGGACGCCGACCTGACGGCGTTCGGCATCGCCGAGGTCGCTGCGGTCGCCCTCGGCGTGACCGTCATCGTGATCGCCGTCCTCCGGGCGCGGGCCATCGCGCGACGGCGATCCGACGACGTGCTGGCCGTCGCGGTCCGACGCGTCGACCCGACCGTGTGGTTGGTCCCGGCCTCGGCCACCCCGGAGCTCCGCGGCACGCTCGAGGCTGCGCGTCCGGAGGTCCCGCTCGCGCAGCACGTCACGTGGGCGTTCGGCGCGACCGAGGCGTCCCTGTGGGAACTCGACGGACGGCGTGCGACGAGGTTGCTCGTGATCCGGTGGAGCCGTGTGGTGCACGTCGGGGTCGAGGACGTCCTGGTGCCCGGTGCCGGACGTCGGACAGCCCCGGCGATCGTCGTGCACTACGTCCGGGCGGACGACACCACGGCGGTGGCGACGTTCTTCGTGCGTGCGGCTCCGGGCTCGGATCGGCTGCTCGGCCGCGGGGACCGGCTGGACGAGTTGCTCGCCCGGCTCGCCCGCGAGCGCATCGTCGCCTGACACGCACGCCGCTGCACGCCGCTGCACTCCACCCGACACGCACGCACCGAGGGCCCCGTCCACGACGAGGCCCTCGGAGTCGAGCGAGTGGGATCAGTGCGTCGAGGGCTCCTGCTCGACCTCCGGACGCCCGTCCTCGGACCACAGCGTGTGGAACGTGCCGTCCTTGTCGGTGCGCTGGTAGGTGTGCGCTCCGAAGAAGTCGCGCTGCCCCTGGATCAGGGCCGCGGGCAGCCGCTCGGACGCCAGCGAGTCGAAGTACGACAGTGCCGACGAGAACCCGGGTGCCGGGATGCCCGACGCGGCCGCGATCCCGACGATGCGACGCCAGGCGGCTTCACCCTCGGCGACGGCCTTGGCGAAGTACGGGTCGACGAGCAGGGACGCGAGCTCCGGGTCCTTGTCGTACGCCTCGACGATGCGGTTGAGGAACTGGGCGCGGATGATGCAGCCGCCACGCCAGATCTTCGCCATGTCACCGAGGGTGATGTCCCAGTCGTACTCCTTCGCCCCGGCGATGATGAGGTCGAAGCCCTGCGCGTAGGCGACGACCTTCGAGGCGTAGAGCGCGGCGCGGACGTCGTCGGCGAAGGTGTCCGGCACCTCGGCGATGTCGGGGCGCTTCGTGACGGACTGCTGGACCGCTGCGCGCTGCGTCGCCCGCGACGACACGGCCCGGGCGAACACCGCTTCACCGATTCCCGACACGGGGATGCCGAGGCCGACCGCGTTCTGCACGGTCCAGACGCCGGTGCCCTTCGACCCGGCGGCGTCACGGATGACGTCCACCAGGGGCTTGCCGGTGTCGGCGTCCTGCTGCTTGAGGACCTCGCCGGTGATCTCGATCAGGTACGACTCGAGGTCGCCCTTGTTCCACTCGTCGAACACCTGGACGAGCTGGTCGACGCTGTAGCCGCCGACGCGGCGGAGCAGGTCGTATGACTCGGCGATGAGCTGCATGTCGGCGTACTCGATGCCGTTGTGCACCATCTTCACGAAGTGGCCCGCGCCGTCGGTGCCGACGTGCGTGACACAGGGCTCGCCCTCGGCCACCGCGGCGATCGAGGTCAGGATCGGCCCGAGGGTCTCCCATGCCTCGTCTGAACCGCCCGGCATGATCGAGGGGCCGTGCAGGGCGCCTTCTTCGCCACCGGAGATGCCGGTGCCGACGAAGTTGAGGCCCTTCTCCTTGAGATCGTGTTCGCGGCGGATGGTGTCGTGGAAGTTGGCGTTGCCGCCGTCGACGATGATGTCGCCTTCCTCGAACCGGTCGGCGAGCTGCGAGATCACCGCGTCGGTGCCCTTGCCGGCCTGGACCATGATGATCGCGGTGCGCGGCTTCGACAGTGACGCGACGAACCCGTCGATGTCCTCGGACGCGATGAAGCCCATGTCACCGTGCTCGTTCATGAGCTCTTCGGTGCGGGCGTAGGTGCGGTTGTAGACCGCGACGGTGTTGCCTTCCCGCGACGCGAGGTTCCGCGCCAGGTTCGAGCCCATCACCGCGAGGCCGATGACCCCGATGTTCGCCTTGTCGTTGTTCTCTGCCACGTCGACTCCTTCGTGTCTGGACGGCCAGGGCCAATCTATGCAGCCCCTCGTGTGCTCACCCAGGTCTTCCGCATCCTGTGGATCACGGGTCCCCCTGTTCGTAGTGTGGAGGCATGGCCGATGCGACCGTCCTCCCGCCCGTGCTCGTGATGGGGGTCTCCGGATCCGGCAAGTCGACCGTGGGCGAGGCGCTGACCCGTGCGCTCGTCGAGCGGGGTCAGGCGGCGGAGTTCGTCGACGCGGACGGGCTGCACCCCCAGGCGAACAAGGACAAGATGCACGCCGGCGTCCCCCTCACCGACGAGGACCGGCGCCCGTGGCTCGACGCCTGCTCGGCACGCATCGCCGAGGTGCAGCGTTCCGGCTCCCGGTGCGTGATGGCGAACTCCGCGTTGAAGCGTGCCTACCGCGACCGCCTCCGCGAGGACGCCCCGGACCTCTTCATCGCGTTCCTCGACGGGTCGCGCGAGCTCATCGCCGAGCGGCAGAGCCACCGCCACCACGAGTACATGCCGAACTCGTTGCTCGACTCGCAGTTCCGGACGCTCGAGCGTCCCGAGTCGGACGAGGCGTCGGCTGTGGTCCCGATCCGTGGGTCGGTGGACGAGACCGTCGCAGCGATCCTGGCGGTCCTGCACTGAGCCTCCCGACCGGAGGAGAAGCCGCGGGCGAAGCCTGCGGGTCAGCAGACGAAGGAGTCCCCGCATGACCGACCCGACCCCGACCGACCCGACCCCGACCGACCCGACCCCGACCTCCGGTCGCCCCGACACCTGGGCGAGCACGGACCGCGGACAGCTCCTCGACCGCGCCGAGGTGATCGTCACCAGTCCCGACCGCAACTTCGTCACCCTCAAGCTCACCACCGCCGACGGCGTCACCGGCCTCGGCGACGCCACCCTCAACGGCCGTGAACTGGCCGTCGCCGCGTACCTGTCGGAACACGTCGTGCCGCTGCTGGTCGGCCGGGACGCCAGCCGCATCGAGGACGCCTGGCAGTTCCTCTACCGGTCGTCGTACTGGCGGCGCGGCCCGGTGACGATGGCCGCGATCGCCGCCGTCGACATGGCGCTCTGGGACATCAAGGCCAAGGTCGCCGCCATGCCGCTCTACCAGCTGCTCGGCGGAGCCTCCCGGACGGGGCTGATGGCGTACGGGCACGCGTCCGGCAAGGAGCTGCCGGAGCTGTTCGACTCGATCCGCGAGCACCAGGCCGAGGGCTACCGGTCGATCCGGGTCCAGACGGGCGTCCCCGGGCTCGAGTCGATCTACGGCATCGCGTCGAACCGGACGACCGCGGGCAACGCGGGCGTCCGCTACGACTTCGAGCCGGCACAGCGCGGGTCGTTCCCGGCGATGGAGGACTGGGACACCCGTTCGTACATGCGGCACCTGCCGACCGTGTTCGAGGCCGTCCGCAACGAGTTCGGCCCCGAGCTGCCGCTGCTGCACGACGGCCACCACCGGATGACCCCGATCCAGGCGGCGAAGCTCGGCAAGTCCCTCGAGCCGTACGACCTGTTCTGGCTCGAGGACTGCACCCCCGCCGAGAACCAGGAGGCGCTGCGGCTCGTCCGGCAGCACACCACGACACCGCTCGCGATCGGCGAGGTCTTCAACACGATCTGGGACTTCAAGGACCTCATCCGCGACCAGCTCATCGACTACGTCCGCGGAGCCGTGACGCACATGGGCGGGATCACCCCGCTGCGGAAGACGATGGACTACGCCGCGATGTACCAGGTGAAGTCCGGGTTCCACGGGCCGACCGACATCTCGCCGGTGGGGATGGCCGCGCAGATGCACCTCGGGCTCGCGATCCACAACTTCGGGATCCAGGAGTACATGCACCACGGCGACCGCACGAACCGGGTGTTCCAGCAGTCGTCCACCTTCACCGACGGGTTCCTGCACCCGGGCGACGAGCCCGGCATCGGCGTCTCGCTCGACGTCGACGAGGCCGGGAAGTACCCGTACGAGCAGGCCTACCTGCCGTTCAACCGACTGGCCGACGGCACCGTCCACGACTGGTGAGGCGCCGCGGGTAGCCTCGGCGAGCGTGGACACCGACACGCTCGCAGGGGTCGCCCGCGCGCTCCTGCTCGTCCCGCCGGCGGACTTCGTCGCCGAGCGGACCGCACGGCAGCGGGCGCTACGGAAGGACGACCGGGAGACCGCAGCGGCCGTGGGGAAGCTCCGGAAGCCGGCACCGGCTGCATGGGTGGTCGACCTCCTGGCGGACGACCAGGCCCTCGACGAGGCGGTCGCCCTCGGTCCGTCGCTCCGGGAGGCCCAGGAACGGGCTGACCCGCAGGAGATCAGCACGCTCCGCCGGCAGCGTGCGAGCCTCGTGGCCGCGCTCGCCCAGGCGGGTGCGGACCGTGCCTCGGATGCCGGCCACCCGGCGACGCCCGCCGTCCTCGACCAGGTGCGCGCCACGATCGAGGCGGCGATGGCCGATCCGCACGCCGGAGCGGCCGTCCGCTCGGGGCTCCTCGTGCAGCCGCTGGAGAGCGTCGGCTTCGAACCGGTCGACCTCGACGGTGCGCTCGCCGTGCCGGACGCGGTGCCCGACGCATGGTCCGGCAGCGACGCCCCGCCCATCCCGATCACGGCCGGGAGGCGCGGTGCGAGCCGGTCCCGCCGCTCCGGCCCCGCAGACCCTCCCGACCACGACCCGGCGGCCGAGCGACGGGCGGCACGCGACGTCGAACGGCAGGCGCGCCAGACGTCCCGCGACGTCGATGCCGCGCTCGACGAGGTCGAAACGGCACTCGAGGACGTCGCGGAGCGGCGCGGCGACCTCGACCGCCGCCGTCGGGACCTCGAGCGGCAGCTCCGGGGACTCGAGGGGGAGCAGACCGACCTCGACGCCGAGGCCGAGCGCCTCGGACGGGAACGGGACGACGCGGAGCAGGCGAGCGACCGGGCGCGCGAGGACCTCGTCGCGGCTCGCCGTCGACGTCAGGCGCTCGACTGACCGCATCCACCGGGCGTGCGACACGCCCGGGCTGGTACTGGTAGACTTGCCCACGACTTCGGCGAGGGCCGCGTACGCGCGGCCGTGATCGACGCAGTGGGAGACCCGGCCAGACTCTGGGACCGTTCCTCACGCGTGCACGCGTTCGAGTTGCAACACCACAGACCCCTCGATGCCGGCACTCCGGCGTCGTCCCCGACACCAGGAGGCATCATGGCTGACTACACCAAGCTCGCGGCAGAAGTCCGCACCAAGTTCGGCAAGGGTGCGGCCCGCAAGCTCCGCGCCGCCGACAAGATCCCCGCCGTCGTCTACGGCCACGGCACCGAGCCGCAGCACATCAGCCTGCCGGGCCACGAGACCATGCTGCTCGTCCGTACCGCCAACGCGGTCGTCGACCTCGACATCGAGGGTGCCGCACAGCTCGCCCTCGTCAAGGACGTCCAGCGTGACCCGGTGCGCCAGATCATCGAGCACATCGACCTCGTCGTCCTCCGTCGTGGCGAGAAGGTCACCGTCGACGTCCCCGTCGTCATCGAGGGCGAGTCCTTCGCCGGCACGATCCACGTGCAGGACCTCAACACCGTCTCGCTGCTCGTCCTCGCGACGGACATCCCCGAGCACGTCGTCGTCGACGTCGAGGGCCTCGAGGACGGCAAGCAGATCGTCGCGTCCGAGCTGACCCTCCCCGAGGGCGCTGAGCTCGAGACCGACCCCGAGGCACTCGTCGTGCAGATCGTCACCCCGCGTGGCACCGCTGACGACGAGGCCGCGGACGAGGCCTCCGCTGAGGCGGGCGCCGAAGCCGGTGCCGAGGGCGGCTCCGCCCCGGTCTCCGAGTAACACCCCTTCGTGGCATCTGGTCGACGCTGATGGCAGATCGTTCGTTCGTCGTGGTCGGGCTCGGGAACCCCGGGCCCGACTACGCGGGCAACCGCCACAACGTCGGCCAGATGGTCCTCGATGAACTGGCTGCCCGCATGGGCGCCACGTTCAAGAAGCACAAGACCCCGAACCAGGTCGCCGAGGGGCGCCTGGTGCCGGGGGGCCCGCGGCTCGTCCTCGCGAAGCCCGGGTCGTTCATGAACACCTCCGGGGGACCGGTCTCGGCCGTCCTCGGGTTCTACTCCGCGTCGCCGGAGGACCTGATCCTGGTCCACGACGAGCTCGACCTGCCGTTCGACACCGTGCGCCTCAAGGGCAACGGCGGACACGGCGGGCACAACGGCATCCGTGACGTCATCAAGGCGACGAACACGAACGAGTTCGCGCGGGTGCGGGTCGGCATCGGCCGTCCGCCCGGACGCCAGGACCCGGCCGACTACGTGCTGCGCGACTTCGCCGCAGCCGAGAAGAAGCTCCTGCCGAACCTGCTGGCCGACGCCGCGGACGCCGTCGAGGCGATCGTGACCGACGGTCTGCTCGCCGCGCAGCAGCGCTTCCACGCGCCGGCCTGACCGGAGTTCCCGACCCCGAGCCGGGCGGGAGGCCCGTCCCGGCTCCGCCACGCGCCTCCTGTTCGCCCGTCGCGCACGGGGGAACCGCTGTCGGGGGCCGCCGGTACCATCGTGTGAGTGACGATCTCGGGCCTCATCCCTGCGCTCTCGCGCGCCTCCTCCTTCGATCGTGCGCTCCGTGCCGCTCCTCGTGACGCCGACTTCTCGGTCGTCGACGGGCTCCGCGTGCCGCTGTTCGCCGCGCTCCTGGCCGCACGGACCGGCCCGCAGTGCGCCTTCGTCATCACGGCCACCGGGCGGGAGGCCGAGGCGGTCCGTGACGCCCTGAGCTGCACGGTCCCGGACGCCGACGTGCTCGAGTTCCCGGCGTGGGAGACCCTGCCGCACGAGCGACTCAGCCCGAGCCCGCAGACCGTCGGCACCCGCATCGCCACGCTCCGAGCCCTGCAGCGCTGGCAGGACACCCCGGTGGACGAGCGTCGCACCACCGTCGTCGTCGCCAGCGTCCGTGCGGCGCTGCAGCCGATCGCCGACAACCTCACCGAGCTCGCCCCGGTCGTGCTGCACACCGGGTCGCGCGGCAACGACCTCAGCCGGCTCGCGTCGCAGCTCGTCGACCTGGCGTACGCCCGCGTCGACCTGGTCACCCGCCGTGGTGAGTTCGCCGTCCGCGGTGGCATCCTCGACGTCTTCCCGCCGACTGCGGACCACCCGGTGCGCGTCGACTTCTTCGGCGACGAGATCGACGGCGTCAAGGCGTTCTCGGTCGCCGACCAGCGCTCGACGGAGGACGACCTCGGCTCGGTCGAACTGACGGCGTCGCGCGAACTGCTCCTCAGCGACGACGTCCGGCAGCGCGCGCGCGAGATGCTGCACGAGTTCCCGAACCTGTCCCAGATGCTGGCCAAGGTCGCCGAGGGGATCCCGGTCGAGGGCATGGAGTCCCTCGCACCCGCACTCGTCCGGAAGCTCGTGCCGGTCACGGACTACCTGCCCGACGCCGCGACGATCGCCGTGTTCTCGCCCGAGCGCGTCAGCGGCCGCGCGCACAGCCTGGCCGAGACCAACCAGGAGTTCCTGCAGGCCGCGTGGAGCGCCGCGGTCGCCGGGGCACAGGCGCCGATCGACCTGGACGCCGGCAACTTCATGACCGTGCAGCAGCTCCGCAACACGCGTGGGCAGCGCACCTGGTGGACGGTGTCGCCGTTCGACTCCGGCGCCGACGAGCCGGTCTCCGACTCCGACGCCGTCGCCGAGGCGGGGGAGTACATCCGCGTCCCGGGTGAGTCGATCCCGAGCTTCGCCGGCAGCGCCGACGGTGCGGTCGCCCACGTCAAGGAGCTCACCGCCGACCAGTGGGCCGTCGTGGTGACCGCGCAGGGCCAGGGGCTCGTCGAGCGTGCGGTGCAGGTCTTGGCCGACGCCGGGGTGGCCGCGCGCGCCGGGGCGTTGGACGGGCCTCCCGAACCGGGTGTCGCCATCGTCACGACCGCCAGCGTCGAGCACGGGTTCGCGGTCGCCGACCCGCGCATCGCGCTGTTGAGCGAAGCCGAGTTCTACGGGCGGAGCGTCCAGCAGGGCGCCCGCACCGTCAAGAAGCTCGCGAGCCGCCGGAAGAACGTCGTCGACCCGCTGCAGCTGAAGCCGGGCGACGTCGTCGTGCACGCGACCCACGGCATCGGCAAGTTCGTCGAGCTCGTCAGCCGAGAGGTCTCGAGCGGCGGCCGGAACGCCGTGAAGCAGCAGCGCGAGTACCTGGTGCTCGAGTACGCGCCGTCGAAGCGGAACTACCCGGGCGACAAGCTGTTCGTGCCGACCGACCAGCTCGACCAGCTGTCCCGGTACGTCGGCGGCGAGAACCCGACCCTGTCGAAGATGGGCGGCTCCGACTGGTCCGCGGCGAAGTCGAAGGCGCGCAAGGCCGTCCGTGACATCGCCGTCGACCTGGTGAAGCTGTACTCGGCGCGGATGGCGTCGAAGGGGCACGCGTTCGGCCCGGACACCCCGTGGCAGCGTGAGCTGGAAGAGGCGTTCCCGTTCGCGGAGACCGCCGACCAGCTGACCACCATCGACGAGATCAAGCGCGACATGGAGAGCCCGATCCCGATGGACCGGCTGCTCTCGGGCGACGTCGGCTACGGCAAGACCGAGGTCGCGATCCGTGCGGCGTTCAAGGCCGTGCAGGACGGCAAGCAGGTCGCCGTCCTCGTGCCGACGACCCTGCTCGTCCGCCAGCACATGGAGACGTTCCAGGAGCGCTTCGCCGGCTTCCCGGTGAACCTGCGCGCCCTCAGCCGGTTCCAGACCGAGAAGGAGTCGAAGGAGACGCTCGCCGGCCTGGCCGACGGCACCGTCGACATCGTCATCGGCACGCACCGGATCCTGTCGCAGAACGTGCAGTTCAAGGACGTCGGGCTCGTGATCATCGACGAGGAGCAGCGCTTCGGTGTCGAGCACAAGGACCAGCTGAAGAAGCTCAAGACCAACGTCGACGTCCTGGCGATGTCGGCGACGCCGATCCCGCGCTCGCTCGAGATGGCGGTCACCGGCATCCGTGAGATGTCGACGCTCGCGACGCCGCCGGAGGACCGGCACCCGATCCTGACGTTCGTCGGACCGCAGTCCGACCTGCAGGTGGCCGCTGCGATCAAGCGCGAGATGCTCCGCGAGGGGCAGGTGTTCTACGTGCACAACCGCGTCAAGGACATCCAGTCCGTCGCCGCGCACCTGGCCGAGATCGTCCCGGACGCGCGCATCGGCGTCGCGCACGGGCAGATGGCGGAGAGCACGCTCGAGCAGGTCATGGTCGACTTCTGGGAACGCCGGTTCGACGTCCTCGTGTCGACGACGATCATCGAGACCGGTCTGGACATCGCGAATGCGAACACCCTGATCATCGACAAGGCCGACAAGTACGGGCTGTCGCAGCTGCACCAGCTGCGCGGCCGCGTCGGTCGTGGTCGCGAGCGCGGCTACGCGTACTTCCTCTACGACGCCGACAAGCCGCTGTCCGAGACCGCGCAGGACCGCCTCGAGACCATCGCCGCGAACAACGAGCTCGGCGCCGGCATGCAGGTCGCGATGAAGGACCTCGAGATCCGCGGTGCGGGCAACCTGCTCGGAGGCGAGCAGTCCGGGCACATCGCGGGAGTCGGGTTCGACCTGTACCTGCGGATGATCGGCGAGGCCGTGTCGCAGTTCCGCGGGGACGTCGCCGAGGGGCAGACCGAGCTCCGGCTCGAGATCCCGGTCGACGCGCACATCCCGGACGACTACGTCGAGTCCGAGCGGCTGCGCCTCGAGGCGTACCAGAAGCTGTCGGCAGCGTCGGCCCCGGCCGCACAGGCCGAGGCGATCGACATGGTCCTCGACGAGCTCACGGACCGGTACGGCACACCGCCGCAGGCCGTGCTCACCCTGATCGAGGTCTCCCGCCTCCGCCGGATGGCGCAGCAGGTCGGCCTGTCCGACGTCGTCGTGATGGGCTCCAACCTGCGGGTCGCCGGCAAGGAACTGGCGGACTCCGCGCAGGTGCGGCTGAAGCGGATGTTCCCGGGGGCTCGCTGGTTCCCGCAGCAGGACGCGGCGAGCATCCCGGTGCCGAAGCCGCACGGCGAGACCCTGCCGGACGACGCCCTCATCGGCTGGGTGGAGAGCATCCTCACCGCCGTCTACGGGGCACCGGCGCGCGAAGAGGCGTCGGCCGTCTGATCGGCGGTCCCACCTGACGGACGGGAGGCGCGTGGCGGATCCGCCACGCGCCTCCCGTCCGTCGGGTGGCTGCTACTCGGTCGCCTCGGCCTCGGAGAGTTCGCGGCGCTGCCGGTACCGGCGGGCGCGGACCGAGACGACGACGGCGGAGGCGACCATCGCGATGCCCGAGCCGACGAGGACGGCGAGGACGCCCTCGTCGACGATCTCCTGGTTCGCGGCGAACGCCAGCTCGTTCATGAGCAGCGACACCGTGAACCCGATGCCGCCGAGCACTCCGACGGTCATCACCGAGCCGAACGACAGGGTCGACCGGCCGGGTCCGCGGAACAGGCGGCCGGAGATCGTGCCGAAGAGCGTGATGCCGATGACCTTGCCGACCGGCAGTGCGAGCACGACCGCCCAGAACGTCGGCGACAGCTCGCTGATCCCGACCGCGGGGATGACGACCGCGGCGGAGACGAACGCGAAGACCGGCAGGACGATCGCGTTGGACCACGGTTCGACGTGCTCGTGGAGCGTGCCACCCGGACGGCGGGGGAGGACCAGGCCGAGCGCCACGCCCGCGATCGTCGCGTGCACACCCGAGTGGTACACGAGCCACCAGGTAACCAGGCCGATGACGGCCATCGCAACGATGAGGAACGGCTGCGCGCGGCTGCCGGGGCGCAGGCGACGACCGAGGACCGCGAAGACCACGAGCAGGACCGCGGCGCCCCCGAGCGCGAGGAAGTCGGTGCCGTGCGCGAAGACCACCGCGATGATCACGATCGCGATGAGGTCGTCGAGGACGGCCAGTGCCAGCAGGAACACCCGGATCGTGGAGGGCAGACCGCGACCGAACATCGCCAAGACACCGAGTGCGAACGCGATGTCCGTGGCCGTCGGGATCGGCCAGCCGTGCGTGTACGGGGTGCCGGACGCGACGAAAAGGTAGACCAACGCGGGGACGAGTACACCGCCGACCGCTGCGATGGCGGGGACCACGGCGGTCTTCGGGTTCGCGAGCTCCCCGGCGACGAGCTCGTGCTTCAGCTCCACGGCGACGAGCAGGAAGAACACCGCCAGCAGGCCGTCGCTCACCCAGTGCGCGATCGACAGGTCCAGACCGATCGCTCCCCACGGGGTGTGCCAGTCGAGGCCGCGCTCGAGGCCCGGGCCGAGCGCGGTGTTCGCGATGACCAGGCCGAGGACGGCGGCGGACAGCAGCGCGATGGCGCTGAACCGGGGGGAACGGACGAAGGAGGGCATGCGACTCCGGGAGGCGATCGGGTACGGGGAAGAGATCGTCGACCAGACTTCCCGACACGCCTCGGCCATCGTACCGGGCTGACCCTGGCATCCGATCCACGCGGAGCCGACGGTGGCAGCATGGCGTGATGACCTCCGTTGACGAACTCGTCGCCGTCGTGGACCGCCTGCTCGACGCCGAGCACGGCTGCGTCTGGAACCGCGAGCAGACCCATGCGAGCCTGGCCCGGTACGCGGTCGAGGAGACCTACGAACTGGTCGACGCCATCGACGGCGACGACACCGACGAGCTGCGTGAAGAACTCGGCGACGTGCTCTACCAGGTGGTGTTGCACGCCGGGATCGCTGCGCACGAGGGGCGGTTCGACCTGGACGACGTGGCCGACGCCGTCCGCGAGAAGATGCAGCGCCGCCACCCGCACGTCTTCGGGGACCAGGAAGCGCACACCGTCGAGGACGTCGTCCGCGTCTGGCGTGCCGCGAAGGCCGCGGAGAAGGCCGGACGCAGCAGCGTGTACGCCGGGGTGCCGCGGGCGATGCCGCCGCTCGAGCGTGCGGTGAAGCTGTTCGAACGGCTGGAGGAGCGCGGGGACCTGCACGCTGCGGTCGCCTCGGTCACGGACGGCAGCGTCGTCGAGCAGGTCGGCATGCTCGACGGGGCCGCTGCGCCTGCCGAGGGTGCGGCGGTCCAGCAGCCGTTCGGCAGCCGGGTCGACGTCGCCTGGGGTGCCGGGATGCTCGCCGAGGTGGCGGTGGTGCACGAACAGGGGATCGATCCGGTCGCGAGCCTGCGTGCGGCGGTGACGCTGCTGGAGGCGGCGGCCCGGCAGGCGGAGCAGGTGCCGGACGGGCAGGTGCCGGGCGCGCTGGTGCCGGACACGCAGGTGCCGGGCGCGCAGGCGCCAGCGGCAGAGGCCACGCCCGAGTTGCCGCAGGCGCCAGCGGCAGAGGCCACGCCCGGGTCGCCGCAGGGAGACGAAGAGCGGGCGTCCTCCTAACCCGAAAAAGGAGGACGCCCGCGAGCGGGAGGAGACGTCACCAGGGAGCGACGTCGTCAGGGGATCCCGCTCGAACCGCGTGGGCGTTTGCAGCACTTGCCCCCGCTGACGACCGACGGGTGGATCAGGCACCCATCGGCCGAGGTTCTGGATGAAGCATATCAGCGGACACCAGGCCGCCGCAACCGGGTCCCACGCTCTGCGAGAATCGTCGGCATGGCGACGACCGTGACGGCCCCCCGGGGCATGCGAGACCACCTCCCCGCGGACAAGGCCCGCCGTGAGCACGTGCTCGGGGTCATCCGGGGCGTGTACGCACGCCACGGGTTCGACGAGATCGAGACACCGGTGCTCGAGGACGCCGCCCGGCTGCACTCCGGCCTCGGCGGCGACAACGAGAAGCTCGCGTTCGCCGTGATGAAGCGCGGCCTCACCACGGAGGACCTCCACCGCGCCGAAGCGCCCCTGGAGCTCGCCGACCTCGGCCTCCGGTTCGACCTGACCGTGCCGCTCGCACGCTTCTACGCGTCACACCGAGCGGAGCTGCCGACCGTCTTCCGCGCCGTGCAGATCGCGCCGGTCTGGCGAGCGGAGCGCCCGCAGAAGGGTCGCTACCGCCAGTTCGTGCAGTGCGACATCGACGTCCTCGGCGAACCCGGACAGCTCGCCGAGATCGAACTGATCCGCGCGACCACGGCGGCGCTCGACAGTCTCGGCATCGCCGGTACCTCGATCCGCATCAACGACCGCCGGGTCCTGCTCGCGCTCCTCGCCTCGTGGGGGATCACGGACCAGGCAGCGGCGGACCGGGCACTCATCACGGTCGACAAGCTCGACAAGATCGGGCCGGACGGCGTCGCGAAGGAGCTGAGCGAGTCGCTGGACCTGGACGGTGCCGGGCTCGCCGACACCATCCGCGCGCTCGAGTCCGCCGACTGGGACAGCGTCCGCGGTGCGGAGTGGCTCGACACCGACGCGTTCGCCGACCTCGAGCGACTGCGGGCCGCGCTGCCCGGCGTCGACCTGCGCTTCGACCCGACGCTCGTCCGGGGCATGGGCTACTACACGGGGACGATCTTCGAGGTCGCGCACCCCGACTTCGGCTACAGCCTGGGCGGCGGCGGGCGCTACGACGGGATGATCGGTCGCTTCCTCGGCCAGGACGTGCCGGCGGTCGGGTTCTCGCTCGGCTTCGAACGGCTCGTCGACCTGGTCACGCTGCCGGACGCCGACGCGGACGACGCCGTCGTGCTCGTGTACGACAAGGACATGGACCCGGTGCGCCTCGCAGCCCTGAAGACCGAGGCCCTCGGATCGCACCACCGGGTGCGCCTCGAGAAGCGCACGAAGAACATGAAGAACCTGCTCGCCGGCCTGGTGGAGCAGGGCTTCGGGTCGTTCGCGACGGTGGACGCGGACACGACGTCGCTCGACGGCGTCGTGTTCCGGCCGCTCGCCTGATCGACGCCCGCCGGTCATCCACAGGCACCCGTCGGCGGACACCGGCGTCGCTAGGATCGACCGTGAACCACAACAACCCAACGACAGGGAGTACCCAGTGGCAGTGATCGATGCCGTAGGCGCACGCGAAGTCCTCGATTCCCGAGGCAACCCGACGGTCGAGGTCGAGGTCCTCCTGGATGACGGCGTCGTCTCGCGCGCGCTCGTCCCCTCCGGTGCCTCCACCGGCGCCTTCGAAGCGTACGAACTGCGTGACGGCGACGACTCGCGCTACGGCGGCAAGGGCGTGCTCAAGGCCGTCGAGGCCGTGCTCGACGAGATCGGCCCGGCGCTCGAGGGCTTCGACGCCACCGACCAGCGCCTCGTCGACGCCGCGCTCATCGAGCTCGACGGCACCGAGAACAAGTCCCGCCTCGGCGCGAACGCGATCCTCGGCGCCTCGCTCGCCGTCGCCCGTGCCGCAGCCGACTCCGTCGACCTGCCGCTGTTCCGCTACCTCGGCGGCCCGAACGCGCACACGCTGCCGGTCCCGCTCATGAACGTCGTCAACGGCGGTGCCCACGCGGACACCAACGTCGACATCCAGGAGTTCTTCCTGGTGCCCTACGGCGCCGAGTCCTTCTCGGAAGCGCTCCGCTGGGGCGTCGAGACCTACCACGCCCTCAAGGGCGAGCTGAAGAAGCAGGGTCTCGCGACCGGCCTCGGCGACGAGGGCGGCTTCGCCCCCGAGCTCGCCTCGAACCGTGCGGCGCTCGACTTCCTGCTCGCCGCCATCGAGAAGGCCGGATTCACCCCGGGCAAGGACATCGCGCTCGGCCTCGACGTCGCCAGCACCGAGTTCTTCCACGACGGCAAGTACGCCTTCGAAGGCAAGCAGCTCTCCAGCCAGGAGTTCACGCAGTACTTCGTCGACCTGGCGCGCGACTACCCGCTCGCCACGATCGAGGACCCGCTGGCCGAGGACGACTGGGAGGGCTGGACCCACCTGACCGCCGAGCTCGGCTCGAAGCTGCAGATCGTCGGCGACGACCTGTACGTCACGAACCCGAAGCGTCTGCAGCGGGGCATCGACGAGAAGGCCGGCAACTCGATCCTGGTCAAGGTGAACCAGATCGGCACGCTGACCGAGACCCTCGACGCGGTCTCGCTCGCGCAGCGCCACGGCATGACGGCGATCCTGTCCCACCGCTCCGGTGAGACCGAGGACACGACCATCGCCGACATCGCGGTCGCGGTCGACGGCGGGCAGATCAAGACCGGTGCGCCGGCTCGTTCGGACCGTGTCGCCAAGTACAACCAGCTCCTCCGCATCGAGGAAGAGCTCGGCGACGCAGCGGTCTACGCCGGCCGCTCGGCGTTCCCGCGCTCGGCGTCGCTGTAACCAGCACCATCGGAACGCCGTCCTCCCTCCGGGGCGGGCGGCGTTCCGTCATGCCGGGCGGATGCGTCCCCGGGGACGCGGGGCGTGCCTCCCGGCCGGCCGCGGTCCCTGAGAGGGTGCGCCACACGCGCGTGCCGGAGTGGCGCACTCCGGCCGCCGCGTTATCGTCGTCGGGTGTCCAGCCAGAAGCCCCGCGTCCGCCGCGTCCCCGTGGCGATGCCCGAGGGAGCCGCCTCCGAGCAGCCCTGGTACCGCTCGCTGCACTTCTCCGGCTTCAGCCTGCTGATGCTCGCGATCATCGTGCTCTTCGTGGTGGTCCTGGCGCCGTCGCTCCGGACCCTGGTGCAGCAGCAGGAGCAGATCACCAGCATGCAGCGTCAGGTGGCCGCGCAGAAGGCCGACGTCGCGCAGAAGAAGCACGACCTGGCGCGCTGGGACGACCCCGCGTACATCGAGGCGCAGGCTCGCGACCGTCTGCTCTACGTGTACCCGGGCGAGGAGAGCTACCTCGTGATGGGCGCGGAGAAGGGCACCACGGCGACGCCGAAGCCGACCACCGAGTCGGGCACCCCGGTCAGCTCGACCGTGCAGACCCCGAAGGTCGACTGGGTGCAGTCCATGCTGTCGTCGGTCCTGCAGGCCGGACTGTCGGACGAGACCCGCAGCGAACTCGAGCGCAGCGGCAGCACGGACAGCGGCTCGTCATCGAAGTAGGGCCGTCGCCGGGATTCCGGTAGGCTCACGTCCCCGTGACGACCCCTCCGTTCGACCCGCCGACCGCCCACGACGTCCGGGTGGTGTCCGCCCAGCTCGGACGTCCCGCTCGCGACGTCATCGGCATCGCGGCACGCTGCGTCTGCGGCAACCCGACGGTCGTGTCCACCAAGCCGCGGCTGGGCAACGGCACCCCGTTCCCGACGTTGTACTACCTGTGCCACCCCGCCGCCACCGCGGCCGTGAGCACCCTCGAGGCGAACCAGGTCATGCCCGAACTGGCCGCACTCCTCGAGGACCCCGACACCGCTGAGCAGTACCGCCGAGCGCACCAGGCGTACCTCGACGACCGCGAGTCGATCGAGCACGTCGAGGAGATAGTGGGCATCAGCGCGGGCGGCATGCCCACCCGCGTCAAGTGCCTGCACGCACTCGTCGGTCACGCCCTCGCCGCCGGCCCCGGCGTCAACCCCATCGGCGACCTCGCGCTCGAGCGCGCGGACTGGTCGCCCTCCCGGTGTGCATGCCGGGCATATGATGAGGATGCAGACGCCGGAGTCGGGGCGGGTGGCGGCGAGAACTGACCAGCCTCCCAGCAGCTCACCCCACCCCAAGGAGAACACGAACCGTGCCCAAGATCCTCGTCGTCGGCGGCGGTTACGCCGGCTTCTACACCGCATGGAAGCTCGAGAAGCACCTTCGCAAGGGCGAAGCCGACGTCGTCATGGTGGACCCGCTGCCGTACATGACGTACCAGCCGTTCCTGCCCGAGGTCGCCGCCGGCTCGATCGAGCCGCGGCACGCCGTGGTCTCGCACCGCCGCCACCTCAAGTCGACGCGCGTCGTCACCGCGAAGGTCACCGCGGTCGACCACGCGAACAAGAGCGCGACGATCACCCCTGAGCTCGGCGAGCCCTGGGAAGAGTCGTACGACCAGATCGTCATGACGGCCGGTGCCGTGTCCCGCACGTTCCCGATCCCGGGCGTCGCGGACGAGGCCATCGGTCTGAAGACCATCGAAGAGGCCGCCGCGATCCGCGACAAGATCCTCACCAACTTCGCGAAGGCCGCGAACCTCCCGGCCGGCCCCGAGCGTCAGCGCCTGCTCACGGTCGTCGTCGTCGGCGGTGGCTTCGCCGGCATCGAGGTCTTCGCCGAACTCCGCTCGTTCGTGTCGGACCTGCTCAGCAGCTACCCGCAGATCGCCTTCGAGGACACGCACTTCCACCTCGTCGAGGCGATGGGCCGCATCATGCCCGAGGTCTCGCTCGAGACCTCGCACTGGGTCCTCAAGAACCTCGCCGAGCGCGGTGCCACGGTGCACCTCGAGACGCAGCTCGCCTCCGCCGTCGGTGGCGTCTGCCAGCTCAAGGCGAAGGACGAGTCGATCGAGGTCATCGAGTCCGACCTGATCATCTGGACCGCCGGCGTCATGGCGAACCCGATGGTCAAGGGCACCGACTTCCCGCTCGAGCCCCGCGGCCGCATCACCGTGCAGCCCGACCTCCGCATCGTCGACGAGGACACCGTCATCGCCGACGCGTGGGCCTGCGGTGACGTCGCAGCCGTCCCGGACCTCACCGGTGGTGGCGTCGGTGGCATGTGCGTCCCGAACGCCCAGCACGCGGTCCGTCAGGCGAAGCAGCTCGCCAAGAACCTCGTCGCGACCATCCGCGGCGAAGCAACGGTCGACTACAAGCACGAGAACCTCGGCGCCGTCGCGGGCCTCGGTCTCGGCATCGGTGTCTTCCAGTCCGGCAAGTTCGCCATGAAGGGCTTCCTGGCCTGGGGCGCGCACCGCGGCTACCACGGTCTGGCGATGCCGTCGTGGGAGCGCAAGATCCGCGTCGTCGGTGACTGGGTGGGCAACTTCTTCCTGGGCCGCGACATCGCGTCCCTCGACGACCGCGAGACCCCGCGCGCCGCGTTCGAGGCCTGGGCCTCCCGTCCGAAGCCGGCCGTCGAGGCCGCTCCGGAAGCGGAGTCCCCGGCCGCCGGCCAGCCCGCAGGCGCAGCAGGTCCCGCCTACGCGACGCCCGCCGAGGACGTCTCGAAGGAAGCCGAGCCCGTCGGCGCCGGCGAGTCGGCGAAGACCGAGTAAGCAGGCCGAGCGAACAGCTCGAGCACGTCCGTGAGAGGGCGGTCACCCGACGGGTGGCCGCCCTCTTCCGCGTCGGTAGGCTGATCGGGCCCGACCCGCAGCGGTCGTGCGCCCCCGTGGCCCAATCGGTAGAGGCACGCGACTTAAAATCGCCGAGTTGTGGGTTCGAGTCCCACCGGGGGTACGAGAACCGGACGGGCACCCGACTCAACATCGCTGAGTTGTGGGTTCGAGTCCCACCGGGGGTACGAGAACCGGACGGGTACCCGACTCAACATCGCTGAGTCGTGGGTTCGAGTCCCACCGGGGGTACGAACCAGCCGGGGCGCCGGACTCGTTACGCTGACCCTGTGGTCGGGATCGGGAGTGCGCTGACGAACCTCCGGGACGCGCTCCGACGCCCCGAGGCCCACGTCGAGGTCATCGACGGCGAGACGGTCCCGATCGGCATGCTCCTCGGCACGCTGGGCACCCTGCTCCTCGACGCCGGCAGCTCCGTCACCGACGTCCGTTCCGCGCTCGAGAAGACCCGCGACGCCGCCGGGCTCGGCGACGGTCTCGCGATCGGCGTGCTGCCGGCACTGGTCATCGTCAGCGAGACCGCCACGGGCGCCGCCACCATCGTGAACGCCGAGGGCATCGAGCTGTCGTTCCGGCAGTCGGCCCGGGCGAACCGCCTGGTGCTCGGCCTCGAACGCGGTGCGATCGCCCTGGCCGAGATCCCGGCCCGGGTCCGCAGCATCCGGCAGGGCACCCGTCCGCCGGCGCCGTTGCCGTGGGTGCTCGGCAACGCGCTGACGTCGGCGGGCCTCGCCGTGGTGTTCCGCTGCCCGTGGTGGGCGGTGCTGGTCGCGCTCGCGGTGGGCGCCCTCGTCGGTGTGATCGGGCTGCTGTTGCGTCGCTTCCGTGAGGCGATCGCCGTCGTCCCGTTCCTCGCCGCGTTCTGTGCGACCGCGGTCGTCGGGCTGGTGGCGGCGAGCACCGGGTTCGACCACGTCCCCCTCTACGCCGTGTGTGCTCCGGTCGCGGTCTTCGTGCCGGGAGCGCTCATCACGAACGCCCTGCTCGAACTCACCGCGGCGGACATCGTCACCGGTTCGGCCCGGCTCATGCAGGGCCTCATCATGCTCGGCTTCATGGCGGCGGGCATCGCGGCCGGCAGTGCCGTGACCGGGCTGCACGTCGACCCGACCTCGGCGGCACTCGTCGGCGAGGTCGCCGGCATCGGGACGGACCGCGCCGGGTGGGAGGCCGTGCCACCCCTCTGGGCATCGTGGGTCGCCGTGGTGGTCCTGGCCACCGGCATCAGCCTGGTCTTCGGTTCGGGGTGGCGGCTCACCGCGGCCTCGGTCGTCGTCATGGTCACCGCGTACGCGGTCGTCTCCTGGCTGACCCCGTTCAGCGGCAGCGTCGTCGCGACCGGGCTGGCCGCCGCACTGCTCTTCGTCGCGACCCGTGTGCTGGAACGGATCGTGCCGGTCATCCCGGCGACGGTGTCGTTCCGCCCGGCGTTCCTGCTGCTCGTCCCCGGCACGGTCGGGTTGGTCGCGGTGGCGACCTTCGATGCGGGAGCGCTGGCGACGCCGCTGGCGACGTTCGTCAGCCTCTGCGTCGGTACGAAGATCGGTGGGCTCCTGCCCGGCCTCTTCGCCCGCTCCGCCCCCACCCACTGAGCACGGTCTCGCCGTCGCCGCCGACGGGCGGGAGGCGCGTGGCGGGCGTGCGTGCAGCCTCCCGGTCGTCGGGACGGTCGGGCTGGTGACGGGCATCCGGTCGGTTCCGTCCGGAGCCGGCCGTTCGTCCGGCCGGTCCGTCAGCCCTTCGTCCCGGGGCTCAGGACGGGAGGGCGGCCCCGTCCGAGCGACGCCACGCCCAGGCGGCCGCGGCCACCACGAGGAGCACGCCGACGCCCGTGATCATCGCCGCAGTCGGCACGTGTGTCCCGGCCGGCCCGGAGTAGACGGCCGCCGCGAACCCGACGCCGACCGCCGCGAGGGCCGCGTACCGGGGACGTGAGACCGCGGCGAGTGCGGCGCCCGCCGATCCGCGCAGGGGGAGCAGCGTGACGACCAGGGACCCGAGCCCGCCGACGCAGAGGGTGCTCGCGAACTCGGAGACCAGCGACCCGGTGAACCCGGCGGCGGGGGCGACGCTGTGCAGGACCCAGCCGGCGGCGGCGAGGACGAGCAGGGTGACCGAACGCCAGGTCGCACTCCGGGCGCAGGCGGCGACACCACGACCGAGGTGCATCGCAGCCGTGTCGGCGTCGGTCCGGCCGACCGGTACGAGCAGGACCCCGATGACGAGGGCGGGGGAGAGGTCCGCGGCACGGGTCAGGCCGCTCGCCAGCACCGCGGCGAGGAGCAGACCGGGCGAGAGCCGGTACGTGACGGTGTGTCGGTCGTCACCGGCGGCCCAGCGGGTGGCGAGCACCACACCGATGCTGAGCACCGTGACGCCGGCCACGACCCCGAACGCCAGGCGGACGTAGCGGGCCTCGAGCGCGATGCCGGTGCCGAGCAGCGCGAGCAGACCGGCGACGGCGATCCCGAGTGTGACGGTGACCCAGCCCGCCACCGCGTCGTCGCCACGACGGCGTTCGGACCGGGTGCGGTTGCGGCCGGTGAACCGGGAGGCACGCACCGGGCCGCGACGGAGGGCACCGGCGAGGACCCGCACCGGACCGGCGACGAGCAGGAGGAACGTGGCCGCGACACCCACGGCGACCGCGAGGGTGCGCCACGAGAACGTGGTCTGGATGGTGGGGACGGCGTGGTCGTAGGCGGTCGCGACGGTCCAGTCGCCGGCCGGTCCGCTCCAGTCGGGTCCGCCGGTGCCGCCACCGGGGAGCGCGCCCCCGGCGGTCCCGGTGCCGGGTCCACCCGCGCCACTGCCGTCCGCGCCGCCGGAGCTGGTGCGGTCCGGTCCGGTGCCGTCCGTCCCGGTGCCGTTCGTGCCGTTCGATCCCGACCCGGCGGACCCGTGTCCGGTGCCCGTGTGGTCGCCGCCCGGGGCCCCGGTTCCGGTGCCGCCGCCCGCCGTGGGGGCGACGCCAGGGGTGCTGGCCGTGCCGCTCACGGTCACGCGGAACGCGACGGCGGCCGCCGGGGACGAGGTGTTGCCCGCTTCGTCCTGGTCGACCGCACGGACCCGGTGCGATCCGGGGCGCAGCGCGTCGGCGGCCCGGCAGGACCACGAGCCGTCCGCGGCGACGGACGAGCGGCAGACGGCGGTCGAGTCGATGTAGGCGGTGACGAGGGTGCCCGGCTCGGCGGTCCCGGCGATCCGCACCGGCTGGGCGCCGAGGGCTGTCGATCCGACCGGAGCGGTGATGCGCGGTGCTGCCGGCGCCGTCCGGTCGACGACGAGGGTCCGTGCGGCCGAGGCGGCGCTCCGGAGGTCCGACCGGTAGCCCGTCGCGGTGCTCGCCGTCTGGGTGGCGCTGACGCTGACCGTCCCGTCGGCCGGTGCGCCGGGCCCGGTGCCCCAGCGGGCGGCCCAGGTGCCACCGGAGCCGACGACGGCGGTGGCCACGGCGGCGGACCCGGAACGGCTGACGGTCACGGTCGCGCCCGGGTGACCCGTCCCGGTGACGGTGCCGGTGCTCGGTCGCCGGGCATCGATCGTCGGCGGGACGATGACGTCGGTCGGCGCGGCGTCCGCACTCGGCAGCGCGGAGGTCGTCGTGTCGAGGACGGTGAACACCTGCGCCGGCCCGGAGTGGACGGTGCCGACGCAGGACCACGCGCCGGAGCCGTCGGTGGTGGCTCGGCACACCGACGCCGAGGGGACCGCCGGGTCGGCCACCCGGACCTGGTGGCCCGGGGACGCGCGTCCGGAGAAGCGCGCGAGGAGGGTCGTGATGTCACCGGGGTCGACGATCGTCGGTGCGACGGCCGCCCCACCCGAGGGTGGCGGCGAGGTCGGTGTCGGTGACGGGCTCGTCGCGTCCCCCGGTCCGGGCGCGGGAGCCGGCACCGGGTTCGAGTACGTCGGGGGCTGCGTCGGCGACGGCGGTGTCGGGACGCCGGCGCCCGGGAGCGTCGACGTCGCCGCGAGGGCGGGGGCGGACGCGAGGGGCAGGAGCACCAGCCCGAGGGCGGTGACGAGCAGGTGCGCTGTCGCCCGTCGGGGTCGCCGTCGGTGGACGTCGCTGCCGACGTCCCGGTGCTGCACGTTGTCCCCGGCCGTGTCCATCCTGTCCATCCCACGTGATCCGGGCCGTCGGGTCAACACCCCGCGCGGAGGAAGTCGGTGCTTCCGCGCCTCCGGCGGCCCGTCCGCCCCCGCATGCGCGCTCCGCCGGGCGCGGTCCGCGAGCCCGGTGTGCGTCACTCGGGAATCGGCCGTGAACATCGGCGTGCGGCGGGGCTGCCCGGAGGTGCTCGGTAAGATCGATCCGGACCGCTGAGGTCTGATCAGCGGGCTGCGGAGGTCCGCACGCAACTGCGGCCCGACGCGCAAAGGAGTACGCCCGAATGGACACCGGACTCGTCACGACGCTCATCGTGATCGGCGTTGTGGTCGTCGTCCTCGTGATGATCGGGATCTGGTTCTGGTCGAGCCAGAAGTCCCTCACCGCGTTGCAGAGCCGAGTCGACACCGCCTGGGCCGAGATCGCCGCGCAGCTGCACGAGCGCGCCGAGCTCATCCCGACCATCGTCGACACCGTGCAGGGTCACGCCGCGCACGAGAAGTCCGTGTTGACAGCCGTCACCGATGCCCGAGCCGAGACCCTGTCCGCGCAGGACGCGGTCGCCGCCTCCGCTGCCGAGGGGCACATGCAGAAGGCGCTGAAGAGCGTGTTCCGCGTGGCCGAGGGCTACCCGCAGCTGCAGTCCAGTCAGTCGTTCCTCGAGCTGCAGTCGCGGCTCGTCTCGACGGAGGACAAGATCCAGTCCGCCCGTCGGCACTACAACGGTGGCGTGCGCGAACTCAACACCAAGGTGCGGTCGTTCCCGGCCTCGACCATCGCGAAGCGTCGCGGTGTCGGTCCGGCCCCGTTCTTCGAGACCGCCGAACCCGCGGCGATCGCCGAGCCTCCGCGAGTCCAGTTCTAGCCACGCGGATCCCGCCCGTCAGGTCCGGGGGGCGACCCCGAGTGCCGCAGCGAGTGTGCGCGCCGCCGTCCCACGGTCGGTGACCTCCACCCCGTCGAGCCCCTGCCATGCGGCGGTCCGGCGGAGCAGCGCGGCGAGCCGATCGACGTCGATCACCGCGCCCGGTTCGTGCCAGGCCGTCCGCACGTGCAGCACCCCGCGCTGTCGGTCGCTCTTCAGGTCGATCCGCCCGACGAGTGCGTCGTCCTGCAGCACCGGCAGCACGTAGTACCCGAACACCCGCTTCGGGGCGGGCGTGTAGATCTCGATCCGGTAGTGGAAGCCGAACAGCCGCTCGGCCCGTGGCCGGAACCAGACCACGGGGTCGAAGGGGCTGAGCACGGCGTCGGCCTCGACCCGTCGGGGGACACGGGCGTCGACGTGCATCCACGCCCGGTCGCGCCAGCCCTCCACCGTGACCGGCACCAGTTCGCCGGCGTCCTGCAGGTCCGCGATCGCGGCAGCGGTGTCGTCGGCGCGCAGTCGGTGGTGGTCGGCCAGGTCGGCTCGGGTACCGACGCCGACGGCCCGGGCCGAGCGACGGACCAGCTCCCGCACGGCATCGGCACGGCCCGGTGCGGTGGCGAAGTACCCCGCCGGCAGCACCTGGTCGGGCAGCGCGTAGACGCGCTCGAACCCGGTCCGTCCCGCGCTGACCACGTCGCCCCAGCGGAACAGCTGCTCGAGGCCGTGCTTGACGTCGCTCCACCCCCACCACGGACCGCGTCGCACGTTGGACTCGTGTTCGACGGCACTCGCCGGCATCGGGCCCTCGGTGGCGAGCAGGGCCAGGAGTTCGTCCCGGACCCGGGCAGTCCGTTCGACGCCGGCGACGCGCAACGGGTTCGTGGTGTCGCGCTGCCGGTACGCATCCATCCGCCACCGGAACAGCCGCAGGTCCTCGCGTGGGACGAACGCCGCCTCGTGCGCCCAGTACTCGATCCACGGGCTCCGCTGCGTCAGCGTCTGGCGGTCGAGGGCGGCCTTGTCGTACGCACCCAGTCGGGCGAACAGGGGCAGGTAGTGGCTGCGCTCGAACACGTTCACGGAGTCGATCTGCAGCACCCCGAGGCGGGCGAGCGCGGCCGACACCGAGCGGGTCGGGACGGGGGCGTCCTGTGGTGTCCGACCGAACCCCTGCGCGGCCAGGGCGACGCGGCGGGCCTCGGCGGCGGAGAGCGTGGTCCTGACCATGACGGGAACGCTACCGAGCCCCGCCGACGCCCGGACCAGGCCGCCGTGGCGCGATCGACGCGTCAGCACATGCCTGACCCGGCACCTGCCCGGTTCGGCGTGGATACAGTGGCGGAATGGCATGGGGAAAGAAGACTCATCCCGACCCCGTGGTCGAGGACTCGGTACCGATCGGCATGCGCATCGCGGGAGCGTTCTCGTGGCGCGTGCTCGTCATCGCGGGGGTCATCGCCCTCTTCATCTGGCTGATGACGATCTTCAGCGAGATCCTCATCCCCTTCCTCATCGGCATCGTGATCTCGGCGCTGCTCGTCCCGCTCTCGAACCGGCTGCAGCGCTGGCACGTCCCGAAGTGGCTCGCGGTCATCCTCAGCCTGCTCGGCGGGCTCGCCGCGGTGGCCGCTCTGGTCTGGCTCGTGATCGACCAGATCGTCGCGTCGTACCCGTCCCTCCGGGACCGCACGGTGTCCCAGTACGGCAACGTGCGGTCGTTCGTGCTCAACTCCGGATTCGGGATCTCACAGAAAGACGTCAACACCTGGCTCGATGAGGCCACGAAATGGGTGCAGGACCACTCGGGCACGATCCTGTCCGGGGTCGCCAGCGCCGGCTCGAGCGCCACGCACGTGTTCGAAGCGCTCTTCATCATCCTCTTCACCACGATCTTCCTGCTCATCGACGGCAAGAACGTCTGGCGCTGGACCGTCCGGCTGTTCCCCCGGAAGGCACGCGCGACCGTCGACGGTGCGGGCGTCGCCGGGTGGATCACGCTGACCAGCTTCATCCGCGTGCAGATCTTCGTCGCGTTCGTCGACGCGGTCGGCATCGGCCTGGGTGCGTTCATCGTCGGCCTGTTCTTCGGCGGCATGCCGCTCGTCATCCCGATCGCCGCGATCGTCTTCCTCGGCGCGTTCATCCCGGTCGTCGGTGCGATCGTCACCGGCTTCCTCGCCGTCTTCGTCGCCCTCATCTTCAACGGCCCGCTCGCCGCCGTCCTGGTGCTCGGCATCGTGCTGCTCGTCCAGCAGATCGAGGGCCACATCCTGCAGCCGCTCGTGATGGGCAACGCCGTCAAGGTGCACCCGCTGGCCGTCGTGCTCGGCGTGACCGCGGCCTCCGGGCTCGCGGGCATCGCCGGTGCGTTCTTCGCCGTCCCGCTCATCGCCACCCTGAACGCGATGGTCACCACGATCGCGAGCGGCCGGTGGCGCGGGCTCGACTCCGACCACGTCCTCGAAGCCACCCCGAAGCGCGGTCAGCACGGACGCATCCAGCTCCGGCGACGGCGACACCAGGTCGGCGACGACGTCCCGGCGCCGGGCAGTGACGCCGAGCCGGCCGCCGAACCGGGCACCGCCAGCACCAACTGAGCGTCACGTGGCAGCCGCAGACCCCGGAACCGACGATGATGGGATCGTGACCGACACGACTGCACCTTCGATCCCGACGCTCGCCGACATCGAGGCCGCGCGCGAGACGATCGCCGGCGTCGCGCGGGTCACCCCGATGGAGACGTCGAAGTTCCTGGAGGGCCTGCTCGGTTCCCCGGTGCACCTGAAGTGCGAGAACCTGCAGCGCACCGGCGCGTACAAGGTCCGTGGCGCCTACAACCGGCTGTCGACCCTGTCGGCTGCCGAACGGGAGGCCGGGGTCGTCGCCGCCAGCGCCGGCAACCACGCGCAGGGGGTCGCCTTCGCCGCGCGCGAGCTCGGCATCCCCGCCACCATCTTCACCCCGGTGGGGGTCGCCCTGCCGAAGCTGCAGGCGACCCGACGCTACGGTGCCGACGTCGTGCTCCGCGGTCACTCCGTCGAGGAAGCGCTGTCCGCCGCGAAGGAGTTCGCGGCCCGCACCGGAGCGGTCTTCATCCCGCCGTTCGACCACCCGGCCGTCATCGCCGGGCAGGGCACGCTCGGGTTCGAGATCCTCGACCAGGTCCCCGACGTCGACACCGTCGTGGTCCCGATCGGCGGTGGCGGGGTCATCTCCGGCATCGCGATCGCCGTCAAGGGCCTCGCCGAGCGCCTGGGCCGGGAGATCCGGGTCATCGGGGTGCAGGCCGAGAACGCCGCCGCCTACCCGTCGTCCATCGTCGCGGGGGAGCCGCTGACGATCACGACCTCGCCGACGATCTCCGACGGCATCGCGGTCGCTCGTCCCGGCGACATGAACTTCCCGATCATCCGGGACCTCGTCGACGAGATCGTCACCGTGTCGGACGACGACACCGCCCGGGCTCTGCTCGTGCTCCTCGAGCGCGCCAAGCTCGTGGTCGAGGCGGCCGGGGCGGTCGGGGTCGCCGCGATCATGTCCGGTGCCGTGCACGACACCGGACGGACCGTGGTGCTGCTCAGCGGCGGCAACATCGACCCGCTCATGATGGAGCGGATCATCACCCGCGGGCTCGTCGCCGCCTCGCGGTACATCGGCATCCGGATCATGCTGCCGGACCGTCCCGGCCAGCTGGCCCGGGTGTCCCAGATCATCTCGGACGCCGGCGCCAACGTCGTCGAGGTCCTGCACACGCGGCACGGGCAGGGGCTCGTCATCAACGAGGTCGCGCTCGACCTGTCGATCGAGGCCCGTGGCCCCGGCCACGCCGACGAGGTGATGGCGCGTCTGCAGGAGGCGGGCTTCCGCCCGGAGCAGCTCACCAACTGACGACGACGGACCTCCGGCCGCGTCAGCGCGGCGCACGGATCCGGTCGGCGGGCGTCAGCGCCCCGTGAGGAGCGCCCCGGACGACCGCTGACGGGTCGAGGCTCGTCCGCATGACCCTGACCGCGATCCTCCCGTCGCTCCGCGCCTCGATCCCCGACCCGCTCGACCCGTCGGCCTGGCCGGTACACACCGAGACCACGACCGACGACGTGCGCGTCAGCGCCGTGTCGATGTCCCGGCTCGCCGACGTCGCCGGCACCCCGTGCGTGCACACGGCGGAGGAGGCCCCGCCCCGCTACCGCTCCCGGGACTGGACTCCGCGGGGGATGAGCGTCGCGGTCGCGGCGGTCACCGGGGTGTGGCGGACGCACGACGGCCTCGTGCTCGAACTCGACGCGGTGCTGCCGGCGTGCGCGGTGCTCGACGAGGCACGCCTGATCGGACGGCGGACCACGGCGCCCCGGGCGACGGCGGTCGTCGGTGGTGCCCGGGCGGACGGCGGGACCGCGGTGCTCGTCGTGCCGGCCGACGTCGCGGTCGGGGACCTGGTGTGTCTGCCGTGCCGACGGGCACTGACGCGCCGGGAGGTCGCAGCGGCGGTGCCGTCGGCCGTCCCGCCGACCGTGGCGTCGGCCGAACTCCCCGCTGCAGCCGCAGCCGGGGTGTCGCGATGACCGCCGTCGACGGTGTGCGGACCCGGATCGTCGACGGGCCGCACCGCTGGGGGCGACTCGACGTCCGTCCGGTCGGCCGCACGATGTGGGAGACCCGGACGCTCGTCGTCTACCCGCCCGGCACCGACCGACACGAGCGGTCGCTGCTGCGGGTCGCCCACGCGTGGCCGCTGGCGGGCCTCGTGGTGGCGGGAGCGGTGACGGTCGCCTGGACCGCCGCTCCCGTGCTCGGCGCCGCCGTCGGGTTCGCCCTCTACGCGCTGGGGTTCCTCGTGCTGCGGTCGGCGACACGGCGGCTGCGACCGCTGGTCCGGTCACTCACCGTGACGACGTTCCACGGCAGCGGACGACCCGAGGTCCACGGACAGGTCCACCTGTTCGCGGTGTCCCTCGACGCACTGTCGGCGTTCGAGGACGCGATGCGTGCGGGCAGGGTGGACGCGGTCGCGTTCGAGGCCGCCTGGGGTCACGTCTGGAACGCCCTGCCCGCACGATGAGCCGGTGGCTCGGCCGTCCTACGGCTCGTAGCGCTCGACGTTCGTCACCTGGACGGCGATCTCCTTGCCGTTCGGCGCCGTGTAGGTCGTCGAGTCCCCGGCACGGAGCCCGACGATCGCGGCGCCCACGGGGCTGACCGGGCTGTACACGGTGAGGTCCGAGCCCTCGGCGACGATCTCGCGGTTGCCGACGAGGAACGTCGACGGGTCCCCGGCGATGGTGGCGGTGACGACCGTGCCGGGCTCGACGGTGCCGTCGAACTGCGCTTCCGTCACGGTGGCGTGCTTCAGGAGCTCGGTGAGGGCGCGGATGCGGGCCTCGATCTTGCCCTGCTCGTCCTTGGCCGCGTGGTACCCGCCGTTCTCCTTGAGGTCGCCCTCTTCACGGGCGGCCTCGATGCGGCTCGCGATCTCGATGCGGGCCGGGCCGGTGAGCTGCTCGAGCTCGGCGGTGAGACGGTCGAACGCCTCCTGGGTCAGCCAGGTGCCCTGCGTGTCGTTGCTCATGTCGTTTCCCTTCGGCCGTGGCGGTCGGGACCGGTCACAGCGTGTGGCGCAAAAGAATCGAGACCGGCCGGCGGCCGGTCTCGAATCGTGATTCCGAGCAGTCTAGGGAACCCAGCAGGAGTGGATCAACCCGGTGACGGCCCGGGTCGTCGTGTTCACCTGCGTGGAGATCGACCGGTCGCGCTGCTCCTGGGCCGGCAGCGTCACGACCCGCCAGCCGACGATCGTGTACGACTTGTCCAGCGCCTGCACCGCGCACTGCACGGTGGTGCCCGGGTCGACGGCGACCTGGGTGTGCACGACGACGCTGTGGTCGGACAGGACCTCGTACCCGACGTCGTCCGTGTCGAGTCCGTGCGTGGTCTGACCGGGGCCCGCCCAGATCACCCAGACCGCGAACACGATCGCGATGGCGACCGCGATCACGACGGCCAGCAGCTTGCCGCGGCGCCGGGTGTCCGCACTGCGCCCGTACCGGTCGTCGAGTGACGTCCGGCCGTCGAGGACGGTGGACGTGCCGCGTGCGGTTCCGCCTGCTGGGGCGTGGTGCTGATCGGACAGTTCGGGGCTCCCGGGGTGATTATCCTGATCCCAGGGTAGTTCACGCTCGCCGTGCGCCACCCGCGACCGCAAGTCCGTGAGCCGTGGAGGAACGTCTTGCCCCATCGTCTGCTGGCCGTGCACGCCCACCCCGACGACGAGTCGAGCAAGGGAGCGGCCACGGCGGCGAAGTACGTGGCCGACGGCGCCCAGGTCCTGGTCGTCTCGTGCACCGGGGGCGAGGCCGGGGACATCCTCAACGAGCAGCTCTCCGACACCGCCAAGGCCCGGGCGCACCGCGACATGGCGGGCTTCCGCCGCACCGAGATGGCCGCCGCACAGGCCGCCCTCGGCATCGACCACCTGTGGCTCGGCTACCACGACTCGGGACTGCCGGACGCCGAGAAGGGCGAGACCGTCCGTTCCGGCACCTTCTCGACCGTCCCGCTCGAGTACAGCACCGAGGCACTCGTGCGGGTGATCCGGCGCTTCCGACCGCACGTCCTGGTCACCTACGACGAGAACGGCGGCTACCCGCACCCCGACCACATCCGGACGCACGAGGTCTCGGTCGCCGCCTGGCGCGACGCGGCCGACCCGGACGCGTACCCGGACGCCGGCCCGGTGTGGTCCGTCGCGAAGCTCTACTACGAGCGGACGATGAACCCGCGCCGGTTCTCCGCCTTCCACGACGCCCTGCGTGAGCGCGAGCCGGAGAACCCCCTGCTCGAGCAGCTCGGTGAGTGGGTGGCCCGGTTCGCGGACCGCCCGGACCTCGCCACGTCGCACGTGGACGTCCACGAGTACTTCGACGCCCGTGACGCCGCCCTCCGCGCGCACGCCAGCCAGGTGCCGCCGGACAGCCCCTTCTTCTACTGGCCGAACGACCTGCTCGCCGAGGTCTGGCCGACCGAGGACTACCAGCTCGTCGAGTCCCGGGTCCCCACCGAGCTCCCCGAGTCCGACCTGTTCGCAGGCATCCCATCCGAAGAGGACGCGCACGCGTGAGCACCATCGCCGCGGTACTGGCCGCCACCACCCCCAGCCCGAGCCCGAGCGGCGTCCCCGACGTCGACGTCACCCCGGGCGTCGCGGGCTTCGTCGCCATCGCGCTCGTCGCGATCGTGACGATCCTGCTCGTGGTCGACATGACCCGCCGCATCCGCCGGACCCGCTACCGCGCCGAGATCCGGGAGCGTCTGGAGGCCGAGGTCGCCGGGGAGCCCGGGGACGGCGCGGTCACGGACGAGCCGTCGCGTCCCGCCGCCGAGGACGGCCGTGCCGATGTCGGTGACGACACCGAGCGCGGCTGACGCGACGCTCCGGTCGAGTCACCACTGACGGACGGGAGGCTCCCCACCAGCTGGTGGGGAGCCTCCCGTCCGTCGTGTGGTCCGGCCGCTGCCGGACGGGGTCAGCGAACGGGGTGCAGCGCGATCACGAGGATGCCGGCCCACTGCGCGGCGAAGGCGACGACGGTGAGGGCGTGGAAGACCTCGTGGAAGCCGAAGAACGTCGGCGAGGGGTCCGGACGCTTGAAGCCGTAGACCGCCGCTCCGAGGATGTAGGCCACCCCGCCGGCGAGGACGAGCACCGTCATCGGGACGCTCGCGGCGAAGAGCTGCGGCAGGATCAGGAACGCCGCGCAGCCGAGCGCCAGGTACAGCGGCACGTACAGCCACCGCGGGGCACCGATCCAGAAGACGCGGAACGCGACGCCGAGCAGCGCACCGCTCCACATCACCCACAGCACGATGACCATCAGCGAGTGCGGCAGCGCGCAGACCGCGACCGGTGTGTACGTGCCGGCGATGAGCAGGAAGATGTTGGTGTGGTCGATGCGTTTCAGCACACGCTTGACGACCGGACGCCAGGGGAACCGGTGGTAGGTGGCCGAGACGCCGAACATGACGAGCGACGTCGCCATGAAGACGGCGCTGGCACCCTTCGCCGCCGGGGTGACCGCGAGCGTGATGAGCACGATGCCCATCGCCGCGGCGAACGGGAACGTGCCGGCGTGGATCCAGCCGCGCCATGCCGGGCGGGTGTCGGCCGGTCCGGCGGCGGCGGTGGTCTCGGCCTCCTCCGTGAACGGCACGTGGGGGAGGGCAGGTGCGCCCTGGTCTGACTGCATGCTCCGACCGTACGGCCGAGGGACGGGACGGTGGCTGGGAGTCCGATCGCGGGGCGCTTGCACTACAGTCGACGCCGTGACGGGCAGGTTGGGATGGGCGGGGCGTGGGCTCCTCTACCGCGCCTACCAGAACCGCATCCGGCGCCAGATCGACGGCGCGCAGAAGCCCCGGCACGTCGCGATGATCGTCGACGGCAACCGTCGCTGGGCTCGTCAGCTGGGGCTCGAGACCGCCGCGCACGGCCACCGGGCGGGTGCCGCGAAGATCCCCGAGTTCCTGTCCTGGTGCGAGGACCTCGACATCCAGGTCGTGACGCTCTACCTGCTCTCCGCCGACAACCTGACGGGGCGCGGGGGCGAGGAACTCGACCAGCTCGTCGGGATCATCGCCGACCTGGCCGAGCGGCTGTCGCACCACCGCACCTGGCGTGTCCAGCACGTCGGGTCGAACGACGGCTTGCCGCCCGAGCTCGTCGCAGCCCTCGAGGCCGCGGAGGTCCGGACCGCCGACCACACCGGGCTGCACATCAACCTCGCCGTCGGGTACGGCGGTCGGCGGGAGATCGCCGATGCGATGCGCAGCATCGTCCGGAGCCACGGTGAGGGCGGCGGGACGCTCGACACCCTCGCCGAGGTCCTGACGCCGGAGCTCATCGGCGACCACCTCTACACGCAGGGGCAGCCCGACCCGGACCTGATGATCCGGACGTCGGGGGAGCAGCGGTTGTCGGACTTCCTGCTGTGGCAGAGCGCGCACAGCGAGTTCTACTTCGTGGAGGCGTTCTACCCGGACCTCCGAGAGGTCGACTTCCTCCGGGCGGTTCGCGACTTCGGGTTGCGGTCGCGGCGCTTCGGCGGCTGAGTCGTTCCACAGCAAGCGAGATCGTCTCAGGGCCGGGCGGTCCACCGTTGCTGCTCCTGGCGCTTCCCGGACTGCATTCGCCCCGGTGAACCGGTCCCAGTAGGCTCACAGGGTTCTGCCCACTGGAAGGTGCCCCCGTGACCACGATCGACGAGTACGTCGCCGGCTTCGCCGAGGAGCCCGGCTACCTCGACCACGCGGCCTTCGGTCCCGTGCAGACCGCAGTCCTCGAGGAGCAGCGCGTCCTCGGTCACATCCAGGAGCACATGCGCTTCGGGGCCATGGAGACGCTCGACGAGCAGGACGCCCGCGTCCGCGCCGTCGCCGCCCGGCTCGTCCGCCGCCGCGAGGACCAGGTCGTCTCCCAGACCGCCACCACCCCCGGCCTCCTGCACACCGCGTTCGGCCTGACCGGCGGCGTGCTCGTCGCCGCCGACGAGTACCCGTCGCTGCCGCTCGCGCTCGCCAGCGCTGCCTCGGCCACCGGCGGCCGCGTGCAGCCCGTCGTGATCGAGTCCGGCGCCGGCTGGCTGACGCCCGACCGCATCCGCGAGCGTCTGTCCGACGACGTGACCGCCGTCGCGCTGTCCCTCGTGGACTGGCGCACCGGGTACCTCGCCGACCTCGCCGCCATCCGTGACGTCATCGGGGACCGCCTGCTCATCGTCGACGCCATCCAGGGCTTCGGCATCGTCGACGCCCCGTACGAGGTCGCCGACGTCGTGGCCACGGGCGGTCAGAAGTGGCTGCACGCCGGATGGGGTACCGGCTTCACCGCCTTCAGCGACCGCGCCCTCGCACGGGTCAAGCCGGCACTGTCCGGTCCGCACGGCACGACCGGCTGGCCCACCGAGGTGCCGAGCGTCCGCGCGGGAGCGGCCGCGTTCGCGATGTCGCGCGTCGACCCGGTCTCCCAGGCGCGCCTGGCCGTCTCGCTCGAGCGTCTCACCGCCGTCGGGGTCGCCGCCGTCCAGGAGCGAATCGCCGACCGGGTGGACCGGATCATCGACATCGCGGACGAGTTCGGGCTGCCCGTCGAGTCCAGCCGTGACCGCCGGGAGCGTGCCGGCATCGTCGTGCTCCGACCCGCCGCCGGGCGGCTCACGGCGCTCACCGCGGCGATGCACAACCACGGCGTCACGGCGACCGCTCGCCTCGGCGAGGTCCGGGTCTCCGCGTTCGCGTCCACCACGGACGAGACACTCGGCATGTTCCGCGACGCGTGCATCTCGTACGCGACGATGGGCTGACGCCGGCTGTCGCTCCGGCTCCCGCTCCGGCTCGCCCCTCGGCCGAGCCGGACCGACGTGCGCTGACCGCTGACCGCTGACCGCTCGGCGAGGGGTGCGGGGCGTGCCGGGGCGGGCGGGAGGCACGTGGCGGGCCCGCACCGCGCCTCCCGGACGTTCAGCCGGCCGACACACGACCGTAACCGCCGGAACAGGCGTGTCGCTGGTGCCGTCCGTGTGCGCGCCGTAGCTTGGCGACATCGGGCAACGCGCCCGGTCGGAGCGGCCACGGTCGGTGCTCCGGGACCGCTCCAGTGGCCGCGTCGAAGGACATGACCGGGCCGAGCGCGGCCCGGGGATGGAGTGGTCGTGACCTCTCAGAACGTCTCTCGCGGAACGTCTTCCACCTCGCCGCAGCACACCGCTGCGAGCAGCCGGGCCGCGGACTCGTCCACGCCGGTCGCCCAGCGCACGTACGTGCTGGACACATCGGTGCTGCTCAGTGATCCGCGCGCCCTGTTCCGGTTCGACGAGCACGCGGTGGTCCTGCCCGTCGTGGTCGTCAGCGAACTCGAATCGAAGCGCAACGACCCGGAGATCGGGTACTTCGCCCGCCAGGCACTGCGGATCCTCGACGAGCTGCGCATCGAACACGAACGCCTCGACTTCCCGATCGCGGTCGGTGACGGCGGTTCCCTCCGCGTCGAGCTGAACCACTCCAACCAGTCCGTCCTGCCCTCGGGCCTGCAGCTCGGCGACAACGACTCCCGGATCCTGGCCGTCGCGTCGAACCTGGCGAACGACGGGCTCGACGTGGTCGTCGTGTCGAAGGACCTGCCGCTCCGCGTGAAGGCCGCGTCGATCGGCCTGGCCGCGCAGGAGTACCGCGCCGAACTCGCCGTCGACAGCGGCTACACCGGCATCACGACCCTGCAGGTGTCCGGCGACCAGGTGGCGGACCTCTACGAGAAGGAGGAGATCCGCACCCCGGAGCTCGACGGCGTCCCCGTCAACACCGGCGTCGTCATCCACTCCGAGCGCGGATCGGCCCTCGGTCGCGTGCACTCGGCGGGTGCCGTGTCGTTGGTGCGTGGCGACCGCGAGGTCTTCGGCCTCCGCGGCCGCTCCGCCGAACAACGGCTGGCGATCGACGCGTTGCTCGACCCGGAGATCGGCATCGTCTCGCTCGGCGGCAGCGCCGGCACGGGCAAGTCGGCGCTCGCCCTGTGCGCCGGACTCGAAGCCGTCCTGGAGCGTCAGCAGCACAAGAAGATCATGGTGTTCCGCCCGCTCTACGCCGTCGGCGGGCAGGAGCTCGGGTTCCTGCCGGGCGACGCCTCCGAGAAGATGAACCCGTGGGCGCAGGCGGTGTTCGACACCCTCGGCGCGCTGGTCTCCGACAACGTCCTGGACGAGGTCGTCGAACGCGGCATGCTCGAGGTCCTGCCCCTCACCCACATCCGCGGACGCTCCCTGCACGACGCGTTCGTCATCGTCGACGAGGCACAGTCCCTCGAACGGAACGTGCTGCTCACCATGCTGTCCCGGATCGGGCAGAACTCCCGGGTGGTGCTCACGCACGACGTCGCCCAGCGGGACAACCTGCGGGTCGGACGGCACGACGGGGTCGCCTCGGTGATCGAGCGGCTGAAGGGGCACCCGCTGTTCGCCCACGTGACGCTGACGCGGTCGGAGCGCTCGGCGATCGCGGCGCTCGTGACGGAGATGCTGGACTCGCCGGACCTCGCGTAGCGGGCGCGCTCGGCGCGTTCCGCGCTGAGCGACAGGCCTCGCGCTGGTCGGCGCGAGGCATGTCGCTCAGCGCGATCGGACGTTCGGTAGAACCGCACCGCGCCTCCCGTCCGGTGCGACGGCGCCGGACGGGAGGCGCGGACCGGTCAGTTCGGGTGCGTCATGCTGAGGACGTCGAGGGCGCTGTCGAGCTGCTCCTCGGAGACCTCGCCGCGCTCGACGAAGCCGAGGGCGACCACGGCCTCGCGCACCGTCAGGCCCTCTGCGACGGCGTACTTCGCGACCTTCGCGGCCGACTCGTAGCCGATGACCCGGTTCAGCGGCGTCACGATCGACGGCGACGACTCGGCGAAGGCCCGCGCCCGCTCGAGGTCCGCCTGCAGCCCGTCGACCGTCTTGTCGGCGAGCACCCGGGAGCTGTTCGCGAGCAGGCGGATGGACTCGAGCAGCGCCGTGCCCATCACCGGGATCGCGACGTTGAGCTCGAAGGACCCGGAGGCGCCGGCCCACGACACGGTGGCGTCGTTGCCGATCACCCGCGCGGCGACCATGAGGGTGGCCTCGGGGATGACCGGGTTCACCTTGCCGGGCATGATCGAGGAGCCCGGCTGCAGGTCGGGGATGTGCAGCTCGCCGAGGCCCGTGTTCGGCCCGGAGCCCATCCAGCGCAGGTCGTTGTTGATCTTCGTCAGGCTGACCGCGATGACCTTCAGGGCACCGGACGCCTCGACCAGGGCATCACGCGCGCCCTGGGCCTCGAAGTGGTCGAGGGCCTCGGTGATCGGCAGGCCGGTGTCCTCGGCGAGCTGGGCGATGACCTGCTGCGGGAACCCCTTCGGCGTGTTGATGCCGGTACCGACGGCGGTACCACCGAGCGGGACCTCGGCGACGCGGGGGAGCGTGGCGTGGACGCGCTCGACGCCCAGGCGGATCTGGCGCGCGTAGCCGCCGAACTCCTGCCCGAGGGTGACCGGGGTGGCGTCCATCAGGTGCGTCCGGCCGGACTTCACCGCGTTGGCCCACTCCACGGCCTTGCGCTCGAGGGCCTCGGCGAGGTGCTCGAGCGACGGCACGAGCGACCGGATGAGGCCATCGGTCACGGCGACGTGGACCGAGGTGGGGAAGACGTCGTTCGAGGACTGCGACGCGTTGACGTGGTCGTTCGGGTGGACCTCGGTGCCGGCGACGCGGGAGGCCAGGGTCGCCAGGACCTCGTTCATGTTCATGTTCGACGAGGTGCCGCTGCCGGTCTGGTACACGTCGACCGGGAAGTGCTCGTGGTGCTCGCCGCCGATGACGGCGTCGGCCGCCGTGGCGATGGCCTGCGCGACGTCGTCGTCGAGGATGCCGAGTCGGCCGTTGACGAGCGCCGCGGCACGCTTGATGCGGGCGAGGGCGATGATCTGCGCGGACTCGAGGCCGGTGCCCGAGATCGGGAAGTTCTCCACGGCCCGCTGCGTCTGCGCACGGTAGAGGGCCGACGCGGGGACCCGCACCTCGCCCATCGTGTCGTGCTCGATGCGGAACTCGCCGTCAGCGGGGGTGGTGGTGTCGGTCACGTCGTCGTGGTCCTTCCTCGTGGTGCTCACACCGGGTCGCGGTCGCGGCGGTGTCGGTGGCGCTCCGGCGGCTCGTCGCTGCCGGAGCGGTCACGCGGTCGGGTCAGGCCTGTCCGACGACGGTGTCGATCGTGACCTCGCCTGTGGTGAGGTCGTAGGTCGCGCCGACCACGGCCAACCTACCGTCCGCGATCGCGTCCGAGACGGCACCCGACCGGTCCAGGATCGTCTTCAGGCTGGACTCCAGGTGCGCAGCTCCGACGGACTCCTGGGCGACGTCGGGGTCGGTGGCGCGGACCCGCTCGACGCTCGGGGTGATCGCGTCGACGAGGACCTGCAGGTGCGGGGCGGGGACCGGCTCACCCGATCGTGCAGCGGCGACGGCACCGCACTTCGTGTGGCGGAGCACGACGACGAGCGGGGTGCCCAGGGCGACGACGGCGAACTCGATCGAGCCGAGCACGACGTCGTCGACGATCTGCCCGGCGTTCCGGATGGCGAAGACGTCACCGATCCCGGCGTCGAACACGTGCTCGAACGGCACGCGCGAGTCGGAGCAGCCGAGGACCGTGGCGAACGGAGCCTGCGACCCCTGCAGCTCGGAGCGGCGCTCGGGGTCGATCCGGCCGGTGCGACGCTTGTCGGCGGCGAAGCGGGCGTTGCCGTCGACCAGGAGTCGCAGGGCGTCGGCGGGGGTGGAAGCGGCGCGGTCGGTCATCGTGTGTCGTTCCTCGGGCTGTTCGGGTTCGCGGGGTGATCGGGTCGTGCGTGCTGCGTGCTGGTCGTGCCGGCGGTGGTGCTGCTGTCTAGCGGTCGAGTTCCTCGCCGACCGCCGTCGCCACCGTCGCGAAGGACTTCTGGTCGGCGGTGCCGGCGAGCACCACGGTGTCCGTGCCGGACGTCGTCACGAGGGCGTACGCGTTGTTGCCGGCGCCCTTGCCCTCGTCACGTCGGTCGTACACGGTCCACTTCGTCCCGGCGATCGTCCGGGAACCGGTGGCGCGCTCCTGGTCGAGCTGGTCGGCGATCCAGGTGTCGTTCGCGTCGATGCCCTGGTGCATGCCGATGTACTGGTCGTCGGGCGTCAGGAGGCCGATCGTCCACACGGCCACCCCGCGGGACGAGCCGGACTGGTACTCGGCGTGGTTCGACGTGTACGACGACGGCAGATCGGGGACCAGGAGCGCCGCCCCGGAGACGTCGGCCTGCTTCGCGACCTGTCGGTAGTCGACGGCGCGGTCCACGGCCTGGTCGGGACGGACCACGACGGCGACCAGGAACAGCACGATGCCGAGCGATGCGATGAGCGCCAGCACGAGGTTGAACGCCGTCTGGTGTTCACGTCGGGCTCGGCGCGCGGTGTCCTTGCGTGCCCAGGTCTCCTCCGCCGTCTCGGGGCGACCGAGTTCGGCGACGATCGGGCGACCGGTCTCCGGGTCGCTCATCGGACGTCACCGGCGACGGTCTGGTCCGCACTGCCGTTCTCGGTGGCTGCGCGGGCGGCGTCGAGTCGGGCGCGGGCGCCGACGAGCCACTCTTCACAGCGGGCGGCGAGGGCTTCGCCGCGCTCCCAGAGGCCCAGGGACCGCTCGAGGGTCGCCGACCCCTGCTCGAGCTCGGAGACGACACGGACGAGTTCGTCACGCGCCGCTTCGTAGCTCAGCGAGCGGACGTCGGGCTGCTCGGACTGCTGCTCGGAAGACACGCTCCGATCCTACCGAGCCGCCACCGACGCGACCGCTGTCGCGACCGCTGTCGCGGACGCCTGTGGAGAACACGCGGGGTGTGGAGGACCGCACGCCGGTCTGCCGGGGCCGGGACGGGCCTCCCGGCTCAGGAACCGGACCCGTCGGGACCGGGCCCGTCCGGCTCGAGGATGCCGACCGCGGTCCCCGTGCCGAGCGTGACGTGCACCGGGGTGGCACCGTCGAGGTCGTCCGCGCCGCGGACCACCGCGCCGCTGCCCGTCTGCACGATCGCGTACCCGCGACGGAGGGTGTCCCGCGGCGACAGCGCGCGCAGCCGACCGGTCAGGTGCCCGACCTCGGAGTGGGAGCGTTCGATCCGGCGGTCGATGAGCTCCCGCGCACGCGAGAGGTCGCGGGCGACCTCTTCGGCGCGGGTGTCGACGAGCCAGGCGGTGGACGCCAGCGCCGGCCGCGAACGCAGGGCCGCGATCCGGTCGGCCTCGACCGAGAGCGTGTGCGACAGCCGCAGACCGAGCCGGGCCCGTGCCTGCCGGACGTTCGCCAGTTCCTCGGCCACGTCCGGCACCACGCGCTTCGCGGCATCGGTCGGGGTGGAGGCGCGGAGGTCGGCGACCTCGTCGAGGATCGGCCGGTCGGCCTCGTGCCCGATGGCGGAGACGATGGGCGTCGTCGCGGCCGAAGCCGCCCGGACCAGGCCCTCGTCGCTGAAGCCGAGCAGGTTCTGGAAGTCGCCGCCGCCGCGCGCGACGATGATCACGTCGACCTCGGGATCGGCGTCGAGTTCCTGGATGGCCGCGGTGACCTCGGCCACGGCCCGGTCGCCCTGCACAGCGGTGTGCACCGTGCGGAACGCGACCTGGGGCCACCGGAGCTGCGCGTTCCGCTTGACGTCCTTCTCGGCGTCGGAGTCCTTGCCGGTGATCAGGCCGATGCGGTGCGGCAGGAAGGGGAGGCGCTTCTTCCGGGCCGGGTCGAAGAGACCCTCTTCCGCCAGTGCCCGGCGCAGCCGTTCGAGGCGTTCGAGCAGGTCCCCGAGCCCCACGTGCTTCATCTCGACGACCTGCATGGTCAGCGAGCCGCCCTTGACCCAGTAGTTCGGCTTGACCGCTGCGACGACACGGGCACCCTGCTTGAGGTCCGCCGGCACCCGGGAGCGCACGCTCGACCAGATGGAGAACGAGACGGTGGCGTCGACCTCGACGTCCTTGAGCTTGCCGTAGACGTTGCCGCCGGCGACGTTCCACTGGGTGATCTCACCCTCGACCCAGGCGACCCCGAGCCGGTCGATCCAGTCGCGGAGCTTCGCACCGAGCAGCGCGACGGGCCACGGGTCCTCTGCCGTGGGCGGCCCCTGTTCGATCGCCATCGTGCCCCTCTCTCGTCGTCCGCACCATGTTGCCGGACACCGGTGACAGCCCGGGCCCCGGCGTGCCTCCACGGGCTCGTCGGTGCCCAGCCTGTGCGGGTCCTGCTCACCCATCATCGGGGACGTGACGATCACCAACGGCCACTCGGTCCCGCTCGCCCCGCCGCGGCTGCCCGCAGCGCGCGGTCGACTGCGCGACGTCCCGGTCAGCGGACCGAAGCGGGTCCTGCTCGCAGCCCCCCGCGGGTACTGCGCCGGCGTCGACCGGGCCGTGGTCGCGGTCGAGAAGGCACTCGAGCAGTACGGCGAGCCGGTCTACGTCCGCAAGCAGATCGTCCACAACGTGCACGTCGTGTCCACGCTCGAGCAGCGCGGAGCCGTCTTCGTCGACGACGTCGCCGAGGTGCCGCGCGGATCGCACGTCGTCTTCAGCGCGCACGGCGTCTCGCCGGCCGTCGTGGCCGGTGCCGCGGAGCGCGACCTGCACGCCATCGACGCCACCTGCCCGCTCGTCACCAAGGTGCACCGCGAAGCCACCCGGTTCGCCAAGGCCGAGCGCACCATCATCCTCATCGGGCACGCCGGCCACGAAGAGGTCGAGGGCACGATGGGCCACGCACCCGACCGGACGATCCTGGTGAACGGTCCGGCCGACGTCGCCGCGCTCGAGGTCCCCGACCCCGACAACCTCGTCTGGCTGTCACAGACCACGCTGAGCGTTGACGAGACCATGGAGACCGTGCGGCTCCTGCGCGAGAAGTACCCGTCGATCGAGAACCCGCCCTCCGACGACATCTGCTACGCCACCCAGAACCGACAGGTCGCCGTGAAGAAGGTCGCACCGGCTGCGGACCTGGTCATCGTCGTCGGCTCCGCGAACTCGTCGAACAGCGTCCGACTCGTCGACGTCGCCCTCGAGTACGGCGCGAAGGACGCCCACCGTGTCGACTACGCCGAGGAGATCCGGCAGGAGTGGCTCGACGGTGTCCGGACCGTCGGTGTCACCAGCGGTGCGTCCGTGCCCGAGGTCCTGGTCGCCGAGGTCCTCGAACAGCTCGCCGACGCCGGCTACGGCACCGTCGAAGAGGTCGTCACCGCCCACGAGGACCTGATGTTCTCGCTGCCCCGCGAACTCCGCACCGACGCGGACGGCAAGTCCACACGTCCGCTCGGCGGGCGCACCCGATGACCGAGTCCGATCCGCAGACGGACGGCTGGTCCGGCGTGCCGCCGCGTGCGACCACCGCGGCGGACGGCCAGGAGGCCCGGGTCGCCCCCGACACGTCTGCCGACTCCGACCGTGGTGGCGCTGGTGCCGGCTCCGGTGCCGGTGCCGGTGCCGGTGCGGGTGCTGCCGGTCGTCCGGCTCCGCAGTACGGCGAGTACGCACCGGAGGGCTGGGTCAACCCGGTCCTCGCCGAACAGGAGCGCCAGGAACAGCGGGACCGCGAGCACGCAGCCGCCTCGGCCGCCGCATCCGCCGAGCGCTCGAACGGCACGGGTCGACGGAACGGCACCGCGCGTCCGAACGGCACCGCGCGTTCGAACGGCTCGGCGCGTCCGGACGGCTCGGGCCGCTCGTCGCAGGTGGACCGCGGTCGGGGAACGACCCCGCGGGAAGGTACGTCCGTCCGCCGACTCGGCGCGTCCCCGGTCGACGTGCTCCTGACGTTCGTGCTGCTCGCGATGGGCCTGGTCAGCGTCGTGCAGTCGCTGTCGATCGGCGCGGTCGCCTCCACGGTCCGTCAGACCCTCGAGACGAACTACACCGCCCTGCAGCACCCTGGCACGTTGAACGGTGCGGCGATGATCAGCGCCGTCGGCATGCTCGTGGTCTACGCCCTCGTGCTCTGGTGGTCCGTCGTCCGGCTCCGCGCGGGCAAGCGGACGTTCTGGGTCCCGCTGCTCGGCGGCGCCGTCGCGACGGTGTTCAGCTCGATCGTCTTCGTCATCGTCGTGTTCCAGGACGACGGCTTCGTCGCGTCGATGATGCGGCAGGCGTCGGGCGGCTGAGCCCGGGTCCGCGGACCCGGGCGCACCCCGGCGTCAGGCGAGGAACGCCGCGACCGCCGCGTGGAGGTCGGCGAGGTCGTCGACGTGCACGAGCTCACGCACCGAGTGCATCGACAGCAGACCGACGCCGATGTCGATCGTCGGGATCCCCAGCCGCGTCGCCGCGATCGGACCGATCGTCGAGCCGCCCGGGATCGTGTTGACGTTGACGAACGGCTGGTGGTCCACACCGGCCGCTTCGCACGCGGCGGCGAACACCGCGGTGCCCTTCGCCTCGGTCATGTAGCGCTGGTTCGCGCTGATCTTCAGCAGTGGACCACCACCGGGCCGCGGGCGGTTGGTGGGGTCGTGCTTCTCTGCGTGGTTCGGGTGCACCAGGTGACCGGCGTCACTCGACAGCAGCCACGAGGCACGGAACGCCCGGGCCGACTCGGAGCGGCTGGCACCGAGGCCCTCCTGCACGCGGGCCAGGACGTCCTCGAGGAACGGCCCACCCGCACCCGACGGTGACGACGACCCGATCTCCTCGTGGTCGAACGCCGCGAACACCGGGATGTGGTCACCGTCGCCCGGAGCCTCGAGCAGCCCACGCAATCCCGCGTGCACACTCGTCAGGTTGTCCATCCGGCCCGAGGCCAGGAACGCCCGGTCGATGCCGATCCGCTGCGGTGCCTGCGCGTCGGCGAAGAAGAGGTCCCACGACACGGCGGTCTCGCCGAGTCGGGAGCGCAGCCACGCCATCGCGTCGCTGCCGCCCGTGCTGCCGTCCGTGCCGACGATCGGCAGGGTGTGCCGCTGCTTGTCGAGCGCCGGACCGTCGTTGACTCCACGGTCGAGGTGGATCGCGAGGTTCGGGATCCGGGCGACGGCGTCGACGGTGTCGAAGAGCGTGGTGGTGCCGTCACGGTGGACGACTCGGCCGGCGATGCGCAGGTCGCGGTCGAACCACGTCGACAGGACCGGGCCGCCGTAGACCTCGACGTTGAGCTGCTCCCAGCCGCCGACGCGGACCGTCGGGTTCGGCTTGATGCGGAAGCCGGGGGAGTCGGTGTGCGCGCCGAGGATGCGGAACGGCGTCGTCGCGGTCGCGCCCTCCGGCAGACGCCATGCGATCACGGCCCCGTCGCGGACCACGACGTAGGCGCCCGGCTCGGTCGGCCACGCGGCGGTCTCCTCCAGGTCGGTGAAGCCCGCGGCCACCAGGCGGTCACGGGCGACCGACGCCGCGTGGAAGGCGGTGGGGGACTCCGTGACGAAGTGGGCGAACTCGCTGGCGATGGCGTCGACGGTCATCCGTCCATCGTGGCACGTCGTCTCGACCCGGCACGCAGTGGACGTCCCCGGACGCGGACGGGGGCGCGTCCAGCGGACGCGCCCCCGAGCCTCCCGGCCGACCTTCAGCTCTGGGCCCTTGTCAACGATGGGCCGTTGTCAGCTCTGCGCCCTTGTCAGCTCCGGGCCGTCGTCAGCTCCGGGCCGTCGTCAGCTCTGGGACTGTCCGGCGGAGCCGAGGACCTTCGTGGCCTCGACGACGCGAGCGGCCATCGCGGACTCGGCGACCTTGCCCCAGGCGCGCGGGTCGTACTGCTTCTTGTTGCCGACCTCGCCGTCGAGCTTCAGGACGCCCTCGTAGTTCGAGAACATCGATCCCGCGATCGAGCGCGTGAACGCGTACTGCGTGTCCGTGTCGATGTTCATCTTGATGACACCGTTGCGCACGGCCTCGTGGATCTCGTCGTCGGTCGACCCGGATCCACCGTGGAAGACGAGGTCGAGCGGGTTCTGGCCGGTGCCGTGCTTCTGCGCGATGGCGTCCTGGATCTCGCCGAGGAGCTCGGGGCGGAGCTTGACGTTGCCCGGCTTGTACACGCCGTGCACGTTGCCGAACGTCAGCGCCGCGATCCAGCGGCCCTGGTCGCCCATGCCGAGCGCCTCGACGACCCGCTCGACGTCGTTCGCGGTCGTGTAGAGCGCGTCGTTCGTGCCCTCGTGCTGCACACCGTCCTCTTCGCCGCCGACGACGCCGATCTCGACCTCGAGGATGGCGTTGATGTTGCGCGTCTTCTCGATCATCGTCTTGGCGATCTCGATGTTCTCGTCGAGGGGCACGGCCGAACCGTCCCACATGTGCGACTGGAAGATCGGGTTGCGGCCCTGACGGACTTCTTCTTCACTGGCGGCGATGAGCGGCAGGACGAACCCGTCGAGCGCGTCCTTCGGGCAGTGGTCCGTGTGCAGCGCGACCGTGATCGGGTAGTTCTTCGCCACCTGGTGTGCGAAGGCGGCCATGGCGAGGGCACCGGCAGCCCGGTTCTTCACCGTCTGGCCCGCGAAGTAGTCGGCCCCACCGGTCGTCACCTGGATGATGCCGTCGGAGCCCGCCTCGGTCAGCCCCTGCAGGACCGCGTTGATGGTCTGCGAGGACGACACGTTGACCGCGGGGTAGGCGAACTTCCCGGCCTTCGCGCGGTCGATCATCTCGGCGTACTGTTCCGGCGTTGCGATGGGCACTGGGATCTCCTTCGACTTCTTCGGTGATGTCCTGTTCGATGCTAGTCAGGGCCGGTTGGTGCGTGGTGGGTGTGACGGGTGCCTGTGGACGGATCGCGCTCTGCACATCCGTCCGCCGGGGAGGCCGGACGGTCGGCGCTCGGTACGCTGGGGGGTGTGACTCCCACGACTGAGACCGGCTCCCTGTTCCTCCAGCCCGACCGCAACCTCGCGCTCGAGCTCGTGCGTGCGACGGAGGCCGCCGCGATCCGTGCGCAGCCGTGGGTCGGACGGGGTGAGAAGAACCTCGCCGACGGCGCCGCGGTGGACGCGATGCGCAAGTTCCTCGGCACCGTGAACTTCGACGGCGTGGTCGTCATCGGCGAGGGCGAGAAGGACAACGCCCCGATGCTCTACAACGGCGAGCACGTCGGCAACGGCCACGGCCCCGCCTGCGACATCGCGGTCGACCCGATCGACGGCACCTCGCTCACCGCCGCCGGCCGCCAGAACGCCATCTCCGTCATGGCCGTGTCCGACCGCGGCTCGATGTACGACCCGTCCGCCGTCTTCTACATGGACAAGATCGCCGCCGGACCCGAGGGTCGCGGTGTCCTGGACCTCGACAAGCCGATCGGCGACAACATCCGCGCGCTGGCGAAGGCCAAGGGCAAGGACCTCGAGGACATGGTCGTCGCCGTGCTCGACCGTCCGCGACACGACGAACTCATCCGCGCCATCCGCGCGACGGGTGCCGGCACGCGACTCCTCCTCGACGGTGACGTCGCCGGCGGCATCGCGGCGGCACTCCCCGGCTCGGCGATCGACATGTGCGTCGGCGTCGGTGGCACCCCGGAAGGCATCATCACCGCATGCGCGATCAAGGCGTTGGGCGGTGTCCTGCTCGGCAAGCTCCAGCCGAAGGACGACGAGGAGCGCGAGCGCGCCATCGCCGCCGGCCACGACCTGGACAAGGTCCTCGACCAGGACGACCTGGTGACCGGCGACAACACGTTCTTCGTCGCCACCGGTGTCACCGACGGCGTCCTCGTCGACGGCGTCCGTCGCTCGCGCGGCGTCATCCACACCGACTCGCTCGTCCTGCGGTCGCGCTCGAACACGATCCGCCGCATCCAGGCGGACCACCGCGCCGAGAAGTGGTTCTGATCCACTGAGCTGACGGCGCCCGGCCCGTCCGGCCGGCAGCGCAAGCGGCCGGCGGCCGGGCTCAGTCCTCGGTCGCGCTGACGAGCTCCGGGGCCGTCAGCAGCCGCGGCTCGTCCTCGATGCTCGTCGGGTCCGCGATCACCTTCGACTCGTCGAGCAACGACAACCGACGGGCACTCGGCAGCACCTGCCGCTCGAGCGACCCCACGAAGCGGTTGTAGTCGACGACACTGCCCCGGATGGAGCGGCCGAGCTTGTCCACGTGGGTGGCCATCGTCGCGAGTCGTCCGTGCAGTTCGCGGGAGATCGTGAAGAGCTCACGCGCCTCTTGCGTGACGACGTCCTGCTGCCACGAGAACGCGACGGTCTTCAACACCGACCAGAGCGTGACCGGCGAGGCCAGCGCCACACGCTTCCGGAACGCGTGGTCGAGCAACCCCGGGTCCGCGGCGAGGGCACTGGCGATGAGCGACTCGGACGGGATGAACGCCACGGTCAGCTCCGGCGAGGCGTCGTAGCCGGACCAGTACTCCCGCGCAGCGAGGGCGTCGACGTGCGCTCGGAGCGCCTTGACGTGTTGCGCCATCAGCTGGTCGCGGCGAGCGGCTTCGGCGCCGGTCGCGCTGGCGGGGATCTCCGAGGCCTGCAGGTAGGCGGCGAAGGGGACCTTCGCGTCGACGGCGATCGACTTGCCGCCGGGCAGGTGCACGATCATGTCCGGCCGGGCGGCACCGGCCGAGGTCGTGACGGCGGACTGGACGTCGAAGTCGACGCGTTCGAGCAGTCCGGCTGCTTCCACCACGTTGCGGAGCTGTGTCTCACCCCAGACTCCGCGGGTGCTGTTCGACGACAGGGCGCCGGCGAGTGTCTCGGCCGTGGCGCGGAGGCGTTCCTCGGACTCCGCGGCGGACCGGAGCTGCGCCGAGATCGCCCCGTACTGCTCACTGCGGGACCGTTCGAGTTCCGCGATCTTCTCGCGCATCACCTGCAGGGTGTCGGCGACCGGGCTCAGCGCCGTCAGCACCTTCGACTCGTCCTGGGCTCGAGCGGACTCGGCGCCGTGCAGCCGCTGCACCAGGTGCTCGAGTTCGGCCGCCCGGCGTTCGAGGGAGTCCACCTGCCGTCGGTACTGCGTGTCCTGGGCGTCGAGCCGGTCGTCGGCGTCGTTCCGGGACTCCTCGAGCTGGGACCGCATCGCCTCTGCGGTGGCACGAGCGACCGCCGCGTCGACGCCGGCACGGGACTTGGCGAGCGTCCACGCGACGAGTGCACCGACGAGGGCGCCGAGCACGAGGCCGATGACCAGGGCGAGGATCTGCATGACGCGACCCTGGCAGGACCCACCGACACCGTGCCTCCCGTCCGGGCCCGCACCGAGCGGCGTCCGCTCGCCGCGCCGAGCAGGGTCGGAAACCATGTCATGACATTAGGCCAAGCGTCGTGTACAGTCGTGCTCGTCCGACGATGAAGCCGCACGGAAGGTCCTGCTGTCGCATGACGATCGAAGCACCGCACGCCTACGACGTGATCACGATGGGACGCGTCAGCGTCGACATCTACCCCCAGCAGACCGGCCCCCTCGAAGACGTCGAGACGTTCTCGAAGTCCGTCGGCGGCAGCGCCACGAACGTCGCGATCGCAGCGGCACGACACGGTGCCGACACCGCCGTCATCACCCGCACCGGCAACGACCCGTTCGGCCGGTACATCGCCCGGACCCTGCCCGAGTTCGGCGTCGCCAACGACTTCGTCGGCACGGTCGACGGGCTGAACACGCCGGTCGCGTTCTGCGAGGTGTTCCCGCCGGACGACTTCCCGCTCTACTTCTACCGCGCTCCGAAGGCGCCGGACCTGATGATCACGGCGAAGAGCCTGCCGCTGCACGAGATCGAGCGGGCGCGGGTGTTCTGGACCACCGTCACCGGACTCAGCGAAGAACCGAGCCGGACCGCCCACCACGTCGCGTACGCGGCACGGAGCGCGTCCGAGCACAGCACGAAGGTGCACACGGTCCTGGACCTCGACTACCGGTCGATGTTCTGGTCGACACCCGCCGCCGCCACGCGGGAGGTCGCCGTCGCCCTCGAGCACGCCACCGTCGCCGTGGGCAACCGCGAAGAGTGCGAGGTCGCCGTGGGGGAGACCGACCCGGTCCGTGCGGCCGACGCACTGCTGGAGCGCGGGGTCGAGATCGCCATCGTCAAGCAGGGACCGAAGGGCGTCCTGGCGAAGACCCGCGACGAGTTCGTCGAGGTCCGTCCGCACCACGTCGACGTCGTCAACGGCCTCGGTTCCGGCGACGGCTTCGGCGGTGCGCTGACGCACGGGCTGCTGCAGGGCTGGGGGCTCGAGCGCGTCCTGTCGTTCGCGAACGCCGCCGGCGCGATCGTCGCCACCCGGTTCGAGTGCTCGACGGCGATGCCGACGAGCGACGAGATCGACGCCTTCCTGCGGAGCAACCCGACGCAGGGATCGGCGACCGGGCCGGGCACCACCGAGGGAACCGACACCGAGGAGGCTCTCCATGCCTGAGCTGACCAGTTCCGACTTCGACCGCCTGCGTGACACCCGCGCCGGTCACCCCGAGCGGATCGCCTCGGTGCTCGCATCGCGACGGAGGCGCCCCCTCCTCGGCGAGGACGGCAAGCTCTTCATCGTGGCTGCGGACCACCCCGCCCGTGGCGCACTCGCCGTGCGGGACGACCCCGCCGCGATGGCCAACCGCTACGACCTGCTCGAACGGCTGGTCGTCGCCCTCGCTCGGCCCGGTGTCGACGGGGTGCTCGGGACGCCGGACATCCTCGAGGACCTGGCGCTCCTCGGCGCCCTCGACGACAAGGTGGTCGTCGGCTCGATGAACCGTGGTGGACTCCGCGGCGCGACGTTCGAGATGGACGACCGCTACACCGCGTACTCGGCGGGGTCGATCGCGGACTCCGGGTTCGACTTCGCGAAGCTGCTCATCCGCGTGGCCCTGTCCGACGCCGGCACCGCCCCGACGCTCGAGGCCACCGCGAAGGCCGTGACCGAGGCCGCAGCACGCCGTCTGCCGATCATGCTCGAGCCGTTCATGTCGGAGCGCCGCGACGGCAGCGTCGTGAACGACCTGTCCGCCGAGGCCGTGATCACCTCGATGGCGATCGCAGCGGGCCTCGGGGAGTCCAGCGCCTACAGCTGGCTGAAGATCCCGGTCGTCGACGACATGGAACGTGTGATGGCCGCGACGACCCTGCCGACGCTCCTGCTCGGCGGTGACCCGGCGTCCCGTCCGCTCGAGACCTACGCGAAGTGGGCGGACGCCCTCGCGCTGCCGGGTGTCCGGGGCCTCGTCGTCGGCCGGACGCTCCTCTACCCGTCCGACGGCGACGTGGCCGGAGCGGTCGACGTGGCCGCCGGGCTCGTCCACAGCGGGACGCCGACCCCCGATCTGTCCACAGACCCACACGAGGCTGACCGGGGAACCGTCGGCTCCGCGAGCATGAACGAGCCCGTCTCGGAAGGAAGCAACGCATGACCACCACGAGCGCCCCCGCCACCACCGGCGACGCGACCGACGGCGCGACCGTCGGACACTGGATCGACGGCGCCCACGTCCCCTCGACCTCCGGCCGGACCGCGCCCGTGTACGACCCGGCCCGGGGCGTGGTGACCAAGCAGGTCGCGCTCGCCGACGAGCGCGAGGTACAGGCCGCGATCGCGAGCGCCAAGGCGGCCTTCCCCGCGTGGAGCGAGCTCTCCCTGTCCAAGCGGCAGCAGATCATGTTCTCGTTCCGCGAGATCCTGAACCGCGACAAGGCCGAGCTCGCCGAGATCATCACGAGCGAGCACGGCAAGGTCGTCTCCGACGCGCTCGGTGAGATCGCCCGTGGGCAAGAGGTCGTCGAGCTGGCCACGAGCATCCCGCAGCTGCTCAAGGGCGAGTTCTCCGACCAGGTGTCGACCGGCATCGACGTCTACTCGATCCGGCAGCCGCTCGGTGTCGTGGGCATCATCAGCCCCTTCAACTTCCCGGCGATGGTGCCGCTGTGGTTCCTGCCGATCGCCATCGCCGCCGGCAACACCGTCGTGCTGAAGCCGAGTGAGAAGGACCCGTCCGCGGCCATCTGGCTGGCGTCGAAGTTCACCGAGGCGGGACTTCCGGCCGGGGTCTTCACGGTGCTCAACGGCGACAAGGTCGCGGTCGACGGGCTGTTGACGAGCCCGGACGTCGAGTCCATCTCGTTCGTCGGTTCCACCCCGATCGCGCAGTACGTCTACGAGACCGGTACGAAGCACGGCAAGCGCGTGCAGGCCCTCGGCGGCGCCAAGAACCACATGCTCGTGCTGCCGGACGCCGACCTGGACCTCGTCGCGGACAACGCGATCAACGCGGGCTTCGGCTCCGCCGGTGAACGCTGCATGGCGATCTCGGTCGTCGTCGCGGTCGAGCCGGTCGCCGACGAGCTCATCGCGAAGATCGCCGAACGCGCCGCCACGCTGCGCATCGGTGACGGTCGCCGCGGCTGCGACATGGGACCGCTCGTCACTGAGCAGCACCGGGACAAGGTCGCCTCGTACATCGAGGTCGCAGAGCAGGACGGTGCGGTCATCGTGGTGGACGGCCGCACCGTCCGTCCCGACGGCGACGAGAACGGCTTCTGGCTCGGCCCGACGCTGATCGACCGGGTGCCGACGTCGAGCCGCGTCTACACCGAGGAGATCTTCGGTCCGGTGCTGTCCGTGGTGCGCGTCGAGTCCTACGAAGAAGGACTGGCGCTGATCAACGGCGGCGCGTACGGCAACGGCACGGCGATCTTCACGAACGACGGTGGGGCCGCTCGGCGGTTCCAGCGCGACGTCCAGGTCGGCATGATCGGCATCAACGTGCCGATCCCGGTACCCGTGGCTTACTACTCGTTCGGCGGGTGGAAGAACTCGCTGTTCGGCGACCACAAGGCGTACGGCGCCGACGGCGTCAGCTTCTTCACGCGGCAGAAGGCCATCACCTCCCGGTGGCTCGACCCCTCGCACGGTGGCATCAACCTCGGCTTCCCGTCGAACGGCTGACCCGACGATGACCGACAACTGGTTCAACCCGCGGGGCACCCGGCCGGAGGACGGCTGGACCGACGTCATCGACGGCCGCGTGCCGGGGTGGGCGCACACCGGCCTCCGGACCGGCACGCTGACGGACGGCGGGTCGCTCCGCCTCGACGCGGGTGCCGTCGAACGGATCGTCGTGCCGCTCGCCGGCAGCTTCACCGTGACCCACGGCGACGCGGTGCAGCAGCTCGAAGGTCGCACGAGCGTCTTCGAGGGCCCCACCGACGTGCTCTACCTCGGCCCGGGGACCGCCGCGGTGGTCACCGGCACCGGCCGCCTCGCGGTTGCCGAGGCTCCCACCGACGTGGTCAAGCCGACGGTCCACATCCCGCGGCAGGACGTCCCCGTCGAACTCCGTGGTGCCGGGCAGTCGAGCCGTCAGGTCCACAACTTCGGCACGCCGGCCGCACTCGATGCCGCACGGTTGATCGTGTGCGAGGTGATCACGCCCGCGGGCAACTGGTCCTCGTGGCCGGCGCACAAGCACGACACCGAGCGGCCCGGGCAGGAGTCCGAGCTCGAGGAGATCTACTACTACGAGTCCGCCGTCGCCCGCGGTGCCGAGCACGTGGCGCCGGATTGCGCCGACCCGTTCGCGCTGCACCGGACCTCGGCCTCGGACGACCGGCCGATCGACGAGTTCCGGCAGGTCCGCACCGGTGACGTGGCCCTCGTGCCGTACGGCTGGCACGGCCCGGCCGTCGCCGCCCCCGGCTACGACATGTACTACCTCAACGTGATGGCCGGCCCCGGACCGGAACGCGTCTGGAACATCACCGACGACCCCGCCCACGGGTGGGTCCGACAGCTCTGGGAGTCCGAGCCCCTCGACCCCCGCCTTCCCTACCTCAAGGAGGACGTGTGACCACCACGACCCGTCGCATGACCGTCGGCCAGGCGCTCGTCGAGTTCCTGGCCAACCAGTGGACGGTGGACGGCGACGTCCGCGAGCGCACGGTCCCCGGGATCTTCGGCATCTTCGGCCACGGCAACGTCGCCGGGCTCGGCCAGGCGATCAAGCAGCTCCACGTCGAGCAGCCGGGGTTGCTGCCCTACCACCAGGCCCGCAACGAGCAGGCGATGGTGCACGAGGCCGTCGGCTTCGCCCGGATGCACCGCCGACGTGCGACCTTCGCCGCCACGGCGTCGGTCGGACCCGGTGCAGCGAACATGCTCACCGCGGCGGCCCTCGCCACGACCAACCGGCTGCCGGCACTGCTGCTGCCCTCGGACACCTTCGCGACACGCACCACGGACCCGGTCCTGCAGCAGATCGAGATGCCGCACGACACCTCGATCCAGGTGACCGACGCGTTCCGGCCGCTCTCGCGCTTCTTCGACCGCGTGGTCCGTCCGGAGCAGCTGTTCTCGATCGCGCTCCAGGCGATGCGGGTGCTGACCGACCCGGCGGAGACCGGTGCGGTGACGATCGCCCTGCCGGAGGACGTCCAGGCGGAACAGCTCGACGTCCCAGTCGCGTTCCTGCAGCCCCGCGAGTGGCACATCCGGCGCCCGCTGCCGGAGACCGGTCCGCTCGAGCGTGCCGTCACCGCGATCCGACAGGCGAAGCGTCCGGTCGTCGTCGCCGGTGGTGGCGTCCTCTACTCCGGCGCCGAGGACCAGCTCCGCCGCTTCGTCGAGGCCACCGGGATCCCGGTCGGCACGTCCCAAGCCGGCGGCGGCTCCCTGCTCTGGGACCACCCGCAGTACCTCGGGGGCATCGGGGCGACCGGCACGGCTGCGGCCAACGCGGTCGCCGCGCAGGCCGACGTCGTCATCGGGATCGGCACGCGGTACAGCGACTTCACGACAGCCTCCCGCACGGCCTTCCAGGATCCCGACGTCACCTTCGTCAACGTGAACGTGGCGTCCTTCGACGCCTACAAGCACGGCACGCAGCTGCCGGTGATCGCCGACGCGCGGGAGGCCCTCATCGCCCTGACCGCGGCCCTCACCGCCGACGCGTCGTACGCCGTGGACGCCGGCTACGCCGCCGAGGTCCGGGACCGGAAGCGGGAGTGGGACGCCGTCGTCGACGAGGCGTTCACCCCGTCGGGCGCCGACCTGCCGGGTCAGGCCGAGATCATCGGAGCCGTGCAGGCCGCCAGCGATCCGCGCGACGTCGTCATCCAGGCCGCGGGATCCCTGCCGGGTGACCTGCACAAGCTCTGGCGGGTCCGGGACGCACTCGGGTACCACGTCGAGTACGCCTTCTCGTGCATGGGCTACGAGATCGCCGGCGGCATCGGTGTGCGTCGTGGGGCCCCCGACCGCGACGCCATCGTGATGATCGGGGACGGCTCGTACTTGATGCTGCACACCGAGCTCGTGACCGCCGTCGCCGAGGGCATCAAGATCATCGTGGTGCTCATCCAGAACCACGGGTACGCCTCGATCGGCCACCTGTCGGAGACCGTCGGCTCGGAGCGGTACGGCACCAAGTACCGCTACCTGGACGAGACCCGGTCGTTCGAGAACGGCGAACCGCTGCCCGTCGACCTGGCCGCCAACGCCCGGTCGTACGGCGTCGACGTCATCGAGGTGCAGCCCGGGCCGGACAGCATCGCGGACCTCAGCGCGGCGGTCCGCCAGGCGAAGGCGAACGACCACACGACCCTCGTCCACATCAACTCCGACCCGCTGGTCTACGCGCCGGACGGCGACGGCTGGTGGGACGTACCGGTGGCGCAGACCTCCACCCTCCCCAGCACCCAGGCCGCCCGCGCCGAGTACGAGCAGCGGGTCGCCGCGCAGCGTCCGCTGCTCGGCTGAACCCGATCCGACACAGAAAGCGACAGCGACGTCATGACCGACACCGCCACCCCCATCGGCACCCCCGCCACCGACGCGGCGCCCGCCTCGATCCGCATCGGCACCGCGCCCGACTCGTGGGGCGTCTGGTTCCCCGACGACCCGGGGCAGGTCCCGTGGCAGCGCTTCCTCGACGAAGCCTCCGCGGCCGGGTACGAGTGGATCGAACTCGGACCCTACGGGTACCTGCCGACCGACCCGTCGCAACTGTCCGACGAGCTCGAGTCCCGCGGGCTGAAGCTCTCGGCGGGCACCGTGTTCACCGGGTTCCACAAGGGTGACGACCAGTTCCAGCGTGCGTGGGACCAGGCGGTCGCCGTCGCGGGTCTGGCCGCGGCGCTCGGCGCCGAGCACCTGGTGACGATCCCGGACCTCTGGCGTTCCGACGCCACCGAAGAGGTACTGGAGGCCCGGACGCTCAGCGACGAACAGTGGGAGCGACTCGGTAGGGGCCACGACCAGCTCGGCAAGGCGCTGCTCGAGGAGTTCGGTGTCCACCAGCAGTTCCACACCCACGCGGACAGCCACGTCGGGACCTACAAGGAGACCGTGCGGTTCCTCGAGGTCACGGACCCCGAGTACACGAACCTCTGCCTCGACACCGGCCACTTCGCGTACTACGGCGGCGACAACCTGAAGCTGATCGCCGCCCACCCGGACCGCATCGGCTACCTGCACCTCAAGCAGGTCGACACCGACCTGCTGTTCGACGTCCTGAAGAACGACGTGCCGTTCGCGACCGCCGTCTCGCAGGGCATCATGACCGAGCCCCCGTACGGCACGCCCGCCCTGGCGCCGATCATCGAGGCGGTCGCCGCGATCAACCCGGACGTCTTCGGCATCGTCGAGCAGGACATGTACGGCTGCTCGGTCGACGCACCCGGCCCGATCGCCGAGCGCACCTTCCAGCACATCTTCGGCTCCACCTCCGCCGCCCGCGCCTCCTGACGTGCCGCCAACGCACCGTCACCGACCCCAGGGGAAGAACACCATGACCACCACGCAGAACCTCCGCGTCGCCGTCGTCGGCGCCGGCATGATGGGCGCCGACCACGTCCGACGCATCACCGCGAAGATCTCGAACGCCGACGTCGTCGCCGTCGTCGAACCGGACGCCGGCCGCGCCGCCGCCGCAGCCGCACTCGCGCCGGGAGCGATCACCGCCGCTTCGTTCGACGAGGCGCTCGCCGCCACCGAGATCGACGGCGTCATCATCGCGACCCCCGGGTTCCTGCACGAGCCGATCCTGGTGACCGCGCTCGAACGCGGCCTCGCCGTCCTCTGCGAGAAGCCCCTGACGACGAGCGCCGCGGACAGCCTGCGCATCGTGGAGCTCGAGCAGGAGCACGCCAGCCGTCCGACGATCCAGGTCGGGTTCATGCGCCGCTTCGACACCGGGTACCAGGAGCTGAAGGCGCTGCGGGAGTCCGGCGCGAACGGCGCGCTGCTCGCACTGCACCACGCGCACCGGAACCCGACGACGCCGCCGAACTTCAGCGAGTCGATGCTCATCCACGACTCGGTGATCCACGAGATCGACATCATCCCGTTCCTCACGGGCGAAGCGATCACGAGCGTCGAGGTCAAGAAGCCGCGGAAGAACTCCCTGGCACCGGCCGACCTGCCCGAGCCGCAGTTCGTGTTGTTCACCACCGAGTCGGGGACGATGGCGATCGTCGAGATCAACGTGAACGCCCAGTTCGGCTACCAGGTCACCACCGACGCCGTGTTCGAGTCCGGCGTCGCCTACATCGGTCGCGACACCTCGCAGACGATCGTGTCCGCCGGTGTCTCGGGCCAGGGCGTCACGCCGTCCTTCAAGGAGCGGTTCGCGGCGGCCTACGACGAGGAGGTCCAGCGCTGGGTGGACGCCGCCCGCGACGGGGGCATCGACGGCCCGAGCGCCTGGGACGGCTACACGGCGTCCGTCGTCGCCGAGGTCGCGGTCCGTGCGCAGCAGTCCGGCGCGACCGAGCACGTCGAGTACGCGGTGACCAAGCCGGCCTTCTACGACGCGACGGCACCGGCCGACGCGACGGCCGACGCGCTGACCGGGGTGTAGTCCGTGCCGAAGATCGCGCTCGACCCGACCCCGTTCCACCACGACCTGGATCTGCTGGAGTTCCCGCGGAAGGTCGCCGACCTGGGGTACGAGTACCTGCAACTCACCCCGCACCGGGACTTCATCCCGTTCCACCGGCACCCGAAGGCGGACGACGACCTCGTCGACGCGTTCGCGGCTGCCTGTGTCGACGCCGGGGTCCAGGTGGCGTCCGTCCTGCCGGTACTGCGCTGGTCCGGGCCCGACCGTGAGACCCGTGAGACCGCGGTCAAGCAGTGGAAGCGGGTCGTCGAGATCACCAAGCGGCTCGGCGTCGACACCATCAACACCGAGTTCTCCGGGCGTCCCGAGCGTGCCGAGGAGTCGGAAGCGCAGTTCTACTGGGCGATGGAGGAACTCCTGCCGATCATCGAGGACGCGGACCTCCGGGTCCTCATCGACCCACACCCGGACGACTTCGTCGAGGACGGGCTCGAGGCGCTCCGGGTGATCCGCGGGCTCAACTCGAAGAACATCGGGTTCGTCTACGTCGCCTGCCACACCTTCCACTACGGCGGGGACATGGACGCGGTCATCGACGCGGCCGGTGACTCACTGCAGCTGGTCCACGTCGCCGACGCGTACGACCACCGCCGCTCGCACGGACTCCGCTACATCACGAACCCGCCCGGCAACCCGGTGCGCGTGCACCAGCACCTGCCGGTCGGGCAGGGGGACGTCGACTTCGACGCGTTCTGGCGTGCGCTCGACCGCGTCGGGTTCTCGGGCCGGGACGACACCGTCGCCGTCTCGAGCGTCTTCGCCGAGGACGAGAACGCCGACGCGGTGTCGCGGTTCCAGCTCGACCAGATCACGAAGGGACTCCACCGATGACGAGCACACTCGAGAGCCAGCACACGGTCGTGGTCGACGACCGCCCGGTCACCCTGCAGGCGACGGAGCAGACGCCCACCGCGCTGTGGAACGACTCCGCTGACCCGCACGAACTGGCGACCGCGATCTCGGAGTACGGCGCCGTCGGGGCGACCTGCAACCCGGTCATCGCCTACACGTGCATCCAGCAGGACCCCGAGGTGTGGGTGCCGCGCATCCGTCAGCTCGCCGAGGCGCACCCGACCGCGGGGGAGTCCGCACTCGGGTGGATGGCCGTCGAGGAACTCTCCGTCAACGCCGCCGCGCAGCTGCTGCCGGCCTTCGAGGCGTCGGGCGGCAGGAACGGCCGCCTGTCGATGCAGACGGACCCGCGCCTGCACCGCGACCGTGACGCCCTCGTCGAGCAGGCCGTGCGCTTCGCGGGCCTCGCGCCGAACATCATCGTGAAGATCCCCGCGACGAAGACCGGCATCGCCGCCATCGAGGAAGCCGCGTACCGCGGTGTCTCGATCAACGCGACCGTCTCGTTCACGGTGGCGCAGGTCGTCGCCGTCGGAGAGGCCATCGAGCGCGCCCTCGACCGTCGCGCCGCCGACGGTCTGCCCGAGCAGGAGTTCGGACACGTCGTCACGCTGATGGCCGGTCGGCTCGACGACTGGCTCAAGGCCGTCGTCGCCCGCGATCACGTGATGATCGACCCCGGGTACCTGGAGTGGGCGGGGGTCGCCGCGGTGAAGAACGCGTACCGGGTGTTCCAGGAGCGGGGCTTCCGCTCACGGGTCCTCGTCGCGGCCTTCCGCAACGCGCTGCAGTGGTCCGAGTTCCAGGGCGGTGACCTCGTCGTGTCGCCGCCGTTCCAGTGGACGAAGGACATCAACGACAACGCGTTCCCGTTCCGCCCCGACGCGATCGACGACGAGGTCCCGGCGCACATCGTGGACGCCCTCCGCCGGGCGACGCCGGAGTTCGCCCGCGGCCACGACGTCGACGGCATGACCATCGACGAGTTCGACCGCTTCGGTGCCACGGTGAAGACGTTGCGGCAGTTCCTGGACGCCGACGCGAAGCTCGACGCCCTCGTCCGCGACATCATCGTCCCGGCCGAGTAGGACGACGGCGATGGTCATGGACACGATCGGCGTCGGCCTCATCTCGGTGGGGTGGATGGGACGCCTGCACTCCCGCGCGTACCGGGCACTGCCGGACCACTTCCCGGAACTCGGGCTCCGCCCACGTCTGGTGGTCGCAGCCGATCCGGTCCCCGGAGCCCGGGAGCAGGCGACCGAACGGCTCGGCTACGAGCGAGCTGTCGCCGACTGGCACGAGGTCCTGGCGGACCCCGAGGTCGACGTCGTCTCGATCTGCTCCCCGAACTTCCTGCACCGCGAGATGGCGGTCGCCGCAGCCCGGGCCGGCAAACCGTTCTGGATCGAGAAGCCGATGGGCCGGTACGCCAGCGACTCCCGCGACATCCACGACGCCGTCCAGCGCGCAGGCGTCATCACGAGCGTCGGGTTCAACTACCGGCACGCACCCGCGGTCGAACGGGCCCGCGAGCTCATCCGCAGCGGGCGGCTCGGGCGCATCACGAACGTCCGCGGGTCGCTGCTCGCCGACTACTCGTCCGACCCGGCCGCCCCGCTCACCTGGCGGTTCGAACGCGACCGTGCCGGTTCGGGCGTCCTCGGCGACCTCCTGTCGCACGGCCTCGACCTGGCGCAGTACCTCGTCGGCCGGATCGCGAGCGTGACCGCGCTCGCCGAGACGGTCATCACCGAGCGGCCGCGGCCCGGTGCCGGGATCGTCGACCGCAGCGCCGCGGCGACCGGTGACCTGCAGCCCGTCGAGAACGAGGACTACGCCGCCCTGCTCTTCCGCTTCGACGGCGGAGCGGTCGGCACGATGGACTCCAGCCGGGTCATGCACGGCCCGCACGCCGAGTACACGATCGAGGTCTACGGCACCTCGGGCTCGATCCGCTGGGACTTCCAACGGATGAACGAACTGCAGGTCTGCCTCGACGGGCAGGAGGCCGCCGGCTACACGACCGTGTACGTCGCTCCCGGCGACGGTGAGTTCGCCCGGTTCCAACCGGGGGCGGGGACCGCGATGGGCTACGACGACCTCAAGACGATCGAGGCAGCGCAGTTCCTGGCGAGCGTCCGGAGTGGGCGGCAGTTCGCGCCGTCGGTGGCGGACGGGCTCGCCGCGGCATCGATCGTGGAGGCGGCGGAAGCATCACTCGCCGACGGGGCGTGGCACGACGTGCCGCGCGTGGACGGGCCGCTCACGGCGGACGCCCCGACACCGACGATCTGACCGGACGGACCGGACCGAACCACCGGCCACCGACCACGGTCGAGACGGGAGGCGCGTCACCAGCTGGTGACGCGCCTCCCGTCCGTCATCCGGCGACGCACGACGTCCCGACCCACCACGGTCGCCGTCTGGCGCGATAGTATGTCCTGACAAAGTCACCACCAGTAGGAGGCACCATGCCGCTCGTCCGATTCGACCTCGCCACCGGCCGCACCCCCGAGACGGTCCGCGCCATCGCCGACGCCACGCACCGGGCGATCGTCGACGTCTACGGGATCCCGGAGCGCGACCGCTTCCAGATCATCACCGAACACCCGGCGACCCAGATCATCGCGCAGGACGCCGGCCTGGGCTTCGAGCGCACCGAGGGCGTCGTCATGATCCAGGTCTTCACCCAGCGCGGCCGTTCCGACGAGGCGAAGCAGGCGCTCTACGCCGCGATCCACGACGCGCTCGCCGGGGTGGGCGTCGCCTCCGAGGACGTCTTCATCGGGTACGTCGAGAACGGCCCGCAGGACTGGTCGTTCGGCTTCGGCCGCGCCCAGTACCTGACCGGCGAACTCGGCGTCCCCTCCGCCAGCTGATGCGGCTGCCGGGCCCTACTTGTCGACCAGCGTGACCTCGAACGAGTACCGGTCCGGCCGGTAGCAGTGCACGCCGTACTCGACCGCTCGACCCGAGGCGTCGTACGCGGTGCGACTCATCGTCAGCACCGGGTCGCCGTCCTCGATCTCGAGCAGACCGGCTTCGTCGTCGGTCGCCGCGCGGGCACCGATCCGCTGCTTCGCGACCCGCATCGTCACCCCGCGCGACCGCAGCAGCTGGTAGAGCCCGTGCGCGCGGAGGTCCTCGTCGGTGATGTCCGTGAACTCCGGCGGCAGGTAGTTCTCGAGCACCGCCATCGGCACGTCCTCGGCGAACCGGACGCGGAGGACGTGCACCACGGTGGCTCCGACCTCGACCCCGAGTGCCTCGGCCACGGCCTGGGGCGCGGGGACGTCGGTGCGGTCGAGGAGCTTCGTCGTCGGTTGCTGTGACCCCTGGGCCAGGTCGTCGTACAGGCTCGTCAGTTCGACCTTGCGCGTGACCGGCCCGTGCACCACCTGGGTGCCGATGCCACGACGACGGACGAGCAACCCCTTGTCGACGAGGTCCTGGATGGCACGTCGGATCGTCGGGCGGGACAGACCGAGGCGCTCACCGAGGGCGATCTCGTTCTCGAGACGGGCGCCGGGCGGCATCGCGCCGGAGCGGATCGACTCCTCGATGCGCGAGGCGACCTGGTGGTAGAGGGGCATCGGCCCCGACCGGTCCAGGTCCATGAACAGGTCGGACGGCAGCTGGCCATCGTTGGTCATCACGGTCCTTCGCAGGGAGTACGAACCCGGGCACCGGTGCCGGGCAGGTTGTCGTGACAATACCACCGGGCCTGGCGGCGTCCGGGAGCGGCCTGCAGGGATCGCGTCGGCCGCCGGGGACCGCGTCAGTCGGAGAAGACCATCGGACGTCGGGACAGCCGGGGCTGCGCTGCCGCCTTCGGCTTCTCGACGCGGGCACGCACCGGGTTGATCGTCACCCGCGTCACGGCGCCGAGGGCCTCGACCGTCGGTACCCCGTGGAACCCGGCGGCGTGCACGACGATCGCGGCGCAGGCCTCGGCGTCGGCGGCGGCGTCGTGGTGCTGGAAGCCCGAGAACCCGGCAGCCATCGCGGCCATCGGCAGGCGGTACGAGTCGAGCGTGTAGGTCTTGCGGGCGACCTGGAGCGAGCACATCGAGTGGTGCTCGGCGATCTCGATGCCCGTCGCCGCGCATCCGCCGGCGATCACACCCATGTCGAACCGGGCGTTGTGCGCGACGAGCACGTCACCCTCTGCGAACGCCACCAGGTCGGGGTACTGCTGCTCCCACGACTTCGCGTGCGTGACGTCCGACTGGACGATGCCGTGGATGCGGGTGTTCCACTCCAGGAAGTCGTCGTGGCCGGCCGGCGGGCGGATGAACCACGACGCCCGGTCCACGACGCGACCGCCGCGCACCTTGACGAGTCCGACCGAACACGCGCTGGCGGGCGAGTTGTTCGCGGTCTCGAAGTCGATGGCGGTGAAGTTCAGCACGCCGTCGATCGTTGCACGGAGAACCGACATCACCGGAACCGGGCGCGGCGTGGTGCTGTCGCTCCTACCCTGGAGCGATGGACAAGGTCTCGTCGCGCAGCCCGCTCGTCCTGGTCCTCGCGGGTGCCGGGTACGGCCAGCAGGCGCCCTTGCTCTGGTGGACGGACACCCTCGTCCGGCAGGCCGGGTGCGCGGTCGTCGCACCGCGGTGGACGGTCGACCACACCGCCGAGGCTGACCCGGTCCGCTTCGTCGAGCAGGCGCTGACCACGGCACTCGCCGGACGACGGCCGGACCTCGTGGTCGCCAAGTCGTTCGGGTGCGCCGCCCTGCCGTGGGCGCTCGCCGAGGGGGTGCCCGGTGTCTGGTTGACGCCGGTCCTCACCGACGCCGCCGTCCGGGAAGCGCTCGCCGCGGCCGGCGAGGTCCACACCGCGCTGGGCGGTTCGGCCGACCCCGTCTGGCGGCCGGAACTGGTGCGCGGCACGCGGGCGCGCCTCCAGACCGTCGACCGGGCCGACCACCGGCTCGAGGTGCCGGGCGACTGGCGGGCGTCGCAGCGCCTCCAAGCCGACGTCCTGGCCGTCGTCGAGGAGCGCGTCGCGGCCCTCTGACGGTGCCGGACTGGAGGCCCGGGTCGGCCCCGGCGAGCCGCCGCCGGTAGGCTGTCCTCCCGTGGCTCTCACCATCGGAATCGTCGGTCTCCCGAACGTCGGCAAGTCGACCCTGTTCAACGCCCTGACCAAGAACCAGGTGCTCGCGGCCAACTACCCGTTCGCCACCATCGAGCCCAACGTCGGCGTGGTGAACCTGCCCGACCCTCGTCTCGACCAGCTCGCCGAGCTGTTCCACTCCGAGAAGACCGTGCCCGCGCCGGTGTCGTTCGTCGACATCGCCGGCATCGTCAAGGGTGCGAGCGAGGGTGAGGGGCTCGGCAACAAGTTCCTCGCCAACATCCGCGAGGCCGACGCCATCGCGCAGGTCGTCCGCGGGTTCACCGACGACGACGTCGTGCACGTGGCGAACAAGGTGTCCCCGAAGGACGACCTCGAGGTCATCAACACGGAGTTGATCCTCGCCGACCTCGAGACCATCGAGAAGGCGCTGCCCCGCTACGAGAAGATGCTCAAGCTGAAGCAGGCCGAGCCCGCCGTCCTGGAGGCGGCGAACGCCGCGAAGGCCGAGCTCGAGAAGGGCGTCCTGCTCTCGGCGAGCAAGGTCGACCTCGAGCCGATCAAGGAGCTCGGGCTGCTCAGCGCCAAGCCCTTCATCTTCGTGTTCAACGTCGACGAGGCGATCCTGACCGACGAGTCGCGCAAGGCCGAGCTCGCCGCGCTCGTCGCACCGGCGCAGGCCGTGTTCCTCGACGCGCAGGTCGAGTCCGAGCTCATCGACCTCGACCCGGCGGACGCCGCGGAGCTCCTCGAGTCGACCGGTCAGACCGAGTCCGGCCTCGACCAGCTCGCCCGCATCGGGTTCGAGACGCTCGGGCTGCAGACCTACCTGACGGCGGGGCCGAAGGAGTCCCGCGCCTGGACGATCGGCAAGGGCTGGAAGGCCCCGCAGGCCGCCGGTGTGATCCACACGGACTTCGAGAAGGGCTTCATCAAGGCCGAGGTCATCTCGTTCGACGACCTCATCGCCACCGGCTCCATCGCCGAAGCCCGGTCGCAGGGCAAGGCCCGCATCGAGGGCAAGGAGTACGTCATGCAGGACGGCGACGTGGTGGAGTTCCGCTTCAACAACTGAGCGGTTCCTCCGCACGCCGTGGTCCCCGCCGTGGCGCTCACGGTGTTCGATCGGTAGCGTGGACGCGTCGCGCCAGAGGCGCGGTGGGTCGGTCGTTCCGGCCCGGGGTGCACGCACGGGGGAGTGTCGGACATGACCGATTTCGTCGAGATTCCGCTGCTGCCGCAGTCCGATGCGTCGAACGGTGGCAGGTTCACCTACTCGACCGCGTCGGACCTGCGGTCGAAGCTCGAAGCGGAGGCGGACCGCCTCGACGGGCAGGCCGGTTCGCGGGCGTCGTACGTCTCGACCGGCCAGCGGGACTTCGCCGGGCACTTCTCGGAGTTGTTCGCGACGAATGCGACGACGGCGTCGCAGGACGCGTCGAAGCTCGCGCAGGCCCTCCGGACGGTCGCGGGCTACGTCAGCACGATGATCACGGCCGCCCACGACGAGGATGCTCGGCGCAAGGAGAACAACGAGTGGGTGCGCCGCCACAACGACAAGGACTTCGGCGACGAGGTCCACGACTTCTTCTTCGGTGAGGACGCTCGGCCGAACGCTGATCCCGGCGCCGCGCCGGCGTTCCCGGTCGCGGACCCGTCCACCGGCACCCGCGAGACCCCCGCTCCCGTCGGCGGGGGCGGCGCCTCGGGCGGTACCTCCTCGGCTCGACCGGAGGACCTCCGCTCCTTCGCGGTCGGTTCCCGTGGTCTCGACGACGCCCTCGCCGCCGCCCCCGGCGCCCTCGACTCGGCGCTCGAGGGCTTCGCCGAGGACTGCTCCTGGGGACACATCGATGCGGCGGGGGTCGTCCGGGCGTACCGCCGGTACCTCACGGCGAACGCCGAGGACGCGACATGGGCGGACACGGTCGCCGCGGCCTTCGAAGCCGCCGGTGGCTCGGGGACGGTCTCGACACTGAGCGATGCGGCTCTGGGTGAGGCGCTGCGGGCCGCAGGGGTCTCGGCGAGCCGTTCGAGCCTCCAGATCGACCCGCCCACCGCGGCCGGCGCGATGCCGACCAGCGGGTACGCGAACGACCCGGTGAACACCTCGACCGGCAACTTCCTCGAGCCGGAGACGGACCTGGCGTTCGTGGGAGCGTCCGGCCTCGCGATGACCCGGATGTACAACTCGTTGCCGTCCGCCTTGACGGTCCCCGGCGTGTTCGGGCCGGGCTGGGCGTCGGTGCTCGACCAGGCGCTCCTGCTGTCCGAGACGGGAGCCCGCTGGGTGCGGGCGGACGGGCGCGCGACGGACTTCCCCCGGTCCGCGGACGGCTTCGACCGCGCCGTCGGCGAGAACGCGTGGTTGGACCGCGTGTCCGGCGTGGACGGTGAGCGACTCGTGGTCCGCGACCACCAGGGCAGCTGGTGGTCGTTCGACCCGTCCGGTCAGTGGCTCGCCGCCGGCTGCGGCGAGGGCCAGACGGTCACCGTCACGCGGGACGCGAGCGGCGCGGTCGTCCGTCTCGAGCACGAGTTCGGCCGGGCCCTCGACGTCGAGCACCTCGACGGACGCGTCGCCGTGGTGCGCACGTCCGACGGACGTCGGATCGAGTACGAGTACGAGCGCGGCCTGCTGACCGGCGTGACCGGCCCGCTCGGCACACGGAGCTACCGCTGGGACGCGGAGGGCCGCATCGCGGCCGTCGTGTCGGCCAGCGGCGTGGTCGAGGCCGAGAACACCTACGACGAGCAGGGGCGCGTCGTCCTCCAGGTCTCCCAGTACGGGCGACGGACGCGCTTCGCCTACCTCCCCGGCCGTGTCACCGCCGTCTCCGACGAGGACGGCACCCGGTCGAACTCGTGGATCGCCGACGCGAAGGGGCGTCTGGTCGCCGTCCTCGACGCCGATGACCAGCGCCAGTCGATGGCGTACGACGCGTTCGGCAACCTGGTGTCGTCGACCGGACGCGACGGCGCGGTCACGGTGCACGGCCACGACGACCGAGGCCGGCGCGTCCGGACCGTCACACCCGAGGGCGCCGACCTGACCTGGGCCTACGACGAGCAGGACCGGGTGACGACGTTCGTCACGGCCTCGGGCTCGGTGATCGCCTACGAGTACGCCGACGACGTCTCGCGGAACCCGTCCGTGGTCGTGGACGCCCTGGGCGGCCGGACCGAGATGCAGTGGGACCGTGGACGCCTCCTCCGCGTCGTGGACCCGGTGGGTGTGACGCTGGACTTCGCGTACGACGGTTTCGGCGACCTCGTCGCGATCACCAACGCCCTCGGCGAGACGTCGCGGACGGAGCGGGACGCGGCGGGGCGTCCGACGGCCGCCGTCAGCCCGTCCGGTGCACGGACCGGCTTCCGGTACGACGCCGCCGGTCTGCTCGTGCAGCGCACCGAACCGGACGGAGCCGAGTGGCGCTTCGAGCACGACGACGCTGGGCGGCTCACGGGGATCGTGGACCCGACGGGTGCGCGGACGCGGTTCGAGCACGCCGCGAACGGTGAACTCGTGCGGACGACCGATGCGCTCGGCAGGACGGTCGAGCGCGAGTTCGACGACCTCGGCAACGTGGCCGCGGTCGAGCTGCCCGACGGCGCTCGGTGGACCTTCACGCACGACGCGTCGTCGCGGCTCGCCATGGTGACCGACCCGACGGGAGGCGCGTGGCTGCGTGAGTACGACGTGGCCGGCAACCTGACGGCGAACGTCGACCCCACCGGTTCGCGGACGTCGGCGACGACGGATCGGACGACCGGGACCGTCACGATCGCCGACGCCTTCGCCCGGACGACGGTCCGCCTCGACGAGTTCGGTCGTCCGCTCCGGGTCGAGGCAGAGGACGGTTCCGCCGAACTCGTCGCGTACGACGCCGCCGGCAACCCGGTGGAGCTCGTCGACGGCGAAGGCGGCCTGACGAAGCTGGAGCGGGACGTGGGCGGCCGGGTCGTGGCCGTCGTGAAGCCGTCCGGCGCGACCACCCGCTACGAGTACGACGCATGTGGCCGTCCCTGGCGGACCACGGACGCACTCGGGGCGGTCACCGAGCTGACCTGGGACGCGGACCAGCGTCTCGTCGCCCGTCGGTTCCCCACCGGCGAGACGGAACGCTTCGAGTACGACCTCGCCGGGCGCATGACGGTGCTCCGGGTGCCGGGGGTCGGGACGACGCGGTTCGAGTACGACGCCGTCGGACGCGTCATCGTCACGCGCGGGCCGGCCTTCGGGACGCGTCGCTTCCGCTACGACGCGGTCGGCCAGCTCGTCAGCACCACGAACGGTGTCGGCGGTGTCACGGCGTTCGAGTACGACCGTCTCGGACGGGTCGTCCGCGTGACCGGGCCGACCGGCGCCGTCACCGAGTACCAGCACGACGCGGTCGGGCAGCTGACGGGGGTCACGGACGCGCTGGGGCGGCCGACCGTGCTCCGGTACGACGCGGCAGGGCGACCGGTGTCGCGGACCGACCCCGACGGCCGGACCACCACCTGGACGCACGACGCGGCCGGTCGGCCGGCGAGCACCTCGGTGGACGGCCGGTTGGTGTCTGTCGTCGAGCACGACGCCGCCGGACGCCGCGTGGTCGTGCGCGACCACACCCGTCCGGACGGCCGGGTCGTCGAGCACGAACTGCGCTTCGACGGCCGCGGTCTGCTCACGTCCCGCACCCGGGACGGCTGGGGTCTGCGCTGGGAGTACGGGCCGGACGGGGAGCGCGTCGCCTCCATCGACACGAACGGTGTCCGCACGACCTGGACCCGTGACGGCGCAGGCCGACCGGTCGTCGTCGCCGACCCGCGTCACGGTCGCGCCGAGTTCGACCGTGACGCGAGCGGCCGGTGCACCGCGGCGCGCGTCGACGGGCAGGTCCGCACGCGGGTGTTCACCGACGGGTTCCTCACCGAGCACACCGACGACTCCGGGACGACGCGCATCGAGCGCGACGTGCACGGACGCATCGCCCGGATCAGCCAGCAGGACGCGGTGGACGCACCGGCGCGGGTGACGACGGTCGAGTACGACCGCGCCGGACAGCTCGTCGCGATGGTGACCGACGGCGGTGGAACCACCTGGGAGTACGACGCCGGCGGACGCCTGGTGGCCGAGAGGACCGCCGGAGGGACGACCCTGCACGAGTACGACGTCGCGGGGCAACTCCTCGTGACCGTCCATCCCGACGGATCCCGCACCGAGTACCTGCACGACGCACTCGGGCGTCGGGTCGCGGTCACCGCACCGGACGGATCGCGGACCGAGTACAGCTGGGGGTCCATCGGCCGGCTCGCCGGGGTCGAGTGGCACGACGCTCCGGACGCCGCTGGGCACCCGGCCAGCGCACACCGTCTCTGGGTCGACGCGCTCGGGGAACTCGCCGAGGTCGACGGAGTCTCCGTCTGGTGGGACACCGCGGCCGCCGTACCGTCGCTGGTCGCGGTCGGCGGTGCCCCGGTGTCGGCGCTGGCCGGCGGCGTCACCGGGGTCGGGGGAGCGTGGACGACCGGTACCTGGCGCGACGTGCGGACGACCGACTCCGCCGATCCCTGGTCCGTCGCCGTGGCGATGCCCGACGGCGGTCCCGGCGCCACCGGTCTGCCGGACGGCATCGGCGTCACGACGACCGGCGGGCTCGTCGTCGCCGGTCTCGAGTGGCTCGGCGCGCGTGCGTACGACCCGGTCGCGAGGGGGTTCCTCTCGGCGGACCCGCTGCCCCCGGTCCTCGGATCGGGCTGGGGCGGGAACCCCTACGCCTACGCGGGGAACGACCCGCTCGGGGCCGTCGACCCCACCGGCCTCCGACCGCTCACCGACCAGGAGCTGACGGCGTACGACGACTCCGTCTCGCGGGGTGCGTTCGCAGCGGCCGGTGACTTCATGGCCGACAACTGGGAGTACTTCGCCGGCGGCGCCATGGTCGTCGCCGGTGGTGTGCTCATGGCGACCGGCGTCGGCGGTCCCGTGGGCATGATGCTCATCAGCGCCGGTGCCGACACGATCATCCAGAAGGCCACGACGGGCGAGGTCAACTGGGGTGAGGTCGCGGTGAGCGGTGCCCTCGGTGGGTTCAGCGGCGCGGGCATCGCGGCGCGGGCCGGCCTGACCGGGATGAAGGCATCGGTCGTGGCAGGTGCGAGTTCCGGCGGGATCGGCGGTGGGATCCAGGGCGCGTACGGCTACTACACCGGACCGGGCCCCCACTCGGTCACCGGGGCGTTGGCGGCCACCGGGCAGGGCACCCTCGCCGGGACCGTCACGGGTGGTGCCGGCGGTGCGGTGGGCCAGAAGATCAGCGAGGGCATCATGGGGAGCGTGACGCGGAACGCCTCCGCTGACACCGCCGTGATGGGACGCAGCATGGACTACCGCGTCCACCCCTACGGCGCCGCGCACGGGTACTCCTCGTACGAGGCGCTCCCGTCGGGCGTCTACGACTGGACGGAGAGCCACCTGCCGACGTCGGTCCACGAGCGGGTGCACCTCTGGGCGAACGAGAAGTGGGTGGACTACCAGAAGATGCAGGGCAAGGGCATCGTCGACATCGGCGCTCCGGACGAGGCGCTCCGCCCCGCCGGGGTCAAGCCCCTGGGGCCGAGCTCGTACTACGACATGGAGCAGAGTCGCGTGGCCGGGTACGCCGGGTACTCGCAGGACCCCCAGCCGGAGTGGGACCTGCGATGACGACGTCCTCACCCCACCCGTCGGACACGCGGTACCTCCGCGTGGTGCGACGACCGGAACGGCGGTTCCTGTTCGCGGTCGGCGGGTTCACCTGGGAGGTCTCGAGCGGCGCCGGGGAGTCGGTGGTCGTCGACACGGCGGGACTGCGCGCGGCGCTCGGTATCGCGCCCGACGGCCCACGGAACGACGAGCAGCACTGCCGTTCCCGCGCGATCGAGCTGTTCGACGCGGGCGACCGCGAGCACTGGGTGCAGTACCCGTTCGGCGGCACGGCGACGACCGACGAGGTGCTGGGCGACCCAGGCCGCTGACGAGTAGGCGCTGACGAGTGGGCGCCGGAGGGCACGCGGAGCCCCGGGTTGTCCGTTGCCCGCGCCTCCTGCCCGATCCTGAGCCGGGAGCGGAACGGGGGTGCCTACCGTCGGGACGAGGGAGGTCACACCGTGAAGTTCATCCACTACGACAGCAGCGACATCCTGACGGGGGACCTGATCGCGGACGCGGTCGCGGACTACGCGGCGGTCCTCGGGGCGAACACCCGGACGGACACGATCGCGGTACCGACGGTCGGCGAGGACGGCGCCGTGCAACGGACGACGATGCTCATCGGCCCCGCGAGCGAGATCGTGGTCCGCGAGGCACCGGACGACGAGCTCGAGCCGGAGGACCCGGCGTTCATCCGCCGACTGCGGGACGCTGCGGCGACGTGCGGTGGGCAGCAGCCCGTGAACGCCGACGGGGGCAGACGGTTCGTCGGCGCCGCCGAGGGCGACCAGGCGAGTTAGGCCGGCCCGGGAACGACGGAACGCCGCCCCCGGAGGGACGGCGTTCCGGTGTGCGCGGGTGTCAGGCGGCCAGGGCCAGCTCCGGTGCCTGCACGGCGCGAGCCTGCAGGATGGTGCGGCTGGCCTCGCCCCGCCAGGAGCGGCCGGGCACGACCCAGCCCGCTTCGCCGTCGACGGCGACACGGACACCGGGTGTCAGGAACAGCCCGAGGTCGTCGGCCGGCATGCGCACGAGGTACTCGCGCTGCGAGCGGTCCTCGCGGACGGGGAACTCGGCGATGCGGTCGGGGGAGACGGTGGGAGCCGCGATGGCGGTCCCGGTGATGATGGTGTGTTCGTTCGTGGTCATGGTGCTGTCTTTCTTCAGTCGTTCGGCGTCGCGCGGGGCCGGACGGACTCGATGGTCTCGTCGGCCGCAGGAGCGCGGTCGCGCACGTCGGCATTCGACGTGCAGTGCTCGCCAGTCGGGGAGCGGTGGTCTCGCTGGAATGCGACCCAGGGGGATCGGTTCGAGACGGTCGGTGTGCGCGAGTCAGATGGGTTCGCTGCAATGCACCAACAATGAACAGTACGCCATCTGTGCCGTTCTGTCCACTCGGGCACGGGACCGGGCCCGAGCGGGCTCCGCTGCGTGAGGCGTAACACGTGGGAAACCGACCGGGTCCGAGCGCGAAACACCCCGTCGTTACGGTTCGAGCACTGAGCAAGCGTTCAGCCCGAACCCTGACGAAGGACCCGCACGGATGCAGCACCGCACTCGGCTCCGCTCCCGCACCACGACCTCCCGCACCACGACCTCCCGTACCGCGTCCTCCCGCCCCACGACCTCCGGCATCACGACGTCCGCCACCGCGACCGCCGCCCTCCGCACTGCCGTGATCGCCGCCGGCGGCCTCGGCCTCGCCCTCTTCGCAGCCTCCCCGGCGGCCGCGGCCCCCGTCGCGACCACGGCGACGATCACCGCCCCCGCATCCGTGACGGTCGGGGACACCGTCGACGTCGACGTCACCCTCCCCGCGACCTCGGACGTGTTCGCCTACCAGATCGACATCACCGCCGACGCGGACTCCCTCGACGTCGTCGACGGCAGTGCGACCGGCCCGGACGGCGGCTTCGACTCGGTCGAGCAGGACGGCGACACGATCTCGCTCCTGCACACCCGACTGGGGACCTCGCCTGCGGTGTCCGGTGACCTCGCAGCATCGGTCGAGCTGACGGCGACGAGCCCCGCGACGGTGGACCTGACCGTGACGCGGGTGACCCTGGTCGCCGCCGACGGCAGCACCACGACCCTCGCCGACCCGGCCTCGACGACCGTCACGATCGCCGCAGCCCCGACGCCCACACCCACACCCACCCCGACCCCGACGGCAGCTCCGACCGCGACGCCCACGGCCACCCCGAGCGCCACCCCGAGCGCCACGCCGACCGCCGCCCCGGGCGGAGCCGGCGGCGGGAGCGGAGCCGGCACCGGAGCAGGAACCGGCACCCCCGCCGGCACCGACCCCGTCCGCACCCCCGCCGGCGGCGCCCTCGCCTGGACCGGCGCGGACCTCGCCCCGTGGATCGCCGCCAGCGCGGCTCTGCTGCTCGCCGGAGCCGGCCTCGTCACCGTCCGTCGTCGCGCCCGTCGCGCGAGCACGACGGAGGACGCCCGATGAGCGCGTCCCCGAAGCGCAGCGACCTGCCCACCGCACCCCGATCCTCCGGAGGAACCCCCGTGACGACCCGCCGTCGCCGCACCACCGTCGCCGGAGCCGCGCTCCTGGCCCTCGTCGGCACCGCTGTCGTCGCGACCCCGTCCCTCGCCGCGAACGCCGCCCCCGTCGCGGTCGACGCAAGCCCCGCCGCGATGCTCGCCCCGTACTACACGGCACTCGACCTGACCGGCGACGACCAGGTGACCCGGGCGGACCTCACGGTCCTGTCCGACCACCTCGGCGCGACCGCCACCGACGCGGACTGGTCGACGGTCTCGTCGGCCGACACGGACGGCGACGGGACGATCACGCTCACGGACGTCGCCGGCCTGTCGCAGCGGATGATCTACGACGACGGTCCCTTCCAGCTCGTCGAGGCCTCGACGCTCGACATGCAGGCCGCGATGAACGCCGGCGTGACGACCTCGGCCGACATCACGCAGGACTACCTCGACCGGATCGCCGCGTACGACCGGACGACGACCGACACGTCCACCGGCGGGCGCCCGTTGAACGCGATCGTCACGACCAACGCCGGGGCGATCGCCGCCGCGAAGGCCGCCGACACCGAGCGCGCCGAGCACGGGATGACGAGCATGCTCCTCGGCGTCCCGATCGCGCTGAAGGACAACTACGACACGAAGGACATGCCGACCACCGGTGGCTGCGGCTGCTGGGACGGCAACCAGACGGACACGGACGCCGCGATGGTCTCGGGTCTCCGCAAGGCCGGCGCCGTCGTCCTCGCCAAGGCCAGCTTGGACGAGTTCGCCTACGGCTTCGTCTCCGAGTTCTCCTCGAACCAGCCGGCCGGCTCGTCGCTCCTCGTCGCGAGCCCCTACGTCACGAGCCAGACCGCGGGCGGCTCGAGCGGCGGCACCGGAGCCGCGATCTCCGCCAACCTGGCGGGCATCGGGTTCGGCACCGACACCGGCGGCTCGATCCGGGTCCCGTCGTCGTACGACCAGCTGGTCGGCATCCGTCCCACGGTCGGTCTCACCAGCCGAGACGGCATCATCCCGCTCGCGCTGAGCCAGGACACCGGCGGCCCGATCGCCCGGTCCGTCACGGACGCGGCCGTCGCCCTCGACGCCGTCACCGGTGTCGACGCCGCGGACCCGCTCACCGACGGGCAGACCGGCAAGGTCCCGACCTCGTACACGCAGTACCTCGACCCGACCGCTCTCCAGGGCAAGCGGATCGGCTACGTCACGTCGATGGTCGGCACGAACCGCACCACGGCACGTCTCTTCGCCCAGGCGCAGGCGACCCTCCAGGCCCAGGGCGCCACCGTCGTCCCGATCACCGCGACGACCGAGTTCAACCGGGTGCTCAGCGAGGGCAGCGGCAGCACGAACGAGTTCAAGCACGACCTGGACCAGTACGTCGCGAAGCACCTCGACCCGGACGTCGCCGCCCGCTCGCTGCGGGGCATCCTCGACTCGGGCAAGTACGTGCCGAGCCGGAAGAGCACCTACCAGCAGCGTGACGCGATCACCGACGCGCAGTACCAGGCGTGGGCCGGTCCGAACGGGTCGCACACCACGCAGATCGCGACCGGCAAGCAGGTCGTCACCGGGATGATGGACGCGCAGGACCTCGACGCGCTCGTCTACCCGTCGGGCACGCCGTACGGCACGCAGGGCACGAACATGCGCCTCAGCCCGAACACCGGCATGCCGGCCGTGACCGTCCCGATGGGGCAGGCGACCGCAGCGGACGCCACGATCACCGGCGCCGGGGTCAACCTGGAGTTCCTCGGGCGCTCGTACGACGAGGGGACCGTCATCGGCCTCGGCTACGGGTTCGAGCAGGCGACCCACGCCCGCACCAGCCCCGCGCTCTACCCGGCGCTCGGCTGAGTCCCGGAGGCGCGGTCACGATGGTGACCGCCTGACGGACGGGAGGCCCGGTACCAGCTGGTACCGGGCCTCCCGTCCGTCAGATGGCGATGTCGCCACCGCCGCTCAGTTGAGCGTCGGGGTGTCCTCCGGCACGACACCACCGAGGTACAGGTCCGCGGCGAGGTCGCGGAGCGCGCGCAGGGCGACGCGCTGGGTGAGCGGGCCGTACGAGATGCGGGCGACGCCGAGCGCCTCGTACTCGGACGCGGGCAGGGCGCCCGGCAGACCGATGACGCTGAGCTTGCCGCGGCCGAGGCCCTCGACGAGCTGCTCGACGACCTCGCGCTGGTGGCCACCCGGCACGAACACGAGCGGAGCACCGGCGTCGAGGAACGCCCTGCCGCGGGCGATGGCGTCCGCGATGCTCTCCTGGATCGGACGGTCTCCGCCGCGGGCGATCGCGTCGGTGCGGGCGTTCAGCTGGAACGGCACGCCCTCCTGCTCGGCAGCGCGCATGATCGCGGCGACACGGGCGACGGACTCGTCGAACGGACGCAGGCGGTCCTCCACGTTCGCGCCGACGACACCGATGCCGATCGCACGGCGGATCGTCTCGGCCGGGTCCTCGTAGCCGTCGTCGAGGTCCGCGGTCACCGGCAGGTCCACGGCGTCGACGACGGTCTTCGCGCCGGCGAGGGCGAGGTCGAGCGACATGCCGCCGTCCTCGTAGCCGTACATCGCGGCGATCGAGTGCCCGGCGGTCGCGATCGCCCGGGTCTCGGGCAGCGCGGCGACGGTCTTCGCGCTGATCGCGTCCCACACGTTCACGACGCGGAGGATCTCGGGGGCGGTGTGCAGGGACTGGAGGGTCGTCGCCTTCTCGGCGGTGCTCGTGGTCATGTCGCCGACAGTAGGCGGGTGCGCGCTGCCCGGTCCGCAGCCGGTCGGCCGAGGCTCGGCTGCGCGGACATCCTGCGCCATGTGGCGGGCGGAGAGTGTCCGCCCGGGCGAGGCTCGGCGGCGGGCGCAGACGACGCAGGATGACGCGCGGACTCGCACCGTGCCTCCTGTCAGGAGCATGCTGGGACGCATGGCGAGCGACGAACAGGACCCGGTCGGCACGCTCCGCGGGGTCCGGACGAGCATCAAGTGGACGCGGTACGCGCCCGACGTGCTGCCCCTGTTCGTCGCCGAGATGGACCACGAGGTCGCGCCGGAGATCCGACAGGCCCTGGTCGAGCGGGTGCAGCAGTCCGACCTCGGGTACCTCGACGGGCCCGGGCCGCTCGCCCCCGCGTTCGCCGGGTTCGCCCGCGACCGCTGGGGCTGGGACGTCGATCCGGGTCGGGTGTACCTGGCGACGGACGTCAGCGTGGGGATCGTGGAGACGCTCCGGCTCGCCCTGCCCGACGGTGGACGCGTCGCGATCACGCCGCCGGTCTACCCGCCGTTCTTCGAACTGGTGGAAGAGGCCCGATGTCAGGTCGAGGAGGTCCCGCTCCGCGAGCAGTGGGGCGTCTACCGGCTGGACCTCGACGGCCTCGAGCGGGCCTTCGCCGATGGTGTCCGTGTCTTCCTGCTCTGCAACCCGCACAACCCGATCGGCCTGGTGCACGACCGTGCCGACCTCACGGCGCTGGCGGAACTCGCGGCCCGGTACGACGTCCTGGTCATCAGCGACGAGATCCACGCGCCGCTGACGCACCCCGGTGTGCAGTTCACCCCGTTCGCGATGATCGCCGAGCCGGCCGGTGCGCGGAGTGTGTGCGTGACGTCGGCGAGCAAGGGCTGGAACCTGGCCGGTGTGAAGTGCTCGGTCATCGTCGCCGGTGACGCCCGGACGGCTCAGCTCCTCGACACCCTGTGGGAGGAGGTCGCCTGTCGGACGAGCATCCTCGGGCTGCACGCCAACCTGGCCGCGTTCTCCCTGGCCGTCGGGTGGCTCGACGACGTCATCGACCGGATCGTCGCCAACGACCGGCTCCTCGCGAAGCTCCTGGCCGAGCACCTGCCCGGCGTCGTGTACGCACGGCCCCGTGCGGGCTACCTGGCGTGGCTCGACTTCCGCGGGCTCGGACTCGGTGACGACCCGGCCGTGCCGCTCCGTGAGCACGCGTTCGTCGCGCTGAACTCAGGGCTGCCGTTCGGTGGCGAGGGCAAGGGGTTCGCCCGCATCAACCTGGCGTGCTCGCCGGAGACCCTGCGCGAGGCGGTGTTCCGCATCGCGGCCGCCTACCCGTCGAGTGCGCAGGAGGCGGTTGTCTGGCACGTGGCCTGACACCGGCCGAGCCCGCTGGCGGGATGAGTACCGGCCCCGGACCCCGTTCTGCCTCAGGCGACCGGGGCGAAGTGGTTGCGACCGATGACCGTCACGTGCAGGTCGACCTCACGCGAGGGCACCTGGTCGGTCAACGAGATCCACTCCCGTGCCACGAACGCGACCGACGGCCACCGTCGGACCTCGGTCACGGGGAACCCGTCGATGAACACCTGCCACATGCCCTGTTCGCGGACGGCCTGGACCTCGTGCGTCGCCATGCCGTGAGCGTAGCAACGTGACGCACGAGGGACACCCGCACCGGTCAGGGTGTGACCATGCCGCCGTTCACGTTGAGGGTCTCGCCGGCGACGAAGCTGGACTCGTGCGACGCCAGGAAGACGTACGCGGGCGCGAGCTCGGCGGGCTGCCCCGGTCGGCCCATCGGCGACTCGCTCGACCCGAAGCCGGGCAGGGTCTCGGGGTCCACCCCCGCGGACACCTGCAGCACCGACCAGGTCGGGCCGGGAGCGACGACGTTGACACGGATGCCACGGCCGATCAGCTGCTGGGCCAGACCCTTCGAGAAGTTGTTGATCGCGGCCTTCGACGCGGCGTAGTCCAGGCGGTCGGGAGCCGGCTGGTACGCCTCCATCGACGCGGTTGTGATGATCGTCGACCCGGGCTCCAGGTGGGGGAGCGCGGCCTGGACGAGGCGGAAGAGCGACAGGACGTTGACCGTGAAGGTGTCGACGAGCTGGTCGTCGCTGATGTCCGTGATCTCGGCCTGCCAGTGCTGCTTGCCGGCGCAGGCGACGATCGCGTCGAGGCCGCCGAGTTCCGCGACGGCCCGTTCGACGAGCGCGGCCGGGTAGTTCCGGGCGGTCAGGTCGCCCGGGATGGTCACGGCCTTCCGGCCCTCGGCCTCGATGAGGGCGACGATCCGTTGTGCGTCCTCTTCCTCGTCGGGCAGGTAGGCGAGCGCGATGTCCGCACCTTCACGGGCGTAGGCGATGGCGACGGCCGCACCGATGCCGGAGTCCGCTCCGGTGATCAGCGCTCGGCGCCCGGTGAGCCGTCCGGTGCCGCGGTACGAGTCCTCGCCGTGGTCCGGCTTCGGGTCCATCCGTGACTCCAGGCCCGGTTCGGGCTGCTGCTGCGGCTCGGGGCTGGTGTTCGGGTACCGGGTGGTCGGGTCGCTGAACTCGTACTGGTCGCGGGGCATAGGTCGGACCGTACGCGGACCGGCCGGGAGGCCCGTCAACCGTTGCGCGCTCCGGCCTGCCCCGGACAGGCGGTCGGGTCCCGAGCCTCCCGGCCGGTTCAGAGGTCGAGCGCCATCGCCACGTCCGCCCGGACGTAGGGGCTCGGCGGGTGCTCGTCGGCGCCGAGGTGCCGGAAGCCGGTCGTCTCGTAGAGGTGGATCGCGCTCGTGAGGGTGCTGTTCGTCTCGAGCAGCACCCGGCGCGCACCGAGGTCCCGCGCCCGGTCGATCGCGGCCCGGATGAGCTGTCGGCCGGTGCCGTGGCCCTGGTGGTCGGGGTCGACGGCCATCTTCACGAGCTCGAACTCGTCGACCGCGTGCGGGGCGAGTCCGACGCAACCGATCACCTCGCTGCCCAGGCGGGCGACGAGGACAACGCCGCCGGGCTCGACGATGTGCTGCACCGGGTCGCCGAGGAGCCGGCGGTCCTCGTCCTCGAGGGTGAAGAACGTCGTGATCCACCGCTCGTTGAGGGACTGGAACGCAGCGGCGTCGGCGGTGGAGGACATGTCGTCGATGACGACCGGGTTGCTGGTGGCGGTGTCGGGCATGGGTCCATCCTCGGCAGCAGGATGCAGTGCTGTCCAATACTCGTTCGGACGGATCGATAGGCCATGGGCATGGAATGCTGGGGGCATGGACCGCGCACCCCAGGTCGACCTCCGGCAGATGCGAGCGTTCCTGGCGCTCGCCGACGAGCTGCACTTCGGCCGGGCGGCAGCGGAGCTCGGCATCGCGCAGCCGGCTCTGTCGCAGCTCATCCGGCGGGTCGAGGTCGCGCTGGGTGTCGACCTGTTCGCCCGGACCTCGCGGAGCGTCGCCCTCACGCCAGCCGGTCGGGTGCTGCAGGGACGGGCCCGGTCGCTGCTCGCCCAGGCACGGCGGGACCTCGACGAGACCGTCCGCGTCGGCAGGGGCGAGGCCGGGCGGCTCGACGTCGGGTTCGTCGTGTCGGCGCTGCCGCTCGGGCCGATCGAGCGGGTGCAGCGGTTCCGGCAGCGCTACCCGCTGGTCCGGGTGGAACTGACGGAGGGGTTTTCCTCCCGACTCGTCGCGGCCGTGCAGCGCGGCGAGCTCGACCTCGCGGTGGTCCGCGACCCGGACCCGGTCGAGGGGGTGCGCTTCGCGCGCTTCCGCAGTGAACCGTTCGTCGCCGCCGTGCCGCGGGACCACCGGTTCGCCGGGCGCGCGTCCGTGCGGGGGGCGGAGCTGCTCGACGACCCGTTCGTGTTCTTCCCCGCCGAGGCCGGCACGCTCGCCACCGAACGGAACACCGCACCCGTGGCCGAGGGCGGTCGACGGCCGCGCATCGTGCAGGAGGCGACGACCTGGGCCACGGTGCTGCACCTGGTGGGCGTCGGCCTCGGCGTGACGGTGTTGCCGGAGAGTGCGGCGCTCGCGGCCCCGGACACGGTGGTGCTCCTGCCGCTCGAGGGCAGCGCACACCGGAGCGAACTGGTGTGGGCGTCGCGGGCGGACGACGACCGGGAGGTCCTCCGCAACTTCGCAGCGGCGGACTGAACGTCGACTGGCTGTCAACGCACGAGCGCCGCGGTCAGAGCACGACCGCCGCCGTCAGAGCGCGAGCGCCAGTGGCAGCACCGGCGCCCGCTGGTCACCGAGCTCGTCCTCGCGCCACGGCCGCGCGCCGGTCAGCGCCAGCCCGATCTGCGTGAGCACGAAGCCCACGTGTGGTTCGACGTCCGGGTCCCACGGCCCCTCGACGCCCAGCCCGAAGGAGCCGAGTTCGTCGTCCGACTCGTCGCGGATCGTCAGACGCCAGCGGCCGTCACCGAGTTCCTCGACGACGGCCCAGCGCGCAGATCGGAAACGGTCCGAGCTCACGCCGTCTTCATGATGTCGGCCGTGAAGTTGTGCAGCCGTGCCAGCAGCGACTCGGAACGCATGGCGATCGTCGCCGGGGGGTTGAGGTGCGGCGGTGCGGTGCGGATGAGCATCGGGCACCCGAGGTCCTCGCAGATGTAGGAGCCGATGGTGTTGCCGTTCCGGCCGGCTTCACCGGCGCGGGCGGCCGAGAACAACCGCACCTGCGTGGCCGGTTGCGGCGAGTGGCAGAAGGAGCACATCGCGGCGATGCCGGGGCGGAGCGAACCGCCGGCAGCACGGACGACGATGCCGACCGGCTTGTCGTCCATCCACGACACCATGTAGCCGCGGCGGGCGGCCTGCGGGTCACGCCAGCCCAGGAACTCGCGTTCGTTCCACAGGGTCTCGTGCAACCCCGGGATCGGGAGTTGGGCGAGTTCGTCGGGCATCGCGTTGACGAAGGACGATCGGATGTCGGATTCAGTGAGCGGCTGCACGGTTCCCCTCGCGGTGGCGGACCGGACCAGGCTAGTCCCGTGCACCGACAGGCGGGCGCAGGGCGTGCCTCCCGGCCGGTTCAGGACAGCCGGGAGGCACGCACCGCGCCGAGCGCACCCGTCCCGTCCGCCACCAGGACCGCCCGGCGCAACGCGTCGCGGCCGACCCGCCGCGCGGCGGCGTCGTCCGCGGCGAACTCGACGAGGACCCGGGTCGACCGGGCCATCGCCCGCGCTCCCGGGACCCACGGGACGGCGCGTTCGACGGACTCGGCGAAGCCGACGACGGCAGCGTGGTGCTGGCGCAGGTGCGCGCGCTCGTGGGCGACCACGGCCTCCAGCTCGTCGGTCTGCAGCTGTTCCGCGAGCCCGGTGCTGACGAGGACCCCGCCGGACCGGCCGGGGACCGCGCAGGCCAGTGCGGTGTCCGCCTGCAGGACGGCGACGAGGGTGCCGTCGACCTCGCGGTGCGGTGCGGCGCCGGTGCGGATCGCCTCACGGACGGCCTCGTGCTCCGGGCCCGGTCGGACGCGGACGGCGACGGCGAACGCGACGACGGCGAGGACGGCGACGCCGACGTTCAAGCCGTGGCTCGGGGACTCCCCGATGCCGAACGGGTCGGTCAGCGGCCGGCCGGCGAGGACCACCAGGGCGATCCCGGCCACGAACCCGGCGACCCCGACGACGACGGCTGCCTGCCAGGCGGCGATCGCGGTCAGCGGGCGGCCGATGGTCCAGCCGGCTCGGGTCAGCACCCGCGGGGCGAACGCCACGACGGCGAGGGCGAGGACGACGAGGCAGACGCCGGTGACGACCACGGGAGCGGACCGTTCAGGGACGCGTTCGGGAGTCGATCGCGCGCCGGAGGACCTCGAGGTCACCGGATGCGAGCGAGCCGGTGAACTGCAGCAGCGCAGCCTCGCGGTCGGACGACGCGGCCAGCGCGTTCGCCATGAGGGAGGCCGTGTGGTCCTCTCGCGAGTGCGCGGCGTGGAAGGTGAGCGGGGCGTCGTCGTGCTGCTCGCGGACCACGGTGCCCTTGCGACCGAGCCGGTCGAGCACGGTGAGGACCGTCGTCAGGGCGGGGCGCGGTTCGTCGAAGACCTCGAGGACCTGGCGAGCGGTGAGCCCGGCGTCGGCGGTCCAGAGCGCCTCGAGCACCGCCTGCTCGAGCTGCCCACGGGGGCGCGATCGCTGTCCTGCCACGGCGTCACTCTACGTGATGTCGAAGGCCCGCCTGTGGTCGATGCCCGCGACCGCGACACATGCCCGTAACGCGGGCTCGGTATGCTCACCGGACAACAGAACACGACGGCCGACCACCCGCCGCGGGAGAGCCCTGTGACCCGGACGCAGTCCATCCGGGTCCGGGCACCGAAGGAGCAAGCTCCCCGCCAATCTCTCAGGTCCAACACCGCAGCGGGCAGGCCACTCTGAAAAGCAGACGACGGCCGTGGGCACATCCCACGGAGCCCTCGTCTCGCCCACGGTGAAAGCCGACGGACCTCACGGGCCGCGGTGAAACTCTCAGGCCCATGACAGAGGGGGAGTTCCCACCCGACGATCGTCGTCGGGCCCTGCCGATGCCAGGAGAACTCCGTCCATGTCAGAACCGCTGCGTTCGTCGCCGCTCGAAGCCGCGCACGAAGCCGCCGGTGCCACGTTCACCGACTTCGCCGGCCACCGTATGCCGGTCCGGTACTCGTCCGACCTCGCCGAGCACCACGCGGTGCGTGACGCGGCCGGTGTGTTCGACCTCTCGCACATGGCCGAGATCGGCGTACAGGGTCCGGACGCCGTCGCGTACCTCGACGCCGCGCTCGCCGGGTCCTTCGGCGCGATGCCGGTCGGCCGGGCCAAGTACTCGCTCCTCCTGACCCCCGACGGCGGGATCCTCGACGACCTCGTCGTGTACCGCACCGGCGACGACGTCTTCCTCGTCGTGGCGAACGCCGGCAACCGGGACGTCGCCGTGCAGGTCATGCAGGAGCGGGCCGCCGGACACGACGTCACCGTCACGGACGACTCCGACCGGACCGCCCTCGTCGCGATCCAGGGTCCGGCGGCCGCCGGCACGCTCGACGACCTGGTCGTCACGGACCGCCTGCAGCCGGAGACCCCGCTCGACGAACTCCGCTACTACCGGGTGCTGCACGCGCTCTTCGACGGCAGCGAGGTCCTGATCGCCCGCACCGGGTACACCGGCGAGGACGGCTTCGAGCTGTACAGCGACACCGACACCGCGCCGGCGATCTGGGACGCCCTGCTCGCCGCCGGTGCCGAGCGCGGGGTCGTGCCCGCGGGGCTCGCCGCACGTGACACCCTCCGGCTCGAGGCCGGCATGCCGCTCTACGGGCACGAGCTCGACACCTCGGTGCGCCCGGCCCAGGCCGGACTCGGCCGGGTCGTCGCGACCTCGGGCTCCTTCGTCGGGGACGCCGGCGTCGAGCCCGCACCGGATGCCCGCGTGCTCGTCGGCATCACGATGGACGGCCGACGTGCCGCCCGCGCCGGGTACGCCGTGCTCCGTGACGGTGTCGTCGTCGGCACCGTGACCTCCGGTGCCCTGTCGCCCACGCTCGGGCACCCCGTCGCGATGGCCTTCGTCGACCCGGACTGCGCCGACGGGGGACAGGTCCTCCACATCGACGTCCGCGGTACCGCCATCCCCGGAACCGTCACCGCTCTCCCCTTCTACCGTCGCGCTTCGAGAGGCTGATCCCCATGACCGACCAGACCGCACTGCAGTACACCAAGGACCACGAGTGGATCCTCGTCGAGGGCGACGTCGTCACCGTCGGGATCACCGACCACGCGGCCGAACAGCTCGGTGACGTCGTCTACGTCGAGCTCCCCGCCGTGGGCACCACCACGACCGCGGGCGAGCAGCTCGGCGAGATCGAGTCCACCAAGAGCGTCGGCGAGCTCTTCGCGCCGATCGAGGGCGAGGTCGTCGAGGTCAACGAGGCCGTCGTCGCCACGCCGGACACCGTCAACCAGGACCCGTTCGGCGCGGGCTGGCTCGTCAAGCTCCGCGTCGAGGGCACCTCGTTCCCCGAGGACCTCATGGACCACGACACCTACCGGGCGTCCATCGCATGACCAGCATCCTGCGGCAGGACGACAACCTGCAGACCACGTTCGCCGACCGGCACATCGGGACCACCCCGGCCGACCAGCGCGCCATGCTCGACGTCGTCGGGCAGCCCTCGCTCGACGCCCTCGTCCGTGCGGCCATCCCGGAGTCCATCCACGCCGCCCCGGTGACCGACTCGTCGATCCCGACCGCGGTGGGGGAGACCGAGGCGCTCGCCGAACTCCGTGCCGTCGCCGGACGCAACACGGTCCGCCGCGCGATGATCGGCCTCGGCTACGCGGACACCCACACGCCCGCCGTCATCCAGCGGAACGTGCTCGAGAACCCGAGCTGGTACACCGCCTACACGCCGTACCAGCCCGAGATCTCGCAGGGCCGGCTCGAGGCGCTCATCAACTTCCAGACGATGGTCTCCGACCTGACCGGGATGGCCACCGCAGGAGCATCGATGCTCGACGAGGGCACCGCCGTGGTCGAGGGCATGCTCCTGGCGCGCCGTGCGTCGAAGGTCAAGGGTGACGCGTTCCTGGTCGACGCCGACCTGCTGCCCCAGACGGCGGCGATCCTCGGTCACCGGGCCGAGGCCGTCGGCATCACCCTGCGCGGCTTCGACGCCGCCGACGGCCCCACCGACGCGCAGCTCGACGGCGCGTTCGGCGTCGTCCTGCAGTACCCCGGGGCCTCCGGTCGGGTCGTCGACCCGAGCCGCACCATCGAACGCGTCCACGCCGGGGGCGGCATCGCGGTCGTCGCGGCCGACCTGCTCGCGATGACCCTGCTCGCCAGCCCCGGCGACCTGGGCGCCGACGTCGCGGTGGGCACCAGCCAGCGCTTCGGCGTCCCACTCGGCTTCGGTGGCCCGCACGCCGGGTACCTCGCCGTCCGTGCCGGACTCGAGCGCCAGCTGCCCGGTCGTCTCGTCGGGGTGTCCTTCGACGCCGACGGCAGCATGGCCTACCGCCTCAGCCTGCAGACCCGCGAGCAGCACATCCGCCGCGAGAAGGCGACGAGCAACATCTGCACCGCGCAGGTGCTCCTCGCCGTGATGGCCTCGATGTACGCGGTCTACCACGGTCCCGAGGGCCTGCGCTTCATCGCGCACCGGGTCGCCCGGACGACGACCGTGCTCGCCGACGTCGCCCGTGCCGCCGGCGCCGAGGTCGTGCACGACGGCTTCTTCGACACGCTGACGCTCCGGTTCGCCGGCCGCGCCGAGTCGGTCGTCACCGCCGCACACGAGGCCGGGTACCTGCTCCACCTCGTCGACGCCGACACCCTGCAGGTCTCCGTCGACGAGACCACCGTGCCGGAGGACGTCGTCGCCCTGGCCGCCGTGTTCGGCGCCGCGGACGTCACCGTCCCGGGCACCGAGACGGCTGTGCGCGACGCCGGGACGGGCGTCCCATCCGCCCTCGACCGCGAGAGCGCGTTCCTGACCCACCCCGTCTTCTCCGCGCACCGCAGCGAGACCCGGATGATGCGGTACCTCAAGCACCTCTCCGACAAGGACTACGCGCTCGACCGCGGCATGATCCCGCTCGGCAGCTGCACGATGAAGCTCAACGCGGCGACGGAGATGGCTGCCGTGACCTGGCCGGAGTTCGCGCGTCTGCACCCGTTCGCCCCGCGCGAGGACGTGCAGGGGTACCTCGACATGATCGGCGACCTCGAGACCTGGCTCGCCGAGGTCACCGGGTACGACACCGTCTCGGTCCAGCCGAACGCCGGTAGCCAGGGCGAGCTCGCCGGTCTCCTCGCGATCCGTGGGTACCACCGCTCCCGCGGGGACGAGTCCCGCACGGTCTGCCTCATCCCGTCGAGCGCGCACGGCACGAACGCGGCGTCCGCGGTCCTCGCCGGCATGCGGGTCGTCGTCGTCGCCTGCGACGAGGACGGCAACGTGGACCTCGACGACCTCCGTGCGAAGACCACCGAGCACGCCGAGCAGCTCGCCGCGCTGATGATCACGTACCCGTCGACGCACGGCGTCTACGAGCACGACATCACCGAGATCTGCGGCGCCGTGCACGACGCCGGCGGGCAGGTCTACGTCGACGGCGCCAACCTCAACGCGCTCCTCGGGCACGCCCGCTTCGGGGACTTCGGCGGCGACGTCTCGCACCTCAACCTGCACAAGACCTTCTGCATCCCGCACGGCGGTGGCGGTCCGGGCGTCGGCCCGGTCGCGGCCAAGGCCCACCTCGCACCGTTCCTGCCCGGGCACCCGATGGCGCAGGACGCCGACCGCCGCACCGGCGCGGACGCGAGCGCCGACGGCGACCGTCCAGCGCACGCCGGCGGGCCCGTCTCGGCGGCGCCGTACGGCAGCCCGAGCATCCTGCCGATCACCTGGACCTACGTCCGGATGATGGGCGTCGAGGGGCTCACCCGCGCGACCGAGGTCGCCGTGCTCGGCGCGAACTACCTGGCGGCACGTCTCCGCGAGGCGTTCCCGGTCCTGTACACGGGCGAGTCCGGTCTGGTCGCACACGAGTGCATCCTCGACCTGCGCCCGCTGCGCGAGGCGACCGGCATCACCGTGGACGACGTCGCGAAGCGGCTCATCGACCACGGGTTCCACGCCCCGACGATGTCGTTCCCGGTCGCGGGCACGCTCATGGTCGAGCCGACCGAGAGCGAGGACCTCGCCGAGCTCGACCGCTTCGTCGACGCGATGCTCGCCATCCGCGCCGAGGCGGACGCCGTCGCCCGTGGTGCGTGGCCGGCCGAGGACAACCCGCTCGTCAACGCGCCGCACACGGCCGCGTCGGTGATCACGGGGGAGTGGCAGCACGCCTACACGCGCGAGCAGGCGGTGTACCCGGCGGCCGGACAGGCCGGGCGGAAGTACTGGCCGCCGGTGCGCCGGATCGACCAGGCGTACGGGGACCGCAACCTCGTGTGCGCCTGCCCGCCGGTGGAGGCCTTCGCGTAGGACGACGAGCGGCGTTCGCGTCAGGACGACGAGCGGACCGACGGACGGGAGGCGCGTGGCGGGATCGCTGCGCGCCTCCCGTCCGTCTGTCCGGCGGCCCGCCCGTGGATCGCGCATCATCGGGGGTGGAGCGCTCCGAATGCAAGCGGTTGCGAACGACACCTGTGGTTCACCCGCACGTCACCTCCGCGCTGCACGGACCTCGATGCAAACGCAACGGATCGGCGGTGCTCCCGCCCAGACGCGCGGATGTTGCACAATGCCGCAACGATCCTGCAACTTGGTTTCAGGCGTGTAACCGATGCGCCCAGGGTTTGGTCGGTCCTCTCCGCACTGCCTACAGTTCAGGAGTCAAACGTGCCGGGAGGGACCTCTGTGCCCGGCGCGTCCCATGCACCAGGAGGAACTCTTGATCAAGAAGCGCGCTGGGCTCACTGCCCTCGCCGTGCTCGGGGCCACAGCAATTGCCCTGACCGGCTGCTCCGGCAACGGTGGCGGAAGCGGCTCGGGCTCCGGCTCCGCCAACGCCGCTGGCATCGTCACCACGAACGGCAGCGAACCGCAGAACCCGCTCATCCCGTCGAACACCACCGAGACCGGTGGCGGCAAGATCATCACGTCGCTGTTCGATGGTCTGTTCACGTACGACGCCGACGGCAAGCCGGTGAAGGAACTCGCCAAGAGCGTCGAGACCGACGACTCGAAGACCTTCGACATCACGATCAACTCGGGGTGGAAGTTCACCAACGGTGAGGCGATCACCGCCGAGTCGTTCACGAAGGCGTGGAACTGGGCAGCCCAGAAGTCGAACGCGCAGGGCGCGAGCTACTTCTTCGAGAACATCGAGGGCTACGACGCCGACAAGGACTCCGAGCTCACCGGCCTCAAGGTCAAGAGCGACGACGAGTTCACGGTGACGCTGAAGTCGGCGCAGTCGGACTTCCCGCTGTCCCTCGGCTACAACGCCTTCGTGCCGCTCCCCTCGGTCTTCTACAAGGACACCAAGGCCTTCGGTGAGAACCCGATCGGCAACGGTCCGTACAAGCTCGACGGCAAGAGCGCCTGGACGCACAACCAGGACATCAAGCTCGTCACGAACAAGGACTACCAGGGCAAGCGCAAGCCGAAGAACGGTGGTCTGACGATCACGTTCTACACGTCCCAGGACACCGCGTACTCCGACGCCCAGGGTGGCAACCTCGACGTCCTCGACGCCGTGCCGGACGCCGCGTTCTCGACCTACAAGTCGGACTTCCCGGACTCGAACGTCAACCAGGCCGCCGCGATCTTCCAGGCGATCTACCTGCCGTACTACCTCGACCACTGGAAGGGCGAAGAGGGCCAGCTCCGTCGCCAGGCGATCTCGCTGTCGATCAACCGCAAGCAGATCACCGACAAGATCTTCCAGGGCACCCGCACCCCGGCCAAGGACTTCACCTCCCCGGTGATCGACGGCTGGACCGGCGACCTCAAGGGCTCCGACGTCCTGCAGTACGACAAGGCCGAGGCCAAGAAGCTCTGGGCGCAGGCGGACGACATCTCGCCGTACAACGACACGCTCACCATCGCGTACAACGCTGACGGTGGACACGAGGCCTGGGTCACCGCGGTGACCAACTCGATCTCCAGCACGCTGGGCATCAAGGCCGAGGGCAAGGCCCTCCCGACGTTCGCCGAGGCGCTCGCGCTGCAGACGGACGACAAGCTCAAGGGCGGCAGCCGCACCGGTTGGCAGGCCGACTACCCGTCGCTGTACAACTTCCTCGGCCCGACCATGGGCAAGGGCTCCTCGAACAACTACTCGCGCTACGACTCGGCCGAGTACAACGAGCTGCTCGCCAAGGGCCGTTCGGCCTCCTCGGTGGAAGAGGGCAACAAGTCCTTCGACCAGGCTCAGGAGCTGCTGCTCAAGGACCTGCCCGAGATCCCGCTCTGGTACTCCAACGTGACCGGTGTCTGGTCTGCAGACAACGTCAAGAACGTCAAGTTCGGTTGGGACTCCGTCCCGCTGTACTACGACATCGAGGTCACCAAGTAACACCGGTCTCCTCGGAGACACATCGCGGACAGGTATCCTGCTCCGCGGCCAACCGGACGGGGGTTCGGGGACCACGGTCCCCGAGCCCCCGTACCACGGCGGTCACACCTTCCCCCACGAACGCGGGCGCCGCCGCCCGCACCGGACACCCGTGCCGACCCTCGGACCGTCCACCCCTCACGACATGAACCTGAACGACATGCGCAATGCGAACCAGGCAGGGATCTGATGCTCTGGTACCTCGGCAAGCGCCTCCTGCAGCTCATCCCCGTCTTCTTCGGGGCCACGTTCCTCATCTACTTCATGGTGTTCTCGCTGCCCGGGGACCCGGTCGCCGCACTGTTCGGTGACCGCCAGCCGTCACCGCAGGTGATCGAAGCGATCCGGCAGCAGTACAACCTCGACAAGCCCTTCTTCGTCCAGTACCTGCTCTGGGTCGGCGGCCTGTTCCGCGGTGACCTCGGCACGACGTTCTCGGGCCTGCCGGTCAGCCAGCAGCTCGCCGCGGCGTTCCCGATCACCGCGCGCCTGGCGATCCTGTCGCTCGTCTTCGAGGCCGTCGCCGGCATCGTCGTCGGCGTCGTCGCGGGTCTCCGCAAGGGCAAGCTGTTCGACGCGACGGCCCTGGTCGTCTCGCTGCTGCTCATCTCGGTGCCGACCTTCGTCGTCGGGTTCCTGCTGCAGTACGTCCTCGGCATCAACCTCGGACTGTTCCGCGTGACGGTCTCCGGCCAGGCCCCCTGGTCCGAACTGGTGCTGCCGGCGATCGTGCTGGCGTCGGTGTCCTTCGCCTACATCGTGCGACTCACCCGCGCGAGCGTGGCCGAGAACATGAGCGCCGACTTCGTGCGCACCGCGACCGCGAAGGGCCTGTCCCGCCGTCGTGTCGTCGGCGTGCACATCTTCCGGAACTCGCTCATCCCGGTGGTGACCTACCTGGGTGTCGACATCGGCAACCTGATGGTCGGCGCGATCGTGACCGAGGGCATCTTCAACATCCACGGTGTGGGTGGCACGGTGTTCCAGGCCGTCAAGCTCGGCGAGGGCCCGACGGTGGTCTCCTTCGTCGCCGTGATGGTCATCATCTTCATGCTCGCCAACCTCCTGGTCGACCTGCTCTACGCCGTCCTGGACCCGAGGATCCGTTATGCCAAGTAACACCGAACCCCGCTCGGCGACGCACTACGTCGCGCCGATCGAGGAGACTCCGCTCCTGGCGGTCGACCAGGTCAACGAGGACGAGAAGACCCGTTCGCTGTGGACCGACGCGTGGGAGTCCATGCGCCGCCGTCCCACGTTCTGGATCTCGTCCATCCTGATCCTGCTGATCATCGTCGTGGCGATCGCACCGGGGCTCTTCACGCACCTGGACCCGCGCGCCGCGAACCTCGACGACAGCAACGAGGGCCCGCGTGCGGGCCACCTGCTCGGCTTCACGCGCCAGGGCTACGACGTGTACGCCCGTGTCATCTGGGGTGCGCAGAACTCGCTCATCGTCGGTCTGCTCGCGACCGTGCTCGTCACGATCGTCGGCGTCGTCATCGGCGCCCTCGCCGGGTTCTACGGCGGCTGGCTCGACACGATCGTCTCCCGCATCGGTGACGTCTTCTTCTCGATCCCGACCGTCCTCGGCGCGATCGTGATCATGTCGGTGGTGCCGGCGCGGAACGCCGTGACGGTGTCACTCGTGCTCGCCGTCTTCGCCTGGCCGCAGATCGCACGCATCATGCGCGGTGCCGTGCTCAGCGCCAAGCAGGCCGACTACGTGACGGCGTCCGCCGCGCTCGGCGTCAGCCGCTTCACGACGCTCGTGCGCCACGTGATCCCGAACTCGCTCGCACCGGTCATCGTCGTCGCGACGGTGTCGCTCGGCACGTTCATCGTCGCCGAGGCCACCCTGTCGTTCCTCGGTATCGGTCTGCCGCCGTCGGCGCTCAGCTGGGGACTGGACATCGGCGCCGCGCAGTCGTCGATCCGCACCAGCCCGTCGACCATCTTCTGGCCGTCCGCCGCCCTTTCCATCACCGTGCTCGCGTTCCTCCTCCTCGGTGACGTGGTCCGCGACGCGCTCGACCCGAAGGCGAGGGCCCGCCGATGAGCGAGACACTCACCTCGCCGAACGCCAAGGCGTCCGGCACCTCCGGCGCCCCGCTGCTGGAGATCACCGACCTGCACGTCGGCTTCAAGACGCAGTCCGGTCTCGTGCAGGCCGTCCGCGGCGTGAACATGACGCTCGAGCAGGGCGAGCGCCTGGCGATCGTGGGGGAGTCCGGTTCGGGCAAGTCCACCAGTGCCCAGGCGATCATCAAGCTCCTCCCCGGCACGGGCCAGATCACGGGCGGCTCGATCAAGCTGAACGGGCGCGAGCTCGTCGGCCTGAACGAGAAGCAGATGGCCGAGATCCGCGGCACCGAGATCGGGTACGTCCCCCAGGACCCGATGTCGAACCTCAACCCGCTCTGGAAGATCGGGTTCCAGGTCGAAGAGGCCATCAAGGCGAACGGCATGGCGACCGGCAAGGCCGCGATCCGCGCCCGTGCCATCGAGGTCCTGCAGGAGGCCGGGCTCGGTGACGCCGAGAGCCGCCTCAAGCAGTACCCGCACGAGTTCTCCGGCGGCATGCGCCAGCGTGTGCTCATCGGCATCGGTCTGTCCAGCCGCCCGAAGCTGCTCATCGCGGACGAGCCGACCTCGGCCCTCGACGTCACCGTGCAGCGCGTCATCCTCGACCACCTCGAGAGCCTGACGCGCGACTTCGGCACCTCGGTCCTGTTCATCACCCACGACCTCGGTCTCGCTGCCGAGCGTGCCGAGAAGCTCGTGGTGATGTACAAGGGCCAGGTCGTCGAGGCCGGTCCGTCCAAGGAGATCCTGGCGAACCCGCAGCACCCGTACACGCAGCGCCTCGTCGCCGCGGCACCCTCGCTCGCGAGCCGCCGCATCCAGTCGAAGGTGCAGCACCAGACGGTCGCGATCGCCGACACCGGCAGCGAGGACGACGAGCTCCTGGCCCGTGCCCACGCCCGGGAGAGCAAGCCCACCGAGGACCTCATCGTGGTCAAGGACCTGCAGAAGGTCTACAAGCTGCGCGGTCAGGGCGTCGCGACCCGCGAGTTGAAGGCCGTCGACGGCGTCTCGTTCGCGATCCCGAAGGGCACCACCACGGCGCTCGTCGGCGAGTCCGGTTCGGGCAAGTCGACCGTCGCGAAGCTGGTCCTGCAGCTCGAGTCGATCACGTCCGGTTCGGTGCAGTTCGACGGCATCGACATCGGCGCGCTCAAGGGCAAGGACCTGTTCGACTTCCGTCGTCGCGTGCAGCCCGTGTTCCAGGACCCGTACGGCTCGCTGGACCCGATGTACAACGTCGGGAACACGATCGCGGAGCCGCTCAGCACGCACAAGGTCGGAGACAAGGCCTCGCGTCGCGCGCGGGTCCTCGAGTTGCTCGACCAGGTGGCCCTGCCGAAGTCGATGGTCAACCGGTACCCGAGCGAACTGTCCGGCGGACAGCGGCAGCGCATCGCCGTCGCCCGGGCGCTGGCACTCAAGCCCGAGGTGATCGTCCTCGACGAGGCGGTCTCGGCACTCGACGTGCTCGTCCAGGGCCAGATCCTGGACCTGCTCACCGAGCTGCAGTCGGAGCTCGGTCTGACCTACCTGTTCATCACCCACGACCTCGCGGTCGTCCGCCTCGTGGCGGACAACGTGTGCGTGATGCGCAAGGGCCAGATCGTCGAGAAGGCGACGACCGACGAGGTCTTCGCCAATCCGCGCGAGCAGTACACGAAGGACCTGCTGGCCGCCATCCCCGGCGCCGGCTTCGAGTTCGGTCGCTGACCCCGACCCGTTCCACCCACGGAACGCGCTGCCCCGGCTCCGGGACGGCGCGTTCCGTCGTTCCGGGCGTCTGACGGGAGGCTCGCGCCACCTCGCGCAGGTCGGGCCCGGAACGGCGCGGGCCAGGCCCGGTACGGCGTGGGCCAGGCCTGGTAGCGGGCCTCGGTCAGTGCGGGCTCAGAGGTGTGCGCCGGCCATGCTGCCGGCGATCCCGAGCACGACGAGGGCGACGATCGCCCAGCCATGCGCGCGGTGCACGATCGGCGCGGCCGTCACGGTCGCCGGAGGAGCGCCGTCGTACGAGACCGGGGCGGGCACCCGCGCACGCATCTCGTCGGCCGCAGTGGCGACGGTGACCGGCACCGAGCCTCCTGGCCGTTCGACCGCGAGGCGTGCCGTCGGACGCGGGGCGATCCAGACTCGCTGGTCACCCTGGTCGGTCACGATCTCGAGGCCGTACTTGGACCGCACGTCCTGCACGCGCCGCCACGCGAAGCGGGTGGTGCGGCGGACGTCGACGACGACCAACTCGTCCTCGGTGAGCTCGATGTGTGGACGCCAGAGCACGACCCAGGCGAACCAGGCGATGAACAGGGACGGCACCGGGACCAGCCAGGCGGCGCGGAGGCCGTTCGTGGCGAGTCCGATGACGACCAGGGCGACGGCGACGACCCAGAGGGCGACGGCGAAGCGACGCATGTGCGTGGCGACGATCCGGACGGGCACGCTCGGTTCGGGCATGGGGGCAAGCCTAGGAGACGGCGGATCGGCGAGCGACGAGAGCGCCTCCCCGGGACCACCCACCGAGCGGACCAGACAGGCCGAGCGCGTACCGGCAGGAGACCCGATGTCCCGGGGAGGCGAGCCCGGAGGTCTACTGGGCATCCATGGTCACCCCGTCGGTCCGGCCTGTCAACGCCTCATTCGACGAGTTGCTCGATCTGGTCACGGATGACCTCGGCACGCGGGAACCGGAGCCCGACCAGGCCGACGTGTCGCCAACGGACCAGGCCGTCCGGACCGATGACGAACACCGAGCGGCGGAGGCCCAGACCCGGCACGTGCACGCCGTAGGCGCGGATGACGTCGCCGCCGACGTCGGAGAGGAGCGGGAAGGCGAGCGACGCGTCGCGGGCGAAGCCCTCGTGTGAGTCGAGGCCCTGCGGACTGATGCCCCACACGACGGCACCGAGATCGCGGAAGTCGTCGAGCTCCTGCTGGTAGGAGCACAGCTGCGCGGTGCAGACCGGTGTGGCGTCACCGGGGTAGAAGGCGAGGACCACCGGTCGACCGACCTCGGCCGCCAGTGAGTACTCGGCGTCGGTGCGGACACCGTCGCGCACGATCATGCCGGGGAGGGTGAAGCCCGGTGCCGCGGAACCGGTCTCGGGGATGGCCATGGGGCAACAGTACGGTCCGGGCAGCGGAGGTGACGGGGACCGCACCGAGGATGTGCTGCGAGAGCGCACACCGGATCGAGCGCGGACGAGAGAAGGGGCCGGACGCACTGCGCCCGGCCCCGCTCCCGACCCTCAGACGGTGGCTACTTGGTGAAGCCGACCTTCGTCCAGTCGATGTTCTGCGCACCCGCGAACGCGCCGTAGTTGGCGAGCTTCGGGTTCTGCGCGACCAGCGCGGGCTTCGCGGTGATCGGCATCGAGTGCCCGATCGACCAGACCTGCTCGTCGATCTTGTTCCAGATGGCGTTCGCCTTGTCCGAGTCCGGCTCGGAGAGCGCCTGCTTCGTCAGCTTGTCGATCGCGCCCGAGCTGACACGGCCGTAGTTCTGGCCGGTGGCACCCGAGGTGTAGATCGTCGCCGAGCTGGAGTGGAAGCCCGTGCCGCCCCAGACGAAGATCGTCATGTCGTAGTTGCCCGGGGTGACGTACTGCTCGAAGAAGTCGTCGGTGGCGACCGACTTCAGGGTGAGCTTCACGCCGATCTCCTTCAGCTGCTGCTGCATGACCTGGGCGAGCTGCTGCGAGACCGGGGCACCCGACGGGATCGTGATGGCGATCGCCAGCTGCTTGCCGCCCTTCGAGCGGTAGGTGCCGTCGGTCTTCCAGCCGTCGTCGTCCAACAGCTTCTTCGCCTTCTCGACGTCGAAGGTCGCGTTCGGCTTGATGTTCGACTTGTAGCCCTTGTCGGTGGACAGGAACAGGTGGTTGTCGAGCGTGCCGAGCTTGTAGGGCAGGGTCCCGCCGATGACCTGGGCCAGGGCGTCACGGTTCACGGCGTGCTGGATCGCCAGCCGGAGCTGCTTGTCCTTGAGCAGGCCGTTCGTCGAGAAGTCGACGTGCGTGTACTGCGCCGAGGTCGAAGCGAGGATCTTCGTGCTCTTCGCCTTCTTCACCCGGTCGAAGCGCTCCGACGTCGTCGTCAGGACGGAGTCGATCTCCTTGTTGAGGTACGCGTCCACATCGGCGTTGCCGTCGAGGGACCGGAAGATCACCTGGTCGAGCTTCGGCTTGTCGCCCCACCAGTTCGTGTCCGGCTTCATCGTGACGGTGCCGGCGGTCTCGTTGAGGTCGGTGATCTCGTACGGGCCGGACGACACGGGCACCTTGCCCTTGTAGCCGTTGTTGAACTGGTCCGGCGTGCTGGTCTGGCTGGCCGGGTAGAGCGGGCTGAACAGCGACTTCCAGTCCGAGAACGGCGTGCCGAACTTGACCACGACGTCCTTGTCGGTCGCACCCTTGGTGACGGAGTCGATGTCCTCGTAGCCGGTGGACCCGGCGATGAGGTAGTCCTTGTCCGTGCCGTTGGTGGTCTTCCACTCGTTCTCGAAGTCACGCCAGGTGATCTCCGAGCCGTCGTTCCACTTGGCCTGGTCGTTGATCGTGTACGAGATCGTGAGCGGGTCGTCGCTCGTGACCTCGGCCTTCGAGACGTAGTCGGTGTTCAGGGTGGGTGCACCCTTGCCGTCGATCGTGTAGATGAACGGCATCGTCGCCTGTTCGATCGTCGATGCGTCGACCAGCGGGCCGTCCACCTCGTTGTAGTTCCACTGCGAGACCCACTGCGAGATCGGGAGACGCAGCGTGCCGCCGTCCTCCAGGTCCGAGACGGGCTTCGGGTTGATCTGCGCCGAGGTCGGCAGCGTCTTCTTACCGGAGTCGTTCGACGACGATCCGCCGGATCCACCCGATCCGCCGGAGCAGCCGGTCACGGCGAGTGCGATGCCGGCGAGGGCCGCCGTCACCACGAGGACTTTCCTGTGCTTCATTTGGTTCCCCTCTGGAAGTTGACGTTGAGCCTAGGGCCCCCCAGCGGGGGTAGAGGGCGTTTTCTGCATCCGACGTACTTTCGTTACGAGCCCGGGCGGGGCGCGACATGTACCGGAAACAAACGAGGCTCTATGGTGGCCTCCATGATCCGCTTCCTGGCGCGTCGATTCGTGTACTACGTCGTGCTCGTGTTCCTCGCGACCTCGCTGACCTACTTCCTCGCGTCAGCGACGTTCAGCCCCCGCTCCGTCTACGCGCAGCGGAACCCCGCGCCGTCAGCGCAGGTCATCGACGCCAAGCTCGACGACATCGGCGTGAACGACAAGACCCCGGTGGTGATCCGGTACACGCACTGGCTCGACGGGGTCGTGCACGGGGACCTCGGGCAGACGATCCAGGACCGTCCGGTGAACGAGCAGTTCTTCCCGCGGCTCGGGGTGAGCCTCCGGCTGCTGCTCGTCGGCTCGGTCGCGGGCATCGTGCTCGGCGTGCTCGTCGGCGTCTGGAACGCGATCCGGCAGTACCGGATCTCGGACCGGGTGAGTGCGGCAATCTCGATCCTCCTGTTCTCGACGCCCGTGTTCCTGACCGCGGTGTTCCTGAAGATCAGTGCGACCAAGCTCAACCAGGACGCCGGCAGTCAACTCATCAACTTCACCGGTGAGGCCACGCCGGGACTCGACGGGTCATCGTGGACCCTGCTGGTGGACCGCGGCGCGCACCTGCTGCTGCCGACGATCTCCATCGCCCTCGGCCTCATCGCGATCTACAGCCGGTACCAGCGGGCGACGATGCTCGACGTCCTCGGCTCGGACTTCCTCCGGACGGCGCGGGCGAAGGGGCTCACGCGGGGCCGCGCCACCTTCAAGCACGGCCTGCGGACCGCACTCATCCCGATGACCACCCTGTTCGCCTACGGGTTCCTCGGGATCCTGACCGGGGCCACCCTGACCGAGAAGATCTTCGCGTGGAACGGGCTCGGCTCGTGGTTCATCGACGCGGTGAACGGCAACGACGTCAACGTCGTGACGGCGTACACGCTGTTCGCCGCGGTGGTGGTGCTCATCGCCGGCTTCCTCGCCGACGTCGCGACCGCCGCGCTGGACCCGCGCGTCAGGAGGGCATGACATGACCGACACCAGGATCGAACCCGTCGACCCGACGCTCGTCGCGCGGAGCGACACCCCGGCCCGCCCGAAGCGGCAGGGCAACCGGTTCCTGCAGACCACGCGTCGGCTGTTCATGAACCGTGGTGCCGGCATCGGCGTCGTCGTCATCGTGCTCCTCTTCGCCTTCGCGTTCCTCGGCCCGCTGCTGAGCCCCTGGCAGTACTCGGAGATCGACTACACGTCGTTCACCCGGCCGCCGAGCGCCGCGCACTGGTTCGGCACGAACGGCATCGGCCAGGACGTCTTCGCCCAGACCGCCCGCGGCATGCAGAAGAGCCTGCTGATCGGCCTGCTCGTCGCGGTGTTCTCGACCGCCATCGCCGCGATCACGGGGGCCGCTGCCGGGTACTTCGGCGGCTGGGTCGACCGCATCGTGATGTTCTTCGTCGACATGCTGCTCGTGCTGCCGTCGTTCCTCATCATCGCGATCATCAGCCCGCGCATCCAGAACGCCGGGTGGCTCGTGCTGGTCGTGCTCATCACGCTGTTCGGCTGGATGATCACCGCTCGCGTGGTGCGGGCGATGACGCTGTCCGTCAAGGAGCGCGAGTTCGTGCGAGCTGCCCGCTACATGGGGATCGGCCCGTTCCGGATCATCTTCCGGCACATCCTGCCGAACGTCGCCTCGTTCCTCATCATCGACGGCACGATCCAGGTCGCGACCGCGGTGCTCGGCGAGACGACCCTGAGCTACTTCGGCTTCGGCGTGCAGGCGCCCGACGTCTCACTCGGGACGCTCATCGCGCAGAACCAGGACAACGCGCTCACCAGCCCGTGGCTGTTCTACTTCGCGGCGAGTGCGCTCGTCGTCTTCGCGATCGCGGCGAACCTGATCGGTGACGGCCTGCGCGACGCACTCGACCCGACCTCGACGACCGGCAAGCGCGAGAAGCGCAACCGCCGTCGGGACCAGAACCAGGCGGCCGTGGACGTGGCCGCGTTGAACACACAGGCCGGCTCCGGCGTATGACCGCCGCACTGACGACCGGGGAAGCAGCATGAGCACCATCACGAACGGGTCGGCCGCGACGCCGACGACCACCACCGAGCCGATCCTGCGCGTCCGCGACCTGCACGTGCGCTTCCCGACACCGCGGGGGACCGTGCACGCCGTCCGGGGTGTCGACCTCGAGCTCCGACGTGGCGAGGTGCTCGGCATCGTCGGGGAGTCCGGGTCCGGCAAGTCGGTGACGAGCATGGCCGTCCTCGGACTGCTGCCCGACACCACCAAGGTCACCGGCTCCGTCGAACTCGACGGCGAGGAGCTCCTCGGCCGTTCGGACAAGCAGATGAGTCGACTGCGCGGTGACAAGGTGGCGATGGTCTTCCAGGACCCGCTGTCCGCGTTCACGCCGGTGTACACGATCGGTGACCAGATCGCGGAGACCGTCCGACTGCACCGCGGCGCCTCGAAGGCCGAGGCACGGGCCCGCGCGATCGAGCTCCTCGAGCTCGTCGGGATCCCCGAGCCCGCGCGTCGTGTCGACGCCTTCCCCCACGAGTTCTCCGGCGGCATGCGGCAGCGCGCGATGATCGCGATGGCGATGGCCAACGACCCCGACGTGATCCTGGCCGACGAGCCCACCACCGCACTCGACGTCACGATCCAGGCCCAGATCATCGAGGTGCTCCGGACGGCCCAGCGCGAGACCGGTGCCGCCCTGGTGTTCGTCAGCCACGACCTCGGCGTCATCGCGGGCATCGCCGACCGGATCGCGGTCATGTACGCCGGCCGCATCGTCGAGACGGCGACCGCCGAGGAACTGTTCGCTCGCCCGCGGATGCCGTACACGATCGGCCTCATCGGGGCCCTCCCGCGACTCGACGCCACCGACCGGTCGCCGCTCGTGCCGATCCCCGGCTCGCCGCCGTCGCTCATCGACCTGCCGGACGCCTGCCCCTTCGCGGCTCGTTGCCCGCTGGTCAGCGAGGTCTGCCGTTCGACCGAACCGGTCCTGGCACCGCCGGTGGGGATCGGCGTCGCAGCCGTCGACGCGGCCGCCGGCATCGCCACCGACACGGACACGGACACCGGGAGCGGCGCCGTCACCGCCGGCACCTCGCTCCCGCTGCGGGCGGCCGGGCACACCGCCGCCTGCCACCGCACCGCCGAGGTCGCCGCCGCACACGCGGACGCCGGCCGGATCTTCGCGCTGCCGGTCATCCCCGACCACGCAGCCGCTGTCGAGGCCGCGCGCACCGACCGGGAGCCCGTCGTCCACGTCGAGGGCCTCACCAAGACGTTCCCGCTCGTCAAGGGCGCCGTCTTCCGTCGGAAGGTCGGCGACGTCTACGCCGTCGACGGGGTCGACCTCGACATCCGTCGCGGTGAGACCCTCGGCCTGGTCGGCGAATCCGGGTCCGGCAAGTCGACCACGCTGCACCAGCTGATGGACCTCGAACGACCCGAAGCGGGCACCGTCGAGCTGTTCGGGGAGTCGCTCGCCGATGCCACCGCGCACGGAGCGGCGGGCACGCGAGCCCTGCGCCAGCGCATCTCGATGGTGTTCCAGGACCCGTCCGCCAGCCTCGACCCGCGCATGTCCGTCTTCGACGTCATCGCCGAGCCCCTCCGTGCGATCGGCGCCCCGGCCTCCCGGATCGACGAGCGCGTGCCGGAACTGCTCGGCCTGGTCGGGCTGCAGGCCGCCGAGGCCGACCGCTACCCCCACGAGTTCTCCGGCGGGCAGCGGCAGCGCATCTCGATCGCCCGTGCCCTCGCGGTGGAGCCCGACCTCGTCGTCCTCGACGAACCGGTCTCGGCCCTCGACGTGTCGATCCAGGCCGGCGTGCTCAACCTGCTCGCCGAGCTCAAGGCGCGCCTGGGACTGTCGTACCTGTTCGTCTCGCACGACCTGTCCGTCATCCGGCACGTCGCCGACCGGGTCAGCGTCATGTACCTCGGCCGCACGGTCGAGGAGGGTGCCGTCGACGAGGTCTTCGAACGGCCGATGCACCCCTACACGGCAGCACTCATGTCCGCCGTTCCGGTGCCCGATCCCGTCATCGAGCGCTCGCGGACGACGATCCTGCTGCCGGGGGACCCGCCCAGCCCGACCGATCGACCGACCGGCTGCCGGTTCCGGTCACGCTGCCCGCTCTACGCGATCCTGCCCGAGGCGGAACGGCGTCGCTGCGAGACGGAAGAACCGGAGAAGGCGCCCCGCCGGGGCGAGGACGTGGACCACCGCGCGGCCTGCCACTACCCGGAGAAGGTCGCGTCGATCGCGGCGTGACCGGGGACGGACGGGAGGCGGTGCGCATGACATGCGGAGCGCCTCCCGTCCGTCTCGCGGTGCGGCTCAGATCTTCGGAGGGCTGATGATCGGGGAGTCCCATGTCGGCGGATCGGGGTACTCGCCGGGCCTCGAACTCCGGGGGTGCAGTCCGGCGGCACGGCTCCCGACTGCTTCCGAGAGGGCATCGTCGTCGTTGGTCCAGAACAGGTCGCTGGAGACCGTCAGCGAGTGATGACCACTCCGTCGGACGAGGTACTCGACACGCCAGCCGTCGCTGGTGAAACCGTCGAGGTAGGAGGTAGGCCCGACCCGTTCGACGTGGGAGCTCCAGTTGTTCGCGGCGAAGGAGTCGAGCATCGGATCGAGATCTGACTTGGCTCCCTCTGCGCCTTCGGGGTCGTACGAGCGACTCGAGGTCAGTGCGGAGGTGTTGTGCGTGTCCGCGCCGGGCAACGGTGCCATGCCGTCGCCGCCGATCTGGGGGATGTCGTCTCCGCCGTTCCAGTGCCACTCGCCGCCGTGGACAGCGAGCTGCGCCCCCGCAAGCAGTCGCTGCATGTGGTCGTAGCGGTCGCGGTACCGATCGAACTCCTCATGGAGTGTCATCGCGTGGACCTGTTCTTGGGAGAGTCCGGCGGCGTCCTTCGGCATCTCTGGCCCCTTGCCGCGCAACCGGCCAACCCGAGGGCGGTCAGAGCGACGGCTACGAGCGCCGATCGGTGGCGCATCGTCAGATCTCGGGCTGGTTGATGATGGGCGACTTCCATGATGGCGGGACAGGGTGTTCGCCCGGGACGGAGTCGTCCGGCCACTGCAGCGCAGACCTTCCGTACACAGCCGTCGACAGGTCGAGCGCGTCGTTGGTCCAGAACAATTCGCTGTAGACGTCGAGGGAGTACCGCCCGTTGGTGCGGAGACTGTAGTTGATCTGCCATCCGTCGCCTGTGTTGGCCCAGACTTCGTAGCTGTCGGAGATCGCGCGTTGGTCGATCGCCCACCCCTGGTGTTCGAAGTACTCGATCATGGGGTCGAGGTCGCGCTCGGCGCCGGTGGCGCCGGGCGGCATCCAGATACGGCCAGAAGTGAGGAAGTAGCTGTTCTTTGTGTCTGCTCCGGGCAGGGGCGCGACCCCGTCGCCGCCGATCCCAGGGATTCCGTCGCCGGCGACCCATTCCCATTCGCCATCGTGGACGGCGAGCTGCGCTCCCTCGAGCAGCCGTTGCATGTGTTGGTAGTGGTCGCGGTAGCGGTCGTACTCCTGGTGGAGTGTCAGCTCTCGGACCTGTTCCTGGGTGAGTCCGGCGGCGTCCTTCTGCATCTCTGGTCCTCCTGGCGCGCAACCGGTCGCCAGCCCCACGACGAGGAGAGCGGTGACGATCGCGCGGTGCATCGTGGTGGTGCGGTTCATCTGGGACTCCCGATGGCGATGATCTCGGCGATGTGGCGCTGTGACGTGGCATCCGGCGACAAGTACCCGACGCCGCGATCCGGGTACATGTCGTGGCCGGTGACCGCTTTCGTGCCCGGACCGGCGTCAGCGGAGAAGACCTCGACGCCCGTGATGTCGCGAGGATCGGTCCGGCCGATCCGGCCGAACGCTGCTGTGTGATCGGCGCTGCCTTCCGTCGCGAAGACATGACCGACGTTGAGGTGTTCGGGCCATGTGGTCGTGGTGAACCCGACCGAGCCGTACGTGACGAAGGAGTCGATCCGGTGCCGTGTCTGCGCGAGGCCTTCCGCTGCCGTGGCCGAGCCGTAGGAGTGGCCCAGGACGGTCATCGCATGCGGTGGCTTGCCGGCTCGGCTCTCGTGGATGCCGTCGAGGAACGACGCGAGGTCCGCGCCGCCCGAAGAAGCTCGGCTCTGGGAGGGGACCTCGGATGCGACCGGGGCGCGGTAGCCGAACCACGACACGACGGCGAATGACGCCTGGCGGTCTTCCCTGCGGGTGGCAGCGATCAGACTGTTCGCGGCGCGGACCTTCTCATCCGCGCTGTCGAGCGTGGTCGTCGCACCCGGTACGTTCACCGTGACGTTCGATGCCGTGTCCAGGTCTCCGAGCGCGATGGCGGCCACGAGCGCTCCGTTCGAGGCACCGAACCCGATCAGTTGGCCGACTTGGGTTGTCGGCCGTCGCAGTGTCCGCGCCAGTTCGTCCGCGCGCCTGAGCCCATCTCGCAACGCCGCCACCTGCCGACGGAACTCGTCCATCCCCACCGCCCCGTAGGTGTACGGCAGCCCGAGCATCCGGTACACCCGCTCCGGGTTCGCCAGCGCGGTGGTCAGGACCGCGCGCGAGGCGATGTCCCGCGCCGCAGCCGGGACACCGTCGAGGTTCGCGATCTGCAGCTTCGTCGCCAGGGGGAGCGCGCGGAGGTCGTGTTCCGACAGCCCGAGTCCCCGCCAGGCCGCTGCGACCTCGGCCGGCGTCGCCGACGGGTCCAGTGCTCCTCGGAGTGCCGCTGGCAGGGTCGACGTGCCGGCGACGTCGAGGGTCCCGTTCGCCAGGCACACGCGACCACCCGCGGCGGCGAACGCGTCTGCGATACGTGCCGCCCATGCGGCGTCCTCGGCGTTCTCGGCCAGGTAGTCCCCGAACCCGAGGAGCAGGGTGGCCTCGTCGACCGGGACCCAACTGCACCGACTGGTGAAGCCCGCCCACGCGTTCCGGACCCGTGTCAGGTCCTGTTCGGTGGCCGCGTCCTGCACATGAGCCGAGTCGCTGAACTCGCGGAGGCGCCGAGGGTCGGCACCGCTCCGGCCGCCCGCACCGCTCGGACCACCCGCGCCACTCCCGCCGCCGCCGCTGCTCCGCGGCCGGGTCCGCGCACGGAACGACGCCGTCAGCGGTGTCGGACGGACCGGGGTCTCTGCCGGCTCCGGGTCCCAGAGACAGCTGGACCAGTCCAGTGTCGGCCGCAGCGGGGCTCCGACGGTGAGGAGGGCCCGGTCCCGTTCCCGTTCGCGCTCCTGCCACGTGGCACGAGCCTCCTGTCGCCGGCGCTCCTCGTCCGCCTGACGGTTGACGACGTGCAGCTGGACGGCGAGGTCCTCGAGCGCCCTCGTCAGCCGGACCCGGTCCTCGGACTCGACCGTCCGCGCCGCCGCGAACAGGCGTGCGTACGCGCCGTGGAAGTCGTGCAGTGCGGTCTCCGCGCTCGCCCGTCGGCCGGCACCGCTCGCGCGGAGGTGCAGCGCCACCTCGGTCAGGCAGGTGACCAGCCGTGACGCGGCCGCCTCGTCGAACTCGATCCCCATCGTTCCCCACATCGCTCGGAGCAGTGTGTGGAACGTAGCATTTCAGCAGGTCGGATCGGAAGCTCTCGGGATGCCTGTGGAGAAGTGGGCCCGGTGCGTCACGAGAACAGCCCGGGGAAGGCCCGTGCGACGAAGGGGTAGCCGACGAACACCGTGGCGTCGAGGAGCACGTGCGTGATCACGAGGGGGAGCAGTCGTCCCCACCTGGTGTAGATCCACCCGAACACGACGCCCATCACCGCGTTGCCGATGAACGCGCCGAACCCCTGGTAGAGGTGGTAACTGCCGCGGAGGAGCGCCGTGGACAGGATGACCTGCCACCGCCCCCACCCGAGCTCTCCGAGTCGCGCGTACAGGTAGCCGACGACGATCACCTCCTCCTGCAACCCCGAGCGGACGGCCGACAGCAGGAGCACCGGGACCGTCCACCAGTACGACCCGAGGGCTGCCGGGTCGACGGCCACCGTGATGCCGAGCGCCCGTCCGGTGAAGTAGAGCGCGAGCCCGGGGATCCCGATGCCGAGCGCGATGAGGGCGGCGCCGCCGAGGTCCGGGCGGACCCGGAAGCGGTCGATGCCGAGTCGGCCGAGGTGCGGCCGCGAACTGCTCCACAGCAGCATGCAGACCAGCGCGACCGGGGCGAGGTCGACCGCGATCCCCAGCAGCTGGCGCGCGAGGTCGACGTACTGCACGGTCGTCGTCGAGGTGTTCAGTGCCGTCGACTGCTGCCCGAGCGGCGTGGTCTGTGACAGGTCGTCGATGATCTGCAGCACCGAGTAGAGCGCGCTGGAACCCAGCGAGAGCATGAGGACGACGGTGATCTCGGTCCACGTTCGCCGACGGCTCATGCGCTGTACTCCCTCTGCTTGCGAACTACCGGTAGACTGGCGAGTCGGGCATGGTCCCGAAAACCGTCGGGCACGGTCCCGCACCCTCGGGCTGGTCCCGAGAACCCCTCTGGACCGGCCCGGGAACCCTCGGGAACGGCCCGAACCCCGGGCACTCGCCCGATCATCTTCCGAACACAAAAGGATGTCCTGTATGGCGCTCGCCACTCGGTCCGACCTGCGCAACGTCGCCATCGTGGCACACGTCGACCACGGCAAGACCACCCTCGTCGACGCGATGCTGACGCAGACCAACTCGTTCGACGCCCACTTCGAGGGCGAAGACCGGATGATGGACTCGAACGACCTCGAGCGCGAGAAGGGCATCACCATCCTCGCGAAGAACACGTCGGTCCTCTACAACGGCAAGCACGCCGCTGAGTTCGGCGCGGGCGGTCCCATCACGATCAACGTGATCGACACCCCGGGCCACGCCGACTTCGGTGGTGAGGTCGAGCGCGGCCTCTCCATGGTCGACGGTGTCGTCCTGCTCGTCGACGCGTCGGAGGGCCCGCTGCCCCAGACGCGCTTCGTGCTCCGCAAGGCGCTCGCCGCCAAGCTCCCGGTGATCCTGCTCGTCAACAAGACGGACCGCCCGGACTCCCGCATCGACGAGGTCGTCTCGGAGAGCCAGGACCTGCTCCTCGGTCTCGCCTCCGACATGTCGGACGAGGTCGACGACCTCGACCTCGACGCGATCCTCGACGTGCCGGTGGTCTACGCCTCCGGCCGCAACGGTGCCGCGTCGCGCAACAAGCCCGAAGACGGCACGCTGCCCGACAACGACGACCTCGAGCCGCTCTTCGAAGCGATCCTCCAGCACGTCCCGGCCCCGACGTACGACGACGAGCACCCGCTGCAGGCGCACGTCACGAACCTCGACGCCTCGCCGTTCCTCGGCCGCCTCGCCCTGCTCCGCATCTTCCACGGCGAGATGAAGAAGGGTCAGACGGTCGCCTGGGTCAAGCACGACGGCACCGTCGTCAACGCCCGGATCACCGAGCTCCTCATCACCAAGGCACTCAACCGCTTCCCGGCCGAGTCCGCGGGCCCCGGTGACATCGTCGCCGTCGCCGGCTTCGACACGATCACCATCGGTGAGACGCTGAGCGACCCCGAGGACGTCCGTCCGCTGCCGACCATCACGGTCGACGCGCCGGCGATCTCGATGACGATCGGTACCAACACCTCGCCGCTGGTCGGCAAGGTCAAGGGCCACAAGCTCACGGCCCGCATGGTCAAGGAGCGCCTGGACCGCGAGCTGGTCGGCAACGTCTCGCTCAAGGTCGTCGACATCGGCCGTCCGGACGCCTGGGAGGTCCAGGGTCGTGGTGAGCTCGCACTCGCCATCCTGGTCGAGCAGATGCGTCGCGAGGGCTTCGAGCTCACCGTCGGCAAGCCGCAGGTCGTCACCAAGCGTGACGAGAACGGCAAGCTGCAGGAGCCGTACGAGCACATGACCATCGACACGCCGGAGGAGCACCTCGGCGCCATCACCCAGCTCATGGCCGCCCGCAAGGGCCGCATGGAGAACATGGTGAACCACGGCACCGGGTGGATCCGCATGGAGTTCATCGTGCCGTCGCGCGGCCTCATCGGCTTCCGCACGTCCTTCCTCACGGAGACCCGCGGCACCGGCATCGCCAACGCGATCTTCCACGGCTACGACGAGTGGGCCGGCGCGATCCAGACCCGCATCAACGGCTCGATCGTCTCCGACCGCTCCGGTGTGGTCACCCCGTTCGCCATCACGAACCTCCAGGAGCGCATGTCGTTCTTCGTCCAGCCGACGGAAGAGGTCTACGAGGGCATGGTCATCGGCGAGAACTCGCGCGCCGACGACATGGACGTGAACATCACCAAGGAGAAGAAGCTCACCAACATGCGGTCGGCCAACGCCGACACGTTCGAGTCGATGACGCCGTCCCGGCAGCTGTCGCTCGAGGAGTGCCTCGAGTTCGCCCGCGAGGACGAGTGCGTCGAGGTCACCCCGGACGCGGTCCGGATCCGCAAGGTCGAGCTGGACGCGTCGGCTCGCCAGCGTTCCTACGCGCGCCTCAAGCGCCAGGACGCGTAAGCAGTCAGCACCACCCCTGGAGGCCCGTCCTCCGTCCCACGGCCCGGTCACCGCTCGCAGGTGGCCGGGCCGTCGGCGTCGGGAGATACGGTGGACGGGTGACTCTCGACCTGCTCTCGATCTACCAGGACCTCCACGCCCACCCGGAGCTCGGCTTCCAGGAGCACCGCACCGCGGGCGTGGTCGTCGACCGACTGACCGAGATCGGCGGCATCACCGTCACGACCGGTGTCGGCGGGACGGGTGTCGTCGGGGTCCTCGAGAACGGCGAGGGGCCGGTCGTCTGGCTCCGCGCCGACATGGACGGCCTGCCCGTGCAGGAGCGCACCGGTCTGCCCTACGCCAGCACCGCCCGTGCGACGGACGAGGACGGCAACGAGGGCCCGACCATGCACGCCTGCGGTCACGACATCCACGTGACGTGGCTGCTCGGCGCACTCGAGCGCCTCGTCGCGACCCGTGCGGACTGGAGTGGCACCGTCGTGGCCGTGTTCCAGCCGGCGGAAGAGGTCATCTCCGGCGCCCGTGCGATGCTCGACGACGGACTCGTCGAGCGCTTCCCGACGCCCGCCGTGGTCCTCGGGCAGCACTCGGCCCCGGCACCGGTCGGCGTCGTCGCCGTGGGGTCCGGCGCCGTGATGGCGTCGAGCGACCGCTTCACCGTCACCTTCAACGGTCGCGGTGCCCACGGTTCGGCACCGCAGGCGTCCCTCGACCCGATCGTCACGGCGGCCTCCGCGGTGGTCCGGCTGCAGACGATCGTCTCGCGCGAGGTCGGCCCGAGCGACGCCGGGGTCGTCACGGTGGGCTCGTTCCACGCCGGGACGCGGCCGAACATCATCCCGGACACCGCGGTCATCGAGATCTCCACGCGGGCACGCAACGAGGAGACCCGGGCGCGCATCATCGCCTCGATCGAGCGCATCGTCCGGGCCGAGAGCGAGGCCGGGGGACTCGGCGCGCCGACGATCGAGCGTGCCCCGGGAGCGGACGTCCTGGTCAACGACGCCGAGCAGGCGGCTGTCGTGCTCGAGGCCGTCCGCGCCGTCGTGCCGCACGCCGTCGACATGGAGTCCGGGCTGGCGATGGCGTCCGAGGACGTCGGACAGCTCGCGACGGCCGCTGGCGCCCCGATCGTCTACTGGTTCACGGGCATCACCGACCCGGAGCTGTTCCGCCGCGGCGAGGACATCCCGAGCAACCACTCGCCGTTCTACGCACCGCAGGCCGACACCGCCATCCCCGTCGGCGTCGACGCCCTCGTGGCGGCAGCCCGCGCCGCGCTCGACTGACGCACGCCGGGTGGACCCCGCATGCCCCCAGTGCGGGTGATCACCCAGCGGATGCTCGACCACTTCGAGGTCGGGGCGGTTACGGTACCGGCATGCGCCACCCGATCCGCACCTCCCTGACCGCCGCCGTCGCTGCCGGCGTCGCCCTCGCCGGGCTGAGCGGCTGCTCGTCCGAGACCCTCTCGCAGGCGACGGACCTCGGTTCCTCGGTGGCGTCGAGCGTGTCCGAGACCGTGCAGGGCATCGACGGTGCCGCGATCCAGCAGGGCATGGCGAAGGTCGCGGGCGGGATCGACGGCGCGCTCGACACCGCCCTCAAGGGCACCAGGGTGACGAGCGACGGGCAGGTGCCCGCGGGCTTCCCGTCCTCGGCCGTCCCGCTGGTCGACGGCACCGTGCTCGGCGGGGGCGCGGGACCCGCCGGCTCCGGGTGGGTCGTGCAGGTCCGCGCGGCGTCGGTCGACGACTTCGCCCGGGCGGCGCAGCAACTGGCGGACGCCGGGTTCACGAAGTCGGCCGAGCGGGCTGACTCGTCGAGTGCCTTCGGCCTGTTCCGGAGCGACGACCACCGTGTCGTCGTGACGTTCTCGTCCGAGGACGGTGGCGGCGCGACCGCGACGTACATCGTCACTCCCCGCTGACCCACGCCGCGGCCGGACGACGTCCCGTACGCTTGCAGGCGATGTCCACGGTCACACGCCCCGAGCGCGTCCTCTTCGTCCACGCGCACCCCGACGACGAGACGCTCGCGTCCGGGGGCACCATCGCGACGCTGCTCGAACTCGGAGCCCAGGTGACCGTCCTCACGGCCACCCGGGGGGAACGCGGCGAGATGCTCACACGCGAGCTCGCCCCGCTGGCCGGGGACGGCCTCCGGGTCGCTGCGCACCGTGAGACCGAGATCGCCGCCGCGCTGGCGGCCCTGGGCGGACCCGCGCACCTCTGGCTCGGCGGCCCCGGAGCCCGGCCCACCGACCTCCCGACGCGGCGGTACACGGACTCGGGCATGCAGTGGGGCCCGGACGGACGAGCCACCTCGGCCGGTGACGCCCCGGCGGACTCGTTGACCCGCGCGGATCTCGGCGAGGTGGTCGACGACGTCCGCGCCGCCATCCGCTCGACCGGTGCCGACGCCGTGGTCAGCTACGGCGACGACGGCGGCTACGGGCACCCGGACCACCTGCGGATCCACGCCGCCGCCCGGTACGCAGCGACGGCCGAAGAGGTCCCGTTCTCGATGATCGTGGACGCCGACTCCGGGCTGGCGGACCTCACGGTGGACGTGCTCCCGGTACGGGGGCGGGTCCGGGCGGCGCTCGAGCAGTACCGCAGCCAGGTCGCGGTCGACCCCGCCGACCCGCAGGACCCCGCGTCGCTGTCGTACGTCATGCCGCACGGCGTCCGGCACCAGGTCCCCGCGCTCGAGGCCTTCCGGCACGACACGCCCCCGGCTCCGGTCGCCCCGCAGACGTTCGCCGAGATGTCCGGCCAGGGCAAGGCCACCGCGGTCGTCGTGGCCGCCGTCGTCGGGGTCCTCGTCGGGGCCCTCGGCACGATCACCCACCAGCAGACCGTCGCGATCGGCTCGTGGAGCACCGCCCCGATCGGCATGGTCCTGACCACCCTCATCGTGATCGGCATCGTCGTCGGGATCCGCCTGCTGTACCGTTCGCGGCTGCTCGTCGCGGCGGTCGGCATCGGGATCATCCTGGCCACCCAGGTGCTCGTGGCAGTGGCCGGAGCGACGTCCCCGCTGGTCCTGGCGAACGCCGCGGGCTACGTCTGGACGTTCGGACCGGCGGTCGTGGCGATGCTCGTCCTCGCCTGGCCGGACCTCACCGGGCTCCGCGCCCACCAGCCGACCGACGGGCAGCGCCCGACGGACGTGCAGCACCCGACGAACGGCGAGCGGTCCGAGGTCGCAGCCCCGCACGAGTAGGCTGGCAGTCGCTCAACCCCCGGAAGGGAGCACTCGCTCGTGACCTACGTGATCGCCCAGCCCTGTGTCGACGTCAAGGACCGCGCGTGCATCGACGAATGCCCCGTGGACTGCATCTACGAGGGTGACCGGTCGCTGTACATCCACCCGGACGAGTGCGTCGACTGCGGTGCCTGCGAACCGGTCTGCCCGGTCGAGGCCATCTACTACGAGGACGACCTCCCCGAGCAGTGGGCGGACTACTACAAGGCGAACGTCGAGTTCTTCTCCGAGATCGGGTCGCCCGGTGGTGCCGCCAAGGTCGGCGTGATCCACGCGGACCACCCGGTCATCATGGCGCAGCCGCGGGCCTGACCCGTGCCGCTCGACCTGCCGGACTTCCCCTGGGACCAGCTCGCGCCGTACAAGCAGCGTGCCTCGGCGTACGACGGCGGCATCGTCGACCTCAGTGTCGGGTCGCCGGTCGACCCCACGCCCGAGGTCGTCCGCCGAGCCCTGGCCGACGCGACCGATGCGCACGCCTACCCGCAGGTCGCCGGCACCCCGGCCCTCCGCGACGCGATCGCGTCCTGGTACGGCCGACGACAGGGCGTCCAGCTCACCGCCGACCACGTCCTGCCGACGATCGGGTCGAAGGAGTTCATCGCGGGCCTGGCGCTCTGGATGGGCCTCGGTCCGGGTGACACCGTCGTGTTCCCGGAAGCCGCCTACCCCACCTACGAACTCGGTGCGGCCCTCGTGCGCGCCGACGCCCTGGCCGCCGACGACCCCGCCGCGTGGCCGACCACCACGAAGCTCGTCTGGCTGAACTCCCCGGGCAACCCGGACGGGCGGGTGCTGTCGATCGAGCAGCTCCGTGCCGCGGTCGAGCGGGCCCGCGAACTCGGTGCGGTCATCGTCGGCGACGAGTGCTACGCCGAACTCGGCTGGGACGCCCCGTACGACACCACGCCGACCCCGACGATCCTCGACCCCCGCGTGGTGGGCGACTCGTTCGACGGCGTCCTCAGCGTCTACTCGCTGTCGAAGCAGTCGAACCTCGCCGGGTACCGCGCGGCCTTCGTCGCCGGGGACCCGCGGCTGTTGGCGGACGTCCTGGCGATCCGCAAGCACACCGGCATGATGCCGCCGCTGCCGGTGCAGCAGGCGATGATCGTCGCGCTCGAGGACCAGACCCACGTGCAGCAGCAGAAGACCCGCTACCGCAACCGGCGGAACGTGCTCCGGACGGCATTGGAACGTGCGGGCTTCCGTATCGACGACAGCGGTGCCGGTCTCTACCTCTGGGCGACCCGCGACGAGCCGGCCCTCGACACCGTCGCGTGGTTCGCCGAGCACGGCATCCTGGTCGCCCCGGGCACGTTCTACGGGGCCGCCGGCGCGCGCCACGTGCGTGTCGCACTGACCGCGACCGACGACCGGATCGCCGCCGCGGCGCAGCGTCTCGCCAGCGCGGGCCGTGTCGCGAACGGCTGACGCGCCTCCCGGCCGGACGCCCGCCCACCGGCGACGCGTCCGCGCAACAGCGGTTCCACACCAACAACCGAGCCGTTGCATGTACCCGAGCGACAGTCGCCGCGATTAGGCTGTCCAGCGTGACTGACACTGCCAACGACGCTCAGAAGACGGCCACACCGCCCACGACGCCCGTCCCCGTGAGCCCCGGCGCCGAACAGGCGACCGAGACGGCCACGCTGACGTACCCGGGGGGAACGGCGGAGTTCCCGATCCTGCAGAGCGTCGACGGCGCCTCCACGATCGACATCTCGACGCTCAAGAAGCAGACCGGGCTGAACACGCTCGACTACGGCTTCGTGAACACCGGGGCCACCAAGAGCGCCATCACCTACATCGACGGCGACCAGGGGATCCTGCGCTACCGCGGCTACCCGATCGACCAGATCGCCGGGAACTGCACGTTCCTCGAGGTCGCCTGGCTCCTCATCTACGGCGAACTGCCGACACCGAGCGAGCTCGACGCCTTCGACAGCCGCATCCGCCGGCACACGCTGCTGCACGAAGACCTCCGTCGGCTGTTCGACGCGCTGCCGCACTCCGCGCACCCGATGTCGGTGCTGTCCAGCGCGGTCAGCGCCCTGTCGACGTACTACGAAGACGACATGGACGTCGACGACCCCGAGAAGGTCGAGCTGCAGACCGTCCGGCTCCTCGCGAAGCTCCCCGTCATCGCGGCGTACGCGCACAAGAAGGCGATCGGTCAGGCGTTCCTGTACCCGGACAACAACCTGTCCTTCGTCGACAACTTCCTGCGGCTGAACTTCGGCACGATGGCCGAGCCGTACCAGCCGAACCCGGTGCTGTCGAAGGCACTCGACCGGTTGCTCATCCTGCACGAGGACCACGAGCAGAACGCCTCCACCTCGACCGTCCGGCTCGTCGGCTCGACCAAGGCGAACATGTTCGCGTCGATCTCCGCCGGCATCAACGCGCTCTACGGCCCGCTGCACGGCGGCGCGAACGAGGCCGTGCTCGAGATGCTGCAGCAGATCAAGGACTCCGGCGAACCCGTCACGCGCTTCGTCGAGCGGGTCAAGAACAAGGAGCGCGGGGTGAAGCTCATGGGTTTCGGACACCGTGTCTACAAGAACTACGACCCGCGCGCCAAGCTCGTCAAGGAGTCCGCGGACGAGGTCCTCGAGGCCCTCGGCGTCCAGGACGACCTGCTCGACATCGCGAAGGAGCTCGAGCAGATCGCCCTCGAGGACGAGTACTTCGTCAGCCGCAAGCTCTACCCGAACGTCGACTTCTACACCGGCATCATCTACAAGGCGATGGGTTTCCCGCCGCGGATGTTCACGGTGCTGTTCGCCATCGGACGTCTGCCGGGCTGGATCGCGCAGTGGCGCGAGCTCAACAACGACCCGCTCAACAAGATCGGTCGGCCCCAGCAGCTGTACGTGGGGTACCCGGAGCGGAACCTGCCGCAGCGCTGACCTGGTCGCACGCGTCCACGTGCGCCGACGAACAGGAGGCCCGGTGCCGGTCATGCAGACCGGCACCGGGCCTCCTGCCGTCCTGGCCGCCGGTTCGGCTCCGCTCAGTCCAGCGCGTCGGGTCAGTCCGGTGCGTCGGGTCAAGTCCAGCGCGTCGGGTCAGTCCAGCGCGTCGAAGTCGTCCCAGATCGGGGTCTCGAGCGCCGGGTACTCGGCGAGGTGCGGGCGGAGGTCGTCCTCCACCCGGACGCCCCACTGCTCGAAGAACGGGGTGAGGTCGTGCCCCGCGACGTGCGTGGCGTGCAGGATGAAGGCGCGGCGTGCCTCCCGGTCGCTGCCTGCGGCGACGTCGGCCCGCGCCCGCGCGGCGACGGTCGACAGGAAGTCCTCGCCGTACGCGCGACGGAGCTGGTCGAAGACCAGGTGCCGGGTCATGCTGTTCATCTGGTTCGACCAGAAGTCACGCTCGCCGACCGGCTGCTGACGGAACCGGTCGACCTTCGCGCGCCACGAGTCGAGCGGGTTGCGCTGGTGCACCTGCTCCTCGAGCACGATGCTGGCGAGGTCCTGCGAGATCGTCCCGTCGGCCTGGCCGTGCTCGTTCGTCCAGCGCATCACGTCCTGCTGGAACACCCGGCCGAACGCGGCGCGGAGCGCCTGCTCACCGGCCGCCGAACCGTCGCTCGTGAACAGGGCGTGCGGGGACGCGTGGTCCGTCGGGAACGCCACCCAGCCCTGGTGGACGTTGGTCGGGGTGTTCGCACCGGCGTCGCCGTAGCTCGGCGTGGTGATGTGCACGCGGTGGCCCGTGTCGGCGACGCCCCACACCCGCTGGTTCGTCCGGACGGTCTCGTCCCATCGGTCGATCCGGACGTCGAGGTCGTCGTCGGCGATCAGGGCCTCGTTCTGGTCGCTCTGCGGAGCGGTGCGGTCGGAGCGGAGGACGTCAGCCTGCACCTGCTCGCCGATCAGCGAGAAGAACGGTGAACGGTCCCAGTCGCGCAGCTGCGCGTCGAAGTCGGCACGATCCGTCACGCCCGCGACGTAGGTCGGGACGGGAGCGCCGCCGCGGACGACGATCGTGCCGTCGTCGCTGGTGCTCCGGTCGATGATGCTGACGAGACCGTCGTGCGGGGCGGTGACCGTGTTCTGGCCCGGGTGGAGCGCCTGCGTGGCGATGCCGACGTCGCGGCACCCGTTGATGCCGAAGTAGTTGCCCTGCTGGCCGATGGCGACCTCGGCGTCGGTGACGCCCGCGGGGACCTCGACCACGAAGGTCTGGTGGGCGCGGATCCACCGGCCGGCCTGGCGGAGGTCGCTCCGGGCGGCCTGTGTGCCGTCGTGCTCCTGCGCGGCGAGGGCGCTGCCGAGGGGGCGGACGGGGACGTCGGTGTGGCCGCTGGTGACGGTCGGCCAGGTGTGCTCGGGGGCGGGGGACGGGGAGTCGTCCTCGTCGGCCGTGCCGGGCGTCTCGGTGCCCGGGGTCTCCGCGCCGGGCGTCTCGCTGCCCGGGGTCTCCGTGCCGGGCGTCTCGCTGCCCGGGGTCTCGGTCGCGTCGTCGGCCGTGCAACCGGTCACGGCGGCACCGTCGACGGAGCAGTGCTCCGGCAGGGTGCCGGCGGCGTTCAGCAGGAAGAGCGGGACCTCGAACGTCGCACCCGGTTCGAGCACGCCCGAGGGAGCGATCCGCACGTGGGTGCCGTCGGTCTGCACGTCGACGCGGGCACCGAGGCGGTTGTGCACCATGCCGGTCGGCAGGTCGAACTCGACGGCCGACGCGGCAGGCGTGCTGCCGGTGTTCTGGAACGTGAACACCGCGTCCGTCACGGCATCGGTGACGACGGTGGTCCGGAGTGAGGCGGTGACGCTCGAGGAGGGCGCAGCCTGTGCAGCAGCGGGGACGAGGACCGTGCCGAACACGGTCGAGGCGAGGACGAGCCCGCACGTGCCGAGGCGTGCGGCGCGGCGGGTAGCTGGAGGAGGCGAGGTCATGACGGATCCTTCGATCGGGACGGGGTCAGCCGGAAGTATCTCATATATTGCAACCGAGATACGAACCGTGCACCCCGAGGGCGCGAGCGGGCGGAACACCCGGGAGCCGGGACTCGGTGGCCCGCATCCGTGCCCGCTCGCGTCAGGTGTCGGTCGGCCAGCCGCCGTCCCGGGCCCGTCCCGGACCTCCAGCCCGAGACGCACCGACGGCGAACGGGCGGAACACCGCGGTCCGGAGCGCGGAGGGCCCGGGAGTTCCGCCCGCTCGCGAGAGAGGGGGGAGGAGGACGGACCGGGCGCGGCACGGCCACGCCGGGGGACGAGCCGTCGCGGGCGTTGAGCGGGCGAGATGCCACGTCCGGAGGGACGGGCCACCCTGGTCTTCCGCCCGTTCGCTGGCCAGGAGGCACGGCCCACCCGACCAGTGCCGCCCGCGCCCGGTGGACCGGCACCCCGGCGACGCCGAGCGGGCGGAACACCAGGGAGCGGGGGCGACCTCACCCTGGCATACCGCCCGCTCGCGGGGTCGACGCGGTCACGGACCCACGCCGACGGTCTCCCCGTCGACGCGGGTCTCCATCCCGCTGCGGGTCACGGACCGGACCGGATCGGACCGGACTGGATCGGATCGGACCGGACCGGGCCGCGCCGGGCCGGGCCGCGCCGCGCCGCGCCGGGCCAAGGTACCCGGGGGATCGTCACGGCACGCGAGCCGCGGGCTCCTCCAGGCAGGTCGCCGGGCGCACGGACGGGAGGCCCGTCACCCGCCCGTCGGACGTGTGACGGGCCTCCCGTCGGGTGCGCTGGAGCCTCGTGGTCAGGCGTGCAGTGCGGTGTTCAGCTGGATGCCCTCGCCCTTCCGCTGCAGGGCCTCGACCGCCCCGGTCAGGGAGTTCCGACGGAACAGGATGTTCGGCGCGTCCGACAGCTCGGCGGCCTTGACGGTCCGGGGGGTGCCGTCCGGGTTCGGAGCCGCACCGACCAGCACGACCTTGGTGCCCGCGGTGACGTAGAGCCCGGCTTCGACCACGGAGTCGTCCCCGAGCGAGATGCCGAGTCCGGCGTTCGCACCGAGCAGGGCACGGGCGCCGAGTCGCACGCGGTGGGTGCCGCCGCCCGAGAGCGTCCCCATGATGGACGCGCCGCCGCCGATGTCGGTCCCGTCGCCGACGACGACGCCCTGCGACACGCGGCCTTCGATCATCGCGTCGCCCAGGGTGCCGGCGTTGAAGTTCACGAAGCCCTCGTGCATCACCGTGGTGCCCGGTGCCAGGTGCGCACCGAGCCGGACCCGGTTCGCGTCGCCGATCCGGACGCGGTCCGGGACGACGTAGTCGACCAGACGCGGGAACTTGTCGATCGCGTGCACCGCGATGCCGGCGCGCTGCAGCGTCGGACGGAGACGCGTGAGGGACTCGGGGTGCACCGGGCCGGCGTTCGTCCACGCGACGATCGGCAGGTGCGCGAAGACCCCCTCGAGCGAGATCTCGTTCGGGCGCACGTGCAGGTGGCTCAGCAGGTGCAGGCGCAGGTAGGCGTCCGGTGTGCTGGCAGGAGCGTCGTCGATCGCGATCTCGACGGTGGTGGTCTCGATGCGCACGTCCCGCCGGGGGTCGTCGCCGGCGGCATCGGAGAGTTCGGCGGGCACGGCGGCGTCGGCCGGCAGCGCACCGAGGAACGTCGCGGGGAACCACGTGTCGAGCACGGTGCCGTCGGCGGCGATGGTCGCGAGGCCGTGGCCCCAGGCGTGCGTGGGGCGGGCCGTGGCGGGCGGGGCGGGCTGCGGAGTCGTCTCGGTCACCCTCCGAGGGTACCGACGAGCCCGCGCCGGAGACCGTCCACCCGGACTGCTGTGGAGGACGGCGACCGGGGAACTGTGGGACTGTGTAGAACTGCGGACCTGCGGGGAACGGTCGGTAGGCTGCCCGCATGCCGCAGCCGCTCGACCTCTCTGCCTCGTCCATCGACATCACCCGCGCGATCTGCGACATCGAATCGGTGTCCGGCAACGAAGGCGCGCTCGCCGACGCGATCGAAGCCGCCCTCGCTCCGCTCGACCACCTCGACGTGGTCCGCGACGGAGATGCCATCGTCGCGCGCACGCAACTCGGCCGTGACCGCCGGGTGGTCATCGCCGGTCACATCGACACGGTGCCGCTCAACGACAACCTGCCGACCGAGTTCCGCACCGCCGACGACGGCACCGAGATCCTCTGGGGTCGCGGGACGGTCGACATGAAGGCCGGCTGCGCGGTGCAGCTCAAGCTCGCCGTCGACCTCGTCGAGCCCAACGTCGACGTCACGTGGGTGTTCTACGACCACGAAGAGGTCAGTGACGCGCTGAACGGTCTCGGCCGTCTGGCCCGCACGCGGCCGGAGCTGCTCGCCGGCGACTTCGCGATCCTGGGCGAGCCGTCCGGGGCGCAGATCGAGGGCGGGTGCAACGGCAACCTCCGCGCCGAGGTCCGCACGTTCGGCAAGCGGTCCCACAGCGCGCGCAGCTGGATCGGTGACAACGCGATCCACAAGACGGCACCGATCCTTGCCACCCTCGCCGCGTACGAGCCGCGCACCGTGACGGTGGACGGGCTCGAGTACCGCGAGGGGCTGAACGCCGTCGGCATCTCGGGCGGCATCGCCGGCAACGTCATCCCGGACGAGGCGATGGTGCACGTCAACTACCGCTTCGCGCCCTCGCGCTCCGCCGAGGAAGCCGTGGCGCACATCCGTGAGCTGTTCGACGGCTACGACGTCACGATCGTCGACCTGGCCGCCGGTGCCCGCCCAGGCCTCGACGCTCCGCTCGCGCAGCAGTTCGTCGCAGCGGTCGGCGGTCCCGCACCTCGTCCGAAGTACGGCTGGACCGACGTCGCACGCTTCTCGGCACTCGGCGTGCCGGCGGTCAACTACGGCCCCGGTGAGCCGGTCTTCGCGCACCACGACGACGAGCAGGTCCCCGTCGCCCAGATCACGGCCGTCGAGGACGGACTGCGGCGGTGGCTGACGGCGTGACCACAGCCTCCTCGGCGGTGCCCCGTGCACGGCCGTCGCGAGCTGCTGTGTCGTGGGTGGTCGTCCGGTGGCGTCTGCTGCCGTGGTGGCTGCGGATCACCGTCGTCTACACGCTCTCCCGTGTCCTGACGACGGTGCTGATGTCCGGCTTCGCGCGGATCCAGACGGCGAACTCCTTCACGGTGCAGCAGCCGTCGTACCTGTCGTTCGCGTCGATCTGGGACGGCGCCTGGTACCGGGTGATCGCCGCGTCCGGCTACCCGTCGACGCTGCCGATCGACGCGGCGGGGCACGTGACCGAGAACGCGTGGGCCTTCATGCCCGCCTACCCCTTCACGGTCCGGGCGCTCATGACGGTGACGGGTGGGTCGTTCGAGTTCGTGGCCGTCTGGGTGTCGCTGCTCACCGGGTGGGGCGCGGCCCTGGTCTTCCGCCGTCTGATGGGGCGTTTCCTGGAGCCGGCCCGGGCGACGTTCGCCACGGTCCTGTTCTGCGTCGCGCCGGTCTCGGTCATGTTCCAGGTGGCCTACGCCGAGGCGATGGGCGTCCTGCTCCTGCTCGTCGCACTGCTGCTCCTGGTGCAGCGCCGGTACTGGGCGATGCTGCCCGTGGTCCTGCTGCTCGGGATCACGCGGCCCACCGGTCTGGCGTTCGCGCTCCTGATGGCGATGTTCGTCTTCGTCGGTGTGCTCCGCCCGGCCTGGCTGCGGATGTCCGAACGGCTGACGCTGCGCACCGCCGTGGCCCCGTCGGTCGTCGCGGTGGTGTCCGGACTGGTCGGTCTCGCCTGGCCCGCGATCGCCTGGGCAGCCACCGGGGTGCCCCGCGCCTACACCGACACCGAGCTCGCCTGGCGGTCGTCGTACATCGGTTGGGGCGAACTCGTGCCGTTCGCCCCGTGGGTGCAGGGCTTCGGGTGGTGGTTCCACCAGCCGGCCGGGACGATCCTGCTGGTCGTGGTCCTCGTCGGCTTCGTGGCCGTGGTGTTCCAGCCGGCTGCCCGGCGCATCGGCCTCGAGCTGCGGCTCTGGGGCTTCGCCTACCTGGTCTACCTGCTGGCGGTGTTCTTCCCGCAGTCCAGCACGTGGCGGATCCTGCTGCCGATCGCGCCGCTGCTCGGCGTGGTCGCGCTCCCGCGGTCGCGTGTCTACCGGGTCGCGATGGTGGTCCTGGCGGTCGTCCTGCAGTGGACCTGGCTGTACTACTGCTGGTGGGTGGACGGGTACGACTGGACCCCACCGTGAGCCTCCCCGGTGTCCACGGGGAACACCCCCGACCTGGGCGGTTTCGCAGTCGTGCCTGTCTACGGGATAATGGCCCCTGTTCGTACTGCACGAAAGGGGACATCTGATGGCAGCAATGAAGCCGAGGACCGGCGACGGGCCGATGGAGGCTGTCAAGGAGGGTCGACTCATCATCGTGCGGGTTCCGCTCGAAGGTGGAGGCCGCCTGGTGGTCTCGGTCAACGACGCCGAGGCCAAGGAACTCCACGACGCACTGGCAGAGGTCGTCTCGGCCTAGTTCGTCGACGCACCACCACGGAAGGCCCGGGACGCGTACGTCCCGGGCCTTCCGTGCGCTGACCGGCGGAGTTCCGTGCGCAGGGTGGTCACGGACGCCCGGACTGGAGGCTGTCGGTCGCGCCCGGCATGATGGGTCACGTGCCCCGGGACCGCGTCCGCAACCAGCCGGTCCGCCGCATCGAGGAGTACTGCGACCCGGACCCCATGCCCCGCGACGAGTGGCCGGCGACCCTGGCCCCGGTGCGGCAGCTCCTCGACGAGGGCCTCGAACTCGGCCCCGTCACGGTCCTGGTCGGCGAGAACGGCGTCGGGAAGTCGACCCTGGTCGAGGCCATCGCGCTGGCGTTCGGGATGGCTCCGGAGGGCGGATCGACCGGGTCCGGGCACACGACACGCCCGTCGGAGTCGGACCTCTGGGAACACATCCGGCTGGTCCGCGACTTCGGGGCGGCGCGCAGCGGGTTCTTCCTGCGTGCCGAGACCATGCACGGCTTCTTCACCTACCTGGAGCAGAACCCGAACCCGAAGCGTGCCGAGCCGCACTTCCACGAGCGCAGCCACGGCGAGTCGTTCCTGGACTTCGTCATCGACCGGGCGCGGTGGCCGGGGCTGTGGGTGCTCGACGAACCGGAGTCGGCGCTGTCGTTCTCGGGCTGCCTGTCCCTGATCGCGCTCCTGCAGTCCATCGTCGAGGACGGCGTCGGGCAGGTGGTGCTGTCGACGCACTCGCCGGTGCTCGCCGCGTTCCCGGGCGCGACCGTGCTGGAGGTCGGGGAGTGGGGCATCCGGCGGAGCGACTGGGCGGACCTGGACCTCGTGCGGAACCAGCGGGCGTTCCTCGAGGCCCCGGAACGGTACCTGCGGTACCTGGAGTGAGGCGCGCCTCCCGGCCGGCTCCGCACATGCCGGACCGGACGTGCCGGACCGGCCGTGCCGTCGGGTCCGGCTCAGTCGGTGAGCTTCGTCATCTGCAGCAGCCCGTCGCCCGCGGGGGACAGGGCGCTGCGGACGGCACCGGAGGTCGAGACCTCGGTGAGGAGCAGCCGGAAGTCGGTCGTCGCCCGGTCCCGCTTGACCGGGTCTGCGACCTTGCCACGCCACAGGGCGTGCGGGACGAGGACCGTGCCACCGGTCTTCGCCAGTCGGAGGCCGTGCTCGACGTACTCGATGACGTGCTCCGGGTCGGCGTCGATGAGCACGACGTCGTACGAGGCGTCGTTCATCCGCGGCAGCACCTGCGCCGCACGGCCGGGGATCAGGCGGACCCGGCCGGACGCGGTGCCGGCGGCGATGAAGGCGTCGCGGGCGTCCTGCTGGTGGTCGATCTCGACGTCGATCGTCGTCAGCGTCGCGTCCGGCGCACCCGCGAGCAGGTACAGACCGGAGACGCCGAGCCCGGTGCCGATCTCGATGATGCTCGTCGCCCGTGAGGCGGCGGCGATCACGCTCATCTGCGCACCGATGGCGGGTGAGACGGCTTCGACCCCGAGCTCGAGGGAGCGCTCACGGGCACGGGCGACACCGTCGGGTTCGGAGACGATGTCCTCCGCGAACTTCCAGTTCGAGTCTTTCTCTGACACGCACACTCCTCGTCGGTCAACTCTACGGGTGACTCGCCGACTCCACGCGTTAGGCTCGCTCCCGTGAACATCCAGCTCGACAAGATCCTGCTCATCGGGATCATCGCCGTGCTGTTGCTCGGGCCGCAGCGGCTGCCCGTGTACGCCCAGAAGCTCGCCGACTTCGTCAAGGCTGTCCGCCGGTTCGCGGACACCGCGAAGGACCGGATGCGCGAGGAGATGGGCCCCGACTTCGACGACGTGGACTGGCAGAAGCTGGACCCGCGTCAGTACGACCCGCGCCGGATCATCCGTGACGCCCTGCTCGACTCGCCGTCCTCGGGTGCCGAGGCGGCTGCGGCGGCCGCGACCGTGACGGCCGCGAAGGTCCGTGCGCCCGCGCCGATCGTCCCGCTGGCGGCCGGCGAAGCCGCCCCGTACGACGCCGAAGCGACCTGACGCCGGTCCGACCTGACGCGGGACCTGAGGGCGCCGGTCAGGACAGGGACAGGCCGAGCTTCCGGCCGGCCAGCCCGCGACCCATCGCGGTGAGCCGGTCCGCGACCGCGTCGAGCGCGACCGCTGCGGCATCCGCCGGGTCACCCAGCACGACCGGGAGGCCCGCATCACCGCCGGCACGCAGCGGCACCGAGAGCGGCACCCGGCCGAGCACCGGCACGGGGACGTCCTGCCCGCGGGAGAGCCGCCGGGCGGTCTCGTCGCCACCGCCCTCGCCGAAGAGGTGCAGCACGCTGCCGTCGGGCTGCACGAGTCCCGCCATGTTCTCGACGACACCGATGACCCGCTGACCCGTCTGTCGGGCGACGATCCCGCTCCGCTCGGCCACGTCCGCCGCAGCCGCTTGCGGGGTGGTGACGACCAGGACCTCGGCGTGCGGCAGCAGCTGGCCGACGGAGATCGCCACGTCGCCGGTACCGGGCGGCATGTCGAGCAGGAGCACGTCGAGGTCGCCGAACCAGACGTCCGACAGGAACTGGTTCACCGTGCGGTGCAGCATCGGTCCGCGCCAGGACACCGCGGTGGAGACGTCGTCGACGAACATGCCGATCGAGACGACCTTCACGTCGTGGGCGACCGGCGGCAGGATCATGCTGTCGACGCGGGTCGGGCGTGGCGCGACGCCGTTCGCGTCCGTGAGGCCCATGAGACCCGGGATGCTGAAGCCGTGCACGTCGACGTCGACGATGCCGACGCGCTGCCCACGACGGGCGAGGGCGACGGCCAGGTTCGCCGTCACGGTGGACTTGCCGACGCCGCCCTTGCCGCTCGTCACGGCGATCACACGTGTCAGCGAGTCCGGGGTGAACTGCACGCCCTTCGGCCGACCCTCGCGCAGCCGCTCCGTGAGGGCACGACGCACGGCGGGGTCCATCACGGACACGTCGACGTCGACCGCCGCGACACCCGCGACGGAACCTGCGGCGGCCCGGACGTCCCGTTCGATGGTGTCGGCGGCCGGGCACCCCACGATCGTGAGCTGCAGGTCGACGCGCACCGAGCCTCCTGGCTGGACGTCGACCCCCCGGATCATGTCGAGCTCGGTGACGGGGCGACGGATCTCGGGGTCGATGACGCGGCCGAGGGCAGCGAGGACGGCTGTGCCGAGCTGGTCCTCCGGGTGGGAGGCGTCAGCCACGCGTCACCGAGCGGTCGTGGCCCCGATCACGGCCCCGGTCGTGTCCGCGGTCGTGCACCTGGCTGCGCGCGCGGTCCCGTTCACGGTCGTCCAGCTCGTCGAGGTCCTCGGGGTCGCCGTCGCGGCGGTCGAGCTCCTCGAGCAGGGACCGTAGTTCGGCGCGGATGAAGTCCTTCGACGCCATGTCCCGCATCGCCAGGCGGAGCGCGACGACCTCCCGGGCGAGGTACTCGGTGTCGGCCAGGTTCCGCTCGGCGCGCTGCCGGTCCTGCTCGAACTGCACGCGGTCACGGTCGTCCTGACGGTTCTGCGCGAGCAGGATCAGCGGCGCCGCGTACGAGGCCTGCAGCGACAGCACGAGCGTCAGCGCGGTGAACCCGATCGCGGCGGAGTCGAACTGCCACGGCTTCGGCGTCAGGATGTTCCAGCCCATCCAGAGAACGCAGAAGAGCGTCAGGCCGATGAGGAACCAGGGGGTGCCCATCGCCCGCGCGATGCCTTCGGTCGCACGGCCGAACGCGTCGCCACGACCACGGCGTCGGGTCGGCAGGACGCGGGTGCGCATGCCCTTGGGGGAGTCGAGACGTTCCTCGGGTCGTTCCCTGCGGTTCTCATCGGTGCGTGCCACGAGTCGTCCTCCTTCCCGGGGTCACCGGTGCTCTGCGGGTCAGTGAGCGTGGGCGCGAGACCGCGCCCGGGTTGGCGTCGGCCTCGTCCTGACTGCGCCAGTCGTCCGGCAGGACGTGGTCGAGGACATCGTCGATGGTCACCACCCCGACGAGTCGGTGGGCGTCGTCGACCACGGGGACGGACAGGAGGTTGTAGGTCGCCATCACGCGGGTCACCTCTGCGGCACTCGCGTCGACCTTGACCGGTTCGGTCTGCTGGTCGATGAGGGTGCCGAGGCGTTCGTTCGGCGGGTACCGGAGCATCCGCTGGAAGTGCACCAGGCCGAGGAAGCGTCCGGTCGGCGGTTCGTACGGCGGGAGCGTCACGCAGACGGCGGCGCCGAGCACCGGGGCGAGTTCGTGGCGACGGATCAGCGCGAGACCCTCGGCCACGGTCGAGTCCGCGGACAGGATCACCGGTTCGGTCGTCATGAGCCCACCGGCGGTGTCCGGCTCGTACTCGAGCAGCATCCGGACGTCCTGCGCCTCTTCCGGCTCCATGAGCTCGAGGAGGGCTTCACTGCGCTCGGACGGCAGCTGGGCCAGCAGGTCGGCGGCGTCGTCCGGCTGCATCTGGTCGAGCACGTCAGCGGCGCGGGAGTCGCGGAGCGCGGACAGGATCTCGATCCGCTCCTGGTCCGGCATCTCCTCGAGCACGTCGGCGAGGCGGTTGTCGGGCAGTTCCTCGGCGACCTCGAACCGACGCTCGGACGGTAGGTCCAGCAGGGTCGACGCGAGGTCGGCCGGCACCAGGTCCGAGTACGCGGCGATGACGTGTTCGGCGGACTGGGACTCACCCGGCAGCTCGTCCTCGGTGACCTCGGTCCAGGCGGCGAACGTCGTCGGGCCCTTGCCGAACGGGGAGGGCGTGGTCTTCGGCTTGCGGAGGAAGAGCTGCGCGATCGACCAGTCACCCTGGCCGTGGTCCTCGACGGCGACGTCCTCGATGGTCGCGCGGATCTGCTCCTTCTTGATGAGCACCTTGCGGCCGAGGATCTCGGCGATCACCCGGACCTCGCCACCGCGCTGCTCGAAGCGGCGCATGTTGACCAGGCCCGTCGTGATGACCTGGCCGGCACCGATGGAGGTGATCCGGCCGATGCTGACGAAGATGCGGCGCTTGCCGGGGACCTCGACGATCAACCCGACGACCTGCGGAGCGTCGACCCGGCGGTACACCACCAGGACGTCCCGGACCCGGCCCACCCGATCGCCCGCGGGGTCGAAGACGGAGCACCCGGCCAAGCGGGCGACGAAGACCTTCGAGGCGCTCACCCGTCCAGCTTAGTCGCTCGCTCCGGCGTGCTCGCCGCCCCTTCCCTGGTGGTTCTCGTGCGATCGCAAGGAGCCCGGTGGATGATGGCTGTGTGAGCACTCAGAGCCCCTTCGGCGGCCGCACGGCACAGGCGTTCCCCACGCTGCCCCGCGGTGACGTCCTCGGCACCTACGACAGCTACCCCGAAGCACAGCGCGTGGTCGCGAAGCTCGCCGAGGCGGACTTCCCGGTCGCGAAGCTCGCGATCGTCGGCAACGACCTCAAGACCGTCGAACGCGTCACCGGCAAGATGACCTACGGTCGTGCAGCCCTCGCCGGCGCGCTCTCCGGGCTCTGGCTCGGGTTCTTCTTCGGCATCGTCCTCACCCTCTTCTCGCCGTCGGCGGGCGGGCTCTTCGCCGCCGCCGCGGTCATCGGCGCGGGCTTCGGCATGCTCTACGGCATCGTCTCGTTCGCGATAACCAAGCGGCAGCGGGACTTCACGAGTGTCCACCAGGTCCTCGCCACGAACTACCAGATCGTCGTCGAGCCGCAGCTCTCCGGACAGGCGCAGCGCATCCTCGGGCAGGTCGGTGCGGTCGAGCACACCTCGTGGGACCAGCCCGGCGCGGGCGTCGCCAAGCGGGGCGGCCAGCCCGGGCAGCCGGGCCAGTACGGACAGCAGGGACAGCCGGGCCAGTACGGACAGCAGGGACAGCCTGGCCAGTACGGACAGCAGGGACAGCCTGGCCAGTACGGACAGCCCGGCCAGTACAACCAGCCGGGTGGGGCACCGCAGTACGGCCAGCAGGGTGGCGGGCCGCAGTACGGCCAGCAGGCACCCCAGCACGGGCCCCAGGGCCAGCAGGGCGGCGCACCGCAGGGCTCGCCCTACGGCGGGCACGCGACCCCGCACCAGCAGCCGGGTTCCGGCCAGCAGGGTCCGCCGTCCCAGGACGGCCGCCCCCGCTACGGCACGAACGACGGCCCGCGGTACGGCGCGAACGACGACGACGCTGCCCGGCAGGCGCCGGACGACAGCGGTCGACGTGACGCGACGGGAGGCCCGCGGTACGGCACGAACGACGGTGCGGCCCGCGACGCCTCCGGTGACCGCGGCGCGAACCCGCCGCAGCGACCCGGGGGTGCCACCCCGCAGTTCGGCACCAACGAGGGCGGCCCGCGTCCGACGTCCACCACCGACGGGGTCGGATCCTCGCCCGAGCGGCCCGACACCGCGCCGCGCTTCGGCACGACCGACGGCCCGCGGTACGGCGAGCGGACCGCGACGCCCGGGTCCGAGCAGCAGACGGACGAGGGCGCGACGGACGACACCGGGTCGCCCCGCCACGACGACGGACACCGCGACTGACCGCAGCGCGCGGCGATCATGACGGAGGGGCTCCCGGACCAGATGGTCCGGGAGCCCCTCCGTCATGCCCGCGCGATCGAGGTCAGCGCACGTCGATCAGAGGATCTTGGAGTAGCAGACCGAGCGGTCCGCGCCCGCGTAGGGGCCGAAGTTCGCGATGCGGCTGAAACCCTCGCGCTCGTAGAAGGCGATCGCGCGCTTCTGCTCGGTGCCCGTCTCGAGGACGAGCGCCGGCGAGCCCAGATCGAGCGCCGCCTCTTCCAGCCGACGCAGCATCGCCGCGGCGACACCCGACCCGCGGGACTCCGTGCGCACGTACATCCGCTTCACCTCGGCGATGCCGTCGTCCACCAGTCGCAGACCACCGCAGCCGACGGGCGTGCCGTCGCTGTCCCGCGCGACGAAGAACACCGCGATCGAGTCCGCCGTCGGCTTCGGGCCGGGCTCGGTGTCCGCACCGTAGGTGCTGTCGATCTCGATGCGCTGGGCTGCACGCAGCCGCTGTGCATCGGGCGAGTCGAAGTGCTCGACGTCGATCAGGAAGGTGCTCGAGGGGGCTTCAGCGCTCACGAGGCCCAGGCTAGCGCGGAGTGCGGGCGATCCACCCCTCCACTTCCGAGGGGGTCCTGGGGATGTGCACCGACAGGTTCTCGGCGCCGTCCTCGGTCACCAGGACGTCGTCCTCGATGCGGACGCCGATGCCGCGGAACTCCTCCGGCACGGTCAGGTCGTCCTGCTGGAAGTACAGGCCGGGCTCGATCGTGAAGACCATGCCGGGCTGCACGATGCCGTCGAGGTACATCTCGCGCCGGGCCTTGGCGCAGTCGTGCACGTCGAGTCCGAGGTGGTGGCTCGTCCCGTGGACCATGTAGCGGCGGTGGAACTGGTTCTCCGGCAGCAGTGACTCGTCGGCGGAGACGGGCAGGAAGCCCCACTCGGCCGTCTTGCGGGCGATGACCTGCATGGCGGTCGCGTGGACCTCACGGAAGGTGATGCCGGGCTTGACGATCGCGAACGCCGCGTCGGCAGCCTCCAGGACGGCCTCGTAGACCATCCGCTGCACCGGCGAGAACGTGCCGCTGACCGGCAGGGTCCGGGTGATGTCGGCCGTGTAGAACGAGTCGACCTCGACGCCGGCGTCGATGAGGATCAGGTCGCCCGGCTGCACCGCCCCGTCGTTGCGGGTCCAGTGCAGGATGCAGGCGTGGTGACCGGCGGCCGCGATCGTGTCGTAGCCGACCGTGTTGCCGTCCGCACGTGCACGGCGGTTGAAGGTGCCCTCGACGATGCGCTCACCGCGGGGGTGCGCCAGGACCGCGTCGAAGTCGGCGATCACGTCGCCGAACCCGTGCTGTGTGGCGTCGACGGCCTTGCGGAGCTCGTTGACCTCGAAGGCGTCCTTGACGAGTCGCAGCTCGGACAGGTCGCGGGACAGGACGTCGTCCGTCGACGGGGTGTCGTCCTGCTCCGCGGCGCCCCCGACCGTCGCGCCGAGACGCTCGTCGAGTGCGCGCGTGAACTCGGTGTCGGCGTCGCGGACGACCAGCACCGAGGCGTCGAGCCCGTCGAGGACGCCGTCGAGCTCCCCGAGGTCGGCCGTCGCCAGGCCGAGGTCGGCGGAGACCTCGGCCAGCGAGGGCCGCGGCCCGACCCAGAACTCACCGATCTCGGGGTTGGCGTAGAACTCCTCGGAGTCGCGGCCGGCCGTCGCACGGAAGTACAGCGTGGCGTCGTGCCCGCTGCCGTTCGGCGTCAGGACCAGGACGGACCCGACGACGGTGTCCGTGCCCCAGCCGGTCAGGTGTGCGAAGGCGGAGTGCGGGCGGAACGGGTAGTCGCAGTCGTTCGAGCGGACCTTCGCCTGCCCCGCGGGGACGACGAGGGTCCGACCGGTGTGCAGCTCGGACAGCCGCGCACGGCGCTCGGCCGCGAACGCGGACTGTTCGCGGGGCGCCGGGAGCGGACGCTCGCGCTCCGCCCAGTTCGACGCGATGTGGTCCTTGAACACGGACGAGCCGGGAGTGGTGGAGCGGTTGCTCGTCGCGCGGGGAGTGGTGTCGGCCATGCGTCCCATCATCCCACCGCTCCACCGATCAGGCTCCGGCGCCGCCGTCCACCGGCACGCTCGCCCCGGTGACCATCGACGCCCGGTCACTGAGCAGCCAGGCCGCCACCTCGGCGACCTCCTCCGGCCGGGCCATCCGGCCGAGTGGGACCGAGGCGGTGATCTGCTCGACGATGCCCGGCGTCGCCGCCTCCCACGCGTCGATCATCTCGGTCGCCGTGCCGCCCGGGGTGATCCCGTTCACCCGGATCCCCTCGGGAGCCCACGTCACCGCGGCGGTCTCGGTGATGCTGTTGAGCGCGCGCTTCATCGCGCCGTAGGCGGGGAGGGCCGGGTTCGCACGGCGGCTGCCGACGCTCGAGGTGTTCACGATCGCCCCGCCGCCGGAGCGTCGCATCAGGGCGGCCTCGGCGGTCATGGCGACCCAGTGGCCGCGGAAGTTCACCGCGAACTGCGTGTCGAGGTCCTCGTCGCTCGTGGTGTCGAGCGGTCCGGGCTGCTGGATCGCGGCACCGTTGTTGAACGCACCGTCGAGCCGGCCGTGCAGGGCGTCGACCCGGTCGACGGCGGCGCGGATGCTCGCCGGGTCGGCGAGGTCGAGCGCGACGGCGTCCGCCGTGCCGCCATCGGCCCGGACGGCGGCCACGACGGCGTCGAGGGCGTCGGTGCTCCGCGCCGCGAGGACGACGGCGGCCCCTTCACGGGCGAACAGCCGAGCGGCGGCCGCCCCGATGCCACGGCTGGCGCCGGAGATCAACACGACCTTGCCGGCGAGCAGGCCGATCGGGTGGGTGGTGGGGGGAGTGGTGCTGGTGTCGTTGGTCATGACGTCAGCGTCCGGCCGCGGCGCCTCCCGGAGCCAGGTACACCCGGTACCAGGATCGCGCCGCCTGGGTCGGGGCAGACTCGGCGCATGGACAAGCAGGAGCTCGCCGCCTTCCTCCGCTCCCGGCGGGAACGGCTGCGCCCGGAGGACATCGGCCTGCCGTCGGGGACGCGTCGACGGACGCCGGGCCTCCGGCGCGAGGAGGTGGCCGTCCTGGCGCACATCTCGACCGAGTACTACGTGCGGCTCGAGCAGGGTCGCGCGCCCCGTCGCTCCGCCGAGGTCCTGGCAGGGATCGCGGGCACGCTGCGGCTCAGCTCGGCCGAGTCCGCCCACCTGCACCTGCTCGCCGGGACCCTCCCGCTGCACCGGGGGACCGTCCAGCGGGAGGTACGCCCGAGCATCCTGGCCGTCGTCGAGCGCCTGCCGCAGACCGCGGCGATCGTGATGTCCGCGGACTTCGAGGTCCTCGCCTGGAACGACCTCGCGGTGGCGCTGATGGAGGACTTCGCCGAGCAGGACCGCGCCGGACGGAACCTCGCCCGCAAGGCCTTCCCCGTCGTCGGATCGCCCCTGCCCGTCGTCCCGCCGTACGGCATCTCCGACGGGACGGAGTTCCAGCAGCACGTCGTCATGCGGTTGCGCACCACGCTCGCGCAGCACCCCGCGGACGACGAGGTCGCCGGACTCGTGCAGGAGCTGCGGACCGGGAACGCCGACTTCGCCCGGCTCTGGGAACGGCAGGACGTCCATCCGGCGCCGGTGCTGACGAAGACCTTCCGGCACCCGGCCGTCGGCGAGGTCACCGTCGACTGCGACGCACTCGAGCTCACCGACCAGGGCCAGTTCCTCGTCTTGTACACGGCGCCGCCCGGGTCGAGGGACGCGGACGCCCTGGCGCTCCTCGGTGTGCTCGGTGCCGACGCCGGACGCGCTCCACGCCGGAGTTGACCGCGCTCATGTCGCCCGCACACTCGTGGCCGACCTGCGTCTGTGAACGGCGTCCGGCCAGCCGGTGACCTGTCGGTAGCATTGCCGCGTGCCTGATCCGTTCATCGACCTGCACGCTCACTCGAGCGTCTCCGACGGCACCGAGCGCCCGGCGGACCTCGTCCGGGCCGCTGCGGCGAGTGGCCTGGACGGCGTCGCCCTGACCGACCACGACACCACGGCGGGGTGGCACGAGGCCGCCGAGGCCGTGCGGCAGCTGCCGATGACGCTGGTGCCCGGGCTCGAGTTGAGCACCCGGATCGGCTGGCGGAGCGTGCACGTGCTCGGTTACCTGGTCGACCCCGCGGACCCGGGCCTCGTCGCCGAGACCACCGCGATCCGCGACGGCCGTCTCACCCGGGCCCGCAGCATGGTCGACGCCATCGGCCGCGACCACCCGATCACCTGGGACGACGTCCTGGCCGAGTCGAGCGAGGGTGCGACCATCGGTCGCCCCCACATCGCCGACGCCCTGGTCCGGCTCGGGCTGGAGTCCGACCGCAGTGCGGCGTTCCGCGGCATCCTGCACCCGTCCTCCGGCTACTACCAGCCGCACGACGCTCCGACTCCGCTCCGCGGCGTGGAGCTCATCCGCGCTGCGGGCGGGGTGCCGGTGATCGCGCACCCGGCGGCGTCCTCGCGCGGGATCGTCATCGACGAGCCGATGCTCCGCGAACTCGTCGACGCGGGCCTCGGCGGCCTCGAGGTCGACCACCGCGAGAACCAGGCGCACGGCAAGCGGACCCTGCTGGACTGGACCGAGCAGTTCGGGCTCTTCGTCACCGGGTCGAGCGACTACCACGGCGAGGGCAAGCCGAACCGCCTGGGCGAGCACCGCACCGCCCGCCGCTCCTTCGACGCGATCGTCGAGCAGGCGACCGGCAGCGAGCCCGTCGTCGGCCCGGGCTCGCGTCTGTCCTGACGCGCACGCCCCTCACGCGTCCCTGAGCTGAGCAGGGGACGGCTGAGCGGATCCGGGAACGACGACGGCCCCGTCACCGAGGTGACGGGGCCGATCGGTCTGGAGGCGCTACTCGCCGTCCGAGGATCCCTGCGGTGCCGAGGCGGTCGCCTCCGACGAGCCGCTGCCGCCGCGACGGCGACGACGGCGGCGACGCTTCTGCGTGCCGTCACCCGACTCGTCACCGGCGGGGGAGGTCGGCGCACCCTCGACCGGGGCCGAGGCAGCGGGCGTCGTGACGTCCGGCGTGCTCGTGTCCTCGGCGGGAGCGGTGCGCGTCCCTGCCGGACGGTCACCCGAGGTGCGACGCGAGCCGGGCTGCTCGGAACCGGTGGACCGGGTGCGGTTGCGGGACCGGGACTCCCCGGCGCTGCCGGAACGCGAGCCGGAGGCGGAGCCCGATCGCGAGCCGGCGGAGGACTTCTCGGTCCCGGCGGTCGCGGCGTGCGAGGTGGTGCCGGGCAGGCGCCCCTTGGTGCCGACCGGGATGTCCAGGTCGGTGAACAGGTGCGGCGAGGACGAGTAGGTCTCGACGGGCTCGGGGATGCCGAACTCGAGCGCCTTGTCGATCAGCGTCCACTTGTGCAGGTCGTCCCAGTCGACGAACGTGACCGCGATGCCGGTCTTGCCCGCACGGCCAGTGCGGCCGGCGCGGTGCAGGTACGTGTCCGGGTCGTCCGGGATCGTGTGGTTGATGACGTGCGTGACGTCGTCCACGTCGATGCCGCGGGCGGCGACGTCGGTCGCGATGAGGACGTCGCGCTTGCCGGCCTTGAAGGCGGCCATCGCACGTTCACGCTGCTCCTGGTTGAGGTCGCCGTGGACGGCGGCGGCGTTGAAGCCGCGGTCCTTCAGCTCCTCGACGATGCGGGCTGCGGCGCGCTTCGTGCGCGTGAAGATGACGGTCTTGCCGCGACCCTCGGCCTGGAGGATGCGGGCGATGACCTCGTCCTTGTCCAGGGAGTGGGCGCGGTAGATGACGTGCTTGATGTTCGCCTGCATCAGACCCTCGTCCGGGTCCGTCGCGCGGATGTGCACCGGACGCGACATGAAGCGGCGGGCGAGCGCGACGATCGGTGCCGGCATCGTCGCCGAGAACAGCATCGTGTGCCGGACCTCGGGCACGGCCTGGAAGATCCGCTCGATGTCCGAGAGGAACCCGAGGTCGAGCATGCGGTCGGCCTCGTCGAGGACGATCTCCTGCACGTGCGAGAGGTCCAGGAGTCGCTGCCGCTGCAGGTCGATGAGACGACCGGGCGTGCCGACGACGATCTGCGCGCCGGCCTTGAGCTGCTCGACCTGGCCCTCGTACGCCTTGCCGCCGTAGATCGAGACGAGCTTGGTCGGACGGTTGACCATCGCGGACTCGAGGTCCTCGCTCACCTGCACGGCGAGCTCGCGGGTCGGGACGACGACGAGCGCCTTCACGCCCGGCGCCGGGTCGGCGCCGATGCGCTGGATCAGCGGCAGGCCGAACCCGAAGGTCTTGCCGGTGCCGGTCTTGGCCTGACCGATGATGTCCTGGCCGGTCAGGGCGAGCGGGATCGTCTGCTGCTGGATCGGGAAGGGCTCGATGATGCCCTTGCTCGCGAGCGCATCGACGATGTCCTGCTCGATCTGGAGTTCTGAGAAAGTCAAGAAGTTCACCCTGTTCGTGGGGAGGAGTCCGGGCCAGTCTACCGACGTGCCGGAGGGGGATCACCCGACCCGTATGCTGGGCGGGTGGTGTCGTGGTGGAACCGGAAGCGTGCTGGGCAGCTCGCTGCAGCCTGGCTCGCGTCGCGGAACCCGCGTAGCGGGACCGTCGAGCGTCTGCAGCTGGACGACGTCAGCCCGGAGCTGGACGTCTACCTCGGCCAGGCCGCCTACCTGCAGCTGTCGCTGTACGAGACCATGGGCCGTGCCGGCGCCGGTGCGCCGACGCTCTCGGGCCGTCTGGTCACCGGGGTGCTCGCGACGACCGCTCTCGAGCGGCACCGTGCCATCGTGGCCGAGATCGAGCGTGGCGGCAAGGAGCCGGCCGATCTGATGGCTCCGCACCGGGACGCGATCGACCGCTTCCTCGAGCGCACGAGCGGCGCGGACTGGTACGAGTCGATGCTCACCGGCTACGTCACCGCCGGCATCCTGAACGACCTGTTCGCGAACCTGCTGCGGTCCCTGCCGATCGACGTCCGGCAGCGTCTGCGCACGGTGTTCGACGCCCGTGAAGAGCCCGCGGTGGTCGAGGAACTGACCGCGCGGATCGACGAGGACCCCGTCGTGGCGTCGCGTCTGGCGATGTGGGGCCGCCGCCTCGTGGGCGACACGCTGCTCGTCGCCCGCTCCGCCCTGGCGTCGCACGCCCGGGAGGACCAGGAGCGGCTCGAGCCGGTCTGGACCGAGCTCATCGCCGCGCACACCCGACGGATGGACGCGCTCGGCCTGACAGCCTGAGCCGGCGACAGCAGCTGCGCTAGGCGCCCTGCTTGACCAACTGCTCGTAGTGCGCTTCGTCCGCTGCCGTGCGGCGACGGCCGAGCACGACCTCGACGACCAGCGCCACGACGCCGGCACCCACCAGGGCGACGACCCAGATCCACGTCCCGCCGTAGGACCAGCCGGCCCAGGTCAGGGCCTCCCACAGGACAGCCGCGACGATGCCGCCGACCACCGGGCCGATCAGCACCCCGCGGGTCGTGCGCCAGGGCACGACCACGTGGGCGACCGCCCCGAGGAGGATCCCGCCGAGGACGGCGAAGAGGAGCTCCATGCGGGGAGCGTCAGGCGAAGAAGCCGATGCGGCGGGACTCTTCCGCGCCGACCTCGACGTACGCGAGCGATCCGACCGGCACGATGAAGCGGCGGCCCTTGTCGTCCGTGAGGGAGATGTGCGTCGCCTTGGCCGCGAGGGCGTCGGACACGGCGGTCTCGATCTCGTCGGCGGTCTGCGCCGTCTCGAAACCGATCTCGCGGGGGCTGTTGATGATGCCGATCTTGATGTCCACGACCTCACCCTAGTCGAGCGTCCCCGGCCTGCCCGGAGCGTTCGCCGCGGGCGCACCAGGGCATCCGCAGCCCGGCGCGGGTGGCCCGCGATGTCGGCTGCGGTGGGTACCGTACGACCGTGCCACCGACCACCCTGACGCCCGCGCCGGACCTCGGCTCGGTCGCGCGCGCACTGGTCGACGACCCGGCACAGCAGGCCGTGCTCGCACTGCCCGACGGGGTGCACGCGGCGGTCATCGGCGCTCCGGGAACGGGCAAGACGAGCACGCTGACGCGGCTCGTGGCCGATCGGTTCGCCCGCCCCGGCGCGGTCGACTCCGCCGGGCAGGCCACCGTCCTCGCGCTCACCTCGGCACGCGTCGCTGCCACCGCGCTCCGCGATCGCCTGGCCGCGGCCGTCGACCGGGTCACGCCGGGCGCCCTGGCCCGGACGGTCAACTCCCTCGCCTTCCAGGTGGTCGGGCACGCGGCTGCCGTGCAGGGGCAGGAGCCGCCGACCCTGCTGACCGGCGGCGAGCAGGACCGGGTCATCGCGGACCTCCTGGACGGCCACGAACTCGACGGCACCGGTCCCGCCTGGCCGCTGCCGATCACCGAGGTCGTCCGTGAGCGGGCCGGGTTCCGGACGGCGCTCCGCGACCTCATGATGCGGGCGGTCGCCGCCGGGATCGAACCCGACGACATGCGCGAGCTCGGCGACGACACCGGACACCCCGAGTGGCGGGCGGTCGGCGACTTCGTCGACGAGTACCGCGCAGCGGTGACGGCGTTCCGGTCGACGAGCCTCGACGCCGCCGAACTCGTCGCCTTCGCGACCGCCGCCGTGCTCCGTGGCGAGCTGCCGCCCGCCGTCGCCGCACTCCGCCTGGTGGTCGTCGACGACGTGCAGGAACTGGTCGAGGGCGAGATCGCCCTGCTCGGTGCCCTCGCCCGATCCGGCGTGCAGGTGGTCGCGTTCGGCGACCCGGACATCGCGGCGTCCGCTTTCCGCGGTGCCGTCCCGGACGTCCTCGGCCGCCTCGGACCGCGCCTCGGCGTCCCGCACGTGCAGGAGATCGTGCTCGGGACCGTGCACCGGCACGCGGCCCCGATCCGCACGCTGGTGACCGGCATCACGGGGCGCATCGGCACCGCGGCCGCCGGTCGACAGCGCGCCGCCCTCGCCCGGGAGGCCCGTGGCCGCTCCGACGCGGTCCTGCACCTCGAAGCGCCCAGCCGTTCCGCGATGGTGGCCGCGGTGGCGAGACGTCTCCGCGAACACCGGCTGCTCGACGGTGTCCCGTGGCACCGGATGGTCGTCGTCACGCGCAGTGGTGCCGCGATCCCGGAACTGGTCCGGGCGCTCTCGGTGGCCGAGGTCCCCGCCACGGCCGGCGCTGCCCCGACCCGTCCGCGGGACGACACGGCCTCCCGGACGCTGGTGGACGCCGCAGCCGTCGCCCTCGGGGTCATCCCGCTCGACGCCGACCTGGCGACCTCGTTCGCGACCGGTCCGCTCGGGGGGCTCGACACCCTGGCGATCCGCCGACTGCGTCTCGCCCTGCGGCGTGAGGAACTGGCCGGCGGGGGGACCCGGACGGCCGACGAGCTGCTGGTCGACGCGCTCGGCGCCCCGGAACGCCTGGCGACGATCGACGCCGCTTTCGCCCGGCGTGCGATGCGGCTCGCGTCGAGCTTCGTCACCGCCCGGCAGGACGCCGAGTCGGGTGGGAGCATCGAGGAGATCCTCTGGGGCCTCTGGGAGCGCAGCGGCCTGGCCGGTGTGTGGCGGTCGCAGTCCGTCGCCGGCGGGGTCGGCGCCGCCGAGGCGGACCGGCACCTCGACGCGGTCGTCGGGCTGTTCACCGCCGCGAAGCGCTTCGTCGAGCGGACGCCGGACGCCCCGGCGCGCGTGTTCGTCGACGACCTCCTCGGGGCGGACCTGCCGGAGGACTCGATCGGCCCGGACCGGACCGCCGGACGGGTCCGCGTGCTCACCCCCTCGGCCACCGTCGGGCTGGAGTGCGACGTCGTGGTGGTCACGGGCCTCCAGGACGGCGTCTGGCCGAACACGCGGGTGCGCGGCAGCCTGCTCGACCCGGACGGGCTGGTCCGTGCCGCGGCGGGGATCCCGCACTCACCCACCGACGACCGCGCAGCGGTGATCGGTGACGAGCTCCGCCTGTTCGTGCGAGCGGTGTCCCGCGCCACGACGCAGGTCGTCATCGCGACCGTCGCGAACGACGACGAGTCGCCCTCGCCCTTCGTGCGACTGGTGCCGGTGCCGCCGGACCGGCAGCCGTCCGCGCACCCGCTGTCGTTGCGCGGGCTCGCCGGGTCGCTGCGCCGCCGCGTGGTGGCGACCGGGGACCACGAGGCCGCTTCGGCGCTGGCACGTCTGGCGGCCGAGGACGTGCCCGGCGCGGCCCCCGACGACTGGTACGGCATCGTCGAACCGTCGACGGACGCACCCCTGGTCGACCTGGACGCCGAACCGGTCGTGCCCGAGGGCGGCGACGAGGACGGCGAGGTCGGCGAGCCGGTGCCGCCGACGGTGGCGGTGTCGCCCTCCCGCATCGGCACCTTCGAGGAGTGCCCGGTGCACTGGTTCGCGCAGACGTTCGGCGGCGGTGCCCCGAGTCCGGCGATGGGGATCGGCACGATCGTGCACGAGGCGATGGAGCACGCGACCGACGTCGACGTCGAGTCGCTGTGGCACCGGGTCGAGGAACGCTGGGACGAGCTGACCTTCGAGTCGCCGTGGGTCGCCGACCGCGAGCGTGTGCGGACCCGACGGATGATCGAGGGACTGAGCGACTACCTGCGGACGTTCGCCAGCGCCGGGCGACGCGTGCTCGGTGCCGAGGCGTCGTTCGCGCTCGTGACCGGTCCGGCCCGGGTGCGGGGGAGCATCGACCGCATCGAGGTCGACCCCGACGGCCGGATCAGCATCGTCGACCTGAAGACCGGGCGCTCGATGCCGAGCGAGAAGAACGACATGCCCGGACACCCGCAGCTCGCCGCGTACCAGCTCGCCGTGGCCGACGGCGCGGTCGAGGGGGTGCCGGAGGGTGCGGAGACCACCGACGCCCGGCTCGTCTTCGTGCAGAACCCGAAAGGTGCGCACGCGTACTCGGAGCGGACGCAGCGGGCCCTCGACCCGGAGTCGAGAGAGGCCTACCGGGAACGCCTGCACACCGTCGCGCGCGGCATGGCCGGCCGGACGTTCCTGGCGAACGTGGACGACCACTGCGACCGGGCCCGCACCGGGACCGAGTGCCGGATCCACGTCGTGGGCGAGGTGACCTGGTGAGCGACGAGACCACCGTGGACCAGACCGCCACGTCCGCTGTCACGGCTGCGGCTGCGGCGGTCGCCCCGACGGCCGCCCCGACGGGAGGCGCGGTGCCGGACGAGCGTCCGGCCCGACGCCGGTACGGGGCCGACGAGATCGCCGACGCCCTGGGCAAGCCCCGCCCGACCGCGCAGCAGCGGGCCGTCATCGAGTCCCCGCTCGCCCCGGCCCTGGTCGTCGCGGGCGCCGGCAGCGGCAAGACCGAGACGATGGCCTCCCGGGTCGTCTGGCTGCTCGCGAACGGATTCGTGCAGCCCGACCAGGTGCTCGGGCTGACCTTCACCCGCAAGGCCGCCGGCGAGCTCGGCGTCCGCATCAACGACCGGATCGGCGCGCTCGAGGGCGCCGGGCTGATCGAGGCCGGGGACGCCTTCCTCGCGCCGACCGTCTCCACCTACAACGCCTTCGCGAACGCCGTCTTCCGCGAGAACGCCCTGCTCGTCGGGCGTGACGGCGAGTCCCAGGTGCTCACCGAACCCTCCGCGTGGCAGCTCGCCCGACGGGTCGTCGTGGGAGCCCGGGACGACCGGCTCGCCGGCCTCGACCGGAACGTCGACACCATCACCGCCGCGGTCGTCGCGCTCGCCGGGGCCGCCTCCGAGCACCTCGTCGACCCGGCCGACCTCCGTCGGTTCTCGATCGACTTCGGGGGGCTGCTCGAACTGCCCGGGTCGAGTCGCGGCACGCCGTACAAGGCCGTCACCGACGCCGTCGCCGCGGTCGGGTCCCTCGAACCGCTCGCGGACCTGGTCGAGGAGTTCCGCCGACAGAAGGTCGACCGCGGCTTCGTCGAGTTCTCGGACCAGATCGCCCTGGCACTCGCTGCCGCCGACGCTGCCCCGCGGGTTGCAGACGACCTGCGCTCGCGGTTCGCCGTCGTGCTGCTCGACGAGTACCAGGACACCTCGGTCGTGCAGACGCGGTTCCTGGCCCGGCTGTTCCGCGACCACCCGGTGATGGCGGTCGGGGACCCGCACCAGTCCATCTACGGCTTCCGCGGAGCCAGTGCGGCGAACCTCGCGCGCTTCCCGGCCGACTTCGGGGACCCGGCGGGCGAACCGGTCGTCACCTACGCCCTGTCGACCAGCTGGCGGAACCCCGTCGACGTGCTCGCCGCCGCGAACGCCGTCGTCGAGCCGCTCTCGAGCGCGTCCGAGGTCCAGGTGGAGCGCCTCGAGCCGCGGCCCGGTGCGGACAGCGGCACGGTCTCCGCGGTGTTCCCGGAGACCCTGCCGGAAGAGGCCGACGCCGTGGCCGCCTGGTTCGCCGACCAGCGCGCGCGGAACCCCGACGGGTCGATGGCGCTGCTGCTCCGCGCCCGGAAGGACCTGTCCGCCTTCACGGCGGCGCTCGGTGCCCGGGCGGTGCCGTACCACGTGCTCGGTACCGGGGGCCTGCTGCAGCGACCGGAGATCGTGGACCTGGTGGCGTGCCTCCGGGTGCTGCACGACCCCGCCGCGGGCAACGACCTGATCCGACTGCTCGCCGGCGCCCGGTGGCGGATCGGGGCGGCGGACATCGTCGCGCTGCACGGTCTGGCCCGCTGGCTCTTCGGCCGCGACCACACGCACCGGCGGCTCGACGACGACGTCACGGCGGCGTTCCGGGCGTCGGTCGCCGCGGGGGAGCACGGGTCCGTCGTCGACGCCCTCGACTTCGTGACGACCGCCCCCGACGACCACACCGCGCTCGAGGGCATCAGCCCGGCCGGCCGGGAGCGCATGCGGGCCCTCGGTGCGCAGCTGTCCTCGCTGCGTGCCCGCGCGGGCGGCGACCTGGTCGACTTCGTCACGCTCGTGGTGCAGGAGATGCGGCTCGACATCGAGGTCACGGCGCACGAGCACGGCGGCTCGGCGTACCTCGACGCCTTCGTCGACGAGCTCAGCGGGTTCGTGCAGACCGACGACCGGGCGGACCTCGGCGCGTTCCTCGGGTGGATCGACGCCGCGGCGCGTCGGGACGACATGGGGCCGCGGTCCGAGGAGCCCGAGGGCGGCACCGTGCAGATCCTCACCATCCACGGGTCGAAGGGGCTCGAGTGGGATGCGGTCGCCGTGCCCCGGATGGTCGAGGGCGGGTTGCCGGCCCGCCCGCAGGAGGGCTCGACCGGCTGGCTCGGCTTCGGTCGGCTGCCGTACGAGTTCCGTGGCGACGCCGACGAACTGCCGCGTCTGGCCTGGCGCGGACAGGAGACCCAGAAGGACGTCGTGGACGCGATCGACGCGTTCAAGGACGAGGTCAAGGCCCGGAACGAGGACGAGGAGCGCCGGCTCACCTACGTCGCGCTGACCCGGGCGAAGCACGAGCTGCTCGTCACCGGGTCGTCGTGGTCGACCGGCGTGAAGCCGACCGCGCCGAGCCGCTACCTGCACGACCTGGTGGCGGCCGGCGTGCTCGAGGCGGACCGGATCCCGGAGGGGACGACCCACGAGTCGAACCCGCTCGGTGACCAGGGGGCGTCGCAGACCTGGCCGCACGTGCCGTTCGGGTCCCGTGGCCCCCGGGTGCTGGCGGCGGCCGACCGGGTCCGGAACGCCAACCCCGGCGCTGCCGGTCGCTACGCCGCCGACATCGACCTGCTGCTCGCGGAACGTCGGGCTTCCCGGTCGGCCGCGCACCAGGTCGTCGTCCCGCACCGCGTGCCGGCGTCGGGCTTCAAGGACTACCTCGGCGAGCCCGACAAGGTCGCCGAGCGGCTGCGTCGACCGATGCCGGAACGGCCGTACCGCGCGACGCGACTCGGCACCCTGTTCCACCAGTGGGTCGAGCAGCGTGCCCGGGGGACGGCCCCCGCGGCGCTCGGCGGCTGGGACGGCGGGTTCGACGCCTGGGACGATGAGCTCGACCTCGATCCCGACGAGACGACCGAGGGCGGACCGGCAGCGGTCGGCGAGGTCCCGGTGAGCGACGACGACGCCCGACGGCTGGCCGACTTCCAGGACACCTTCGCCCGCTCACGGTGGGCCGGACTGACCCCGGTCGAGGTCGAGCGCGAGATCCACATCCCGTTCCTCGGGCACAGCGTGGTCTGCAAGCTCGACGCCGTGTACGAGATCGACGGGCGGATCGAGGTGGTCGACTGGAAGACCGGCAAGGCCCCGAGCGGCGCCGACGACCTGGACCGCCGCCAGCTGCAACTCGCGCTCTACCGCGTCGCGTACGCCGAGTTCACCGGGCGGCCGATCGAGGACGTCGACGCGGTGTTCTACTTCGTCGCGGACGACCTGGAGGTCCGGCCGTCGTCGCTGCTCGACCGTGCCGGACTCGAACGCGCCTGGCGCGAGGCGATCGGCTGACGCGAGTCGTGCCTCCCGGCCGGCGGCCGCCTGGCGCGCGCGTCGACCCCGCGGAACACCGGTGTTCGTCGAACCCGCCGCGTCTTCCCGCGATGCATCGGACGAACACCGGTGTCCCGCGGGTCCGGCCGACCTCCCGGTCGGCGCGTCAGCTGTGGCGGCGCTCGGTCGAGGAGAGCAGCTGCTCGACCTCGCCGATCTCCATCGTCTCCGGCGAGACCGCCTGCAACGGCGCAGCCGAGGGGGCGTGCACGGCCTCGGCGAGGCGGTGCATCATCGCGACGGCGTCGTCGACGACCTCGGTGCTCTTCACCTGCACGCCGTGCAGCAGCCACTGCGCGGTCTCGAGTTCGTGGTGCACGCGCGCCCGCTGGCCGAGCTGTCGGTCGCGGCCGCCACCACCGGCGGTGTAGGCGCTGAGCACGGTGTCGAACGCCTCGCGGCGGCCGGCGAGCACCCACGCCAGGTCCTTCGCCGGGTCGCCGAGCCGCAGCTCGCCCCAGCCGAGGACGCCCGTGACGTCGTCACCCTGGACGAGCAGTGCGTCGAGGCCGAGCGACCCGTGTACGACGGTGGGTGTGAACTGCCACAGCTGCTGGTCGCGCGCGGCACCCTCCCACCGTTCCTGCAGGGCGGCCGGCACGAGCTTCGTCGCGACGGCACGGTCCATCACGGACACGGCGGAGCGGAGCACCTCGAACGGCGTGAGCGAGGGCAGACCGGCGTCGGTGACGAAGCTCGTGGGCAGCACGTGCAGCGCGGCGATCGCGCGGCCGACGCTGGTGGCCAGCTCCGGACGCTCGGTCAGGTCACGGAGCGCGGGGTGCGCGCCCTCGACGTACGAGGTCAGGATGGCGCGGGTCGACCCGATGGGCGCCTGACCGCGGTACTCCGGGACGGCGAACGGGAGGCGCGTGCGGATCCCGGCGCTCAGGGCGCGGATCGCGACGAGGTCGGCGGACTGGCGTGCTTCCGCACGCTGGTTCCGGGGACGACGGATCGCCGAGGATCGGCCGTCGGCGTCGCGGACGACGGCCGATTCGTAGTCGCCGCCGGCCACCGAGCCGAGCGTGCGTGTGCCGGTCAGGACCAGTCCGGGCACGGCCGTGGTCGCCAACGCGGCTAGAGTGAACTGCGATCCCGCCATGCCCAACAGGGTAGGTCCGCGGCGCATCCGATCGGTGCGCGCCACGCTGACCCGGGACGTGTCGACCACCAGGAGATCCGTGTGACCGTGGAGTTCGCCGCCCGGCTGCCGCTCGCCCGCAACGAGCTCGACCGCGATGCGGAGCACCGTTCCACGCCCGACCTCGAGCGGGTGCTGCGCGACGACCCGACCACCCGGTTCCTCCCGGTCCACGGCGGCGCGATGCTCCGGAACGCCGACGGCACGCTGCGGTTCGTCGACGCCGACCAGGTGCCGGACGACGCCACGCTGCTCTACCTCGGTCGTGCGGTCAGCGACGCTCCGGACGCCGCGGCCGGCACCCGTTTCGTCGCGGCGCTCGTCGACGACGCCGCGGCTGCCCGGATCGAGCCGGACACCGACGCGTGGGAGAACCTCCGCATGTTCGGCACCGAGCTCTCCGCGCGTGACCAGGGCCTGGCGGTCGAGGCCGTCGCGATGGCGAACTGGCACGCCGTGCACGGGTTCTCGCCGCGCACCGGCTCGCCGACCGAGTCGACCGTCGGCGGGTGGGTCCGCCGCGACCCCGAGGGCCACCAGCACTTCCCGCGCACCGACGCCGCCATCATCGTCGGGATCACCGACGGCCAGGACCGGATCCTGCTCGGCTCGAACGCGGCGTGGGACGCGAACCGCTACTCGCTGCTCGCCGGCTTCGTCGAACCGGGGGAGTCCCTCGAGGACGCCGTCCGCCGCGAGGTCTTCGAAGAAGCCGGCGTCACGATCGAGGAGCCCGAGTACCTCGGCTCGCAGCCGTGGCCGTTCCCGGCGTCCCTGATGGTCGGGTTCCGTGCCCGAGCGGTCGACGGCGACCCGTCCACCGCCCGCCCCGACGGCGTGGAGATCATCGACGTCCGCTGGTTCTCGCGTGACGAGATCCGCGAGCAGGCCGGCGACACGGTCCTGCTGCCCGGCCGGACCTCGATCGCCCGCACGATCATCGAGGAGTGGTACGGCGGGCCGCTCGACCTGCCGTGACCCCCGCAGCCGGACCCGCGGACCCGACGACCCCGTCGCCGGACGCCCTGCTCGCCGCGCTCGACGCCGAGCAGCGCACCGTCGCCCGGACGCTCCTCGGTCCGGTCGCCGTCCTGGCCGGCGCCGGCACCGGCAAGACCCGCGCGATCACGCACCGCATCGCGTACGGCGTCGCCACCGGCACCTACTCGCCGAACCACGTCCTGGCGCTGACCTTCACCACGCGGGCCGCCGGTGAACTGCGCTCCCGCCTTCGTGCCCTGGGCGCGGGTGCCGTGCAGGCGCGGACCTTCCACGCGGCGGCGATGTCGCAACTCGGGTACTTCTGGCCGGACACCGTCGGTGGGCACGCCCCCGGTCTGGTGGAGTCGAAGGGCCGGGTGATCGCGCACGCAGCCGACACGATCGGACTCCGGGTGGACACCCCCACGCTCCGCGACCTGGCGGGCGAGGTGGAGTGGCGCAAGGTCCAGCGCCTCACCTACGACGAGTACGAGGCGGCCGCGTCCGAGCGCACCATGCCGCGCGACACCTCGCCGTCGCGGGTCGTCGACCTGATGCGCGCCTACGAGCGGCTCAAGGACGACCGTCGGCAGATGGACTTCGAGGACGTGCTGCTGGCGACCCTCGGGATGGTGGAGTCCGAGCCCCGGGTGGCGTCCTACGTGCGGCAGCAGTACCGCTTCTTCGTCGTGGACGAGTACCAGGACGTCTCGCCCGTGCAGCACGACCTGCTCCGGGCGTGGCTCGGGGGTCGGGACGACCTGTGCGTGGTCGGGGACGCCAGCCAGACGATCTACTCGTTCACCGGCGCCTCGAGCCGCTACCTGCTCGGCTTCGGCTCGGAGTTCCCGCGTGCGTCCGTGGTCCGGCTCGAACGGAACTACCGGTCCACGCGGGAGGTCGTGCACGCCGCGAACACCCTGATGCGCGGGCAACCGGGTGCCCTGGACCTGGTCGCGCAGGAGTCCTCGCCCGGCCCCGACCCGGTCGTGCTGCCGTGCGTCCACGACGGCGACGAGGCCGCGACCATCGCCCGGCGCATCGCCGAGCTCGTGACCGGGGGTGCCGCGTACGGCGACTGCGCGGTGCTGTTCCGCGTCGGGGCGCAGTCGGCCGCGATCGAGTCGGCGCTCGCCCGGAACGGGATCCCGTACCGGGTGCAGGGCGGCAAGCGCTTCTTCGACCGACCGGAGGTCAAGCTCGCGGTGCACCACATGCGCGGCGAAGCTGTTCGGCAGACCGACGACGAACTGCTGCGCCGGGTGGAGCTCGTCCTGCAGATCAGCGGCTGGACCCGCACCGCCCCCGAGGGCACCGGTGCCGTCCGTGAGCAGTGGGAGGCGCTGCAGGCGATCATGCAACTCGCCGAGTCCGCGCCCGCCGACACGACGATGCAGCAGTTCACCGCCGACCTGGTCGACCGCGCGGCCACCCACCACGAGCCGGAGCTCGACGCCGTCACGCTCGCCACCCTGCACTCGTCCAAGGGTCTGGAGTGGCCGCACGTGGTGCTCGCCGGCGTCGCCGAGGGCCTGCTGCCGATCTCGTACGCGACCACCGACGACGGCATCGACGAGGAACGCCGGCTGTTCTACGTCGGCATCACCCGGGCACGTCGTTCCCTGACGATGACGTGGTCGGCGCAGGGTTCGTCACGGGGCGGACCACGGGTGGCGAGTCGGTTCCTGGCAGCGATCGGCACGCACACCGCGGATGCGGAGCGACCCACCGGCGCGTGACCGACAGGTCCGTCCGGTCGAACAGTCGCTGTTCGGCGTCCGGCCGCTGCACCACCAGGGGGAGCCGGTCGAGGACCGAGCGCGTCACCGCCGCCGCCACCGTCGCGGCCCGCCACGGTGACAGCACCGCCGCCGGCCGGCCCCACACCTGGGCGGCGATCGTCGGCCAGGCGGTGTCCGCGTCCGTCCGTTCGAGCTCCACGCACTGGAGGCACGGACCGGCTCCCGGCACGAGGAACGGTCCGACGCGCACCCGGCCGTCGCCGACCACGACCGGCAGGTGCGGGACGGACCGTCGGGTCCACGCCGACCGTACGGCCGGGTCGGTGACGTGGTCGGCGACGAGGACCGCCAGCGCCGGAGCGGGGTCGGGCTCCGGCACCGGGCCGCCCCGCGGGACGACCGTCCGGACGACGGTCACGCCCTCGCCGGTGAGCATCCGGTCGAGTTCGTCCGCGAGTGGGCCGGAGCCGGCGACCTCCACCCGTGCCAGGGGCTCGGGGAGCATGTCGACGACCGCGGCGGCAGCGTCCCCGAGCACCCGGGCGGCCGCCGCCGGGGTGCAGCCGACGCTGCGGGCGAGACCGGACATCACGTCGCGGGCCGTCTCGCGTCGGAGGGCGCAGAGGAACCGCTCCTCGGCCGTGGTCGGGACGGGCACCACGGCGCGCGGCGGGTCGACCCCGAGCTGCACGGTGCACGGGTCGCGCCACACGAACTCGAGTGTCGGATCGATGCGGATGCCCATGGCGCCAACGCTGGCGCATCGGGCGGCCGGCGGAGGCGGCGACCGCGTGATCTGTGGAGAACCCGGTGGCGGGCCGGCGGGTGTGGACGGGAGGCGGGACGTGCCTCCCGTCCGGGACGACTACTGCTGCGGACCGGTGGCCGGACCAGGTGCCGGGCCGTCGGACGGGCCATCGGCGCTGCCGTCCTCGTCGATCCCACCGGACTCGTCCTCGTGCGGACGGTCGTCGGTGGCGTCGTTGAGCAGGTCCTCGAGGGCCCGGTCGAAGGCGTCGTCCTCGGCGGACTGCGAGGGGTCCCGCAACCGGGCGACGAGCGACTCCGGCGCGTCGATGTCGTCCGAACCGGGCACAAGGTCGAACGCGGCCCAGAGGGCATCGCGCTGGTCGGCGCCGAGCTCGTCGGTCACGCGCTGCCACATCGCGGCGGCCTCGCGCAGTCGGCGCGGCCGGAGTTCCAGACCGACCAGCGTGGCGAACGCCGACTCGGCCGGACCACCCGCGGCTCGGCGGCGACGGACCATCTCGGCGATCGCACCCGCGCGGGGCAGGCGTGCGGTCGCCGCGGCCGTGACGGTGTCGACCCAGCCCTCGACCAGGGCGAGCATGGTCTCGAGCCGGGCGAGCGCGGCGTCCTGCTCGGGCGTCCGCGGCGGGATCAGCACCCCGGAGGCCAGCGCGTCGCGCAGCTGCTCCTGGTCGGTCGGGTCGATGCCGGACAGCGATTCCTCGACCCGGTCGAACGGGATGTGCACGCCCTTCGCGTACTCCGTGATCGAGGAGATGATGTGCAGTCGGAGCCAGCGGGCCGACCGGAACAGCCGGGCGTGTGCGAGCTCCCGGACCGCCAGGTAGATGCGGACCTCGTCCACGGGGACGTCGAGTCCGTCGGCGAACTCGGCGACGTTCTGCGGCACCAGGGCGGCGACCTGCTCGTCGAGCAGCGGCACGCCCACGTCGCCGCCGGACACGACCTCCTTCGCGAGCTGCCCGACGACCTGGCCGAGCTGGATCGCGAAGAGGGCCCCGGCGACGCCGCGCATCGCCTTCGAGACGTCGCCGAGCATCACCTTGAGCTCTTCGGGCGCACGCTGGTCGATCGCCTCGGTCAGGGCGGTCGCGATGCTCGAGGCGACGGGCTCGGCGATCTGCGACCAGACCGGAGCCGTCGCCTTCGCCCACTGCTCGCGGGTGTAGACGCTCGGCGTCGCGGTGAGTTCGGCGACGGTGGTGACCTCGTCGAGCCACAGGGCCGCGACCTGGAACGCCTGCGCCGACGCCTGCGCGGTCGCGGGGTCGAGCGGCTCGGCGCCCTCGCGGGCGATCGTGGCGGCGCGGTCCGCCGTCACGGTGAAGTCGATGCCCTCCGAGCCGGTCTGGGCGGCGCGTTGGAGCTGGCTCATGAGTTCGGCGACGGCGGCCGGGTCGTTCGGCAGGCCGGCGGCGCCGGCGAGCTGCGACGGGTCGATCTGCCCCTCGCCGGACAGGAGCTTGCGGAGCATCTCCTGGAAGTCGTCGTCCGGCCCCGGCTGCGGTTCATCAGGCATGCCGACTACGCTAACCGCTGCCCGCGGGCCCGGACCTGGGACCGGCCCGGGCATCCGCCCGGACGGCTGCGCCGTGGGCGAACAGCCTCCGGAAGGACCCTGCGTGACCCTCTTCGCCCCCGCTCCCCGTCGTCGTCCGCGTTCGCGGACGGTCGGGTGGGTGTTCGTCGCCGGAGCCGTCGTGCTGGGTCTCGTCGCGAGCGTCCTGCCGAGCCCGTACGTCATCGAGATGCCCGGACCGGTGTTCAACACGATCGGCACCCAGCGGCAGGGGACCGGCAAGGACGCGAAGGACGTCGAACTCATCCAGGTCGACGGGCACCGGACGTACCCGACCTCCGGCGCGCTCGACATGCTGACGGTCAGCGTGCAGGGCACCGCGACCGAACGCCCCTCGTGGACGAGCGTCGTCCGCGCCCTCTTCACGAAGTCGCAGGCGGTCGTGCCGGCCAGCGCGATCTACCCGCCGGGCACCTCGACCGACCAGGTGAACAAGCAGGACGCGGCCGACATGACGAACTCGCAGCAGTCCGCCGTCGCCGCCGCGCTCGTCCACCAGGGGTACCGGATCCCGACGGAGCTCGAGGTCGGCAGCGTCCAGGACGGTTCCGCGGCCGAGGGCGTGGTCCGCACCGGGGACGTCGTGACCGCCTTCGACGGGACGTCGCTGCGCACGAACGCCGACGCGACGACGCTCCGCGAACTGGTCGCGAAGCACGGCACCTCGTCGCCCGCGACGGTCACGGTCGAGCGTGACGGCGCGACCCGCGAGCTCTCGCTGACGCCTCGCTCGGAGCAGGGCACGGCGCTCATCGGTGTCGGGGTCGTGGAGCACTACGACTTCCCCTTCAACGTCGACATCCAGCTGCAGGACGTCGGCGGACCCTCGGCCGGGATGATGTTCGCCCTCGGGATCATCGACGAGATCACGCCGGGCGAGCTGAACGGCGGGAAGCACGTCGCGGGGACCGGCACGATCACGGCGGACGGAGCGGTCGGCCCCATCGGCGGCATCCGCCAGAAGCTCTACGGGGCCGAGGCCGCCGGCGCCACCGTGTTCCTCGCGCCGAAGACGAACTGCGACGAGGTCGTCGGACACGTCCCGGCGGGCCTCGACGTCTACGCCGTCTCCACCCTCGACCAGGCCGTCACCGACCTGCAGACGATCGCCGCCGGCCGCAGCACGTCCGGTCTGGAGCGCTGCACGACCTGAGCGTGCTGCCGGACGGGGGACGTGCCTCCCGGCGGGACGGGAGGAACGCGGCGGCTTCCTGAGACGCGGCACAGGTTGACTGTCGGCCGGGGCGAATAGGATCGTCAGCACTGACGGCTCGGCCTGCCGGCGCCGCCGGTCCGACACGTCTGGAGCACAACAAGTGACGAACACCTCGTCCACCGCGGGACGGCGCTCGCCGCGTGTCCCGATCGTGGTCACGATCATCGTGCTGGCCGCACTGGTGATCGGCTTCTTCATCTTCGCCAGCCTCTACACCGACTACGCGTGGTTCACGCAGCTCGGGTTCGAGCGGGTCCTGACCACCAGGTGGCTCGCCGGGACGGCGATGTTCGTCGCCGGGTTCCTGGGGATGGCCGTCCCGGTCTGGCTGAGCATCACGCTCGCCTTCCGGTTCCGTCCGGTCTACGCGAAGCTCAACTCGCAGCTCGACCGCTACCAGCAGGTCATCGAGCCGCTGCGGCGCGTCGTGATGCTCGGCATCCCCGCGGTCCTCGGCGTCTTCGCCGGTCTCGCGACGGCGCCGCGCTGGAGCATGGTGCTGGAGTACTTCAACCGCACCCCCTTCGGCAAGACGGACCCGCAGTTCGGGCTCGACATCGGCTTCTACGTCTTCGAGTTGCCGTTCTGGCGATCCGTCGTGGCGTACTCGTCCGCGGTCGTCCTCATCGCGGGGCTCGCCGCCCTCGCCGCCACCTACCTGTACGGGGCGCTGCGCTTCGGCGGCCGTGAGGTCCGGATCTCGCGGGCCGCCCGCATCCAGCTCGCGGTCACTGCCGGTGTCTACATCGCCCTGCAGGCCGCCAGCCTGTGGCTCGACCAGTACGCCGCGCTGACGAAGGACAACTCGCTCATCACCGGTGCGCAGTACACCGAGGTGAACGCCACCATCCCCGGTCGCGAGATCATGGCCGGCATCGCCGCGATCGTCGCGATCCTGTTCATCGTCACCGCGGTCATCGGCCGCTGGCGCATCTCGATCGTCGGCACCGGGCTGCTCCTGGTCGCGGCGATCGTCATCGGCGGCATCTACCCGTGGATCGTCCAGCGCCTGCAGGTCGCCCCGAGCGAGCGGTCGTTCGAGTCCGCGTTCATCCAGCGCAACATCGACGCCACCCGGGACGCCTACGACGTCGCCGGCGTCAAGGAGCAGGACTACGACGCGACGACCACGGCGTCCTCGGGGGCGCTGTCGGAAGACGCCCAGACCACCGCGAACATCCGCATCATCGACCCCAAGATCGTCGCGGACACGTACAGCCAGCTCCAGCAGTACCGGCAGTACTACAAGTTCCCCGACCAGCTGGACGTCGACCGCTACCAGGTCGACGGCAAGACCGAGGACACCGTCCTCGCGGTGCGTGACATCGACCTCGAGGGCCTCGGCGCCTCGGCGACCCAGTACAACCGCACGTTCGTCTACACCCACGGCTACGGCGTCGTCGCGGCGTACGGCAACCAGCGGGCCGCCGACGGCAAGCCGGTCTTCATCGAGTCGGGCATCCCGGCCGGCGGCGACCTCGGCAAGTACCAGCCGCGCGTGTACTTCGGTGAGAACTCGCCCGCGTACTCGATCGTCGGGGCGCCGAAGGGCACCAAGGACGTCGAGCTGGACTACCCGTCCGGGTCCGACGACAACGACGGCAACGCGACCACGACGTACGCGGCGAACGGTGGCCCGACGATCGGCAACTTCTTCAACCGCCTGGTCTACGCGGCGAAGTTCCAGTCCGAGCAGATCCTGCTGTCGAACGCCGTCAACGCGGACTCGCAGATCCTCTACGACCGGGACCCGGTGCAGCGCGTCGGCAAGGTCGCGCCGTACCTGAAGCTCGACAAGGACGCCTACCCGGCGATCGTCGACAACCGCATCCAGTGGGTCGTCGACGGGTACACCACGAGCAACGCGTACCCGTACTCGCAGAGCCAGAGCATGACCGACAGCATCAACGGCACCGACACCGGCAGCTTCCGCACCGACCAGGTGAACTACATCCGGAACTCGGTCAAGGCCACCGTCGACGCCTACACGGGCAAGGTCACGCTGTACGCGTGGGACACCACCGACCCGGTGCTGAAGACCTGGCAGAAGATCTTCCCGACGTCGCTCCAGCCGGTCTCCTCGATGAGCGCCGACCTGCTGGCCCACGTGCGCTACCCGACGGACCTGTTCAAGGTCCAGCGGAGCATCCTCGGCACCTACCACGTCACCAACGCCAACTCGTTCTACTCGGGCGACGACGCGTGGACGACCCCGGTGGACCCGACCTCGACGTCGACGAGCGCGGGGGACGCCGACTCGGCCGGCACCGGCTCGGGGACGAACACGACCACCACGAACGCCCTCGGGACGCAGACGACCGCGACCAACCCCGACCAGCAGGACCCGTACTACCTGACGATGAAGGTCCCCGGCTCCGGGACGGCGTACTCGCTGTACAGCACGTACATCCCGAAGCAGAACTCGTCGTCGAACGCGCGCAACGTCCTGACCGGCTACCTGGCCGTCGGGTCGGACGCCAGCGGGGCCGGCAAGGGCGAGAAGGGCAAGGGGTACGGCAAGCTCACGCTGCTGACGATCCCGAAGACGGACAGCATCCCGGGTCCGTCGCAGGTGCAGAACCTGTTCAACTCGGACCCGACCGTGTCGCAGGAGCTGAACATCCTGAAGCGCGGCAACAGCACCGTGAAGCAGGGCAACCTGCTGACCCTGCCGGTGGGTGGCGGCTTCCTCTACGTCCAGCCGGTGTACGTGCAGTCCACCTCGAGTGGGTCCTACCCGCTGCTGCAGAAGGTCCTGGTGGCCTTCGGCGACAAGATCGCCTTCGAGGACACGCTGGACCAGGCGCTCGACGAGCTCTTCGGCGGCAACTCCGGGGCAGCCGCGGGTGACTCCGGCGCTGCCTCGGGTTCCGACTCCGGCGGCTCCGGGTCGGGGACGTCGACCGGTGGTACCTCCACCGGCGGTGCGACCGGCGGCTCGACCGGCGGATCGTCCGCGGGCAGCACGGACCCGGACGTCCAGCAGGCACTGTCCGACGCCGACAAGGCGCTCCGTGCCCGCGAGCAGGCGTACGCCGACAACGACCTGGTCGCGGCGGCCGAGGCCGACAAGCAGCTGCAGGAGGCCATCGAGGCCGCCATCGCAGCGGAGAGCAGCAGCTCCTCGAAGGGGTGAACACGCCGAGCGGGGTGCGTCGATTTGGCACCCCGCTCGGGTCCGTGTAGTGTTTTCCATGTGCCGCGGGGTGGAGCAGTTCGGTAGCTCGCTGGGCTCATAACCCAGAGGTCGTAGGTTCAAATCCTGCCCCCGCAACCAACGCGACACGAGAAGCCCCGGTCCTCACGGACCGGGGCTTCTTCGCGTTCCCAGACCTCTTCGCGTTCCTAGGTTCCTTCATGTTCCCAGGGGCGTCCGTCGTCGCCGCTCCGGGAGTGGGCAGATCCCTCAGCTCGTGGCGCGGGCGCCGCGCACGCCGCGACTGAGCGTGTCGATGCGCGCGAGTTCGTCGGGAGCCAGGGTGACGGCCGCGGCGGCGACGTTCTCAGCGACACGTCCGGCGCTGCGTGACCCGGGGATCGGCACGATGTCCTCGCGCTGCGCGAGGATCCACGCGAGCACCAGCTGCGAGAGGGAGATGCCCTTCTCCGATGCGAGTTCGGTCAGACCCGCCACGACCGCGGTGTTGGCGTCCCAGTTCTCGGGTGCCCACCACTCCAGCCACTGCCGGATGTCGTCCTCGGCGTAGGCGCTCCGCGGCTGCACGGCCCCGCTGAGGAACCCGCGCGCCAGGGGTGAGTACGCGACGAGACCGATGCCGAGTTCGTCGACGACGCCGAACAGGTCCTCGGACTGCCGGGCGAACACCGAGTACTCCGTCTGCAGGACGGAGATCGGGTGGACCGCGTGTGCCCGCCGGATGTTCTCGGCATCGGTGTTCGAGAGGCCCAGCCAGCGCACCTTGCCGGCCTGCACGAACTCCTGCATCACGCCGACCACGTCCTCGACCGGGACCTCCGGGTCGTGGACGTGCTGGTAGAGCAGGTCGATCGAGTCCGTGCCGAGGTTGCGCAGGCTCGCATCGACGACCTGCCGGATGTGGTCGAGCTGCGAGTTCGGGGCGTAGGCGTCCGGGGTGAAGCCGAACTTCGTGGCGATCGTGACCTCGTCGCGGATCGGCGCGAGTGCGGAGCCGAGGAGCCGCTCTCCGGTTCCCCACCCGTAGAGCTCTGCGGTGTCGAAGTGGGTCACGCCGAGGTCGTGCGCGTGCCGGCTCGCGGCGATCGACGCGGTGTCGTCGCCGGGCCCGTACGCGAAGGTCGTGCCCATCGCGCCGTAGCCGATCGCGCTGACGGCGAGGCCTTCTCGTCCGAGTGTGCGGTTCTGCATGTCGTCCTCCATCAATGTCGTGTTGACACTGGCACTGTACGCCGAACCTGGCAGAGACTGTCAAGTACGGCGGTGGATGCCGGAGCGGTAGCATCGGAGCATGGGAGCGACGACGGGGACACGGACCGGCCTGCGGGACATCACCCGGGATGCCGTCCGCGCGCGCCTCGCCGCCGTCGCGATCGCCCGGTTCGACGCCGACGGGTTCGACCGCGTGACGGTCGAACAGGTGGCGGCCGAGGCCGGTATCTCGGCGCGGAGCTTCCACCGGTACTTCCCCGCGAAGGAGGACGCCGTGATCGGCGACCCGGCACGGCACGGTGCGGCCCTCGCGGCAGCGTTCCGCGCGCGCCCCGAGGGCGAGCCGGTGTGGACCGCGCTGCAGGAGTCCTTCGCGTCGATGCTCGTGCTCGGCGGCGGCGACGATCCGGAGACCGGCCGTCGCTCGGTCCGAGTGATGCTGAGCACGCCGTCCCTGCGGGCACGGAACCTCGAGAAGCACCATGCGTGGGCCGAAGTGCTCCTGCCCTTGGTCGCGGCACGGCTCGGGCTCGGCGAGACGGACGGGGACCTGCGTGCTCGGACGGTCGTGCAGGCGGCACTGTCGTGCTTCGACGTGTCGGTCGCGACCTGGGCAGCGGGGGAGGACGACGTCGTCGGGATCCTGCGTCGCTCGTTCGGCGTCCTCGCCGTGCCCGACGTCCCTGCGGACCGGAGCTGACGCCGGGCGGTGACGGGCGCTCGTCGATGCGGCGGACCGACGCTGCCTGCCGGCGCCGTCCAGCCGCGGCTACCCTGTCATCGTGACGACCCTGACCATCGCGGCGGCCCAGTTCGCCCCCGTCGCCGACACCGCGGCGAACCTCCGGACCGTGGCCGACGCTGCGCGGACCGCAGCGGAGCGGGGAGCACAGCTGCTCGTGACGCCGGAGTACACGTCGTACTTCACCGCGGACATCGACGACCGGTTCGTGGCCGCCGCCGAACCCCTCGACGGGTCGTTCGTCACGGGGCTCCGTCGGATCGCACGCAGCACCGGCATCGCGCTGGTGGTCGGCATCGCGGAAGCGGGGGAGACGCCGCAACGGTTCCGGAACACCCTCGTCGCGATCGCTGCCGACGGCGCGGTCCTGGACACGTACCGGAAGGTCCACCTGTACGACGCGTTCGGGTCGCACGAGTCCGACCGCATCGAGGCCGGCGACCCCGCGCAGCTGCCCGTGGTCGAGGTCGACGGCGTCCGGGTCGGCCTCGAGACCTGCTACGACCTGCGTTTCCCCGAGGTGACCCGTCGGCTGGCCGCGGCCGAACACGGTGGTGCCGACGTCGTGGTCCTCCCGGCCGAGTGGGTCCGCGGCCCGGGCAAGGAGCACCACTGGCGGACGCTGTTGACGGCACGCGCGATCGAGAACACCGTCTGGGTCCTCGGTGTCGGACAGGCACCGCCCGTGGGCATCGGCGGCACGGTCGCCCTCGACCCCACCGGTACCGCGGTCGCTGCACTCGGAGCCGATCCCGGGCTGCTCGTCACCACGATCGACACCGCGGTCACCGAGCGGGTGCGGACCGTGAACCCGTCGCTGGCACTCCGCCGGTACGACCTGCACGTGCGCGACTGACGAGCGACCGCCCGCAGGCCGCGTTCAGGCCGTCGCGGCGAGCCCTGCCAACCGTGCCACGGCCTCCTCGAGCACCGACCGCCGCTTGCAGAAGGCGAACCGGATGAGCGACCGGTACCCGTCCACGTGGTCCGGCCGGACGAACGCCGACACCGGCACGCCCACGACGCCGACGAGGCGGGGGAGCTCCAGGCAGAGCGCCCGGGCGTCGTCGTGTCCGAGCGGCGCCGCGTCCGCGATGACGAAGTAGCCGGCGTCCGGGCGCAGGACGTCGAAGCCCGCGGCGGCGAGCCCGTCGGCCAGAATCGCCTGCTTCGACCCGAGGTCCGCCGCGATCCCGGCGAAGACCGCGTCGGGCAGCCGCAGCCCGGTGGCGATCGCCGGTTGGAACGGTGCCCCGTTGACGAACGTCAGGTACTGCTTCACCGTCGTGATTGCCTCGACCAGGGCCGGGGGAGCAGTGAGCCAGCCGATCTTCCAGCCCGTCGTGTTGAAGGTCTTGCCAGCACTCGAGATGGACACCGTGCGCTCGCGTGCTCCGGGGAGCGTGACGGGCGGGACGTGGGTGCCCGCGAACGCCAGGTGCTCGTAGACCTCGTCGGTGACGATGACCGCGTCGAACTGCTCGGCGAGCTCGACCACGGTGCGGAGCACCTCGACCGGCAGCACGCGACCGGTCGGGTTGTGCGGCGTGTTCACGAGCACCACCCGGGTGCGGTCCGAGAACGCGGCGCGGAGGTCGGCCTCGTCCGGCAGGAAGTCCGGGGCACGGAGCGGGACGGTGACGTGCGTCGCGCCGGCCAGCCGGATGAGCGCGCCGTAGGCGTCGTAGAACGGTTCGAAGGTGACGACCTCGTCGCCCGGCTCGACCAGTGCCAGCAGGGTCGCGGCCAACGCCTCGGTCGCGCCGGCGGTGACCAGGACCTCCCGGTCGGGGTCGACGTCCAGGCCGTACCAGCGGGCCTGGTGCTCCGCGACGGCGGCACGCAGGTCCGGTGTGCCCCGGCCCGGCGGGTACTGGTTCGCGCCGCCGCGGATGGCCTGGACCGCGGCCTCCAGGACCTCGGCCGGCCCGTCCTCGTCGGGGAATCCCTGCCCCAGGTTGATCGCGCCGGTCGCGGCCGCCAGGGCGCTCATCTCGGCGAAGACGGTCGGCGCGGGCACCCCGTCGGGCCCCAGGAGCATCGCACCCTCGGCGGCTCGCAGCCACGGACCGGTCTGCCGCATGTGCGACCCCTCTCGACGTCGAGGCGCCGGACGGGAGGCACGGCGCGCGCTGGCCACCAACCTAGCGTCCGCCCCGTGCCGACCCCGATGGACCATGGACGATCCCGGCGGACGCCGGATGACACCGGCGGACGTGGGCGAGCCCGGCTCGTGACGGTCGGCCGCTGTTCGTGTGCCGACTCCTGCGGACCCGGCACACAGCTGACGCATACGATCGGCTTGGCCAGCTCGCAGGTGCGCCATCATGACCGCCCAGGTCGGTGGGGGAGACTGCAGGAGCTTGAAAGGAGCACGTCCAGCATGAGCGACACCACGCCCAACGGGCACGGCGACGACGACCGTCGCGACGAGACCACCGGTCCGGACGAGGCGGACGGCACCCGGTACGGGCACCGCGACGCCGACGACACGGACGTGGTGGGGACGACTCCAGCAGCGGACGGGACGCATGCCGCCGCCTCCGACCACCCGACGGACCAGTACACCGCGCCGTACCCGGAGTACGGCCAGTACGGCCAGTACTCGCAGCAGGGCCAGTACGGCCAGCAGAGCCAGTACGGCCAGGACTCGCAGTACGGGCAGCAGGGCCAGTACGGCCAGCAGAGCCAGTACGGCCAGGGCTCCCAGTACGGCCAGCAGGGTCAGTACGGCCAGGCGCCGCAGCAGGGTCAGTACGGCCAGGGCCAGTACGGGCAGGCACCGCAGCAGTACGGCCAGCAGGGTCAGTACGGCGAGCAGGGCCAGTACGGGCAGCAGGGCCAGTACGGCCAGGACCGCCCCCGGTACGGCGAGTACTCCGGCGCCGCGGGCCCGACCCCGTCCGCAGACCAGCCGCCGGCCTCCGCGACGAGCTCGTTCGGCGACGCCGCAGACCAGCAGCGCGCGAACGGTCACTACTTCTCCGGTGCCCAGGCGGCGACCGGCACCACCACGCGCGACCGTTCCGGCCGCAACCGGCTGCTCCTGCCGGCCGTCGCGATCGCCCTGGTCGGCGGTCTCATCGGCGGCGGCATCGTCTGGGCGGCCGACTCGGCCACCGGCGGCGACACCACGACGAGCAGCTCCGGCTCCTCGCAGAGCGGCGGCAACCTCACCGTCAACGACTACGACTCCGCCACCGTCGTGACCGCGGTCGCCGCGAAGGCCACGCCCTCCGTCGTCACGATCAACGTGTCGGCGAGCAGCGAGGCCGGCACCGGCTCGGGCGTCATCCTCGACAAGGACGGCTACATCGTCACCAACACCCACGTGGTGACGCTCGACGGCGACAGCTCGAGCGGCACCATCTCGGTGACGACCTCGAACGGCCGCGTCTACAAGGGCACGCTCGTCGGCACCGACCCGACGGTGGACCTCGCGGTCATCAAGATCGACGCGCCGGACCTCACCCCGATGGACTTCGCCGACTCGTCGAAGCTCAACGTCGGCGACACCGCCGTGGCGATCGGCGCGCCGCTCGGCCTGTCGAACACCGTCACGGACGGCATCGTCTCGACCCTGAACCGCAGCATCCAGGTCACCTCGAGCGACCCGAACGCGGGCGGCGACTCCAACGAGGGCCAGGGCAACAACGGCAACGGCCCGTTCGACTTCTGGGGCAACGGCGACAACGGCAGCAGTCCCTCCGCGAGCACCACGGTGTCGCTGCCGGTGATCCAGACCGACGCGTCGATCAACCCGGGCAACTCGGGCGGCGCGCTCCTCGACGACAAGGGTCGGTTGATCGGCATCAACGTCGCGATCGCCAGCGCCGGCAGCTCGAGCTCGTCGGGCTCCCAGTCCGGCAGCATCGGCGTCGGGTTCTCGATCCCGTCGAACCTGGTCAAGCGTGTCGCCTCCGAGATCGTCGACAACGGAAAGGCCACCCACGGTCTGCTCGGCGCCTCGGTCGGGGACGCGACGGAGGACGCCAACGCCTCGCAGGTCGGTGCCGTCATCAAGTCGGTCGTCTCCGGTGGCGCTGCGGCGGACGCGGGCCTGCAGAAGGGCGACGTCGTGACGAAGCTCGGTGACGCCACCATCGCCGACGCGACGGACCTCACCGCGCAGGTGCGCTTCTTCGCCGGTGGTGCGAAGACGAAGGTCACCTACGTCCGCAACGGCGAGAGCCGGACGGCGGACGTCACACTCGGGACGTACGACAGCTCGAAGTGACCCGACCGTCCTGACGACGTCAGGCCCGCCTCCAGCCGGTGGCGGGCCTGACGTCCGTCCGGGGGACGCGGACGTGACGCGCCGTCGGCACGGTCGGTCACCGGCTCCAGGAGGCGGCCAGGTGGGCAACTCGGGTGCTTGATAGGCTCGGTCCGCTCTGCGGGGCGGCCCGGTCGGGTCGTGTCGCGCCCGCCGGACCCCGAGGATCACATGCAGCACGACGGACAGGCCCTGCCGGGTGTCTCCTACGTCATGCCCGTCCTCAACGAGGTGACCGAGGTCCGTGCCGCCGTCGGCAGCCTGCTCGAGCAGGACTACGCCGGGCCGTTCGAGGTCATCCTGGCGCTCGGGCCCTCGATCGACGGCACCAACGAACTCGTGGCCGAGATGAGCGCCGCGGACCCGCGGATCCGCGCGGTCGACAACCCGGTCGGGTCCACGCCGGCCGGTCTCAACGTCGCGATCCGTGCCTCCGAGCACCCCATCGTGGTGCGCGTGGACGCGCACAGCGTCCTGCCGCCCGACTACACGCGCATCGCGGTCCGCACCCTGCAGGAGTCCGGCGCGGACAACGTCGGCGGCATCATGCGGGCCGAGGGACGGACGCCGTTCGAACAGGCCGTGGCCCTCGCCTACGGCAGCCGTGTCGGGCTCGGCGGCACGCCGCACCACGTCGGCGGTCAGGCCGGACCAGCCGAGACGGCGTACCTCGGGGTGTTCCGCCGCGAGCGGCTGTTCGCGGTCGGGCTCTTCGACGAGGGCATCAAGCGCGGGCAGGACTGGGAGCTCAACCGGCGGCTGCGGACGACGGGCGGCACGGTCTGGTTCACCCCGGAACTCGTCGTCACGTACCGCCCGCGGCCGAGCCTGAAGCGCCTGGTGCGCCAGTTCGTCGCCACCGGGCTCTGGCGGGGCGAACTTGCCCGACGATTCCCCGCGGGCAACGGCCTCCGCTACTTCGTGCCGCCGGTGATGGTCCTGGCCGTCGCCCTCGGGCTGGTCGCCGGACTCGTCGGCGTCGTCGGGGCGCTGTTCGGGTCGCCGGTGGCGTGGGCGATGACCGGGTTCGCCATCCCGGCGGTCTACCTGCTCTTCGTCGTCGTCGGTGCCCTCGCGGTGTCGCGGCGATCGGTGCCGGCGACGCGGGCGTGGTTGCTCGTCGTCCTGCCGTGCATCCACGTCGGCTGGGGTGTCGGCTTCATCATCGGGTTCCTGACACGGACCTCCGATCTGACCACACACACGGGACGGTGACCGACATGGCGGACGACGACCTCGGGAACGGCGGCGTGCCCGATCCCCGGAACGGCCGCGGCTTCAGCCGGCCCACCTCGATCGCCGAGCTGCGGGCGGTGGCGCAGCCGGACGAGGTCCGGGCGCGCGCGAACGCCGAGCACTGGACGGCGTCGCTCTACCTGCGGGACATCTCGCCGTACCTGACGTCGGTGCTGCTGCGGACCCGGGTCAGCGCGAACCAGGTCACCGGCCTGATGATCCTGGTCGGCTGGTCCACCGCGGCCGCGCTCCTGATCCCGGGCATCTGGGGTGCCCTGCTCGCGCTCGTGCTCGGCCAACTGCAGATGCTCGTCGACTGCTCCGACGGCGAGGTCGCGCGGTGGCGTGGGACCCGCTCGCCGGCCGGCATCTTCCTCGACAAGGTCGGGCACTACACGACCGAGGGGCTCATCCCCATCGCGCTCGGCGTGCGCGCAGCGACCTGGCCCGTGCACGGCGCCGACTGGATGTGGACGACGATCGGCTGCGCCCTCGGCCTGGTGATCGTCCTCAACAAGGCGCTCAACGACATGGTCCACGTGGCGCGTGCCCACGGCGGCATGGAGAAGCTCGCGGACCGACGCGACGGGGTCACCGCCCCGTCGGGTGCCCGGCTCGCCACGCTCCGCCGCATCGCCCGGTTCCTGCCGTTCCACCGTCTGTACCACTCGGTCGAACTCACGATCATCACCTTCGTCGTCGCGCTCCTGGCGCTCGTCATCGGGCACCCGCTCGCCGACCGGATCCTGGTCGGCGCCCTCCTGCCCCTGGCGGTCCTCGCGACTGCCGGTCACTTCCTGGCGATCATCTCGTCGAAGCGGGTCCGCGCGTGACTCCCGGCACCGTCCGGCGTCGCGCCGTCCCGCATCGCGGACGACCGCGGGTCGCAGTGGTCAGCCTGTCGCAGGGCACGCGGCCGGAGGACCTGCGCCGCGGCCTCGAGAGCGTGCTCGCGCAGCAGGACGTCGAACTCGACGTCGTCTGCGTCGGCAACGGGTGGCAGCCGGTCGGACTGCCCGACGACGTGCGCGCCCTCGCCCTGCCGGAGAACCTCGGTATCCCCGCCGGCCGGAACGCCGGTGCCGCCGAGGTCGACGGCGACTACGTGTTCTTCCTCGACGACGACGCCTCGGTGCCGTCGCCGACGTTCCTCCGTGACGCGATCGCACTGTTCGAGCACGACCCGTCGCTCGGACTGGTGCAGCCCCGGGTCGTCGACCCCGCCGGCGCGGCCAACCCCCGTCGCTGGGTTCCCCGGATCCGGAAGGGCGACCCGCAAGAGAGCTCACCGGTGTTCTCCGTGTGGGAGGGTGCCGTCGTCCTGCCGATGGACGTGTGGCGTGCCGTCGGCGGGTGGGGAGCCGAGTACTTCTACGCGCACGAGGGCATCGAGCTCGCCTGGCGCGTCTGGGACGCCGGCCGCCGAGCATGGTACGCGGGGGAGCTCGTCGCGAACCACCCGGCCATCGACCCGGCGCGTCACCGCGAGTACGTGCGCCTCAACGCCCGGAACCGCGTCTGGCTCGCCCGGCGCAACCTGCCCGCCGTGCTCCGGCCCGTCTACGTCGGCAGCTGGGCCGCGATCCAGGTGCTCCGGTGGTGGCGGTCGCCGCGTCGGCTCGCGACCTGGTTCGGCGGTGTCACCGAGGGGTGGCGCACCGACTGCGGTCCGGCCCACGTGATGGGATGGCTCACGATCGGTCGCATGACGCTGGCAGGCCGACCGCCTGTCGTCTGACACCGGCGGGACGGAGTGGGAGGCGCACCTCCGGTCCGACCGCACCGCACCGCACCGCACCACACGCACGACCTGCCCGACCCACTGCCCAGGAGCACAGCATGGCCATCGTCAAGGACGCCCGCACCGCGATCCGGCTCGCCGGCCGGCTCCTGCGCTCACGACAGACACGGGCGCAGCTGGCACGTCGGCTGCCGTCGGTCCCGACGCCCGCACCCGGCACGGTCGAGATCGCCGTCTACTTCGCCGACGGCCCGGTGAACATGTACCAGATCCGACAGTGGTACAGCCCGCTCGCCGCACTGGCGGAGCACCGGGGCGTGGCGATCGTGTCCCGGAGCCCGGGCGCGATGCTGGCGCTGGCGGACGAGTCGCCCGTCCCCGTGGTCTACGCCCGCCAGGTGGTGGACCTCGAGCGCTTCGTCACCGAGCAGGCGCCGAAGGTGGTGCTCTACGTCAACCAGAACGCCCGCAACTTCCAGATGATGCGGTACGGGCGGATGTGGCACGTCTTCGTCAACCACGGCGAGAGCGACAAGATGTACATGACGACGAACCAGTTCAAGGCCTACGACGCCGCGCTCATCGCCGGCGACGCCGCCCGTGACCGACTCGCCGAGGCGCTGTGGGACTACGATCTGGACGCCCGGACGATCGCGATCGGTCGCCCGCAGGCCGACCACTTCGCCGGTGAACCGCCGTACCCGGCCGACGACCGCACCGTCGTGCTGTACGCGCCGACCTGGGAAGGGGACCGCGCAGCCGCGGCCTACGGGTCGATCGCCAGCCACGGCACGACCATCGCCGAACGGGTCCTCGCGTCGCCGCGACACCGCCTGGTCTACCGGCCGCACCCCCGCAGCGGAGTGCTCGACGACGACTACCGGGCCGCGCACCAGCGGATCGTCGCCGCCATCGCGGCCGCGAACGCCGCCGACCCGTCGGCGCACCACGTGCACGACGACGGGCCGACGCTGGGGTGGCAGCTCGCCGCGGCCGACGTCGCGATCACCGACATCAGCGCGATGATCTACGACCGCCTGGCCGTGGGCAAGCCCCTGATCGTCACCCGACCGGTGTCGCCCGAGGCGGACGTCGACGAGCGCGGGTACCTGGGGGATGCGAACTGGCTGCGGGCGGAGGACGCCGGGGACGTCGTGGACCGGGTGGACCGCGCCGCGACGGACGCCGACGAACTGGCACGGCTGCGGCACTGGGTGCAGCGCTACTTCGGCGACACCACGCCCGGAGCCGCGACGGCGCGGTTCCACGCCGCGATCGACCGTCTGGTCGCACGGTGGCACGAGGTCGCCCGGGCCCGGTCGGGCAGCTGAGCGTCACGGGGCGAGCCCCGGCCCGGCCAGTGACATCCGCCACAGGTACTCCGAGCGGTCCGGGCGACGCCACCGCACGATGACGACCCCGGTCTCGTGCGGGCCGGCGCCGAAGACGGCCAGGGACACGCCGCGCCCCGGCTCGAGTCGGCGGACGACGAGCGGCGGCGAGTAGCCCGTGCCGAGGTGGGTGAGGGCGAGACCGTCCAGGGTCTCGGAGCTGGTGTTGACCAGTTCGTAGCGGCGTGGTGCCGCGGATCGATCGACGGCGAAGGGGACCGGGTATGCGGTGGTGGGGTGGTGCATGGAGAGCACGTTAGGGGTGGGGTCCGACGGTGGGGCCCTCGGGGACCCCGCGGGGGACCGGGGCTGTGGAGCGGGCCCCGGGGGTGCTCGGTTGTGGAGGAGTGGGTGTCAGACGCCGTGGTCGGCGTTGTACCGTTCCAGGGCGTCGTCGATCGGCCCGTCGAACTGCAGACGACCCCCGTCGAGGTACAGCCCGCGGTCGCAGAACCGCCGCAGGTCCTTGTCGCTGTGCGAGACGAAGAACAGCGTCCGGCCCCCGGCCAGGAGCTCCTCGATCCGCTTGTAGCACTTCTCGCGGAACTTCTTGTCGCCCACGGCCAGGACCTCGTCGACCAGGATCACCGGCTCGTCCAACCGCGAGATGACGGCGAACGCGATGCGGACCTTCATGCCGCTCGACAGGTGCTTGTAGGGGGTGTCGACGAAGTCGGCGATCTCGGCGAAGGCGATGATCTCGTCGAACGCCGAGCGGATCTCCGCCTTGGACATGCCGTGCAACCCGGCGGTCAGGTAGACGTTGTCGCGCACCGTCAGGTCACCGACGAAGCCGCCGGTGATCTCGATCAGGGGTGCGACCCCGGCGCCGACGTGCACGCGGCCCTCGTCCGGCAGCATCACCTGGGCGACGAGCTTGAGCAGCGTCGACTTGCCCTGCCCGTTCCGGCCCACGACGCCGATCGCCTCGCCCGGACGGACGTCGAACGAGACGTCCCGGAGCGCCCAGAACTCGTCGGCCTTCCGTCGGCGCTGACCGCGTCCGAACAGGTCCTTGAAACTCCGGCTCGCGCGCCGGTTGCGCTTGAACCGGATGCCGGCGTTCGTCACCGAGATCACCGGTGCGGTCGTGCGCGGGACGGTCGTGGGTCGGGTCGTGGTCATCACAGCTCCTTGAGGACGCGGTGCTCGCTGCGACGGAACACGACGAGGCCGATGACGAGGACGATGCCCGTGATGACCACCGACGCGAGCACTTCCTTCCAGTCCAGCTGCCCCGGGAAGAACGCCGAGCGGTAGATGCCGAAGATGCCGCTGAGCGGGTTGACGGCGGCGATGTCGTGCAGGGCGTCCGGGAGCGCCTGCGTCCCGTAGATGACGGGGGATGCGTAGAACAGGAACCGCAGGACGAGCTTCACCGCCCGCTCGAGGTCGCGGAAGAACACCACGAGCGGCGCGACGATGAGGCCGAGGCCGTACACGAGGGTGGCCTGCAGGACGATCGCGAGCGGCCACAGCACGACCTGCCAGTGCAGGTGCGCCCCGGTCGCGATGACGAAGACCGCGAGCACCGGGATGCTCAGCAGGAACTCGATGCCCTTCGACGCGTCGATGCGGGCGACCCAGATGCTCCGCGGGATGGTCGTCGAGCGGATCAGCTTGGCTTCCTTGATGAACGCCCGGGTCGAGTCCGAGACGCCACCGGTGAACCACATCCAGGGCAGCAGGGCCGTCAGCAGGAAGACGATGTAGGGCTCCTCGCCCACCTTGCCGCGGTGGAACACCTGCGTGAAGACGAACCAGTAGATCGCCGACATCACCAGCGGGTCGAGGATCGACCAGAAGTACCCGAGCGCTGACGTCGAGTACCGCACGCGCAGATCCCGGACCGTCAGCAGCCAGAGCGCCTGCCGGTACCGTCGGGCGGAGCCCCGGGACGGCACCGTCGTCGCGACGGTCGGGGTCTGCGTCTGCGCGTCAGTCATGGGTCTGCGCGTCGGTCATGGTTTCCCTCCGGCCGGGACCACGCCGAGTGCGGGTACCCGGGCCGTGGCCGCGGAGTCCGCGGCCAGCGGGGCCGATCAGGGGGTCCTGACCGGGTTCAGGCGAACAGGTCGTTCGCGCGCTGCAGGTCCTCGGCGAAGTCGATCTCGACCGCGTACAGGTCGGAGATGTCGATCGGCGTCCAGCGTAGCCCGTCTTCGGCGATGGCCGCTTCGATGCCACCCTCGAAGTACTCCTGGTCGTCGACCCGGCCGAGCTGGCGGATCAGGGCCTGCTTGTCGGCTGCGGAGACGTAGTTGATGCCGACCGCCTCGCCGAGGCCGCCGACGACCTTCTTGGACAGCTTGTGGATGAAGCCCTCGGCGTCGACGGTGTACTTGACCTCTTCGTCGGAGACCTTCTCGGTGTTCACGCTGACGAACGACCGACCCTCGTCGATCATGTCGGCGGCACGCACGAGCGCCATCGGGTCGAAGACGACGTCGCCGTTCATCCAGAGGACGCCGCTCTTGCCGGTCGCCTTGAGGGCGCGGAGCAGGCTCTTCGAGGTGTTCGTGGAGTCGTAGGACTCGTTGTAGACGAAGTTCGCCTCGGGGAAGGCCTCGACGATGTACTCCGACTTGTAGCCGACGACGATCGTGACCCGTGCGCTCGAACCGAAGGCGGCACGGATGTTGTCGAACTGCTGCTGCATGATGGTGCGGCCGTCGCTGAGCTCGGTGAGCGGCTTCGGCAGGCTGCGCCCGAGGCGGCTGCCCATCCCCGCTGCGAGGATGACGATCTGCGTGGTCATGCTTGTCCCTTCCGGTGACCGCCCGCGACCCGGTCCGCCCGCGAGGGCGGTGGCTCCGGTTCGCCGTGGTGTCACGTCGAGCGTGCCCTGACGGACACTTCGATACAGCTTTACTGGATACTGCTCGCAGTCCGTTCGAGTTCGCCGGGAGACGCGTGATCCGGAGCGACGAGCGCCCTGACCCGCGACCACCCCGACGCGGTGCGGGCGAGTGTCCGTGTGGTGAACACTCCGTCGTGTCCCGGTGAATGATACGGAACCAGGCGGCGTCGGGGTACGGCTCGCGGGGCATCGTGTTCATTTCGTGACCCGCTCCGACGCGGCTCAGCGGGCGGTCGGAACCGTTGGTACGGTTGGGCTCGTGTCGGCAGGAACAGCGGGAAGCGACGACGTGTACAGCACGTCGGACGCGACATGGACGGCCGACGCGGACGACGACGGCACGACCGCCGCCCAGGGGACGGGCGACGACGACCACGACGACACGGGGGACACGGGCGCGTACGGCGCGTCCGCGGGTGACGACATGACGGACGACAGGACCGGCTCGGAGACGACGGGGGCAGACGTCCTGCCGGCCGCGTCCGCCACGAGCACGACGACGCAGCCGCGCCAGGGGAAGAAGCGGGACAAGCGCTCCGGCCGGGCGACCCGACCGCAGGGTTCCGCGGCCCGCGCCGCGGCCGAGGACGACGCCCAGGAGGCCCGTGCCGGGTCCGGCACATCGGCCTCGGCATCCGCCGGCGCGAGCACGACCAAGCGCCCGACCGGCCGCCCGAACGTGCCGCAGCAGCCCGTGGTGCTCCGCGCTGACGGGCTGGTCAAGCGGTACGGGCAGACCCTCGCGGTGGACGACGTGGACGTCGAGATCCGCAAGGGGTCGATCTTCGGCGTGGTCGGCCCGAACGGCGCCGGCAAGACGACGACGCTGTCGGTGCTGACGGGCCTCCTGCGGCCGGACGCCGGCACCGTGACCGTGCTCGACCACGACGTCTGGGCCGACCCGACCGCGGCGAAACGCGCGATGGGGGTCCTGCCGGACCGCCTCCGGCTGTTCGACCGCCTGACCGGCGCGCAGATGCTCTTCTACTCGGCGACGCTCCGCGGCCTGGACGGCAAGACCGCCCGCAGCCGCAGCGCCGACCTGGCCGCGGCCTTCGGTCTCGGCGACGCACTCGGGCGTCCGGTCGCGGACTACTCGATGGGCATGGCGAAGAAGATCGCCCTGGCCGCCACTCTCATCCACTCGCCGCGCGTGCTGGTGCTCGACGAACCGTTCGAGTCCGTCGACCCGGTCAGCGCGACGACGATCACCGACATCCTGCGGCGCTACACCGCGGGTGGCGGCACCGTGGTGCTCTCGAGCCACTCGATGGAACTGGTCCAGCGCACGTGCGACTCGGTGGCGATCATCGTCGGCGGCAAGGTCCTGGCCGCCGGCACCATGGCGCAGGTCCGTGGTCGCCGCAGCCTCGAGGACAAGTTCGTCGAACTCGCCGGCGGTCGTCCCGTCGCAGAGAGCATGGAATGGTTGCACAGCTTCTCCGGCTGAGGGTCGACCTGCTGGCGGGCGAGGTCCGCGGTGGGGCACGCCGTTCGGTCGGTGTGGTCCTCGGCAGTGTCGTCGCCCTGGCCGTCGTCCTCTGGGCCGCCTCGGTCCTCGGCGGCCTCCGCACCGCCGACCCCGTCGTGGCCCGGACGATCGTGGTGCTGCTCGGCACGGCGGTGACCCTCGGTTGCACGCTGGTCCCGCTCGCGCTCGGCGTCGCCGACCAGCTCGACCCACGACGCTTCGCCGCGTTCGGGATCGCACGGCGTGACCTGGTCGTCGGACTCGGCATCGCCGGGCTCGTCGGCCTGCCGGTCGTCGCCGTCGCGGTGCTCGCCGTCGCGCAGGTCGTCACGTGGAGCCGCGGTGCCGGACCGGCGCTCCTCGGGGTCGTCGCCGCGGTGCTCGTCGTCGCGACGACCGCCCTGGTCATCCGGGTCTGCAGCACCCTCGGTGCCGTGGCCGCCGCCGGGCGACGCGTCCGCGCCGTCACGTGGTCGGCCGTGGTCGTCGTGGTCCTGCTGGCGGTGCCGACCGTCTCGCTCCTGCTCCGCCTCGACTGGCTCGACCCGGCCGGTCCGGGCGCGCAGCGGCTCGCCGACATCGCCGGCTGGACGCCGTGGGGCGCCGCCTGGTCCGTCCCGGCCGACGCGGCCACCGGGGACGTCGGTACCGCCGTCGCGAAACTCCTCGTCGCCCTCGTCGTCGTCGCCGTGCTCGCCCTCGCCTGGTGGGCGCTGGTCGGACGACTGCTGGTCACGGTCGCACGCCCCGCCCGGGTCCGGCGTCACCGCTCCCTCGGCTGGTTCGACCCGCTGGGGTCGACCCCGTTCGGTGCCGTCGCGGCGCGCGCGCTCACCTACTGGGCGCGGGACCCGCGGTACCGCAGCTCGTACCTGATCCTCGTCTTCGTCCCGCTCGTCGTGCTGCCGCTCGGCGTCGCCGGTGTGCCGTGGGCGTGGACGGCCCTCGTGCCCCTGCCGCTGATGGCGCTCATCGCCGGTTTCCTGCCGCACAACGACGTCTCGTACGACAACACCGCGGTGTGGCTGCACGTCGCCTCCGGCGCGCCGGGCTGGACCGACCGACTCGGGCGTCTGGTGCCGCTCGTCGTCGTCGGTGCCCCGCTCCTGGTCGCCGGTGCCGCGGTCTCCGCCCGCCTCTACGGCGACATGGCGGCGTTCCCGCTGCTCGTCGCCGTCTCGGCCAGCGGGCTGCTCGGCGGGCTCGGACTGTCGAGCATCGTCTCGGTCGCGCTGCCGTACCCGACGGTCCGCCCGGGCGACCACCCGTTCCACCAGCCGCAGGCGGCCGGGGCGACGGCGACCGTCGCGCAGACGCTCATGGTGCTCGGCACCCTGCTCTGCATGGCACCGGCGGGGTGGATCGGCCTCCGGGCGTTGCTCGGCCTCGACCACCCGTCGCTGTCGCTGGTCCTCGGTGTCGGCATCGGCGTCGGTGTGGTCGTCCTCGTGATCGGTGTCCTCGTCGGCGGTGCGGTGTTCGACCGACGCGGCCCGGACCTCCTGGCCGCCGCGCAGCGGAACTGACGACCGCACGCGCGACCGCGGCGTGACCTGCGGGGCGTGCGCCCACGGCGTGACCGATCGGGCGACGGACGGGGCCCCGACGACGTACCCTGGTGCGATGAGCACGACGGAACCCGGTGGTGGCGGCCTCGACGTGATGGACCGCGAACTCGAGAAGCTCCTGGAAGAGGAGGCGATCGAGCCCGGCGACCACGAGCGCTTCTCGCACTACGTCAAGAAGGACAAGATCCTCGAGTCCGCCCTGACCGGCAAGGCCGTCAAGGCGCTGTGCGGCAAGAAGTGGATCCCGGGCCGCGACCCGGAGAAGTTCCCGGTCTGCCCGGACTGCAAGGCCATCTACGAGAAGATGAAGTCCGAGTGACCCCGGCCGACGCCGCTCAGACGAGCAGCGTCGGGATGGCCGGGTCGCCCCGGCCGATGCGTTCGGCGTCCGCCGGCAGTTCCGCCTTCGCGCGTTTGTGGTGTGCCCGGGCCGCCTCGACGCCGACGGCACCGAGGAACGCCGGATCGACCTCGCCGTGGGTGACGACCGGGACGAGCAGGTCCCGCTCGTCCGGGCCGACCGTCCCCGAGGTCAACACGACCTCGGCGGTCGCGATGCCGTTGCGGAGTCGCCGGCCGGCTTCCTTCCGACCGCCGACGGACGCCTTCTCGGCGGACTTCTTCGCCACCGGCACCCACTCGCCCGCAGGGGAGTGGTGGGCGACGAGCTTGAAGACCATGCCGGCCGCCGGGTGGCCCGAGCCGGAGACGACCGAGGTGCCGACGCCGTAGGAGTCGACCGGTGCGGCACGCAGCGCGGCGATCGTGTACTCGTCGAGGTCGTTCGTCACCGTGATCTTCGTCGCGGTCGCGCCGAGCCGGTCGAGCTGGGCCCGCACCGACGCCACGACGGAGGGCAGGTCACCGCTGTCGATCCGGACCGCGCCGAGCGTGCCCCCGGTCAGGCGGACGGCGGTCTCGACCGCGGCCTCGATGTCGTAGGTGTCGACGAGCAGGGTGGTGCCACTGCCGAGCGCGTCGAGCTGGGACCGGAACGCCGCCTCTTCCGAGTCGTGCAGCAGCGTGAAGGCGTGCGCCGCGGTGCCCATCGTGGGGATGCCCCAGGTGCGGCCCGCCTCGAGGTTGCTCGTGGCGCCGAAGCCCGCGATGTACGCGGCCCGAGCTGCGGCCACGGCGTTCCACTCACCGGTGCGGCGGGAACCCATCTCGGCGAGCGGACGACGGTCGGCCGCGGACACCATGCGCGCCGCGGCGGAGGCGATCGCCGAGTCGGCGTTGAGCACACTGAGCGCCAGTGTCTCGAGCATCACGGCCTCGGCGAAGGTGCCCTCGATCTGCAGGACGGGGGAGTTGGGGAAGAACACCTCGCCCTCGCGGTAGGCGCGGACGTCCCCGGTGAACCGGTAGTCCGCCAACCAGCGCGCGGTGCCCTCGTCGATGACGCGCCGATCCCGGAGGAACCCGATCTCCTCGTCACCGAACCGGAACTCGGTCAGCTGCGTGAGGAAGCGCCCGAGCCCCGCGGCCACGCCGTAGCGCCGTCCGTCCGGCAGCCGCCGGGCGAAGACCTCGAAGACGCAGCGGCGGTCGGCGGTGCCGTCCTTCAACGCGGCGTCGACCATGGTGAGTTCGTACTGGTCCGTCAGGAGCGCGGTGGTCACGTCTCCGACCCTAGCCAGGACCGGACGCGCAGGCACGGAGGGTGTCCGGAACGGTGGGCGTCGCACCGGTCGCGGTCGGCGGCGGGACGGGAGGCCGCACCACGCCAGCGGGGTCGGCTGGCGTCGGTACGCTGGTCACCGTGACAAATGCACCGATCGGAGTCTTCGACAGCGGCGTCGGCGGGCTCACGGTGGCCCGGGCGATCATCGACCAGCTGCCCCGCGAGAGCATCCGCTACGTCGGGGACACCGTGCACTCGCCGTACGGCCCGAAGCCGATCGCCGACGTCCGGCGCTACGCGCTCGAGGTCATGGACGACCTGGTCGACCAGGGGGTCAAGGCGCTCGTCATCGCGTGCAACACCGCCAGCTCCGCGGTGCTCCGCGACGCCCGGGAACGCTACGAGCAGGCGTACGGCATCCCCGTCGTCGAGGTCATCCAGCCCGCCGCCCGCGCCGCCGTGAAACAGACCCGCACCGGCCGGATCGGGGTGATCGGCACGATCGGCACGATCGCGTCCCGCGCCTACGAGGACGCCTTCGCGGTCGCCGCCGACGTCACCCTCACGACCGCGGCGTGTCCCCGCTTCGTCGAGTTCGTGGAGGCCGGGGACACCTCCTCCGCCCAGCTGCGCGAGGTCGCGGCCGGGTACCTCACCCCGGTGCGGGACGCCGGCGTCGACACGCTCGTCCTCGGCTGCACCCACTACCCGCTCATGTCCGCCGCGATCCAGTACGTGATGGGGCCGGACGTCACGTTGGTCTCGAGCGCCGAGGAGACCGCGAACGACGTCTACCGCCGACTCGTCGAACACGGACTGGAACGCACCGGCACCGAACCGCCGACGTACTCGTTCGAGGCCACCGGTGCCGACGAGGCCGGGTTCGTCCGCCTCGCCCGCCGCTTCCTCGGGCCCGAGGTCGCCACCGTCGGGCACCTCGAGACCGCCAGCATCCCGGTACAGGCCAGCATCAGCCCGCCCCTCGGGCTCGACGTGGCGGCGACCAGCCGCACGACGTGACCCGCCCCGACCACCCGCACCGTGCCTCCAGGCCGGACCGAGAGGAACCCATGAACGCCACCGACGGCACCGTCCGCATCGACGGCCGGACCACCACCGACCACCGACCCGTCACCATCGAACGCGGCTGGAGCACCCAGGCCGAGGGCAGCGCGCTCATCTCGTTCGGCAACACCAAGGTGCTCTGCACCGCCTCGTTCACCAACGGCGTCCCGCGCTGGATGGCCGGCAAGGGGGCCGGCTGGGTCACCGCCGAGTACTCGATGCTGCCGCGGTCGACCAACGAGCGCATGCAGCGCGAGTCGATCAAGGGGAAGGTCGGCGGCCGGACGCACGAGATCTCGCGGCTCATCGGCCGCTCGCTGCGTGCCGTCGTCGACATGAAGGGCCTCGGCGAGAACACCCTGGTGCTCGACTGTGACGTGCTGCAGGCCGACGGCGGTACCCGGACCGCGTCGATCACCGGCGCGTACGTGGCGATGGCCGATGCGATCGAGTGGGGCCGTGAGCGCGGCTTCATCGGCAAGAAGGCGACGCCGCTGACCGACAGCGTGCAGGCGATCTCCGTCGGCATCGTCGGAGGTGTGCCGATGCTCGACCTGGCCTACGAGGAGGACAGCCGCGCCGACACCGACATGAACATCGTCACCACCGGGTCCGGCACGTTCATCGAGGTCCAGGGCACGGCCGAGCACGCGCCGTTCGACCGCGACGAGCTGAACGCCCTGCTCGACCTCGGGCTGACGGGCAACGCATCGCTCGCCGCCGTGCAGCGCTCGGCGCTGGGGCTGGCGTGACCAGCGGAGTCGCCGGGCCGGCCGGCGACGGCGGTGGCGTCGTGACCCGCACCGTCGTCCTGGCGACGCACAACCAGGGCAAGGTCGTCGAGCTGCGGGACATCCTCGGTGACGCCCTCGGTGGGGTCGAACTCGTCGCCTACGACGGGCCCGAGCCGGTCGAGGACGGCGACACCTACGCCGCGAACGCGCTGATCAAGGCGCGGGCCGCGGTCGCCCACACCGGCCTGCCCGCGCTGGCGGACGACTCCGGCATCGCCGTCGACGCCCTCGACGGGGCGCCCGGCATCCACTCCGCCCGGTACGCCGGCACCCGGGTGGACGCCGACAACATCGCGTTGCTGCTGCGGAACCTGGACGGCGTCGTCGAGCGGACCGCGGCGTTCGTCTGCGCGGCGGCGTTCGTCACGCCCTCGGGCGTCGAGCACGTGTTCGAGGCGGTCTGGAACGGCGAGGTGCGCACCGAGCCGATCGGGGACGGCGGGCACGGCTACGACCCGGTGTTCCAGCCGGACGACGCGGATCGTTCGGCCGCGCAGCTGAGCCGTGCCGAGAAGAACGCGCTGAGCCACCGGTCGAAGGCGTTCCGGGGGATCGCGCCGATCGTCCGCGAGTGGTTCGCCGGCGGGACGCCGCGGGCGTAGGGGCAGGCGCGCCTGGTGCCGGCGTTGGTGCCGGTGCTGGCGCTGGCGCCGGTCGGCAGCGCACAACGGGAACCGGCTCGAACCACGGGATCGCGTGCTTCGAGCCGGTTCGTGTTGTGCGGGTCCCGCTCGCGCCGGGCGGGCGCTGCGCCGGGCTACGGCTGCTCGGGCTCGCGCTGCTTCGCCTTGCGGGCGTTCCGGAAGTAGGTGATCGCGGCGGGGACCACGGTGACGACGACCGCCGCCAGCAGGATGACGTCGATGTAGTTGCGCACGAGGTACGCCACGGCCGGGATGTACCCGAGGAAGTACCCGAGGAACGTGACGCCCACGCCCCAGATGACCGCGCCGACGGCGTTGTACAGCGAGTACTTCCGGTAGTCCATCCGCCCGACGCCCGCGGCGATGGGGGCGAAGGTCCGGACCACGGGGACGAAGCGCGCCAGGATCACCGCGAGGGCCCCGTACCGGTGGAAGAAGGCGTTCGTCCGGTCGACGTTCGCCTTCGAGAACAGACCGCTGTCCTTGCGCTCGAAGATCGGCGGCCCGGCCTTCTTGCCGATGTAGTAGCCCAGCTCACCGCCGAGGAACGCTGCTGCGCCGATCATCAGCGCGACGACCCAGATCGGGATCCCGCCGATCTGGCCGTCCCGGTCGAAGGCGAACAGGCCCGTGATGACGAGCAGGCTGTCGCCCGGGAAGATGAAGCCGATCAGGAGACCCGTCTCGGCGAAGATGATCGCGCAGACGATGAGCACGGCGAACGCCCCGAAGTGGTCGAGGATGTACTGCGGATCCAGCCAGGGGATCAGGGCGAGTGCGACGGAGTGCATGGTTCTTCCGGTCGGCGGACGAGGGCGGATGGAGCACCCGCCGGACCGAGGGTACCGTGCGGGCGTGTCCGGGCCGTCCGTCGGGAGGGTGACGTCCCGAGCGGTCCCGTGTCGTGCCGGCTGCGACGTCCGGTGCGGAAGGAGGGACTCGAACCCTCACGCCGGAGCACAGGAACCTAAATCCTGCGTGTCTACCAATTCCACCACTCCCGCTGGCCGACCCAGTGTACGCAGCGGGCCGGACGTCGGAGGTGGGGCGTGCCTCCCGGCCGGGGCACGGCGGGCCGGTCAGCGCAAGGTGCGGGGCAGGTACCGCGGCACGTACCGGAGCAGGATGCCCGCTCCGACCAGGCCGAGCACGCCCATCACGCCACTGGCGACCGCGATGGTGGCGAGCGCCGTGACACCGGAGATCACGAGCGGAGCCGCGGCGGACCCGAGGTCGCCCGTGAACCGCCACGCGCCCAGGAACGGTGCCGGTCGGTCGGCGGGCGCCAGGTCCGCGCCGAGCGTCATGAGGATGCCCGAGCCGACGCCGTTCGCCAGGGACATCGCCATCGCCACCGCGACGAACCAGCCGACGCGGGCGTCGAGGTGGTCGCTCCACGCGAGCAGGAAGTAGCAGATGCTCAGGCCGAGCATGCAGGGCAGCGCGCTCGCGAGGCGTCCCCAGCGGTCCATGATCTGCCCGCTCGTGTAGAAGAGCGCGAAGTCGACGGCACCGGCGATGCCGATGACGAGGGCGGCGGTGGAGTCGTCCAGTCCGACGCTGACCGCCCAGAGCGGCAGGATCACCTGGCGTCCGGCGCGCATCGCCCCGATCAGGGCCGCCCCGCTGCCGAGCCGGACGAGGACCCGGTGGTGGGCGCGGATGGTCTGGAAGAGGCCCTGCGATTCCGCCTTGACGAACTGCTCGCCCTCGAGCTCGGCCGGCTGGGCCGTGCCGGCGGCCGTGGCCGCGTCCGTTGCGGTCGCCGCGTCCGTCGCGTCCGGCTCGGTCGGTCGGGAGGCCCGGGTCGGTCGGGAGGCGCGTGCCGGCCGCTGCAGACCACGCACGCCGGTCGCGGGGTCGCGGATGACGAGCAACACCACGGCGGCTCCGAGGCAGCAGACGACGTGCACCCAGAAGGCGCTCTGCGTCGTGCCGGTGAGGTGGATGACCCCGGCTGCCAGGAACGGACCGACGAAGTAGCCGAAGCGGAACACGCCGCCGAGGCTCGAGAGCGCCCGGGCCCGGATCCGCAGCGGGATCGCGGTCGTCATGTAGGCGTGCCGGGCGAGGGCGAAGACCGCGGTGGACAGACCGACCAGGAAGACGCCGACGGCCAGGACGAGGGGGTTCGGAGCTGCCGTGCAGACGAGCAGCCCGACGACCGAGACGACCGCGGCGCCGATCATGGCGTTCCGCTCGCCGATCCGGGCGACGACGACGCCCGAGGGTACGTCGCCGATGAGTTCCCCGACCAGGATCAGCGAGGCGACGAACCCGGCGATCGCCAGGCTGGCGCCGAGGGAGTCCGCCGCGATCGGGATGATCGGGATGATGGCGCCCTCGCCGATCGCGAAGAGCGCCGCCGGCAGGAACCCGGACAGCAGGACGCCGCGGAGGTCGAAGGCGTCGTTCGTGGTGCTCGTCATCGTCGAGCAACGCTACGCCGTGTCGGAGTTACCCTGGACGCATGCGTGTACTGGCGGCGATGAGCGGTGGGGTCGACTCGGCGGTGGCCGCGGCCCGGGCGGTGGACGCCGGCCACGATGTCGTCGGGGTGCACCTGGCGCTCAGCCGGATGCCCGGCACCCTGCGGACCGGCAGCCGTGGCTGCTGCACGATCGAGGACTCGATGGACGCCCAGCGCGCCGCCGCGGCCCTCGGGATCCCGTACTACGTGTGGGACTTCTCGGCGCGGTTCAAGGAGGACGTCGTCGACGACTTCGTGGCCGAGTACCAGGCCGGGCGCACCCCGAACCCCTGCATGCGGTGCAACGAGCGGATCAAGTTCGCGGCCCTGCTCGAGAAGGCGCTGGCCCTCGGGTTCGACGCCGTCGCGACCGGGCACTACGCGTCGATCGTCACCGCACCGGACGGCTCGCGGGAGCTGCACCGCTCGGCAGCGTGGGCGAAGGACCAGTCGTACGTGCTCGGTGTCCTGACCGCCGAGCAGCTCCGGCACGCGATGTTCCCGCTCGGTGCCACCCCGTCGAAGGACGAGGTCCGCGCCGAGGCCGCCGCGCGTGGGCTGACCGTCGCACAGAAGCCCGACTCCTACGACATCTGCTTCATCCCCGACGGGGACACCCGCGGCTGGCTCGCCGACCGCGTGGGCAGTGCGACCGGCGACGTGGTCGAGCGTGACGGCACGGTCGTCGGCAGCCACGACGGCGCACACGGGTACACGGTCGGGCAGCGTCGCGGCCTGGCACTCGGGCGTCCGGCGGCCGACGGCAAGCCCCGCTTCGTCCTCGAGATCCGTCCGAAGGACAACACCGTCGTCGTCGGACCGAAGGAGGCGCTCGACGTCGCCTCGCTCTCCGGTACCCGGTACACCTGGGCCGGTGCGGCCCCGGCCGACCCGTCGACCCCGTTCCGCTGTGACGTGCAGATCCGTGCGCACGCCGATCCCGAGCCCGCGACGGCACGGATCGAGGACGGCGCGCTCGTGATCGTCCCGGACGAGCCGCTCTCCGGCGTCGCCCCCGGGCAGACCGCCGTCGTGTACGTCGGCACGCGGGTGCTCGGCCAGTGCACCATCGACACCACGGTGTCGGCAGCGCCCGTCCCGGCCTGACCGGACCGGCACAGCCGCCCAGGTGACCGCGCTCCCGACGGCTGCGGCCGGGGTCGGTGGGGCACGGTAGAACTGATGCATGAGCGACACCGACGCGACCTTCGAGACCATCGACCCAGCCGGCCTCGACGCCGCGCAGGCCGCTCGAGAGGTCGATCGGCTGCGCGCCCGGCTGGGTGAACTGCGGCACGCCTACTACGAGGGCAACGGCTCGCCCGTGTCCGACGCCGAGTACGACACGATGATGCGTCGGCTGGACGCGATCGAGCAGCGGTTCCCGGAACTCCTGACCGAGGACAGCCCGACGCAGACGGTCGGCGGGCAGGCGCAGACGACGCAGTTCGCGCCGGTCGAGCACGCCGAGCGGATGCTGAGCCTCGACAACGTCTTCAGCCCCGAGGAACTGACCGACTGGGCGCTGAAGGTCCAGCGGGACGCCGGCGCCGAACGCGTGCGGTTCCTGTCCGAGCTGAAGATCGACGGGCTCGCGATCAACCTCCGCTACGAGCACGGACGCCTCGTCTCGGCGGCCACCCGCGGTGACGGCGTGGTCGGCGAGGACGTCACCGGCAACGTCCGGACGATGGGCACGATCCCGGACCGGCTCGCCGGCAGCGGTCACCCGCCCCTGGTGGAGGTCCGTGGCGAGATCTTCTTCCCGGTCGCGCAGTTCGACGAGCTGAACGCCCGCCAGCGCGACGCCGGCGAGCGGGTCTTCGCGAATCCCCGGAACGCCGCCGCCGGGTCCCTCCGGCAGAAGGAAGAGGGCAAGTCCGCGGGCAAGCGAGAGCTGATGGTCGACCGGCTCCGCCGCCTCCGGATGCTCGTGCACGGCATCGGTGCCTGGCCGGTCGCCGAACTCGAGCGCGACACCGACGTCCGCGCCCAGTCCGAGGTCTACGAGCTGCTGCACGAGTGGGGACTGCCGACCGGCACGCACCACCGCGTCTTCGACTCCGTGGACGAGGTCCTGGGCTTCGTGCAGGACTACGGCGAACGTCGGTCCGCGGTCGAGCACCAGATCGACGGCATCGTCATCAAGGTCGACGACCTGGGGCTGCACGAGGAGCTCGGGTCCACCAGCCGTGCCCCGCGGTGGGCGATCGCCTACAAGTACCCGCCGGAAGAGGTCCACACGAAACTGCTCGACATCGTCGTCAGCGTCGGCCGCACCGGTCGCGCCACGCCGTTCGCCGCGATGGAGCCCGCCGAGGTCGCCGGGTCCGTGGTCCGCCAGGCCACCCTGCACAACCAGCAGGTCGTCAAGGCGAAGGGCGTCCTGATCGGGGACACCGTCGTGCTCCGGAAGGCCGGCGACGTGATCCCGGAGGTCCTCGGCCCGGTGGTCGAGCTCCGCGACGGCACCGAGCGCGAGTTCGTGATGCCGACCGACTGCCCGGAGTGCGGCACCCCGCTCCGCCCGGCGAAGGAGGGCGACATCGACCTCCGCTGCCCGAACGCCGAGAGCTGCCCTGCCCAGGTCCGCGGGCGCGTCGAGCACATCGCGTCCCGGGGCTCGCTCGACATCGAGGGACTGGGCGAGGTCGCGGCCGCGGCCCTCACGCAGCCGGTCTTCCCGGAGACCCCGCCGCTCGTGACCGAGGCGGGGTTGTTCGACCTGACGCTGGAGGACATCGTCCCGATCGAGGTGATCGTCCGTGATGCCGAGACCGGCATGGAGAAGACCGAGGACGGCGGTGCCCCGAAGCGCGTCACTCCGTTCAGCCGGGCACGCAAGAAGACCGACCCGCCGTTCGACCCGGAGGCCCGTGGTGCGGACTACACCGGCGAGCCCAGCCGGTACCCGTCGAAGAACGCGTTCGAGATGCTCGCGAACATCGACGCCGCGAAGACCAAGCCGCTGTGGCGCATCCTGGTCGGCCTGAACATCCGCCACGTCGGCCCCGTCGCCGCCCGTGCGCTCGCGAACCACTTCGGGTCGCTCGACGCGATCCGGTCGTCCACGCGCGACGAGCTGGCGGCGGTGGACGGCGTCGGCGGGATCATCGCCGACGCCCTGCTCGACTGGTTCGAGGTCGACTGGCACCGCGAGATCATCGACCGCTGGACGGCTGCGGGCGTGCAGCTGACGACCCCCGGACACCCCGGACCGGGTGCGGCGACCGAGGCCGGCGGCGTGCTCGCGGGCATCACGGTCGTCGCGACCGGGTCCCTCGAGGGCTTCAGCCGCGAAGGTGCGCAGGAGGCGATCATCGCCGCCGGCGGCAAGGCCGCGTCGAGCGTCAGCAAGAAGACCGACTTCGTCGCCGCCGGCCCGGGTGCCGGCTCCAAGCTGACGAAGGCCGAGCAGCTCGGGTTGCGGATCATCGACGCCGAGCAGTTCGCCCTCCTGGTGACCGAGGGTCCGGCGGCGCTGGGCGACCCCGCGCCCGCCGAGCCGGAGCCGACCGAGCCGGAGCCCAGCGAGCCGGAGCCGATCGAGCCGCACTGAGCATGCACGCGGCTGCGCAAACCGGCTGTCACGACGCACCCCCGGTTGCCCCCAGTTCGGGGGCCAAGTTGCATCTCGCATGACCCCCGAAGGGCCGGATCTTCGTAGACTCGACAGAGCATCACCTGTTGTCTGCAGGGGGACGACAGGCTGGCCTTCCCGGGGGAGACCCGTTTGCTGCTCATCGCCGCGGCTCTGCTGACCGCCTCGATCTACTCGTTGGGAGTCGTCGAGGCCCCAGCCGTGCCAGTTTCCGCCGTCGTCACCTCGACGCGCGTGACGTCGTCGCGCCAGGACGTCACCGAGGGGTCCCGCGTACGGGTCGACGTGCCCTCCCGTCCGGGGACCGACGGATCGGGGACGATCGCCGCAGTGGACCTGCTCGCGGGCGCCTCGGGGCAGCGGTGGCTCGACGGGCTCGCCACGTCGACCCCGGTGACCCTGCGCGCCGCGGACGACGACTCGCGCATCGCCGCGACCGCGATGGACGAGCCGCCCAGCACGAACCTCGTCGCGAACTGGTGGGCTGCCCTGTCGCCCGAGGCCCGGACGTCGCTGGCCGACGACGCCCCCGTCGTCATCGGCAACCTCGACGGTGTCCCGTACCACGTCCGTGACCTCGCCAACCGGGCTGTCCTCGCCACCGGGCTCGCCGACCCGACCGCACCGACCGCGCTCGCCGCGATGCTCGGCCAGGTGCGCCAGTCCCTCGAGCAGGCGCCGGACGACCCCCGGAAGTACCTCGTCACGCTGGACACCCGGGGCACCGGCCGGTGCGCGATCTCGGTCGGCGACCTCGACACCGCCGGCGACGTCTCCGTCGTGGTGCCCGGCATCTTCTTCTCCGTCAACGGCCAGATGGTGGACTTCACCGCGACGGCCGGCGACGTCTACCGCGAGCAGGCCACCCTGGCGCCCGTGGCCGCACCGGCGGACGGTCCCGGAGTGGCGGTCCTCGCCTGGATGGGGTACCGCACGCCCGGCATCGCGGACTTCATGTCGCTCGACCTCGCCCACGTCGGGGCCGACCGGCTGGTGCGCACCCTCGACGGTGTCCGGTCCGTCCGGAACGAGCACGAACCGCGGCTCGGCGTCGTCGCGCACTCGTACGGGTCGACGACGGCGATGATCGCGCTCTCGTCGGGCCGGACGCGGGTCGACAGCCTGACCATGCTCGGGTCGCCGGGGAGCGCCGTCGCCTCGGCCGACGAGCTCGGTGTCCCACGCGGTGAGGTGTACGTCGGCGGAGCGCACTGGGACCCCGTCGCCGGCACGGGCTTCTTCGGAACCGACCCGGGCCGTGCGGCGTTCGGCGCCGCCAAGCTCGACCTGGCCGGCGGCAGCGACCCCGCCGACGCCGGCGACGTCTTCCGGCAGCCGTTCGGGCACAACGACTACCTCAAGCCGGGCACCGCGTCGCTGCACGACGTCGCGCTCATCGCCCTCGGGCGCGGGGACCTCGTCCGGAGCGGGCACGGGTCCGGCGACGACCCCGACGACGGCGTCGTGCAGGCGAGCCCGGACATGTACCTCGTGCGTCCACAGGACCTCCAGCCCCGCGACTGAGGCCCGGTCACCGGGGTCGGGACGGGAGGCACTGCAGACGTGACCGGATCGTGACCGGACGTGCGCGCCGGCGGCGATCCGGGCCTCCAGGCCGTCCCGGCCACGTGCCGGAGGCGCGACCGGGAGCATCCTGTGCGGCTGTGCAGTCGCGCGACCGCGCGCACCAGAGCGGACTCAGCCCGTCTCCTTACCGTGCTCGGCATGCGAGTCGTGCGGTGGCCGGGGGCCTTCCTGATGTTCATCGTCATGTCGGTGCTCGCGGGGCTGCTCGTCGCCGTCGCGTTGACCCCGGCCGTGGCGGTCACGGGGGAGGGCGCGAGCGGCGCGGCCGAGTTCTTCGAGGACCTGCCGAGCTACCTCGACATCCAGACGCCCCAGCAGGTCTCGACCGTCTACGCGGAACAGGGCGGCAAGGAGGTGCCGATCGCGTCCTTCTACGCCGAGAACCGCGTCAACGTCACGTCCGACCAGATCGCGACGACGCTGAAGCAGGCGGCGATCGACACCGAGGACCCGCGCTTCCACGACGAGGGCGGCATCGACGTGGTCGGGACCCTCCGTGCGACCATCGCCGACGCACTCCACAAGGGCGTGCAGGGCGGCTCGAGCATCACGCAGCAGTACGTCAAGAACGTGCTCGTGCAGCAGTGCGAGCAGCTGAACGGCAAGGACGCGTCGGCCACCGCGAAGAAGGTGGCGGCCTGCTACGACAAGGTCGCCGGTCAGTCCAAGGCCCGGAAGCTGCAGGAGATCCGCTACGCGATCGCCGTCGACAAGAAGTACACGAAGAACCAGGTCCTGACCGGGTACCTCAACATCGTCGGGCTCGGTGGACGGGTCTACGGTGCCGAAGCCGGTGCCGAGTACTACTTCGGCGTGCACGCGAAGGACCTGTCGCTCGTGCAGTCGGCGACCCTCGTGGCGATCCTCAACAACCCGCAGAACCTGCGCATCGACCAGCCGGGCGAGAAGGCGAACGGGTCGGCGAACGGGTACGCGTTGACGAAGGTCCGGCGGGACTACGTCCTCCGCCGCATGCACGCCCACGGCGCGATCACCCAGGCGCAACTCACGAAGGCCGTCGCGACCCCGATCACCCCGAAGATCACCGAGACCGCCAACGGCTGCTCGACCGCCGCGGCGAAGTACGACGCCGGCTACTTCTGCGACATGGTGCGTTCGCAGCTGCTCGCCGACCCTGCGTTCGGCAAGACCGCGTCCGACCGGATCGCCACCCTCGACACGAAGGGCCTGTCGATCCACACGTCCCTCGACCTCGACCTGCAGGGCACCGCCCAGACCGCCCTGTCGTCGTACGTCCCCACCACCATGGCCGGGGTCGACGCCGGCGGCGCGAACGTCACCGTCGAACCCGGGACCGGCCGTGTCCTCTCGATGGTGCAGAACACCGACTACACGCAGTCGGACGCCCCGACGGCGGGCGCCACCGCCGTGAACTACAACGCCGACCAGGCCGTCGGCAGCTCGGGAGGCTTCCCGACCGGGTCGACCTACAAGGTGTTCACCCTCGCCGACTGGTTGGCGAACGGCCACACCCTGTCGCAGTCCGTGACGACGACCGAGCACTCGTTCCCGCAGGCCGAGTTCACGAACTCGTGCTCCGCGATCGGTGGCGCGCCCTGGCAGGTCGCCAACGCCGAACTGGTGCCGGCGTCCATGACCGTCCTCGCCGCCACGGTGGAGTCGATCAACACGGCGTTCGGGGCGATGGCGAAGCAGCTCGACCTGTGCGGGATCCAGAAGACGGCCGAGGGCATGGGCATCCACCAGGCCGACGGCAGCGCGCCGGACTCGAACCCGTCCTCCGTGCTCGGGACGAACCCGCTGGCGCCGATCGACCTCGCCGAGGCGTACGCCGGGTTCGCGAACGGCGGGATCGCCTGCACGCCCACCACCATCGACTCCGTCACGACCGCCAGTGGCGGCACCATCCACCCGACGCCGGCGACGTGCGACCGCGGTGTCAGCGCCGCGGTCGCCGGGACCGTCGACTACGCGCTGCAGGGCGTCCTGAGCGGGTCGGGGACCGCCGCCAGCGCGAACCCCGGTGACGCGGTCCCCAAGTTCGCGAAGACCGGCACGACCGACGGCGACGAGCAGAACTGGCTCATCACCTCGTCGACGAAGTACACGAACGCGACCTGGATCGGCAACGTGCAGGGCCACGTGCGGTTGGCGAACTGGCCGTTCCTGCAGGGCACGACCGGCTACAGCGCCAAGTTCGGCGTCGGCAAGCAGATGATGACGTACCTGGACGGTGCGTACGGCGGGGATGCCCTGCCGGCTCCGGACCCGGCGATGATCGGGACGCCGGCGAAGGCGAAGACCGCGACGCCGTCGACGGGTTCGGCGGGCTCGACGGGCTCTGCGGCGCAGCAGGCGACGCAGACGCCGGGCACGCTCGCTCCCGGCACGCAGACCCCGGCGACGTCGGACCCGGGCCAGCAGGCGCCGGCGGCGGGGGGAACGGCGGTGGGTGGCGCGACGGCGGGTGGCGCGGCGGCTCCCGGTGGCGGGGCGGCTGCGGGTGGCGCGGCGGCTGCGGGTGGCGGGGCGGCTGCGGGTGGCGCGGGTGCTGCGCCGGCGCCCCCGGCCGGATGAGCCGCTCCTGCACCGGCGGCCGCTCGTGGCCGGCGGTCCACAGGCGTCCGACCGCCGTGCAGCACGCCCAATAGACTGGGGCGCATTCCACGAACCGATCGACGGAGCACCATGCCTGACATCACGAGCGAGCAGGTCGCACACCTGGCGAACCTCGCACGTATCGCACTCACGCCCGACGAGATCGAGAAGATGACCGAGGAGCTGTCACTCATCGTCGACAGCGTCGCCAAGGTCACCGAGGTCGCGACCCCGGACGTCCCCGCGACGAGCCACCCGGTCCCGCTCGAGAACGTGTCCCGCCCCGACGTGGTCGGCGAGACGCTGACCCAGGAGCAGGCGCTCTCGGGCGCCCCCGACTCGGACGGCGAACGCTTCCGGGTGACCGCGATCCTCGGCGAAGAACAGTAGGCGGAAGAACCGTGACCCACGACATCACCACGCTGAGCGCGGCCGCGCTCGCCGACGCCCTGGTGGCCCGCGACGTCTCGAGCGTCGAGGCCACGCAGGCTCACCTCGACCGGATCGCCGCCGTCGACGGGGACGTGCACGCGTTCCTCCACGTCAACCAGAACGCGATCGCCGCCGCGAAGGCCATCGACTCCCGCCGCGCCGCCGGGGACGACCTCGGTCCGCTCGCCGGTGTGCCGATCGCCGTCAAGGACGTCCTGTGCACGCAGGACATGCCGACCACCTCGGGTTCGAAGATCCTCGAGGGCTGGGTGCCGCCGTACGACGCCACCCCGGTCGCCAAGCTCCGCCGTGCCGGCCTGGTGCCGCTCGGCAAGACCAACATGGACGAGTTCGCGATGGGCTCGTCGACCGAGTTCTCGGCGTACGGCCCGACCCACAACCCGTGGGACCTCGACCGGATCCCCGGTGGCTCCGGTGGCGGTTCGGCCGCCGCGGTCGCCGCGTTCGAAGCACCGCTCGCCCTCGGTTCCGACACCGGTGGCTCGATCCGCCAGCCCGGTGCCGTCACGGGCACCGTCGGTGTGAAGCCGACCTACGGTGGCGTCAGCCGCTACGGCGCGATCGCGCTCGCGTCGAGCCTCGACCAGATCGGCCCGGTGTCCCGCACCGTCCTCGACGCCGCGCTGCTGCACGACGTCATCGGCGGGCACGACCCGAAGGACTCCACCTCGCTGCGGCAGGAGTGGCCCTCGTTCGCCGCCGCCGCCCGCGACGGGTGGCAGGCGGACTCGCTCAAGGGCGTCCGCATCGGTGTCGTCAAGGAACTCGCCGGCGGCGAGGGCTTCCAGGCCGGCGTCACGCAGCGCTTCCAGGAGACCGTCGCGCTGCTCGAGTCCGCGGGTGCCGTCGTCGTCGAGATCGACGCACCGTCGTTCGCGTACGCGATCAGCGCCTACTACCTGATCCTCCCGGCGGAAGCGTCGTCGAACCTCGCGAAGTTCGACTCGGTCCGCTTCGGCCTGCGCGTCACCCCCGAGGGCGGTGCCACCGTCGAGGACGTCATGGCCGCCACACGTGAAGCCGGCTTCGGTCCCGAGGTGAAGCGCCGCATCATCCTCGGCACGTACGCCCTGAGCGCCGGGTACTACGACGCCTACTACGGCAGTGCGCAGAAGGTCCGGACGCTCGTCCAGCGCGACTTCACGGCCGCGTTCGAGCAGGTCGACCTGCTGATCAGCCCGTCGGCGCCGACCACCGCGTTCAAGATCGGTGAGCGCATCGACGACCCGCTCGCGATGTACCTCAACGACCTCACCACGATCCCCGCGAACCTGGCGGGCGTCCCCGGCATGAGCATCCCGAACGGTCTGGCGCCCGAGGACTCGCTGCCGACCGGCGTGCAGCTGATGGCCCCGCAGCGTGAGGACGCCCGGCTCTACCGGGTCGGCGCCGCGCTGGAGCGCCTGCTCGAGCAGCAGTGGGGTGCTCCGCTGATCTCCCGGATCCCGAACCTGGACGCCGCACAGCAGTCCGCCGCAGAGGAAGGTGTCATCTGATGGCCAAGGACGCACTCATGGACTTCGACGAGGCGATCGAGCGGTTCGAGCCGGTCCTCGGCTTCGAGGTGCACGTCGAACTCGCGACCGCCACGAAGATGTTCTCGGACGCGCCGAACTTCTTCGGTGGCGAGCCGAACACGAACGTGACGCCGGTCGACCTCGGGCTGCCCGGGTCCCTGCCGGTCGTCAACGAGCAGGCCGTGCGCTACTCGATCCAGCTCGGGCTCGCGCTCGGCTGCTCGATCGCCGAGAGCTCGCGGTTCGCGCGGAAGAACTACTTCTACCCGGACAACCCGAAGAACTACCAGATCTCGCAGTTCGACGAGCCGATCGCCTTCGAGGGCGAGGTCGAGGTCGAACTCGCCGACGGCACGATCTTCCAGGTGCCGATCGAGCGCGCCCACATGGAAGAGGACGCGGGCAAGCTGACGCACGTCGGTGGTGCGACCGGCCGCATCCAGGGCGCCGAGTACTCGCTCGTCGACTACAACCGTGCGGGCGTCCCGCTGGTCGAGATCGTCACGAAGCCGATCGTCGGGGCGAAGGAACGCGCCCCCGAGCTCGGCGCCGCGTACGTGCAGGTCATCCGCGACCTCGTCCGCGCGCTCGGTGTCTCCGAGGCCCGCATGGAGCGCGGGAACCTGCGCTGCGACGCGAACATCTCGCTGCGCCCGTGGGGCCAGGAGAAGCTCGGTACCCGCACCGAGACGAAGAACGTCAACTCGTTCCGTGCCGTCGAGCGCGCCATCCGCTACGAGATCCAGCGGCAGGCCGCGATCCTCGCCGCTGGCGGGACGATCACGCAGGAGACCCGGCACTGGCACGAGGACACCGGCCGCACCTCGGCCGGCCGTCCGAAGTCGGACGCCGACGACTACCGGTACTTCCCGGAGCCGGACCTGCTGCCCGTCGTGCCCGACCCGGCGGTCATCGAGGAACTCCGTGCGAGCCTGCCCGAGGCGCCGGTGGCCCGCCGCCGCCGCCTCAAGGGCGAGTGGGGCTTCGCCGACCTCGAGTTCCAGGACGTCGTCAACGGCGGTCTCCTCGACGAGGTCCAGGCGACCATCGACGCCGGTGCCGGTCCGCAGGCCGCCCGCAAGTGGTGGACCGGTGAGATCAGCCGCGTCGCGAACGCGCAGGACGCCGCCCCCGGGGACCTCGTGTCCCCGCAGCACGTGGCCGAGGTCATCGCGCTGGTCGAGTCCGGTGACCTGACCGATCGGCTCGCACGCCAGGTCCTCGAAGGCGTCATCGCCGGCGAGGGGTCGCCGGCGCAGGTCGTCGAGTCGCGCGGGCTCAAGGTCGTGTCGGACGACTCCGCCCTCACCGCCGCCGTCGACGAGGCCCTCGCCGGGCAGCCAGACGTGCTGCAGAAGATCCGCGACGGCAAGGTCCAGGCCGCCGGCGCGATCATCGGCTCCGTGATGAAGGCGATGAAGGGCCAGGCTGACGCCGCACGCGTCCGCGAGCTCGTCCTGGAGCGCGCGCAGCAGCAGTAGGACCCAGCGCTGGACGCGCTCATGAAGGAGGCCCGTGGCGAAACCGCCACGGGCCTCCCGTCCATCCTGGGGACACGTCAGCGATCCGGTGACAGGATGGAGCGTGTCAGCAACGATCCGAGCCATCGGTACCGCCGTCCCGCGGACCACCCTCGGGCAGGCGTCGGTCCGTGACCTGTTCGCCGCCCAGCCCGGCCTCGGGAGGCTGGCCTCGCGGCTGGTGCCCGCGGCCTTCAACGCCTCCGAGGTCGAGCACCGCCACAGCGTCCTGCCGGAGCTCGACTCCGCCGCCGGTCCCGGTGTCTTCCGCGACGCCGACGGGGTCCTCACCTCGCCGAGCACGGGCACCCGGAACGACCGCTTCCGCGAGCTCGCGCCGCCGCTGTTCGTCGGCGCCGCTCGTGACGCACTCGACCGGGCCGGGGTCGACCCCGCGACCGTCACCCACGTCGTCACGGTGTCCTGCACGGGCTTCACGCAGCCGGGTCCGGACCTGGCGATCGTCGAGGAACTCGGGCTGCCGCGGAACGTCTTCCGACAGCACGTCGGGTTCATGGGCTGCTTCGCCGCGTTCCCGGCGCTCCGCATCGCCGACGCGTTCGTCGGAGCGGACCCCACCGCGGTCGTCCTCGTCGTCTGTGCCGAACTCTGCACCCTGCACGTGCGGAACTCCGAGGACCCGGACCAGATCGTCGCGAACAGCGTCTTCGGCGACGGTGCCGCGGCGGCCGTCGTCACAGCGGACGGGCCGGGGCTCCGCCTCGACGCGTTCACCACGACGGTCCTGCCCGAGGGCGCGAGCGAGATGGCGTGGAACATCGGTGACGAGGGCTTCGAGATGGTGCTGAGCACCCAGGTCCCGAAGCTGATCGGCGTCCACGCCGCCGAGGCGGTCGCCCCGCTCCTCGAACCCCGCGGCTGGACGCCGGACGACGTGCCGGTCTGGGCCGTGCACCCCGGTGGGCGCGCGATCCTCGACCGGACCCAGGACGCACTGCACCTGCCGGACAGCGCCCTCACGGCGAGCCGCGCCGTGCTCCGCGACCACGGCAACATGTCGAGCGCGACGGTGCTGTTCGTCCTCCGGGAGGCCCTCGAGGCCGGCCCGTCGGACGGGACGCCCGTCGTCGCACTGGCCTTCGGGCCGGGACTGACGGTCGAGGCGGCATCTCTGACGGTCGTCGGGAGCGCGGTCGCCGCGACGGATGCCGGTGGTGAACTCGCCGTGGTCGACGCGGCCGACGCCGACGTCCCCGTCGGGGCCGGGGCGTGACCGACCCCGTCGACCTGTCCACCCGCGCGGTCGACCTGCGCGAACTCATGGACGACCCGGACTGCGATCCGGCGACGCTCGACCGCACCTTCCGCCGGTTCGCCCTGGTGAACGCCGCGGTGTCCGGCTGGCGGTCGGTGTGGCGCACCCACGTCGCTCCGGCGCTGCCGCCGACCGGTCGGGCTCGCGTGCTCGACCTGGGCTGCGGCGGCGGCGACCTCGCCCGGTCGCTGGTGCGGTGGGCGCGGAGCGACGGCTTCGACCTCGAGGTCGTCGGCGTGGACCCGGACCCGCGGGCGATCGCCGCTGCCGAGCGGCAGACGACGGCCGGGGTGACCTTCCGCACGCAGTCGAGCGGCGACCTGGTCGCGGCGGGGGAGCGGTTCGACGTCGTCGTGTCGAACCACGTGCTGCACCACCTCGACGACGCCGAGCGGGGGGCGTTCCTCCGGGACTCCGCGGAGCTCGCCGTCGGGCGCAGCGTGCACTCCGACATCCGGCGCTCGGTGTCCGCCTACCGGCTCTACGCCGTCGGGGCGTCGTTCGTGTCGGTCGGCACGTTCATCCGCGAGGACGGCCTCCGCTCGATCCGCCGGAGCTTCACGGTCCCCGAGCTCGCCGCGGCCCTCCCGCCGGGATGGCGTGCCGAGTCCGCGTCCCCGCACCGGGTCCTCGCCGTCCGCTGACCTTCCGCGAAACGCAACGTGGGCGGCACTGCGCAACGGAGTACCGCTGCGCGGGACCGCCCACGTTGCGTTTCGCGAGGGGCTACGGGCGCAGCAGCACCTTGATGGCGCGGCGCTCGTCCATCGCGGCGTAGGCCTCGGGCGCCTGGTCGAGGGGCAGCTCGAGGTCGAACACCTTGCCCGGGTCGATCGTGCGCGACAGCACGTCGGGCAGCAGCTCCTCGATGTAGGCGCGCGCCGGTGCCATGCCGCCGCCCACCGTGATGTTCTTCGCGAACAGGAACGGCATCGGCAGCTCCGGGTCACCCGCCGGCACACCGACGTACCCGACGGCACCACCGGCGCGGACGACGCGGAGTGCCTGGTCCATGCTCTCCGCGGTACCGACGGCCTCGAGTGCGCAGTCGGCGAGGTCTCCGCCGAGGAGCTCCCGCACGGCCGCGACGCCCTCGTCGCCCCGGGCCTCGACGATGTCGGTCGCGCCGAACTCCCGCGCGAGGGCCTGGCGGTCCGCGTGCCGGCTCATCGCGATGATCCGCTCGGCCCCGAGGCGCTTCGCCGCCAGCACGGCGGACAGCCCGACCGCGCCGTCGCCGACCACGACGACGGTCTTGCCCGGGCCGACCTCGGCCGAGACGGCCGCGTGGTGCCCGGTGGAGAACACGTCGGACAGGGTCAGCAGCGACGGCACCAGGTCGTCGTCGACCGGTCCGGGCACGACGACCAGGCTGGCGGCGGCGTCCGGCACGCGGACGTACTCGGCCTGCGCGCCCCCGAGCGGGTGGCCGTACGCGTCCGGGGTGACGCCGAAGGTCGAGCCGTGGTCGCAGCCGCTCGTCATGCCATGCGCGCAGGCCTGGCAGGTGCCGTCGTTGGTGGTGAAGGGCGCGATGACGAAGTCGCCCACGTGCAGGTCGGTCACGTCGTCGCCGACCTGGTCGACGACGCCGACGAACTCGTGGCCGATCCCCCGCGGCTCCTTCGTGTCGCGGACACCGCGGTAGGGCCAGAGGTCGGAGCCGCAGACACACGCGGCGACGACGCGCACGACGGCGTCGGACGGGGTGAGGATCGTGGGGGCGTCGCGCTCCTCGACACGGATGTCGCGGGGGGCGTGGATGACTGTTGCGCGCACGGGATGTGCCTTCCGTCGGGATGAGGGGGGACCGGCCGGTCGACGTTGTCCGGACGCCCGTCGACAGTACGCTCGTGCGGGTGGACGAGGACCGGTACGGCAGTGACGTGCTCTCGGGCGACTGGCGCTCGCGGGGTGTGCAGAAGGTGCGGCAGGTGCCGCTCGAGCGCGACATGGTGCTCGAGGACCCGGACTCCGGCTGGGCCGGCGCCGTGGTCGGGCTCGAGGCCGGGAACGTCGCGCTCGAGGACTGGAAGGGCCGCGTCCGCGCCTTCCCCTTCGTCGGCCAGTTCCTGCTCGAGGGCGAACTCGTCACCCTGAGCCGCCCACAGGCACCGGTCGGTCGGTCCGCCGCGGCCGCCCCGCCGGCTCGGTCCACGACGACGGCCGGGAGGCCCGGTGCGGCCCCCGCGGTCCGGCACACCTCCGACGGTGGTCGCCTCCGCACCGCGTCCGGGTCGTTCGCCGTCGAGCAGCAGCGCGCCCGCGTGGCGCTGCCGAGCCGGATCATGGTCGAGGGCAAGCACGACGCCGAACTCGTCGAGAAGGTGTGGGGCGCCGACCTCCGCGTCGAGGGGGTCGTCGTCGAGGAGCTGTCCGGCGTCGACAACCTGGCCGACGTGCTCGACGACTTCCGGCCGACCCGGGAGCGCCGCGTCGGCGTCCTCGTGGACCACCTCGTGCCGGGCTCGAAGGAGTCCCGCTTCGCCGACGCCGTGATGCGGGGGAAGTGGGGCGCGCACGTCCTCGTCGTCGGGCACCCGTTCGTCGACGTGTGGCAGTCGGTGAAGCCGGCGCGCGTCGGACTGCCGGCGTGGCCGACGATCCCGCGGTCGATCGAGTGGAAGGCCGGCATCTGCCAAGCGCTCGGCTGGCCGCACGCGGAGCAGGCCGACATCGCCCGGGCGTGGCAGCGGATCCTCGGGCAGGTCCGGACCTTCGCCGACCTCGAGCCGCAGCTGCTCGGTCGGGTCGAGGAACTGATCGACTTCGTCACCGAGCCGGCCTGACGGCCGCACCCGCGCCTCCCCGCCGCGCCGGGCCGCGCCGAGCCTCGGCCAGGCGGACAGATCCCGTGCCACATCCGCCGAGTTCTGTCCGCCGCACCGAGCCTCGGGTCGGATCCCGGGCGCGCCGCCTACGCTTGCAGGATGGACGGCATCGACGGACGCGTGCGGAACGCCGTCGACGTCTGGCTGCGCTGGCTGCCCCGCTGGCAGATCGGCACGGCCCGTCCGCGCACCCGCATCTGCCGCCGCTGCACGGGGTCACCGATCGCCGCCGCGGCCGGGTTCGGTCCGGACGTGCCGCACCCGGTGCAGCACGCGCTGATCGGTCGGATGTCCGCCATCGTCGAGGACGCCGTCGACGACTACACGGCGAAGAACCTGCCGCTGCTGCAGCGCGAACTCGAGCGCGCCGCTGCGCGCAAGCGGCACTCGGGCTACCAGCCGGCCGACGGGCTGTCGCCGGAGTTCCAGGGCCTCGACGTCGACCCGCAGCCGGAGCCGGGGGAGCCGTTCCTCTTCACCCTCGGCGAGCTCGCGGGGACCGGGGCGTCCGAACAGGAGCCACGCGAGCCGCTGTCGGACGAGGCGAAGGCCGCCCTCCGCCACGAGATCGAGCTGTCCGACGAGTGTGCACGGTCGACCGGCACGGCCGTGTGCCTGGCCCTGCTGGACCACCGGGAGCGCATCGCGGAAGCGGTCGAGCGGCTCGTCGAACCGCAGATCGCGGCCCTGGTGTCGGACATGTTCCGCGGACTCGAGGGCCCCGACGAGGGTCCGCGCGGCGGGCTGTTCTAGCGGACGGCCTCGGGGTCGCCGGCGGCCGGACGACGACCTGACCGGACCCGCAGGACGAGCCGGGCCAGGAGCCGCCAGCCGACCAGGAACACGCCGAGCACGATGGTCGCGACGACGAGGAACGAGATCGGCAACGGGTTGCCGTCGACGACACCCTGCCCGGTCGCGACCCGGATCGCCATGCCGACGAACACCGTGAGGATCCACGCCACGACGCCGGTCGGCCAGATCGCGAGCGGACGCGACCACGCCCCGGAGGTCACGTACGCGATGGCCCAGCCGGCCAGGAACGGGTACGCGGTCGTCCACAGGCCGAGTGGCGCGAACGCCTCGCCGTGCGAACTGCGTCCGATGACGGCGAACGCCACGATGAGCACGACGTCGACGACCGCCGCGAGCCAGCCCCAGGTACGAGTCTCCACTCGCCCATCCTCGCAGGCCCCGGCTGTTCACCGCCCCGTCACGTGGTGTTCGGCCCGCCCTCCCACCATGGGACGGTGACGACGCTCGAGACCCCGGCACCGCTGACGACCGGGAGGCCCGGCCTCCGTCCGCCACGGATCGTCGCCTCACGCGGGGCCCCGCGCGTCCGCCGCGAGAACACCCTGCCGGGCGTCGTGGTCGCCGAGGCGCTCGGTGCCGACGTCGTCGCCGTGGACGTCCGCGTCACCGCCGACGGGGTCGCGGTGCTGCTGCACGACGAGACCCTCGGGCGGATGTGGGGCGACGGACGCCGGGTCGCCGAGGTGTCGTGGTGCGACGTCGCCCGGCTCGGCAACGGCCTCGACCGCATCCCGCGGCTCGACGCCGTGCTCGAGCGGCTGGCGGGCTGCTCCGCCTCGCTCGTGATCGGGCTCGCGGACCCGGCCGACGCCGAGGCCGCGGTCCGGACCGTGGCGGCCGCCGACACCGGTTCGGACGACACCGTGCGGGTGGCCTGGCGTGGGACGGTCGCCGCGATGACCGCCGTCCGGTCGCTGCTGCCCGACGCCGACGTCTGGCTGCCCTGGGACACCCTCGGACCGCCGACGTCCGCGCAGGTGCGGGAGCTCCGGCCCTCGACGCTCGACCTCGACGTCGCCTTCCTCATCCCCGCGACCGTCCGCGCGGCGCACACCCTCGGCCTCTGCGTGGCGGTGTGGACCGTCGACGACCCCGAGCCGACGCGGTGGGCGACCCGGCTCGGTGCGGACCTGGTCCTGACCGAGGACGTCGCCACCGTGCACGCGGTCCTCGCCGCCGCCGAGCGCGACGGCTGGTCGCGGCCGGTGCGGGAACCCTCCGAGGCCGAGGTCGCCGGTCGTGCCCAGACCCTGGCGCACCGGATCGCACACGAGGTGATCGCCTTCACCCGTGAGCACCGCATCGACCCGGACGCCGGTGACGCCGCAGCCCGGGTCGCCGCACTCGACCGCTCGATCGAGCAGCACGTCCGCGGCCGGGTGCGCGCCGTGTTCCCGGAGCACGGCTTCGTCGGCGAGGAGTACGGCGTCGCGCCCGGGGACAAGCACCGCTGGTACGTGGACCCGGTCGACGGCAGCCGCAACCTGATGAACGGCGTGCCGTGGACGAGCACCTCGCTGTGCCTCACCCGGTCCGGACGCCCCCTGGTCGGCGTGGTCGCCGACCCCTGGCGCGGCGAGGTCCTCGAGGCCCGACGCGGCCGCGGTGCGACCGAACGCGACCGGGTGCTCCGCCTGGACGACGCGCCACGCCCGCTCGCCGGAGCCGTCGTCGGGACCGAGCTCGACGGCACGCACCCGTGGCCCGGCTTCGCCGCCTTCGTGGACGCGCTCGCCGCCCGCTCCTGCGCCGTGCGCATCCCGGGCTCCGGGACCCTGACCATCGCCCAGGTCGCCGCCGGCCGGGGGATCGGCGCGTGCATGCCGGCGTTCGACCCGGTGGACCACGCCGCGGCCGTGCTGCTCGTGCACGAGGCCGGCGGTGTGGTCCTCACCCTCGACGGACCGGTCGACGACTTCCCGCCGGTCGGCGCGCCGTTCCTCGCGGCGCACCCGGGCGCGGCGGACGAGCTGTTCGCGGTGTGGACCGCGGCGGTCGCCGGGGCCGAGCCGACGTCCTGACGGCGGTCGTGCCTCCCGGCCGGGAGGCGCACGGCGGCTTCTGAGCGCACGCACAGTCAGACCGGGCCGCCGGTGCCTACCGTGGGCGGCAGCGGGCACGGTGCCCGCGACGAAGGAGCACACCATGGGATTCCTCGACCGTCTGCTCGGCCGCGAGGAGCGTCCGGAGCAGCCACGCAACGGGGCCGGTGGGGCGCCGCAGCCGGGGTACCAGTACGGGCAGCAGTCGTACCAGCAGGCGCCGTACGGTGCTCCCGCGCAGCCGGGACCGGGCCAGCAGGCCGGGGGTGAGGACCAGCGGGCCGTCGAGCGGTACCGCTACCTGCTCCGGACCGCGCCACCCGAGCGCATCGAGGAGGTCCACGCCGAGGCCTTCGCCACCCTGACGCCCGAGCAGCGCCGGATGGTCTACGACGAGTTCACCCGTTCGGCACCGGCCGGTGAAGCGCCTCGTGGCGACGACCCGCGCTCGCTCGCCCAGAGCGCGACCCGGTCCGAGCTCCGGCAGCCCGGGTACATGGAGCGCTCGCTCGGTGGGCTCGGCGGCGGCGGTGGCTTCGGCGGCGGTGGCTTCGGCGGCCGCCAGGGCCCCGGCTTCGGGAGCATGCTCGGCGCCTCCCTGCTCGGCACCGTCGGCGGCTACGTGATCGGGTCCGCCCTGATGAGCGCCTTCCTGCCAGACCCCGGGTCGTTCGACGGTGGAACCGATGCGAGTGGTGCGGATGACGGCGGTTCGGGGGACACTGGTGACGGATCCGGCGACGGCGGTGCGGCCGACGGCGGCGGGTACGACGACGCCTCATGGGGCGACGGTGGTTCCGACTTCGGCGGCATGTCCGACGGCGGCTTCGACCAGGGCTCCAGTGACTTCGGTGGTGGCTTCGACGTCTGAGTGACGTCCAGCGCTCCCACCGGACCCGGCCGACCGGTCCACGTGACCGGTCGGCCCCCGAGGGACGCAGCCGGTCACGAAGGAGCGACATGGCCATCATCGAGGCTTCCGGCCTCACCAAGACGTACCGCTCGAAGTCCGGGCCCGTGCACGCACTGGCGGGTCTCGACCTGTCGGTGCCCGAGGGCACCGTCACCGCACTGCTCGGCCCGAACGGTGCCGGCAAGACCACGACCGTCAAGGTCCTCACCACCCTCGTCGAACCCGATGCCGGGTCCGCGACCGTCGCCGGCATGGACGTCGTCGCCGATCCGCAGGGCACCCGCCGCGTGATCGGCGTGTCCGGGCAGTACGCCGCCGTCGACGAGAACCTCACCGGCTTCGAGAACCTCGAGATGATCGGGCGGCTCTACCACCTCGGACGGCGAGCAGCCCGCGACCGGGCACGCGAACTCATCGACGTGTTCGGGCTCACCGAAGCGGGCGACCGCCCCGTCAAGGGCTTCTCCGGCGGCATGCGGCGGCGCATCGACCTCGCCGGTGCGCTCGTGATGAACCCGCGCGTGCTGTTCCTCGACGAGCCGACGACCGGCCTCGACCCCCGCAGCCGTCTGGCGCTCTGGGGCATCATCGAGGACCTCGTCGCCGGCGGGGCCACCGTGCTCCTCACCACGCAGTACCTCGAGGAGGCCGACCAGCTCGCCGACGACATCGCCGTCATCGACGACGGCCGGGTCATCGCCGAGGGCACCTCCGACGAGCTCAAGGCCCAGGTCGGCGGCCACCGCGTCGTCGTCACCCTGGTCGACGCCGCCGACGGGGACGCCGCCACCACCGTCCTCCGGCGCCACGGCACCGGGGACGTCGAGACGAGCGGGGACGGACGCACCCGAGCAGTCGCCGTCGACGCCGGACCCGCCGCACTGCAACGGGTCCTCGCCGACCTCGGCACGGCCGGCATCGCCCTCCACGACGCGGGCATGCGTCGCCCGACACTCGACGACGTGTTCCTGCGCCTCACGGGGCACGCCGCGACGGAGGACGAGGGCGCGGCCGGGGCCGGCGGTGGGCGCGGGACGGCGGCGACCAGTCCGTCGGACGGGGAACGCGCCTCCCGGCAGGAGCTGGTCCGATGACCGCCACCACCACGACCGGCGCGGGCAGCGCCCTCGGACGGCAGCTGCCCGTCGTCGTCACCGCGCCGCTCGCCGTCTGGGTCGAGGACGGGTGGACCGTCACCAAGCGGAACCTCATCAAGATCAAGCGGTCGCCGGACATGCTCGTGTTCGCCGTCCTGCAGCCGATCATGTTCGTCCTGCTGTTCAGCCAGGTCTACGGCGGCGCGATCAGCGTCCAGGGCACCGACTACACGCAGTTCCTGATGGCGGGCATCTTCGCCCAGACCGTCGTCTTCGGAGCCACCTTCTCGGGGTCGGCGATGGCGCAGGACCTCAAGGAAGGCCTCATCGACCGGTTCCGGACCCTGCCCATGTCGGCGTCCGCGGTCCTGGTCGGACGGACGAACTCCGACCTCGTGCTCAACGGCATCTCGATGGTGATCATGATGGCCACCGGACTCGCCGTCGGCTGGCGGGTGAACTCCTCGCCGGTGGAGTTCCTCGGCGGGCTCGCGCTGCTGCTGCTGTTCAGCTACGCGTTCAGCTGGGTGATGGCGCTGCTCGGCATGAGCGTCAAGACGCCCGAGGTGATCAACAACGCCTCGTTCATGATCCTGTTCCCGCTGACGTTCATCTCGAACGCCTTCGTGCCCAGCGAGACCATGCCGCTCGTGCTCCGGGTGTTCGCCGAGTGGAACCCGGTGTCCTCACTGGTGCAGGCTGCGCGGGAACTGTTCGGCAACGCCGGGTCCGCGCCGGTGCCGGACATCTGGACCATGCAGCACCCGATCACGACGGTGCTCATCGGGATCACGGTGATGCTCGCCGTGTTCGTGCCGTGGGCGGTGAACAAGTACACGCGGATCAGCAGCAAGTAGCTGCTGACAGCGCGCTGCTAGTCGTGCAGGATCGCGTCGCGCACCTTGCGGCGCAGGACCTTGCCGATCATCGACCGGGGGAGGTCCTCGACGACCACCACGCGACGCGGCACCTTGTACGCGGCCAGGTGGTCACGGGACCACGCCCGGAGGGCCTCCGCGTCGAAGGTCGCCGGGTCCGTCGGGATCACCGCGGCGACGACCTGCTCGTTGCCACTCTGCACGATGCCGACGACCGCGACCTCCTTGACGCTCGGGTGCTTGAGGAGCGTGTCCTCCACCTCGGACGGCGCGACGTTGAACCCACCGGTGATGATGAGTTCCTTCAGCCGGTCCACGATCCGCACGAAGCCGTCCGCGTCGATCGCCACGATGTCGCCCGTCCGGAACCAGCCATCCGAGGTGAACACCTCGTCGGTCGCCTCGGCCTTGCCCCAGTAGCCGCCGAACACCTGCGGGCCGCGGACCTGCAGCTCGCCGGACTCGTCGGTGCCGAGCACCCGGGACTCGTCGTCGGGGTCCACCACGCGGCACTCGGTCGACGGCAGCGGCAGGCCGATCACGCCGAGCCGACGGGCGTCCGACACCGGGTTCGCCATCAGCACGGGGGAGCACTCGGACAGGCCGTAGCCCTCCACCAGGTAGCCACCGGTGCGGGCCTCCCACGGCTCGATGACGTCCTGCGACAGCGGCATCGCACCGGAGATCCCGATGTCGATGCCCGCCAGCGACACCTTCGCCGAGTCGGCGGCGTGCTGCAGCCGGGCGTAGATCGGCGGCACGGCCGGCAGGAACGTCGGCGGACGCTTCTTGATCGCCTTGAGGACCAACGCGGGGTCGAACGCCGGGAACAGGACGAGCCTCCCGGCGATGCTCATCGCGAACGTGAGGCACAGCGTCAGACCGTAGGCGTGGAACATCGGCAGGACGGCGTGCACGACGCTGCCGTCACCCGCGCTGATCTGCGGGATCCAGGCCCGCGCCTGCGCGGCGTTCGCCAGCAGGTTCCGGTGCGTCAGGACGGCACCCTTCGGGGTGCCGGTCGTGCCGGAGGTGTACTGGATGAGCGCGACGTCGTCGGTCTCCGGACGGGGGTGCCGCTTCGACAGCTTCCGGGTCGACACCAGGTCGTCCCAGCGCGTCGTGCCGGACACCGAAGTCGTGAGCTTCGCGCGGGACTCGCGCGCCTTCGCCACCGGCAGCGCCAGCGCCAGGCGGGTGCTCCGCGGCATCGCCCGCGTCAGGTCCACCGAGACGATCGCGTCGAGCGCGACGTCCTTCGGGAAGTCCTGCAGCGTCGCGACCGACTTGTCCCAGGCGATCGCGACCGTCGCACCGTGGTCCTCGAACTGGTGTCGGAGCTCCCGCGGCGTGTACAGCGGGTTGTGCTCGACGACGATGCCGCCCAGACGGAGCACCGCGTAGAACGCCACGACGTGCTGCGGGCAGTTCGGCAACACCAGGGCCACCCGGTCGCCCTTCGTCACGCCGAGCTTCCGCAGCCCGTTCGCGGCCCGGGCGATCTGGTCCTCGAGCTCCGCGTACGTGGTCTCCCGCGTGAAGAACTCGAGCGCCACGGCCTTCGGGAAGCGCCGGGCGGACTGCTCGACCAGGTCCGGGAGGGACCCCGTCATCGGTTCGATGTCGTGCGGCACCCCTGACGCGTAGGAGGCAAGCCAGGGACGAGGCGTGTCGATGCTCACGTCGTCCAACCTAGCGGGCGGATCCGAGCGGTTGTCAGACGAGGGGTGCGGGTGCGTGCGCGTGGCGGTGCTCTCCGCGGCGGGTGCTCTTCGCGGCGGGTGCCGGTGCGGGCGACGCTCTTCGCGGCGGGTGCCGGTGCGGGCGACGCGGGGCGGCGCGGTGCGGCGCGGGGCGGCGCGGTTTCCGGCGAGTTGCGGGGCGCGCTGTCAGGGGACCGACGGACCATGAGCGCATGTCCTTCGTCACCGATGCGTTCCGCACCCGCCTGCAGGCCACGTTCACGGGGAACACCCACGGCAGCCCGGAGTGGGTGGACGAACTCGAGAAGGGCACCGACGCCGGCTTCTTCGGCCCCGGCTCGGCCACCTGGTCGGTGCACGGCGGCAACCAGACCATCGTCGCCGGTGTCCGCGCGCTCCTCGTCCAGGCTCTGCACCCGGGAGCGCTCGCCGGAGTCGCCGACCACTCCCGCTACAAGGAGGACCCGTTCGGCCGGCTCGCGGGCACCATCCGGTGGATCTACACCGTCACCCACGGCGACACCGCGACCGCGACCTCCGGCAGCGAGTGGGTCCTGCGGCTCCACGAACGCGTCCGCGGCCAGTACGTGGACGGGCACGGCATCGGTCGCCCCTACACGGCCAACGACCCGGACCTGGCCCGATGGGTGCACCTCGCGTTCACGGACGCGTTCCTCCGCACCGCGCAGCGCTGGGGTGGGCCGATCCCGGGTGGCGCCGACGCCTACGTCCGCGAGTGGGCGATCGCCGGTCGCCTGATGCGCGTGCAGGACGCCCCCGAGACCGAGGCGGAACTCCGCGCACAGATGGACGGCTACCTCGACCGTGGCGAACTCGCGGTGACGCCCCGGACCCGGGAGGTCCTGCGCTTCATCAAGAACCCGCCCCTCGCCGCCATGCTCCGTCCGGGCTACCAGGCGATCTACCAGGGCGCGGTCTCGACCCTCGACCCGCGGCACCGGTCGCTGCTCGGGATCCGCACGCCGTCGTTCGGGCCGATCGAGCTGCCCGTCGGCCGGGCGACCGGGGTGGTCCTCGACGGCATCACCGGCGTGCTCGGCAGTCAGTCGGGCAGCGAGCGGGCGGCCTTGCGGCGCATCGCGCGGCTCGAGCGCGAGGGCGCGGCGGACCGGGAGCTCGGCGCCGCCTGAGTCCGCAGGGCGGGCTGGGCACCCGCCCGCCCTGCCCGCTTGCCTTGCCCGCTTGCGCTGCGCCTGCTCGCTTGCGCTGCGCCTGCCCGCCTGCCCTGCCTTGCGCTGCGCGCTTGGGCCGCGCCCGCCTGCCCTGCCCTGCCTTGCTCGCTCGTGCTCCTCCTGCCGAGCGGGCGGATCCCACCCGTGCGCGCCTCCGGGGCCCCGGCATTCCGCCCGCTGACCGTCGAGGACGCGAAACGCTCGGAGCCTCGGCTCGGGGCGCGGGGTCCGAGCCCGGGCACCTCCGGCGGCGAGCGGGCGTATCCGCGGCCGTCCCGGCACGGGCACCCGTGGATTCCGTCCGCTCGCGCGTGCCCGCCTGGACCCGCTCGCACCCGCCCCGCACGCCCGCCGTTGCGCCCCGGCACGGCGGGCGAGGGCCCGTCGGGGGGGCACCGTGCCGTCCGGCTTCGGCGAGCGGGCGGAACTCCACGGGAACGAGCGGGCGGACCCGGGTATCTCGCCCGCTCGACTGAGTGGGCGGGCGGGAGCGACGGACGGACGGGAGGCGTGGTGCCCGCTGGCACCGCGCCTCCCGTCCGGATGGTGCGTCAGAAGCCGGACGGCACCCGCGGGGTGTACGCGTGCTCGAGTCGCGCGACCTCGTCGGCGGTGAGCTCGATCGCGGTGGCGGCGACCGCGTCGTCGATGTGGTGCTCCTTCGTCGCGCCGATGATCGGCGCCGAGACGGCCGGCTTCCCGGCGACCCACGCCAGGGCGATCTGCGCCATGCTCGCGCCACGCTCGTCGGCGACCTGCCCGACCGCCTCGACGATCGCGCGGTTCGCGTCCTCGTCCTGGCGGTACAGGGTCTTGCCGAACTCGTCGGTGTCGGAGCGGGAGCCGGAGCCCTGCGCGTCCCAGGGCCGGGTGACCTTGCCGCGGGCGAGGGGGCTCCACGGGATCACGCCGACCCCGGTGTGCGCGCAGAAGGGGTGCATCTCGCGCTCCTCCTCGCGTTCCAGGAGGTTGTACTGGTCCTGCATCGCGACGAACTTCGTCCAGCCGTGACGCTCGGCGACGTGCTGCATCTCGGCGAACTGCCACGTCCACATGCTCGACGCGCCGATGTACCGGGCCTTGCCGGCCTTGACGACGTCGTGGAGGGCCTCCATCGTCTCCTCGACCGGGGTCAGCGGGTCGAAACGGTGGATCTGGTACAGGTCGACGTAGTCGGTGCCGAGGCGGGTCAACGAGGCGTCGATCTCGTGCATGATCGCGGCGCGGGAGAGGCCGGCCCCGTTCCGCCCCGGGCGCATCCGGTTGAAGACCTTCGTGAAGACCTGCACCTCCTCACGCGGAGCGAGTTCCTTGAGGAGCTCGCCGGTGATCTCCTCGCTGCTGCCCGCGGAGTAGACGTTCGCGGTGTCGAAGGTGGTGATGCCGGCCTCGAACGCTCGACGGACGAAGGGCCGGGCCTCGTCGATGCCGACGCTCCAGGCGTGCGAGCCCTTGGTCGGGTCGCCGTAGGACATCATCCCGAGGATGACGCTCGAGATCTCGAGACCGGTGTTGCCGAGCCGGACCGTGGGGACGGTGGCGGAGTTCTGGGGAGTGTCGCTGGAGGTGTCGGACATGCGGGGTCCTTCCGATGCGGGCGGTGGTGGGCGGGTGCGTGCGCGGGCTGGGGTTCGTCCGCCGAGCGGGCGGGCCCGGCGGGTTCGTCCGCCGAGCGGGCTGTCCTGACGGGGTTCGTCCGCTGGGCGGGCTGTCCTGAGGGGGTTCGTCCGCTGGGCGGGCTGTCCTGAGGGGGTTCGTCCGCCGAGCGGGCTGTCCTGACGGGTGTGTCAGGCAGGCACCCGGGCATCTCGCCCGGTCACCGCAAGCAGCCGCACCTGCAGAGGAGCATCGTCGTCCACCTGCACTGGAGCCGCGTACAGCCCGGTCGCCGCGAGGGACTGGATCTGCGGCTCGAAGTGCGTCCACACCGCTTCGACGAGGGTGTCCGGCAGGTGCTCGTCACTCCCGGTCGCGCGGGCGAGGTCCCACGTGTGGATCGTGATGTCGCTGGTCTGCTCCGCCAGGTACTCGCCGGCCTGCACCACATCGGTCGAGAGGTGCACCGGCGTGTCCTTCGGGGCGCGCTGCCACGCTTCGATCGCAGCACTCGAGTGCCGCTCCCACTCCGCCAGGAGGTCGTCGCCGATCGGTTCGAGATCCGCCTCGGCCTGGGCGTGGTCGCAGCCGGTGAGGAGCTTCGGGATCCAGCGCTGCTCGTCGACCACGTGCGTGACGAGGTCGCGAGTCGTCCATTCGGAATCGGGTGTGGGCGCGTCCCAGTCGGTGACGGCGGCGACGCGGCGGCCGAACTCCGCCACGGCGAGGGTCTGCAGCGTGATCCAGTCGGTGGACATCGGGGTGCTCCTGTTCGTCGGCGAGCGGCGTCCCGACGGCGGCGTCGGACGTGCTTCGTGTGCAGCGGTGATCCGTGCAACTCCGCGGCCAGGGGGCGGATTCCCTCGGGCACGCCGGAGCGTTCCTCACGGTACCGCGCGACCCGGCCAGCGGCGCTCGTGCGTTCGGCGCCCGTGGTCGATGCGGAGCGCCCGTGGTCGGGGTCCGGGTCGCCCGTGGTTGGTCGGGTCGCCCGTGGTCGAGCGGGTCGCCCGTGGTCGGGCTCGACGGCGACGGGTTCGCGATCGACGTCGACGTCGACGGGCGGATCTGTAGCGTGTGGCGTCCATGGCTGAGCGGGCGAGGAGCAGGTACGGCCCGGGGACCGCGCTCGGCTCTGGCAGGGAGATCGGGCGCGAGTGCGGCGCGCGAACGGGCAGAACCGCCTGCACGGGAGGCGCGCGACCCAGCGGATCCGCCCGCTCGGTTCCCGCGTGGCCGGGCGGGCGAATCAGGTAGCCCGACGCATCGGGAAGCGGATCCGCCCGTTGGCCGTCCAGCGGCGCACCTGCCACGCGGCAATGGCGAACGGGCGAAATACCGCGGGAGGGGGCTGGCGCACCGTGGTGTTCCGCCCGCTCGCCTCCGGCGCCCGCTCGCCCCGGGTGCCGGCGCGTCAGTGAACTCGACGTCGGGCGGGGAGTGGTCCTCCGTCCGGACAGCACGAAGCCCCGACGCCGAGGGCGCCGGGGCTTCGTGAGGGGGAGAGGTCAGGCCGCCTGGAGGACGAACTGGACGTCGAGGTTGATCGTGACGTCGTTGCCCAGGGTGAAGCCACCGGCCTCGAGCGCCGCGTTCCAGTTCACGCCGAACTCGGTGCGGTCGATCTTGGTGGTCGCCTCGGCGCCGAGCTTCGTCTGGCCGTAGCCGTCGGTGGTGACGCCACCGAACTCGGTCTTCAGGGTGACGGGCTTGGTCACGCCGCGCAGCGAGAGCTCGCCGTCGATGAGCATGTCGTCGCCGTCCTCGCGGATGCCGGTGGAACGGAAGACCATGTGCGGGTGCTCTTCGGTGAGGAAGAAGTCACCGGTCGCGAGGTGCTGGTCGCGCTGCGCCTGGTTGGTGTTGATGCTCGAGACGTCGATCGAGGCCTCGAGGGTGGTGTCGAGGGGGTTCTCGGCGGTCACGAGGGTCGCGTCGAACTGCTCGAACTTGCCCTTGACCTTGCTGATCGCGAGGTGGCGGACGGAGAAGCTGACCTCGGAGTGGGTCGGGTCGAGCTTCCAGGTGCCGGTGACGTAGCCGGGGATGGCGGAGGCGTTGAGAGCCATGGTGTGTCCTTCTTCGAGCGGTGAGTCATGGGGCGGGCGCTCTGTTGCATACGCCCGCATCGAACCTGATGGTAGCCCATTCTGCACGCGTTTGGTTGAAGCGTCAACCATTGTTCACTGAAGCGTCGCTCATGGGCGATGTCGGCCGCTCCCGCCCACATCGAGGAGGCGTCGAACCCGCGCCACGAAACGGTCCACGGACGGTCCGATGTCATCGGCCGTCGCTCGGACCAACCACCAGTCGTCGTCCTTCAGGAGCTCACCCCGAGTGAGGTCCTTGCGGAACGTCCTGGGATCCGTCCGATGCAGGTCGCTCTCGTACTCGATCGCGACGCGAGCCTCTGGGAACGCGAGGTCGACGCACGCCACCCACCGACCGTCCACCACGACGTCGTGGTTCAACCTGGGCTGTGGGAGACCCGACCGGGTCAGCACGAGCCGGGTCCTCGTCTCACCGGGAGAGCGGGATCCGATCCGGATCTCAGCGAGGGCCGCCCGGAGCTTCACGACGCCGCGACAGCCGCGGCGACGGCGGACCGCGGCAGCCAGCTCCGGCAGAGTCGTCCAGCCGAGCCAACCCACCAGGGCGTCGCCGGCGACGATGAGTTCATCGACGGACAGGACGGAGGCGAGCGCGGTGAAGGTGTCAGCCGGATGCGTGAGGGCCACGCCCCTGCTGTGGACCACCCGTACTGTGCCTGCCTTGGCACGGTGGCCGACGGAACCGCCGACACGAAGCGCCTGATCCGTACCGATCGTCGTGACGTGCAGCCGGGGATCGCGTTCGAGGCGGCGGGGGAGCGGCACACCGAGCAGCATCGCGGCAGTCGAGTGACTGAACACCTGGTCGTCGCGCAACCGTGGTGCAAGTGCTCGTGCGAGCTCGTCCGGAGTCCGCGGTTGCTCAGCACACCGGATGCCGTGGAACGGGCGACGGAGATCCCGAGCATCGAGACGCCCGCGAGAGACCCCCATGCGGAGCGCGCGACGCACCCGGAACGGTGACCGGCGCAGGGCCGGGGGGAGCGGAGCTTTCGGAGACATGCGTCGATGCTCGGGCCGCGCCGGAGCGGCGTGGCTGAGAAGCGCCTCCGGTGTGGACGGTGTCACTCCCAGGGCCGCTTGTGGAGGAAGACGTCCGGGGGCTGAGCGGGCGGAACGGCGGGCTCACGGGAGGCAGCGCCCCGACATTCCGCCCGCTCGCGGGTCCGGAGGCGCCAGCCCCGGCATTCGGCCCGCTCGCGAGTCCGGAACGGCCAACCCCGACATTCCGCCCGCTCGCGGGTCGGGAGCGGCCGGTGCCGGCATCCCGCCCGCTCGCCGCTCCGGAGCGGCCAGCCCCGGCAGCCCGCCCGCACGCCTCCCAGACACCGTTCACACCCCGCGGCCGGTTGTACACAGGTACTGCCGCGGCCTCCCGCGTGCGCGCTCACTCCAGTAGCGTCGGGTCCATGGAATTCAGGTACCTAGGCAACTCAGGTCTCAAGATCTCCGAGATCACCTACGGCAACTGGCTGACGCACGGCTCGCAGGTCGAGAACGACGTCGCCACCCAGTGCGTGCGGGCAGCGCTCGACGCCGGCATCACCACGTTCGACACCGCAGACACCTACGCCAACACGGCAGCCGAGACCGTCCTCGGCGAAGCACTCAAGGGCGAGCGTCGTCAGTCCCTCGAGGTCTTCACGAAGGTCTACTGGCCGACCGGCCCCAAGGGGCACAATGACGTCGGTCTGAGCCGCAAGCACATCATGGAGTCGATCAACGGCTCGCTGGAGCGTCTGCAGACCGACTACGTCGACCTCTACCAGGCACACCGTTACGACTACGAGACGCCCCTCGAAGAGACGATGCAGGCCTTCGCGGACGTCGTCCGTCAGGGCAAGGCGCTCTACATCGGCGTCAGCGAGTGGTCGGCGGAGCAGATCCGCGCCGGTGCGGCCCTCGCGAAGGAGCTCGGCTTCCAGCTCATCTCGAACCAGCCGCAGTACTCGATGCTGTGGCGCGTGATCGAGGGCGAGGTCGTCCCCGCATCGAAGCAGCTGGGTCTGTCGCAGATCGTCTGGTCCCCGATCGCCCAGGGTGTCCTCACGGGCAAGTACAAGCCGGGTCAGCCCCTGCCCGAGGGATCGCGTGCCACGGACGAGAAGGGCGGCGCGGACATGATCAAGCGGTTCATGCGCGACGAGGTCCTCGAAGCCGTCCAGCGTCTCCAGCCGGTCGCGGACGAGTCCGGGCTCACGCTCGCGCAGCTCGCCATCGCCTGGACCCTGCAGAACGAGAACGTCGCGTCGGCGATCGTCGGCGCCTCGCGTCCGTCGCAGGTGACCGACAACGTGAAGGCCGCCGGCGTGAAGCTCGACGCCGGCACGATGGCTCGCATCGACGAAGCGCTCGGGGACATCCCGGAGCGCGACGCCGCGAGGAACGTCTCCCCGGCACAGCGTCCCGCCTGAGCGGAACGCACCGCCTCACGGACAGGAGGCCCGGTACCAGCTGGTACCGGGCCTCCTGTCCGTGACGTGGTCGGTTGCGTCAGCGCACCACGACGAGCCCTCGACCCGCGAAGCGGACGCCGTCGGTGTCGAAGTCGGCGTCTCCGAAGCTGAAGAGCACCTCGCCGGTCGCCCCCACGAGCGGGACCTCCGCCGGGTCGTCCGACAGGTTGACGACGACGTGCACGGGCGCCGCCGTCGGGCCGAGCAGCCCGCGGGTGAGCACGAGCCAGCGCTCGTCCTCGCTGAACCGGATCGCGTTCGCCTCGTACCGGTGGTCGACGAACGCCTCGTCGGTGCGGCGGAGTGCGACGAGCACCCGGTAGGCGTTGAGGATCCGCGCCCCACGTTCGGAGTCGACGTCGGACCAGTCGAGCTTCGAGTTGGTGAACGTCGTCGGGTCCTGCGGGTCGGGGACCGTGGACTCGTCCCAGCCGTGCTCGGCGAACTCCTTGATCCGCCCCTCGGCGGTGACCTTGCCGAGCTCCGGCTCCGGGTGCGAGGTGAAGAACTGCCACGGGGTCGTGGCGGCGAACTCCTCGCCCATGAAGAGCATCGGCGTGAACGGGCCGAGCAGGGTGAGGGCGGCGGCGATGACCAGGCCCTCGTCGGACACGGTCGCGGCGAGACGATCGCCGGCGGCGCGGTTGCCGATCTGGTCGTGGTTCTGGTTCGCCACGACCAGGGCGGTCGTCGGCGAGGTGCCGCGGTCGATCGGTCGGCCGTGCCGCTTGCCGCGGAACGACGACCAGGTGCCGTCATGGAAGAAGCCCTGGTCGAGGACCTTCGCCAGCGCGGTCAGCGGGGCGAAGTCGGCGTAGTAGCCGTTCGTCTCGCCGGTGACGGCGACGTGCACGGCGTGGTGGAAGTCGTCCGACCACTGGCCGGCGAGCCCGTAGCCCGCGGCTTCACGCGGCCGGAACATGATCGGGTCGTTGAGGTCCGATTCGGCGATGAGTGACAGCGGCTTGCCGGCGAACGACGAGAACGCGTCGGTCTCGCTGGCCATCTCGGCCAGGATGTGCGGCCGGGTCGTGTCGCGGATGGCGTGCACGGCATCGAGCCGCAGACCGTCGACGTGGTGGTCGCGGAACCACATCCGGACGTTGTCCAGGACGTAGCGGCGGACTTCGGGCTCTTCGACGTTGACCGAGTCACCCCACGTGTTGGCGAGCCCCTGCACCAGGTACGGCCCGTAGAGCGGCAGGTAGTTCCCGCTCGGTCCGAGGTGGTTGTAGACGACGTCCTGGATGACGCCGAGCCCGAGTGCGTGGGCGCGGTCGACGAAGCGGTCGTAGGCGTCCGGGCCGCCGTACGGCGCGTGCACCGCGTACCAGGCGACGCCGTCGTAGCCCCAGTTCCACTCGCCGTTGACGCCGTTCACGGGCAGGAGCTCGACGAACTCCACGCCGAGCTCCACCAGGTGCTCGAGCTTGGCGGCTGCTGCGTCGAGGGTCCCCTCGGGCGTGTAGGTGCCGATGTGCATCTCGTAGATGACGCCGCCCCGTGCGGGACGACCGGTCCAGGCGTCGTCGGTCCAGGCGAAGCGCGCCGGGTCGACGACCTCGGAGGGCCCGTGCACGCCCTCGGGCTGGAAGCGGCTGCGCGGATCGGGGCGGACAGAGTCGTCCTCGTCGATGCGGAAGCCGTAGCGGGCTCCGACGACGGGGAGGACCTCCTCGGTCGTCCACCAGTCGTCGTCCCCACGGGTGAGCGGGTACTCGGTACCGTCGACGACGAGTCGGACGTTCTCGGGTTCGGGGGCCCAGACGCCGTAGCGGTCGGGACTGGTCATGCGTGACCCTCCAGGATCTCGACCTCGGCCTGCGCGTCGGTCTCGGTGTCATCAGTGCTGTTGCTGGTGTTCGTGCTGCCGGTCGTGCTGGTCTCGGTGGCGTCGTGTCCCGCTCCGTCGACGACGTCGGCCGGGACGAGCAGCGCGACGGGGAAGTCGGTGAGCACCTCGGCGAGCAGCAGGTCGCGGTCGGCCGGGAAGCGCCTCCCGGTCAGCAGGTCCACACGCTCCACCGGGACGACGTGCAGGAGCGTGTCGGCCCACCCGCCGACGGTCTGGAGGCCCAGGGGCAGTCGCGTGGCGACCGTCACCACGCCGCCACGGTCGAAGGCGACCACGTGGTCGGCCGCAGGTCCGGTCGCGTCGAGCGGGACGTACCGCGAGAACAGTTCCGGGTGGTCGCGGCGGACGCGGAGGGCACGGCTCGTGACGAGGGTCTTCGCGGCGCCGCCGAGGTCGATCGCGGGCAGCGCATCGGGACCGTCGTCGTCGGCACCGTCGAGTGCGGCGAGGACGTGACGACGCTCGGCGTAGTCCACGGGTCGCCGGTTGTCCGGGTCGACGAGCGATCGGTCCCATGACTCGGTGCCCTGGTAGACGTCCGGGACGCCCGGAGCGGTGAGCTGCACGATCTTCGCGCCGAGGCCGTTCGACCAGCCGGCAGCGTCGATCCGCTCGTCGAGGGCGTCGAGCTCGGCGACCACGGCCGGGTCGTCGAACGCGGCGTCGACGAGAGCGTGCATCTGCTCCTCGAACGACTCGTCCGGCTCGGTCCACGTCGTGCTGTCACCGGCTTCGCGGGAGGCCTTCTCAGCGTAGGCGTGCAGGCGTTCGCGCGAGGCGGGCCGCGCTCCGACGATCGCCTGCCAGAGGAGGTTGGCGAACACGCCGTCCTCGAGCGGCGCGAGCGCGTTCAGGCGGTCGAACGTCGCGGTCCATTCGTCGCCGAGCTCGGACAGGACGGCGATGCGGGCGCGTGTGTCCTCGCTGCGCTTCGTGTCGTGCGTGGTGAGGGTCGTCATGGTGTGCGGCCAGCTTGCGAGCCGCTCGCGCTGTGCCGCGTGGAACTCGTCGAGGGTCACCGAGAAGACGCTCGGGTCACCGCCGACCTCGCTGAGGGATGACAGACGGGACGTCCGGTAGAACGCGGTGTCCTCGACGCCCTTCGCCATCACCATGCCGCTGGTCTGCTGCAGGCGGATCGCGGCCGCGTTGTCCGGGTCGCACAGCGCCGGCGCGATGCGGTCGACGACGTCGGCGAGGTCGGGCCGGGCCTCGGCCGCGACTTCGAGCGCCTCGATCAGGTGGTGGATGCCCTCCGGGAGGTAGGTGCGGTACACCTCGAAGCTCGCGACGAGTTCTGCGACGGCGTCGACGATCCGGTCCTCCGACACGGGGGTGCCGTCACCCTGGACGGCCGGGTCGACGACCAGGAGGCGCGCCAGGCGTCGGACTTCGCTGTTCAGGATGCCGTCGGCGATCCCGCGACGGGTGCCGTGCGTGAGGTCCTGCCACGACACGTGCGCGCCGCGGAGCCGGTCCTCGAGTGCGGTGAGGGGGCCTTCGCCCGCCGGGTCCACGAACACGCGGTCGATGAAGCCGAGGGCGTCGTAGCCGGTCGTGCCGTCCACCGGCCACGACGACGGCAGCAGTTCACCCGGCTCGAGGATCTTCTCGACCAGGGTGTAGGCCCCACCCGTCAGATCCGCGAGGTCGTCGAGGTAGCCGGCCGGGTCGTAGAGCCCGTCCGGGTGGTCGATCCGCAGCCCGTCGACGAGACCGTCGCGGAACCACGAGCCGATGACGCCGTGGGAGGCCGCGAACACCTCGGGCTCCTCGACGCGGATCGCGGCGAGGGTGTTCACCGCGAAGAACCGGCGGTAGTTCAGTTCGGAGTCAGCGCGCTTCCAGTGCACGAACTCGTAGTGCTGCCGGGCGTGCACCGTCTCCACGTCGTCACCGTCGTGCACGGTGCCGGGCGCAGTCGGGTACGCGGTCTCCCCGACGAGCAGACGCGGAGCCGTCCCGTCGGTGCTGCCGGCCTCGAGGGTGACGGCGTCGAGCAGCCGGTCGTCGAGCACGGGGATGCGCAGGCGTCCGTCGCCGGCGGCCCAGTCGATGTCGAACGCCCACGCCACGGGGGACTCCTGGCCGTGCTCGAGCAGCGACCACCACCACGGGTTCACGGCCGGGGTGGCGACGCCGACGTGGTTCGGCACGACGTCGACGAGGACCCCGAGCCCCGCTGCGTGGGCCGCCTCGGCGAGGGCACGCATCGCGTCGTCGCCGCCGCGGTCGGTGTCGACGTGCGTGTGGTCGACGACGTCGTAGCCGTGTCCGGAACCGGGCTCCGCCTGCAGGACGGGGGACAGGTAGATCCAGTCGGCCCCGAGGTCGCGGACGTAGTCGACGACCTCCTGCGCGGCGTTCAGGTCGAAGTCGGCGGTGACCTGCAGACGGTAGGTCGAGGTCGGGTTCCGGCGGGTCATGCGGCACTCCCAGGGGTGTCAGAGTCGGGCGTCTCGGAGGTGGTGTCGGGCGTCGCCGGGGCTCCGGCTCCACCGGTGGTGCTGGTCGTGTCGCCGGCCGCCACGGTCGTCGTGTTCGCCGGGCTCGTGACGCCGGATGCGCCGGGCGTCCCGGCCGCACTCGGGGTGGCCGAGGCGGCGGGGTTCGCGGGTGTCGCCGCCGGGTGGTCCGGGTCGGACGGCTCGGCGGCGTCGGCGGCCGAGTGGTCGGTCGTGCGCGCCGTCGTGTCGACCGGCGTGTGCTCGATCTCGTGTTCGGGCTCCGCGCGGAGCACGATCATCGAGCGAGCGGGGACGTCGAGCGCGTCGCCGGCCTCGAGGACCTCGTCGCGCGCGCCGGGTTCGGCGGTGTCGATGCGCACCGTCCAGCCCGGGGAGTACTCCTCCGGCGGCAGGGTGAAGGTCACGACGCCGTCGTGGGCGTTGAAGTAGGTCAGGAAGGCCACGTCGGTGACGCGCTCGCCGCGGGCGTCACGGCCGCGGATGCCCTCGCCGTTCAGGTACATGCCGACGCTCTTGCCGAAGCCCGAGTCCCATTCCTCCGGCTGCATGGCGTCGCCGGCCGGGGTCAGCCACACCACGTCGGGCAGCGGCTCGCCCTCGCCGCGGCGGACCGGGCGACCGTTGAAGTAGCGGGTCCGGCGGAACGTCGGGTGGTCGTGACGGAGCTTGACGACGTCGGCGGTGAACTGGATGAGGTCGTCATCGGCAGTCGCCCAGTCGATCCAGCTCAGCTCGGAGTCCTGCGCGTAGACGTTGTTGTTGCCCTGCTGGGTGCGGCCGAGTTCGTCGCCGTGCGCGATCATCGGGACGCCCTGGCTGAGCAGGAGCGTGGCGATGAAGTTCCGGCGACGCTGCAGCCGGAGGGCGTTCACGTCGGGGTCGTCGGTGGGCCCTTCGGCACCGGAGTTCCACGAGCGGTTGTGGCTCTCGCCGTCGTTGTTGTCCTCGCCGTTGGCGTCGTTGTGCTTCTCGTTGTAGGCGACCAGGTCGTACAGGGTGAAGCCGTCGTGCGCGGTGATGAAGTTGATGCTCGCCTTGGGCGTGCGGCCGTCGTGCTCGTACAGGTCGGCGGAGCCCGAGATGCGCGAGGCGAACTCGCCGAGCGTCGACGGCTCACCCCGCCAGAAGTCGCGCACGGTGTCGCGGTACTTGCCGTTCCACTCCGACCACTGCGGCGGGAAGTTGCCGACCTGGTACCCGCCGGGGCCGACGTCCCACGGTTCGGCGATGAGCTTCACCTGCGACACGATCGGGTCCTGCTGGACCAGTTCGAAGAACGCCGACAGCCGGTCGACCTCGTAGAACTCGCGGGCCAGGGCAGCGGCGAGGTCGAAGCGGAACCCGTCGACGTGCATCTCGGTCACCCAGTACCGGAGCGAGTCCATGATGAGCTGCAGCGAGTGCGGGTGCCCGACGTTGAGCGAGTTGCCCGTGCCCGTCACGTCCATGTAGTACCGCTTGTCGTCGTCCATCAGGCGGTAGTACGCGGCGTTGTCGAGGCCGCGGAAGGACAGCGTCGGCCCGAGGTGGTTGCCCTCGGCGGTGTGGTTGTAGACGACGTCGATGACGACCTCGATGCCGGCGCGGTGCAGCTCGCGGACCATCGTCTTGAACTCCTGCACCTGCTGCCCGCCGTCGCCCGAGGACGAGTAGTGCGAGTGCGGTGCGAAGAAGCCGATGGTGTTGTAGCCCCAGTAGTTCGACAACCCCTTGTCCTGCAGGGTCGAGTCGTTCACGAACTGGTGCACCGGCATGAGCTCGAGCGTCGTGACGCCGAGGCGCTGGAGGTGCTCGATGACGGCGGGGTGCGAGACGCCCGCGTAGGTGCCGCGCTGGTCCTCCGGCACGTCGGGGTGCGTCTCGGTGAGGCCCTTGACGTGCGCCTCGTAGATCACGGTCTCGCCGTAGGGGATGCGCGGAGCCCGGTCACCCTGCCAGTCGAAGAACGGGTTGATGACCACGCCCTTCACCATGTGCGAGGCGGAGTCCTCGTCGTTCGTCGAGTCCGGGTCGCCGAACGTGTACGAGAACAGGGACTGGTCCCAGTCGATGTCGCCGCTCGTCGCCTTCGCGTACGGGTCCAGGAGGAGCTTCGCCGGGTTCGACCGGACGCCGTTCGCGGGGTCGTACGGGGCGTGGACACGGAAGCCGTACTCCTGTCCGGGGCCGACGGTGGGCAGGTAGGCATGCCAGACGTGCGCGTCGACCTCGACGAGGCGGACTCGCTCTTCGGTCCCGTCGGCATCGAACAGGCAGAGCTCGACCCCTTCGGCGACCTCGCTGAACACGGCGAAGTTCGTGCCGCTGCCGTCGTAGGTCGCGCCGAGCGGGTAGGGGTTGCCGGGCCAGGTGTGCAAACGTGCCTCCAGGAGAGATGAACTGGGCCAACGTATCGGCGTACCCCTGTGATGTCCGGCGCTCAGACTCGCACTGTGGAGCGTTCCGGCTCTCCACACGCAGCGTCGGACAGGTCCGTCCACTCCTCCACAGGACGACCGACCGCGGCGCTCGTCCACACTTCGTCACGGCCGGTCCGACAGCCAGTGCTCGCGGAGTAGCGTCGCCGACATGACCAACATCGTCACGCAGATCGCAGACAAGGTCCGACCCGTCGGCGTCACCTCGAACTACGGGGACCCGGTGGAGGTCGGCGACAGCACGCTGATCCCCGTCTCCGTCAACTGGTACGGCTTCGGCGGCGGTTCCGACGCCGATGAGGACGGTGCCGGCGGTGGCGGCGGCGGCGCCGTCTCGCTCCCGGTCGGTGCCTACGTCCGCCGGCCCGGACAGGACCTCGCCTTCGAGCCGAACGTCATCTCGCTCCTCACCGTCAGCATCCCGGTCATCTGGGTCGCCGGCAAGGTGCTCGTCAAGCTCATCCGCGCGCTCAAGAAGTGACCGCCTGACGGCCAGGAGGCACGTGGTCACCGAGACCACGCGCCTCCTGTCCGGTGGGTACACTGCTGGGACACACACGGGAGTCCGCCAGAGCGGGCTGAGAGGGAGCGAACCGCGCTCCGACCGTCGAACCTGATCCGGATCATGCCGGCGCAGGGAGGAGTCATCGCGATGTCCACTGGTGCACCCACCACCACGACCACCGAACGCCACGTCCCGAAGCGCTCGTTGCGCTGGCGGGTCGTCGACATCGTCGTCGCCGCGGTCCTCGCGGTCGCGGTCGGCGTCGTCTTCAAGCTCTGGGACTTCGCCTACGAGCCGATCGGAGCGGGGCTCGGTCTGGTCCTGCCGGGGTCGCAGGCCCTCGTCGGCGGCGTCTGGCTGCTCGCGGGACCGCTCGTCGCCATCGTCGTCCGCAAGCCCGGCGCAGCGCTCTTCGGCGAGATCGTCGCCGCGTCCGTCGAAGCGATGCTCGGCACCCAGTGGGGTTGGGGCACGCTGCTCTCTGGGCTGGTGCAGGGCATCGGCGCCGAGATCGTGCTCGCTCTGTTCCTCTATCGGGTGTGGAAGCTGCCGGTGGTCATGCTCGCCGGGGCTGCAACCGGCCTGGCGCTCGGTCTGAACGACGCCTTCCGCTACTACGCGGGAGCGACTGCCTCGTTCCAGGTGACGTACGTGATCTGCGCGGTCATCTCCGGTGTCGTGATCTCCGGCATCGGATCGTGGTTGCTCGTCCGCGCACTCGCCCGTACCGGGGTGCTGTCCTCGTTCGCGGCCGGACGGGAGCACGGGCGCCGGCCACGAGCCTCCGCCGCGTGACCAGCGCACACATCACGTTCCGCGGCTGGGGATGGCGGTACCCGGAGCGGCAGGCCTGGGCGGTCCGGAACGTCGAACTCGACATCCGGCCAGGGGAGCGCGTCGCCGTCGTGGGGTCGTCCGGCGCCGGGAAGTCGACGGTCCTCCGCGCTGCCGCGGGTGTCCTCGCGGACGACCCGGACGACGGTGACGAGACCGCGGCTTCCGTCGAGGGAACCGTCCTCGTCGACGGTGCCGACCCCCGAACCGTCCGGGGACGCGTCGGCCTCGTGATGCAGGACCCCGAGGCGCACACCGTGATGTCGCGGATCGGCGACGACGTCGCCTTCGGCTGCGAGAACCTCGGCGTCCCGCGCAACGAGATCTGGCCGCGGGTGGAGCACGCCCTCGACGTCGTCGGGCTCGACCTGCCGCTCGACCGCTCCACCACGAAGCTCTCCGGTGGGCAGCGGCAGCGGCTGGCGCTCGCCGGGGTGCTCGCGATGCGCCCGGGTGCACTCGTGCTCGACGAACCGTGCGCGAACCTCGACCCGTCCGGTGTGACGCAGGTGCACGACGCCGTCCGGGCGCTCCTCGACGACACCGGGGCCACACTGCTCGTGGTCGAGCACCGCATCGGTACCTGGCTCGACCTGGTCGACCGTCTGGTGCTCCTCGAGCCCGGCGGCGGGGTCGTGGCGGACGCGGCGCCCGGCGAGGTGCTCGCAGTGCACGGCGACGCCCTCGAGCGAGGCGGTGTGTGGATCCCGGGCTCCGCGCCGGCGCGAGGGTCGGCGCGAGCGGTCGCGGTCGGACCGGAGGCACACGTCACCTCCGACGACGTCGACCTGCTCCGTGCGCGCGGTCTGGCGACCAGCCGGAGTGGGCGACCCCGCACCCGCCGTCGACTCCGGGAGCAGACGCACCACGTCGGACAGGACATCGACCTCGCGGTCCGGAGCGGCCGGGTCCTCGCCGTCACCGGGCCCAACGGCGTCGGCAAGAGCACGCTCGGGCTCACCCTCGCGGGTCTCCTCCGCCCCGCCGGTGGAACGCTCGACGCCACCCCGCGCCTCGCCGGGACGACGAGCACTGCGCCGTCCTCGTGGACGAGCCGTGAGCTCGCTGCACGCATCGGCACCGTGTTCCAGGACCCGGAACACCAGTTCATCGCCCGATCGGTCCGCGAAGAACTCGTCGCCGGTCCCGCCGCCCTCGGCTTGCCGGAGGCCGAGGTCGACGAGCGTGTCACCGGGTTGCTCGACACGTTCCGCCTCGACCACCTCGCGGACGCGAACCCGTTCACCCTCTCCGGCGGGGAGCAGCGTCGTCTCGCGATCGCCGCCGTCGTCGCGACACGCCCGCCGGTCCTGGTCCTCGACGAGCCGACGTCCGGTCAGGACCGAGCCACCTGGACCGCGGTCGTGGACCACCTCGGAGCGCTCGCGGACGATGGGACCGCCGTGGTCGTCGTGACCCACGACCGCGACCTCGTCCGCGCGCTCGACGCCGACGAGGTTGTCCTGCACGCGGACGGCCTGACCGCGGCAGCGCCGGACGACATCGCCACGGGGGAGCCCCGGTGACCGCTCCGATGACCGTCAGCGACGAGCGGACCGGTGCCGAGCCTCCCGGCCGTCCCGGGCGTGGCGTGGCCGGCGTGCAGCCGGTCGCCTCGCTGCTCGGCGTGATCGCGCTGGGCATCGTCCTCGTCCTCAGCCTCGACCTGGTGTCCGCGACGGTCGCGCTCCTGCTCGAACTCATGCTCCTGCCGGTGCTCCGCATCCCGGTCCGCACACTCCTCCTCCGGACGTCACCGGTCCTGGTCGCCGTCCCGCTGACGGGCGTGAGCATCGCGCTCTACGGGCAGGCGTCCGGGCGTGTCTGGTTCGACTTCGCGTTCGCGCACGTCACCGACGGCTCGTTGCAGCTGGCGCTCGCGACGATGCTGCGCGTCCTGGCAGTGGGGATCCCCGGCATCGTGCTGTTCGTCCGCACGGACGTCACGGACCTCGCCGACGGTCTCGCGCAGGTCCTCCGACTGCCGGCCCGCTTCGTTCTCGGAGCCCTCGCCGCAGTCCGGATGATGACCCTCCTGGGCGACGACTGGCGGCAGCTCGCGATGGCGCGGCGCGCCCGGGGAGTCGCCGACAGCGGCCGCTTCCGCCGTGGACTGTCGATGGCGTTCGGTCTGCTCGTGGTCGCCCTGCGGCGCGCGACGACCCTCGCCGTCGCCATGGAGTCCCGGGGGTTCGGGGCCCCGGGTCGGCGGACGTGGGCGCGTCCGGTCCGCTTCGCCGGGCCCGAGTGGGCGATGGTCGGCCTCCTCGTCGGCATCGGAGCGGTCGCGGTCGTCGCTGCCGTGATCGCCGGGACCTGGCGTGGGTGACACGCAGACAACCGGCGGCGGTCAGGAGGCTCCGCTCACCTCGCCGCGGTCACTCGCGTCCCGCGCGCGGTCGGCCTCCCGCACCTCCCGTCTCGTCGTCCTCGTCGACGGGCGCTCCGGCACCGGCAAGACGACGCTCGGGAACGCCCTCGCCGCGGAGCTCGACGCGACCATCGTCCATCTCGACGACGTCTACCCGGGGTGGGACGGCCTCCAGGCTGCGGCCGACACCGTCGCGCGCGACGTCCTGGGCGCACCGGCCGGGTACCGGCGGTGGGACTGGGCGACGTCCACCCCTGCCGACTGGGTGCCGGTCGACCCCGCCGCCCCGCTCGTCATCGAGGGATGCGGGGCGTTGTCCCGCGCATCAGCACCACTGGCGACCTTCCGGGTGTGGCTGACCGCGGACGACCGGGAGCGCCGCCGCCGCGCACTCGATCGCGACGGTGAGACGTTCGCCCGTCAGTGGGAGCGGTGGGCTCGGCAGGAGGAGACGTTCATCGCGGCCGAGGCGCCCGAGGCCCTCGCGGACGCGGTCCTCCGGTCGTAGGCAGGGGACGGTCCTCCGGTCGTGGGGAGGGCACGATCCTCCGGTCCTCGGCAGGGCACGATCCGGCGCTACGCCCAGCCGAGCTCGTGCAGCCGCTCGTCGTCGATGCCGTAGAAGTGGCCGATCTCGTGCACGAGCGTGGTGTGGACCTCGTCCTCGAGGTCCTCCAACGTGTCACATTCGAGCAGGTGCTGCTTCCGGAACACGACGATCCGGTCCGGCAGTTCGCCGAAGCCGTACTGACCGCGCTCGGTCTGCGCCACGCCGTCGTAGACACCGAAGAGATCAGAGCCGTCCTCGGGTTCCTCCTCGACCACGAAGACGACGTTGTCGAGCCCGTCGACCATGTCGTCCGGCAGGAGGTCGAGTTGGTCGGTCACCAGCTGCTCGAAGTCCTCGGCTGACATCTCCATCACGGGAGGATCGTGGCACAGCTGCCCGGGCGGGACCTGGTCGGGTGGCGGGCGGTGGCGTGTTGATGAGCCAGCGGTGCGGGCGGGCGCGCTGTGCCGCGCGCGGTGCGGTACTCGCCGTGAAGCGGGCGGTGCGGGACGCGCCTTGCAGCGGGCACCGTCCGCCGGGCATGACGAAAGCCCCCGTCCGACGGACGAGGGCTTCCGGAACACCGCGGCGGATGACGACCGGGTGAACATCGACTGGGGTGAGTAACGGGGCTTGAACCCGCGACCTCCTGGACCACAACCAGGCGCTCTACCAGCTGAGCTATACCCACCAAGTGCTGGTCCGGCGAGCCGGAGCAACCACTCGATTGTAGTACATCTGGACGCCCGTCCAGACCACGATCGCTACTCGGCGTGCTCCGACACCGGCGCGGCAGTGGTTTCAGCGCCGGACGGCGGCGTCAACCGGGACTCCCACTTCGCGACGACCTCGGCCGCGATGGCCTTGACGTCGTCACTGGCCGGGCCGGGCTCGGGCGTGAAGCCGGCGCGACGGTAGTACTCGAGCTCGCGGATCGACTCGAGGATGTCGGCGAGGGCGCGGTGCCCGCCGTGCTTCTCGGGCGAGTTGAAGTACACGCGCGGGAACCAGCGGCGGCAGAGCTCCTTGATGCTCGAGACGTCGACGCTGCGGTAGTGCAGGTGGTTGTCGATGCGCGGCATGTACTTCGCGAGGAACGCGCGGTCCGTGCCGATCGTGTTGCCGGCCAGGGGAGCGGTGCCCTCGGCCGGTACGTGGGCGAGGATGTACTCGAGGACCTGGTACTCGGCGTCCGCCAAGGACACGCCGTCCGGGATCTCGTCGATGAGTCCGGATGTCGTGTGCATCTTCGTGACGAAGTCGTTCATGTTGTCGAGCGCGGACTGGTCCGGCTTGATGACGATGTCGAACCCGGGGTGCACCGGGTTGAGATCGAAGTCCGTGACGACCACCGCGACCTCGACGAGTTCGTCGACGTCGACGTCGAGCCCCGTCATCTCACAGTCGATCCAGACGAGGCGGTCATTCGCTGCAGACATAGGGCGATCCTACTTCGGCGCACCGACGCCCCGCCGCCCCTGTGGACGAGCGGTGCGGAGGCCGTCACCACCCAGGCGCGAGCGGGCGGAACACCGGCGTCCACTCGCGTCCGCCGCCGGCCTTCCGCCCGCTCGCTGCTCCGGAGCCCGGACGGGAGGCCCGTGACCGGTCCGCCTGGCGGGTCATGTGCCTCCCGTCCGCCGCGCGGACGCGAGCGGGCGGAATCCCGGAGGTCGCGTGCGCAGCACCCGGGCATTCCGCCCGCTCGCCCGCGGGTAGCGCGGAGCGCACGCACGGGAGGCCCGTGACTGGTCCGCCACGCTGGTCGCGTGCCTCCCGCGCGGCCAGCGGACGCGAGCGGGCGGAATCCCGGCTGGTGGGCGCGGCGCACCCTGGCATTCCGCCCGCTCGCGCGCCCCACGCCAATCCGGACCCGGCCGGCTAGCCGCCGAACCCCGCGCCGAACAGCGCGCGCGGAACCCCGTCCGCCGAAGCTCGCCGAAGTACCCCGCATGGCGGACACAGCAGTGGCCGGGCCCCCATCGCGGACCCGGCCACCGGCAGCAGCGAGGACTACGCCATCTCGCCGGCGGAGATCGCCTCGGCCTCGACGCGCTCGGGCTCGGCACCGTCGTCGACGCGCCGGAGCACCTTCGTGGTGAGCACGACGACCAGGAACGCGACCGCCACGGACACGCCCGCGAAGACGTACGCGGCGCTCGGCGAGTAGGCGTCGGCGAGCAGTGTCGCGACGGGCGGGGCGATGGCGCCGCCGATGAAGCGGACGGCGGAGTAGGCACTCGAGGCAACGGAGCGGGGGAGGTCGGTCGCCTCCATGACGCACTCGGTCAGCACGGTGTTGAGGACGCCGAGCACGAGCCCGCCGATGACGACGCAGACGATGAGCCCGGCTTGAGACTGCACGACGACGGCTGCGGCGAACAGGTCGAGCGCGAGCAGCGGCAACGCGAGCTTCAGGACGCTCGTCCGACGCATGCGTGCGGTGAGCATCGGGGCGACCCACACCGAGGTGACCGCGAGGCCGACACCCCAGCCGAAGAACGTGAACCCGATGCCGAGTGCCCCGAACCCGAGCGGGAAGGGCGTGTAGGCGAGGAGCACGAAGAAGCCGATGTTGTAGAACAGTGCGGTCGCGGCGAGGGCAGCGAGGGCCGGACGACCCAGGGCACGGAACGGTGCGGAGAGCTTGGTCGGCGTGGGCTTCTCGAGCGTGCCGGACTTGAGCAGCACCAGGATGGCGATGAACGCGACGGCCATCAGCGTGGTGACGCCGAAGAACGGGCCACGCCAGCTGACGGATCCGAGCAGGCCGCCGACGAGGGGTCCGACCGCGATGCCGAGGCCCAGTGCGGCCTCGTAGAGGATGATCGCCGACGCGGTCCCGCCCGAGGCGGCGCCGACGATGGTGGCGAGCGCGGTCGAGATGAAGAGGGCGTTGCCGAGACCCCAGCCGGCCCGGAAGCCGATGATCGTCCAGACGTCGTTGGACACGGCCGCGAGGACCGAGAACAGCACGATGAGGGCGAGCCCGATCATCAGGGTCTTCTTCGCGCCGATCCGGCTCGAGACCCAGCTGGTGAAGAACATCGCGACACCGGTGACGGCGAGGTAACTGGTGAAGAGCAGTTCGGTCTGCGCGGGCGTCGCCTGGAGTGACTCGGCGATCGCGGGGAGGATCGGGTCGACGAGGCCGATGCCCATGAAGGCGACGACGCAGGCGAAGGCGATCGCCCACACCGCCGACGACTGCTTCAGGATCGAGCCGGACTGCCCAGCTGGTGCGTGCGCGTTCACGCGGTGGTCTCCGTTCTGGTCCTCGCTGCGATGAGGGCCGATGCTTCGTGCAGGATGTCCCAGTCGTCGTCGGTGAGGTCCTCGAACAGGGGACCGACGGTGCTGGTGAGTGCGGCTCGCCATGCGACGAGTCGCTCGCGTCCGACGTCGGTGATCTCGATGAGCTGGCCTCTCGAGTCGTCGGGGTCGACGGTCCGTGAGACGAGTCCGTCGGCGGTCATGCCGGCGACCAGGCGGGTCATGGTCGGCTGCGACACGCGTGACGCCCGGGCGAGTTCGCCGAGCCGCAGGGACTCGTCGGTCTCGAGGATGCCGAGCGTCCGCCAGACGGCGGTGGACGTGGTGTGGCCGGTGGCCTGGAGCGCGGACCGGATGAGCCGGTTGACGGAGACGAGGAGCGTCTCGATGGTCTGTTCCCGCGCTTGTTCCATCCCTGAACTATATAGCGTTGCTATGGATTCGGCAAGGAGGTACGGCACGGCTCCGCCACGCCACTTCCGTCCGCCGGCGGGTCACGATGCGCTGGACGGCGATGCCCCCTGCCCTGGTAGAAGGGACGCATGACCGACATCACCATCCACGAGGGCGACGAGTTCACCGCCATCTTCCACCAGGGCCCCTTCGACGGGACCACGGACACCCGCACCGCCACGAGCGATGCGCTGGACGACGAGGTGACGGTGTTCGCGGACGTCGAGGGCCTCCAGACCGCCTTCACCTACAAGGCCACCGGCTCGCGTCAGGTCCTCGACCAGATCTCGGTCGACTACACCTTCGCGCCCGACGAGTCCGACCCGGTCGACGACCTGCAGGACCGCGGCGACCGCTCCGGCGAGTTCGACCGCGAGTAGCAGCCTCCGACGGTGCCCCCGGTCGTCCAGGACGGCCGGGGGCATTCGTCGTCCTGATCGGGAGTGCCCCGACCGAGGACGGCGTTGCAGGACTCCATGCAGGTCGATCTCTGGACGTCCGCGTTCTGTGCGCCGTGTGCCGCCGCCCGTAGGTTGGTCGGCGACGCCGCCCGGCTCGTTCCGGGCCTCGTCGTCACCGAACGGGACATCGCGAACGACCCTGACCGCGTCGAGGAGCTCGGCATCCGGTCGACCCCGACGGTCCTGGTCCGGCGTGACGACGGGACCGAGGTCTTCCGTTCAGCGGGCGTCCCGACCCGCGACCAGTTCCTCGTCGCGGTCGCGAAGGCGCTCGACTGACACCGTCGTGGTGGGCATCGCCGTCGCGGGACGCAGCGCGCGCCGGGCCTTCCGGATCGAGCGTTTCACCGCCCGGATCGGCGTGCCGATGACCGCCGCCAGCCGTCCGATCGTGGTCCGGTCGTGGTCGCCCAGAGCGTTCCGCCGCTCCCAGGCCCGCCGCAGCAGGCCACCACGACTCCGCCGTGCCGCCGGACGGTCGACCAGCATGTCGGCATCCCGGAGCCGCATCAGCTCCTCGGCCCGGTCCGCCCAGTCGTCGTCGGCTGCGGGGTGGAAGTAGTTGTCGGCCATCCACTCCGGACGGACCGTCCCGAAGCGCCCGTGCACCAGGTCGTCGGCGGTGCCCTCGAGCCCGCTGTCGACGAAGACCTCGTTGATGAGGGAGCGCGACGTGCCGAAGTCCGTCAGCGTCAGTGCCGGCACACCTCGGGCAGCGGCTTCGAGCACCGCCGTCGAGCTGATCGTCACGAGCGCCACCGCTCGGTCGAGGTGCACCGACATCGGCCCGGCCTCGACCACCAGGTTCGACGGGGCATCGGCCGGCACGAGGTCCGCGTAGGGGAAGGTCTCCCGGTGCGTCTGCTGCTCGCCGACGGCCGCCCGGGTCTTCACCACGACACGCCACTCCGGGTGCGCTCGAGCCGTGTCCGCGAGCCACCCGACCAGGCGGCGGCGGTCGTCCTCCTCTGCGGGCACGCTCGGCTGCGCGGCGAACACCACCGAGTCCCGACGCACCCCGGTCCGCGACGACCCGGCTGTCCGGGCGAAGGGCAGCGTGGCGAGCGCGAAGGACGGCTGGACGCCGCCAGCGGTCGCCATCGCCCGGTACTCCCGGACCTCACGGTGACTGTGGAGCACGAACAGGTCCGCGCGCGCCCGCAGGAACACGCCCTTCCACTTCGCCGGGAACGAGATGCCCGGCAGCCCGCTGAGCAGCACCGGCCGCCGGGCGACCGAGCGCAGCACCTGGTCGATGAGGACCTCCGCCACCGGGCCGATGCACGACACCAGCACCGCGTCCGGCGGGTCGGCCTGGAGGCGCGCCACCACGTCGTCCACGCCCGACGGCTCGGGAGGTGCGAGGTCGATCGGCCCAAGACGCGCATCGACGTCGCGGAACGCCGCCCGCAGCTGCGCCGGACTCGCCGAGCGGGGCGTCGCCACCGTCAGCAGTTCCAGTGACCAGTGCGCCGGGGCCGCCGACAGCAGGTGGGCGCCCCACTTCGCGAACGAGTCGGTGTCGACCAGGCCGACCACGCGGCGGCGGCGAGGCGGCGTGCCGGCGGGGGGTCGTGCCTCCCGGCCGTCAGACGTCCCGTCGGGGTCGTGCGACGCAGCGCTCACGCACCGACCCGACGGAGCTTGGCGAGGGGCGCCTGCTCGCCGGGGAAGATGCGCTTGACGCCGTCGCCCATCGCGGTCTCGATGATGCGGATGTCGCGGACCAGCGTGCGGAGGCCGTGCGGCTCGAGCGACGCCGCGTGGTCCGAGCCCCACATCGTGCGGTCGAGCGTGATGTGCCGCTCGACCGCCGTCGCGCCGAGGGCGACGGCGGCGAGGGAGATCTGGAGGCCCGGCTCGTGCCCCGAGTACCCCACCGGGACGCCCGCGTAGGCGTAGCGGGTGGCGAGGGTCTCGATCATGCGGAGGTTCGCCTCCTCCGGGGGCAGCGGGTACGTCGAGGTGGCGTGCATGAGCACCAGACGCTCGGTGCCGAGGGTCGAGACCGCACGGTCGATCTGCTCCATCGTCGACATGCCGGTCGACAGGATCACGGGCTTCCCGGTCGCGGCGACGGCGGCGAGCATGCCGAGGTCCGTCACCGACGCCGACGCGATCTTGTAGGCGACGACGTTGAGGTCCTCGAGGAAGGCCACCGACGGCTCGTCCCACGGCGACGCGAACCAGTCCAGGCCGCGGAGGGTCGCATGGTCGCCGATCTCGATGTACTGGTCACGGTCGAACTCCACGCGGTAGCGGTAGTCCAGGTACGTCATGTCGCCCCACGGGGTGCTGCGCGGCATCGACTTCATGTGCTCGGGCGTCGAGATCTCCGGCGTCCGCTTCTGGAACTTCACGGCCTGCATGCCGGCGTCGGCGGCGACGTCGATGAGCTGCTTGGCGATCTCGACGTCGCCGTTGTGGTTCAGGCCGATCTCGCCGATGAGGTACGCGGGGTGGCCCGCGCCGATGGTGGAGAGGCCGATGCGGACGCTCATGGTGCTCCGTTCTCCGCGGCGGAGGTCCGCGCGGGGTGGTGGTCAGGGGTGGCTCGCGCCGGGACGGGCTCGCCCTCGAGGAGGGGAGCCAGGGCGGAGGCGAGGGCCAGGTCGTGCGGCTCGTCGATGTCGATCGCGGTGGAAGCCGGGACGACCGCCACCTCGACGCGCCCCACGAAGCGGTGGCGTGCCTCCCGGAAAGCGGCGACGCGGACGGCGTAGAACGCGCCGGTCTCGCGGTACTCCGGCGCGCGGTCCTGCCGGCGTGGACGCGTCGCAGCGTCGTGGTTGACGGCGATCGCGGAACCGTCCTCGGCGATGCGCCAGAGGAAGGCGTGCGACGGGGCGGCCGCGAGGACGGAGTCCGCGGCGCCGTCGAGGACGCGGGTGACGGCCCGGTCGAGGTCGGCAGGATCGATGAAGGGGGAGGTGGCCTGGAGGAAGAGGAGGACCTCCGGTGCGGCCGCACGGTCGGTCGCGACGGTGTCGAGGGCGTGGAGCAGGGCCGACTCGGAGGACGCCTCGTCTCCCGAGAGGTCTGCCGGGCGACGGACGACCCGTGCTCCGGCGGCGACCGCCTCCGCCGCGATCGCGTCACCGTCGGTGCTCACGACGACCTCGTCCACCGACTCCGTGGCGAGTGCTGCCACCACCGCACGGGCGACGAGGGTGCGGCCGGCGACCTCGCGGAGGTTCTTGCCCGGGATGCCCTTCGACCCGGCCCTCGCCGGGATCACCGCGAGGACACGGGGCTTGGAGCTCATGGGGGAAACGTAGGGAGCGGTGGTGACGCTGAGCGGAACGGCAGGGAGACGGGCGGCGAACCGTTCCGGAAGCCGGCTCGCTGGGGCGGCTGTCCCGCGGGGACGGGAGGCGCGTGGTGCGTGAGCGGGTCGGTGTGGTGACCTCGGCCCCGACCTGGGTCTCGCCAGTGGCAGTACGGCCGGGTGCGTCAGCTGCTGGCCGAGCGCGCCGACACGCTGGTCTGGCTCGACCTGCCGAAGCCGGTGGCGTTCGTCCGGCTCCTCCGACGGACGGTGCGTCGACGTCTGCAGCGGACGGCGCTCTGGAACGGCGACGTCGAACCGCCGCTCTGGACGTTCTGCACGCGGGAGGACCACATCCTCCGCTGGGGGATCGAGCGGTTCGTCGGGCGGCTCACCCCGCACAGCGAATAAGATCGTCGGCGTCCGCCCCCGTAGCTCAGTGGATAGAGCAGGTGGTTTCTACCCACCGTGCCGCGGGTTCGATTCCTGCCGGGGGCACCGACGCCGAAGGCCGCCATCCGGTGAGGACGGCGGCCTTCGGCGAAGGGATCAGATCAGGTCACTCGTCGTCCTCGGCACGACGGCGCAGTTCACTGGCGCTCACCGGGTTCGAGTACGGGGCTTCTGCCGTCTCGTCGGCATCAGCCGGCTCGGCGGGCGCGTCGGTCATCCGGGTCGGGATCGACATCGTGCTCGTCGTCCCGGAGGCGTCGACACCGGGGGTGCTGCGCTCGGCGGGACGGGCGACGTCCTCGCGGGGGGAGGATCCGCGTGCGGTCCACGATGCGGGCAGGTCGTTCCGACCGTTCCGCTCGTCGCGCACGACCGGGGCGCGGGCTGCTGACCCGGGCCGGTTCGCGGACTCGATCTGGACGTCGTCCACCGCGTCGGCGTTGTCCGCGTCGGCGTTCGCCGCATCGGACGTGCGTGATGCCGACCAACCGCGGCCGGAGGACCCGAACGCGGGCGAGCCGAGAGCCGGGCGGATCGGGGTGGTCTCACCCTCGGAGTACGGGCGGGTGGTGTTCTCGGAGATCGGGACGGTGGCGTCCGACCCGTACCCGTCGGTTGCCGGACGGCCCGAGGGCGCGGCGACCGGACTCGGCTGCGCCTGGGTGGGCGCGGCCGCTGCGACCGGCGTCACCGCGGGCTGTGCCGGACGGAGGGTCGTCGTCGTCGGGGTCGGGGCGGGCTCCGGCGTGCGGGTCGAATCGACCTTGTCGGCGTTCCAGTCCTGCTGACGCTTGATGAGGTCGGCGTCCGGGTCCGGCGAGTCGAACTTCCAGCGCTCGAGGTCGCTCTTGAAGAGCTTGCGCGCACGTGCCGGGCGGGCCTGCCACTCGAGGATCCGGTCACGGAACTCGGTGAGGGACTGGTCGGCCTGGAAGCTGAAGGTCGAGGAGTTCTTCTTGATGTCCGCGATCTCGTGCTGCGCCCAGTTCGCGGCGATCGGCGCGCCGGTGACGGGCAGCAGCCGGAGGCGGATGTCGGCGTCCTCGGCGAGGTGATCGGCGTACGCGCGCTCGTCGTGTCCGAGGGAGCCCCAGTTCGCGGCCTTCCGCGCGGCGGACACGAGCCCGGCGACGGCGGCGTTCTTCGCTTCGCGCTCCTGGAGTGCGACGACGCGCTTCGTGGCCGCGCGGCCGATCAGGGCCGCGATGACGCCCGCGACGACGATCGCGACGAAGGGGATGATCGCCCCCGACAGCACGCGCCAACCGGCATCGGACGAGGTCCAGTCGTTCAGGTCGTTCCACCACTGCATGCGCGCACCCTACGTCGGGATCGGTCAGGGAACGGCGATGACAGGCGGAGGAACCGCACATCCGTCGCATCTGATACCGATGTGGAACATCATCACCAGCGGAGGGTGTCGACCGCGTCGTCCGCGTCCCACACGTTGGGGAGCTCGACGAACCGCCGCTCTGCCGCGATGTAGCGGCGTGCACGGTACGCGGTGTCCCCGGCCACGTCGACGCGGTCCACGTACCCGACGATCTCGCCGTTGGCGCGGGTGACACGACTCAGGTCGTCGCGGACGTCCAGGATGCGGAGGTCCCCTCGGGACCGGGCCACGGGCCGAGGCGAGTGGATGCTCAGTCGGGCGTCCGTCGTGGTCTGCATGTGGGCCTCCTGGTCGTCTGGTGTGTCTCGAACGTACGTTCGGCCACCGACACGCGGGCGGGCCGGAGCCCGATCTGGGGAAGACTCCGGGCGCTCACGGTGTTGTGCAGGAGTGTCCCGACAACGGCTCTCCGGAGCCCCGGAAGGTAGGTTCTGACCATGACGACGTTCGTGCTCGCAGGTGGCTGTTTCTGGTGTCTGGACGCGGTGTACCGCACGCTCCAGGGTGTGCAGGACGTGGTGTCCGGCTACATCGGCGGGAGCGACCCGCACCCGACGTACGAGCAGGTGTGCACCGGCACGACCGGCCACGCCGAGGCCGTCGCCGTCACGTTCGACGAGTCGGTCCTGCCCGCGCAGGTCGTCCTCGACGTCTTCTTCACGCTGCACGACCCGCGCCAGCTGAACCGGCAGGGCGCCGACGTCGGCACCCAGTACCGGTCCGCGATGTTCCCGGCGGACGACGACCAGCGCGCGTTGTTCGAGCAGGCGATCGAGCGGGCGGCCGAGATCTGGGACGGCGGGATCGTCACGACGATCGAGCCGCTCGGTGAGTTCCACCGGGCCGAGGACTACCACCAGGACTTCTTCGCGAAGAACCCGGGCCAGGGCTACTGCCTGGCGGTGGCGCTGCCCAAGGTCAACAAGGTGCGCAAGGCATACAGTCAGTACATCCTGGCGTCCTGACACGACGGGGCGTCGGGGCCACGAGGAGGTGGTCGCACGATGACGAACGACACGCTGCAGAACGCGGACGCGACGACGGGGACCTGGGTCGCCGTCGGACCGGCAGGAGCGGTGGGCACCATCCACCGCGCTGCCGACGGGTTCCGGGTGGAGCTCTACGGGCGACGCGGCCCGGGCGGGACCTACCCGTCGCTCCAGTCCGCCAAGGGCGCGGTGCACAAGGCGATGGGTCCGCTCGCGGACCGGCCGGAGTTCCGCGCGCACTGATCCGGCCGGGAGGCTCCGGTCACCTTCCTGCACAGGGAGCGTGAACGGGGCCTCCCGTCCACAGCTTCGACGCCACCGCCCGGCGAGGAGGGCTGCCGTCGGACGATCGATGCATGAACGACATGATCACGGTCTGCGGCATCGTCGCCACCGAACCCCGACACCTCGTCACCGAGACGGGCATCGCCATCACCAGCCTCCGGCTGGCGTCACCGTCCCGTCGCTGGGACCGCCAGAGTTCGACCTGGAGCAACGGGCCGACCAACTGGTACACGGTCACCGCCTTCCGGTCGCTCGCGGCCAACGTGAACCGCTCCCTCAACAAAGGGGACCGGGTGCTCGTCACCGGGCGTGTGCGCATCCGGAACTGGGAGCGTGACGGCCGCGGCGGCACCAGCGTCGAGATCGACGCCGAGGGCATCGGGCACGACCTCGCCTGGGGCATCAGCAACTGGATGCGCCTGCCCCGCCACGCCACCGAAGCAACGGCCGCTCCTGGGTCGTCACCGCGCGTCGACCACGACACCGGAGAGATCCACGACGACGCTCCCGACGCAGCACACCCACCGGTGGAGGCCGCACCGGATGATGCTCACCCGGACGAGCCCCACGTGCCGGATGACGGCGTCGTCGCGATGCTGGTCGACCCTGCCCACGACCCCGCCGTCGAGGACCCGGAGCACCACGCCGGACTCGATGCGGCCTGATCTCGACACCTGCGCCCACGGGCGGGCGGTGTCGTCACTACACTTGGAGCGATATGGCTGAGTACATCTACCAGATGGTCCGCGCCCGCAAGGCGGTCGGTGACAAGCTGATCCTCGACGACGTCACGATGTCGTTCCTGCCCGGCGCCAAGATCGGCGTCGTCGGGCCGAACGGTGCCGGCAAGTCGACGATCCTGAAGATCATGGCGGGTCTCGACCAGCCTTCGAACGGTGAAGCGAAGCTGACGCCCGGCTTCACCGTCGGCATCCTCATGCAGGAGCCGGAACTCGACGAGACCAAGACGGTTCTCGAGAACGTCCAGGAAGGCGTCGGCGAGATCCACGGGAAGCTCGCACGCTTCAACGAGATCTCCGCGCTGATGGCCGAGCCGGACGCCGACTTCGACGCGCTCCTGGCCGAGATGGGCACCCTGCAGGAAGAGATCGACGCGGCTGACGCGTGGGACCTCGACTCGCAGCTCGAGCAGGCGATGGCCGCGCTCCAGTGCCCGCCGGGCGACGAGCTCGTCACGCACCTCTCCGGTGGTGAGAAGCGCCGTGTCGCACTCTGCAAGCTCCTGCTGCAGAAGCCCGACCTGCTGCTGCTCGACGAGCCCACCAACCACCTGGACGCCGAGAGCGTGCAGTGGCTCGAGCAGCACCTGCAGCAGTACCACGGTGCCGTCCTCGCCGTGACCCACGACCGGTACTTCCTGGACCACGTGGCCCAGTGGATCGCCGAGGTCGACCGCGGTCGTCTGTACCCGTACGAGGGCAACTACTCGACCTACCTCGAGAAGAAGCGCGCCCGCCTCGAAGTGCAGGGCAAGAAGGACGCCAAGCTCGCGAAGCGACTGACGTCCGAGCTCGACTGGGTTCGCAGCAACACCAAGGGACGCCAGGCGAAGTCCAAGGCGCGCCTGGCTCGCTACGAGGAGATGGTCACGGAGGCCGAGCGCACGCGCAAGCTCGACTTCGAGGAGATCGTCATCCCCGTCGGCCCGCGTCTGGGCTCGCAGGTGATCGACGCCGAGAAGCTGCACAAGCAGTTCGGTGAGCGCGTCATCATCGGCGATCTGTCGTTCACGCTCCCGCGCAACGGCATCGTCGGGGTCATCGGCCCGAACGGCGTCGGCAAGACCACGCTCTTCAAGACGATCGTCGGCCTCGAGCCCCTCGACGGCGGCACGCTGAAGATCGGCGACACGGTCGACATCTCGTACGTCGACCAGAGCCGTGGCGGCATCGACCCGAACAAGAACCTGTGGGAGGTCGTGTCCGACGGACTCGACTACATCCAGGTCGGCAAGACCGAGATCCCGTCCCGCGCGTACGTGTCGCAGTTCGGGTTCAAGGGTCCGGACCAGCAGAAGCGTGCCGGCATCCTGTCCGGCGGTGAGCGCAACCGCCTGAACCTGGCGCTGACGCTCAAGCAGGGCGGCAACCTGCTGCTCCTCGACGAGCCGACGAACGACCTGGACGTCGAGACGCTCGGCAGCCTCGAGAACGCACTGCTCGAGTACCCCGGCTGCGCCGTGGTCATCACCCACGACCGGTGGTTCCTCGACCGCATCGCGACGCACATCCTCGCCTGGGAAGGGCTGAACGAGGACGGCACGCCGATCTGGTACTGGTTCGAGGGCAACTTCGAGGCCTACGAAGAGAACAAGATCGAGCGCCTCGGTGCCGACGCTGCGAAGCCCGGCCGCGCGACGTACCGCAAGCTCACCCGGGACTAGTCCCGGTGGCACGCCTGCACGCTCCGATCCGCATTCGCTGGAGTGACATCGACGCCTACGGGCACGTCAACAACTCGGCGATGCTCCGGCTGCTCGAAGAAGCACGCGTGCTGGCGTTCTGGGCGCCGGACCCCGACGAGATCGACGAGTCGGGGTCCGCGCCGGAGCCGGTGATCGACGGCCGGCCCGGCTCGGGGACGATGACGGTGATCGCGGCACAGCGCCTCGAGTACCTCGCCTCGACGCCGTACTTCCGGCGACCGCTCGACATCCAGCTGTGGATCGGGCGGCTGGGTGGGGCGAGCCTCGACATCTCGTACGAGGTCTGGTCACCGCTCGGGCACGAGCCTGCCGAGCTCTACACGCGGGCCACGACCACGCTCGTGCTCGTGGATGCGGAGACCAACCGGCCGAGACGCCTGAGCGCTGCGGAACGTGCGGCCTGCGAGCAGTACATCGAGCCGCCGGTCACGTTCTCCCGCCCCTGAGACGCGATCTGCTGAGACGTGATCGGCTGCGGCGCGATCGGCTCCGACGCGATCTGCAGCGGCGCGCGATTGGCAGCGGCATCGGTGCGGCCCGCCGCCGGCTGGAGGCGACCCCGGCCTGGGGCCGCTCGCGTTCAGTCCGCCGTCGGAACCCGCATCATGCCCTCCTGCGCGACGGTCGCGAGCAGCCGTCCGTCCCGCGAGAACATCCGGCCGAAGGCGAGCCCGCGGCCGCCCTGAGCGCTGGGGGACTCCTGGGCGTAGAGCACCCAGTCGTCCGCACGACCGTCACGGTGCCACCACATGGCGTGGTCGAGGCTGGCGAGCTTCACGCCCGGCGTCCCCCAGGCCATCCCGTGCCGGCGCATGATCGGCTCGAGGAGCGACAGGTCGCTCGCGTAGGCGAGGACCGCGCGGTGCAGAGCCGGGTCGTCCGGCAGGTCGCGTTCGACGCGGAACCACACCGCCTGGTGTGCGACCCGCGCGCCCTGCACGTCGACGTAGACCGACCCGTCGACATGGCGCATGTCGATCGACCGTTCCGCCCAGGCCTGCGCCGTCGGGTGGTCGATCGACGCGAGCACGGACGCGGCCGACGGCAACGACTCCGGGTCCGGCACGTCCGAGGGGAACGGATCCTGGTGTTCGGCACCGACGTCCGGCGTCTGGAAGGACGCGATCATCGAGAAGATCGGGACGCCGTTCTGGTACGCCTGGGCTCGACGTGTGGCGAAGGACCGGCCGTCGTGGATCCGTTCGACGCCGAACGTGATCGGCACGTCGATGGCCCCGGGCCGCAGGAAGTATCCGTGGACCGAGTGGATGGCGCGTCCCTCGATGGTGCTCTGCGCCGCGACGATGCACTGCGCGAGAACCTGCCCGCCGAACACCCGACCACCCGGCGACCAGTGGCTCGCACCGGTGAGGATCGTCTCGCGGGTGCTTGCTCCGGTGTCCTCGAGGCGCAGCGTGGAGAGGAAGTCGGGTTCGCGGTTCACGCCGTCAGTCTACGAACGGCTGCCCGGCGCCGTCACGGGCGACGAGGACGGTGACGGGGCCGAGCGGCTGCGGCCAGGGAGCACCGAACCGCCCCCGACTAAGATCGGAAGCGACATGAGCAGCTCGTTCACCCTTCCTGACGCCGCCTCGCTCGGTGACCTCCGCACCTACCTCGGGCGGGCCGCTCGGATCGAGGACGGGTCGGTCCGTCTGATCGCCGACTCCGGCGTCCTGGCCGTCTACACCGCGATCCTCTACCCGCTCGGACTGCTCGATGAGCTGCCGACCGTGCTCGGGCTCCGGACGTTCGCGCTGACCCAACCGGAGCACATCGACGTCGTCGTGCCGCTGCAGTCGTTCCGCGAGCGGCTGCGGCTGCTCGCGGAGGCGCAGGACGCCGCGGATGTCGAGAGCGCCGACCCGACGCGCGCCACACCGATCGAGGTGGACCTGCCCCTCGAGGTCCACACCGTCACCTGGGCTGCGATCTCGCCACCCCGTGGTGGGTGGGCACCGCTGCCCGACGTCTCCGCGGAGCTGCTGCACCGTGCAGCGCGGCAGGGGATCGACGAGGTCGCTGCCGCGGTGCCGGCGAGCTCGGGGGAGTCCATCGTCCGGCGTGTCCGGTCCGAGGTGTGGGGTCGGCCGATCGACGGGGTCGAACACCTGCCGGCCGGCGCGGGCTTCGCTGCCGAGAGCCTCGGGTTCCTCGGCACGGAACCGGTGCGCCTGTTCGAGACCGGTCCGTGGAGTCGGCTCACGACCTCCCGCGGGCACGTGCTCGTCAAGCGCCGCGCCTGGACCCTCAGCTCCTAGCGCGACCCGGCACCCGGCACCCGGCGACCGGCACCCGTCGCCCCGCTCACGTCACGGTCAGCACCAGCCTGCGAGCAGGGGCATGTGGTTCGCTCCGGTCCATGCTCGTCTTCCTCACCGGCGCGTCCGGGTACATCGGTTCCGCCGTCCTCCGCGCGCTCATCGCCCACGACCACAGCGTCACGGCCGTCCTCCGCTCGGACGAGAAGGCCGCTGGCGCCCAGCAGTCGGGTGCCACCGTCCTCGTCGGGGACCTGTCCGACCAGGACCTCGTCGCCCGACTGGCGCGCGAGGCCGACGCTGTCGTCCACACGGCCTCGGGCGAGCACGTCGACCCGGACTTCATCGCGACCGTCCTGGCGGCGCTCGAGGGCACCACGAAGCCGTTCGTCCACACCGGCGGGATCTTCACCTTCGGTGCATCCGGGGAGATCACCGAGGACTCCCCGGTCAGCCCGCCGACGCTGACGGCCTGGCGGGCAGCGAACGAGGCGCGCGTCCGGGCGAGCACGGTCCGCACGACGATCGTCGCGCCCGGCATCGTCCACGGACGCGCTGCGGGCATCCCGACGATGTTCGTACCCGACGGCGACGCACCGGTCCGCCTGGTCGGTGACGGTACCCAACACTGGACGACGGTGCACGTGGACGACCTGGCCGAGCTCTACGTCCTCGCGGTCGAGCGTGGCGACCAGGACGGGTACCTCGTTGCGGCGTCCGGCCACAACCCGACGGTCCGCGAGCTCGCCCAGGCCGGCGTCGACGGACAGGCCGGCGTCGACGGACAGGCCGGCGTCGACGGACAGGCCGGCGTCGACGGACAGTCGGCCGTTCAGGCGTCGGTCCTCGCGGAGTCCGCCGCCGAGTCCCGGGAGCGCCTCGGAACCGACTTCGCCGACGCCCTGTTGCTCGACCAGGTGGCGACGGGCGCGCATGCACGGAGCCTCGGGTGGCGGCCGTCACGGCCGACCCTCGTCGATGAGCTCCGGTCCGGGTACCGGGCCGACTGACGCCACGGCGCACGGCGCTCGGCGCACGGCGCCCGGCGCCCGCGACCCACGGCGCAAGCGCACACCGCACACACAGCGCGACCCGGTGACGGACGGGAGGCTCGTGGCGGTGCCGCTCCGGGCCTCCCGTCCGTCATCCGGGACGTCGGACCATGTCGCCCGGTACCGACATCAGGCCGGCGACGACGCAACCCGGGCCGACGGCGCAACCCAGGCCGGCGGCGGAGTCAGTCGAACGAGTTGGTCATCGCGTGCGCCGCACGGTCGAGATACCCCCACAGCTCGGCCTCGTCGAGCGGCGCGAGCTCGAGTGACTCGACCGCGTCGTGCATGTGCTGGAGCCAGTGCTCGCGTGCCTCGGGCGTGATCCGGAACGGGTTGTGCCGCATGCGCAGGCGGGGGTGCCCGCGCTGCTCACTGTAGGTCGACGGCCCGCCCCAGTACTGCTGGAGGAACTGCGACAGTCGCCAGATCGCGCCGTCGAGGTCCTCGGCCCGGTACATCGGCCAGATGACCTCGTCCTGTTGCACACCCTCGTAGAAGCGGCGGACAAGACGGTCGAACGTGGGGGCGCCGCCGATGCGGTCGAAGAGCGAGCCGCTCGCTGCCGCACCGCCGAGCCCGACGCGGAGGGTGACCGGCTGTGCCGGGACGGCTGCGGCGTCGCCCGAGCCAGCGGCACGACCGGCGCTCCCGGTCGGCGGCCCGAGGGGCAGTGACGGTCCGGTCATGGGGAGTCCTCGTGGTCGGTGCTGGGTTCGTCGCCGGTGCGGATGGCCCGGCCGAAGACGTTCCGGCGTGCGCTCCGCGACCTGGTGGGTGCCGGGACGGGTGCGGTCCGTACCGGACGGAGGCCGTTGACCGAGGTGGCGTTCTCCCACCCGTCGGGCATGATCATCGCCATCGCGGGCAGGGTGACGCCGAGTTCGTCGACGCTGTGCTTCAGCCGGATGCGGAGTTCGCGTCCGACGACGTCGAGTTCGGAGGCACGTGTCTTCACGACCAGGCGGAACACCATGCCGGTGTCCGTGATCGACTGCAGCCCCCAGATCTCGGGCTTCTCGACGATCCGCTGGCGCCACCGCGGCTCTTGCGACATGGTGACGGCTGCGTGCAGGAGGGCGTCCTGCACGGCGTCGATGTCGGTGTCGTAGGGGACGGTGATGTCGACCAGGACGCGGGACCACCCCTGCGAGAGGTTGCCGACGCGCAGGATCTGGCCGTTGGGTACGAACCACAGGATCCCGTTCACGTCGCGGATCTGCATGACGCGCAGGCCGACGCTCTCGACCACGCCGGTCGCCTGGCCCGTGTCGACGACGTCGCCGACGCCGGCCTGGTCCTCGAGGATCATGAAGATGCCGGACAGGATGTCGCGGACGATGCTCTGCGCACCGACCGCCAGGCCTGCGGCGACCACCGAAGCGCCACCGACGATGCCGACGGCGGCGGTCGGGAACACGGTCGAGATGATGATGGCGAACGCGATGACCGCCACGATGACGGTCGCCAGGTTCTCGAGCACGCTGCCGAGCGTGCGGGTGCGTTGGACGACCCGGGCGGTCTGCAGCGGCGAGGCGACGAGCGCCTGCGTGTCGGCGGCGCCCTGCCGCTTCTTCACACCGTTGACGATGCGGTCGACGACCTGCTTGATCGTCCGGCGGAGGATGAGTCGGAGGATCACCGCCGCGAGCAGGACGATGACGATGGTGATCGGGACGTGCCAGGTGTCGACGAACTGGGTGAACGTGTTCGACGCCCACTTCGAGACGTCGGGGGTGTCTGCAGCCAAGAGCATGATCCGGACGATGCTAAGCGGCGAGGCCTCGGCGTCCCTGGAGGAACGCCGAGGCCTCGCCGCTGGTCACATCAGGCTCAGACGTCCGCTGCCTGGACGCGGAGGGCCCGCTCGGTGCCCGCGAGGTTCTCGGTGACGATGCGGCGGAGCGCCGGCGTCTCCGGGTGTGCCTCGAGCCACGCCACGGCCGCGTCACGCAGCTCCGTCGACGCCAGCGGCGCGGGGTAGAGCCCCGTGACGACGGTGTCGGCGATGTGGTAACTGCGCTCGTCCCAGATGCGGGTGATCACGTCGAAGTACCGCGGCACGAGGCCCTCGAGCACGACGGGCGAGTTCACGTGCTGGAACCCGATCGTGGTCTGACGGACGATCGCGTTCGGCGCGTCGTCGCTGTCCACGAGCGACGAGAACGCCGCGAGCTTGCCCTCCGCAGTAGGGATGGTGGCCCGGGCCCGAGCGGCAGCCTGCTCGCCGGAGGCGGTGCGGTCGGCGGCGAGTTCGGTGTCGATCTCGTCGTTGCCCGCGGCGCCGGCGAGCACCAGGCCCTCGAGCAGCTCCCAACGCAGGTCGGTGTCGACCTCGAGCCCCTGCAGCGCCACGGAGCCGTCGCGCAGGCCCTGCAGCGTTGCCACGTGCTCAGGCGTCGAGGGGATCTGCGCGAAGAACTTCACGAACTGGAACTGTGCGTCGGAGCCGGACTCGGCCGACGACGCGAGCCGCCAGAGGGTGTCACCGACCGTGCGGACGGTGCTGTCGGACTTCGCCGGCGCGACGTAGTTCCGCGCGGTCAGCAGCAGCTGCGACAGCGTGGTCCGGATCGTCGTGGACTCGGTCTCGGTGGCGATGTTGCCGAGCACCAGGGACACGTAATCGCTGGCGGGGGACTCGGCGTCGCGCGTGGCGTCCCAGACGGCACCCCACACGATTGAGCGGGCGAGCGGGTTCGCGATCGCGGCGAGGTGCTCGATCGCCGTGCGACGGGACTGCTCGTCGAGGCGGATCTTGGCGTACGCCAGGTCGTCGTCGTTGAGCAGCACGAGGTCGCCGCGGTGGACGCCGACGAGGTCGGGGACCTCGGTGCGGGGGCCGTCGACGTCGATCTCGACGCGGTGGACGCGCTCGAGCTTGCCGCCCGAGGACGCGGTGTCGGCGCCGAACGGTGCCGAAGCGTCGTTCGTGAAGCCGTAGACGCCGATCGCCAGGCGGTGCGGGCGGAGCGTCGGGTGGTCGGCCGGTGCTTCCTGCAGGACGGCGAAGGACGTGATCACGCCGTCGTCGTCGGTCTGGATCTCCGGACGGAGGGTGTTCACGCCGGCGGTCTCGAGCCACAGCTTCGACCACTCGGAGAGGTCACGGCCGCTGGTGGACTCGAGCTCGACGAGCAGGTCCTTCAGCTCGGTGTTGGAGTGGTGGTGCTTCTTGAAGTACGCCGAGACGCCCGCGAAGAACGCGTCGATGCCGACCCAGGCGACGAGCTGCTTGAGGACCGAGCCGCCCTTCGCGTAGGTGATGCCGTCGAAGTTGACCTGGACGTCTTCGAGGTCGTTGATCGTCGCGACGATCGGGTGCGTCGACGGCAGCTGGTCCTGCCGGTACGCCCAGGACTTCTCCATCGCCTGGAACGTCGTCCAGGCTTCGGTCCACTCGGTGGCCTCGGCCGTGGCGATCGTCGACGCCCACTCGGCGAACGACTCGTTGAGCCACAGGTCGTTCCACCACTTCATGGTGACGAGGTCCCCGAACCACATGTGCGCGAGCTCGTGCAGGATCGTGACGACCCGGCGCTCCTTGATGGCGTCGGTGACCTTCGAGCGGAACACGTACGTCTCGGTGAACGTCACCGCACCCGCGTTCTCCATCGCGCCGGCGTTGAACTCCGGGACGAAGAGCTGGTCGTACTTCTCGAACGGGTAGGCGACGTCGAACTTCTCCTCGAAGTACGCGAAGCCCTTGCGCGTGATGTCGAAGACGTAGTCAGGGTCGAGGTACTCGGCCAGCGACTTGCGGGCGAACACCCCGAGCGGGATGGTGCGGCCGTCACGGCTGGTGAGCTCGCTGCGTACGACCTCGTACGGGCCGGCGACGAGGGCCGTGATGTAGCTGGAGATCGTCGCGGTGGGCGGGAACGTCCACGTGGCGTGGTCACCGTCGACGTGCGGCTCGGGCGTGGGGGCGTTCGAGACGACCTGCCAGCGCGCCGGAGCGGTCACGGTGAAGCGGAACTCGGCCTTGAGGTCGGGCTGCTCGAACACGGCGAACATGCGACGGCTGTCCGGGACCTCGAACTGGGAGTACAGGTAGACCTCGTCGTCGACGGGGTCCACGAAGCGGTGCAGGCCTTCGCCGGTGTTCGTGTACAGCGCGTCGGCGACGACGACGAGCTCGTTCTGCTCCTGCAGGTCGGCGAGCTGGATGCGGACGCCGTCGTTCACGGCGGCGACGTCGAGCGCCGTGCCGTTGAGGGTGACCGAGTGGACGGTCTTCGTGATGGCGTCGATGAACGTGCTGGCGCCGGGCGTGGCGGTGAAGCGCACGCGGGTGGTGCTGCCGAAGCTGTCGGCGCCGCGGGTCAGGTCGAGTTCGACGTCGTACGTCTGGACACTGACGATGCCGGCACGTTCCTGGGCTTCGGTTCTGGTGAGGTTCTCTCCGGGCACGGACGCTCCATCTTCGCTGCGGACGCGGACGATCGATGTCCGCGTGACTGTGGCCCCGCTCGGCGTCGTGCGTCGGCGGGACGGCTCGTGACCAGCCTAGCGAGCGGGCGTACGCTGCGATCCGTGACTGACACCACTGTGGAGAACACCCCTGCGACCCGGACTGCTGTGGAGTTCTGGTTCGACCCGACCTGCCCCTGGGCGTGGATGACGAGCCGCTGGGTGGGTGAGGTCGAGCAGCACCGCGACCTCGACGTCACCTGGAACGTCATGAGCCTCTTCGTCCTCAACGAGCACAACGAGGACATGCCCGCCGAGTACCGCGAGGCGATGGAGCGCAACCAGGTCTACTCGCGCCTGGTGACGGCGGCGAAGGCCCGCCACGGTCAGGAGGTCGTCAAGCGCCTCTACGACGCGCTCGGCGAGCAAATCCACCACCGCCAGCAGAAGGACCCGCAGCAGGTCGTGCCGGCCGTCCTCGAACAGCTCGGCCTCGAGGCAGACCTCGCCGACGCCGCGTGGACCGACGAGACCGACGCCGCGATGCGCGAGAGCCACCGTGACGGCATCGAGCGGGTCGGCCAGGACGTCGGCACGCCCGTCATCGCGGTCGACGGCGTCGCCTTCTTCGGCCCCGTCATCTCGCCGGCACCGAAGGGCCAGCAGGCACTCGACCTCTGGGACGGAGTCGTCGCGGCGGCCCGCTACCCGGGCTTCTTCGAGCTCAAGCGTTCACGCACGACCGGCCCGGTCTTCGACACCGTCGAGGGCTGACGGGCTGACGGGCTGACTGCCGACAGATCGACGGACTGACGAACCGCCGGACGGGAGGCGCGGTGCGGGCCCGCACCGCGCCTCCCGTTCGGCGACGATCGGTCAGTCGAGCGGCAACCGCATCAGCGTCAGGTCCAGCCACCGGCCGAACTTGCGGCCCACCTCGGGCACCACGGCGACGGTGGTGAAGCCGAGCCGCTCGTGCAACGCGATCGAGCCCGTGTTGGTGCTGCAGATGCCAGCGACCATGACGTGCCGACCCTCCGTGGTCGCCCGGGTGACGAGGGCGCGCATCAGGGTCGAGGCGACGCCCTGACCACGGAACGACTCGACCACGTAGACGCTGTGCTCGACGGTGAGCCGGTAACCCTGGTGCGGTCGCCACTGCGAGTAGGTGGCGTAGCCCGCGACGACCCCGTCGACCTCGGCGACCAGGACCGGCCAGCCGTCGCCCTGCCGGTCGGCGAGCCAGGTGTCGAACCACTCGCGGGGGTGCGGGACCTCCTGCCAGATCGCGGTCGAGTGCAGGACCGCATCGACGTGGAGCGCGTGCACGACGTCGAGGTCCGCGGGTGTGCAGTCGCGGACCCGGACCGCATCTGTCGCATATGCTGTCGCCATGTCTCACATCGTAGACGAGCCGGAGGGTGCGGACGCAACCCCCGCCGACACGCTCGCTGACGGAAGCGCGGACACCGAGCACGCCGAGCAAACCGAGCACCCCGAGCACGTGAACGCCGAGCACCCCGACGACGCCGACCAGCGCCGACTGGGGGAGCGGTTGCAGCGCCTCCGCACCGAACGCCGCTGGAGCCTCACCGAACTCGCCGAGGAGTCCGGGGTCTCCCGCGCCATGATCAACCGCGTCGAGCGGGGCGTCTCGAGCCCGACCGCGACGATCCTCGGCCGCCTCTCCGGAGCGTTCGGCCTCACCGTCTCGCAGCTCCTCGACGAGGCCCTCGAGCACGAGGTCCCGCGCACCAGCGACCCGGACGAAGCCCGCGGTGTGCAGCGCGCCGCCTCGGCCGACTCGTGGACCGACCCGGAGACCGGGTACCGCCGCCGGCCGCTCTCGAGCGCCGACTTCCCGGCCGACGTCACCGAGGTCCGCCTGCCCGCCGGACGCGAGGTGGCCTACCCCGCCAGCGCGTACGCCTTCCTCCGCCACTGCATCTGGGTGGTGGACGGGACACTCGAACTGCAGGTCGGCGAGACCACGACGCGGCTCGGTACCGGCGACCGCATCGAACTCGGCGAGCCCGCCGACGTGGTGTACCGCAACGCCGGCGACGAGCCGTGTCGGTACGTCGTCGTCGTGGTGCGGCAGCGCTGACGGGAGGCCCGCCCCGGGTCCGGCACCGCGCCTCCCGTCCGACGGGTGGCCCGCTCGTGGGCCGCGCCCGCCGGCGGCAGCCGCGGGAATAGGATCGGTCCATGCGCATCCACCTCGGAACGGACCACGCCGGCCTCGAGTTCACCAAGACCCTCGCCACGCACCTGACCGAAGCTGGCCACGAGGTCGTGGACCACGGTCCGACCGCGTACGAGCCGCTCGACGACTACCCCTCGTTCTGCATCAACGCCGCGCACGCCGTGGTCCAGGACCAGCGCGCGGGGGTCCAGGCCCTCGGCGTCGTGTTCGGTGGGTCGGGCAACGGTGAGCAGATCGCGGCGAACAAGGTCGAGGGCGTCCGGGCCGCGCTGGTGTGGAACGAGTCGACCGCGGTCCTCGCGCGACAGCACAACGACGCGAACGTCATCTCGATCGGTGCCCGTCAGCACACCGAGGACGAAGCCATCCGCTTCGTCGACCTCTTCATCGCCGAGCCGTTCTCGGGTGAAGAGCGCCACGCCCGCCGCATCGCGCAGCTCGCCGAGTACGAGCAGACCGGCACCATCGCCGGCAAGCAGGTCGACGCGTAGGACACGGCCGGGGGACACCGGTCGTCAGCGGCACCGGGTAGAACGGGACGCATGCCCGAGGGTCACTCCGTCCACCGAATCGCCAACCAGTTCACCCGCCACTTCGTCGGCAAGCGCTGCGAGGTGTCCAGTCCGCAGGGACGGTTCGCCGCGGGAGCCGCGCAGCTCGACGGCAAGAGGATGATCGCGTCCCGGGCCGTCGGCAAGCAGCTGTTCCTGGAGTTCGAGGACGACCTGTTCCTCCGCGTGCACCTGGGGCTGTACGGGGCGTGGGACTTCGCGGGCGTGATCTCCACCGCCGAGGCGCTGTCGGACGACGACGACCGCGAGGAGTCCCTGGCCTCGATCGGTGCTCCGCGGCTCGCCCGCTACCGGATGGCCGAGCAGGAGAAGACCGAGGACCCGATCGAGGCGTTCCCGCCGGACCCGGTCGGCCAGGTGCGGGTGCGGCTGCTCACCGAGGACACCGTCGCCGACCTCCGCGGCCCCACCGCCTGTGTCGTCGAGGACCCGACCGGCGTGCAGCGTGCGCTCGACAAGCTCGGTCCGGACCCGGTGAACGACGACGGGCCCGAGGCCGAGAAGGTCTTCGTGGACAACGTCCGGAAGCGCAACGTCGCGATCGGGCAGCTCCTGATGGACCAGTCCGTGGTGAGCGGCATCGGCAACATCTACCGTGCCGAGCTGCTGTTCCGGCAGCGCATCGACCCGTACAAGGTCGGGAAGAAGATCACCGTCAAGCAGGCGAAGGCGCTCTGGGCGGACTGGTCGAAGCTGCTGCACGACGGCGTCCGGGACGGCCTGATGCTCACGATGGACGGGCTCTCCGACGCCGACCACAAGAAGGCGCTGCGCTCCCGGAAGGACCGGCACTGGGTGTACCACCGCCAGGGCGAACCGTGCCGGGTCTGCGGCACCGAGATCCGGATCGCCGACATGGCCGGTCGCAAGCTCTACTGGTGCCCGAAGGACCAGAAGTAGCCCTCCCGCAAGACGCAACGGTGGCGGCGCTCCGCAAGGGTGTTCCCTTGCGTGATGCCGCCACCGTTGCGTTCCGCGGACCTACAGGGCGCGGTGGGTCCAGCGGCCGGCGACAGCCGTCGCCAGGACCGGCATCGCGCGGAGCGCGGCCGACGTCGCCGTGAGCGGATCGGACGGCACGAGGACCAGGTCGGCGACGTCGCCGACCGCGACACCCACCCGGCCGTCGGTGCTGCCCCGCCAGGCGGCGAGCGCGGACATCCGCTGCTCCGGGTGCCACGGGCTCCGGCCGTCTCGGTCCCGCCACACGGCGGCTGCGAGCGCCACCCACGGGTCGAGGGGTGCGACCGGCGCGTCCGATCCGAGCTGCATCCGTGCGCCGGCGCGTTCGAGTGCCGCGAACGGGAACGCCCGGTCGGTGCGGCCCGCCCAGTGGTGGTCGGCGATGTCGCGGTCGTCCATCGCGTGCTCGGGCTGCACCGACGCGACGACCCCGAGGCGCGCGAACCGGGGGACGTCCTCGGGCTGCAGCAGCTGGGCGTGCTCGATGGTGCCGCGGGTGCCGACGGTCTCGAAGGCGTCGAGCGCCAGGCTGACGGCACGATCGCCGATCGCGTGCACGGCGGGGACGAGTCCGGCGGCGACGGCACGGCGGAGCACGGGGACGAGGTCCTCCGGCGTCCACGTGAGGAGCCCCGCGCCGTCGGACGTCGCCGCGGTCCGGGTACCGAGGGACCCGTCCGTGATCACCTTGAACGGCCCCATCGTCAGCAGCCCCCGGGTGCCGGGAACGACGTCGCCGGTGCGGAGGCCACGGGCGATCGCGTCGTCCAGTTCGCCGGGGTAGACACCGGAGGCGACCCGGATGCCGTCCGTGCCGGCGGCGATGCGGCGGGTCCACCGGTCGAGACCGAAGACCATCTCGAGGTCGACGACCCCGGTGACCCCGCGCTGGGCCGCGGCGTCGACCGCTTCGTCGACGGCGGCGTCGAGCAGCTCGGCGGGGACGCGGGACAGCGCGCCGGTGACGTCGAAGGCGTCCTGCTCGCGGAGGACACCGTCCGGACCGGCCGGCAGCGCGCGGCCGAGCATGCCGCCGAAGTGCGCGAGGGCGCGCGTGTTGCACCAGACGGCGTGCAGGTCCGCGGCCACCACGACGACCGGGAGGCCCGGGGCGGCCCGGTCGAGCAGGTCACGTCGTGCGGGTGCCGGCCAGAGCCCGTCGCGGTAGCCGTGCCCGACGAGGACACGGTCCGGGAGCGCGGTGCGGGCTGCGTCGGCCAGACGGGCGGCGGTCTCCTGGGCAGAGCCGCAGTCCTGCACGTCGACGCGTTGCCGCATCAGGGCCCACTGGTCGAAGTGCACGTGGTGGTCCCGGAGTCCGGGGCCGATCCAGGCGCCGTCCGCCTCGACGACCTCGACGTCGAGCGAGGTGCCGGTCGGCACGTCCGCGCTGGTCGGCCGGTCGATCGTCCCGGCGGGCCCGATCGCGGCGATCCGCCCGTCGACGACGAGCACGTCGGCGGGGGCGCCGGACGTCCCCACACGGCGGACGGTGCGGAGCAGGGTCGCCATCACCGCGCCTCCCGCCCGTCGTCGCGACGTGCCCGCGCCCGCTCCATCTCGTCGGCCAGTGCCGGCGCCGCGTACGGCCCGTCGGCGCGGAGGCCCGCGATCACCCGATCGACGACCTCGGGCGCCTTGTTCTGGCTGAGCTTCGCGCGCGCGTCGAACCGGGTGACCCGCAGCCGGATGCCGACCGTGCCGCGGGCGATGCGGCGGGCGGTGTCCTCGTCGACGTCGAGCGACACCGGGGACGGCATCGCCCGCTCGAAGTGGTCGACCAGGTCACCGAGGACCCGGAAGTTCTCGTCGTCGGACAGGATCTCCGGCGTGCCCCACAGGTGTGCGGTGGTGTGGTTCCAGGTGGGGACGAACTGCTCCGGCGGGTACCAGGCGGGGGAGACGTAGCCGTGCGGCCCCTGCACGACGACCAGGACCTCGTGCCGGCCGAGCTCGTGTGCGACCTCGTCGGGGCGGCCGACGTGCGACACCAGGACGAGTTCGTCGTCGGCGCTCGGTTCGAGCATGAACGGGTAGTGCGACGCCACCAGCCCCGCGGCCGTGTGCGACACGATCGTCGCCCAGGGGTTCCCGTCGACGAGCCGTCGGACCTCGTCGACCTCGGTCATCAGGAAGGAGGGTGTGTGCCGCATGCGACGAGCGTGGCACATGCCAGGCTGGTCGGCATGGAGAAGCGCGCTGCCTACGAGTCCGTCCTGCCCTACGTCCGCGAGTGGATCGCGTACAAGGTGTGGCAGCTGCGGTTGCCCGGCGTCCAGGTCGCCGTCGGGTTCGAGGGCCAGGAGCTGTTCGCCGACGCGTTCGGCTACGCGGACGTCGAGGCCGGCCGGCGGCTGACGACGTCGGACCTGTTCCGGATCGCCTCCCACTCGAAGACGTTCACCGCGACCGCGTTGCTGCAGCTCGCCGACCAGGGTGCCCTGCGCCTCGACGACACCGTCGGCACGTTCGTCCCGGCCCTCGTCGAGGCCGGGTCGCCGATCGCCGACGCCACGGTCCGGGAGCTCATGGAGATGGGCGCCGGGGTGGTCCGCGACGGAGCGGACGGCGACCACTGGGCGTTGGCACACCCGTTCCCGGACGCCGACGAACTCGTGGCGCTCGTCGTCGCGGGCGGCGCGAAGGTGCCCGTCGGGTCGGCGTTCAACTACTCGAACCTGGGCTACGGCCTGCTCGGCCTCGTCATCGAAGCGGTCACCGGCACCAGCTACGCCGAGCACGTCCGCACGGCGATCACCGAGCCGCTCGGTCTCACCGGCACCGGCGCCGAGTTCGACCCGGCGCGCGAGGACGAGTACGTCGTGGGCTACACCGGCCTGCACATCGCCCGTACCCGGCAGCGCGTCCCGCACGTGACGACGGGGGCGCTCGCCGCGGCCACCGGGTTCCACGGCACGGCCTCGGACCTGGTCCGGTACTTCTCGGCGCACGTGCCCGGCCGCGGCTCGCTGCTCTCCGACCACGCGAAGCGCCTGGCTCAGCGGAAGGCGTGGAGCGCACTCGACAGCGACCCGGCCGCGCGCGGCTACGGGGCCGGGTTCGTCGTGGACCGGATCAACGGCCGGGAGGTCCGTGGCCACTCCGGCGGGTTCCCCGGGCAGATCACGCAGTCCGTCTTCGACCCCGCGTCCTCGCTGGTCGTGTCGGTGCTGACCAGCAGTGCCACGGGCCCGGCGACGATGCTGGCGTACGGCGTCGTCCACCTGCTCGACGCCGCAGCGGACGAGCACGCCCCCGGGACGCCCGTGCCGGCGGACGTCGACACCGACCGGTACACCGGGCGCTTCACCACGTTCGAGGGCATCACGGACATCGCCCGCGTCGGGGAGCGGCTGCTGGCGATCGACCCGACGCAGCCCGTCCCCACGGAGTCGCCGGTCCGACTGGACGTCGTCGACGCCGACACGCTGCGGATGGCGTCGGGCAACCGGTTCGGGTCGATCGACGAGGACATCGTGTTCACCCGCGACGACTCCGGTGCGATCGTGACCGTGCGGGGCGACAGCGGCATGACGCAGCGTCCGTGGTCCGTGCCGGCGGAGTCACCGGAGGTCGCCGCGGCGCTCGTCTGAGCACCGGACCGCCGGAGCGGGCGGGGCGGTCGGCGTCAGCGGACGTCGGCCGTCTCCCACAGCCGGCGGGCGCCGTCGCCGACCGGGCGGAGCAGCGGCGGCACGAACACCACCGCGGCACCGACGAAGGCGACGAACTGGGCGGTCTGTGGGATCGCGAACAGGACGGTCAACCAGTCCTGGGTCGGCGTCCAGAGCCCGTAGAGCACCGGTTCGACGACCGTCCAGACGAGCCAGACCCCGCCGCCGACCAGGACCGCCCAGGCAGCGACGCGGTGCGCCCGGCCGCCCGCTGCACCCGCGCCCGCGATGGTGTCGGCGGTGGGAGCGGTGTCGGTCCTGGTGCGGACGACGAGCAGCACCCCGAAGACGAACACCAGCACCCGGGCCGCGATGAACAGGACGGTCCCGAGCACCCAGACCGCGTCGGGCAGGAGACCGGCGACCGACCAGGTGAGCACGGCGAGGGCGAAGGCGAGCAGGACGCGGTCGTGACCGCGGAGGGCTCGGACCGTCACCAGGGCAGCGGCGACGACACCGACGACCATCACCGTGCGGAAGCCCACCGTGTACAGGTCCTGCGCGGTGAGCGCGAGCTGCGACCAGGTGGCCACGACGGCGAGCGCCGGGACGAGTGCGGCGACGACCGCGGCGAGCGCCGACAGTCGATCGCGTGTGGTGTCGTGCATGGTTCCCCCTCGTGCTGTCCTGCGTCGGTGCAGTGTCGGCACTCTACGCATCACGCTCCACCGACACCAGAGCCGGTCGGGGCCTGTGGAGAACGGGGGTGGGGACAACCCCACCACGGGTCCGGGAGGCGGCAGGATGGGACCGGGCCCGCTCCTCCGCGAGGCTCGATGCATGACCGACACCGACCGGCTCGACCTGGCCCGCACCGTCCCCCTGGACGACGCGGTGACCTCGCCCGACCATGCCGAGACCGTTCCGCTCGACACCACGACACCGGAAGCGACCATCCCGATGCCCTCCGCCCCTGCACCCGGTCCCGGCGGGCCTCCCGGCGCCTGGGACGCGACCCCGCCGGTGACCACCCCGCAGCCGCCGGAGCCGTCGTCGTCGGCGCCCGGCGGTCGCGGTCCGGATGCCCCGATCCGCTCCGGCAGCGGTGGCAGCGGTGGGCGAGCGAGCGCGGGCGCCTTCTACCGGGAGGCCTGGCGTCGGTCGCCGCGGGACTTCGGCTACATGGCCCTCACCGCGGTGCTCCTCTGCACCCTGTACTTCGCGTTCCCCGCGATCCTGGGCATCGGTGGGCTCGGGTCGCGTGACGTGGTCAACCCGTTCACCCTGCTGCTGTTCTTCGTGGCGCTGTTCGTCGCCCGGTGGCTCGGGCAGTTCGAGAAGCTCCGGATGAGCTGGGCCGACCCGCGGCCGATCCGTCCGGTGGACTGGACGCCGAAGTGGCAGCAGAACTGGTGGACGCGCACCGGTTCGGCGGTCGCGAACCCGCACTACTGGCTGTACCTGCTGCACGCGGTCGTCGTGTACCCGCTGACCGCCGCCGTGACGGTCGGTGCCGGTCTGCTCCTGGCGGTCGGGTTCCTCTGGCCGGTCGTCGTCGTCCTGGTGTACGTCGTCGGCGGCCGGTACCTGCTCGACCCGAACGACATCGGCTCGGGTGCCGGGGTCCTCTTCCTGGCACTCCTGTCCATGGCCGCGAGCGTCGTCCTCTTCCCGCTGTGGCTGCGCGGCTCGGTGCTCGCGCACTACTGGATCGACCACGGTCTGCTCGGTGGGTTCCGGGCCGAGGTGCTCGAGGAGCGGGTGGCGGGCCTCCAGGCCTCCCGTGCCGGCGCGGTGACCGCCGAGGGGCAGGCGCTCCGACAGATCGAACGCGACCTGCACGACGGACCCCAGCAGCGGCTCGTCCGACTGCGGATGGACCTGGCTGCGGCCGAGCGGTCGTTCGAGAAGGACCCGGAGCGGGCGAAGCGGCTCATCGGTGAGGCGTCCGGCCACGCCCAGGACGCGCTCGACGAGCTCCGGGCGCTGTCCCGTGGGTTCGCGCCGCCGATCCTGCTCGACCGTGGGCTCGTCGCCGCCCTCGAGGCGCTGTGCTCCCGATCGCCGATCCCGGTCGGACTCGACATCCGCCTGCCCGACGGCCTCGAGCTCGCGACGGAGATCCAGCGGAACGTCTACTTCACGGTCAGCGAGCTGCTGACGAACACCGCGAAGCACGCCGGCGCCTCGGTGGCCGGGGTGTACCTCGGGCTGCTCGTCGACACCGCCGGCACCTGGTTCCTGACGGTCAGCGTCACGGACGACGGCCGCGGTGGGGCGAGTCCGCGCGAAGGACACGGCATCGAGGGCCTGATGGGCCGGATGCGCGCCCTCGACGGCGAGCTGACCGTGTCCAGCCCCCTCGGCGGACCGACCGAGGCGACGGCACGGATCCCGCTCGGCGCGCTGAACGGCGTACCCACCCCGCGCACGTGACCGGACCCCGTCGCCACTAGGCTGACCGCATGACCGACGGCCCGGATGCAGCACGCATCCGGGCCGTCGTCGTCGACGACGCCGTCCTGCTCCGCGAGGGCCTGGCCCGCGTGCTCGACGAGGCCGGCATCGACGTCGTCGGCCAGTTCGGTGACCCGGCGTCGTTCCTCGCCGCACTGCCCGCGCTGACGCCCGACGTCGTCGTGATGGACGTCCGGATGCCGCCCACCTTCACCGACGAGGGCGTCCGTGCCGCCGTCCAGGCCCGGCGCATCGCACCCCGGACCGGCATCCTGCTGCTGTCCCAGTACGTCGAGGCCGCCTACGCCGAGGACGTCCTGGCGGCCGGCAGCGCCGGCATCGGCTACCTGCTCAAGGACCGTGTCACCCGGCTCGACGAGATCGACGACGCCGTCCGACGGGTCGCGTCGGGAGGCACGGTGCTGGACCCCGAGGTCGTCACCCAGCTCATGAGTCGCCGCCGCGATCCCCTCGCGGCGCTGACGCCCCGCGAGCGCGAGGTCCTCGGCCTGATGGCGGAGGGCCGCACGAACGCCGCCATCGCCCGCGCCCTCGTGATCGGGACCGGCGCGGTCGAGAAGCACGTCACGAGCATCTTCGGCAAGCTCGCGCTCGAGGACACCGGTGAGGACCACCGCCGTGTCCTGGCCGTCCTGGCCTACCTCGGATGAACCGGGTCCCGGCACCGCTGCTGGCACTCACCGCGATGGTGTCCGTCCAGATCGGCGCCGCGGTCGCGAAGACCCGCTTCGACGACGTGGGCTCGGTCGGTGCCGCCACCCTGCGGCTCGTCATCGGCGCGATCATCCTGGCGCTCGTCGTCCGTCCCCGCGTCCGCCACTGGACCCGGGCCCAGTGGCTCGCCGCGGTCCTGCTGGGCCTGGCCCTCGGCGGCATGAACCTGTTCATCTACGTGGCGTTCGCAACGATCCCCATCGGGGTCGCCGTGACGATCGAGTTCCTCGGCCCGCTGACCCTCTCCCTCGCCCACACCCGGCGGTGGCGGGATGCCGTCTGGGCGGCGCTGGCGCTCGCGGGCGTGGTGCTGCTGGGCGTCGGACCGTCCGCGGTCGGTGACGTCGGGGGCGTCCTGGCCGCGGTCCTCGCCGCCGGGTGCTGGGCCGCCTACATCGTGATGAACCGTCGCGTCGGCGCAGCGATCCCCGGGATCGACGGGCTCGCGGTGTCGATGCTCGTCGCGATGGTGGTGGCGCTGCCGTTCGGACTCCGGTCCGCCGCTGCCGGAGTCATCGCCGAGCCGACGCTGCTCGTCGTGTTCGGTGTCGTCGCGCTGCTGTCGAGCGTGCTGCCGTACGCGCTCGAGATGTCGGCGCTCCGTCGGATGCCGACGCGGGTCTTCGGCGTGCTGCAGAGTCTCGGGCCGGCGATCGCGGCGCTCGCCGGGCTGGTCGTCCTCGGTGAGGCGCTGTCGGCGCTCGAGGTCGTCGCACTGGTCTGCGTCACCGCGGCGAGTGCCGGGGTCACGCTGTCGTCGCGACGCGGTGCCGCAGCGGCCTGACGGCGGCGGTCCTGCTCGTGCGGACTACTCGGCGCGGAGGAAGTCCGCGTACGTGGGCTCGGCCTGCACGCCCGACAACAGCGACGGGTCGTTGACCCGGCGGTCGACGTAGGCCGCGATGACCTCGGGCGGGGTGAGCACGTGAGCGACCCAGGTCGGCACATCGGTCTTCTTCATGAGGCCTCCTCCCGGGTCTCCGGCCGGTTGTCTCGATGATCGAGAAGTTCAGCGAACCGGTGTGTCACGAACGATCCTCGCCGGTGGTCGGGAAGTCAACGCAGTGCGTCATGCGGACTCCGGGGAACGCGATCGCGCCGGTCGTGGATCGGACCGGCTGCCGTTCGTCGGCGCGTGTCCGGTGCGCGGATCCGCCGCGCGCAGGGTGCGGTGCTTCACGGCCGAGCGCCAGATCCAGGCGTCGGCCTGTTGTCCGAACTGCGCCCACTCGACCAGGACGGCGTCCCGGGTCCAACTCCGGGCGAACGCCTTCACCCGGACGTGGAACGTCGGGAACTGGACCCACGCCCAGACCGGGATCGGGGTGACCGCGTGGCAGACGTCGCCGCCCCGGGCGTCCTCCGACAGGGAGAAGGCGCTCGGGCGTTCCACCTCCGGGTGCTCCGGGGGCTGCCACCGGTTCTCGCGACGCCGTCCCACCCTCGTATTCGAACGTGTGTTCGAATGCTGCGTCAAGTCCGACGTGTGCTCCGGCGTGTCCGGGACGGCCTGCACGACGGCATGGCCCCGCCGTGGCGCGGCCCCGCCGTGGTGCAGCGTGGCCCCCGCCGTCGCGCAGCGTGGGTCAGGGGGTGACGCGGGCCGTGGACTCGCGCACGCTCAGCGTCAGCTCGGGCCCCGGGCGCGACGGCAGGGGAGCGTCGGACTCGATCTGCTCGCGGAGCAGCACGGCGGCCCGCTGCCCGAGCTCGACGGTGTCACGGGTCAGCGAGGTGATCGCCGGCCGGACGAGACGGATCATCGCCGAGTCGTCGAACGACACGATCGAGACGTCCTGCGGCACGCGCACGCCCATCTCGCTCGCGACCCCGAGCCCGGCGACGGCGAGCACGTCGTTGTCGAACACGATGGCGGTCGGTCGGGTCGTCGCGGAGAGCAGGCGTCGGGTGGCTGCGGCGCCGGCCTCGGCGGAGTAGTCGGTCGGCACGGACTCGGTCCGGTCGTCGGGGTCGTCGCCCGCGCCGGCGAAGGCCCGGACGCGATCGATCCGCAGTGCGGTGTGCTCGAACTCGGGCGGCCCGGAGACGTGCGCGATCCGCCGGTGTCCCAGGGCCCGCAGGTAGCGCAGGACCGTGTCGGTGGCGTCCGAGTCGTCGATCCAGACGCTCGGGGCCGCACCCGCCGGTGACGGGTGCGAGCCGACGACGACCGAGGGCATGCCGAGTTCGGCGAGCAGGCGCAGGCGGTCGTCGTCCCGCCGCGGGTCGATGACGATCACCCCGTCGACCCGGTGTCCGCGCCACCAGTCCCGGTAGGTCTCGAGCTCCTCGTCGGCATCACGGGCGACGAGCAGCGTCATGCCGATGTGGGTGCCCGTCAGGCCGAGCTGGATGCCGGAGATCAGGTCGCCGAAGAACGACTCGGTGCCCAGGGTGCGGGCCGGTCGGTTGAGCACGAAGCCGATGGAGCCGGCCTTCGCACCGCCCAGGGCCCGCGCCGCGGTGTGCGGTTGCCAGTCGAGGTCGCGGGCCACCTGACGGACCCGTTCGCGTGTCGTCTCGGACACGCCGGGGCGCCCGTTGAGGGCGAACGAGACGGCGCTGATTGACACGCCGGCCCGTGCTGCGATGTCGGCGATCGTCGTCCGGCGTCCTGTGGCCACGGGCTTGACTATAGCGCTTTAGTCAGGCATCGTCGCCGTCACGCAGGGGTTCGGCGCACACGGCTGAACCGGTTCAGTAGCTCGACGAAGGAGTCAGCAACGATGAGAAGCACCCACCGCACCACGTCGGGCCGAGTGGCCGCGATCCTCGCGGGCGCCGCAGCGACCGCCCTCGTCCTCACCGGTTGCTCGAGCGGCAGCACCGCCGGCACCGGCGGTGGCGACGGCGAGATCAGCGGGTCGATCACCCTCCAGACCTGGGCCCTCACGCCGACCTACACGGACTACCTCAACGGGGTCGTCAAGGCGTTCGAGAAGAAGCACCCGGACGCGAAGGTCAAGCTCGTCGACCAGCCCGGCGACGGCTACGCGGACAAGGTGCTCAGCCAGGCCTCGTCGAACTCGCTGCCCGACGTCGTCAACCTGCCGCCGGACATCGCCCTGCCCCTCGCCAAGCGCGGCTTCCTGCAGGACGTGTCGAAGGACGACAGCACGCTCTCGAGCACCTACGTCGAGGGCGCTCTGGCCGCCTACGACTACAAGGGCGTCGACGGCACGTTCGGGTACCCCTGGTACCTCAACACCGACATCGACTACTGGAACAAGACGATGTTCACCAAGTGCGGTCTCGACCCGGCCAGCCCGCCGAAGACGACCGACGAGCTGTTCTCGCAGGCCGAGACGATGCACCAGAAGTGCCCGGACGACTACCTGATGAGCCGCAAGCCCGGCCTGTCCGACTTCTCGCTCGCCGGCGTCAAGATCCTCAACGCCGACGGCACGAAGTTCACCTTCGCGAACTCGTCGAAGGCCGCCGACCTCATCACGAAGTACGCCAAGGCCTACAAGGAGGGCCTGATGCCGTCGTCGGTCCTCAACACCGACTACCTCGGCAACTCCACCCTGTTCACGCAGGGCAAGGTCGCGTGGACCACCGGTGGAGCGACCGCGATCAGCGACTTCGAGAAGAACAACCCGTCGCTCAAGGGCAACATCATCGTGTCGCCGGCGCTGGACAACCCGCCGCTGTACGTGCAGGGCCTCAGCGTCTCGGCGAAGAGCAAGCACATCGCCACGGCCGAAGCGCTCGCCGCGTTCATGACCAACGCGGAGAACCAGGAGGCGTTCGCGCACCTGGTGAACATCTTCCCGTCGACGAAGTCCTCGCAGTCCGACCCGTTCTTCTCGAAGGACGACGGCACCGTGCAGGCCAAGGCCCGGGTGCTCGCCAACGAGGCGCTGAAGACCGCGAAGAACCTCAACCCGGTCGAGGCCAACTCGGCGATGACCGACTTCCTCGACCAGCAGATCGCACTGGCGATGAAGGGCGGCGTGAGCCCCGAGAAGGCGCTGCAGACCGCGCAGGACAAGATGAACACCCTGCTCGCCAACGGCTGATCCAGCCCCGTCACGTCAAGGAAGAGGGAGGATCGTCATGCGTGCGAACCGCTGGTTCACGCCCTGGCTGCTGGTGCTGCCCGCACTGGTATGGCTGCTCGCGTTCAGTCTCTGGCCGTCGATCAACACCGTGCGGCTGTCGTTCACCAACGCCAGCCCGCTCGGCGGGGTCAGCGCGTGGGTGGGGACGGCGAACTTCCGGACCCTGCTCGCGGACCCGCAGGTGTGGGAGGCGCTGCTCAACAGCGTCATCTACATGGCGGTGTGCCTGCCGCTGCTGACGGTCCTCCCGCTCCTGATGGCGGTGCTCGTCCAGCACAAGATGCCCGGCATCGCGTTCTTCCGCACCGCGTACTACACGCCGGTGATCGCGAGCGCGGTCGTCGTCGGGCTGATCTGGAACTGGATCCTCGACGACCGCGGTGTCGTCAACGAGATGGCACAGTCGCTCGGCATCGTGCAGGGCGCGATCCCGTTCCTGACCGACCGGTGGCTCCTGCTGTTCAGCGCCATCAGCCTGACCGTGTGGAAGGGCCTCGGCTACTACATGATCATCTTCCTGGCCGCGCTCGGGAACGTCGGCAAGGACCTGCACGAGGCCGCCGCACTCGACGGCGCCGGCTCCGTCCGACGCTTCTGGTCGGTCACGATGCCCGGTGTCCGCGGCACGATGACCCTCGTCGGCATCCTGGTCTGCGTCTCCGCGCTCCGGGTGTTCAGCGAGCTCTACATCCTGACGAACGGGACGGGTGGCCCCGGCGGCCAGGACAACTCCCTCGTCATGCTCATCCAGCAGTACGCCCGCGGCTTCACCGGCAACCTCGGCTACGCGTCCGCCCTGAGCCTCCTGCTCTTCGCCGTGACGCTCATCCCGATGCTCGCCCTGGCCCGGATGAACAGCAAGGCGGACAAGTGACGAACACGACCGACACCAGCGAACCCGTCATCGGCGGCAACGCCGGTCTGGCCGCACCGACGCCGGACCTGACCGGCGCGACGGGCGGGAGGGGAGCCTCCAGGCCGCCCGGCAAGCGGCGCCGTGCCGCCTGGGGCGTGATGTCCACCCGCGAGAAGGCGGTCCGCTACGTCCTGCTCGTCGTGGTGCTGTTCATCACGATCGGCCCGTTCGTCTGGCAGCTCTCGACCTCGCTCAAGGGCACCGGCGAGGACATCTACACCGCGAACCCGTCCTTCATCCCGTCGCAGCCGACGATCGGCAACTACCTGCGGGTCGCCGACGCGATCCCGGTCTTCGGCTACATCGGCAACTCGCTCATCGTCGCCGCGATCGACGTGCTCGGGAACATCGTCTTCGCGACCCTCGCGGGCTTCGCCCTGGCACGGCTGCAGTGGCGGTTCCGCAAGCTCGTCCTCGGCCTGTTCCTCGCCACCCTGGTGCTGCCGGGCGAGGCGACGATCATCTCCCAGTTCGTCACCGTCAAGGACCTCGGCCTCGCCGACTCCCTGGTCGGGGTCGCCCTGCCCGGCATGATCGCGGCGCTCAACGTGCTGCTCATGTTCAACGCCTTCCGGCAGGTGCCCGAGGAGATCGACCAGGCGGCCGTGATGGACGGCGCGAACGCGTTGCAGCGGCTCCGGTACATCTCGTTCCCGGCCGTGCAGGGGACCATCGCGGTGATCGCGATCTTCTCGTTCATCGGCGCCTGGGACGACTTCCTGTGGCCGCTCATCGTCCTGCAGTCGCCGGACAAGCTCACCCTGACCGTCGGTCTGCAGTACCTGCAGGGCACGTTCGCCACCGACCAGCGGATGATCGCGGCCGGCACGATGATCGCCTTCATCCCGATCGCGGTGATCTTCGCCCTCCTGCAGCGCTTCTTCTTCAAGGGTGTGGAAGAGGGCGGGGTGAAGGGCTGATGCGCTTCGGCGTCAACCACGCACCGTCGGTGGGGTGGTTCCACTCGTGGCTGGACTTCTCACCCTCGGACACCGCCCGCGACCTCGAGGCGATCGCGGGTCTCGGTGCCGACCACGTCCGGATCTTCCCGCTCTGGCCGGTCGTGCAGCCGAACCGCACCCTGATCCGGCCCGCGGCACTGCAGGACGTCGCGACCGTCGTCGACATCGCCGGCTCGTTCGGGCTCGACGTCAACGTCGACGCGCTGCAGGGGCACCTGTCGAGCTTCGACTTCGTGCCCTCGTGGCTGGACAGCTGGCACCGCCGGAACATGTTCACCGACCCGGACGTCGTCGCATCGACCGCCGACTACGTCCGTGCTCTGGCCGCGGCGGTGGCGGACCGGCCGAACCTGCTCGGGGTGACGATCGGCAACGAGGTGAACCAGTTCGCGCACGCCCCGCACCCGACGCCGTTCCCGACGACGCCGGACCAGGGGCACGCGTGGGCGGCGGCCATGGTCGACGCCGCACGCGCGGGGCTCGAGACCGGCGCAGCCGCGTCCGGCACCGTCGCGTCCGGTTCCGGCCGGGAGGCCCGTGGCGCGTCCGCCCCGCTGCCCCGGCAGCCGCTGGTCACCCTGGCGCAGTACGACGCCGCCTGGTACGACGACGCGCAGCCGTTCGGGCCCGAGCACGCGGCCGAGCACGGCGACGCCACGGTCACGCACTCGTGGGTGTTCAACGGCGCGGCCCGCCTGCACGGAGCCCTCGGCGCCGGGTCCGTCCGGCACGGTGAGTACCTGCTCCAGCTGGCCGCCGCGTGGAACGACCGCGCGGACCGGCCGAACTGGTTGCAGGAGGTCGGCGCACCGACGAACGTGGTGGACGTGGCCGACGCCCCGAGCTTCACCGAGCAGACGATCCGGCACGCCCTCGACGTGCAGCACCTCGCCGGCATCACGTGGTGGTGCTCCCACGACGTGTCCCGGTCGCTCGCGGACTTCCCGGAGCTCGAGTACGACCTCGGGCTGCTCACGAACGACGGCCGCGTGAAGCCGACGGGGGAGCGGTTCCGCGAGATGGCGTTGGCGTTCGGTGACGGCCGGTACGAGGCACCGACGCCGCCGTCGACCGCGCTCGTGCTCGACGACGTTGCTCCGGACGGGGCGCCGCTCTCCGGCACGCGTGCCGACTCGGCGCCCGGGGGCCGGTTCGCCGCCGCGTGGCTCACGCTCGCCGAGCAGGACGGGCGCGGCCCCCAGGTGGTCCTGCGCTCCCGCCTCCGGGACACCGCGTTCCTGGCAGCCCGCGGCATCCGCACCTGCGTCGACGTCCCCGCCGACACCACGACGACCGCGCTCCGGGTCGCGCACCCCGCGGCCATGCCCTGACCGAACCGCACGACCACCGCCGTCCCCGGAAGGACCCATGCACGACGACATCCCGCTCACCATCGGCCGCGCACGCCGTGTGCTCGACGAGCGCATCCTGCCCGAGGTGCACGCCACCGCCGTCCCGCTCGACACCGCCTGGCACGAACTGCCCGGTGAGCCGATCGCCCCCGCCGACGGCCTCGCGCTCACCTTCGAGCCGTACGAGGTCGGCACCCCCTGGGGCGCCGCGTGGGGCACCACCTGGTTCCGGCTCAGCGGCACCGTCCCCACCGAGTGGGCCGGACAGCGCGTCGAGGCGCTCATCGACCTCGGGTTCGACAAGAACATGCCGGGGTTCCAGTGCGAGGGACTCGTGTACCTGTCCGACGGCACCCCGGTGAAGTCGATCAACCCCCGCAACCAGTGGGTGCTCATCGCGGAAGCAGCCGTCGGCGGCGAGACCGTCGAGTTCTTCGTCGAGGCGGCGTCGAACCCCGTGCTGCTCGACTACCACCCCTTCCTCGTGACGCAGGAGGGCGACATCCGGACCTCGTCCCCGAAGCGGCTGTACACGTCGCGCCGGATGGACCTGGCCGTGTTCGCGTCCGAGGTGCACGAACTCGCGCTCGACATCGACGTGCTGCTCGAGCTGCAGGAGGAGCTGCCACAGGGCCCGCGCCGGATGCGCATCCTGCAGGCCCTCGACGACGCGCTCGACGCCCTCGACCTGCAGCACATCGCCGAGACGGCCCCGGACGCCCGCGCAGCGCTCGCCGAGGTGCTCGCCGCCCCCGCCGAGGCCTCCGCGCACCGGATCTCGGCCGTCGGCCACGCGCACATCGACTCCGCCTGGCTCTGGCCGGTGCGCGAGACGATCCGGAAGGTCGCGCGCACCACCTCGAGCATGACCGAGCTCATCGACCAGACCGACGACTTCCTCTACGGCATGTCCAGCGCGCAGCAGTACGCCTGGATCAAGGAGCACCGCCCCGAGGTGTACGCGAAGGTCAAGGCCGCCGTCGCCGCCGGTCGGTTCCTGCCGCTCGGCGGGATGTGGGTCGAGTCCGACACGGTGATGCCGACCGGCGAGAGCATCGTCCGCCAGTTCTCGCAGGGCCAGCGGTTCTTCGAGCGCGAGTTCGGCATCCGACCCAAGGGTGTGTGGCTGCCGGACAGCTTCGGGTACTCGCCGGCGCTCCCGCAGCTGATGCGCCGTGCCGGGTTCGAGTGGTTCTTCACGCAGAAGATCTCCTGGAACCAGGTGAACAAGTTCCCGCACCACACGTTCCTCTGGGAGGGCATCGACGGGTCGCGGGTGTTCTCGCACTTCCCGTCGATGGACACCTACAACTCCCGGCTGTCCGGGTCCGAGGTCGCGAAGGCCGCACGCCAGTTCCGCGAGAACCGTCTGGCGTCCGGCTCGATCGCCCCGGTCGGCTGGGGCGACGGCGGCGGCGGCACCACGCGCGAGATGACCGGCACGGCCGCGCGCCTGGCGGACCTCGAGGGCAGCGCACGCGTCACGTGGGAGCACCCGGACGCGTTCTTCGACCGGGCGAAGTCCGAGCTGGAGCACCCGCCCGTGTGGGTCGGCGAGCTCTACCTCGAGCTGCACCGTGCGACTTTGACCAGCCAGCACCAGACCAAGCAGGGCAACCGCCGCAGCGAGCACCTGCTCGTCGAGGCCGAGCTCTGGGCCGCGACCGCCGCTGCCCGTACCGACTTCCCGTACCCGTACGAGGAGCTCGACGCGCTGTGGCAGCAGGTCCTGCTGCAGCAGTTCCACGACATCCTGCCGGGCACCTCGATCGCATGGGTGCACCGCGAGGCCGTCGAGCGGTACGCGGAGATCGCGGACCGCCTGGAGGCCCTCATCGCCTCCGCCCTGTCGGCCCTCGCTGGTACCGGGGACCGCACGATCGTCGTGAACCCGGCCCCGAGCCTCCAGGGCGGTGCCCTCGCGCAGAGCGCGGTCCTGACCTCCGACCTGGAGGCCACGACCCCGGTCGCGATCACCGAGGCCGACGGCGTGTTCGTGCTGACGAACGAGCTGGTGCGCGTCGTCGTCGACGCCCGCGGGCTCGTCACGAGCGCCGTGGACCTGGCCACCGGCCGCGACGCGATCGCTCCCGGGCAGGTCGCGAACCTGCTGCAGCTGCACCAGGACTTCCCGAACATGTGGGACGCGTGGGACGTCGACCGCTACTACCGCAACCGGGTCGAGGACCTGGTCTCGGTGACCTCGATCGACTCCTCGGTCGATGAGTCGGGTGTCGCCCGGGTCGTCGTGTCGCGGGCCTTCGGCGACTCGACCGTGACGCAGGAGATCGTGCTGGAGCCCGGGGCGCGGACGCTCGAGTTCGACCAGACGACCGACTGGCACGAGACCGAGAAGTTCCTCAAGGTGGCGTTCCCGCTCGACGTCCGCGCCGAGCACACCATCGCGGAGACCCAGTTCGGCGCACAGAAGCGGGTGACCCACACGAACACCTCGTGGGAGGCCGCCAAGTTCGAGACGTCGATGCACCGCTACGTGCTCGTCGAGGAGCCCGGCTTCGGTGTCGCCCTCGTCAACGACTCGATCCACGGGTTCGACGTCACGCGCGACGCGGTCGACGGCCACGTCACCACGACCCTGCGGCTCTCGCTGCTGCGGGCACCGCGGTTCCCGGACCCGGAGACCGACCAGGGTGTGCAGACCCACCGGTACGGCCTGGTCGTCGGCACCGACGTCCTCGGGGCGACCGCAGCCGGGACGGTGATGAACAGCGCCGCCCGCACCGTCACGGGCGACCACGGGTTCGGGCCGCTCGTCCAGGCCTCCGGTGACGTGGTGGTGTCGGCCGTGAAGCTCGCCGACGACCGCTCCGGGGACCTGGTCGTCCGCGTGTATGAGCCGGTCGGACGTCGGGGGACCGGCGGTCTGGGCGTCGAGGGGCCGTTCGGCGACCCGGTCGAGGTCACGCTGCTCGAGGAGACCGACGCGGCACTGCCCGGGGTCGCCGCGGTCACCGACGGCGTGGCGGCGTTCGCGGTCGACGCGTTCGAGGTCCGCACCTTCCGCTTCCCGCGGAGCGGCCGCTGACCGGCGCCCGTTGAGACCCCCGCCGTCGGGACTTCGGGTGTCCCGGCGGCGGGACCCACGGCCGGTCGGTCGTGGGCCCGCGGCGGCACCTCGTCGTCGCGGACACCACTCGAAGAGGAGTGTCATGCAGAAGTCCATGAAGATCGGGATCGTGGCGGCGCTGGTCGCCATGGTGGCGGCACCGATGGTGCCCGCGGCAGCATCGGCAGCACCGGGCGGGCCGGCAGCGGCCGCAGCGGGGCAGGGTCACGGCCACGGCCACGGGCGACCGGGGCACAGTGCCCCGACGAAGACGGGTCCGACCAGCATCGCCTACGTCGAGGTGAACAACGACGAGCTCCGGAACGTCGGCCGGTACACGCTCGAGAACGGCGCGAACGCGTTCGACGTGGCGATCATCTTCGCCGCGAACATCAACCGTGACGCGGACGGCGACGCGGTCCTGTACGCCAACGAGAACGTGCAGCGAACCCTCGACCAGGCGGCGACGCAGATCCGTCCGCTGCAGGCCAAGGGCATCAAGGTGACGCTCTCGGTGCTCGGGAACCACCAGGGCACCGGGCTGGCGAACTTCACCTCGAAGGCCGAGGCGCGGGACTTCGCGGCGCAGGTCGCCGCCACCGTCAAGCGGTACGGGCTGGACGGCGTCGACCTGGACGACGAGTACTCGGACTACGGCGTGGACGGCACCGCGCAGCCGAACGAGCAGTCGATCGGGTGGCTGATCTCGGCGCTCCGTGCGGACATGCCGGGCAAGATCATCTCGTTCTACGACATCGGCCCGTCGTCGGACGCCCTGAAGACCGCGCACCCGTCCGTCGGGAAGAAGCTCGACTACGCCTGGAACCCGTACTACGGCACCTACACGGCGCCGAGCATCCCCGGGGTGCCGAAGTCGAAGCTGTCGGCCGCGGCGATCGACATCCAGAACACCCCGGCCGCGACCGCGGTGACACTGGCGCAGCGCAGCAAGGCCGACGGGTACGGCGTCTTCATGACGTACAACCTGCCGGACGGCGACGTCAGCCCGTACGTGTCCGGGTTCACGAAGGTGCTGTACGGCCAGAGCGCGGTCTACGAGTGAGGAACGACTGATCCATGAGTGACGCACGCCGTGGTGGCCCGGAGGCCGCTGACCCGACGACAGTGGGCCCGACGACCGCGGTCGCGGCCCGGAACGGGGTCGGTTTCGTCTCGCACGAGGCGACCCCGGTCGAACAGACCGACCCGGGGGAGACCGTGCAGGTCCTCCCCGGGTTCGCCGGTCGGGAGGTCGGCCCCGCCGACGTCCTGACCTGGGTCTGGTTCCCGGAGCGGTCGCTGCCCGAGGGGCAGACCGAACCGGCGGTCTCGGACCTCGACGGGTTCTGGGCCGCCACGGCGTTCGCACTCGACATCGTCTTCACCGACGGCACCCGGCTGAGCGAGGGCGGTGCCCGCGACCAGTACGGCGACGCGGTCACCCCGGAGGCGCAGGACGACGCACGCAAGCAGTGGGTCGACCAGTGGAACCGGCGGACCGTCGACCTGGCGGCGCACGTCGGCCGGGTCGTGGACCGCCTGGAGGCCCGGCTCGGTCGTGCAGACCGGCCCGCGTCCGTCACCGGTCCGGACCGCCCGGTCCGCGGCTGGGTCGACGACGTCCGCATCGAGCCCGTCGGTCCCGCGACCGGTGCCCTGCCCGCCGACGCCCGCCCGCTCGACCACGTCCGCACCACCCGCGGCACGCACTCGTCCGGCACGTTCTCGCGCGGCAACACCGCACCCCTCGTCGGGCTGCCGCACGGCGGGGTGTTCGGGCTGCCGATGACGAACGCCGCCGACAGCCGGTGGCCGTACGCGTACCAGGAACACAACCGACCGAGCGACAACCGGCCCGCGATCCAGGCCTTCGCGACGAGCCACCTCCCGTCACCGTGGATGGCCGACCGCGGCGTGTTCCAGGTGATGCCGTCCCCGCTCGCCGACCCCGACGTCGACCGGACCGCCCGCGCGCTCGGCTTCGACCACGTCGACGAGCTCGACGGCCCGCACCGCTACCGGGTCGCGCTGGATGCGGGCGTCACCGCCGAGATGACCGCCGGGGAGTTCGCCCTGGCGTGGCGCTTCACCGGCGTCCGGAGCATCGTCCTCGACCACCACGGCGTGCTCCGCTCCAGCACCGTCCGGCTCGAGGACGGCACGGCGGTCGTCGACGCCCTGCTCGACGACCGGGCCGAGACGCCGCCGCACCACGTGCACCTGCGGATCACGAACGCGCTCGCCGAGCACACCACGTTCGTCGACGGGCTGCTCCGCGGCCGGGTCGAGGTCTCCGGCGACACCGACGTCCTGCTCGGCATCTCGACCGTCTCCGCCGAGGACGCGATCGCGAACCTCCGCGCTGCGGGGGACTTCGACGCGATGCGCGGGCACGCCGAGGACCGCTGGACCGCCGAACTCGACACGCTGCAGGTCGAGGGCGCCACCCCGGACCAGCTCGTGTCGCTGTACTCGGGGCTCTACCGGGCGTTCCTCTACCCGACCCGGGCGGGGGAGACCGCCCTCGTCCACCAGACCGATCCGGCCGGCAGCCCCCGACACCGCTCCCCGTACGGCGACGTCCTGTCCGAGCCGATCCGCGACGAGCCCGGCCCCGAGGTCGTCGACGGGCCGCTCACCACCACGAACGGGTTCTGGGACACCTACCGGACGGCCTGGCCGCTCCTCGCGCTCCTCACCCCGGACACCGCGGCCGACCTGGCCGAGGGTGTCGTCGGACACTTCACCGACGGTGGCTGGACACCCCGCTGGAGCGCCCCCGGCGCCGAGGACGTCATGACCGGCACCACGAGCGACACCGTCTTCGCCGACCTCGTCGCGAAGGGCGTCGACGGGTTCGACGTCGCGCAGGCCTACCGGTCCGCGGTGCGGAACGCGACCGTCCCGGCACGGGACCGACGGGTCGGGCGGAAGGGGAGCCTCCCGGGCCTGTTCCGGGGGTACGTCGACACGGCGACCGGCGAGGGCATGTCGTGGACGCTCGACGCGGCCATCAACGACTGGGGCGTCGCGGTGCTGGCGAACGCGATGGCGGACCGTGCCGTCGCGGCCGGGGACGACGTCGGCGCTGCCCGCCACCGGGCCGAACACGAGTGGTTCGCGCGCCGGTCGCTGCAGTACCGGAACGTCTTCGACCGCGAGCGTGGGTTCTTCATCGGCCGGACGCCCGACGGCAACTGGCGTGACGCCGGTCCGGCCGGCGACTCCGACCCGGACGGCGGTTTCGACCCGGACGTGTGGGGGAGCGACTACACCGAGACGAACGCATGGGGCACGATGTTCACCGCCCCGCACGACGGTGCCGGGGTCGTCGACCTGCACGGCGGACCGGCTGCCTTCGACCAGGCGTTCGCCCGCTTCTGGGCGCGCCGCGAGACCGGCGGCACGGACCGCTCCGGCTCCTACGGCTTCGCGATCCACGAGATGACCGAGGCCCGCGACATCCGGATGGGCATGCTCGGCCTGTCGAACCAGCCGGCGCACCACATCCCGTTCTTCCCGATGTTCACCGGTCGGCACGACGACGCCCACCGCATCGTCCGCGAGTGCCTGGAACGACTCTTCGTCGGCTCGGACCTGGGCCAGGGGTACCCGGGCGACGAGGACAACGGCGAGATGAGCGCCTGGTACGTCTTCGCCACGATCGGGCTCTACCCGCTGGCACCGTCGACGGGCACCTACGTGCTCGTGCCGCCGTCGGTCCGGAGAACGGTGCTGAACCGAGGGGGAGGGTCGTCCACCGTCATCGAGACCACCGGCAGTGGTGCGTCCATCGCCTCGGTCACCGTCGACGGTGAGCCCTGGGAGTCGGTGAGCATCCCGCACGCGGTCGTCGTCGCGGCCACACGCATCGAGGTGGCGCTCGCCGAGACGCCGCAGGGGTGGGCAGCGGCCAGCCGTCCGGCATCGGCCTCCGCCCTGCACGGGTACCGGGACACGCCGGACGACGTCCTGCCCGTCGGGGCATCGCCACTCACCGACGACACCGGGGCGACCGTCGTGTCGCTCGGGGCGGGGGAGTCCGTCGTCGTGCCGGTCACGGTGTCGCAGGCCTCGCTCGTCACGGTGACCGTCGCCGCGGCCGGCACCGGGTCGTGGCGGATCGTGCTGCGGGACGCCGACGGCGCGGCGGTGCACGTGCTCGACGGGTCGGACGAGACCTTCGACCGGGACGGCCAGACGCGGGTGTTCCCGTTCGCCGGCGGGGTGGACGGCGGGACGCTCGCGTTCGAGGCACTGACACCGGTCGCGCTGACGCAGCTGCAGCTCGTCGCGGCCGACGGGACCGCTCGCTGACGACGGGTTGACGGGCGTGGCTATGGGTGTTAGCTTTTGGCTAACACTCGTAGCCAGGAGGCGCACATGCTCGAACACATCGAACGCGACGGCGGCACCATCGCCGTCGACGTCACCGGCACCGGACCCCTCGTCGTCCTCGCCCACGGCATGGGGGACAGCCGACACTCGTACCGGTTCCTCGTGCCGGAGCTCGTCGCCGCCGGGTACCGCGTCGCCAACGTCGACATCCGCGGCTGCGGCGACTCGAGCACCGGATGGGCCGGGTACTCCCGCACCGACATCGCCGGGGACCTCGTCGCCGTCGTCCGACACCTCGGCGGTCCGGCCGTCGTCGTCGGCCAGTCCATCAGCGGTGGGGCCGCGACCATCGCCGCCGCCGACGCCCCCGAACTCATCACCGGCGTCGTCGAACTCGCCCCCTTCACCCGCGCCCAGTCCTTCGACGTCGCCGGGTTCCTCCGCAACCGGAACCACCACCGTTCCGGCACGATCCAGCTCCTCCGCGTCATGGCCGCCGGCAGCCTGCCCGGCTGGCTCGCCTACCTCGACCTCGCCGTCCCCACGAAGCCCGCCGACTGGGCCGTCGAACGCCGCCGCATCGAGACCACACTCCGACAGCCCGAGCGGATGGCGGTCCTCCGGGCCATGACCAAGACGACCCCCGCGGACGCCGGTGCCCGACTGGCAGACGTCCGCTGCCCGGTCCTCGTCGTCCAGGGCGGCGCCGACCCGGACTGGGCCGACCCCGCTGCCGAAGGACGCCGCGTCGTCGGCGACCTGACGACGGGCCTCGGCGAACTCGCCGTCATCGACGGTGCCGGCCACTACCCGCACACCGAGACGCCCGCCCAGGTCCTGGCGCTCCTGCTGCCGTTCCTCGGCCGCACCCTGACGGCCACCACCACCGGGGGTGACCGTGCCTAGGGCCGGACTCGATCCCTCCGTCGTCACCGAAGCCGCTGCGGCCCTGGCCGACGAGAACGGTCTCGCGCACCTGAGCATGAGCACCCTCGCGGACCGGCTCGGCGTGAAGCCGCCGTCGCTCTACAAACACGTGGCGGGCCTCCCGGACCTGACCCGCCGGATCGCCGCGCTCGCCGCCGCGGAGTTGACCGAGGAGCTGACCGACGCGACCGGGGGGCGGACCGGACGGGAGGCGCTGGCCGCCGCCGCGCGCACCGTGCGTCGGTACGTGCAGGAGCACCCCGGTCGCTACGCCGCCACCACCGGCAGTCGTCCGGCCGACGCCGACGACCCGCTCAGCTCCGCTCTCGACCAGTCGCTGTCGTCGTTCGTCACCGTCCTGCGGGACTACGGTCTCGACCCGGCGGACGAAGTGCACGCGCTCCGGATGCTCCGCAGCATGCTGCACGGGTTCGCCACGCTCGAGGTGTCCGGTGGGTTCCAGCTCGGCACGGACGTCGACGAGAGCTTCACGTGGATGATCGACTTCCTCGACCGGGGGTTGCGCGCGCAGGCGTCAGGTGGGGGCGACCGGGCGGATCGCTAGCCTGCTCGCGGGGACCGTGGACGACACGATCACCACCTGGGACGGCAGCACGCCCGCGGAGCACACGGCGCCGCTGTCCACGGCACGGCGACCGACCTGACCGGCAGCCCGGTCAGTGGCGCCGCGACGGCGTGGGTGACGGCGGTGCGGTCCGAACCGAGTCGAGGTCGTCGATGATGTCCTGGTCGAGGGGGACCTCCTCGGCGACGCCGACCGTCGTGTGTCCGATCACCGTCATGCCGTCGGACTCGACCACGTCACCGCCATCCACGTCGGTCGACCGGATCCAGCCCCGGCGACCGTTGTCCGCCGTCGCGGGCACCAGGTCCGGCTGCCCCGAGGCGTTCGGGACGCCGTAGGTCTGGCCCTGCCCGTTCACGCCCCAGGCCGACGTGACCGCGGTGGCGTACTGCACCGTCGCCGTCCACCGCGTGCCGGCGGACGCCTCCACGCTGAACGTCGTCGTCCCGTGCTCGGGCAGCCGCCCGTCGACGACGTGCATCGTCCGCTTCATGCGGCAGTGGACTCCAGATGCACCCTGGCCGACGGTGGGGACGGTCACCATCCCGACGTCGTTGCGACAGGTGATGTCGACGATGACGGCGCCCGCGGTGTCCGGGGCATCGCCGATCTCGATCAGTGCGGGCCCCGTGTGCGTCTCGGTGGTCGTCCGTCCGATGGCTGCGGTCGTCGTCGAGCCGGGGAGACCGGCGACGACGAGTGCAGCGGCGCTGGTGGTCACGGCGACCGCGGCGACCGCGGCGACGGACACAGCGATGCGTGCGCGCCGTTGTCGGCGCTGCAGGGTGCTGCGCCGTGTGCCGATCGCCGAGAGTTCGGAACGGATCGCCGTCGCGGCGTCGGGATGCATGTCGGTGCTCATCAGGAAGTGCCTTCCGGGGCGTTGCGGACGCTGGGACGGAGATCGTGGAGTTCGTGCTGGAGGCGCTGCCGCAGCCGGTGCAGGCGGACCCGCGCTGCGGGCGGCGTGAGACCGACCGCCTGCGCGGCCTGCAAGACGGGCATCTCCTCCACCCCGGTCAGCACCAGCAGTGCCGCCTCGACGGGGGAGAGTCCGCGGATCGTGTCTCGGAGACGCCGGCGAGCCTCCAGGCCCTCGGCGTCGACGGCCGGAGCGACGGCCTCGCTCCGGGGGAGCTCCTCGAGGAGCTTCCGGTACCGGGCCGCAGCCCGGCGGTGGTTGCGGGTCAGGTTGACCGTCGTGACCAGCAACCACGGGGCGACCGAGCCGGCGACGAGCGTCACACTGCGGCGTCGGCGCCAGAGCTCGTAGAACGCGGCTGCCGTGACGTCCTCGGCATCGTGGGTGTTCTCGGTCAAGGTCAGTGCGCGTCGGTAGATCCGCGGTCGGTGGCGGTCGAACAGCAGAGCGAACGCCGCTCCGTCGTCGTGGACTGCTCGTGCCCACACCGAGCTGTCGTCCTGTTCGTCCTGCACACCTAGGAGTGTCCGGTCAGGGCTCCGGCGTTACAAACTCGTCAGTGTCGGAGCCGTGTCAGGGGAGTGCGCGCACCAGGCCGTCCAACGTGTCCAGGTGCAGGTCGGCCTGGGCCACCTCGATGCGCTCGGCGTGCACGTGCCCCCACGGTCCGCGACGGATGAACGCGGTCCACATCCCGGCTGCCTTCGGCGGCAGGACGTCGTTGTCCAGACGGTCGCCGACGTACAGGACCTCGTCGGCACGGCAGCCGGACGCCGCGACGACCGGGCGGAGAAGTCGGACGACGGCTTCGCCACACCCCATGAGGTCGACGACGCGATGAAGTCCGGCGCGCAACCGGCCGCACGCAGCTGCTGCTCGACCCCGGCCGGTTGGTTCCCCGCGATGCCGACCAGGAGGCCGTGGGCTCGGACCGCCTCCAGGGTCGCGACCGCATCCGGGTACAGGTCGACCGCCTCGATCGGCTGCCCGCTCGCGGCCGGAGTGCGAGGATCGGCGTGTGCAGTACCGACGACTCCCCACGGGCCTCCGGGCGGTCGTCTTCGACGTGGGCGAAACGCTAGCCCGGTACGGTCGCAGACATGGCCGTCTCGTTCTCCGTCCGCCGAACCGTCGAGGACGACTGGCCGCTGGTACGTGGCCTGCGCGTCGAGAACGCGACCGACAACCCGATCTCCTACGGGGCGACGCTCGAGACGACGCTCGCGATGTCGGAGGCTGACTGGCGGCTCCGTGCCCGGCGCGGCCAGGCCGAGGACGCGACGAGCCTCGCTGCCGTCGAGACCGACACCGGCCGGTGGATCGGCATGATGAGCGCGCAGAGCCACGATGACGACGGCCCGGACCCGGTCCTGACCGGTGTGTTCGTCTCGCCGGGCCACCGTGGGCGCGAGAACGGGGTGGCAGACGCGCTGCTGGACGGCATCCTCCGGTGGGCGCACGAACGAGGTGCCACGCGCCTCCGGCTGTTCGTGGACGAGCACGCCGAGCCCGCGCGCCGCTTCTACGCACGGCACGGGTTCGTCCCCACGGGGAGGACGCGTCCGGTCGGGTTCACGGCCGGCAACACGCTCGAACTCGTTCGGACGCTCGACAGCGCCGTGCTGGACGGGCGTACCCGATGACCGTGATCCGACTGGTCGAGCCGGACGACAGTCGTGCGCTCGCCGACCTGCTCGTCCGCAACCGGGCGTTCCTCGCTCCGTGGAGTCCGATCCGCGCCGAGGACCACGAGACCGCCGACGGGCAACGGCGGGACATCGATCTGGTCCTGGAGCGTCACCGTCGCGGCGAGAGCGTGCCGTTGGTGGTCCTCGACGACGCCGGCGACGTGGCCGGACGCCTGACCCTCAGCGGAATCGTGCGTGGCCCGTTCCGGTCGTGCGCGATGGGGTACTGGCTGTCGGAGGACCGCACCGGCCGCGGTCTCGCCACCCGGGCGGTCGCCGCAGCCCTCCGGCATGTCTTCGACGACCTCGGCCTGCACCGGGTCCAGGCGGAGACACTCGTCCACAACGCCGCGTCCCAGCGGGTCCTGGCCCGGAACGGGTTCGTTCAGTACGGCCTCGCTCCGCGGTACCTGGAGATCGCGGGCCGGTGGCAGGACCACTGCATGTTCCAGCGGCTGCGCGACGACCCTCCGGTGTCGTCCGGCGACCGGAGCGCGCCGCTGGGCTGATGCCGTTCGGCCGCTCGACTCTGCGGGAGCGCCGACGTCAGTCGAGCGCCACCCACGTTCGCTCAGCCGGATCCCACCGGCCGCGTACAACCGATCCGTCGAGCACGGCGGACACGAGCCGGTTCGCGAGGTCTTCGGCTTCCTGCCAGTCCTCTGTCAGACCGACGGCGCGTTGTGCCGCCTTCCGGTACCCACGTTTGATCGTCTCGGATGCGTCCACCGCGACGAACGGGTCCAGCTCACGCTCGTCGATCTGCCAGGCGATCGCTTCGCGGAGTGCCCGAGCGTCGCAGGGCAGGTGCGACGCGATCAGGGCGAGATCGACGAGGTCCTTGGCGCGAGGATCGGCCGTCCCCGCCCGGGTGTCGCGTCTCCATCATCGCGGCGGCCTTGTCGGCGATCTGCTGCTCGACGGCGATCATCACGTAGTCGACGGACTCGACCGCCCGCGCCAACGGCACACGGAAGGCCGGTGCAGCGACGATGGTCGCGTCTCCGGCACGCTCGTGCACTGCGAGGTCGATCTTCACCAGCTCACGAGTCTCGTCTGCGCGGAACACCAGACGAACGACGGACAGGTTCGGTTGGTCGTCGCCTCCGCCACTCGAACGCGACACGAGGCGGAAGCGCAGCCGGTCGCCGATGTCGATGCTGACGAGATCGGCGAGGAGCGTCACTGCGTCGTCGAGTCCGAGCTTCGTCTCGAGGTCCACGTCGACCGTCGCCCGTGCGGTCGGGATGAACGCGAGCATGCGGGTGCCGCCCTTGAGGACGAACGCGTGCGCCTCCTGGCGGAACACCCGCACGAGGAACCGGTCGAACACCAGGTAGCTGCGGAGATCGTTCACCCTCACGCCCATCGCCGGCGCCGCCGCACGGGCTGCTGCTGCGATCGCCTGCATCGTGGCCAGCGGAGATGCGTAGTGCTCCGGCTTGCTCACGGTTCCGCACGCCCCTCGGGCGCGACGGTCCGTCGGGGAACGATCGAGGACGAGCCGGACTCTGACCGCATGGCCGCCATGCGGTCGATGAGGGCGAGCGTCGACGGCGACAGTGTGATCGGTGGGAGCGGGACCGTCGGTGCCGTGCCCGTCCGCGGCGGATCAACGGCCGGGGTCGGCGTTGCATCAGTCACGCGCTCTGGCTGTCGTTCGATCTGACGATCGAGCCTCGCCGTTGCGTCCTGGAGCGCCTCGTGCAGCCGATCCTCGATCGCCGCGCTGACCTGCGCGGCGATGTCGGTGTGTGCGAGCAGGTTCCGGAGCCGGACCTCGTCCACGCGGGACAGGGCGCGCAGGTGCTCGTAGAGCGCAGCACCGTCCCGGTGACCGACGCGTTCGGCCACCGATCCCAGATGGTCGATCAGCGCACCCTCGTCGACGTCCGCACCGGACAGTTCTGCATCGCGGAGAGCGTCCGCCGCGGTCGACAGGTCCGCCCCGGGCTCGTCGAGCAGGTCGGCGATGGTGCGTTCCCGGGTCGTGACCGGGAGCCCGTCGAGGACCATCACGTCCTCGGGCGAGAGTGGGCGGGTGCTGTACCGGACGTCGTCGTGGCGGCTTCGACGGCGGGCGGCGCTGTAGAGCAGGACAGGCGAGGGTGGAAGATCACCGATGCCGTGCAGCGAGGCAGCCGCCGCACCACCGACGACGACGTCCGGGTCGTCCAGTCGATCGCGCGCGACGACCGGGGCTGCTGTCGCGAGCCACGCAGCTCGGATCACGTCGGACGGGTCGGCGGGAGCGCCCGGGAGGCGGTAGACGCCGTGGCGGACACGTTCGAGCGCTCCACTCTGCTCACGGCGGAGGATGGTGCTCCGAGCGATGCCCGCGGCGGAAGCCTGCGCCGCGGTGATCATGCCCCACTGGCCAGCGGCAAGGCGCGCGATCGTGCTCTCGGTTCCTCCGGCCATGGCACGATTGTATGCGAGAACGCAACAAAGGGGGCTGACGATCTCGTGAGTCCGGCCGGTGTCGTTCGACCATTGACTTTCCGCGACGGCAAGTGGATGACTTGCCGTCATGGAAAGCGAATCGGCGCACGCCGACCCCGCCGACCTGGCCGACGCTTGCCAGGCGCTCGCCGCTGTCGACGCGACCCGGTCGCCGGGCTCCGTGCCGGGTCCGCGACGTGGTGGGCGGTGGCGGTGGGGGGCGTCGACATGGTCGCGGTGCTCGCGGCCTTCGTCATGCACGAGTCCACGGGCCTCCGGTGGCGGGTGTGGGTGTTGGCCGTGGGCGTCGCCCTGGCGATGGTCGTGGCCGGCAGCCGGTTCGATCGTCGGCTCCGATCGGAGTTGCGGTGCGGCCGGGTCCGGGTCTCGTGACCACCACGCCGACGACGGACCGGGGGAGCGACGGGGGCTGCGCGTTCGACGAGGTCGTGCACGCCCCGAACCGTCTGCAGATCTGCGCGTTCCTCGAGCCGCTCGACCAGGCCGAGTTCTCGGTCGTGCGCGACGTGCTCGGCGCGAGCGACTCGGTGACGAGCAAGCACGTCAAGGTCTGCAGGACGCCGGGTACCTGACGGTGTACAAGCCGACCGGCAAGGGGCGTGTCAAGACGTGGCTCACACTCACCCCGGAGGGCCGCACCGCCTACTGCGGACACGTCGCGGCCCTGCGCGCACTGCTGGGCTGACGCCCGCCAGCCCCTCGAGACCGGCCGACGTCAGCCCGGCACCACCGCGGGAGCGGTCAGAACGGGACGCCGCAGACGAGCACCGCGTTCGCGAACGCCGTCGCCTCGCCGGTCCGGACGAACAGCCGAGCGTCGGCGGACATGGCCTTCAACTCGTCGTGCGACACCGAACGGCGATCGGGGAACCGGTCGCCGAGCCAGGTGTCCGCCTCGGTGCCCGCGGCCTCGGTCGCCGCGAAGCACTCCTGGAAGACCGCGTCGCCGAGCAGCGCGTCGAGCACGTCGACGAACCGCGGGACCCCGTGCACGAGGGCGAGGTCCACGACCGGCACCCCGGGTGGGATCGGCAGGCCGCAGTCCGCGACCACGACGAGGTCGCCGTGGCCGAGTCGGCTCAGTCCGGCGTTCAACTCGGCGTTGAGGATGCCTGCCTTCTTCACGCGCTGACCTCCGCGTCGTCTGCCTCGACCCGCGGGAGCACGTCGTCGAGGGTGGGGTAGGACGGCTGGGTCCCGACGCCCTGGACGGCGAACGCACCGACACGGACGGCCTGCCGGGCGGCGTCGAGCAGTGTGTCGCCCGCCGCCAGCCCGGCTGCCAGTGCGCCGACGAAGGCGTCGCCCGCACCGGAGGAGTCGACCGCCACCACCCGCGGGGACGGCACGGCGACCACAGCCGTGTCGTCGCCGTCGGACACCAGGGCGCCACGTGCACCGAGGGTGACGACGACCGACCGGATGCCGAGCGACCGCAGCGCGCCGACCAGCGACGACTCGTCCGTCGGCACCACGGCGTCCGGGACGAGCTGCCGGAGGACGAGGGCTGCCTCGTGCTCGTTGACGACGAGCGGGTCGGCGGCGAGCACGGCCTCCCGTCCGACCGGGACGACGGGTGCCAGGTTGAGCAGCACCCGCCCGGTCGCCGCCGTGGCGGCGGCGCCGATGCCGTCGGCGGGCACCTCGCCCTGCAGGACGACCACCGCGGCCGACGCGACGGTGTCCGCAGCCGCGAGCACGGCCTCCGCCCCGGTCGAGGCGTTGGCCCCGGGGACGACGACGATCGTGTTCTCGCCGGTGCGGTCGACCGTGACGGTCGCGAGCCCGGTGGGGGCGTCGACCGCGCGGACGTGGGTCACGTCGACACCGCTGCCGGCCAGGAGGCTCGTGGCCACCTGCGCCGCACCGTCGCGTCCGACGCTCCCAACCATCACGGTCGGTGCGCCCCGCCGGGCGGCCGCGACGGCCTGGTTCGCGCCCTTGCCGCCGGGCAGCAGGGCGAAGGAGGTCGCGACGAGCGTCTCACCCGGGGCGGGGTGGCGGTCGACGGTCACGACCTGGTCGACGTTGAGCGAACCCACGACGACCACGGTTCCGGTGGGACGGCTCACTTGGTGAAGTCTCCGACGTTGCTCTTGGTCACCGAGACGACCGGGACCTGGACGGTCTTGTCGGCCTTGCCGGAGACCGCCTTGACGGCCTGGTCGACAGCGAGGGCGCCGAGCTTGGCGGGCTGCTGCGCGACCGAGCTGCTCAGCGTGCCGTCCTCGATGGCCGTGAGGCCGTCGGCCTCGCCGTCGAACCCGGCGACCTTGACACTCGTGCCGGCCTTCGCACCGAGGGCCTTGATCGCGCCCAGGGCCATCTCGTCGTTCTCGGCGAAGACGCCGACGACGTCGGGGTGGGCCTGCAGGAGGTTGGTGGTGACGTCGAGCGCGGTGGCACGGTCGAAGTTGGCGGTCTGCTTGCCGACCACCTTGATGTCCGGGTACGCCTTGATGCCCTCGGCGAAGCCCTGGCCGCGGTCACGGCTGGCGGAGGTGCCGGCCTGACCCTGCAGGACGAGGATCTCGCCCTTCTCGCCGATCGCCTTCGCCAGGTCGTCGGCGGCCTGCTTGCCACCGGCGACGTTGTCGCTCGCGATGAACGAGTCGACCGAGGCGTCGTTGACGGTGCGGTCGACGGCGATGACCGGGATGTCCGCCTTGTTCAGCGCGGTGACGCTCGGGCCGGCGGCGTCGGAGTCCACCGGGTTGACGATGACGGCCTTCGTGCTGCCGCTCGAGGCGGTCTGCAGCTGGTTGGCCTGCTGCGCGGAGTCGTTCTGCGCGTCGACGACGTCGAGGGTGACGCCCTGCTTCTTCGCCTCGGCCTTCGCGCCGTCGCGGACCTCGACGAAGAACGGGTTGTTGAGCGTGGACAGGGCGAGCGTGATCTTCATGTCGCCACCGCCCGAGGCGCCGCTGCTGCTCGTGCGGTTGCACCCGGCGGTGCCGAGGACGACCAGGCCGGCGACGACGCCGACGGTGGCGATCTTCTGGAAGGAGGAGAACTTCATCGTTGGTTCCTTTGTGGAGGGGGAGTGGGGGAAGAGGAAGCGGAGAGGAGTGCGCGTCAGCTGCTGCGCGTCTTGCGGCGCAGCACGTCGAAACCGACGGCGACCGCGATGACCAGGCCGATGACGACCTGCTGCCAGAACGAGCTGACGTTGAGCAGGTTCAGGCCGTTGCGGATCACGACGAGGACGAGCGCACCGATGAACGTGCCCGAGATCCGACCGACACCGCCGGCGAGCGAGGCGCCACCGATGACGACCGATGCGATCGCGTCGAGCTCGTACCCGCTGGCGGCCTGCGGCTGCGCCGAGTCGAGCCGACCTGCCAGCAGCAGACCGGCGAGCGCGGCGAAGAGACCGGACAGGCCGAACACGACGACCACGATGCGCTTGACCGGGAGGCCCGACAGCCGTGCCGCTTCGGCGTTGCCGCCGACGGCGTACATGCTCCGGCCGATCACGGTGCGGTTGAGGATGAAGGACGCGATCAGGGCGGCGACCACGAGGACGATGATCGGCACCGGGACGGGTCCGATGTCCCCGCCGAGGAACGACACCTGGGGCGAGGTCGGCACCGGCTTGCCGTCGGAGAGCACGAGCGTCAGGCCGCGGGCGACGCTGAGCATCGCGAGGGTCGCGATGAAGGACGGCAGCTTGCCGTAGGCGCTCGCCAGGCCGTTCACGACACCGGTGACGAGTCCCGCGACGAGCCCGCCGACGAGGGCGAGCCAGCCGGGCAGCCCCGCCGTCGCGAAGAACCACGCCGAGACCATCGCCGACAGTGCGGCGACCGAGCCGACCGACAGGTCGATGCCGCCGGCGACGATGACGAACGTGACACCGAACGCGAGCACGGCCACGGTCGACACCTGGATGCCGATGTTGAGGATGTTGCGGCCGGTGAGGAAGTCCGGCGTCGCGATGAAGAGGGCGATGCAGAGGACGACGAGGCCGACGAGGGCGCCGTTGTTCGCCAGGAACTTCGTGAACGAGAAGGACCGGGTCGGGGCCTTCGCAGTGGTCGATGACATGCGGCTTGTGCTTTCTGGTGGGTACTGCGCTGTACGCGGGGGAGGGCGCGCGGCCGCGCGGGGCCGTGCGGGAGGAGTCGCTCGGGCGACCGGCGGCTCAGGCGGCGTCGGCGTCCGGGGCGTCGCGAGCGGCGAGGGTCATCACGGCGTCCTCGGTGGCGTCGGCACCGTCGAGTTCGCCGGCGATCCGGCCGTCGCGCATCACGAGGATCCGGTCGCTCATGCCGAGCACCTCGGGCAGTTCGCTCGACACCATGACGACGGCACCCCCGGCGGCGGTGATGGCGTTGACGAGTTCGTAGATCTCGACCTTCGCGCCGACGTCGACGCCACGGGTGGGTTCGTCGAGCAGGAGCACGCTCGAGCCGGCCAGGATCCAGCGCCCGAAGACGGCCTTCTGCTGGTTGCCGCCGGAGAGCGAGCCGATCGGCTGGTCGATGTCGTGCATCCGGATCCGGAGTCGGGTGGCGACCTGTTCGGCGCGCTGCTTCTGTCCGGCGAAGTCGACGAGTCCGCCGCGGGCGCTCGAGGCCAGCGTGGCGTACCCGAGGTTGTCGTTGACCGAGGCGCCGAGCACCAGGCCCTGGCCCTTGCGGTCCTCCGGCACGTGACCGATGCCGGCGCGGATCGCCCCGGCGACGCTGCCCTTGCCGAGCGTGCGCCCACGGACCGTGACCGTGCCGCTGTCGTAGCCGTCCGCTCCGGCGATCGCCCGGACCAGTTCCGTCCGACCGGCGCCGACGAGTCCGGAGATGCCGACGATCTCACCGGCGTGCACGTCGAAGGAGACGTCCTGGAAGCGTCCGGAGGCGGTGAGGTGCTCGACCCGCAGGACCGGGTCGGCACGGTCGACGACGGCGCTGCCGGTCGGGTACTGCTCCTCGATGCTCCGGCCGACCATGAGGCGGACGAGTTCGTCCTCCGGGGTCGATGCCGGGACCTCGGCGACGAAGTGCCCGTCGCGGAGCACGGCGACGGTGTCGCCGATCTCGGCGATCTCGTCGAGGTGGTGGCTGATGAAGAGCATCCCGACGCCCCGGGCGCGGAGGTCCGCGACCACCCGGAACAGGGCCTCGGTCTCGTGGCGGGTGAGCGCGGCGGTGGGTTCGTCGAGGATCAGGATGCGGGCCTCCACGCTGAGCGCCTTCGCGATCTCGACCAGCTGCTGGCGGGCGATGCCGAGCTCGCCGACGGGGGTGTCGACGTCGACGTCGAGCCCGATCACCGCGAGCGCGGCCTCGGCCTGACGGCGGAGCGTCTTCCGGTCGACCAGCCCGAAGCGCGTCGGGATCCGGCCCATCATCACGTTCTCTGCGACGCTGAGCGAGCCGACCAGGTTGAGTTCCTGGTGGATCGTCGCGATGCCGAGCCGCTCCGCGGCCGTGACGGTCGGGAGGCTCACCTCGGCTCCGTCGACCAGGATCCGTCCGCCGTCGGGCTGGTGGATGCCGGACATCATCTTGATGAGCGTCGACTTGCCGGCGCCGTTCTCGCCCAGGAGGACCTGGACCTTCCCGGCGTGGACGTCGACTGTGACGTCGGTGATGACCTGGACCGGACCGAAGGACTTGCTGACGCGGTCGAGGGTGAGGAGGGGGGTCTGAGCCATGTCAGTTCTCCGGGTGCTGCTGGGCGGCGGGGTGCGACGATGCGGCCTGCCGGGCGGGTCGGATGGGGGTGGCCGAGGAGGCGCGGACGATGAGTTCGCTCGGCAGACGGACGGACTCGGGACTGCCGCCGTCGATCACGTCGCGGAGGAGGCCCACGGCGACGCGGCCCATGTCCTCCACACTGTGGGCGACGACGGAGAGCGCGGGCTCGAGGAGCGAGAACCACTCGATGTCGTCGAAGGCGACCAGGGCGATGTCCTGGCCGAGTCGGAGCCCGAGGCGGTTCAGGATCGCGATCGCGCCGACCGCCATCAGGCTGTCCGCGGCGAAGATCGCGGTCGGCGGGTCGGCGAGCTGCAGCAGCGTGGTGACCCCGGCCGAGCCGGACGCTGCCTGGAAGTCACCGAAGACGATGAGGTCGGGGTCGTCGCTCAGTCCGGCTGCGGCGACGGCGTCCTGGTAGGCGGTGAAGCGCTCCCGGCCGGTCGAGACGCTCTGCGGGCCGGCGATGTACCCGATGCGGGTGTGGCCGAGGGCGGCGAGGTGCTCGACGGTCTGCCGGATGCCGGTGCTGCTGTCGGTCGTGACGCTCGGGACGTCGATGCCCGGGATCACGCGGTCGACGAAGACGGTGGGGACCTCACGGTCGACGAGCTGCTGCACGGTGCCGGTGTCGTTGCCCTGCGGTGCGACGATCACGCCGTCGACCCGGCGGGCGATGAGGGTGTCGAGGTACCGGTTCTGCTGGTCGGCGCGCTCGTTCGCGTTGCCGAGGAGGGTGACGTAGCCCTCGGCGAGCGCCGCTTGCTCGATCGTGTGGGCGAGGTCGGCGAAGAACGGGTTGCGGACGTCGGAGACCAGCAGGCCGATCGTGTCCGACCGGGTGGAGCGGAGCGCGCGAGCCTGCAGGTTCGGGCGGAAGTCGAGGTCCTTCGCGGCCTGCTCGACCGCCCGACGGGACTCTTCACTGGTGGCTGCGTTGCCGGAGAGCACGCGGGACGCCGTCGCTGCGGAGACGCCGGCGCGGGCGGCGACGTCCTTGATGGTGACGGTGTTCATCGGTGAGCACTCCGTTGGGCGAGTCGTGGAATCGATTCCATGGAATCGATTCCATGACGATAGGGACCGTGCCAGTCGGATGTCAAGCCGGGCCGTCCGGAGTCGCGCGTGACGGAACCGTCCGCGGGAACGACGGTCGTCCGTGCCGGCGCGGGCGCACGACGAGGGGCGCCGGTCAGGCAGCCTGCGGAGGGGGAAGTGGAGGGGATGACGGGAATCGAACCCGCGTAGCCAGTTTGGAAGACTGGGGCTCTACCATTGAGCTACATCCCCGCGCCTGCGCACGTGTCGCAGCCCCACCACCATACCGGACGAACGACACCCCCATGATCCTGCCGCCGCCGGACGAGTCGTCGCAGCGCACGATCAGGCGATCCCGGGTGTTCTCCTACGTGCTGGTGGCCGTCGCCGCGGTGGTGTTCTCGCTCCGCCCGGAGCTGTTCGGCGACCCGCAGGCGCAACCCTGGCACGCGCTGTTGCACGTGTGGCGGATCGTCGCCGGACTGCTGCTGGCTGTCGCCGCGCTGGCCGTCCAGGTCGTCGTCGGGGTTCAGTGGCGACGGGGTCTGCGACGGGCCGCGGACGACTGACTTCCCACAACCGGGAGTCCTACCGGGGATCGTGCACCCGGAGCCCGCTAGACTCGTCGAGGTCGCTGGGCTGGACTCGTCCTGCCCGCGCGCTGAACGGCGCACGCGACGATCCTGGCCCTCGTACCGGGGCGTAGCTCAGCTTGGTAGAGCGCCCGCTTTGGGAGCGGGAGGTCGCAGGTTCAAATCCTGTCGCCCCGACCAGGTCACATCGAACGTCAACCAACAGGAGAACATCCCTTGGCCACCAGCACCGTCGACAAGGTGAGCGACACCCGCGTCAAGCTCACCGTGAACGTGACGCCGGAAGATCTCAAGCCGAGCATCGACCACGCGTACAAGCACATCGCAGAGCAGATCAACATCCCCGGCTTCCGCAAGGGCAAGGTCCCGCCGGCGATCGTCGATCAGCGCGTCGGTCGGGGCGAGGTCCTGAACCACGCCGTCGGCGACGCGATCGACACCTTCTACCGCCAGGCGGTGGACGAGCAGGAGCTCCGCATCCTCGGCCGCGCCGAGGCCGACGTCGCCGAGCTCCCGAACGTCAAGGACTTCACCGGCGACCTCGTCCTCACCTTCGAGGTCGACGTCCGTCCCGAGTTCGACCTGCCCGACTACAGCTCCTTCGAGCTCGTGGTCGACGAGGTCGAGGTCTCCGACGACGAGATCGACGAAGAGCTGCAGAACCTCCGCACGCGCTTCGGCACCCTCGTGACCGTGGACCGTCCGGCCACCTCGGGCGACTTCGCCCAGCTCGACCTGACCGCCACCATCGGTGACGACGAGGTCGACTCGGCCACCGGCGTCTCCTACGAGATCGGTTCGGGCGACCTGCTCGAGGGCATCGACGAGGCGCTCGAGTCCCTCACCGCCGGCGAGTCCACCACCTTCGAGTCGAAGCTCGTCGGTGGCGACCGCGAGGGCGAGACCGCCCAGATCGCCGTGACCGTCACCGCCGTCAAGGAGCGCGAGCTCCCCGACGCCGACGACGAGTTCGCCCAGATCGCGAGCCAGTTCGACACCCTCGACGAGCTCAAGGCGGACCTCAAGGAGCAGATCGCGAAGTCGAAGACCTTCAGCCAGGGCGCTGCGGCACGCGACAAGCTCGTCGAGCAGCTCCTCGACTCGGTCGAGATCCCGATCTCGGAGAAGCTCATCGAGGACGAGGTGCACCGTCACCTCGAGCAGGAGAACCGTCTGGAGGACGACGAGCACCGCAAGGAGGTCGCTGAGTCCAGCGAGAAGGCCTTCCGCTCGCAGATCCTCCTCGACTCCATCGCCGAGAAGGAGCAGATCCAGGTCTCGCAGGAAGAGCTCACGCAGTACCTGATCCAGGCCGCTGCGCAGTACGGCATGGAGCCGGCCGAGTTCATCAAGGTCATCGACCAGAACGGTCAGATCCCCGGCATGGTCGGCGAGGTCGCTCGTTCCAAGGCCGTCGCCACGGTCCTGTCGAAGGTCACCGTGAAGGACACCGCCGGCAACCCGGTCGACCTCTCCGCGTTCACCGCGGGTGTCGCCGATGACGACGAGATCGTCGCGGACGACGAGTCGACCGAGACCGACGACGAGTCGGCCGAGGCCGACGCGAAGTAGTCGCGACCATCCGCACGAACGGGAGGCACGGTGCCAGCTGGCGCCGTGCCTCCCGTTCGTTTCCCCGCACGTCCTGACCGCGTTCCCTGTCCTGCTGACCGCCGACAGCGAACACAGGAGACCACGTGCGTTGCAACCGATAAGTTCGACAACAAGCGACAACTGAACGGGAGCTTTTCCATGGCCGAAGCAACACTGAACCCCAGTGTTTTTGACCGCCTTCTGAGAGACCGGATCGTGTGGCTCGGCTCCGAGGTCCGCGACGACAACTCGAACGAGATCGCAGCCAAGCTGCTGCTGCTCGCCGCCGAGGACCCTGAGAAGGACATCTACCTCTACATCAACTCGCCCGGTGGCTCGATCACCGCCGGCATGGCGATCTACGACACGATGCAGTTCGTGCCGAACGACATCGTCACGGTGGGCATCGGCCTCGCCGCCTCGATGGGGCAGTTCCTGCTCTCGTCCGGCACGCCCGGCAAGCGCTACATCACGCCGAACGCGCGCGTGCTCCTGCACCAGCCGTCCGGTGGCTTCGGTGGTACCGCCGCCGACATCCAGACGCAGGCGAAGGTCATCCTCGACATGAAGCAGCGGATGGCCGAGCTGACCGCCGAGCAGACCGGCAAGTCCATCGAGCAGATCCTCAAGGACAACGACCGCGACAACTGGTTCTCGGCACAGGAGGCCCTGGAGTACGGCTTCGTCGACCACCTGCGCGCCTCGTCCGCCGAGGTCGTCGGTGGTGGCGGAACCGTCAACGACGGCGAGACGCAGACCCCTGCGGCCGAGCCCGACGCCCAGTCCTGATCACCACCGAAGAAAAGGAAACGAGAATGCACCTCCCCATGCTCGGTGGCGCGCAGAACGTCCCGGCCCCCTCTGATCGGTACATCCTCCCGAGCTTCGAAGAGCGCACGGCCTACGGCTACAAGCGTCAGGACCCGTACGCGAAGCTCTTCGAGGACCGCATCGTGTTCCTCGGTGTCCAGGTCGACGACGCGTCGGCCGACGACGTCATGGCCCAGCTGCTCGTGCTCGAGTCGATGGACCCCGACCGCGACATCGTGATGTACATCAACTCGCCCGGTGGCTCGTTCACCGCGATGACGGCGATCTACGACACGATGCAGTACATCCGTCCGCAGATCCAGACGGTCTGCCTCGGCCAGGCGGCTTCGGCCGCGTCGGTGCTCCTGGCCGGCGGTACGCCGGGCAAGCGCCTGGCGCTCCCGAACGCCCGCGTGCTCATCCACCAGCCTGCTGTCCAGCAGGGTGGCGGCCAGGCGTCCGACATCGAGATCCAGGCGGCGGAGATCCTCCGCATGCGCACCTGGCTCGAGGAGACGCTGTCGAAGCACTCGAACAAGACGCCGGCCGAGATCAACCACGACATCGAGCGCGACAAGATCATGTCCGCGCAGGAAGCCGTGGAGTACGGCCTGATCGACCAGGTCCTCACCAGCCGCAAGAACGTCCCCGCGCTCGTCAAGTAGCACCCGGACGGACGACGGCCCCGCACCTCATCGGTGCGGGGCCGTCGTCGTTCCCGGGGCGGGAACCGCCGATCAGTCGTCGTCGCCGTCAGCGGCGGGTGCCGGTCGGCGACGCACGAGCAGCAGCACGGCGACGACCGCGGCCACGACGACGAGCCCGCCGGCGCCGATCCACAGCGCGTCGGAGGCCGTCGAGGCCGTGCCGCCGGACTCCGTGCCCGTCGTGCTGGCCGCGGCGGTCGAGCCGTTGCCGTCGGTCGCGCAGGTCGGTGGCTTCATCGCACCGGTGGCGGGGGTGAATCCCGCCGGCGCCTTCCACGTGAAGTCGTACGAGTCCGACACGGTGTGCCCGTCGGCCGAGATGATCTGCCACTCGGCCTGGTACTCGCCGGACTTCCCGAGGGCGGCCGCGGTGGACATCGTCGGGCCCTCCACGTCGACGCAGCCGTCCTCGAAGTACCGGCCGTCCGGACCGACGATGCGGAACGCGAACCCGGAGTCCGTGTCGCCGATGTCGAGCAGACGGTCGTTCGTGGTGATGGCGAACGTCTTCGGCAGTGCGGTCAGGGTGCTGTTCGACGCCGGGGTCGCGGCGACGACGTAGTTGTGCGCGCTCGCGGGGGCGGCGAGCCCGAGGACCGCACCACCCACCAGGGTGAGCGCGGCCAACGTGCCGGCACCGAGCCTCCCGGCCCGGACCCGGCGGCGCACCGCCGGACGCGCGCCCGGCTGCCCGGCGCTCTCGTGCTCGGTGCCGGTGGTCACTTGCTGCTGCCGCGGCGACGCGAGGCGGCGACCGAGACGACGAGTGCGACGGCACCCAGGAGCAGGCCGCCGAGACCGAGGAAGCGGCCGACCAGGTCCGGGTCCGCGGGGGCGGAGGTGGACGAGCTGGAGGCCGTCGTCGCGGTGGCCGCGTCGGGCTCGGTCGACTCGGTGGTGCCGTGCTCGTCGTCGCCCGCGGCGGCGGCGGTCAGCGTGATCGTCGGTGCGGGGTGCTCCGGCTCGGCCTGGCCGGCCTTCGTGGCCTGGTCCCACTCGGTGGAGCCCTTCTCGCAGGTCTGCGAGACGGGCATCGAGACGGTGTCGCCGGCCTTGCCGTCGGGCAGTGCGAAGGAGAGCGAGAAGGTGTCGCGCTCGTCGGCGGGGAGCGGGGTCTTCGCGGTGTACGTGACGCTGGTGATGCGCTCGGCGGCCGCTTCGGCCTCGTCCTCGTCGGCGCCGGCTGCGGAGCTCGGGGCCGTGTAGGGCTCGGTCGCCTTCGTGATGGTCCAGTTCGGGTTCACCGTCGGCGTGACCTCGATCACGGACTCGGGGACGTGGAACTGCAGCTTCGTGGTGGGGGAGCCGTCGCAGCCGTGCGGCACGGAGAACGTGACGGTGGTGTAGGAGTTGACGGCGGTCGACGACGCTTCGGCCTCGACGTGGGCGCTGGCCGAGGCCGCGGTGCCGAGGACGATGGCGGCGGCGACGCCGAGGGTCACGACACCGCCGGTGGCGAGGCGCTTCTGCATGGTTCCTCCAGGAGCCGTTCTCTACAACTTGTAGAGCAACGTCGCTCACGCTACCAGGCCGACCACGCCCTGGGCGAACGCGGCCGGGGGTCCCCGACTGTGTCGCCGGTTGCGGTTAGGCTCGGTCCCACGACGACCTCGTGGACCGCACTGGCGGTGCACGTCGACCAGGGAAGGCCGAGAGCATGGCACGCATCGGAGAGAGCGCCGACCTCCTGAAGTGCTCCTTCTGTGGGAAGAGCCAGAAGCAGGTACAGCAGCTGATCGCCGGACCCGGCGTCTACATCTGCGACGAATGCGTCGAGCTCTGCAACGAGATCATCGAAGAGCGTCTCGCCGAAGCGGGTGAGGACACCGGCAGCGGCGAGTTCGACCTGCCGAAGCCGCGCGAGATCTTCGACTTCCTGCAGGAGTACGTCATCGGGCAGGACCCGGCGAAGCGCGCACTCGCGGTCGCCGTCTACAACCACTACAAGCGGATCCGGGCGCAGGGGCAGATCACCGCCGCCGAGGACCGCGACGACGTCGAGATCGCCAAGTCGAACATCCTGCTCATCGGCCCGACCGGCTGCGGCAAGACGTACCTGGCGCAGACGCTGGCCAAGCGGCTGAACGTGCCGTTCGCCGTCGCGGACGCCACTGCCCTGACCGAGGCCGGGTACGTCGGCGAAGACGTCGAGAACATCCTGCTCAAGCTGATCCAGGCCGCCGACTACGACGTCAAGCGCGCCGAGACCGGCATCATCTACATCGACGAGGTCGACAAGATCGCGCGGAAGGCCGAGAACCCCTCGATCACCCGCGACGTGTCGGGCGAGGGCGTCCAGCAGGCGCTGCTCAAGATCCTCGAGGGCACGGTCGCCTCGGTCCCGCCGCAGGGCGGTCGGAAGCACCCTCACCAGGAGTTCATCCAGATCGACACGACGAACGTGCTGTTCATCGTCGCCGGGGCGTTCGCCGGGCTGGAAGAGATCGTCTCGTCGCGTGTCGGCAAGCACGGCATCGGCTTCGGGGCCCAGCTGCACAGCCCGACCGACCACCAGGACCTGTACTCCGAGGTCCTGCCGGAGGACCTGCACAAGTTCGGTCTGATCCCCGAGTTCATCGGTCGTCTGCCCGTCGTCACCACCGTGTCGAAGCTCGACCAGGCCGCGCTGATGCAGATCCTGACCGAGCCGAAGAACGCCCTGGTGCGTCAGTACCAGCGGATGTTCCAGATCGACGGTGTCGAGCTCGAGTTCGACCACGCGGCGCTCGAGGCGATCGCCGACCTGGCCGTCCTGCGCCAGACCGGTGCCCGCGGCCTCCGCGCGATCATGGAAGAGGTCCTCGGGCCGATCATGTTCGACGTGCCCTCGGACGACGACGTCGCCCGCGTGGTCGTCACCCGGGCTTCGGTGCTCGAGAACGCGGCGCCGACGATCGTGCCGCGGTCCGCGCCGAAGCGCGTCGAGAAGTCCGCGTAGCCGACCGCACCTGAACGCAGCGCGCCCCCGTCATCGACGGGGCGCGCGCTGCGTCGCGCGGCGGCTGCCGTCCGTGGAGTTCGCAAGACACCGGTGTTCGTCCGTCGCGCCGCGCAAAAGCGCGGCGCGACCGACGAACACCGGTGTTTCGTGGGCAGGCCGGGCCGACCGGGCCGACCGGGCAGGCCCGGCCGACCGGGCAGGCCGGGCCGACCAGGCAGGCCGGGCCGACCAGGCAGGCGCGGCCGACCAGCCGCGCCGGGACGCGCTACTCGAGCCCGCGGCGACGCAGCAGCGGGCCGACCTCGGCGTCGCGGCCGCGGAACGCTCGGTAGGCCTCGAGCGGGTCCTCCGCGCCACCGACACCGAGCACCAGCCGTGCGAAGCGTTCGCCGGCCTCGCGGGAGAGCCCGCCGTGCTCGCGGAACCACTCCACCGTGTCGGCGTCGAGCACCTCGCTCCAGATGTACCCGTAGTAGCCGGCGTCGTACCCGCCGGAGAACGTGTGCGCGAAGTACGTCGACGAGTAGCGGGGCGGGACGGCCGGAGCGTCGACGCCGGCGGCGACCAGTGCCTCCCGTTCGAACGCCTCGACGTCCGTGACCGCGGCGGCCTCGGTGGCGCTGAGTCGGTGCCAGGCCTGGTCGAGCAGTGCGGCCGCCAGGTACTCGGTCGTGCCGAACCCCTCGTTGAAGCCCTCCGAGCTGCTGAGGCCCAGGACGAGCTCGGGCGACATCGACGCCCCCGTCTCGTGGTGCTTGGCGTAGTTCGCCAGGACCGACGGCCACGTGACCCACATCTCGTTCACCTGCGACGGGAACTCCACGAAGTCACGTTCGACGTTCGTGCCGGAGAACCGCGGGTACGTCGTCCGGGCGATCAACCCGTGCAGCGCGTGGCCGAACTCGTGGAACAGGGTCTCGACCTCGTCCTGCGTCAGCAGCGTCGGTGAGCCCGCTGCGGGCTTCGGCACGTTGAGGTTGTTCACGACGACGGGCAGCGTGCCGAGCAGGTGCGACTGCTCCACGACGGGGTTCATCCACGCACCACCGCGCTTGCCGTCCCGCGTGTACAGGTCGAGCAGGTACAGCCCGACGGGGGCGTCCTGCTCGTCGACGACCTCGAAGACGCGGACCTCGTCGTTGTAGCCGTGCAGGTCGTGACGCTCGGTGAAGCGCAGCCCGTACAGGGCGGAGGCGGCGTGGAAGACGCCGTCGACGAGGACCCGGTCCGCCTCGAGGTAGGGGCGGAGCGCGCCGCTGTCCGCGGCGAACTGCGCACCGCGGAGGACCTCGGTGGCGTACGCCCAGTCCCACGACTCGACCTCGTGCCCGATCGTGCGGGAGCGTGCGTCGCGTTCGTCGCGGGCGTTCGCGACGGCCGCGGGGACGAGGGAGGACAGGAGGTCCGCCACGGCTTCCGGGGTCCGGGCGGTCTCGTCCGCGGTGACGACCGACGCGTGGTCGCGGAAGCCGAGCAGCTCGGCCCGTTCGGCGCGGAGGCGGACGATGCGGAGCAGGACCTCGCGGTTGTCGAACGCGTTGCCCCGGCGGCCGCGGGACAGTGACGCCTCCATGATCCGCTGGCGGAGTCCGCGGTCGGTGAGCGTCGCGAGCCACGGGTGTCCGGTGTACAGCGGCAGAGTGACCAGCCAGCCGTCGAGTCCGCGGTCGGCGGCGGCTCCCGCGGCGGCGGACTTCGCGCCGTCGTCGAGGCCGGCCAGTTCGGACTCGTCGGTCATGTGCACCGCGGCGTCGTTCGTGTCCTCGAGCAGGTTGCGTTCGAACGTCGTCGTCAGCGACGACAGCTCCTGGTTGATCGCGGTCAGGCGTCCCTTGCCGGCGTCGTCGAGTCCGGCACCGGCGAGGGTCATCTCGGTCAGCGTGCGGTCGGCCAGGCGGCGGTCCTCGTCGGAGCGGCCCGCCGTGGCGTCGAGCTCGTCGTGCACGGTCCGGACCCGGGCGAACAGCCGGCCGTCCAGGACGATCGCGTCGCGGTGTGCTGCGAGGAGCGGGGAGAGCTCGGCCTCGAGGTCACGGAGTTCGTCGGTGGAGTCGGCCGAGGTGATCGTGGAGAAGACCATCTCGACACGCTGCAGCAGCTGCCCGGCACGCTCGAGCGCGACCAGGGTGTTCTCGAAGGTCGGCGGTTCGGGGTCGGTGGCGATCGCCTCGACCTCCGCGCGGTGTTCGGCCATGCCCGCGTCGAAGGCCGGCCGGTAGTGCTCCGTCCGGACGTCGTCGAACGGGGGGAGGGCGTAGGGGAGGGTGCTCGGTCCATCGAACGGGTTCGCCATGGAGCAACCCTAGGACGACGGGCCGGGGTGCGAGGGCGGTCAGCGCGTCGCAGCGTCGATGAGCACGCCGGCCGCTCGCCGGGCGTGCACGGCAGCGTCGCGCGTCCCGGCGATGGCTGCGGTGGTCTGCGCCCCCTCGGCGAGGAGGGCCAGTTGGGCGGCGAGCTCGTCCGCCTGTGCCGGGTCGCCGACGACCTGCTCGGCGAGGGCGGCGATGAACCGCTGGAACGACTCCTTGTGGTCGCGGGCGATGGCCGCGACCGCCGGGGACGTCGCACCGAGCTCACCGAACGCGTTGATGAACCCGCAGCCACGGAACGTGTCGTCGGCGAACCACGAGTCGAGGAAGTCGTACACGGCGAGCAGGCGGTCGCGCGGTGTCGACGCCGCCGCGACCGCGTCGCGCATACCGGCCTCCCAGAGCTCGTGTCGGCTGGCGAGCACCGCGGCGATGAGCTGGTCCTTGCCGGGGAACGCCGCGTAGAGCTTCTTCAAGGAGACGCCAGCGGCGGTCCGGATCTCGTCCATCCCGACCGCTTGGATGCCGCGCGCGTAGAACAGCGCGTCGGCCGCGGTGACGACGGCGGCGGTGACGGCAGGGTCGATCGTCGTGGTCGCCATGCCGTCACCGCCGTTCGGTCGTCGTGCCGTCCCCCGTCGGGAACGGACGTTCTCGATGCTACCGCGCCTCGGTCGCCGTCGTGAAGGTGACCCGCTCGGACGCCGACTCGTGGCCGTGCACGTCCTGCGCGAGGACCTCGACCTGGTACTCGGTGCCCGGGGTCAGGCGGTCGATGATCGCCGAGGCCTGCAGCGGGTTGCCGATCGGGACCCGGCGGATGACCCGGCCGTCCTGGTACAGGTCCACAGCGTGACCGAGCAGGTCCGGGTGCGCCGGCGACTTCCAGTTCACGATGACGCGGCGCGACTCCTGGGTGTTGACGTGGACGCCCTGCGGAGCGGTCGGGCCGGCCAGGGACGGGTCCGGCGTGGTGTGGAGCTCGACGGCTTCGGCGGCCGTCTCGTTGCCGTCGGCGTCGTACGCGGCGACCACGATGTCGTAGGTGCGGTTCGCGTGCAGCCGGTCGACGACCTGGCTCGTCCGGTCGGAGCCGGGGGCGATGTGCTGGCGGATGATCTCGCCGTCCTGGAACACCGAGACGGTGTACCCGAGGACGTGCTCGTCGTCGGTGCTCGGGGTCCACCGCACGGTGGCCCGGTCGTGCGCGACGTCGGTGACACGGACGTCGCCCGGCGCGGTCGGCGCCTCGCCGGCCTCCTCGCCCGCCGAGCAGCCCTCGACCCCGGCGCCACCGAGGTCGCAGCTGGCGACACCGAGCTCCGTGGTGCCGTCGCCGGCGATGCCGAACGACACGTACTCGCTCATGCCCGGGGCGAGCGTGCCGCTCTTCGGTGCGAGGGTCACCTGGTCGCCGTGGACCGTCGCGTCGACGTTCCAGTCGGAGTGGTTCTGGAAGGTGCCGTGCGGCACCGTGAAGGTCAGGGACCAGTCGGCCGCCCGGTCGGTGGTGTTCGCGATGACGAACTGACCGCTGCGGTAGTGCGTGCTGCCCTCCCACATCTGGAGCGAGCCGGTGGGCTGACCGGCAGCGGCAGCATCGACGAGCGGTGCGGCGGACGCTGCGGACGGGGCGAGCAGGGCGCACCCGACGACGGCGGCGGTCGCGGCGGCGGTGGCGAACGAGGAGGCGCGGAGGGACATGGGAGACCTTTCGTGGAGTGTTCCGGTCCGGGTGTGGACGACAACCGATGGTGCGGGACCACGAGGACGGGTGTGTGTCTCCGGAAGTCGACGTCGTCGATTCGCAAGCGCTTGCGCTACAGTCGATACGTGACATATTGGATGTACAACGCGGACTCCACCGCGCGGCCTCTGCACCCGCTCGAGCGGTTGCTCGACGCACCATCGCCGCGATCCCGCCGCGTCGCCCGGATCGCGGGCATCGTCCTGCCGACCGCGCTGACGCTGTACAGCGTCTGGTACGACGCCCTCGCCGCAGGCGTCGGCCCGGACACGCTGCAGATCGTCGTCTTCGTCGTCGGCGGACTCTCGCTGCACCTGCTCCGACGCCTGCCCGTCGTCCCCACGGTCGTCGCCCCGGTCGTCTGGGCGCTGACCGGGTCGTGCTCCTTCGTGGTCGTGATGAGCGCGGTCGTCGCGGCGCGCCGGGGGCCCGGCTGGTGGGCGGTCCTCGCTGGCTTCACGCTCCTGCACCCGCTCGGCATCGTGCCGGACCCGTGCATGTTCCGTGCCGGCCACGTCACGGTGCCGGAGGAGACCGCACCGCTCCTGGCCGTCGTGCTCCCGGCCCTGCTCGGCGGTGTCGTGGGGGAGGCCCACCGGGTCGTCCGAGCACGCGAGGAACACCTGCGTCTCGCCGCCGACGCCGCCGCCGCCCGTGCCGCAGACGCGGTCGCCCAAGAACGTCTCCGGCTCAGCCGCGACCTGCACGACGTCGTCGGTCAGGGTGTGAGCCGGATGACGCTGCACGCGACGGCGCTCGCCGCCCGCACGGCGGAGCCCGCCGTGCAGGAGCTGGCGACCCGGATCGCCGACACCGGCGCGGGTCTCCTCGAGGACCTGCACTTCGTCGTCGGCCTGCTGCGCCGGAGTGAGGGCGACGACCAGCGCGACGCTCCTGACTGCGATGACCCGTGCCTCCCGTCCGGACCGACGTGGGACCAGTCGATCGCCGAGGCGGAGCGCGACGGCATCGTCCTCCGCCGCCGCGGTCCCGCGGCGGGCCCGCTCGCCCGCACGGCCGGGCTCGACGACCGGTGCGCTGCGGTCCTCGATGCGGTGCTCGCGGAGACGCTGCACAACGTCCGCAAGCACGCCCCCGGGAGCCCGGTCGACCTGTCGGCAGCGATCCTCGGAGACCGGGTGCGCCTGGTCGTCGAGAACGGTGCCGGCGACGGGCAGCCGACCCGCTCCGCCGGTGGCCACGGTCTGGCCGTCGCGGCCGAACGCGCTGCCGAGGTCGGCGGCGCCCTGCGGCACGACCGCACGGCCTCGGGTGGGTTCCGTCTCGAGCTGGAGCTGCCGCGGTGACCCGGGTGCTGCTCGTCGACGACGACGACGACATCCGCGCCAGCCTGCGCATCGTCATCGAGTCCGATCCCGGGCTCGTCGTGGCGGCCGAGTTCGCCGACGGGGCGCGTGCCGTCGCTGCTGCCCGACGCCTGCGCTGCGACGTGGCGGTCGTCGACCTGCGCATGCCCGGCATCGACGGCATCGAGACGACCCGCTTGCTCCGGCAGGAGCCGGACGGCCCCGAGGTCCTGGTCCTCACCGCGTTCGAGCACGACGACAGCGTGCTGCGTGCCCTCGGAGCGGGTGCGTCCGGGTTCCTCCTCAAGGGGAGTCGGCCGCACGAGCTGCCGGCCGCGATCCACGACGTCGCCTCCGGCCGGTGCGTGCTCGCACCGGCCGTGGCGAGCGCGGTCGTCGAACGTGCCGTGGCCCGAGAACAGGAGGACCGGCCGGAGCCGGTCGACGACCTGGGCGACCTCACCGACCGCGAGCGTGCACTCGTCATCGCGGTCGGCGAGGGGCTGACGAACGCGCAGATCGCCGGCCGGCTCGGCGTGACACCGACGTCGGCGAAGACCTACGTCTCGCGGATCCTCGACAAGCTCGGGCTGCAGAACCGCACACAGCTCGCGATCGCCGCGCACCGCGCCGGGCTGGTCTGACGTCGTCGGCCGGGGCGTGGTCGGCTCCGCCCGTCGGCCCCGCCTCCCCACCACGTCACCGATCGGAGACATCCGCCGGCCGACGGTCGCCCGGACCATGGGATGACCGTCCCCGACCCCGAGGAGTCCCGATGCAGTCCCGCCCACACCGTCGACACCGCGCTGCCGCGCTGCCCGCGCTGGCCACCGTCCTCGCCGGTTCCGTCCTCCTGGCCGACCCCGCTGCCGCCGCTGCCGCCGCTGCGACCCGCGCCGTGCCCGCCGCCGAGGCGGGCAGCGTCTCCGCCGCGCTCGAGGTGTCCAGCTCGACGCCCTGGTACACCTCCGGGCAGTTCGTCGTCCGCAACACCGGCGACACCGCGGCCGGGTGGCAGCTCCGCTTCCGGGTGAGCGGCGGCACGTTCGAGAACTGGGCGTCCTGGACCGCCGACACGGCGCAGGACGGGGACCTCGTCACGATCACCGCGAAGCCGGGTCAGGAGCTCGCCCCCGGCGCTACCGCCAACCTGTCCTTCGGCATGAACGGCGACGGCACGGCCGTCCCGTCGCTGACCGCCTGCTCGATCGACGGGCTCGAGGTCGCCGGGTGCACGCCGGACGAGGAACTCGAGCCGGAGCCGGAGCCGGATCCCGAGCCGGATCCTGACCCCGGCGTCCCGGACGAGGACACGGTCGCTCCCGGTACCGTCCCGGGCTTCGGAGGCGAGGCCGTCGACGCGCACGCCGTCCGCCTGCACTGGGACGCCGCCACCGACGACCGTGGCGTCGACAGCTACGTGGTCACCCGCGACGGCGCGGCTCCGGTCCGCGTCGGCGGTGACGTCCGGGAGGCCCGCATCGCCGACCTGCCCGCCGGCACCTCCCACACGTTCACCGTCACCGCGGTCGACGCCGTCGGCAACGTCGGCCCCGGCGCCACCACGACCGTCGCGACGCCGTCGGTCCCCGCGCCGCCGCAGCACCTCGTCGTCGAGGCCGACCACTCCGTCGTCCCCGTTCGGGCACTGGGCGACGCGGAGGCCGCCCGTCGGGCCGAGGGACGGCGCTTCCGGCACGCCGCCCACGAGCCCACCGGACGGTACGTGAACGCCGGCGAGACGATCACGGTGACCGTGCCGGACGGTGTCTCGGGGCTCGTCGCCCGCTTCGGCCTGTACGGGGTGTACGCCGGCATCAACGGCGGGCAGGACGTCGGGACGCGAGAGGTCGCGCTGCAGCCGGGCAAGCACACCCTGCAGGTGCCCCTCAGCGGTCCGGTGCAGGTGCGCGACACCGGTGCCGAGGGAGCCCGGACCACGACGGTGCGGATCGACGGCGGCGACGCCATGGCGACCTTCGTCGAGGGCGAGACCACCGAGTCGCAGTTCGCCGAGCGGATGGCCGCGACCCGGGCGCCGATCGTCGAGCTCGTCGGCGAGAACGTGCTCGTGCAGGTCCAGCGTCCGGTCGCGCAGCGCTGGCTGCTCAACGCAGGCATCGCCGTCGGCCCGCGCATCCGCATGATGGAGCGCTTCGTGACGAAGACCGACCGCGTGTTCGGCCTCGACCGTGCTGCGACGGGCGCCGCGCACCGGGCCGACCAGCGCGTGCTCGTCGTCAACCCGGACTCGGGTGGCGGGTACGCCAGTGCGACCAACGACCGCATCACGTTCCAGAACGCGACCGGTGCGATGCAGGACCTGCTGTCGAAGCGCCCCGCCGACCAGTGGGGGTTCTGGCACGAGGTCGGCCACACCTACCAGCCGGACTGGATGAACTGGGCGGGGCTCGGCGAGGTGTCGGTCAACGTGTTCTCGCTCGCCAACCAAGAGCACCTGACCCCGGGCGAGAACCGGCTGGACGACGCCGCGACCCGCGCGAAGGTCGCCGCGTACTTCGCGAAGCCGCAGGCCGATCGGAACCACGACCACCTGGACCTGTGGGCCCGGCTCCTCATGTTCGACCAGCTCCGCCGGGCCTACGGCGACGACGTCTACGCCCGCATGGCGCAGCAGTTCCGCGTGGACCGGGCGCTCGGCGGCAGCGTCCCGGCGAGCAGCGACACCGCAGCCCGGAAGCAGCAGTTCGCCCTGGTCGCCGCACAGGTCACCGACCGCGACCTGTCCGGCTTCTTCGACGCGTGGGGGCTCGGCCTGACCGACGAGACCCGCGCGGCGATGGCCGACCGACCCGACCCCGCGTTCGACCTGACCACCAACCACGACCGCCGCACCGACCGCACCGACCGCACCGTCTCGTACTCGGTGCCGTCGGGCACCCTCTCGGTGAGCGGGACGGCGACGTACGGACAGCGCACGGCCGGGGGCAGCCTCACCGTGGACGTCCGGCCCGACGCCGGGGTCACCCGCGGTCGGATGGTGCTGCAGACGAGTGCGCTCGGCACGGCCACGGGCTCGGTGCTGGCGGAACTCCGCACGTCCGACGGCACGCCCGACGTCCTCCGCGCCGACGTCGACGTGCGTCGCGGCACCATGGTGCAGTACCGCGGCCTCGGCGACGCGGTGGTCGCGGAACTCGTCCTCGACCCCGGCTCCGGCTCGCTGTGGGTCCGCAAGGCGGACGCCGTCCCGACCGCGCACCCGAACTTCTCGTCGCGCTACGCCGGCGCCCGCGTCGTCGCGGCGGACGGCACCCCGGTCGCCGACGGGTGGATGCGTGGGGTGGAGACCGCCGGGGCCTTCGCCGCACGCTTCGGCGAGGTCGAGGTCTCCGACGGGCAGTACCTGGTGCTCGACCACCTGGAGCCGAAGAACCGTCTGCTCCGATGGAGTGCCGGGACCGAGCTGGCGAAGGACACCGCCCAGCAGCAGGCCTTCCGGATCGAGGACGGAGCCCTCGTGCCGGTCCCGCTCTCGTCGGTGCCGCACTCCTGAGGCCGGGCGCGCGGTCTGCGCACCGTGCGGACGCCCGTGCCGGTCCCCACGGCCGCACCGACGACCACACCGGGCCCCTCGACGGGCCCGGTGTCGTCGTCTCAGTCCTCCGACCCCGCGTCGTCCGGGTCGGTCACCTGCGCGTGCCCGAGCGGGTCCAGGTGGATCGACGTCCCGTCGTCCAGCTCGACCATCGGCTTGCCCTCCAGGAACGTCAGTGTCCACCGCCAGGTCGACGCGTCGACCGACTCCGCAGCGAGCTCGTCCTCGACCCCGCGCACGGCGACGACCATCGTCTCGGGCAGTCGCGCGGGCGGTTCCGCGCCGACGTTCCATCGCGTACCCAGCTGCATCCGTGCCTCCAGTCCGTGTCGGCGGAGCCGTGTCCACGGCGGAGTCCGCCGGGACGACGGACGCCCCGCCCGTGTCTCCACGGTAACGGGGCGTCCGGTGTCCGGTGCGTCGGGATCAGGCGGAGGGCTGCTCCGCCAGCTCGATCTCGACGACGGCGAACTCGTCACCGTCGACGAAGGCGAGGTCCTGGATCCGGCCGACGGCCGCCAGATCGACGGCCGCGCGCTCGACGAGCTCACGGACGGCAGCGGGTGCCTGCACGACGGCCCGGGTCACGGGCGTCTTCTGGGACGCCTTCGCCGCGGTCTTCGCCCCGCGGATCCCGATCAGCGCCTGGCCGACGGCGGCGAGCAGCCCGGTCTCGGCCTGGTCGACCGGCAGGTCGGCACGGACCGGCCAGGAGGCGCGGTGCACGCTGGTGTCGTGGGTCCAGGCCCACACTTCCTCGGTCGCGTACGGGAGGAACGGTGCCAGCAGACGGAGCAGGACGTCGATCGCGCCGCGGAGCGCGAGGACCGCGCTCGCCTGGGTCTCGTGGCCGGCATCCGGGGCCGTGCCGTACGCACGCTCCTTGACGAGCTCGAGGTAGTCGTCGCAGAAGGTCCAGAAGAACCGCTCGGTGATCTCGAGCGCCCGGGCGTGGTCGTACGCGTCGAACGCGGCCGTGGCCTGGTCGACGACGGTGCCGAGGGCGGCGAGCATGTCGATGTCCAGCGCCTCGGTGACCTGGTGGGCGCCCGTGGGCAGCTCGAAGCCGTAGACGAACTTCGCCGCGTTGAGGACCTTGATCGCCAGACGGCGGCCGACCTTGATCTGCTTCGGGTTCTGCGGGTCGAAGGCCGCGTCGGTGCCGAGCTTCGACGAGGCGGCCCAGTAGCGGACCGCGTCGGCGCCGTGCGCCTCGAGGACGGACAGCGGCGTGACGACGTTGCCCTTCGACTTCGACATCTTCTTGCGGTCGGGGTCGACGATGAAGCCGGAGATGGACGCGTTCTTCCACGGGACCACGTCGGCCTCGAGCTGGCTGCGGAGGACGGTCGTGAACAGCCAGGTGCGGATGATGTCCTGCGCCTGCGGGCGGACGTCGTACGGGTACACCAGGTCGTAGAGCGCCGGGTCGGTCTCCCACTTGCCGGCGAGCTGCGGGGTCAGGGACGAGGTCGCCCAGGTGTCCATCACGTCGAGCTCGCCCTGGAACCCACCGGCGACACCGCGCTGGGACTCGTCGTACCCGGGGGCCGGGTCGGACGACGGGTCGACGGGCAGCTGCGCCTCGGTCGGGACGATCGGCTGGTCGAACACCGGGTTGCCGTCCGCGTCGAGGGGGTACCAGACGGGGATCGGCACGCCGAAGAAGCGCTGGCGCGAGATGAGCCAGTCGCCGGACAGGCCACCGACCCAGTTCTCGTAGCGGACCTTCATGAAGTCGGGGTGGAACGCGATCTGGTCGCCGCGCTCGAGCAGCGTCTGCTTGAGCTGCTCGTCACGGGCGCCGTTGACGATGTACCACTGGCGGGTGGAGACGATCTCGAGCGGCTTGTCGCCCTTCTCGAAGAACTTCACCGGGTGGTTGATCGTCTTCACGTCACCGACCAGCTCGCCGGACTCGGTGAGGGCGTCGACGACGACCTTCTTGGCCGAGAACACGGTCTTGCCAGCCATCTCGGCGTAGAGCGCACGGCCCTCGGCGGACTCGATCCACGCCGGCTCCTCGGAACGGATGCGGCCGTCGAAGCCGATCACGGAGCGGTTCGGCAGCTGCAGCTCGCGCCACCAGACGACGTCGGTGGTGTCACCGAACGTGCAGATCATCGCGATGCCGGCGCCCTTGTCCTTCTGCGCCAGGTGGTGCGCGAGCACCGGGACCTCGACGTCGAACAGAGGGGAGCGGACGGTGGTGCCGAAGAGGTCCTGGAAGCGCTCGTCGTCCGGGTGCGCGACGAGGGCGACACACGCCGGCAGGAGTTCCGGGCGGGTGGTCTGGATGACGACGTCACCGCTGCCGTCGCTCTTGTGGAAGGCGAGGCCGTGGTAGGCGCCGGGCATCTCCTTGTCCTCGAGCTCGGCCTGCGCGACGGCGGTGCGGAACGTCACGTCCCAGAGCGTCGGGGCGTCGGCCTGGTAAGCCTCGCCCCGTTCGAGGTTGCGGAGGAAGGCGCGCTGGGCGCTGGCCCGGGAGGTCGCGTCGATCGTGCGGTACGACTGCGTCCAGTCGACGGAGAGACCGAGGGTGCGGAAGAGCTCCTCGAACTGCTGCTCGTCCTGCACGGTCAGCTCGTCGCACAGCTCGATGAAGTTGCGGCGCGAGATCGGCAGCTGGTCGGCCGCCTTGCTCGACTTGCCGTCCCCGCCGGCGAACGGCGGCGTGAACTCCGGGTCGTAGGGGAGCGACGGGTCGCAGCGGACGCCGTAGTAGTTCTGCACGCGACGCTCGGTGGGAAGACCGTTGTCGTCCCAGCCCATCGGGTAGAAGACGTGCTTGCCGCGCATCCGCTCGAACCGCGCCTTGAGGTCGGTGTGCGTGTACGAGAACACGTGGCCGATGTGCAGCGAGCCGGAGGCGGTCGGCGGCGGGGTGTCGATCGAGTAGACGGCGGACCGGTCACCCGCGGCGTCGCGGTCGAACCGGTAGGTGCCGTCCTGCTCCCACTGCGGCCCCCAGACCTGCTCGAGTCCGTCCACCGATGGCTTGTCGGGCATGGGCTTGGTCATGGCTGCGCCTTCCGTTCGTATGTGCGGCACCGAGTCCGTGATGAGGTGCCTGAGTGTCCCCGCGTGGTGCGGGTGCGATCCTCAGCGTACCGGTGGGACCGGGGCGCTCCACCCCACCTGCTAGGCTTCCGGGGTTTGTCCGGCGAGCGCGGTTCGCAGGACGCCAGTGTCGCTGTCTCGCCGGATGCCCGGCCGTCTCGCCGGGAGCCCGAAGGACGCCACAGCACACCGGAGGAACACCTTGCCAGCCAACGACACACCCAAGCAGCAGCACGGGGACCGCCCGCTGCGGACGAAGGGCGCCGTGAAGCGTGCTCGACGGAAGCTGACCGAGGACGACGTCACCGTCGTCGAGGAGTCGATGCTCAAGCGTGCCGTCGCCGCGGCGGCCCTCGGCAACGCGATGGAGTGGTTCGACTTCGGCATCTTCGCCTACCTGACGGTGACGATCTCGCAGGTGTTCCTGCCGCAGGGCGACCCGGCGTCGAACATCGTCGCGACCTTCGGGTTCTTCGCGGCCGCGTTCATCGTCCGCCCGATCGGTGGTGCCGTCTTCGGCCCGATCGGCGACAAGATCGGCCGGCAGAAGGTCCTCGCGCTGACGATGATCCTGATGGCCGCCGGCACGCTGATGATCGGCCTGATCCCGTCGTACGACACGATCGGCGTCTGGGCACCGATCCTGCTGCTCGTGGCCCGCTTCGTGCAGGGCTTCTCGACCGGTGGTGAGTACGGCGGTGCCGCGACGTTCATCGCCGAGTACTCGCCCGACAAGCGCCGCGGGTTCATGGGCTCGTGGCTCGAGTTCGGCACCCTCGCCGGCTACGTGCTCGGTGCCTCGATCGTCACCGGCCTGCAGTTCGGCCTGTCCGAGGACGCCCTGCTCAGCTGGGGCTGGCGCATCCCGTTCATCATCGCCGGGCCGCTCGGCCTGATCGGTCTGTACCTGCGCCTCAAGCTCGAGGAGACCCCGGCCTTCCAGAAGCAGCAGGAGCAGGCCGCCGAGCGCGAGTCGCAGAAGACGCCGTTCCTCAAGCTGTTCGCCGAGAACTGGCGCGCGCTCATCATCTGCATCGGGCTGGTCCTGGTCTTCAACGTGACCGACTACATGCTGCTGTCGTACATGCCGACCTACCTCGAGCAGAACCTCGGCCAGAACGCCACGTTCGGGCTCATCCTGATCGTCGTCGTGATGCTGCTGATGATGGTCGTGATCACCTTCGGCGGCCGGCTGTCGGACCGCTTCGGTCGTCGTCCGGTCCTCGCCGCCGGCTGCATCGGCTTCATCGTGCTGTCCTGGCCGGCGCTCAAGCTCGTCCAGACCGGCACGGGCGTCGGGGTCTTCTCCGGCCTGCTCATCCTCGGCGTGGTCCTGGTGACCTTCACGTCGACGATGCCGTCCACGCTGCCGGCGCTCTTCCCGACGATCATCCGCTACGGCGCCCTGGCCATCGCGTTCAACGTGTCGGTGTCGCTGTTCGGTGGGACCACCCCGCTCGCGACCGCCGCGCTCATCAACTGGGCGAAGGACGGCGGCTACGGCTGGGCCGAGGACATCCCCGCTTTCTACCTCATGCTGGCGGCCGTCATCGGGCTCGTCGCGGTGTACTTCACGAAGGAGACGGCCGCGACGCCGCTGATGGGCTCCGGCCCGACGGTCGGGTCCGAGGACGAGGTCGCCGGGGTCATCGACGACTACAACGACCCGACCTCGGAGCTGGCGCAGTCGGACTGGGCCAAGGAGTTCTCGACCAGCCAGATCCCGATCGTGACCGCCGACGGCCCGGTCGGCGACGGCGCGCACGACAGGGCGCCCGCCGGTTCCTGACCCGGACCGCACCACACTGCCTGGAGGCCCGACCCGCGTCACGCGGGTCGGGCCTCCCGTCACGTGGGTGGCCGGGTCCGGCGGCGCGGCCGCCGCCCGCCGCCCGCCGCCCGCGCCGAGCCTCGCTTGGGCGGACAGGTTGCGCGGTCGGCACGGCGGAACATGTCCGCCAGGCCGAGGCTCGGCGGCGCCGCCGTCAGGCCGCCGGGCCGGCGGCCAGCCGCTCGGCGGCACGCACGAGCCGCTGCGTCACCGGGTGCTCGGGGCGGCCGAAGACCGCCTCGGCCGGACCGTGCTCCACGACCGAGCCCCGGTCGACGACCAGGACCTCGTCGGCCAGTCGCCGGACGGCCCGCAGGTCGTGCGACACGAAGACCATCGCCACGCCGGTGTCGTCGCGGAGCCGTTCGAGCAGGCCGAGCACCGCGTCCTGCACGGTGGCGTCGAGGGCGGTGACCGGCTCGTCGAGCACCAGGACCTCCGGCTCGGTGGACAGCGCCCGGGCGATCGCGAGCCGCTGCCGCTGCCCGCCGGACAGGGTCCGCGGCGACCGGGTCCGCACGGCCGGGTCCAGGTCGACCTGTCGCAGTGCGGCGTCGACGCGGTCACCCAGCGCACCGATCGCCCGCCGTGCGCGTCCGCCGCTCAGAGCGTCGGCGAGGACACGGTCGACGTCCCACCGTTCGTCGAACGTCGCGCCGGGGTCCTGCACGACGGCGGCGATCCGGTGTCGGCGTGCACGACGGTCGCGCTCGGGGAGCGGTGCCCACGCCTCGCCGTCGAGCGTGACCGTGCCGGCGTCGGGCGTCTCGAGCCCGAGGAGCATCCGCGCCACCGTCGTCTTGCCGGAGCCCGAGGCCCCGACCACACCGAGGACCCGGCCGGGCGCGACCTGCAGTGCGACGTCGGTGACCGCGGCGACACCCGGGTAGGACCGCTCGAGTCCCGTCGCGGCGAGCACCGGCAGCGCCGACCGGTCGGCCGCGGGCGACGCGGACGGCGGACGCGCGGCACCGGCAGCCCGCGTCGACCGGGCCGCGCGCACCAGGGCCTGCGTGGCGGGGTGGACCGGGGCCTCCAGGACGGAGGCCGTCGGACCCACTTCGACGATCCGGCCGGCGTCCATCACGGCGACCCGGTCCGCCCACCCCGCGACGAGCCCCAGGTCGTGCGTGACGACGAGCAGGCCGGTGCCGCGCTGCTGGGCGGCACGCAGCTGCTCCATCACGCGGAGGGCGATGCCGGCGTCGAGGGCCGTGGTCGGTTCGTCCGCCACGAGCAGCCCGGGGCGGCCGATCGTGGCGGCGGCGATGAGCGCGCGCTGCCGCATCCCGCCCGACAGGGTGCCCGCGGTCCGGCCGTCGGTGGCGAGTGCGGGGTCGAGCCCGACGGCCTCCAGTTCGGCGCGCACGGCCTCGACGCGGTCGCGCGCCGACAGGTCGGTGTGCAGGCGGAGGGCGTCGGCGACCTCACGGCCGACCGGACGGAGCGGGTCCAGGGCGCCCAGGGCCTCCTGGCCGACGTACCCGACGTGCCGTCCGCGGACCCCGCGCCACCGCCGTTCCGACAGGCCGCGGACGTCGTGGTCGCCGACGGCGAGCCGCTCGGCCGTCACCACCGCACCGGTGGCGGAGAGGCCGAGCGCCGCCCGGACCGTGACGGACTTGCCCGAGCCGGACGCGCCCACCAGCGCCACGCACTCGCCCGGGGCGACGTGGAGCGCGACGTCGGTGACGAGGGGAACGCCGTCGATCGAGACGGAGAGGCCGGCGACCTCGAGGGCGAGGGGGCTGCCGTGGCCGCTCACCGCGCGGCTCCGGCACGTCGGAGGGCCCGGCCGAGCACCGTCACCGCGGTCGCGAGCACCACGATCGCCAGGCCCGGGAACGTGCTCATCCACGGCGCGGTCGCCAGGTAGGTGCGGCCGTCGGCGAGCATCGCGCCCCACTCCGGTGCCGGCGGCGGTGTCCCGACGCCGAGGTAGCTCAGCGCCGACGCCCACACCACGGCCTGACCGATGCCGAGCGTGCCGACGGCGACGACCGGCCAGAGCGCCGCCGGCAGCACGTGCCGGACGACGACGGTGGCGGGGGAGCGGCCGAGCAGGACCGCGGTCTCGACGACCTGCGACGACCGCGCGGTCCGGACCAGTCCGCGGACGATCCGGGCGTACCCGGGGGCCGTGGCGAACCCGACCGCGAGCATCGCGGGGACCGGTCCGGGCCCGGTGACCGCGATGACGACGAGCGCGACGAGGAGTAGCGGCAGCGCGAAGGCGACCTCGGTGACCCGACCCACGACGGCGTCGACGACCCGCCCACCGAGTCCGGCGAGCACCCCGAGGACGACACCGGAGCCGCCGCCGACGAGGGTGGCGACGACGCCGACCAGCAACGACGCGCGCGTCCCGGCCACCACGCGCGCCAGGACGTCACGCCCGGACTCGTCGGTGCCGAACGGGTGGCCCGCGCCGGGTGGCAGCAGTGCCTGGGACGGGTGCACCGCGAGCGGGTCGGCGCCACCGAGCAGCGCCGGCCACAGTGCCGCCACCACGGCGACCGCCACCACCACGGCTGCGACGGTCCCTGCCGGGCCGAGCGTCCCCCCACGGAACCGCTCGGTCCGGCGTCCGGCGCGGACGCCGGGGTCTCGAGACGACGCGCTGCCGGGCACGCCGTCGGTGCTGTCGCGTCCGGACGCCAGACCGGGGTCGACGATCCCGCTCACCGCGCCACCGCCTCGTCCGACGTCGTCCCCGCGGTGGCCCGGCCTGCGCGGCGCGCCCGGTCGCCGGCACGGGGTCCGCGATCGGCGCCGCGCGGGTCGACCGCCCGCTCGACGAGGTCCGCCACGGCGAGCACCACCACGTACGCCGCCGCCGACACGAGGGCGATCCCGGCGACGAGGGGCATGTCCCGCTGCGTCACGGCGGTCACGAGCGCACGTCCGATGCCGGGCAGCGCGAACACCGACTCGACGACCACCGCGCCGGACACCAGCGACCCGAAGGCCCAGGCGGACAGGGCGATGCCGGGCAGGGCCGCGTGCCGGAGCAGGTGCCGACCGAACAGCCCCGCGCGGGACTCACCCCGACCCCGGGCCGCGAGCGCGAACGCCGACCGTTGCGCATCCACCACGCCGTCGCGGATCGTCTCGGCCAGGTACCCGGCGACCGGCACCGCCACGACGAGCACCGGCAGGACCCAGCCGCGGACGGTCCCGTCGCTGACCGCGGGCACCCAACCGAGGCTGCTGGCGAAGACGACGATGAGCACGCTGCCGAGCCAGAAGTGCGGCATCACGCTGGCGGTCACCGACAGCCCGGTGGTGAGCAGCGCCGCGATCCGGCCGCGCTGCGTCGACCACCACGCGGCGCCGACCGCGAGCAGCCAGGCGACGACGAGTCCCGCGACCGCGAGCGTCAGCGTGACCGGCAGCTCCTGCGCCAGCAGCGTCGACACCGGCGTGCGGAACGCGTACGAGTCGCCGAGCTGCCCGCTCGCCAGGCGTCCGAGGAACACCGCGTACTGCACGAGCACCGGTCGGTCCAGGCCGTACTCGTGGCGGACTTGCGTCACCGCCTCGGCCGAGGCCTGCGACCCCGGACCGCCGAGGATCGCGAGAGCCGGGTCTCCCGGGATCAGACGGATCGCGACGAACACGATCGTCGCGACCGCCCACAGGACCCCGACACCGCCGAGGAGCCGGCGCACCGCCCAACTCGCCCACCCGACGGTGGGAGAGCTGCGGGGCGGACGGGAGCTGGGCCTCCCGGCCGTCAGCGGACTGCGTGCCACCGGTCGGTCAGCGGGCGAGCCAAGCGGTCCCGAACCACGGCGTCGAGACCGACGTGGTCGAGATGCCGTGCACGGCCGAGCGGTACAGGAAGTGGTTCTGCTGGTCGTAGAGCGGCAGGACGGTCCGGCTCTCGAGGATCGTCTTCTGTGCCTGTTCGACGAGGTCGGCGCGCTCGGACGAGTCCGCGGTCTGCGCCGCTCGCTCGAGCAGCCGGTCGAGCACCGGGTCGTCGAGCTGGGCGAGGTTCGCGAAGTACCCGGACGGCGCCGGCGTGATCGACGCGGAGTCGTAGAGGATGCGGAGGACGTCCGGGCCGACCTTCGTGTACGGCGCGCTCACGACGTCGTACTGGTTCTTCGCCAGGGCGGCGTACCAGCTGGACAGGTCGAGTTCTTCGAGCTTCACCGAGATGCCGACCTTCGCCTCGGAGGCCTGGATCTGCTGGAACAGGCTGCGTTCGGCGGGCACCGACTGGTTCGTCGAGACCGGGAACGTGACGGTGAGCGGCTTGCCGTCCTTCTCGCGGACGCCGTCGCTGTTCGGCTTCCAGCCGGCGGCGTCGAGCAGGCGCTTCGCCTCGGACGGGTCGTAGGCGAAGAGCGCCTGGTCCGAGTACGACGTCGGCTCGACGCTCGACAGCACCGAGTACGAGCGCTTCGCGGTGCCGAGGAAGAGCGACTCGAGGCCGGGGTCGATCTCGGCCGCGGCGATGAAGGCCTTGCGGACGGACTCGTCCTGGAACACCCCGTGACCGGAGTTCAGCTCGAGCCTGTTCGATGCACCGGGGCGGGGCGCGTCGAGGTCACGGATGGCGGCCTTCGACGATGCGGCCTTGAGCTGGTCGGGCTGGGCGTTGTCGATGACGTCGACCTGCCCGGACTGCAGCGCCGCGTAGCGGGAGGTCGAGTCCGGCAGGAAGCGCCAGGTCAGCCCGTCGAGCCGGGGCTTCGTGGTCGAGCCGCCGAGCGGTGTGTAGTCGGCGTTCTTCGTCAGGGTGACGCGGTCGCCGTGCTTCCAGTCGGTGACCCGGAACGGGCCGGTGCCGACGGGGGACTCGCAGTTCGTGGCCTGCTTGCGCTGCAGGGCCTTCGGCGACTCCATGCCGACCCAGGGCTGCGAGAACGACTCGAGCAGTGCGGCGTCCGGGCGGCTCAGCGACAGGGTGACCGTCTGGTCGTCGGTGGCCGTGGCCTTCGTGATCGACTGCAGCGCGAGGTACCCGGTGCTCGACGCGGTCGCCGGGTCCTGCACGTGCTCGATGTTCGCGACGACGGCGGCGGCGTCGAACGGGGTGCCGTCGGTGAACGTCACGTCGTCGCGGAGCGTGAAGGTGAGCGTCTTGCCGTCGTTGCTCGTGGCCCACTTCGTGGCGAGCTCCGGCGTCGGCTTGCCGTCGTCGAGACCGACCAGCTCTTCGATGTACTGCGTCGACAGGAGCGCCTGCGGGTAGTTGCCGCCGACGTGGGGGTCGAGGCAGGTCGGCTCGGCGTCACCGGACGCGTAGGTCAGCGTGCCGCCGCGCACCGGGGTGCTGCTGTCACCGGGGGCGCCACCGCCGGAGCAGGCGGTGACGGCCAGGAGGATCGTGGCCGCGCTGGCGACGCCGGTCACGATGCGCCGCAGCGCCGGGCTTTTCTGTACTGGGTCCAAGATCATGGCTCGACGAGTCTAGCGGTTTACTGGAGGGCATGGACGAACCCACCCGACGAGGCGGTCGACCGCGACGATCCAGCGCAGAGGTGCTCGCGGACGCCGCCGCCGAGCTCTTCCTCGAGCAGGGGTACACGAAGACCACCGTGGACCACATCGCCGCCCGCGCAGGGGTCAGTCGGGCCACCTTCTTCAACTACTTCGCCGCGAAGTCCGACGTGATGTGGCTCGACCTCGACGCGGCCGTCGCGGACCTGCCGCAGCACCTGGCGACCTCCACCGAGAAGAGCGCCGTCCGCGCGGTCGAGGACGCCCTGCTCGCCGCCGCCCGTGCCCACGACCCGGAGCGAGTGCCGTGGGCCATCGCGCAGGCCGAGGTGATGGACGTCGGCGCCGAGCTCGTCGCGAGCGTGGCCACCCGGGTCACCGCCCAGCACCAGGCGGTCGCGTCGTTCGTGGCCGCGCGGACCGGCGAGCACCCGGGGTCGCTCTGGCCGCAGACGGTCGCCGGGGCGATGCTCGGCGCGGCCGCGGCTGCGTTCGGGGTGTGGGTGACGGACGGGGTCGGTCGCCGACCGCTCGTCGAGTACGTGGGCGCGGCCCTCACCCCGGTGGTCGCGGGTCTCGACGCCCGCTAGCCCCCGAGACACTGCATCCGTGGGCCCGGGGCGCTGCCCCCTGAGCCCGGGGATGCTGCACGCGGTGCCGGGCCGCGCCGCTGGTAGGTTCTGTAGGCGTCGTCCGAGGGGGACGGCCGTCGACTCCAGGGGGAACCGTGTCCGAGACACCCGAACAGCAGCAGCAGCCGTCGTCGTCCGGAGCGGGCGGTCCGGAGCCGGAACGCCACGACGAGGATGCGGCCGCGGCTCCCCGCGAGGCGGCGGAGCCGCAGTACCCGGCGGCGGCACCGGAGGACCCGGCAGCGGCACCGCAGTACTCCGCCGCCCCGCAGTACCCGGCGGCCCCGCAGGGCCAGCAGCCCTGGCAGGGCCCGGGCGCTCCGATGGCCCAGCCCGGCGGAGCCGCCGCGTACGGCACGCGCCCGCAGCCGTCCCGTGGCCGCCGGGTCCTGGTGGTCGTCGCCGGTGTCCTGGCGTTCCTCGTCGCCGCTGCGCTGGTCCGCTGGGGGCTGTCGTCGTTCGGTGGCCCGTCCAAGCAGGACCTCGTCGACCAGGGCGTCGCGAAGATCACCGAGCAGACGACGTTCCCGAAGCAGGTCGACGAGATCACGACGTGGACCGGGGTCGACGCCGAGGACGAGGCGATCCACTACCGGTACAGCGTCGCCGCCGACCCGACCCAGATCTCTGAGCGGGCGATCCGCAGTTCGGTGCTGTCGAACCTCTGCTCCACGACGGCCACCCGCGACATCCTCGAGGAGGACATCGCGATGCGGTACTCGTACGTCTTCCCGGGCTCCGACAAGACCGTCGACCTCGAGTTCACCGACGCCGACTGCTGACACCGACCGCTCGCCCCGACGCCCGAGGCCACGGGCGGGTCAGGCGGGTCAGGCGGCTCAGGCGCGGAGCGTCCCGGCACCGCCGGCGGCGACGTCCTCGACCGTCCCGTCCTTGACCACCTCGGGGATCTCCTCCCCGGTCGGTCGCAGCACGGCCGCGCCCGGCACGGACAACGTCAGCACGGCCTCCTCGACGTACTGGCTGGCCTCGAGCGACTCCTCGATCTTCCGGAGCCGGGCCGCCACGTGCTCCTCGGTGTCGTTGCCGACCAGGTCGACGGCCGCGACCATGTAGACCCGTGACGGCCCGACGAACTCCAGGTGCAGGTAGCTGACGCTCTCGACCTGGTCTCGGGCGAGCAGCTCGACGAGCACGGCGTTCTCGAGCTCCGGCGAGGTGCTCTCGCCGAGGAGGAACCGGCGGTTGCGGTCGATGAGGACGACCGCGACGACACCGAGCAGCAGGCCGACCGCGATCGACCCGATGGCGTCGAACACGGCCAGGCCGGTGACCTGGTGCAGGAAGACGCCGAGGAACGCGATGACCAGGCCGACGAGCGCGGCGGCGTCCTCGGCGAAGACGGCCCGGAGCGTCGGGTTCGAGGACTGCAGGACGTGCCGGAGCACCGGGACCCGGCGCTTCGTCGCGGCACCGTGCGCCTGGCGGAAGGCCTGCAGGAAGCTGGTGCCCTCGAGCAGGAACGACACCCCCAGCACGATGTAGTTGAGCATGACGTCCTCGGCCGGTCCGGTGTCCCCGAGCTCGGTGATGCCGTGGTAGATCGACACGATCGCGCCCGCGGTGAAGAGCCCGAACGCGGCGAACATCGACCAGATGTAGGTCTCGCGGCCGTAGCCGAGCGGGTGCCGGGCGTCGCGCTTCCGGGCACCCCGGCGTTCGGCGATGAGCAGGAAGACCTCGTTGCCGGTGTCCGCCCACGAGTGCGCGGCTTCGGCGACCATCGAGGCGGAACCGGTGAGCATCGCGGCGACGGACTTCGCGATCGCGACGAGCAGGTTCGCGCCGAACGCGATGAGGACCGTGAGCAGGGACTCCGGCTTCTGTTGCGAGCTGGAGGACGAGGCGTCCGGAGTGGTCTCCGGAGCCTCGGATGACGTCGACGAGGGCATCGCTCCAGCATGCTCCCGTCCGGTAGACTCGGACACAACAGGCGTCGATCCGGCCATCACCGGGGAGTCATCCGGAAGAACGCGGCACCCGACGGGGGCCGTCAGTAGAACCGGACGGGTTCGGGACCGTCATCACCCCGACACAGAGTGGTCACGAGCAGGCGGTCGCGCCGGTCCGAGGCAAGCGAGGTGGTACCGCGGAGCGCAGGCTCCGTCCTCGTGGTCCAGTTCCACCGACCTCCAGGAGCCATCCGGTGCGTTACCCCCTGAACCGCGATCCCGAGAACGACGCCTCGTCGAACGGCGCGGACGGTGTCTCCCCGTCCCCGTCCTTCCCCGCGGTCGAGGACGGCATCCTCGCCTTCTGGAAGGGCGACGACACGTTCCGGGCCTCCATCGCGCAGCGCCAGGGTGCGGACGAGTGGACGTTCTACGACGGCCCGCCCTTCGCCAACGGCCTGCCGCACTACGGCCACCTGCTGACCGGCTACGCCAAGGACGTCTTCCCGCGCTACCAGACCATGCGCGGCAAGCAGGTGCACCGCCGGTTCGGCTGGGACACCCACGGTCTGCCCGCCGAGCTCGAGGCGATGCGCCAGCTCGGCATCACCGAGAAGCACGAGATCGACGCCATGGGCATCGACGTCTTCAACGCGGCCGCGAAGAAGTCCGTCCTGCAGTACACCGACGAGTGGCAGCAGTACGTCACCCGTCAGGCGCGCTGGGTCGACTTCGAGGACGACTACAAGACCCTCGACGTCACCTACATGGAGAGCGTGCTCTGGGCGTGGAAGAGCCTGTGGGACAAGGGCCTGGCGTACGAGGGCTTCCGCGTCCTGCCGTACTGCTGGAACGACCAGACGCCGCTGTCCAACCACGAGCTGCGCATGGACGACGACGTCTACAAGATGCGTCAGGACCAGTCCGTCACCGTCGCGTTCCCGCTGACGGGCGCCCGTGCGGACGAGCTCGGCCTGGCCGGCGTGCGCGCCCTCGCCTGGACGACGACGCCGTGGACGCTGCCGACGAACGCCGCGCTCGCGGTCGGTCCGGAGATCGCGTACGCGGTCGTGCCGGCCGGGCCGGGAGGCGCGGCTGACGGTGGCAGCGCCGGTTCCGACTCGACGGCGCCCACCACGTACCTGCTCGCCGCCGACACGGTGGCCGCGCACGCGAAGGACCTCGGGTACGAGTCCGCCGAGGCCGCGACGGAGGCCGTCTCGCGCACGATCGCGGGCCGTGACCTCGACGGCGTCACCTACGAGCGTCTGTTCGACTTCCTCGCGGAGACCGAGGGCATGGAGAACGGCTGGCGGATCCTGGTCGCCGAGTACGTGGAGACCGGTGAGGGCACCGGCATCGTCCACCAGGCCCCGGCCTACGGTGCCGACGACCAAGAGGTGTGTGCGGCGGCCGGCATCCCCGTGGTGCTCTCGCTCGACGACGGCGGCGTCTTCACGTCCCAGTTCGGCGAGGTCGCCGGCATGCTCTGGTCGGATGCGAACAAGCCGCTGACGAAGGCCGTGCGTGACGCCGGACGACTGCTCCGCCAGGCGTCCTACGAGCACAGCTACCCGCACTGCTGGCGCTGCCGCAAGCCCCTGATCTACAAGGCCGTCTCGTCGTGGTTCGTCCGCGTGACCGAGCTGCGCGACCGCATGGGCGAGCTCAACCAGGACATCACCTGGGTGCCGGACAACGTCAAGGACGGGCAGTTCGGCAAGTGGGTCGGCAACGCCATCGACTGGTCGGTGTCCCGCAACCGGTACTTCGGCACGCCGATCCCGGTCTGGCAGTCCGACGACCCCGAGTACCCGCGCACCGACGTGTACGGATCCCTCGCGGACATCGAGCGCGACTTCGGTCGTCTGCCGTTGAACGCGGAGGGCAAGGTCGACCTGCACCGGCCGTTCATCGACGACCTGACGCGTCCGAACCCCGACGACCCCACCGGCAACTCGACCATGCGCCGGATCACCGACGTGTTCGACGTCTGGTTCGACTCCGGCTCGATGCCGTACGCCCAGGTGCACTACCCGTTCGAGAACCGGGAGTGGTTCGACAGCCACAGCCCGGCCGACTTCATCGTCGAGTACATCGGGCAGACGCGCGGCTGGTTCTACGTCATGCACGTGCTCTCCACGGCGCTGTTCGACCGGCCGGCGTTCACGAACGTCATCAGCCACGGCATCGTGCTGGGCTCCGACGGCCAGAAGATGTCGAAGTCGCTCCGCAACTACCCGGACGTCTCCGAGGTCTTCGACCGCGACGGTGCCGACGCCATGCGCTGGTTCCTCATGTCGTCGTCGGTGATCCGCGGCGGCAACCTCGTCGTCACCGAAGAGGGCATCCGCCAGGGCGTGCGCGAGTTCCTGCTGCCGCTGTGGTCGACGTACTACTTCTTCACCCTCTACGCGAACGCCTCGGGCAGCGAGGGGTACCAGGCCCAGCGTCGGACCGACTCGACGGACGTGCTCGACCGGTACCTGCTCGCGAAGACCCGGGTGCTCGTCGCGGACGTCACGACGCACCTCGACGCGCTCGACACCCCGCTGGCTGCCCAGGCGATCCGCGACTTCGCCGACGTGCTCACCAACTGGTACGTCCGACGCTCGCGTGACAAGTTCTGGGCCGGTGCACCGTCCTCGCCGGAGGCCCGTGCCGCGTTCGACACGCTGTTCACGGTCCTCGAGACGCTCGCCCGGGTTTCGGCGCCGCTGGCTCCGCTCGTCACCGAGGAGGTCTGGAAGGGCCTGACCGGTGACCGCAGCGTGCACCTGACCGACTGGCCGGACGCTGCCGAGTTCCCCGCGGACGACGCCCTCGTCGACGCGATGGACCGGGTGCGCGACGTCGCCTCGAAGGGGCTCGCGCTCCGCAAGTCGACGGGCAAGCGGGTCCGTCTGCCGCTGGCGACGCTGACGCTCGTCGTGCCGGACCCCGCCGCGGTCGAACCGTTCGCGGACATCCTCCGCGACGAGCTCAACGTCAAGCGCGTCGTGCTCGAGGAGCAGGCCGAGGAGTCGCTGGCGCAGTACGGCATCGAGCGGAAGCTCACCGTCAACGCCCGCGCCGCCGGACCGCGCATCGGCAAGGCCGTGCAGCAGGTGATCCCGGCCGCCAAGAAGGGCGACTGGGTGGCCACCGACACCGGCGTGACCGTCGGCGGCATCGACCTGGTCGAGGGCGAGTACACGCTCGACCTCACCGTGGCGGACGCCGCGACGGCCGTGGCGTTCCTCGACGGCGGCGGCTTCGTCGTCCTCGACACCGTCACCACGCCGGAGCTCGAGGCCGAGGGCCTGGCCCGTGACGTCGTCCGCGCCGTGCAGCAGGCCCGCCGTGACGCCGGACTGGACGTCGGCGACCGGATCGCCCTGACGCTCCGGGTGTCGACCGCCGCCGCGGACGCGGTGCGGGCGCACGACCGGCTGATCGCCGGCGAGACCCTGGCGACGTCGATCGACGTCGTCGCGACCGACTTCGCCGCGGACGACACCCCGACCGAGGTCGGCGACGACGCGAAGGTGTCCGTGGAGGTGGCACGCGCATGAGCGAGCGCAACGAGTACGACGCACACGACGACGACACGGACGACATGGCCCCCGACGACGTCGCACCCGACGGCGTCGAGATCCCCGTCGGTCCCGCGGGCGACACCGCGCCCGGTGACGCCCTGCCGTTCGGGGGTGACGACGACGAGGTCAAGCGCGTCGAGGCCGCCCTGTACGCCCGGGTCGGCGAGCAGTCGCCCGAGCACCGCTTGACCGCGACACGTCGCGCCGTCGAGCTCCTGGGCGACCCGCACCTGGCCTACCCGGTGATCCACATCACGGGGACGAACGGCAAGACGTCCACGGCCCGGATGACCGAGAGCATCGTCCGCGCCCACGGCCTGCGCACCGGCCTGATGACCAGCCCGCACCTGGTGTCGATCCGGGAGCGCATCGTCATCGACGGCGAGCCCATCGAGTCGAGCCGCTTCGTCGAGAACTGGGACGACATCACCCCGATCCTCGAGATCACCGACGCCGAGCTCACCGCGAAGGGCGAGCTGCCGCTGACGTTCTTCGAGGCCCTGACCGTCCTGGCTCTGGCGTGCTTCGCCGAGGCGCCCGTCGACGTCGCCGTGATCGAGGTCGGCATGGGCGGCGAGTGGGACTCCACCAACGTCGTGCAGAGCCAGGTGCAGGTCTTCACCCCGATCGCCATCGACCACGCGAAGCAGCTCGGCAACACCGTCGCCGAGATCGCGCGGACGAAGTCGGGCATCGTGAAGCCGTCCTCGTCCGTGGTCACGGCGGCCCAGGTCCCCGAGGCCCTCGCCGAACTCGAGCGGGCGGCCGAGCTCACCGAGTCGACCCTCGCGGTCGAGGGCGGGCCGAGCTCGCAGGGATTCCGGGTCACCAGCGACACCCCGGCCGTCGGCGGACAGCTCGTCAGCGTGCAGGGCATCGCCGGCACCTACGACGACCTGTTCGTGCCGCTCTTCGGCGCCCACCAGGCCCACAACGCCGCCGTCGCGATCGCTGCCGTCGAGTCGTTCCTCGGTCGGGGCAGCCAGGCGCTCGACGAGGACGTCCTCAGCGAGGGGCTCGCGAACGCGACGAGCCCGGGTCGGCTGCAGCCGATCGCGACCGGGCCGACCGTCGTGGTCGACGCGGCGCACAACCCGCACGGTGCGAAGGCCCTCGCCGATGCGCTGCCGGTGGCGTTCCCGTCCGGGCACGTCGTCGGCGTCGTCGGGATCCTCCGCGACAAGGACGCCCGCGGGTTCGTCCGCGCCCTGAAGGACACCGTCGCCACGTTCGTCGTGACGCAGCCGCCGGGGGAGCGGGCACTCGACGCCGACGAGTTCGCCCGGGTCGTCGTCGACGAGGTCGGCAACGACCGGGTGGTCGTCGAGCCGTCGCTCGTCGGGGCCCTGCAGGAGGCGCGTGACCTGGCCGACGACGCCGACGCCGAGGACGCGATGGTCCTGGTCGCCGGCTCGATCGTCATGGTCGGCGCCGTGATGGACCTGGTGCACCGCGAAGGCGGGACGAAGTGACGGACGCAGGACGGGCCTCCCGGCCGCCGCGCGCCCCCCGGATGCGCCGTCCACGTCGCGACCGCGGGGCCCGCGAGAGCCTGCTGTCGATCACCCTCGTGCTCGAGGCGATCATGTTCTTCTTCCCGATGCTCGTCGTCTACGGCAAGCACACCCTGCCGGCCGGCCTGGCGTTCGGCGGTGGCATCGCGGCGATCATCGTCCTGGCCCTGGCGTCCCGCCTGACCGGTTCCCGTGCCGGTGTATGGTTCGGGTGGCTGCTGCAGGCGGCCATCCTCGCCACCGGGTTCATCGAGCCCTTCATGGTCGCGGTGGGCGTGGTGTTCCTGGCACTGTGGGTGTTCTGCTTCGCCAAGGGCGGTCAGCTCGACCGCCAGAACGCCGCCCGCCGAGCCGCACTCGGCGAGGACTGACCCACCACCACCGAAGAACCGCAGGGAGTCCCGCTGTGTCCGAACTCGAAGAGACCCTCGTCCTCGTCAAGCCCGACGGCGTCGCCCGCCAGCTCACCGGTGAGATCCTCCGCCGGATCGAGGCCAAGGGCTACGAGATCGTCGACCTGAAGATGCTGACCGCGCCGCGCGACCTGCTCGACAGCCACTACGAAGAGCACCAGGGCAAGCCGTTCTTCGAGCCGCTCGTCGAGTTCATGCAGTCCGGTCCGGTCGTCGCCGTGCGCGTCGCGGGCAACGGCGTGATCGCCGGCTTCCGTTCGCTCGCCGGCACCACCGACCCGACCTCGGCCGCGCCGGGCACCATCCGTGGCGACCTGGGTCGTGACTGGGGCCTCAAGGTCCAGCAGAACCTGGTCCACGGGTCGGACTCGTCCGAGTCCGCGGCCCGCGAGCTCGGGCTCTGGTTCGCCTGAGCCGAGCACGGCGCGACGCGCCGCTCTGATCGCGCAACATCGCGCAACGAGGAAGGCCCCCGCACTCTGCAGCGCGGGGGCCTTCCTCGTTGGTCGGTGGCTACTTGCCGGAGCCGCCGTTCTGCTCCACGAAGGACGCGAAGGCCTGGGCGTCGGACCACGCGTTGGTGCCGGTGCCGTTGTACTGCTTGCCGTTGACGATGACCGTCGGCGTGCCGGTCAGCTTCGGCAGGTCGGAGTTGGCGAGCGGCTCGGTCAGGACGCGGTTCGTGGCGTCACCGACCCATCCGGCGAACTGCTGATCGGTGATGCAGGACTGCACCTTCGCGTTCGTCGCGCCGGCCTTCTTCGCGATGTCGGCGAGCTTGTCGTTCGACAGGCCGCGGGTGTTCTCCGACGGCTGGTTCTCGTAGAAGGCGCTGTTGACGTCGAGGAAGGCGTCGGGGTCGTAGTTCGCGACACAGGCGGCCGCGGCTGCGGAGCGGGTCGAGTACTTCGAGCCGAGCGACGAGCGGTCCAGCAGGTTGAACGGGTGCACCTCGAGGGTGGCGGTGCCGTCCTGGACCCACTGCTTGATCTGGGACATGTTGCCCGTCTCGAACTGGTTGCAGATCGGGCACATGTAGTCCTCGTACACGGTGATGTTCGCGACCGAGTCGTCCTGCTTCGTCGCCGTCGGCTTGCCGCCCTCGGGGATCGCCTTCGTCTCGACGGGGACGATCTTGCCGCTCTGCCCGGTCAGCAGGATGCCGTCGCTCGCCATGTTCTTCGGTCCGGGCCCGACGGGCTGGATCGAGTTCGCGACCACGAGCACGACGATCGCGACGACCGCGAGGGACGCCACGATGATGCCGCTGATGAGGAACGTCTTGTTCCGTCGTCGGCGGGCCTGCTCCTTCTGGCGGGCCGCACGGGCACGCTCGCGCGCGGCGTTGCGGCGCGCCTTCTTGCTCTCGTTGTCGCTCATCGGGATCGAGCGTAACGGCTCCGACCGTCGGCACCGGGTCGCTGCGCTGGGAAGACCCCAGGAATCAGGTGACACGTCACCGCGCGGGGCCCCCTCGGCTCGCGGAGCGGCGACGCGACTAGAGCGTGGTGAGGACCGTCGGGAACTCGACGAGGATCACCACGGCGATGAACAGGTAGTTCGCCAGCGGGAAGGCCCAGCAGAACGGCAGCAGTGCTCGTCCGATGCGGCGGCCCCGAGCGCCGAACGGCAGGTTGCCCTTCGCCAGGTTCCAGATCGTGAACAGCCAGAAGAGCGGGATGGTCATCGCCCACACGAGCATGCACCAGGGGCAGAGGTACCCGATGGACCAGACGGTCTGCGTGAAGAGCCAGGTGACGAAGACCCAGGCCAGGAGGAGCCCGGAGTTGAAGAGCGTCCAGAACCACGTCGTGCCGCGGAACCCCGCGAGCAGCACGACCCCGACGGCGATGGGTGCGACGAACCCCATGAGTCCGAGCAGCGGGTTCGGGAAGCCGAACAGGTGCCCCTGCGCGCTGGCCATCACGTTCGAGCAGTTGACGAAGGGACTGACGTCGCAGGTCAGCACGGCCTTCGGGTTCTCGTACTTCTCGAACTCGTCGAGCACCAGGCGGAAGGCCGCGTAGAGCCCGACGACACCCGTCACGAGGAGCAGGATCGCGACGGCGACGGGACGGCGGGGAGCAACAGGCGTCGAACTCACGGCGTCATCTTCGCACGGGCCTCCCGGCGTTCTCCGTGACCGCGTGCGATGATGGGTTCGTCACCCGGCCGATCCGGGTGACGACGAGAACTTGCCGGGCCACCGCCCGGACGTGATGGTGCTGTGACAGAGCACCGTGACCGGCACGATGCGTCACCTCCGACGCCGAGCCGCCGTGAGCCGGGTGCCCACGACGACCGGGCTCGGACGAGACGCCGGATCGGTCACTGACAGCAGCGAGCGCGGGGGCGGAGTCGCCGCCCGCACCGATACGAGAGAGTTCCCGCCACCCTCGCGGGTGAGTGCGGGGTCGAGGAGTGCACCAGTCCATGGTGGAGCAGAACGAGAACCAGAACCAGAACACCGACGACGCGCCGAAGCGCCGGACCCGCCTGTTCGGCGGCCGTCGCGCACGGTCCGGCGGCCTGGAGGCCCGTGATCCGTCCGACACGTCGACCGACGCCGTCGAGACGGTCGGGTCCGACGAGGTCGACGAGGCCCCTGCCTCCGCGCAGACCACTGAGGCGGTCGGCGTCACTGAGGCGGTCGACGTCGCCGAGGCGCTCGACGCCTCCGACGGCGCTGACGTGACGGACACCGCGGACGTGACCGACACGGCCGAGGCCGACGTCGAGACGACGCCGACCGAGCCGGCACAGGCCGGGACGACGCCGGTCGACACCGCGCCGGTCGACACGACCTCGGGCGCGGGCACCACGCCGGAGGACGTCAGCACGTCGACCGGTGACGCCCCGGTCGTCGACCAGGACGCGGACCAGGGCGAGGCGGCTCCCGCCGACGCCGCGGACTCGGCCCCGACGACCAGCGGAACCGACGATGCGGACGCGGGCCGGGCCTCCCGTCCGGAGGAGCCGACGGCACCGGCACCCGCCGAGCCGTTCGTCCCGAAGGCGACCAGCACGCTCAGCCTGATCTTCCACGCCCCGGTGCTGCCGGAACTGCCTGCTCGCTCCGAGCGCGACCACGACCGTGACCGCGGCGACCGGTACGAGCGGACCGAGCGGAGCGAGCGGTCCGGACGTGGCTCCCGTTCCGGCCGGGGCGACCGCTACGACCGTGCGGACCGGTACGACCGCGACGACCACGACGACCGTCCGGAGCGCGACGAGCGCACCGACCGGGTCGAACGTGCCGACCGCTGGGACGACGAGGACCGCGACGAGCAGGGCGGCACCCGCCGTCGTACCCGCCGTCGGGGGAGCAGCAGCGACCGCGAGCAGGCCGAGCCGCGCCGTCGCGAGCCCGAGCTCATCACCGAGCCGCAGCGCATCAAGGGTTCCACGCGTCTCGAGGCGAAGAAGCAGCGCCGTCGTGACGGCCGTGACGCCGGACGTCGCCGCCAGGTGGTGACCGAGGACGAGTTCCTCGCCCGCCGCGAGAGCGTCGACCGTCAGATGATCGTGCGGTCGAGCTCCTCGACCATCGAGATCGGCGTGCTCGAGGACGGCGTCCTCGCCGAGCACTACGTCACGAAGTCGCAGAACGTCTCCCTGATCGGCAACGTCTACCTCGGCAAGGTGCAGAACGTGCTGCCGTCGATGGAGGCCGCCTTCGTCGACATCGGGCGCGGCCGCAACGCCGTCCTGTACGCCGGCGAGGTCGACTGGAACTCCGTCGACACCAGCCACGGCCGTCGCATCGAGGCCGCCCTCAAGCCGGGTGACAAGGTCCTCGTGCAGGTCACGAAGGACCCGGTCGGCCACAAGGGTGCCCGTCTGACCAGCCAGGTGTCCCTGCCGGGGCGCTACCTGGTCTACGTGCCGAACGGCTCGATGAACGGGATCTCCCGCAAGCTGCCGGACACCGAGCGTGCCCGCCTCAAGAAGATCCTCAAGGAGGTCCTCCCCGAGCACGCCGGCGTCATCGTGCGCACCGCGGCCGAGGGGGCCACCGAGGACCAGCTGACGCGCGACGTGCAGCGCCTCACCAGCCAGTGGGAGGCCATCGAGAAGAAGGTGCAGAGCGGCCAGGCGCCGGTCATGCTGCACTCGGAGCCCGACCTGCTCGTCAAGATCGTCCGTGACGTCTTCAACGAGGACTTCACCAAGCTCATCATCGACGGCGAGTCCGCCCGCGAGACGATCGACGAGTACCTGTCGGCCGTCGCGCCGGACCTCAAGGACCGGGTCGAGCTCTACCAGGGCCCGGACTCGTTCGAGGAGCACCGGATCAACGAGCAGATCGAGAAGGCGCTCGACCGCAAGGTCTGGCTGCCCTCGGGCGGCTCGCTCGTGATCGACCGCACCGAGGCCATGACGGTCGTGGACGTGAACACCGGCAAGTTCGTCGGCTCCGGGGGCAACCTCGAGGAGACGGTCACGAAGAACAACCTCGAGGCCGCCGAGGAGCTCGTCCGCCAGCTGCGCCTCCGTGACATCGGCGGCATCATCGTCGTCGACTTCATCGACATGGTGCTCGAGGAGAACCGGGACCTCGTGCTCCGGCGCCTCATGGAGTGCCTGAGCCGCGACCGCACCAAGCACCAGGTGGCCGAGGTCACCTCGCTCGGTCTCGTGCAGATGACCCGCAAGAAGATCGGCGTGGGCCTCCGCGAGTCGCTCGACGAGGTCAACGCGAAGGTCAACGACAACAACGCGGACCCGGGTCCGACGAAGGGCCGTCGCAAGCCCCGCAACGGCAACGGCAACGGTGGGAGCACGAACGGCACCGCCGCCGCGGCCGAGCCGAAGTCGTCGCAGGCGCACCAGATCACGGACGACGTGAAGCACGCGCTGTCCCGGATCGCCGCGTCGACGATCCCGCACGAGGAGTCCGACGTGCCGCTCACCGGCATCGCCGGTGCCGCCTCGCCGGTGTCGCCGGTCACGGCGGCCTCGCCGACGTCGCCGGTCGCTCCGGCAGCCGAGGCACCGGCCGAGTCGACCGGTGGTTCGAAGCGCCGTCGTCGTCGCGGCAGCCGTGCCGGCGACGCGCAGCAGGTGCCGACCGACGCCCAGCAGGCGACGCCCGACGCGCACCAGGGGTCGACCGACGCGCACCAGGGGTCGACCGACGCCGGGCACGCGCCGATCGCGACGCCTGCTCCGGAGGTCGTGCTCCCGGTGACGTCCGGTGTCCACACGCGGTCCACGGCGACGCAGACCGCGGCGGCGCAGCAGTCCGCTGCTGCCGAGCAGCCGGCAGCCACCGAGACCGCTCCGAAGGAACGCCCCGCCGGTCGTCGTCGCGTCAGCTCGTCCGCCCCGGTCACGCCTGCCGACACCACGGTGGCCATCCTCGACATCCCGGTCGGGGTCGCCAAGCGCGAACCCCGTCGGGTGAGCGAGGAGGCGGCGGAGTCACTCCTCGACTCGGTCCTGCAGGCGCTCCCGGAGCCGAAGCAGCCCGGGCAGGGTCGCGCGCGTTCGCGTCGTGTGTCCTCGGGCAGCATCAGCGCCCCGGCGAACCCGACGGCCACCGAGGGCGACGGCACCGTCATCCTCGGGCAGTGATGTGACGGACGAGCACCGTCCGACCGGTCGTGGTCCCGTACCGGGCCACGACCGGCCCGGACCCGGCTGGGGAGCGGTACCGCCGCGTGCGGTGCCCCTGCCGGGCCCGTCCGGGTCCGGCCCGGGCCGCGTGCCCGTCGTCGCGCCCGGTGTCTCCACCCTCGCCACGACCGGCGCGGCCATCACGGTGGTCAGCGTCGTCCTGGTCGAGTTCCTGGCGGGCCTGGTCGGGCTGCTCGGCACGAGCACGATCGTCCGGCCCTTCCGCAGCCACGGCGGCACGAGTCTCGTCGAGGCCTTCGTGCAGACGGTCTTCGTCGCGCGCTTCCCGTACCACCTGGCAGCGTTCCTGGTGCTCGCGTTCCTGGTGCCGGTCGTGCCGCGTGCACCGCTGCCCGTCGTGCTCCTGCGTGCCGTCCTGGCGGGCGCAGCGGGCACCGTGGCACTCGCCCTGGTCGGGATCGCCACCGGCGCGTACGAGGCCGCGCGGCAGGGTTCCCTCGGGCTGGGTCTCGGCCGGCTGCTCGTCGACGTCGTCACCACGCCGCTGCAGCTCGGACTGCCGATGACCCTGATGCTGGTCGGGTCGGCGACGGCCGCGTGGCTGTGGCTCGGACGACACCCGCGCTGACGCCCCGCGACACCCGCGCTGACGCCCCGCGACACGCCGGAGACGGTCCGACCGGTGTCCGGCCCGAGGCCCGTCCGGGCGACGGTCAGCCGTGCGCGCGCGGCACCTTCCGCTTGTCACGCTGGGGGACCCGCAACCCGCTGGCGATGAGGCGCAGGACGAGCTCACGCCCGGTCACCGGCGCTGCGCCGGAGGCCACGAGCTCGGCGTACCGGGACTGCGGGACGTCGTAGTGGTCGTGGTCGAACGCACGGCGCGGCACACCGGCGCGGTCAGCGAACGCGTGCAGCTCGTCGTAGGATGAGTCACTGACCAGGTGTGACCAGAGCGTGTCGTGCGCGGGCCAGGCCGGGGGATCGATCAGCACGGTCATCCCTCGATGGTACGCGTGTCGGCGTTTGACCCGCCTGGTCGGATCGAGTATTCTCGATCCCTGGTGTCAGCGGGCCGTTCTGCCTGCGTCGCCGATCGTCCCGGGGCAACCCAGGGCGCTCGCGCAGAAGTGGGCACCCGAGACTTCCCTCAAGCAGAGTTACGTAAGGATTCCACGTGGTTTACGCAGTAGTGCGCGCCGGCGGCCGTCAGGAGAAGGTCGAGGTCGGCTCGATCATCACCATCGACCGCATCAAGGCCGACGACAATGGCAACATCGACCTCGCGCCGGTGCTCCTCGTGGACGGGGACAAGATCACCTCCGCCGCGGCCGAGCTCGCGAACGTGACGGTCACCGCAGAGGTCCTGGCCGACCTCCGCGGCCCGAAGGTCGTCATCCAGAAGTTCAAGAACAAGACCGGTTACAAGAAGCGCCAGGGCTTCCGCGCGGACCTCACGCGCGTCAAGGTCACCAAGATCGCATAGGCGGGAGACAGACATGGCACACAAGAAGGGTGCGAGTTCCACTCGCAACGGTCGCGACTCCAACGCTCAGCGCCTCGGCGTCAAGCGCTTCGGTGGCGAGGTCGTCAACGCCGGTGAGATCATCATCCGCCAGCGCGGCACGCACTTCCACCCGGGCGCCAACGTCGGCCGCGGTGGCGACGACACGCTGTTCGCCCTCTCGGCCGGTGCGGTCGAGTTCGGCACCAAGGGTGGCCGCAAGGTCATCAACATCGTCAACGCGTAGTCGCTGACGACGAGCTTCACCGGGAGGGGCAGGCCGCGCGCCTGCTCCTCCCTTGCTTTTCCCCGGAACAACAACAGGAGTGACCCATGGCGACGTTCGTCGACCGCGTGACGCTGCACCTCTCAGCAGGCAACGGCGGCAACGGCTGTGTGTCCGTCCGTCGCGAGAAGTTCAAGCCCCTCGCGGGCCCCGACGGTGGCAACGGCGGTGACGGGGGCGACATCGTGCTCGTCTCCGACCCGCAGGTCACCACCCTCCTCGGCTACCACCGGTCGCCGCACCGCTCCAGCCGCAACGGCCAGCCCGGCATGGGCGACCACCGCAGCGGCGTGAGCGGCGACACGCTCGAACTCCCGGTGCCCGTCGGCACGGTCGTGTACGACGAGAACGGCGACGTGCTGGCGGACCTCACCGAGCCGGGCATCCGCGTCGTCGTGGGCCCCGGCGGCCAGGGCGGACTCGGCAACGCCGCGCTCGCCACCACGAAGCGCAAGGCCCCCGGCTTCGCGCTCCTCGGCACCGACGGCTGGAGCGGTGACGTCAGCCTCGAGCTGAAGACCATCGCCGACATCGCCCTGGTCGGGTACCCGAGCGCCGGCAAGTCCTCGCTGATCGCGGCGATCTCCGCCGCCAAGCCGAAGATCGCCGACTACCCGTTCACCACGCTGACCCCGAACCTCGGCGTCGTCGAGTCCGGCAGCACGCGCTTCACCGTCGCCGACGTCCCCGGTCTGATCGAGGGTGCGTCCGAGGGCAAGGGGCTCGGCCTCGAGTTCCTCCGGCACGTCGAGCGGTGCGAGGCCCTGCTGCACGTGATCGACTGCGCCACGCTCGACAACGGTCGCGACCCGATCAGCGACCTCGACGTGATCCTCCACGAACTCGAGCAGTACCCGGTCCCCGAGGGCCAGGTCCCGCTGCTCGAGCGCCCGCAGCTCATCGCGCTCAACAAGATCGACGTCCCGGACGCCGCCGAGCTCGCCGCGTTCGTGACCGCGGAGTTCGAATCCCGCGGCTACCGTGTCTTCCCGATCTCCACCGCGTCGCACCAGGGTCTGCGCGAGCTGACGTTCGCTCTGGCCGACGTCGTCGAGCGGGCCCGCACCGAGCGTGCCGCCGAGCCCGCGGTCGAGCGCATCGTGCTCCGCCCGAAGGCCGTCGACGAGAAGCCCTTCACGGTCCGTGCCGAGGGCGGCGAGGAGCACCGCTTCTACCGCGTCCGCGGCGCGAAGCCGGAGCGCTGGGTGCAGCAGACCGACTTCACCAACGAAGAGGCGATCGGCTACCTGGCCGACCGGCTCGCCAAGCTCGGTGTCGAGGACGGTCTGTTCAAGGCCGGAGCCGTCGCCGGGTCCACCGTGGTCATCGGTGGCGAGGGCGGCATGATCTTCGACTGGGAGCCGACCCTGACCTCCACCGCGGAGCTCATCACGAGCGCCCGTGGCACGGACTCCCGACTCGACCTCAACGCCCGCCCGACGCGCAACGAGCGTCGTTCGGACTACTTCGAGCGGATGGACGCGAAGGCCGCCGCACGTGCCGAGCTCGAGCAGGAGCGCATCGCCGGCCTGTGGTCGGACGACGACACCGCGTCCGAGCCCGTCGAGCAGACGACGTCCGAGCGCGACTGAGCACGTGCCCGGACCGAACAGCGTGCCCGTCCCGAACGCCGTCGTCGAGCGCGCGGACATCCCGCGTGCCCGCCGCATCGTCGTGAAGGTCGGGTCCTCGTCGGTCAGCGGCGACAACGCGTCGCAGATCGGGCCGCTCGTCGACGCCCTGGTCCGCGCCTACCGGCGTGGGACCGAGGTCGTCCTGGTGTCCTCCGGTGCGATCGCCACCGGGTTCCCGTTCCTCGGGCTCGAGGGACGTCCGGAGGACCTCGCGACGCAGCAGGCCGCAGCGGCGACCGGGCAGGCCGTGCTGGTCTTCCGGTACCAGAAGGAACTCGACCGGCACGGGGTCACGGCCGCGCAGGTGCTCCTCACCGCGGGTGACCTGCAGAACCCGACGCACCGGGTGAACGCCCGGCGGGCGATGAACCGTCTGCTCGAACTCCGGGTGCTGCCGATCGTCAACGAGAACGACACGGTCGCCACGCACGAGATCCGGTTCGGTGACAACGACCGGCTCGCGGCGCTCGTCGCCCGGCAGGTCGAGGCGGACGCCCTGGTGCTGCTCTCCGACGTCGAGGCCCTGTACACGAAGCCGCCGGAGCAGCCCGGCGCCACCCGCATCGACGAGGTCCCGTTCGGCGACGAGCTCGCCGGGGTCACCTTCGGGTCGATCGGCGCGGCCGGTGTCGGCACCGGCGGCGCCGGCACGAAGGTCGCCGCCGCCCGTCTCGCGGCCGAGGCAGGCACCGCCGTGCTCGTCACGGCCACGTCCCTGGTCGAGCGTGCGCTCGGCGGGGAGCACGTCGGCACCTGGTTCCGGGCCGCACCCCGCGCCTGACGGCCGGCGACCGTCGGACGGGAGGCACGCCTCCCGTCCCGGACGGACCGCTGACCTAGGATCGGGTCATGTCGCTCACCGCTCCCGCGCAGAACTCCGTCGGCACGTCCCTCGTCGAGACGCTGACCGCTGCCCGGGCAGCCGCGACGGTGCTGGCGACCACGACGACGGTGCGGAAGGACGCCGCGCTCCGGGCGATCGCCCTCGAGCTGCGCGCCGGCACGGCGGAGATCGTCACCGCGAACCACGAGGACCTGGTCGCGGGAGAGGCCAGCGGGCTGACCTCTGGCCTGCTGGACCGACTGCGGCTCGACGTCGACCGGGTGGACGCGCTGGCGGACGCGGTCGAACACGTGGTGGGCCTGACGGACCCGGTGGGGGAGCACGTCCGTGGCTCGGTCCTGCCGAACGGGCTGCAGCTCGCGCAGGTCCGGGTGCCGTTCGGGGTCGTCGGGGCGATCTACGAGGCGCGCCCGAACGTCACGGTCGACATCGCCGCGCTGGCGCTGAAGTCCGGCAACGCCGTGGTCCTCCGCGGTGGGTCGGCGGCGCAGCGGACCAACGCGGTGCTCGTGCGCCGGATCCAGGACGCGATCGCCTCGGTCGGGCTGCCGCGCGACCTGGTGCAGACGATCGACCCGCTCGGACGCGCCGGTGCAACAGAACTCATGCGCGCCCGCGGCCTGGTCGACGTCCTCATCCCGCGGGGCAGCGCCTCGCTCATCCAGACCGTGGTCACCGAGTCGCAGGTGCCCGTCATCGAGACGGGTGCCGGCGTCGTGCACGTCTTCCTCGACGAGTCCGCCCCGGTCGACCGAGCCGTGGACATCGTCCTCAACAGCAAGGTCCAGCGGCCGAGCGTGTGCAACGCCCTCGAGACGCTGCTGGTCCACGAGCGGGCGGCCGAGCGACTCCTGCCGGTGCTCGCCGACCGTCTCCGGGCCGCCGGCGTGACGCTGCGCGGCGACGACGCCACCCGGACGATCGTCCCCGGGGTGCTGCGGGCGACCGAGGCCGACTGGGGGACCGAGTCGATGGACCTCGACCTGTCGATCCGCGTCGTCGCCGACGTCGATGCGGCGATGGCGCACATCGCCGAGTGGTCCACGCACCACACCGAGTCCATCGTCACGAACGACGTCGACACCGCCGAGCACTTCCTGGCGGGCGTCGACTCGGCCGTGGTGATGGTCAACGCGTCGACGCGCTTCACCGACGGCGGAGAGTTCGGGTTCGGCGCCGAGGTCGGCATCTCCACGCAGAAGCTGCACGCACGGGGCCCGATGGGGCTACCGGAACTCACGAGCACCAAGTGGCTCGTGCGCGGGCAGGGACACATCCGCGGCTAGGATGGTCCGGAGTCTTCCTCGATCGATCGGAGCACTGCCAGATGTCACTCCTCGCTGAAGCCGCAGAACACGCGGCCGGCGTCCCCGCGATCGTCTTCCCGATCGTCGCGGCCTGCGTCTTCACCCTCCTCGGCTTCGTCACGTGGAGCTTCCGCGACGTCGCCTACCGCCACTCGCACAAGTTCCAGGCCACCCGGCAGCACGAGACCGGTGTGGACGAGTTCGGCCACTCGAAGATCTGATCCGCCACCCGATGCTCGAGAGCACGGGTCGGCCGCGCATCGGGGTGATGGGCGGGACGTTCGACCCGATCCACCACGGTCACCTCGTGGCGGCGTCCGAGGTCGCGAAGCACTTCGACCTCGACGAGGTCGTGTTCGTACCGACCGGCCAGCCCTACATGAAGTCCGGCGTCACGGACGCCGAGCACCGGTACCTGATGACCGTGATCGCGACCGCGTCGAACCCGATGTTCACGGTCAGCCGCGTGGACATCGACCGCCCCGGCCCGACCTACACGGTGGACACCCTCCGCGACCTGCACGAGCAGCGGCCCGACGCGCAGCTCGTCTTCATCTCCGGAGCGGACGCGGTCCAGCAGATCGTCGAATGGAAGGACCACGACGGTCTGTGGGACCTGGCGCACTTCGTCGCCGTCACCCGACCCGGTCACCAGCTGAGCATCACCGGACTCCCAGAACGGGACGTTAGTGTTCTCGAGGTCCCCGCGCTGGCGATCTCCTCGACCGACTGCCGCGACCGGGTGCGGAGCGGGTCCCCCGTCTGGTACCTCGTGCCCGACGGCGTCGTCCAGTACATCTCGAAGCACCATCTGTATCGGAGCGTTGCATGAGTCCGTCCGACGCGCAGCCGCCGCTGTCGCGGCGCCAGATGCGTGAGCGCGAACGCGCCGCCTCTGGCGGTGCCCAGCCCGCGACGCCGCCGCCGACCGTCGTCGCCGCCTCGACCTCGCCGGAGGCGCGTCGTCGCCCCGGTTCGCACGTCGCGCCCGGTTCCGCCGCGGCCGCCCAGGCCGCACCGCGATCCGCGGGCACCGTCACCGGTGTGTCCGACGTGCCTCCCGCTTCTGCGACCGAGATCGTCCCCGGCACCGGCGGCATGTCCCGCCGGCAGCTCCGGCTGCTGCGCGAGGCCCAGCAGCAGGGTGGCCGTCCGGTCCCGCTGCAGAACCCGACACCGCAGTCGTCGGACCGCACCGTCCAGGACGTCCTGGGCACGCTGACGGACCCGGGCTCCGGGCCGGCTCCCGACGCCCAGGTCCCGCCGCTGTCGACCCCGGTCGAAGCCGCAGCCGCCGGCATCGGGGCGCAGTCCTCGTCGCTCGTGCCCCTCGGGTTCGACGGGCCGACGGACGACCGGTCCGACGCGGGCGATGACGCGACCCGTGACCCTGGCGTGGTCGCCGACGGCGCGGACGGCTCCGACGGAGACGAGCACACCGACGCTGCACAGGCTGCCACCGCGCAGGCCGGCGCCGAGCAGGCCGGCGCCGAGCAGACCGACGCCGTGCAGCCCGACGGGGACCGTGCTGGGGCGTCCGCTGACTCCGAGGACGACGAGTCCTCGCACTGGCAGGACCCGAACCCCGAGATCAGCCACCTCGAGCCCGCTGCCGTCGAGCAGGCCACCGCTGCCGACGGTTCGCCGGACGCCATCGAGCCCCTCGAGGAAGCCGCGGCGCACGGCGAGGAACCCCGCCAGCACCGCACCACGTGGGCGCCGCACGACGCGGACCCGGACGCCATCATGGCCGCGGACGACGACGTCGCCGCGCCGGCTGCCGAACTGCCCGCCGCAGCCCCGGGTGTGTTCCCGCTCGACCTCGACGACGACGACACGAACGAGGTCCCGGTCGTGGTGCCGGCGGACGCTCCCGTGTCGCGTCCGCAGTCCGCCACGCAGCCGGGATCGACTCCGCGTCCGACGTCCTCCGACGCGCCGCGCGAGCCGAAGCCCGTCACCACGGCCTTCCAGGCTCCGGCCGGCCACTGGTCGACGTTCGCGCACGACTCCAACGACGCCGAGGTGCACGACGAGGAGACCGGTTCGCGCCGCGTCGCCGAGTCACACACGAACGCGCTGATCCTGCCGAACTCGGCCCTGGCCGATCCGACCGGTGCGCTCAACGCCACCGGCGAGGTGATCCTCACCGGGTCGATCGACCTGCCGTCGTCGCTCTCGTCGACCGGGTCGCACCGGCCGATCGACGGCGCCGAGGTCGACCGCCTGCTCGAGCAGCACGACGAGCAGCCCGACACGGACGCCAGCCCGGTCCGCGCCAGCCGTGCGGTCTCGAGCCACACGTCGACCCGCCAGGTCGTGCTCGCCGCCGCCAAGCCGAAGGACTCGAAGACGCCGGTCGTGTTGGCCGTCGCCGCGAGTGCCGTCGGCGTGGTCGCTGCCGGCGTCATCGTCGTCGCGCTCGTCGCGACGAACTTCTTCGGCTCCTGACCGAGCCCGGGTCCCTGCGGGCGTCGCCCGCAGGGCCGACCCACGTGTCGGCGGTCTGGCCTATGATCGTGTCCCATCATGAACATCACGACGCCTCCGTCGGGATGACCACCGGAAGGAATCCGTGACCGCCTCCGCTCGCGCACTCGAACTCACGCAGATCGCCGCTCAAGCGGCCGACTCCAAGCAGGCCGAGGACCTCGTCGCCCTCGACGTCACCCGACCGCTCCAGCTCACGGACGTCTTCCTGCTCGCCACCGGCCGGAACGAGCGCAACGTGCTCGCCATCGCCGACGAGATCGAAGACCGTCTGCTCCAGGCCGGTGCGAAGCCGTTGCGTCGCGAAGGCCGGAGCGAAGGCCGCTGGGCACTCATCGACTTCGGGGACATCGTCGTGCACGTCTTCCACGAGGAAGAGCGTCAGTACTACTCCCTCGAGCGCCTCTGGTCGGACTGCCCGGTCATCCCGCTCGAGCTGCCGGCCGACCAGTCGCAGGCCGCCGAGCAGACGGCCTGACACCGGTCGCCAGCGCGACGCGCCCGGGTGGCGGGGACGATTTCGTCACCCGGTGTTGGCGTGGTGTACGCTGTACTGGTGCCTCCGGGGAACCGGGGGAACGGAGCAAGCCGGTCAGGTTCGCTTCGTCGTACATGTTCTGGGTCTGTGGCGCAGCTGGTAGCGCACCTGCATGGCATGCAGGGGGTCAGGGGTTCGAGTCCCCTCAGATCCACCCAGACGCTGAGCCCCGACACTCTTCGAGTGCCGGGGCTTTCGCCGTTCCGCGGTCGTGTCGGTCGTCCTCGGCCGCCCGATACGCTGAGCGCATGAGCAGCGCTGCGCCCCGGTCCGGAACCCAGACGTCCATCGCCTCCGGCGGGTACACCGCCGACATCGCGAGCGTGGGAGCGACCCTGCGGGCACTGCGGCACGACGGTCGGGACCTCATCACCACGTTCGACGCCGACGACGTCCGCCCGGTCTTCCGCGGCGCCGTCCTCGCCCCGTGGCCGAACCGCGTCGTCGACGGCCGGTACACCTTCGACGGCATCGAGCACGAGCTCGCGTTGACCGAGCCGAAGCGCTCCCACGCACTGCACGGTCTCGTGGCGTGGACCGACTTCGTCGTCGTCGAGCAGGACGCGGACCGGGTCGTCCTCACCACCACGGTGCAGCCGCAGGAGGGCTACCCCGCCCGCGTCGAGGTGCGGGTCGAGTACCGCCTGGACGCCGACGGCCTGCACACCACCATCACGGGCACGAACACCGGGGACGACCGCGCTCCATGGGGGACCGGACCGCACCCGTACCTCGTCGCCGGTGCCGGCACGGTCGACGACTGGACGCTGACGCTCCCCGCGGCCGAGGTGCTCGAGGTCACCGAGGACCGGCTCATCCCGACCGACCTGGTGCCGGTGCACGACGAGTTCGACCTCCGCCGACCGACGCCGATCGGCAGCCGGTTCATCGACCACGCCTTCACCGGGTTCGACCGCGACACCGACGGCATCGCGGCCATCACCGTCACCGCCGCGGACGGGCACGGCGTCCGCGTCGCCTTCGGCACGGACTGCGGGTGGGCGCAGGTGCACACCGCCGACCACGTCGTCCCCGAGTACCACCGCTCCGGCCTGGCCGTCGAGCCGATGACGTGCGCCCCGAACGCCTTCAACACCGATGCCTTCGCCGACGACGTCGATGCGGGCCTCGTCGTGCTCGAGCCCGGGGACGCGCACGCCGCCACATGGACGATCTCGGCGGTCTGAGCGTCACGCCGGACCGTCCCGCGGAGTCGCCGCGGATCGCGGTCCAGCGGCTCGCCGACGTGCCCGACCTCGGCGAGCTCGCCCGGGGCAGCACCGCGGACCTGGTGTGGCTGGACTCCGCGCTGCCCGCCGGGTCGCCGGCCGCAGCGTCCGTGCGCGCGGCGTGGTCGGTCCTCGCGGTGGCGGACGGACCCTTCGGTGCCCGGCTCCGGCACGAGGACCGGGTCGCCCACGTCACGGCGTCCGACGCCGCCGTCCGGTGGTTCGGCCCGGCCCGGACCGAGGACCGCCCGGCCTTCGCCGTCCTCGACGACCTGCTGCGACGCACCCCGACGCTCCACGAACCACTGCCGGGGTGCGCGTTCGCCCTCGGCTGGGTGGGGTTCCTCGGCTACGAACTCGGCCGTGAGGTCGACGGACCCGACCGGACCGCCGACGGACACGCCGACGCCGACCTCCGGTTCGTCGACCGCGCCGTCCTGGTCCGCGCCGACGGTTCCGCCTGGGCGGTCGCCCTCGTGGACGACGACGCGCCGGAGGCCTCCGGCGCGAACCGGGCGTGGCTGGCGGAGGTGCGCGCGTCGACGACGCAGGACGACGTCACGGCGGCACGCCCGCGCCTCCCGGCCAGCGGCGGGGCCGTCGGTGACGGGACCGGCACCCGTGCCGTCCGGGAGGCTCATGGGCGCGTCCGCCGCGCCGCCTACGAACACGCGGTGGACGCGTGCCGCCACGAGATCCGCGAGGGCAACGCGTTCCAGGTGTGCCTGACGACCGCCTTCGCCGTGCCGGACGCGTCGCCGAGCGGTGGGGACGACCGCCACCTGGCGGAGTACCGGCGGGTGCGCGCGGGTGACCCGGTCCCGTTCGGCGCCTACCTGCGCTGGGGTGACCTGCGGATCGCCAGCCGCTCACCCGAACGGTTCCTGCGGATCGACGCCGACGGGGGCGTCCTCGCCGAACCGATCAAGGGCACCCGTCCCCGCCACCCGGACCCGGTGACGGACGCCGCGACACGCGCGGAGCTCGCCGCCAGCGCGAAGGACCGTGCCGAGAACGTGATGATCGTCGACCTGCTGCGGAACGACCTGCTGCGGACGGCGCGCCCGGGCTCGGTGCACGTCGAGCGGCTCTGCGACGTCGAGACCTACGCCAGTGTGCACCAGCTGGTGTCGACGGTCGCCGGCGTGCTGCCGGGAGGCGCCTCCCGGGCCGCGGTGGTGCGCGCCGCGTTCCCACCGGGGTCGATGACCGGCGCGCCGAAGCGCAGCGCCACGGCGATCGCGGACCGTCTGGAAGGGGCACCGCGCGGGGTCTACTCGGGGGCGATCGGGTACTTCTCGGCGAGCGGTGCGGTCGATCTGTCGGTGGCGATCCGGACACTGGTGACGGTCCTCCGTCCGGACGGCGGTGTGCGGAGCCGGTCCCTCGGGGCCGGTGGTGCGGTGACGTGGTCCTCCACGGCGGCGGACGAGGCGGACGAGGTCGAGACGAAGACGCGGTCGGTGCTCGGCGGGATCGGTGCCGTGGCGCGCTGGTAGTCCGCCCTCCTGGTCACTCGAACGGGTGTTCGACCGGTTGTCCACCGGATGTCGGTGCTGGTTGACATGATCGAACACATGTTCGAATATGAGGGCATGCAGACGGCGGCGGCACTCCGGTCGCCCGATGAGCGTGGTGACCGCGGACGCGGGGACCGGGAGCACATCGGGCGGAACGGCGCTGCCCGGAACGCTGGTGCTGGTGCTGGTGCTGCCGGTGTCCGCGCTTCCGACCACGTCGGTGCCGCACGGGCGGCACTCGACCGGATCACCTCGCTGCGCTCCCGGGTCGCCGACATGGAAGCGACCCGCGTGGACACCGAGGGGCTGCCCACCGCCGATGCCCTCGCGCCGCTGCTGCCGGGTGGTGCCATCCGGGCCGGGGGGACCTACTCGGTGCCGGAGTCGGTGCTGCTCGCCCAGACCATGCTGCAGGCGGCCTCCGCGGCCGGAGCCTGGTGTGCCGTGGTCGGTGTGCCGTCCTTCGGCGTCGAAGCCGCAGCCGCGGCCGGCATCGACCTGGAACGACTCGTGCTGGTGCCGGACCCGGGCGACCAGTGGCTGGCGGTCACCGCGGCCCTCGCCGACGTCGCGCAGATCGTCCTCACCCGACCCCTGGGCCGCGTGGTGCCGGGTGACGTCGCCCGGCTCTCCGCACGCCTCCGGCAGCGCGGAGCCGCCCTCGTCGCGCTCGGGTCCTGGCCCGGAGCGGACGTCACCCTGCGGGTCACCGAGTCGCACTGGAGCGGCATCGGCCAGGGGCACGGGTACCTCACCGAACGCCGGGTGACCGTCACGGCGTCGGGCCGGGCCGGAGCCGTCCGACCGACCAGCACCGAGCTGCTGCTGCCCGCGGCGGACGGTTCGGTGCGCGCGGCGGTGCCGGTGGCGGCCTCGGCCGGCGGACGGGTCCTGCGCCCCGTGGCGGTGGCGTCGTGAGCCCCCGCGGACGTCGGGCGACGGCCTCGGGGCCGCGTGCTGGTGCCGTGCTGCCAGGAGCCGGATCGGCCGGGGCCCGGGTGGGGCTGCCGAACGCCGGGGTCGTCCGGGCCGACGCGCTCAGCCGGGGTGCCGGTCTGCCGGAGCCCCCACCGACCCGGACCATCGTGCTCTGGTGCCCGGACTGGCCCGTCATCGCGGCCGCCCGGGCTGCCGGTGCGCCGCCGGAACAGCCGTTCGCCCTCATCGCGAAGGGCCTGGTCTTCGCCAGTTCCGCCTCGGCGCGACAGGTCGGGGTGGTCCGCGGTCTGCGGGTCCGTGAAGCACAGGCGCGCTGCACCGACCTGGTCACGCAGCCGTACGACGACGCCCTCGACCACCGTGCCTTCGAACCGGTCATCCGCGCGATCGAAGCCGCGGCACCCGGGGTGGAGGTGCTGCGCCCGGGGACCATCGCGCTCCGTGCCCGCGGGCCGGCGCGCTACCACGGCGGGGAACGGGCGGCCGCGACGATCCTGGCCGGCATCGCCGCCGACCACGGCGCACCCGGCGTGCGAGCGGGTGTGGCGGACACCCCGTTCGCAGCGGAGCAGGCAGCCCGGGCACGGCCGACCCGACCGGGCGAGCGGGTCCGGATGGTGCCGGTCGGCCGATCGGGCTCGTTCCTCGCCCCGCTGCCCCTCGGGGTGCTCGGCGACCCCGACCTCGCGATGGTCCTCGGGCGTCTCGGCCTCACGACGCTCGGCGACTTCGCCGCACTCACCGACGAGCAGGTCCGCGACCGCTTCGGCGTGCCCGGGGCGTTCCTGCACCGACTCGCCGGTGGTCGGGATCCGCGGGAGGTCTCCGCGCGGGACGTCCCGCCCGACCTCGAGGTCCAGGCGTCCTTCGAGCCGCCCCTCGACCGGGCCGACCAGATCGCGTTCGCCTTCCGCCGTTCCGCCGACGAGTTCGCGGCGAAGCTCCGGGCGGCGGGGCTGGTCGCGACGACCATCCGCGTGGGCATCGTCGACGAGCGGGACGTCCTGCTCGAACGGGTCTGGGCGCACCCGCGGTGGTTCGACGCCGCGGACGTGGTGGACCGGGTGCGCTGGCAACTCGCGGGCGGGGTCGACCCGACCGGGCTCGAGGCCCCCGTGACCACGGTCGTGCTCGAGCCCGTCGCGGTGGACGACCTGGCGAACCACGAACGCGGCCTCTGGGGCTCCGGTCCGGACGAGCGGGTCCACCACGGGCTGGCCCGGGTGCAGGGCATGGTCGGACACGACGGGGTCGTCACACCCCGGATCGGTGGCGGGCGGACCCTGGCCGAGCGCATCGTGCTCGTGCCGTGGGGAGACACCCCCACCGGTGGCGAGCGCGCCCTGGCGGTGGTGCGGGACCGTCCGTGGCCGGGCAGGCTCCCCGGGCCGCCGCCGGCGACGGTCCTGGAACGTCCCCGGCCGGTGGACGTCGTGACGGCGGACGGTGGGTCCGTCGACGTCGACGACCGCGGCACCCTGACCGGGGAACCCGAGCGGTTCCGGTCCGAGGGCGACCGCGGGGGACGGTTCGCCCCCGTCACGGCGTGGGCGGGGCCGTGGCCGCTCGTCGTGCGCTGGTGGGAGTCCGGCGGACGACGGCTGCACCGCTTGCAGCTCGTGGACGCCGACGGGCGTGCCTGGTACCTGGTCCTCGCCGACCACCGCTGGTGGGCAGAGGCGATCGCGACGTGAAGGACGGTTCCTGATGGGGTACGACAACCCACCGATCCCGTGGTCGCAGTTCGAGCGTGCCCTCTCCGACAAGCGGAGTCCGGGCACGACTCCCGAGGGCGACGGCGGGGACAGCCCCGCGTGGTCCCGGAAGCGTGCGCCGTACCGGCCGGCGGACCTCGCAACACCGGACGCACCGCCGGCCGTCCCGTACGCCGAACTCCACGCGCACTCGACCTTCAGCTTCCTGGACGGGGCGAGCCCGCCGGAGCACCTGCTGGAGGAAGCCGCACGCCTGGGTCTCCGCGGACTGGCGATCACCGACCACGACGGCTTCTACGGGGCAGCACGGATGGCCGAGGTCGCCGAGACGTACCCGAGCATCACCACCGTCTACGGGGCCGAACTGTCCCTCGGGCTCACCGAGCCGCAGAACGGCGTGCCCGACCCCGAGGGCTCGCACCTGCTGCTCCTCGCCGACGGGCAGGACGGGTACCACCGGATGGCCGGCGCGGTGACGGCCGCGCACCTCGCCGCGGGCTCCGAGAAGGGACGTCCGCGGTACGACCTCGACGACCTCGCGGAACGCTCCGGCGGTCGGTGGCGGGTGCTCACCGGGTGTCGGAAGGGCAGCGTCCGCCAGGCCCTCGAGCGCGGCGGGGAGAGCGCGGCCGAGCACGCCCTCCGCGCGCTGCTGGACCGGTTCGGCACCGGCAACGTCGTCGTGGAGCTGTCCGACCACGGAGACCCGCTCGACAGTGCCCGGAACGACGTCCTCGCGGCCCTCGCCGACCGGTACGCGTTGCCCGTCGTGGCGACCGGCAACGTGCACTACGCCACCCCGGACCGGTTCCCGGTCGCGACCGCCCTCGCCGCCGTCCGCGCCCGCCGCAGTCTCGACGAGATCGACGGGTGGCTGCCCGCGGCCGACACCGCGCACCTCCGCTCCGGTGCCGAGATGGCACGGCGGTTCGCGCGGTGGCCCGGCGCGGTCGAGCGGAGCGTCGAGCTCGCCGACGAGCTCGGCTTCGCGTTGCGGACGGCGAAGCCCGGCCTGCCCGACCTCGACGTGCCCGACGGCCACACACCGATGAGCTGGTTGCGCGACCTCACCTGGCGCGGAGCCCGCCGCTTCTACCCCGGCGACGCCGACGGGGTGGACGCGCACAAGCGGGAGCGCATCGAACGCGAGCTGTCCGTGATCGAGGACAAGGGGTTCCCGGGGTACTTCCTCATCGTGCGCGACATGGTGCAGTTCGCCCGGAGCCGGGGGATCCTCTGCCAGGGTCGTGGGTCCGCGGCGAACTCGGCGGTCTGCTTCCTGCTCGAGATCACCGCGGTCGACTCGATCCGGTACGGACTGCCGTTCGAACGCTTCCTGTCGTCGATGCGCGACGAGGAGCCCGACATCGACGTCGACTTCGACTCCGACCGGCGGGAAGAGGTGATCCAGTACGTCTACGACAAGTACGGCCGGTTCAACGCCGCACAGGTCGCGAACGTCATCACCTACCGGCCGAAGGGCGCCGTGCGGGACATGGCGAAGGCACTCGGCCACAGCCCCGGACAGCAGGACGCCTGGTCGAAGCAGGTCGAGCGGTGGGGATCGGTCACCGAGAGCCAGGACCACGACATCCCGGAGCCCGTGGTCGACCTGGCCCAGCAGGTCCTCGGCTTCCCGCGGCACCTCGGCATCCACTCGGGCGGCATGGTCCTGACCGACCGGCCCGTGGGCGAGGTCGTGCCGATCGAGCACGCCCGGATGGACGGCCGGACCGTGCTGCAGTGGGACAAGGACGACTGCGCCTACATGGGGCTGGTGAAGTTCGACATGCTCGGGCTCGGCATGCTCGCCGCGCTGCAGTACTCGTTCGACCTGGCTGCCGACCACTGCGGGGAGCGGTGGGACATGCACTCCATCCCGAAAGAAGAGCAGGGCGTCTACGACCAGCTCTGCCGTGCGGACACGATCGGGGTCTTCCAGGTGGAGTCCCGCGCGCAGATGGGCACGCTGCCCCGGCTGCTGCCCCGCCGGTTCTACGACCTGGTCATCGAGGTCGCCCTGGTCCGTCCCGGGCCGATCCAAGGCGGCGCGGTCCACCCGTACATCCGTCGCCGGACCGGCGAGGAACCGGTGACCTACATGCACCCGGCCCTCGAACCGGTGCTGGAACGGACACTCGGCGTGCCGCTGTTCCAGGAGCAGCTCATGCAGATGGCGATCGCGGTCGGCAACTGTTCCGGGGACGACGCCGACCTGCTCCGCCGGGCGATGGGGTCCAAGCGCGGACTCGAGAAGATCGACCGGCTCCGGGACAAGCTCTACCGGGGCATGGCGGAGAACGGCATCCACGGCGAGGACGCGGACGCCATCTACGCCAAGATCCAGGCGTTCGCGAACTTCGGTTTCGCGGAGAGCCACTCGATCAGCTTCGCGCTCATCGTCTACGCCAGCGCGTGGATGCGGCTGCACTACCCGGGAGCGTTCCTGGCGGCACTGCTCCGGGCGCAGCCGATGGGCTTCTACTCACCGCAGACCCTCGTCGCCGATGCCCGGCGGCACGGTGTCCGCGTGCTGCGGCCGGACATCCTGCGGTCCGAGGTCGACGCGACCCTCGAGCCGACCGAGGACCCCGACCGTGCCGCCGGTCACGCCCCTGGTGGCCTGGGGGACGCGTGCCTCGAGACCGAGCAGCCGCCCGTGCTGCCCTTCGACCGGGACGCCGCGGACGACACCGCCGCCCACCGCCGGGACGGCGCGTTCGCCGTGCGGCTCGGGCTGGCCGAGGTCGCCTCGCTCGGACGACGCAGTGCCGAGCGCATCGTCGCCGAACGACGGACGAACGGGCCCTTCACGGACATGTCCGACCTGGCCCGGCGAGTCGGTCTGACCACGGCGCAGCTCGAGGCGCTCGCCGCCGCCGACGCCTTCGAGTCCCTGGGCATCGACCGCCGTGCCGGCATGTGGTCGGCGGCGCAGGCGGCGGCCGAGCGAGCCGATCAGCTGCCGGACACCCAGGTCGTCGTGCAGCCGCCGCTGTTCGGGCAGATGACGAGCGGGGACGTCCTGATCGCGGACATGTGGTCGACGGGCATGTCGACCGACGACCACCCGATGGGACACCTCCGTCCGGGGCTGTCCGACCGCGGGGTGCTCAGCGTCGAGGACACCCGGACGGCGGAGACCGGCCGGCGCGTCGAGGTCGGCGGGATCGTCACGCACCGGCAGCGCCCGGCGACGGCGTCGGGGATCACCTTCCTCAACGTCGAGGACGAGTCCGGGCTGGTGAACGTCATCTGCAGCGTCGGCGTGTGGGGGAGGTACCGGCGGGTGGCTCGGGAGTCGCCGGCGGTCGTCGTCCGGGGGATCCTCGAACGCTCACCGGACGGGGTGGTGAACCTGGTCGCGGACCGGATCGAGCACCTGCCGCTCGCGGTCCGGACCCGGTCGCGGGACTTCCAGTGAGCGGGACTCCCGATGACCCGACTCCCAGTGCCCGACTCCCGATGAGCCGACTCCCGATGAGCGGACTCGCGACGAGCCGACGCCCGACGCCGGGTGCCTGTCCCGACCTCCCCGTGCGTGGTCAGCGGGCCGGGCCCGGGTCCGTCCGTACCTCCGGGACGCGGATGGTGACCTCGAGCCCACCGGTCGGGACGTTGCGGAGGGTGGCCGAGCCTCCCGCCCGTTCCGCGACCGCACGGACGATCGCGAGTCCCAGGCCGGAGCCGCCCGGCATCGGGATGCCGCCGGAGGCCGCGACCGGGTCGCGTCGCGACGTGCGGGCCTCGTCGGGACGGGTGAACCGGTCGAACGCGACGGGGACGAACGACTCCGGGACGCCGGGGCCGTCGTCGGTGATCTGGAGCACACCCTCGCCGGGGGTGGTCCGCCAGGTGACCACGACGCTGCCGCCGCGGGGGAGTGCCGCGACCGCGTTGCCGGCGGTGTTCGTGACGAGCTGCGCCATGCCACCGGTGTCGAGTCGGTACTGCGGTTCCACCGTGCCGCCGCCGATGCCCGGGCCGGAGCCGCCGACGGCGACCGGCGGGTCGAGTTCGAAGTCCACCGTGACGTCCTTGGCGCTGGCGATGAGCCGGACGCGGTCGACGGCGGCCATCACCTCGTCGCCGAGGTCCGACCACGCCGTGGCGGTCTGGGGAGCGCCGTCCGCCGAACGCCGTTCCGACTCCTCGATCCGGGACAGCGTGAGCAGGTCGTTCGCGAGCCTGGAGAGCCGGGCGACGCTGTTCTTGGCGCGTTCGATGTGCGCGGCGAGGGCCTGGGCGTCGTCCCGGTCCAGGGACGCCAGGTCGAGCTGGGTGGTGAGGATCGCGAGCGGGGTGCGCAGCTCGTGGCTGGCGTCGGACACCATCTGGCGTTCGCGCTCGGTCGCCTGGCGGGTCCGGGCGAGGAAGGCGTTGAGGGTCGTCGCCAGGGACGCGAGTTCGTCCTGTGCGGGGCCGACCGGCAGTTCGGCGCGTTCCGGGGCGACGGAGAGCCGTTCGGCCTCGCGACGCATCCGGTTGACGGGGCGGAGTGCCGTGGTCGCGAGCACCCACGACGCGACGCCGAAGGCGACCAGGATCGCCAGCCCGGTGAAGGACAGGGTCGTGGTGAGGTCGTCGACCACGATCGCCTCGGCCTGCGAGTTGCGGGCGGCGACCACGGTCCAGCGTCCGGCCTGGTTCACCGGGTGCTCGATGACGACCCGGTACTGGGAACCGCCGACCTCGATCACCGAGGTGCCGGCCGGGGTGGTCCGGAGGCTGCCGAGTGCCTGCTCGAGTCGCCCGGGCATCGACGACAGGGTGATGTCGCCGGTGGGGGAGACGACGGCGACGAACTGGGCGTTGCCCGGCGGGGACAGGTTCGGGTCGCTGTCGACCTCGAGCGTGGCGACGTACGGGTCCGTGTCGGCGTCGAGCAGGGTCTCGGTGGCCCGCGCGACCACGCTGACCACCTGCAGGCGCATCACGAGCACGAGCAGGGCGATGACGACGGCCGCGATGACCGTGGAGCCGATGGTGATGCGCGAGCGCAGCGAGAGTGACCGCAGCGACCACCCGGTGCGCCGCCCGGGTGCTGCCCCGTCCGACCGCGTCACGCGGTCGTCACGCGCCGATGAGGTCGAGCCGGTAGCCGCGGCCGCGGACCGTGCTGATGGCGACGGTCGCCTCCTGCGCGACGAGCTTCTTCCGCAGGTACGAGATGTACTGCTCGACGACGTTCGGGTCGACGTGCTGCGAGCCGTCCCAGACCTCTTCGAGGATCTTCGGGCGGTCCACGACGGTACCGACCGACCGGGCGAGCAACCGCAGCAGCGCGAACTCGGTCGGGCTCATGGCGACCCGCTGGCCCTTGATCGAGACACGACGGGCTTCGGAGTCGATCGAGACGTCACCGACCTCGATGGTGCGCGGTGCCCCGACCGGCTCCCGGCGGCCGAGCGCCCGGAGTCGTGCGGTGAGTTCGGCGAAGGCGAACGGCTTGGTGAGGTAGTCGTCGGCGCCGGCGTCGAGTCCGAACACGCGGTCGTCGACGGCGTCGCGTGCGGTGACGAGCAGGATCCGGACCGGGTCCTCTCGTTCGCGGACGCGTCGAGCGAGCTCGAAGCCGGACATGCCGGGCATCATCACGTCGACCACGGCGATGTCGTAGGCCTGCTCGCCCAGGGCGATGAGCGCCTCCACGCCGTTCTCGACCGCGGTGACGCGGTACCCCTCTGCGGCGAGCCCGCGCTCCATGAGCGCGCGCATCTCGTCATCGTCCTCGACCACCAACAAGCGCATCTGGACCTCCCGCGACCCATCGTGGCACCGAACCGGGACCTGCGGGCGGATCGGCACCCGTGACGGCTGAACACCGTCACAGCAGACCGGCCCGGTGCTGCGCCCCGTGGACAGGTCGAGACCCGCCGGTACTGACCGACCCATCGCGTTGCTATGCTCCGGCCCGGACGCTGTACCCGACAGACCGTCCTGTACTTGGGGGCACCATGCACGACCCGGACCATCCGGAGATCGTCCGCCTGCGCGCCGAACTCGACTCCGCCTGGAAGGGCGTCGTCAGTCTCGGTCCGCTCGACGGACCACATCGCGACCGCGTCGTCGCGGACCTGCACACCGCCGTGCCGGACAGTGCGGGGCGCGCAGCGCGCACCGCCGGCCGGGAGGCGGTGGTCGCCGAGATCGATCGGTTCGCCGCCGTCGAGGTGGTCACCTCCGACCCGTCGTGGCCGGCGGCCGGGGTGTGGGCGGACGTCCTCGACGCGGCACGCCAGGCCGCGTGCGGCATGGAGGAACCGGTCCGCTGACCGGCGAGGCCCCAGCCGCCACGCTGCGCCTGGCCGTGCCTGGCCGTGCCTGGCCGTGCCTGGTCGTGCCTGGCTGCGCTGCGCCGTGCCGGTCCGACCGGGCCGCGCTCAGTCGTCCTCGCCGAGCAGCTCCTCGCGGACGCGCCGGACGTCCTCGAGCAGCGCTCCGATGAGCACCCAGTGTCGGGAGTTCGGCCGGACGACCGCGAGCGGCGCCGTCAGCGCGTGCTCGAGCTCCGGCTCCTCCGGACCCTCGGCGAGCTCGCCGGGGGTCAGCCGGGCCGACTCGACCTGCGCACCCAGACGCCGGACGTCGGCGCCGACACGCGCGACCTCGGTGGCGATCCGTCCGACCATCGGGTCGGCCCGGAGGTCCGGCGCAGTGTTGTCGCGGATCGCCCGGGTCATGCCGGTGACGCGCGTGACGAGGACGCGGAGGTGTTCGGCGACGGCGACGTCCCGCTGCAGGACCGTCCGGTGCCGGCCGCCGCGGGGGTTCATGGCGAGCGAGTCCTGCGCCGAGCCGAGTGCGGCCTCGGTCCGGCCGTGCTGCGCGCGGAGCGCCCGGGCCTGCCGGAGCGCCTGGTCCCACTGTTCGTGCTCCCACCCCTCGGTCAGTCCGACGGCGATGCGCTCGAACGCCGCAGCCGTGTCCCGTGCGAGCCGGGCGACGGCCAGGTGCGCCGGTCCGAGGAGCACCGGCGGCACGATGACGGCGTTCACCGCGAGGGCGACGACGGCACCGATCACGGTCTCCAGGATCCGGTCCGCCGAGTAGTTCGGGGTGACGACCCCCGCGGTGAGGACGAGCATGCCGCTGATGCCGACCTGGGTCGCCGAGGTCGGGGTGAGGCGCAGGGCCCAGGCGAGCAGGATCGCCAGGACGACGACGAGCAGGACGATCCACACCGCGTCGCCGAGCAGCAGGTGCACCCCGGTCGCCAGGACCACCCCGAGCAGGACCCCGGCGCTGCGTTCCAGGCCCTTCACGAACGACTGGTTGATGCTCGGCTGGACCACGAGCAGGGCGGCGATCGCGGCGAAGGTGGGGAACGGTCCGTGGATCAGGAGCTCGCACAGCAGCACCGCAGCGACCACCGCCACCGCGGTCTTCACGACCTGCAGGAACGGGGTGCGGCTCGAGCTGCGGAGGCGCCTGACCGGGTTCACCCCTCCACGCTAGCCAGGACCCGCACGCCGAGCCGGTCGGCAACGCGACGAATCCGCGGACACACGGTTGACTGTCGCCGTGTGGCCGAACCATGAGCGCGTCATCCCCGAGGCCTTCGCCGGCTCGGGGACCAGTGTCGTGGCCGCGCGCGCGCACTCGGTCGAACCGTCGGGCAACGGCTACCTGTACGGCTACGAGGTCGACACCGTCGACCGGAACGGCCAGCGCGCCACCGTCCTGACCTACGTCGACACCGGCGGGACGCACGACCAGAACAGCGCGATCGTCACCGACCCCGCGACGGGCGATCCGGTGTCGGTGTGGGCGTACCCGAACGACCCGGGTCTGCCGGTCCTGCCGCAGGTGACGTACCGGGACGCCGTCGCCGAACTGCTGACGACCCTCGGCATGCCGGTGACCGACCCGACGCTGACGGTCGCCGCGTACCGGCCGGGCAAGCGGGCCGTGGTCCGGGTCGACGCAGCCGAGCGCACCCTGTTCATCAAGATCGTCCGCCCGCACCGGGTCGCGCCGATCGTCCGCACCCACGAGCAGTTCGCCGCCGCCGGCCTGCCGGTGCCGCGCGTGCTGTCGAGCCGCGGCGACGGGCTGCTCGTCCTCGAACTGGTCCGGGGCGTCCCGGCCGGCAGTCGGATCGTGGAGATCGCCGACGACCCGCGCTTCGTCGCCTCGCTCGCCGCGCTCAGCGGTCGGATCGCGGCCGTCCCGATGACGCAGCAGGCCCGCGCCGACGCGATGGACCACGCCGACTGGCACCGTCGCACCCTGACGGCGGCACTGCCCGGCGACGCCGAGGAGATCGACCGCCTGTACGACGCGATCGGTCGCCGGTCGATCGGCTGGACGGCCGCGCAGAAGCAGGTGGTGCACGGCGACCTGCACCTCGAGCAGGTCTTCGTCGACGAGGACGAGCCGTGGCGCATCTCCGGCCTGCTCGACATCGACACCGCCGGGTGGGGCTACCCGGTCCGGGACGTCGGTGCGGTCGTCGCGCACCTCGTCGTCACCGGGTTGTGGCACCGCTCTCGGGGCGACGTCGAGCGTGGTGCGGCTGCCGAACGCCTCGCCGACGCCGTCGCCCGCGACTGGGCGGCCCGGAACCCGCAGGAGGCCGAGCGCCTCGGGCCGGCGATCGGTGCGCAGCTCCTCGCGCACGCGGGCGGGCAGGCGACCACCGGGTCGGCGAACGGGATCGCGACGGCGGAACAGCTGCTGGCGGCGACGCGGGCCGCACTGGCGGAACCGGCCCCGAGCCTCCCGTCCGGTGGTGGCCGACCGCGGTCGGCTCCGCGCGTCTAGATCGTGTCCGGTCCGTCGGGTCGCCTCCCGGCCGGGAGGCACGCCACGCGCGGGGTGTGGAGAGTCGCCTCCGTCGGTGGCTGGGGAGTAAACTGAGCGCGCACGCACGGCGTGCTCGCATGTCGCGTCGATCCCTGCCGCGACGACCGGTCGCTGGCCGGTGCGTGCCGCAGCCGCGTCGCCTGGCAGGTCAGACCTCCAGGACGTTCTCCGGGGGTCCTCCTCCGGGATGGGTGGCGTGCGTGAGACGCCGCCGGACTCCCGCGCAGACCGTCACATCGAGCAATCGGCCCGCACCTGGGCCCCGATGCGGCCTGCCGGACCGATCCGGCGTGCTGCGGGCCACGGCGGCCCGTGGTGGACACCGGTGCGACGGCCACGACACGCGGCAGCCACACCACACGACTTCCGCCCGTACCGGGTGGCTCGCCCCGATGAGGGCGGAACAGGAGGAGCCTTGGCTCGATCAGGTACCCGCCGCGCTGCCGGTGGCACGCGGACGGCTGCGCGCCGGACCCGGCCGCTCGACAACGACGGCCTCATCCCCGTCCTCGCCCGTGCCGTTCGCGAGGTCGAAGCGGCCGCACAGCGTGGTCCGCTCAAGGCCACGAACCGCACGAAGTTCCAGGCGGTGGCCCTGCTCATGCGCGAGGAGCGTGCCCGCGTCAAGACGGACACGACGCTCACCGATTCGCAGCGGGCCGAGCAGCTGAAGCGACTCGACGGGGTCGCCACGATCCTCGCCAAGACCGCCGCGCGGGACACCAGCGTCATCCAGCTCCTCACCGAAGAGGCGCAGGTCTCAGAAGCGACCCGCACCGTGAAGCGCGACATGATGATCGACGCCGGTCTCGAACTGCAGCCGGAGGACCTGGTCATCGCGACCGAGCCCACCGCCGCGGTCGAGACACCCGAACGGTCCGTCGTGCCGCAGTCGGTCGTGCGGCGACAGCTCGCCAACCCGTTCCTGCCGCCGGACTTCGCGCTCGCCGACCAGCCCGTCGCCCACCCGCGTCGCCTGGCGAACTGGGAGCTCTTCGGCCCGCTGTTCAAGTCGTTCGAGTACGGCGCCGGCGGGGGAGCGGCCTCGATGCCGCTGCCCGAGCCGACGACGCTGCAGACCCCGGCCGGTGCGTCGCTGATGAAGCACCAGGCGGAACTCGTCGCCTCGGCGGCGCAGGGGCACCGGACCTTCCTGCTCGCCGACGAGCCGGGTCTCGGCAAGACCGCGCAGTCGCTGATCGCGGCCGACGCCGCCAAGGCGTTCCCACTGCTCGTCGTGGTGCCGAACGTCGTGAAGACGAACTGGGCACGCGAAGCCGAGCGCTGGGTGCCGAACCACCGCGCCACCGTCATCCACGGCGACGGCCAGGACCTCGACGGGTTCGCCGACATCATCATCGTGAACTACGAGATCCTCGACCGGCACGTCGGCTGGCTCGGGACCTTCGGGTTCAAGGGCATGGTCGTCGACGAGGCGCACTTCATCAAGAACAAGGACTCGCAGCGCTCGAAGTTCGTGCTGCAGCTCGCCGAGAAGATCCGCGAGCGCACGGCGAACCCGCTGCTCATGGCCCTGACCGGCACGCCGCTGATCAACTCGGTCGAGGACTTCCGCACCATCTGGGAGTTCCTCGGCTGGATCGACGACAAGAAGCCCCGGGCGCAGCTCATGAACGAGCTCGAGGAGATCGGGCTGACCCCCGCCGACCAGGGGTTCTTCAGCGAGGCGCGGAAGGCCGTGATCGACCTCGGCATCGTCCGCCGCCGCAAGGTCGACGTCGCCGCGGACATCCCGGCACGACGGATCGCCGACATCCCCGTCGAGCTCGACGGCGACGAGGGCCGCTCCATCCGCGACGCCGAGCGCGAGCTCACCGCGAAGCTCGTCAAGCGGTACCACCAGGCACTCGCGGCCCGCACCGGCCAGGCGCCGGTCGAGGGCATCGACGAGAAGCTCGTCCGCCAGGTCGCCCGTTGGGAGCTCGAGGACCAGGACGCCTCGTCCACCGGCGAGAACGTGTTCTCGATGGTGCGTCGCATCGGCCGTGCCAAGGCGCAGCTCGCGGCGGACTACGCGGCCCAGCTCGCCTCGAACGTCGGCAAGGTGGTGTTCTTCGCGAAGCACCTCGACGTGATGGACCAGGCGGAAGAGGTCTTCGCCCGCCGGCACCTGCGCACCGCGACGATCCGTGGCGACCAGACCCCGGCACAGCGCACGGCCGAGATCGACTCGTTCGTGAACGACCCGGACGTGGCCGTCATCGTCTGCTCGCTCACCGCGGCCGGCGTCGGGCTGAACCTGCAGGTCGCCTCCAACGTCGTCCTCGCCGAGCTGTCGTGGACGAGCGCCGAGCAGACGCAGGCGATCGACCGCGTGCACCGCATCGGCCAGGAGGAGCCCGTCACCGCGTGGCGCATCATCGCCGCACAGACGATCGACACCAAGATCGCGGAGCTCATCGACTCGAAGGCCGGTCTGGCCGCCCGGGCGCTCGACGGCTCGGACGAGGAGGTCGTCGACTCCGGCGACATCCAGCTCGACGCGATGGCCGCGCTGCTGCTCGACGCGCTGTCGCGCTAGCGCGCCGATCGGCGGCTCAGGCGGCTGAGGCCGGCGTGTCCGGCGGCGCCGGGACCGCAAAGCACCGGTGTTCGTGCATCGCGCCGCGAACTTCCGCGGCTCGATGCACGAACACCGGTGTCTTGCGCCAAGGCAACGCGCGGCGCCGCCTCGGCTCCGGGTCAGACGCGGGACTGCACCTCGGCCAGGGACGGGTTCGTCGCGGTGCTGCCGTCCGGGAAGACCAGGGTCGGCACGGTCTGGTTGCCGCCGTTGACCTCGGCGACGAGTTCGGCCGTGCCGGGGGTGGTCTCGATGTCGACCTCGCGGAAGGGCACGCCCGCCTTGGTCATCTGGTTCTTCAGGCGGGCGCAGTAGCCGCACCAGGTGGTCGTGAACATGGTGACGCCGCCGGCCTCGGGCACGAACGCGTCACGGGTGATCGTCTCGCTCATGTGCTCACGGTAACCCCGCTTCCCGGGAGGCCCTTGACCGGCTGGTCCTCCATGGTGCTGCGATCAGCGCGGCGATCCTGCTCCTTCCCGGGCCGTCTGCCCGCCGTCGACGCCTCGGCGCGGCCCTCGTGACCGCCGCAGCCGTCGGCGCGGTCGTCGCTCCGTTCGTCGGACCGCCGTCCGGATGGCCGGTCAGCATCCTGCCGACGGTCGTGCCGCTCCTCGTGGCACTCGCCGGCTGGCTCGTCGCCGTCGACGCTCCGAGACGTGCCTGGCTGCTCGTGCTGCTCCCGTTCGGAGCGGCTGCCGTGGAGGCGGCCGGGGTGCTCTGGCCGCTCGTCCCCGCCCGACTCGTCCCGTGCCTCCTGGCCGTGCCGGCGCTCACCGTCGTGGCCGCCGGTCTGCTCGCCTGGGCGACCTCGCCCCTCCGCCGACGCCCCGGTGGTGAGGACCGCGCCGCCACCCTGGTAGACAAGACCGTGTGAGCGACACGCACCTCGAGATCGAGCGCACCTACGACCTGCCCGCCGACGCCGCACTGCCGGATCTGGTCGGCGCCGGCGGGATCATGCAGACCGACGCCCAGGAGCCGTTCGAGCTCGACGCCACCTACTGGGACACCCAGCGGTACGACCTCGTCGCCGCCCACGTCACCGTCCGTCGTCGCACCGGCGGACACGACGCCGGCTGGCACATCAAGCGCGCCGAGTCCGACACCGTCCGCCATGAGCAGCACTTCCCGCTCACCGAGGACCCCGACACCGTGCCCGTCGAGGTCCTCGCCGCGCTCTTCACCGAACGCCGTGGCCGCGGCCTGCACCCGGTCGTCCGGATCACCACCACCCGTACCGTCACCCGACTGCTCGACGAGGACGGCGACCAGGTGGCCGAACTCGCCGACGACCAGGTCGTCGCCGAACGCCTCGACGACGACGCACCGGCCGATCCGGACACGTGGCGGGAGGTCGAGGTCGAAGCCGTCGAGGGCGTCGACCCGCAGATCGCACACGAGCTCTTCGCCGCCCTGGACGGTCGGTTCGCCGCCGTCGGCGCCGGCCCCGCCGCCGTCGCGTCCAAGCTGGCACGGGGGCTGACGGGGGCACCGGCACCGCGCCTCCAGACCGAGGAGAAGCCGCACAAGGGCACCGCGGCCCGTGCGCTCACCAAGCGCTTGCGGAAGCTCCGTGGCACGCTGCTCCGCCTGGAGGCCGGACTCCGGTCCGGCGCGTCGACCGACCTGTCCGAGACGGCTGAGACCGCCCTCGGCATCGCCGCGGTCCTCGGGTCCTACCGTCCGGCGTTCGCCGACGGCGACGCGATCGACCGTGCCGCCGCCGCGGCCGACGCCCTCGCGGCCGTCACCGCTCGCGCAGCGCTCGCCGACTACCTGGTGGACCGACTGCCGCGCGCCTCGAGCCCGGCGCAGGAGGCGCTCATCGACTCGATCACCCGCGAGCGCATCCTCGCCTCCACCCGGCAGCGTCGCGACGACGCCACCCGTGAGGTCGTGCTCTCGCTGCACGAGGAGTCGTTCCTCGAACTGCTCGACGCCCTCGACGACGCCGTCGAACGCCCGCAGCCGACGAAGTGGGCACTCCGCGACCCGAAGCAGGTCGCGCAGGACGTCTCGGCGATCGAGAAGCCACGAGTCCGCGACCTCGTCCGGGCAGCCGTCGGGGACGACCCCGCCGACGAGGCCGGCGACCGCGAGGCCACCCAACGCGCCTGGCACGCCACACTGCGCGCCCGCATGGCGATGGACGTCCTCGGCGACGACGCGTTCCCGCACGCGCTGTGGAAGCGCATCGGCACCGCAGCCGACGTGCTCACCGAGCGCGTCCGGTCGCTGCACGCGCTCGAGCAGCTGCGTGTGCAGGCCGGGATCGCGGACCGAGTCGGCGAGGGGACGTTCGGCTACGGCGTCCTGGCCGGCGACCGGGTCCGCGTGGCCGAGGACTCCTACGACGAGGCAGTCCACGCGCTCAACCGCGTGTGACGGGCAGTCCCGTCCTGACGTGACGACGGCGCGCACCCTGCTCGGGTGCGCGCCGTCGTCATGTCGGCCGTGCGGCGGTCAGCCGGCCGCGATCGGGCCCGCGGTCGCCGCGGCGGGGGAGACGTCGGCCAGGCCGAGCACGTCGAGCAGCCACGCCAGCTCGGACGCACGTTCCTTCCACGAGTCGTACCGGCCGCTGACGCCACCGTGGCCCGCGGACATCTCGGTCTTCAGGAGCACCGGGGCGCCGACCTCGCGCAGCTTCGCGGTCCACTTCGCCGGCTCCACGTAGAGCACACGGGTGTCGTTGATCGAGGTCACCGCGAGGATGCGCGGGTACTGCACGTCGTCGCGGACGTTCTCGTACGGCGTGTACTCGCTCATGTACCGGTAGACCTCGGGGTCGTGGAGCGGGTCGCCCCACTCGTCCCACTCGATGACGGTCAGGGGCAGGTCCGGGTCGAGGATGCTCGTCAGCGCGTCCACGAACGGCACGGCGGCCAGGATGCCGGCGAACCGCTCGGGTGCCAGGTTCGCGACCGCGCCCATCAGCAGACCGCCGGCGCTGCCGCCCTCGGCCACGAGACGCTCGGGCGTCGTCCTGCCGCTGTCGATGAGGTGCCCGGCGACGGCGACGAAGTCCGTGAAGGTGTTCTTCTTCGTCAGGGTCTTGCCGTCCTCGTACCAGTGTCGGCCCAGCTCGCCGCCCCCGCGGACGTGGGCGACGGCGAAGACGACGCCGCGGTCGAGCATCGACAGGCGCATGACGCTGAAGCCCGGGTCGATCGAGTGCTCGTACGAGCCGTACCCGTACAGGTGCAGTGGTGCCGGGGCATCCGCGTCGACGGCGTCGCGTCGCCAGACGAGCGAGATCGGGACCCGCGTGCCGTCGGCAGCGGTCGCCCAGTCACGCTCCTGCACGTAGTCGGCAGGGTCGTAGCCGCCGAGCACCGGCTGCCGCTTGAGGACGGTGACCTCGCCGGTCGTCAGGTCCAGGTCGCTGACCTCGGACGGGGTCACGAACGACGTGTACCCGAGTCGGAGCGTCGGCTGGTCCCACTCGGGGTTGCCGCCGAGGCCGGCGGAGAACAGGGCCTCGTCGAAGGGGACCTCGTGCGCGTCGCCGTAGCCGTCGCCCTCGATCGGGATGATCGCGATCCGGGGCAGTGCTTCGGACCGGTACTCGAGCGCCAGGTGCCCGGCGAAGGCGTCGACCGACTCGATGCGTCGTTCGGCGTGGTGGGGGACGACGACACGGCGGTCGGACTCGGACGTCGGGTCGTCCGCGGGGACGTCCACCAGTTCGAAGTTCTCGGCACCGTCGTTGTGCAGGACGAGCAGTCGGTCGCTGCCGCCGACGATGGCGTGCTCGATCTCGTACTCGACGCCCTCGCGACGGGGCCAGACGACGCGGAACTCCCCGGTCGGGTCGGACGCGTCGAGGACGAGCGCCTCGGACGTGATCTTCGACCCGAGCTCGATGACGATGTACTGCGACGAGCGGGTCACCCCCACTCCGACCCAGTAGCGGTCGTCGGGCTCTTCGAACACCACGACGTCGGCGTCCGCCGAGGTGCCGACGGTGTGGCGCCAGATGCGGTCCGGGCGCCAGGAGTCGTCGACGGTCGGGTAGAAGACGTAGCGGCCCGAGGGGTCGAACGTGGCGCCCGCCCCGGTGTTCGGGATCGTGTCGCCGAGGTCCTGGCCGGTCTCGAGGTCACGGACGGCCAGGGTGTACCGCTCGTCGCCCTCGACGTCGACGCCGTAGACCAGCCGACGACCGTCGTCGCTGATGTCGTAGGTGCCGAGCGAGAAGAAGTCGTGCCCCTCGGCCAGGGCGTTGCCGTCCAGGACGACCTCTTCGCCGGGCAGGGTGCCGGCACTCGCCGACCCCGTGGCATCCGACTCGAGCGACGGCGGCGTCCAGTCGTCCGGGCCGCTGATGGGGGCACGGCACTGCACGCCGTACTGGCTGCCCTCGCTGGTCCGGGTGAAGTACCACCACTGGCCCATGCGCACGGGGACCGAGAGGTCGGTCTCCTGCACACGGGTCTTGACCTCGTCGAAGAGCCGCTCACGGAGGGCACCGAGGTGCTCGGTCTGCGCCTCGGTGTACCGGTTCTCGGCTTCGAGGTACGCGATGGTGTCCGGGGACTCCTTGTCACGCAGCCACTCGTAGTCGTCGACGAAGTCGATGCCGTGGTGGGTCCGCGTCCGGGGCCGCTTGGCGGCGGTCGGCGGGATGGTCACGTCGTGCTCGCTGGTCACCGGCCCACCCTATTCGCTCGGCATGGAGGCCCGGCCCGGCTCCGTCGGCACCGCCGCCGCCCGGATGCGCTCTGCGAGGGCATCGAGCTCGGCCAGCACGTCCGATGCCACCCAGGCCCGGTTCCGCCGTCGCTCGGTCACGGGCCGCAGGACCCCCGCCTCGACCAGGTCGTCGATCACGGCGTCCGTCCACGGCACGTCGGGCGGGAGCGCATCGGTGATCGCCGCCTCGGTCAGGACCGGGTCTGCGAGCAGGACGCGGAGCACCGCCGAGTCGTGCGCCACCCGCGACCGCTCGTCCGTCCGGTGCACCGCTGCACGGTCGTGCTCGAGCTCGTCGAGCCGGAGTGCTGCGTACTCGACCTCGTCGCACACGGTGCCGATCGCCGCGGCCACCAGGGTCACCACGCCGTCGACGTGCCCGTCCCGGTAGCGGACGAGTTCGCCGAAGTAGCCGGCCCGGTCCGCGACGAGCGCCGCCGCGACCGGCACCACGAGCGAGGAGGTCAGCCCGCGCCGACGGAGCACGGCGTTGACCAGCGCGCGGCCGATCCGCCCGTTGCCGTCCGTGAACGGGTGTACCGACTCGAACTGGGCGTGCGCGATCGCCCCCTGCACGATCGGGTCGACGTCGTCGCGCGCCAGGAACGCGAACAGGTCGTCCATCGCGTCGGGGACGTCGTCCGGCGGCGGGGGGACGTACGCGGCCTGCCGCGGGGACGCGCCGCCGCCGATCCAGTTCTGCACCTGTCGCCAGCGGCCGGCCGCCGGACCGTCGAGCGGGTCGTCGTGCATGAGGACGGCGTGCGCGTCGAGCACCGCGCCGGCCGTGATGCTGCCCCGACCGGCGTCGTCGATCATCGCCCGGAGCGCCGCGGTCGCACCGACCATCGCGGTCGCACTGCCGTTCGAACGGATGCCGACCACGGCGCGTGCGTAGTCGTCGAGGGTCGCGTGCTCGTCCTCGATCCGGGAGGACGAGACGGCTTCGGTCCGGGCGAGCAGCAGGTCGAACGTCGCGGTCCGGTCGCCGAGTCGCCGGTCGAGGTCGCGCAGACGCTCGGACGCCCGCGCGACCAGGTGCGCGGTGCGCGGGGGAGCGGTCCAGGACCGGTGAGCGATCCGCGGCGGCAGGGAACACCGGACCGAGCGGACCATCCGATCGGCCCGCGGCGGCCGTCCGCTGCTCCGCCACGGTCGGGTCGTCGTGCGGTGTGCCGGCCAGCCGGGCCGGGTGTCGTCAGGGTGCATCGTGCCTCCGCTCGTCGGGTTCGCCAGACGGTACCGACCACCGACCGCGCAGCACGAAGAACCCGTATGTCGTCCACGAAGACCGGGGCGTCAGGCGACGGCATCGGTACCGTTGTGGAATGACTGACAACTCGTTCGTGATCACCGGAGCCCACGTCGTCCCCGTCGACGGCGACGCGTTCGACGGCGGTGCGGTCGTCGTGCAGGACGGCCGCATCACGGCCGTCGGACCCGACGTCACACCGCCCGACGATCTGCCCGTGGTCGACGCAGCCGGCGCATGGCTCCTGCCCGGCTTCGTCGAGGCGCACGGCCACGTCGGCATCCACGAAGAGGCGAACGGCTCGGCGGGCAACGACACGAACGAGATGACCGGGCCGAACATGGCCGCGGTCCGGGCGATCGACGCGGTCGACATCGACGACGAGGGCTTCCGCGACGCCCTGTCCGGCGGCATCACGAGCATCGTCGTGAAGCCCGGCTCCGGCAACCCGATCGGCGGCCAGACGGTCGCGATCAAGACCTGGGGCGGCCGGACGATCGACGAGCAGCTCATCTCCGACGCGGTGAGCATCAAGAGCGCCCTCGGTGAGAACCCGAAGCGCGTCTACGGCGAGAAGGGGCAGACGCCCTCCACCCGGCTCGGGGTCGCCAAGGTGATCCGCGAGGCCTTCGTCGCCGCCCAGGACTACCGCGCCGACCGCGACGCCGCACACGCGAAGGGCGAGCCGTTCACCCGCGACCTGACGAAGGAGGCCCTGGTCCGGGTCCTCGACGGCGAGCTCGCCTGGGACCAGCACACCCACCGCCACGACGACATCGCCACCGCGGTCCGTCTCGCCGAGGAGTTCGGCTACCGCCTGGTCGTCAACCACGGCACCGAGGCGCACAAGATCGCCGACCTGCTCGCCGAGAAGGGCATCCCGGTGATCTACGGACCGCTGTTCACCAGCCGGTCCAAGGTCGAGCTGCGCGACCGCGGGATCCCGAACCTCACCACGATCGCGGCCGCCGGCGTCCGTGTCGCGATCACCACCGACGCACCCGTCGTCCCGATCAACATGCTCGTCACCCAGGCGACGATGGCGGTCCGCGACGGCCTCCCGAGGCAGACCGCGCTCGAGGCGATCACCTCCGCCCCGGCGGACATCCTCGGCTTCGGCGACCGGGTCGGCCGCATCGCCGCGGGGTACGACGCCGACCTCGTGCTCTGGGACGGCGACCCGCTCGACGCCACGAGCCGCGCGCAGCGCGTCTGGATCGAGGGCAAGCAGGTCTTCGCCTACGTCGACGGGCAGGGCGTCACCACCCCGCGCTGGTAGCGCTACGCGCCCTCACGCACCGCCTGCGGCTTTTGTAGGTCGTGCTGTCGGTCCGTTCATGCCATGCTGGCGACATGGTCGAAAGTGCTACCCAGTCTCGGGGCGATACGTTCACAATTGACGAGCTAGTCACGATGGCTCGTGATGGACGCATCCGTGTTCCGGAGTTTCAGCGAGCTTTTCGGTGGGACAGCGGGGATGTGCTCGCGCTGTTCGACAGCATTCTCAAGGGTTACCCGGTCGGCAGCGTACTGCTTTGGAGGAAGGACGCCCCGAAGCGCCGCGTCACTCTAGGCGGCTTGATCATCGATGCCCCGGCTCGTCCCAATGCGCTCTGGGTTGTTGATGGCCAGCAAAGAATCACCAGTCTCGTCAACGGCGTGAGTGCGGACGTAGTCGATCGTGACAGTCGTTTCAGAGTTCTATACCTTGTCGAGGCTAAGAAGCTCGTGAGACCGAATGATGCTCGCGGCCAGCTCGCAATCCCCTTGCCTGACCTGTTCGACATTCCGAGGCTACTTACCTGGCTGCAGGAACATCCTGAAGCGTTCCCTTTCGCCGCGGACCTCCAGGCTGTGACGGCCCGGCTCCGAGGATTCGCATTGCCAGGGTCTGTAGTGGAGCAGGCTGACGAAAAAGTTCTCCGAGACATTTTCGACCGAATGAACACCGCGGGCAAGCGTCTGAGAAGCGCGGAGATTTTTGACGCCATCCATCGCGCAGTTGGTGAGGTGTCGGATGAGAGCCTGTCGGTTGGCGCGATCGCGGACCGGCTCGCGGCTTCGACCACTTTCGGGCGGGTCGATACGGCTGCGGTATACCAGGCCATTCTTGTGCGACGTCACCCCGACATCACTCGGGATCCTCATGGCGAGTTCGATCAGGAGCGCCGACTGGTGTCTGACTTCCCAGGGGAGGGGCGCGAAGAAGGATATCGTGGTGCCGAGGACGCGCTCGAACGCGCTATCGCCTTCCTTACTGACCAGGCGGGCGTTCCTCATGCGACATTCCTTGCCTATCGATTCCTTTTGCTGATACCCGTACGCTTTTTTGCGTTGTTCCCCGAACCTGCCGAGCGCAACCTCGAACTACTCCGACGATGGTTCTGGCGAGCAGCGGCCCGGGCTCAGGAGCTGAACTTGAGCGGTAGTACGGCGACGGTCCGCTCGTTGGCCGGTAACATCAAGCCAGGCGATGAGTCAGGTTCGTTGCAGCGCCTACTCGAAGTGGTCGAGTCAACGAAGCCGCTACCTCTTCCGAATCTTCGACTCTTCCGCGCCAATCAGGCAGCCAGTCGGATTGCACTCTGTGCGCTTTGGGCTGCGAAGCCGCGTGCTCTTGCCTCCGGCCAAGTCATTGACCCAGCAGCTCTCGCTCTGGCGCTCGAAGCTCGTGAAACTCCTACCGACGTAGCACTGGAAATCGTCCGCCGCGACGCGCTTCCGTCCAAGCTTAGGCTTTCAGCGGCGAACCGGTATATTGGATTGCCGGATGATGATCACACCTTGCGTGGTCTAGCTAAAGATGGCGATGCGCGAGCAGCTGGCGTCAGCACTAAGGTTCTCGACAGTCTTCTAGTGACCAAGGGCGATCTCGACCGGATCAACTTCGGACAGCTCATCGAAATGGTTGAGGAGCGCGAAGCGCGACTTGAGCGCGTCGTGAGCAAGTTCCTCGAGAGTCGCGCAGGGGTGGGGCTGGAATCGACCCGACCTCTTTCTGACTTCAATCTCGACGATGACGACGAGGATGACGATGAGGGGCTTGTAGTCAATGAGGAGGACCTGACGATCCTCGATCGGTCTGGCGAAGAGTGATGGATGAGCGCCAGCATGCGGTCCTGCTCTACGGGAGCCTCATTGGCGTCATCCGCCACCGGGGGGATGTTGCGAGATTCACCTTCCTCGATGACTACTGGGATCGAGCAGAGCGACCGGTTCTAGGTCTTTGGTTCGAGGACCACTCTGGTGTATCCCCGCAGGCGGCCTTGCGCCTTCCGCCGTGGTTTTCTAACCTTTTGCCGGAAGGCAAGCTGCGCGGTTGGATTGCTCGAGAGCGGCGAGTCGCAGTTGATCGGGAATTGGAATTGCTGTTGCAAGTCGGACACGATCTACCTGGAGCAGTCGAGGTCGTTGCAGACGCCGGCAACCGGCCAGATGAAGATTGGGCGGTAACTGAGGCTTATTCTGCACCCCTCGATGATGATAGGCCCTGGAAGTTCTCTCTCGCTGGTGTCGGATTGAAGTTTTCACTCCTGAGGGCTCAAGACAGGCTCACAATTCCAGCAAGTTTCGAGCATGGCGACTGGATCATCAAGATGCCGGACTCAGAACACGCCGGAGTGCCCCAAAATGAGTACGCGATGATGGAGTTGGCTCGGAAGGTAGGCATCAATACTCCTAAAACGCTGCTAGTCGAGAGAGATGACCTTCCGCAGCTGCCGGGCGCGGTATGGCCGCAGGGGGAGCAGTTCGCCTATGCAATCGAGCGCTTTGACCGCTCGGAAGGTGGCGAGACCCGGACGCACATTGAAGACTTTGCCCAGATTCGCGGCTTCTATCCCGAACATAAGTATGATGGTTCCTTCGAAACGGTCTCAGCGCTGGCGTACCGCGGCTACGACATTGACGCGCTCGAAGAGGTTGTAAAGCGGCTCGTACTCAACGTCCTCATCGGCAACGGTGACGCGCATCTCAAAAACTGGTCGTTGATCTACGCTGATCGGCAGCGGCCCACGTTATCGCCCGTGTACGACGTGGTGTCGACGGAAGCTTACATCGGTCAAGGTGAGGACCTCGGACTGAAATTCGGGCGGTCTCGTGCGATCGATGCCGTCGGCCTCACCAGCTTCGAGCGCCTTGAACGCAAACTCAACTCGCCGACAAACTTGACAGAGCTGGCTCGCGATACTGCTTGTCGAGTAGCGGAGCATTGGGAATCTGTAGTCGCAGTCCCCGCATTGGTGCGTATCCGAGACAGCATAGGGACCAGAATTGCAGGTCGACTTGAGCGGCTTGGGGTTTCGTGATCGCGCTCGACGTTTCATTCCCGGTTTTCAAGAAGTGGTGGTCGGTCGACCAGCAGCGTGACCAGTCTTCCTGGGGGTCGGCGACCGGTTCTCCCGAATTGCGGAGGCCTTCGACGTCAACCTGGTCCTTCAGGACGGCGACCTGCTCGCTCCGGCCAGTCGCGCGACGTTCGTCTTGATGAAGGTGCCTCGGTTCACGAGTGGGCAGTCGACAACTTAGTCACTGCTTCGCGCTTGTGTCCGGCCGACGGACGGGAGGCGCGGTGCGGGCCCGCACCGCGCCTCCCGTCCGTCGTCTGGCCGGATCCGTTCAGTCCTGACGCGAGAGCAGGAAGTCGTTGATGCGCTCCGTCATGCCGAGGTCCATCTCGATCCGCACCCCGTTGACGGTGTGGATCGGCGCGGCCTGTCGGATGCTCGAGACCAGCCACAGCGCGTCCGCGGCCCGCAGGTCGTCGAGGGTGACGAGTTCGTAGGCGGTCTCGATGCCCTCCTGCTCGGCGAACCGGAAGACGTCCGCCTGCGTGGTGCCGTCGAGGATGCCGATGTCGGTGCGGGGAGTGACGAAGCGGCCCCCGACCGACATGACCAGGTTCGCCCGGGTGCCCTCGAGGACGTAGCCGTCGGTCGAGATGAACAGGGCGTCGTCGGCGCCGCGCCGGACGGCCTCGCGGAGGGCGGCCATGTTGATCGCGTACGACAGCGTCTTCGCGCCCTGCAGCAGCCAGGGCGAGGTCCGCTCGACGTCGTGCCGGTAGCCGCGGTCGAGTGTGACGACCCCGATGCCCTCGGTGCGGTCGCGGGTCTGGTCGGCGGACGGCGCGGCGTACACCCACCCGGTCGGACGGCCGAGGCCCTCGACGCCGCGGGTCAGCACCGTCTTGGCGTAGGCCTCTCGCACCGGGTCGAGTCCTGCGCAGACCGCCTCGATCGCCTGCCGCCAGGCGTCGAGGTCCGGCTCGGGCAGGTCGAGCTTCGCGGCGGAGCGACCGAACCGGGCCAGGTGCGCCTCGAGTGCCTGGGGACGACCGTCGATGACCGTGATCGTCTCGAACACGCCGTCGCCCCGGGTCAGTCCGAGGTCCATCACCTGGATGTGCTCCTCGAGCGGCTTCGCCCACGTGAAGGAGTCGGCTCCGGGGTCGTGCGGCTCGGCGGCACGCGAGGGCTGGTTCAGGACGGCGAGGACGGTGTCGGTCATGTCCCCATCCAACCCCAGACGTGTGTCAGCGGGCGCGGGGCAACGCGTCCATGAGCTTCCAGACCGCCTCGGTCAGCTCCGGGTGCTGCAGCGCGATCCGGCGGAGGCGGTGGTACTCCTCGCCGTGCTCGGTGCGGTGGCCGGAGGCCGGGTGCGAGGACCACTGGGCGCTGCGCTGGCCGATCCGGACGTCGAGTTCCATCGCCTCGGCCCGGAGGATCAGCACGACCTGCTCGTCGACGGTCGGCAGCGTGTGCATGAAGTCCCAGGGGTCGTCGCCCTGCCGGCACCGGTGTTCGACGATGACCGAGATCTCCTCGGCGGCTTCTGCGCGCAGCACCTCGAGGCTGCGCCCCGTCCTGCGAGACTCAGCCATGACGCCCCCACAGCACGCCTGCCATGCAACGAGCGTACGTCATCGGATCGGCCACACTGGACCACATGACCGAGCGCGACGAGACCAAGTCCCAGCACCCGGCGGTCGTCGTCGTGTACCTCCTGCGGGACGGTGCCGACGGGCCGGAGGTGCTGCTCGGCGAGAAGCGCCGGGGCCTCGGCACCGGTCGCGTGGTCGGCCCGGGCGGGAAGCGCGAGGGGACGGAGACGGCCGCGCAGACCGCCGTGCGCGAGGTCGCCGAGGAGGTCGGCCTGCACGTCGACCCGGCCGACCTGGAGGCACGCGGCACGTTGGACTACCGGTTCCCGTTCCGGCCGTCCTGGTCCCAGGTCTCGGACGTCTTCGTCTGCCGCCGCTGGCAGGGCGACCCGTCGGGCGGGGACGAGCTGGAGCCGCGGTGGGTGCCGGTCGGTGCCGTGCCGTACGACGCGATGTGGGACGACGCGCGCTACTGGTTGCCCGGGGTGCTCGCGGGTGGGCGGGTCGACGCCCGTGTCGTGTTCGCCGAGGACAACGCGTCGGTCGCCGGGTTCACCGGGACGGGCATCGGCGAGCCGGCCTGACCCTGCTGACCGACCGTGTCAGCGTGCGCGCTGCGTCGGGGTGGACCCGGTGCGGGCGGCTTCGGCCTCGGCCATGACGTCCGCGTCGCCGCTCTGGCCACCGAGCGGCCGGACGAAGAAGTCGACGACGCCGAACGCGATGGCCGCGACGAGTGCGAACATCGCCCAGCCGTCCCAGAGTCCGGCGACGCTGCGGCCGCCGCTCGGCGCGAGCACGATGCTCGTGACGTAGGACAGCGCCGCGATGACGAGGAAGACGACGACGATCGTCATGAGGAGGCGGTGCCAGGCGGTACGGGTCATGATCGGACCAGGATACCCGCGGCCGTCACGGTTGCCGACGCGGATTGAGCGGCTCGTTCTCGAGCCCGTCGCGACCGCCCGTGAAGACGTCGCCCGCGGCTCGTTCGTCCTCCCAGTCGTCGTCGCGGAGGACCTGCAGCGTGCCGGTCTCGGTCGAGATGAGGCCGTTCCGCTGGAGTTCGGCGTCGCGCTCGCGGCCCAGGAACTCGCGGTTCGCCGTGTTCGCGTCCTGGAACATGGTGGTCCGGCCGGTCACGATCGCGCGGATCCGGCGACGTTCCCACCACTTCTTGCCGAGGAACATCAGCACGAGCCCGGCGGCGGCGTAGCAGCCCATCGTGATGAGGCCGCGCTCCGGCCCCGGGCCGACGCCGTAGAGCTGGTGCTTGATCATGTCGACCATGCTCGAGCCGACGACGACGTTGTTCAGCCAGGCGAACGGCTCCGGCATGAACCACTTCGGGTAGGCGCCACCGGAGGACGGCATCGACAGGAAGACGAAGCAGATCATCGCCGGGGCGGCGATGAACCGTCCGACGAAGTAGCTCAGACCGTTCACCGCGAGGCCGATCGCGACGATCCAGCCCCACGCGATGAGCACCAGTGGGACGAAGTGTCCGTGGATCGCGCCGACGACGGGGCCGGCGAGGGTGTTCGTGATGAGGGAGATCACCAGGCCACCGGTGACGATGACGGTCATACGGGTCCGGTGGCGGAGCGGGCCGCCCATGATGCCGATGAACATCGCCACCATGTAGCCGCCGATGCACCAGGCGAGCATCACGTACATGGCGACCGTGCCGTACTCGTCGTAGGCGGGCAGGGGCGCGAGTTCGGTCACGCGGGGAGCGGCCAGTCCGGCGCCGGTCAGCACCGCGGTCAGGGTCGCCGGCACCAGGCTGGCGACCTGGAACTGGTGCGCGCTGGCCTTGAACAGCTCGTTCGCGGAGGGGTCGTACGCCACGGCGATCGTGCCCGCGACGACGTCGTGCTTGGCGCGGGCGAGTGAGTCGTACGACGAGAACAGGTACTCGCCCGGCAGCGCCTTCTGCACGGCGCTGACGAGGGTCCGGTCCCCGCCGACGATGCCGATCGGCACGTCGTGCGGGTGCGGGGCGTGGAACGCGAAGACGTAGCACAGGCAGAACCCGACGATGAAGAACAGCGGCATCCACAGCTGGAGCCCGATGAGCTGCAGCGACGGGTGGAGCGTGGCGTACCAACGGCGGTAGCGCCCGATGTGTTGCTTCGGCGGCGGCGTGGGGCGTGCCTCCCGGCCGGGGCGGCGCGCCGGACGCGACGGCTGCCGGGGGGCCTGCCGTGCCTGCTCCTGCGCTGATGGCTGCGCCACCCGCGCCGAGCCTCCGGCGCTGCGCGTCGGGAGGTCGTTGTTCCTGCGTGCTTCGTTCCGCGGCGTGCTCACTCGGCGGTGCGCTCCTGTCCTGTCGTCTGGCGTCCCAGGCTACGCCCGGGCACCAGGGTGAGGACCGGTCAGGAACGGCTGCGGGAGGCCTGTGCGGAGTCCATCGCGAGCTCCTCCGCGTCGAGGGTCACGAGCACGCGACGCATGACCTCCTCGTCGAGGTTGCCCTTCTCGCGTTCCTCCAGGACGATCTCGCGTCGGCGGTCGAGCAACTCGCGACGGATGTCCTGGATCTGCGCGCCGCGGAGTCGCATCGTGGTGTCGCGGTCGTCCGTCTCCTCTTCCTCGGCGTCCTGCCGGAACGTCTCGGCCTGGCGCTCCAACCGTGCCTTGAGACGGGAGACGACCGAGTCGACGGCGTCCGTGCCGTACCGGGAGCCCCACTCCGGACGTCGCTTGTCGAGCAGCTCGATGGCGGCGACCGTGGTGCGCTGGTTGAGCAGCATCTCGCTCCGGCGGTCCTTGTCGTCCTCGCCCGGGTCCTGCACCTTGAGCGCGCGGATCACGAACGGCAGCGTCAGCCCCTGCAGCAGCAGGGTGCCGACGGTGACGATGAACGCGATCACGAAGATCGTGTCCTGTGCCGGGATCTTCGTCGGGCTCGCGACGACGGAGACCGCGGCCGCCAGCGTCACCACACCGCGCATGCCGGTCCACGAGATGACCGTCAGTTCCCGCCAGTTGAGCTTCGGTTCGGCCGTGCCGCGGATCCAGCGGAGGGAGCGGTGCCCTCGGGAGGCGCGGATCCGCAGCGGACGGATGAACCGGCCGTGCAGGCGGTTGCGTGCGTAGGACTCGAAGATGAAGAGCGGGCGGACCACGATCACGACCGCGAGGACCACCGCCGCCGCGGTGAGCGTCTGGCCGAGGCTCCGCTCGCTCTCGACCAGGTCCTGCACGACCGTGTTGAGCTGCAGTCCGATGAGCGCGAAGACGAAGCCCTCGAGGATGACGTCGACGCTCGTCCACAGCGGGCGCTCCTGCAGCCGGGTCGCGTAGCCCTCCTTGGGGGAGTTGTAGCCGATGTAGAGGCCCGCCGTGACGACGGCGATGACACCCGAGCCGGAGAGCTCCTCGGCCAGGATGTACGCGACGAACGGCAGCAGGATGCTCATGATCGTCTCGACCACGGGGTCGTTGATCCGCATCCGGATCCAGTGCACGACGACCCCGAGCACACCGCCGACGACCAGACCGACGCCGATCGCCAGGCCGAAGATCCCGAGGTCCTGCCAGACCGTCAGGGACGCGCCGGCGATGATCAGGGTGAACACCCGGACCAGCGTCAGCGACGCGGCGTCGTTGATCAGGCTCTCGCCGGACAGCACCGTCATCACCCGGCGGGGCAGGCCGAGCTTCCGGCCGATCGCCGCCGCCGACACCGCGTCCGGCGGGGCCACGATCGCGCCCAGGAGGATCGCGGCCGGCCACGTCATGTCGGGGATGATCAGGTAGGCGGCCAGGCCCACGGCGAGCGCGGTGATGATGACCAGGAAGACGCCGAGTCGTCGGATCTGCTTGATCGACCCGCGGAAGCTCTGCCACGACACGTCGAGCGCCGCCGAGTAGAGCAGCGGCGGCAGGACGACCGTGAGGATGACCTCGGAGTCGATCTCGATGTGCGGCAGTCCGGGGATGAACGACACGCCCAGGGCGACCGCGGTGACGAGGAGCGGGGCAGGGAGTCCCCATGCTCGGGCGAACCCGGTGACGGCGAGCGATCCGACCAACAGGATGAGCAACTCGGCGATGTCCACGGGTCCATCTTCCCATCCCGAGGGTGTGGATCTGAGCGGACGTGAAGGGCAGATGAACAACAGGTGTCCGCTCGGCTTGCTCGATCCCCTCCCGCCTGGGACACTTGCCCGCGGTGGACATCACGCTCATAGTCGTCCTGGTCATTGCGTTGGCCCTCTTCTTCGACTTCACAAACGGTTTTCACGACACCGCCAACGCAATGGCGACCCCGATCGCGACCGGCGCCATGAAGCCCACGGTGGCGGTCTCCGTCGCAGCGGTGCTCAACCTCGTCGGGGCGTTCCTCAGCACTGCTGTGGCGACGTCGATCTCGCACGGGCTCATCAACGAAGGACCCGGTGGCGTCGCCATCAGTCCGGAGATGATCTTCGCGGGGCTGATCGGCGCCGTGGTCTGGAACATGATCACGTGGCTGCGCGGCCTGCCGTCGTCGTCCTCGCACGCGCTCTTCGGTGGCCTCATCGGCGCCGCGATCGTCGGTGCCGGGTTCGACTCGGTGAACTACGCGGCGCTGCTGACGGTGGTGATCATCCCCGCCTTCCTGTCGCCGGTGATCGCGGCGCTGGTGTCACTGCTCGCCACGCGGATCGCCTACCGGATCACCCGTCGCCCGGTGTTCCCGAACGAACGCGGCGGTTTCCGCATCGGCCAGATCTTCACGTCGTCGATGGTCTCGCTCGCGCACGGCACGAACGACGCGCAGAAGACGATGGGCGTCATCACGCTCACGCTCATCGCGTCCGGGGCGCAGTCGGCGGACCAGGGCGTGCAGTTCTGGGTCGTCGTGGCCTGTGCGCTCGCGATCGCCCTCGGCACCTACACCGGCGGGTGGCGGATCATCCGCACCCTCGGGTCCGGCATCACCGAGATCCGGGCGACGCAGGGCTTCGCGGCAGAGGCCTCCACCGCCGCGACGATCCTCGCCTCGAGCCACCTCGGCTTCGCACTCTCCACCACGCAGGTCTCCTCCGGGTCGATCATCGGTGCCGGCCTCGGCCGTCGCGGGTCGAAGATCCAGTGGTCGACCGCCGGCAAGATCGTCATCGCGTGGTTCATCACCCTGCCGGCAGCCGCCGCGGTCGGTGCGGTGGCGTCCGGCATCGCCCGCTTCGGTGTGATCGGCCTGGTCATCGACGCCGTCGCCGGCGGGATCGTGGTCCTCGGCCTGTACCTGTGGTCGCTCCGCAAGCCGCACGACTCGGCCATCGAGATCGACGTCGCCGCCAACGCCGTGCTCACCCGTAAGGAGCAGCGCGGACTGCAGCGCAAGAAGCGTGCCGAGGCCGTCGCCGCCCGTCGCGCCGAACTGAGCCGTGAGCGGACCCTCCGCCGCATGGCCGGACGCAAGGGAGGCCGTCGCTGATGGGCATCGACTGGGGAGCGTTCCTGCTCGTGGCGCTCGTCGCCGTCGTCGCGGCGTGCTTCGTCGTCTCCGTGTACTCCGTCGGACTGCGCTTCTGGAGCGCCGCCGACACCCGTGCGGGCAAGTACACCGTGAAGGACGACGGTACGATCGGCCCGGCCACCGCCGGTTTCCCGGACCCGAACGCCGCGGCCGGGGCCGTCCGGATGCTCCGGGCGCTCGCCGTGGTCTGCTTCGTGCTCTGTGGCGCGGCCGTCCTCTACGGCATCTACCTGATCGTGCCCGCCTTCCACTGAGGCTCGCGCACGTCCCTCCGGCAGCGGTCGGCCCTCGGGCCGGCCGCTGCCGCGTTGCGGGGCCGCCCGCCCGGGCGTGAGCGGGCGGGATGCCAGTGCGGCTGGCGGACGCACCGCGCGTTCGCGCCCGTTCGCCGTCTGCCGGTCGGGAGGCGCGGGGCGGTCTGGTCGCGTGCCTCCCGTCCGCCCCGGGCGTGAGTGGGCGGGATGCCAGGGGGGTCTGACGGACGCACCACGCGTTCGCCCCCGTTCGCCGGAGCGCGGAGTGCGCGGGTGCCAGTACGCGGCCGCGAGCGGGCGGAATGCCACGGCAGCGGGTGTCGAGCGCTGCGTGTCCGCGCCCGCTCGCCGCGTGCGCGCGCTGCACCTGGTGATGGGAGGCGCGTGGCGGGCTGGTCGCGTGCCTCCCGTCCGCCCTGGGCGTGAGTGGGCGGGAAGACCAGGACGAGTGCGGATCGCACCGCGCGTTCTCGCCCGCTCGCCGGAGCGCGAGGCCCACGGGCGCCAGTACGCGAGCGCGAGTGGGCGGATCACCGGGGCAGCTGACTCCAGAGCGACGCATTCCCGCCCGTTCGCCGCCCGCGCGCCCGTCAGCTGGTGACAGGAGGCGCGCGGCGGGCATGGACGTGTGCCTCCCGTCCGCCCTGGGCGTGAGTGGGCGTAAAGACCAGGACGAGTGCGGATCGCACCGCGAGTTCTCGCCCGCTCGCCGGAGCGCGAAGCCCACGGACGCCAGCACGCGGCCGCGAGCGAGCGGAACGGCAGGGCGGCGGGCTCGGGCGCGGCGCGTTTCCGCCCGCTCGCCGCACGGGCGGCTCGCCGCACGGCCGGCTCGCCTCCCGGCGGACGGGAGGCCCGTGGCGGCCGGGCACCGCGCCTCCCGTCCCACAGGTGGCGAGTGGGCGGGATCCCGTGGTGCGTGACGACGCGTCCCTGGCATTCCGCCCGCCCGCGCTCCGCCGCCCCCCCCGCGTCCGCGCCGGCGCAACCCCGCACCACACCGGCCGGACGGTCGCGGGCTACCCTCGACACGTGACCCGCGACGGAGAGGAACACCACGTGACGAGCGCTGCCACCCGCACCGAGACCGACTCCCTGGGCTCGAGGGAGGTGCCCGTGGACTCGTACTGGGGCATCAACACCCTCCGGGCGATGGAGAACTTCCCGATCGCCTCCGTGCCGATCGCGGTGTACCCGGACCTCGTCGCGGCCCTGGTCACGGTGAAGCAGGCCGCTGCCCGGGCGAATAGGGCGATCGGGGTCCTCGACGACGAGCGCGCCGACGCCATCGACCGTGCCGCACAGGAGGTCCGTGACGGCGCCCTCCGCGACCAGTTCGTGGTCGACGTGGTGCAGGGCGGTGCCGGCACGAGCACGAACATGAACACGAACGAGGTCCTGGCGAACCGGGCCCTGGAACTCCTCGGCCGTGAGCGGGGCGACTACGCGTACCTGCACCCGATCGACCACGTGAACCGCAGCCAGTCGACGAACGACACGTACCCGACGAGCATCAAGATCGCGATGATCTACGGGGTGCGCCGTCTCGCCGACCAGCTGGAGCAGCTCTCCGCCGCGTTCGCCGAGCGGGGGCAGGCGTTCGCGGACGTCCTGAAGGTCGGGCGGACGCAGCTGCAGGACGCGGTGCCGATGACCCTGGGCCAGGAGTTCACCGGCTTCGCACACACCATCCAGGAGGACGTGGTCCAGCTCCGCCGAGTGGTGCCGCTGCTGGCGGAGATGAACCTCGGCGCGACGGCGATCGGCACGGGCATCACCGCCGACCCGCTCTACCGTGACGAGGTCCGTCGGCAGCTGCAGGAGGCGAGCGGCATCGACGTCGTCACGGCGCCGGACCTGATCGAGGCGACGAGTGACGCCGGCTCGTTCATGACCCTGTCCGGTACGGTGAAGCGCAGTGCCGCGAAGCTGTCGAAGATCTGCAACGACCTGCGACTGCTGGCGTCGGGTCCGCAGGCGGGCCTCGGCGAGATCACGCTGCCGCCCCGGCAGGCCGGGTCCTCGATCATGCCGGGCAAGGTGAACCCGGTGATCCCGGAGGTCGTGAACCAGATCGCGTTCGCCGTCGCCGGTGCGGACACCACGGTGACGATGGCGGCGGAGGGCGGGCAGCTCCAGCTCAACGCCTTCGAACCGATCATCGCCCACTCGATCCTGCAGTCCCTGCAGTGGATGGCCCGTGGTTGCGCGACCCTCCGTGAGCACTGCGTCATCGGCATCGAGGCGAATGAGGCCAAGCTCGCCGCCCAGGTCGACACGAACGTCGGCGTCGTCACCGCGCTGACGCCCTACATCGGCTACGCGGCGGCGGCGTCGATCGCGCACACGGCGTTGACGACCTCGACGCCGATCTCCACCCTGGTGATCGCGGCGGGCCTGATGGACGAGCACCAGGTGCACCGCGTCCTCAGCCCGGCGCGACTGTCCGGCATCGAGCTGGCCACGGGGGCGATCCCGGTGATCACCGAGGCGATGCTCGAGCAGCACGCCCGCGACGCGGCCCCGCGTCCGCCGCAGGCCTGACGCGGCCCGCGGACCGACCGGCTGAGCCCCGGTCCGGACGGGAGGCACATGACGACCCCGCCACGCGCCTCCCGTCCGTCGGACACTCACGCAGTGAGCGCCGTGCCGCTCAGGGCATCGGCCGCTCGCCCGCGCGCACCTGCCCCGCCACGCGCCGGAGCTCCTCGCCCTGCGGGGAAGCCTCGTCGTCGGGCAGCTCCGCGGCCGCGGCCCGCACCTGCGCCGCCGCCGCGATGTCCTGGTCCCGCCACCGGGCGAGCGTGAAGTTCCGGGTGACGTCGCGGAGCGGCAGCCGGATGGTCTCGTCGGCCTCGATGCCGGCGAGCAGCTGGCGCATCCGGATCACCTCGGAGTCGAGCTCCCCGCCGACGACGAGCACGAAGTTCGAGATGTACAGGTAAACGAGCAGCAGCAGCGCCCCGCCGAGCCAGCCGTAGGCGCGGTTGCCGCCGCCGATCGTCTCGACGTAGAGCGCGAAGCCGACCGTGGCGATCGCCCAGGTCCCGATCGCGAAACCGGCGCCGGCGGAGACCCACCGCAGCTGCGGCGTCTTGACGTTGGGGGTGGCGGTGTAGAGCACGGCGACCATGACGACCAGGTCGGCGGCGAGCACCGGCCACTTCACGACGTTCCAGACGTCGTCGACCCAGGACGGCCAGCCGACCTGCTGCACGACGGCGGCGGAGATCATCGGTGTGCCGAGCAGGATCACGATCGCGACGGCTCCACCGACCATGATCAGCAGCGTCACGAGGAGCATCATGCTGCGGAACTTCCAGATCCGCCGGCCCTCCTCGACCTCGTACGCGGTGTTCATGGCACGCCCGAACGCGGTCGCGTAGCCGGACAGCGACCACAGCGTCAGGACGAGTCCGACGGTCGCGCCGAGCCACGGGTTGTCGAGGGTCAGCAGCTGGCGGAGCGGGGTCTCGAGGTGCTCGGCGGTCTCCGGTCGCACGAGGACACCGAGGACACCGAGGACGTCCGCCACGCTGTCGCCGCCCTGGTCGACGACCGCCAACAGCGACACCACGGTCAGGGCGGTCGGGAACACCGTGAGGAGCGCGAAGAACGTCAGCGAGGCGGCCGAGTCGACCACGCGGTGCCGGATGACGGAGTGGTACGTCCGTCGCACCACCGCTCGGACACCGGAGCGGCGCAGGTCGCGTTCTCGGCTCGCCGGCATGGGGTCGACCGTACCGGCTCCGTCAGTTCGCGTTCGGGTGCAGGGCGTCGTACCGGCGGAACGACGGCACCAGGCGGAGCAACAGCGCGACCAGCGCGATGATGAGGACGCCACCGATCACCGGGGGGTACGCGAACCCGGCCGCGACGACGAGTCCGGCGTACAGGTCGCCGACGCGGGGTCCGCCGGTCACGACGACGATGAAGATGCCCTGCAGGCGTCCGCGCATGCCGTCCGGGGCGGCGGCCTGGAGGATCGTCCCGCGGAACACGCTGCTCACGTTGTCCGCACCGCCGGCCACCGCGAGGAACAGCGCCGAGAGCACCAGCGCCGGCAGGATCCCGGTCGAGAAGGTCTCGGACGGCCGCCCGCCGAGGAGGTGCGCACAGGCGACGACGACGCCGAACGCCGCGATCGCGCCGCCGTAGACGGTGATCGCCCAGCCGACGGCCTCGCCCTGTCGGCGGACGTGGCCGAGCGGCCCGGAGAAGATGCCCGACAGCAGTGCACCGATCGCGTACGCGGCGGTGAGTGCGCCGACGGTGATCGACCCGCCGCCGACGACCAGGGCGCCGATGGCGGGGAAGAGGACGCGGGGCTGCCCGAACGTCATCGCGATGATGTCGAGCACGAACGTCATCGTGATGTTGCGGGAGCGCCGCAGGAACTTCGCCCCCTCGATGAGCGACGACAGTCCGGGGCGCAGGGCGTCGTGCTCCGGCGCCATCCGGGGCAGCGTGATGACCCCGAGGAACGCCGCGCTGAACAGCACCACGTCGACCGTGTAGGTGGGTGCGAAGCCGAACGCGGCGACGAGCACCCCGCCGACCGCCGGGCCCACCGTGACCGAGAAGCCGGCGCTGATGCTGTTGAGGGCGCTCGCCGCGGGCAGCAGCTCGATGCCGACCAGGCGGGGCACGATCGCCGCGCGGGACGCCCCGATGACGGTGCCGGCGACGGCGTTCACGGTGACGAGGACGTAGAGCAGGACGACGCTGTCGAGTCCGAGCCACGCGTGCGCGGCGATCATCGCGGTGGACACCCATGCCAGCACGGCCGAGACGAGGGCGACGGTGCGGCGGTCGAACGCGTCGGCGAGCATCCCGCCGTAGAGCCCGGCCAGGATCATCGGGACGAGGGAGATCACGCCGACGAGCGACACCATGAAGGTCGAGCGGGTGATCTCGTAGACCTCGAGCCCGACGGTGACGCTGGTCATCATCGTGCCGATGCCGGCGATCGAGCTGCCGATCCAGAGTCGGGCGAAGGCGGGGGAGCGGCGGAGTGGGGTGAGGTCGGCGAACAGGGAGCGGCGGGGCTTCGCGGGGGCATCTGGTGTCACGGTGGAACCATTCTGTGGCCTGGAGGCCGCCTGCGGGGCCCGGTTTCGTTCTCTGGTTGACTGACGACCATGACTGACCTGAACAGCAAGCCCGAGTTCGACGCTCCCGAGGGCCCGGCGCCCACCGACCTCGTCATCACCGACATCGTCGAGGGTGACGGCGCCGTCGCCGAGTCCGGCTCGACCGTCAAGGTCCACTACGCCGGCGTCGAGTACGAGTCCGGCGAGGAGTTCGACAGCTCCTGGGGCCGCGGCGAACCGATCGACTTCCCCCTCGCGGCCCTCGTCCGCGGCTGGCAGGAGGGCATCCCCGGCATGAAGGTCGGCGGCCGTCGCAAGCTCGTCGTCCCGCCGGAACTCGCCTACGGCCCGGCCGGCGGTGGACACTTCCTGTCCGGCAAGACCCTGATCTTCGTCATCGACCTGCTCGGCGTCCGCTGATGGCAGGCGTCCCGGAGGTCCCGACCCTCGAGCTGAACGACGGGCACCGGATCCCGGCGCTCGGCCTCGGCACGTACTCGCTCGACGGGGACGAGGGGATCCAGGCGGTCGGTGCGGCGATCACGAGCGGGTACCGCCTGCTCGACACCGCACTGAACTACGGCAACGAGGACGCGGTCGGTGCGGCGGTGCGCCGCGCCGACGTGCCGCGTGACGAGTTCGTCGTGACGTCGAAGCTGCCGGGACGCCACCACGGCTACGACGAGGCGCACCGTTCGGTGGACGAGACCCTGGCGAACCTGGGGCTCGACCACCTGGACCTGTACCTGATCCACTGGCCGAACCCGTCGGTGGGCAAGTTCGTCGAGACCTGGAAGGCGTTCGTCGACCTCCGTGACAGCGGCAAGGTCCGCTCGATCGGTGTCTCGAACTTCACGCCCGAGCACCTCGACCGCATCATCGACGCCACCGGGGTCGCCCCGGCCGTCAACCAGGTCGAGCTGCACCCGTACTTCCCGCAGGCCGAGCTCCGCGCCGTGCACCAGCGGCTCGGCATCGTAACCGAGAGCTGGAGCCCGCTCGCGAAGCAGTCCGAGCTCCTCACCGAGGAACCCGTCACCGCCGCGGCCGCCGCGCACGGGGTGTCGGCCGGCCAGGTCGTGCTCCGTTGGCACGTCCAGCTCGGTGCCGTCCCGGTGCCGAAGTCGGGCGACGCGGACCGGCAGCGCGAGAACCTCGACGTGTTCGGCTTCACGTTGAGCGACGACGAGGTCCAGGCCATCTCCGCGCTCGAGCGTGGTCGGCTGTGGGACGGCGACCCGGACACGCACGAAGAGATGTAGTCGCACGCGGTCGCAGCCGCGATCGCGTCGAGCCCGACCGGGGCGGGGGGATACGATTGGTCCCCCTGTCCCGAAGGGTTGCGAGTGTCCGAAGCGCGTGTTTCCGAACCCACCGAGATCGACCGTGAACGTGGCTACGTCGACGGTCTGTTCCACCGACTCGACGGGCTGACGGCCGAGGCCGCCCAGCGTCTCGCCGAGACCCGCCGGCAGACCGTCGGCGGCAACCACCAGAGCCGCAGTGAGCGTGACGCGTTCGCCCGGCTCTACGAGGACACCGTCGCCACGCTCGAACAGGTCGGCGATCGGTTGGTCTTCGGTCGGCTCGAGGTCCAAGACCCGCCCGCCGACGAGGACGCCTTCCGGTACATCGGCCGTGTCGGCCTCCGCGACGCCGAGCACCGTCCGCTGCTGCTCGACTGGCGTGTGCCGGGTGCGAGTGCCTTCTACCAGGCCACCGCGGCACACCCGATGGGCATGCGCGCCCGTCGGCACCTGACACTCGAGGGCCGCACCGTCGTCGGCGTCGAGGACGAGGTGTTCGACGCCACGCTCTACGACGACGAGCGCACCCACCTGCAGGGCGAGGGTGCGCTGCTCGCGGCCGTCACCGCCGAGCGGACCGGTCGGATGACCGACATCGTCGCCACCATCCAGGGCGAGCAGGACCGCATCATCCGCTCCCCGCTCGAGGGCGTCCTCATCGTGCAGGGCGGCCCCGGCACCGGCAAGACGGCGGTCGCACTGCACCGTGCCGCCTACCTGCTGTACTCGTACCGCGAGCGGCTCCGGGGCTCCGGGGTCCTGGTCGTCGGCCCCTCGCCGGCCTTCCTCACCTACATCGAGCAGGTGCTGCCGTCCCTCGGCGAGACCGGCGTCGTGATGGCGTCGCTCGGCTCGCTGTACCCGGGGCTCCACACGACCGTGCACGACCGCCGTGACGTCGCCGCGGTGAAGGGCTCCGGCGAGATGGCCGACCTGCTGCGCCGAGCCGTCCGCTCCCGTCAGGTCGTCCCGACCGAGTCCGTCACGCTCGACGTCGAGGGCGAACGGCTCGTCGTCCCGCCGCAGCTCGTCGCCGAGGCGATGCGTCGTGCGCAGGACCGCGGCAAGCCGCACAACGTCGCCCGCGTGTCGTTCAACAAGAACGCGCTGGACGCCATGACCCGCCTGCTCGCCGAGCAGCTCCGGCAGCGTGGCACGACCGTGGACGAGGCCGACGAGAAGGTCCTCCGCGAGGACATCCGCAGCTCGTACGACGCCCGCGTCCTGCTCAACACCGCGTGGCTGCCGCTGCCGGCCGAGAAGTTCCTCGAGGACCTCTACGCCCGGCCGAACTGGCTGGCGTCGCTGACCCCGAACTGGACCCCCGAGCGCCGGGAGCTCCTCCGCCGTGAGCGTGGTGCCGCCTTCACGGTGGAGGACGTCCCGCTCCTCGACGAGGCCGCCGAACTCCTCGGGGAGTTCGACCCGACCGGTGGTGCGGCGAAGCGGCAGGCCAAGGCGAGCCGGAACCGCGACATCGAGAACGCCCGGCAGGCCATCGAGAACATGGGTGTCGAGGGCATCGTCAGCGCTGAGCAGGTCGCCGGGGCCTTCGCCGAGGGCGGCGACCCCCGCTCCACGGCCGAGCGCGCCGCCGAGGACCGCGAGTGGACCTACGGCCACATCGTGGTCGACGAGGCGCAGGAGCTCTCGCCGATGCAGTGGCGGATCCTCGCCCGCCGGAACCCCCTGCGGTCCTTCACGATCGTCGGTGACATGGCGCAGGGCTCCTCGCCCGGTGCTGCCCGGACCTGGGACGACGTCCGCGGTGCGCTCTCCCGACGCCGTCGGGGGCGGGCGCCGCAGGTGCCGTTGGACTCCCGGCTCGCGGAGCTGACGGTCAACTACCGCACGCCGCGGTCGATCGTCGAGGCCGCCGGTGCGTTCGCCGCCTCGGCCGGGCTCACGGTGACCGCGAACGAGGCGGTCCGTGACGGCGACCCGGTGGAGCGGCTGCGCGTCGACCGAGCGGACCTGCTCGACACCGTCGCCCGCCGGGTCGACGGCGAGCGGGACCTGATCGGTTCGGGGACGATCGCCGTGATCGTGCCGGAGGCCGACGTCACGGCCGTCCGGGAACGCCTCGCCCGCACCGAGGCCGACGTCCGCGGGCTCGGCTCACCGCGTCCGGGCTCGGTGACGGTGCTGACCGGTGCCGACGCGAAGGGCCTGGAGTTCGACGGCGTGCTGCTCGTCGACCCGGACCGCGTCGGGTCCGACGCCGCCCGTGCGGCGGCGGCGGTCTACGTCGCGATGACGCGCCCCACCCGGCGCCTGACGGTCATCGAGATCGACTGACGGTCGTCACCACGGCCTGACGGGAGGCCCCACACCCTTCCGTCAGGCCGGCTCGCCCTGGTCCCGCACCTCGGCCACGAGCGTCGCCCACGGACCGTCCAGCCTGCGGCCCGGGATCGTCACCGTGGTGCGGGCCACGGTCACGGTCCACATGAAGTCGTCCGGCACAGCGTGGTCGGGTCCCGCGTGGTCGGGCTCCGCGTCGCGGGGGAGCGCCCCGACGAGCTCGGCCCATCGGTCGGTGTCCGGCCGGGCGTCGGTGTCGACCCGCCAGGCGCGGGTGATGCCGGCGAACCCTCCGCTGCGGCGCACGACGATCTGCATGTCCCGGAACCTACGCCCTCCGCACCCGGCCCCGCACCCGCACCGGCGCCCGCAGGGGGTCAGGACAGGACGCCCACCGAACGCCAGGCACCGGCCACGGCGGCGTGCTCGGCCGAGTCCGCCCCGAAGCGCGTCGCCGCCGCCCGGACGGTGACGCCGGCGAACCCGGCGAAGTCGATCGACGCCGACACCTCGGCCGACGTCAGGGCGTCCCACCACACCTGCCCGGCGCCGACCCAGGCCGGTCCGCCGATCGCGGTCGCGGCGAGGAAGAACGCGTGGTTCGGGATGCCCGAGTTCAGGTGCACCCCGCCCTGGTCCTCGGTGGTCTCGACGTAGTCGGCCATCGTCGCCGGCTGGGGGTCCTTCCCGAGCACCGGGTCGTCGTAGGCGGTGCCCGGCGCGCGCATCGAGCGGAGGGCGACCCCGTGCACGGCGTCGGTGAAGAGCCCCTCGCCGATCAGCCACGTCGCCTGCTCGGCGGTCTGCCCGGCTGCGTACTGCGCCACGAGCGAGCCGAAGACGTCGCTCATCGACTCGTTGAGCGCCCCGGACTGTCCCTGGTAGACCAGGTCGGCGGTGTACTGCGTGACGCCGTGGCCGAGCTCGTGCCCGATCACGTCGACCGCGATGGTGAAGCGCCGGAAGACCTCGCCGTCCCCGTCGCCGAACACCATGCGCTGCCCGTCCCAGTAGGCGTTGTCGTACTCCTGGCCGTAGTGCACGGTGGCGTCGAGGGGCAGTCCGGCGCCGTCGATGGAGACCCGTCCGAAGACGTCGAGCCAGAACGCGTGCGTCGCCCCGAGCCCCGCGTACGCCTCGTCGGTGGCGGCGTCCCCGGTGTCCGGTTCGCCCTCGCGCCGGACGACCGTGCCCGGCAGGGTCGTCGTGCCGGCCGCGGTGGCGATCGTGCGCTGCGGCGAGGTGTCCGGTGCTCCGGCGGTGCGGGGTGCCCGGAGGCCGGTGACCTGCTTCGGCGCCTGGACGCGGTCCATCGACGCGAGGGCGGTCCGTGCGGCCGAGGCGGCGCGGGGGAAACGGTCCTCCGGAGCGGCCGCGACGGCTCGCAGGAGGTACGGCGGGACGACGGATCGCGGACGGCGGCTGCTCATGGCGACATGCAACCACCGGCGGCCGACAGGCGGAGTGGACCCGGGCCTCCCGGCCGTGGCGCGGGTCAGCTGCGCTTGCGGTTCGCGACCAGGGCGAGCGCGTACGACTCCCACCACTGCCCGGCGGCCGGGCCGCCGTTGCAGCTGCCGTCGCTGAGGCCGGGGGTCTTCACCCACAGCAGCGCGTCGAGCCGGGTTGTGCCGAGCGTGACGTGGGGGAGCTGCCCGAGGCCGGCGCCCTCGGGGTTGCACCAGTCGCCACGCCAGCCCTGGCCGTTCCGCGAGACGTCGATGACGAAGTGCGGGTCCCCGCCGATCGCGTCGGCCAGTTCGTCGGCGTAGGCGCGCTCCTGGTCGACCCGGTAGAAGTTCGACACGTTGGTGGCGAAGCCCTGCACCCGGTCGACGCCGGCGCGCCGCAGCCAGTCGGCCATCGTCGCGACGGGCACCCGGTTCTCGTTGCCGCCGTCCAGGTACACCGTCAGCCCGTGTCCGGTCAGGGCCGCCACGGCCTTGCGGAGGAGCGGCAACCGGGTGTCCCGCAGGCGCTCGCAGACGGCGATCTGCGCGATGGAGTCCGGCTCGACCAGGACGACCGCGTGCGAGCCCGCCAGCGCCCGGACGACCGAGCGGACCCACGGCAGGTAGGCGTCCTCGGCCGTGCCGCCGCGTGACCAGTGGCCGCAGTCGCGGTCGGGGATCGCGTAGAGCACGAACACCGGCGTCCTCTGCTGCTCGCGTGCCGAGGCGACGACGCTCCGGATGGTGGCGACGGTCTCGGGCACGGACGCGTTCGTCAACCAGGTGGCGATCGGCTGGTCGGCGATCACGGACAGCCGGTCCGCCGTGGAGGCCCGACCCGCCTGTCGCGCGGCCGTCTCGTGCCAGCGTGGCTGGTTCGCACTGGACGGCTGGTGGGCGAGTCCGCCGGGCCAGGCCTCGGCGACGCTCCGACGGTGGGCGACCGGGCGGTCACCGGAGTGCGGCAGCACCACGCTCACCGCCGCGACGACGGCCAGGACGAGCGCGCCGACGACCCCGATCCAGACCCACTGGCGCGTGGACGAGGCCCGCTGCGGTCTCGACATCCGCCGTCCCTCCCGTGTCGCGCGCCGCCCCGACCTGCGTCCGCTGCTGCGGTCATGTTCCCATCCCTTCGTCACCGGACGCCAGGGTGCTGCCCAGCAGCCGTGCCCCAGACTGACCGGATGCTGCGGAAACTGCTCCTCCTGGCCCTGACGGGCGGGTACGCCTGGGTGATCTGGCGGATGACGCTGACCCCGCACGTGTTCACGTCGGCCGAGAACTCGCTCGTCCTGCACGCGATCGCGTGGATGCAGCACCTTCCCCATGGTGCCTGGTTCACGTACGAACGCACCGAGTTCCTGGCGAACGTGGCGATGTTCGTGCCGGTCGGGCTCATCGCCGCGCTCTGGCTGCCCCGGCGGTGGTGGTTCCTCGGCGCGCTGGTGGCCGTCGGGCTGTCGGTCGGGATCGAGTTCGCGCAGGCCGAGTACCTGCCCGCCCGTGTCGCGGACCCCCGCGACGTGCTGTCGAACGGTCTGGGCGGCCTGCTCGGGGCGACGCTCGTCGGGTTCGTGCGGAGCCTGCTGCCCGAGCGGCGTCGTCGGCGCCGTCCGCTGCGGGCGCGGACCGTCTGAACCCGCGCCCCGGCGAGCGACGGCAGCCCGTCGGCCGGTCCGCGCTCTGGTATGCTCGTTCGGTTGCCGTCGAACGGCCGCGGATCAAGAGCGCTCACGCATCAGGTGTGGGCACCGCGCAACGGACACAGCTCTCATGCAGAGCAGGAAAGGGGATCCTCCATGGCACTTGACGCCACGATCAAGCAGGAGATCATCGAAGAGTACGCGACCCACCCGGGCGACACCGGATCCCCCGAGGTCCAGGTCGCCGTTCTGACGCGTCGTATCAACGACCTGAACGAGCACCTCAAGGAGCACAAGCACGACCACCACTCGCGTCGTGGTCTGCTCCTCATGGTCGGTCAGCGCCGCCGTCTCCTCGGGTACCTCTCCGACGTCGACATCGCCCGCTACCGCACGCTCATCGAGCGTCTCGGCCTGCGCCGCTAGTCGTCCCAGGAGCGCTGTCCTCGGACAGCCCTGCTGATCGGAAGCCCCGTCCCTCCTCGTGAGGGTCGGGGCTTTCGTCGTCCCCGGCCGCGGGCGTCACGGGAATGCGCGCCCACCGTTCCGGGTTCCTGCTACAGTTCATGCAAACGCATCGAAAGTCGGGAGTCCCCATGACCACCATCGCCGTCGTCTCCGCCGGTCTGTCCGAGCCCAGCTCGACCCGCCTGCTCGCCGACCGACTGGGAGCCGCCACCGCCGAGGCCCTGTCCGCTGACGGCCCGGTCGAACTCCGCACGGTGGAGCTCCGCCCGCTGGCGCACGAGATCACCGACGCCATGCTCACCCGCTTCGCCGCAACGGTCCTGGCCGCCGCGACCGCGACGGTCGTCGAGGCGGACGCCGTCGTCTTCGTCACCCCGGTCTTCACCGCCGGCATGAGCGGTCTGGCGAAGTCCTTCCTCGACGTGCTGGACAAGGACGCCCTCACCGACATGCCCGTGCTGCTCGGAGCGACCGGTGGCACCGCCCGTCACTCGCTCGCCCTCGAGCACGGCATCCGTCCGGTCTTCGCCTACCTCCGCGCCGCGGTCGTCCCGACCGGGGTCTTCGCTGCGACCGAGGACTGGGGGAGCGACGACGCGGGCACGCTCGACGCACGCATCCGCCGGGCCGGAGCCGACCTGGCGTGGATGACCCGTGCCTCCCGGCGGCAGCCGCAGCAGGCGGACGCCCTGCCGGAGGTCGTGGACTTCGCGTCCCTGCTGGGCGGGATGCAGCGCTGACGGCTGCGGTCGCACTCAGTACCAGTGCGGATCGACGCCCATCTCGTGGCCCCAGGCGCCGCAGGGTGAGCCGTACCGGCCCTTGATGTAGGCCAGGCCCCAGTTGACCTGGGTCTCCGCGTTGGTCCGCCAGTCCGCTCCGGCAGCGGCGAGCTTCGACGCCGGGAGGGCCTGCGGGATCCCGTACGCACCGCTCGAGGAGTTCAGGGCGTTCGCACGCCAGCCGGACTCCTGGGTCCACAGCGAGACCAGGCAGCCGAACTGGTCGTCCCCCCAGCCGTAGCTCCCGAGGACGCTCCGCGCGTACGCCTGTGCGGCCGCCGGGTCGACGACCACGCCGTCGGTGCTCGGGTACGCGTTGCCCGCCGCCGCCGAGCCGCCGGCGTGCGCCTCGGCCTCGGCCGCGGCCTGTGCTGCCGCCGCCTGGGCGGCCGCCTGCGCCGCGACGGCCTGTCCGACCTCGTAGCGGCGCTGGGTCTCAGCGGTGGAGTCGCGGAGTTCCGCGAGCTGCGCGTAGAGCTCGTCGCTGTGCGACTCCGTCGAGGCGACCGCGGCGTCGGCGCGACGCTGTGCGGCCTCCGCGGTCCGTGCCTTCTCCTCGGCTTCCGCTGCGAGTGCGGCCCGTTCGTCCTCCGCTCGCGCGGCCTGGTCGTGCAGCGAGGACGCGGTCTTCGCGGCGACCGACGCATCGTCCATCACACCGGCCCAGGTCGTCGACAGCTGGTCGAGCGCACCGAGTTGGTAGAGGAGGGCGTCCGGGTCGCCGGCGGTCGCGATCCGGGTCGTCATCTGGTCCGTCGACCCGTCGCGGTACAGGTCCGCGGCCAGCCGGCCGGCCCGGGTCTGCGCGCGCTGCGCCGTCGCCGAGGCGTCGTCGGCATGGGCCTGGAGGCTCGTGGCCGTCCGGGTGGCCTCGGCCAGGTCCGCCTCTGCCTGCGTCGCGTCCGCGGAACGCTCGAGGGCGACCTGCGACTTCGCCGCTGCTTCGGCCTGCACCGCCCGCAGCGCGGCCTGGACCTCCGCGACCTCGGCCTGCTTCGCCTGCTCGTCACCCTTCGCGCGCTGCACGTCCTCCCACGTCGGGTACTCCGTCGCCGACGCCGGGCCCGCGGTGACCACCGGCACGACCAGGGCACTCACCAGGACGGTGACTGCGAGGAGGACGTGCCGTCCGCGCGACCGACGGACGAGGGCGCTGTTCCGGGGCATGGGTGCAGGCTACCGAGGACACGCCCGTTCGCCAGCAGCACCGCCGCTCGTCCACCGCGGAATGCTAAGGTCGGCTGGTCTGGGGACCGTTCCCCGAGACGAACCATGACATCGCACGCAGACCGGCACGAAGCTGGTCATCGGTGGTGGCGTCCGGGCCGGATCCGTCCCGTGTGCTTCTACTGCTGGCCAGACATGCGTTCCGCGTCGTGGAGCGCACGTGCACGAGTGTGCCCGAGGCCTGGTCTGCTGCACCACACACGCAAGGAGGCATCCTCTATGGAGGGTCCCGAGATCAAGTTCGCGGAAGCGACCATCGACAACGGTCGCTTCGGCACCAGGACGGTCCGGTTCGAGACCGGTCGTCTCGCGCAGCAGGCACAGGGTGCCGTCGCTGCGTACCTCGACGAAGAGACCATGCTGCTCTCGGCCACCAGCGCCGGCAAGCACCCGCGTGAGGGCTTCGACTTCTTCCCGCTGACGGTCGACGTCGAAGAGCGTTCCTACGCCGCCGGCAAGATCCCCGGCTCGTTCTTCCGCCGCGAGGGCCGCCCCAGCACCGAGGCGATCCTCGTCTGCCGCCTCATCGACCGGCCGCTGCGCCCGTCGTTCGTCGACGGCCTCCGCAACGAGGTCCAGATCGTCATCACCGTCCTGAGCATCGCCCCGGACGAGTTCTACGACGCGCTGGCCATCAACGCCGCGTCCGCGTCGACGCAGATCTCCGGTCTGCCGTTCTCCGGCCCGATCGCCGGTGTGCGCCTCGCGCTGATCGGTGACCAGTGGGTCGCGTTCCCGAAGGCGTCGCAGCTGGCCGAGGCCGTGTTCGACCTCACCGTCGCGGGCCGTGTCGTCACCGACGAGGCGGGCAACGAAGACGTCGCGATCATGATGGTCGAAGCCGAGGCCACCGAGCACAGCTGGGACCTCATCCAGGGCGGCGCCACCAAGCCCGACGAGTCCGTCGTCGCGCAGGGCCTCGAAGCGGCCAAGCCGTTCCTCAAGGCCCTCGTCGAGGCACAGGCGAAGCTCGCCGCGCAGTCGGCCAAGGAGATCCAGGACTACCCGGTCTTCCCGCCCTACGCGGACGAGGTCTACGCGGCCGTCGAGTCCCTCGCGCTCTCCGAGCTCGGTGACGTCTACAAGATCGCCGCCAAGACCGAGCGTCAGGACGCCGACGACGCGCTCAAGTCGCGCGTCAAGGCCGCCATCGCCGAGCAGGTCTCCGCGGGCACGCTGCCCGAGGTCGCCAACAGCCAGGTCAGCGCCGCCTACAAGTCGGTCACGAAGAAGGTCGTCCGCGGCCGCATCCTGACCGAGCAGATCCGCATGGACGGGCGCGGCCTGGCCGACATCCGTCCGCTCGACGCCGAGGTCGCCGTGATCCCGCGCGTCCACGGTTCCGCGGTGTTCCAGCGCGGCGAGACGCAGATCCTCGGCGTCACCACGCTGAACATGCTCAAGATGGAGCAGCAGATCGACTCGCTGTCGCCCATCACGAAGAAGCGCTACCTGCACCACTACAACTTCCCGCCGTACTCGACCGGTGAGACCGGCCGTGTCGGTTCGCCGAAGCGTCGCGAGATCGGGCACGGCTTCCTCGCCGAGCGCGCCCTCGTGCCGGTGCTGCCGTCGCGTGAGGACTTCCCGTACGCCATCCGTCAGGTCTCCGAGGCGCTCAGCTCCAACGGTTCCACCTCGATGGGTTCCGTCTGCGCCTCGACCCTGTCGCTGCTCAACGCCGGTGTGCCGCTCAAGGCCCCGGTCGCGGGCATCGCGATGGGCCTGGTCTCCGACACCGTCGACGGTCAGACCCGCTACGCGGCCCTGACCGACATCCTCGGTGCCGAGGACGCGCTCGGTGACATGGACTTCAAGGTCGCCGGTACCTCCGAGTTCGTCACCGCGATCCAGCTCGACACCAAGCTCGACGGCATCCCGTCGTCGGTGCTCGACGCCGCGCTGAAGCAGGCCAAGGAGGCCCGTTCGGCCATCCTCGGTGTGCTCAACGAGGCCATCGACGGCCCGGACGAGATGGCCGACACCGCCCCGCGCGTGATCTCGGTCAACATCCCGGTCGACAAGATCGGTGAGCTGATCGGCCCGAAGGGCAAGACGATCAACGGCATCCAGGACACCACGGGCGCCGACATCTCGATCGAGGACGACGGCACGGTCTACATCGGTGCCGTCGACGGTCCGTCCGCCGAGGCCGCGCGTGCGCAGGTCAACGCGATCGCGAACCCGACGAACCCGGAGATCGGGGACCAGTTCCTCGGCACGGTCGTCAAGATCGCGACCTTCGGCGCCTTCGTGTCGCTGATGCCGGGTCGTGACGGTCTGCTGCACGTCTCCGAGGTCCGCAAGCTCGCCGGTGGCAAGCGCGTGGAGAACGTCGAGGACGTCCTGGGCGTCGGCCAGAAGATCCTGGTCGAGGTCACCAAGGTGGACGACCGCGGCAAGCTGTCGCTCGCTCCGGTCGTGGCCGACGAGGTCGACACCGAGGGTCGCGACGACCACGGCACCCACACCGAGGTCCCCGCCGAGGGCTGATCCCCGATCAGCCCGCAGCTGGTCACTGATCAGCCGCAGCGCCACAACGGCCGCCGTCCTGCTGGACGGCGGCCGTTGTCGTGCGGTCAAGAGGCCGGGGTCTCCTGGATGCCGACGAGCTGCGCACGACCGAGCAGGTGCTCCCGGAACATGAACCCGACGACGGCCGGGGTGGCCTCGGCGGGGACCTCGAGCGTCGGGACGTCGAGCGCGCTCAGCGTGAAGAAGTACCGGTGCGGGCCGTGGCCGGCGGGCGGGGCGGCACCGAGGAAGGTGTCGGTCCCGAACTCGTTGCGGCGGCGGGTGGCTCCCTCGGGCAGCAGGGAGTCGTCCGTCCCGGCCCCCTGGGGGAGCGAGGTGACCGATGCGGGGATGTCCGACAGGGTCCAGTGCCAGAAGCCGGAGCCGGTCGGGGCGTCGGGGTCGTACACGGTGAGGACGAAGCTCCGGGTGCCCTCGGGTGCGCCGGACCAGGTCAGCTCGGGGGAGCGGTCGGCACCGCCGGCATCGCTGCCGCGGGCCTCCTGGGGCAGCGTGCCGCCGTCGGTGAACTCGGGGCTGGTGAGCTCGAAGGTGGGGACGTCCGGCAGGTTCCAGTTGGGGTGGTTGGTCATGCTCCGAGCCAACACCCGCCGCCCCGGCGGAACCGGGGAACGACCAGGGGGAGCGTCAGGCGGCGAGGACGCGCTCGGCGACGCGGCCGAGTGCGGCCGTCGCGGCGATGACGTCGCCGGCGTATGCGCCGCTCATCGCGCCGTCACGCGCGAGCATGAGTTCGTCCGCTCCGTCGCCGGGCAGCGGGTGGCCGGCGTCCTGCAGCAGGTCACCGAGGCGCTCGGTGTACCAGTCGCGGTGCATGGCGACGACCTGGCGGACCGGGTCGCGGGGGTCGTGGTACTCGGCGGCGGCGTTGAGGAACGCGCAGCCGCGGAACTCGGCTTGGTTGACCTCGGAGGCCAGTGCGTCGACCCAGGCGCGGACCGCGGACTCCGGCGCGTCCGCCCCGGCGACGATGCGGTCCATGCGTGCCTGCACGCGGGCGTGCTGCTCGTGCATGTAGGCGAGGATCAGGTTGTCCTTCGAGCCGTAGTGCTTGTAGAACGTCGCCTTCGTGACACTCGCCTCGGAGATGAGACGGTCGACGCCGACGCCGCGGATGCCCTCTTCGTAGAACAGCCGGAGGGCCGTCTCGAGGATGCGGACCTTCGCGCCGCCGGAACGGGGAGCCGGGGGGACGCTCGACCCGTCCGGCGACGGAAGGTTCTGTGTGCTCGGGGCCGGTCCTTGCAGACGCTGACCCGGGAGACGCTGGACGGTCGGTTGGGGGGAATCGACCGTCACAGCGTGGCTCTCCTTGGGTCATCGGCTCCGCGGCGGAGTGGGGGAACTCGTTGCCGCGCAGGACTGATGTCCCGAGCCACCGGATCGAGGTCTAGGGGGGCTCTCGATCCGGTGACATCACTGTAGCACGAGGAGGACAGACAGACGAGTCGGTCTGTCCACATTTTTTGTCCCCCACATCGAGTGACGTGCCCCGCCGTACGGGGAAACTGGGCAACGGGTGTCCGTGCTTCAGTAGAGTCGTGACGATGAACCGCCCAGTGCCGCTGCCGCTCGAGGCTCCGGAAACGTCCTTCGTGACGTCCGGTGGAGCCCTCGTCCGGCGCACCGTTCTCGCCTCGGGCGTCCGTGTGCTCACCGAAGCCGTCCCCTCCGTCCACTCCACGAGCATCGGGTACTGGGTGGGTGTCGGCTCCCGGGACGAACGGGCCGGTCAGTTCGGCTCCACACACTTCCTCGAGCACCTGCTCTTCAAGGGCACGACCGAGCGCAGCGCCCTCGACATCGCCGTCGCGTTCGACTCCGTCGGTGGCGAGCACAATGCCGCGACCGCCAAGGAGTACACCTGCTACTACGCCCGGGTGCGCGACACCGACGTCCCGATGGCGGTGGGGGTCATCGGTGACATGGTGACGAACTCGACGCTCGAGACCTCGGCGTTCGACATCGAGCGCGGGGTCATCCTCGAAGAACTCGCCATGGCCGCGGACGACCCGGCCGACGTCGCGGGCGAGGCCTTCTTCGCCGCGACGTTCGACGGACACGCCCTGGGACGCCCGATCGGCGGAACCCCGGAGAGCATCCGCGAGGTCCAGCGTGACGAGGTCATGGCGCACTACGCCGAGCACTACGAGCCCAACGGCATCGTCGTCACCGCGGCCGGTGCCGTCGACCACGACCAGTTCTGCGCCCTGGTGGCCGCCGTGTTCGACGGCGCCGCCGCGGCCAGCCCACTCGCCCGACGTGCAGCGCAGCCCGCCGCGGACCCGGTGGAGTCGTCCCTCCGTGTGGTGCACCGCCCGACCGAGCAGGTCAGCATGCTCCGTGGCTCGCAGGGGTTGGACCTCCGCGACGACCGCCGCCCGGTCCTCAGCGTGCTCAACGCCGTGCTCGGCGGTGGCATGAGCTCCCGGCTCTTCCAGGAGGTCCGCGAGCGCCGGGGGCTGGCGTACGCCGTCTCCTCGTTCGCCCCCGCGTACCTCGACAACGGTGCCTTCGGCGTCTACGCCGGCTGTGCGCCGGACAACGTCGCCGGCGTCATCGACATCATCGACGGTGAGTTCGCTCGGATGGCAGACGACGGCATCACGGACGGGGAGCTCCGACGCGCGAAGGGCCAGATCGAGGGCGCGCTGACGCTCTCGCTCGAGGACTCCGACGCCCGGATGACCCGTCTCGGGCGCGCCGAACTCGGCACCGGGGAGTTCACCGACCTCGCCACCGCCCTCGAGCGGGTGGACCGCGTGACCGCTGCCGACGTGCTCGACCTGTCCCGTGACCTCTTGACCCGACCGACCGTGACGGCCGTCGTCGGGGACGTCCAGCGCGAGCGCCTGGCAGTCGCGCTCGGGATCGACGGTTGAACTCCACGATGTCGCACTACCTCTACCTCGTCCGGCACGGCGAACACCAGGACGCCGAGCACGGACTCCGCGACGGCAAGCTCTCCGAGCGCGGCAAGCGCCAGGCGATGCTGATCGCCGACCGCCTGGGCGGCGTGCCCTTCGACGGCGTCTGGCACTCCCCACTGGAGGCGCCAAGCGAGACCGCGTCCTTCCTGCAGCAGCGCCTGCCGGCCATCCAGCCCGAGCCGTCGACACTGCTGTTCGACTGCATCCCCTCCGGTCCGACGCCCGACATGCCGCACGCGTACAAGGGCTGGTACGGCGGGATCACCGAAGAGGAGATCGCCGCCGGGCAAGCGCAGATGGGTGACGCGGTGGCCGAGTGGTTCACCCCGGCGATGGAGGACCGCCACGACCTCCTGATCACGCACAACGCCGTGATCGGCTGGTTCGTGCGCGAGGTCTTCCAGGCGCCCGAGTGGCGCTGGATGGGCACGAACGTCGCGCACAGCTCGCTGACCATCATCCGGATCCGTTCGGCGAAGCCCGCCGAGCTCGTCACCCTCAACGACCTCGCGCACCTGCCGGTCGAACTCCGCACCGGCCTGCCGGTGCCGCAGCCGCTCTAGACGCCCACCTGCGGCCGCGTGCCGCGCGTCGGACCGGCACCGTGCCTCCCGGGAGGCACGTGTCCCGTCAGCGGACCGGCTTGCGGTACCAGGCGGTCGCGTTCGGGTTGTCGTTGAACGCGGGCACCCGGTCGTAGCCACGGCTGCGGTACATCGCGCCGGCCGCGACCAGTGCGTCGTTCGTGTCGAGGACGATGCTCGTCGCCCCGAGCTCCGCCGCCGCCTGCTCGAGGACGTCCATCACGGCGGTCGCGACGCCGCGGCCCCGTCCCTCGGGCAGGACGAAGACGTGCTTGACCTCGAAGCGGACGTCGTCGCCGTCGTCCGCGATCCGGCGGAGGCCGCCGCACCCGACGGCGGTGCCGCCGTCGTACGCGACGACGAACGTGCCGTGCGGCGGAGTGAGTTCCGACGTCGGCGTGCGCTTCCGGGTGTACGTGCCCTGCGCGCTCGGGAAGGTCGCCTCGCGCTCGTCGAGGTACCGGTCCAGCAGGACGTCGACCTCGGGGGTGTCGGCGTGGACGGTGCGGACGGTGACCTGGCTGCGATCCTCGGGCATGCCCCGATCCTAGGATGGGGGCATGGTCACTCCCGTCGCCGTCGTCGGCGCCTCCGGTCGGCTCGGCACCCTCGCGGCCGCCGTCGTCGAGGAACTGCCCGACTTCGAACTCGTCGCCCGGTTGTCGTCCGGGGACCGCGCGCACGAGGCCGACGGGTCGGTGTTCGCCGGGGCACGGATCGTCGTCGACGTCACCGTCCCGGCGCTCAGCCCGGCGATCGTCGAGAACGCCCTGGCGACCGGTGCGAACGTCCTCGTCGGCACGTCCGGTTGGTCGGGGGAGCGGCTCGGCACGCTCCGCGCGTCCCTCGAGCCCCGGCCCGAGCAGGGCGCGTTCGTGGTGCCGAACTTCTCGATCGGTTCGGTCGTCGGCACGCACCTGGCCACCATCGCCGCGCCCTGGTTCCCCGCGGTCGAGATCGTCGAGAGCCACCACGCCGGCAAGATCGACTCGCCGTCCGGCACCGCCGTGCGCACCGCTGAACTCATCGCCGACGCCCGTCGGGACGTCGGCCCGGTCGACGCACCGCACGTGGACCAGCGTGCCCGCGGGCAGCAGGTCGCGAGCGTGCCGATCCACTCGTTGCGGCTGCCGGGTGTGAAGGCCGTCCAGGACGTCGTGTTGAGCGGCCCCGGCGAGACCCTGACGATCCGGCACGACACCGGCGACGACACCGCGTACCTGCCCGGCATCCGCGCGGCACTGCAGGCGGTCGGGTCGATGCGTGGGCTGACGGTCGGGCTCGGCTCCGTCCTCGGCATCGGATAGGGGCGCACCGTGCGAGGCCTCCGGTCACCGCTCTGGGGCGTGCTGCTGATGACCGTCCTGCTCGTCGTCTACATCGTGCTCGTCGGGCAGCGTGCGGTCGCGTTCCTGTCGACGGGGATCCCGGTCGGCGTCGGCATCGGCGTCGCCCTCGTCGTGATCGCCCTGGTCGGTGCGCTGCTCCTCGTGCTGGAACTCCGGTTCGGACTGCGGATCACCCGGCTCGGCGCCCGACTCGAACGCGAGGGGGGTGCGCCGGACGAGGTCGTCGACGTGCGTCCCTCCGGTCGCCCCGCCCGTGCCGCGGCCGACGAGCTGTTCCCGCAGTACCGGGCCGCGGTCGAGGCGGCACCGGACGACTGGCGCGCCTGGTACCGCCTCGGCGTGGTCTACGACGCGGCGGGCGACCGGAAGCGCGCGCGGGCCGCGATGCGGACCGCGCTCACACACGTCCGCTGAGCCGGGCTCGGCGTCCGCGGGTCAGAACGCGGCGTCGACGGCGTCCTCGGCACGGGTGTACCGGAACGTGTAGCCGGACTCGAGCAGCTTGGTCGGTTCCATCCGCTGGTTCGACAGGAGCATCTCGTCCGCCGCGTCCTTGAGCACCGCCCGGAGCGCGAACGCCGGCACGCGGAACAGGTACGGGCGGTGCAGGTCCTCGGCGACGCGCCTGGTGAGGCGCTCGGCGACGGCCGGCTCGGGACCGGCGAGGTTCACCGGACCGGAGACGTCGTCGGCGGTGGCGAGGTGCACGATCGCGCCGACCTCGTCCTCGAGCGCGATCCACGGCCAGTACTGCCCGCCGGTGCCGAGTCGACTGCCGACGCCCGCCTTCGTCAGGGGGACCAGCGGTGCGAGCGCGCCGCCGCCCTGGCCGACGACGATGCCGGTGCGGAGCAGGACGACGCGGACGCCCTCGGGGGCCCGCTCGGCCGCGGCCTCCCACGCACGGCAGACGTCGGCGAGGAACCCCGTCCCCACCGTCGCGTCGTCGTCGAGCACGTCGACCGGCCGGTCGCCGTACACGCCGGACGCGGAGCCGGAGAGGAACACCCGCGGCGGGGTGGTCGCGGCACGCATCGCCTCGACGAGCGTCGTCGTCGCGTCGACCCGGGAGGACCGGATCTCGCGCCGGTACGACGCGGTCCAGGGCAGCTTGCCGAGGCTCGCGCCCGCGAGGTTGACGACGACGTCCGCGCCGTCCAGGACCGCGGGGTCGAGGGGGCGTTCGCCGGGTGCCCAGCGGAACTCGGTCGGTGTCCGCGGTTCCCGGCGCACCAGCGTCGAGACGTGGTGCCCGGCGTCACGCAGGGCACGGACGAGGGGCGTCCCGATGAAGCCGGATGCGCCGGCGACCAGGATCGAGAGCGGCTGTTGCGTCATGCCGCCACGGTACTCAGACAGCTGACGACCGGCCGGGCACGGCGTCGCTTAGGCTCGACGTCGTGACCGAGAACCCCACGCCGTACGAAGACCTGCTGCGCCGAGTGCTCGAGGAGGGTTCGCCGAAGGGCGACCGGACCGGCACGGGGACGCGCAGCCTGTTCGGCGCCCAACTGCGCTACGACCTGTCACAGGGCTTCCCGCTCATCACGACCAAGCGCGTGCACATGAAGTCGATCGCGTACGAGCTGCTGTGGTTCCTCCGCGGCGACTCGAACGTGGGGTGGCTGCAGGAGCACGGCGTGCGCATCTGGAACGAGTGGGCGGGCGAGGACGGCGACCTCGGACCGGTCTACGGCGTCCAGTGGCGGTCGTGGCCGACCCCGTCCGGGGAGCACGTCGACCAGATCGCCCAGGTGATCGAGCAGATCCGGAGCAACCCGGACTCCCGCCGGCTCATCGTGTCGGCGTGGAACGTGGCGGACATCCCCAGCATGGCGCTCGCCCCCTGCCACGCCTTCTTCCAGTTCCACGTCAACGACGGCAAGCTGTCGTGCCAGCTGTACCAGCGGAGCGCGGACATGTTCCTCGGCGTCCCGTTCAACATCGCCTCGTACGCACTGCTGACGCACATGGTCGCCGCCCAGACCGGGCTCGAGGTCGGCGACTTCATCTGGACCGGCGGGGACTGCCACGTCTACGACAACCACGTCGAGCAGGTCCGGGAGCAGCTGTCCCGGACGGCCTTCCCGCTGCCGACGCTCGAGCTCGCCCCCCGCGACTCCATCGACGACTACGAGTACGAGGACATCACGGTCGTCGGGTACGAGCACCACCCGGCGATCTCGGGCAAGGTCGCGGTCTGATGGGAGCGGGCGGGACCGGCACGGTCTTCGTCGGTCTGGTCTGGGCGCGGTCCGCGGACGGTGTCATCGGGGCCGACGGTGGCATCCCGTGGCACGTGCCGGAGGACCTCGCCCACTTCCGCACGGTGACCGGCAGCGGCACCGTCGTGATGGGCCGGCGGACCTGGGAGTCCCTGCCGGAGCGGTTCCGCCCGCTGCCCGGACGTCGCAACGTCGTGCTCACCCGCGACCCGGACTTCTCCGCCGAGGGCGCCGAGGTCGTGCACGAGCTGGACGCGGCGACCGGACCGGCAGCGGCCACCGACGAGACCATCTGGGTGATCGGCGGCGGGGCCGTCTACCGGGACGCACTCGCACTCGCCGACCGGGTCTCGGAGACGATCATCGACGTGCACGTCGCCGGGGACACCGTCGCCCCGGTCCTCGACGACGCGTGGGAGCTCGTCGAGGACGGCCCCTGGCAGGAGTCCCGGACCGGCACCCGCTACCGCTTCCTGGAGTGGCGTCGCCGCTGACCGTCCGGGTGGACGGACGCCGGGAGCGCTCGGGCCGGTACGCTGGTCTCCGTGTCCACGCGTGAGAATCCCTTCGGCCAGGTCCTCGTCGCGCTCGTGACCCCGTTCACCGCCGACGGCGAGGTGGACTGGCCGGGCGTCGAGCAGCACATCGACGACTGCATCACCGCGGGCGCCGACGGCATCGTCGTCACCGGCACGACCGGCGAGACCTCGACCCTCACCGACCCGGAGAAGCTCCGGCTGGTCGAGGTCGGCAAGTCCGTCGCCGCGGGGCGCGCGAAGATCATCACCGGCGGTGGCTCGAACGAGACCGCCCACGCGATCCACCTGTACAAGCAGAGCGAGCGCGCCGGTGCCGACGGCGTCATGATCGTCACGCCGTACTACAACAAGCCGACCCAGGCCGGCGTCCTGACGCACTTCCGGATGATCGCCGACGCGACCGACCTGCCGGTCATCCTGTACGACATCCCGGGGCGGACGGGCATCCCGATCACGTACGACACCATCCTGCGGGCGTCGAAGCACCCGAACATCCTCGCGGTGAAGGACGCCAAGGGCGACTTCGCGGAGGTGTCCCGCGTGCTCAACAACACCGACCTCATGTACTTCTCCGGCGACGACACGAACGTGCTCCCGCACCTGTCGATCGGCGCCACCGGCCTCATCGGGGTCACGGCGAACATCACGAGCGCGCCGTACCGCACCATCGTCGACGCCGTGAACCGCGGCGATCTGGCGACCGCGACGGCCGAGCACAAGCGCCTCGAGCCGCTGGTCCGCGCGATCATGACCCATGTGCCGGGCACCGTTGCGGCGAAGTACGTGCTGCACGGCCTCGGGCGCATCGGCAGCCCGCGTGTCCGGCTGCCCCTCGTCGGACCCGAGGACAGCGAGGCGTACGCCATCGAGACCTCGCTCGAAGCCGTCCGGGACGTCCCGGGCGCCGACTTCTCCAACTTCCGCCCCGACCGCAACGCAGCGGCCGGCGGTGCACTACCGAAGGTGCCAGGCACCACCCGTTGACGAACCGCGGCGCGCTCACCGTGCGTCGCCCGAATCCGTAGGACCGAATGCCCACACAGATCTCGACTCCCCAGCCGCTCGAACCCGGAACCCTCCGAGTCATCCCCGTCGGGGGACTCGGCGAGATCGGTCGCAACATGACCGTGTACGAGTTCGAGGGCAAGATCCTCATCGTCGACGCCGGCGTGCTCTTCCCCGAGGAGCACCAGCCCGGTGTCGACCTGATCCTGCCGGACTTCGCGCCGATCCGGGACCGCCTCGACGACGTCCTCGGAGTCGTGCTCACGCACGGGCACGAGGACCACATCGGCGCCGTCCCGTACCTGCTGAAGCTCCGCGGTGACATCCCCCTGATCGGCTCCACGCTGACCCTCGCGCTCGTCGAGGCGAAGCTCAAGGAACACCGGATCAAGCCGTACACGTTGAACGTCGCCGAGGACCAGACCGAGCAGATCGGACCGTTCCACCTCGAGTTCGTCGCGGTGAACCACTCGATCCCGGACGCCCTCGCCGTCGCCATCACCACCCCGGCCGGCCGCGTGCTGCACACGGGTGACTTCAAGATGGACCAGCTGCCGCTGGACGACCGGATCACCGACCTCCGCGCCTTCGCCCGTCTCGGCGAGCTCGGCGTCGACCTGTTCCTGCCGGACTCGACGAACGCCGACGTGCCGGGCTTCACCGCTCCGGAGCGCGACATCGGCCCGGTGCTCGAGAACATCATCACGAAGGCCCGCAAGAAGGTCGTCGTGGCGAGCTTCTCGTCGCACGTGCACCGCGTGCAGCAGGTCCTCGACGCCGCCGCGGCCGCGAACCGCAAGGTCGCGTTCATGGGCCGCTCGATGATCCGCAACATGACGATCGCCGCCGAGCTCGGGTACCTCCGCGTGCCGGAGAACGTGCTCATCGACACGAAGAAGGCGAAGAACGTCCCCGACGACCAGATCGTCTACATGTCGACGGGGTCCCAGGGCGAGCCGATGGCGGTCCTGGCCCGCATGGCGAACCTCGAGCACCAGATCGAGATCGGCGAGGGCGACACGGTCATCCTCGCGTCGTCGCTGATCCCGGGCAACGAGAACGCCGTCTACCGCGTCATCGACGGTCTCACCAAGCTCGGCGCCAAGGTCGTGCACAAGGGCAACGCGAAGGTGCACGTCTCCGGACACGCCTCCGCCGGCGAGCTGCTCTACTGCTACAACATCCTGCGTCCGCGCAACGTGATGCCCGTGCACGGCGAGCACCGCCACCTGTTCGCGAACGCCGACCTGGCGATCCAGACGGGTGTCCCGCCGCGCAACGTCATCCTGGGTGAGGACGGCACGGTCGTCGACCTCAAGGACGGCCAGGTCACGGTCGCCGGACAGCTCGACATCGCGTACGTCTACGTCGACGGCTCCACGGTCGGCGAGATCACCGACGCCGACCTCAAGGACCGCCGGGTCCTCGCCGAAGAGGGCTTCATCACCGTCTTCTGCGCCGTCGACTTCACGACCGGCCAGTGCGTCATCGGCCCGGAGATCCAGTCGCGCGGCTTCGCCGAGGACGACTCGGTCTTCGACGACGTGCGTCCGCAGATCGCGAAGGCCCTCGCCGACGCCGCCGGCAACGGCACGCGCGACGCGCACGCGTTCAGCCAGGTCGTCCGCCGCACGGTCGGTCGCTGGGTGAACACGAAGCACCGTCGTCGCCCGATGATCGTGCCGGTGGTCATCGAGGCCTGACGCCTCGCAGATCCGACTGACGGGAGGCCCGTCGCACGTCCGCCACGGACGCTGCGGCGGGCCTCTCGTCCTTCGTCGTCGGCTGGCGTTAGGGTCGTCCCCATGGCCGGAGGCACCAAGTCGACCACGCGCACGCGCGCGTCGTCATCGTCGACCCGTGGAGGCGGGTCGCGCGGGACGTCGCGCACCCAGGCCACGACGAAGAAACTGCCGCAGGCGGCACCGACACCGGTGTTCCGCGAGCAGAACCCGCTCGTGACTGCGTGGCTCGGCATGGCGCACGGCGTCGGGGCGGGCTTCCGCCTGCTCGGCAAGGAGTCGCTCGAGAAGGACCAGCGTCGCGACGGGTTCCCGTTCCTGCTGTTCGTCCTCGCCATCGCCGGCGCGGTCGTGGAGTGGTTGAACCCGACGAACGCCGTCTCGATCGCCCTCGACGCGTACACGTTCGGCGGCCTGTTCGGTCGCCTGGCGTTCGCGCTCCCGGTGATCATGGTCGTGTTCGCCGGGTGGCTCTTCCGGCACCCGGCGTCGGTGCACGACAACACCCGGATCGGCATCGGGCTCGGGCTCATGCTCGTCTCGATCGCGTCGCTCTGCCACGTCTTCGGCGGCCAGCCCAGCGCCGTGGACGGCATGCCGGCCCTCGCCGCAGCCGGCGGCGTGCTCGGCTGGGTCGTCATCGGATGGCTCGTCGCGGTCGCCACCGCCTGGGTCGCCGTTCCCGTCGCGATCGTGCTGCTCGCACTGTCGCTCTTCATCATCACCAAGACGCCGCCGAACAAGCTCGGTCGTCGCTTGCACGAGCTCTACGCCTACCTGTTCGGGGCACCCGGTCCCGCCGCCGAGACCGCCGAGGACGACACCGACGCGGCCGCCGTCGCGACGAAGCCGACCCGGAAGCGCGCTCCGAAGGGGCAGTCGCAGGACTTCCCGCTGTTCGAGGACCTCGGGTTCGACGAGGACGGCGCGCCCGTCGAGCCGGGTGCGGACGAGCACCTGCCGTGGTGGCGCCGCAACAAGTCGGGGCGCGAAGAGGACCCGGCGTACGACAGCCCGGTCATCCCGCCCGCGGGTGCTGCTGCTGCGCCGTCGACCGGAGCTGCCGGGGCGGCGGCCGGGTCCCGCGCTGCCGGTGCAGCCGCCGGCCTCCGCGACCTGACCCCGGCCGAGCCGGAGTCGGTCAACCTCAACGACTCGATCGAGCAGGACGTCGCCGACGACCTCGACCGGGCGGAGCAGGCACTCCGTGACTTCGGCTCGCCCGCGCCCGCCACCCCGACGGAGGCGTTCCGTCCGGACCGCGACGTGGCGGCGGCCGTGGCCACGGGCCTCCCGTCCGGCGGCGCAGCCGTGCCCGCGCCCGCGGTCGCTCCGGTGCCCGTCGCTCCGGTGCCCGTCGTGTCGGGCGAGTCCGACCTCGGCGAGGTCGGGGTCGAGGACGAGCCGGAGGGGCTGCCGGTCGCCGGCACCGACGACCCCGCGCACCCGTACCGCCTGCCGGCCGCCACCACGCTGAGCGCCGGCACGCCGTCGGTCGCCCGCAGTCAGGCGAACGACGAGATCGTCGCCGCGATCACCGGCGTGCTCACCGAGTTCAAGGTCGACGCGAGGGTCACCGGGTTCTCCCGTGGGCCGACGGTCACGCGGTACGAGATCGAGCTCGGCCCGGGCGTCAAGGTCGAGCGCGTCACGGCCCTGTCGAAGAACCTGTCGTACGCCGTCGCCTCCAACGAGGTCCGCATCCTCTCGCCGATCCCCGGCAAGAGTGCGATCGGTGTCGAGATCCCGAACAGCGACCGCGAGATCGTGTCCCTCGGTGACGTGCTGCGCTCGAGCGCTGCCACCAAGTCGAAGCACCCGATGACGATCGGCGTCGGCAAGGACGTCGAGGGCGGCTTCGTCGTGGCGAACCTGGCGAAGATGCCGCACCTGTTGGTCGCCGGCTCCACCGGGTCCGGCAAGTCGGTGTTCATCAACTCGATGATCACCTCGCTGCTGATGCGGGCGAAGCCGTCCGAGGTCCGCATGGTCCTCGTCGACCCGAAGCGCGTCGAGCTCTCGATCTACGCCGGGGTCCCGCACCTGATCACGCCCATCATCACGAACCCGAAGAAGGCGGCCGAAGCGCTGCAGTGGGTCGTGAAGGAGATGGACATGCGCTACGACGACCTGGCGTCCTTCGGGTTCCGCCACGTCGACGACTTCAACAAGGCCGTGCAGAACGAGGAGATCGTGCTGCCCGCCGGCAGCGAGCGGAAGCTCAAGCCGTACCCGTACCTGCTCGTCGTCGTCGACGAGCTCGCGGACCTCATGCTCGTCGCCCCGCGCGACGTCGAGGAGTCGATCGTCCGCATCACCCAGCTCGCCCGAGCCGCCGGCATCCACCTCGTGCTCGCGACCCAGCGTCCGTCCGTCGACGTCATCACCGGCCTCATCAAGGCGAACGTGCCGTCCCGCATCGCGTTCGCGGTGACGAGCGTCACCGACTCCCGGGTCATCCTCGACCAGCCCGGCGCCGACAAGCTCATCGGACAGGGCGACGGACTCTTCCTGCCGATGGGGTCGTCGAAGGCCGTCCGCGTCCAGGGGGCCTGGGTGCAGGAAGGCGAGGTCGCCGAGGTCGTCCAGCACGTCACCCGGCAGGCCCAGCCCGAGTACCGCCAGGACGTCGCGGCCGTGGTCGAGCGCAAGGAGATCGACGCCGACATCGGTGACGACCTGGAGCTGCTCCTCGCGGCGGTCGAGCAGGTCGTCTCGACCCAGTTCGGCTCGACGTCGATGCTGCAGCGGAAGCTCCGTGTCGGCTTCGCCAAGGCCGGGCGCCTCATGGACCTCATGGAGTCCCGCGACATCGTCGGGCCGTCCGAGGGGTCGAAGGCGCGCGACGTGCTCGTCACCGGCGACCAGTTGCCCTCGGTGCTCGCGAGGCTCCGCGGTGAAGAGCCGCCGGCGCCGGCCGCACCGGCACCGAGCGCTGCTGCCGAGCCGGACGACCGGTACGGCAACGACCCGGTCGCCGGCATGACGCGCGGGTACGATGAAGAGGAAGGCGACACCGACGAGGACGCCTGGGGCCTGACGGGCAGGGAGTGAGACCATGACCGCCTCCGACGGCACGACGAACCGGTTCCCGTGGCGCGGCCGGATCCTCCGCAAGGGTCCCGGCCCCGCCTCCACCGCGAACGTCGCCAACATCATCACCGTGGTGCGCATCCTGATGGCGCCGCTGTTCTTCGTCCTGCTCCTGGCGGACGCCGGCACGGACGGGCCGGTCCGGATCTGGGCCGCCGTGCTCTTCGTCGTCGCGATCGTCACGGACAGTGCCGACGGCATCATCGCCCGGCGACAGAACCTGGTGACGGACTTCGGCAAGCTCGTCGACCCGATCGCCGACAAGGTCCTGATCGGTGGAGCGCTCGTCGCCCTGTCGATCCTCGGCGAACTGCCCTGGTACGTGACCGTGCTCATCATGGTGCGCGAGATCGGCATCACGGTCTTCCGGTTCGCCGTGCTGTCCGACCGCGTGATCCCGGCCAGCCGTGGCGGGAAGATCAAGACCGTGCTGCAGGCCGTGGCGATCACCCTCGCGCTGTTCCCGTGGTGGAACCTGGTCGGTGACCTCGCGCACTGGGTCAACGGCATCCTCATGACCGCCGCGTTCGTCGCGACGGTCGCCAGTGGGGTGGACTACCTCGTGCAGGCGTGGAAGCACAACCGGACCGCAGCGTGAGCCTGCCGGTCGACGCGGGGGCCGTCGGCGCTGCTGGTGTCGGGGCCGGTGGGATCGAGGCTGCTGGCGTCGCGCGGGCGCTCGTCGCCGAGCTCACCGAGCGCGGAGAGACCGTCGCGGTGGCGGAGTCGCTGACCGGCGGACTCGTCGTGGCGGAGCTGGTGGGCGTGCCCGGAGCCTCTGCCGTCGTGCGTGGGGGGGTCGTCGCCTACGCGACCCCGGTGAAGGCGTCGGTGCTCGGCGTCGATGCCGACCTGCTCGCCGAACGCGGCGCGGTCGACCCGGAGGTCGCACGACAGATGGCTGCCGGTGTCCGGATCGCGCTGGCGGTCGACGACGTCCCCGCGACCTGGGGAATCAGCACGACGGGTGTCGCCGGACCGGATCCGCAGGACGGCCAGCCGGTCGGCACCGTCTTCATCGGCATCGCCGGTGCTTCCGGCGTGGAAGCGGTGGAACTGCACCTCGACGGGGACCGCAGGGCAATCCGTCGGGCCGTCGTCTCCGAACTCCTGACACGACTGCGATCCAGACTCCAGCGCGTGGAATAGGCGGCGTGACCGTCAGGTTACATCTCACGCAATCTCCAGCAGGACGGCAGCCGTACTGGCTAACATGCTGCAACCGGCAACGTCACTGTTGCCGGAACCCGAGCTCGGTCATCCCGACCGAGCGGGCGCGGAGATGACAGGAAGGAGGAGTTCTCATGGTTCTCGTTCGTCAGGAAATCGGCGATGTGCTGCGGGACTTCCGCTTGCAGAAGGGCCGGACCCTCCGTCAGGTCGCGTCCAAGGCCAGCGTTGCCCTCGGGTACCTCAGCGAGGTCGAGCGTGGTCAGAAAGAGGCCAGCTCGGAGATCCTCGCCTCGGTTGCGGATGCTCTCGACACCCCCATCTCGACCATCATGCGCGAAGTGGGCGACCGCCTCGCGGTGGTCGAAGGACTCACCCGGGTCCCGGACACGCTTCCCGATGAACTCGTCGCCGAGTTCGACAACGACCTCGCGGTGCGCTGACGCCCATCGCATGAACGAACGCCCTCGCCGGTCCGCCGGCGGGGGCGTTCGCCGTTGTTAGGGTGGTCCGATGCGCGTGAGTGAGTTCTGGCGAGCCGTCGACCAGGTGTTCGGGGATGCCTACGGTGCCGTCGTCGCGCGTGACGTCGTGCTCGAGCAGCTCGGCGGGCGTTCCGCAGCGGACGCCCTCGATGCGGGGATCGACGCGCGCACGGTCTGGGAAGCGCTGTGCGACTCGCAGGACGTCCCGGAAGCACGTCGGCACGGACGCGGTCTGCAGGATCCGCGGGACTGACGAGCTCGCCCGTCGGGCCTTCTCGATGGGAACACCTGTTCGGCGTGTCGCTCGAACACGTGTTCGGTCGGTGCTACGTTCCTGCACAGCGACGTTGACCGGATGCTCCATCCACAACCCACGCTCGCCACCGCAGTGATGTCGGTGGGCGGCCGTAGGTTCATGGACATCGGAACACGTCCGAAGCCTTGTCGCAGAACGAGTGGCCTTGCACCATCGGCCGGTCCGGACGCGACAGCCTACAGGCGGCCGTCACCAGCACGAAGGAGCATCCCATGCCATCAGCAGTAGACCGCGAGAAGGCCCTCGAGACCGCACTCGCCCAGATCGACCGTCAGTTCGGCAAGGGTGCCGTGATGCGCCTCGGTACGGACGAGCGTGCTCCGGTCGCCGTCATCCCCACCGGTTCCGTCGCGCTGGACGTCGCGCTCGGGATCGGCGGACTTCCCCGTGGCCGCATCATCGAGATCTACGGCCCGGAGTCCTCCGGCAAGACGACGCTGACGATCCACGCCATCGCCAACGCACAGCGGAACGGCGGCATCGCAGCGTTCATCGACGCCGAGCACGCGCTCGACCCGGAGTACGCCAAGAAGCTCGGCGTGGACATCGACGCGCTCCTGGTCTCGCAGCCGGACACGGCCGAGCAGGCCCTCGAGATCGCCGACATGCTCGTGCGCTCGGGCTCCATCGACCTCATCGTCATCGACTCGGTCGCAGCGCTCGTGCCGCGTGCCGAGATCGAGGGCGAGATGGGTGACTCGCACGTCGGCCTGCAGGCCCGCCTGATGTCCCAGGCGCTCCGCAAGCTCGCCGGTGGGCTCAACCAGACGCAGACCACGATGATCTTCATCAACCAGCTGCGCGAGAAGATCGGTGTGTTCTTCGGTTCGCCGGAGACCACGTCCGGCGGCAAGGCGCTGAAGTTCTACGCGTCCGTCCGCCTCGACATCCGCCGCATCGAAACGCTGAAGACCGGTACCGAAGCCGTCGGCAACCGCACCCGAGTCAAGGTCGTCAAGAACAAGATGGCGCCGCCCTTCAAGCAGGCAGAGTTCGACATCCTCTACGGTGTCGGCATCTCCCGCGAAGGCTCGCTGCTGGACTTCGGCGTCGACCACAACATCGTCAAGAAGTCCGGTGCCTGGTACACCTACGACGGTGACCAGCTCGGGCAGGGCAAGGAGAACTCCCGCGCCTTCCTGATCCAGAACCCCGAGATCGCCGCTGAGATCGAGGGCAAGATCCTCGCCAAGCTCGGTGTCGGCGGGGCGAAGGAAGCAGCACCGGTCGAGTCGATCGCGCCGAAGGTCGCGAAGGGCGCGTGACGGCCGGACACGACGACGAGGACCTCGCACCGGTCACCGACCTGTTCGGAGCGCGGCCCCGTCGGGGTTCGTCGGCCGCGGGTCCGCGTGCCGCGGGCTCGCGCACCGCAGGGCCTGGCGCTGTGGCGCCGCAGTCGGTCGACCCGCAGGGTGAGGCTCCAGGACCAGACGCTGACGGCGGCCCGGAAGCCGACACCGGCCATGACGCCGAGAGTGCCGATGCGGACACCCCGGTGCCGCTGCCGATCCGTGGCGCACAGTCCGAGTGGCTGTCGCCCGTGGTCGGTGACGGTTCCGGTCGGACGGCCCGTGCCGAGCAGAGCGGGTACGACGGGGACGAAGCCGATGCTCCGACGGCGTCGGTCTTCTCGATCACCGGCGGCGAGATCGACCCCGCCGACGCACCGCGGCCGCTCGACGAACAACGTGCCGACGCCGAGCGCATCAGCATGCGGGCACTGAGCCGTCGCGGGGTCAGCACCTCGGAACTCCGGACGATGCTCGTCAAGCAGGACGAGTTCGACCCGGACGTGATCGAGCACGAGATCGAGCGACTGACCCGGGTCGGTCTGCTCGACGACGTGGCGTTGGCCACCGACCTGGTCGACCGGATGCACTCGCGCAAGGGGCTCGGCCGGCAGGCGATCGTCGCCGACCTCCGCCGTCGCGGGATCGACCAGACGTCCATCGATGCCGCGCTCGACGCCGCGGCCGATGACGAGGACGACGAGTTCGTCCGGGCGCTCGACCTCGCCGCCAAGCGAGCCGGTCAGATGCGCGGCCTCGACCGGGCGACGGCCGAACGCCGGCTGTCCGGGTTCCTGATGCGCAAGGGCTACAACGGCGGAGTCGTCCGCGTCGCCGTCGAGCGCGCGCTCGACGGACCCCGGCGCCCGCCGACCGGGGGCGGGACCGTCCGCTTCGAGTGACGCGTGACGCGGGACGAACAACGCGTGAGGAAGGCCGGAGCGGACGCGCTCCGGCCTTCCTCGTCTCCGACGGAATCCGGCCCGCTGAGCCTCCGGCAGCCGTCCGGTCCGGACCTACACTGGACGATCATGGACACCGTCGCCTCGCGCCCGCGTACCTACGAAGTCCGCACGTACGGGTGCCAGATGAACGTGCACGACTCCGAGCGACTGAGCGGCTCCCTCCGCGCCGCCGGGTACGTCGCCGCCGCGTCCTCGGGAACCGGGTCCGAGCACGAGCAGGCCGACGTCGTCGTCATCAACACCTGCGCGGTCCGCGAGAACGCCGACAAGCGGCTCTACGGCAACCTCGGACGCCTGGCGTCGATCAAGCGCGACCACCCGGGGATGCAGATCGCGGTCGGCGGGTGTCTGGCGCAGAAGGACAAGGACGTCATCCTCGAGAAGGCGCCGTGGGTCGACGTGGTGTTCGGCACGCACAACATGGGCTCGTTGCCGGCCCTCCTGGAACGCGCCCGGCACAACGGCGAGGCGCAGCTCGAGATCCTCGAGTCGCTCGAGGTCTTCCCGTCGACGCTGCCGACCAAGCGGGAATCGACGTCCAGCGGCTGGGTGTCGATCTCCGTCGGCTGCAACAACACCTGCACGTTCTGCATCGTCCCGTCCCTCCGCGGCAAGGAGAAGGACCGCCGTCCGGGTGACGTCCTCGCCGAGATCCAGGCGCTCGTCGACGACGGCGCGATCGAGGTCACCCTGCTCGGCCAGAACGTCAACTCCTACGGCGTCGAGTTCGGGGACCGCCAGGCGTTCGGCAAGCTCCTGCGGGCCACCGGACAGATCGCCGGCCTGGAACGTGTGCGCTTCACGAGCCCGCACCCGGCCGCCTTCACCGACGACGTCATCGCCGCGATGGCCGAGACACCGAACGTCATGCCGCAGCTGCACATGCCGCTGCAGTCCGGGTCCGACCGGGTGCTCAAGGCGATGCGCCGTAGCTACCGCAGCGAACGGTTCCTCGGCATCCTCGACCGGGTCCGCGCCGCCATCCCGCACGCAGCGATCTCCACGGACATCATCGTCGGCTTCCCCGGCGAGACGGAGGCCGACTTCCAGGACACGCTGCGGGTCGTCGAGCAGGCCCGCTTCGCGACGGCGTTCACCTTCCAGTACTCGATCCGCCCAGGCACCCCGGCGGCGACGATGGACGAGCAGCTGCCGAAGCAGGTCGTGCAGGAACGGTACGAGCGACTCATCGCCCTGCAGGAACGCATCACCGCCGAGGAGAACGCCGCGCAGGTCGGCCGGACCGTCGAGGTCCTGGTCGCCACGGGCGAGGGCAAGAAGGACGACTCCACGCACCGGCTGTCCGGTCGCGCCGAGGACTCCCGCCTGGTGCACTTCGGCGTCCCGGCCGGTTCCGACGTCCCGCGGCCCGGCGACGTCGTGTCGGTGGAGATCACCCGGTCCGCGCCGCACTTCCTCATCGCCGACTCCGACGCACCGCTCCGCATCCGTCGGACCCGCGCCGGTGACGCCTGGGACACCGCGCAGGCCGAGTCCTGCGGTGTCCCGAGCCCGACCGAGCCCGGCGACGGCCCCCGCCCCGTGTCGCTCGGCCTCCCCACGCTCCGTGTCGGCCGCTGACCTGATCCCCGTCGTCGCAGTCGTCGGGGCGACCGGTACCGGCAAGTCCGAACTCGCGCTCGACATCGCCGAGCGACACCGCTCGCAGGGCCGGCGGGCGGAGATCGTCAACGCGGACGCCATGCAGCTCTACCGCGGCATGGACATCGGCACGGCGAAGGTCCCGGAGTTCGAGCGGCGGGGGATCCCGCACCACCTGCTCGACGTCCTCCGGGTCACCGACGAGGCGAGCGTCGCGGCGTACCAGCGCGATGCCCGAGCCGCCATCGCGGACGTCACGGCGGACGGCGGGGTCGCGGTGTTCGTCGGCGGTAGCGGCCTGTACGTCTCCGCGGTGCTGTTCGACCTCGCGTTCCCGGGCACCGACCCCGTCCTCCGCGAGGAACTCGAACGAGAGCACCGCGAACACGGCCCGAACGTCCTGCTCGAACGCCTCCGGTCCCTGGACCCCGAGGCCGCCGCCGTCATCGACGCGCGGAACCCACGGCGCCTGATCCGCGCCGTCGAGATCGCGAGCCGGTCCGACCGCGTCACCCCGAGCCTCCCGTCCGCCCCGCGGTCGTGGCGACCAGCCCAGGTCCTGCACCTGCGCCGCGACCGGGAGCAGCTCGTCGACGCCCTGCGTGTCCGGGCCGAGCGGATGTTCGCCGACGGGCTCGTCGACGAGGTCGCGCGCCTCCGCGACGAGGGGCTCGAGCAGGGCCCGACGGCCCGCGCCGCGATCGGTTACGCCCAGGCGTTGCAGGTCCTCCGTGGCGAGGTGAGCACCGAGCAGGCGGTCGAGGCGACCAGCATCGCCACGCGCAAGTACGCACGACGGCAGGTCTCGTGGTTCAAGCGGTACACCGACGGCGACACCACACACGTCCGGACCCTCGACGTGACCGGGGCCGGCACCGCAGAGCTGTCCGAGCTGGCCCGTAGGATCGTCCCGTGACCGAGCTGCACTTCACCAAGGGCCACGGGACCGGCAACGACTTCGTCCTGTTCGCCGACCCCGACGCCACGGTCGACCTGACCCCTGATCGCATCCGCGCCATCGCCGACCGTCGGTTCGGCGTCGGCGCCGACGGTGTCATCCGTGCGGTGCGCTCCGACGCGATCCCGGAGGGCCAGGCGATCCTCGCCGAGGACCCCGACGCGACCTGGTTCATGGACTACCACAACGCCGACGGCTCGGTCGCGGAGATGTGCGGCAACGGCATCCGCGTGTTCGCCCGCTACCTCACCGAAGCGGGACTGGTCGACCTCGAACCGGGCCGCACGTTGACGGTCGGCAGCCGGAAGGGCGTCGTCGACATCCAGCGGTCCACCAACGGGTTCGCCGCGGACCTCGGACGGTGGGGCCTCGGCATCGAGGGTGGGGGATCGGACGACGTCCTGGTCCGGGCGAAGGACCTGCCCAACGCGCGTCCCGGCCTGGGCATCGACGTCGGCAACCCGCACGTCGTCGTCGCGGTGGCCAGCGAGGACGAACTCGCCGGCATCGACCTCACCTACATCCCCGTCCTCGACCCGGCACCGGCCTCGGGAGCGAACGTCGAGTTCGTCCTGCCCGGCGACCCGCTCGTGACGGACGGCGTCGGCGAGATCACGATGCGCGTGCACGAGCGTGGCAGCGGCGAGACGCTCTCCTGCGGCACCGGTGCGGTGGCCGCGGCCCTCGCCACGCGGTACTGGGCGGGCGCCTCGGCCCCGAACACCTGGCGGGTCCGCGTCCCGGGCGGGGTCCTCACGGTGCGCATGACGGCGACGGAGGACGGCGAACACGTGTCGCTCGCCGGTCCGGCCGAGCTGGTGTTCTCGGGGGACCTGACGGTCTGAGCCGCGTTCCGCCCGCTGCCCGGCCGGCGGTGGTGGTGCCGGACGGGAGGCCCGGATCACCCGGGCGGACGTCGCCTCGGTGATCCGCGCCTCCAGGCCGCGACCGCGTGACAGGGGACCGTCACCGCGTGACCGGCTGCCCCGCTGCCCCGCTGCCCGGGCTGACCTGTCAGGCCGTTCGATGCACGCGGATGACTCGGAAGCCCTTGTCGGTCGTCGCCCGCGAGACCGTGAAGCCGTCGGCCAGCATCTGCTGCAACCAGCGCTGCAGCGAGTCGCCGCCGAGGTCCTTCGAGACGACCAACCAGGCGTCCCCGCCCACCGCGAGCCGCGGGATCCAGGTGCGGAGGATGTCGTGCAGTTCGTCCTTGCCCACGCGGATGGGCGGGTTCGACCAGATCGTGGCGAACGTCTTGTCCGCCGGGATCTCTGCCGGCGAGCCGACCGTGACGTTGTCCGCACCGGCGGCCGCCGCGTTCGTCCGGGCCAGGTCGAGGACACGCTCGTTGACGTCGACGCCCCACACGTGCGCGTCGGGGGACTGCAGCGCCATCGTGATCGCCAGCGGACCCCAGCCGCAGCCGACGTCGAGCAGGTCCCCGTCCAGGGCCGGAGCGGGGACGTTCTGCAGCAGGACACCCGTGCCGCGGTCGATGCCGTCCGGGCTGAAGACGCCCGCCGCCGTGGTGAGCTCGAGCGTCCGACCGGCGAGCGTCACCCGGATCTGCCGCGGTCGTGCGGCGCTCTCCGGGGTGGCCGAGAAGTAGTGGTCGTTCGCCATGGAAGAACCGTACCGGGAACCCCGTGTGTCCCGAGGCCGCCGGAGGTACCCTGTGGACAGCATGACGGATACCCATCAGCAGGACGAACAGACCATCCACGACGACAGCGCAGACGGTGTCGTCGAACGAGTGCTGCGCAACGCCGACAAGCGCGCCGCCTCTTCCATCTTCGCGCCGGCACAGGCGATCCAGACCCGCTCGATCGACGAGCAGGGCTGGAGCGGCGACGGCGAACAGTACGACCGTGAGGACCGCGCGGCGCTGCGCCGGGTCGGCGGCCTCTCCACCGAGCTCGAGGACGTCACCGAGGTCGAGTACCGGCAGCTCCGGCTCGAGCGGGTCGTCCTGATCGGCGTGTACGCACAGGGCGACGCCTCGGACGCCGAGAACTCCCTCCGCGAGCTGTCGGCCCTCGCCGAGACCGCCGGAGCTGTGGTGCTCGACGGGCTGCTGCAGCGTCGACCGAACCCCGACCCGGCGACCTACCTCGGCAAGGGCAAGGCCCAGGAACTCGCGATGGTCGTCAAGGCCACCGGAGCGGACACGGTCATCGCCGACACCGAGCTGGCACCGTCGCAGCGTCGTGCGCTCGAGGACGTCGTGAAGGTCAAGGTGATCGACCGCACGGCCGTGATCCTCGACATCTTCAGCCAGCACGCCTCCACTCGCGAGGGCAAGGCGCAGGTCGAGCTCGCGCAGCTCCAGTACCTGCTGCCGCGTCTGCGGGGTTGGGGTGAGTCGATGTCCCGGCAGGCCGGTGGTCAGGTCTCCGGCGGTGCGGGCATGGGCTCCCGTGGCCCCGGTGAGACCAAGATGGAGCTCGACCGCCGCAAGATCCACACCCGGATGGCGAAGCTCCGTCGGCAGATCGCCGGGTTCACCCCGGCCCGCGAGGCCAAACGTGCCGAGCGCAACCGCAACGAGGTGCCGAGCGTCGCGATCGCCGGCTACACCAACGCCGGCAAGTCGTCGCTGCTCAACCGCCTGACCAGCGCGGGCGTCCTGGTGCAGAACCAGCTGTTCGCGACGCTGGACTCGACGGTCCGCCGGACGAACACCGCGAAGGGTCGCGAGTTCACCTTCACCGACACCGTCGGGTTCGTCCGCAACCTGCCGCACCAGCTGGTCGAGGCGTTCCGCTCCACCCTCGAGGAGGTCGGCGACGCGGACGTCATCGTGCACGTGGTCGACGGCTCGCACCCGGACCCGGCAGCGCAGCTCGCCACCGTCCGCGAGGTCATCGGTGACGTCGGCGCCCGGGACGTCCCCGAGGTCGTCGTCTTCAACAAGGCCGACCTGGTCGACGACACCCAGCGGATGCTGCTGCTCGGGCTCGCGCCGGACGCCGTGTTCGTCTCGGCCCGCACGGGCGAGGGGATCCCGGACCTGCTCGAGGCGATCGAGGCGCGCCTGCCCGAGCCGGACGTCGAGCTCACGGTCGTGGTGCCGTTCTCACGTGGCGACCTCGTGTCGCACCTGCACGACTCCGGCGCGGTCGAATCGCTCGACTACGTGGAGGAGGGCACGCGACTCCGGGTGCGCGTGTTCCAGCGGGAGGTCGCCGAGCTCGACCCCTACGTGGTCGCGCCCGTCCCGTCCGCCTGACGGTCGGTCTGAAGGACGGGAGGCGCGGTGCCAGCCGGCACCGCGCCTCCCGTCTGTTCGCCCCCGGGCCGAGCCGGATCGCGAAACGCAACGAGGGCGGCTCCCCGCAACGTCATTCCGTTGCGGGGAGCCGCCCTCGTTGCGTTTCGCGGGGGTCAGAGGGAGCGGAGGACCGCCACCACCTTGCCGAGGACCGTCGCCGCGTCACCGAGGATCGGTTCGAACGCGGTGTTGCGGGGGAGCAGCCAGGTGTGGCCGTCCCGCTGGCGGAAGACCTTGACGGTGGCTTCCTCGTCGAGCATGGCGGCGACGACGTCACCGTTCTCCGCCGTCTGCTGCGACCGGACGACGACCCAGTCGCCGTCGCAGATCGCGGCGTCGATCATCGACTCACCGACGACCTTGAGCATGAAGAGGTCGCCCGTACCGACGAGCTGACGGGGGAGCGGGATGATCTCGTCGACGTGCTGCTCGGCGGTGATCGGGACACCGGCGGCGATGCGCCCGACCAGGGGGACGAGGGTCGTGGCGTCGACGTCCGGGCCGTCGGAGTCGGGCGTGGGCTCGTCGACCAGGACCTCGAGCGCGCGGGGGCGGTTCGGGTCGCGGCGGATCCAGCCCCCGAGCTCGAGCTGCCCGAGCTGGTGCGACACGCTCGACAGTGACGAGAGGCCGGCAGCGTCGCCGATCTCGCGCATGCTCGGCGGGTAGCCCCGGCTCGCGATCGACGCTCGGATCGCGTCGAGGATCGACTGCTGCTTCGCCGTCAACGGTTTCTGTCCGCGCAGTTCGTCCACCACGTCTCGCCCTTCGTCCGGAGTGGAACCGTGCCCGCAGGAATGTCAGTGGTCCCCGCGAGACTTGATCCAGTCGATCGAAACAGTATCCGACCGTGACATGTCGGACAAACACCTGTTCGAGCGTGTCGCAAGAAAAACCCCCACAAATCCCTTCGCAGGGGTTGTGCATCCTCTGAGTCGAACGTATGTTCGGTACACGGCTTCGGACGGCCATCACGGTCGTCACGACCCCAACGCAAGCAGGAAGGCAACGACATGAGCACCATCGCCATCGCAGACATGCAGCAGACCGCAGCACCCGTCCCGCGCACGCGCCTCCGTCTCACCCGTCGCGGGCGAGTGGTCTTCACCACCCTCGCGGCCGTGCCCGTCCTGCTGTGCGTCGGCATCGCGATGCTGAACGGCGGCCAGGCCTCGGCCGGCGACCGTGCGGCGAACGTGCACTTCGACACGGTCACGATCCAGCCGGGTGAGACGCTCTGGCAGGTCGCCGAGGACACCGCGCCGAACTCCGACCCTCGTGACTTCATCCAGGACGTCGTGAGCCTCAACGCCCTGAACGGTTCCGCGGTCCAAGCCGGCCAGGAGATCTCGATCCCCACGCAGTACGAGCACTGACCTGAAGCATGAGCACTGGCCCGGTTCTGGTCGCGCGAGCGTTCGCCCGTGGCGTGACCGTCCGGACGGCCGGTCATCCCGTGGGCACCGCGGCCTACGATGGATCGGTGGCAACCACGCTCGAAGACCTCCCCATCCGAGACGACCTGCGCGGGCAGAGCCCCTACGGCGCCCCGCAGAAGCACGTCCGCGTGCAGCTCAACGTCAACGAGAACACGCATCCGGTGCCGCAGGACGTGGCCGAGGACATCGTCGCCTCGATCCGCCAGGCGCTGACGACCGTCAACCGCTACCCGGACCGCGAGTTCACCGAGCTGCGCGAGTCCCTCGCCGGGTACCTCGGACACGGCCTGGGCGCCGATTCGATCTGGGCGGCGAACGGGTCGAACGAGGTCATCCAACAGCTCCTCCAGGCGTTCGGCGGCCCGGGTCGCAGCGTGCTCGGGTTCCCGCCCACCTACTCGATGCACTCGATCATCGCCTCGAGCACCGGCAGCCGGTGGATCGCGGCCGAGCGGGACGCCGAGTTCCGGATCTCACCCGAGACCGCCGTCGCCGCGGTCCGCGAACACCAGCCCGACCTCGTGTTCCTGTGCGGCCCGAACAACCCGACGGGAACGCCGCTGGACCTCGCGACGATCGAGGCCGTGTACGACGCGACCGAGGGCATCGTGATGGTCGACGAGGCCTACGCCGAGTTCATGCCCGACGGACAGCCGACGGCTCTCACGCTGCTGCCCGGGCGCCCGCGTCTGGTCGTGTCCCGCACCATGAGCAAGGCCTTCGCGTTCGCCGGGGCCCGCGTCGGGTACCTGGCCGCCGACCCCGCCGTCATCGACGCCCTGCGCCTGGTCCGCCTGCCGTACCACCTCTCGGCGCTGACCCAGGCCGCTGCGGTCGCTGCGCTCCGTCACGCCCCGGAGATGCTCCGCATGGTCGACGACATCCGTGGTCAGCGCGACCGCATGGTGATCGAGCTGCGCGCCATGGGGTACCAGCCGCACGAGACGTGGTCGAACTTCGTCCTGTTCGGCGGCGTCGCCGACCCCCGTGCCGCGTTCGAGTCGCTGCTGGAGCGTGACGTGATCGTCCGTGACCTCGGGATCCCGAACCACCTGCGCGTCAGTGCGGGAACGGCGGAGGAGACCACGGCGTTCCTCGACGCCATGCGCGAGGTCGCCGCCGAGCAGCCGCCCGTTAGGGTTGCAGCATGACCGCGCGCACCGCCGAGATCACCCGCTCGACGAGTGAGTCGACCGTCTCCCTGTCGCTCGACCTCGACGGCACGGGCACGTCCGAGATCTCGACCAGTGTGCCGTTCTTCGACCACATGCTGACCGCGTTCAGCAAGCACTCGCTCATCGACCTGCGCGTGCAGAGTTCGGGCGACACCGACATCGACGTGCACCACACGGTCGAGGACACCGGCATCGTCCTGGGGCAGGCGCTCCGTCAGGCCCTCGGCGACCGTGCGGGCATCGGCCGCTACGGCGACGCGCTGGTGCCGCTCGACGAGGCGCTGGCCCAGGCCGTCGTCGACGTCTCCGGGCGTCCGTACCTCGTGCACACCGGTGAGCCCGCCGGCTTCGAGTTCCACCGGATCGGCGGCCACTTCACGGGGTCGATGGTCCGGCATGTGTTCGAGGCGATCACGATGAACGCCGGCATCACGGTCCACCTCCGCGTCCTCGACGGGCGTGACCCCCACCACATCGCGGAGGCCGAGTTCAAGGCCTTCGCCCGTGCGATGCGTCGCGCCGTCGAACTCGACCCGCGCGTCGACGGCATCCCGTCCACGAAGGGCACGCTGTGAGTCCCACCCGCCCGAACGTCGTCGTCCTCGACTACGGCTCCGGCAACGTCCACTCGGCGGCGAAGGCACTCGAGCGTGCCGGCGCCGACGTGACGCTCTCGAACGACAAGCAGGCGGCCCTGGCTGCCGACGGGCTCCTGGTCCCCGGTGTCGGCGCGTTCGCCGCCGTCGTCGACCAGTTGGAGGGGGTGCGCGGCGGCGAGATCGTCGACCACCGCCTGGCCGGTGGACGTCCGGTGCTGGGCATCTGCGTCGGCATGCAGGTGCTCTTCGCCCGCGGGGTGGAGCGCGGTGCCGATGTCGAGGGCCTGGGACAGTGGCCGGGCGTCGTCGAGCCGATCAAGGCCGACGTCCTGCCGCACATGGGGTGGAACACCGTGCAGGCTCCGGAGGACTCGGTGCTCTTCGACGGCCTGCGCGACGAGCGTTTCTACTTCGTGCACTCCTACGGGGTCACCGACTTCCCGCTCGACGCCTACGGCCCGTTCCGGGCGCCGAAGCTGACGTGGGCCGAGCACGGGGAGCGCTTCATCGCCGCCGTCGAGAACGGTCCGTTGAGCGCCACGCAGTTCCACCCGGAGAAGTCCGGCGAGCCCGGCATCCGCCTGCTCCGCAACTGGGTCTCGTCGCTGTGACCCCCGATCCCGACGGGACCATGACCGAGCTTTCCACCACCCAGCCCCTCGTCCTCCTGCCTGCGGTCGACGTCGTCGACGGTCAGGCGGTGCGCCTCACCCAGGGTGCAGCCGGCAGCGAGACGGGGTACGGCGACCCGGTCGCCGCCGCCCGCACCTGGCGTGACCAGGGCGCCGAGTGGATCCACCTCGTGGACCTCGACGCCGCGTTCGGTCGGGGCGACAACCGCCGGGTGATCGCGCACGCCATCCGGGAGGTCGAGGGCGTGTCCGTCGAGCTCTCCGGCGGCATCCGCGACGACGCCTCGCTCGAGGCCGCACTCGCCACCGGTGCCGCCCGGGTGAACCTCGGCACCGCGGCGCTCGAGAACCCCGACTGGGCGGCCCGGGTGATCGGGCAGTACGGCGACCAGATCGCCGTCGGCCTCGACGTCCGTGGCACGACCCTCGCCAGCCGCGGCTGGACCGAGGACGCGGGCGACCTCTGGGAGGTGCTCGACCGGCTCGAGGACGCCGGGTGCGCCCGGTACGTGGTCACCGACGTGACGAAGGACGGCACCCTGCAGGGGCCGAACGTCGAACTGCTCCGACAGGTCTGCGACCGCACCGACCAGCCCGTGGTGGCCTCGGGCGGCATCTCGACGCTCGACGACCTGCGCGCGCTCCGCGAGCTCGTGCCGCACGGACTCGAGGGCGCGATCATCGGCAAGGCGCTGTACTCGGGGGCGTTCACGCTGCCGGCCGCGCTCGACATCGCGTCGGAGTAGCCGTCCGTGGCGGGCATCTCGAACGGCCGCGGCACGGGCCCGGACCCCGACGAGCAGGCGGCTCACGCGCAGTCGGCTCCGGAGCACGCGGCACACGGGCACGCGGCTGACTCGGCGGGCAACCCCTGGGCCGGGCGGACGTTCGACGCGCACGACACGACCTTCACCGAGGACGACGGTCTGGCCGACCCGGCCCTGGTCGCCGCGATCAGTGCGGTCGCGGAGGGTGGCTCACACTCCGCCGTCCTCGCTGCGCTCCGGGACGCACGCCTGCTCATCCCGCTCGTCGCCGAGGCCGGGGACGTCGGCGAGACCCCGGACGGCCGCATCGTCGACAAGACCCAGGAGCTCTCCATCGTCACGGTCGCCGGCCCCGACGGTCGTGCGGTGATGCCCGCGTTCACCTCGGTCGAGGCGATGCGCTCGTGGGACGCGGACGCACGCCCGATCCCGGTCGAGTCCCGCCGGGTCGCGATGGCCGCTGCGAGCGAGGACACGCAGCTCGTCGTGCTCGACCCGACGGCACCGACCGAGTTCGTCCTCCGTCGGCCTGCGGTGTGGGCGCTCGGCCAGGACCTGCCGTGGACGCCCTGCTCCGAGGACCCGGAGGTCGCGCGCGCGTTCGCCGGCACCATCGAGACCGAGCCCGCCGTGGTCCGCATCGAGCTGTCGCCGGGGGACCCGCTGTCGCGCTTCGCCGGGCCCGAGTTGACCGTCGGCCTCCGACTCATCGCCGGTCTCGACCGCGAGCAGATCGCCGAGCTCGTCGGACGCCTGCAGCAGCGGTGGGCAGGCGACCCGGTGATCGCGGAACGGGTCGACAGCATGCGCGTCGCGCTCCGCGCGGCCTGACCAGCAGCACCGGAACCGGGACACCGGCAGGACCGGACTCCGGACACGAGCAGCACCGGAACCGAGACCGCGTGCCGGTCCGTCACGGCCGGGAGGCCCGCCCTCCGTCCGCCCCGACCCGCGCCCCACGCGGCGGTGCGGCCCGGCCACCCGCGACTGCGCCGGTACGATGGCCCGGTGAGCAGCATCCCGACGACAGCCTCCGGCACCGGCGACATCGTCACGGGTCCGACCGGTCGGCCCGTGCGGGCGTTCCCCGTGCCGGAAGAGCTGGACGGCCACGGTCCCGCGCGCATCATCTCCCTGTGCAACCAGAAGGGCGGGGTCGGCAAGACCACCACCGCCATCAACCTCGGCGCCGCGCTCGCGGAGTACGGCCGCCGTGTCCTGGCGGTCGACTTCGACCCGCAGGGTGCGCTGTCCGCCGGCCTCGGTGTCCGGACGCACGACATCCCCACGGTGTACGACCTGCTGATGGGCGCCGTGAAGGACCCGAACCAGGTCATCCAGCCGACGAACGTGCCGCTGCTGGACGTCATCCCCGCGAACATCGACCTGTCCGCCGCCGAGGTGCACCTGGTCAACGAGGTCGCCCGCGAGCAGATCCTGGCCAGTGTCCTGCGGAAGGTGTCGAACGACTACGACGTCATCCTCATCGACTGCCAGCCGTCGCTCGGGCTGCTCACCGTGAACGCCCTCACCGCGGCGCACGGCGTGCTCATCCCGCTCGAGTGCGAGTTCTTCGCCCTGCGCGGTGTCGCCCTGCTCATCGAGACGATCGACAAGGTGCGCGACCGGCTGAACCCGGCGCTGCTGCTCGACGGGATCCTGCCGACGATGTACGACTCGCGGACCCTGCACTCGCGAGAGGTCATGGAGCGCGTCGTCGAGACGTTCGGTGACCGGGTCCTCGACACCGTCATCGGGCGCACCGTGAAGTTCCCGGACGCGACCGTCTCGGCGCGACCGATCACGCAGACCGCTCCGGACCACGCTGCGGCCCATGCCTACCGGCAGCTGGCCCGAGAGCTCGTCCAGCGTGGCGCCGTCGCCTGAGGTCCCGGCCACGAGCCTCCCGTCCGTCGTCGCCGGACACGCCGAGAGCGCGACCGACGCGCCGGTCGGCGCCACGACCCCACCCGGGTTCCGGGTGCGTCTCCGCAACTTCGACGGACCGTTCGACCTGCTCCTGTCGCTCATCACGAAGCACGAGCTGGACATCACCGAGGTCGCCCTGAGCGCCGTCACCGGTGAGTTCATCGCCTACGTCCGGCAGGCGGAGTCGAGCGACGAACTCGACGAGGCGAGCGAGTTCCTGGTGGTCGCCGCGACCCTGCTCGACCTGAAGATCGTCGGGCTGCTGCCCCAGGGTGAACTCGTCGACGCCGAGGACGTCGCCCTGCTCGAAGCCCGTGACCTGCTGTTCGCCCGACTGCTGCAGTACCGGGCCTTCAAGCAGGCGGCGGACTGGTTCGGTGACCGATGGGGCGCCGAGTCGCGGCGGCACGTCCGGAGCGTCCGACTCGAGGAACGCTTCCGCGCCAGGACCCCCGAGTTGGTGTGGACGCTGTCCGTGCAGGACTTCGCGGCGTTGGCGGCGTTGGCCTTCGCGCCGCGGGAGATCCCGACCGTCGGACTCGACCACCTGCACGCGCCCGCGGTGAGCATCCGGGAGCAGGCCGCGATCGTGGTCTCGGTCCTCCGCACCCGCGCCGACGAGGGGATGCCGGACGTCACGTTCCGGGAACTCGTCGCCGGGGTCGAGCAGGCGGGTATCGTGGTGGCTCGTTTCCTCGCGATCCTGGAGCTGTACCGGAACGCCTCCATCACGTTCGAACAACTCGAACCGCTCGGGGAACTGGTCCTCCGGTGGACCGCACTCGACTGGACGGACGAGAGCCTCGCGAACCTGGGAGCCGACTATGACGGATGACGTGCACGCGCACGGCGCTCGGTCGCGCGCCGGGGGATCCGCCGAACCCGGCGGCTCGGACGAGATCGGGGACGCCCGGGCGCTGGAACTCGAGTTGCGTGCGGCCGCTGCCGACCGTGATGCCGGGCTGTCGTCGGAAGCCCCTGTCGCAGCCGACATGAACGCGCCCGTCGACCGCCAGCTCGAAGCGATCCTGATGATCGCCGACCAGCCGCAGTCCCTCGTCGCGCTCGCCGCCGCGGTCGGCGCGCCGGTCCCCGTCGTCCGGCAGGCAGTCGACCGCCTGGTCGCCGACTTCGACGGTGTCGACGGCACCGTGCGCCGCGGTTTCGAACTCCGCGAGGTCGGCGGGGGCTGGCGGTTCTACGTCCGTGCCGAACTCGACGGCGTCGTCGAACAGTTCGTCGAGGCACAACGTCCGGCGCGCCTGTCCCAGGCGGCACTCGAGACACTCGCCGTGGTCGCCTACAAGCAGCCGATCACCCGCTCCCAGATCGCCGCGATCCGGGCCGTCAACGTCGACGGCGTGGTCCGCACGCTCGTGGCGCGCGGCCTCATCGAGGAGTCGTTCACCGACTCCGAGACCGGCGCCATCAACTACGTCACCTCCGAGCTGCTGCTCCAGCAGCTCGGCATCAACTCGCTCGACGAGCTTCCGCTCATCTCGCCCCTCCTGGAGGACGGCGCGGACGGTTTCGGGCAGACCGAAGGGATCCCCGATGGCCGGGTTTGACCAGAACGACCGAGCACGACGAGACGACGACCGCCGCGGCGGGTCCGGACGTCCGGGCGGTGACCGGCCGGGAGGCTCGGGTCGCCGCGACGACGCACCTCGCGGACGCGACGGGGCCGGCTCCGGCGGGTACCGCGGGCGTGACGACCGCGGCGCCGGTGGCGACCGCGGTGGGTACCGCGGGGGAGACGACCGTTCTTCCGGTGGGTACCGCGGGCGCGATGACCGTGCCGGCGGCGGCGACCGTGGTGGGTACCGCGGGCGTGACGAGCGCGGCGGGGACCGTTCGACCGGCGGCTACCGCGGGCGTGACGAGCGTGGCGGGGACCGTCCGACCGGTGGTTTCCGTGGGCGTGACGAGCGTGGTGGGGACCGTCCGACGGGCGGCTACCGCGGCCGTGACGAGCGTGGCGGGGACCGTCCGACGGGCGGGTTCCGCGGCGGCGATGACCGGAACGGCGGGGGGTACCGCGGTCGTGACGACCGTTCCTCCGGCGGGTTCCGTGGCCGTGACGAGCGTGGTGGTGACCGTCCGGCCGGCGGCTTCCGCGGCGGCGACGAGCGCAGCAGTGGTGGGTACCGCGGTCGTGACGACCGTGCCTCCGGTGGGTTCCGTGGGCGCGATGACCGTGGTGGGGACCGTCCGACCGGCGGCTACCGTGGGCGTGACGAGCGTGGTGGGGATCGTCCGACCGGTGGTTTCCGTGGGCGCTATGACCGTGGTGGGGATCGTCCCACCGGTGGTTTCCGTGGGCGCGATGACCGTGGTGGGGACCGTCCGACCGGCGGCTACCGCGGTCGTGACGACCGTGGCGGTGACCGTCCGACCGGTGGCTACCGCGGTCGTGACGAGCGTGGTGCGGACCGTCCGTCCGGTGGGTACCGCGGCAACGACGATCGTGCCGCCGGTGGGTACCGCGGGCGTCCGGAGCGCGACACGCGCGGCACGGACCGACGCAGCGACGACCGCGGCGGGTTCGTGAGCCGTGACGACGACCGTGGACGCTTCGTGCGCCGCGACGACGCCGGCGACCGCCGGACCGGTGCACGCGACGACCGTGGCGGGTACCAGGGACGCGACTCCCGTGGTGGCCGCGACGAACGCGGTGGCCGTGACGAGCAGCGTGGCGGGTACCAGGGACGCGACTCCCGTGGTGGCCGTGACGAACGTGGTGGCCGTGACGAGCAGCGTGGCGGGTACCGCGGGCGTGACGACCGCGGGAACTCCCGTCGTCCGGACGACCGTGGCGCCGAGCGCGGTGCCGACCCCCGCCGCGAGGACCGTCGGAGCCCAGACGGCGCCCCGAGCAGTGTGTGGCACAACGGCCGCCGCTACGTCGGTGGCACCACGAGCCCCCGCAACGACCCCGCGCGCAAGCGGACCACGCCGCTCCCGGCCGGTGAGCGCGACGATGCCGGGCGCCCCGCCGAGGGCACGCCCGAACGCCCGATCATCCTCGACTGGGACCCGGCGGACGGGACGGCGACCGACGGGGGCGAGCCGGACCTCCAGGAAGGCGGTGAGCGCCTGCAGAAGGTGATCGCCGCTGCCGGTGTGGCGAGCCGACGGGTCGCGGAGAACCTGATCTCCGAGGGCCGCGTGACCGTGAACGGCGAGGTCGCCGACATGCTCGGTCGCCGCGTCGACCCGGACACCGACGAGGTCGCTGTCGACGGCGTGCCGGTGCAGACCGACACCTCCCGACGGTACGTCGTGCTCAACAAGCCGACCGGTGTCGTGTCGAGCATGCAGGACGAGCACGACCGTCCCGACCTGTCGCAGTACGTCGACCAGTTCGAGGAGCGGCTGTTCAACGTCGGCCGACTCGACTTCGACACCGCGGGGCTGCTCATCCTGACCAACGACGGCGGGCTCGCCCACGTCCTGGCACACCCGTCGTTCGGTGTGACGAAGACCTACGTCGCGAAGGTCGACGGCAACATGGTCCCCTCCACGCTGCAGATGCTGCTCGAGGGCATCGAGCTGGAGGACGGCCAGATCGCTGCCGACAAGGCACGGCTGCTCGAGTCCTCGCGCGGGGAGTCGCTCGTCGAGATCACGCTGCACTCCGGCCGCAACCGGATCGTGCGCCGCATGCTCGAAGCCGTGGGACACCCGGTGCTCGAACTCGTGCGCCGGTCGTTCGGACCGCTGCAGCTCGGGAGCCTGGCGCCGGGCGAGGTGCGCGAGCTGACCACGGTCGAGCTCGGCAAGCTGCTCGGCATCGCCCGGACCGCGGACACCCGCACGGGCGACGACGACGCGGAGAGCACGGACTGACCCTCGCGGGCTGATCGTCGCGGACCGACCGCGACTCGGACGGCGCCGGGCCGGTGGGGACTTCTCCACAGGCCCGGCGCCGTCCTGCTGCCGGGCACCCGCGCTCGGTAGGCTTGCCGGGTGACCGACGCCAGCACGACCGCGACCGACGCGCATCCGTCGCGCGCCGACATCGACCGGCGCGTGCGTGGGCCGGTGCGGATCGTCGGGACCGGCCTGCTCGGCGCCTCGATCGGTCTGGCACTGCGAGACAAGGGTGTGGAGGTCGTCCTCGACGACGTCTCCCCGGCCGCGCTCGCGCTCGCCGTCGACTACGGCGCCGGACGGCCACCCGCCGACGGCGACGAACCAGAGCTCATCGTCGTCGCGGTGCCGCCGGACGTCACCGCGACCGTGGTGGAACGTGAACTCCGCGCGCATCCGAACGCCGTCGTCACCGACGTGGCGAGCGTCAAGTCCGGTCCACTCGACCGGCTGCGCGCCGTCGGGGCGGACGTCTCGCGGTACATCGGCTCGCACCCGATGGCGGGCCGCGAACGCAGTGGTCCGACCGCTGCTCGGGCCGACCTGTTCATCGGTCGCCCGTGGGTCATCGCCGGTCACGACGACATCAGCCACCAGCGTGCAGCAGTGGTCGAACACCTGGCCCTCGACCTCGGCGCGACCGTCGTCCCGATGGACCCCGAGTCGCACGACCGGGCCGTCGCGGTCGTCTCGCACGCGCCCCAGCTGGTCGCGACCCTGATGGCCTCGCGCCTCCGCGACGCCCCCGGCGAAGCCCTCGGTCTCGCCGGCGGTGGTGTCCGCGACGTCACGCGCATCGCCGCGAGCGATCCCGGCCTCTGGGTGCAGATCATCGGTGCCAACGCCGGACACATCCGCCCGGTGCTCGCCGACCTCCGCGACGAACTCGACCGGGTGCTCGTCGCGCTCGCCGACCCCGCTGCGCCCGGGTCTCCACGCGCGATCGCCGAGACGATGGCCTCGGGCAACCGCGGTGTCGAGCGCCTGCCCGGCAAACACGGGACCACCGCACGTTTCGCCCAGGTGGTCGTCCTGATCGACGACCGACCCGGGCAGTTCGCCGAACTCCTCACCACCATCGGGGAACTCGGCATCAACCTCGAGGACCTGCGCCTCGAGCACTCGCCCGGAGCGCAGATCGGCATCGTCGAGGTGTCGGTCGTCCCGGAGCACGAACAGCGACTCGTCGAGGAACTCGAGGGTCGCGGATGGAGGATCGCAGCAGCATGGGCCTGAACGACAACGACACCACGCTCGAGTCCGGCGTCACCGGCGGCCCGGACGCCCCCGACTCCGGTCTGCCGACGCCCGCAGACCAGCCCGGCCCCCTCGGTGGTGGGGACGTCACCGGCGGCGCCGGCGGGCAGGGCGGCGGCGAACTCGGTTCGACGCGTGACCCGATGCCGGCCGGTCTGCCCGCGGGTGCCTTCGTGGCGAAGTTCGTCATCGCCGTCGACGGTCCCGCCGGCAGCGGCAAGTCGAGCGTCTCGCGTGCGGCTGCCCGCGCGCTCGGCTTCGGCTACCAGGACACCGGTGCCGCCTACCGAGCGCTCGCCTGGCACGCGCTGCAGCAGGGCGTGGACCTGGACGACGCGGCTGCGGTCGTCTCGGCCTTCGACTCGTTCGACTACGCGATCGGCACCGACCCCGACGACTACTTCGTGCGGGTCGGCGGTGTCGACGTGACGGACGCCATCCGGACGCCTGAGGTCACCGCTGCCGTGGCGCACATCGCGAAGCTGCCGGAGGTCCGCGCGAAGCTCGTGTCGCTCTTCCGGCAGGTGATGCGGATGGCCGACGGGCAGGGCATCATCACCGAGGGCCGCGACATCACCACGGTGGTCGCGCCGGACGCCGAAGTCCGCATCCTGCTGACCGCCGATGAATCCGTTAGGATGGCACGTCGGTCGGCAGAGGTCACGACCCAGTCGGCCGAAGAGACCTCGGCCGCCCTCGCCCGTCGGGACGCTGCCGATGCGAAGGTCGTCGACTTCATGAACGCCGCCGACGGCGTCACCACCCTCGACTCCACCGACCTCGACTTCGACCAGACCGTGCAGGCGGTGGTCGACCTGGCCCGCTCGGCCACGAACTGACAGCAACCCGGCCACACGGCCGCACCTGAACCACGAACACGCGGCCCACCGGCCGCCGGCAAGGAAACCACCATGGCGCAGCTGGACGACCGAAGCGACGACGACTTCCCCGAGTACGACGACTCGCTCGGAGAGCGGCTCGCCGGCATCGACGACGCCGAAGCGGACCAGCGTGCAAGCGCGCTCCGCGTCGGCCTGGACGAGTACGACCTGGACGACGAGGACCTCGCGCTCCTCGAAGCCGGCAAGCTCGGGGTCGACGGCGTCGCGTACCTGCCGGCGCTGCCGGTGCTCGCGATCGTCGGCCGCCCGAACGTCGGCAAGTCGCAGCTCGTGAACCGCATCCTCGGCCGCCGCGAAGCCGTCGTGCAGGACACCCCCGGTGTCACGCGTGACCGCGTCAGCTACAAGGCCGAGTGGAACGACAAGCGCTTCACGATCGTCGACACCGGCGGGTGGGAACCCGACGCCAAGGGCATCAACGCCTCGGTCGCCGCCCAGGCCGAGGTCGCGATCGACCTCGCCGACGCGGTGCTGTTCGTCGTCGACGTCACGGTGGGCATCACCGCCACCGACGAGCACGTCGTCAAGATGCTCCGTGGCACCGACCGTCCGGTCATCGTCGCCGCGAACAAGTCCGACGACGAGCGCCGTGACCTCGAGGCCTACGCACTCTGGAACCTGGGTCTCGGCGAGCCGCACCCCGTCTCGGCGCTGCACGGCCGTGGTGTCGCGGACCTCCTCGACCTGATCATCTCGACGCTCCCGGACGTGTCCGCGGTCGCCAAGCAGGAGATCGGCGGCCCCCGTCGCGTCGCGATCCTCGGCCGCCCGAACGTCGGCAAGAGCTCGCTGCTCAACAAGGCCGCCGGCGAAGAGCGAGTCGTCGTCAACGAGCTCGCGGGCACGACCCGTGACCCGGTCGACGAGCAGATCGAACTCGGTGGCAAGACCTGGCGCTTCGTCGACACCGCCGGCATCCGGAAGCGCGTGCACCTGCAGCAGGGCGCCGACTTCTACGCGTCGCTCCGCACCACCGCCGCACTCGAGAAGGCCGAGGTCGCGGTCGTCGTCCTCGACGTGACCGAGCCGGTGTCGGTGCAGGACCTCCGCATCATCGACCTGGTGCTCGAGTCCGGGCGTGCCCTGGTCCTCGCCTACAACAAGTGGGACCTGCTGGACGACGAGCGTCGTCGCTACCTGGAGCGCGAGATCGAGCAGGACCTGGCGCACGTCGCCTGGGCCCCCCGTGTCAACATCTCCGCACGCACCGGTCGCCACCTCGAGAAGCTCGTGCCGGCCCTCGAGACCGCACTCGAGTCGTGGGACACCCGCATCCCGACCGGCAAGGTCAACGCCTTCGTCGCCGAACTGGTCCAGGAGCACCCGCACCCGGTCCGCGGCGGCAAGCAGCCCCGCATCCTCTTCGCCACGCAGGCGTCGAGCCAGCCGCCGACGTTCGTGCTCTTCACCTCGGCGTTCCTCGACCCGCAGTACCGCCGCTTCATCACGCGGCGTCTGCGCGAGGTCTGGGGCTTCGACGGCACGCCGATCGTGGTCAACATGCGCGTCCGCGAGCGCCGGAAGCGCTGATCGGCCATGTCCGCGCCACGAGGGGAGCGATCGACGTCACGACGTCGATGGCCCCTCGTGGCCGGGCTCGTGCTGCTCGTCGTGGTCGGCGTCGGCGCAGTGGCGCAGTGGTCCGGCCCGGGCAGCGGGACCGCAGCGCCGACGCCGGACCCGTCTCCGACCGCTGACGGGCCGCAGATGTCGATCGGCCACGGCTTCATCCCGGACGCGCCGACGGCAGACGCCAGCGGGAGTCCGGACGGTGTCGGCACAGCGACCGGCACAGCCACGAGCGACGAGACGACCGTCATCGACGCCGCGACCGGCCTGCCCGTCGACGAGGCGCAGGCAACCGGCCCGTGGTGGCGACGTGCCCTGCCGATCGCGGGCGATCTGGTCCCCATCGGCGGTGACGTCCACGGCAGCGTCCGGCTCGAGGTCGTCGGCGAACAGGTCGTGCAGATCACCCTCACCAGCGTGCGGGTGACGTCAGGGCCCCGCACGTCAGGGCCCCGCACGTCAGGGTCCGGCACGTCAGGGTCCGGTACGTCCGGGTCCGGTACGTCCGGGTCGCACGTCGGTGCCGTGCGGGTCGAGCTGTCAGCGGGCGACGTCATCGGCACCGAGCGGGCGCAGTGGACCGGCGACGACGTCCCCGCCGACTTCGGCTCGTTCACCCCGGACGGCGAACACCCGGTCCTGGTCATGGTCGACCCGCAGGACCTCCCGCCCGTGGTGCACTCGGCGCTGCTCTTCGACGCCGACACCGGGGACCTGCTCGGCGGCGCCGAGTTGCTGCCCGTCTTCTGAGCGGGCGGGCGCGGGGGAGGCGGGTGCGCCTCCAGGCAGACCAGCGACCGGCGTCCGACGGGACTCTCAGCCGTCCGGGAGGCCCGTGGCACCGCCGCCCCGCCGGATACGGCACCATGGGACGGTGACGCAGCGACCCTCCGGCCTGGCAGCGACCGCTGACCGGGCGTGGAACCGGCTCCGCCTGGACCGCCTGGCCGGCGGACGGCAGAGCGGCTACGTCATCCGCGAGGACATGCTCGCCCACCCCGACACGGTCCGGTCGTTCCGGTGGATCCGGTGGTTGCTCGTCGCCGAGACCGTCGTCGGACTGACCGCGATCGTCGTCGCCGTCCTGCTGACCCGAGCCGGGGAGACGGTGCCGTGGGCGGTCTGGTTCCGCGCGACCGTCGTGCTGCTCATCACCCTGACGCTCTACGTGTTCGCATGGCGGGCGCAGCTCGGGTACTACTGGGCGTACCAGCGGCTGCGGCTGTTCAGCCGGATCTTCCCGATCGTGACGCTCGTGATCGCGGCGATCCCCGGCCTCTACCCGTTCTGGATGGTGATCGAGCAGATCGTGTTCTCGGTCCTGATGGTGGGGATCGGCGACGTCCTGACGAGCGACCACATGCGGCTCACGTTCCCGAAGCCGGTGCGCCGGCAACCGTAGGCCCGGGTCGGATGCAGCACCCAGGAGCATCGTGGAGGACATGACCACGACATCGCTCCCCGGCGGCACGTTCCGCCTCGCCGACGACCTCGAACTCACCCGCGTCGGGTACGGCGCCATGCAGCTCGCCGGGCCGCACGTGTTCGGTCCGCCCGCCGACCGCGACGAGGCACTCCGGGTGCTCCGGACCGTCGTCGAGCTCGGCATCACCCACATCGACACCGCCGAGTTCTACGGCCCGCACGTCACGAACGAACTCATCCGCGAAGCACTGTCGCCGTACGGGGACGACGTGCACATCGTGACGAAGGTCGGCTCGGTGCGGGACGCCGAGGGCAACTGGGTGCCGACCCGGCAGCCGGACGACCTGGTGGCGCAGGTGCACGAGAACCTCCGCACCCTCGGACTCGAGCAGCTCGAGGTCGTGAACATCCGGATGGGCGGCTTCGACGCTCCGGAGTCGGGCTCGATCGCCCCGCAGGTGGAGGCGCTCGCCCGACTGCAGGAGGACGGGCTGGTCCGCCACATCGGACTGTCGACCGTCAGCGCCGAACAGCTCGCGGAGGCGCAGAGCTACGCGCCGATCGTCTGCGTGCAGAACATGTACAACGTCGCCCGTCGTGAGGACGACGCCCTCGTGGACCTCACCGCGTCGCAGGGGATCGCGTACGTGCCGTACTTCCCGCTCGGTGGGTTCTCGCCGATCCAGTCCGGCGCGCTCGACCGGGTCGCGGAGCGCCTGGAGGTCTCGCGCCTGACCGTGGCGCTGTCATGGCTGCTCCAGCGCTCGCCGAACATGCTGCTGATCCCGGGGACGTCGTCGGTCGACCACCTGCGGGACAACGTGGCGTCGGCCGGCTTCGCACTGCCGGACGACGCCGTCGCCGAGCTCGACGCGATCGGGTCGGCCGCGTAGGGCTCAGGCCACGGTGGCGAGGGCGAACGGGAGCACGGCGGACGCTCCGGCCCGCCGGAGTTCCCGCCCCGCCACGGTCATCGTCCAGCGGCTGTCGACCAGGTCGTCGACGAGCAGGACCGGCCCGTCGTGCGCCTGCAGTGCTGCCGCGAGTTCCGGGCCGACGACGAAGGTGTCCCAGACGCCCGACAGCCGGTACGCGCTGTTGGTCGCACCGTCCCCACGCGGTGTTCCCCCATTGCGATCGAGGGTGCCGAGGTGCTGCAACCGACCGATCGAGGACAGCCCCTGGGAGAGCGAGGCGACGAGCTGCGGCCGGGAGCGCGAGGACATCGCGACGACGCCGGTCGGCCGGGTCTCCCACGGCCAGTCCTTGAGCGCCCGGACGCAGCCGTCGACGAGTTCACGGGACACCGGAGCGTCCGGGGTGGCGTTCGCGAACAGGGCGCGGAGCGGACCGCCCCAGCCCAGGTCGGTGAGTCGGGCGACGGCGCGACCCGGGGCGACGAGTTCGCCGGCCGGGATCTTGCCCTTGACGGCGACGCCGAGCGACGACATGCCGGAGGGCCACTGCGCGCGGGGGGCGATCTCGACGCCCACCTGGTCGAGGGCGTTCGCGGCACCCGTACGGTCGGCGTCCGAGACGTCGGTCGGGTACCAGGCACCGGCGCAGTTGTCGCACCGGCCACAGGGTTCGGCGGTGGGGTCGTCGAGGTCCTGCTGCAGCAGCTGCATGCGGCAGGCGTTGGTCGACTCGTACGTGAGCATCGACGCCGCCTCGGCCGCGCGGGCCGCAGCGACCCGCTCGTACCGTGCCGCGTCGTACTCCCAGGGCCGACCGGTCGCGACCCAGCCGCCGCCGACCCGACGGACGGCACCGTCGACGTCGAGCACCTTGAGGAGCAGCTCGAGCGTCGACCGCTTGATGTCGACGAGTCCTTCGAGGGCGACGGTCGACATGGCGCTGTCGGTGGAGAGGGCACCGAGCACCGCGGAGGCGCGGGACTCGGTCGGCATCGAGGCGCTGGCGAAGTACTGCCAGATCTCCTGGTCCTCACGCCCGGGCAACAGGAGCACGTCGGCGTTGTCGGTGGCGCGCCCGGCACGACCGATCTGCTGGTAGTAGGCGACGGGGGAGGACGGCGCGCCGATGTGGACGACGAAGCCCAGGTCGGGCTTGTCGAACCCCATGCCGAGTGCGCTCGTCGCCACGAGCGCCTTGAGCTCGTTGTTCTTCAGCTGCCCTTCGAGCTGTTCACGTTCGTCGTTGTCGGTCCGGCCGGTGTAGGCGCGGACGGCGTACCCCGATTCGCGGAGGAGCCGGGCGATGTCCTCGGCAGCCGAAACGGTGAGCGTGTAGATGATGCCGCTGCCGGGCAGGTCGCCGAGGTGCGCGAGCAGCCAGCCGAGACGGGCACGGGCGTCCGGCAGCGTGAGGACGCCGAGTCGCAGCGAGGCGCGGGCGAGTGAGCCACGGATGGTGAACACCGGGTCCTCGGGGCCGGCGGTCAGCTGTTCGGCCACGTCCTCGACCACGCGCTCGTTCGCGGTCGCCGTCGTCGCGAGCACGGGCACGCCGTGCGGCAGGGACCGGATCAGCTCGGCGAGGCGCCGGTAGTCCGGGCGGAAGTCGTGCCCCCAGTCGGAGATGCAGTGCGCTTCGTCGACGACGAGCATGCCCATCCGGCCGATGAGCGCGGGCAGCTGTTCGTCGCGGAACTTCGGGTTGTTCAGGCGCTCGGGGGAGACCAACAGCACGTCCACCTCGTCACGTGCGAGGGCCGCCTGGGTCTCGGTCCACTCGTGGGCGTTGGCGGAGTTGATCGACACCGCTCGGACACCGGCTCGGGCGGCCGCGGCGACCTGGTCACGCATCAGGGCGAGCAGCGGCGACACCAGGACGGTCGGCCCACCGCCCCGACGGCGGAGCAACAGGGTGGCGAGGAAGTACACGGCGGACTTGCCCCACCCGGTGCGCTGCACGACGAGCGCACGCTGCCGGTGCTCGACCAGGGCGGAGATGGCCTCGAGCTGGCCGGGGTGGAAGACCGCGTCGGCCCGACCCGTCAGCGCCAGCAGGGCCTCCTGCGCCTCGGCCGCGACGGCAGCGGACGGCGCCGTGGTGGCTGGCACCGCGGTCGCAGGCACGGCCGCAGCCGGCGGGACGGGGGAGGCAGCAGGTGAACTCATGCCCCCATGCTGTCAGGACCGACCGACGAACCCGGCACCTCCCTCGCAGGCTCGGTCGGCGCGCCCCGCGCAACGCTTCGCGTCGCCGCTGAGCGGGACGCGTCAGGCTGTGGAGAACCCGCGCCTGCTCACTGGTAGGTGACCAACGACGGTGTCGGCTGCACCTCGGACATGGTCTGTTCCGGGGTGAGCATCGGCGTGTCCTCGTCGAAGAAGTTCTTCCAGCCCCAGTGCAGTCCGTCCGGCCCGCCGTCGTGCAGCGCCTTCCACGTCGCCTGCTTGTCCGGCTGCGACCCCTGCCCGTCGACGTGCACGAGCAGGTCGAGCTCCGGGTGCGACGCCAGCGAACCGCGGTCGGACACCATCGAGGACCGGAACTGGTGCAGGACGAATGCCTTCGGCGGCAGCCCCTCGCGTCGGACGAGCCCGGCGAGCCACTTCGACACGCCGTTCACCTCTGCGGCGCTGACCGTGCCGATCTGCTTGAGCGGCACCTGGTCCGGGCCGAGCCGCCACTCCGGGTCGAGCGCCAGCCAGACGTCCGGTCGCGACAGCAGCGACTCGTACCGCTCCGCCTGTGTCAGGAAGTCGCTGCGACCGGGCTGCAGGTCGATGATCGTCGGCATGCCCGCTTCGTGCGCGGCATCGACGTACGGCTCGAGGGTCGACACCGGCAGCTCACGGGAGTAGTCACCGTCGTCACCGGCCTCGCCCGCGGCGACCGTGGCGATCACCTCGAACGCCGGCGTCACGGGCACGTCGGACAGCCCGCGGTACTCCGCCGCGAGCTTCCGGGCCCGCGTGACACTCGCGGCGGGGTCCTGCTCGCCGAGGACTCCGAGCACCGGCGCCCCGGGCGCGCCGTAGAGCGCCGTGTAGCGGTGGCCGTCGAAGGGACGCTGGCCTCCCGCGCCGATCCGGTACCCCGTCTGCGCCGCCCGCACCACCCACTCCGGGTCCTGCAGGCCAGCGAAGGACGCGCCGAGCAGCAGCGTCGGGTGTCCCGCCGCGTCGTGCATCGCCCGGACGACCGACCCCGACGCGGCCGGGTCCGACACGCCCGAGGGCATCTCCACCAGCTGAGCGCCGGCGGCCCGGGCCGTCGCCACCGCCGCAGCGTCCTCGGACCGGTCCGCCACGAGCACCGTCTGCCGGGAGGCCCGCCCCGCCTCCGCCCGCTGGCCCGCCTCCGGTGCGTCCCGCTCCGGCACCCGCGTGTCGAGGGTCACGTCCCCGACCGCCCGGTACCAGGACGCGCCGAGACGCTCGAGCTCATCGGCCACGGCATCGGTCGACGCCGTCGAGCCGGAGTCGACGAGCAGGGCCGGCACATGCGCACGGACCGCAGCGCTCGCCGCCGTGCGGACGGCATCGGCGTCCCCGGTGGGCGCGACGACGGCACCGGGCGCGGACCGGAACAGGGCACGGCTCGCCCGGACCGAACGCTCCGCGGCCGACTCCTGCGCGACCACCGTCACGGCGTCCGACGCAGCGCGGGCCAACGTCGGCCGCGGGGCCGGGGGAGCACTCGAACAGGCGGCCACACCGAGCACGAGACCGGTCATCGCGAGTGCGAGCAGGGAACGGGCAGGTCGAGAACGCATCGGCCCACCCTAGGAGCCGAGCGGCCGTCACCCTGAGAACCGCAGCCGTGCCGCCTCGTAGAAGGGGAGCATGCACCGACAGGCCGACGACCGACCGCTCATCGGGCCGGTGGGGGCTCCCGACCTGCACTGCATGACCCTCAACCTGCGCCGGAGCGTGCCCCGCCCGACCGGTCACCCGGACTCGTGGGAGCACCGCCGCGACGCCGTGGTCGCGCTCGTCGCCTCGGAGGAACCCACCGTCCTCGCCGTCCAGGAGGCCCTCCGCCCCCAAGCAGTCGACCTCGCCACCGGCATCGGGTCGCGCTGGGAAGCCCTGCTGCTCGGACGCGACCGCTTCGGCGACGGCGAGGCCGTCGGGCTCCTGGTCGACACCGAACGCTGCACCGTCGTCGAGCGCCGGTCCTGGGCGATGTCCCGGACACCGCTGCGCCCCGGCTCCCGCTCGTGGGCCACCGCCTTCCCCCGTCATGCGGTCGGCGCCGTCCTCGACGACCACGCCACCGGTCGACGGTTCCTCGCCCTCGCCACGCACCTCGACGTCGCATCGCCCTGGGCACGACTCCGCTCGGCGCAGCTGCTCGGCCGGATCGTGGCCCAGTCCGGCCTGCCCGCCGTCGTCATGGCCGACTACAACGCACCCGCCGGGTCGGCGCCGTGGCGCGCACTGGCGGAGGCGGGCATCCCGGACACCTGGGGACGTGCCTCCCGGCCGGAGACGGCGGAACTCGGTACGTACGCCGCCTACCGGGAGCCGCGTGCCGACAAGCCGCGCATCGACGGTGTGCTCGCCACGGAGGACGCCGACGTGTCCCGCGTCGCGATCTCGACCCGGCGGCCCGGCGGAGTGTGGCCGTCCGACCACCTCGCCGTGCACGCCGTGCTGTCCTTCGGAGCCACCGCGTGATCGCGACCCTCGGGACGACGTTCCTGCGTCGGCCGCACGGCGCCGTCTGGGCTGCCGACGTCCTGCGGATCGCGACGCTCGTCAGCCTGCCCGTCGCCACCGTCGGGTGGGGCGGTGTGGCGTTCGCCGTGATGTCGCTCGCGCTCCTCGGCGCGGTCGTCCCACGCATGCTCGGGCTGCGCCCGACCTTCGACGCGGCCGTCGTGCTGCTCTGCCTGGTCGCCGCATGGAGCAGCGCGCTCGACTGGTACACGACCGTGTTCCTCTGGGACAAGATCGTCCACGTCATCCTGGTCGGCCTGCTCGCGGCACTGCTCGTCGTGATCGCCTCGGACGTCGGCGTCGTCGCCTCGGCCCCACGTGCCGGCGTGCTGCTCTCGGCCCTCGTCGCGCTCGCCGCCGGGATGGCGGTCGGCTCGGTGTGGGAGATCGGCGAGTGGCTCGGCCACAACTTCGTCGACGACACGATCGTCGTCGGCTACGACGACACGATCGGCGACCTGGCGGCGGACGGACTCGGGGCACTGCTCGCCGGGTTCGCGCTGCCGTGGCTGTCGCGCGAACGCCGGATCGTCCAGCCGATGCACCTGCGGGGGTGACGCGCCCGGCTCCGATGCCGTGGCGCGGTGGGGCTTCCGCTTCCGCTATGCTTGACGGGCTGCTCCACGCTCGGTCGGGTGTGGGGCAGGGCTCGCAGTCTCCCTCGTGGAGACGGGGTCTGGGTCCTCTGGGACTCGCGGGCTGTAGCGCAGCTTGGTAGCGCACTTGACTGGGGGTCAAGGGGTCGCAGGTTCAAATCCTGTCAGCCCGACCGAGGGGGCGACTCAAGAACCCAACAACGAAGAGAGGCCCGCAGCCGGTTGGTTGCGGGCCTCTCTTCGTTCTGGGTCTTGTGGGCTGAGCCCTGCTCCGTAGCTCCCTTCCGAGCTCGCGTCGATCGACTGGCGTTGGCCGCGGCTGCCTTGGCTTCTTTCTCCCGTCGCTCCTTGGCTCGCGCCTGACGGACCTCGAGGTCCGGTACTCCACCAGGACGCGTGCCGGTGTAGTCCCTGAAGAACTCGCGGTCTCGGCATCGCCGAATCGGCAGTCTCCTTGGCGGTCGGTTCTCAGCCGCTCGGCGGTCTGCGATCTCCTTCGCCTTCAGGAAGTCGCAGATCTGCTTGATGTTGCGTGCGACGAGCAGGAACGTCAGGAACACGAAGCCGGACGCGAACCCGCGTGACTGCCGGTCGAGGTGGTCGTGCAGGGATCCGTACTTCGGTGCCGTGGGCATCGAGTTGCTGTTCTCGACCATGTTCCCGGCGTAGCCGTGGAAGTCGGACCATTCGCGGGACTTGTAGCGCAGCGCCTGGGTCAGCGGCGGCAGGTTCTCCTTCGGGAACTTGAGGAGTCCTGGCAGCAGATGAGGGGCAGGTCATCGCCGACGGGGTAGCCGGGTTCGGTCGGGTCCACCTCGTCCAGCGTGAGGAGCTTCGCTTCCGAGACGCGAGCGCGGGGCTTTCGGTCATCCCGCCACGCTGCCCGGTGCCTGGAGCTTGGCCAACGCTTCTGCGTGCTCGACGACGTCGTCCAGTTGATCGTCGCCCAGCACTGCATGCGAGCGTTCGACTGCGCCTGGCCAGGGATTCATCGAGCGGGCTTCACCAGCGAGGATCTGGTTGGCCGTGCTGTGGCTGACAGGGACAGCGAGTTGTGATCGTGCCGCACCCGATGGCTGGCGCTGGGCCGTCGACCGAGTCATCTCCGCAGCCTGGCCAGCTCGATTCGTCCGCCGGGGTACAAGTAATGTCGGCATCAAATGCGACTGACAGTTCCTCACGACCAGGGTCAGAATGAAGGCGATCCAATTCGTGATCATTTATCAGAAGGCGCAACGATGCGCTCTTTCTGGAGGGGGAATCATTTTGCGAATCTCATCAAAGCTGGCCGCCGCTGTCGTGTTCAGCACCGTCGCCGCGGGGGTCGCGGTAGCTGCACCCGCCACTGCGAACACGGCGGTCGACAGCACCACTGTCACCATGCCGATGACAGTGGTCGGTTACGACGCAAAGGTCGCCGAGGCTCACGGCTACAAGATCGAGACGGATGCCGACGGCGTTCAGCGTTCTGTCCCGATCACCGAAGCAGCGAAGAAGCAGGCAATGAAGGATGCCGCTGCCACGCAGGTGTCGAAGCCCGGTGGCGTGAGCGTCAAGAACATCGTCCGCGGCAACTGCGGCTCGTCCAGCCTGAACATCGTCCGATACTCCAACGGCGTGCGGATCGCAACGTCCTACTCCGTCAAGGCGACATCGATCCAGCACACTTGGAACGTCGACGGTTCGACCCTGACGAAGACGTTCAGTAACGGCTTCAGCGGACTCAACAACAAGCCGACATGGAGCGCGACGCACGACGTCGCGATCTCGGGCAACGCCTCAGCGCACGCGACCGTTCGTGCGGGTTCATCGGCGCTGCTCGTCAACGGCGAGGTCTGCGCCGCCGGGGCACCGACGGACGCGTACTGACCGATCAGGTTTAGGGTGGCGGCACGCAGTGGTCGCCACCCTTGACTGCGTTGGAGATGTCCGATGGGCGGCAAAAGGAGGCATGATGAAATACTCCGAAGAAACGCACGAACCTTCCGAATGGCCGGAAGCGATGACCATGGTGATCGACGACCATGATCTCGAGCTGTTGGAACTTCTTTTCGTCCGCGCTGCTTGGTCGTTGCAAATTCCAGGGGAAGCGCCGTCTGCGGCAGGAAATGTGCCGGTTGGGTCATCGTCCGCGCCAGGGGCGGACCGCGACAAGCTCGCATCCCGCTGGGCGTCCGAGTGGGCTGCCGCTGTGCAGGAAGCGCCGGTGGAGCGGAACGTTGAGCGGTGGCACGACAAGTACGGGTGGAGCGGCATCGATCATGACGCGTTCGAGGCGTGGGTCTTCGACCAGCGCTCCGAATCACGAGCGCTACCGGCGCTCGAGGACAGTCCGGAGACCGCTGTGACCAGCGAGCTGGTCGGGGCCTGGGAGCGCGGGCTACGGAAGGTCACGGTGCTTCCGATCGATGGTGGCTGGACTGCGACCCGAGGCGCTGAAGAGCTTCTGCTCGGAGCGGACGTCCGCGCCAACCGCGACGAGTACAGCACCGCATTGGGTCGGTTCGGTCAGTAGTTGATGCAAGAGGCGCCCGGCTCGCACAGAGCCGGGCGCCTCTTGCACGGCACGACGAGGATGACCGCCCTGCTGCCGCACAGGCCTCTTCCTGGGTACTTTGCGTCGACGTTCTCGGTGACGAAGAACGCTGCAGACAACGGACCGGAAGTACCCGTGGCAGTCTTCCCGAGTGAGGGATGTGAAGGGCAGCTCGTCGAACTTTCCGATCACTGGCGCTGGCGTTGTGACGGATGGCGGGGCGGAGAGCGGCGACCCGCAGCCGATCCTGGCCCTCGCAACTCGACTCGGCGGGGGCAGTCGTGTGCGGTTGTCTCGCCAGCGGCTGCGCAGCTCTGGTGCTCCGACGGCCCGGGGCGGACACGTCGGTCGTCCGGCCGCGCGACCCCGACGAGACGCCCGCTCGCTAGGTGGTCGACCACCGGGACGGCGCGATCGTCGGTTCGGCCACCTCGACCCACCGGACGAGCAATGACGCCCTGACCCGACCCCTGTCTGGCATCGTCGAGTCATGCGACCGTCGACGATCCTCCTGACCGTCCTCACCAGCGTGTTCGGCGCGGCGACGCTCGTCCTGGCGGTCCTCGTCGGCACCGGTGACACGCAGGCGCTGCTCCAGGTGCTCCGGCTCGGCGGCCTCGTCACGACCGGCTTCGCGGCCGGGCTCGTCATCACGGTGACCAACCGCCGACGCCGAGAGCGCCTCCAGCGGAAGAGTGACGCGAGCCCGGGCACGTTCTTCGTGAACGCCCACCCCACCGGCTCGACCTACGACGAGCTCGACGCGTGGCGCCCGGACCTCCGGGTCTGGTTCCCGTGCGACCTCGGGTTCGACCGGAGCGGCATGACCGCCTGGCCGGACGAGGGCGGCGGTGGTGGTGTCCTGATCGCCACGAGGCAGGAGATCTCCGGCTTCGACGTGTTCGGTGATCCGACCCCGCTCGGCAGTACGAACCGGTGGGGCATCGCGATCTCCCTGGCCCGGCGGGAGACCGGCCCGACGACGGTGCACCTCTGGACGCTCGACGAGCAGCAGAACCACGACGAGTACGCGATGCGGCGGACGATCGCGAGGATCGAGACGGCCCTCGGCGGAGGGACGACTCCGTGACCACGGTCCACCACCAGCCCGCCGCGCCTGTCGCGGGGCCGCGGGCTGGTGCCGCACCGACACCAGCCCGTCGACCGGTAGCGGCCCGCCGTCACCAGGGCAGGACGCCCTCTCGGTCGGTCACCGTCCCGGTGGGCGTCTCGGATCCGAGGGTCGCGATGCGGACTGCAGCGTCGGCGCCGTCGGAGACGTCGTGCCCGAGGTTCCCCGTGAACTCGGTGGCGGTCTGGCCGGGGTCGACGGCGTTGAACCGCACGTCGGGAGTGGTCTTGGCGTACTGCATGGTCAGCATCGTCAGCGCGGTCTTCGACGACCCGTAGGCCGCGAGCGGGTACTGGGACTCGACACGCTCCGGGTCGTGGACCAACGTGAAGGAACCCAGTCCGCTGGTCACGTTGACGACCGAGGGTGACTCAGCCAGTCGGAGCAGTGGCAGAAACGCGTTGGTCACCCGGACGACGCCGAACACGTTGGTCTCGTAGACGGTCCGGAGTTGGTCGACGGTCATGTCCCCGGGGGTGGTGACGTCGCCGAGGATGCCCGCGTTGTTGATGAGGACGTCGAGGCGCCCTGCTTCGTCGCGGACCGTGCTGACCGCCGATGCGACGGACGCGTCGTCCGTCACGTCGAGTCGGACGAAGGACGCGCCCAGGGTGTCGGCTGCCGCGCGGCCACGTCCGGTGTCGCGTGCGCCGATCCACACGGTGTGCCCGGCGGCGACGAGGCGCCTCGCCGTCTCGTAGCCGATGCCCTTGTTGCCGCCGGTGATGAGGGTGGTGGTCATGGTGCTCCCTGGTCCTGGTGCGTACCGATCGCGCGGTTGCGCGGATCGGACTCCAGGTTGTGGGCGGACGACGGGGCCGACCAGGGACAGATCGTGCTACCCGACGAGCGGGCGCTCGCGCACGGGCTGGCTGGGACAAGCAGTACCAGGCAGCCGTCCTCGGTCCGGTGGAGGATGAGGACATGCCTGCCGACGCCGACACCCTCGCCCAGCTGCTCCGTGCCTGGCGGGGCCGGCTGCTCCCGGAGGACGTCGGGCTCACGTCGTCCGGCCAACGGAGGACGACCGGGCTCCGACGCGAAGAGCTCGCGCAACTCGCCGGGGTCAGTGTCGACTACGTCATGCGACTCGAACAGGGGCGCTCACGGACACCGTCGGTGCAGATCGTGGCGTCACTCGCCCGGGCGCTCCAGCTCGACCGGACGGAGACGGACCTGCTCCACCGAGCCGCTGGCCTCGCTCCGCCCGGGTCGGGGACGGTCTCGGACCACATCCCGCCGGGTGTGCAGCGGATGCTCGTCCGCATGGCGGACCTGCCCTTGGCGGTGTTCGCGGCGGACTGGACGCTCCTGCACTGCACCCCGCTGTGGCAGGCGCTCTTCGGGTCCGCGCCGACGGGCAGCGGCCAGCCCCAGAACCTCATCGTGCAGACGTTCATCGACGGCAGCGTCGCGGACGTCGCGACCGCGCACGGCGGGTCCGACGGCTTCGAGCGTGCGCTCGTCGCCGACCTCCGCAGGACCGCGACCGTGCTCGACGGCGACGTGCGGCTCCGGTCGTTCATCGCGCGGGTCCGCGCCGAGAGCACCCGCTTCGCAGCACTGTGGGACGAGGGCCGCGCCGCCGCTCACCGATCGATGGTCAAGACCGTGCACAACCGCCTCGTCGGCGACGTCACCCTCGACTGCGACGTGCTCACGGTGCCCGACTCGGACGTGAAGCTCGTCGTGTACTCCACGACCGAGCGCGGCCCGGATGCGGAGAAACTCGACTTCCTCCGCGTCCGTGCCGTGCATGCGGCGGTCCCCGCGGGAGCCTGAGCGTCGAGACCGGCGCGGAGCCCGCCGTCCCAGCCCATCCGCACCGGCGGCGGAACCTCGCTCGACCGGTCCCGCTCCGCGGCCAGGAGGTCGTCCGACGCGGGATCGGTGTGCTGCGAGCGGGTCAGAGCAGGACGAGGGTGATGCCCAGCGCGAGCAACGCCACACCCTGCAACGCGGCACGGAGCACGATGATCCGATCCCACCCGGCCTGCAGCGCCCGAGCGTCCGCGGGGGTCTCGCCGCGGTCGGCCGCGGCGGTCAGGGTGCGGTTGATCGGTGCGCTGACACGGACGTAGAGCACGAGCCAGACGACGAGCAGGACGAACCCGACGCCCGCGGCGCTCGCCGCAGCGGAATGCCCCGTCAGCGCTGCCAGCACGGCGGCGGCGAGCGACCCGACGAGCCCGACCACGCCGGGGACGGGCATCCGCCGGTCCCCGTACCGGTGGACGTTGCCCATCACCGCGGTGAGCGCGGAGTCGTCGACGCGGGTCAGGGCCGGGCGCTGCACGAGCGCGCAGAACGCATCCGTGCCCCAGACCAGTCCGACGCCGAGGACGGCGAGCAGTGCGGTGACCTCTGCGAGGACGATCACGACCGGGACTCCGTGGTGCTGCCGCCGAGCCGGGGGAGGACCCCGACCTGCTGGAAGACCTCCATCAGGTTCAGCTCGTCCCAGTGTTCGACGAAGCGCCCGGCCTCGACCCGCCAGATGTCGATGCTGCGCATCTCGACCGTGGCGCCGGTGGCCGGGATGCCCATGAGTTCGCCGGTGTGCGTGCCGCGGTAGACGAACCGGCCGACGACGCGGTCACCGGCGAGGACGAGGTCCTCCATGGTGACGACGACGTCCGGGAGGCCCGTGAAGAACCCGGCCCAGAACGTCCGGTTGGCCGCTCGGCCGTCCGGCACGACGACGTTGTGGTTGACGTAGTCCTCGGCGACGAAGGCGTCGACGAGGTCCGGGTCGTGGGTGTTGAGCATCTCGAGGTAGGTCTCGGCGAGAGCGCGTGCGTCCAATGGTCCTTCTCCTCCGTGGGGGCTAGCGGTGCTAGCTGTGATTGTGGTCAGCGACGCTAGCCCTGACTCGAACCATCGTCAAGACTCGCGCTCTCATCGCGAGCAGCGCTACCATCGCGCATGACCATCGAGGAACGGCGAGCTCGCGAGCGTGCCTCCCGGCGCCGCCTGATCACGACGACCGCACGGGCCATCGCCGAGCAGGAGGGGTGGGATGCGGTCACGACCCGGAGGCTGTCGGCCGAGATCGAGTACAGCCAGCCGGTCATCTACAAGCACTTCGCATCCCTCGACGAGATCGCCGACGCCGTCGCCCTCGACGGGTTCGGCGAGTTGGCCGACGCGCTCCGCCAGGCTCGGACGGCGGCGGAGGCGGAGGCGAAGACGGAGTCGGATGCCGTCCTCGGTGCGGTGGCGCACCGGTACGCGTCCTTCGCCACGGAGCAGCCGGCGGTGTACGACGCGATGTTCGGCCGCCCGTCGCGCCTGCGCTTCGGTCCTGGTTCGAGCCCGGCGCCGTCGTCCGCCTTCGCGGAGCTGCGATCCGCGGTCGAGTCGCGGGCCGGCGACGCTGACGTCGAACTCCTGACCGAGGTCGTCTGGGCCGGTCTGCACGGGCTGGTCGTGCTCCAGCGCGGCGCTCGCCTCCGCCAGGACCACCAGGCGGCACGGATCGACCTGTTCGTCGACCGGATCCTGCCGGTCGACCAGCACGGCCATTGACTTTCCTTCTCGGAAACACTTAGTGTTGCCGACATGGAAAGCCAATCAGACAACAGCCCTGCACAGCCGGTCGACCCCGTCGCCGCGTTCCAGGTCGCGAACGACGCCCAGGCGAGGATGGCAGCGCGGGTCCGCTCGCCGTGGTGGGTCCACCTGCTCCGTGGCGCGCTCGTCGCCGCCGTCGTGTTCGGGCTGAGCGGGCCCGACGACACCGCCTGGCTGCTGCTCGGGGTGGTCGGGCTCATCAGCCTCTCGCAGTGGCGGGTCCGCGTGATCGGGCTGACCCGGTCGAACCCCGAGCGGTGGAAGTTCCTCGCCCTCGGTGCCCCGTGGTCGATCATCGCGCTGGTCGTCACCGTGGCCGCCATGACGTTCGTGGTGCTGGTCCGGAACGAGCCGGCCTGGCAGATCGCCGTCGTCGTGATCGTGGCCGGCGTCGTCACGGTCGCGCTCGGTCCGGTGGCCGACGCGGCTGCCCGCCGCCGGCTCGCCGGAGACCTCGCCGTGGGCCTGCCCGGGGGTGGCCGCCGGTGAGTGCGCCGGAGCCGGTGTTCGACGCTGTCGTGCACGCGCCGCAGCGTCTGCAGATCTGCGCGATGCTCGCCCGCGGCGGTGAGATCGAGTTCGGGGTCCTGCGGGAAGGACTCGACGTCACCGACGCCACCCTCAGCAAGCACCTCCGCACCCTGACCGAGGCCGGCTACGTCGAGCTCCGTCGCGTCCAGCGGGCCCGGGGTCAGGCTCGGACCTGGGTCCAACTCACGCCGTCGGGGACCCGGGCCCTGCACGGCCACTTCGCCTTCCTGCGGAGCATCGCACCGGAGTGACCAGGCCGGAGTGACCAGGCCGCAGTGACCAGGCCGGAGTGATCAGGCCGGAGTGATCAGGCCGGAGTGACCAGGCCGGAGTGATCAGGCCGGAGTGATCAGGCCGGACCGACCACGCCGGACTGACCAGGCCGGGCTGACCCGCCGGACCGACCACGCCGAGTACCGGACGTCGACGGTCCCGCGGGTCGCGCCTCCCGTCAGCTGGCTTCGGCCAGCACCGCGTCCGCCCGCTCGACGCTCCCCGCATCCAGCCCACGGTCGATGCGGCTCCGCGACGCGAGCCAGATGATGAGCCCGGCGACGAACACCAGGACCTCGGTGACGGTCAGCGCCCAGATGATGCCGGCGAGCCCGAACCACAGGTTGCCGAGCAGGACGATCGGGATGAACAGCACGCCCTGCGCCAGGGACATCGCGATCGCCGGCGTCGCGAGCCCGGCCGCCTGGAACAGCGAGGTGAACAGCCCCGTGAACCCGTTCACCACGGTGGCGACGAGCTGGGCGACCAGGATCGTCAGCCCGATCGCCAGGACCGAGTGGTCGGAGGAGAAGACCGTGAACACCTGCTGGCGGAAGACGAACACGGTGCCGGAGAACAGCAGCACGATCGCCCCGACCGTCAGCGCCGATGCCCGCAGTGCCGAGCGCAGCCGCTCCCGGTCGCCCTTGCCGTAGGCGTAGGCCAGCAACGGCAGTACACCGATCGTGACGCCCATCACCAGGAACTCCGGCACCTGGGCGATCCGGACGGCGACACCCATCGCAGCCAGCGGGTCGTCGCCGTACTGGGCGGCGAGGTTGTTGAGCACGAGGGTCGTGACGATGAGGAACCCGGCCTGCAGCAGCTCGCTGACGCCGATGCCGAACACCGGCTGCAGGACCGAGCGCCGGAGCGTGAACCAGCGGAGCGACAGGCTGACGTTCTCGCTGTGGGTCTCGAGCCAGAGCACCCAGTAGACGATGCTCACGAGGTTCGCCAGCCCCACCGCGAGCGCGGCCCCGGCGACGCCCCAGTGCAGCACCAGGATGAACAGCACGTCGAACACCAGGTTCCCGACGGTCGACAGGATGAGCCCGACCATCGCCTGGCGGGCGGCGCCCTCGGCGCGGACCATCTGCTCCAGACAGAACGCCGCGGCGAGCACCGGGACGAAGACGAGCATCACGCTGACGTAGGCGCTGGTGGCTGGGACCGCGGCGGCGTCCGCCCCGAGCAGGCCGACGAGTGGGCCGAGGAACAGCAGCCCGAGCCCGCCGAGCACGATGCCCGTCACGACCGACCCCCAGACGGCGAAGGACGCGACGTGCTTGATCTCGCCGGCCTTCGCGGGGTCGTGCTCGGAGGCGCCGAGCAACCGCGACATGAGCGAGCTGCCGCCGACGCCGAACACGCCGCCGACCGCCATCACCAGCCCGAGCAGCGGCGTGCCGAAGGTGATCGCCGCCAGCAGCGAGGTGTCGTGCTGCGCGCCGATGAAGCCCGCGTTGATGACGTTGTACAGGGCGCTGACGACCATCGCAGCGGCCATCGGCACACACAGGTGCACGAGGGCGCGGAGGATCGGGGCGGCGGAGAGGTACCAGCGGTTCTTCTCCGCTGCGGTGGTGGGGGTGCTGGTCGTGGTCGTCATGGTCGTTCCCTTCCGGGCAGGACGGATCGCGCGCCGACGGGCGCCGGCACGGCATGGCGGACGGCGCGACGGCAGGGCCGTCACGGCATCACTGAGGGCGCGTCGGCGGTGCCGTCGCGTGGGCAGGCTCGCGCCTCCGGCGGACGGCCGGGAGGCTCTGCTGCGGTTACCGGGTGGGTTCCGGCAGCTCGGCGGTCACCTTGAGCAGGAGGTCGCGGAGCGTGGCGCGCTCGTCCGGACTGAGCGGGGCGAGCAGGCGGTCGTCGAGGGCGAGCATGGCGTCCTCGAACCCGGCGATCAGGTCGATGCCGGTGGGCGTGGCGTACACGAGCTTCGTCCGGGCGTTCCCGGCGTCCGCGCGTCGTTCGATGAGGCCCCGTTTCTCGAGCCCCTGCAGGAGGCTCGACACGCTGGCCGCGCTGGTCCGGGTCATCTCGGCGATGTCGCGCTGGATGGCGCCCGGGTTCTGCTGCAGGTAGCCGAGCACGAAACTCTGCTCGTGCGAGAGCTCGCGCTCCCGCACCCATTCGTCGGCGGCCTTGCGCTGGGCCCACCCGATCCAGCGCATGAGCTGGAGGGGCGTGTCGAAGTGCGGTGCCTGCATGATGAGGACTCTAAGTGTTCGATGTCTAACTGTCAACACGGAACCGTGTGGATCCTGCGATGGGGCGGTGACCCGGCTGGCATGCTGGCCTGGTGCGCATCACCCTGGACTCTGCGACCGACGTCGTCACCGGCATCCGCTTCCCCGAGGGGAACCGTTGGCACGAGAACCGGCTCTGGTACTCGGACATGCACACCGGTGAGGTCTTCTCGATCGACCCGAGCGTCGGCGCGGATGCCGTGCCCCGTCTCGAGGCCACGGTCGCCGGGCAGTCGTCCGGCCTCGGGTGGTTGCCCGACGGCCGCCTGATCGTCAGCTCGATGGAGTCGCGCACCGTCGTGGTCGTGGAGCGTGACGGCTCGTCGAGTGTCTTCGCGGACCTGTCCCCGGTCGAGTCGTCGCTCGTCAACGACCTGGTCGTCGACCCGGAGACCGGTCGGACCTACATCGGCGCCTTCGGGTACGACCTCTACGCCGGCGAGGAACTGCGCCCCGGTCCGCTCTACGTCATCGAGCAGGACGGCTCGATCCGTCTGGCGGCCGAGGGGCTGGTCTTCCCGAACAGCGCCAACGTGCTGCCCGGTACCCGCACCCTGGTGGTCAGCGAGACCTGGGGCGGGAAGCTGACCGCGTTCGACATCGAGCCCGACGGATCCCTGACCGGACGCCGCGTGTGGGCCGCGCTGCCCGAGGGCATCACCCCGGACGGCAGCACGGTCGACGCCGAGGGGGCGATCTGGGTCTGCTCCGTCGACACGGGGGAGTTCCTCCGCGTCGTCGAGGGTGGCGAGGTCACGGATCGCATCGACGCTCCCGGTCGGTGTGCGATCGACTGCGCTCTCGGTGGCGAGGACGGGCGGACGCTGTACCTGGCGACGGCGGACAGCTACGACCCGGCGACGACCGCCGAGACGCACGCCGGGCGCATCAGCGCGGTGCGTGTTCCGGTCCCCGGCGTGTAGACCGCTCGTCCTCTGGCGCCTTCCGGCGTACGATGGCTCCGGTTAATCGTTTAAACAGCGAACTGCCATCCACCGGTCAACGACGCTCGGAAGGAACCACCACCATGCACACCAGGCTCATCTCCAGGAGGCGGCGCACGGTCGCCGCCGTCCTCGGGGCGCTCGCGCTCATCACCGGGAGCCTCGTCTCCGCCACGGTCGGTGCCGGCAGCGCTGCCGCCGCCACCAACGGTCCGTGCGACACCTACTCCGGCGCGGGCACGTCGTGCGTCGCCGCCTACAGTTCGACGCGAGCGCTGTACGCGTCCTACAACGGCCCGCTCTACCAGGTGCAGCGCGCCTCCGACGGGGCCACGACCAACATCGGCCTGCTCGCTGCCGGCGGGTACGCCAACGCCGCGACCCAGGACGCGTTCTGCTCCGGCACCTCCTGCACGATCCCGAAGATCTACGACCAGTCGCCGAACCACAACGACCTCACCGTCGCCGGCGCCGGGGACGCCGGCCCCGCCAACCACGCGGCCGACGCGGCGGCGCTGCCGATCACCGTCGCCGGGCACAAGGCCTACGGCGTCTTCATGCCACAGCAGGTGGCCTACCGGATCTCGAGCACGGTCGCCAAAGGCACCGCCCGCGGAGCCAGTCCCGAGTCGATGTACGAGGTGGCGAGCGGCACGAACGTCAACCACGGCTGTTGCTCCGACTTCGGCAACGTCGAGACCCAGTCCAAGGACACCGGCAAGGGGCACATGGACGCCCTGAACCTGTCGATGCTCAACGGCAAGGGCAGCGCCGGACGAGGACCCTGGGTGCAAGCGGACCTGGAGAACGGCGTCTACGAGGGGAAGACCGCGATCAACACGGCGAACACGGGCAACAGCTCGAAGTTCGTCACCGCGCTGCTGAAGAACGACGGCGTCGCCAACTTCGCGCTGAAGGGTGGGAACGCGCAGTCCGGTGCCCTGTCGAAGTGGTACGAGGGGGCGCTGCCCACGGACAGGGACGGCGACGGCCAGGGCTACACGCCGATGAAGCTCGAGGGTTCGATCGTCCTCGGTGCCGGCGGTGACAACTCGAACCGCGGCACCCAGTCGTTCTTCGAGGGCGTCATGACGACCGGGTACTCGACCGACGCGGCCGACTCCGCCGTGCAGGCGAACATCGTGGCGCAGAACTACCAGGGCGTCTCCACCGGCGGGGGACCGGGCGCTGCGATCGCCGCTCCCGGTGGCAAGTGCATCGACGTCGCCGGTGACGACGTCGGTGGCAACGGGGCCGTCGTGCAGCTGTACGACTGCCAGGCGCTCGCTGCCGACCAGCACTGGCTGGGGAGCGTCTACGGCACGCACACGCTCAGCACACTGGGGCGCTGCCTGGACGCGAACGGCAACGGCACCGCGAACGGCACCCACGTCGAGCTCTACGACTGCAACGGGGTGGGCGGTCAGCAGTGGGTCGTGCAGCCGGACGGGTCGATCAAGAACCCGCAGTCCGGTCGCTGCCTGGACGTCCCGTCGGGTAACACCGCGAACGCCACGGCCCTGCAGCTCTCCGACTGCAACGGCAACGCGGCGCAGAAGTTCGTCGCGGCGGTACCGATCGGCACGATCGGTGGCAAGTGCGTCGACGTGGCCGGCAACGACCTGCAGCAGAACGGCCAGCAGGTGCAGGTGTTCGACTGCCAGACACTGCTGACCGACGAGCAGACCACCGACCAGCAGTGGGCCTACAGCGCGGGTGACCACACCATCCGCACGCTCGGCCGGTGCCTGGACCTGGACGGCAACGCCACCGCGAACGGCACCCATCTCGAGCTGTACACGTGCAACGGCGTGGGCGGGCAGCAGTGGGTCCCGCAGGCGAACGGCTCGGTGCTCAACCCGCAGTCGGGTCGGTGCCTCGACGTGCCGTCGGGCAACACCGCGAACGGCACCGCCCTGCAGCTCTACGACTGCAACGGCGCGGCTCCGCAGGTGTTCCGGCTGAACTGACCGCAGTCGGTCGCGGGGGACCGCGGACGGGAGGCTCGGTGCCGGTCCGGTACCGAGCCTCCCCTCCGTCTGCCCGTCACCCGGCCCGCGCCCAGCCGAGTCTCGGCTGTGCGGACAGCGTGCGCGTCGCTCGGGCCGCATCGTGTCCGCGTGGCCGAGGCTCGGCCGCGACTCCCGGGCGGCCCGCGTGGCGGATTACGGAGCAGGGCTTGCTTCATCGATTAAGCAGGTGCAGGATGGCGACAGAGTTAATCGATAAAGCGTCGGCTCCGGCCACGCCCACGACGAGGAGGCGACACCATGCCGAAGTCCGTCACCCTGAAGGACGTCGCCGCGAAGGTCGGGGTCACCTCCGCCGCCGCGAGCATGGCGCTCTCCGGCCACGAGCGCATCAGCGAGAAGACCCGCGCCGCGGTCAAGCAGGCCGCCGAGGACCTGGGCTACGTCCCGAGCTCCGCCGGCCGTGCCCTCCGCAGCCAGCGCGCGGACGCCGTCGCCCTGGTCGTGCCGAACTCGTCGGCGCACGTGTTCGGCCACCTCTACTTCATGCACGTCCTCACCGGGATGTCCACGGCCGCGAACGCCCACGACGCCCAGGTGATCGTCTCGACCAACGCGGACACCTCGAACGGCGGCGTCGCCTACGAGCGGGTCATGCGCTCCCGGACCGCCGACGGCGCGATCGTCACCAGCGCCGCGATCGACGACCACCACGTCGAGGGGCTCGTCGCGAGCGGCCTGCCGGTCGTCCTGATCGGCAACTACCCGCACCTCGCCGACGCCGTGAGCGTCGGGATCGACGACGTGGCGGCGACGGAACAGCTCGTCGAACACCTCGTGACCGAGCACGGTCGCCGACGCCTGCTGCACGTGTCGGGGACGCTCGACCACCAGACCGGCATCGACCGGCGCGACGGCTTCCTCCGGGCTGCCGAGATGCACGGCCTGACCGACGTCGCCGTGATCGAGGGCGACCTGGCCGAGGAGTCCGGCGCAGCCGCCGTCGAGCAGGTGCTCCGCGAGCGGACCGGTGACGAGCGGTTCCCGTTCGACGGCATCGTGTTCGCCAACGACGACATGGCCGTCGGCGGCCTCGCCGTGCTCCGACGGGCCGGCGTCAGCGTGCCGGGGGACGTCGCGGTCGTCGGGTTCGACGACTTCGGCTTCGCCCGCGTCACCACCCCCGGCATCACCACGATCCGGGTCCCCGCCGAGGAGATGGGGCGCATCGCGACCGAGCGCCTGTTCGACCTGGTCGACCAGCGCCCCGGCGGCCGCGCCCACACCGAGCTCGGCGTCGAGGTGGTCCTCCGCGGTTCGTGCGGCTGCGACCCCGAGCGGGCCGCCGCGCCCGGGCCCACCCACTCCCACTGACCCCCGCTGACCAGAACGACGCCCGACACCGAACACCCACAGCACGTACCCGCACGACTGCACGACCCGGCACCACCGCACGACCGCACGACCCACAGCACCCGCAACGCAAAGGAGCGTTCCCCGATGAAGCACGCACGCACGACCCTCGCGGTCGTCTCCGGTGCCGCAGCACTGGCACTGGTCCTCACCGGTTGTTCCGCCAGCGGCAACGCCGCCCAGGACGGCCCCGTCACCCTCAAGCTCTGGACCGGGTTCACCGGCGGCGACCGACCGGGCTACGCCACCATCGTCAAGGACTTCGAGAAGTCGCACCCCGACATCAAAGTCGACATGACCGTGCAGCCCTGGGACACGATCCAGCAGAAGCTGCCGTCGGCATGGCTCACCGGCCAGGGCCCGGACGTCGCCGCGGTCTCGTCCGACCCGAACGCCGTCGCCCAGTACGTGAAGACCCGCACCGTCCTGCCCATCACCGACACCGGCGAGGGCAGCGGCAAGATCAACACCGCCTCGTTCGCCCCCGGCACGGTCGAGGAGTTCACCTACGACGGCAAGCTCTACGGCGTCCCCGCCAACTTCGCCACGCTGAGCCTGTACTACAACAAGAAGCTCTTCGCCGATGCCGGCATCACCGACCCGCCGAAGACCGTCCAGGAGATGGCAGCGGACGCGAAGAAGCTCACCACCGGCGGCAAGTACGGCATCGCACTCGCCGACAACCAGACCATCCAGATGTGGCCGGTCCTGCAGTGGCTCGAGGGCGGCGACATCGTCAGCGGCAAGGGCTGCAGCGTCGTCCAGACGTCGGCCGGGCAGAAGAGCCTGTCGACCTGGGCCGACCTGGTCGCGAAGGACAAGGTCAGCCCCGTCGGCCTCACCGGCGCCGAAGCGGACTCGCTCTTCTCCGCCGGCAAGGCCGCGATGGAGATCAACGGGCCCTGGGCAGCCTCCGGGTACAAGGACGCCGGCATCGACCTCGGCATCGTGAAGGTCCCGGTCGGCGTCGACGGCAAGTCGAGCACGCTCGGCTCGATCGCACCCCTGTCGATCTCCGCGAAGACGAATTACCCGAAGCAGGCGCAGCAGTTCCTGGCGTACTGGACGTCGAAGACCGCCCAGCAGAAGTTCTCGCTGCAGACCGGGTTCCCGCCGCTCCGCACCGACCTGTCCGACGACGCGAAGCTCACCGCCGACCCCACGGTGTCGGTCTTCGCCAGCCAGGTGCCGGACGCGCGCCTGTACCTGCCGCACGTGACGAACGCCACCAAGGTCGACTCCGACGCGTACGTCCCGCTCATCGGCGAGATCACCCGCGGCAAGTCCGTCGCCGACGCCACGAAGAGCGCCGGCCAGGCGATCGACGGCCTCACAGGCTGCAGCAAGTGACCGACCAGCTCACCGGTTCGGCCCCGCCACGCGCCCCGCGTGGCGGGGCCTCCGCCCCGGACGGACGGGAGGCCCGCCCCACCCGGGTCCGCACCCGCCGGTTCCAGCCCGCCTGGCTCTTCATGGCCCCGTCGCTGCTCATCCTCGGCGCCTTCGTGGTCTTCCCGATCCTGCGGTCGCTGTACTACTCGTTCTTCGACTGGACCGTCGGTGCGGCCACCCAGCCGTTCGTCGGCTTCGGCAACTACGTCACGCTGTTCCACGACGGACAGTTCTGGAACGCGCTGCGGATCACACTCGAGTTCACGGTCGTCTCGGTCGTGCTCCTGGTGGTCTTCGGCTTCATCGCCGCGCTGCTGCTCCAGCGGGACACCCTGGCGAACCGGATCGTCCGCTCGGTGTTCTTCTTCCCGACGATCGTGTCCCTGGTGACGATCGGCCTGGTCTGGAAGTTCCTGCTCGACCCGGACATCGGCCTGGTCGGCGGCATCACCGCGGCCCTCGGGCTGCCGAGCGTCGCCTGGCTGCAGTCGACGTCCCTGGCCCTGCCGACGATCGTCTTCGTCTCGGTGTGGAAGAGCATCGGCTTCGCGATGATCCTGTTCGTCGCCGGACTCAAGGGCGTGCCGGCCGAGCGCTACGAAGCAGCACGCCTCGACGGTGCGAACACGTGGCAGACCATCTGGGGGATCACCCTGCCGAGCATCCGTCCGACCATGCTCTTCACCTCGATGATCCTGACGATCCAGTCGTTCCAGGTCTTCGACCTCGTGTACGTCATGACCGGCGGCGGCCCGGTCTTCCACACGGACACGCTCGTGAACCTGCTCTACCGCGACGGGTTCGTCAACTACCAGACCGGCTACGCGTCGGCGATCTCCTGGGTCCTCTTCGTGATCATCATGCTCATCTCCCTCCTGCAGCTCCGGCTCTTCCGGTACGACGATGTCGACTGATGCGCGCGTCGGGCGACCGTCCGTGACGGAACCGCCCCGTGCCTCCCGTCCGACACCGGGCCGTCGGCCCACCGGCCGTGGCCGCGACCGGGGCACCGGCACCGCGCGCACCGGGTCCGTCCTGAAGTGGGTGTACCTCGGCATCGGGCTCGTCTTCGTGCTCGTGCCGTTCATCTGGATGGTCAGCGGGTCGTTCCGGTCCGAGGCCGACCTGTTCGGCCACCCGGCCAGCCTGTTCCCGACGCGTGCCACACTGCACGGCTACGTCGGGGTCTGGCAGCAGCTGCCGTTCCTGCGCCTGCTGGCGAACTCGTTCCTGTTCACCATCGTCACCACGGTGCTGACGCTGCTATTCGACTCGATGTGCGCCTACGCCCTGGCCCGGATGCGCTTCGTCGGCCGGAACGTGGCGTTCGTGCTGGTCATCGCGACCCTGATGGTGCCGTTCCAGGTGACGCTCATCCCGGTGTTCGTGGAGCTGTTCCACCTGGGGTGGCTGAACACCTACCAGGGGCTCATCATCCCGCGGGCGACCAGCGCGTTCGGCATCTTCCTGTTCCGCCAGTTCTTCATCGACATCCCCGTCGAACTCGACGAGGCCGCGCGCATCGACGGCGCCGGACACTGGCGGATCTACTGGCAGGTGATCCTGCCGCTGGCGAAACCGGCCATCGCCACGGTCGCCGTCCTCAACGGCATGGCGCTCTGGAACGACCTGCTCTGGCCACTCGTCGTCACCACGTCGAACGACATGCTGACGCTACCCGCCGGACTGACGCTGTTCGGGGGAGCGCACGTCACCGACCACGCCGTGCTGCTCGCCGGCGCCGTGATCTCGCTCGTGCCCATCGCCCTCGGGTTCTTCTTCGCCCAGAAGTACTTCGTCGCCGGCGTCGCCACCACGGGGCTGAAGTGACGGCCCCGGGCGGAGCCTTCCCCGCCGGCAGCTTCACCTGGATCGCCGGCATCGAGGACACATGCGTGCACCCACCGGAACGCTTCGCGATGGCACCGCTCGACGAGCACGAGCTCACCGGACACGACACCGCCTGGCGCTCGGACCTGGACCTCGTCCGCTCCCTCGGCGCGACCGCACTGCGGTACGGGGTCGACTGGCCGCGGGTGCACCTGGCACCCGGGGTGTTCGACTGGGCCGTCCTCGACGAACGCCTGGCGTACGCGGCCGGGATCGGACTCACCGTGATCGCCGACCTGGTGCACTACGGCACCCCGACCTGGCTCGACGACTCCTTCGCCGACCCCGCCTACCCCGGGGCGATCGCGTCGTTCGCCGGTGCCTTCGCCGCCCGGTACGCCGGCGTCGTCGACCACGTCACCCCGCTCAACGAGCCGATCACCACCGCGTCCTTCGCGGGGCTCCGCGGGGTGTGGCCACCGGCCCTGACCGGGTGGGACGGCTGGACCGCGGTCGTCCTCGGCATCGCCCGCGGCATGCAGCAGAGCGTCACCGCCGTCCGGTCCGCCAACCCCGACGCGACGATCGTGCACGTCGAGGCCACGTCGATGTACAGCACCACCGACCCCGGGCTCGGCGCCGAGGCAGCGCTCCTCACCGAACTCGGCACCGTCCCGACCGACCTCGCGCTCGGACGCGTCGACCCCGACCACCGCTCGTACCGGTGGCTGCTCGAGCACGGTGCGACCGAGGCCGGGCTCGCCGCGCTGGTCGACGGCGCCGTCACACTCGACCTGCTCGGGGTGAACTACTACCCCGACCTGTCACCACGACGGCTCGAACCCGGCCCGGACGGCACCGTGCAGCACGCCCACGACCGGTGGACGACCGGACTCGTCGAATCACTGACCGGCTTCGCCGACCGCTACGGACTGCCGATGCTCGTCACCGAGACCTCGATCGAAGGCGACGACGACCTCCGCTCCCGATGGGTGCAGGACTCGTCCGCAGCGGTCGCGGCGCTCGCCGGTTCCGGCGTCGACGTCCGCGGGTGGACGTGGTGGCCGGTCTTCGACTTCGTCGACTGGTCCTACGCCTCCGGCGGGGTGAACGTCGAGGAGTTCGCGGTCGCACCCGAGGTCCTCGCGGCCCGCCAGCAGGCCGGCGGACCGAAGGAGCCGTTCCTCCGGCGGATGGGACTGGTCCGGTTGGAGGAGCGGGCGGACGGCTCCCTCGACCGGGTCGAGACCGCGGCGGCGGCGGCGTTCCGCGCCGTCGCGACGGCGACCATCGTCGCCCGTCCGTAGCGCAGGCGGACGGGAGGCGCGTCACGCGACTGCTGCGTGCCTCCCGTCCGCCACCGCGTCGGTGAGGACCCGGTCAGTCCACCGCCGCGGTGACGACCGGGCCGGTCGGGACGGGCCCGGCGGGTGACGGGGCGTCCTCGATGGGGACAGCGCTCGACCGTCGTGAGCCGAGCGACAGGAGCACGACCGCTCCGATGACCGCGACGGCTCCGGCGAACCAGAAGTCGGCGGCGAGTCCGAAGCCCGTCACGGCCAGGCCGCCGACCACGGAGCCGGCCGCGATCGCCAACTGGATGGTCGTGACGAACAGGGCCAGCCCGCTCTCCGAACCCCCGGGGGACGCGGTCGACATCCACGTCTGGGTCCCGAGCGGCAGAGCACCCCAGACGAAGCCCCACACGACCAGCAGGGCGAACACCCCGACGACCGAGTGCGCGGCGAAGGGCAGCATGACGACGGCCGCGGCGAGGACGACCTTCGACACCCCGATGGTGCCGATGACGTTCCGGCTCAGCGTCACGCCCGCGACGAAGTTCCCCGCGATGCCGGCGACGCCGAAGACGAGCAGCGCCAGCGTGACGGTGTCCGGGCCGACGCGGACCGACTCCTGCAGGTACGGCGCGACGTAGGTGTACGCGGCGAACTGCGCGACGAAGAGGAACGCCGTCGCGATGAGTCCGACACGGGCGCGCTGCACCCGGAGTAGTCCGCCGAGGGTCCGGAAGCGCACCCGCTGCACCGACGGGATGCTCGGCAGCATCGCGAGCTGCAGCACGAGGGCGACCACGCCGAGCGCGCCGCCGACGACGAACGCCAGCCGCCAACTGGCGAGCGACGACACGAACGCCCCGAGCGGCAGGCTCACCACGGTCGCCACCGAGACGCCGGCCGTGATCAGCGAGGTGGCACGGATGACGGAGGCCGGGGTGACCAGACGGCCCGCGATGCCGGCGCCGATGGCCCAGAAGCCGCCGATGCCGACCCCGAGCAGCATGCGCGCGACCAGGAGGACCCAGAAGCTCGGTGCCAGGGCCGCCAGGGCGTCCGCCACCACGAGCAGGACGGTCAGGGCGAGCAACACGATCCGACGGTCCAGGCGTGAGGTGGCGACGGTGACGACCGGGGCGGCGACCGCGCCGGTGAGGCCCGTGAAGACGACCATGAGGCCGGCCGTGCCGATGCCGACGTGCAGGTCGTCGGCGATCGCGGGCAGGAGCCCGATGGGCAGGAACTCCGAGAGCACGAGGACGAACGAGCCGAGGGCGACCGACAGGACGCTGAGCCATCCGTGTCGATCCGCTGGTGAGGTCATGGACGCGAGAAGCGCGTTCCGGCGTCGTCCATTCCGGTGTGACGGTCACTGCCCGGTTCGTGTCCGGACCGGGACGCGCTCGGTGGCGGCGGGCCGTCCGGACACCACCGGCCGACGTGGGCAGGATGGACGGCGGGGACAGGGGGAGCACATGACGAGGTCAGCGGCGCCGAGGCAGGACGCGGACCGTGCGAAGCGGCGGCCCACCCGGCGTCGCTTCGGAGCCGGGGTGTGGCAGTTCCTACCGAACCTGCTGGTGTACCTCGGCGCGCTGGGCGTCCTCGTCACGCTGTTCGGACTCGGCCCGGCGGTCAGGACCCACGACCAGAACTCGGAACTCCACCGCATCGGGGTGCGGACCACCGCCGAGGTGGTGAGCGTGCGGAAGGAACACCACCACAGTCGGCACAGCAGTTGGGACGAGTGGATCCCGACGACGCAGCAGACCGTCGACGGCCGCACCAGCCGTACCGAGCTCGAGCGGTACTCGTCGAAGGACGAGGACGCCTTCCACCGTGGGCAGCGGTTCGCGGTGCTCGTCGACCCAGGCGACCTCGACTCCGTCGTTCCGGCGTCGGACGCAGATCGTGACCGGGCCGTCCGCCAGCTGCACCTGTCGGTCGGGGTGGCCATCGGCAGTGTGGTCTTCCTCGGGGTCGGCATCCCGGCCGTGGTGCTCCGTCGGCGGTACGACCCGACGCTGCAGCGGCGTCGGGAGAAGGCGGCCCGGCTCGAGGCTCGTTCGCGTGCGGCACGCGAGAAGGCCCGCCTGCACTGACCAGCGCCGGTCTCCGTCGGCATCGTTGCCGTCGGCTCGGTCGGGCTGGCCTCAGCCTCCGAACGCGGAGATCTCCTCGAGCAGCGGCTCGTGCATGGCCCGGCGGAGGACCGCGGCGCCGGCGAAGACGCGGGCGCGTTCGTCCTCGGGGATCGTCTCGAGCAGTCCGACGATCTCGACCCGGCGGCGTTCCATGACGTCGGCGACCATGGCGCGTCCTCGGTCGGTGGCGCCGACGAGCACCTCGCGGCGGCTCTCGGCGCTGGGCAGTCGCTCAACCCAGCCGTCCGTCACGAGTCGGTCGACGTTCCGCGTGAGCGTGGACGGCCCGACGGCGAGCCGTTCCGCCAGGTCACCGGAGCGGGTGGGGCCGAGGGTCGTGACCAGGACGATGAGCCGGAACTGCGGGACGGTGACGTCCTCGAGCGCCGGGGCCAGGGACCGGGCGACGACTCCGAGGAGTCCGCGCGAGGCTGCGAGCAGCTCGTCGATCCCCGCGTCGGGTGCAGCAGTCATGCCACCATCCTGCCCCGCTGGTCAGGGCAGCCCGAGCAAGCGCCGTACCCCGACCTCGAGCTGCCGTCGTGCTGCGGCACCGTCCCCGTGCACCTTGGCGCGGAGTGCCACCCCTTCCCAGAGTGCGACGAGCAGGTCGGCGGTGACGTCGGCGTCGACCGACTGCGGAACGTCCCCCTGGTCCTGCGCGCTGCGGATGAGCGCCTCGAGCCGTGCCGCCCACCCGGCGAAGATGCCCTCGACGTGGGCGGCGACGGTCGGTTCGTCGCCGGCGGTGTCGGCCGCCAGGTTCCCGAGCAGACACCCGCGGACCACGCCCATCTCCTCGAGCCTTGAGCCGAGGAACGCGAACTGGCCGTCGATCCGGTCGAGCGCGCGGGGCACGGACGGGTCGTCGAGGAGTTCGCCGCCGTTGCCCGCGACGAAGCGGTCGGCGGCGGCGACGGCCAGGTCGGCCTTCGAGCGGAAGTGGTTGTAGAACGAGCCCTTCGGCGCCCCCGCGGCGGCGGCGATGCCCGCGACCCCGGCCCCGGCGTAGCCGTGCTGGTGGAACTCGCTGACGGCGGCGTCGACGATGGCGTCTCGGAGACTCGGCTTCGGCATGGGTCGATCCTCCCACCTCCTCCGGCATGTCGCGGGAATGAGACGACCGGTCGTATTGTCGTCTTCGACAGCGCGGACGACCGCGCGACGACGGAAGGCATCACCATGACGGAACTCAGCGGCGCAACGGTCCTCGTGACGGGCGCGAACGGCGGACTCGGCACCGAGTTCGTCCGACAGGCACTCGAGCGTGGCGCGACGAAGGTCTACGCGGCAGCGCGTCGCCCCCGCCAGTGGGACGACGAGCGCATCGTCCCCCTCGAACTCGACGTCACCGACGCGGCCTCGGTGGCCCGCGCGGTCGAACTCGCCGGGGACACCACCGTCCTCGTCAACAACGCGGGCATCCTCCGACCCGGCCGTCTGGTCGACGGTGACGTCGACGCCCTCCGTGCGCACCTCGAGACGAACGTGGTCGGCCCGCTCCTGCTCACCAGCGCCTTCGCGCCGGTCCTCCGACGGGCACACGGAGCGCTCGTCAACGTCGCGTCGATCCTCAGCTGGCTCGGTGGTGCCGGTGCGTACGGGGTGTCGAAGGCCGCGCTCTGGTCGGCGACCGACAGCCTCCGGCTCGAGCTCGCGGACGACGGCGTGCAGGTCGTCGGCGCCTACCTCGGGTACACCGACACCGCCATGACCGAGGGCGTGGACGCACCGAAGAACGACCCCGCCGACGTCGTCCGTGCGGTCTGGGACGGCGTCGTCACCGGTGCGCACGAGGTGCTCGCCGACGAGCTCACCCGCCAGGTGCGGGGCTCGCTCGGTGCGCCGGTCGAGGCCCGGTACCCGGCGCTCGCGGGGGAGTGACGGGCGCCGCGGGCGGAGGAGCGTCAGCTCCGCCCGCGGTTCCGCCGCCGCACGGCCTTCGGCGCCCGACCGGCCATGAACGACCGCGCCGGGTCCACCACGAAACCCTGCCGCAGTGCCTCGCGCCCGACGAGCATCCGGAAGCCCATCTGGTCGCGGTTGCTCAGCGTCACCTCGGACAGGACCGTCCGACCGGCGAGCTCGATCGACATGAGCACGACGATCCGCTCCTGCGTGTGGCCGCTCGAGCTGCGGATGACCCGGCGGTCGTGGACGTCGCACTCGACGGTCTGCGGGTCGACGTCGGAGTCCTGCCAGGGGTGCACCGAGAACCGGACGCGGCCGCCCGGCAGCTCTTCGACGTCGAAGGCGTGCAGTGCCGAACTGCGGGCGCCGGTGTCGAGCTTGACCTTGATCCACGGGATGCCGATGTCCGGCAGCGCCGCCCATTCGCGCCAGCCCGCGACGATCGGCACACGGGACGCGGACTTCCCGCCGTCGGGGCGCTTCGCGGGCTGGGCCATGCCCTTATCTTGGCAGTGATGAAACTCGCCATCCTGTCGCGCGCTCCCCACGCGTACTCGACGCAGCGTCTCCGCACCGCTGCGGCCGAGCGCGGTCACACCGTCAAGGTGCTGAACACCCTCCGCTTCGCGATCGACCTGACCGGCGAGCAGCCGGACCTGCAGTACCGCGGCAAGTTGCTCTCCGACTACGACGCCGTGCTGCCGCGCATCGGCAACTCGATCACGTACTACGGCACCGCGGTCGTGTGGCAGTTCGAGCAGATGGACGTCTACACGCCGAACACGGCGAACGGCATCACGAACTCCCGCGACAAGCTCCGCGCGAACCAGATCCTGTCGCGGCACGACATCGGCATGCCGGCGACGACCTTCGTCAGCAGCCGTGCGGACGTCCGCGGTGCGATCGAACGGGTCGGTGGCGCTCCGGTGGTCATCAAGCTCCTCGAGGGCACGCAGGGCATCGGCGTGATCCTCGCTCCGGAGGCGAAGGTCGCCGAGTCCATCGTCGAGACCCTGCACTCCACGAAGCAGAACGTGCTCATCCAGCGTTTCATCTCCGAGAGCCGCGGCAAGGACATCCGTGCACTGGTCGTCGGGGACCGGGTGGTCGCGGCGATGCGTCGCTCGGCGTCGGGTGACGAGTTCCGGTCGAACGTGCACCGCGGGGGGACGGTGGAGCAGGTCACCCTGACGCCGGAGTACGAAGAGGCCGCGGTCCGTTCCGCGCAGATCATGGGCCTCCGGGTCGCGGGCGTCGACATGCTCGAGGGCAACGACGGCCCGCTCGTCATGGAGGTCAACTCCTCCCCGGGCCTCGAGGGCATCGAACGGGCGACCGGGCTCGACGTCGCCGGCGCGGTCATCGACTTCATCGCGAACCAGGTGGCGTTCCCGGAGATCGACGTCCGCCAGCGCCTCAGCGTCTCGACCGGCTACGGCGTCGCCGAGCTGCTCGTCCACACGAACGCGGACCTGGTCGGCAAGACGATCAAGGACTCCGGGCTCTGGGACCGCGACATCACCGTCCTGACCCTGCACCGGGGCACGTCGGTGATCCCGAACCCCCGCAGCGGCGTCGTGCTCGAGCCCGGGGACCGGCTGCTCTGCTTCGGCAAGCTCGAGGAGATGCGGTCGATGATCCCCGACCGCCGTCGCCGCCGGACGAAGCTGCGGAAGCTGCCGAAGGACTCCCTGCCCGACAGCTGATCCGGCACCCGCCGCGCGTTCGTCCGCATGGCGCTGTCTTCCGGTGCAGTTCACCCGTGCGCCTCCGACGTCACGTAGCGTCCCGCCCAAGAAGAGAGTTCGTCTCGCGTCCCGCAGTCCGCGGGTGGTCCGAGGCACCGGTGGTCCCGGAGCCGGACATCGCCAGCGGACGGTGGGCGCCGTGAACAGGGAGCACGCCATGACGACGTACGAATCGAACCACGACGTGGAGCCGCTCCACGTCACCACCTACCGCTCGGCCCGCAAGGCCGCCCGACGCGGCTGGGCGGTCCCGGCGGACCTGCCCGTGCCGTCGCTGAACGACCTCTGGCGCACCGGCGCCACGGAGCGGGCCCGACGACGGTGACCAGCGGCGCACGTCACCGGTGACGGCCGGGAGGCTGCACCCGGCTCGTCAGGGCGCCACCGGCCTCGAGACCACGGCTCCCGAAGCCGGCGGCCCCGAGACCACGGCTTCCGAAGCCGGCGGCCCCGAGCCCACCGTCTCGCGGATGGCCGCGAGCACCACGTCGAGCGCCCGGTCGAGCTCCGGCAGCGTCACCGCTCCGTACCCGAGGACGACCCCCGGCCCGGAGCGGCCACGGTCCGTCTCGTAGTCCGCGAGGTCCGCCACGAGCACCCCGTTCGCAGCTGCCCGCACTACGACGTCCGCGCCGGACGGGACGACGGGACCGGCCGCCGGAGCACCGGCAGCCGGAGCACCAGCCGCCGGATCGGGCCACGTCAGGACCGCGTGCAGCCCACCGGTCAGTGCCCGGGCCTCCAGGCCGACGACGTCACTGTCCGCCAGACGGAGCACGATCTGCTCGCGACGGTGGGTGTAGTCCCGCCGGACCCGGCCGAGGTGCCGCCGGAACGCACCGGTCCGCAGCAGGTGCGCGACCGCGACCTGCACCGGTTCGGCGACCACGGCTCCGCGGGCAGTCCGCGCGTCGACGACCGCGGTCCGGAGCCCGCTGGCCGGCCCCGGCAACACCAGGTAGGCGCACCGCAACCGGGGGTCGAGGGTCTTCGAGAACCCGCCGAGGTGCACGACCACCCCGTCGGTGTCGAGCGCCGCGAGGGCCGGGACGGGCGTGCCGCGGTGTCGGAGCTCCGAGTCGTAGTCGTCCTCGACGACGACCATCCCGGTCGCTCCGGCCCGTGCCAGGAGCGCCCGCCGGTGTCCGACCGGCATCACGGACCCGAGCGGGTACTGGTGCGTGGGGGAGACGACGACCGCGTCGGCGTCGGCCGCGGCGAGCAGCGCCAGGTCGATGCCGTCGGGACCCACCGGGACGGCGACGAGTTCCGCACCCGCGCTGGTCAGCGCCCGGTGGCCCGACCGGTAGCCGGGGTCCTCGACCGCGACGCGCGGCGCCCGGCCGAGTCGGGCCCGGAGCGCCTCGACCAGGAGCGAGAGCGCCTCCGAGGTCCCCGCGGCGACGATCACGTCGGACACCGCCGGGCTGAACCCGCGAGCCAGTCCGAGCTGCGCGACGACCTGCTCGCGCAGTGCGGGGAGGCCCAGCGGATCCGGCAGCCCGTTCCGGAGGGGCGCGTCGGCCGCGGCGCGCCATGCCGCTCGCCAGTCCCGCTGGCTGATCGCGGTCACGGCGGGGATCCCCGGCCGACAGTCGAGCGACGTGTCCGGACGGGAGGCACGGCGCGCGTCCGTCCCACCGCCCACGCCCGGCCGCAGCACAGCACCGGCCGCGGGCCGCGTCCCGGCACCCGTGGCCGCGCCCCCGACGACCCGCGCCGCCGCCCCGTGCCGGGTGCGGATGTAGCCCTCGCCGTCGAGCTGCTCGTACGCGGCCACCACCGTGCCGCGCGCCACCCCGAGTTCGGCCGCCAGTGCCCGGGTCGACGGCAGCGGGTCGTCGGCACCGAGCGTGCCGTCGTGCACCAGCCCCCGGACCCGTGCGACGACGGCGGCCACCTTGCTCGACTGGTCCACCCGAACTGCCCCGATCTGGTCTACCTGCTGATCCAGTCCTGACCATAGCGTCAGACCGTGCCCATCGACGACGCCCTGCCCTCCCTCACCGTCCGACGTCTCCGTGACCGTCAACTGACCGACCCCGAGGCACTCCGCCAGGTCCTCGCCGAGGGCTTCGTCGCCCACGTCGGACTGGTCCGCGACGGCTTCCCGATCGTGCTCCCCTTCCTCTACGGCGTCGGGGACCTCGGCGCCGGGCCGGTCCTGCTGCTCCACGGCTCGACGGGTGGCGGGCTCTTCCTCGACGCCGGCGCAGACGGCGTCCCCGTCTCGGCGACGATCACCCACGTCGACGGCATCGTCTTCGCCCGCTCGACCTTCGACAGCTCGGCGAACTACCGCAGCGCCATGGTCGTCGGGCGGGCGACCGTGGTGCCGGCCGGACTCCGGGCCGACGCACTCCGACAGGTCTCGGACCACCTCATGCCCGGCCGCCGGGCAGAACTGCGCGAGATGACGGCGAAGGAGGTCCGCCAGACCCAGGTCCTCCAACTCCCGCTCGACGCCGCGAGCGTCAAGGTCCGTGCAGCCGGGGTGGGGGAGTCGCCCGACGACGGCGAGGACCACACCGTCTGGGCCGGCGTCCTGCCCGTCGCGCTCCGCGCCGGCGCACCGGTCGCCGGAGTGCTGGCCCGAGCGGCCGCGACCCCGGTCGACGCGTCCGTGGTCGCGCTCGCCGCACGACTCGACGCGGTCGCCGACGGACGGGAGGCACGGCTCGCCTCCGCCTGACGACTCCTGCCAGTGCGGTGTGCCCGACCGGCGACCCTGTGACGCACCGCAGGTTCACGGCCCGGTTCCCCAGGCGAGACCAGGTTCGTGACCAATACGTTATCTGACCGGGCCGTCGCACGAGTCGGGCGGCCCGGACCCGGAAGGAACCATGGGACGCCACGCTCTGCCCGCCCTCGACGACGACCGTCGAGCCGCACCCGTCCCTCCGTCCGCAGCCACTCCCGCGCCCCGTGCGCGCGGCCGTCGCTCCGCATCCGGCCCCGCCGTCGCCCGCGCCACCTTCGTCGAGCACCAGCGCCCGGCGCGCGTGGTCGCCCTCGCGCCGGGCCGTCCCGTGCCCCAGCCGTCGGGCACTTCCGTCACGCGGAACGCCGCACTCCGCGCCGAGCGTGCCGCCGACCCCCGTCACATCCGCCGCGCCGCGAACGCCAAGCGCGCCGCGCTGCTGATCGCCCCGGCCCTGGCGATCACCTCGACCCTGTCGCTGTCGATCCCGGCCGACGCCGCGACGGTCGTCCCGGCTCCCGCGACGACCACCACCACGTCCCAGGCACTGCAGACGTACACGGTCGCCCACGACGTGCAGGTGCCGATCATCTCCTCCGACGGTGTGACGACGACCTCGATCGTGTCGTACCCGACCCTCGTCCTCCGCTTCGGCGTGACCGAGACCCAGGCGAAGTCCGCGCTCTCGGCGGCCCTCTCGGCCGGCGGGGACCGTGCGACCGTGCTCCAGACGGCGCTGCAGTACCTCGGCGACCCGTACGTCGAGGGCGGCGCGAGCCACGCGGGCATCGACTGCTCCGGGCTGACGATGGTGGCGTACCAGGCCGTCGGCATCCAGCTCGTCCACTACGTCCCGACGCAGGACGCCGTCGCGACGACGGTGCCCGAGTCCGAGGCTCTGCCCGGCGACATGGTCGTCTACGACGACGAGGACCACGTCGGCCTGTACCTCGGCCAGGGGCTCGTGCTCCAGGCGCCGCACCCGGGCGAGGTCGTCGACATCGTCCCGATGTACCCGGCCGCGCACCACTTCGCCCGGCTGCTGCCCGCCGGCTCCTGAGCCCGGACCACCCGAGGGCGCGCACCGGCGCGCTCGAGGGTTGCGGGCCTCCCGTAAGCTGGAGTGATGGCCACCGACACCCGCACACCGTTCGAGGAGCAGCGCTCTGCCCGCCCGCAGGTGCGCCCGCGCACCGAAGGATGGCAGCAGGCCACCGGGACCGACGGTCGGCCGCTGCTGCAGTTCGCGTCCCCGAAGCGGGGCAAGCCGCCGGTGCACCTGGCGGACCTGACGGTGGAGGAACGCGAAGCCAAGGTGAAGGAACTCGGTCTGCCCGGGTTCCGCGCCAAGCAGCTCGCCACCCACTACTTCACGCACTACACGTCCGACCCGGCGCAGATGACCGACCTGCCGGCAGCCCAGCGCGACGAGCTCGTCGCCGGGATGCTGCCGCCCCTGCTGACCGAGACCCGTCGTCTCGAGACGGACAAGGGCGACACCATCAAGTTCCTCTGGAAGCTGCACGACGGCGCCCTGGTCGAGTCGGTGCTCATGCGGTACCCGGGCCGTATCACCCTCTGCGTCTCGTCCCAGGCCGGTTGCGGGATGAACTGCCCGTTCTGCGCGACCGGGCAGGCGGGTCTCACCCGCAACATGTCCACCGCCGAGATCATCGAGCAGATCGTCCGCGCGAACGCCGCCATCGCCGCGGGTGAACTCGGGGGAGACCCGCGCAAGGGTGGGCAGGACCGAGTCGACGCCGAGCGCGTGACGAACATCGTGTTCATGGGCATGGGGGAGCCGCTGGCGAACTACAAGCGTGTGATGGACGCCGTGCGGATCATGGTCGCCCCGCAGCCGAACGGCCTGGGGATGAGCGCCCGTGGCATCACGGTGTCGACCGTGGGGCTGGTGCCCGCAATGCTCAAGCTCGCGGACGAGGGCATCCCGCTGACGTTCGCGCTGTCGCTGCACGCGCCGGACGACGAGCTGCGCGACGAACTCATCCCGGTGAACTCGAAGTGGAAGGCCGACGAGGCCATCGACGCCGCCCACAACTACTACGTCAAGACCGGCCGGCGGGTGTCGATCGAGTACGCGCTCATCAAGGACATGAACGACCATGCCTGGCGCGCCGACCTGCTGGCGGAGAAACTCAACAAGCGCGGCAAGGGCTGGGTGCACGTCAACCCGATCCCGCTGAACCCGACGCCCGGCTCGGTGTGGACCTCGTCCGAGGTGCACGTGCAGGACGAGTTCGTCCGGCGACTGAACGCAGCGGGCATCCCGACGACCCTCCGCGACACCCGCGGCAAGGAGATCGACGGGGCCTGCGGGCAGCTGGCCGCGGCCGACTGACGGCCGTCCACCGGTGGTCGGTCCGACCACGCCGGTCGCGTCGACGACCGGTCTGCCAGGAGGCGCAGTGCGAGTCCGCACTGCGCCTCCCGTCGTTCCCGGGCAGGCCAGCGCCGGACCGCCGCGGTGCCCGCTGACGCGACACGCCCGGGCGTCGAGCTGGCTTGGCGCTGCCGTTCACCCGTGCGTAAAGTAATCACTCGTTGCCGCTGAGGCGGAGAACGGAACGACCGAGACACTGACCGGGTCACTGACCTGGAAGATGCAGTCCGGCTCCGATCTTCCCCGGGCAACGAATCAGCCTCTCTGGCGAGACATCGTGATGGTGTCGAGTGGGGAGTGCGTCTGGTCCTTGAGAACTCAACAGCGTGCACATTGTCAATGCCAATTTTATTGACCTCGTGCCCGGTCGGCTTTGGCTGGTCGG
>NZ_JAAOYO010000001.1 GCF_011759505.1 Curtobacterium salicis | reverse complement strand
GCGCCGATGGTACTGCAAGGGGGACCTTGTGGGAGAGTAGGACGCCGCCGGACTTCTTTTCACAGAAAACCCCTGACGGGTGGAGCATCACGCTCTATCCCGTCAGGGGTTTTCTGCATTCCCGGAACATGTCGGGCATTGTCTGGACGTCGGACGCCCGGCACCCGGTAGACCGGAAGCATGCAGGTCGTCGGAGTCACACAGTTCGGAGGGCCCGAGGCCCTCGCCGTCCACGAAGTCGAGGACGTCCACGCCGGCAGCGGTTCGGTCCGCATCGCCGTCCGGGCGTTCGCGGTGAACCCCACCGACACCGGGGTCCGAGCGGGGGAGCGCGACTCGAGCTCCGCCTCGGCGCCGTACGTCCCGGGGATGGACGCCGCCGGGGTCATCGACGAGGTCGGTCCGGACGTCGACGGCTGGTCGGTCGGTGACGAGGTCATGGCCATCGCCCTCCCGCTCACCGGGCACGGCGGCGCGTACGTCGAGCACCTGGTCGCCCCGGTCGGGTCGTTCACGCGCATCCCGCGCAGCACCTCGATCGAAGCAGCGTCCACCGTCCCCATGAACGGGCTCACCGCCATCCAGATGCTCGAGATCGCCGGCCTCGAGCGCGGGCAGACCCTCGCCGTCACCGGTGCCGCCGGTCTCCTCGGCAACTACGTCGTGCAGCTCGCGAAGGCCGCCGGCATCACCGTCATCGCCGACACCTCCGAGAAGGACGAGGCGCTCGTGCACTCCCTGGGCGCCGACCACGTCGTGGCGCGGGGAGACGGGTTCGCCGACGCCGTCCGTGCCATCATGCCCGAGGGCGTCGACGCCCTCGCCGACTGCGCCGTGCAGCGAGACGTGGTCGTGCCGGCCCTCCGCGACGGTGGTGTCTTCATCGACGTCCGCGGCTGGAAGGGCGACGGCGCCGAGGGCATCCGTTTCGAGCAGGTCTCCGTCTTCAACGAGTACCGGTCGTTCGACAAGCTGGAGCACCTCCGGCATGCGGTCGAGGGCGGCACGATCGTCCCGCGCGTGGCCGAGGTGCTGCCGGCGTCCCGTGCCACCGAGGCGCACGAGCGTCTCGAAGCGGGCGGGACCCGCGGGCGTTTCGTCCTCACCTGGTGAAGGAGAAGTGATGTACGTCACGGGGTGACGGACGGCACCACACGACGGACGGGAGGCACGGGACCAGCTGGTCCCGTGCCTCCCGTCCGTCGTCGACGTCTACGCGAGTCGCGTCGCGGCGATCCCGCCGTCGACGTCGAGGGTCGCCCCGTGCACGAAAGCCGCCTCGTTCGAGACCAGCCAGCGGACCGCACGTGCGATGTCCACCGGGCGGACGGGGGAGCCGGCGGGGGTGCCGGCTGTCATCGCCGCGAGGACGTCGGCGGAGTCGGCGTTGCCCGGCGTCGCCGTCGCGCCGGGCGACACCGTGTTCACCCGGACGCCCGCCTGACCGAACTCCGCGGCCCACGCGCGGGTGAGCTGCTCGACCGCGGCCTTCGTCGCCGGGTAGAGCGCCGCGAACGGGACCCCGACGCGGGCCATCCACGAGCCGACGTTGACGATCGCGCCGGTGCCGCGCTCCGCCATCGCCGGAGCGAGGGCGCCGACGAGGACGTGCGGCGCGCGGACGTTCGTGGTCCAGAGGGCCTCGGCGTCGTCGTCGCTGAGGGTCGCGGTCGGGCCGACCGGGTAGACGCCGGCGTTGTTGACGAGGACGTCGACGCGGCCGCCCAGGAGGCTCGTGGCCTGCTCCGCCAGGGCGCGGACCTGGTCCGGGGTGCCGGCCAGGTCAGCGACGAGGGGATGGGCGGTGCCACCGGCAGCGCGGATGTCAGCGACGACGCGGTCGGTTCGGGCGGCGTCGCGACCGGTGACGACGACTGCTGCGCCGGCGGCGGCGAGTTCGTGTGCGATGGCCTCGCCGATGCCGCTCGAAGCGCCGGTGACGAGGGCAGTGCGGCCGGCGAGGGACTGTGCCGAGTGGGTCTGTGCAGTGGGGGTCGGGGTTGTCGTGTCGTTGGTGGTCATGGTTCGATGCTCGCCGTCGGCGGGACCCTGCGCCTTGCCCGGATCAGCACAGTGCTTGCCGGATCCGGTGACAGGATCCCGGCGCCAGTGGACGGACCTGATCGTCGGCTGCCGGAGGTACGGTGGCGGCATGGACCCCGAGGTGGCAGCAGCGCTCGACCGGGCTGCACGGACCGCTCTCGCGCACGCGGACCGTCTCGCCGCCGTCCCGCCCGGTGCCTGGCCGGACGGTGGACTGCTCCCCGTCTCCGGAGCCTCTGGTCGGGCAGCCGCCCTGCAGATGCGTGTCTCGCAGGTCGATGCGCCGACCGACCTCGGGTACCAGCGGTACGTGCCGTCCCTGTCCGTGGTCCTCGTCGGCCGCAAGCGCTCCATCGTCGGCGACGACGACCAGGAGTGGGGACGCGAACACTTCCTCATCACACCCGTCGACCTGCCCGTCGTCGCCGGCGTCACCGAGGTGGAGGACCGCGGCTTCGTGGCCGTCGTCTGGCGGCTCGACCCGGTCGTCGTCGGGGAGGTCGTGGCCTCGATGTCCCGCTCGGCAGCCCCGCTCGTCGAACCCCCGCGGCTCGGGACGTGGACGCCGGCCCTGGCCGACGCCTTCGCCCGGCTGGTCGGGCTCCTCGACACCCCGGAGGACGTGCCGGTCCTGTTCCCGCTGGTCTCGCGGGAGGTCGTGCTCCGGCTGCTGCAGACCGAACAGGCACCGCGGATCCTGGCGGCCCACGACAACGAGTCCGTCGTCGCGAAGGCCACGGCGCTGCTCATCGACCGGCTGGACGAACCGTGGTCGATGGACCGGCTCGCCAGCACCCTGCTCACCAGTGCTTCGACGCTGTTCACCCGGTTCAAGCAGACGACGGGCATGTCGCCGGCGCAGTACCTCAAGCGCGCGCGGCTCGGGGAGGCACGGCGGCGGATGGTCGTCCTCGGCGAGACCGCGGCCCGTGCGGCGACGGCCGTCGGGTACCGCAGCGCGTCGCACTTCTCACGGGACTACCGGGAGGCGTACGGCCGGCCGCCGGCCGAGGACGCCGCGGGTGCACGGGAGGCGTTCGCCGCGGTCGGGTAGGCACGCTCGGACCGTCGTGACGTGATGCGGTCCCACCGGTCGAGCGCAGCCTCGACCAGGTCGGCGGCGGCCGTGACGTCCTCGTGCTCCCAGATCCGGATCACCCGCCAACCCTCGGCACGGAGGACGGCGTCGTGCGATGCGTCACGACGGCGGTTGGCGAGCAGCTTCGCCCGCCACAGCTCGGCGTTCGCCTTCGGCAGGTGCGCGTGCTCCTCGCACCAGTGCCAGAAGCAGCCGTCGACGAAGACGGCCACACGGGCCCGCGGGAAGACGAGGTCACCGCGCGCTCTCGTCCGGCTGCTGATCCGACGGTCGACGAAGAACCGGCGGCCGCGACCGTGGAGGGCCCGACGGAGCGCGAGCTCCGGCGCGGTGTCCCGTCGGCCGAAGCGCGCCATGTGGCGGCTCCGGTGCTCGTCGGCCTCCCAGTGCTGCATCCCGGGACCGTACCGCCGACACGGCGGTCCACGCCGCACGGGCCCGAGATCTGTGGACAACGCCGGACGGGAGGCACGGGGCGGGACCGCACCGCGCCTCCCGTCCGGCGGCGGGTCAGGTCAGAGGCCGAGTTCGGCGCGGAGGTACGGAGCAGTGCGGCTGTCCGGCGAGGCCGCGACCTCGGCCGGCGTGCCGGCCGCGACGACCTGGCCGCCGGCGTCGCCACCGGACGGGCCCATGTCGATGACGTGGTCGGCCGCGGCGACGACGGACATCGAGTGCTCCACGACCACCACCGTGTTGCCCGCGTCCGTGAGCTGCGACAGCTGTTCGGTCAGCCGCTCGACGTCGGCCGGGTGCAGGCCCGTGGTCGGCTCGTCGAGGACGTAGAGCGTGTGACCGGAGCGGGCGCGCTGCAGTTCGGTGGCAAGTTTGATGCGCTGGGCCTCGCCGCCGGACAGCTCCGGTGCGGGCTGCCCGAGTCGGAGGTAGCCGAGACCGACCTGGCCGAGGGCCTCGAGTGCGCGGGCAGCGGCCGGGATCGGGGCGAGGAACGGGGTGGCCTCGTCGACGGTCATGCCGAGGACGTCCGCGATGGTCGAGCCGTTCCAGCGGACCTCGAGCGTCTCGTCGTTGTACCGGGAGCCGTGGCACTCCGGGCACGGCGCCCAGCTCCCCGGCAGGAACAGCAGTTCCACGGAGACGGACCCCTCGCCCTGGCAGACCTCGCACCGGCCGCCGGCGACGTTGAACGAGAACCGTCCGGCGGTCCAGCCGCGGGCCTTCGCGTCGTCGGTCGCCGCGAACGCCGTCCGGACCGCGTCGAAGAGCCCCGTGTAGGTGGCGAGGTTCGACCGGGGCGTCCGGCCGATCGGCTTCTGGTCGACCTCGACCACGCGGCTGACCGTCGGGTGGTCGCCCGCCAGGGCCGGCAGCACGCCGCCGACCAGCGAGGACTTGCCGGAGCCGGAGACCCCGGTGACGGCGGTGAAGACGCCGAGCGGCAGGTCGACGTCGAGTCCGCGGAGGTTGTGGCGGGTGACGTCGCGCATTGCCAGGGTGCCGATCGGTGAGCGGGTGGGGCGTGCCTCCCGGTCGGTGCTCCGCGGTTGCAGGAAGCGGCGCGTGACCGATGCGTCGACGTCGGCGAGGCCGTCGACCGGGCCGCTGTACAGGACGGTGCCGCCGGCGGTGCCGGCGCCGGGACCGACGTCGACGATCCAGTCCGCCTGGCGGACGATGCGCATGTCGTGCTCGACGACGAAGACGCTGTTGCCGCTGGCGCGGAGGTCCTCCAGGACCTGGATCAGCGGTTCGGCGTCGGCCGGGTGCAGGCCCGCGCTCGGCTCGTCGAGGACGTAGACCACACCGAACAGGCCGCTCCGCAGCTGAGTGGCGATGCGGAGACGCTGCATCTCGCCGGGGGAGAGCGTCGGTGTCGCACGGTCGAGGCTCAGGTAGCCGAGGCCGAGCCCGGTGAGCACCTCGACGCGGCCTAGCAGGTCACGGGCGATGGCGACGGCGACCTCGGTCCGCTCACCCGAGGTGGTGCGCGAGGTGGCGGCCGCAGCGTCGGTCAGCTCAGCCGTCGGGCGGAGGACCGCGGCGACGCCGGACAGGGGCAGACCGTTGAGCTCGGCGATCGTCATCCCGCCGAACGTCACCGCGAGAGCCGCCCGCGTCAACCCCGAGCCACCGCACAGCGTGCACGGACCCGACTCGACGAACTGCAGGACCTTCTTCCGCTGCGACTCACTCTGCGAGTCGGCGAGGGTGTGCAGGACGAACTGCCGCGCGCTCCAGAACTTGCCCTTGTACGGCTTCGCGACCCGGTCACGCTTCGGGTGCACCTCGACGACCGGCTGCTGCTCGGTGAACAGCAGCCAGTCGCGATCTGTCTGCGGCAGCTCACGCCACGGGCGCTCGATGTCGTAGCCGAGACCGGCCGTCACGTCCCGCAGGTTCTTGCCCTGCCACGCACCGGGCCACGCCGTGATCGCACCGTCGCGGATGCTCAACGACGGGTCGCGGACGGCGGAGGCCTCGGTCACCTCGTGCGCGACACCCAACCCGTGGCAGCGCGGGCAGGCCCCGGCGACGGTGTTCGGCGAGAACGAGTCCGAGTACAGCTGCTCGGCGCCCTCCGGGTACGTGCCGGCGCGGGAGTAGAGCATGCGGGTCGAGTTGCTCAGCGTCGTGAGCGTCCCCACCGTCGATCGAGAGCTCGGGGCTCCGCGGCGCTGCTGCAGGGCGACGGCTGGCGGGAGGCCCGTGATCGACTCGACGTGCGGGGTCGACCCCTGGGCGATGAGACGTCGGGCGTACGGCGCGACGGACTCCAGGAAACGGCGCTGGGCCTCGGCGAACACCGTGCCGAACGCCAACGAGGACTTGCCCGAGCCGGAGATCCCCGTGAAGGCGACGATCCGGTCGCGGGGGATGTCGACGTCGACGTCGCGGAGGTTGTTCTCGCGGGCGCCGCGGACGCGGATGAAGCCGTCGCTCGTGGCAGTGGGGTCGAGGGTCGTACGTGGTGCGGGCATCTCTTCGAGCGTAGGCGGGTCGAGGCGGGTCGGTCATGCTCCGGTGCGAGCAGCGACGCTCGTGAGCCGTGTCCTCCGAAGCGCGGACTTCCCCATTGCCTGTGTCATGTGGAGTATCAGTACCAGTCGGGATGGTCTCGACGGAGAGGACTTCCATGCAGAAGCGCTCAGCCCTCGCGGGCGTCGGCCTGATCCTGACGGCTGCACTCGCGTCCCAGCCGCTCGCCGCTCACGCGACACCGGTGGTCATTCCTTCGGCGACGGTCGAATCACGGGTCGCGAGCTTGGGCGTCTCGGACTGGAACGACATCGCGGAGCGGGCCTCCGCGGCGGGTGATGCGGAAGGCGTCAGCGTCGCTCGTGCCATGGCTGCTCGTGCCGAGCGCCCAGGTCGGCCTGGTTCTGCACAACGCAACATCTGGACGACGATCGCCAAGAAGGCCGTGATCCAGGTCCTCCGCTACAGCGTGAACAAACTCCCGGCGAAGGTCCGCCCGTACGCGAGCAAGATCATCGGCGTCGTCGAGGACCTCGACCAGTTCCAGCAGGGGGCAGTCGTCACGGCGCTCGTGCACGTCGGGGTACCCACCGACGTCGCGATCACCGCGGCACAGTGGATCGTCGTCTTCGTGGGGCTGTGACGATGCTGCCCGACGGGCCGCACCCGCCGACTCCGGCGCTCGGTCTCGGTGACAAAGCGATCCTGCTGGGCTGGTTGGTGTCGGCCCTGCTCGTGTCCAGCGCGCCGTTAGCCGTCGGAGTGGCAACGGTGGCGCTCGTTCCGGGGCTCGGTGGGCTCCGGACGGGAGTGACTCCGCTGATGGTCGCCGGTTGGCTGATGACGGCGGTAGCGCTGATGGTCGTTCTCGGTGCTCCGCTCGAACGCGTCACGCGTCGCCTGGTCCGGGGGCATGAACGGGGTGGCACGCTGGCAGCAGAAGCTGCGTCGATCGGCTTCCTCTGGTTGCTGATGGTGCCGATGGCGGCAAGTGGGCTGTCCGCGTTGCTCGCTTCGAGCATCAGCGTCGTGCTCTACAAATGCGTCGAACCGCTACTCGAACGCTGGGCGGCGAGAGACCGCGCCGTGGATGAGGACTGACCGGTGAAGTCCGCGAGTGACGAGGTGCGTGGCGGGACCGTCACGCACCTCGTCACCACGTCCGGCTCTTCAGCAGCAAGGAAGCGCAGCAGATCGCTCAGCAGCACACGACGAGTGATGTCCGACGCCTCTCCTGGTCCACCGACCTCGAGACGCCACAGCGCGACGGCGTGTCGCTCCTGCAGGCGGACACGGCCAACTTCCTGCTGGCGAGCCGTATCCCGCTGCGGGATCAGGGGAGCAGGCCTAGCTCCATCGCTCGGGTCACGGCACGGGTGCGGTCGTTGACACCGAGCTTCTCGAACACGTGGCCGAGGTGCGTCTTCACGGTCGTCTCGCTGAGGAACAGCACGCGGCCGATCCCGGGGTTGCTGTTGCCCTGGGCGACCAGGCGCAGGACCTCGAGTTCGCGCGGGGTCAGGGACGGCCCGGTCGGTGTCGTCCCCACCGCTCGTCGGACCAGCGCCGCAGCCGCTGAGGGAGCCAAGGCCGTCTCACCCCGAGCGGTCGCCCGGACCCCGGCGAGGATCTCGGACTCCGGCGCCGCCTTGAGCAGGTAGCCGGTGGCGCCGGCCTCGATGGCGGCGAGGATCTGGTCGTCGGACTCGTACGTCGTGAGGATCAGTACCCGGATCTCGGGCGCATCCTCGAGGATCTGAGCGGTCGCCGCGTCACCGTCGAGCACCGGCATCCGCAGGTCCATCAGCACGACGTCGGGCCGCTCCGCGAGCACGATCGACACCGCTGCGGCGCCGTCGGCGGCCTGCCCGATGACCTGGATGTCGTCCGCCGCCTGGAGCAGGGCGACGATGCCAGAGCGGACGATCGGGTGGTCGTCGGCGACCACGACGCGGATCACCGGGACACCACCGGGGCGGTTGCGGTTGCGGCTGCCTGCGGTCGGGCCGGGAGGCTCGGTGCGGCTCCGGCAGGCATCGGTGCGGCGGTCGGCAGGGTCGCCGTCACGGTCGTCCCGCTGCCGGGCGTGCTGGCGATGACGCAGGTCCCACCCGCGAGGGCGAGCCGCTCACGGAGTCCGCGCAGCCCGTGGCCGGCGGTCGGCACCGCCGGGTCGAAGCCGACACCGTCGTCGGTGAGCTGCAGCACCGCCTGGTCCGGCTCGTGCAGCAGCGTGATCGTCACCCCCGTCGAGTCGGCGTGCGCGCGGACGTTCGACAGTGCCTCTTGTGCGACCCGGAGCAGGACCACCTGCGCATCGCGGTCGAGGACCCCGTCGGCAGCGGTGACCGTCACCGGGGTCCCGGTCTCGCGGGTGTGGCGCTCGCCGAGACGGTGGAGTGCCCCGGCCAGGCTGTCGCGCGTGGTGCCGGCCGACCCCGCGGCGACGAGCACGCGGGACTCCTCGAGTGCGGCGCGGGCGGACTCCTCGAGCACGGTCAACCGCTCGTCGAGGGCATCGGGACGATCGTCGGCCAGGTCGTTGCGCGCACGTTCGGTGAGCATCACGATGCCGGCGAGGTTCTGCGCCACGGTGTCGTGGATCTCACGCGCCAGGCGCTCCCGTTCGCTGGCGATGCCCGCGGCACGGTTCGCGTCAGCGAGGGACTGCTGTGCGGCACGGAGGTCCTGCACCAGTTGCCGTCGTTCTTCCGACAGCGCGGCGACGCTCGAGATCCAACCGCCCAAGGCGCAGGACCCGATGATGCTGGTGCCCTCGACCAGGATCGTCGACACCAGGGCGTCCGGGCCACCCGACACCATCAGACCCACCGCGGAGAGCACGCCGACAGCGACCGTCAGCAGGACAGCCGACCGGGTGCGTTCGGTCTGGCACCACACCAGCGGGAACAGGATGCACTGCACGATCGCGGTGCTCGGGGCGACCGACGGCAGGACGACCGCGGCGACGAGCACGAGCGGCAGGAACCACGCCGCGGCCCGCGGGTCGTCGTACCCACGACGTCCGTACGCCACGTACGCGACGACCAGGACCGCGATCGTGACGTACGCCAGCCATCGGCTCGACCACGGCGACCACCCCAATGCAGCGATCGCGAGTGTCAGCGCCATCGTGGCAGCGAAGAACACGTGCAACCACCGGTTGCGCACCCACGTGGGTGTGGTCGTGACGTCTGCTCCTGGCATACCGACAGCCTCCCACCTCATCCCGTCGATCCGGGAGTTCTCCACAGGCCGTACCCCACGAGGCGACATCGGCGTCAGCCGTCCTCGCGGTTCCAGCGGAACGTGAGGCGGCAGGCCACCAGACCGAGGACCAGCCACCCTGCCAGGACGAGCGCTCCGAGACCGAGGTGCCACGAGCCTCCCGGCTCGCCCGCCTCGAACGCACCGGGCAGGAAGACGGAGCGCATGCCGGACGCCATCCACCGCAGCGGGAAGACGGACGCGACGTCCTGCAACCACGTCGGCAGCTGCATGAAGGGCAGGTAGACGCCGGAGATGAACTGCAGGACCAGCACGATCGGGACGATCGTCGCGGTGGCACGGCGCCCCTCGCGGGGCAGGGCCGAGATCGCGATGCCGAGCACGCTGCTCGTCGCGATGCCCAGGAGGAACACGCCGGTGAACGTGCCCCAGCGGCTCGGGTCCGTCGGGAGTGTCACCCCGAACAGGAGGCTCGCCACCGCCAGCAGGATCGCCGTCTGCACCAGCGTGGTCACCAGGACCATGCCGATCTTGCCGACGAAGTACGACATCACGGGGAGCGGCGTGCCGCCGAGACGCTTCAGCGTGCCGTCGCTGCGCTCACCGGCGATGTCGACGCCGAGCGCCTGCGTGCCGGAGAGCAGGATGCCCGTCGCGACGAGCCCGGGCAGGTAGTAGGTGGCGTAGTCGACGCTCGCCGGGCCCGCCTGGATGGCGTCGGCGCTCGCGAAGGCCACCGAGAACAGCGCCAGCATGACGACGGGGAACAGGAACGTGAAGAAGACGGCGTCGGGGGCGCGGAAGTACGAACGGACCTCGTACCGGATGCGGGCAGTGGCGATGCGGGCCGTGCCGATGGATGCAGTGCTCGTGCGTGCGGTGCTGGTGCTCATGCGTCGGCCCCCACCATCTCGAGGTAGACGTCCTCGAGGGACGGGCGGATGACCTCCAGGTCGTGCATCGGCGTGGCCGTGCTCCGGACCAGGCCGTGCGGGTCGGTCGTGCGTTCCTCGTGCCGGAGCCCGTCGTCGTCCCGCCACCGGACCCGGGGTGTCCGGGCCTCCCTGCCGCCGAGCTCGTCGATCGGGGCGAGCGCGCGGAGCTCACCGTTCGCGATCACCGCCGCCCGGTCGGCCAGGTGCGCCGCCTCGTCCAGGTAGTGGGTCGTCAGCAGGATCGTCGTGCCCTCGCGCTTGATGCCGTTGACCAGGTCCCAGAACTGGCGTCGGGCCTCCGGGTCGAAGCCCGTCGTCGGCTCGTCGAGGAACAGCACCTCTGGGTACCCGATCACACCGAGGGCCACGTCGACGCGACGCCGCTGCCCACCGGACAGACGGCTGATGCGGGTGTTGCGCTGCGCCTCCAGGCCGGTGGCGGCGAGGAGCTCCTCGGTGCCGCGGGAGCGGGGGTAGAAGGTGCCGAAGTGGTTGAGCTGCTCGGCGACCGTGACGTTCGGCGCCTCGGCGCTGGTCTGCAGGACGATGCCGACCCGGGCCTTGTGCGCCCGGGGGGCGCGTGCCGGGTCGGTTCCGAGGACGCGGACGTCGCCGGAGGTGCGGGAGCGGAAGCCCTCGAGGACCTCCACCGTCGTCGACTTGCCGGCGCCGTTCGGCCCGAGCAGGGCGACCGTCTCGCCGCGGGCGATGGTGAGGGAGAGGTCGGACACAGCGGTGTGGCCGCTGGCGTAGCGCTTGGTGAGGTGCTGGACCTCGATGGCGGGGGTGTCGGGCATGCCTCCAGCCTGACGGGCGGTCGACGCCAGGGGATCGGGGGAGCGGGTGGAGACGGGGTCCTCCGATCGGAGGATGTGGTTGTTGGATCCGGAATATGCAGAACTTCCGATACTGCGTTCCGGTCGGTACCGTTCCCGCGTGGCCGGGGGCCGGTCACGGACAGAGAGGGACACCACCATGCAGAGGAACGTCATCGCCACCATCGCCGCAGCTGCGCTGCTCACCGTCGGGTGGAGCGCCAGCTCAGCGGCGGCATCCGAACCGAGCGACGCGGTCGGAGTGGTGCGCGAGGGTGGGGCGTCAGCGGACCGGAGCCCCGCGACGCGGAACGGCTCGGCTGTGGTCGGCGGTGGGTCGTGGTCGTACGGCGTCTGGAGCGGCGAAGTGCACTCCGTGTACGTGCACGATCGGTCGACGCATCGTGCGTCGGTGCGGTCGTCCGGCATCACGACCCGCTCCGACTGGGTGCCGCCGACGAAGGTCGCCTACGCGCACCGGAAGAAGGCGGTGTCGGGGAACCAGTCCTTCTGGGCCACACGCGGATGAGGAACTTCGCGGCCGCCACCGTGCTCGCGGTGGCGGCCGCGGTCCTCGCCGCCGGGATGTTCGTGGTCGGTGTGGTCGGCGACGTCGAAGCGCTCGGACTCCTCAGCGCAGGGACCACCATCGAGCTCACCGACATGCCGGCCACGCGAACGGGCGCGACGCAGACAGCGACGCTTCGGCGCTTGGCCCAGGAGCGTGGAGTGGCGCTGGCAGTGCTCGTTCCGGATCGCGGAGGACGCGCTGACACCTGGAACGCCTACACCTTCACCGGGACGCCGACTACTCCGGTGTTCCGCGGGAGCATGTCCACCGCACCGATCGGTGACGGCGGCGAACTCCGTCTGATCGCGATGTACTCGGTCGGCGGTCCTGCGCCTGCCGTCACGGACTTCCTCGATGGGCTCGATCGAGCCGGGTACCGGTACGAGGACGTGACGCCCCACGCCCTCGAGGCGCTCGCCGCGTCGCTCGAGCAACCGGAGTGGTCCGCCGCGATGCTCGCTGTCGCACTCGGGGTCCTCGTCGCGCTCGTCGCGGAGTCTCGCCGCCGTGCGGCGCGGCAGCGGTTGCGAGTGACCTCGGGATGGTCGCGCCGAGCCGTGGCAGCACGGGAGGCCCAGGAGGTCGCGGGGCTCGTCGGCGTGTTCGCGGCCCTCGTCGTCGGATGCATCTTCGCGGTCCTGGCCGGACACGGTGCGACCTGGCCGCTCCTGCGGTTCACGACGGTCGAGGTCATCGCCGTGGTGGCTCCCACATGCGTCTTGCTCGTGGGGGTCCACGCCACACTCGCGTTCCTGACGTGTCGAAAGCTCCGCTCCGGCAGCGTCGTCCGATGGCCGATGGTCCTTGTGGCAGCAGCCGGCATCGCCCTGGTCGTCCTCGGCACGGTCGATCTGGACAGGGCCTCACAGCGGCGGACGATGTCCGAGTCGCTGGAACGAACGCTCGTCCGGGAGGCAGCACACGGCGACGACGTCGTCCTCGGGACGAGCTCCACCGAGTACGACCAGGACGTCGCGTTCGGCCGGATCGCGCTCGGCCCGCTGCTGGACGGAACGGCGAGCATGGCGCGAGTGTCGTTCGTCGACCACTTCACCCTGGCCGGTGATGCGGCGTCCGCGCTCGATCGGTACACGGACCAGATCGCCGAAGGGCACGGCGCATCGGTGCTGCTCGTCCCGAGCGCACTCGGCACGAGTCGGGACGCGCTCCGGGCAGCAACCGAAGCAGACCTCGCGGAGAGCTGGAACGTGCAGGGCGCGGAACCTCCGCGTGAACCGAGCATCCGCGCGGTCGTGGTGCCGTCGACTGCGTCGATCGCCCGCTCCGTCCTCGACTGGACGTCCGCGGTGGAGCCCGACCTGCCGACGTGGCCCGAAGTACCGGTGCTGGTGGTTCCCGATCCGACGGACATCGCGACGAACCGTCTCGGAACAGCGGTCGCGAACGGCGAAGTCCGCTTCAGCGACCGGGCAGCGCTCGAACGTGCCGTGCACCGCGCCGGCCTCGACGACGTCGTCCTGCAGTACCGACGCGTGGGAGCGACGGTGGAAGGCCGACTCGCAGCCCTCCGGGGCGAGCGAGTGATCGCGGAGGCCGCGTTGATGCTCACCGGGATCGCCGTCGTCTTCGCGGGACTCACGCTCACCGCCGATCACCGTGTCCGGACGCGACGAGCGGCCAGGTTGCGATTCCTGACCGGCCGACATTGGTTCGTGCACCATTGGCGGTTCGTCGTCGCCGCTGCCGTGAGCGCCGGCGGCGCCACAGCGGCGACGCAGGTGCTGCTCCACCCCAGGGACGGGCACGTGCTCTCGGGCGCCACCGTCACGCCGATCGCGGTGGCGCTGGCCACCGCGGCGTTGCTCACGGTGTTGCTCGCCGTCACTGCACACCGAGGAGAGGACCAGCGATGAAGGAAGAAGCCGTGCTCCTTGCTGACGGGCTCGGGCACGACATCAGCTCGCGGACGTTGTGGAACGAACTCACCATCACTGCCGAACCCTCCGCCGCGATCGCCGTTCGCGGCGTCTCCGGGCAGGGCAAGACGACCCTGCTGCGGTGCCTCGGTGGGCTGGAACGCCCGACCCGGGGGAGTGTGCACGTCCTCGGGACCGACGTCCATGCAACCGGAAAGCATCATCAGCGCCGTCTGCGCCGTGACGTCATCGGGTTCGTCACGCAGGACCACGCGGTGGTTCCCGAATGGTCGGTCCAGCAGAACCTCCGTGTCGTCCACCCTCGCGGGATCACCCGCCAGGAACTCGATCTGCGGATCGCTGCTGCGCTCGAGGTCATCGGGCTCGGCGGCCAGCAACGGACGCGCGCGGGACTGCTCAGCGGCGGCGAGCAGCAACGCGTCGCGGTCGCCCGGGTCCTGGTCCAACAGCCGCGGGTGGTGCTGGCAGACGAGCCGACAGCGTCGCTCGACGAGGTCAGCGCCGACCGGGTGCGAGACGGTCTGGATCTCATCCGGCACTGCGGTGGCGCGGTCGTCGTGGCGACGCACGATCCGGAACTGCTCGCCTGGTGCGAGACGGAGGTCGACCTGTCGGGCACGCGCCCCTCGAACAGGTGCTCGTAGCCTGACCCGATCACGATGAGGATGGTGGAGCGCCGGCGCAGAGTCCGTCGGGGTGCGGAGGGAACTCGGGATGCACAACGGGTACGCGGTGATCGACCTCGAGACGACGGGCCTCGCCCCCTCGTACGGACACCGGATCATCGAGATCGGCATCGTCCACGTCACGCCCGACGGCGACGTCGAGCGGACCTTCGAGACCGTCGTCAACCCCCAGCGCGACCTGGGCCCCGTCCACATCCACCGCCTGCGCGGCGCCGACATGACCGGCGCCCCGACCTTCGCGGACATCGCCGGCGACCTGGTCGACAAGCTGCGCGGCCGGGTCGTCGTCGCCCACAACGCCTCGTTCGAAGCACGGTTCCTGCACGCCGAGTTCGAGCGCCTGGGGCACCGGTCGCCGTTCAAGCAGGCGAGCACCGCACTCTGCACGATGCGGCTGGCGCAGGAGTTCCTGCCCGGTTCCGGTCGGAAGCTCGCCGACTGCTGCAGCGCGTACGACATCGAACTCGTCGACGCGCACGAGGCCCTCGCGGACGCCCGAGCCACCGCGAGCCTGCTCGGCGCGTACATCGGGTCCTCCCGGCAGGATCCCCGCTGGACCACCTGGGGGACGCGAGCCACGGAATTGCGGTGGCCGGGCCTCCCGTCCGGAACCGCCCCGTGGACCGCACGCCGCCGCTCGGCCGGCACCGTGGACCGCACCCGCGTGGACGTCGCGACGGACCGTCTGCCCGCCGTCGACGGCGGTGCCGAGGCGACGCTCTACGCGGCCGTCCTCGACCGCGCACTGTCGGACGACCTGCTCACCGCGAGCGACGCCGACCAGCTCGCGTCGTTCGGGCGCGAGTTCGGACTGCGCGAGCCGGTGCGGGCCGACCTGCACCGGCGCTACTTCGCCGACCTGGTCGAAGCCGTCTGGGCCGGCGGCGTCCTCACGATCCAGGACCACATCCAGCTCGAACGCGTCGCACGGCTGCTCGGCGTCACGGACGACGAGCTAGAACACGCGGTCCACAGCCGCCAGCCCGCGCGGATGGGCGCGCGGTCGTTCTCCGCAGCGACGCAGGCTGCGCCTGCACCCGTCGCGGAGGAGCCCGCGATCGACCTGGGCGAGGGCAGCATCGTCACGCTGACCGGGGAGATGCGACGGAGCCGGACCGAGATCGAGGCGGAACTGGCCCGGCTCGGCATCCGGTCCGCGCCGAATGTCACGAAGAAGACGGCCGTCCTCATCGCGGCCGACGTCGACAGCCTGTCCGGCAAGGCGCGGAAGGCCCGTCAGTACGGCATCCCGATCATCGAGGAGGACGTCCTGGAGGCAGCGCTCGCCGCAGCCAGGTAGGGCTCAGCCCGTCAGACGGCCGGTTCCGGCGTCACGGCTCCGGCGGCTCGCTCGTCCGCCAGCCGCGCTCGCTCGTCGGCGAGCACCTGCGCGATGAGCTGCGACTCGGAGATGTCGACCGCCTGCACCGATGCCTTCGCCGTGTCGCTGACGGCCGCGAAGTCCGCGAACAAGCGGGTCTTCCGCGCGAGCATCCGGACGAGGGCTGCGTCCACGCCGTCTTCGGACAACAGCCGGTGTACCTGCACGACGTCGAGCTGCCCCATCCGTCGGGCGCGAGCGATCGCCTGCCACTCCGTCGTCGGCTTGAGCTGCGGCTCGCAGATCACCACGACCGACGCGGCCTGGATGTTCAGGCCGACGCCCCCGGCGATGATCTGCGCGACCAACACCGCTCCCGGGGCCGCGGCGGAGAACTCGTCGATCATGTCCTGCCGCCCGGAGGGCGACGTGGAACCGCTCAACGGACCGAAGACGGTGCCGTCGACGGAGGCGAGCACCGCCTCCAGGACGGCGCGGTAGTGGGAGAAGACGATGGTCTTGCGGCCGGTGGAGCGTGCCTCGGCGATGACGTCGCGGAGCGCGGCGATCTTGCTCGAGGCGGGGCCGTCGAGCATCGCGAGCTGCCGCATCGTGTGGAAGCTCTCGGTGTCGACCGCGGTGGCGTAGCGCTCCGCCTCGGCGGGGGTGAGGTCGGTCCACTCCTCGACCTCCACGAGTTCGGGGAGCTCGGTGAGGACGTCCTCCTGGCTGCGGCGGAGGTACACCGGTGCGATCTGCTTACGGAACGCCAGCGGGTCGTCGTCCTGGTCGACCATCAGGTCCGGGCGGATGTGGTCGATGAGGACCCGGAACTCCTCGACCTTGTTCTCGAGCGGGGTGCCGGACATGAGCAGGGCCCGGTCCGAGCGTTCCAGGATCGCGCGGGTGTGCTTCGTACGCTTCGCGTCGGGGTTCTTGACGTAGTGCGCCTCGTCGACGATGACCGCGGCGAACCGCTGCTCCTCGGGCACGTGCGCACGGAACCACTCGAGCGTATCGAACGTCGTCACGGCGACCCCGCCGTCACGCAGCCAGCCGCTGATCCCACGTAGCCGCTCGGTGCCGTGGATGCGGAACGCCGGCACCGACGTGTGCTTCTCGGCCTCGCGCAGCCAGTTCGCCACCACCGCGGCCGGGCACACGACCACGAAGCGGGGCATCCCCTCGGTCGCGGTGGCGGCCACGTGCGCGATCGCCGCGAGTGCCTCCACCGTCTTGCCGAGACCCATCTCGTCGCCGATCACGACCCGCTCCTGCACGAGCGCGAACGCCGCACCGAAGCGCTGGTACCCGCGGAGCGACGCGGACAGGAGGGACGTGTCCAGGTGGAACTGCTCGATCTGCTCGATCAGGCCCTCGGGCAGCGACCCGCGGCCGGCCGTCGTCGAGTCGGTGAGCCCGACCTCGTCGAGGAGGGCGAAGTAGCTGGCCGGACGGTCGAGGAAGTCGCTCCAGTCGTCCGTCGTCGCGATCCGGTCGCGGTCGCCCGCTGCGCGGACCGCACGCTGGCGGGCGTCGTCGACGTCCGCCTCGATCCGCTCGACCGCACCCTCGGCCGGGTTGAACGACCCGGAGGCGCGCGCGCCTGGCTGGTGCACGATGCCCAGGATCGCCCGCTGCGCGACCGCGTCCGCCAGGGGAGCGAGTTCGTCGACGAGGACGGCGGCACGGGGGCCGCCGCCGTTCTTCGCGGCCTCCCACTGTCGGAGCGCTGACACCAGCGCCACGCTCGCGGTGTCCTGCCGGCGAGCGTCGATCTGGATGGCGGCGTCCTCGCGGGCAGCGTCCTGCATCGACCGGGCAGCGGCGTTGATGCGCGCAGCCGTCGTCTCGCCGATGCCGGGCAGGTGACCGGCGACGATCGGAGCCCGCAGGAGCTCGCCGACGGTCTGGATGCCGGCGTCCCGGACCGCGCCGAGGCGGAGCTGGTCGCGGGTGACCTCGCGGAGCCGGTCGATGTCCATCGTGTTCAACTCGCGCCGGGCCGCGACGTCCCGAACACGGTGGCCGACGTCGAGGACGCGCGCACGGGCCTCCTGTTCGGTCTCGACCACCGAACGGAGCGTGGCGATCGTCGTCGGGAGGTGCGCCATCGGGGCGAGGTCGATCAGTGCGACCGGGCCGAGGTGTGCGGTCGCGGTGAGGAGCGGGCCCTCGGTGTCGAGGAGTGCGTCGAGCGTGGCGTCGGGGCGGGGGAAGTGGCGGGTGTCGATCGCCTTCAGCGCGGTGAGGGCGCCGTTGTCGAGCCACGCGAGGGTGTTCGTCAGGTACTGCTCGGCGCGGGCTGCTGCCTCGCGACGCTCGCGGCCGGCGAAGATGCCGGCGATGCCTGACGCGGAGTCCTCGTCGGCGAGGGCTGCGGGGACGTCCTTCGTCAGGACGGTGAGGACGTCCTCGGCGGCGCGGTCTGCGTGGGGGAGTGCGGCGGCGTGCTGCATCGCGGCCGCGAGGGTCGTGTCGGTGGGGCGAAGAGGGAGGACGGAGCAGGAGAGAGCCGGGCCGGTGATGGTCAGGCGGCGGGTGAGGAGGTCGTCCTTCGCTGATGCGGCTGCGTCCTGGATGGAGGCGCGGTGATGGCGGACCTCGGTGGCCACGTCCGACAGTGTCTGTAGGCGGTCACGGAGTGCTCGGTCGACCATTGGTGCCCCTTTGGGTCGTTGATTCATCGTGGCATGGCGGAGATCTGCGTCAGACGTTCACGACACGACATTCAGCCGGCGGCGGAGCCGACCTTGCCCAGAGCGCCCACCCACAGCCCGTCGCGCGCCCGGGTCATGCCGACGTAGAGCTCGCGCCGGTCGAGCTCCCGACGCTCACGATCGGCGACGGACTCGGTCTGCGGAGCGTCGGCGAGGAGCTTCGCCGGCACGTGCGGCAGGAGCACCTGCTTGAACTCGAGGCCCTTCGCCCGCTTGATGGTGCCGACACGGATCTGGTCGGAGCTCTTGCCCGCATAGTTCTTGAGCGACACCGACGCCACACCGGCGGTGTCGAGGAGCGCCCGGACCTTGTCCGCCTGCGGGTTCGTCGCGGTGAGGATCCCGACATCGCCGCGACCGGTCCCCACGAGTCGGAGGACCTGTTCGACGCGTGCGAGCAGCGCCGCGTCGTGATCATCTCGATTCGTGAAGTGGTGCAGGTCGGGTTCCTCGCCCGATCGGGTGATGTCGGAGACCGCGTCACCGACGCCATCGACGCCCTCGATGTCGACGAACTGGTCGTCGGCCACCATCTGCTTGGCGAAGTCGAGGATCTCGGCGGTGTTCCGGTGGTTGACATCGAGCACGACGCCGCGCCCGGCGAGGCTGATGCCGACCTCGCCAAGGGTGTAGCCGCCGGGGTAGATCGTCTGCTGGCCGTCGCCGATCAGGGTGAGCCCGTCGGGCCGATCGCCGACGAGCGCATGCAGCAGCGACACCATGGCGCAGGACAGGTCCTGGGCCTCGTCGACGATCACCGCGTCGTAACGGTCGAGTGGGATCTCGCGCACGGCATCGCGAGCGAGCAGCACCGTGTCCTCGAAGTCGCACACGCCACGTTGCCGCAGGTTGGCCGTGTATCCCTCGTAGAGGTCCCAGACCGCGTGGCGCACGTCGACGGGCAGCGCGTGCTTCCGGCCGACGCGAGCCAGGTCGGCGTACTCGTCGAAGTGCGTCAGTCCCCGGCCCTTGACCACGTACGCGATCTCGTCTTCCCAGTAGCGGCGCGTGAAGCGCGGCGCCTTCAGCGGACTGGAGGCGCTGATCACGTTCCACGCGTCGGAGAAGGCGCGCTGTGCTTCTAGGGTGTCGACGCGGAAGGTGACTCCGCGTTCCTTGAGGAGGCGGCTCGCGAAGGCGTGGACGTTGACGAAGTCGACGCGGCCGACCATGTCGGGCGCGAGCCGCTCGAGCAGTGACTTGAGCACCGCGGGGAGGGTTCGGATGTAGGTGGTGAACAGGACGCGGCCGCCGGTGGCGCGCGCGAGGTAAACGGCGCGGTGCAGGCCGACCACGGTCTTGCCGGTACCAGCGGCGCCGCGGATGCGAGCTGGTCCGTTGAAGTTGCGCCGGACGAGCCTCGCCTGAGCGGGGTCGAGGAAGGCCATCCAGTCCTCAATCGGCGCTTCGAGGACGCCGTCGAGGAGGTGGTCGACGATCTCGTCGTCGAGAGTGTCGACGTGCAGGTCAGGATCCGGGTGCATCTCGGGGTGATCGGAGAGCCCCAGTCCCGTCGATCTCGGGAGCACTGTTTGGGAGACCACGATCTGCGGAGGTCGGAGCGTGTCACTCGTGATCACCGGGAAGTGCTCGAGGACTGAACGAAGTACTGCGTCGACACTGGTGGCGGAGAGCCGAGCCTTGGGCCTGGTGATGTGAGCGATCAGGTCCCGGGTTCCGACGATGTCGACCGATGCGACGTTGGCCTGCACGTACCGCTGACCCGCGAGGGCAACGACTGCGTGGACCTCGCCAGGAGCGAGCCCGATTTCAGCGAGTGCCTTCTCCGTGTTCCAGGCCAAATCGGCGAGGTTGGCGACGCCGTCGGTCACGTCCTCCTGCCCGCGTGTGATCCGACCGTCGTGCACGGCGACCTCCCGCCAGGCCTTCGTGTCGACGATGAAGACGCCGCTCGGACCGACGACGACCATGTCGACCTGCGCCGTCGGGCTGCCCGGCCACCGACGATCGGCGATGAGGTGGTAGCCGATGGCCGCGAGCGGGGCCAGTAGAGCCGCCGTCTCGCTCTCGGTGCGGTGGGCTACCTCGAATCTGCCGGCTCGGGCCTCCGCTTCGTCGGCCTGGCGCCGGAGCTCGCGCGCGTGCCCGCGCTGGCGCTGTGCCTCAACTGCTGCTGAGTCGCCGGCGATCGTCATCGTGTTGCCCCCTGGGTGACGGTTCGCGTGCCGGTCCCGAGACACGCGTGTTGAACCATCCTCGGGGTTCCGGGAACAGCTTTCGATCACCCGTTGTGGGGGTCGTGCTGCAGCGGGTGCCCACGCGGTCAGCAGCTAGCATCTCGATCGTTTGGCTAACAGGTGTGAGGGGAATGTCGTGCGAGTCTTCTGGGTGAACCAAGGGCAGACGTTCGATCAGGAACGCCGAGCACGCGTTCTGTGGGCTCCGAAACGCTCCCGGCCGAGCGAAGACGGACGGCCCGGACGTCCCCAGTCGCACTGGGAACGAATGCTCGAAGCACAGCCAGGCGATATCGTCCTGCACTACTCCGGGGGCGAGGTCCGCGCGTGGAGCAGCGTGCTCGAATCTGCCTATGACGGCGCCCCGTCGTTCGAGGATCCAACGACGCGGTGGTCCTCTGACGGTCGGGTTCTGCGCGTCGACATCGAGGTTCTCGATGTTCCGATCGCCCGCGACGAGATCCCGTTCGACCTCCGCGTGTCCGAGGACTCGACACGATGGCCGTTCCGGACGGACGGTGCGCTGAAACAGTCCTACCTGCACGAAGTAGACGGCGCACTCGCGGAATGGCTTCTCGACCGGACGGGTCTCAGCAACGACGTAGCGCAGAACCGCTCCTGGCCACGTGACCGCGACACCCGACCTGAGCTGCCCTACTCGGGTGACCGCCCGGTGGTGTCGTACCAACGCGGCGAACAGTCGAGTTTGCGTCGGGCGCTGTTCGGCCACCGCCTCGTCGACGTTTGCGCGTTGTGCGGCCGGGAGCTCCCCGTCGCGATGCTGATCGCCGCGCACATCAAGCGCCGGGCGGACACCTCGAACGCCGAGCGACGTCGGACCGACAACGTGATGCCGGCATGCGTGCTGGGCTGTGACGACCTGTTCGAACTCGGGTACGTGACCGTCTCGAAGACCGGCATCATCGAAGCCGGCCCCCGCCGACATCCGATGACGTCTGCGCTGGAGCGTGTGGTCGACGGGCTACTCGGCAGGACCTGCTCCTTTTGGGACGAGTCGCGGGAACGGTACTTCGCTCATCACCGTAGGTTCCAACGCGGAGAGGTCGATCGGTACGAGCTGTCCTGACCCGGGGTCACGAGTCGGACCGGCGACACATCGGTAACGACCGAGGGCGAGCGTGACTGCCAGGTAGGTCGACAGCGGACGGAGAGTCGGACCGCGAACGTCGCAGTGCTAGCGTTCCGACATGGGGTTCGAGGAACTGCAGGACGAGCTTCGGGCTTACGTCGCCGAACGCGAATGGGCCCAATTCCATACGAGGGAGAACCTCGCGAAGAGCATCTCGATCGAAGCTGCGGAACTCCTCGAGTGCTTCCAGTGGCGGGCCGACGGAGATGATGCACGAGTCCGCGGTGAGCTGGCGGACGTGCTGACGTACTGCTTCCTCTTGGCCGACCGGATCGGCTCGTCACCAATAGAGCTCATCCGGGAAAAGCTGACCGTGACGAAGGACAAGTATCCGATCGAGCGAGCGCGTGGCCGGAGCACGAAGTATGACCAGCTTTTACATCGAGAAGCTCCCATTCACTTCGCAGCACCTGCGAAATTGGCGCGAGGACGATCGGCGCTTCATCAACTGGCCGGTCGTCTACGTCCTCGATGACGGCAGGCGTGTCTACGTCGGCGAGACGCTGAACATTGCCGCGCGGATGCGGCAGCACCTCGAGTCGCCGGAACGCCGCACGCTCAAGGTGGTTCGACTCGTCCTCGACGACACCTTCAACAAATCGGTGTGCCTGGATCTCGAATCGAAGCTAATCGCACTGCTGGCCGCCGACGGCAAGTACACGGTACTGAACAGCAACAAGGGCATAGTCGACGCTGACTACTACGACCGGCCGAGGTACCGCGAGAACTTCAAGGAGATCTTCGACGCCCTCCGCGAGCAACAGGTCTTCACCCGCAGCCTGCCCGAGATCGAGAATCGCGAGCTCTTCAAGCTGTCCCCGTTCAAGGCTCTGAACCGCGACCAGGCGATCGCGATGGAGGACATCCTCGAAGGCCTGTTCGACGACTGGGAAGACGAGGCCGCGGCCCCGATCGTCGTCCAAGGAGATCCCGGAACGGGCAAGACCATCGTGGCGGTCTACTTGCTCAAGATGCTCCGGGATATCGCCGAGGGCAACGGGCTCGACGACCCGGAGGGCGATGCGCTCTTCTCAGACTTCTTCACTGAGGACAACCACCGCCGGCTGCGTGCCGCGCGAGTCGGTCTCGTTGTCCCGCAGCAAGCGTTACGGGCGTCGCTCAAGCGCGTGTTCGCCAAGACGCCCGGGCTCGATCGGACGATGGTGCTCACGCCGTTCGAGGTCGGGAAGAGCAACGAGCCGTGGGATCTGCTCGTCATCGATGAATCGCACCGTCTCAACCATCGAGCCAACCAGGCCTCCGGCATGCAGAACAAGAGCTTCGGCGAGATCAATGAGAAGTTGTTCGGCGCTGACGCGGACCACCTCACGCAGGCCGATTGGATTCGGAAGCAGAGCCGGCACCAGATATTCTTGATCGACTCGGACCAGAGTGTGCGTCCGGCTGATTTGCCCCAGCAGACACAGGGGGAGCTCATCGCCGAGGCCGGTCGCTCGCACCGCCACTACCGTCTCTTCACGCAGATGCGGGTGCAGGGGGGAAAGGATTACGTGGCCTTCGTCCGAGCGCTTGTGGGCGGGGTGTTTCGCGAGCGTGAGAACTTCGGTGACTACGATCTCAGACTTTTCGACGACCTCGGCGAGATGCACGAAGCGATTCGGGCGAAGGACGCAGAAGTCGGACTCTCCCGTCTGGTGGCGGGGTACGCATGGAAGTGGAAGAGCAAGGACGACCCGGAGACGCACGACATCGAGATTGACGGGCAGCGCTTGCAGTGGAACCGGACGCAGACCGACTGGATCACCTCGACGGGAGCTCTCGAGCAAGTCGGGTCCATACACACTGTGCAGGGGTATGACCTCAACTTCGCAGGGGTGATCATCGGGCCCGACCTGCGGTTTGACGAAGCGACGCAGCGGATCGTCTTCGACCGCTCGAACTACTTCGACAAGAAGGGCATGGAGAACAATCCTCGGCTCGGGATCGCGTACTCCGATGACGACGTCCTCCGGTTCGTCACGAACGTGTACTCGGTGCTGCTCACGCGAGGCGTACTCGGAACATATGTGTACGTGGTCGACCGAGCACTGCGAGAGCGCTTGCGAAGGGCGATTCACCCACGCTGACCTCGCCTGCAGGAACGGGGCGGGACGAAGTCGGTGCAGCCGCTTCCTCGGGCCCGAACCACTCGCCATCATTCGGCTATCAGCACCCGGGCATGCACGTCTACCGCTACGCGGGACGTCACGAACGCAAAGGCAGGGGCGCGACGACGAGCGCCGCGTCACTGCCGCACTCAACCCCGCCGATACAACCCCGCCGGCTTCCCCGGCCCCTCCGCTCGCTTCCCCTCGGCTACGACGAGTCGCCCCACCATCGCCCTCCGGAACGTGTCCGGCTGCAACTCCACACCGAGCACCACTTCGTGCAACCGCCGCAGCTCCGTCATCGTGAACGGCTCCGCGAGCAGCCCGTGCGGGTCCGGCCGCTCCCGATGGTCTTCCCGCAACTGTGCCACCGCGTACTCGAGGATGTCGTCGTGCGCGTGCACCATCGCCCCCGCTGCCGCGACGGGCGCCAGGTGCGCCCGCCCGGAGTCGATCGACAGGGAGGCCGCGGGCACGACGTCGAGGTGCGCCACCGACAGCACCCAACCCCGCGAGTCCCGCGCCGGATCATCGAAGACGTGCAGCTGCCGCGGCGCGAGCCCCTCGACGCCGGCCTTCTCGCGCAGGGACCGCAGAACCGAGTCTGCGAGGCGTTCCCCCTCGTGCACGAACGTCCCTGGCAGTCGCCAGTCACCATCGACGGCATCGCGGACCTGCAGCACCGAAAGCTCGCCGTCGACGACGGTCATGACCGCGGTGTCGACCGCCACGGAGGGGTGCGGGTAATCCGCCAGGCGCTTGCCGCTCGGGTCGCGGTACTCGGTGTCAGCCACGAGCAGGAGTTTACGCGCACTTGCGTTAATCACCTGGCCGGTGCAAGATCGGGTTAGCGCGGAACTGCGCTAACTCGATCCGGAGGTCTCGCCATGACCGAGCACACCTCGATCCTCGACCGCGCCGTCGGCGCCGTCGTCGGCTCCGCTGCCGGCGACGCCCTCGGCGCCGGCTACGAGTTCGGCCCGCCCGTCCCGGAACCGACGCCGATCCTGATGCAGGGTGGCGGCTCGTTCGGGTGGCGACCAGGGGAGTGGACGGACGACACGAGCATGGCCGTGCCGATCCTCCAGGCCGTCGCTCGAGGTGGCGACCCGGCTGCGGAAGCCACCCTCGACGGCTTGGTCGCCGCCTGGGCGAAGTGGGCGCTGGACGCACCCGACGTCGGCATCCAGACCCGACGCGTCCTGTCCGGACTGGAGGCGCGGACCGCCGCCGCCAGCCGGCTCGCTGCCCGGCGGGTGCACGAGTCGACCGGCCGGTCGGCCGGCAACGGGTCGCTGATGCGGACGGTGCCGTTGGTCCTCGCGTACCTGCGTGGGGACGACGGTGAGGAGGAGCGGCTCGCCTCGGCGGCCCGCGCCGTCAGCGACCTGACCCACCACGAAGCGGACGCGGGGGACGCGTGCGTGCTGTGGTGCGTCGCGATCCGGCACGCGGTGCTGCACGGCGAACTCGACGTCCTGCGGGGGCTGGACTTGCTCGCACCGGCGGCTCGACGGACGTGGACGGAGCGACTCGTCGCAGCGGAACACGCGGAACCGGTGGCCTTCACCGCGACGAACGGGTGGGTCGTGTCGGCGCTGCAGGCGGCCTACGCGGCGGTGCGCTCGTCGACCTCGCTCGAGGACGCCCTCGTCCGCGCGGTCCGGTCGGGCAACGACACCGACACGGTCGCGGCGATCGCTGGCGGCCTCGCCGGAGCGCTGTACGGGGCGGCGGCGCTGCCGGAGGAATGGCGAGCCGTGCTGCATGGGTGGCCGGAGCTGCGAGCGGACGACCTCGTGGCGATGTCGGAGCAGGCGGTCGGCGGGCGCTGACCTGTGGCACCGGGGTCGGCGTCGGAAGCTGCCGTGGGGGGAGTTTCCGACGCCGGACCCGGTGCTACGCGACGCTGCTGCGACCGCGGAAGACGCCGACGCGCACGAGCCAGACGTACATCAGGCACCCGATGCAGACGTCGAACGCCGCGTTGAGGAACGCGGCGACCAGGGCGACGGCGGCGCCGACCGGGGCGGCGTAGGGGACGCCGATCAGCGCCAGGACGAGTGCGACACCGGTCACGACGAGACCGACGCGCTGGGCGAAGGTCGGGGGTTCGGGCGCCTCCAGTTCGGCGGGCGGGCCGATCCGGGGGCGCACCAGGCGGCGGAACACGGCGCCGTACGGGTGGCGGGCGATGCCGGCCAGGCCGCCCCAGGCGAAGAGCGCGGCGATGACGGCGAGCAGGACGATGCCGATCGTCCGCGTGCCGTCGTTCAAAGTGAGAACGATGTCGAGCGCGAGCAGGACCGTCGTGATCGCGGCGCCGAAGCGGGGCGAACGCGGGTCGAGACCTCGGGAGGGCGCGGGGCTGGTGGTCATGGGTGCTCCTCAGTGAGGACGGCGTCGAGCGCGGCGATGAGTTCGGGCTGGCGGGGCGGTCCACCGAAGCGGGCACGGACGGTCTGCGCTCCGTCCACGAGGAGCACGGTCGGGGTCTGCATCACGTCGAAGCGACGGGCGAGCTCCGGGCGTTCGGCGAGGTCGATCTCGAGCCGGCGGACACGGACCGGACCTTCGGCCGTCGTCGACTTCGACGCGGCGACCGCGTCGAGTTGCCGCGCCGTGGCGGGGCAGCGTGCGCACGTGGGCGTCGAGAACTGGAGGAGCGTGGCGGCGGTGCCGAACGCCTCCCGGTCGGCGAGGTCGCCAACTGTCGTCGCACCGCTGACGCCGGAGGCGACCACTCGTGCTCGGCCGGTGCGGCTGCGGAGCAGCAGGCCGAGGACCGTCGCGACGGCGAGGACGCCGACGACGATCGCGAGTGAGAGGGCGACGGTCATGGTCTGGACACTACGTCGCCCGGCCCGCCGAACCCAAGGGTGTTGAGTCCCGTGACGAAGGCAGTGTCGACAGACGCGGTAGCCCTCGAAGGTGTCATGAACTGTTCGAAATCACCTCGTAACGTGATGTTGATACATCAAATGGTAGGTGCGGCCAGGTTGGAGGCATGAACAACAACGCGATGAAGCACAGTCTCCGGTTCCGACTCGCCCTGACCCTCGCCGTTGGGTTGGTGGCTGCCGGAGTCCCATGGGTCGAGCCGGCAGGTCAGGCTCAAGCGACTCCGGCGCCGGTCCATCCAGCGGCAAGCGACCAGATCACGATCGACCGGTGGTCCTACGTCTGGCAACGCTGGGACGGGACCAACTACTCATCGCAAGCCACGTGCCTCGCCCGCGGACGTACCGTCATGAAGCACTACCGTGACGTCAAGGCGATCTCCTGCCGGAAGCCTTGCGGACGTTGGTGGCTCTACACGTACCGAGAGCAGTGGGTGTGATGACGTGGCGCTGATGCGTGCGGACGTGTTCCTCGTGCGCCGAGCCGGCATCGTCGTGGCTGAGCCCACGGGTGGGGCCGACCGATACCTCCTGTCTCCGGATCCGCAGCGTTGGTGGGCTGACGTCGATCCTCAAGTGACCGCTGTGGCTGCAGACGATCGCCATACGGTCGAGGTCGAGGTGGTCGAGGCGTTCCCAGAACACGGGAGGATCGGGCGAGTCGTCCGGAGCCTCGGCCGAGCAGCGCCTCCTGCCGCCTCCGAACGCATCCGTTCGTTCGACATCGACGAGGTGTTCGACTGCCTCGATCGAGTCCCGGACGCCTGGCTGCCCTACGAAGTACGCGTCGCTGAAGTGCCGGGGGCAGGGCTGGATGCCTTCGTGGGCACGCTGCTCCCGGTATCGACGCACGAGATCCGCGAGGTGCTGGGGACGAGGTGGCGTGACGTGGTCCGGGTGGAGCCGTGGCTCATGCCGAGCTGAGCAGCAGGAGCAGGTGCAGGCCGCGCTCCCTGCGGCTCCGCACTCCGCCGACTGCTCGGAGTGGTTCAGATCACGGCGACGCTGGTGACGCAGGCTGGGTCGGACGTCTGTAGCTCACCGACGACAGTGGTGCGGCTCCTTGGCGGATCAAGCAGGCAAGGCGACGATGCCGACGCCGAGGAGCAACGCGGACACTGTGCACCCAGATCGGCGACGTGCTGGACGACAGGATCGCGGCGAAGAAGCCGACCTCAAGGGATCCGACTACGACGCACAGGATCAGGGTCGAGATGGACCATGACCGGCTCAGTACCAGCTGCGGGTGTCGGTGGCCATCACGACGATCGTTCCCATGTCTCCTTCGGCGCTGAGTCCGGCTGTTGCATTCTTCGATAGCCCCTCCAACGCGGTCAACATCTTGATGGTCCCGCTTTCGCTGTGGGCGCTGACCATCTACTTCGTGGTCATGCTCACATTCGCCGGATCGTCTGGTCGCGCACTCGGCTGGCTTGAACGTCGTTACCTTGCGGAGACACCTCCATCCGCTGCAGTGAGCTCAAGACCTTGGCCGAGATTTGTTGTGCGCAACCTGGCTCTCGCCCGAGCAAGTGCCTCACTCCAACGACGACTTCTCACAGCGGTCTGGTCCTCCGCGGTGCTCGCGACCCTTGGCGACCTCTACTTCACCGGGTACCTGTTCTCGATCCTGCGGGATGTCGACGCCGTGCCGTTCGCGGCGGTCTCACTTCTCCTCGTGTCGTGCTCACCTCTGCTCGCCACGTTGCGATTCTCTCGGTGGATATGGCGAAGCCGGGCGAGCACTGAGTGGCAGGTTGCGCTGGCCGGGTCCCGGTTGGAGCGAGACGTTCAGCGCTCCAACAATCAGGACATCGCAGCGCGACGGAGTGCAGCGGTCGAGGCGGTGCTGGTCGCGCGATTCCGTGCCGATAGATTCTCTCGTCGGCCGGTAGCAGAGCAGCAGCTCTGGCTCTCCCGCCTGCAACCTGCCGTTCGTGACCGCGCTGCGATGGCGACTCAGGACCACGGAGCCGACAGCGACTGGCGAGCCTGGTCGACGCGTTGGCTTGACCTGGTGGCCGTGGCGTTCAACCCGACGACGGTAAGTCGTCCGGTACCTGAGTTGCAGGCGATGGTGATTCCGGACCACCGGACGACTGAGCAAATCGCTCTTCGGGTCGCCCACTGGTCGACACTTGCTCTGGGTGCCCTCGGAATCGTGCTCCTCCTTTTGGCGGATCACCCAGTCGACCTCGATGGTCTCTGGTCGAGTTGGGACACTGCGACAGGCAGAGTTTCCGCTCTCATCACTCTTCTCGGTGGCGCGGTGACCCTCATCAGCGTTGGTCGGTCGGGTTCACGCTGACGCCGCCAGGTTGTCGGCCACCGCTACCCGCTCTCATCTGCGAGGTGAGGAGCTGCGTGACGCCGGGGCCTCCGCGTCAATAGCATCGGGAGGATGAGCGACGACGTGACCCCAGGGCGGTACCGGCACTTCAAGGGCGGTGAGTACCAGGTGGTGCTCATGGCGAAGGACGTCGAGACCGAGGAGCCGGTTGTCGTCTACCAAGCGCTGTACGGCGAACACGGGCACTGGGTGCGAACGCTCGCGGACTTCACCGCGCACGTCTCGCGTGACGGGTACGACGGATCGAGGTTCGTCCGCCTGGAGTCGTGAGGCGGCGCGGCAGACTCAGCTCAGAGCGCGGTGCGAGCTTCTTCGATCGCCGCGATGAGCCCCGGGACGCCCCACACCGCGAAGCGCCCGTACACACCGCTCCGCAGTTCGACCCGGAGCTGGCGTGACAGCCCCCGTGAGACATCACTGAGCGAAGTGATCTCGCCGAGGGGGAAGCCGAACTGCGGGCGGACGCGGTTCACCGCGTGCGCCTCGAAGAAGAGCGCGGTCGGGGTGAGGACGAGCTTGCCGCCGATGCCCTCTGTGCCCTTCCGCCCCGGCACGAGCAGGCCCAGCTCGGCGGCCACGGACTGGTCCTTCGCGCCGTGGTCGACGAGCAGGTTCGCGTTCTTCCGCAGCAGTTCCGTGTCGGTGCCCCCGGGTCCCATGCGGCCACGGTACGGCAAGGGAGGGATCGTGCACGTCGTCACCGGTCGCCGAGGAGCCGACGCCCGGTGAGGACCGCAGCTGCGGTGACCGCGACCAGTGTCGGCAGCCAGTACGCAGGGTCGGTGTCCGTGGTGACGACACCGGCCCAGAGCGCCGGGTGCCCCGGTGTTCCTCGACCGAACAACGCTGCGACGAACAGGTAGACGACGCCCGGCACTGCCTGGTGTCGCTCGCCCGAGCACGCTCGCGCGAGGAGTGTCAGGCCGACGAACAGGCCGGTGTTCCTGACCGTCGCCAAGGCGACGGAAGGGTCGGCGCCGGCCACGATCAGGATCATCGAGACCACTCCGACCAGCAGGACGACGAGGGCGATGCAGCCGACCTGCAGGAGGTCGGTACGACGGACCGCGGCGGGCGAGGGGGCCCGTTCGAGACAGGTGCTCGTCACGATCGTGAGCAGCAGGGGCAGGACCGCGGCAACGGGGATCGAGGCGAATGGTGTGGTGCCCCCGAACGACGGGAACAGCAGGGAGAACGATCCCGAGGCGGTCGACAGGAGCGTGAGCACGATCGCCGACGTCAGGACGAACGGCACTCGGTGGACCCGGATCCACCACCTCATGCGGACGGCACCGCGACCCGGGAAGCGGCACAGTCCGGCAGCCGGTCGAGGGTCGCGGTGACCCATCGCAGCTGTGCCGAGTCCGTCGCGCTCCGGAGCCGACGAATCGCACCCGGCGTCGTGAGCTCCACCGCCGGGTCCACGTCCCGCGCCTCGACGATCCCCGAGGATGCGACACCGATCAGCCACGCATCCACGAGCGCGGCGTCTTCGAGTCGCTCGTCGTAGTCCTGCTCCGACCCGCAGTAGGGCGCGATGTCCCCGGGGAGCAGAGCCGTCGTCAGGCTGTGGACGATGTCGGCGTTCGACATCTCGACCTGGATGACGACGTGCAACGTCGAGCGCGTGGACGGTGCGTTGCTCGTCCGGATCGTCGCGGGGAGCCCGATCCCGGCAGCCTCGAGGTTGTCCACCGCCCGGCGGAGGACGGGTTCCGGGTCAGAGCGCTGGATCTGTTCCGGGAACAAGCAGATCGTCGGGCGGCTACCGGAACACGACGCCTGAGAGGCAGGGCGCTCGAGGACCGGACTCGCACCGAGGCCTGATCCCGCCAGAAGGGACACGGTCGTCGTGACGGCGAGGAGCGTGACCCCGGACGCGACCCCGTGCCGCCTCAGCCGCGAACCGGCGGCGCGATCGGCCACCGCCACCAGGAGCAGTGCCGCCCCGCCGACCGCACTGAAGCCGAGGGCGATGGCCGGAGCGCGGTCGTCCAGCACGGTCTCGACCGAGCAGCAGTCGGAGATCGTCAACCCGGCGAGGTAGCGGAGTGGGAAGTAGTCCACTGCCCACGTGAAGCCCAGCCACGAGTACGAGACGAGCAGCGCGACCGGCAGTCCGGCGACCGGCGGCAGCCAGCGGCCGGAGACGAAGCCGACGGCTGCGTGGAAGAAGACGATCGCGACGTACGCCGAGAGCACGAAGGGGGCCGGGCCTCCCGGCGAGCCCCACGACCGCGCGCCGGAGATCGCGACCCCGACGAGTTGCAGGACGACACCAGCCGCGAGCGGGGGCCAGAGGAGCTGCACGAGGACCTCGGTTGCCGGTCGGCCGCTGGTCCGCACCGCCAGGTGGAGGGCGCGGTGTCGCCTGCCCTCCCATGCTCCGGCCACCGCGGCGGCGGCGCAGGAGAAGATGAGGAAGATCGCTGCGGCCGCGCCCGCGGCGGGCCAGTACCCGACGACCGTCGTCTCGGATCCGAACTGCACGCTGTACCCGACGATCCCTGCCAGCCCGGGCAGGAGCGACCAGATCGCTGCGCGGCTCCGCCAGGGGATGAGCGGGCGCATCAGTCGTCCTCGCCGACGAGGTGCGTGTACGCGGCGGCGACGGCGGAAGCCGGTCCGAGGTCGTCGAAGGGGCGGGTGAAGTCGCCGACCGTGCCTGCGAACGGCACGCGGCCGTCGACCAGGACCGTCACATGGTCGACGGTGGTGGCCACGTCCTCGGTCTGGTGCGTCGAGACGAGGACGGAGACGTCGTCCGGGAGGCTCTGGAGCAGTTGGGTGAACCGGTTGCGTTGCGCGGGATCCAGCCCGGCAGTCGGCTCGTCGAGCAGGATCCAGGACGCTCCGGAGACCAGCGCGCTGGCGACGCCGAGGCGTCGCATCTGCCCACCCGAGAGCGTCGAGGCTCGCTGATCGGCTCGTGTCAGCAAGTCGACGGAGGTGAGGGCTCCGACTGCTCGGGACCAGGCGTCGGAGCGGTTGAGTCCCTTGAGCCAGCCGAAGTAGGCGACGTGCTCGCGCACCGTGAGACCCGGTACGGCGACGCTCTGCTGGGGGAGCCAACTGACGGCTTGGCGGTAGCGGCGGCGATTGCCCCGTGCGGTGGGCGAGCCGACCGGATCGACGCTGATCCGCCCGCTCGAGGGACGCAGCGCATCGGCGACGAGCGCCAGGAGTGTGGACTTCCCGGCGCCGTTCGGCCCGAGGAGGACTGACCTGCCCGGAGGGATCTCGAGTGCGAGCCCGGTGAAGAGCGGTGGTCTCCGCGGATGGGCGAAGCAGAGGTCGCGCACGGTGATGGTCATGATCCCCCGATCTGTTGCATTGAAATGTCAGCGAACACTAGCATCGCCGAACCGGCTCGCTACGGGGCCCGGGTCCATCGGGGCGCGGCGACCGGGCTGTGGCGGCGTCGGCGGCCGGCCCTAGAGTTCGGGGGCACCAACGACACCGACAGCAGGGAGCGCAGTGCAGATCACCGAGGACGGCCGAGCCCTGCTCAGCCCGAGCGACCTCACCACGTGGGCGACCTGCGAGTGGGCGTTCCTCCGCCGCCTCGACGCCAAGCTCGGCCGCGGCGAACCCCTGCCCGACGAGCACGACGACATGCTCGATCGGACGGCCCGCCTGGGGGACCAGCACGAGCTGGACTACCTCGAGATCCTCAAGCAGTCCCACGACGTGGTGGAGTTCGACCGTCCGGCCCCTCCGCAGTACCGGGAAGCCGCAGCGGCAGCGCTCCAGGCCATGCGCGACGGCGCCGACGTCCTGTACCAACCGACGTTCCACAGCGACGACTTCATCGGCTTCGCGGACTTCATCATCCGCAACGACCGCGGCGAGTACGAGGTCTACGACACCAAGCTCGCTCGGCACGCCAAGATCAGCGCCCTGCTGCAGCTCGCCGCCTACGCCGAGCAGATGCGCGCGCACGGCATCCCGACCGGGCAGCAGGTGCACCTGGTCCTCGGCGACCGCACCACGACCACGCACGACCTGGCCGACATCGTGCCGGTGTACCGCACGCAGCGGGCCGAGCTGATCCGGGTGATCGCCGAGCGCATGGCCGCGGACGAGCCGATGCAGTGGGGCGACCCCCGGTACTCCAGCTGCGGCCGGTGCGCCGCTTGCCAGCAGGAGGTGCAGCGACACCGCGACCTGGTCCTCGTCGCCGGCATGCGCCTGGACCAGCTGACGAAGCTGATCCGGCAGGGAGTGCGCTCGATCGACGACCTGGCGGTCAGGACCGCACCGGTGGCAACCATGTCGAAGACGACGCTGGACCGTCTGGTGCGGCAGGCGAGCCTCCAGATCGAGACGGAGCGCGCAGCCAACCGCAGCGACGTTGCCAGCCCGAACCGCGGGCCGGCCTTCGATGTCCTGGACGCACGGGCCCTCGACGCCATCCCCGCAGCCGATCCCGGCGACGTCTTCTTCGACTTCGAGGGCGACCCCCTGCACACTGAGGACGGCGTGCACTGGGGCCTCGACTACCTGTTCGGCCTCGTCGACGACCAGGCCGACTTCCGGGCGTTCTGGGCACACACGATCCGCGACGAGCGACAGGCGCTGTTGGACTTCCTCGCGTTCATCGCAGACCGCCGTCAGCAGTACCCGGACTTGCACATCTACCACTACGCCGCGTACGAGCGGACGCACCTGCTGTCCCTCGCGGCCCGGCACGGGGTGGGGGAGGACGCGGTCGACGACCTGCTGCGCGCCGGCGTCCTCGTCGACCTGTACCCGATCGTGCGGAAGGCCCTGGTCGTCGGCAGCCGCAGCTACTCGATCAAGAAGCTCGAGCCGCTGTACATGGGCGACGACCTGCGCCTGAGCGACGTGACGAACGCCGCCGACAGCATCACCGCCTACGTCGACGCCATCACCGAACTCCGCACCGGCGACGCCGTCGCGGGGCAGCGGCAGCTCGACCAGGTCGCCGACTACAACGCCTACGACTGCCGGTCGACGCTGCGCCTGCGGGATTGGTTGCTGGGCCTCCGCGCCGAGCACGCGCCCGACGCGACGACGACGGTCGAGCTGGAGGGTCTGCCGCCCCTCCCGGTCGAGCGTGAGCCGAACCCGGTGTACGTCGCGCTCGCCGCCGAGACGGCGGACGTTGACGCCCTCGACCGCACACCCGACCAGACCGCGCTGGCGCTCGCCGCAGCCGCCATCGACTACCACCGCCGCGAGGCGAAGACCTTCTGGCAGGACCACTTCGACCGGCTCCGCAATCCCGTCGACGAGTGGGCCGACACCCGGGACGTCCTGGTCGTGGAGCGCGCGTCCGTTGAGCGTGACTGGGCGACGCTGCCGCGCGCCCGCGCGCTGTCCCGGGAGATCCGGATGTCGGGGACGCTCGCGCCCGGCTCGCGGCTCCGGCCAGGAGGCTCGCCCCACCTCGTCTACGACGACCCACTCCCGGCGTCGATCACCGCCCCCGGACCCGGCTCGAAGGGCGCCACCGACCGCGCCACGATCCTGGAGGTGTGGGACAACGGCGACGCCACCGAGGTACTCCTCCTCGAACGCATGCCGGTCGGCGGGGGAGAGCCCCACGCGGACTTCCCGGTCGCGCTCGCGCCCTCGTCGCCGCCCAGGGCGAAGCCGCAGCCCGAGGCGATCGCGGAGTGGGGCGCCGAGGTGCTCGACGCCCTGCCCGAGATGCTGCCCGACCCGGCACTCGACCTCCTCCGACGGGTGCCGCCGCGCGGGACCCTCGCGCCGGTCGTGGGGGACGACACGGTGGGCGCGGTGGTGGCGACCCTGCTGGGGCTGGACCGGTCGTACCTGGCGATCCAAGGGCCTCCCGGCACCGGCAAGACGTACGTCGGGTCGAACGTCGTCGCGAAGCTCGTGCGTGAGCACGGGTGGCGGGTCGGCGTCGTCGGGCAGTCGCACGCGACGAGCGAGAACTTCCTCGACGCGGTCATCGCCGCCGGCGTGCCGGCCGACCGGGTGGTGAAGCAGCCGAAGAGCGGCGCCGACCCCGAGGATGTCGAGGCCGCCGAGTGGACGCCCGTGAAGAACGGTGCGGCGATCGCGGCGTTCCTGCAGTCCTGGTCGGACAGCGGCACCGGGGGAGTCGTCGGCGGGACGGCGTGGACCTTCGCGAACGAGTCGACCATTGGCCGGCACTCCCTGGACCTGCTCGTCGTCGACGAGGCGGGCCAGTTCTCCCTCGCGCCGACGATCGCCTCCGCCATCGCCGCCACACGCCTGCTGCTCCTCGGCGACCCGCAGCAGCTGCCGCAGGTGTCGCAGGGCTCGCACCCGGAGCCGGTCGACGAGTCCGCGCTCGGCTGGCTGGCGGACGGGGAGCACATGCTGCCGCCGGAGTTCGGCTACTTCCTCGCCCGGACCCGGCGGATGGAGCCGGCCCTGACCGCGGCGGTGTCGGGGTTGTCCTACGACGGGCAGCTCGCGTCGATGGTGTCCGGGCGGCACCTCGACGGGATCGAGCCCGGCGTCCACCCGGTGCCGGTCGTGCACGCGGGGAACACGACCTCGTCGCCGGAGGAAGCGGCGCAGGTCGTCGCCCTCGTCGCCGACGTCGTCGGCCGCACCTGGACCGACGATCGCGGCACGCGTCAGTTGACCGACGAGGACGTCATCGTCGTCGCGCCCTACAACGCGCAGGGTGCGGTCATCCGGGATGCTCTCGACCGAGCGGGGTTCCGCGGGACGCAGGTCGGGACCGTGGACCTGTTCCAGGGCCGGGAGGCGGTGGTCTCGATCACCTCGCTGGCCGCGTCCTCCGCGGCGGACATCCCACGCGGACTCGACTTCCTGCTCATGCCGAACCGGCTGAACGTGGCGCTGTCGCGGGCGAAGTGGGCTGCGTACCTCGTGCACTCGCCGGCGTTGACCACCGCGCTGCCACCGTCGATCCCGGGGCTGGCGTTGTTGTCGCGGTTCATCGAGCTGGTCGCGCCGCGGGGCTGACGCGTTCGCGGCCTCAGCTCGAGCTGGCCGCCGCCCCCGCGGCACCGGCGGCAGCCGTCGCTGCAGCCTGCCGGCTCTGCACGACCGTCTTGACCGCGCCGGCCACCCAGTCGCCGTCGGTCAGTGCCTTGACGCGCTGCCGGTCGACCTTGCCGAACTGCGCACGCAGCGTGTTCGTGGCGTTGAGCAGCCCGACGAGTGCCACCGCGAACGGCGAGGGCGCGACGCCGAAGTGCAGGACGTCGCCGATCTCGCCACGCAGGAGCTTCGCGTGCCCGCCGTCCCGCTCGGGCCAGCGTGTGGACGGGAAGATCCCGAGGACCCGGTGCTCCTGCCGGGTGACGAGCCCGCTGTCGACGAGCCCGGCGAGCACGGCCTCCCGCAGCGCACCGTTCGCGTTCCGGGACACCCAGGACGACGGCCGTCGGGGCGAGGGCGCGAGGTCGATCTGTTCCTTCATCCCGTCGATCACCGGCTCGCCGACGGGGGCGGACTTCGCCGCGATCACCTTGCGGCCGTCGAACTGCAGCAGCCCGCGGAGGGCCAGGTCGCCGAGGACGGCGCCGGCAGCACCGGGGTCGAAGGTCTGCGTCGAGGTGGCGAGCTTGCCGTCCGGACGCAGGAGCAGCAGCGCGTACGCCTGCGGCAGGGTGAGGTCGCCGGACACGGTCAGTCCTCGTCAGCCTCGGGCGGCACGCCGCCGATGCCGGCACGCAGTCCGGCGACGACGTCGGCCTGCAGGAAGTTCGCCGCTTCGGCGCTGGTCGGGTCGACGACGATCCCGAAGTCCTCGGGCAGTGCGGTGACGAGTTCGGCCATCGGCATGGCGCGTGCCTCCAACCCCGGGAGGCTCGTCGCCAGTTCGGCAGGATCGGTGAAGACCGGCACGAACTGACGGTCGCGGATGACGACGTGGGCGACGCTGCCGTCCTCGGGCTCACCGCTCGTACCGGCGGCCTTCCACGGCACCCAGGCAGCGCTGCCGAGGAAGCCCTCCGCCGATTCGCCCATCCGTCGGCGGAGCGCACCGGCGTTGTCGGGTCCGGTGTTCTCGGCTCCGGGACCGAAGCCGGACCCTGTCGTTCCGTTGGCGCTCATCGCGTTCCCCTCCACGGTCGTGTCACCGGCCATGCTGCCACGCAACCGGATCCGCACGGGCGGGGCGCGCCTCCCGTTCGGAAGCGGTCAGTCCCCACCGCCACCACCGCCGTCGCCCCCGCCGTCGCCACCGCTGTCCCCGCCGCCACCGTCGCCGCCGTGGTGACCGCCGCCGTCGGAACCGCCGAACGACGAGTCTCCGCCGTCGGAGCCGCTGGCGATGAACCCACCGCCGGCGAACCCGTCGCCCCTCGACTGCGTCTGCTTGACGACGATCCGCACTGCTGCTGCGACCCAGTCGTCGCCGGTGATCGAGCGCACTCGCGCCCGGTCGTGCGTCCCGAACTGCCGACGGAGGGTACGGGTGGACCGGAGCAGTCCGATCAGCGCGGTGGTGAACGGTGTCGGGGGAGCCTGTCCTCGGAGGACGGCATCGACCTCGGCACGCAGCGCCCGTGTGGGTCGGGGGTCGCGCTCGGGCCACAGGACCGAGGGGAAGAACGCGAGCGCTCGGCCCGGCTCGCGCCCGAGGACGCCTCGGGTGACGAGGCCGCCGAGCACGGAGTCCCGGAGTGCCCGGTCGGCCAGCCGCGAGACCCACGTGGCGGGCTGTCGCGGCGAGGGCGCTGCCTCGAGGAACGTCGTGAACCCGTCGAGCGTCGGTTCGCCGATCGGCGGGGCCTTCGCGACGGCGACACGGCCATGATCGAGGGTGACGTGCCCTCGGAGGGCCAGGTCGCCGAGTGCGGCTCCGGCCAGGCCGAGGTCGAACACCGTGCCGGTGGTCGTGATCCGACCCTCGGGCGAGATGAGGAGGAGCGCCAGCGCCTCCGGCAACGTGAGCTGGCCGACCTCTGTTCCACGGTCCATCTGCATCGCGTTCCCCCCACGCTCGTGACAGCGGCCATGCTGCCACGGAGGCGGGGCGGAACGGGCGGGGCGCGCCTCCCGTCAGGAAGGCGCGCCCCGGGGGCACGGACCGCGAGGGTCAGTACTTGGCGGACTGCCCGCCGTCGATCGGGACGACCGCTGCGTTGATGTAGGACGCGTCGTCGGACAGCAGGAAGGCGACGACCGCGGCGATCTCGGGTGCCTCGCCGTAGCGCTTGGTCGGGTTGATCTGGATGAACTCCTCGGCGGCCTTCCGCGGGTTCACCGGGTCGATCTGCTTCATCGAGTTCTCGACCATCGGCGTCCAGATGGCGCCCGGTGCGATCGCGTTGATGCGGATGCCGAACTCGCCGTACTCGACGGCGGAGTTGCGGGTCAGGCCGACGACGCCGTGCTTGGCGGCCGCGTAGCCGGACTGGTTGCCGACGCCACGGATGCCGCCGACGCTCGCGGTGTTGACGACCATGCCGGAGCCCTGCTCGCGCATCACGGCGAGGACCTTCTCGAGGCCCAGGAACACGCCGCGGAGGTTGATCGAGACGACCTTGTCGAACTCGGCGGCGGTGAACGACTCGGTGAGGTTCTGCTTGCCCTCGATGCCGGCGTTGTTGAAGAAGCCGTCGATGCGGCCGAAGCGCTCGACCGTGGCGGCGACGTACTCCTCGACCTGGGCCTCGTCGGACACGTCGGCGATCGTGGTGAGGACCTCGGCGGTGGGCGCGACCTCGAGGACGGCGGCCTTCGTCGCGTCGAGGCCCTGCTCGGAGACGTCGACGAGGGCGAGCTTCGCGCCCTCGGTGGCCAGGCGGACGGCGGTCGCGCGGCCGAGGCCGGAGCCGCCGCCGGTGATGAGGACGACGCGGTCGGCGAAGCGGGTGCTGGTGCTGGTGCTGGTGGAGCTGGTGTCGGTCATGTGGTGGAGGCCTCCTGCGGTCTTCGACGATGAAGGGCTCGGGGTCCGGGGAGCGTGCGTGTCACGGCGCGGCGCTGAGCGGCGAGTCCGGTCCGACGGGCGTCCGCCGGACAGGACTTACGCTACAGGTGTTGCCTGACTGTGAGCGGTGCGCTCGGCTCGTCAGCAGGCGCTCAGGACCCGCACCATCGCGTCCCGCTCGGCCGGCACGACGCACAGCCGGTACTTCGCCTTCACCGTGACCTGGTGTTCGACGTACTCGCATCGGAAGCCCTTGGCGGCGGGCAGCCAGGTCGCGGCGTCGCCCGAGCGCTTCTGGGAGTTCGAGTGTCCGTCGACCGCGAACAGGTTCTCCGGGTCGTTCGCGAGTGCCTGACGCTCGGCCTGGGTGAGTTGCTGCGCTCCGGTGCGCCACGCGTTCTCGAGGGCGACGACGTGGTCGATCTGTACGAGGGTGGACGTCGTGTTCCCACGGACGAACGCGATCGCTCCGCCGGTGTACGGCGAGACGAGGTCGCCGGAAACCACCTTGCACGGGCCCTGCCGGACGATGTCGGTCAGGTCGCGGGCCAGGACGTCGTTGCGGGTGTCGCAGCCGTTGTGGTCGACGTCGAGCCAGGCGGTGCCGAAGTCTGCCTCTCGGTCGTACCCGGTCGCGGGTGCCTTGCCCTTCACCGGCAGGGCGGCGAGCGTCGCGCGGGCAGCGGCGGCCGCCCGACTGGAGGCACGGGTCGGCCCCGGCGTGGCGGTCGACGTGGTCGCGCTGGTGCTGGTGCTGGTGGCGCTGGTGCTGCTGCTGGCGCTCGCGTCCGCTCCGGAGGAGAGCGCGCCGGACGAGTACAGCGCCCACACCCCCACCGCGATGACGAGCGTGACGATCGAGGACTGGACGGTGGCGCGGGTACGGCGTCGGCGGTGCGTCATGTTCGGTGGTGCTCCTGGTGGTGCTCGGTGGGACCCGTCGATCCTGCCGGAGGCCGCCGACACCCTGGGACGCACGCGCCGCGGTCCGCGTAGGCAGGAGCGATGACCGACTACGCACAACCGTCCGTGCCCGTCACCGGAGGCTCGATGCCGCTCCTCGGCTTCGGCACCTGGCAGATCGAGGAGCCCGACGCTCCCGCCGCGGTCGCCGCCGCCCTCGAGGCCGGCTACCGCCACATCGACACCGCGACCGGCTACCGCAACCAGCGCGGTGTCGGCAAGGCCATCGCCGACTCCGGCCTGGCACGCGAGGACCTCTTCATCACGACGAAGCTGCCGCCGGACAACGCCGACCGCGTCCGCGAGACGATCGAGGAGAGCCTCGACCAGCTGGGTATCGACCACCTGGACCTGTGGCTCATCCACTGGCCGCCGAGTGGTGGGGCCAGCCCGGACGTGTGGCAGCAGCTCGTCGAGGCGCAGCAGGCCGGCCTGACGAGGGCGATCGGGGTCAGCAACTACTCGCTCGACCAGATCGACGAGCTCATCCAGGCGACGGGTGCGACCCCGGCCGTGAACCAGATCCGCTGGAGCCCCGTCGAGTTCGACCGCACGGTGGCCGACGGACTGCGCGACCGTGGTGTGGTCCTCGAGGGCTACAGCCCGTTCAAGGCGAGCAACCTGCAGGACCCGACGCTCGTGGAGATCGCCGAGGCTCACGAAGCAGATGCCGCGCAGGTCATCGTCGCCTGGCACGTCGCTCACCAGTTCGTCGTCATCCCGAAGTCGTCGAACCCGGACCGCATCCGGTCGAACGCTGCCGGCGCCACCCTCGAGCTGAGCGCCGACGAGATCGCCCGGATCGACGGCCTGGCTGCCTGACCCGCCCAGCGCGGCTCGCCACAGGGTCAGGCCAGCAGCGACCGGATGTCCTCGGCGCTCAACCCCTCGGCGAACAGCGCGTCGTCGTCGATCATCGTGGCGAACAGCTGGGCCTTCCGCTGCGCCAGCGCGAGCACCTTCTCCTCGATGGTGTCCTCGGCGATGAGCCGCTCGACCGTGACGGACCGGGTCTGCCCGATGCGGTGCGTCCGGTCGACGGCCTGGTTCTCGGCGGCGGGGTTCCACCACGGGTCGAGGACGAACACCGTGTCCGCCTCGGTCAGGGTGAGCCCGAACCCACCGGCCTTCAGCGAGATGAGGAACGCCGGCGCAGTGCCGTTCCGGAAGCGGTCGATGACGACTCCGCGTCGCCGGGTGGAGCCGTCGAGGTACTCGTAGGCGACACCGCGATCATCGAGCGCGGTGGAGACCATCTTGAGGAACGAGGTGAACTGGCTGAACACCAGCGCCCGTCGTCCCTCGGCCGCCAGGGTCTCGAGTTCGTCGAGGAGCAGGTCGAGCTTGGCGCTGGGGACGTCCCCGTGGTCGTCGGACACGAGCGCGGGGGAGAGCGCGAGCATCCGGAGCAGGGTCAGCGAGCGGAAGACGATCATCCGGTTGCGGTCCAGGTCGTCGACGAGGTCCAGGACCTTCAGCCGCTCCCGGTTCAGGGTCTTCTCGTACAGGTCGCGGTGCGCCGGGTCGAGCGTGACCCGGACGACCTGTTCGACCTTCTCGGGCAGGTCAGCGGCGACGCTCTCCTTCGTCCGTCGGAGCATGAGCGGCCGGATGCGTCGCCGGAGTCGGTCCGTTAGTTCCTTGCGTGCGGCTCCGCGGAGCTCGGGAGAGGCCAGCGGCTTGACGTAGTCGTCACCGAACCGTGTCCACGACGACAGCAGCCCGGGGGCGACGACCGCGAACAGCGCCCAGAGGTCGGCGAGCCCGTTCTCGAGCGGTGTCCCGGTGATGGCGATCTTGACGGGGGCACGGAGTTCGGCGGCGACGCGGTGGGTCTGCGACCGCGGGTTCTTGACGAATTGCGCCTCGTCGAGCAGCAGTGCCGACCAGCTCAGGTCGAGGTACGCGGGCGCATCGAGCCGGAGCAGGGCGTACGAGGTGACGACGACGTCCGAGGCGGCTGCGGTCCGCGCGACCCGCGCCGGGTCCTTCAGCGAGGTGCCGGCGATCGTGGTGACCCGCAGCGTCGGCACGAACTTCGCCGCCTCGTCCGCCCAGTTGCCGACGACTGAGGTCGGTGCGACGACGAGGAAGGGTGGCGCCTCCGGATCGGCGGCCCGTCGGTCGGCGATCATCGCGAGTGCCTGCAGGGTCTTGCCGAGCCCCATGTCGTCGGCCAGCACTCCGCCGACGCCGTGCTCGACCAGGAACGTCAGCCACGCGTAGCCGTCGCGCTGGTACGGGCGGAGGTCGGCGTGCACGGTCTCGGGCACGACGGCGTCGGCTGGTGCGGTGGCGTCGAGCAGACGGGAGGCGATCTCCTTCCACCGCTCGTCGTGCTCGGTCTCGTCGGCGAGCTGGTCGAACTCCGACCAGAGCGCGGCGCGGTACGGCGTCACGGTGAGCGGCTGCTCGGGCTCCCACTCGTCGAGTTCACGGGCTTCCTCGATGACCTCTTTCAAGCGGTCGAACGCGGGGTCGGCGAGCGACAGGTAGGAGTTGTCGACGAGCTTCATCCGTCGGTCGCGCTTGGCGAGGGCCCGGAGCAGCGGCGTGAACGGGACCTCCTTGCCGTTCACGCTGACGAAGATCCCGAGGTCGAACCAGTCGTGCTTGTCCGACGGCATCGTCGTGACACGGATGTGCGGCCGTCCGGTCAGGCGCTCGTAGTCGACCCGCTCGCCCTGCACGACCACGCGGACACCGAGTGCAGGGAGTGCCGGCAGCAACTCGTTCGCCAGTACGGCGACGTCGGCTCCGTCGATGGTCCCGTCCTGGAACCACTCGAGTCCGCCACCCGGGCCGGGAGGCTCGGACGCCTCCGTCTCGTCGTCCGCCGCGAGCACGCTGCCGAGCTCCGGCAGCGGGCCGTGCAGCGAGACGGGGTCCTTCCGCCCGTCGACGCTCCAGCGCCACTGCAGGTGCGCCCGGTCGTCGGTCCGCGGCGCGCGTGCCGGTTCGAACGTGACGGTGAGCACGAGTTCCGGGGGTGTGCGTTCCGGCAGCTCGAGCGAGCCGTCGGAACTGACGAGCCCGAGTGAACCCCGGAGCTTCGGGGACCAGTCGGCCAGGAACTCGTCGACCTCGTCCGCGGGGACCGTGATCCGCGCGGCCTCGACGAGCATCCGCCGCTGGTCCTCGGGCACGGGTGCGGGCGTCGGGGCGAGCGTGACGTCGAATTCCGGCGACTCGCGGAACGCGTACACGCCGTGGTCCCCGACGACCCGTGCGGTGCCCTCGGCGAGCGGTCGCCCGTCGATCACCGCGCTCGCGCCGATCAGCAGCCCGTCGGCGGTCCGGACCGCGTCGAGCAGGACCCGTGCATCGACGCCGAGGTCGACCCCGCCCTCCCGTTTGCCCGTGACGAACGCGATGCCGAGCGGCTCCGCCTGTCGCAGCAGCGGCCAGAGCAGCGGGCTGCGGAAGTCGTCGAGGTGGATCCAGTCGCTCTCGCCGGGCAACCCCGCGAGCACACCGGCGCGGTGCAGCGCCGCGAACTGCATGAACCACGCGTGCTGGTCCGGCTCGAGTCCGAGCCGGTTCATGGAGTAGGGGAGGGCACCCCAGGTCAACTGCCCGCGGACCCAGTTGCCGGCCGCGCTGCGACTGACCGGGCGGACCCCGAGCCGAACGGCCCGGCTGGCGACCGGCATGGTCCGTCCCGCGGCACGGGCACGCCCGGCGAGTCGGGCCGGAACCGCATCGCGGAGTTCGAACTGGAGGCCCATCCCACCGGTCGCGGGCGCGGTACCGGAGCGGGTGGTCTCGTCGTCGTCACCGGCGAGACGGGCGAGGTCGCGCCTCCAGTCCGGGGTCGGCGGGGTCGGTTCCTGGGTGCGGGGGCCAGCCTGCGCGGCGAGGGCACGCGCGTTGATGGTGAGGAGCGCTGCGGCGACGTGCTTGCACTCGCCGCCGAGCGGACAGGTGCAGCGGCTGCGGACCGGGCGCACGAACTCGCCACGGGCGATGGTCGTCTCGACCTGGACGTCGTACGGGTCGTCGGCGCTGCCGCTGACCGTCGCGGCGATCGTGCCGTCCTCGTGCCAGGTGGCGTTCTCGACCAGGCCGGCGCGGACGACGTCACGGGCGCGCCCGAAGGTCTGCGGCCCGACGAAGCGGATGACGTCGACGGCGTCGATCATCGGGGCTGCTGGCACAGGGCCATGGTGCCAGTCCCCGCCGACGCTTGCCGTCCGGACCCGTCGTGCACGCCGGCTAGCAGTTCGCCGATGACCTGTCCGGCGCTTCGTCCGGATCGGGTCAGGCCCGTTCGGGGGCTGGCCGGAAGGCGCGTTGGTGAGACATCATCGTCACCATCATGCTGCAGTCACTCGTCTACATGAGCTCGGCGACCCAGCCGTTCGACGACGCCGCCCTCGATGAGGTCCTCGCCTACTCGCGCGAGCGGAACACCGCCGACGGCCTCACCGGGATGCTCGTGCACCGCTCCGGTCGGTTCATGCAACTCCTGGAGGGTCCGCACGACGCTGTCATCAGCACCTACGGCCGGATCGTGGCAGACCCGCGGCACGACGAGGTCCGACTGCTGGTCGAGGAGTCGATCCACACGCGGCGGTTCCCGGAGTGGACGATGGCGTTCGACCGCGACGAGCAGGTCGAGCCGCCCGAGGGGTTCAACGAGTTCCTGACCTCCGGCGACGTCAGCGCCGACGCGAGCCGTGCGCGCGAACTGCTGCGCTGGTTCCGCAACCACCCGATGGCGGCCCCGACGGCGTCGCTCGGCAAGCACCGGCGCGACTGAGACCAGGGCCTTCCGTGGCCCCGCACGACGAAGCCCGCCGGACCTGGTCCGGCGGGCTTCGTCGTCGTCGCTGTGGATCCGGCGACCCGGTGGCGCGACTCGCTCCTGGTCCGGCGGCTGCGCCGGACCAGGACGGACGTCACTTGATGGACCAGGCTCCGTCGGCGTCGACCTCGATCACCGACGGCCCGCGCAGGAACGCCGCCGTGCCGGAGAACGGCCCGAACTCGTTGATGATGCCCTCGGGGTAGCGGTAGTCCTGGTCCAACTGCGTCTGGTCGATGGCGAAGTAGTCGTCCGATCGGGTCGTGACCCGCAGGGTCTTGGCCTTCCCGCCGTACAGGAACACGTGGTCCCCGCGCCCCGTCTTCGTGAGGAACGGCGCGCGCGACACCTGCTTGATCGTGATGGTCCAGCGCGCCGAGGCCGACACCCGGATCGCGCGGGTCGGCGTGTCCGTCGTCGACAGCCCGTAGGCGGTGGTCCCCGCGTAGGAGCCAGACTCGTACACATCACCGTCGAAGTTCCGGTGGTTGCCCTTGTCGAGGGTCTCGATCGAGAACTCGGAGTACTCGGAACCGGAGGACTTCGCGATCAAGATCCCCGTCGTCGCGGCGGCCGGCAGCGGGAACACCCGAGGACCGGAACCGGATCGGGTGAAGCTCGTGAAGGTCGGGTACGCCTTCTTGTAGGGAGTGGTGTCGCCGGTGCGTGCCTGTGCCGGCCCGGCGCCGATGGTGGACATGGTGACGGCGGCGATGACGATGCCGGTGATGACTGCGATGCGGCGCAACGGATTCCCCTTTGATGGATGCTCACCTGATTGTGGTGGGCGACCTGGGTCTCCGGGAGGCCCCGTCCGAGGGGTCCCAGCCACCCGAGGGGTGCCAGCCACCTGAGCGGCGGTCCCCGGTGCAGTCGCCGTCCGTCTGCCGCAGGTCAGCGGGCCAGCTTGCTGTGCTTCCGGGAGTACCCGAAGTACACACCGAGGCCGATCGCGAACCAGACCGCGAAGCGCACCCACGTCTCCCACTGCAGGAACGACACGAGCCAGAGGGACGCGAGCACGCCGATGGCCGGCACGATCGGCATGAACGGCAGCCGGAACTGCCGGTCGAGATCGGGCTGCCGGTAGCGGAGCACGATGACCGCGGTGCAGACGACGACGAACGCCAGCAGGATGCCGATGTTGGTGAGTTCGGCGACGACCCCGATCGGCAGCAGCCCGGCCAGGACGGCCGATGCGATGCCGAGGATCCATGTCACCCGGGTCGGCACGTGGCGCTTCGGGTCGGTCTTCGCGAACCACTTCGGCATGAGGCCGTCGCGGCTCATCGAGAACCAGACGCGCGAGGCGCCGAGCATGAAGGTCACCAACACCGTGATGATGCCGATGATGGCCCCGATCGCGATGACGTTCGCGACACCGCCGAGGCCGACGGAGGCGAACGCGGACGAGAACCCGGAGGCGGGGTCGATGTCCTTGTAGTCCTGCATACCGGTGAGGACGAGGGTCGCCAGCACGTACAGGACCATCGAGATGCCGAGGGACAGCAGGATCGCCTTCGGCATGTGCTTGCGGGCGTCGGTGGACTCCTCGGCGGCCGTCGACATCGCGTCGTAGCCGAACACGGCGAAGAAGACGGTGGCGGCACCGGTCATCACGCCGCCGAACCCGAACGGGAAGTACGGCGAGTAGTTCGCGCTGTTGATGTGGAACACGCCGAGCACGACGATCAGGACGACGAGCGCGACCTTGATGCCGACCGCGACGAACTCGAAGCGGGCGGCGCTCCGGATGCCGCGGGTCAGGACGAACGCGGTGAGCAGGCAGAGCGCGATCGCGAAGACGTCGACCACGTGCCCGTCGCCGGTGCCCGGAGCGCCGAGCATCCAGGCGGGCAGGTCGATGCCGAACTGGCCGACCAGGAAGCCCACGTACCCGGAGATGCCGATCGCGACCACCGCCACGATCGCCGTGTACTCGAGCAGCAGGTCCCAGCCGATGAACCAGCCGACGATCTCGCCGAGCACCGCGTAGCCGTAGGTGTACGCGCTGCCGGCCTTGGGGATGAGTCCGGCGAACTCGGCGTACGACAGGGCGGCCGCGGCGCTGGCGACACCGGCGACGAGGAACGAGATGAGGACCGCGGGCCCGGCGACGCCGTTCGCCACCGTGCCGGCGAGAGTGAAGATGCCGGCGCCGATGATGCCGCCGATGCCGATCGCGGTGAGCTGCCAGAGGCCGAGGTGGCGCTTGAGGCCGCCCTCGCCCTCAGGATCGTCGTCGATCGTGTCGATCGGCTTCCGTCGGAACAGGGTCGAGGGGTTCGGCGTCGTTGCCATGCGGCCATCCTGCACCCGATCCGACGGAACGGTACCGGTCGTTCCGGGTGCATCGAGTCGGACCTGTGGCGTGCCTCCCGGCAGACTCAGCCGGCCGGGCGACAGACCGTCAGCGACGCGCGTACGGCCACCAGAACGGCGGCGGCAACGCCCCGCCGGTGAGGATGACGAGCCCCTGGTAGGCGAGCATGCCGACCCCGAGCAGGCCGAGCACGGCGGCGGACCACGCCCAGCGGCGGGCGGCCCGGTGACGGCGGTTGCGACCGATCGTGATCGCCCGCCACGAGGACAGCAGTCCGAGACCGCCGAAGAGGAAGCCGATCGCCAGGTGTCGGCCGACGGCCTCGGCCGGCAGGATCAGGCCCTGCAGGAAGGCGAAACCGCCGAGCAGCAGGGCTGCCGTGGCGGGGGCGGCCGGGGGTTCGTGGTCGCGTGCGCGGGCCATGTCCCGACCGTACCGGGAACGCGCGCGTACGGGAGGAGGCACGATGGGCACATGCGTTCCGACCTCTCCGTCCTGGCCCACACGGCGCGAGGTCGCTGGTGACACGCGCGGACGGCGACGGACCGGTCGGTCCGGCAACGGCGGTCGGCCGGGAGGCACGGGCCGGCCTGCGCGGCGGTCGCCGCGTCGCCGACGTGGTCGCGTCCGTCGCCCTGCTGCTGATCGGAGCGGTCACGACCGTCGTCGCGGGGCGGGGGATCCAGTTCATGGCCCTGTCGTTCGGGTCGTGCGACGCGCCCGGCAACCGGTGCGACGAGGGGCTCGGCGGCACGGTCGTGACGCTCGGTCCGGTCCTCGTGGCGGTGGTGTTCCTCGTCACCCTCGTGCTGTGCGTGCTCCGACTGGTGCGGCGACGCCTGACCTGGCCGGTGGCGCTCCTCGGGCTCGGGGTCGTCGTGGCGGTCTTCGTCGTGGCGCGGCTGCTCGCCGGCGGGGCGGTCTCGATCGGGATCTGAACGCTCCTGCACAGGGCGGGCCGCGGGCGTCGTCGTCCACAGAGCCGCGCTCCGGGGCACTGGGGAGCGGGGCCGGCGGCGACGCTGGAGGCATGCCAGACACCGACGTGCTCGAGCGACTCGAGCGAACCGCAGTCCGTACCGACGACGACGTGGTGGACCTCGTCGTCGCCCTCCTCGAGAAGCCCGTCCGACGGCAGTGCTGGGTGCTGTTCCTCAGCGAGCGCGGCATCCCGGTGCAACTCGTGCTGCCCGTCGCCGACCTGCCCTACCAACCCGACGACCAGGTCGACGACTTCGGCGCCCTGGTCGAGGACGTCGTGCGACAGGTCGCCGCAGCCGAGGTCGTGCTCGCCTGGGAACGCCCGGGCGCCACCGGGCTGTTCCCCGTCGACTGGGAGTGGGTGGACGCGATGGCCTGCACCCTCGACGAGCACGGCGTCCGGCTGCGCGGCCAGGTCGTGGTGCACGACGACGGTGCGTCGATGGTGGAGCTCGACGACGACGAGCCGGTCACCGCGGCGGCGGCGTGACGTCCGCGACAGCGGTGGGCCGGTCAGCGCTGGTCAGCGCAGCCCTGGTCAGCCTTGGGGCGCGGTGTCGGGGACGGTCTCGCCGGTCAGTCCCTCGACGACACGCTTGGCCGTCGGCCAGTACTTGGCGTAGTGGTCGGGGTCCGCGTTCACCTGGACCGCGTGTGCCATCTGCGTCGGGGTCATCGTCTTCCAGCCGGGGACCTTGACGAGCTTGGCGTAGAACATCGACGCCGCCGTGTACGGGTCCATCCGTTGCTCGTAGGTGCCCCAGGCGCCGTTGTCCCGCTGCTGGAAGATGCCGCGGCTGTCCGGGCCGACCGCGTCACCACGGTCCAGGTTCACCAGACCGGACTCGCCGATCGCGGTCATCACGCCGACCGCCTGGGTGTGCGGCCCGATGCCGAGTTCGCGGGCGGCACGGATGACCTGTGCGGCGTTCACCAGGCGGTCCTGGCAGAAGCCGCCGATCGGCCCCGCCGGCACCACGATGCCGTCGACGGTCTGCGACGCAGCCGCCGGGCAGGTCAGCGCTCGGGGGGTGGCGGCGGACGAAGCCAGCCCGCTCAGCGAGTTGACCGCGACGACGATCAGGACGATCACACCGATGACCGCTGCGACCACACCGACGCCGAACACCGACGCGAGTGCGATGCCGGCACGGCGCATGGTGCGGTCCTTCGTCGGGTCGGTGGCGGTGGGGGGACCGGCGGAGCCGGAAGTCGTCCGGAGCGTGTCCGGTACGACGAGGCTAAGCGGTCCGGCTGGACGACACACGTGCCGACATGCCCCCGGTTCACGGCACTAGCGTGGAGCGCGGAGGGAACGATGGACACAGCGATGCAGGACCGGGCGCTCGGCGCCGTGCTGGCGAGTGCGTGCGGGGACGCACTGGGGGCGCCCTACGAGTTCGGCCCCGCACTGGCCTCCGACCAGCCCGTGGAGATGCGCGGCGGGGGACCGTTCGGGTGGGAGCCGGGGGAGTGGACCGACGACACGAGCATGGCGATCCCGGTGCTCGAAGCGGTCGCGAACGGTGCCCGCTGGAACGAAGCACGGACGCACGGACGTCTGCTGGCGGCCTGGTCCGACTGGGCGCAGGACGCCCCGGACGTCGGCGCACAGACCCGTTCGGTGCTCGGCCGGATGTCCGCCAACACCGAGGACGCCGCCAAGTCCGCCGCCCGTGCGGTCCACGAGCAGAACGGGCAGTCGGCGGGCAACGGGTCGCTGATGCGGACGACGCCGCTCGTGCTCGGGTTCCTCGGCGACGGCGGGAAGAAGCCCCTGGCGACCGCCGCCCGACGCGTCAGCGACCTCACGCACCACGAGGACGACGCCGGTGACGCCTGCGTCCTCTGGACCGTGGCGATCCGGCACGCGATCCGTCGTGGCCGGCTCGACGTCCGCCGCGGTGTGCCGATGCTGCCGCGGGAGCGCCGGTCCCTGTGGCTCGACCGGATCACCGAAGCCGAGTCCTCCGCACCCGAGGACCACACCGCCCGCAACGGGTGGGTCGTCGCGTCGCTGCAGGCCGCGGTCGCCGCGATCACCCTCGGCGACGGCGTGGTCGACACCCTCGAACGCGCGGTCCGAGGCGGCGGGGACACCGACACCGTCGCAGCGATCACCGGTGGTCTGGCCGGGGCGCTCGCCGGGGCATCGGCCCTGCCCGAGCAGTGGACCGTCCTGGTGCACGGGTGGCCCGGCAAACGACTCGACTGGGTGCGGGCGCTCGCCGTCCGTGCACTGGAGCGGACGCCGGGACCCCTCGGGATGCCAGCCCGCCGGAGCTGACACCCCGCCGGAGCTGACACCCCGCTGCCCCGTCTCCGGCGGTGCGGGGTCAGTTGTCGTGGTCCTCCCGGTCCCGCTGCACGGCCGTCGGCTCGGTCACGACACCGGTCGGCGCCTTCTCGGTCGCCTTCCGGCCGTGGGTGAACCACGTCACCACCCAGAGCACGATGCCGAGCGCCAGCAGCGCGCCGGCGATCTGGTACTGCTCCCACGCGCGGCCGGACGAGAACGGCAGCACCAGCCACAGACAGGCGACGACACCGATGACCGGGATCACGACGCCGGCCGTGAAGTGCCGGTGGCCGACCCGGTCGCGGCGCAGCACCAGCACCGAGGTGTTCACCACGGCGAACACCGCGAGCAGCAGCAGTGACGTGGTTCCGCCCAGGATCACCACGATCGGCGACTCCGGGTCGAGCGACACCCAGCCGATCAGCGCGAGCGAGATCAGGGTCGTGAAGACGATGGCGTTCGACGGGGTGCGGCGGGTGGGGGAGACGCGGCCGAGGAAGCCCGGCAGCACGCCCTGCTTGCTCATGCCGTACAGCAGCCGCGACGCCATCATCATGTTGATCAGCGCGGTGTTGGCGACGGCGAACATCGAGATGAACGGCAGGACGGCACCGATCGGGAAGTCCGGCGCAGCGGTCTGCACGACGGTCACCAGCGGCGTCTCGTTGCCGGCGAGCTCACCGATCGGCACGACGGCCACGGCGCAGATCGACACCAGCACGTAGATCACGGCGGTGATGCCCAGGCCGGTGAGCATCACGCGGGGGAAGATCCGCGAGGGGTCCTTCGTCTCCTCGGCCATGTTCACCGAGTCCTCGAACCCGACCATGGCGAAGAACGCCAGGGACGTCGCCGTCGAGATGCTCAGCAGCAGGCTCTTGTCCTCGGGTGTGTCGAACATCACCACCCGCGAGAAGTCCGCGTTGCCACCGGCGATCGCCGTGAAGCCGACCAGGATCACGAGCACCAGACCGGACAGCTCGACGAGGGTGAGCACCACGTTGGTCTTCACGCTCTCGCTGACACCACGGAAGTTCACGGCCATCACCGCCAGCATGAAGCCCATCGCGATGAGCATCACGACCGTGTTCGGCAGCTCGAGTCCGAAGCCGACGCCGAGGTTCGCGGCGAACGCGCGGGACGCCGTCGACGCCGAGGTGATGCCGGAGCACATCACGATGAACGTCACGATGAAGGTGACGAAGTGGACGCCGAACGCCTTGTGCACGTAGAGCGCCGCACCCGCCGTCTGCGGGTACTTCGTCACGAGCTCCAGGTACGAGAACGCCGTGAGCAGCGCCACCGAGAAGGCGATGAGGAACGGCAGCCACGCGGCACCGCCGACCTCGGCCGCCACCTGCCCGGTGAGGGCGTAGACGCCGGTGCCGAGGATGTCCCCGACGATGAACAACAGCAGGAGTTTCGGACCGATCACACGGCGGAGTTCCGTCTGCTGTCCCGGTTCGCGCTCGGTCTTCGTCGTGGTCGCCATGCATCACCCTGTTCCTGCCGGACCGTTCCTGTCCAGTCCCACAGCAAATTCGTTCGACTCGGGCAGGCCCAGCGGGGGGTCGATACGCTGCCCTGCATGGACGAGGAGTCGACGACCACCGAAGAACCGATCGAGTTCGCGGACTTCAACGCGAAGCTGCTCGTCCTCGACGTGCTCTGCTACGACCTGGACGTCATCGAGCCCTACGACGGCGACGATGACGACGAGGACGCGGTGGTCGACGACGAGGACGTGGACGGCCAGGACGACCGGGCGCGTGAGTACTACGACGACCTCGACCTGCTGCCGTCGCAGCTCGACCTGGTCACCGAACTGACCGTCGACACGGACCTCGAGATCCTGCAGGACCTGCACCCCGGGTGGGACGGCTCCGACGACCGCTACGACCCGCAGAACTGGGACGACCTCGTCGACCTGCCGTCCCTGCGGGTCGTCTACGCCGCGGCCCCGCTGCCGGCGCACGTGTCGGACGCGCTCGCCGCGAAGGGCGTCGAGGTCCGGTCGGCCTGACCGTCGCTGTCGCTGTCGCTGTCGCTGTCGCTGTCGCTGTCGCTGGCGCCGCGGACATCCCGCGGTCGGGCGAGGTCAGCGCAGGGCGGCGAGCTGCTGGGTGAACTGCGTCGCCCCGCCCTGTGCCGGGTGTCGCACCGCGATCGCGTCGATCCCCGCACTCGCGAGCGCACCCTGCGCCTTCCGGCCGACGGCGACGAAGCGGCGAGCACCGACCGCCTCGGCCAGCGCGAGCGCGACCGGAGCACCGTCGCGCACCTCGGCAGGACGCGGTGTCCGGTTCGTCAGCCGGTCCGGCGCGACGAACGGGTGGTGCGGGAACACGGCCCACAGCACCGGCAGCGGACCGTGCCAGCCGCCGAGCGCCGCATGCACGACGCGGGACGACGCCTCCCACGGAGCCGTCGGGTCGGGCGGCCGCGCGAAGGGCACGTCGGCGAACAACCCGTCGGGGGCCTGCAGCTCGCGCATGCTCGTGAACGGGACGCCGGTGTTCGTCATGCCGCGCCAGCCCGGGGCCTCCGCGACGAGGATCGTGTCCGCCTCCGGCCCGAACCGCTGCAGGTAGCGGTCGAGGTTCGCCCGCCGCAGTGCGCCCCCGTCGTCCCTGCCGTCGAACAGCGCCTCCGCGTCTGCCGCCGCCGGGACGGCGTCGAGCGCGTCCCAGAAGGCACCGAGGTCGAGCGGCGGCTGCGACACGAGCGGCTCCGTCAGCGTCCGAGGACCCGCAGGTAGACCTGCTCGAGTCCGGCCGCCGACCGCTCCCAGCTGAGCCGCTCGGCGTGCTCACGCCCGGCGGACGCCAGGGCGGCGGCGTACTCCGGCTCGGTCAGGATGCGTTGGATCTCGGACGCCCAGACCGCCGGGTCGCGGGACTCGAGGACGACCCCGGTCTCCCCGTCGACCACGGCTTCGCGGAGGCCCCCGGCAGCGGCGGCCACGACGGGCACCCCGGACGCGGAGCCCTCGAGCGCCACCAGGCCGTACGTCTCGGAGTGCGACGGCACCAGCACCGCCGCCGCCCGGCGGAACAGGAACGCCAGGTCGGCGCGCGACTGCGGCCCGATGAAGGTGACCCGGTCGGCGATGCCCCGCGACTCGGCGAGCCGACGCAGCTCGGTCACGTGGTCGCCCGCTTCGCTCGAGGCGTCACCGGCGATGACGAGGGTGGGCCGGGCCTCCTGGTCGATGCCGGCGATGGCCTCGATCGCCAGGTCGAGCCCCTTCAGGGGCTGCACGCGTGCCGCCGCGACGACGTACGGCGCCACGGCGCGGCGCGCGCCGGCGCTGGCCGGGCGGAACACCGAACCGTCGACGCCCGGCGGCACGATCCAGACACGCGCGGGGTCGCCGCCGAGCCGGGCACGGACGGTCTCGGCCTCGGACTCGCTGACCACGACGACGGCGTCCGACCGGCGGGCGAGGCGTTCTTCACCGGCCATGCGTCCGGCGGACTCGGGCCGTTCGCCCTCGGACAGGGGCGTGGCGCTGTCGGCGGCGATCGAGTGGAACGACTGGACGTGCGGGATGCCACGGTCGCGGGCGACGGGCAGTGCGGCGGCACCGGAGAACCAGTGGTGCGAGTGCAGGACGTCGAACGGCCCGAGCCCGGCCAGCCCGCGGCGGAACGGTTCGATGAAGGCGTCGTGTTCGCCCTTCGGGACCGGCTCGGCAGGACCGGCCGACAGGAAGCGCAGGCACACACCGGGCACGAGGGCGACGGAGTCCGGCTGCGTCGGCGCCGAGCGGCGGGTGATGATGTCGACCTGGTGGCCGCGGTCGGCCAGCGCCTCGGCCTGGTGGCGGACGACGACGTTCATGCCGCCGACCTCGCCGGATCCGGGCTCGTCGCCGGGGGAGGTGTGCAACGAGACCAGCCCGATGCGCAACGGTTCGGTCGTGGTGCTCACCGGCCCAGCCTAGCGAGCGGGACGCTGCGACCGGCGCGCGGGGGCGACGAGCGCCGGCAGCCTGCCGTCTGCATCGCGGGGGTCGGACGGGAGGCCCGGGTCGCCACCCAGCACCTGCACCCGCTCGTCGCCGTGCCGCTCCCAGAACGCCGCCGTCCACGCGCAGAGGACGCCGTCGAGCAGGTCCTCGCGGTGCTTGTGGGTCGGCCCGTGCAGCACCGACGGGTCGCGGAGGGCCCGGGTGAGCGGATGCGCGTCCAGGTCGAGGGGCGGGTCGAACGCCGTGGTGCGCACACGGCGGACGAGCTCGTCGAACGCCTCCGCTCGTCGCTGCCGTGCCACCGGCGGGGGTACGGACGTGTCGAGTCGCTTGTAGCGGGGACGTTCGACGTCGTAGCCGAACTCCGCCACCCCGACCAACGTCGTGTACGGGTAGCACTCGAACACCGCTGGCCCGGTCCGCTCCCGCATCGCTGCCGTGTCGCTGACGTAGTCCACGCCGAGGGCTGTCAACCGGTCGAGCAGTCGGGCGCCGGCGCTCGCGGCCGAGGCCAGGTTCGTCGGGTTCGCGGCGACCTTCCACCGGCCGTAGCGCTGCCCGACCTGCCGTTCGGACTCCCGGATGCCGGTCGGGTTCGTGACCACGAGGGAGGCGTCCACCGCGATGAGGGTGCGGGGGCCCAGGCGGTCGGCGATCCAGGCGGTGACGTCGTCCACTCCGCGAGCCCAGCCGGCGTCGGTCACCCGCCCGGCGTCGTCGAGGGCGGCCAGCCCGGTCTCGTTGGGGGCCCGTCGATCGGTGCCGAGCCCCCAGGCCAGGTCCACCCCGAGGTACGCGGTCACCGCTCCATCCTGCCGGGCCCGCCTCCGGTCGGTCGCACTGCGCGCCGGGCTCCGGCCGTCGGAGTAGGTTCCGCTGCATGGCGACACCGGCGACGACGCTCACCGTGCCCGGACCCGACGGCGAGCGGGAGGTGCGGATCTCCAGTCCGTCCCGCGTGCTGTGGCCGGACCTCGGCATCACCAAGCTCGACCTGGCGCGGTACCTCGTCGCCGTGGGGGACGCCTTCGTGCGCGCGAACGGCGACCGGCCGATCTCGCTCCAGCGGTTCCCGGACGGGGTCGACGGCGAGCAGTTCTTCTCGAAGAACCCGCCCAAGGGTGCCCCGGAGTACGTCCGCGCGGTGACGGTCACCTACCCGAGCGCCCGGAGCCACCCGCAGCTGGTGATCGACGAACCGGCCGTCGCGGTCTGGGCCGCGCAGATGAACACCGTCGTGTTCCACCCGTGGGCATCCCGGGCGGAGGACAGCGACCACCCGGACCAGCTCCGCATCGACCTGGACCCGCAGCCCGGCACCGACTTCCACGACGCCGTCCCCGCCGCGCACGAACTGCGCAAGGTCCTGGCCGAGGTCGGACTCGAGGCATGGGTGAAGACGAGCGGGAACCGCGGCCTGCACGTCTTCGCCCCGATCGAGCCCGCGTACGAGTTCCTCGACGTCCGGCACGCGGTGATCGCCGCGGCCCGGGAACTCGAACGCCGGATGCCGGAGCAGGTGACCACGGCCTGGTGGAAGGAGGAGCGCGGATCGCGCGTCTTCGTCGACTTCAACCAGGCGAACCGCGACCGCACGATGGCAGGTGCCTACAGTCCGCGTGCGCTGCCGAACGCCGCGGTCTCGACGCCGTTGCTGTGGGACGAGCTCGACGGCGCTGACCCGACGGCGTTCACCGTCCTCACCGTGCCGCCGCGGCTCGCCGAGACGGGGGACCCGTGGGAGACCATGGCGGCTGCTCCGGGGAGCATCGACCCGCTGCTCGGATTGTGGCGACGGGACCTGGAGAACGGCCTCGGCGAACTGCCGTTCCCGCCGGACTTCCCGAAGATGCCCGGGGAGCCGCCGCGCGTGCAGCCGTCCCGGGCGAAGAAGGCCTGAGGGACTCAGACCAGCGAGGAGGAGTCCTCGCGACGCAGGTCGTCGTCCTCGACGCGTGAGGTCTGCAGCGGCAGGCCGACCGTCGCGGTGTGCAGACGGGTGAGGCGGGACCAGGTCCGGCGGTTGCCCTGCGTGATGCCGTCGAGGACGATCATGCGCCCAAGCCGATCGTGACGAAGGCGAGCGCGGCGGCGGTGACGCCGGCGATCCCGCTGATGATCGCGCTGGTCTGCAGGGCACGCTGGTGGCGTGCTTCGCGGACCTCGCTGAGAGGGTTGCGCTGTGCTCGGCGAACGAGGATCTCGTTGCTCATGTCCACTCCGATCCGTGATCTCGAGGGGGTGGAGAACCACCGTTTCCCTGATGCCTCGAATGTTTCCACACAATCACTAGTTCGGCTAACTACTGATGGCACTCGAGCGCCAAATGGACAAGTCGACCCCCGTCCGGGGGAGTCAGCTGAGGACGTCGCTGAGGTCGTACGCCGCGGGCACCTCGAGCTGGTCGAAGCCGCACGACCGGGCCTCACGGTCCGGCCGCCAACGGGCGAACTGCACCGTGTGCCGGAAGCGGTCGCCCTCCATCTGGTCGTACCGCACCTCGAGCACCCGCTCCGGCGCCAGCCGGACGAACGACGTGTCGCGACCCGACGAGAACCGCGACCGTTCGCCGTCACCCGTCACGGCCCTCCCGTCCGCGTCCCGCTCCACCAGCGGCTCCAGCTCGTCGACGAGTTCGCGCCGCCGCTTGTCCGAGAACGCGGAGACACCGCCGACCATCCGCAACTCACCGTCGGCGTCGTAGAGCCCGAGCAGCAGCGAGCCGACACCCGTCCCGCTCTTGTGCACCCGGTAGCCGACGGCGACGACGTCGGCCTCCCGGTGGTGCTTGATCTTGAGCATCGTGCGCTTGTTCGGCTCGTACGGACGCTGCCGCGGTTTCGCGACGACGCCGTCCAGGCCGGCACCCTCGAACGTCGTGAGCCACCGGCGGGCGATCTCGACGTCGAGTGTCGTCCGGGTCACGAAGAGCGGTGCGGTCAGCTCGGCGCCCAGGGTCTCGAGTGCGGCGCGACGGTCGTCGAACGGTCGGGACGTCAGGTCCTCGCCGTCCAGGTGCAGCAGGTCGAACGCCACGAACTGCGCCGGCGTCTCGACCGAGAGCTTCGTGATGCGTGAGGCAGCCGGGTGGATCCGTTGCGACAGGGCCTCCCAGCCGAGCGCCTCGTGCCCCGGCTCGCCGGAACGCACGACCACCTCGCCGTCCAGGACGACCGGGCCGGAGCGGCCGCCGAACTGCGCGCGGAACGCCTCGACCAGTTCCGGGAAGTAGCGGGTCAGCGGCTTCGCCCCGCGGCTGCCGATCTCGACGTCGTTCCCGTCGATCGTCACGATGCCGCGGAAGCCGTCCCACTTCGGCTCGTACCGCAGGCCACCGGCGACGCTGTCGGGTTCCGGGACGGCGGCGACGGCCTTGGCGAGCATGGGCGCGATGGTCTCCATGCCGCCTGTCTACGCGCTGGCGGCGGCGACGGCCTGGAGGCACGGCACACGCCCGTCCCGCGCCGCGCTCACTACGCTGGTCGCGTGTCGAACCCGTCGCCCGTCAGCCCCGTGCAGGCCGCGGCACTCGCCGCCGGTGCGCTGCCGCCCGTCGAGGAGGTCCGGCCGGGCATCTGGACGCTCGCCGTCCCGTTCCGCGGTGGCGTCCCCGACGCGACCCTGGTCTACGTCGTCGCCGGGGACGACGGCTCGCTCACGGTGATCGACCCCGGCTGGAGTGACGGCGGGGAACTGGACGTCCTGGCCGCTGGCCTGCGGACGATCGGCCGTGCGGTCGAGGACGTCACGCTCATCGCGGTGACGCACCTGCACGCCGACCACCTCGGTGCCGCCGCGGCCCTCCGTCGCCGCTCGGGAGCGCGGGTCGCGATGCACCCGGCCGAGGTCCACGCCCTCGAGCACGCGCGTGCCGACGCGGAGCAGAACGAGCGGGACGCCCGGACCTGGGGTGTCCCCGCCGACCGACTCGACGGGGTCCTGGCGGTGTGGGGCTCCGGCCGGCAACTCGGGCAGGGGACGCTCGAGCGGCCGTTCGCGGACCTGCTGCTCGAGGACGGTGACCGGTTGCCGATCCCGGGCCGGGACGTCCGGGTGCTCTGGACCCCGGGCCACACCGCCGGACACGTCTGTCTCGTCGACGAACCCGACGGGCTGCTCTTCACCGGCGACCACGTGCTGCCACGGATCAACTCCGGCGTCGGACTGGGCGGGCGGACCGGCACCAACCCGCTGCGGGACTCACTCGCGTCGCTGGCGGCGCTCGAGCCGTTCGCGGGACTCGAGGTGTGCCCGGGGCACGAGTACCGGTTCGTCGACGTCGTCACCCGCGCCCGGACCCTGACCGCGCACCGCGACGAACGCACCCGGCACGTCGCCGCCGCACTCGACGCGCTGGACCGCCCGACGGTGTTCGAGGTGGCGTCGCGCGTGCCGTTCAGCGGCGGGATCGAGTCCATGTCGGGGTACCTGCTCGCGAGCGCCCTGAGCCAGACGGTGTTCCACGCGGACCTGCTCGGACGCGCCGGGGAACTCCGCCCGGCCTGACGGTCGGGCCCGACCGACCGCCCGGCCCGACGGTCGGACGCGACCGCTCGGCCTGATCGCGGGGTACGACCGCCGAGCCGCCGCGTGCGGGTTCAGCCGAGCGTCGACGCGAGGCGTTCCACGGTCACCCGGGCGTCGGCGAACTCGGCGGCGGCGTGGTCGGCCAGCGGTGCGAGTCCGGGCAGCCGGTCGGCGAGGGTCGCACTGACCACGACCGGGTGCACCTTCATGCCGAGTGCGGTGCCGAGGATGATGTCGAGCACCGGCGACGCGTGGTCCCAGTGCTCCGTCGGGGTCCCCGCGTCGTAGGTGCCACCGCGGCTGACGACGGTGACGACCGGCCGACCGGCGAGGGGCTGGGGCGTGCCGTCGGGCCCGGGGACCAGGACCCCGGGGATGTGCACGCGGTCGAGCCAGGCCTTGAGGCTCGACGGCACCGTGTAGTTGTACAGCGGCGACCCGATCACGACCACGTCGGCGGCGAGCAGCTCGTCGATGACGTCCTGGCGCAACTGCTCGGCCGCGGCCGGCACCGACTCTCCGGCGGTCCGGTCCGCTGCGGCCCAGTGCAGCGCCGAGGTCTCGAGGTGCGGCAGCGGGTCCACGTGCAGGTCGCGCCGGACGACCGTGTACTCGGCGCCGCGGGCGCGCCAGGCGTCGGCGAACGCGGCGGTCAACGCGCGGGATCGGGAGTGGGCGAGGTCGGCGGACGAATCGATGTGCAACAGGCTCGGCATGGCCACAACGCTAGCCGCGCGTCCCACGCCGGGACGGCAGCGCGTCGGACCTGTGGACGACGGAACGGCCCCGTCGATCCGTGGAGGGATCGACGGGGCCGCGGGAGGGGCCTCCCGTCCGGGTCAGCGCTGTGCGCGCCGACGGACGATGCGCAGGCCCACCAGGGCGGCGCCGGCGGCGAGCATGCCGAGCGCCCAGGGGAGGGAGTCGGTCGCGTCCGAGCCGGTGTAGGCGAGACGGCCGTGCGCGGCCGTGCGGACCGGGACCGTGCCGATCGGGGCGGCGGCCACCGGCGGGGTGACCACCGGGGGAGCCGAGACCGGCGGGGTGGTGCCGGGGGTGGTCGCGGTCGGGGTGACCACGACCGGGAACGACGTCGAGAAGGCGTCGCCCGTGGCGGTGAGGGTGTGCGTCGACGCCTCCGTGAAGGTCACGTCGGTGAAGTTGCCGTAGTCCCCGAAGAGCGGGTCGGCGGTGATGACGTCCGAGGCGGTGTCGGAGCGGAGCGACACCGGCAGCGGCATCTCGTCAGCGTCGGTCACGTCGTTGCCGAACCGGTCGACGAGGCCGCCGTTGGTGATGAGCGTGCCGCCCTGCGGGACCGTGGGCGTTCCGCCGTTGCGGTACTCCTCGGTCAGTTCGGAGCCGTCGTCGTCCGAGTGGTACGTGGTGTCGATCGTGGTGATCGCACCCTTGCCGTCGATGATCCAGCTCCGGATCGAGCCGTCGTGGGTCGAGTCGTCGGAGTCGGCCTTCGACGCTGCGGACCAGCCGTACTCGGCGTCCGAGCCGAATCCGATGCCGAAGCCGGTGTCGGAGTCGAGGAAGTCGGTGAACTGCTTCCGGTCCGCGGCGAAGACCTCGACGCCCGCGGGTGCACCGGCGGCGACCGACAGCTCGAGGTACTCGGTGACGCTCCCGGCGTCGTTCGTCGCGGTGATGGCGAAGTCGTAGTACGGGAACGCCTCGTCGGCGGTGCCGGAGAGGACACCGGTGGCGGGGTCGAACGTGATGCCGTCCGGCAGCTGCGACTCGGGCGTGTACTCCGGGTCGTCCACGTCGCCCTGGTCATCGCCGTAGTACCAGTCGAGCGACAGCGCCGGCGTCGGCGTGCCGACGGTGTGGAAGGTGTACGAGAACGGCTCGCCGGCAGTCGCCTCGAGGGGCAGGGAGTCCTCGTCCGCAACGGTCCCGCCGACGACGGGCTTGCCGTCGGCGTCGACGAACGCCGGGTCCTGCGTCACGGCGGCGGTCTCAGCGGAGGCCGTCTCATCCGTGTGGCCGGTGAGCGTGTTCGTGACGGTCACGGACACGACCGCGCCGGCGTCCGCGGCGACGACGTCGTACGTCGGGCCCTGGTCGCCGGTCGGGACGCCGGCGACGGACCAGCGGTAGGACAGCGCGGACGGGTCGGTGAAGCCCTTGGGCTTCGCACGGAGCGTCTGGCCGACCTTCGCGCTGCCGGAGATCGTCACGGTCGCGGTCGCCGCTGCGGCCGGTGCCGGAGCGGTCGGGGCGGCCTCGGCCGGGCTGGTCGCGCTCGGCTTCGACGTGGTCGGTCGGGTCGGAGCGGGGCTCGCGGTGCCGGTCGTCGGAGTGGTCGGCGTGGTGGCGCCGGTCCCGGCGGCGTCACCACCGGTGGTCGTCCCGGGGGCGCTGGTCGCGCCGTCGGACGGGAGGCTCGGCGCGGCCGGGGTGGTCACGTCGCCACTCGGCGTGGTCGCGTCGGACCCCGGCGTCGTCGTGCCGGTCGGCGCTGCGTCCGCGCCGGCCACCGGGGCGGAGGTCGACGAGGTGCCCGTCGGGGCGTCGTCCGCGTAGGCGGTGGTCGCGGTCATGACGCCGAAGCCGGTCGTCAGGCCGATCAGAGCGGTGGCGGTGCCGACGGCGCAGGCGCGTCGGACGAAGGAGGTGCTTCGGTGCACGGGACTTCCCCCAGTTCGAGTCCGGTCGGGTGCCGGACATAAGAGTTCGCCGAGAATCCCCGGCTGATCGGAGGGTATTGGTCGAGTGTGGCGTAATGGGGTGCGGCACGGGACAAGTACCCCGGGTTGGGGGTACTGACGGCCCGATCGTGCGGTTTGCCGCAACGGTCGAATATCAGGAGTACACGGAGGCCGCTCGCTCGAGTGCGGTCCGGACGGTGAGGACCGCGGGCGACTCGGAACTCGCGGTGCGTTGCGCGGTGAAGACGGTGCGCCGAGGCGCATCGGGCAGCTCGACCAGACGGCACGTGGTCTCCCGCCCGGTCCAGACGAGGTCCGGCATGAGGGCGACGGCGTTGCCGGCCTCGATCAGCCGGATCTGCGACTGCAGGTCGGCGGTCTCGTACCGGACGTCCGGCTCGAAGCCCGCCCGTCGGCACACCTGCTCGGCGAAGTGTCGGGAGGCCGCCCCACGCGGCTCCATCACCCAGGGGAGACCTGCGGCACTCGCCAGGTCGGTGACGTGGACCAGCGCGGTGTCCCACGGCGGCAGGGCCAGGCGGACGGCATCGGTCGTCAGGTCGTGCCGTTCCAACCCGGGGAACCGCGGCGCTGCGTGTGCCGGGTACTGCTCGGCGATGACCATGTCGAAGTCGCGGGCCCAGGTCTCGTGCAGCGCCGTCTCCGGTTCCCGCTGGACCATCTCGACGCGCACGTCCGGGTGCTCGATCGCCATGGTCCGCAATGCCGTGGGCATCAGGGCCAGCGCCGCGGACTGGAACACCGCGACCCGGACCCGGCCCTGGACCGTGGTCAGGGTCGACTCGAGTGTGGACTGGGCACGCTCCAGGGTGTCGAGCACCTCGCTCGCAGCGGCCACCAGGACATCGGCCTGCGGCGTGAGCTGGAGCCGCCGCCCCGACTTGCGGAGCAGTGGCACGCCGGCTTCGCGTTCCAGGGTGGCGAGCTGCTGGGACACGGCGGACGGGGTGAAGTTGAGCGCCTCCGCGACCGCCGCCACGGTGCCCCGGATCGACAGCTCACGGAGGAGTACCAGGCGACGGACGTCGAGCATGCCGAAAGCGTAGCTGAGCTGAACGGAATGCATCAGGAAGAGTTGCTTCCGCTACCGGAAGACCGACCGGCACACTGACCCCATGACCGACGTCCAGCCCCGCCCCGACGCTGAAGCCGACGCCACCGCAGCCGCTGCGGCCCCGGCCGTCCACGACGACCTCGCCGACGCGTCCGTCGCGCTCGTGCGGCAGTGGCTCGCCGAAGCGGAGACGTACCCCGTCGACGGCTCGGCGAAGCAACTCGCGGGCGTGCTCGCCGACCCGAAGGGCCTCGCGTTCGCGGTCGGCTTCGTCGACGGCGTCGTCCGGCCAGAGGACCTCGGCGTCGCGGCCCGCAAGCTGCGCGCGATCGCACCGGACGCCCCCGGGTTCCTGCCCGCCGCGCTGCGCGGCCTGGTGCGCCTCGGTGGCGGACTGGCACCGAGCCTCCCGACCGTCGTCGTCCCGATCGCCCGACGGGTGCTGCGGAACATGGTCGGCCACCTCATCGTGGACGCCACCGACGCCAAGCTCGGACCCGCGATCGCGAAGATCAAGCAGGACGGCGTCCGACTGAACGTCAACCTGCTCGGGGAAGCCGTCCTGGGGGAGCGCGAAGCCGCCCGACGCCTCGACGGGACACACGCGCTCCTCAGCCGTGACGACGTCGACTACGTGTCGATCAAGGTCTCCTCGACCGTGCACCCGCACTCGCCGTGGGCCTTCGACCACGCGGTGGACGACATCGTCGAGCAGCTCCGTCCCCTGTTCGAGCGAGCCGCAGCAGCGTCGCCGCGCAAGTTCATCAACCTCGACATGGAGGAGTACAAGGACCTCGACCTCACCATCGCGGTCTTCACGAAGCTCCTCGACGAGGCGCGGTTCACCGACCTCGAAGCGGGCATCGTCCTGCAGGCGTACCTGCCCGACGCGCTCGCCGCGATGGAGCACCTGCAGGAGTGGTCCGCAGCCCGACGGGCCCGCGGCGGTGCCGACATCAAGGTCCGGCTGGTGAAGGGCGCGAACCTGCCGATGGAGCAGGTCGAGGCGTCCGTGCACGGGTGGCCGCTCGCCACCTGGCACACCAAGCAGGACTCCGACACGAACTACAAGCGCGTGCTCGACTGGGCGCTGACTCCCGAGCGGATCGCGAACGTGCGCGTCGGTGTCGCCGGGCACAACCTGTTCGACGTCGCCCACGCCTGGCTGCTGGCCGGCCAGCGCGGGGTCCGCGACGGCATCGAGTTCGAGATGCTCCTCGGCATGGCCCAGGGGCAGGCGGCCGCGGTCAGGAAGACCGTCGGCTCGCTGCTGCTCTACACGCCGGTCGTGCACCCGGGAGAGTTCGACGTCGCGATCGCCTACCTGATCCGCCGGCTCGAAGAAGGCGCGTCGCAGGACAACTTCATGTCCGCGGTGTTCTCGCTGGCATCGTCCCCGACGCTCTTCGCCCGCGAAGAAGCCCGCTTCCGCGACTCGCTGGCGCCGCTCGCGCTGCCGGGCGGCCTCGACGCGCCGGCCGCGCACCGCGTCGCCGACCGGTACGCGGCGGTCGACCGCCCGGCGCCCGGACACTTCGAGAACACCCCGGACAGCGACCCGTCCGTCGGCTCGGTCCGTGCGTGGGGTGCGGGCATCACCGCGCGCGTCGCCACGTCGACGCTCGGGGTCTCCGCGGTCCAGCAGGCGCGCATCACCTCCGCGACGACCCTCGAGTCCGCGCTGCAGCGTGTCCGCGCCGCCGGCACCACGTGGGGGTCCTGGTCGGGTGCGGCCCGCGGTGCCGTCCTGCACGCCGTCGGTGACGCGCTCGAAGCCAACCGTGCCGCCCTCATCGAGGTGATGGCGTCGGAGACCGGCAAGACCATCGACCAGGCCGACCCGGAGGTGTCCGAGGCGATCGACTTCGCGCACTTCTACGGTGAACTCGCCGCCTCGCTCGACACCGTCGACGGCGCCGCCTTCACCCCGGCAGCACTGACGCTCGTCACCCCGCCGTGGAACTTCCCCGTGGCGATCCCGGCCGGTTCGACCCTGGCCGCGCTCGCCGCCGGGTCCGCGGTCGTCCTCAAGCCCGCGCCGCCGGCCGCCCGCAGTGGCGCCGTCCTGGCGTCGGTGATCGAGACCGCTCTCGACGCGCACGGCGCCCCCGCCGACGTCCTGGCGTTCCTCGACGTCGAGGAGTCCTCCCTCGGCAAGGCCCTCATCGCCTCGCCGCTCGTCGACCGGGTGATCCTGACCGGTGCGTACGAGACCGCCGAGCTGTTCCGGTCCTTCCGGCAGGAACTGCCGCTGCTCGCCGAGACCTCGGGCAAGAACGCCGTCATCGTGACCCCGTCCGCCGACCTCGACCTCGCCGTCAAGGACGTCGTCGCCTCGGCCTTCGGGCACGCCGGCCAGAAGTGCTCGGCCGCGTCGCTCGTCGTCATGGTCGGTTCGGTCGCGAAGTCCAAGCGCTTCCGCAACCAGCTCCTCGACGCCGTGTCCTCGCTGACCGTCGGGTACCCGAGCGACCCCACGACGCAGATGGGCCCGATCATCGAGCCGGCGTCCGGCAAGCTGCTCGACGGCCTCACGACGCTCGGCGCGGGGGAGTCGTGGGCGGTCGAGCCGAAGCAGCTCGACGACTCCGGACAGCTCTGGAGCCCGGGCGTCCGCCAGGGCGTCCGTCGTGGCTCGGACTACCACCGCACCGAGTACTTCGGACCGATCCTCGGCGTCATGACCGCGGAGACCCTCGATGAAGCGATCGACATCGTCAACGAGGTCGACTACGGCCTGACCTCGGGTCTGCACTCCCTCGACCCGGGCGAGATCGGCACGTGGCTCGGGCGGATCGAGGCGGGCAACCTCTACGTCAACCGCAGCATCACGGGCGCCATCGTCCGCCGCCAGCCGTTCGGCGGGTGGAAGAAGTCCGCCGTCGGCGCAGGCACCAAGGCCGGCGGGGTGAACTACCTGGTCGGACTCGGCTCCTGGGCACCGGCAGTCGCGACCGCCGGGTCCACGCCGTCGTCGTCCGTGTCGGCGTTCGTCCGCGCGACCGGTGTCGACTCGGAGTCCCTCGGCCGTGCGGTCGCCTCGGACGAACTCGCCTGGAGCTCGGAGTTCGGGGTCGCCGCGGACGTCTCGGCGCTCACTGCCGAGCGGAACGTCTTCCGGTACCTGCCGTACCCGGGGGTGCAGGTCCGCCTCGCTCCGGCTGCCGAGGACCCCGACACCGAGCCCGATGTCGCGGGTCTCGTGCGGGTCGTCGCCGCGGCACTGCGGGCCGGTACCGCGGTCGACGTCTCCGTCGCCGCTGACCTGCCCGCGACGGTGACCACCGCGCTCCGTGGCCTGTCGGTCGTCGGCACGCTCCGACAGGGGGAGTCCGACGACGCCTTCGCCGCGCGGATCGCCGCTGGTCTCTCCACCCGGGTGCGACTCGTCGGTGGGGACGCTGCGGCCCTGGCCGTCGGGACGAACGGGCGCCCGGACATCGCGGTGTACGCCGAGCCCGTCACCGAGGCCGGTCGGATCGAGATGCTGCCGTTCCTCCGCGAGCAGGCGGTCTCGATCACGGCGCACCGCTTCGGGACGCCGAACCACCTGTCCGACGACCTGATCTGACGACCGGCAGCTGTCCGGTCGCCGCATGCCCCGAGCCTGCCGTCAGGTGTCGGGCGTTGCCTCGGGTCGGCCACCACGACGGTGGCGAATCACAGCGAGGAGCACCACATGACCGACCCGATCGCCCGTCCCACCGCCCTGGCACACGTCCGCGTGACCGTGACCGACATCACCCGCAGCAAGGCGTTCTACCAGCAGCTGCTCGGCGTCGATCCGGTCATCGACTTCAGCGACCAGGTCGACGAGCCCGGCGTCACCGAGGACCGCGAGCGCTTCTACGGCGGCTGCGTGTTCCCGCTGGGCGACCAGGTCTTCGGGCTGCGTCCGGTCGCTCCGGCCGGGCAGACGTTCGACCCGGACACGGTGGGCCTCGACCACGTCAGCTTCACCGTCGGCTCGGTCGACGAACTGCACCAGGCAGCGGCACGGCTCGACGCCGCGGGCATCGAGCACGGTGCGGTCACCGACCTCGGGGACGCCGGCATGACGATCCTGTCGGTCCAGGACCCGGACGACATCAACCTGGAACTGGCCGCCCGGAACGGCTGACGCACTCGGTCACCGGGTGGGACGCAGGATGTACTCGTACGTCGTGCGGGCCCGCTCGGGGTCCGGCGTCTCGCCGGAGATCAGGTCCGCGTAGGTGAACGACTCGGACACCCGCACCAGCAGCCGTCCGAGTTCCTCGGGGGCGAGCGGTGCCGGGTCGAACGTCCCGGTCTCCTGCTCGGTGGTGATCAGCGTGGCCACGACGGCCACGAAGCGTCGCTGGACGTCGCTGTCGGTCGTCGTCAGCAGGCGCAGGGCGCGGGCGGGTTCGCGGGTCAGGAACGCGCGGAAGTACGGCGCCCGGATCAGGTCCGCGGTGAACCGGTCGAGGACGTCGACGATGCGCGCTGCCCCCGAGGGTGCCGCGGCTCGACCGGCGGCGTCGAGCGTCGGGACCGCGAGCGACCAGAGGATCTCGGACAGCAGCTGGTCGCGGTTGCCCACCCAGCGGAACAGCGAGGTGCGGTCGACACCGAGCGACGACGCGAGTGCGCCCATGTCGATGCGGGCGCCGTCGATGAAGCTGTGACGCGCGGCACGGAAGGCGCGCTGGGCGTCCGGATGGGCCTCCAGTCGGGCGGCGAGAGCGCTCGGGACGAGGGCCGAGCCGAGTGCGCCGAGTGCCTGCCTGCTCACGGTTCCCCCAGAGTCGTCGTGCCGGTCTTGCAACGTTTCCGAGAATGATGCATCGTTGGGGTCATGTCAATGACGGCTGCGCAGACGCCCCTGCTGGAATCCGACTTCTACCGGTTCCAGGAGCAGCTGACCGACCAGGAACGCGCCTCGCTCGGGAAGCTCCGCGAGTACCTCGAGCGCGACGTCGCACCGATCGCCGACGAGTACTGGGCCCGCGCCGAGTTCCCGAAGCAGGTCATCGCACCGCTCGCCGAACTCGGCATGTACGGCCCCGGGGTCCCACTGGTCCGCCAGTTCGAGAACTCCGCCGTGTACCGCGGGTGGGCTGCCCTCGAACTCGGGCGCATCGACGCCGGCGTCGCGACCTTCATCGGGGTGCAGTCCGGCCTCGCCATGAACTCCATCGCCGTCGCCGGCAGCGACGAGCAGCAGCGCGAGTGGCTGCCCCGGATGGCCTCCGGCGAGATCGTCGGCGCCTTCGGCCTGACCGAGCCGCTCTCCGGCAGCGACTCCGCCCGCGGCCTCCGCACGACCGCGCGTCGGGACGGCGACACGTGGGTGCTCAACGGGTCGAAGCGGTGGATCGGCAACGCCACGTTCGCCGACGTCGTCGTGATCTGGGCGAAGGACGTCGCGGACGGCCAGGTGAAGGGCTTCCTCGTGACGTCGGACACCGCGGGCTTCACCGCGACGAAGATCGAGGACAAGATCGCGCTCCGTTCGGTGCAGAACGCCGACATCACGCTCGAGGACGTCCGCGTGCCCGAGTCGCGCCGGCTGCAGCACGCGGACTCGTTCCGCTCGACCGCAACCGTCCTGCGGCTGACCCGGACGGAGGTCGCCTGGCAGGCCGTCGGCATCTCCGTCGGCGCGTACGAGGCAGCGCTCCGCTACGCCCGCGAGCGCGTGCAGTTCGGCAAGCCGATCGCGTCCCACCAGCTCATCCAGGACCTGCTCGTGAAGTCCCTGGCGAACATCACGGCGTCGATCGCCCTCTGCACCCAGGCCTCTGCCCTGCAGGACCAGGGGCTCGGCGGGGACGAGCACTCGGCGATGGCGAAGGCCTTCGCGACCGCCCGGATGCGCGAGACCGTCGGCTGGTGCCGCGAGGTCCAGGGCGGCAACGGCATCGTGCTCGAGAAGGGCGTCGCCCGGTTCTTCGCGGACGCCGAGGCGATCTACTCGTACGAGGGCACGCGTGAGGTCAACACGCTGATCGTCGGGCGTGCCGTGACGGGTCAGGCCGCGTTCGTCTGACCCACGGGCCTCGCCGCCCGGCGCAGCGTGCCCGGCGCCCGGTGCCGAGTGCCCAGCGCCGGGCGCCGCCCGGGTCTCATGCCCAGAACGTGGCGACCCGCTCCGCGACCTGCTCAGCCTGCGCCCGTCCGGCCTCCGCCGACGGCTGCTGCGTCGACAGTGCTAACGAGTTGGTGCCGAAGGCCTGGATCGACGCCTCGTCGGCGACCAGGACCTCCACCTGCGACCCGGCGTCGCGGAGGGCTGCGACGGACCGGTCGAGCCACGGTCCGAGCGGCGACGGCCCCTCCGGGCTGCACGCGATCACCAGGACCCGCTCGTACCCGGCGGCCACGTCGGCGTTGGTGGCCGACCGCACACCGCCGTCCACGTACGGGTGCCCGTCGATGCGCACCGGTGACCACACGATCGGCACCGAGCAGCTCGCGGCCACCGCACGCTCCAGCGGGACGCCGTCCTCGGCGCGGAACACCCGGAAGGACCCGTCCACCGCGTCGACCGTGGTCACCGCGTACGGACGCTCCGGCCACTCCGTGCTCGGCAGCGTCTGCCGGAAGGTCGCGACACGCTCGTCGTCGCTCTGCCCGGAGGTGACCTCCTGCGCGGCAGCACCGACCCGAGCCCGGGCGTCCTGCTCGGACGCCGCGCCCTGCATCGCGGCGGCGAAGCGCTGCTCGACCTCGGAGACGTCGACAGCGGCCGGCTCCTCGTACGTCGTCGGCACCGGGCTCGCCTGCTGCTCGTAGGCCGAGCGCACCGCACCGGCGCGCAGGAACGTCCCCACCACGCTCCCGGCGCTCGTCCCGACCACCAGGTCCGCTGCCCCGAGGTCGACTCCGGCGTCCTCGAGCGCCGACAGGACGCCGAGTTCCCAGGCGATGCCCGCGACCCCACCGCCTCCGAGGACGATCGCGCGGGTTCCGGGCGTGGGCGTGGGCTGTGCGACATCGGTCATGACTCCTGCATACCAACTCCGCCGATGAACGCGCCCCGCGTCGGCCGTGCCGGACCCGGCCCGCGTCGGACGGGAGGCGCGCACCACCGCCGCCCCGCGCCTCCCGTCCGTCGGTGGTCGGCCCTACCGTGCTTCGTGTGGGACAGGGGAACGGACGACGCGGGCGCGCCGGCGACGTGGTGCTGCCGATCGTGGCGGCCGCGCTGCCGACGGCGGTGTTCCAGGTGCCGAACCTCGTCGGCGTCCCCGTGGGACGCGCGTGGCTCGTCGTGTCGGCGCTGGCGGTGTTCGTCGCCGTCGTGGTCTGGCAGGTGCTCCGCGCGCGTCGTGGTGCCCGGGCCCGGGCCTCGGCGGAGGACACCGGTGCTGCGGCGCTCGCGGCGTACGAGGTCGCGGTGCAGTACGGGTTCGGGCAGATCGCGACCCGGCTGACGCGGTTCGCCACGCACGACCCGGTGACCCGGCGCATCGAACTGGGCGGGTTCGCCGACCGGGCCGCGGCGGCGCTGGCGTTCTACCTGTTGCCACACGTTCCCGACGTCCGCGCGAACGTCTACCTGCTGTCGCCGACGCTCGACGCCCTCGAGCCGATCGGTCACGGCGGAGCGGGGGACACGGCGGGGACCTTCCGCGCCGGCACCCCGTACGGTGACCGGAACCTCGAGTGGGTGCTGCAGGGCGGACCACCGCGCGTGGTCCCCGACCGGGAGTCCGACGTCGACGCCGAGGACGACGACCCCGAGTTCACGCCGCGCTGGCGGTCCTACGTGGCGGTCGTCGTCCGGTCCGAGGACTACTCCTTCGGCATGCTCACCGTGGACAGCCCGGCGCCCGGCGCGTTCACGGAACTCGACGTGCGGAACGTCGCCGTCATCGCGGAGTACGTGGCGACGGCCTGCGTGCTGGCGTTCCGGCCGGTGCCCGACACCGTGTCCGATCCAGGCCCGGGGCCGGTCGCGGGCGCGGACCCGGTCGCAGGCGCGGACCCGGTCGCAGGCGCGGGCCCGGAGTCGGTCGCGGACCCGGCGCCCGGTCCGCTGTCGGGCCCTCGTCGTAGCCTGACGCCATGACGACGTTCAGTCCGTCCGGCGCGGCCGGGTTCGGCCGTGCCCGGGTGACGCCCCCGCGGTCGATCGGCAGCGACGACCGTGACTACGACGACCCTCGGGTGGTCGCAGCGAACCTGCAGCGGGCGATGTCCGCCGCTCGAGCGCGGCTGGTGCGGGCGACCGGCGGGCGGCGGCGGGCCTGAACTCGGGTACCACCGGCGGGCAGTTCCGGGCCTGACCCGGCCGGGCGCCACCGGCGGGCCGCGGCGGGGCTGACCCGGCCGGGCACCACCGGTCGCCCGACCGACTACTCCGCGGTGACGTCGATGAGCACCTTGCCGACGGCGTCGCCCTGCACTGCGTCGTGTGCGGCCGCGGTCTCCTCGAGGGGGAAGCGCAGCAGCGGCAGGCCGGCGTCCTCGCCGACCGGCAGGACACCGTCGCGGAGCGCTGCCGTGACGTCCTCGGCGGCCGCGGCGAGGGCGGCGTCGCCGATCGTGTAGAGCAGCAGGAACTGGTAGCGCGCGTTGATGCCCATGTTCGGCCGGACCGGGATCGACGCTGCGTCGCCACCGTTGTCGGCGTACATCGAGACGACGCCGTGGTTCGCCAGGACGGCGGCGTCGAGGTCGGCGTTCGCGGGGATCGACACCTCGACGACGATGTGCACGCCGTCGGGGGCGATCGCGCGGATCTGGTCGGCGGCGTCGTCCTCGCGGTAGTTCACGGTGTGGTGGGCACCGGCCGCGGTCGCGAGCGCGGCCTTGTCGTCGGAGCTGACCGTCGCGATGACGGTCGCGCCGGCCCACCGTGCCAACTGGATGGCGGCGTGCCCGACGGCACCCGCGCCTCCCGCGACCAGGACGATGCGACCGGTCAGGGCGCCGGGGGAGAGGCGGGTGGGACCGTCCTCGTGCACGGTGAGGGCGCGGTGCGCGGTCATCGCGGGCACACCGAGGGAGGCGCCGACGTCGAACGAGACGCCCTCGGGCAGCGGTGCGACGCGGGTGGCGGGGACGACGGTGTACTCCTGCGCGGTGCCGGTCGGGCGGGAGGCCGCAGCCATGAACAGCCAGACGTGGTCGCCGACCGACAGCCCCTCGACACCGGGGCCGACCGCGTCGACGATGCCGGCGCCGTCCTGGTTCGGGGTGATCTCCGGGAACGGCAGGCCGTCGCCGTAAGTGCCGCCCTGCCGGGCCTTCCAGTCGGTGGGGTTCACGCCGGAGACGACCACGCGGACGCGGACCTCACCGTCGCCGGGCTCGGGGACCGGACGGTCGGCGAGGGAGAGGACGGAGGACGTGCCGGGCTGGGAGTAGACGATCGATCGCATGTCTCCACGCAACCACCGGCGGGCGGGGGTGATTCCAGGAGGGACGGGTTCAGCCGCGACCGTCGTACCCCGAGCGGGCCTCGGTGACGCCGTCCATGTGGTCGATCGCCCACTGTTCGAGCGGCACGAGGACGGTGCGGAGGGACCGACCGGTGTCGGTGAGTTCGTACTCGACGTGCGGCGGGATCTCGGGGAAGACCGTCCGCGTGACCAGGCCGTCCCGCTCGAGGGCGCGGAGGGTCTGGGTGAGCATCTTCTGCGACACGCCCTGCACCCGGGCGGCGATCGCCGAGTAGCGGCGGGGGCCGTCGGCCAGGGCGCCGATCGTCAGGACGCTCCACCTGTCCCCGATCCGGTCGAGGAGCTGCCGGGAGGGGCAGTCCGCCGCGTAGGGGCTGTACTCGAGCGCGCTCATGGTGACCTTCCGTGGGGCACGGTCCGCGACGCGCCCGGGAAGGGCACGCACCGCGAGGTGCCTACTTACTGAAAGAGAGTAACACCCGTAGAGTGAGTGGCACGGCGCGTGACCGCGTCGGCACCACCACCACGAAGGAGCTCGAATGTCCACGATCGTCGTCTTCGGAGGCACCGGCTACGCCGGCTCCGCCATCGTCCGTGAAGCCCTCTCCCGCGGCCACGAGGTCGTCGCCGTCGCGCGCGACACCTCGAAGCTCGACGCTGCCGAGCACCTCACGCTCGCCCAGGGCGACGCGTTCGACGCCGGCTTCGTGGCCGACGTGACGAAGGGCGCGGACGTCGTCATCGTCTCCCTGCACGCGGTCCAGTCGGATGGCAGCGAGCTCAAGGACGAGTTCCAGCACTTCGTCGACGCCGCAGCGGCCGCCGGCGCACGTCTCGGCATCGTCGGCGGTGCCGGCTCGATGCTCGTCGCCGAGGGCGGCCCGGCCCTGTACGACACCCCGGACTTCCCGGAGGCGTTCAAGGGCGAGGCGAAGAGCCACGGCCAGATCCTCGAGGCCCTGCGCGCCGGCGACACCGCGGTCGACTGGTTCTACGTCAGCCCCGCCGCGGCCTTCGGCGGCTACAACCCGGGCGAGCGTCGCGGCACCTACCGCTCGTCGGACGACGTCCTGCTCACCGACGCCGAGGGCAACTCGGACATCTCGGGCGCCGACTACGCGATCGCCGTCGTCGACGAGATCGAGCAGCCGAAGCACCACCAGGCGCGTTTCGGCGTCGCCTACTGAGCCGACCCGCTCTGCGGGCCCTGCGGGCCACGCGGGCTCTGCGGGCCCTACGGGCTCTGCGGGCCTTGCAGAACACCGGTGTTCGTCGGTCGCGCCGCGCGAAAGCGCGATGCGACACACGAACACCGGTGTTTCCCCGTCCGTGACGCGCACCGCGACGGCCGGGAGGTGCGTGGCGGCCGGGCACCGCGCCTCCCGTCCGGCCGTTGCCGGCCCTGCGAGGAACACCGGTGTTCGTCGGTCACGCCGCGCCAAAGCGCGATGCGACGGACGAACACCGGTGTTTCCGCGGCCGCGTCGCGCACCCGACGGACGGGAGGCGCGTCAGCGGTTGCCGACGATGGCCGGCAGCGGCAGGTGGTGGCGCATGCGCACCTCGAGGTGCAGCCCGCCCCGCCGGGCGAGGACGAGCGCGATCACGGCCGCGGCCGCGGCCGGGACGCCGCCGGCGACCATCATCCCGACGTGGGCGCCGAAGTGGTCGACGACCTGGCCCATCAGCGGCCCGCCGATCGCCTGCCCGCCCAGGAGCACGAGCACGTAGAGCGACATCACCCGGCCGCGGATCGCGACGTTCGAGGACAGCTGCACGAGCGAGTTCGACGCCGTCTGGAAGAGCAGCTGCGACAACCCGACGACGACCAGCAGGACCGTGAACGGCGCGATCGTGGGGGTCGAGCCGGCGATGACGAGCAGGACGCCGGTCCAGAACACCCCGCCGACGATCGTGCGCAGCCGGACCACCGCCCGCCGCGTCGACAGGACCGCACCGGTCAGCGCCCCGACGGCGACGGCGGAGTTGAACAGGCCGTACCCGCCCGCGCCGACGCCGTAGACCTTCGACGCGAAGGCGGAGAGCAACACCGGCATCGTCAGCGCGAACACCGAGAAGAACGCGACCAGGATCACCGGCACGATGATCGTCGGCTTCGCGGCGGCGTACCGGAGGCCCTCCACGAGCTGCCCCTTCGTCCGCGGTGCCGGCGGGGTGCGGTGCAGTTCGGACACGCGGAGGAACCCGAGCGTCACGACGACCGCGACACAGGCCACCGCGTTGATGCCGAACGACCACCCGGCACCGACGGCGACGAGCAGGATGCCGGACAGCGCCGGGCCGATCATGCCGCCGAGCTGGAACACGGACGAGTTCACGCTGATCGCGTTCCGCAGGTGCTGGTGTCCGACGATCTCGGTGACGAACACCTGGCGTGCCGGGTTGTCGATGACGGTGACCATGCCGACCAGGAACGCGATCACCCAGATGTGCCAGGCCTGCACCACCCCGGCCAGGGTCAGCACGGCGAGCAGCAGCGAGAGGACCGCGAAGGCGCCCTGCGTGATCATCATCAGCGCACGCTTCGAGTAGCGGTCCACGAACACCCCGCCGAGGAGCCCGAACAGCAGCATCGGCGCGAACTGGCACGCGACGGTGATGCCCACCTGCGCGACCGATCCGGTGAGCTGCAGCACCAGCCAGTCCTGGGCGATGCGCTGCATCCACCCGGCCGTCATGGCGACGAGGTTGGTGGCGGTGAACAGCCGGAAGTTCGGCACGGACAGCGCGATGAAGGAACGGCGCCACGGCGGACGGACGGTGCTGATCGGGAGTGGCTCGGTGGGCGGGTGGATGGTCGTCGGTGACGATCGCACGGTGCGGGGGACTCCGGCTGTCGAGGGTGGGAACTGTACCCATCCGAAACTAATCGCTCGGCGGCCATTCGATCCTCCTATGATCGGCATCACTCCATTGCGATGTCGAATGAGGAGCCCGCCGTGCTCGACCCCGTCCTGCTCCAGACCTTCCTGGCCGTCGCCGAGACCGGCAGCTTCACGCAGGCCGGCGTGCAGCTCGGCGTCAGCCAGCCGACCGTGTCCCAGCACGTCCGCCGACTCGAGTCGACGGTGTCCCGGACGCTCGTGGCGCGGGACACCCGTGGGGTCCGCCTGACCGACAACGGGGACGCGATGGCCGGGTTCGCGCGGACGATCCTCGCCGCCCACGCCACGGCCGACGCCTACTTCTCCGGCGTCGCCGCCCGTGGCCGACTCCGGTTCGGTGCGGCCGACGACCTGGCGATCACGCAGCTGCCGCGCATCCTCCGCGACTTCCGGAAGCTGCACCCCCAGGTGGACCTCGAGCTGACGGTGAACCAGTCCGCACCGCTCCTCCGCCGGGTGCACGCCGGGCAGCTCGACCTCGTGTTCATCAAGCGCACCGCGGGGGAGTCCGCCGAGGGCACCCGGGTCGCCTCGGACCAGATGGTGTGGATGGCGCAGGACGGCATCGCACTGGAGGCCGACGACCCCGTCCCGCTCATCGCCTACCAGGCGCCGAGCATCAGCCGGCAGATGGCGATCGACGCGCTCGAGGCCGCGGGACGCACCTGGCGGATCACCTGCAACACGCGTGACGTGAACGGTGTCCTGGCGGCGGTCCGCGCTGGCATCGGGGTCGCGGTGTTCCCGCACTCGCTCATCCCGGCCGACCTGGTGAAGGTGTCGCAGCGGTTGTCGCTGCCGGACCTGCCGGCGGTGGACTACGTGCTCATCGCCAACCCGACCGTGCAGCGTGAGCCGATCGAGGCGCTGACGAACGCGATCCTGTCGCGCGGGGTCGTCCGCGCGGTCTGACCGTCTGCCCGGGTCAGGGGGCGATCGTCGGGACGGTACCGGTCCCGGTGAGGTCCGGCAGCGGCGCGCCGAGTGCCGAGGCGACCGCCCACAGCAGCACGACCATGCCGACCGTGCCGAGCACCGCGCCCAGCAGGGCGACCGGACGCTGCCAGGTGGTCAGCGGGTTCCGCATCGTCACGACGGACACCAGGACCGCGAGCAGTCCGAGGACCACACCGACGGCGTGCACGGTGGTGGGAGCGGTGAACCACCAGGCGGCGAGTCCGATCGTCCCGAGGCCGGCGACGGCACCGAGGACGGCGCCCGGGGTCGGCCCGAGCTGACGCCCGGCACTGGTCGCGGAGGCGGCGGGTCCGGCCGGGAGGCTCGCCCCACCATCCGTCGCGGCGGTCACGACGGTCGCGGCTCCCGCTCCGACACCGGCGGCTGCGGGGAGCGGGACCGCCGTCGAGCGGCGCTTGCGTGGTTCGGCCGCGGGACGGCGGGAGCGGACGGGGCGACGTCCGGGGGTGCCGCGACCGCGGGCGTTCCGGTGCGCACGGGCGGAGGTCGGGGCGGCGGGCAGGACCTCGTCGCCGACGACGGCGGGGCCCGTTGCGGTCGTGTCCGCTGCGGTGGCGGTGGCGGTGGCGGTCTCGGCGCTCGCGTTCGTCGGGTCGCTCGGCGCGGGGGTGACCGGAGGCAGGACCGGGGCGACCGGAGGCAGGACCGGGGCGAGCGGCGGCGCGGCGGCGACCGCGGTCGGGGCGGCGAGCAGTGCGTCGAACGTCGGGGGCGCGGCGACCGCCGCCGGCACGACCCGGGCCTGCTGTCGGGCGAAGCGCGCGGGGGTGCGGTACCCGATCGGTCCGACGGGCTCGGGTTCGCCGCCCTCGACGACGACGTGCTCGAGGCCGGGGACCGAGAACCGCGGCTGGCCGGCTGCCGGCACGACCGGGAACGCGGGCGCGGGCGGGGTGGCCGGTGCCGGTGCGGACCAGACCGGTGCGGACTGGACCGGCGCGGACTGTCCCGGCGCGGCCCGGAGCCCTGCGGATCGGTCCGTTGCCGGACCGCCCGGCGCTGTCCAGCCCGGGGTGACCGCGGCGCTGCCGTCAGCACCGTCGGCGAGTGCCCCCGGGGTGACCGCGCCGGCGTCCGTGGCCGGGGTGCCGATCGTGGGCAGCCAGGACCCGGCAGCGGGAGCCGCGGACGGCACCGGCGCCTCCGGTGCGAGGGGCGTCCCGGGCTGCGGGGTGTACCAGTTCGCGGTGGCGTCGCCGCCGTCCGCGGCGGGGCCACCGGGGACGGGAGCGGCCGGCATCGCCATCGCCGCGGGTGCGGTGGCACCGTGGCGGCCTGCTGCCGAGCGGCCCGCTGCACGGACCGAGACCGACGCTGCTCCGCTTCCCTCGGTCGCGCCGGCGTGGGCGGCGGGTCGGGCGGGGACGAGCGGTGCGAAGGGGACCGTGTCGACGTTCGGGGACGTCGGAGCCGGCGGCAGGAGCTCCTGCGCCGGCGGGTAGTCGGGGGCGACCGCGTGCGGGTCGAGGGCCGGTGGAGCGGGGGCGAGGTGCGACTCCAGGCCGACGGCGACCACAGGCCGGACGTCCACGGGTCGCGCGTCCAGCGTGCGCGCGTCCAGCGTGCGCGCGTCCACAGCGCGCACGTCCACGACGCGAACGTCCGCAGCGCGCACGTCCACGGTGCGCACGTCCTCCGGCGGAGCGGTGACCCATGCGGGTACCGCCCGGCGGGGTCGCTCGGACTCGGGCATGCGATGAGACGCCACGGCCGCTGTTCCTCTCCCTGGATTGATCCATCGTCATTTGTACCGGGGAGGAACAGCGGCCGAGAGCCCCAGTCAGAGGGGGTCGAGCGCGGAGTGCGCCGTCCTCACATGTCGCGGTAGCGCTTCGCGCTGGCCAGGGCCTCGCGGAGCTGGTCGGCGGTCAGGCGCGGGCCGTAGCCGGGCGTGTCACGCTGGATGCGCCATCCCTCGGCGAGGGGACCGGCGTCGACGGTGTCGAAACCGAACTCGTCGATCAGGTCGGCGACGGTCTGCTTCGCGGTGTCGTCGTCGCCGGCGATGACGAGGGCGCGGCGGTCCGGGGTGCCGGCCGGGGTGGCGTGCTCGGTCAGGTGGTCCGCGCCGATGTGGTTGAAGGCCTTGACGACGTGGGCGCCGACCAGGTGGTCCTGCAGCATCTCGGCCGTGGTGGTGGTCTCGTCGTCGAGGGCCGCGATCTGGCCGTCACGCTGCGGGTAGTAGTTGTCCGTGTCGATGACGACCTTGCCGACGAGCGGCTCGACCGGGATCGTGTCGATCGCGCCGAGCGGCACGGTGACGACGACGATCTCGCCCTGCGTCGCGGCGTCCTCGCGGGTGCCGGCGGTGGCGTGCTCGCCGAGCTCGGTGACGAGGTCCGTGAGGGTCTCCGGCCCGCGCGAGTTCGCGATCACGACCTGGTGGCCGTGCTGCACCGCGAGGCGTGCGAGCTGGGATCCGATGTTGCCTGCTCCGATGATTCCGATGGTGGTCATGCACGGTGCAACACCGGGGCGCCGAGGCCATTCCGGCCGTGCGGGCCGCTGCGCGTGTCTGGCGTTCCCCGGAGGGCGACGACACCGGAGGCGGAGCAGCGGTGCAGGATGGCCGCATGACACACGAGTTCCGGAACGAGGCCGACCGCGACCGGTACGCCATGTACGTCGACGGGACCCTCGTGAGCGTGCTCGACTACCGCGTCAACGGTGACGCGATCGCCTTCCCGCACACGTACACGGTGCCAGCGCACCGCGGCCACGGGTACGCGGGGGAGCTCGTGGAGCATGCTGTGTCCGACGTCGAGACGACGTCGACGAAGCGCATCGTCCCGATGTGCTGGTTCGTCAGCCAGTGGTTCGACGAGCACCCCGACAAGAACGACCTCCTCAGCCGCGGCGTCGCGGACTGACCCCACCGAGAGACCCGCCATGCCCCGCATCGTCCCCTTCCTCTGGTTCGACGACCAGGCCCAGCACGCCACCGAGTACTACACGGAGCTGTTCCCCGATTCACGCATCGACGGGGTCGGGCGTGCTCCCGACGGGTCGGTGCTCGTGGTCGAGTTCATCCTGATGGGGCAGCCGTACCGGGCGATGAACGGCGGGCCCGGTCACCCCTTCACCGACGCGCTCTCGCTGCAGGTCGACGTGGACACGCAAGAGGAGCTCGACCGGATCTGGGACGCCCTGATCGCCGAGGGTGGGCACCCGGTGGCGTGCGGCTGGCTGGTCGACCGCTGGGGCCTGTCGTGGCAGGTGACGCCGTCGATGATGGGTGAACTGATGGCCGCCGGTGGCGACCACGCAGCAGCCACCCGGGTGTACGAGGCGATGCGCGACATGGTCAAGCTCGACATCGCCGCGTTGCGGGCCGCGGGCGCTCCGGCCTGAACCCTGACCGCGGGCACCCGACCGCGGCGCCCGACCGCCGTTGACCGAACGTCGTCGACCGACCGCCGGTGACCCGGGCGATGTCGGTTCCGGGGTCCCCTCTTCGGCGGACCCCGGTTATCGTGGGTCGACACCGTCGGCGGAGGGGCCCCGCGTCAGCGATGCGGGGACCGCCACGCAGCACCACGCCCGCACCACGGGCGACCGACCTCCGGCCGACGCCGGACGACAGACGGGAACACCATGGCCGACCCGAGGGGCCCGGGGATCCGCGAGGCGGACATCGGACGGGCGTACACCGAGCTCTCCCGCATCACCCGCCGTGCGAGCGTCCGCGCGCGCGGCACCGAGGACGTCCTGAGCATCGTGGACCAGTCGCTCGTCGACTTCGTGGTGCAGCACCCCGGGTGCATGGCGATCGACATCGCCCGCTACCTGCGGTTGAACCGGTCGACGATCTCCCGCCAGCTGTCCGGTCTGCTCGCCGCTGGTCTCGTCCGGACGGTCGACGGCGGCTCCGGCAACGCGAAACCGCTCGAGGCGACGGACGCCGGACGCCTCGCACTCGCCCGTTCGGTCCAGCTCCACCGGGACGCCCTGGTGGAACGGCTGGCGGAGTGGTCCGACGACGACGTGGCACTGCTCGCCGGCATGCTCGAACGGCTCGGCGCCGCCGACGAGGTCGACCTGCCGATGCCGAGCCGCGCACCGGCCGAGTGACGACGGTCCCGTGAGCACCGCGCTCGTCCTGCTGTCGGACACGCACCTGCCGAAGCGGGCGAAGGACCTGCCGCCGGAGCTGTGGGCGGACATCGACGCCGCCGACCTCGTCGTGCACGCCGGCGACTGGGTCGACCTGGCGACGGTCGACCTGCTCGAGGCCCGCTCACGCGACCTGCTCGCCGTCCGGGGCAACAACGACCTGGGCTTCGAGGAACGTCTGCCCCTCGTCGCCACCCGCCGCATCGAGTCGCTGCGGTTCGCCGTCGTGCACGAGACCGGGGCGTCGACCGGGCGGGAGCGTCGGGCCGAGGCGGACCACCCGGACGTCGACGTCCTGGTCTTCGGGCACTCGCACATCCCGTGGGACTCCACCGCCCCGAACGGCATGCGGCTGCTCAACCCCGGCTCACCGACGGACCGCCGCCGACAGCCGGACCACACGTGGATGCGGTGCGAGGTCGACGGGTCGGACCTGTCGGTCACGCTGGTGCGCCGAGCACCCGGCGCGGACGGCATCCGTCTGGTCGCCTCCCCGGAAGCGTCCTGACGACCACCCGTCGGGTCGCCCGGCCGCTCCACCACCGACCGGGAGGCCCGCCCCACCTCCGTCAGACCGTCTCGCCCAGCTGTTCCGGCATCCGGAAGAACGCGAGCTCCTGCGCCACCGACTGCCGGAACGCGCGGGCCATCCGTCCCCGCAGCTCGGGGTCGGCCCGCCGCGCGAGCTCCTCGACGAGCTCCGTGGCCCGCGCGCTCGAGGCCGCGAACCCCGGGTCCCGGTACGCCGTGATCCAGTCGGCGAACGGGTGCCCGACCGGTGCCGTGCCGAGCCGTTCCCCGACCCAGGCGTAGACCCGGAAGCAGGGCAGCACCGCCGCCGCCAGGAGCGAGACGTCCCCGGTGGCAGCGACGTCCCCGGTGGCAGCGACGTCCCTGGCGTCGGCGCTCTGCCGTGCCGCCTCGGCCAGGTGTGCGAGGTACCCGGCGCACACCGGGTGCACCGGGTCGTCCGCGTGCGAGCCGGCGAGCCGACGCTGGTGCAGGTCACGGGCCTCGGCGGCGCAGCCCGCGCTGGCGGTCGTCCAGAACACGGCGGCGTCCCCGGCCGACCCCGCGGCGATGGTCGCGAGGTGCTGCTCGTACGCCCGGAGGTAGTGCACGTCCTGCGCCAGGTACCCCGCGAACACCTCGGGGTCGAGAGTGCCGTCGGCGAGACCCTGGAGGAACCGACAGTCCAGCGTCTCGTCGAGCACCTCGGCGGCGTCGACCCACCACGCATCGGTCAGCCGCGGTGTCGGCAGGGCGGCGCGGACGAGTGCGCTGTGGTCGATCGGGCCGTGCCCGTGCCCCACCTGCAGGGCGTCGGCGCCTCGGAGTGCGGCGGTCAACCAGGTCTTCGCCGCCCCCACCGCCAGCTCCCAGTCGCCGTGTCGGGCGACGAGCATCGCGATCGCACTCGACAGCGAGCACCCGGTGCCGTGCGTGTTCGTGGTGACGACCCGCGGCCCGGTGAAGACCCGGACGGATCCGTCGGGGGAGACGAGCACGTCGTCGGCGGTCGGGCCGTCGTCGTGGCCGCCCTTCGCGAGCACCCGGACGTCCCACCGTCGTGCCACCGCCCGGGCGGCCGCGATGCCGTCGGTCGTCCCGGCCCCGGCGAGCTCGGCGAGCACCCGCAGTTCGTCGCGGTTCGGCGTGACCAGGTCGGCGACGGCGAACAGCTCGGTCATCGCCGACTCGGCGTCCGCGTCGAGCAGCCGGTCACCGCTCGTCGCGACCATCACCGGGTCGACGACCACCCAGGCCGGCCGGTGCGCGCGGAGCCAGTCGACGACGACGCGCACGACCTCGGCGGTCCCGAGCATCCCCGTCTTGACCGCGTCGACCGTGACGTCGTCCGACACCGCGTCGAGCTGCTGCCGGAGGAACACCGCGTCGGGGACGTGCACCGACCGGACGCCGAGCGTGTTCTGCGCGACCAGGGCCGTGACGACCGCCATGCCGTACCCGTCGTGCGCGGCGATCGACTTGAGGTCCGCCTGCACCCCGGCGCCACCGGTCGGGTCGGTGCCGGCGATGCTCAGCACCCGCGGCAGCGACGCCCCGGCCCCGGTCCCGGTCCCGGTCCCGGGCACGCTCCCGCTCACCGTGCCGCTCCGTCCCACGCGGCGACGAAGGCCGCAGCGGCAGCACCCGGGTCCGGTGCCGCGCAGATCCCGGACACGACGGCCACCCCCGCCGCTCCGGCCCGCCGCAGCGGCCCGACGTCGTCGAGCGTCACCCCGCCGATGCCGACGCACGGCACCGTCGTGGTCGCCGCGAGCCGTCCGAACCCGGCGACGCCGAGCGCCGGCGGGTGGTCCGGCTTCGTGCTCGTCGGATGGACCACCCCGACCCCGAGCAGGTCCACCGACCCCGTCGGCGACATCGCGACCTCCACCAGGTGCCGGGTCGTGTTCGCGGTCACCCCGACGTGGGCGTCCGGACCGAGCAGTGCACGGGCGGCGCTCGCCGGGACGTCCGACTGGCCGAGGTGCACGCCGGCGACCCGGTGCCCGGCGTGCCGAGCGGCGAGGGCGACGTCGAGCCGGTCGTCCACGACCACCAGGGCCCGGTCGCCCACGGCATCCGCCACGGCGGCCGTCAGCGCCAGGAGGTCCCGCGCCGATGCGGTCTTGTCGCGCACCTGCACGATGCGGACCCCGGCACCGACCGCTGCCTGCACCACGCCGAGCACCCCGTGCCCGTGTCGTTCCGCCAGCGCGGTGTCGGTCACCAGGTAGACCCCGAAGTCGTCCGTGCCGGGCATCAGGCGAGACCCCCGACGGCCGCAGCCGACGTGTCGGCGGTGATCCGTGCCTCCCGGACGACGTCCTCCGGCGTCAGCGACGCGAGCCGGTCCAGGAACAGCGGCTGGAAGGTGCCGGGGCCGCCGGCGTCCCGCGCCGCCAGCTCGGCCGCGATCGTGTGCACCGCGGTCGCCGCGACCGCGGCGTCGAGGGGCCGGCCGGGGGCGACCGCGGTGAACGCCGCCACGACCGCACCGAGCGCGCACCCGCCGCCGGTGATCCGGGTGAGGAGCTCGGTCCCGTTCGCGACCCGCACCAGCCCGGACGGGGCGACGAGCAGGTCGATCGGACCGGAGACGGCGACGGCTCCAGCTGACCCGTCCAGGACGGCTGCGACGGCGGCGTCACGGGCGTCCTCCGTCCCGACCGTGCTGTCGACCCCGCGACCACCGGCGGAGGCACCGAGCACCGCGAGGACCTCGGAGGCGTTCCCGCGGAGGACCGTCGGCCGGAGCGCGAGCAGGTCCCGCGCCAGGGCGGTGCGGACCGGCAACGACCCGACCGCGACCGGGTCGAGGACCCAGGGCGTACCCGCGACCACCGCGGCGGCGGCGGCTTCGAGTGACGCCTCCCGTGGCTCGGCGTGCGGTGTGCCGGTGTTGACCAGCAGCGCGTCGGCGACGCCGGCGAAGGGCCCCGCCTCCGTCGGCACGTCGACCATCGCGGCCGACGCCCCCAGCGCGAGCAGCACGTTCGCGGTGACGTTCTGCACCACCGTGTTCGTGATGCACTGCACCAGTGGCGCCCGGGTACGGACGGCCTCCAGCAGGTCGGCGGTGCGGTGGGCCCAGTCGGTCGTGGGCGCAGCGTTCTCCATGGACGATCCCTTCGCGAGTACGAGCTCGAGCAGGTTCGACGGGTGTGATCTCAGCCGCTCGGATGCGGCACCCCGTGTCTCGGACGACACCGTACACGCATCGCCGCCGACGTCCGGGGCCCCTTGACGGACGTTTGTGGAAGGGTGGGGACGTGGACGACGAACGACGGACCGCGACCCCGGCCGGACCGCCGCCCGGACCTCCCTCCGGACCCCGAGACCCCGGCGACGCCTGGGCCTACGGCGACGACGGCACGAAGGCCTGGGGCCGCTTCGGCGCCGCCGGCCTGCTCGTCGACGACGGCGACGGCCGCGTCCTGCTGCAGCACCGGGTCGAGTGGAGTCACCACGGCGGCACCTGGGGCATCCCCGGCGGGGCCCGGCACCAGCACGAGGACCCCGTCACCGCCGCCCTCCGCGAGTCCGCCGAAGAGGCCGGTGTCCCCGAGGACGGTGTCGACCTCCGCCACACCGCGGTCCTCGACCTGGGGTTCTGGAGCTACACGACCGTCGTGGGTCGCGCCTCCCGGCCCTTCGAACCCGTGATGGCGGACCGCGAGAGCCTTGCCCTGTCCTGGGTGCCCACAGCCGACGTCGAGTCCCTCGACCTGCACCCCGGGTTCGGCCGCTCCTGGGCCGCCCTCCGCGCCACCCTCGACCGCACCCCGCACGTCGTCGTGGACGCCGCCAACGTCGTCGGCAGCGTGCCGGACGGCTGGTGGAAGGACCGCGCCGGCGCCGCCGCCCGACTCGTGGACCAGGTCCGCGCGCTCGCCGCGGCCGGCGTCCCGGCGACCGCGCTCGACCTGCCGTCGACGGCCTGGTGGCCCCGGTGGACGGTCGTGCTCGAGGGGGAGGCCCGCGGCGCCGCGACGGATCCGGCACCGTCCGCCCCGCGGCCGGGTCTGCCCTCGGTCACGATCGAGCGGGCAGCAGCCTCGGGTGACGACGCGGTCGTCACCGCGGTCGAGCTCGCCGTCGCCGCCGGGGACGCACCGGTCGTGGTGGTGACCGCGGACCGCGGCCTCCGGGACCGGGTGCAGGCGCTCGGCGCCGACGTGCGGGGCCCGGGCTGGCTGCGGGAACTGCTCCCGGACTGAGCCCGATCCGTCCGGAGGACGCCGCCGACGTCGCGCAGGGCGCGCCGATCGGATGGTCGCCCGGCGACCCGCCCGAGGGTCTGCTCCTGCCACTACAGTGGCGTGCACGTCGACGACGACGCTCAGGAGGTTCCCCCATGGAACGGATCACCAAGGCCGACGACCGGGTGCACCGGCCTGCCGGGCCGTGGACCCCCACGGTGCACCGCTTGCTGACGCACCTGCACGAGCGGGGTTTCGTCGCGGCTCCCGCCCCGATCGCCCTCGGCGAGCAACTCGAGACCGTCACGTTCGTGCCGGGCGAGGCCGGCGAGTACCCCTGGACCGCCGACGTCGCGAGCGAGGCCGCCCTCGTCACCACCGCGCGGCTCCTCCGGCAGTTCCACGACGCGGCCGCCTCGTTCCCGCGCGACGACGCGACCGACGTGTGGTCGCAGGCCGAACGTCTGCCGGTCGAGACGATCGTGCACGGTGACTTCGCCCCCTACAACGTCGTGTACGACGGCATCGCCGCCGTCGGCGTGATCGACTTCGACACGGCACACCCCGGCCCGCGGGTCTGGGACGTCGCGAGTGCCGTGTACCGGTTCGCGCCCTTCACGAGCAGTGCCGACGAGGGCGCTCCCGTGCCGGAGTTCGCCGACCGGGTGACCCGCGCCGCCGAGTTCTGCCGTGCCTACGGTCTGGACGCCCGCTCCCGGAGCGTGCTCGTCGAGACGATGACGGCGAGCCTGGTGTCGCTCGTCACGACGCTCGAGACCGAGGCGGCCGCGGGCAACCCGAAGTTCGTCAGCGACCTGGCACACGGGCACGCCGAGCTCTACCGGGCGGACGTCGCCTGGCTCGAGGAGCACGGGGACGCGATCACCGCAGCCCTGGTCTGAGTCGCCCCGGCCCGAGTCGCCCCGGCCTGCCCGCCCGCTGCTCAGGACCCGCCCAGCCCGCTCGCGGCGGACACCGACCCCGCGTCGGGTAGCGTTCCAGGGCCATGACCGACAGCCCGGCCGACGCCACCCCGTACGAAGTCCTCGGCGTCCCCGCGACCGCCGACGACGAGACCCTCCGCCGCGCGTACCGTCGAGCAGCGCGCGAGAGCCACCCCGACCTCGGCGGTGACGCGCAGCGCTTCCGCCGGGTGCAGATCGCCTGGGAGCGGATCGGCACCCCGGCCGCACGCCGCGCCTACGACACCGGGGCGTTCCGTCCCGGCTCCTCGTCGACGTCGGCACCCTCCGGCTCGGCCGCCTGGCGGAGCGGTTCCGGTCGGGACGACTACGCACCGCCGACGGCCCGTCGTGATTCCCGCCCCCGGGCACGATCGCACGGGCACCCGGGCGGCCGGTCGCGCGAGGTCTTCCTGGCCGCCGAGCGCGAGTGGGTCGGACTCGGCGACCCGATCGAGGACCCGTACGACCCCACCCTCGTCCGCTCGGCACCGCGGTCCGTCCGTCGGCTGCTCGGTGAGGCGCTGGCCGAGGAGGCCACGGCCGCGATCATCGCCGACATGGGCATCGGCGTCTCGGTCTGGCACGACCTGGACGCCGGTGCCGAGGGCAAGCTCGACCATGCCGTGCTCACGCCGACCGGGCTGTGGGCCGTCGAGTCGATCGACTGGGGTGGCCCGGTCGCGATCGAGCACGGCGAGGTCGTCGGCGAGACGCTCGAACCGGGGGAGCGCCCGGTCAAGGAGCTCGTCCGCGCCGCCCGTGCCGTACAGAAGCAGACCCGGGTGCGCTTCACCGGGCGGCTGCTCGTCGTCCCGGACTCCGCGGTCGACGAGGACGTCGAACTCATCGGCACGCCCCGGAAGCCGACCGCGCTCATCGTGCGACGGAGTGCGCTGGTGCAGGTGCTCGCCGGCAACTGGTCCCCGGAGGGCTCGGTCGACGTCTTCGCGATCCGCGACCGCATGCAGCAGACCGTCCGCTTCGTCTGACGGGTCGGTGGTCCGCCGGAAGGCCGGTCAGTACCCGCGGAGCTCCTCGAGGTCGCGGCGTTCCCGCTTGCTCGGCCGCCCGGCACCGCGCTCACGGATCGGCACGAAGCCGGCTTCCTCAGGGGGGAGGCGGGGCGGGGTGTTGTCCTCGAGGTGCTTCGCCGCCTCGGCCGCGCTCACCCGCTTGAGGATGATGCTCTTCACCACCACGATCCGGTCGAACCCGGCCTGACGGACACGGACCTCGTCCCCGGGGCCCACCGGCTGCGCCGGCTTCGCCCGTTCGCCGTTGACCTTCACGTGACCGGCCTTGCACGCCGTCGTCGCCGCGGACCGGGTCTTGGTGATCCGGACCGCCCAGATCCAGCTGTCCACCCGGGCCTTGTCCATCCCGCCACCCTAGCCGCGGCGGTCGGGTGGACCCCGGGCCGTACCCTCGAGGCATGTCCGACGCCGACCTCGACCGCTCCGGCGGACCGGCCGCTGCTCCGTCGCAGGCCGAGATCGCCCGGGCCCGGGCCCTCGCCGCGGTGGACGCCGCGACCCTGGGGGACCGACTGGTCGTGCGCGCGCACGACGGGGACGGCGCCCGGGACGCCCTGGGCGAGCTGACGGAGCGCACGCCGGACACCCTGACCGTCGCCACCCGTCGTGGTCCGGTCACGGTCCGCCGCGCCGACGTCGTCGCCGCGAAGCCCGTCCCGCCGCCCCCGCCGCCGCGTCCCCGGCGGACGGCCTGGTGATCCACCCCGTCCCGGCGAGCCGCTGACCCGAGGCCGCCGGCGCGCACGTAGCCTCGCACCATGCTCGTCCCCGACCCACCCGCCGCCGCCGGGCAGACCGAGGACCGCACCGCCCGCGTCCGCTTCGTCCGGCCGACCGGCTGGCGCACCGAGGAGTCCTCCGGCGCCGACCTCCGGGTCCGCGGCGACGACGTCGTCCTCACCGTCCGCTCCCGGCCGAGCGACCGTGCCATCGGGGACGAGAACGCCTCGCTGCTCGAGCGGCTGCCGGGCTCGGTCGACGGGCTGCTCCTGGTGGGCTGCGACGTCTGGACGACCGCCGGTGCCCCGGCCCGACTGGTCGAGTACGTCCGTCCCGACGAGGAGGGTGACGTCGCCGGCGCACACCTGCTCCTCGTCACGGGCCGCCACCGCGTCGACCTGACGATCGAGCGGCCCCTCGCCCGGATGACCGCGACGGACGACGCCGTGTTCACCGTCCTCGACTCGGTCCGGGTCCTCGACCGGGTCACCGCCGTCGAGTCACGCAACCTCGAGGCCCTGCCCGTGCTGCTCAGCGGCTCGACCCTCACCGGCCCGTCGCTCGGCGCCGAGGCCGTCTCGACCCTGCAGGACCTCGCCGGCCGACGATGGAACCCCGCGCTGCTCCGCACCGACGGCGGCCGCGAGCTCGTCGCCGCCGACCTGGTCGGACGCTTCGGCACGGTCCCGCCCGACACCGCCGCCGTGCTCGCCCCCTGGGCTGCGGGGGTGCAGCCGATGACGCTCGACCAGCACGACGACGACGGGCGGGTGACGCGCCTCCAGGCCTGGTCCGGCACCGTCGTCGACACCGGTGCCGACGGCCGGTCCGTGGTCGCGTCCGTCCCGCCGGAACGGGTGGTCGGACTGCTGGCCGGGAGGCTCGGCATCCGCCCGACGTGGACCTGGCCGTTCCGCACGCCGGCCCTGCCCGGCGATCTGCTCGACCGACGACTGGCCGGTGGTGAGTCGACGCCCGACCTCCCGGACGCCGTCGCCTCGGCCGACTCGACGCTGGCGGCGTTCTGGGCGGCCCCGTGGACGGTGTCGGCGCTGGTGCGCCCCGGTCGGACCCGGCCGCTCGTCGTGGTCTCCGCCCAGGGGATCGGCTTCGCCCGGGTGGGGCGGAGCGAGGGCGACACGACGGCGTTCACGGCCGAGGCCTCGGCGAACGTCTACCGGACGCTCGTCCGCGCGCTGCTCGGCTGAGCTGCTCGCTCGCGCACAGGCCCGAACCCCAGCGAACTCCCCGGACAGCACGACGCCCGCGCGGGGAGGCGCGGGCGTCGTGCTGAGCGGAGCGTGTCGTCTCGTGTCGTGGGGCCGTCCGGTCAGGCTGCGGGACCGGCGGTCAGGGTGACGGTGGCGGTCGTCGCGGTGCCGTCGCTCGTCGTGTAGCCGACCGAGACCCGGTCGCCGACGTCGTGCCCGCTGATGATCTCCGTCAGCTGGTCCGAGCTCGTGACCGCGGTGCCGTCCACGCTCGTGATCGTGTCGCCCGCAGCCAGTCCGGCGCTCGCGGCTCCGGAGCCCTCGACGGTGCCGGCGATCGGCACCCCGCCGGTCGTCCCGGTCGCGGTGCTGCTGATCTGCACACCGAGGAACGCCGGCAGGCCGATCGTGATCGTGCTCGACGACTCGCCCGCCAGGATCTCGTCCGCGATCGACTTCGCCGTGCTGATCGGGATCGCGAAGCCGGTGACGTCGGCGGTCCCCGAGGACGCGGCGGTCGCCATGCCGACGACCTCGCCCTCGCTGTCCAGGACCGGGCCGCCGGAGTCACCCGAGACGACCTGCGCCGCGAGCTGCAGCAGCCCGGTCAGGGACTCGGTGCCGGTGCCGGACTCGCTCTGCACCTGGATGTCCTGGTCGGTGGCCGTCACGGTGCCCGTGGCGGCGACCAGGTCGCCGGTGCCCTCGGCGTTGCCGACGTCGGTGATCGCGTCACCGGTCGATGCCCCGCCGTCGTCGTCGAGCGTCACGGTCGACAGCCCGGAGGCGTCCCGCAGCTTGAGGACCGCGACGTCGTTCGTCGCGTCGGCGCCCACGACGTCGGCGGTGTACTGCTTGCCCGTCGTCTCGTCGGTGACCGCGATCGAGGTGGCGCCCTGGATGACGTGGTTGTTCGTCAGGACGGTGCCGTCGGAGGTCAGGACCATGCCGGTGCCGGCCGCCTGCTGCGACTGGTCGTAGCCGATCACGGTGTCGATCGTGACGACGCCCTTCTCCTGGGCGGCGGTCGCCGGGGTGGCGGCGGACTCGGACGTGGTCCCGGTGCCGTCGGTCCCGGTGCCCGAGCCGTCCGTGCCCGACCCGTCGGTGCCCTGGCCCGGGACGGTGAACCCGTTCGTCCCGCTGCCGGTGTCGGGCGTCGTGGTCGTCCCCTGCGAGGAGCTGCCCTGCGACTGGCTGGAGGTCGTCGTGGTGTGCACCGACGAGAGCCCGAGCGCCGTGCCGCCGGCGGCACCGACGATCGCGAGCGCCGCGACGCCGGACCCGATGGCCAGCGCCAGTCTGCGGGAGCGCCGGTTCGTGCCGGGCGCCGTGCCGAACGCCCCGGTCCAGCCCTGCGGCGCCGCCGGGTGCGCCGCGCCGTACTGCTGCGTGCCGCCGAGTGCCGGGCTGCCGACGCGGTAGGGGCCGCGCCCGTCGGGGGAGTACGCGTACGGCCCGGAGCCGTCGGCTCCGTAGAGGTACGGACCGGAACCGTCGAAGGCGTAGGCGGGGCGCAGGGTCGACCGGTCCGCGTGCGGCGGCTCCCAGCTCGGCTGCTGCTGCTGGGTGTGCTCCGGCTCGCGACGCTCGTCGTCCGGGGTGGGGTTCGGGGTCTCGTTCATCGGTGCTCTCCGGTCGTTCCTCGCGGCCCGGTCGGCCGTCGATGGATGTCAGTACAGGCCCCGTTCCCATGACGACCCTATGAACGCACCATGGTGGTGCCGAGCAGCTGCTCGACGGTTCCCGACAGTGGTCCGGCGCCGCTCTCGAACCGCGGCGGGGCCATCCATTAGGCTCGCCTCACTTCCCATGCGATCCCGATCCGTCGCGCCTCCCGCGCCCGCTCCCGTGTCCCGGCTGGTGCTCGCCACCGTCCTCGCGGTCGTCATGCTCGCCGTCGCCTGTGCACTGAGCGTCGCCGTCGGGTCGCGGTCGATCCCGCTCGGGGTGGTCGTCGACACGCTGCTGCACCCGGGCCGCGACGACGAGATCGGGCTCATCGTGCTCGGCAACCGCGTGCCCCGGACCGTCGTCGGGCTGCTCGCCGGTGCGGCCCTCGGCGTCGCCGGAGCCGTGATGCAGGGGATCACGCGCAACCCGCTCGCCGATCCGAGCATCCTCGGCGTGAACGCGGGCGCCGCGCTCGCCGTCGTCGTCGGCATCGCGGTCTTCGGCATCAGCGGCACCGCGACCTACCTGCCGTTCGCGTTCGCCGGCGCCGCCCTCGCCGCACTCCTCGTGTACGGCATCGCCGCCGTCGCCCGCGGCGGGCTCACACCGGTCGGGCTCGCGCTGTCCGGAGCCGTCACCGCCGCCGCACTGTCGTCGGTGACGACCGCGGTGCTCGTCACGAACGCCAGCCTGCTCGACCAGCTCCGCTTCTGGCAGGTCGGCGCGCTCGCCGGCAAGGACCTCGGCACCGCGGGCGTCGTGGTGGCCCCGGTCGTCGTCGGGCTCGTCATCGCCGTCGGACTCGGACGCTCGCTCAACACGCTGGCGCTCGGCGACGAACTGGCGGCCTCGCTCGGGCAGCGCGTGGTGCTCGTCCGTGCGGTCGGCGCCGTCGTGACCGTGCTGCTCGCTGGCTCCGCGGTCGCCGCCGCCGGTCCCATCGCCTTCGTCGGACTCGCCGTGCCGCACGCCGTCCGTCGACTGTCCGGACCCGACCACCGCTGGACGATCCTCCTGTCCGCCGTCGTCGCGCCCGCGCTCCTGCTCGTCGCGGACGTCATCGGGCGGGTCGTCGCGTACCCGGGGGAGCTGCAGGTCGGCATCGTCACCGCACTCATCGGCGCGCCGGTCTTCATCGCCCTCGTGCGGTCCCGGGTGGTGCGCGGACTGTGACGGAGACGAGCGCCCGGACGGGCACGACGGCACCACGGCGACGAGGGACCCGGCGCCGCGAGGTCCTGGTCCTCGTCGCCACCCTCGCGGCCCTGTTCGTCCTCGTCCTGGTCGGCCTGGGCGTCGGTGACATCCCGCTCTCGCCCCTGCAGGTCCTCGGCGCGCTCGTCGGGCACGGGGACACGATCTCGGACTTCGTGCTCGGGCAGCTCCGCGGGCCGCGGGTCCTGGCCGCCGTCCTCGTCGGTGCCAGCCTCGGGGTGGCGGGGGCGATCGTGCAGAGCGTCGTCCGCAACCCGATCGCCAGCCCGGACATCATCGGCATCACCGCCGGGGCCAGTGCCTCGGGCCTCGTCGCCATCGTCCTGTTCGGGGCCTCCGGGGTGCTGCTCTTCGGCGTGGTGCTCGTCGGGGCGGTCGCCGTCGCGGTGCTCATCGCCGTCCTGGCCTGGCGGCGGGGGATCACCGGCAACCGGGTCGTCCTCGTCGGCGTCGGTGTCGGCGCGATGGCCCTCAGCGTCACCGGCTGGTTGCTCACCAGCGGCAGCCTGCAGCAGGCCGGCACCGCACTGCTCTGGCTCTCCGGCAGCCTCAACGCCGTCGACCGCACCGTCGTCGGCGCACTCCTCGTCGGCTTCCTCGTGCTCATGGCGCTCGCCCTCGTGCAGTCCCCGCGGCTCGCCGTGCTGACGCTCGGCGACGACGTCGCGGCCTCGCTCGGACTCCGGCCCGACCGGGCGAAGGTGCTCCTCCTGCTCACCGCGGTGCTCCTCACCGCCGGGGCCGTGGCCACCGCCGGACCCGTCTCGTTCGTCGCGCTGATGGCCGCACCGATCGCCCGGCGGCTCGTCGGCGGCGGCCGCATCGCCCTCGGTCCCGCTGCGGCCGTGGGCGCCGTCGTCACCCTCGGGTCCGACCTGGTGGCGCAGTTCGCGTTGCCGGGCGTCACCCTCCCGGTCGGAGTGGTCACCGGACTCGTCGGAGCGCCCTACCTGCTCTGGCTCCTCGCCCGGGGGCGCTGAGCAACGCCTCCCGCCGGGCCGGAACCGGTCCGAGGACGTGCACCGCGCCTCCAGGCCGTGCCCAGGCGGCGGTCGGACTCGCCGCACCGACCCCCGGACGCGGGTCGGTGCGGGTCTGCGCGCACGCTTGCGGGAACCCGCAGGAGGTGCCCCGAACCCCCCGTCCGAGGGTCCGCACGACGACAGCCGTCGCCGTACCGTCGTCGACGACCACCGGACTCCCCGACAGCGCCCACACCCGACGGCTGCTGGTCCGGTACGAACGAAGGACAGCATGCCCGAACACCTCGACGGCGCCCCGACGCGCCGCCGCCAGTGGGGTGCCGAGCGACGGACCCAGCCGCTCGACACGATCCACGCCCGCCCCTCCGACCGGAAGCTCGTCTCCGGACGCGTCGCCATCATCCTGACGATCGCGTTCTGGCTGGCCTACGTCGTCTACACCGTGATCCGCCAGTTCCTGGACTCCGGCACCGAGAGCTTCCGGTTCACCACCGAAGCGATCTCGTACACGGTCGTCGTCACGTTCCTGACCTTCTCGGCCCTGATGCACCTGGTCGCCCGCCAGGGTGCACTCGAGCGCTTCGCGACCCACGTCCGCGTTCCCCGTGCCGAGCTCGACCGCCACTTCGCCGAGGGCCACGAGACCCCGCTCACCGTCCTCGTGCCGAGCTACGCCGAGGAGCCCGAGGTCGTCGCCACCACGCTGTGGTCCGCCGCCCTGCAGGAGTACCCCGACCTCCGCATCGTGCTGCTCGTCGACGACTCGCCGTTCCCGACCGACCGCGAGACCGCCGCCAAGCTCGAGCGCACCCGCGCCGTCGCCGACACGATCCAGTCGCAGCTGGCGGCGCCGTCCCGCCGGTTCCAGGAGGCCCTGTTCTCCGCCGAGGTCGAGGCCACCAACGCCCCGCAGGCCTCCGTGGAGGCCGTGCGCACCCTGGTCGCGCACCACCGCTGGGCGGATGCCTGGCTCCGACGCCACGCCCGCGAGCACGGTGTCGCCGACCACGTCGACCAGTTCTTCACCGACCAGGTCCTCGTCGGCCTGGCGGACGAGTTCCGCCTGACGGCCGAGGCGCTCGACGCGGCGATCGACGACGCCGGCACCGCCGAGTTCACCGACGTCACGTCGGCCCGCGCGGTCGAGCTGCAGCGTCGCCTGGCGTGGACCTTCACCGCCGAGATCACCACCTTCGAGCGGAAGCGCTACGCCAATCTCTCGCACGAGGCGAACAAGGCGATGAACCTCAACTCCTACATCGGCCTGCTCGGCGGCGCCTACCGCCACGAGGAGACCGCGTCCGGCACCGTCCTGCGCACCGTCTCGGACCCGGCCGACGCCGACCTGGTCGTCCCCGCGTCCGACTACGTCCTGACGCTCGACGCCGACTCGGTGCTGCTGCGCGACTACTGCCTGCGCCTGGTCTACTTCCTCGAGCAGCCCGAGAACGAGCGCGTCGCCGTCACCCAGACGCCGTACTCGTCGTTCCGTGGAGCCGCCACCCGCATCGAGCGTCTCGCCGGTGCGACGACCGACATCCAGCACATCCTGCACCAGGGCATGTCGAAGTACGGCGCCACCTTCTGGGTCGGCGCGAACGCGGTCATCCGCACCCGGGCCCTCCGCGACATCGAGGAGACCGAGACCGTCGGCGGCTTCGAGGTCAAGCGCTACGTGCAGGACCGCACGGTCATCGAGGACACCGAGTCGAGCGTCGACCTCGGCATGCACGGCTGGACCCTCGTCAACTACCCGGAGCGCCTGTCCTACAGCGCGACCCCGCCGGACTTCGGCTCCCTGATCGTGCAGCGGCGACGCTGGGCGAACGGCGGTCTGCTCATCCTGCCGAAGTACATCCGCCAGGTCCGCGAGCGCCGGGCCCGCGGTGAGCGCGTCAGCGTCGTCGAGATGGCGCTCCGCGTGAACTACATGGCGTCGATCGCCTGGGGTTCGCTCGGCCTGATCTTCCTGCTGGCGTACCCGTACGACTCGCGCCTGCTCAGCCCGATGGTGCTGCTCGCCGCCCTGCCGTACTTCTGGCTCTTCGCGAGCGACCTGCGGTACTGCGGCTACAAGCGCACCGACATCCTGCGCATCTACGGCTTCAACCTCGTCCTCATGCCGGTGAACGTCGCCGGTGTGCTGAAGAGCGTGCAGCAGGCCCTCACCGCGAAGAAGATCCCGTTCGCCCGCACGCCGAAGGTCCGCGACCGGACGGCATCGCCCGCGCTCTACGTCCTCGCCCCGTACGCCATGGTCGCCTTCTCTGTGTTCACCTTCGTCCGTGACTTCGGTGCGCAGAACTGGGGCAACGCGGTGTTCGCCGCCTTCAACGCCCTGCTCGCGATGTACGCGATCACCGCGTACATCGGGCTCTGGAACTCGGTCGTCGACGTCTTCATCTGGGCGACGAAATGGATGTTCTACGACCCGTCGGCCCGTGCCGCACGACGCGCCGCCCGCAAGGACGAGCGCGCCACCGCGAAGGCGGTCCGTCGCGGACTCGTCCCGGAGGCGGCACCGGCCACCGAGGACTGGCGCTCCGTGCTCTACTTCGGCCAGCGCGGTGCCACCATCCCCGAACACCTCGGGAGCGCCGACCGCGTCGGGAGCACCCACCACATCGGGACCGGCACCGCCGGCGCCCAGCGCGGCACCGCCGTGCAGCACGACGAGAAGACGGCGGCCTGAACATGAGCAGCACACGACGACTCTCCCCGGTCCGGGTCACCCTGGCCGCCGTGGTCGCCCTCGCGGTCGTCGCCGGCGGGTACGTCGGCGTCGACCGCTGGCAGAGCGCCCAGGCGTCCGAGACGGTCACGCCCTGGTTCGCCGCGTACACCGACGTCACCGTCACCCCGACGTTCCCGTTCGAGGACGTCAAGTCCCCGAAGGGCCGCGACGTCATGCTGTCCTTCGTGGTCGCCGACCACGACCAGGCCTGCACCCCGACGTGGGGCGCGGCCTACGGGCTGCAGGAAGCGGGCGACCAGCTCGACCTCGACCGCCGCATCGCCCGACTCGAGCAGCAGAAGGGTGCCGTCGGGGTGTCCTTCGGTGGCCTGGCCAACGACGAGCTCGCCTCGACGTGCACCGACCAGGGCAAGCTCGTGTCGGCGTACCAGAGGGTGGTGGAGCGCTACGACGCCTCCACGGTGGACTTCGACATCGAGAGCGACGACCTGACCAAGACCGATGCCGGCAAGCGCCGCGCCGAGGCCGTCGCCGCCCTGCAGGAGCAGCGCCGCGGTGCCGGACACCCGCTCGCCGTGTGGCTCACGCTGCCCGCGGCGCCCGGTGGCCTGACCGCCGACGGCACGAAGGCCGTGTCGCAGTTCCTCGACGCCGGGGTGGACCTGGCCGGCGTGAACGCCATGACGATGGACTACGGCAACAGCAAGGGTTCCAGCCAGAGCATGTACTCGGCGTCGGTGGAGACCCTGCAGCAGGTGCACCGTCAGCTCGGCATCCTCTACACCCGTGCCGGCACCCCGCTCGGCGACCGCACGCTCTGGCACAAGGTCGGGGCGACGCCGATGATCGGTCAGAACGACGTGCAGGACGAGGTCTTCACGATGTCGGACGCCGTGAAGCTCAACGCCTGGGCGCGCCAGACCGGTCTCGGCCGGATGTCGATGTGGTCGCTCAACCGTGACACCACGTGCGGCTCGAACTACGTGAACCTGTCGACCGTGTCGAACTCGTGCTCCGGCGTCGACCAGGACGGCAAGCTGTTCGCCGACGTCCTCGGCAAGGGCTTCGGCGGCGGCATCCTCGCCGCGTCCGGCGACGTCACGAAGGCCGAACCGTCCTCGACCACGCAGCCGTCGGACGACCCGTCGACGAGCCCGTACCCGGTCTGGGACCAGGACTCGGCCTACCTCGAGGGCACGAAGACCGTCTGGCACCGCAACGTCTACGAGGCCAAGTGGTGGACCTCGGGTGACCTGCCCGACGACGCGGTGCTCAGCTCGTACGAGACGCCGTGGCAGCTCGTCGGCCCGGTGCTGCCGGGGGAGAAGCCGGTCGCGCCCGTCAGCCTGCCGACCGGGACGTACCCGGCCTGGTCCGGCACCACGACCTACGACACCGGTGACCGCGTCCTGTTCGACGGCACGCCGTACCAGGCGAAGTGGTGGAACACGGGCGACAGCCCGGAGGCCTCCACCAGCGACCCCGACGGCTCGCCCTGGACACGTCTCAAGGACTCCGAGGTCCGGGAGGTCCTGCACGACGTGCAGTCCGGCGAGGCCGCGCCGTCCGGCTCCGGTCACTGACCGCGGACACGCTGCGGACCGACCCGGAGGACGGGTGCCGGGAGGCTCCCCACCAGCTGGTGGGGAGCCTCCCGTCCCGTCTGCGGGGGTCCTCACCTGTCCCCTGTGCACGGGGCTCTCGCCGACCCGCTCGTTTCCGATACGCTGGGCGACCAAGAGGAGGAGGTCCACGATGCCAGATCCAGTGGTCCCGCAGCCGGGACACCCGGAGCAGCGGCTGGTCGACACCACGCTGACCTTCAGCATGGAGAACGCCGCGGCGCTCACGGCCGAAGCCGGAGTCACAGCGGAAGAACGCGACGCCATCTCGGCGCTGCCGTCGGGCTCGGCGTTGCTCGTCGTCCGGCGCGGCCCCAACGTCGGTGCGCGGTTCCTCCTCGACTCCGACGTCACCACGGCCGGACGACACCCCGATGCCAGCATCTTCCTCGACGACGTCACGGTGTCGCGCAAGCACGCCGACTTCGTCCGACGGGGGACCTCGTTCAGCGTCAAGGACCTCGGTTCGCTGAACGGCACGTACTTCGACGGCGTCCGCATCGACGAAGCACTGCTCGTCGACGGTTCCGAAGTCCAGGTCGGCAAGTTCCGCCTGACGTTCTACGCCTCCCGGGTCGACCTGGCGCGCCTGGCGAACGCGTAGTGGCACCCCGCTCCGCTGCGGCGCGGGCGGTGTCCCCGGCGCCGGACCTGCTCACGATCGGGCAGGTCCTCGCGCGTCTGAAGCCCGAGTTCCCCGACCTGTCGAGCTCCAAGCTGCGCTTCCTCGAGGAGCGCGAACTCGTGACCCCGGTGCGCACCCAGAGCGGCTACCGGAAGTTCTCCTCCGCCGACGTCGACCGGCTGCGCATCGTGCTCGGGCTCCAGCGCGACCACTACCTGCCGCTCAAGGTCATCAAGGACTACCTCGCCGACCTCGACGCCGGACGCGAACCGACGCTGCCCGGTGGCGGCGACGTCCCCCGACCGTCGATGCTCGGCCGGGAACGCCGGTACTCCCGCGACGAACTGCAGCGTGCCGCGGGTGCGTCCCCGATGCTCGTCGGCGACGCGGTGTCCGCCTCCCTCATCCCGGCGTCCGACTCCTACGGCGAGGACTCGGTCGGGGTGCTCAAGGCCCTCGTCGAGCTCCAGCGCTCCGGCATCGAGCCCCGGCACCTCCGGACCTTCCGCAGCACCGCCGAGCGAGAGGTCGGGCTCATCGAGTCCGCACTCATGCCGGTGTCCCGCCGCGGTGACGCCACGTCCCGCGCGAAGGCCCTCGAACTCGCCCGAGAGATCGCCGGACACCTCGAGGTCATCCGTTCGTCACTCATCCGCGCGGCCATCGGTCGGCTCGACTCGTGAGCGGCCCGGGCGGGTCGGACCCTCGACGGCTGGCGGTCGCGGGGCATATCCTCGACACGCCGGACTCGCCGGAGCGGATGTCCCGCCTCCACGGCGCCCGACTCGCTACCGTGGACCTCGGAACAACTCTCAACCCGCTGTTGAAGCTTCGGGTGGGAGCTCGATCGTCGTGGAAGGCAAGCTGATGAGTGGGAACGATGTCCCCGGTACCCCGTCTGACATGACGCGGTACGACCTCGGGCTGCTCTTCACCGACGGTCTGCCCGAGCACGACGAACAGAACGGCTACCGCGGCACCGTCGCCGCCAAGGCCGCCGGCATCAGCTACCGCCAGCTCGACTACTGGGCCCGGACCGAACTCGTCCAGCCCACCATCCGCGGCGCTGCCGGCTCCGGGTCGCAGCGGCTCTACGGCTTCCGGGACATCCTGGTCCTCAAGCTCGTCAAGCGTCTGCTCGACACCGGCATCTCGCTGCAGCAGATCCGCACGGCCGTGAACCAGCTCCGCGAAGCCGGTGTGAGCGACCTGGCACAGACCACCCTGATGTCCGACGGCGCCTCGGTGTACCTGTGCACCTCGGACGACGAGGTCATCGACCTGGTCTCCCGCGGTCAGGGCGTCTTCGGCATCGCCGTGGGCAAGGTCCTGCGTGAGGTCGAGTCCTCCCTGGTGGAGCTCGACGCCACCCCGGCGGAGGACCCGAGCGACGAGCTCGCGGCGCGACGCGCGACCCGCGCTTCCTGACCGTCCCGGTTCCGTCGGCCGCCTGACGGCCGCGCTCCGCGCCTCCCGGCCGCGGCCCGTGCCTCGCGTCGCGCGCGCACCCGCCCGAGATGCCGCGATCGCGGCACCTCGCCGCCCCAGATGCCCGGATTCCGGCATCGCGGCGTCCGGCCGGCGGTGCGTCGTGCTCTCTCGGGAGGCGCGGCAGGCCCGGGTACGCCGGCTCGGCTCCGCACGGGGCGGCCCTGAGGGCGAGGCACGGTCCCCGGTAACGACGAAGGGTCGCCCGCAGGCGACCCCTCGTGCGTGACGGACGAGCGTCAGGCGATGGCGCCCGCACCGTCCGCGTACGGCCCGATCTTGCCCGTTCGCATGATGCGCTCGAGCAGCTGGTCGAAGTTCCGCGCCATCTCCTGCGCGGACTCGCCGGGCCACACGTGCAGGGGCTTCGCAGCACCCTGCGCCTGCTGGAGCGAGGTGCGCTCGGGCAGCTGCGGGGACAGGACGAGCGGCCCGAACATGTCGCGGAGCTCCTTGATGCGGAACTGGTGCTCCAGCGACTGGACCCGCGCACGGTTCACGATGATGCCGAGCGGCTGGAGGCGCGGCGACAGACCACGACGGATCTCCTCGATCGCACGGAGCGCCCGGTCCGCCGCGGCGACCGAGAACAGGCCGGGCTCGGTGACGACGGAGACCCGGTCGGACGCTGCCCACGCGGTGCGGGTCAGGGCGTTCAACGACGGCGCGCAGTCGATGAGGACCAGGTCGTAGTCGGCCTCGACGTTCGCCAGGGCCTCTTCGAGCTTCCAGATGTCGCGGATCGACGGGTGCGGCCCGTCGAAGTTGATGGCGGACGGCGACCCGACCATGACGTCGATCTTGCCCTGGGAGCCCTTCGTCCAGCCGGACGGCGCGATGGCCTGGCGGACGATCTTCTCCTTCGGGTTCTCGAGGACGTCGGCCACGTTGAGGTGGCCGGTCAGGTCGATGTCGAGGCCCGTGGAGACGTCCGACTGGGGGTCGAGGTCCACCACGAGGGTGCGCAGACCCTTGGCGAACGCTGCCGACGTCAGGCCGAGCGTCACCGTCGTCTTGCCGACACCGCCCTTGAGCGAGCTCACGCTGAGTACATGCACGATGAGCAACGTTACCGCCAGTAAGGTTGTGAGACCTCAACCCGGGCTGAAAGGGACCTCGTGTTCACCAAGATCCTGGTCGCGAACCGTGGCGAGATCGCCATCCGAGCCTTCCGCGCAGCGTACGAGCTCGGTGCCCGGACCGTGGCGGTCTACCCGTACGAAGACCGCAACTCCCTGCACCGGTTGAAGGCCGACGAGGCCTACCTGATCGGCGAGCGTGGCCATCCGGTCCGCGCCTACCTGGACGTCTCCGAGATCATCCGGGTCGCCCGCGAGTCGGGGGCGGACGCGATCTACCCGGGCTACGGGTTCCTGTCCGAGAACCCCGAGCTGGCTGCCGCTGCCGCTGCCGCCGGCATCACCTTCATCGGCCCGGGCGAGCACGTGCTCGAGATGGCCGGCAACAAGGTGACGGCGAAGGAGCACGCGATCGCGGCGGGCGTCCCGGTGCTCGCGAGCACCCCGGCCAGTCGTGACGTCGACGAACTCGTCGCCGGCGCCGAAGCGATCGGCTTCCCGGTGTTCGCGAAGGCCGTCGCCGGTGGCGGCGGTCGTGGCATGCGTCGGGTCGAGACCCCCGCCGAGCTCCGTCCGGCCCTCGAAGAGGCGATGCGCGAAGCCGACAGTGCGTTCGGCGACCCGACGATGTTCCTCGAGATGGCGGTGCTCCGGCCGCGGCACATCGAAGTGCAGATCCTCGCCGACGCCACCGGCACGGACGCCGGCACGATCCACCTGTTCGAGCGGGACTGCTCGGTGCAGCGGCGCAACCAGAAGGTCGTCGAGATCGCTCCGGCACCGAACCTCGACCCGGCCGTCGCCGCAGCACTGCACCGCGACGCCGTCGCCTTCGCCCGGTCGATCGGGTACGTCAACGCCGGCACGGTCGAGTTCCTGCTCGACACCGTTGGCGAGCGCGCCGGGCAGCACGTCTTCATCGAGATGAACCCGCGCATCCAGGTCGAGCACACGGTCACCGAAGAGGTCACCGACGTCGACCTGGTGCAGTCGCAGATGCGCATCGCGGCGGGGGAGACCCTCGCCGACCTCGGCCTGTCGCAGGACACCGTCTCGGTGCACGGTGCCGCGCTGCAGACCCGCATCACGACCGAGGACCCGACCCAGGGCTTCCGACCGGACACCGGTCGCATCACGACGTACCGCAGCCCGGGTGGCGCCGGCGTCCGCCTGGACGGCGGCACGGTGGCGACCGGAGCGCAGATCAGCCCGCACTTCGACTCGATGCTCGCGAAGATGACGTGCCGCGGCCGTGACTTCCCGGCGGCGGTCGCCCGGGCGCGCCGTGCCCTGGCCGAGTTCCGGATCCGCGGCGTGAGCACGAACATCCCGTTCCTGCAGGCAGTCCTCGAGGACCCGGACTTCGCCCGCGGGGACGTCTCCACGGCGTTCATCGGCGAGCGTCCGCAGCTGTTCGCCGGCCACGTGTCGAAGGACCGCGGCACGAAGGTCCTCAACTGGCTGGCCGACGTCACGGTGAACAAGCCGAACGGCTCGCCCGCCGCGCACGTCGTCGACCCGGCGCTCAAGCTGCCGGCCGCCGACCTCACCGCCCCGGTGCCCGAGGGACAGCGCGACCTGCTGCTCCGCGTCGGCCCGGCCGAGTGGGCGCGGTCGCTCCGTGCACAGACCGCCCTCGCCGTCACCGAGACCACGATGCGGGACGCGCACCAGTCGCTCCTCGCCACCCGGGTGCGCACGAAGGACCTCGTCGCGGTCGCCCCGTACGTCGCCCGGCTCACCCCGCAGCTGCTCAGCGTCGAGGCCTGGGGCGGCGCGACGTACGACGTCGCCCTCCGGTTCCTCGGCGAGGACCCCTGGGAGCGCCTGACGTCGCTGCGCCAGGCGATGCCGAACATCCCGATCCAGATGCTGCTGCGTGGCCGCAACACGGTCGGCTACACGCCGTACCCGACCGAGGTGACCGACGCGTTCGTGGCCGAGGCGGCCGCGACCGGCGTCGACGTGTTCCGGGTCTTCGACGCGCTGAACGACGTCAGCCAGTTGCGTCCCGCCCTGGAGGCCGTACTCGCGACCGGCACGGCCGTCGCGGAAGCGGCGCTCTGCTACACCGGCGACCTCCTCGACCCGGCCGAGGACCTGTACACGCTCGACTACTACCTGCGGCTCGCCGAGCAGATGGTCGACGCCGGTGCGCACGTCATCGGCATCAAGGACATGGCGGGCCTCCTCCGCGCGGGGGCGGCCGAGAAGCTGGTCGCCGCGCTGCGGGAGCGCTTCGACCAGCCGGTGCACGTGCACACGCACGACACCGCCGGTGGGCAGCTCGCGACGCTGCTGGCGGCCTCCCGCGCCGGTGCGGACGCGGTCGACGTGGCCGCGGCGCCGATGGCGGGGACGACCAGCCAGCCGAGCATGTCGGCCCTGGTGGCGGCGCTGGCGCACACCGAGCGGGACACCGGCATCGACCTGGGCGCCGTCGGCGACCTCGAGCCGTACTGGGAGGCGGTCCGCCGCGTGTACGCGCCGTTCGAGTCCGGGCTCGCCGGGCCGACCGGGCGCGTCTACAAGCACGAGATCCCCGGTGGACAGCTGTCGAACCTCCGCCAGCAGGCGATGGCCCTCGGGCTCGGCGACCGGTTCGAGCAGGTCGAGGACTGGTACGCCGAGGCGAACCGGATCCTCGGACGCCCGCCGAAGGTCACGCCGTCGTCGAAGGTCGTCGGCGACCTCGCCCTGCAGCTCGCAGCGGTCGACGCCGACCCGGCGGACTTCGAGCAGCACCCGGAGAAGTACGACGTGCCGGACTCGGTGATCGGCTTCATGGCGGGCGAACTCGGCGACCTGCCGGGCGGCTGGCCCGAACCGTTCCGCTCGAAGGTCCTCGCCGGTCGTGACGTCCGGATCGCGGTCACGCCGGTGCCGGAGCACGAGCGTGCGGCGCTCGACACCCCCGGCACGGCGCGACAGCAGGCCCTCAACCGGCTGTTGTTCGACCAGCCGACCCGGCAGTTCCAGCAGATCCGCGACGAGTACGGCGACCTCTCCGTGGTGCCGACGGTCGACTACCTCTACGGGCTGCGCGCCGGCGAGGAGCACGTCGTGCCGCTCGGCAAGGGCGTGAACCTGCTCGTCGGGCTCGAGGCGATCGGCGAGGTCGACGCCCGGGGGATCCGGACCGTGATGGCGACGATGAACGGCCAGCTGCGGCCGGTGGCCGTGCGTGACCGGTCGGTCGTCGTGGAGACCAAGGCCGCCGAGAAGGCGGACCGGTCCGACCCGAAGCACGTCGCTGCCCCGTTCTCCGGGGTCGTGACGCTCAAGGTCGCCGTCGGTGACGTCGTCGAGGCCGGTCAGGCCGTGGCGAGCATCGAGGCGATGAAGATGGAAGCGGCCATCACGGCACCCGTCGCGGGGACCGTCGGCCGTCTCGCGATCCCGGTGACCCAGCAGGTGGACGCCGGCGACCTCCTGGTGGTGCTGCAGTAACGTGACCGTCCGTCCCATCCGCCTCTTCGGCGACCCCGTCCTCCGTTCGCCCGCCGACCCGGTCCGCATCGGGTCTGACGGGGTCCGCGAACTCGTGCAGGACCTCATCGACACCGTCCAGGAGCCCGGCCGTGCCGGTGTCGCCGCGCCGCAGATCGGCGTCGGGCTCCGCGCCTTCTCGTACAACGTCGACGGCGAGGTCGGGTACGTCCTGAACCCGGAGGTCGTCGAGACGTCCGGCGAGCCCGAGCTCATGGACGAGGGCTGCCTGTCCGTGCCCGGTCTGGCGTACCCGACGAAGCGCTTCCCGTACGCGAAGGTCCGGGGCGTCGACGTCGACGGCGAACCGGTCGAGCTCGAGGGCACCGGGCTGATGGCCGAGGCCCTGCAACACGAGTGCGACCACCTCGACGGCACCGTCTACGTGATGACGCTCGACCCGGACACCCGGCGACAGGCGCTGCGCGACATCCGGGCGCAGGACTGGTTCCACTGAGCGGCGGCCGCTCCGCGCCACCCGCCGGAGCGCGAGCGCACCCCCTGAAGACGGGTGCGCTTGTCCCCACGAATGCGGACTGACTCCGGTCGCTCCGCTGGGTACGGTCACCTCGTACCGTCGCCGTGACGGTGCAGGTCAGGGGATCAGCAGCATGCAGCAGCGTCACCGCGTGGCACGTCGTCGTACCGCGCTCATCGTCGTCACGACCGCCTTCGCGGCACTGGTCGGGACGACCGTCACCATCGTCCCGACGGCCGCGCCGGCCCAGGCCGCCACCCGGGAGGTCGAGTCGCCGGACTTCGCCTCCGAGGTCTACGGCGACCCGTGGGACTACTCGAACACCGCCGACCAGAACACCGACGCGGTGGGCACCTCGGCGGCGGTCAGCAACGGGAATCTCCGCGTCGCGCTGCGGTCCGGGGACTCGGTGTCCCTCGTCGACACGGTCAGCGGCAGCCTGCCGTACGGACGCGACGGTGCGGCGATGCCCATCGACGCGTCGCGGTACAAGCGCCTGTCCTTCAAGATGAGCCAGCCCTTCGACCGGCAGATCGGCGCCGTGTGGTGGTGGACCTGCCGCGAGAAGACCTCGGAGTGCGGCGGCGGCATCACGTTCCCGGTCACGCCGGGCAACAAGGTCTACGACCTCTCGCTGTCGTCCGCGTCGACGCTGCAGTCCGGGCGTCCCTGGTCGGGCAAGATCGTCGCGCTCCGGCTCGACCCCGTGGTGCTGCCGGCCGGCAAGTCCGGGACGGCGCTCATCGACTGGACGCGGCTGCGCGGCGCCGGTGGTGCGCACGCCGCCTACCCGCCGGGGACCTACGGCGACGCCGTCGTGGCACGTCGCCCCCGCCCGGTCGTCGACTCGCCCAACGTCCGACAGGGTGTCGACCTCGCGACCCGGCAGCGGGGGAAGCCGTGGGTGTTCACGAACGCGGGCAACGCCAGCGGTGTCGGCGTGAAGTACGCGACGGTCCTCGGCTACGGCGCCGACGGCATGACGGCCCGGAACTCGGGGCAGTACCCCGGTGACTCGCAGCTGTCCCTCCCGGTGTCGCGCTTCCTGGCGAACTCGTACCACCACCTGTCGGTCGAGTACACCTACGACGGCGGCTTCTCGCTCGCCGGCACCCCCGGCGGCGGCAAGATGGCGCGGCTCATCTGGTGGGACCCCTCGTCGACGGTCCCGCAGATCGGCAACGACATGCTCACCTGGTCCGGCGGGAACGCCCGGCGTATCGACATCGACCTGTCGGCGCAGAACGACCTCGACGAGGACGCGCTGTCGCCGAAGCTCGGCTGGGCCGGTCGGACGATCAGCCAGCTGCGGTTCGACCCGAACGAGGACCCGGGCTCGCTGACCTGGCACCTCAAGGCGATCCACCTCCGGACCGACCCGAGCGCCACGGGTGCCACGACCGTCAAGTTCCACGACGCCGCCTGGGTGTCCGGGACGACGGCGACCGTGTCGGTCGCGCGGAGCGGTTCCGGCTCGTGGCACACCGTCGCGAAGAACGTCAAGGTCGTGAAAGGCACGAACTCGGTGCGGTTCGCTCTCGGCAGCCTGCCGGAGGCGAAGTACCGGGTGCGCGTCTCGATGACGCACCCGGGCGTCGCGACCGCCAGCGCGAAGTCCTCGGCGGTCATCGCGATGCGTCGCTGACGAGGGCACCGGGTCGTTCGCCGAGGGCGTCCGTGACACCCGGACGTGGGATTGTCAGGACAGCCGGATCACGCGGTACCGTATCCGGGTCGGTCTCCCGCCGACGGACATCCCACGCACGAGGACGAGCACGATGGCACCTCAGAATGACGAGCTCAGCTCGCACCGCACCCGCACGAACCGCCGGCCCGAGCCGGTCTCGGTGAGTACCGCTTCGACCGCGGTGCTCGACCCGATCGACTCCCCGGAGGTCCCGCAGGCCTGATCGTCGCGGGCCGTACCCGCAGGCGACCGACCGGAGGCCCGCCACCCGTCCGATGGACGGGTGGCGGGCCTCCGGTACGTCACGGCCCGACCGCTCGGCGGTCAGCGCGGCCGGCCCGCTCGGCGGTCAGTGCCGGCGACGCGACTGCACCACCGGCGTCGCCGTGGTCTGCACCGCGGAGCCGGAGTAGATGTACTCGATGTCGGCGGCGAAGTCCCGCAGGACGACCGAACGCTTGATCGTGAGCTTCGGGGTGAGGTGTCCGGACGCTTCGGTGAGGTCCGCGTCGACGACCGAGAACGACCGCACCGACTCGGCGCGTGACACCCGCGCGTTCGCCGTGTCCACGGCCTCCTGGACGGCCTGCTGCACCCGCTCGTCGTGGGCCGCCTGCTGCGGGCTGAGTGCCGGGGCGATGCCGCGTGCCTCGCACCAACCGGGCAGCATCTCGCGGTCGAGGGTGACGATGGCGGCGACGAACGGCTTGCCCTCCCCGACGACGACCACCTGCCCGACGAGCGGGTGCTCACGGATCGCGTCCTCGAGCGGGGCCGGGGCCACGTTCTTGCCGCTCGCGGTGACGATGAGCTCCTTGGCCCGGCCGGTGACCGACAGGATGCCGTCGTCGTCCAGTCGGCCGAGGTCGCCGGTGCGGAACCAGCCGTCGCGGAAGGCAGCCGCCGTGGCCTCGGGGTTCTGCCAGTAGCGGTCGAAGACGTCGACGCCGCGGATGAGGATCTCCTGGTCGTCGGCGATCCGCACCTCGACACCCGGGAGTGCCCGGCCGACCGTCCCGATCCGGAGCTCGGTCGCACGGTTCACCGTCGCCGGGGCCGTCGTCTCGGTGAGCCCGTAGCCCTCGAGGATGTCGACGCCGATGGAGCGGAAGAAGTGCGACAGCCGCGGAGAGAGCGGTGCCGAGCCGCTGATCGCGTAGCGGACCCGACCCCCGATCGCGTCGCGGAGCCGGCGGTACACGAGCCGGTCGAAGAGCCGGAAGCGCAGGGCGAGGGGGAACGGCACCCGTCCGGCGGCGACGGCCTCGGAGTGCGCGACGGCGGTGGCGGCCGCAGCGCGGAACACCCGCCCCTTGCCGCCGAGGTCGGCCTTCTGTTCGGCCGAGTTGTAGATCTTCTCGAACACCCGGGGGACAGCGAGCAGGAAGGTCGGCCGGAAGGTCGAGACCGCCCGCATCAGGTCCTTCGTGTCCGGCTCGTGCCCGACCAGGACGCCCGCCGAGACGGACATCGCGGCGATGAACCGTGCGAAGACGTGGGCCATCGGGATGAACAGCAGCGTGGAGGCGTCGCCGGAGACGATCTCGGACATCGCCTCGGTGGACCCCTCGACCGTGGCGGTGAAGTTGTCGTGGCGGAGCACGCACCCCTTCGGCCGGCCGGTGGTGCCGGAGGTGTAGATGATCGTGGCGTCGTCGCGCCCGGAGACGGCGGCCGTCCGGGCGTCGAGCTCCTCGTCCGCGATCTCCTCGCCCAGGCGGCCCAGGTCGTCGAGGCCCCCGCCGTCGATCGTCCAGTGCTGGGCGAGGTGGGGCAGGTCCGGAGCGATGGCGGCGACACGGCGCGCGTGCTCCTCCTTCTCCACGACGATCGCCACGGATTCCGAGTCCGACAGGATGTGCCGGATCTGGTCGGGGGAGCTCGTCTCGTAGACCGGCACGGACACCAGGCCGGCGGTCCACACGGCGAAGTCCACGAGCGTCCACTCCATGCGGGTGCGCGAGAGGATCGCGACGTGCGCCCCGGGCCGCAGGCCGGCGGCGACGAAGCCCTTCGCGATCGCGCGGACGCGTGCGAGGACGTCGGCGGCGCTGATGCCGGTCCAGGTGTCGCCGGTGCGTTCGGCCAGGATCGCCCGTGTGGGGGTGAGCCGCGCCCGGTCGGACAGCAGCCGGGCGGCGGATCCGTGGTCGGGCGCGACCGGGCCGGTGTCGGGCGTGGCTGTGTCGGGTGTGGCTGTGTCGGGTGTGGCTGAGGTCCTGACCTGGTCGGGTCCGGGCCCGGCATGACGCCCGGGTGCGGTCGCCGGCGCGGTGTCGTGCGCGGTGGGCGACCCGCCCGTGCTGGTGGACGTGGTGCGGTCGGCACGCTGATCGGTCACGGCAACTCCCTCGTTGTCCCGTTCGATGTGAGTCCGCTCATCTTCGAGACGGCTCCCGTTCAGCATAGGACGCCTCCCGGCACGTTCGGTGAGTCGTCGCCGAACCGGTAGGCTCCGTGTTCGTGCATGCCATCGGAATCGACATCGGGGGCACCAAGATCGCGGGAGCGGTCGTCACGGAACTGGGCGAGATCCTCGCCGAGGACCGGGTCGCCACGAACGCTGCGGACCCGATCGCCATGCTCGACGACGTCGTGTCGATGGTCGAGCGCCTCAGACTCCAGCACCAGGTCGGTGCGGTGGGGGTCGCTGCGCCGGGCTTCATCGACGCCTCGCAGTCGATCGTCTACTACACGCCGAACATCCGCTGGCGCAACGAACCCCTCCGCCAGAAGCTCCAGGAGCGCCTCGGCGACCTGCACATCACCGTCGACAACGACGCGAACGCCGCGGGGTGGGCCGAGTTCCGCTTCGGTGCCGGTCGGCTCGTCTCCGACATGACCATGCTGACCATCGGCACGGGCGTCGGCGGCGCCATCGTGACCGAGGACCGGCTCTTCCGCGGCGGCTTCGGCACCGGTGGCGAGATCGGCCACCTCCGGATCGTCCCGAACGGCCTGCCCTGCGGCTGCGGCGCCCGCGGCTGCATCGAGCAGTACGGCTCCGGTCGCGCCCTGCAGCGGATGGCGAACGACGTCGCGGACGCCGGCGGCATCGGGGTCGCCCTGGCCGAGGCGCGCGACGCGAACGGCGGGCAGCTCGACGGCGCCGTCGTGGGCGAACTCATCCTGGCCGACGACCCGGGCGCCCTCGCGGCCCTCCGTCGTCTCGGCCGCCACCTCGGCGAGGCTTGCGCGTCCCTGTCGGCCGTGCTCGACCCGCAGCTCTTCGTCTTCGGCGGTGGGGTCGCCAGCGCGGGGGACCGGCTGCTCGAACCGATCAAGCAGGCGTACCTCAACAACCTGCCGGCCCGTGGCTACCACCCGGAGCCGGACTTCGTGATCGCCGAGCTCGTCAACGACGCCGGCGTCGTCGGTGCCGCCGACCTCGCCCGCATCCACGCCCGGACCGCCTGAACACCGACGGCCCGAACCCCGCACGGTCCGCAACACCTCCCACCCGACGGAGTCGACGATGCTCTACTGGCTGCTGAAGAACTTCGTGCTCGGCCCGCTCATCCTGACCCTGTTCCGGCCGTGGGTGATCGGGCGCGAGAACGTGCCGGCGTCCGGTCCGGTGATCTTCGCGTCGAACCACGTGTCGTTCATCGACTCTGTGGTCCTGCCGGCCGTCCTCGACCGCCGGATGTCGTTCCTGGCGAAGAGCGACTACTTCACCGGGCGCGGCCTCAAGGGCTGGGCGACCAAGACGTTCTTCAACGCGATCGGCCAGCTGCCGATCGACCGTTCCGGCGGCAAGGCGTCCGAGGCGTCCCTCCGCACCGGGCTGCAGGTCCTGGCCCGGGGCGAGCAGCTCGGCATCTACCCCGAGGGCACGCGCAGCCCGGACGGCAAGCTCTACCGCGGCCGTACCGGCATCGCCCGGATGGTCCTGGAGGGCCGGGTCGTCGTGGTCCCCGTAGCCATGGTCGGCACGCGTGAGGTCCAGCAGATCGGCCAGAAGTTCCCGAAGGCCAAGCGCGTCGGCGTCGTGTTCGGCAAGCCGCTCGACTTCTCGCGATTCGAGGGCCTGGAGACCGACCGGTTCATCCTCCGGAGCGTCACGGACGAGATCATGCACGAGCTCCGCGGGCTGAGCCGCCAGGAGTACGAGGACGTCTACGCGACGAGCGTCAAGGAGCGGGCCAGCACCGCCCGCGAGAGCGTCATGCGCGAGCGTCGGACCGCGGGCGGACGGTAGGCTCGGACGGTCCCGCATCCGCCGGGACGCCGCCGGGCCACCGGCGGCCGTGCGTGAACCAGAACACCGAGGTGCAGCCTTGTCCGAGTCGATCGACTCCCTCACCCTGCAGGATCCGGACCTGATCGCGGGCCTCGACCACTGGCGCACGCTCCCGATCAAGCAGCAGCCCACGTGGCCGGACCCGGCGGCTGCCGAAGCCGCCTCGGCCGAGATCGCGACCCTCCCGCCGCTCGTCTTCGCAGGAGAGGTCGACCAGCTCCGCGACCGCCTGGCCGCCGCAGCCTCGGGCCGCGCGTTCCTGCTGCAGGGCGGGGACTGCGCCGAGACCTTCGCCGGTGCCACCGCCGACTCGATCCGCGACCGCGTCAAGACGATCCTGCAGATGGCCGTCGTCCTCACCTACGGTGCGTCGACCCCGGTCATCAAGATGGGGCGGATGGCGGGCCAGTTCGCCAAGCCCCGCTCCAGTGACTGGGAGACCCGCGGCGACGTCACCCTGCCGGCGTACCGCGGGGACATCGTCAACGGCTACGACTTCACCCCGGAGTCGCGTCAGGCCGACCCGCGTCGCCTGGTGCAGGGTTACCACACGGCCGCTTCGACCCTGAACCTGGTCCGTGCGTTCACGCAGGGCGGCTTCGCGGACCTCCGGCAGGTGCACTCGTGGAACAAGGGCTTCGCCGCCAACCCCGCGAACGCCCGGTACGAGAACCTCGCCGCCGAGATCGACCGTGCGATCCAGTTCATGGCCGCCTGCGGTGCCGACTTCGAGGAGCTGAAGCACGTCGAGTTCTACGCCTCGCACGAGGGCCTGCTCATGGACTACGAGCGCCCGATGACCCGGATCGACTCCCGCTCCGGCCAGGCGTACGACACGTCCGGACACTTCATCTGGATCGGGGAGCGCACGCGTGACCTCGACGGTGCCCACGTCGACTTCCTGTCCCGCGTGCGGAACCCGATCGGCGTGAAGCTCGGTCCGAGCACCTCGGTCGCCGACATGGAAGCCCTGATCGAGAAGCTCGACCCCGAGCGCGAGCCCGGTCGTCTGACGTTCATCACCCGCATGGGCGCCGGCCGGATCCGCGACGAGCTGCCCAAGCTGCTCGAGGCGGTCAAGGGCATGGACGCCACCCCGCTGTGGGTCACCGACCCGATGCACGGCAACGGCCTGACGACCCCGAACGGCTACAAGACCCGCCGCTTCGACGACGTCGTGGACGAGGTCCTCGGCTTCTTCGAGGTCCACCGCGCCGTCGGCACCTACCCCGGCGGCATGCACGTCGAACTCACGGGCGACGACGTCACCGAGTGCCTCGGCGGCTCGGAGCACATCGACGAGGCCACCCTGGCGACCCGCTACGAGTCGCTCTGCGACCCGCGGCTGAACCACATGCAGTCCCTCGAGCTCGCCTTCCTGGTGGCCGAGGAACTCCGGGCGCACCCGTCGGTGATCCGCGGCTAGCGCGGACCACCCGCTGCATGACGGGAGGCCCGACACCGGACCGGTGTCGGGCCTCCCGTCATGCAGCGGGCCGGCCTGCTACTGGTCGTAAGCCAGGGTGACCGTGTCGCCCTTGTGGACCGTGGTGCCGGCGGCCGGGTCCGTGGACCGGACCGGCAGCTTGCTCTTCCAGTCGTAGAAGCCGCAGAGGATGTTCGTGCAGTCCGGGTAGCTGACCCGCAACCCGAGCGCCTGCAGGGTGGACGCGGCCTCGTCGATGGTCTTGCCCTTGACGGACGGCAGCGTGATCGGCACCGGCCCCTTCGAGACGACGACGTCGACGGCGGTGCCCTTCACGGCGGGGTCGTCCGTGACCGTCGACGAGATGACCTGGCCGTCCGGCACCGAGTCGCTGAACTGCTGCGTCTGGCTGCCGAGCTCCAGACCGACGGCCTGCAGGGTGGTGGTGGCGTCGGCGACCGACTTGCCGGAGACGTCCGGCACGGCGCCGAGCGAGACGGTGAGTGTGACCGGGCCACGCTCCGGGTACTGCTCGACCGTGGTGAGGTCGACCGAGCCCGAGCTGTCGCGTCCGGTCGCGGCGATCACCGTGTCGGCGGGGACGTCGGCGGAGAACTGGTACCGCGGGTCCTGCAGGTCGAAGTCGTCGTCGAGGGCGGCCTGTGCGGTGGACGCGGACTGTCCGACGATCGCGGGCAGGCTGATCATCCGGGGGCCGCTCGAGACGACGATCCGGATGGCGGTGCCCTTCTGGACCTCGCGGTCGGCGGGCGGCTGCGTCGCGGTGACCAGGCCGGCCGCCACCTCGAGGTCGGGTCGGCTCACCGTGGCCTGGGCGGCGTGCAGCCCGTTCGAGGCGAGTGCCTGCCGGACCTGGGACACCGTCTTGCCCGCGACGGCCGGGATCCGGACGTTGCCGCCGGGTCCGGGACCGTACCAGGCGGCGATTCCGGCACCGACGAGAGCCAGGACGACCACGACGACCAGGGCGATCCAGCCGCGCTTCCGTCGCTTGGCGGACTTGTCGGCCAGACGCTGTCCGGCCGGCGACAGGCTCGCCGTCACCGCGCCGGTCCGTCGTGGCCCGGGGGCGTTCCGGCCGCCGGTCCGGGGCCGCGGCGGGGTCTCCTGCGTGCCCCGGCGGTCCAGGACGGTGGTGTCGTGTTCGCTGGCGTCCGCGTCGTCGTCGCCGAAGGCCGCGGCGCCGGCGCTGCCGCCGGACGGGAGGATCGCGGTCGCGTTCTCGGGACGGAGCACCGCGGTGCGGTACTGGCCGGTGGCGCGCTGCTGGACGCCCGCCATGTGGTCGAGCATCTCGCGGGCGTCGCGGGGCCGGTCGCGCGGGTCGCGGGCGGTGGCCCAGGCGACCAGGTCGTCGAGTTCGGCGGGGACGCCGGGCAGCGCCGCGCTCGGTGCGGGGACGGTGTCGTTGGCGTGCTGGTAGGCGATCTGCATCGGCTGCTCGCCCTTGTAGGGCTGCTCGCCGGTGAGCATCTCGTAGAGCATGATGCCGAGCGCGTAGATGTCGCTGCGCGAGTCCGCGGCGCCGCGGGTGACGAGTTCGGGGGAGAGGTACGCGATCGTGCCGAGCAGTGCGGCGCCGGTGGCGGTGTTCGCGGTGGTGGCGCGGGCGAGCCCGAAGTCGCCGAGCTTGATCCGGCCGTCGTCGGCGAGCAGGACGTTCTCGGGCTTGAGGTCGCGGTGCACGATGCCGGCGCGGTGGGCGGACGCCAGCCCGGCGAGCACGGCACGGAGGATGTCCGTCGCCTGCTCGGGCGTCAGCGCGCGGTGTTCGTGCAGCAGGTCCCGGAGCGTGATGCCCGGGATGTACTCCATGACGATGTAGACGCAGTCGTCCTCGGCGCCCTGGTCGTAGACGCCCACCAGGTTCGGGTGGGAGAGCCGGGCTGCCGAGCGGGCCTCCTGGATGAAGCGCTCACGGAACGCCTGGTCGTCCGCCAGGTGCCCGTGCATGATCTTGACCGCGACGCGGCGCTCGAGGCGCACGTCCGTGGCCAGGTACACGGTCGCCATGCCGCCGCGCGCGATGCGGGAGCGGACGCGGTACCGCTGATCGATCATGCGACCGATCATCGGGTCCGTGGCGGCGTTCGTGGTCATCTGCGGCATTCTACGAATCCGGACGGGGAGGACCGGCACCGGCGCACCGGTCGTTACACGATCTCGACCGGAGGGATGAGCCGGTGGTGCCGGTCAGCGCCGCCGGGGAGGACCGCCGGGGATCAGAGCGAGCGGAGCCAGGCGTGGGCGGACTGCTCCCACTGCGCGTACGCCTTCGGGTAGGCGGACCGCTGGACGGCCTGTGCGGCCTCGGTCACGCTCATCGAGGACCAGCCCGGGATGTCGAGCAGACCGGCGGTGACACCGGGGTTCGGGTTGCGCGAGCCGCCGAAGAAGAGCTCGGAGGCGTACACGGTGTCCTGCAGCTGGCCGGGTGTGCCCCAACCCTGGCTCGGGCGCTGCTGGAACAGGCCGACGGAGTCACGGTCGCCGTGCGCGAGGTTCCGGAGGTTCGACTCCTGCATCGCCGTCGCCAGCGCGATGACGAGGCCGCGGTCCGGCACCCCGAGCGACCGACCGACGCGGACGATGGTCGCGGCGTTGGTGCGCTGCTCGCCCGAGAGCGACGGGCCGCTCGTGGGCAGCACGAGCGTTCCGCCGGCGTAGATCGTGCTCGTGTAGGTCAGGCCGTTCGCCGCGAGGAGCGACGAGACCGAGACGCCGTGGGTGGTGGCGACGGACAGGACGGTGTCGCCGTTGCCGATGGTGACCGTCCCGCCGCGGACGACGGCGGCGCTCGTGGTCGGGGCGGCGCTCGCGACGGCCGGGCCGGCGGTGGTGGCCGTCTTCGTGGCGCCGGCCTGTCCGGCGGGGACGCGGAGCGACTGCCCCGGGTAGATGACGCTGCGCTGGGAGAGCTCGTTGGCGGTGAGCAGCGCGGCGGTCGACACGCCGACCTTGGCCGCGATGCCGGAGACGGTGTCGCCCTGCTTGACGTGGTAGCTGGCGGTCGTGGTGCTCGTCGTGACCGCGCCGCCGACCGGGGTCGACGCGAGGCGCAGGGTCTGCCCGGGGTGGATGATCGTGTTCCAGCCGAGGCCGTTGCGGACGAGGATCTCCTGCGCGGACAGGCCGTAGCGGGCCGCGATGCCGGAGACGGTGTCGCCCTGCTGCACGGTGTACGAGGTGGGTGCTGCCGAACGGGTGGCGGCGACGGTGGTCACGACCGGCTGCTGCGCTCGGGCGACGGCGGTGCCGAACACCGGGCGGGAGCCGAGGTTCCGGTCCTCGTCGACGTGCCGACGACCGGACTCGTCGTCGTGGCGTTGCTCGACGTGGGCGATCGGCCCGGTCAGACCGGCCGTCACCGCGATCGTGCCGGCGAGGACGATCGGCATCGTCGCGAAGCGCGACGAGCGGAGGCGTCGGGCTGCCTCGTCGGGGGTCGTGTCCCTGTCCACGGTCGTTCTCCTGTCTCCGTACGGCATCGGCACGGGGTGGGTCTGTCGGCCGTGTGTGCACGTTCACGGCACACACAGGTGACCACACGCTGACACGCCGTGATTCCCAAGTCAACCAGAGCGCAGGAAGTTGTGCTCGTGACTGGTGTGACGCGTGTGACTGGAGTGACGCCCGCCGGTCGGATCGGTCGGGTTCCGGGGGCACGGCAGGGCAGGTGCTGCACAGGCACGCCTCGCTCTGGCACCATGGGTGTCGTGAGTGCTGCCCTTCCCGGAGACGACGCCCTGTCCGAACGCTGGTTGACCGTGCCCGACCTGGTCGACCTGTTGGGGGTGAGCCCCGGCCGCGTCCACCGCCTGTTCGAGGAGCGCACCCTGTTGCCCGCCCGCGTCGACGGTGTGCTCCGCGTCCCGAGCGAGTTCCTCGACGACACCGAACCGCTGCCCTCGCTGCGCGGCACCCTCATCGTCCTCGGGGACAACGGGCTGACCGACGACGAGGCCGTCCGGTGGATGCTCACCGAGGACGAGGCGATGGGGACGACGCCGATCGCCGCACTCCGCGCGAACCGCAAGGCCGAGGTCCGGCGCGCGGCACAGTCGCTGCTCTAGCGTCGCGCTGGTCGCGCTGGTCGCGCTGGTCGCGCTGGTCGCGCTGGTCGCGCTGGTCGCGACCATCTGACGGACGGGAGGCCCGGTACCAGCTGGTACCGGGCCTCCCGTCCGTCGGGTGGTGCATGGGTCAGGCGGAGCGGCGGCTGACCGTGTCGGCCAGTGACGCGAGCTGCTCGCGCGCCGACGGCGTCAGCGGTGCCGCGTCGAGTGCGGCCTTCGCCCGCTGGACGTGCCGCTCGATGGAGCGTTCGACCGCGCTGACCGCACCGGAGTCGGTGAGGGTCGCGCGGAGCATCTGCACCTGGTCGTCGTCGAGGTCCGGGTCGCCGAGCAGTTCGTCGAGCAGCTGGCGCGCACCGACCGGCAGGGACTTCCGGGCGGTGGCGACGAGGACGGTCCGCTTGCCCTCACGCAGGTCGTCGCCGGCGGGCTTGCCGGTCACCTCGGGGTCGCCGAAGACGCCGAGCATGTCGTCGCGGAGCTGGTACGCCACGCCGAGGGGGAGTCCGAAGGACCGGAGGCCGTCGAGCTGACTCGTGCTGGCACCCGCGATGAGCGCCCCGATGAGCAGCGGCGCCTCGACCGAGTACTTCGCGGACTTGAAGACGATGACGCGCTGTGCACGGACGAGCTGTTCGGCGTCGTCGACGGTCGGCCAGGCGGTCTCCTCGTGGATGTCGAGGTACTGACCCGCGGTGACCTCGAGCCGCATCGTGTGGAACTCCTGCCGGACGATGCGCGCGCGGACCGGGTCGAGCAGTGCGAGGGCCTCGTCGAAGACGGAGTCGCTGAGCGACAGGAGCATGTCGCCGAGGAGCAGGGCGGCGTTCGTGCCGTAGAGCGCCCGGTCGCCGACCCACCCGGAGTCGGCGTGCTGGGACTCGAAGCGACGGTGGGCTGCCGGACGGCCGCGACGGGTGTCCGAGCGGTCCATGATGTCGTCGTGCACGAGGGCCGCGGCGTGGAAGACCTCGAGCGCGGCGGCGGCGGTGACGATCGCCTCGGCCGTGGTCTGCCGGGCGCCTTCCGACAGCGGGTCGAACGACCCGGACCGGCCCGCGACGGACTGCCATCCCCAGTAGCAGAACAGCGCCCGGAAGCGCTTCCCCCCGGACAGCAGGTCCCGTGCGTACGTGTCGAAGGACACCAGGTCGGGACTGATCGCCGCGAGGCGGTCGCGCTGCTCGTCGAGAGCCCGATCGATCCGCGCCGAGACGAGGTCCACTAATCGCGTACTCTCAGCCACGGTCCTTACCTTAGTGGGTGGCCCGGTCGTAAGATCGATCCACCCCTTACCACCGCGTCGATCCCAGGAACAAGAGGGAACCAAGATGCCACTCTCGGAGCAAGAGCAGCGCCTCCTCGAAGAGATGGAGCGGAGCCTCTACCAGAACGACTCCGACTTCGTGGCGCGCGTCACTCGCCGCCAGGGTCGTCCGACGTACACCGCGATCACCATCGGTGTCCTGATCGGTCTCGTCGGCGTCGGGGTGATCGTCCTCGGGCTCGTCATCAAGCAGCCGCTCATCGGCGTCCTCGGCTTCGTCGTCATGTTGGCCGGAGTGCTGTTCGCGCTCCGCCCCGGCGGTCGGACCCCGACAGCTCGTCCGGGTCGCCCCGCGTCCGCTCGCCCGGCCCGCGGCGCCGCACGCCCGGCTCGTGGTTCCTCCGGCGGTTCGTTCATCGACCGGATGAACGAGCGCTGGGACAAGCGCAACCAGCAGGACTAGCTCCTCCACATCCCTCCACGGGGTCGGCCTTCCCAGGCCGGCCCCGTTTTTCGTGTGCCCGGCGGGGCGCCGGGGAGGGCAAAACACCGGTGTTCGTCGTTCGCGCCGCCGCATGACGCGGCGCGACGGACGAACACCGGTGTTCTGCGCGCCCGGATCCCTCCACTGCGCTCCACCCGGACGGGAGGCCCGTGGTTCCGCGGATCGAGCGGCATCCGTCGGCCCGTTGGTGCCCCCAGAAGGGGTGCCGAAGGCTGAGAGTGGTGCGCTGGAGCAGCGAAGTGGAGGGAAGTGGAGTAGCGTGGGGCGTGACGAAGACCGGTGGAGCTGAGGGGAGGCCCCGAGTGCTGCTCGGTACCCATGCCCCCAAGCTCGACGAGAAGGGTCGCGTGATCCTCCCCGCCAAGTTCCGGGACGAACTCTCCGGCGGTCTCGTCATGACCCGTGGCCAGGAGCGGTGCGTGGTCGTCTTCAGCGCCAGGACCTTCGAGGAACTCCACGAGCGGATCCGCCAGGCACCGATGACGTCGAAGCGCACCCGTGACTACATGCGCCTGTTCCTCTCCGGAGCGAGCGCGGAACAACCCGACAAGCAGAACCGCGTCACGATCCCGCAGAACCTCCGCGAGTACGCGGGCCTCGAGCGGGACCTGACGGTCATCGGCAGCGGTGACCGCGCCGAGATCTGGTCGACCAGTGCATGGGAGACCTACTACGCGGAGACCGAAGAGGCCTTCGCCGAGAACGACGAGGAGGTGATCCCGGGGATCTTCTGATCCGTGGATCGAGACTCCCAGCCGTCCGCCCTGACACACCTTCCCCGGTGTCAGGTCGCATGGATGGGGATCCGGACCCGCGGCCCAGGAGTCCAGGGGCGCACATGGCAGCACCGGAGAAGTTCCCGCACACCCCCGTGATGCTCGAGCGGATCGTCGACCTCTTCACGCCGACGCTCGACGGACCGGGCAAAGTCGTCGTCGACGCCACGCTCGGCATGGGCGGCCACTCCGCCGGCCTGCTCGAGCGGTTCCCCGAGCTCACGCTCGTCGGTCTCGACCGCGACACCGATGCACTCGGCATCGCGGGAGAGCGGCTCGCCCGCTTCGGTGACCGCGTGCACCTCGTGCACACCGTCTACGACGAACTGCCGGAGGCGCTCGACGGCCTGGGCATCGACCTGGTCGACGGTGTCCTCTTCGACCTCGGCGTCTCCTCGCTGCAGCTCGACCGGGCCGAGCGCGGTTTCGCGTACAGCCAGGACGCCCCGCTCGACATGCGGATGGACCGGACGCAGGGCATCACCGCAGCCGAGGTCCTCGCCGAGTACGACGAGCGTGAACTGCGCCGGATCTTCCAGCGCTACGGCGAGGAGAAGCTCGCCGGCCGCTACGCCAAGGCCATCGTCGAGCGTCGGGCCGAGCGTCCGTTCACGATGTCCGGCGACCTGGTCCAGGTGCTCCACGACGCCACCCCGGTCGCGATCCAGCGGCAGGGGCACCCGGCCAAGCGCGTGTTCCAGGCGCTCCGCATCGAGGTCAACACCGAACTCAGCGTCCTCGAGCGCGCGATCCCCGCGGCGCTCGACCGCATCCGGGTCGGTGGCCGCCTGGTCGTCGAGTCGTACCAGTCCCTCGAGGACCGCATCGTGAAGCGGGCACTCGTCGAACGGACCACGTCGAGCGCCCCGGCCGACCTGCCGGTGGAACTGCCCGAACACGCGCCGACCTTCGCCCTCGTCGTCAAGGGCGCCGAGCAGGCCGACGAGGCCGAGCGCGCCGCCAACCCCCGAGCTACCCCCGTGCGCCTGCGCGCGGCCGAGCGGATCCGGAAGTGACATGAGCACGAACCTCGCACTCGTCGACCCTGTCGTCGCCCCGTCGCGTCCGGACCACGCCCGTCCCGAGCGGAAGCGCCCGGAGCTCGTCGAGGTCACCCCGACCAAGGCCCAGCGCCGAGCCCGACCCCGGGTGGCGTACGCCATCGTCGCGATCGCCGCGCTCGGCCTCCTGCTGCTCGCCCAGCTCGGCATCAGCATGGGGCTCAGCCAGGGTGCCTACACGCTCAGCTCGCTGAAGTCCGAGCAGACCGGACTCACCCGCACCCAGGCGTCCCTGTCCGAGGGGCTCAAGGTGCTCGAGTCGCCGCAGAACCTGGCGCGGAACGCCCAGGCTCTCGGCATGATCGCGAACTCGACGCCGGTCTACCTCGACCCGAAGACCGGGACCGTGTACGGCACGCCGACGCCGGCGACGCCCGAGGAAGCCACCGGCAACACCGCCAACCAGGTGCCGAACTCCCTGCTCGGAGACGTCCCGCTCGCCGCGCAGCACGGTGACACCGCGACGAGCAAGGAGAACACCGCGCCGGCTCCCGCTGCCGCCGCGCCGGCCGCTGCTGCTCCCGCCGCCGCCGCCGACTCCGCTCCCGCCGCCACCGACGGGGCCGACACGGCTCCTGCCGACGCTGGGAAGGCCGGCGCGTCCAGCGCGTCGGACCAGGCTCCGGCGAAGTCCTCCGTAGAGTCCGACGCGAACCAGCTCCAGGCACCCACGACCCGGTGACCGCGGGCTCAGCACCACCTCCGGAAGGCCGCTCGTGACCAAGACGCTCCGCAACCGACGACTGCGCTACAGCGTCGTGATGATCGCCGTGATCGCGCTCGTCGCGGTGTTCGTGGTCCGCCTGGTCGACATCCAGGTGGTGCAGGCCGACGAGCTGTCGAAGGCCGCCGAGTCGAAGCGCAGCATCCCGGTGACGCTCTACGGCACCCGCGGCACGATCGTGGACCGCGACGGCACCGCGTTGGCGGAGAGCGTGGTCCGGTACAACATCACGACCTCCCCCCGGTTGGTCAAGTCGTTCGACGGCAAGCTCGGCGGGACCCGCGTCAAGGAGATCTCGGTCGACCAGGCGCTCAGCGCGATCGCGACGGCCTCCGGCGGCGACGTCGGCACCATGCGCAAGAACATCGCGGCCGACCCGAAGTCCGACTTCGCCTACCTGGTGAAGGGCATCGACGTCGCCCACTACGAGGCCGTCCGTGCCCTGCAGGTCCCGTGGCTCTACCCGGAACAGCAGGCCGCACGCTCGTACCCGACCGGCGCCGCCACCGGCAACGTCACCGGCTTCATGGGGACCGACGGCGCCCAGGCCGGCCTCGAACTGGCGTACCAGAAGTGCCTCGCCGGGACGAACGGCTCCGAGACGTACGAGCGCGGTGAGGACGGTGTCCAGCTGCCCGGCAGCACCGTGACGCAGAAGCGCGCGAAGGACGGCGGCACCCTCGTCACCACGATCGACAGCGACCTGCAGTACATGGCGTCGCAGGACATCGCCGACGCCGCGCAGCAGCTCAAGGCCGAGTCCGCCACCGCCACCGTCGTGAACGCGAAGACCGGCGAGGTCCTGGCCGTCGCGGACTACCCGACGGTCGACCCGAACGACGTCGACGCGACCACCGACCCGGGCGCCTACGGCTCCCGCGCGCTCACGGCCGCCTACGAGCCCGGCTCGACGATCAAGGCCGCCATCGCCGCCGCGCTCATCGATAAGGGTCTGGCGAGCCCGACCACGCAGGCGGTCGTGCCGTACTCGCGGACGTTCCCCTGGGGCGGGACCATCCACGACTCCGAGTTCCACCCGACCGAGAACCTGACGCTGACGGGGATCCTCCGTGACTCGTCGAACGTCGGCATCACCGAGCTCGGGTCGAAGCTGACGACCCAGCAGCGCTACGACGTGATGCGGGAGTTCGGGCTGTTCGAACCCGAGCCGGCGATCGACTACCCCGGTCAGCCGACCATGAACTACGGCGCGAGCCCGGAGTGGGACAAGCAGACCGACATCAACTCGATGTTCGGCCAGGGCATCCTGACCACCGCGATGCAGGTCTCGAGCGTCTACCAGACCCTCGCGAACCAGGGCGTGCGGATCCCGCTGCACATGGTGAAGGGCTGCCAGACCGAGGACGGCACGACCATCGACGCGCCCGACGTGCAGAGCAAGCGCGTCGTGTCGGCAGCCGCAGCGACCCAGACGGTCGACATGCTGCAGAGCGTGGTGACCGGTGGCACCCTGGTCGGCATGAAGCCGATCTCGGGCTACAACATCGCCGCGAAGACCGGAACGGCCGAGGTCGCGGACGGCGCCAAGGGCTACGGCGCGGACCGTATCATCTCGGTGGCCGGAATGGCACCCGCCGAAGACCCCCAGTATGTTGTCACGGTGACGTTCACGAAGCCGCAGACCACCAAGTGGTCGAGCGGAGCGGCTCCGGCGTTCCGCACACTCATGTCCCAGGTGCTCGAGAAGTACCGAGTCGCCCCCTCCACGACACAGGCCCGGACCTACCCGTCCACCTGGTAGGCCGACCCGTCCACGTGGAGAGGAAGAAGGAGCACTTGTCAGCACGGATCCCCCCGGTCCTCCGGCCCGAACACCCGACCCCGCGGCCGGTCGCCGAACTCGCGAACGCCTTCGGGCTGCGGGTCGTCGGCTCGCTCGACGGCGTCGAGACGACCGGCGTCACCCTGAGCGCCGCCGAGGTGCAGCCCGGTGACCTGTTCGTCGGCGTCCACGGTGCGAACCGCCACGGTGCCGAGTTCGCCGCCGACGCCGCCGAGCGCGGTGCCGTCGCGGTCCTGACCGACGCCGACGGTGTCGCGATCGCCGAACCCTCCGGCCTGCCCGTGCTCGTCGTCGACGACCCCCGGGCAGCGCTCGGGGACGTCTCGGCCTGGGTGTACCGCACGAACCCGGACGAGGCCGAGCTCCCGCAGCTCTTCGCCGTCACCGGGACGAACGGCAAGACCAGCACCTCGTACATCCTCGAGGGGATCCTCAAGCAGCTCGGCCTGGTCACCGGCCTGAGCTCGACCGCCGAGCGCCACATCGGCTCGCTCAGCGTCACCAGCCGACTCACCACGCCCGAAGCCAGCGAGATGCACGCGCTCCTCGCCCGGATGCGCGAGAGCGAGGTCCGCGCCGTCGCCGTCGAGGTCAGCGCCCAGGCCCTCAGCCGGCACCGCGTCGACGGCATCGTCTTCGACGTGGTCGCGTTCACGAACCTCAGCCACGACCACCTCGACGACTACGCCGACATGGAGGAGTACTTCCAGGCGAAGCTGCCCCTGTTCCAGCCGGAGCACGGCCGTCGTGGCGTCGTGTCGCTCGACACCGACTGGGGCCACCGCGTCGTCCAGGACTCGCGGATCCCGGTCACCACGATCACCGTGCACCCCGAGGTCGAGGCCGAGTGGCACGTCGAGATCGTCGAGGCGCACGCCGCCTACACCGAGTTCCGGCTCACCGGACCGGAGGGCCGCGAACTCACCACCCGCGTCCCGCTGATCGGCTGGCACATGGCCGCCAACGCCGCCCTGGCCATCGTCATGCTCGTCGAGGGCGGCTTCGAGCTCGGGGCCATCGCGCACGCGCTCGAGACGAACCACCGCACCTACGCCGACGAGCGGGACGGCACCGTCGTCAGTGCCATCGAGTGCTACCTGCCCGGCCGCACGGAGCGGGTCTCCGGCAACTCCGGGCCGAGCGTCTACGTCGACTTCGGCCACAGCCCGGACGCCTTCCTCAACACCCTCGCCGCCGTGCGCCAGTTCACGCCGGGCAAGGTCGTCATGCTCTTCGGCGCCGACGGTGACCGCGACACGACGAAGCGCGCGGACATGGCGCGGGTCGCGGCCGAGGGATCCGACATCCTCGTCGTCACCGACCACCACCCGCGCTTCGAGGACGCCGCGTCGATCCGGAAGACCCTGGTCGACGCCGCCCGCGCGGCCTTCCCCGAGCACGAGATCCACGAGGTGAGCCCGCCGGAGGCGGCCATCCGTGCGGCGGTCGGCCTGGTCGGCGAGGGCGACTCGATCCTCTGGGCAGGTCCCGGCCACCAGGACTACCGCGACATCCAGGGAGTCCGGACGCCCTACTCGGCCAGGGACGAAGCCCGGGCCGCGCTCCGCGAAGCCGGCTGGGAACCGAACTCCGGCCCGGCGGAGGACGCGCGATGATCGCGCTGACCCTCGCCGAGATCGCCAGCGCGATCGACGGCGAACTCGTCCGCGGTGCCGCTGACACGACCGTCGACGGCTCGGTGGAGACGGACTCACGGCTCGTCGGCAGCGGGAGCGTGTTCTTCGCACTGCTCGGCGAGGAGACCGACGGACACCGGTTCGTCCCGGCAGCAGCCTCCGCCGGCGCGGCCCTGGTCATCACCGAGCGTGCCGTGGACCTGCCCGAGGACACCGGCACCGCCCAGATCGTCGTCGCCGACGGGTACGCCGCACTGGCCGCCCTGGCGCACGAGGTCGTCGCGCGGGTCCGTGCCGCCGGCTCGCTCCGCGTGGTCGGGATCACCGGCTCGAACGGCAAGACGAGCACGAAGAACATGCTCCGCACGATCCTGTCCCGCGCCGGGGAGACCGTCGCGCCCGAGGGGTCGTTCAACAACCACGTCGGCGCACCGATCTCGATGCTCCGCATCACGGCCGACACCCGCTTCCTCGTCGTCGAGATGGGTGCGAGCGGCATCGGCCACATCGCGAAGCTCGTCCGCATCGCCGAACCCGACGTCGGCGTAGTCCTCAAGGTCGGGCTCGCCCACGCCGGTGAGTTCGGCGGGATCGAGGCCACCGAGCGCGCGAAGTCCGAGATGGTCACCGACCTCCCCGCGACCGCCACGGCGCTCCTCAACACCGACGACGACCGCGTCGCCCGGATGCGCGGACGCACCGACGCCCGCGTGGTCGGCTTCGGCACGTCCGCCGGGGCGGACTACCGCATCAGCGGCGTCACGACGGACCGCGAGGGCACCCGCTTCACGCTCACCGCGCCTCCCGTCGGCGACACCGCGCCGGTACCCGGCGACCTGACGGGAGGCCCGTCCGACGTCCTCGAGACCGTCGACGTCCGCCTCGCCATCCTCGGTGAGCACCACGCCATGAACGCGGCCGCCGCCCTGACGGTGGCGCACCTCTGGGGTGTCACGCTCGCCGACGGCGCCGAGGCGCTCGCGTCGATGACGCGCGCCGAGCGCTGGCGCATGGAGCTGCTGCAGGGTCCGGACGGCATCACCGTCATCAACGACGCGTACAACGCCTCGCCCGACTCGACCGCCGCCGCACTACGGACCCTCGCGCAGGTCGTCCGACCGGGGGAGCGCACCGTCGCCGTCCTCGGCGAGATGGCCGAACTCGGTGAGTTCTCGGTGGAGGAGCACGACACCATCGGACGACTCGTCGTCCGGCTCGGCATCGGACAGCTCGTGGTCGTCGGCCGCGGCGCGATGGCCATCCACCAGGCCGCCACCCTCGAGGGGTCGTGGGACGGTGAGTCCGTGTTCATCGAGGACGTCGACGACGCCGTCCGTGCCCTCCAGGAACTCGTGCGTCCGGGTGACGTCGTCCTGGTCAAGTCCTCGAAGTCGGCCGGGCTGCGGTTCCTCGGCGACCGCCTCGGAGGTGTCCCCGAATGATCGCGCTCCTCGTCGCCGGCGCTGTGTCGCTGGTGTTCACACTGCTGCTCACGCCGCTGTTCATCAAGCTGTTCCACCGCCTCGGGTGGGGGCAGTTCATCCGTGACGACGGCCCGCAGTCGCACCACACCAAGCGCGGGACCGCCACGATGGGCGGCATCGTCCTGATCCTCGGTGCGGTGATCGGCTACTTCGTCGGCCACCTGGTCGGTCGGGACCCCCTGACCCTCTCCGGGCTGCTCGTGCTGTTCCTCATGGTCGGACTCGGCGTGGTCGGCTTCGTCGACGACTTCCTCAAGGTCCGTCGGCAGCGGAGCCTCGGGCTCGGCGGCTGGGCGAAGGTCCTGGGTCAGGTCATCGTCGGCGTGGTGTTCGCCACGATCGCCCTGGTCGTCCCCGCGGGCAGCGGCAAGCCGCCGGCGTCGACGATGATCTCCGCGATCCGTGACGTGCCGTGGCTGGACTTCATGGCGCTCGGCACCGTCATCGGGACGATCCTGTTCCTGGCGTGGATCGTGCTGCTCACGGTGTCGACCTCGAACGGCGTCAACGTCGCCGACGGCCTCGACGGACTGGCCACGGGCTCGAGCATCCTGGCGATCGGGTCCTACGTCATCATCGGCTTCTGGCAGTCGAACCAGATCTGCGGCGGGGCCCGGATCGACGAGAGCACCCAGCACGCCTGCTACACCGTCACCGACCCGCTCGACCTGGCGGTCGTCGCGGCCGCGGTGTGCGGTGGCCTGATCGGGTTCCTCTGGTACAACACGTCCCCGGCGCAGATCTTCCTCGGTGACACCGGGTCCCTCGGGCTCGGCGGCGCGCTGGCGGGACTCGCGATCCTCAGCCGCACCGAGCTCCTGCTCATCCTCATCGGTGGCCTGTTCTTCATCGTCACCGGGTCGGTCATCCTGCAGCGGGCCTACTTCAAGATCACGCACGGCAAGCGCATCTTCCGGATGAGCCCCCTGCACCACCACTTCGAGCTCAAGGGCTGGGCCGAGGTGACCGTCGTCGTCCGGTTCTGGATCATCGCGGGGCTCTGCGTCGCGGCCGGGGTCGGACTGTTCTACCTGGAATGGATCGCACGAGTCCAATGAGCGAACGCCTGAACGGTCTCGACAGCTGGTACTCCGAGGGCTGGAAGGGGCTGCGGGTGGCCGTGCTCGGCCTCGGGGCCACCGGCTTCTCGGTGGCGGACACCCTCGCCGAGCTCGGCAGCGACGTCGTCGTCTACTCGACCGACGCCCCAGACGACAGCGTCGAACTCCTCGACGTCATCGGTGCCCGCTTCGTGCAGACGCCGCTCGACACGGTGCCCGCGGCCCTCGTCGAGCAGGCTCCCGACCTGGTCGTCGTCTCCCCGGGCCTCCCGCCGCACAACGCGACGGTCGTCTGGGCCCACGAGCACGGAGCGGTCTGGGGCGACATCGAACTCGCCTGGCGCGTCCGCGACAAGGTCGTGAAGGGTCCGGTCGCCGCTCCCTGGGTGACGATCACCGGGACGAACGGCAAGACCACCACGACCCAGCTGACCACCGCGATGTACGCCGCCACCGGCCTCCGTGCGGTCGCCTGCGGCAACATCGGCGTGCCCGTGCTCGACGTCGTCCGCGACCCGGAGGGCTACGACGTCCTGGTCGTCGAGCTGTCCAGCCACCAGCTGCACTCGATGGCGTCCGAGGGGCCCGGCGCCGTCGTGCCGCTCGCCTCGGCGTGCCTCAACATCGCCGACGACCACCTGGAGTGGCACGGGTCGGCCGAGGCGTACCGCCGGGCGAAGGCCAAGGTCTACGAGCGCACCGTGATGGCCTGCGTCTACAACACCGCCGACGACGTCACCCGCCGCATGGTGGAGGACGCCGACGTCGTCGAGGGCTGCCGAGCGGTCGGGTTCTCGCTCGGCGTCCCCGCACCGGGCGACGTCGGGGTCGTCGAGGACGTGCTCTGCGACCGCGCCTTCACCGAGGACCGCCGGAACAGTGCCCTCGAGCTCGCGACCGTCGCGGACCTCGAGACCGCCGGGCTCGACAGCCCGCACATGACGGCCAACGTCCTGGCCGCCGCAGCGCTCGCCCGTGCGGGGTCCGTCCCGCCGAGCGCGATCCGCTCGGCGGTGCAGGCCTTCCGCGCCGACCACCACCGCACCGAGTCGGTCGCCAGCGCGGACGGCATCGCCTGGGTCGACGACTCGAAGGCGACGAACCCGCACGCCGCCACGGCCTCGCTGTCGGCGTTCGACTCCGTGGTGTGGATCGTCGGCGGTCTCTTCAAGGGCGTCGACATCGACGGCCTGGTGGAGCGCTTCGGGCCCGAGGTCCGTGGCGTCGTCGTGATCGGCGTCGACCGGACCCCCGTCCTGGAGGCATTCGCACGACACGCGCCCGCGGTCCCGGTGCTGCAGGTGGAAGCGCTGGACACTGATCAGGTCATGCCCGAGGCGGTCCGGCATGCCGCATCGGTCGCGAGGCCGGGCGACACGGTCCTCCTCGCCCCGGCCGCCGCGTCCTTCGACCAGTTCGGTTCCTACGCCGACCGGGGCGAACGTTTCGCGGCAGCGGTCCACGAGCACCTGGGAGGCGACGCCGATGGCGACACCGACGGATCTGCCGGCGCACGGCCGTAGCGCCCGAGCCCGTGCCGGCGCAGCGGGAGCCGCTGCCGGTGCCCGAGTGAGCTCCGGCGTCGACGGTGCCCGCCGTCGGTCGAACGGCGCGGTCGTGGCCGTGAAGAACGTGTTCGTGGCCGAGTCCACGACGTTCTACACGATCCTCGGCGTCACGCTCTTCCTCGTCGTGTTCGGCGTGGTCATGGTGCTGTCCTCCTCGAGTGTCGAGGAGTACCGCTACAAGCACGGCTTCTTCGGCGCCTTCGCGAAGCAGGGGCTCTACGCGCTCATCGGCGTGCCGCTCATGCTCGTGGTCAGCCGGTTCTCCGCCGACTTCTGGCGCCGTTGGGCGATGCGGATCCTCGGCGCCGGGCTGGTCCTGCAGCTGCTGGTCTTCAGCCCGATCGGCATCTCGGTGCAGGGCAACCGGAACTGGATCGGCATCGGCGGGTTCACCGCGCAGCCGTCCGAGATCCTCAAGCTCGCCCTGGTGCTCGGCATCGGTGCGGTGCTCTTCCGCAAGCGGGAGAAGATGCACGACTGGCGCGAGGTCTTCATCCCCGTCGGCCTCGCGACCGCCGTCTCGATCGGGCTCGTCCTGGTCGGCGGCGACCAGGGCACCGCGATGATCATGATGATCCTGGTGTTCGGCAGCCTGTTCGTCGGCGGTGTCCGCCTGCGGCACCTGGCCGTCGGCATCGCGGCGATCGCGGTCATGCTGCCCGTCGTGACGATGGCCTCGAGCTCCCGCCAGTCCCGCATCAGCGCGTGGCTCTCCGGCTGCACCGACTCGAACCAGGCCCAGGACCTGTGCTGGCAGCCCGTGCACGGCATGTGGGCGCTGGCGTCCGGTGGCGTGTTCGGGGTCGGTCTCGGCAACTCGAAGCTCAAGTGGTCGTGGCTGCCCGAGGCGGACAACGACTACATCTTCGCCATCGTCGGTGAGGAACTCGGGCTGATCGGTGCGGTCGTGGTGCTCGCCCTGTTCGTCGTCCTGGCGATCGGCATGATCCGGGTCATCCGGCTCTCGCCGGACCCGTTCGTCCGCACGGTCACCGGTGGCGTCCTCGCCTGGGTGATCGGGCAGGCGCTCGTCAACATCGGGGTCGTCCTCGGGCTGCTCCCGGTGCTCGGCGTGCCGCTCCCACTCATCTCGGCCGGTGGTTCGGCGCTCATCATGACGCTCGTGGCCATCGGTGTCGTGCTGTCCTTCGCCCGTGACCTGCCCGGCCGCTCCGGATCCGGCAGCGGTCCCCGTGGCGCCAGCGTCCCGGAGCCCGGGACACGGAACGGAGCCCTGCGGTGAGCCGCTTCCTCTTCGCCGGCGGCGGGACCGCCGGCCACGTGAACCCCCTGCTCGCGGTCGCCGACCGGCTGACGCAGCGGTCCCCGGCCGACGAGGTCCTGGTGCTCGGGACCGCCGAGGGCCTGGAGTCCCGACTCGTCCCGATGCGCGGGTACGAGCTCGTGACCATCCCGCGGCTGCCCTTCCCCCGGAAGGTGAACGGCGCCGCGCTGCGGTTCCCCGGTGCCTTCTGGTCCGCGGTGCGTCGGACGGAACAGATCATCCGCGAACGCGAGATCGCCGTGGTCCTCGGCGTCGGCGGGTACGCAGCCGCCCCGGCCTACGTCGCTGCGAAGCGTACCGGGACGCCGATCGTCGTGCACGAGCAGAACGCGAAGCCCGGTCTGGCGAACCGGATGGCCGCCGTGCTGACCAGCCACGTGGGTGTGACGTTCTCGAACACCCGGCTGCCGCACTCCCGCGTGGTCGGGATGCCCCTCCGCCGCGAGATCGAACGTCTGGACCGCCGCGCCGAGCGTGCGGCGGGTTTCGCCGAGTTCGGACTCGACCCGGAGCGGCCGGTGCTGCTCGTGACCGGCGGTTCGTCGGGGGCGCGGAGCATCAACCGCACCGTCAACCAGGCCGCGGCGACGATCCTCGGCGCCGGCTGGCAGATCCTGCACGTCGTCGGTGCCGCGTCCGACATCGGACCGAGCGAGCTGGACGGCTACCACGTGCTGCCGTACTGCGACCGGATGGACCTGGCGTACGCGGCGGCCGACTTCGTCGTCTCACGGTCCGGGGCCGGCATGGTCTGCGAGCTCACCGCCGTCGGCCTGCCGAGCGTCCTGGTGCCCTACCCGGTCGGCAACGGCGAGCAGCGGCACAACGCCCGCGACGTCGTCGCCGCCGGCGGAGCGGTGCTCGTGGCCGACCAGGAATTCACGCCCGAGTGGATCACGTTGCAGCTCCTGACGATCCTGGAGGACCGAGCCGGCATCGCGGACATGGCCGTCCGGTCCGGCAGCGTCGGACACCGTGACGGCGCCGACCGGATGACGGAGCTCGTCCTCAGCGCGGCCCGCACGAGCAAGCGCCGCAGCAAGGCCAGCAGCACCAGCAGCGACACCAGCAGCACCCGCTCCACCAGCAGCACGGAGGAACCATGACCATCAAGCCGGACCTCACCCAGCCGATCCCGGACGACCTGGGCACGGTGCACTTCGTCGGCATCGGCGGGTCCGGCATGAGCGGCATCGCCCGGATGTTCCTGGCCGCCGGTCACCGGGTCACGGGCAGTGACTCGCGCGAGACGGCGACGACCGGACGGATGCGTGAGCTCGGCGCCGAAGTGCGGATCGGCCACGACGCCGCGAACGTCGGGGACGCGGACACGATCGTCGTCACGAGCGCGCTCTGGCCCGACAACCCCGAACTCCTCGAGGCGCAGCGTCGAGGCCTCCCGGTGCTGCACCGGTCGCAGGCCCTCGCCGCACTGATCTCGGAGCACCGTCTGGTGGCCGTCGCGGGTGCGCACGGCAAGACCACCTCGACGGGCATGATCGTCACCGCGCTGGTCGAGCTCGGCCTCGACCCGAGCTTCGTCAACGGCGGCGTCATCCAGTCGCTCGGCACGAGTTCGGCGCCGGGCAGCAGCGACCTGTTCGTCGTCGAGGCGGACGAGTCCGACGGCTCGTTCCTGCTCTACGACGTCGCGATCGCCCTGATCACGAACGTCGACCCGGACCACCTGGACCACTACGGCAGCGAGCAGGCCTTCATCGACGCGTTCGTCGAGTTCGCCGCGAAGGCCCGTGAACGGGTGGTCGTCTCGAGCGACGACGCCGGTGCGGTCCGCGTCACCGACGGACTCCGTGCCCGTCCGGACGCGCCGGAGGTCGTGACCTTCGGCGAGGCCGAGGGTGCCGACGTCCGCATCGAACGCGTCACCGAGGGCGCCGGCGTCACGGTCGACCTGCGGTGGGCCGGAGCCACGCACCACATCGCCCTCCGCGTGCCGGGCCGCCACAACGCCGTCAACGCCGTCGGTGCCTTCGCGGTGCTCGTCGGTCTGGGCGTCGACCCGGCGGACGCGGTCCGTGGCATCGAGGCGTTCGGCGGCACGGAGCGGCGCTTCGAGCTGCACGGTGTCGAGCGCGGGGTCTCCGTGTACGACGACTACGCGCACCACCCGACCGAGGTCGCCGCGGCCCTGCACGCCGCCCGCGACGTGGTCGGGGCGGGCCGGATCATCGCGATCCACCAGCCGCACCTGTACTCGCGCACGCGGCTGATGGCCGCCGACTTCGCGAAGGTCTACGAGGACCTCGCCGACCACACCGTCGTGCTCGACGTCTACGGCGCGCGTGAGGACCCGGAGCCCGGGGTCACCGGCGCCCTGGTGCAGGAGCGGTTCGCCGACCAGGCCCGCGTCGACTACCTGCCCGACTGGGCCGAGGCCTCGGCCCGAGCGGCCTCGGTCGCCCGGGACGGCGACATCATCATGACCCTGAGCTGCGGGGACGTGTACCGGATCATCCCGCAGGTCCTGACGGCGCTGCACGACGAGCCGGCCGCCGGCCTGCGGGCATCTGACGAAGCCGGAGCCGCAGGCCGGTGAAGCGCCCCGAGGGCTTCGACGACCGCGCCGGAGCCGACGAGCGCTCCAGTGGGACCGCGGCGACCGACCGGGGCGACCGGAGCAGCCGTCCGGCACGCACCGGCGGGCTCCGGTCCGCGCTGAGCGGCGTCCGGGAGGCTCGACGCGCCCCGCGGACGTCGGCTCCCCGAGACGACGTGGTGGCGTCCGGCTCCGGGTCCGCTGCGGACCGGCTCGACTCCCTCCTGCCCGAACTGCCGGAGGTCGACCTCACGGCGGACGAGCGCGCAGACGATGACCGCGCGCGGGACGCTCGCCCGGCGGACGAGCGTGCATCCGACGACCGCGTGTCCGGTGACCGCCCGGCCGACGACCACCCGGCGGACGACCGTCTGACCGCCCCGGTGCCGCGGGAACGAGACCGGACGGGGGAGGCCGACGCGCCGGTCTCGACCCACGTGCCGCGCGAGACCCCGATCGGCGCTCGCGTCCGCGCGGCCGAGACCGCCCGCGAAGCCCGCGTCGCCCGCAAGCGCCGCCGACTGCTCGAGCGTGCCGAGGTCCGTCGGTTCACCCGACGCTCCCGGCATCGTCGCGCCGCGTGGATCACGGCCGGTGGGGTCGTCGTCGTGCTCGCGGTGTCGATCCTCGTGGCGGTGTTCTCGCCGCTGATGGCCCTCCGGACGATCGAGGTGAAGGGCACCGACCGCGTCGACGCTGCGCAGGTGCGGGCCGCGCTGTCCGGGCAGCTCGGGACGCCGTTGGCGCGCATCGACCTCGGTCGGGTGAAGGAGCAGATCGCCGGGTTCCCGCTCATCGAGAGCTACGTCACGGAAGAGGAACCGCCGCACACCCTCGTCGTGACCGTCACCGAGCGGACGCCGGTCGTCGCGGTCGAGTCGGGGAAGACGTTCGACCTGGTCGACCCGGCCGGCATCGTCGTGCAGTCGACCACGAAGCGGCCGGACGGCATGCCGGTGGCGGACATCGGGCGGGCGAAGCTCGGCAGCACGGTGTTCCGGACCATGACCGAGGTCGTGCTGGCCATGCCCGCGAGCGTGCGCGACCAGGTGTCGGGCATCGCGGCGTCGACGTCGGACGACGTGACGCTGACCATGAGCGACGGGTCGAGCGTGGTGTGGGGGAGCCCGGACGAGTCCCCGGCGAAGGCGACCCTGCTCGCCGCCCTCGTCAAGGACCACGCGGCGCGCGACAAGGACTCGAAGGTCGAGTACGACGTGTCCGCGCCGGACAACGGCATCATCCGCCCGCAGGGGTGAGCACGACGTGATCTGCGCCGCGATCGGCGACACGCGGCGTGGCGGGTCGTCAGCAGCAGGACGGCACCCGTAGCGTCGGGGCCAGCACCATTCGTAGCAGCTAGAACTCTGAACTTCAAGCACAGGTTGAGGGTTTTGACCGGAGGCCGGACAGACGTGACCACGAACCACAACTACCTCGCCGTCATCAAGGTGGTCGGTGTCGGCGGCGGCGGTGTCAACGCCGTCAACCGCATGATCGAGCTCGGACTCCGCGGGGTCGAGTTCATCGCCATCAACACCGACGCGCAGGCGCTGCTCCTCAGCGACGCCGACGTCAAGCTCGACGTGGGTCGCGAGATCACCCGCGGTCTCGGAGCCGGCGCCGACCCCGAGGTGGGTCGTCGCGCCGCCGAGGACCACGCCGAGGAGATCGAGGAAGCCCTCGCCGGCGCCGACATGGTGTTCGTCACCGCCGGTGAAGGTGGTGGCACCGGGACGGGTGGCGCCCCGGTCGTCGCACGCATCGCGAAGTCCATCGGCGCCCTGACCATCGGTGTCGTCACGAAGCCCTTCGGGTTCGAGGGCAAGCGCCGGCAGTCGCAGGCCGAGAACGGTGTCGCGAGCCTCAAGGACGAGGTCGACACGCTCATCGTCGTGCCGAACGACCGCCTGCTCGAGATCTCCGACCGCGGCATCTCGATGGTCGAGGCGTTCGCCACGGCCGACCAGGTGCTCCTCGCCGGTGTCCAGGGCATCACGGACCTCATCACGACCCCGGGCCTGATCAACCTCGACTTCGCCGACGTGAAGAGCGTCATGCAGGGTGCCGGTTCGGCGCTCATGGGCATCGGCTCCTCGCGAGGCGCCGACCGTGCGATCAAGGCGGCCGAACTCGCCGTCGCGTCGCCGCTGCTCGAGGCATCGATCGACGGTGCGCACGGTGTCCTGCTGTCGATCCAGGGTGGCTCGAACCTCGGCATCTTCGAGATCAACGACGCGGCCCGCCTCGTGCAGGAGGCCGTGCACCCCGAAGCGAACATCATCTTCGGTGCGGTCATCGACGACACCCTCGGCGACGAGGTGCGCGTCACCGTCATCGCTGCCGGCTTCGACGGTGGCGAGCCGTCGCAGCAGCAGCACCAGGAGCGTCGCTCGAGCTACGTGGACCCGGACGCCGGCGCCACCGTGCCCGTCGCCACCGGTTCGTCCAACCGCATCGAGGACTCCGGCCACTCGACCCCGTCCTGGGCGTCGCAGGAGCACGAGCCGCCGGCGCAGCGCGCCGCCGACCCGGCCTTCGACGACGACGACGAGCTCGACGTCCCCGACTTCCTGAAGTAAGACGACATGACGGACGGCTCCACGAGCCTCCAGGACCGGCTGTCCTCGGTCCGCGACGGCATCGCCGACGCGGCCAGGGCGGCCGGTCGCTCGTCCGACGCCCTGACGCTCGTCGTCGTCACGAAGTACCACCCGGCCGCCCTGGTCCGACAGCTCGCCGCGCTCGGCGTCACCGACGTGGGGGAGAACCGCCACCAGGAGGCGCAGGCGAAGGCCGCGGAACTCGAGGACCTCGGCCTCACCTGGCACTTCGTCGGGCAGCTGCAGTCGAAGAAGGCCCGGCAGGCCCGCCGCTACGCCCACGTCGTGCAGTCCCTCGACCGGGCGAGCGTCGTCGACGCCTTCGCCCCGACCGAGGCCGAGCCGGACCCGCGTGTGCTCGACGGGTTCGTGCAGGTGAACCTGACCGACGACCCCGGCCGAGGCGGTGTCGCACCGTCCGACGTCGACGCCCTGGCCGAGCGGGTCCTCGCCACCGGGACCCTGCGCCTCCGGGGCGTGATGGCGGTCGCGCCGCTCGACGAGGACCCCCGCGCGGCCTTCGCCCGACTCCGTGGGATCTCCGAGCGGGTGCGCCTGCTCGACCCCGCCGCGACGGACATCTCGGCCGGCATGAGCGGCGACTACGCCGAGGCCGTCGCGGAGGGCGCGACACACCTGCGGATCGGGACCGCAATCACCGGGAATCGCCCCGCCGCACCATAGCCTCGTCGCAGGGCATCAACGAGCACGACTCCCGGAGGAACCATGGCCAACCCGCTGAAGAAGACGATGGTCTACCTCGGCCTCGCCGACGAGGAACTCGAGTACGAGGACGAGCAGCAGGCCGCGCCGACGCCGGCGCGCCAGCAGGCCCCGGCAGCGCAGCAGGAGGCCCCGGCCGCCGCGACGCCCGCTGCCGCTCCGGCCGCCGCCGCACCCGCAGCAGCCGCTCCGGCCGCCGCACCCGCGAAGCCCCAGCACACCTCCCAGCGCGGCGCGCAGGTCACCCCGCTCCGCCGCTCGCACACGACCGCACAGAAGGCGACCCCGGTCCAGGAAATGAACGAGATCCTCACCGTCCACCCGCGCGAGTACAAGGACGCCCAGTCCATCGCCGAGAGCTTCCGTGACGGCATCCCCGTCATCATCAACCTCTCGCAGATGACCGAGGGTGACGCCCGCCGGATGATCGACTTCGCCAGCGGCCTGTCGCTCGGGCTCTACGGCAAGATCGAGCGCGTCACGAACAAGGTCTTCCTGCTCTCGCCCGCGCACATCGCAGTGAGCGGTGAGCCTGCTGAGGTAGAGTCCGACATCGAGGCGAACTTCTTCGCCCAGTCCTGAGCCGCCCCCGCGGTACGGGTGCCCGACGGGCATCCGGACGACCGCTCGGCACCCAGGCCCACCCGCCCCGTGACCGGTGCCACCCGGCCCCGGTCACACGAGACGAGCGAGCCGAACCGTGTTCATCTTCACGATCCTCTCCTTACTCCTCACGCTCTACTTCTTCGTGATGTGGGGGCGTTTCATCCTCGACATGGTCCAGGCGTTCAACCGCTCCTGGCGCCCGCAGCGTGCGCTGCTCGTCGTGGCGGAGTTCGTCTACACGGTCACCGACCCGCCGATCAAGGCGGTGCGTCGCGTCCTCCCGCCGCTCCGGCTCGGACCCGTCGCGCTCGACTTCGGCTGGACGATCGTGATGCTCGTCGTGATCATCCTGCGGGTCGTCGTGCAGTCCCTGGCGCTCCGCTTCATCTGATCCCACCGCTGGCCGGGCACCCGGTCGGCACCGCCGCGACACGCGCCACGCGGGCCCCCGACGCGGTTCGGAGCCGCCCTCGGTGTACGGTGGTCGGGATCGATGTCCTGCCCCGGCGGGACATCCGCACCGGGACCCCGGCTGGTACCTTCAGCACGGACGGTCCAGCAGGGCCCCCGGTTCCACACGTTCAGCAGTTCTATTGAGGTGACGGCAATGGCTTTGACGCCGGAAGACGTAGTCAACAAGCGGTTCCAGCCGACCAAGTTCCGCGAGGGCTACGACCAGGACGAGGTCGACGACTTCCTCGACGAGATCGTGGCCGAGCTGCGTCGCCTGAACCAGGAGAACGAGGAGCTGCGTCAGCGCCTCCAGTCGGCCGACTCCGCGCCGTCGCTCGCCAAGGACGACGAGCCCGCGCCGGCCCCGACCCCCGAGCCGGCCCCGGTCGCCGCCGCTCCGGAGCCCGCGCCGGTCGCCGCTGCCGCGCCGGCCACCACGGTGAACCCGGACGAGGACACCGAGGGCACCACGAACCTCCTGACGCTCGCACGTCGTCTCCACGAGGAGCACGTCCGCGAAGGCGTCGAGAAGCGCGACGCGCTGATCGCCGAGGGCCAGGCCCAGGCCGCCCGTCTCGTCTCCGAGGCAGAGGCCAAGCAGCGCCAGGTCCTGGCGGACACCGAGAACCAGAACCGCCAGCGGGTCGCGGTGCTCGACCAGGAGCGCACGCAGCTCGAGGGCAAGATCGACGAGCTCCGCACGTTCGAGCGCGACTACCGTGCGCAGCTCAAGAGCTACATCCAGAGCCAGCTCTCCGAGCTCGACTCGTCTGCCAGCACCGAGCAGTCCGGCTTCGCGCCGGCCCCGGCCTCGGCGCAGGGCTTCGGCAACTGACGTTGGACCGACCCGTCCCACGAGCGAAGGTCAGTGCACGCGCGATCGCGGCACTGGCCTTCGCCGCTGTCGTGGTGGTGACGCTCGACCAGGTCACCAAGGCACTCGTCGTCGCGGAGCTGCCCGAGGGCGTCGTCGTGCCGGTGCTCGGCAACGCGCTGCAGTTCCTGTCGGTCCGGAACCCCGGCGCCGCGTTCTCCTTCGCGGTGAACATGACGTGGGTGTTCTCGCTGATCTCCGCCGCGGTCGTCGTCGTGATCGTCGTCTCCGCACGTCGCATCCGGTCGATGTGGTGGGCGATCGTGCTCGGAATGCTCCTCGGCGGAGCACTCGGCAACCTGTCCGACCGGCTGTTCCGTGAACCCGGCTTCGGGCGCGGACACGTCGTGGACTTCATCTCGACACCGTGGATGATGCCGGCGATCTACAACGTCGCCGACTCGTTCATCTGCGTGAGCATGGTGGTCTTCGTGCTGCTCGTGATCCTCGGGGTGAACCTCGACGGCACACGGGCGGTCTCCGAGAAGCGTCAGCGCGCGACGACCGACGCTGCGGGGTCCGATGCTGCGGTTCCCGCGTCGGGGACGACCAACGACCTGACGGCCACCGACCTGCCGGCCATCGACCTGCCGGCCACCGGTGGGACGGACGCGAGCCGCGCCTCCCGGCCTGCCGCTGACGGTCCGCTCGGCCACGACGCGACGTGAGCGAGCAGCGACAGCTGCCCGTCCCGGACGGGCTCGCCGGTGAGCGTGTCGACGCCGCCATCGCCAAGCTCCTCGGTTTCAGCCGGTCCTTCGCGGCCGACGTCGTCGCCGCCGGCGGGGTGCGCGTCGACGGCGTCGTCGCCGAGAAGTCCGACCGGTTGCACGCCGACGCCTGGCTCGAGGTCGAGTGGACGCCGAAGGAGCCGCCGCGCATCGTGCCGGTGGCGGTCCCCGGCATGACGGTCGTGCACGACGACGAGGACATCGTCGTCGTCGACAAGCCGGTCGGGGTCGCGGCGCACCCGTCGCCCGGCTGGGACGGCCCGACGGTCCCCGGTGGCCTGGCCGCCGCCGGCTTCACCATCGCGACGTCCGGTGCCGCCGAACGGGCCGGCATCGTGCACCGACTCGACGTCGGCACGTCCGGCCTGATGGTCGTCGCGAAGACCGAGCTGGCGTACACCCACCTCAAGCGGGCGTTCAAGGAGCGCACGGTCGAGAAGGTCTACCACGCGCTCGCCCAGGGACACCCGGATCCGACCTCCGGCACGATCGACGCGCCGATCGGACGGCATCCCTCGAACGACTGGAAGTTCGCGGTCACCGCCGACGGCAAGCCGAGTGTCACCCACTACGCGACCCTCGAGGCCTTCCGCTCCGCAACCCTGCTCGAGGTGCACCTGGAGACCGGCCGCACGCACCAGATCCGCGTGCACATGGCGGCCACCCGGCACCCGCTCGTCGGCGACACGACGTACGGGGCCGACCCGGTGCTGGCCGAGGAACTGGGGCTCACACGACAGTGGCTCGACGCGGTCCGGCTCGGCTTCGCGCACCCGCGCACGGGGGACTGGGTCGAGTTCCAGGCCGCGTACCCGGACGACCTGCAGCTGGCGCTCGACCGGATCCGCGCGGCCTGACCGGCGGTGGACGTGCGGTCCTCCGGCGACACGTTCGGGATCGTCGTCGGTCGCGGTTAGGCTGTCCACACCCCACCGCAGACCGTACGAACCGGAGGTTCCGTGTCGGATTCCGACTCCTTCGTCCACCTGCACGTGCACAGCGAGTACTCGATGCTCGACGGTGCCGCCAGGCTCTCCGACCTCGTGGCGGAGACCGCCGCGCAGGGCATGCCGGCCGTGGCGGTGACCGACCACGGCAACATGTTCGGGGCGTACGAGTTCTGGAAGACCGCGAAGGCCGGCGGGGTCAAGCCGATCATCGGGACCGAGGCGTACATCACGCCGCGCACCCACCGCACCGACAAGACCCGTGTGCGCTGGGGTGACGGTGGTGGCGACGACGTGTCCGGCTCCGGCGCGTACACGCACATGACGATGTTCGCCGAGAACACCACCGGCATGCACAACCTGTTCCGGTTGTCGTCGCGTGCGTCGATCGAGGGGTACTACTTCAAGCCCCGCATGGACATCGAGCTCCTGCAGGAGTACCACCAGGGCATCATCGCGACGACCGGCTGCCCCTCGGGGGAGATCCAGACGCGCCTGCGCCTCGGGCAGTACGACGAAGCCGTGCAGGCCGCCGCCGACTACCGGGACATCTTCGGCAAGGAGAACTACTTCGCCGAGGTGATGGACCACGGGCTCGAGATCGAGCGGCGCATCATGAGCGACCTGATCCGGCTCGCGAAGGACCTCGACATCCCGCTGGTCGGCACGAACGACCTGCACTACACGCACGCCCACGACGCCACCTCGCACGCCGCCCTGCTGTGCGTGCAGTCGGGTTCGACGCTGAACGACCCGAACCGCTTCAAGTTCGACGCCGACGAGTTCTACCTGAAGACCCCGGCGCAGATGCGGCACGTGTTCCGCGACAACCTCGACGCCTGCGACAACACGCTGCTCATCGCCGAACGGTGCGACGTCGAGTTCGACACGTCGGCCAACTACATGCCGAAGTTCCCGGTGCCGGAGGGCGAGACCGAGCACTCCTGGTTCGAGAAGGAAGTCGCGAAGGGGCTGGAGTACCGGTACCCGGGCGGCATCTCGAAGGAGGTCCAGGAGCGCGCCGACTACGAGGTCGGCATCATCAACCAGATGGGGTTCCCGGGCTACTTCCTGGTCGTCGCTGACTTCATCAACTGGTCGAAGAACAACGGCATCCGCGTCGGACCCGGCCGTGGCTCCGGTGCCGGCTCGATGGTCGCGTACGCCATGCGCATCACGGACCTCGACCCGATCCGGCACGGTCTGATCTTCGAGCGCTTCCTCAACCCGGACCGCGTCTCGATGCCCGACTTCGACGTCGACTTCGACGACCGGCGCCGCGGTGAGGCGATCAAGTACGTCACCGAGAAGTACGGGTCGGAGCGCGTCGCGCAGATCGTCACGTACGGCACGATCAAGGCCAAGCAGGCGCTGAAGGACTCCTCGCGCGTCCTCGGCTTCCCCTTCGGCATGGGCGAGAAGCTCACCAAGGCGATGCCGCCGCCCGTGATGGGCAAGGACATCCCGCTCACCGGGATCTTCGACAAGGACCACCCGCGGTACAAGGAAGCCGTCGACGTGCGCACCGTCGTCGAGACCGACCCGGAGGCCAAGACGGTCTTCGACACGGCGCTCGGCCTCGAAGGGCTGAAGCGTCAGTGGGGCGTCCACGCGGCCGGCGTCATCATGTCGAGCGACCCGCTGATCGACATCATCCCGATCATGAAGCGGGAGCAGGACGGCCAGATCGTCACGCAGTTCGACTACCCGGCAGCGGAGTCGCTCGGCCTGATCAAGATGGACTTCCTGGGGCTCCGCAACCTCACGATCATCAGTGACGCCCTCGACAACATCAAGACCAACCGCGGCATCGACCTGGACCTCGAGCACATGGGACTCGAGGACCCGGAGGCCTACGCGCTGCTGCAGCGCGGTGACACGCTCGGCGTGTTCCAGCTCGACGGTGGCCCGATGCGCGGGCTCCTGCGCCTGATGAAGCCGGACAACTTCGAGGACATCTCCGCACTCATCGCCCTGTACCGTCCGGGGCCCATGGGTGCGAACTCGCACACCAACTACGCGCTGCGCAAGAACGGCGAGCAGGCGATCACGCCGATCCACCCGCAGCTCGAAGAACCCCTGGCGGAGATCCTCGGCGGCACCTACGGCCTGATCATCTACCAGGAGCAGGTGATGGCGATCGCACAGAAGGTCGCCGGCTTCTCGCTCGGCCAGGCGGACATCCTCCGCCGTGCCATGGGCAAGAAGAAGAAGTCCGAGCTGGACAAGCAGTACGCGGGCTTCCACCAGGGCATGATCGACAACGGCTACGGCGAAGCGGCGATCAAGACGCTGTGGGACATCCTGCTGCCGTTCTCCGACTACGCCTTCAACAAGGCGCACTCCGCCGCGTACGGCGTGGTGTCGTTCTGGACCGCGTACCTCAAGGCGCACTACCCGGCCGAGTACATGGCCGCCCTGCTCACGAGCGTCGGCGATGCCCGCGACAAGCTCGCGCTGTACCTCAACGAGTGCCGTCGGATGGGCATCAAGGTCATGCCGCCGGACGTCAACGAGTCCATCGGCTTCTTCGCCGCCGTCGGCGACGACATCCGCTTCGGCATGGGTGCGATCCGGAACGTCGGCTTCAACGTCGTCGACGACATCGTCGCGGCCCGCAAGGAGAAGGGCGCGTTCGAGTCGTTCCACGACTTCCTGCGCAAGATCCCGATCTCGTCGGCGAACAAGCGCACCGTCGAGTCGCTCATCAAGGCCGGTGCCTTCGACGAGTTCGGCGACAGCCGGCGCGCACTCGTGGAGATCCACGAGGGCGCGGTCGAGGCCGCCGTGAAGGTCAAGCGCGACGAGGCCCACGGCAACGTCGGCTTTGACTTCGACTCGCTGTTCGCCGAGGTCGCCGAGGAACACCCCGCGTCCCTCACGGTGTCGCAGGTGCCGGAACGGCCGGAGTGGTCCAAGCGCGACAAGCTGGCCTTCGAGCGCGACATGCTCGGGCTCTACGTCTCCGACCACCCGCTCGCCGGGCTCGAGATCGAACTCGCCAAGCACCAGTCGATCACCATCGCGGACCTGCTCGTCGCGGACGACTCGATCGAGGGCGAGACCGTGACGGTCGCCGGCCTGCTGACGAGCGTGCAGCACCGCGTGGCGAAGACGAGCGGCAACCCGTACGGCATCGTCGACGTCGAGGACTTCGGCGGCCAGATCGGCGTGATGTTCCTGGGCAAGACCTACCAGGAGTTCGGCCCGTCACTGGTGCCGGACTCGATCGTCGTCCTGCGCGGTCGGGTCAACGTCCGCGACGACGGCAAGGCGCTGCACGCGGTGAGCATGTTCCAGCCGAACGTCGGCGACGCGATGGGGTCGGGGCCGCTCACGCTGTCCCTGCCCGAGCGGCAGGCGACGACGCAGACGGTGACGGAACTGGCGGCGGTGCTCGGGCGACACCAGGGCGACACCGAGGTCCGGTTGAAGCTCCTCAAGGACGACGTGGCCCGCACGTTCGAACTGCCGTTCCCGGTCAACCTGACCCCGGACCTGTTCGGTGAGCTGAAGAGCCTGCTCGGGCCGCGCTGCCTGGTGTAGCGGGGTCCGGTCCGGTCAGCGGTCGTCGCTACGCTGGAGGCCTCATGATGCAGCGAATCGACCTCCGTGGCGGGCTCCCGGGCCGTGCCGAACTCCTCCGACTGATGCCGCGTGCCGCGGGCGACGTCGGGCATGCGGTGGACGCCGCTCGCGTGCTCGTGGACGACGTCCGTGACCGCGGTGCCGCGGCGCTCCGCGAGCAGGCGGAACGGTTCGACGGGGGCGCGCCGGAGCACGTGCGGGTGCCCGCCGCCGAGATCGACGCAGCGGTCGCCGGACTCACGCCCGAGCTCCGTGCCGCCCTCGACGAGGCGATCCGTCGCGTCCGTGCCGCGAGCGCCGCGCAGGTGCCGTCGCCGTCGGTGACCACGCTCGCCGACGGCGCCGAGGTCCACCAGCGCTGGCAGCCGATGCGCCGCGTCGGGCTCTACGTGCCGGGCGGCAAGGCCGTCTACCCCTCCAGCGTCGTCATGAACGTCGTCCCCGCGCAGGTCGCGGGCGTCGGGTCGATCGCGCTCGTCTCCCCGCCGCAGCGCGACCACGGCGGTGCGGTGCACCCGACGATCCTCGCCGCGGCCGGACTCCTCGGCGTGCAGGAGGTCTACGCGATGGGCGGTGCCGGTGCGGTGGGGGCACTGGCCCACGGCGTGCCGGAGATCGGTCTCGAGCCCGTCGACCTGGTGACCGGTCCGGGCAACAACTACGTCGCCGCCGCCAAGCGCCTGGTCCGCGGCATCGTGGGCATCGACTCCGAGGCCGGCGCCTCCGAGATCCTCGTGATCGCGGACGACACTGCCGACGCGGGCAACGTCGCGGCGGACCTCATCAGCCAGGCCGAGCACGACGAGCAGGCCGGCAGCGTGCTCGTCACGACGTCGGCCGCGTTCGCCGACGCGGTGGAAGCCGCCATCCCGGAACGCACGGCGGTGCTCGGCACGGCTGCGCGCCTCCAGGCCGCCCTGGACGGACCGCAGTCGGCGATCGTCCTGGTGGACTCGCTGACCGACGCCGCGACGGTCAGCAACGCCTACGGGCCGGAGCACCTCGAGATCCAGACCGCCGACGACGACGCGGTGCTCGCCGACATCGACGCCGCCGGTGCGGTGTTCGTCGGACCGAGCACGCCGGTGAGCCTCGGCGACTACCTGGCAGGCTCGAACCACGTCCTGCCGACCGGTGGGCAGGCGCGCTTCGGGTCCGGCCTGTCCGCATCGACCTTCCTGCGTCCGCAGCAGGTGATCCGGTACACCGCGGCCGCCCTGGCCGCGGTCGCGCCGCACATCGTCGCGCTGTCGACCGAAGAGCAGCTGCCGGCGCACGGCGCGGCCGTGTCCGAGCGCACGAACCGCTAGCCTGAGGGCGCCATGTTCTGCCCCTTCTGCCGCCACCCGGACTCCCGTGTCGTCGACTCCCGGACGAGCGACGACGGAACCTCCATCCGCCGACGTCGTCAGTGCCCGAACTGCGGACGGCGGTTCTCGACCACCGAGACCGCCTCGCTCAACGTGGTGAAGCGCAACGGCGTCCTCGAACCCTTCAGTCGCGAGAAGATCATCTCCGGCGTGCGGAAGGCGTGCCAGGGCCGACCGGTCACGGACTCCGACCTCGCGGTGCTCGCGCAGCGGGTCGAGGAGATCGTCCGGTCGTCCGGCGCGAGCCAGATCGAGGCGAACGACATCGGGCTGGCGATCCTCAGCCCGCTCCGCGAGCTCGACGAGGTCGCCTACCTGCGGTACGCCAGCGTCTACCAGGCGTTCGACTCGCTCGAGGACTTCGAGGACGCGATCGGCCAGCTCCGCATCGACCACCACAGCGCGTCCGGTTCCGACCGGCCCGCGGACGGCGCCGGAGCGTGAGCGGCGTCGAGTCCCTGGTGCGCGCCGGGTACGGGGTCGTCTTCCGGAACGTCTTCGCGAAGATGGACCCGGAACGGGCCCACCACCTGGCCTTCAGCGTGATCCGGCTGCTGCCGCACGTGCCCTTCCTCGGTCGGGCCGTCGAGCGCTCCGCCCGGCCGTCGGCCGAGGACGGCATCACCACGATGGGGATCCACTTCCCGTCCCGGTTCGGCCTGGCTGCCGGGTTCGACAAGGACGCCCGCGCCATCGCCGGGCTCGGCGTCCTCGGCTTCGGCCACGTCGAGGTCGGCACCATCACGGCACGAGCACAGCCGGGCAACGAGCGACCCCGACTCTTCCGCCTCATCGCGGACCGTGCACTGATCAACCGGATGGGCTTCAACAACCACGGTGCCGTCAAGGCCGCCGGCCGCCTGGAGCGCGCGCGCCGCAACCCGGGGCGCCCGGTCATCGGCGTCAACATCGGCAAGAGCCGTGTCGTGTCCGTCGAGGACGCGGTGGAGGACTACCTCGAGTCCACGCGGCTGCTCGCGCCGTTCGCCGACTACCTGGCGGTCAACGTCAGCTCACCGAACACGCCCGGCCTGCGCGGCCTGCAGGAGCTCGACCAGCTCCGTCCGCTGCTCTCCGCGGTGCACGACGCCGCCGGCCGCACCCCGGTCCTGGTGAAGATCGCGCCGGACCTCACCGACGAGCAGATCGACGCCATCGCCGGTCTCGCGGTGGAGCTCGGCCTCTCCGGCGTCATCGCGACCAACACGACGATCGAGCGCACCGGGCTCACGACACCCGACGACGACGTCCGGGCCATGGGTGCCGGTGGACTCTCCGGTGCACCGCTCGGGGAGCGCTCGCTCGAGGTCCTGCGTCGGGTCCGCGCCGCGGTGCCGGCCGGGTTCTGCGTCATCGCGGTCGGTGGCGTCACGTCCGAGGCTGACGTCCAGGCCCGGATCGCCGCCGGTGCGACGCTCGTGCAGGGCTACACCGCGTTCCTCTACGAGGGGCCGACCTGGGCGATGCGCATCAACCGACTCCGCCGGAAGCGCCTGCGGCGACGCTGAGGCCGCGCCTGGCAAGTGGCCGCGTGGCGGCGCGTCGCGCTGGTCGCCCCACGACGAAGCGCCGCCGACCCGGAGGTCGACGGCGCTTCGGCTCCCGAGCGGAGCGAGGTCAGAGGGTCGGGTACTGCCCGCGCTTGACCTGCGGCTTCGGCAGGCGGAGGAAGCGCAGCTGCCACGCTCGCGTGAGGATGTAGAGGAAGTTCCCGCGCTGGAACTCCTGCCCGGCAGCGGTCAACTTCCGGCGCAGTGCGAACCAGAGGACGGCGCAGTCGAGGACGAACAACAGCACGAACGCCCAGACGAAGAGCAGCGAGTACGAGGCGGCGGCGGTCTTCGCGGCGAGGAAGCCGACGAGCAGGAACAGGATGAGCACCGGCATCATCACTTCGCCGACGTTCCAGCGGGCGTCGATGGTGTTGCGGATGAACCGACGCTGCTCGCCGCGGTCCTTCGCCGGCAGGTAGCGCTCTTCACCGTTCGCCATGCCGACACGTGCGCGCTCACGGTCACCGTTGAGACGGGTCCGCGCGGCCTTCTTGTCAGCCGGGGTGTTGCCGACGATCGGACGCTTGTTGGCGGCTTCGCGTTCGCGGCGGGACGGCGTGGGGCGACCCTTGCCGTGCGCGACGAGTTCGTCGTCGGCCGGGTTCACGGTCACGTTGGTCTTGGGGGTTGCCTTCGCCACGGTCGTTCCTAACGGCGCTCTGCGTGCTGGACGTCCTCTAGATTACCGGCCATGACCGACACCGAGAAGCACAGCTCCGCAGCGGGGCCCCAGGCGCCCGCGACCGACCCCGCCCTGCTGGAGGCGCTGCGTGAGCACGTGCACGGCGCGCTGCCCGCCACGATCGCCGACCTGTCCGCGCTCGTGCGCATCCCGTCGGTGTCCTGGTCGGCGTTCGACCCGGCGCACGTGCGGCGGAACGCGGAGGCCGTGGCCGAGCTGGTGCGCTCGACCGAGGTGTTCGACGAGGTCCGGATCCTGCGGTCCGCGGTGGCGGGTGACACGCCCGCCGACGCCGACACGGTCGCTCCAGGGGAGGAGACCGTCGAGCTCGGGCAGCCGGCGGTCCTGGCGGTGCGTCCGGCACGGAACGGGAAGCCGACCGTGATGCTCTACGCCCACCACGACGTGCAGCCCCAGGGCGACGACGCGCTGTGGGAGACCCCGCCGTTCGAGCCGACCCTCCGCGGTGACCGCCTCTACGGCCGCGGCGCCTCGGACGACAAGGCCGGCGTGATGACCCACGTCGCCGCGCTCCGGGCCGTGCACGACCGGTTCGGCGACGACCTGGACGTCGGGATCGTGCTGTTCATCGAGGGGGAGGAGGAGTTCGGCTCCCGCTCGTTCCGGACCTTCCTGCGCGAGCAGCGGGAGCACCTGGCGGCGGACGTCATCGTGGTCGCGGACAGCGACAACTGGTCCACCGAGGTCCCGGCCATCACCGTGTCGCTCCGTGGGAACACCACGTTCAAGCTCACCGTCACGACGCTCGAACACGCCAGCCACAGCGGCATGTACGGCGGCGCGGCGCCCGACGCGATGATGCCGATGGTGCGCCTGCTGGCCTCGCTGCACGACGACGACGGCGCGGTCGCCGTGTCCGGGCTGACGGCCCACGACGCCCCGGTGCCCGAGCGGTCCGAGGCGGACTTCGCCACCGAGGCCGCCCTGGTCGAGGGTGCCCGACCGGTCGGCAGTGGTCCGGTCCTGTCGCGGATGTGGTTCCAGCCGTCGATCACGGTGACCGGCCTCGACGTCCCGAGCGTCGCGAACGCCTCGAACACGCTGATCCCCACCGTCGCCGCCCGTGTGTCGGTCCGAGTGGCTCCGGGGCAGGCCGCGACGGAGGCCTTCGCCGCCGTGGAGGCCCACCTGCGCCAGCACGTCCCCTTCGGCGCCCGGATGGAGATCACCGAGGTCGACGCCGGCGACGGCTTCCTGGTCGACGCGACCGGGTGGGCCGTCCAGGAGGCGCGCACCGCGATGTCCGAGGGTTGGGGCGCCGACGCCGTGGAGCAGGGCATCGGTGGGTCGATCCCGTTCGTCTCCGACCTGGCCGCCGAGTTCCCGGAGGCCCAGATCCTGGTCACCGGTGTCGAGGACCCCGACACGCGGGCGCACAGCCCGAACGAGTCCCAGCACCTCGGCGTCCTGCACCGCGCGATCCTCTCGGAGGCGATCCTCCTGGCGCGTTTGCAGGGTCGGGCGTCCCTCGGTCGTCACGGTTCGTCCTCCACAGGTCCTGGACGGGGCCCCCGCTCGTCGGTGCACGTGCTTAGAATCGACGCGACGGCCGGTGAACGACACCGCCAGCAAGGGAGACGCCGATGAGCGACACCATCACGACCGAAGCAGCGACCGACGCCAAGTCGCACGGTGTGCTGCTGAGCGACGCGGCCTCGTCGAAGGTCGCCAGCCTGCTCGAGCAGGAAGGGCGCGACGACCTGCGTCTCCGCCTGGCCGTCCAGCCCGGCGGGTGCTCGGGTCTCATCTACCAGCTCTACTTCGACGAGCGACTCCTCGACGGTGACGCCACGGCCGAGTTCGACGGCGTCGAGGTGGTCGTCGACAAGATGAGCGTCCCGTACCTCGACGGCGCCACGATCGACTTCGAAGACACGATCCAGAAGCAGGGCTTCACGATCGACAACCCGAACGCGCAGGGCTCCTGCGCGTGTGGCGACAGCTTCCACTGATCGTCCGACGGACCGCCCGCCGGTCCTCCGCCTGCGCGGGGGAGCGGCGACACGCGAACGGGGAGTGACCGACATGGTCGCTCCCCGTTCGCGTTCCTGCATCTGCACCGTGACACAGGTTGTCGGCGGCGCAGATGACCAGGGGAAACCGCCGCTCGCAGTGCCGTTTCCGTCCACAACGCGTGTCGGTTGTGCGCTCGGTGTCGATGGCTGCGAGTAGGCTAGGAGTGTTCCAACCAAGCTGGGAGTCACCCACGCGTCAGCCCTGCGGCTGACCTCGGTGCTCGTCGACGGGGTCACCGTCGGCGCCGGTCGCACGACGACCGGTTCCCGGGCCACGTCTTTCCGAGAGGTAACAGTGCGTTCGAATCGCCGTATACGTTGGGCGGCCGTGCCGGTGGCCGTCGGTCTGGTCATCGCACTGGCTGGCTGCACGCAGCAGCAGATGAACGGATGGCTCCCGGGCACGGAGCAGACGAAGGACGTCACCAACCACACGAGCCGCATCGTCGGCCTGTGGACGACGAGCTGGATCGTGCTGCTCGCAGTCGGTCTCATCGTCTGGGGTCTGATCATCTGGGCCGCGATCGTCTACCGCCGCCGGAAGGGCCAGACCGGCCTGCCCGTGCAGATGCGGTACAACATGCCGCTCGAGATCTTCTACACGATCGTGCCGCTGATCCTCGTCCTCGGCTTCTTCGCTTTCACCGCGAAGGACCAGGAAGCGATCGAGAAGCCGTTCGCACAGCCCGATGCCACCGTGCACGTCTACGGCAAGCGCTGGGGCTGGGACTTCAACTACATCGACCAGAAGAACCCGAAGGAAAGCGTCTACTACCAGGGCATCCAGGCCCAGGAAGAAGAGAACGGTGGCGGCGCCATCGACGAGTCGCTCCTCCCGACGCTGTACCTGCCGGTCGGCAAGAAGGTCGAGATCGAGCTCAGCTCGCGCGACGTCAACCACTCCTTCTGGGTCATCGACTTCCTCTACAAGAAGGACATGCTCCCGGGGCGGACGAACTACGAGTACTTCATCCCGGAGAAGGTCGGCACGTACCAGGGCAAGTGCGCCGAGCTCTGCGGTGAGTACCACTCCCTCATGCTCTTCCAGGTGAAGGTCGTGTCGCAGGCGGACTACGACGACTACCTCGCGTCCCTCAAGGACCAGGGCAAGGTCGGTCTGCTCGGCAACGAGTACGACACCAACACGAACCAGCCGAACAACGAGGCGCCTGCCGAGGCGTCCAGCGAGAAGAAGTAAGGGCGCGTCTCAATGACAACGTCATTCGTCGGCCAGGCGACCACCAGGCCTTCGACGCCGGACTTCCAGGCGTCGAGGGTCGGTCGCAAGGGCAACATCATCGTTCGGTGGGCGACGTCCACCGACCACAAGACGATCGGGTACATGTACCTGATCACCTCGTTCCTCTACTTCCTGCTCGCCGGCATCATGGCGCTCGTCATCCGCGCGCAGCTGTTCGAGCCGGGCCTCCAGGTCGTCGCGACCAAGGAGCAGTACAACCAGCTCTTCACGATGCACGGCACGATCATGCTGCTGATGTTCGCGACGCCGCTCTTCTCGGGCTTCGCGAACGCGATCATGCCGCTCCAGATCGGTGCGCCGGACGTGGCGTTCCCGCGTCTCAACGGCCTGGCCTTCTGGATGTACTTCTTCGGCAGCGCGATCGCCGTCGGCGGCTTCCTCACCCCGCAGGGTGCGGCATCGTTCGGGTGGTTCGCCTACGCGCCACTGAGTGACACGACGTTCACACCAGGGCTCGGCGGCACGTTGTGGGTCTTCGGGCTCGGCATGACGGGCTTCTCGACGATCCTCGGTGCGGTCAACTTCATCACCACGATCATCACGATGCGTGCCCCGGGCATGACGATGTTCCGCATGTCGATCTTCACGTGGAACGTGCTCGTCACGAGCCTCCTCGTGCTGATGGCCTTCCCGGTCCTCGCCGCCGCACTGTTCGGCCTCGGTCTCGACCGGGTGTTCGACGCCCAGATCTTCAACCCGGCCAACGGCGGTGCCCTGCTCTGGCAGCACCTCTTCTGGTTCTTCGGGCACCCCGAGGTCTACATCATCGCGCTGCCGTTCTTCGGCATCGTGTCCGAGGTCTTCCCGGTGTTCAGCCGCAAGCCGATCTTCGGTTACAAGACCCTCGTCTACGCGACCATCACCATCGCGGCCCTCTCGGTCACGGTGTGGGCGCACCACATGTACGTCACCGGTGGCGTCCTCCTGCCCTGGTTCTCGCTGATGACGATGCTCATCGCGGTCCCGACCGGCGTGAAGATCTTCAACTGGGTCGGCACCATGTGGCGCGGTTCGGTCACCTTCGAGACCCCGATCCTCTGGGCCATCGGCTTCCTCGTGACCTTCACCTTCGGTGGTCTCACCGGCGTGATCCTGGCGTCGCCGCCGCTCGACTTCCACGTGTCGGACACGTACTTCGTCGTCGCGCACTTCCACTACGTGGTCTTCGGCACCGTCGTGTTCGCGATGTTCTCGGGCTTCTACTTCTGGTGGCCCAAGTTCACCGGCAAGATGCTCAACGAGCGTCTCGGTAAGATCCACTTCTGGCTGCTGTTCGTCGGGTTCCACACGACGTTCCTCATCCAGCACTGGCTCGGCGTCGTGGGCATGCCCCGCCGGTACGCGACCTACCTGCCGAACGACGGCTTCACCTGGATGAACCAGGTGTCGACGATCGGCTCGATGATCCTCGGCATCTCGTTCCTGCCGTTCATCTTCAACGTCTACGTCACGGCGCGGAACGCTCCGAAGGTGGCCGTCAACGACCCGTGGGGCTACGGCCGATCGCTCGAGTGGGCGACCTCCTGCCCGCCGCCGCGGCACAACTTCACCTCGATCCCGCGGATCCGTTCCGAGTCCCCGGCCTTCGACCTGAACCACCCCGAGGCCGGCGTGCCGGTCGGTGTGGGCCCGGCGAAGGACGCACCTGACGCTCCGACCTACGACGCCGCGAAGGGCGAGGTGAAGTAGCCGCCATGCGCGCCAACACCAACCTGTTCTGGATCCTGTTCGGCTTCTTCGTGCTCGCGGACGCCGCGTACACGATCTGGTCGATGATCTACTACGGCTCGGTCGAGTGGGTCGGTACCCTGTCGATCGGCCTGACCGGCATCATGTCCGCCTTCATCGCCTTCTACCTGGGCCGCGTCATGTCGGCACAGGGTGGGGTGCTGCCGGAGGACCGCCAGGACGCCAACATCGAGGACGGCGACGCCGAGCTCGGGCACTTCAGCCCGTGGTCCTGGTGGCCGCTGTTCCTCGCCGCGGCGATCGCGCTCGTGTTCCTCGGGGTCGCAGCTGGCCTCTGGATCGTGCCGATCGGCCTCGTGCTCGTCGCGATCACGCTCGTGGGCTGGGTCTACGAGTACTACCGCGGCAACTTCGGGCACTGACCCACGCCACACACGCTTCGGGCGGCACCATCTCGGTGCCGCCCGAACTGCGTCCGGGGCAGGCGAGACGCCGCCACCGGGCGCGTGCATCGAACAACATCTGGAACGGTCCGGGAATCTCCCGGGCACGATGGACCTTGGCTCCTGAGGACCGCATGACCGCGGCCGCAGGTCCTGCGGACCGTCCACAAGCGAAAGGAGTCACCTCCGGTGACTGACAAGCGCACGCTCATCATCTTCGGCGCGACCGGCGACCTCGCCTCCCGCCTCCTCCTGCCGGGCCTCGGTACCTTCCTGCAGAGCGGCCGCTCCGTCCCGGTCCAGCTCATCGGCACGGGCCGCAGCGCCCGCAGCGAGGACCAGTGGAAGGACGTCGTCACGAAGTCGTTCGCGTCGCAGGACGTGTCCGGCCCGGAGGTCGACGCGACCATCGAGTCGACGAAGTTCATCCAGGGCGACCCGACCGACCCGGAGCACCTCAAGGCCCTGCTCGACGCCGCCGAGGCCGAGCCGATCCTGTACTTCGCGCTGCCGCCGCAGATCGCGTCCGACATCTGCGAGGCCCTGCAGCACGTCGAGCTCCCCGAGGGCACGACCCTGGCGTTCGAGAAGCCCTTCGGCACCGACGTCGCGAGCGCCGAGGCGCTCAACAAGACCGTCCTCGAGCTCGTCCCCGAGGAGCGCGTGCACCGCACCGACCACTTCCTCGGTCGCACCACGGTCCTCAACATCATCGGTCTCCGCTTCGCGAACCGCCTGTTCGAGCCGATCTGGAACGCGGAGAACATCGAGAAGGTAGACGTCTTCTACGACGAGACCCTGGGCCTCGAGAACCGCGCCCAGTACTACGACGAGGCCGGCGCCCTGGTCGACATGATCCAGTCGCACCTGCTGCAGATCCTCGCCCTCGTCACGATGGACGCCCCGGCAGCCATCGACTCCGTCGAGTTCCGCTCCTCGCTCGCCCGCGTCCTGCGGTCCACGCGGCTCAAGGGCGACGACGCGACCATCGCCTCCCGCCGCGCGGTCTACACGGCCGGCACGATCGACGGCAAGGACCTGCCGTCGTACCAGCAGGAGGACGGGGTCGACCCGTCGCGCGAGACCGAGACCCTCGCCGAGATCGAGGTCGAGGTCGACACCGCCCGCTGGGCCGGCGTCCCCTTCACCCTCCGCTCCGGCAAGGCGCTCGGCGCCAGCCGCAAGGAGGTCCTCATCACCTTCAAGCCCGTGACGCGCCTGCCCTCCGGCCTGACCGGTCGTCCGAAGGCGGACACGCTGCGCATCGTCCTCAACCCGGACGAGATCGAGCTGTCGGTCTCGGCCAACGGCGGCGGCAACCCGTTCGAGATGGGCCAGGTCACCCTGTCGTCCACCTTCGACGACGGTGAGCTCACCCCGTACGGCGAGGTGCTCAACGGCATCTTCCACGACGACCCGCTGCTCTCCATCCGCGGCGACGTCGCGGAGCGCTGCTGGGAGATCGTCGAGCCGGTCGTGAACGCCTGGAAGTCCGGCGAGGTCCCGCTCGAGGAGTACCGCGCTGGTTCGCGCGGCCCGGCCGAGTGGGTCAGCTCGTCCTGACCGACGCGACCACCGCATGACGGGAGGCCCGGTACCAGCTGGTACCGGGCCTCCCGTCATGCTCCGGCGGCCCATCCGACGGGCCGCGGCCGCGTCAGGCCGGCCGTCCGGCCCGCTCGCCGGCACCGGTGACGCTCCACGTCCCCCCGCCGCGTTGCGCGGAGCGGGTCCGGTGCCCGGCGGCGGCGCCCTGTGCGCGGGCGATGGCGTCCGCCGCGGTGACGAGCGTCAGGTGTGAGAGCGCCTGCGGGGTGTTGCCGATGTGGTGCCCGGTCGCGACGTCGATCTCCTCCGACAGCATCCCGACGTCGTTCGCGAAGCCGACGAGCACGTCCATCAGCCGTTCCGCGTCCGCCACCCGCCCGGAGCCGGCGTACTGCTCGACGAGCCAGAACGAGCAGGCCAGGAACGGGTGTTCCGCGCCGCTGAGGCCGTCGAAGCCGGAGGAGGTCCGGTACCGGAGCAGCAGGCCGTCGTCGCCGACGCGCAGGTCCTGCTCGATGGCCGCGACGGTGCCGAGCATCCGCGGGTCGTCCGGCTTGCAGTAGCCGATCTGGGGGAGCACGAGCAGGCTCGCGTCGACCTCGTCGGTGTCGTAGTGCTGCCGGTACGCCCCGCGTTCCGCGTTCCAGCCGTGTTCCTCGATCTCGGCGCGCACCTGGTCGCGCAGGGTGCGCCACCGCTCGACGGGACCCTCGAGGCCGAACTCCTCGCACGCGGCGACCCCGCGGTCGAAGGCCGCCCAGATCATCGCGCGCGAGTGCGTGAAGTGCCGTCGTGGTCCGCGCATCTCCCAGATGCCGTTGTCGGGCTCCTGCCAGTGCGCCTCCACGTGGCTGAGGAGCGCGCGCTGTAGGGACCACGAGGCGCCGCTCTCCTCGACGCCGAGTTCGCGGGCGTCGTGCAGCGCGGCGAGCACCTCGCCGAACACGTCGCCCTGGTACTGCGTGTACGCGCCGTTCCCGACCCGGACGGGCTTCGAGTCGGCGTACCCGGCCAGGTGGTCCAGCGTGCGTTCCGGGAGCTCCCGCTCGCCCGCGATGCCGTACATGATCTGGACGTCGTCCGGGTCGCCGGCGATCGCGCGGAGCAGCCAGGCCCGCCAGTGCGACGCCTCGTCGCGGTACCCGTGGGCGATGAGGGAGGCGAGCGCCATCGAGGCGTCCCGCAGCCACACGAAGCGGTAGTCCCAGTTGCGTTCGCCGCCGGGGTCCTCCGGGAGGCTCGTGGTCGCGGCCGCCACGACGCCACCGGTCTCGGCGTGGGTCATCGCCCGCAGGTACATCAGCGAGCTGCGGACGGCGGGAGCGTACTTGCCCTCCGCGCGGGTGCGGGAGGTCCAGTCGTGCCACCAGTCGCGCGTGTGGTGCAGGGCGGCGTCGACGTCGAACGGCTCCGGGGGTTCGCGGTGCGACGGGTACCAGGTGAGGACCGTGTCGAGGACCTCCCCGTCGCTGATGATCGTGGTCGTGGTGTGGCGGTGGTCGTCGGCCCGGAAGCGCGGACCCCGGACCACGACGGCGTCCGGGCCGGCCGTCGCGACGAGGACCGGTTCGTCGTCGTCGCCGACCTGGCGGATCCAGGGGAGCACGTCCCCGTAGCCGAACCGGATGCGGAGGACCTGCCGCATCTCGACCGTGCCGGTGAGTCCGCGGACACGCCGGACGATGGTGGCGCGGTGCGCGTCGACGGGCATGAAGTCGGTGACCTCGACGACGCCGGTCGTGGTGGTCCACACGGTCGAGAGCACCAGGGAGTCCCCGTCGTGCCGTCGGACCGGGATGGCGTCGGGATCGGCGGGTCGGAGCGACCACTGCCCGTCGTGTTCGTCGCCGAGCAGTGCGGCGAAGGTCGACGCGCTGTCGAACCGGGGCAGGCACGCCCAGTCGACGTCACCGTCCCGGGTGACGAGTGCGGCGGTGTGACAGTCCCCGATGAGGGCGTGGTCCTCGATGCGCTGAGCCATGCCCCGATCGAACCACCCGCGCCCCGAGTCCGGCTGCGCTGAAGGTGCGTTCAGATGACACCCGGCATGACCTCGGCGGCGACGTCCGCTCAGTCGAGTTCTGCGATCCCGACGCGCCCGAGCTCGGTCCAGAGTCCGGCTCCGTCCGGGGCGTAGACCCACGGCACGGTGGAGTCCCGGGTGCGCTCCTGGGCGCGGGACCGACCACCGGCCAGCACCGCTTCACTGGTGGACAGCTGCCGGATCGCGACCGCGGCGACGTTCTCCGGGTGCTCGCGGGCGAACTCGCCGTAGAGGTGCTCGTCGTGCTGCCCGTCGTCGCCGACGAGCAGCCACTGGATGTCCGGGAAGTCCCGGGCGAGGCGCCGCAGGTTGTCCTGCTTGTGCTGCTGCCCGCTGCGGAAGAACCGGTCGTGGGTGGGACCCCAGTCGGTGAGCAGCAGGGTGCCCGACGGGTACATGTTCCGGGTCAGGAAGCGCTGCAGCGTCGGCGCCACGTTCCACGCACCCGTGGACAGGTAGACGGTCGGCGCGCCCGGATGCTGCGCGAGGACCCGCTCGTACAGGACCGACATGCCCGGCACCGGACGGCGGGCGTGCTCGGTGAGCACGAACGAGTTCCAGGCGGCGAGCATCGGACGGGGGAGGCTCGTGACCATCACCGTGTCGTCGATGTCCGACAGCAGGCCGAAGCGGGTGTCCGGGTGCACGACGAACACGTCGGCGTCCACGTCGCGCATGCCACCGGCGGACAGGCGGATCGTCTGCCAGCCCGGTTCGAGGTCGATCGGGACGATGGCGTCGACCACACCGCCGCGGTCGCTCTGGACGGTGTGGGTGCTGCCGCCGGCGGTGATGGTGACCTCGGCGTGGTCGACGGCCACGCTCGTGAAGCTGCGCCAGCCGCGGACTCCCGCGTAGGACACGTCCGACGCCAGGCCCCGGCGGGTGAGGAGGACCCGACAGAGGACCCGGACCCACCCCGGCGCGCCGTAGCCCGTGTAGGGGATGACGGTCGGGACCTGGCCGCGCTTCCGGGCGTGCTGCTCCCGGTACTCCTGCACGGCGTCCTCGACGCGGGCGGCCCGGTGCAGGATCGGCTCCGGGATCGCGGTCTCCCACTGCTGGATGCCCCAGGGGGACTGTTCGCGCCGATCGTGCTCGCGTTCCACGGACCGGGCGTCGCGCCCGGGAACTGCGCTGCCCTCGGGCGCCGGGGTGGTGTCCCGGGGCGCGGCAGGGTCCGGAGGCGTCGACTCGGGCATCGCACCATCATCCCATGCAGGGGGGTCGCGAGACGGGGTCGCGGACCCGACACCCCGGGAATCGCAGCCAAGACCAAGCCGGTGTCTGCGAGAGTTGCCGTCTCAGTCAGTCAGCCCGCGGTCACCGCGAGAAGGAGTTCACGTGCTCGTCACCGAGGTTTCGAACGCACTGCCGGGGGGATCATCACTGCTCAGGAACGAGCCGGTCCAGGCCCGCAGCTCGGCGCGCCTCGCAGGTCTGCTCGACGCCGCGGCCGCCGTCATCGACGAGATCGGCTTCGAGCGACTCACGACCGCCATGGTGGCCGAACGTGCCGGTGCCTCCATCGGCACGGTCTACCGGTACTTCCCGGACCGCATCGCCGTCGTCGAGGCCCTGGCGATCCGGTGCACCCAGCGTCTCGCCGCCCGCTTCGTGGAAACGCTCGACGCGTCCGGCGCCACGACCTGGCAGGAAGGCTGCGACGCCCTCATCGAGATGACCGCGGAGATGTACCGCACCGAGCCCGGCTTCCGGGCGATCCGGTTCGCCGACATCGACACGACGTCCGGTGACGAGGACGCCGACCGCCTCGCCGCGCTCGGCGGTGCCGTCGGCGCCGTGATGCGGGAGCGCTTCGACCTGCCGCAGTCCGACGCCATCAGCCGCGCCTGGGTCGTCCTGGCGGAGTCCGCACACGCGGTCCTCGCTCGCGCCCACGTGGACCGCGACCACCCCGACACCGAGCTGATCGCGGCGTACCGCGCGATGAGCCGGCCGTACCTGGAGTCGGTGATCGGGGCCTCCTGACCGATCACCGGCCGGCACGAGCCGGCCCGGACCCATCACGAACGCCCGTTCCTCCGAACAGGAGGCACGGGCGTTCGTGTCCGAAGGGCGCGGACACGACGTCGTTGTCCGCAAGGCGTCATGCACCGTCACGACGGAACCGCTACGGGCTCCGACCTGTACTGTCGTCCGGAGTCGGGCTACCTCCACCAAGAAGGGCACCCATGATCGAGTTCCGCTCGGTGCGCAAGACCTACCCGGACGGCACGAACGCCGTCGAGTCGTTCGACCTCGTGATCCCCTCGCGGACCACGACGGTGTTCGTCGGTTCGAGCGGTTGCGGCAAGACCACACTCCTCCGGATGATCAACAGGATGATCGACCCGACCTCGGGCTCCGTCCAGATCGACGGCGAGGACATCGCCGGTGTCGACCCGGTGCAGTTGCGCCGTCGGATCGGCTACGTGATGCAGAACGCCGGCCTGCTGCCGCACCGCAAGGTCGCGGACAACATCGCGACCGTGCCGCTGCTCACCGGGGTCTCGAAGGCAGACGCGCGGAAGCGAGCGCTCGAACTGATGGACACCGTCGGCCTCGACCGTTCGCTGGCCGACCGGTACCCGTCCCAGCTCTCCGGCGGACAGCAGCAGCGTGTCGGCGTCGCCCGCGGGCTCGCCGTCGACCCGAACGTGCTGCTCATGGACGAGCCCTTCGGTGCCGTCGACCCGCTCGTCCGCAACGACCTGCAGGACGAACTGATCCGTCTGCAGCGCGAGCTCGGCAAGACCGTCGTCTTCGTGACGCACGACATCGACGAGGCGTTCAAGCTCGGCGACCAGGTCGTCATCCTCAAGAAGGGCGGCGAGATCGCCCAGCAGGGGACCCCGGCGGAGATCCTGTCCGCTCCGGCGGACGACTTCGTCGCGAACTTCATCGGCGTCGGTCGGGGCCGTCGGTCCCTCCGGGTCGAGCAGACCCCGACCGGTCCGGTCGTCGTGGACGGGGACGGCCGTGCCGCCGGCGTCCTGACCGGTCCCGTGGGCGTCGTCGACGCCGCTGCCGCTGTCCGCTCCGAGGCCGGGACGCCCAGCGTCCCGGGTGCTGCGGCGCAGGGTGGGAGCACCCGGTGAAGTGGGTGCTGTCGAACCTCGACACGATCGGGGACGACACGGTCGCGCACCTGGCGATCGCCATCCCGCCGATCATCGTCGCGTTCCTGCTGTCGATCCCGATCGGGTGGCTCGTCGTCCGCCTCCGTCGACCCGGTGCCCGCCGGGTCAGCAGCGGAGTGGGTGGCGGCATCGTCACCGTCGCCGGGCTCCTCTACGCCGTCCCGTCGCTGCCGCTGTTCATCGCGCTGCCGGGTCTCCTCGGCACCGGGCTGCAGGACCCCGTCAACGTCGTCATCGGCCTGACGCTCTACGGCCTCGCACTCATGGTGCGGTCGACGGTGGACGGCCTCGGCTCGGTCGACGCGGCGACCACCTCGGCTGCGACCGCGATGGGGTACTCGGGAGCGCAGCGCTTCTTCCGCGTCGACCTGCCGCTCGCGGGCCCGGTGCTGCTCGCCGGCCTCCGCGTCGTCTCGGTGTCGACGATCTCGCTCACGACGGTCGGTGCGGTCCTCGGCATCCAGAGCCTCGGGTCGCTCTTCACGGACGGCATCGGCCGGAACATCCCCGAGGAGATCGTCGCCGGCGTCGTGATGGTCCTCGTCCTGGCGTTCGCGATCGACGGGCTGCTCGTGCTGCTCGGCCGCGTCGTGATGCCCTGGACGCGCCGTTCGGCTCCGTCGAAGCGTGCGGCCCGCCGCGTGCTCCAGTCCGCGGAGGTCACGTCATGATCATCGGCCAGGCCTTCGGCTGGGTGTTCGACCCCGCCAACTACGCCGGTCCCGACGCGGTCCCCGAGCGACTCTGGGAACACATCTGGATCTCGCTGCTCGCGGTCCTCATCGCGTCGGTGATCGCCATCCCGATCGGCTACGCCATCGGCCACACCGGAAAGGTCCGCGGCTTCGCGATCGCCCTCTCCGGCGGCATCCGTGCGCTGCCGACGCTCGGCGTGCTCACCCTGGTGGGCCTCCTGCTCGGCGCCAACCTGCAGGCGCCCCTGCTCGCGCTCGTCGTCCTGGCGATCCCGTCGGTCCTCGCCGGTGCGTACGCCGGGATCGAGTCCGTCGAACCGGTGACCGTCGACGCCGCCCGCGCGCAGGGCATGACCGGGTGGCAGATCCTGACCAGGGTCGAGATCCCGCTCGGCCTGCCGCTGCTCGTCGGTGGCGTCCGTGCCGCCGTGCTCCAGGTCGTCGCCACCGCCACCCTCGCCGCGTACGTCGGCTCGGGTGGACTCGGCGGCTACGTGTTCCTCGGGCTCAAGACCCAGGACTACGCCATGATGCTCGGCGCCTCCATCCTCGTGATCGCACTCGCGATCGCGTTCGAGATCGTCTTCTCCGTGCTCCAGCGGGCGGTGGTGCCCGCGGGCGTCGCCGAACGTCCGACACGGCGACGCTCGGGATCGCGTGAGCGGCCCCACACCCCCATCCCGGAAGGAACCCCCTCGTGATCACAGCACCCAAGCTCCGCGCCGGCATCGCCGCCGCGGTCGCCGTCGGCGTGGCCGCCGCCCTCGCCGGCTGCTCCTCCAGCAGCCCGCTCGACAGCGGCTCCAGCGCCTCCTCCGACTCGAAGACGATCGTCGTCGGGTCGCAGCAGTACTACTCGAACGAGATCATCGCCGAGCTCTACGCCCAGGTCCTCGAGAAGGACGGCTTCCAGGTGAAGCGCAACTTCAACATCGGTCAGCGCGAGGTCTACCTCCCGCAGCTCCAGAAGGGCGCGATCGACGTCATGCCGGAGTACGGCGGCAACCTGCTGCAGTACTACGACAAGAACTCCACCGCGAAGTCCGAGGCCGAGATCGCCGACGGTCTGAAGAGCTCGCTGCCGAAGGGCCTCCGCGCGCTGGACGCCGCCGACGCCACCGACCAGGACAGCTACACCGTCACGAAGAAGTTCTCCGAGGACAACGACGTGACGAGCCTCGCCGACCTGTCGAAGGTCAAGGGCACGCTGACGGTCGGTGCGAACTCCGAGAACCAGACCCGCCCGTACGGTCCGAAGGGCCTGAAGTCGGTCTACGGCGTGACGGTCCAGTCCAAGGCGATCGAGGACTCCGGCGGAGCCCTGACCGTCAAGGCGCTGAAGGACGGCACCGTGCAGCTCGCGGACATCTACACCGCCGACCCGAGCATCAAGGCGAACGACTTCGTGACCCTCAAGGACCCGAAGAACCTCATCGTGCCGCAGAACGTCACCCCGGTCGTCTCGAGCAAGGTCGACGACAAGGCCGCCGCGGACATCGACAAGGTGAGCAAGGTCCTGACGACCGACGCGCTCATCGAGCTCAACACGAAGAGCACCGTCGACAAGGAGAAGGCCTCGACCATCGCGAAGGACTTCCTGACCGACGAGGGCCTGCTCTAGGCAGCACCAACACCCCGGTTCCCGCGTCGTCTCGCGGGGTCCACGACGACAGGCGTCGGGCAACCAGCCCGGCGCCTGTCGTCGTTCCGGGTGCCGGTGTGCGTGACACTTGTTCCGCACGGTTGTGCCGTGCAGAGGCCGTGCACGTTCGTGCACGAGATGGCTCTACAACTTGTCGAACCGCGCTCCGGAACAGTACCGTCGAAGCATGAACGACCTCCTGGACCCGCTCCTGCTGTCGCGGTGGCAGTTCGGTCTGACGACGATCTACCACTTCCTCTTCGTCCCGCTGACGATCGGCATGGCCGTCGTCGTCGCGGTGTTCCAGACCGCCTGGGTCCGGACCGGGCGCGCGCACTACCTGCAGCTGACCCGCTTCTTCGGACGCATCTTCCTCATCAACTTCGCGATGGGGGTCGTCACCGGGATCGTGCAGGAGTTCCAGTTCGGCATGAACTGGTCGGACTACTCCCGCTTCGTCGGAGACGTCTTCGGCGCCCCGCTCGCGCTCGAGGGGATCCTGGCGTTCTTCTTCGAGGCAGCGTTCATCGGCGTCTGGATCTTCGGTTGGGACCGCCTGCCGAAGAAGCTGCACCTGGCGAGCATCTGGTGCGTCAGCGCGGGCACGATCATGTCGGCGTACTTCATCATCGCCGCCAACGCGTTCATGCAGCACCCGGTCGGCTACGCGATCAACGAGGCCAAGGGCCGCGCCGAACTCACCGACATCTGGGCCGTCCTCGGCAACAAGGTCGCCCTGGCCGCCTTCCCGCACACGGTCTTCGCGTGCTTCATGGTCGCCGCCGGCGTGATCATCTCGGTCGCCGCCTACCACCTGTCGCGCAACCAGAACCTCGAGACGATGATGCCGGCGCTGAAGTTCGGTCTCTGGACGATGGTCGCCGCCGGCGCGCTGACGGTCCTCACCGGCGACCAGCTCGGTCTCACCATGGTCGACACGCAGCCGATGAAGATGGCCGCGGCCGAGGCGCTGTACAACACCGCCACCGGCAAGGACGCCTCGTTCTCGATCTTCACCCTCGGCACGCCAGACGGCGTCCGGGAGCTCTTCTCGATCCGCGTGCCCTACCTGCTGTCGTTCCTGTCGACGCACACCTTCACCGGGACGGTCGAGGGCATCAACGACCTGCAGGCGCAGTACACGCAGGTGTACGGCCCCGGGAACTACAAGCCGGTCATCTGGGTGACCTACTGGTCCTTCCGCTGGATGATCGCCCTCGGGGTCGGTGCCGTGATGGTCTCGCTCGCCGGGCTCTGGCTGACGCGCGGTGGCCGCTTCCCCCGGCAGCGCTGGATCTGGCGGATCGCGATCTGGGCCGTGCCGCTGCCGATGGCCGCCATGATCGTCGGCTGGGTCTTCACCGAGATGGGTCGCCAGCCGTGGCTCGTGTTCGGCCTGCTGAAGACGGCCGACGGTGTCTCCCCGAACGTGACGGGTCTCGAGGTCCTCATCTCGCTCGTCGTGTTCACCCTCATCTACGGATCCCTCGCCGTCGTCGAGTTCCGGCTCATCAAGAAGGTCGCCCAGGAGGGCCCGGCCGCCCCGGCCGAGGTCGACGCGGAGACCGGCGAGGTCAAGCACGAAGTGACGGTCTACTAGAGATGGAAGCTGCCTGAGATGGACCTGCCCGTTCTGTGGTTCGCGATCGTCGGACTCTTCTTCGTCGGGTACTTCGTGCTCGACGGGTTCGACTTCGGTGTCGGCATGTCCCTGCCGTTCCTCGGCAAGGACGACACCGACCGCCGTGTGCTCATCAACACGATCGGCCCCGTGTGGGACCTCAACGAGACCTGGGTGATCGTCGCCGGAGCCTGCCTCTTCGCCGCCTTCCCCGAGTGGTACGCGACGATGTTCTCCGGCTTCTACCTGGCGCTGCTGCTCATCCTCGCCGCCCTGATCCTCCGCGGGGTGTCGTTCGAGTACCGGCACCAGAACAAGCACCTGGCGTGGAAGCGCCGGTTCGACCTGATGATCGTGGTCGGCAGCGCGGTGCCGTCGTTCCTCTGGGGCGTCGCGTTCGGCAACGTCGTCCGCGGGATCCCGATGGACTCCGGCCACAACTACACCGGCACGCTGTTCGACCTGCTGAACCCCTTCGCGCTGCTGGCCGGTGCCACGACACTGCTGGTCTTCTTCACCCACGGCGTCGTGTTCGTGGCGCTGAAGACCGAGGGGGAGATGCGCGAGCGGGCGATGCGTCTGGCGAAGCGGGCCGGCGTCGTCACGATCGTGGTCGCCGCCGTGTTCCTGGTGACGATGGCGCTGGTCCGGTCCACCCCGGCGTCGCTCGTGCTGTCGGCCGTCGGCGCCGTGGCCCTGGTCGTCGCGGTCCTCTGTGCCGCACGCGGCCGGGAGGGACGTGCCTTCACCCTGATGGCCGTCACCATCGCGGCGGTCGTCCTGGCGATGTTCACCGCGGTGTTCCCGGACGTCATGCCCGCCACGAACGACCCGGCGAACAGCCTGACCGTCGCCAACGCCTCGTCCGGCAGCTACACGCTGACGGTGATGAGCTGGGTCGCACTGGTCTGCATCCCGCTCGTGCTCGCCTACCAGGCGTGGACGTACTGGGTCTTCCGCAAGCGGGTCTCGCGCGCCACCGTCGCGCAGGCCGCGCACTGACCAGGAGGCACGTGTGAAGCCGCTCGATCCCCGCCTGCTCCGTCTGTCCCGGACGGCGCGCGGCTTCGTCGTGGCCGCCGCGGGCACCGGCGCCGTCCGGACGATCGCGAGCATCGCGATCGCGTGGGGGATCGCGGCCGCGGTGACCCAGGTCGTCGACGCCGTCCGTGCCGGCGTCGTCCCCACCACGTTCGCCGGCACGCTCGCCCTGCTCGGCGGGGCGTTCCTGCTCCGCGCGGTCGCGGCCTGGGCGACCGACGACCTCGCCGCCCGCGCGGGCGCTCGTGTGAAGAGCGAGCTCCGCGCCGCCGTGCTCCGGCGCGCGGCCGACCGGGGCCCCGGGTGGCTCTCCGGTCGGTCGAGCGCCGGTTTCGCCACCACGCTCGGACCCGGACTCGACGCCCTCGACGCCTACTTCGGCCGCTACCTGCCACAGCTCGCGCTCACCGCGGTCGCCACGCCGCTGCTGCTCGTCGCGATCGGCTTCGGCGACCTGACGAGCGCGGTCGTGATCGTGTGTGCGATGCCGGTCATCCCGGTCTTCATGGTGCTCATCGGGCTCGCCACACGATCGCTGCAGCAGCGGCAGGCCGACGCGCTCGCCCGTCTCGGCGGGGCCTTCACCGAGGCGGTCGAGGGACTCGCGACCCTCAAGGTGTTCGGTCGTGCCCGCCGCCAGGTCGGCCGGATCGGGCAGGTCACGGACGAGTACCGCCAGGGCACCATCGGCGTGCTGCGGCTGTCGTTCGTCAGCGGCTTCGCCCTCGAGCTCGCCGCGAGCCTGTCCGTCGCGCTCGTCGCGGTCTCGATCGGCATCCGCCTGGTCGACGGCTCGCTCGGGCTCGGTGCGGCGATGTTCGTGCTGGTCCTCGCCCCGGAGGCGTTCGCCCCGATCCGGCAGGTCGGCGCCGACTTCCACGCGGCACAGGACGGGGTGGCTGCGTCACAGGCGGTCCTCGACGTGCTCGACGAGTCGGACGAGTCGGACAGCGGTCCGTCGCGGACCGTCGATGCCGCGCCCGTCGATGCCGCGCCCGTCGCCGCGTCCGTCGACGCCGCAGCCCTCGTGCTCCTCGGGGTCACCGTGCACCGCCCCGACACGGTCATCGGCCCGGTCGACCTCACCGCGCCGGCCGGCACCGTCGTCGCACTCTCCGGCCCGAGCGGCTCCGGCAAGTCCAGCCTGATCGCCGCGATCCGCGGCGTCCTCCCTGCCGACGGCACGGTCACGGTGCCCGGCCGCGCCGACCTGCCGGCCCGCGACCGCACCACCTGGGTCGACCAGCGTCCGCGCCTGGTGCGCGGCACGGTCGCCGAGAACGTCGCCCTCACCGCCGATCCGGACACGGCGGACGTGCGGCGTGCCCTCGGAGCGGTGGGGCTGGGAGTCGACCCGGGCCTCCCGGTCGGCAGCGGCGGATCCGGACTGTCCGGCGGGCAGGCGCAGCGCGTCGCCGTCGCGCGCGGGCTGTACCGCGCGACCCGGCAGCACACCCCGCTGGTGCTCCTCGACGAGCCGACCTCCGCCCTCGACGCGGAGTCCGAGGCGCAGGTCGTCGCCGCCCTCCGCCGACTGGCGGACGCGGGGGCGGTCGTCGTCGTCGCGAGCCACCGACCCGCCGTCGTGGCCGCGGCCGACGTCGTCGTCGCGATCCGCGCCTCCGGATCCGTCACGGTCTCGTCCCACCGGTCGCCGCAGGAGGTGTCCGCATGAGCGGCGGCCCTGCCCGGGAGGCACGCACCCGTTCCGTCCTCCGGCTCGCCCTGCCCCGTGGGCGCGGCTGGGCGAAGGCGGTCGCCGCGGGCGTGCTCAGCGCGCTCTGCGGGGTCGCGTTGCTCGCCGCGAGCGGGTACCTCATCACCCGCGCCGCCGAGCACCCGCCGATCCTCTACCTGACCCTCGTCATGGTGGGCGTCCGGGCCTTCGCGCTCGGGCGTGCCGTGTTCCGCTACGTCGACCGGCTCGCCGGACACGACGCCTCGTTCCGGCAGCTCGCCGTGGTGCGCACCGAGATGTACCGGCGGCTCGCCTCGGTCGCGCCGGCCGGGCTCGGGTCGACCGGGCGCGGCGACCTGATGACGCGGCTCGTCACCGACACCGACCGGCTGCAGGACCTGCCGATCCGGGTCGTCGGACCGCTCGTCTCGGCGGGCGTCACCGCGCTGCTCTCCGTCGTCGCCGTCGCGGTCGTCTCCCTCCCGGCCGCCCTCGTGCTGCTGCTCGCCCTCGGTGTGGCCGCACTGGTCGGGACGCTCGTGACGGCCGCGGTCGCCCGTCGCTCCGACGTCGAGACCGCCGCCGACCGCGGGCACGTCGCGAACCTGGTGCTCGACACCGTCCGCACGCTCGACGTCTTCGTCGCCTACGGCTCGCTGGAGGAACGGCTCGCCCAGGTCGCGCGGCTCGACGACCGTGTCACCCGCGCCGTCCGCCGCCGCGGTGCGGTCGAGTCCCTCGTCGGCGCACTCGTCGGTCTGGTCGGCGGGGCCGCGGTCCTCGGCGTCCTGGCCGTCGGCGCCCCGGCCGTCGTCACCGGTGCCCTCGACGGTCCGCTCTGGGCACTGGCGGTGTTCGTCCCGCTCGCCCTGTTCGAGGTCGTCGGCGGGGTCCCGCTCGCCGTCCTCACCCTCCGACGCGTCCGGGCCGCCGCCGACCGCGTCGAGCAGGTGGTCCCCGCGGAGCTGCCGGTCGGCCTGGTGCCCGAGCCCGAGGACGCAGCCCGTGCCGCGGACCTCGTCGCACCGCCGACCGTCACGGTGCGGGTCCGTGACCTGGCGGTCCGCTGGCCGGGCGCACCGACGCCGGCGGTCGACGGGGTCTCGTTCGATTTGGAGCCCGGCGAGGTCGTCGTGCTCAGCGGTCCGAGCGGAGCCGGCAAGTCCACGCTGGTGGACGCCCTCGTCCGCTTCGTCGACCACACCGGCAGCTACACCCTCGACGGGACGGAGGCGCGGAGCATGCACCCCGACGCCGTCCGCGTCCGCGTCGGGCTGATCGAACAGGACCCGTTCGTCTTCGACCAGTCCGTCCGGCAGAACCTGCTCTTCGCGCGGGAGACCGCGACGGACGAGGACCTGCTCGCCGTGCTCGACCGGGTCGGGCTCGGCGACTGGGTCCGACGGCGCGGCGGACTCGACGCCGGGGTGGGGGAGCGCGGCTCGCTCGTGTCCGGCGGACAGGCACACCGACTGGCCTTGGCCCGGGCGCTCCTGCACGCGTTCCCGGTCCTGGTGCTCGACGAGCCGACCGCCGACATCGACCCCGACCTCGGCGACACCGTGCTCCGCGACCTCGTGACGACCGCCCGCGCTGCCGGACGCACCCTCCTCGTCGTGTCGCACGTGCCGGTGCCCGCGGACCTCGTCGACCGGACCCTGCGGATGCGGGACGGACGCCTGCTCGCGGCGTGAGCCGACGCACGGACGCGGGACGTGCCTCCCGGCTTGTATCGTTGACGACCGTGACCATCGAGCAGCACGTCGAGGACCCGCACACCTACGACTTCCGGCGCATCCAGCAGAAGTGGCAGGCGCGGTGGGAAGAGCTCGGCCTCTTCACCGCCGACCCCGACGACAAGCGCCCGCGCAAGTACATCCTCGAGATGTTCCCGTACCCGTCCGGCGACCTGCACATGGGGCACGCCGAGAACTGGGCACTCGGGGACTTCGTCGCGCGCTACTGGCGCCAGCAGGGCTTCAACGTGCTGCACCCGATCGGTTGGGACTCCTTCGGGCTGCCCGCCGAGAACGCGGCCATCAAGCGCGGTGTCGACCCGAAGGACTGGACCTACGCGAACATCGCGCAGCAGAAGGCGTCCTTCAAGCGCTACGCGCCGTCGTTCGACTGGTCGACGGAGATCCACACCTCGGACCCCGAGTACTACAAGTGGAACCAGTGGCTGTTCCTCAAGATGTACGAGAAGGGCCTGGCGTACCGGAAGGACAGCTGGGTCAACTGGGACCCGGTGGACCAGACCGTCCTGGCCAACGAGCAGGTCCTGCCCGACGGCACCTCGGACCGCTCCGGCGCCGTCGTCGTCAAGAAGAAGCTGACGCAGTGGTACTTCAAGATCACGGACTACGCGGACCGGCTGCTCGACGACCTGAACCAGCTCGAGGGCCGGTGGCCGTCGAAGGTCATCGCCATGCAGCGCAACTGGATCGGCCGCTCGGTCGGTGCCGACGTCGACTTCGTCATCGAGGGCCGTGACGAACCCGTCACCGTGTTCACCACCCGCCCGGACACCATCCACGGCGTGACCTTCCTGGTCATCGCCCCGGACTCCGACCTGGCCGCCGAACTCGTCGCGGACCCGTCCGTCGACGACGCCACCCGCGCCGCGTTCCAGGACTACCTGGTCGCCACCCAGAAGGCCTCGGACATCGACCGGCAGAACGCCGACCGTCCGAAGACCGGCGTGCCGCTCGGCCGCACGGCCATCCACCCGCTGACCGGGGAACACCTGCCGCTCTGGACCGCCGACTACGTCCTGGCCGACTACGGCCACGGTGCCGTGATGGCCGTCCCCGCGCACGACCAGCGCGACCTGGACTTCGCCCGCGCCTTCGACCTGCCCGTGACGGTCGTCGTCGACACGAACGCCGCCGTGACCGGCGCGATCCCCGTCATCCCGGAGGGGGCGACGCTCGACGACTTCGACGTCCCCACGCTCGACCCGCTCGCCACCGGCGAGGCCCTCACGGGCGCCGGTCGGATGATCAACTCCGGGCCGCTCGACGGCATGAGCAAGCAGCACGCGATCACCGCGGCGATCAGCCTGCTCGAGGAGCGTGGCACCGGTCGCGCCGCGAAGACCTACCGCCTGCGCGACTGGCTCATCTCGCGGCAGCGCTTCTGGGGCACCCCGATCCCGATCATCCACGGCGAGGACGGCACCCAGTACCCGGTGCCCGAGGACCAGCTCCCCGTGGTCCTGCCGGACACCGAGGGCCTCGACCTCAAGCCGAAGGGCACCTCGCCCCTCGGCGGTGCGACGGACTGGGTGAACGTCCCGAACCCGGCCGACGGCAGCCCGGCACGCCGCGACCCGGACACGATGGACACGTTCGTCGACTCGTCCTGGTACTTCCTGCGCTTCCTGTCCCCGCAGGACGACACGCAGGCGTTCGACCCGGCCCTCGTCAACAAGTGGGCCCCGGTCGACCAGTACATCGGTGGTGTCGAGCACGCGATCCTGCACCTGCTCTACGCACGCTTCGTGACGAAGGTGCTCTTCGACCTCGGCTACCTCGACTTCACCGAGCCGTTCTCGGCGCTGCTGAACCAGGGCATGGTGCTCTCCGGCGGCTCGAAGATGTCGAAGTCGAAGGGTGGCGTGTCGCTCGGTGACGAACTCGACGCGCACGGGGTCGACGCGATCCGTCTGGTGATGGGCTTCGCCGGACCGCCCGAGGACGACATCAACTGGGAGGACGTCTCGCCCGCGGCCTCCGCACGGTTCCTGGCGCGCGCCTACCGGATCGCCGTCGACGTCACCTCGACGCCGGACGCCGTCTGGTCCACCGGTGACCGCAGCGTCCGACAGGCGACCCACCGGTTCCTGGCCGACGCCCCCGGGCTGATGGAGTCCTTCAAGTTCAACGTCGTGATCGCACGGCTCATGGACCTGGTGAACGTCACCCGCAAGGCGATCGACAGCGGCCCCGGTGCCGCGGACCCCGCCGTCCGTGAGGCCGCCGAGACCATCGCCCTGGGCCTCAGCGTCTTCGCGCCGTACACCGGCGAGGAGATGTGGCAGACGCTCGGCTACGACTCCCCGGTGGCGACGTTCGGGTGGCGGAAGGCCGACCCGACGCTGCTCGTGCAGGAGACGCTGACGGCGGTCGTGCAGGTCAACGGCAAGGTGCGCGACTCGTTCGAGGTGTCGAAGTCGATCGAGGCCGACGAGCTCGAGCAGCTCGCCCGTTCGTCGCACGCGGTGCAGCGGTACATCGGGGACCGGGAGATCGTGAAGGTGATCGTCCGGGCGCCGAAGCTCGTCAACATCGCCATCAAGGGCTAGCCCCTCCCGGTCGTCCTGCGGAGCCGGTCCCTCGAGGCTGGTCCCTCCGGGCTGGTCCCTCCGGGATCGGTCCGTCGGCGCTGGTTCCTCCACAGGGCGCAGAGCGCGGGGCACGGTCCACAGGTGTCCTGTGCGGAGCCCGGTCGACCGGCCCGGCTCCGTAGCGTCTCCGGACATGTCCCGGTTCGTGCTGTCTCCCCGCGCCGCTCTCCTGCTGGTGGGCGTCGTGGCGGTGCTCGCACTCGCGGTCGTCCTCGCCGGGTGGCAGAGCGGTGGCGGCGGGGACGGGACGGCCGAGCCCGGGGTCGCGGTCGTGACCGGGGCGCCGGAGGCCGTGGCCGCGAGCCCGACGGCATCGGGGTCGGCGTCCCGGTCGCCCGCTGCTGCTCCTCCTCCGCCCACCCCCGCCGTGCTGTACGTCGTCGGCGCGGTCGAGCACGCCGGTGTCGTCACCGTCGCCGCCGATGCACGGGTGGCGGACGCGTTGGCCGCAGCCGGCGGAGCGACGGCCGACGCCGACCTGTCACGGGTGAACCTGGCGCGGCCGGTCGTCGACGGCGAGCGGCTGTACGTGCCCCGGGTCGGCGAGACGGACGTCCCGGCGGAACTGCCGGCGGGCGGTGGTGCGGGTACCGGCGGCTCGTCGTCCGGTTCCGCCGGGTCTCCGGGGTCGGGCGCGGGTGCGGTGCCGGTGCCGGAGGTCGTCGACCTCAACACCGCCGACGCCACCGCGCTCGAGTCCCTGCCCGGGATCGGCCCCGCCTTGGCGGAACGGATCCTCGCCTGGCGCGACGAGCACGGCGGCTTCCGCTCGGTCGAGGACCTGCTCGAGGTCAGCGGCATCGGCGAGGGCCGGTTCGCCGAACTGCAGGACCGGGTGCGCGTGTGAGCGCCGCGTCGGTGTCGGATCCCGCTCGGACCACGGCCGGAGCGGCACACGGCAGCGCACTGCGGGCGTCACTCGCCGACCTCCGGCTGGCGGGACCGGTCGCCGTGGTCTGGACCGTCGTCGCCGTGCTGGTCGGCACGCCGGACGCGGCGGCCACGGTCCTCGCCGTCGCGGTCGTCGCCGCCGGGGCCGTGCTCGTGGTCGTCCTCCGCGGCGGACGGTCCGACACGGTCCGGGCGGTCGCGGCGCTGGCCCTCACGACGAGCCTGCTGGTCGCCCTGACGGCCGTGGCCGTCGTCGCCGGGCAGGCGCACCGGATGCCGTCGATCGTGCGCGAGACGGCCGGACACAGCCTGGAGGCCCGTGTCCGGCTGGACCGCGACCTCGCGCCCGCCGACCGGTCCGTGGTCGGGACGCTCGAGGCGGTCGTGGTGCGTGCCTCCCGTCAGGACGCCCTGCGGGTACCGATCCGGGTCGTGCCGTCTCTCGACGAGCCGCGGCCGCGCGTGCTGGCGGCCGGGTCGGTCGTCACCGTCCGCGGGCAGCTGCAGCTCGACGACCCCGGCTCGCCGACCAGCGTCGTGCTGTTCGCCCGCGGGACCGTGCGGGTCGCGAGCAGCCCGACCGGACTGCTCGGCGTCAGCGCCCGCGCCCGCGCGGCGTTCGCCACCGTCACCGCCGACCTGCCGGAGCCGGGCGGGGCGCTCCTCCGCGGACTCGCGATCGGGGACCGGTCCGGGCTGGACGCCGAGACCGAGCAGGCGATGGAGACCTCGGCACTGACCCACCTGACCGCGGTGTCCGGGTCGAACTGCGCGGTCCTGGTCGGTCTCGTCGTGCTGCTCGGTCGCACGGTCGGTGCTCCGCGGGTGCTGCGCGCCGCCCTGGCGGTGGTCGTGCTGCTCGCGTTCGTGGTGCTCGTCCGTCCCGACCCCTCGATCACACGAGCGACCGTGATGGCGATCGTGGTCCTGCTCGTGCACCTGACCGGACGCCCGGTGCGCGGTGTCCCGCTGATCGCCCTCGCCGCCGTCGGCATGCTCGTCGTCGACCCCTGGGTGGCCCGCTCGTTCGCCTTCGCGCTCTCGGTCCTCGCGACCACCGGCATCGTGGTCCTCGCCGTACCCGTCACCGACCTGCTCCGACGACGGGTCTGGACGCCGGTCGCCGCCGCCGTCGCGGTGCCGGTCGCCGCGCAGGTCGCCTGCTGGCCGGTCACGATCCCGCTGTCCGCCGCCCTGCCGACGTACGCGGTACCGGCGAACCTGCTGGCGGAGGTCCTGGCCCCGGTGGCCACCGTCGTCGGACTGGCTGCGTGCCTCCTCGCCCCCGTGTGGCCGGCCGGTGCCGGGCTGCTCGCGACCGTGGGGTGGGTGCCGGCTGCCGGGATCGGGCTCATCGCGCACGGAGCCGCCGCGCTGCCGGGCGCATCGGCGCCGTGGCCGTCCGGAGCGGCCGGCGTCGTCACCGCCGGGGTGGTGAGCGCTGCCGTCGCGGTCGGGGTGCTCGTCCGGGCGAAGGTGCGGACGGCGCTCCTCGGCCTCGCCGCGCTCCTGGCCGTCGCGGGCGTGGGATCGGTCACGGTACCCGCGGTCCTCGTCCGTGGCACGGTCCCGACCGGTTGGACCGTCGCGATGTGCGACGTCGGGCAGGGGGACGCCACCCTGCTCCGGAGCGCTGGCAGGACGGCCCTCGTCGACACGGGCGACGATCCCGAGCGCCTGACGGCCTGCCTGACGCTCCTCGGGGTGGACCGGATCGACCTGCTCGTCCTGACGCACTTCGACCGCGACCACGTCGGTGCGGTGTCGGCGGTCGCGGGCCGTGCGGACACCGGCCTCGTCGGTCCGGTCGGGCGGCCCGCGGACGCCCGCGTGGTCGCCGACCTCCGGAGCGCGGGAGTCGACGTCCGTCGGGCATCGGACGGCACCGGCGGCCTGCTCGGGGACCTCCGGTGGCGGGTGCTCTGGCCGCCGGACGGTGACGATCGGGCCGGCAATGCGGCGAGCATCGTCCTCCGGGTCGATCCGGCACCGGGACGACCCTGCGCGGGCTGTGTCAGTGCGCTGCTCCTCGGCGACCTGGGGGAGGACGCGCAACGGCGGCTCCTGCGGGTCGCGCCGACGGCAGCCGGGTCGCCGGTGGACGTCGTGAAGGTCGCGCACCACGGGTCCGCCGACCAGGACCCCGAGCTGTACCGGGTGCTCGCGGCCCGGATCGGCCTGATCGGGGTCGGCGCGGACAACGACTACGGCCACCCGACGCCGAGCGCGCTGGAGATGCTCGCGGCCGCCGGCACGCTGCCGTACCGGACGGACCGGTCGGGGACGATCGTGGTCCGCGGTGGGAGCGACCACGGCGGTCCGGGTCCCGGAGCGGACGACGGTCCCGGAGCGGACGAGGGTCCCGGAGCGGACGCGGGCGGCGGAGCGGACGCGGGCGCCGGTCGGCCGCCGGTCGAGGTGTGGACCGAGCGCGACGCCGGGGCGTCGGCCGCCGCCCGTAGGATCGGTGCGACGCCGACCGGCACGGTGCCGCCGCTGCACCGGGACGGCCGTCGTCGTCGCCCAGCACCACCGGAAGGACCCGCATGCCCGCCAAGAAGCCCGCGCGCGCCGCAGCGAAGATCGACCAGATCCCGTGGTCGGCCATCCGTCCGGCCCCGGTCGTCCTGGTCACCGGTGCCGAGACGTTCCTGGCCGAGCGGTCCATCGGCATGCTCCGCGACCTGCTCGTCGGCGAGGACCCGGCGCTCGAGGTGCACGACCTCGAAGCAGACCAGTACGCACCCGGGCTGCTGTCGACGTTGGCGAGCCCGTCCCTCTTCGGTGAACCCCGACTGGTCCGCGTCACGAACGTCGAGAAGTGCACGGACGCGTTCATCACCGAGTCGATCTCGTACCTGCAGAACCCCGCCGACGACGTCACCCTCGTGCTCCGGCACGGCGGGGGAGTCCGTGGCAAGAAGCTCCTCGACACCATCCGCAGCGGGGTCGGCGGCGGCATCGAGGTGCAGTGCGACGAGATCAAGCGCGACACCGACCGGATCGACTTCGTCAACGCCGAGTTCCGCGCTGCCCGGCGGAAGATCGCCCCCTCCGCCGTCCGGACCCTCGTGGCGGCCTTCGCGGACGACCTCGCCGAACTCGCCGCCGCCTGCCGACAGCTCCTCGCCGACGAAGCAGCCGAGATCACCGACCGCACCGTCGACAAGTACTACGGCGGGCGGGTCGAGACGAACGCGTTCAAGGTGGCCGACATCGCCCTGGCCGGACGGTCGGCTCCGGCGATCGTCGAACTGCGGCATGCCCTCGCGACCGGCGAGGCGCCCGTGCCCATCGTCGCCGCGTTCGCGAGCAAGATCCGCACGATGGCGAAGGTCAGCTCCTTCCGGGGGTCGAGCGGCCAGGCAGCCTCAGCGCTCGGTCTGGCGCCGTGGCAGGTCCAGCGTGCGCAGCGCGACGTCGCCGGCTGGAGTGAAGCCGGCCTGGCCAACGCCATCACGAGCATCGCGGCCGCCGACGCCGCGGTGAAGGGCGGCTCCCGCGACGCCCACTTCGCGCTCGAGGTGATGGTCCGGACCATCGCCCGGCGCGGCGAGGAGCGCTGACCGGCAGCGAGCCTCCCGGGGGTCGCCGATTCCGCGGTCCTGCGCCCGTCGGCCGCCTTGTGCCCGTGCCGGTGCCCGGCACCACACCGCCCCCGGGAACGACGAAGACCCCGCACCAACGGTGCGGGGCCTTCGTCAGCGCCTCAGAGCTGAGGCAAGAGGTCGACGACTCAGAGAGCCGAGACCTTCTTCGCGATGGCCGACTTGCGGTTCGCGGCCTGGTTCTTGTGGATGACACCCTTGCTCACGGCCTTGTCGAGCTTCTTCGACGCGAGCGACAGGGCGGCAACGGCCTTGTCCTTGTCGCCCGTGGCGATCGCCTCGTTGGTGTGGCGGATGTAGGTCTTGAGCTCCGACTTGTACGCCTTGTTGCGGTCGGTGGCCTTCTGATTGGTCTTGATTCGCTTGAGCTGCGACTTGATGTTCGCCATGCGTGTTGCTCCTGGTTTCGTCTCGGACGGGTGGTTGCGATCCCGGGTAGAGGGGCCCTTCGTCGCATCGCGTTCCACCCGTGGGCGACGGAACGCGTAAGCCAGCGACAAACGTTACCAGGCCGACCCGTCCGGACCAAAGCCCGACACGGTCCGCGTGGCCGGGAGGCGGACGCGCGAACCCGAGCGGATACGGTGTCGGCATGCCGTCCCTCGCGCCCCGCATCGACACCGTCCCACCGTCGGGCATCCGCCGGGTGTTCGAGCAGGCGGCCCTCCTCGACGACGTGACGATGCTCGTGATCGGCGAACCGGACGTCCCCGTCGCGAAGCACATCGCCGATGCCGCACGTCGCGCCTGGGCCGAGGACCGCACGGATTACGGCCCGAACGGCGGCATCCCGCAGCTGCGGCAGGCGATCCAGGACAAGCTCCACCGTGAGAACCGGATGGACGTCGACCTCGAGCAGGTGTGGGTCACGGTCGGGGCCACGCAGGCCCTGTTCACGGCGATGACGCTCGTGCTCTCGCCGGGCGACGAGGTCCTGGTGCCGGACCCCGGGTACACGACCTTCACGATGAACGCGCACATCATCGGTGCCGACCCGGTGCCGTACCAGCTGTCGCCGGCGCACGGGTTCGAGCCCGACCTGGCCGCCCTGGAGGCGCGGATCACCGACCGCACGCGGGCCATCATCGTGAACTCGCCGTCCAACCCCCTCGGCACGGTCTTCGGCGAGCAGACGCTGCGGGACCTGTTGGCACTGGCGAAGCGTCACGACCTCTGGGTGATCAGCGACGAGGTCTACGAGTACTTCACCTACGGCACCCGCCACGTCAGCCTGGCGTCGCTCGACGACGACGACCGCGTCTTCTCGGCCTTCTCGTTGAGCAAGACGTACGCGATGACCGGTGTGCGGGTCGGCTACCTCGTGACGCCGAAGGGCCTCGGCCCGACGATGCGGACCGTGCAGGAGTCGATCATCAGCTGCGTGGCGGAGCCCGACCAGTGGGCGGCCCTCGCGGCGATCGTCGGCGACCACTCCCCGGTGCAGGACGCACGCGAGCACTACCGCGAGAACCTCGAGATCGCGACCGGGGTCCTGGACGCCGCCGGCATCCGGTACAACGACCCGCAGGGCGCCTTCTACCTGTGGATCGACGTCTCCCACGCCACGCAGGGCGACGTCGCCGAGTGGGCCCTGGCGTTCCTCCAGCGCGAGCGGGTGGCGGTCGCACCGGGCAGTGCGTTCGGCCGGACCGGCGAGGGCTGGATCCGGGTGTGCCTGGCGGCGTCCGCCGAGGACCTCCGACACGGCCTCGGCGCGCTGCCGGTCCCGACGGCGGGCATGCACGCGACCGACGCGTGACCCGTGCGTGACCGACGGGCGAGCGCAGCACGACCGGACCGCGCCGACCGCGGACCGGCTTGCGCGCCGCCGAGGCGTGAGCATGGGACAATCGACGGACCGTCCGACCCACCCCGAGGAACCGTGAGCCCACAAGCATCTGCGCCGCTCGAGCCCGCCTCGACGCCGGCCGCCGCGATCCGCAACTTCTGCATCATCGCGCACATCGACCACGGCAAGTCCACGCTGGCCGACCGCATGCTGTCGATCACCGGCATCGTCGAGGACCGGGCGATGCGCGCGCAGTACCTCGACCGGATGGACATCGAGCGCGAGCGCGGCATCACCATCAAGTCGCAGGCCGTCCGCATGCCGTGGGAGCTCGACGGCGAGACCTTCGCGCTGAACATGATCGACACCCCCGGGCACGTCGACTTCTCGTACGAGGTCTCCCGCTCCCTGGCCGCGTGCGAGGGCGCGATCCTGCTCGTCGACGCCGCGCAGGGCATCGAGGCGCAGACGCTCGCGAACCTGTACCTGGCGCTCGAGAACGACCTCGAGATCATCCCGGTCCTCAACAAGATCGACCTGCCGGCGGCGGAGCCCGAGAAGTACGCGGCCGAGCTCGCCCAGCTCATCGGTGGCAAGCCGGAGGACGTGCTCCGTGTCTCCGGCAAGACCGGTGAGGGCGTCGCCGAACTGCTCGACCGGGTCGTCCGCACGGTGCCGGCACCGGTCGGCACGGTCGACGCCGCACCCCGCGCGATGATCTTCGACTCCGTCTACGACAGCTACCGCGGCGTCGTGACCTACGTGCGCATGATCGACGGCTCGATCAAGCCGCGCGAGAAGGTCCAGATGATGTCGACCAAGTCGACGCACGAGATCCTCGAGATCGGGGTGTCGAGCCCGGAGCCGACCCCGACGAAGGGCCTCTCGGTCGGCGAGGTCGGGTACCTCATCACCGGTGTGAAGGACGTCCGTCAGTCCAAGGTCGGCGACACGGTGACGAGCGCCCTGCGTCCGGCCACCCAGGCGCTGCCGGGCTACACGGACCCGAAGCCGATGGTGTTCTCGGGTCTGTACCCGATCGACGGCAGCGACTACCCGGTGCTCCGCGAAGCGCTCGACAAGCTCAAGCTCTCCGATGCCGCGCTCGTGTACGAGCCCGAGACGAGCGTCGCGCTGGGCTTCGGCTTCCGCTGCGGCTTCCTCGGCCTGCTGCACCTCGAGATCATCACCGAACGGCTGTCCCGCGAGTTCGACCTCGACCTCATCACCACCGCCCCGAGCGTGGTCTACGCGGTCACGACCGAGGACAACGAGGTCACCGAGGTCACGAACCCGTCCGAGTTCCCGACCGGCCGCATCCTCGAGGTCCGCGAGCCGATGGTCCGCGCCGCGATCCTGGCGCCGAAGGACTACGTCGGCGCGATCATGGAGCTCTGCCAGCAGCGCCGCGGTTCCCTGCTCGGCATGGAGTACCTCGGCGAGGACCGGGTCGAGATCCGCTACGAGATGCCCCTCGGCGAGATCGTGTTCGACTTCTTCGACCAGCTGAAGAGCAAGACGCAGGGCTACGCCAGCCTCGACTACGAGCCCACCGGCGACCAGTCCGCCGACCTCGTCAAGGTCGACATCCTGCTGCAGGGCGACCAGGTCGACGCGTTCAGCGCCATCGTGCACCGCGAGAAGGCGTACGCCTACGGCACGCTGATGACCGAGCGCCTGCGCAAGCTCATCCCGCGCCAGCAGTTCGAGGTCCCTATCCAGGCGGCGATCGGCGCCCGCATCATCGCCCGTGAGAGCATCCGCGCGATGCGCAAGGACGTCCTGGCGAAGTGCTACGGCGGTGACATCACCCGCAAGCGCAAGCTCCTCGAGAAGCAGAAGGAGGGCAAGAAGCGCATGAAGACGATCGGCCGGGTCGAGGTCCCGCAGGAAGCCTTCATCGCCGCACTCTCCGGTGACGTGGAAGAGAAGAAGAAGTGAGTCGCGGCCACCAGCACCGCACGGCGCTGACGTACGGCGCAGTCGGTGCCACGCAGGCCTCGGACCTCATGACGTACCCGCCGGAGGGCTTCGTGCCGGCCGAGTCGCGCGCACGCATCGGGCATGGCGACCAGCGGTTCGAGACCGCCGTCATGCAGGCGCTCACCTGGCAGATCCAGGAGCGCAGCGGGATGGGCGTCCAGGTCGAGGACACGCCGGAGGACGACGAGGTCCGCTACAACCCGGTGACCTTCGACGAGCAGGGCGTCCCGATCGCCCCGGCCTCGATCGGCACCCCCCGGGTCGAGAAGACGACGCCCGACGGCACCCCGCTCATCACGGCGGGCACGACGGCGACACTGACGATGCACGCCTTCGGGCAGACCGTGCAGGCGCCGGTGCGGGTCGTCGCGATCATCGACGAGCGCGACCGCAAGGGCTTCGCCTACGGGACGCTCGACGGGCACCCGCTCTCGGGCGAGGAGTCCTTCGTCGTCGAGCGCACCCCGGACGGCTCGGTCTGGCTGCAGGTCCGCCAGTTCTCGCAGCCGGCCAGTCGCAAGTGGCGCTTCGTCGCGCCGCTGCTGCGCCGCCAGCAGCGCGTGATGGCGGAGAAGTACCTCGCAGCCCTGCGCGGCGACTGACCCGACAGTGTGACCGGTCCGGTCGACCGGTCACGTGCCTCCCGGCCGGGAGGCACGCCCCGTGCCCGTCGGTCAGCACCAGGGCCGCCCGGGCCGACAGGACCGACGGGGACCAGCAGGCAGATCGCCGGCTTGGTCAGGCGAGCGGCGCGAGCCCCGCGATCGCGTCCTCGATGAGTCCCGCGTCCTGCACGCAGTCCCGTGCCACGGCCACCGCGCTCGTTCCCCGGAGTGCCGCGACGTCGTACGCGCCGGTCGCCACCGCGATGAACGGGATCCCGACCGCGTCGGCCGCCTCACCGTCCCGCGGGGTGTCGCCGACGATGACCGCCCGGGTGCCGGAGAGCGCGGCCGCGGCGACGGCGGTGACGCCGGCCCGTTCGACCTCGGTGTCGCCGAAGTACGAGTGCTCCCAGTCGAATAGGTCGACGTCGAAGCCCGCGCCGAGCAGCTTGACGCGGGCGCGGTAGGCGGAGTTGCCGGTCAGCAGGCCGTTCCGCCAGCCGAGTCCGGCGAAGCGCCGGACCAGCGTGACCGCTCCCGGGGCAGGGGTGCGGCGGTCGCCCGAGCGGTGCCGCTCCTCGGACAGGTCCCGGAGGTGGCCGCTGACGGTCGGCACCAGGTCGTCGTCGAGCCGGTGGGCGCGGACGTGCTCGACGATGATGCCGGCGTCGGTCCGACCGTGCTGGTGGCCGACGAGCTGCGGGAGATCGCGGCCGAGCGCCCGTTCGAGCGCCAGGTGGTACAGGTTCCCCGGAGACACGGCGTTGCGCACGAGGGTGCCGTCGATGTCCCAGAGGACCGTGGTGGTGACCGGGTGGTGCTCCATGCCGTCCATGATGACGGACAATGGTCTCCATGCCGAGTGCTCTGCCGATCGCCGATCCCGCTCCCTCGGACGGACTGGTCGCACCGGCACCCGGAGCGGGCGACGTCCCGTTCGGCGTCTACGTCCACGTGCCCTTCTGCCGGGTGCGCTGCGGGTACTGCGACTTCAACACGTACACGGCGTCCGAGCTCCGCGGGGTGCGTCGTGACGACTACGCCGGCCACGCGCTGCGAGAGATCGCCTTCGCCGACCAGGTGCTCGAGCGCTCCGGTGTCCCGCGCCGCCCGGTCTCGACGGTGTTCTTCGGCGGTGGGACCCCGACGATGCTGCCGGCCTCCGACCTGGCCATGATCCTCCGGGCGATCGACGACACGTGGGGGATCCTGCCCGGGGCCGAGGTCACGACCGAGGCGAACCCGGACTCCGTCGACGCGGACTCGATCCGGACCCTGCAGCGCGCCGGTTTCACCCGGATGAGCTACGGCATGCAGTCGGCCGTGCCGCACGTGCTCGCGACCCTCGACCGCACGCACGACCCGGAGCGCGTGCCGGTCGTCGTGGACCTGGCGAAGCAGCAGGGCCTGGACGTCAGCCTCGACCTCATCTACTCGACGCCGGGGGAGTCGCTCGACGATTGGCGCACCTCGCTCGACGCGGCGATCGCCTGCGCCCCGGACCACGTGTCGGCGTACTCGCTCATCGTCGAGGACGGCACCGCGATGGGCCGTGCCGTGTCGCGCGGCGAGCTGCCCGCGCCCGACGACGACCTGGCTGCGGACATGTACGAGCTCGCCGACCAGGTGCTCCGCGACGCCGGGTACGACTGGTACGAGGTCTCGAACTGGGCCCGCGGCCCCGAGCACGCCAGTCGGCACAACCTGTCCTACTGGAAGGGCCACGACTGGTGGGGCGTCGGCCCGGGCGCCCACTCGGCCGTCGCCGGCACCCGGTGGTGGAACGTCAAGCACCCGGCCGCCTACGCGGGCAAGGTGCTGCAGGACGTGTCCCCGGCTGCGGGTCGCGAGACCCTCGACGACGAGACCCGCTACGTCGAGCGGGTCCTGCTGGCGGCGCGCGTCCGCGGTGAGCTGCGGATCGACGAGCTCCGCCAGGAGGCGCGTGGTCGCGTCGCCGGGCTGATCGCCCGCGGTCTCGTGGACGGGCGGGCAGCGCTGCGTGGGTCGCTCGAGCTGACGTTGCAGGGACGACTGCTCGCCGACGCCGTGGTCCGCGACCTCCTGGACTGAGTCGGGCCGCTACGCCTTCACGAACTCGATCGTGAGCGGGTACCGGTAGAACTGCCCCTGGTTCGCGGCGAGGGCGGCCATGATGCCGAAGACGATGGACACGATGCCAGCGGCCGTGATGACGAGGAACCCGATGCCGAGCACGGACGTCAGGATGCCGGCGAAGTAGGCGATGGCCATGGTGATGTGGAAGTTCAGCGCCACCCGGGTGTGCTCCCGGACGAACCGCCCGCGGTCCCGCAGGACGAAGTAGGCGATGATCGGCACCAGGACGTTGGAGAAGATCCCGCCGACGTGCGTCAGGGTCGCCCAGAGCCGCTGGTCCTCCGGGCTCATCGGCTGCGGGGGCTGGTAGCCGGCGGGGTACTGCTGCCCGGGCTGCTGGCCACCGCCGTACTGCCCGCCCGGGTACTGGCCGCCCTGGGGCTGCCCGCCCGGGTACGGCCCGCCCGGGTACTTCCCGCCGGGCTGCCCGCCGCCCGGGTACTGGTCGCCGGGGCCGCCGTGTCCCTGTCCGTCGCTCATGCCCGCAGCGTACCGAGACGCCCGTGGAGAAGTCCCGTCCGGTCGGCGGTCAGGCGTAGGATCAGCACTCGGCACCTGAGAGTGCCAGCCGGACTGATCGACACGAGCGGAGGGAACCGATGGTCAGCGAACGGAGCCTCGAGGTCCTCAAGGCCATCGTGCGTGACTACGTCGCCTCCCGTGAACCCGTCGGCTCGAAGACCATCGTGGAGCGCCACGCGTTCGGGGTCAGCGCGGCGACGATCCGCAACGACATGGCGCAGCTCGAGGACGAGCAGCTCATCATCGCCCCGCACACCTCGTCCGGCCGGGTCCCCACCGACAAGGGCTACCGGGTCTTCGTCGACCACCTGGCCGCTGCCCGACCGCTCTCCGGGGCGCAGCGTCAGGCGATCGAGACCTTCCTCGGGGCGTCGAACGACCTCGACGACGTCCTCACCCGCACCGTCCGGCTGCTCAGTCAGCTGACGAACCAGGTCGCTCTGGTGCAGTACCCGACGATGGGCCACGCGCGGGTCCAGCACGTCGAGCTCGTCCGGCTCGCGGACACCCGGCTGATGGTGGTCCTCATCACCGACACCGCCCGGGTCGAGCAGCGGGTGATCGAGACCGACGTCCCCTTCGACGAGTCCGCGCTCTCCGAACTCCGCACCCTCGTCAACGGCGCGACCGTCGGGTTGCTGCTGCAGGACGCCCCACGGGCCCTGCGCGAGATCCCGGTACAGCTCCGACCCGCGGTGCAGCCGCTCGCCGGTGTCGTGGTCGCGAGTCTGATCGAGCAGGTCGCCGCGAACCGGCAGGACCGCCTGCTCATGGCCGGCGCCGCGAACCTGGCCAAGAGCGAGCAGGACTTCTCCGGCGGCCTCTTCCCCGTGCTCGAAGCGATCGAGGAACAGGTCACCCTGCTCCGGTTGTTCGGCGAGATGCAGGTCGACGACATCGCCGTGGCGGCGAGCATCGGGCGCGAGAACGCCGAGTACGGTCTCGACGCCACGAGCATCGTCGCCGGCGGCTACCTGGCCGCCCGCGGTGAGATCGCCCGACTGGGCGTCCTCGGCCCGACCAGGATGGACTACGGCACGAACATGGCCGCGGTCCGTGCGGTCGCCCGCTACCTGTCCCGGCTGCTCGGCGAGAACTGACCGCCGGACACCCCTCCCACCCCGTCCACCCACGCACCCCCTGAGGAACACTTGGCAGACCACTACGACGTCCTCGGCGTCCCGCGCGACGCCTCCGACGCCGACATCAAGAAGGCGTACCGGCGGCTGGCCCGTGAACTGCACCCGGACGTGAACCCGAGCCCTGACGCCGCCGAGCGCTTCAAGGACGTCACGCACGCGTACGACGTCCTCAGCGACCCCGAGCAGCGCCGTCGCTTCGACGCCGGACCGCAGGACGGCGGCTTCGGAGCCGGAGCCGGCGGGTTCAGCGACATCTTCGACGCCTTCTTCGGCGGCGGTGGTGGTGGCGGTGGCCGGGGGACCGGGCCGCGCAGCCGTGCCGAGCGCGGTGGCGACGCCCTGCTCCGGCTCGAGGTCGACCTGGACGAGGTCGTCTTCGGCACGCACAAGGACCTCGAGGTCGACACCGCGGTGCTCTGCGACACGTGCGGCGGCTCCTGCTGCGCTCCCGGCACGAGCCCGCAGACGTGCGACATCTGCGGCGGCACCGGTCACATCCAGCGCCAGGTCCGCTCGCTCCTCGGCAACGTCGTGACGAGCGCCCCGTGCGGCACCTGCCGCGGCTACGGCACCGTCATCCCGAACCCCTGCCCGACCTGCCAGGGTCAGGGCCGTGTCCGCGCCCGTCGCACCGTACCGGTCGACGTGCCTGCCGGCGTCGACTCGGGCCTCCGCCTGCAGATGCCCGGCCAGGGCGAGGTCGGCCCGGCCGGTGGTCCCGCCGGCGACCTGTACCTCGAGGTCCGCGTCCGGCACCACGACGTCTTCAGCCGTGACGGCGACGACCTCCTGGCCACGCTCGAGGTCCCGATGACCGACGCGATCCTCGGTGCCACGACGACGATCGACGGCCTCGACGGACCGGTCGAGCTCGAACTCCGACCGGGAGTGCAGAGCGCCGACGTCCTCGTCATCAAGGACCGCGGTGTCACCAAGCTCCGCGGGTCCGGTCGCGGTGACCTGAAGGTCGGCATCCAGGTCGTCACCCCGAGCAAGCTCTCGCACAAGGAACGGCAGCTGGTCGAACAACTCGCGAAGTCCCACAAGGCCGGCGCCCCGCAGCTGTCCCGCTTCCAGCAGGGCATGTTCGGCAAGCTCCGCGACCGGTTCTTCAACTTCTGATGGCCTCGCTCTACCTCGTCGACACCCTCGACGACGTCACGGTGGGTGGCCAGGTGTCGCTCGACGGCGCCGAGGGTCGTCATGCGGTGACGGTGTCGCGGGTCCGCGTCGGCGAGCAGCTGCGGCTGTCGGACGGCCGCGGCACGGTCGTCGCCGGCACGGTCGCGTCGGTGGGCCGGGACTCGCTCCTGCTCACCGTCGCGACCGTCGGCGTCGAACCGGCCCCGCGCCCGTCACTGACGCTCGTGCAGGCACTGGCGAAGGGCGGCCGCGACGAGATGGCCGTGCAGGCCGCCACCGAGATCGGCGTCGACCGGGTCGTGCCGTGGTCCGTGGCGCGGAGCGTCTCGCGCTGGGACGGCCCGAAGGTCGAGAAGGGCCGTGCCCGGTGGGCGGCGATCGCGCAAGAGGCGTCGAAGCAGGCCGTGCGTGCGCGGGTCCCCGAGGTCGTCGCGCCGGTGACGACCGCGCAGCTCGCCGGCGGCGCGGGCGCAGCGGCGGCGGACGACGGCCAGGAGGCACGTCGGCAGCTGGTCCTGCTGGAACCGACCGCCTCGGTGCGACTCGCCACCTGGGAGCCACCGACCGACGTCGACGAGATCGCGCTGGTGGTCGGGCCCGAGGGCGGCATCGAGCCGTCCGAGCTCGAGCGGCTCGAGGCGTCCGGCGCGGTCCGGGTCCGACTCGGCGACACCGTGCTCCGGACCTCGACCGCAGGACCGGCGGCACTGGCCGTCCTGCAGGCCCGGCTCGGACGCTGGTGAGTGCGCTCGGCGTGCATCGGAGCATCGGGGGACACCGGGAAGGCGCGGCGTCGGTCGCGCGTTCTACGATGGTGCCCATGACCAGCACCGAGCCCAGTGTCTTCACGAAGATCGTCGCGCGTGAGATCCCGGCGACCATCGTCGCCGAGGACGACCGCGTCATCGCCTTCGAGGACATCGCGCCCAAGGCCCCCGTGCACGTGCTCGTCGTCCCGAAGACCCAGGCGTACGCGAACGTGGGCGAGCTCGCAGCCGCCGACCCCGACCTGCTCGCGCACGTCGTCCAGACCGCCCAGCGCATCGCCGACGAACGCGCCGGCGGACAGTTCCGACTCGTGTTCAACACCGGCGAAGCCGCCGGCCAGACCGTGTTCCACGTGCACGCGCACGTACTCGCAGGAGACCTGCAGGAAGGCACCCTTGCCCGCTGACGAACCAGCCACCACCGAGCCGCAGTCGGCCTCGGAACCCGTCTCGACCTCCGAACTCACCGTCGACGGCATCGCCATGGTGCAGTTGCTCGGCCCGCAGGACCGCCTGCTGAAGACGGTCGAACGGCAGTACCCGTCGGTCCGCGTCCTGGTGCGCGGCAACCAGGTCACCCTGTCCGGGCCGGAGCGCGACGTCGCGCGGGCCCGTTCCCTCGTCGACGAACTCGTCGGCATGGTCCGTCGCGGGCAGGACATCGGCCAGTCGGACATCCCGACCTCGGCGCGCATCATCGACGAAGAGCGCAGCCCGTCGAACGTGTTCGGCACCCCGATCGTGTCGAGCCGCGGCAAGTCCGTGCGCCCGAAGACGGACGGTCAGCGGGCCTACGTCGACGCCATCGACGAGAACACCATCACGTTCGGCATCGGTCCGGCCGGTACCGGCAAGACGTACCTGGCGATGGCGAAGGCGGTGCAGGCCCTGCAGCGGCGTGAGGTCTCGCGCATCATCCTCACCCGCCCCGCGGTGGAGGCCGGTGAGCGGCTCGGGTTCCTGCCCGGCACGCTGACCGACAAGATCGACCCGTACCTCCGCCCGCTGTACGACGCGCTCAACGAGATGATGGACCCCGAACTGGTCCCGAAGCTCCTGGCCGCCGGCACGGTCGAGGTCGCCCCGCTGGCGTACATGCGCGGCCGGACCCTCAACGACTCGTTCGTCGTGCTCGACGAGGCGCAGAACACCACGCCCGAGCAGATGAAGATGTTCCTGACGCGTCTGGGCTTCGGCTCGAAGATGGTCATCACGGGTGACATCACCCAGGTCGACCTGCCCGGCAACGTGTCGGGGCTGCGCCTGGTGACGCGGATCCTGCAGGACGTCGACGACATCCACTTCGCCCGCCTCGGCAGCGAGGACGTGGTCCGCCACACGCTGGTCGGTCGGATCGTCGACGCCTACACCGTCTACGACGAGGAACGACTCGTCGAACAGGCCGCCAAGCGCCCCCACCAGCAGGACGACCGCCGAGGAGGCACCCGGTGAGCATCGAGCTCAACAACGAGTCCGGCGTCGCGGTGGACGAGGACGTCGTGCAGCGGCTCGCTGCCTTCGCCCTCGACGCCATGCACGTGCACGCCGACGCCGAACTCGCCATCGTCTTCGTCGACGAGGGTGCGATGGAGCAGCTGCACGTCCGGTGGATGGACGAGCCGGGCCCCACGGACGTCCTGAGCTTCCCGATGGACGAACTCCGTCCGGGCACCGAGGACGAGCCGACGCCCGCCGGGCTCCTCGGTGACATCGTCGTCTGCCCCCAGGTCGCCGAGGAACAGGCGAAGACCGCCGGGCACTCGACGCTCGACGAGATCCTGCTGCTGACCTGCCACGGCATCCTGCACCTGCTCGGCTTCGACCACGCGGAGCCGGAGGAGAAGGCCGAGATGTTCGGTCTGCAGGGCGAGATCCTGACCGCCTTCGCCGCCGCGCGCCGGGGGCGGTGACCGCAGTGCTGCTCGTCGCCGGCCTGCTCGCGGTGGCGTTCCTGCTCGTGGTCCTCGGCGGACTGCTCGCGGCCGCCGACTCCGCGCTGTCCGTGCTGTCGCGCGCCGACCTCGACGAGATCGCCCGCGGCAGCAAACGCCGACGGGCGATCGAGGCCCTCGCGGACGACCCGGGCGCCCACGTCAACGCCCTGAACTTCTTCCGCGTCCTGGCCGAGACGGCCGCCGCGGTGCTCGTGACGATCGCCCTGGTGACGGTGTTCGACACGTGGTGGGTCGCCCTCATCGTGTCCGCGGCCGTGATGACCGCGGTGTCGTTCGTCCTCGTCGGGTCGAGCCCGCGCAGCGTCGGACGTGCCCACGCCGAGGGCATCATCGCGGCCACCGGGGGACTGGTCCGTGGCGTCCGCATCGTGCTCGGTCCGCTGGCCGGGCTGCTCGTCGCGATCGGTGACCGGGTGACGCCGGGCCGTGTCCGCAGTGCGTCGAGCGTGTCGAGCGAAGAGCAGCTGCTGTCGCTGGTCGACGAGGCCACCGAGAGCAACGTGCTCGAGGCCGACGACCGCGAGCTCATCCACTCCGTCTTCGCGTTCAGCGACACCCTCGTGCGCGAGGTCATGGTGCCCCGCACCGACATGGTCACCGCGGACGCCGGCGACACCATCGCCGCCGTGATGGAGCAGTTCCTGGCCACCGGGGTGTCCCGGATGCCGGTGATCGGCCGCGACAGCGACGACGTCCTCGGTGTCGCGTACCTCCGTGACCTGGCCCGGGGCCTCTACGAGCGTCCCGAGGTCGGTACCCGCCCGGTGCGCACGATGCTCCGGCCGGCCGAGTTCCTGCCGGAGTCCAAGCCCGCCGACGAGACCCTGCGCCACATGCAGCTGGCGAAGAACCACCTGGTGCTGGTGGTCGACGAGTACGGCGGCGTCGCGGGCCTCGTCACGATGGAGGACCTCATCGAGGAACTCGTCGGCGACATCTCGGACGAGTACGACCGCGCCGTCGTCGACCGGGCCGAGATCGAACCGGGGCGCTGGCGCATCTCGGCCCGACTGCCCATCGACGAGCTCGGCGACCTGTTCGGCATCGAACTCGACGACGACGACGTCGACACCGCCGGCGGCCTGCTCACCAAGGAACTCGGCCACCTGCCCTCCGCCGGGGACACCGTCACGGTCTCCGGGGTCCTGCTCATCGCGGACCGCGTCGAGGGCAAGCGCCGCCACCTCATCACCGTGGTCGCCGAGCGGACCGCCGACCTGGCGTCCGCCGAGCAGGCCTTCGGCGACTCCGACCACTCCACGACAGGGACACGAACTCCATGACCGACTCCGGACCCGACACCGCCCCCGAGGCGACGACCCCCTACCGCGCGGGGTTCGTCTCCTTCGTCGGTCGCCCGAACGTCGGCAAGTCGACGCTGACGAACGCCCTGGTCGGGCAGAAGGTCGCCATCACGTCGTCGAAGCCGCAGACCACCCGTCGGGCGATCCGCGGCATCGTGCACCGCCCGCACGGGCAGGTCATCGTCGTCGACACCCCCGGGGTGCACCGCCCGCGGACGCTCCTCGGCGAGCGACTCAACGACCTCGTGCAGTCCACGCTCGGTGACGTCGACGTGATCGGGTTCTGCGTGCCGGCGAACGAGCCGATCGGGCCGGGCGACCGGTTCATCAACGACACCCTCGACCAGTACCCGCGGGCGAAGAAGATCGCGATCGTCACGAAGATCGACCGCTCCGGCAAGGAGAAGATCGCCGAGCAGTTGCTCGCGGTCTCGCGCCTCCGCGAGTGGGACGCGATCATCCCGACCTCCGGCACCGAGGGCCTGCAGCTCGAGGACCTCATCGACGAGGTCGTGTCGTTGCTGCCGGAGTCCCCGCAGCTGTACGACGACCTCGCCGTCACCGAGGAGACCGACGAGGAGCGGATCGGCGAACTCATCCGCGAAGCCGCGCTCGAGGGCGTCCGCGACGAACTGCCGCACTCGCTCGCCGTCGTCATCGAGGACATGGTCGAACCGGATGCGGACGACGACCCGAACGGGCCGCTGCGCATCTTCGCGAACCTGTTCGTCGAGCGGGACAGCCAGAAGTCGATCGTCATCGGGCACAAGGGCGGCCGACTCAAGGACGTCGGTACCCGGGCCCGCGTCGAGATCGAGGGCCTGCTCGGTCGCCACGTCTACCTGAACATCCGCGTGAAGGTCGCCAAGGAGTGGCAGCGCGACCCGAAGCAGCTCGGCCGACTGGGCTTCTGACCGGGTCATCCCACGGTCGGACGCGCCCGCCACTCGCGCGCCGTACCGTGGGATCGTGTTCCGTCCCGTCCTCCGCACCCAGCTCGTCGTCGACATCGGCACGGCCCTGCTCCTCGGCGCGCTGGTGCTCATCATCTCGAGCCGCGGGATCGAGGGCGTCGGGGGCGTCGTCACCGTCGGGGTCCTGACGTTCGCGCTCGCGCTCCGTCGGGTCGCGCCGGGGCTCGCCCTCGCGGTCGCCTGGGTCGGTGCCGTCATCCAGATGGCGACCATGCAGGACGCGAACCTGGCGGACGCCTTCATCCCCGGTGTGCTCTACACCACGAGCGTCTACGGCACCCGTCGCATCCGGGTCGCGGGCCTGGTCTCCGCGGTCGTCGGCTCGGTCGTCGCGGGCGCGTACATGGGCCTCCGCATTTACGGCGTGCCGGGGATCGGCGGCCTGGAGACCCTGGACGGCGCCGTGCAGTACGGCGCGATGTGGTTCGTCGTCGTCCTCGCCGTCCTGCTGCTGCCGTGGCTGGCCGGCCTCGCCGTCCGGGCACGCCGAGCCGCCCGGATGAGCCGGGAGGCGCAGCTCCTGGCCGAACGCGACGCCGCGCGAGCAGACCGGAACGTCGCGATCGAGCAGGAGCGCGTCCGGATCGCCCGCGACATGCACGACATCGTGGCGCACTCGCTCGCGGTCGTGATCGCCCAGGCCGACGGTGCCCGGTACGCCCTCCGCGCCGACCCGGCGGTCGCCGACGAGGCCCTCGACACCATCGGCGCCACCGCCCGCCGTGCGCTCGGCGACGTCCGCGAGCTGCTCGGGGCCCTCCGGCACGAGCAGGGGACCGCCCCGACCCCGGACATCGACGACATCGAGCGGCTCGTCGGACAGATGCGGGAGGTCGGGCTCGAGGTGCAGGTGGAGCGCGAGGGCGACCCGTCCGCGCTGCCGACCACCACGCAGCTCGCCGTGTACCGGATCGTGCAGGAGAGCCTGACGAACGCGTACAAGCACGGGGCTCCGGGCAGCACCGTCCGCGCACGCCTGACCTACCGACCGGACACCGTCGAGATCGACGTCGTGAACCGCCGGTCCGACGACGACCGGCCCGGCCCCGGCACCGGTCACGGACTCGTCGGGATGCGCGAGCGTGCCACGATGTCCGGCGGGAGCATGACGGCCGGACCCCGCGGCGACGACTTCGCGGTGGCGGTCCGGATGCCGGCCCAGCCGTCGACCGGGCAGATGCCCCGGAACACGATCCCGACCAACCGATGACGAGCAGGCGATGACGAACACGAGCACGAGCACGAGCACCCCCGGACCAGCACGCATCCGGGTCGCCCTGGTCGACGACCAGGCACTGTTCCGCACCGGCATCCGGATGCTCATCGGCTCGCAGCCGGACCTGCAGTTCGTGGGGGAGGCCGGGGACGGCGCCGAGGGCATCGAACTCGTGCGCCGGAACCGTCCGGACGTCGTGCTGATGGACGTGCGGATGCCCGTCAAGGACGGCATCAGCGCCACCGCCGACATCGTCTCGAGCGGTTCCGACGCCAAGGTGCTCGTCCTCACCACGTTCGACTTCGACGAGGCCGCCGCGAAGGCAATCCGTGCGGGGGCGAGCGGCTTCGTGCTCAAGGACGCCGACCCGGAGTTCCTGCTCGCCGCGATCCGGACGGTGCACGCGGGCACGACGGTCTTCGCCGCCTCGGCGACCCGCGAACTCCTCCGCCGCTACGAGGACCCGGCCGACCTCCGTGCCACGGTCCCCGCGGCTTTCGGCGACCTGACCCCACGAGAGCGCGAGATCTTCGACCTGGCCGCCCGCGGGCTGAGCAACGCCGAGATCGCGTCGCACGAGTACGTCAGTGAAGCCACCGTGAAGACCCACATCTCGCGGGTCCTCACGAAGCTCGGGCTGCGCGACCGGGTGCGCCTCGTCGTGTTCGCGCATGAGCACGGCCTCGTCACCAAGGGCGAGTGAGCGTCATCCGCTCGGGGGACCCGCGGACCGGATGGCCGCCGTGGGGATGACGGACGAGAGCCCCGCGGCGGACGCGGGGCGGGCCTCCCGGACGCGATCGTGGACCCATGACCAGCCACGCTCCGATCATCCGTCTCGACCACGTCTCCAAGCGCTACGGGGACGCCGCACGCCGGGTGACGGCGCTCGACGACGTCAGCGTCGACATCGGGGCGGGTGAGTTCACCGCGGTGATGGGCCCCTCCGGCTCCGGCAAGTCGACCCTCATGCACGTCGCGGCGGGCCTCGACCAGGTGTCCGACGGTCGGATCACGATCGACGGGACGGACATCACCGGACTCGGTGACCGCGAGCTGACCGAGCTCCGCCGCCGACGGCTGGGCTTCGTGTTCCAGTCGTTCAACCTCGTCCCGACGCTCGACGTCAGCGAGAACATCCGGCTGCCGTTCCTGCTCGGCGGGCACCGGCCGGACCGCGACGAGACCGCGTGGATCGACCGGCTGGTCGAGATGCTCGGGCTCGGCAACCGCCTGGCCCACCGCCCCCACGAGCTCTCCGGCGGGCAGCAGCAGCGCGTCGCCATCGCACGGGCACTCGCCTCACGTCCGGCCGTCGTCGTCGCCGACGAGCCGACCGGTGCGCTGGACTCCCGGACCGGTCGCGACGTGCTGGCGATCCTGCGCGGAGCCGTCGACGAGTGGGGGCAGAGCGTCGTCATGGTGACGCACGACCCCGTCGCTGCCGCCAACGCAGACCGGATCCTGTTCCTGGCCGACGGCCGAGTCGTCGACGACCGGCCCCGCATGGGTGCCGCCGAGATCTCCGCCACGATGCTCGGCATGGAGGCGGCAGCGTGACCGGCAGCATGACCGGCGTCCGACAGTTCGCCCCGACGATCCTGGTCGCGGCGCTCGGCACGACCTTCGGTTCCGCGCTCGTCATCGCCCCCGGCATCGTCACCGAGGCGATGTCCGCCACCGGCCTCGACGACATCAGCTCGGTCAGGGCCGTCCTCTCGGTCATCGGGTGGCTGGCCCTCGGCATCGCGCTCTACGTCGGGGCGATCGTCACCGCCAACACCTGCGCGACCCTCATCGCCGGGCAGACCCGCGTGATCGCCCTGCAGCGGCTCGTCGGCGCGACCGGGGCCTCGCTCCGGGCCCGGATCACGCGCACCGGACTCGTCGTCGGGCTGCTCGGCGGGCTCGTCGGCGCCGTGGTCGGTACCGGACTCTCCGCCGTGTTCGTCGCCGTGCTCCGCGGCAACGGGTTCCTGCCGGACCGCTCGTACACCCTGCTGCCCTGGGAGCTCGTGCTGCCGGTGGTCGCCGTCGTCCTCGCCACCTGGGGTGCCTTCGCCGCCGGGTCCCGACGCGTCCTCACCGTCACGCCGCTGCAGGCCCTGTCCTCGAGCGTGGAGCCGAGCCACGAGGACGTCAGCACCGGCACCGCCCGCAAGGTCTGGGCGATCCTGCTCATGGCCGCGGGAGCGCTGCTCGCCCTGCTCGGTCTGGCCCTCAGTGCGGCGACACCCCTGGCGGTCCTGCCGGCCGCGCTCGGCGGGTTCGTGTCCTTCGCCGGGGTCGCCGTCGGCGCCACGATCGTGATGCCGCCCGTCCTGCAGTCGATCGGGCGCATCGGCTCGCACGACCCGGTCGTCCTGCTCGCCGGCCGCAACGCGATGCGCGCGCCCGCCCGCTCCGCCCGCGCGACCATCGGACTCGTGATCGGCGTCACCCTGCTCGTCACCTTCGCCGTGGCGCTCGGCATCATGCAGCACGTCACCGAGTCCGCCCTGGCCGGGCAGAGCGGCATCACGCCCGCGATGCTCGCCGAACAGCGCAGCTTCTTCGTGCAGCTCGACGCCGTGGTCAGCGTCGTCGTCGGCTTCTCCGCCGTGATCGCCGCCGTCGGGGTCGTCAACGCCCTCGCCCTCGGCGTGCTGCAGCGCCGCCGGGAGCTCGGACTGCTCCGCGTCCTCGGACTGACCGGCGCACAGGTCCGCCGGATGATCGTCACCGAGGCCGTCCAGATGGTCGTCGCGGCCGTCGTCACCGGACTCGTGCTCGGCACCGCCTACGGGTGGCTCGGCGGGCAGACGCTCCTCGGCACGCTCGGTGCGGTCACCACGCCGGTGTTGCCGCCGATGACGATCGCCGTCGTGGTGGTCGGGGCGCTCGTCCTGGCGGTCGTCGCCACCGTCGCGCCGGTGCGGCGCGCGATGCGCGTCCCGCCGACCGAGGCGCTGGCCGTCGACTGAGCGGTGACCGGTGACGGACGGGAGGGACGGTGCCAGCGGGTGCCGTGCCTCCCGTCCGTCACGTGGTCCGTCCGTCACACGGTGCGCCACCGACGGCCTCCGGTGCTAGCGTGAACCCGATGTACTCGGCACTCCTCCTTCGTCGCCGCGACGAGGCCTGACAACCGGCCCACCTCGTCGCGGAGTCCGTCGTGGCCGCACCGCAACCACACCGACGAAAGCGAACCGATGCAGAACGCGCAGCGCCCCTCCGGGATGCCGATCCACAAGTACGTCCCCTTCTCCGAGCAGATCACCGTCGACCTGCCCGACCGCACCTGGCCGACGAAGCAGATCGACCGTGCGCCTCGCTGGTGTGCCGTCGACCTGCGTGACGGCAACCAGGCACTCATCGACCCGATGGACGCCGAACGCAAGCGGGCGATGTTCGACCTGCTCGTCCGGATGGGCTACAAGGAGATCGAGGTCGGGTTCCCCAGCGCCTCGCAGACCGACTTCGACTTCGTCCGCAGCCTGATCGACGAGGGTGCGATCCCGGACGACGTCACGATCCAGGTCCTGACCCAGGCCCGCGAGCACCTCATCGACCGCACGTACGAGGCCATCGACGGTGCGAAGCAGGCCATCGTGCACCTCTACAACTCGACGAGCATCGTGCAGCGCGAGGTCGTGTTCCGCACGGACGTGCAGGGCGTCGTCGACATCGCCGTCGCCGGAGCGCACATGTGCAAGGCGGCCGAGGCCCGGCTGCAGCACGACACGACCGTCTACTACGAGTACTCGCCGGAGTCGTACACGGGCACCGAGCTCGACGTCGCGGTGCGGATCTGCAACGCGGTGCTGGAGGTCTTCGCGCCGACCCCCGAGGGCAAGGTCATCATCAACCTGCCGGCGACCGTCGAGATGGCGACACCGAACGTCTACGCCGACTCGATCGAGTGGATGTCGCGCAACCTCGCCCACCGCGAGGACGTCATCCTGTCGCTGCACCCCCACAACGACCGCGGCACCGCCGTCGCCGCCGCCGAGCTCGGCTACATGGCCGGCGCGGACCGCATCGAGGGCTGCCTGTTCGGCAACGGCGAGCGGACCGGCAACGTCGACCTCGTCGCCCTGGGCATGAACCTGTTCACGCAGGGCATCGACCCGGAGATCGACTTCTCGGACATCGACCAGGTCAAGCGCACGGTCGAGTACTGCAACCAGCTGCCGGTGCCCGAGCGGCAGCCGTGGGCCGGAGACCTGGTCTACACGGCCTTCAGCGGCTCGCACCAGGACGCCATCAAGAAGGGTCTCGAGGCCCTGGAGGCCCGCGCGGCCGCCGAGGGTGTCGGCGTCGACGACGTCGTCTGGGCGGTGCCGTACCTGCCGGTCGACCCGAAGGACATCGGGCGCTCGTACGAGGCCGTCATCCGGGTCAACTCGCAGTCCGGCAAGGGCGGCGTCGCGTACCTGCTGAAGACCGACCACGCGCTCGACCTGCCCCGCAAGCTGCAGATCGAGTTCAGCGGTGTCGTGCAGCAGCGCACCGACGCCGAGGGTGGCGAGTTCACCTCCGAGCGGATCTGGGACCTGTTCCACGACGAGTACCTGCCCGCCCACGTCGACGACGACAAGTGGGGCCGCTACGAGATCACGAAGACCGCCACCTCGAGCGACTTCGACGGCACGACCAAGCTGTCGGTCGCGATGCGCGTCGACGACGGCGCCGTCTCCGCCGAGGCCGTCGGCACGGGTCCGATCGACGCGTTCCTGACCGTGATGGCGGACCAGGGCGTCACCGTCACGCTGTACGACTACTCGGAGCACACGATGAGCGCCTCGGGTGACGCGCAGGCGGCGTCCTACGTCGAGCTCGACGTCGACGGCGTCCGGCTCTGGGGTGTCGGGATCGACGCCGACATCGCGACCGCGTCGCTCAAGGCGATCGTCTCCGCAGTGAACCGCGCGGTGCGTGCGGGTGCGGCCTCGGGCGCGCCGGAGCTCGTCTCCGCCTGAGCCGCCTGATCCGCTCGGTCCGTCCGGACGGGAGGCGAGGTGCGGGCCCGCACCGCGCCTCCGGTGGCGTCCCGTGGCGCGTCCCTGGCCCGCTGAACACCGGTGTTCGTCTGTCGAACACCGGTATGGCGCGGTGTTCCGGACGAACACCGGTGTCCCGCAGAGGGGCTGGCGCAGGAGGCCGGAGGTGTCGGCGGCGCGGGGGATACTGGTCGCATGCCGCTGTACCGGGACGAGTGCGTCGTGTTGCGCACCCACAAGCTCGGTGAGGCCGACCGCATCGTCACGATGCTCAGTCGCGAGCACGGCAAGATCCGTGCCGTGGCCAAGGGCGTCCGACGCACGGCGTCGAAGTTCGGGTCGCGACTCGAACCGTTCATGGTCGTCGACGCGCAGTTCTACGAGGGCCGGTCGCTCGACATCGTGACGCAGGCCGAGTCCCTCGGCGCGTACGGGGCACGCATCGTCGCCGACTACGGCGCGTACACGGCGGCCAGTGCGATGGTCGAGACCGCCGACCGACTGAGCGAGGCGGACGCCGGGCTGCAGCAGTACCTGCTGCTCGTCGGTGCCCTGCGGTCGCTGTCGCGCGGTGAGCACCAGCCGAGTGCGACCCTCGACTCGTACCTGCTCCGGGCGATGAGCATCGCCGGCTGGGCGCCCTCGTTCAGCGACTGCGCGGTGACCGGCGAGCCCGGGCCGCACTCGGCGTTCGTCGTGCAGCTCGGCGGGGTCGTGGCGGACGCGGCTGCGCCTCCCGGCACGCCGCGGTTGGACCCGGCGACGCTCGCCGTCCTCGGGCAGCTGCTGGCGGGGGACTGGGGCAGTGTCGACGTGACCGACGAGCGGACGAGATCGCGGGCCTCCGGCGTGGTCGCGGCGTACGCGCAGTGGCACCTGGAACGATCGCTCCGTTCGTTGCCGCACGTCGACCGCACCGAGCACCCCTCGCCCCTCGCTCCGCACCCTGGTGGTGTGCCGGCCGCGGTCGCAGCGGTGCCGGCGCCCGCCGTGCCGACGCCGGACGTCCAGGACCCGGACCCCGGGCCCGACACGGACCCCGTCACCGCTCCCGGAGGAACCCGCGCATGAGCCCTCGCCGCCCCACTGCCGAACCGGGCCCGTTCCTGCCCGTCGACTGGACCGGCGAACAGCCCCCGGCGATCCCGAAGCGGTTCGTGCCCGGACACGTGGCGATCGTGATGGACGGCAACGGCCGCTGGGCCAACCAGCGCGGCCTCACCCGGATCGAGGGGCACAAGGCGGGCGAGGCATCGCTGCTCGACGTCGTCGCCGGCGCGATCCAGATCGGCGTCACACACGTGTCCGCCTACGCCTTCTCGACCGAGAACTGGAAGCGCTCACCCGACGAGGTCCGGTTCCTCATGGGCTTCAACCGTGACGTCATCCGCCGCCGCCGCGACCAGCTGCACGAGTGGGGCGTCCGGGTCCGCTGGGCCGGGCGGACGCCGAAGCTCTGGCGCAGCGTCATCGACGAGCTGCAGACCGCCGAGGAGATGACGGCCGACAACGACGTCCTGACCCTGACCATGTGCGTCAACTACGGCGGTCGGAACGAGATCGCCGACGCGGTGCGGTCCATCGCGGACGACGTCGCCGCGGGGCGCCTGAAGCCGAGCCAGGTCTCGGAGAAGACCCTGGCGAAGCGGCTGTACGTGCCCGAGCTGCCGGACGTCGACCTGTTCGTCCGCAGTTCGGGCGAACAGCGGACGAGCAACTTCCTGCTCTGGCAGTCGGCCTACGCCGAGATGGTGTTCCTCGACCGGCTCTGGCCGGACTTCCGACGCACCGACCTGTGGGGCGCGATCGAGGAGTACGCCAGCCGCGACCGTCGCTACGGCGGCGCGATCGACACGCCCACGGCGTAGCCCGCCGCCGCGGCCGCCCCGCGGCGCGGCGCGCCGCGGCGGCCCGCCGCCGGCCGAGGCTCGGCCTGGCGGACATGCTGCGCCGTTGGGAGGCCGCAACGTGTCCGCCCAGCCGAGGCTCGGCGCGTGCCCGGCTGCCGGCGGGCCAGCCGGGCGCCGCGTCAGGCGAGCAGGTGGGCCGCCGAACGCACGGCGTCGAGCGCCGCGCGGACACTCGGCACGCGCTCGGCTCCGCGCGCGACGACGACCTCGACACGCCGGGCCAGGTCGTCGTCCACGGGGTCGATCGCGACCTCGGCGGGGATCACCGTCGTCGCGAGGGCCAGCCGGGGGAGCAGCGCCACACCGAGCCCCGCGGCGACGAGCCCCACGACCGCGGCCGCGTTGTCCGTCTCGAGGACGATGTCCGGCGTGAACCCCGCGCTCGCGCACGAGGCGAGCAGGTGGCCGCGGCAGCGTGGGCAGCCGCCGATCCAGCGGGCGTCGCGGTGGGACGCGAGGTCGACGACCGTGGAGCCGGCGGGGCGGAGGGGATCCGAGCCTCCCGGCCGGACCGGCGTCACCAGCGCGAGCGGGTCGCGACCGAGTGCCCGCGTGACGAGGGCGGCGTCCGGGACGGCACCGACCTCGTCCCCGACGTAGGTGAAGGTGAGGGCGACGTCGACTTCACCGCCGCGGAGCAGGTCGAGCGCTTCGGGGGGTTCCACCTCGACGTAGGAGGTCGTCACCCCGGGTGCCGTCGCCGCCAGCCGGGCGAGCACCGCCGGCACCAGGGCCGAGGAGGCGCTCGGGAACCCGGCGAGCCGCACCCGGCCCCGGGTGAGCCCGCCGACGGCGTCGAGGTCCTCGCGGGCTGCGGTCAGCGCGGCCTGCACGTGCAGGGCGTGGTCGGCGAGCACCTGGCCGGCGTGGGTGAGCGTCGCGCCGCGTCCACCGCGCAGGACGAGTGCGTGCCCGAGACGCTGCTCGGCCCGGGTCAGCAGCTGACTGACGGCCGGTTGGCTCGACCCGAGCACGACGGCCGCCCGGGTGATCGACCCGCTGTCGGCGACTGCGCGCAGGACCCGGAGCAGCTGCGGGTCGATGTCGTCCATCACACGATGTTACCGGTGGCACAACGGGGCTGCTCTGGCGTGATGGCTCGGGCGGGAGGACCCTGTCGGACATGGACTCGTTCCGCACGGACTCGTTCCCCGCCGGCCGCGGGTACCTCGCGGCGTGCACCGCCGGCCTCCCGTCGCACGACACGCTCGCCGCGCAGCGCGCCGACCTCGACGCGTGGTCGCGTGCCGAGACCTCACCGGCCCACTACGGCGCCCTGGTCGAGGAGGGACGCGCCCTCTTCGCGGACCTGGTCGGCGTGCCGGCAGCGCGGGTCGCGACCGGCTCCCAGACCTCGGTGATGGCCGCCGTCGTCGCGGACGCCCTGCCGGACGGGGCCGAGGTGGTCGTCCCAGACGGCGACTTCAGTTCCGTCGTGTTCCCCTTCCTGGCACAGGCGCACCGCGGTGTGCGGGTCCGGAGCGTCCCCCTCGACGAGCTCGCCGCGTCGATCGGCCCCGACACCGCGCTCGTCGCCTGGTCCGCCGTGCAGTCCGCGACGGGCACCGTCACCGACCCGGCACCCGTCGTCGCGGCGGCCGGACGGGTCGGCGCGCTCACCCTCTGCGACCTCACGCAGGCCGCCGGCGTCCTGCCCGTCTCCGCCGCTCCCTTCGACGTCACGATCACCCACGCCTACAAGTGGCTCTGCGCACCCCGCGGCGTGGCGTTCATGACGCTCTCCGACGTCGCGCTCGGTCGTCTCCGCCCCGTGCAGGCCGGGTGGTACGCGGGCGAGGACGTCTGGTCCTCCTGCTACGGCCCCGCCATGCACCTGGCCGACGACGCCCGACGCTTCGACGTCTCCCCGGCCTGGCAGGCCTGGCCCGGAGCCGTCGCAGCCCTCCGGCACGCCACCTCACTCGACGCACGCTCGACCTGGAGGCACGCCACCGGACTCGCAGACCGGCTCTGCGACGCGCTCGGATCACCGCGGCAGGGCCACGGATCGAGTGGCCAGGCGATCGTCACGTTCCCGGACGCCGACGGCACGCGGTTGCGAGCGCTCACCGCCGCGGGCATCACCGCCTCCGGGCGTGCGGGACGACTGCGGATCGCGTTCCACCTCTGGAACGACGAGGACGACGTGACCGACGTGGCGGCGGCGCTGGCGGGGGTGGAGCCGGGCGCGTCCGGGCGGTGAGGGACCAGGCGGGGGTGGGGCGGGCCTCCCGGGCCGCTAGCATTGCCGGGTCCGCCCGCACACCGGGCACCCAGCTCGGCGAACTCAGGAGCACCTCAGTGGCACAGCCCTCCCGTCTCGACAGCGTCATCGCCCTGGCCAAGCGCCGTGGGTTCGTCTTCCAGTCGGGGGAGATCTACGGCGGATCCCGCTCCGCATGGGACTACGGGCCCCTGGGTGTGGAGCTCAAGGAGAACATCAAGCGCCAGTGGTGGCAGCGGTTCGTCCGCGGCCGTGGCGACATGGTCGGCCTCGACTCCGCCGTCATCCTGCCCCGCAAGGTGTGGGAGGCCTCCGGGCACGTCGCGACCTTCACCGACCCGCTCGTCGAGTGCCTGCACTGCCACCACCGCTTCCGCGAGGACCACCTGCTCGAGGCGTTCCAGGCCAAGAAGGGCCGCGCTCCCGAGGGCGGCATGGCCGAGATCGCCTGCCCGAACTGCGGCACCCGCGGCGAGTGGACCGAGCCCCGCGAGTTCAGCGGCATGCTCAAGACCTACCTCGGCCCGGTCGAGTCGGAAGAGGGCCTGAACTTCCTGCGCCCCGAGACCGCCCAGGGCATCTTCGTCGACTTCGCGCAGGTCGTCACCACCAGCCGCATGAAGCCCCCGTTCGGCATCGGCCAGGTCGGCAAGGCCTTCCGCAACGAGATCACACCGGGCAACTTCATCTTCCGCACGCGCGAGTTCGAGCAGATGGAGATCGAGTACTTCGTGCCGCCGGCCTCGGCCCAGGAGCACTACGAGCAGTGGATCGCCGACGCCGTGGCGTTCTACACGGACCTCGGCATCGACCCCGAGAACCTCCGCCGCTTCGACGTGCCGGACGGGGAGCGCGCGCACTACTCCGACGCGACCGCCGACATCGAGTACCGCTTCGGGTTCGCCGGCACCGAGTGGGGCGAGCTCATGGGCGTCGCGAACCGCACCGACTTCGACCTGAAGAACCACATCGAGGCGTCGGGTCAGGACCTGCGGTACTTCGACCAGGCCGCGAACGAGAAGTACGTGCCGTACGTCATCGAGCCGTCGTTCGGTCTCACCCGTGCGCTGATGGCGTTCCTGCTCGACTCGTACCACGAGGACGAAGCCCCGAACGCGAAGGGCGGCGTCGACAAGCGCACCGTCCTGCGCCTCGACCCGCGCCTGGCGCCCGTGAAGGCCGCGGTGCTGCCGCTGTCCCGCAACGAGCAGCTCTCGCCGGTCGCCCGCGGCCTGGCCGACGACCTGCGCAAGACCTGGAACGTCGACTTCGACGACGCCGGTGCGATCGGCCGTCGCTACCGTCGCCACGACGAGATCGGCACGCCGTTCTGCATCACGGTCGACTTCGACACCCTCGAGGACAAGGCCGTCACCGTGCGCGAGCGCGACACCATGGGCCAGGAGCGCGTGTCGCTCGACCGCCTGCAGGGCTTCCTGGCCGAGCGGCTGCTCGGCGCGTAGGCCCGCTGGCCGCGCCCGGCGGCGCGTAGGCCCGCAAAACACCGGTGTTCGTCGAACGCGCCGCGACATTCCGCGATGCGACCGACGAACACCGGTGTTTCGCCGCCTGGCCAGCGCGGGAATGCCGCGACCGCGTCGACGTTGGGGTCAGCATGAACGACTCTGTGAAGGTCGATGTCTGGTCGGACATCGCCTGCCCCTGGTGCTACATCGGCAAGCGCAAGTTCGAGGCGGGCGTCTCCGCGTTCGGCGGCCCGGTCGAGGTCGAGTACCACTCCTTCGAACTGAGCCCGGACACCCCTGTCGACTTCGAGGGCTCCGAGGCCGAGTTCCTCTCGCAGCACAAGGGTCTCCCGGTCGAGCAGGCGCAGCAGATGATCGACCAGGTCGCCGGCATCGCCGCCCAGGTCGACCTGCACTACGACTACGACGCCCTCCGGCACACCAACACGGTCAAGGCACACCAGGTCATCCACCTCGCCAAGCAGCACGGCAAGCAGCTCGAGATGGTCGAGCGTCTCTTCGCCGCCTACTTCGAGCGCGGTGAGCACGTCGGGCAGGACGACTCGCTCGCCGACCTGGCCGCCGAGGTCGGGATCGACCGCGACGAGGTCCTCGCCACCCTCCGCGACGACAGCCAGCTCGCTGCGGTCCGTGCCGACCAGTCCCAGGCGCAGGCCTACGGGATCAACGGCGTGCCGTTCTTCGTCATCGACGGCAAGTACGGCGTCTCGGGCGCGCAGGACCCGGCCGCGTTCGAGCAGGTGCTCCGCCAGGTGGTCGCCCTCCGCGACTCGACTCCGCAGGAGGTCGCCGAGACGACCCAGCGCGCTGAGGACGACGCGGCAGCGGACGCCGGGGTGACCCGATGACGGGCGCGACGGCTCCCGTGGGTGGTGGGTCGGGCCTCCCGGCCGGTCTGGAGGCGCGACCCGCCCTCCTGACGCTCGTCACGCCCGGTGGCGCGCCGGTCTGCGAGGGTGACTCGTGCTTCGTGCCGGGCGCCGAGGGTGACTGGTCCGAGGTCCCCGACTGACCGCACTCAGGGGCGGGTCGGCTCCTCGTCGGTGATGTCGGCGACCGTCGCGTCGTAGGCGGCGACGAGCGCGTCGCCGTCGACGAAGGCGCTCGCACCGTGTCGACCGGCCCCGAGCGCGACCCGTCGCCCGAGCACCCGCTCGTCAGCGAACACCGGCAGGTCGCCCGTGGCACCGATCGGGGTGATGGTGCCGCGCTCGTAGCCGCTGGCCTCGAGCGCGGTGGCCGCGTCGGGCATCGACAGCTTGTTCACCCCGACGACCGTGCGGAGCTTCTTCCAGGCGATCCTCCGGCCGCCGGGGACGAGCGCCAGCAGGAACCCACCGTCGTGGCGCTTCACCACCAGGGTCTTCACGATGTCGCCCGGGTCGATGCCGAGCAGAGCCGCTGCGCCCTCGAGCGAGTCGGCGGCAGGACGCTCGACGACCTGCACGTCGAGGCCGCGGGCGGCGGCATCGGAGTCGAAGCGGGTGACGGCATCCGGAACGGTCATGTGGAGAACGCTACCGGCGGCCGACGACGTGGGAGAATGAGGACCGTATGACGATCACACAAGCTGCAGCAGCACCTCTGCGCATCGGCCCGATCCAGGTCGATGCGCCCGTCGTGCTCGCCCCGATGGCCGGCATCACGAACATGGCGTACCGCCGCCTCTGCCGTGAGTACGGCGCCGGGCTGTACGTGTGCGAGATGATCACCTCCCGTGCCCTGGTCGAGCGGACGCCCGAGTCGATGCGGCTCATCCGGCACCACGAGTCCGAGACCCCGCGCTCGATCCAGCTGTACGGCGTCGAGCCGAACACCGTCGCCGAAGCCGCCACGATCCTGGTCGGCGAAGACCGCGCGGACCACATCGACCTGAACTTCGGGTGCCCGGTGCCGAAGGTGACGCGGAAGGGCGGCGGAGCGGCACTGCCGTGGAAGCTCGACCTGTTCCGCGACCTCGTGACGAAGACCGTCCAGGCCGCGGGCGACGTCCCCGTCACCGTCAAGATGCGCAAGGGCATCGACGGCGACCACCTGACCTACCTCGACGCCGCCCGCATCGCGCGGGACGCCGGCGTCGCGAGCGTCGCCCTGCACGCCCGGACCGCCAACGAGCACTACTCGGGACAGGCGGACTGGTCGGCCATCGCCACCCTCAAGGAGACGATCACCGACATCCCGGTCCTCGGCAACGGGGACATCTGGTCCGCGGCCGACGCACTGCGGATGGTCGACGAGACCGGCTGCGACGGGGTCGTCGTCGGGCGCGGCTGCCTCGGCCGACCGTGGCTGTTCGGCGACCTGGCGGCGGCGTTCCGCGGCGAGGACCTCCGTGCGGCCCCGGGTCTCGGCGAGGTCGCGGTCGCGTTCCGTCGGCACGCCGAACTGCTCGTCGAGTTCTTCGAGTCCGAAGAGCACGGCTGCCGGGACATCCGGAAGCACGTGGCGTGGTACTTCAAGGGGTACCCGATCGGCGGCGAGGTCCGATCCGGTCTCGCGATGGCGTCGAGCCTGCAGGAGATCGACGACCTGCTCGGTCAACTCGACTGGACCGCGCCCTACCCGGGTGCCGACGTCGAGGGCCCGCGCGGTCGTGCCGGACACGCCAAGAAGACCGCGCTGCCGGACCGCTGGCTCGAGAGCCGCGACGTCGACTCCGAGTTCCGCAAGGTCCTGGCCGCCGCCGAGATGCACCACAGCGGCGGATGAGCGCCACCTCGTCGTACGGCCCGGCCGACGCCGACCGCTGGTTCCCGGAGGAGCACGGCAACCGGCGGAGCGACTTCGCCCGTGACCGCGCCCGCCTGCTGCACTCCAGTGCGCTCCGGCGCCTGGCCGCGAAGACGCAGGTGCTCAGCCCGACCACCGGGCTGGACTTCGCCAGGAACCGCCTGACGCACTCGCTCGAGGTCGCCCAGGTCGGGCGTGAACTCGCCGACAGCCTGGGGCTCGACCCTGACGTCGTCGACACCGCCTGCCTGGCGCACGACATCGGTCACCCGCCGTTCGGCCACAACGGCGAGACCGCGGTGAACGCCTGGGCGGCCGACATCGGCGGGTTCGAGGGCAACGCGCAGACCCTCCGGCTGCTCACCCGGCTCGAGCCCAAGGTCTACGGCGACGACGGCCGCGCGTACGGACTGAACCTGACCCGCGCCTCCCTCGACGCCAGCTGCAAGTACCCGTGGCCCGCGTCCCAGGGTGTCGGCGAGGCGTCGTCCGGCCGCACGAAGTTCGGCTTCTACGACGACGACCACGAGGCCTTCGCCTGGCTGCGCGCCGGCGCTCCCCGTCGGCAGCGCTGCATCGAGGCCCAGGTGATGGACCTGTCCGACGACATCGCGTACTCGGTGCACGACTTCGAGGACGCCGTCGTCGCCGGGTTCATCGACGTCGCCGCCCTCGGGGACCGCGTCGGCGAGAACGACATCGTCTCCGCGATGCACGCGTGGGTCGGTGACGACCTCAGCCGCGACGAACTGCTCGAGGCGTTCGACCGGTTGCGTGGGATGTCCCTCTGGATGACGGCGTACGACGGTTCCCGGCAGGACCAGGCCCGCCTGAAGAACCTGACCAGCCAGCTCATCGGTCGCTTCGCCCGGACCGCGACGACGGCCACCCGTGCTGCGTACGCCTCGGGGTCCCTCGTCCGGTTCGCCGCGAGCGTCGTCACCCCGCCGGAGATCATCGGCGAGATCGCGGTCCTCAAGGGCATCGTCGCGGCGTTCGTCATGACGCAGGGGGACCGGCAGCCGGTCTACGAGGACCAGCGCCGCATCCTCACCGAGTTGCTGGACGCCGTCGCCGAGCGTGAGGACTCGGCGCTCGAGCCCGGGTTCGCGGCCGACTGGCGCGCCGCCACCGACGACCACGGACGACTCCGGGCCGTCGTGGACCAAGTCGCGAGCCTCACCGACCAGGGTGCCCTGGCGTGGCACAAGCGCCTGGTCGTGGGGGAGCGCGAACCCGCCCACATCGCGGTCTGACCACGACCGACGTCGAGGCGTCCACAGGCGGTCGGCCGACGTCGGCCCGCCGAACTAGAATCGTCGGGTGGCAGGCCTGATCGCGCGGAACGACATCGACGAGGTCCGCGCGCGCGTGAACATCGCCGACGTGGTGGGCGACTACGTCACGCTGAAGTCCGCGGGCGTCGGCTCGCTCAAGGGTCTCTGCCCCTTCCACGACGAGCGCACGCCGTCGTTCCACGTCCGTCCCCAGGTCGGGCGGTACCACTGCTTCGGTTGCGGTGAGGACGGCGACGTCTTCAGCTTCCTCATGTCGCAGGACCACACGACGTTCCAGGAAGCCGTCGAGCGGATGGCCGCGAAGATCGGCTTCACGCTCCACTACGAAGAGGGCGACGGTCCCCGCACCGACTACAACGCCCGCGCCCGCCTGATCGCCGCGAACGAAGCCGCGCAGGCGTTCTTCACGGCGCAGCTGACGACCGCCGCGGCCGAACCGGCACGGCAGTTCCTCGGGGAGCGCGGCTTCGACCCGGCCGCCGCGCAGCACTTCGGTGTCGGGTTCGCTCCGAAGTCGTTCGACGCACTCAAGGACCACCTTCGCGGGTTGCGGTTCAGCATCGACGAGATCGCCGCCGCCGGTCTCGTCAGCCAGGGCGACCGCTCGCCGTACGACCGGTTCCGGGGACGTCTGATGTGGCCGATCCGCGACGTCACCGGCGCGACGATCGGCTTCGGCGCCCGTCGCCTGCTCGAGGACGACAAGGGCCCGAAGTACCTCAACACGCCGGAGACCCCGATCTACCACAAGAGCCAGGTGCTCTACGGGCTCGACCTGGCCCGCAAGGAGATCGCGAAGGGCAAGCAGGTCGTCATCGTCGAGGGCTACACCGACGTCATGGCGTGCCACCTCGCGGGGATCACCACGGCGGTGGCCACCTGCGGCACGTCGTTCGGCGTCGATCACATCAAGGTCCTCCGTCCGATGCTCGGCGACTCCGCCGCACAGCACGTCTCGCAGCTCGGCCAGATCGTCTTCACGTTCGACCCGGACGAGGCCGGGCAGCGCGCCGCGTCCCGCGCGTTCGCCGAGGAGCAGCGGTTCGCCTCGCAGACGTACGTCGCGGTCGCCCCGGGCGGGCTCGACCCGTGCGACCTCCGACTCGCTCGCGGTGACGACGCGATCCGCCGGCTGGTGGAGAACCGCCGACCGATGTTCGAGTTCATGATCCGTCGGCGTCTCGACGGCCACGACCTGGACACCGTCGAGGGTCGTGTCGGTGGGCTCCGTGAGAGCGCCCCGGTCATCGCGGACATCCGCGACCGCGCCCTCGCCGACGGCTACATCCGGAACACCGCCGGGTGGCTCGGCATGGACATCGAGGACGTCCGCCGTGCGGTCGCCGCGGCCCGTCGTCGCCCGTCCGACAGTGGCCAGGGCTCCCGGAACGGAGGCCCGTCCGGCGCCGGGCAGAACGGGTCCGGACACAACGGGTCCGGACACAACGGGTCCGGGCACAACGCATCCGGCAACGGCACCACCGGTTCCGGACCGAACGGTCCCGGGGACGGGTCGACCCGGGCCGAGGAACCGCAGGCCAGCATCCGTTCCCTGCCGGACGACCCGATCGCCCGGATGGAGCGCGACGCCGTGATGGCGATGGTGCAGCAGCCGCAGTCGGTCGGCGTGCCGTTGCTCGCGCTGGCGGCGTCGGCGACCTTCTCAGCGCGGATGCTGTCGGTCGTCCGCGACGCCGTGGTGGCGAACATCGACGCGGTGGGGGACCGGGCGTGGCTCGACAAGCTCCTGGCCGACGTGCCCGCGCCGTTCCGGTCGCTCGTGCAGGAGCTCGCGCTCGCACCGATCCCCGCACGGTCGGACGAGGACCTGGCGATCTACTGCCGCGGCATCGTCGTGGCCCTGGTGGAGCGCGACCTGCTCGCCCGGAAGGCCTCGCTGCTCGGACAACTGCAGCGCACCGATCCGACCGACCAGGAGCGTCGGGCGGATGTGCAGCGCCAACTGATGGACCTCGATGCGCAGCGGATGCGACTCCGCGCGGACACTCCCGGCGCCTGAGCCGCGCGCCGTTCCGTCGCCCAGGCGGCGGCCGTCGAGTGCACCCGCGACGGGGTGCGAGCCCCGTGGAACCGCGGAGTTGCCCGACGCAACAGTTGCCGTCCGGGCGCAAGGAACCTGCGCGCCGCGCCGGGCACACTGCCTCCGATCCTGCGCTCGTCGACGCGATCCTGCGTTACAGCGGTGTAAACAATCGGCTCCCAGCGCCTCCTGATGTCTGGCAGGGTGTGACCATTGAACGTCCCTGCGACCGGACACAGCCCGTTCCACTCGGTCCCAGGACTCCTGCAACCACATCAGAGAGGCAATCGGACATGGCATCCGTTTCCACATGGGGCAAGCGCACCCTCGCACTCGGCGCCGGCGCCGCAGCGACCGCGCTCGTGCTCACCGGCTGCGCAGGCGGCACCAGCGGCGGCTCCGGCGACCTCAACGGCCTGATCATCGGCACGACCGACAAGGTCACGTCGCTCGACCCCGCCGGCTCGTACGACAACGGCTCGTTCGCCGTGCAGAACCAGGTGTTCCCGTTCCTGCTGAACACCCCGACGGGCAGCCCGGACGTCGAGCCCGACATCGCCACGAAGGCGGAGTTCACGAGCCCGACGACGTACGAGGTGACCCTGAAGAAGGGTCTCGAGTTCGCGAACGGCAACAAGCTCACCTCGAGTGACGTCAAGTTCTCGTTCGAGCGCGACCTCAAGATCAAGAACGACAACGGCCCGTGGTCGCTGCTCGCGAACCTCAAGAGCATCGACACCCCGGACGCCACGACGGTCGTCTTCAACCTCGACCACGCCGACCAGACCTGGCCGCAGGTGCTCTCCAGCCCCGCCGGTCCGATCGTCGACGAGGACGTCTTCTCGGCGACGAAGCTCACCAGCGCCGACGACATCGTCAAGGGCAACGCCTTCGCCGGTCAGTACAAGATCACCTCCTACAAGGAGAACGACCTGATCGCGTACGAGGCGAACGACAAGTACGACGGTGTCCTCGACAAGGCGAAGACCAAGGACGTCACCGCCCAGTACTTCACCAAGGAGACCGACCTGAAGCTCGCGGTCCAGAAGGGCGACGTCGACGTGGCGTACCGCTCCCTTACCCCGACCGACATCTCGTCGCTCCGCAAGGACTCCAAGCTGCAGGTCATCGACGGCCCCGGCGGCGAGATCCGCTACGTGGTCTTCAACTTCAAGACGCAGCCCTTCGGCACCGGCCAGAGCGACGCCGACACCACGAAGGCCCTGGCCGTGCGCCAGGCCGTCGCGGACGTCGTCGACCGCGACGAGCTCGCCAAGGAGGTCTACAACGACACCTACACGCCGGTCTACTCGATGGTGCCGGACGGCCTGACCGGTGCCGCGACGCCCTTCAAGTCGCTCTACGGTGACGGCAACGGTGCGCCGGACGTCGACAAGGCCAAGAAGACCCTGAAGGACGCCGGTGTCTCGGGCAAGATCGAGCTCGACATCCAGTACTCGCCGGACCACTACGGCTCCGCCTCGGACGACGAGTACGCCACGCTGAAGACGCAGCTCGAGAACTCGGGCCTGTTCACCGTGAACATCCAGTCCACGGTCTACACGACCTACGCCGTCGAGCGCACGAAGGACGCCTACCCGCTGTACCAGCTCGGTTGGTTCCCGGACTTCTCGGACGCCGACAACTACCTCTCGCCGTTCTTCACGAAGGACAACTTCGTGCAGAACCACTACGACGACCCGACCATCCAGGGTCTGATCGCCGACGAGCAGGAGGAGTCGGACAGCGCGAAGCGTGCCGACATCATCGAGCAGGCCCAGCAGCGTGAGGCCGAGCAGATCTCGACCCTGCCGCTCCTGCAGGGCAAGTCGGTCGCCGTGGCCGGCAAGGGCGTCAAGGGTGTCACCCTCGATGCTTCCTTCAAGTTCCGCTACGGGACCATCACCAAGTAACCAGACGCACGGAAGGGGGCGCTCCCACGAGGAGCGCCCCCTCTCGGCGTCATGCGAAAGGCACACACCCCGTGACCCTCACGAACCCAGAGGCGATCGAGACCGAGCCCACGAAACCCCAGGCACAGCGACGTGCCAAGGGTCAGGGCGGCGGCATCGGTCGGTACATCCTCATCCGCTTCCTCCTGATCTTCCCGACCGTCTTCATCCTGGTGACGCTGGTCTTCTTCCTGATGCGCGTCGTCGGGAACCCGATCACCGCCTCGGTCGGTGGGCGGCTCACGCCCACGCAGCTGCAGGAACGGCTGCACGCCGCGGGCTACGACCGCCCGGTGATCGTCCAGTACATCGAGTACCTCGGGCAGATCGTCCGTGGTGACTTCGGCTCGTCGGTGACCGACAACCGTCCGGTGACCGAGATCATCCTGCAGTACGGCGGCGCGACGGCCGAGCTGGTGTTCTACGCCCTCATCGTCGCCCTCGTGCTCGGCATCCCGCTCGGCATGCTGGCCGCGTACCTGCGTGACAAGTGGCCCGACGTGCTGCTCCGCGCCCTCGCGATCCTGACCTACGCGACCCCGGTGTTCTTCGGTGGTCTGCTGCTCAAGCTCGTCTTCTCGGTCTGGCTCGGGTGGCTGCCGCTCGGCGACCGGGCGTCGACCCGTGTGCAGCTGATCCTGGACCGGATCGAGAACCCGACCGGCGTCTTCCTCCTCGACGCGATCCGGACCGGCAACGGCCAGATCATCAGCGACGTCCTGCAGCACGCGGTGCTGCCGGCCCTGACGCTGGGGCTGCTGACCGCGGGCATCTTCCTGCGGCTGGTGCGCGCGAACATGATCGGCTCGCTCGGTTCCGATTACGTCGACGCGGCCCGCTCGCGCGGTGTGCGCGAGTCGCGGCTCGTCCGGACGCACGCGTTCCGCCCGGCCCTCGTGCCGATCATCACCGTGATGGGCCTGCAGATCGCGATGCTGCTCGGCGGCTCGGTGCTCACCGAGACGACCTTCGGCTGGCGCGGGCTCGGCTTCGAGCTCAACCAGTACCTGTCCGCCCGTGACTTCGTCGCCGTGCAGGGCATCGTCGCGATGTTGGCGGTGATCGTCGCCGTCACGAACTTCGTCGTCGACGTCGTCGCGGCGCTCATCGACCCGAGAGTGAGGTTCTGACGATGTCCGACATCACCCTCGTCGACCGCCACGAGCCGCTGTGGAAGCGGCTCCCCGTCGTCGTCCAGCTCCGCCGGAGCACCGGATGGCAGCGCGCCATGCTCATCGTCGGTGTCGTCATCTGCGCCGTGTACCTGCTCGTCGCGCTGTTCGCCCCGCTCATCGCCCCGTACGGGTTCGGTGACCAGCAGGGTGCGGACGGGACGAACTTCCCCCGCACCGGCGCCCCGAGTGCCGAGCACATCTGGGGCACCACCGTCGGCGGTCTCGACGTCTTCAGCCGCGTCCTCTACGGCACCCGCACCGCGGTGCTCGTCGTCATCGTCGCCGTGGTCGTCTCCATCGTGATCGGCGTCCTGCTCGGCATGGTGTCCGGGTACATCGGCGGCTGGCTCGACCGCGTGCTCGTGGTCGTCGCCGACGCGATCTACGCGTTCCCGTCGCTGCTGCTCGCGATCGTCGTCTCGATCGTGGTCTCCGGCGGCCGGTCGACCTACTGGGGTGGCATCACGGCGGCGGCGATCTCGATCACCGTGGTCTACATCCCGCAGTACTTCCGGGTGGTCCGCGCCGAAGCCGTGCGCCTGAAGAACGACGCCTTCGTGGAGTCGGCACGCGTCATCGGCACGAACCCGTGGCGCATCATGACGCGGCACGTGCTCCGGAACTCGACCCGGTCGCTGCCGCTGATCCTCACCCTGAACGCGAGCGACGCGGTGCTGACCCTGGCGGGCCTCGGCTTCCTCGGGTTCGGCATCGGCCCGACGCAGGGTGCCGAGTGGGGCTACGACCTCAGCCGGGCACTGTCCGACGTCGCGAGCGGCGTCTGGTGGACCGGCGTGTACCCGGGCATCGCGATCGTGCTGCTCGTCCTCGGCGTGACGTTCATCGGCGAGAGCCTCAACGACATCTCCGACCCCCGCCTCCGTGCGCGACGACGGCTCGGGAAGCTGGTCTCCACGCGCGACAAGGCGACCAACGCGGAAGGGGCAGCAGCATGAGCAACGCACCCACGGGCCTCCCGTCCGACACGGGCCGCACCGCGGCCGACCCGGTCGTCGTCGTCGACGACCTCACCGTCACCTTCGCGACCGACGGCGGCGCCGTCGACGCGGTCAAGGGCGTCAGCCTCGACGTCCGCCCCGGCGAGGTGCTCGCCCTGGTCGGCGAGTCCGGCTCGGGCAAGTCCGTGACGGCGCGGAGCATGCTGCGGCTGATGCCGGAGACGGCGACGCTCGGCGGCGCGGTCCTGCTCGACGGCACCGACGTCGTCAAGGTGGGGTCGCAGAAGCTCCGCGAACTCCGGGGCACCGCCGGCGCGATGGTGTTCCAGGAGCCGTCCACCGCACTGAACCCGGTCTTCACGGTCGGGTGGCAGATCGCCGAGGGTCTGCGCGCCCACGGCGGCGTCTCGAAGAAGGAAGCGCGCGCCAAGGCGATCGACTACCTGCGCCGCGTCGGCATCCCCGACCCGGAGACGCGGGTCGACCACTACCCGCACCAGTTCTCCGGCGGCCAGAAGCAGCGCGTCGTCATCGCGAGTGCCCTGGCGCTCGAGCCGAGCGTCATCATCGCCGACGAGCCGACCACGGCCCTCGACGTGACGGTCCAGGCCGAGATCCTCGACCTGCTCCGCCGGTGCCGCGACGAGTTCGGCGCGGCGATCGTCATCATCACGCACAACATGGGCGTGGTCGCCGACCTGGCCGACCGGGTCGCTGTGATGTACCAGGGCGAGGTCGTCGAGGAAGCCCCCGTCGAGCAGCTCTTCGCAGCACCGCAGGCCGACTACACGAAGCGGCTGCTGGCTGCCGTGCCGCGGCTGGAGGCCTCGACCGGCGTCGCCCGCCGTGCCCTCATCACCGAGGACATCGAGCCTGTCGTGTCCGCGAAGGGCCTCGAGATCGAGTACCCGGGTCGCCTCGGCTCGCCGGCGTTCCGCGCGGTGAAGGGCGTGGACCTGGCGATCCGTCCGGGTGAGGTCCTCGGTCTGGTGGGGGAGTCCGGCTCCGGCAAGACCACCATCGGCCGCGCGATCGCCGGGCTGACGAAGATCACCGGTGGGTCGCTCAACGTCCTCGGCACCGAGATGCTCGGGTACAAGGAGCGCGACTTCAAGCGGCTGCGCAAGGACATCGGGTTCGTCTTCCAGGACCCGGCGACCTCGTTCAACCCGCTGCTGACGATCGCCGAGTGCGTCGCCGAACCGCTCGTCGTGCACGGGGTTGCCTCGTCGCCGCGGGCCGCGCGCAAGCAGGTGGACGAGCTCATGGAGGCCGTGCAGCTGCCCGCCGCCTACGGCGACCGGTACCCGCACGAGCTCTCCGGCGGCCAGCGGCAGCGCGCCTCGCTCGCGCGGTCACTGGCACTCCGTCCGAAGCTGCTCATCGCCGACGAGCCGACGAGTGCGCTCGACGTGTCGGTGCAGGCCCGCGTGCTGGAGCTCTTCCTCGAGCTGCAGCAGGACTTCGGGTTCGCGTCGCTGTTCATCAGCCACGACCTCGCCGTCGTCGGCGCCCTGTCCGACCGGATCGCCGTGCTCTACCGCGGTGACTTGGTCGAGACCGGCACCACGGCCGAGGTCCTCGGCGCCCCGCAGCACCCGTACACGCAGCGGCTGCTCGCGTCGCTGCCGGTCCCGGACCCGACGGAGCAGGCGGAGCGACGGCGTACGCTGGAGCGACTGGAGCAGGCCGGGGCCTGACCGGACGGTGACACGCCGTCGGGTGCATCCCGACCAGCCAGGAGGCCCGGCCCCGTCCGCGACGCACGTCGCGCGGACGAGGGGTCCGGGCCTCCCGTCCGGTGGTGGACCGCGGCAGGGCGCACGCGGCAGGAGAAGGGGTTCCATGACCGGGGAGAACGGTCCGGCCGTCGTCGCGGACGACGTCAGCATCGAGTACCGGGGCGGCGCGACGACCAGCCCGATCCGGGCGGTCGACGGGGTGAGCCTGACGCTCGGATGGGGCGAGATCCTCGCGGTGCTCGGCGAGTCCGGTTCCGGGAAGTCGACCTTCGCGGCCGCCGTCGCCGGCCAGCTCGGCACGCACGGTGAGGGCGAGGGCGCGCACCGCCGTCGCATCGTCGGCGGGGAGCTCAGCGTGCTCGGCCAGCCCACGCGACGACTCCGTCAGTCCTCCCGGCGCTACACCCGGCTGACCGGCCAGATCGGCTACCTGCCACAGGACGGCGCCGACCGGCTGCGTCCGGACCTGCTCGTCGGCGAGGCGATCGCCGAACCGATCTACGCCCGCGACCGCCGGTTCGACCGGCGCGAGGCCGGACTCATCGTCGCCCGCCTGGTCGACGCCGTGCACCTGCCCCTCGGCGTGCTCCGACTCAACACGTGGGAGCTGTCGAGCGGACAGCGGCAGCGCGTCGCCCTGGCCCGCGCTCTGGTCCTCGAGCCGCAGCTGCTCGTCGCCGACGAACCGGCACGCGGCGTCGACGTGCTCGTCCGGCAGTCCGTCCTGGAGGCGCTGTCCAGCCTGCAGCGACACCGCCAGTTCGCCGCGATCGTCGTCTCGAGCGACCTCCGCGAGGCCCGAGCCCTCGCCGACCGGGTCGCGATCATGAGCGAGGGACGGGTCGTCGGGCTCGGCCCGTTCGACGAGGTCCTCGACAACCCGCTCGACCCCTACGTCAGGACCCTCGCGGCGACCGCGTCGCGACCGGTGAAGCGGAAGCCGGCGACGGCCGGTCGCGGAGGAGTGCGCCAAGCATGAGTGGTGGGACAGGCATGAGCGAGCAGCAGCAGGCGCGGGGACACCGCGCCGTCGTGACCGATGCGGGGCGTCCCCTGCCCGTGGCGGCACCGACCCCGGGCGCGGTGACCATCCTGCCGACGCCCACCGCGCTGCACGAGGACGCAGTCCGCAGCGCCGGCGGCACGCTCGCCGACCTCGGCGAGGACACCCGCGGCATCGTCTGGCTCGACGCGAGCGACCCGGACGGACTGCAGGACGCGCTGACGACCGCTCCCGGCGTGACCTGGGTGCAGCTGCCGTTCGCGGGCGTGGACGCGTTCGCCCACCTCATCGCCGAGCACGGCGACCGCGTCCTGTTCACCTCGGCCAAGGGCGCCTACGCCGAGCCCGTCGCCGAGCACGCGCTCGCCCTCACCCTCGCGACGCTCCGTGTACTGCAGAAGCGCGCCCGGACCACGACGTGGTCGCGGGAGCCCGAGGGCATGTCGCTCTACGGCCGGCACGTCGTCCTCATCGGCGCCGGCGGCATCGCGCTGGAGTACCTGCGGCTCGTCGCGCCCTTCGACGTCCGCGTGACCGTGGTCCGCCGGTCGTCGGAGCCCGTGCCCGGAGCGGGACGCACGGTCACCACCGACCAGCTCGACGCGGTCCTGCCCGACGCGGACGTGGTCGTGGTGGCGGCGGCGATGACCGGGGAGACGTCCGGGCTCCTCGGTGCCCACCAGTTCGCGATCATGCCCGACCACGCCCGCCTGGTGAACATCGCCCGCGGCGGACTCGTGGACACCGACGCCCTCGTGGACGCCCTGCGCTCCGGGGCGATCACGGCCGCCGGACTCGACGTGACCGACCCGGAGCCGCTGCCGGACGGACACCCGCTCTGGAGCGAGCCGGGCGCGCTGATCACCCCGCACCAGGCCGACACCCCGGAGATGGTCGCACCGCTCCTGGCCGAGCGGGTCGGCACCAACGTGCGGGCGTTCCTCGGCGGTGACGGCACCGGGTTCGTGGGCGTCGTCGACCCGGCAGCCGGGTACTGACCACACCGTCCTGACCGGGGGTTCCTCGGTCCGGTCTCGGCGGCACGCCCGGGATGCGCGACCGATGCGCGGGACGCTGGACGTTTGCTGCTATGCTGTTACCCGCTGTTCAACCGCCTTCCAGCGGGACCGCAGTGATCCTCGATAGCTCAATTGGCAGAGCAGCCGGCTGTTAACCGGCAGGTTGTTGGTTCGAGTCCAACTCGGGGAGCGACAGGCCCTCACCCTCCGGGGTGGGGGCCTTCTCGTTTCCGCCGTGAGCCCCGGCCGGCACCGTCCCGCGGTTCCCGGGCGTCGTGGTGCGCTTCCACAGCCGGGATGCCGCCGGAAGCTGTTAACGTCCACAGGTGCCCCTCCGACCTCGACGCCCCGCGACGCTCGTCGCCGTGCTCGCGCTCGGGGTCGCCCTGACGGCGGTGACCGGGTGTTCGTCGACCGAGACCGGGCCGCGCGCCGAAGCCGCCGACCGGACCCCGACGGCGGCCACGGGTGCTCCATCGACCCCGTCGAACACGTCCGGTCCGACCGGCACCTCGCCCATCGTCTTCGCGTTCACCTGCACGGTCGGCGACGGTCCGTCGGTCGAGACGTACACGACGTCGTCCGCGGTGTGGGAGGACGGACGCACGTCCTGCACGGCCGCCCCGATCACCGGCACGGTCCCCTCGGCACAGCAGCAGTCCGCGCTCGACGCCGCCGCCGGGGACGCCACGCTCGAGCAGCTCGCTGCCGGCTGCGCGGTCAGCGGCACGGGGCCGTGGCGAGCGCCGATCGCGACCGTCGAACAGGAGCACGTGGCATCCGGACTCGAGCGCTACTGCCCGGGCCACCCGGACATCGACCGGCTGCGCGCGGCACTGGCGGCGCACCGGGGCTGAACCGCTCGCGCCGATGCGGTCCCCGCGAGGTCAGCCCTCGGGGTGGTCACGCCCCGGCAGCCAGGACTGCCCCGGGCCGCCCCAGCTCGCCTTGCGGATCGCCTTCTGCGCCTGCTTGGCGTACGGGTGGACCAGGCGGTCGGCGTACAACACGCCGTCCAGGTGGTCGTACTCGTGCTGGAACACCCGCGCGAGCCACCCGTGCGCCTCGATCTCGAACGGCTCGCCGTGCTCGTCGACGGCGCGGAGCAGCGCGCCCTCGGCACGACGGAGGGGGAAGCGTTCACCGGGGACCGACAGGCAGCCCTCGGACTCGTCGTCCTCGTCGAGTTCCTCGATCGACTCCGGCACCGGGGGAGTCGTCCACAGCACCGGGTTGATCGCGACACCGCGCCACAGCACGTCGTCGTCGTCGGTCCACGAGAAGACGAACAGCCGCTGGCCGACGCCGACCTGCGGACCGGCGAGCCCGACGCCGGGCGCCAGGTCCATCGTCTCGAACATGTCGGCGACGAGCGTGCGCAGGTCGTCGTCGAAGACGGTGACCTCGGTCGCGGGGGCGTGCAGGACGGGTTCACCGGTGATCCGGATCGGGAGGACGGCCATGCCACCAGGTTATCTGCGCGCGTCGGATAGCCTCGACCCGTGACACCGGACCTGCCGATCCCCGACGTGGTGCAGAACCTGACCCCGTTCCAGGCGCTCATGATCCCCGTCGCCCTGATCGGCGCCGTCTTCCTGTCGCTCGGCGCGCAGTTCCAGAGCCGAGGGGTGCAGCGGGTCGAAGCGCGGCTCGGGCAGCAGTCGAAGGGGCTGTCGGTCCGTCACGTCCTGGCGCTCCTCGGCAGCGGCAACTGGGTCCTCGGCACGGTGATGCTCGGTGCCGCGATCGTGCTCCAGCTCGTCAGCATCACCTACGCCCCGCTCATCGTCGTGCAGCCCCTCGGTGCCGTCGCGCTCGTCGTCACCACGTGGTTCTCGTCGCGGAGCAGCGGGGTCCCGCTCGGCACCCAGGCGCGTCGTGCCGTGTGGACGTGCATCGGAGGCGTCGCGTTGTTCGTGCTCATCGCCGCGCTGTACGGCCGCGAGAGCCCGATCGGCCGGGGCCAGCTCATCACGGTGCTCGTGGTCCTGGCGATCGTCCTGACGCTCGTCGTGGTCTCGTTCCGCCTGGTCGCCAAGCGGCGCAACGCGCTCTACTACATCATCGGCGCCGGCATCCTCTACGGCTTCGTCGCCACCCTGGCGAAGGTCACGCTGAACCGCATCGTCAACGGCACCTTCGACTGGGTCACCGCCTTCGCGATCGTCGGGGTCGTCGTCGCGTCGGCCGTCGGCGCCTACTTCGTCCAGAACGCCTACTCGAGCGGGTCCGCGGACCTCGTCATCGCCGGCCTGACCGTCGTCGACCCGATCGTCGCCGTCGGGATCGGCGTCATCGTCCTCGACGAGGCCGCCGGAGCACCCGTCGGCGCCGGCATCGGGTTCCTCGTCGCCGGAGCCATCGCGATCACCGGCGTGTTCCTGCTGGCCAAGCACCACCCGGACTCGCGCCGGTGACGCCGGACGGGAGGCGCGCCTCCCGTCCGCCGGTCGGCCCGCGCCCGACCCGTGGTGCCGTACCGCGGGATGACGGGGGTCCGCCGCGCGGCTGAGGCGGGCGGCCAGAGGGGTGCGGTAGCGTTCCGAACCGACCAGACCGGCGTGCGACGACCACGCGTGCCGGCGTTCGCGACGAGAGGACGACCCCCGCCGTGTCAGCAGACGCCACGACCGAGACGACCGACACCACGGCCGCCACCGGAGGGCGACGGCCGCTGCGGGTGCTCATCGCCGCCGACACCTTCGCGCCCGACGTGAACGGTGCCGCGACCTTCACCGAGGAGCTCGCCCTGGGCCTCGCCGCACGTGGGCACGAGGTGCACATCATCGCCCCGTCGTGGAACCGGTGGCACGCCGGGTCGTTCGACGAGGAGTACCGGGGCGTCACGCTCACGGTGCACCGCCTGGCCTCGTACCGGTGGCCCGCCCACGAGTGGTACCGCTTCGCCTGGCCCTGGACCGTCCGGAAGCACACCGCGCCGATCATCGCGGCGTTGCAGCCCGACGTCGTCCACATCCAGTCCCACATCGTGGTCGGACGCGGCGTCGCCCGTGAAGCGCACGACCGCGGCATCCGGCTCATCGGCACGAACCACTTCATGCCGGAGAACCTGCTCGAGTACACGCCGTTCGGCAAGCGCACGACCCCGCTCGCGCTGAAGATCGCCTGGGCGGACGCGGCCAAGACCTACCGTCTGGCCGAGGCGATCACCACGCCGACCGAGCTCGCGGCCGACTACCTGCGCGAGGCGATCGCCGGTCAGCCGGTCCTCGCGATCTCGTGCGGCGTCGACGCCACCCGCTACACCCCGGCGACGGGACGACCGGCGGGCAACGACATCGTCTTCGTCGGCCGCGTGGCGCCGGAGAAGAACCTCGACGTCATGATCCGGGCGCTCCCGCTGCTGCCCGCCTCGCTGGACGCCCGGTTCACCATCGTCGGCGACGGGGACATGATCCCGAAGCTGACCGCGCTCGCGACAGAGCTCGGCGTCGAGGACCGGGTCCGCTTCCTCGGGTTCGTGACCGACGAGGTCAAGCTGCGGACGCTGACCGAGGGCACCGTGTTCGTGATGCCGTCCACCGCGGAGCTGCAGAGCATCTCCTCGCTCGAGGCGATGGCCTCCGGGCTGCCCGTCGTCGCGGCGGACTCGATGGCGCTGCCCCACCTCATCGACGGCAACGGGTACCTGTTCACCCCGGGGGACGAGCACGACCTCGCGGCGAAGCTCACGTCGGTGCTCACCGCGCCGGACGACGAGTACGAGACGATGCGGCAGCGCAGCCTCACCATGATCGAGGCCCACGACATCAACCGCACGCTCTCGACGTTCGAGGCGCTGTATCGTGGGGAGCCGGTGGCCTCGGCCCCCGAGGGGCGGTAGCCAAGCTGGTCAAGGCAGTCGGCTCATAACCGAACGATTCGCGGGTTCAAGTCCCGCCCGCCCTACGTGCACCTGCCGTCCAAGAAGCGCCCGACCGAAGACACGAGCCACGCGCCGACCCCGAACGTGATGTTCGAGGTGAGCCGCGCGGGCACGGGTGTGCGCGTCAACGCCTTCCGCATCGGGTTCATGGGTGCCATCGGGGTGCTCGTCGCGCTGCTGGCCGGCGCGCTGGTCCACGAGCTGAGCACCGTGCTCGTCTACATCGGCGTCGCGCTGTTCATCGCGCTGGGCCTCGACCCGCTCGTCACCCTGCTCGAGCGGTACATCCCGCGGTGGGCCGCGATCCTCATCGTGGTCGTCGTCGTGCTCGGGGCGTTCATCGGCGTCGTGTTCGCGATCGTGCCGATCCTGGTCAACCAGGCGACGAACCTGGTGCAGAACTTCCCGGAGATCGTCGGTGACATCTCGAAGCAGGGGTGGGTGCAGGACCTGGCGCGGCAGTTCGAGGGGTCCTTCGACGTCGACCACGCGCTCGACTCCGCGCAGAAGTTCGTCGAGAACCCGGGCAACCTGCTCAGCCTCGGCGGCGGGATCCTGGCGGTGGGCAGCGGCATCCTCTCCGGGCTGACCGGCGCGCTCATCGTGATCATCCTGATGCTGTACTTCCTCGCCTCGATGCGTGGACTGAAGACGATGGTCTACCGCTTCGTCCCGGCCTCGCGCCGCGACAACTTCGTCGAGGTGAGCGAGCAGGTGACCTCCTCGGTCGGCCGCTACGTCGTCGGGCAGATCACCCAGGCCGGCATCAACGGTGTGCTCAGCATCATCTGGCTGCTCATCATCGGGGCGCCGCTGCCGGTGCTGCTGGCGTCCTTCGCGTTCCTCGGGTCGCTCATCCCGCTCGTCGGGACGCTCGGCGCGGCCGTCCTCATCTCGCTGCTCTGCCTGTTCGCGTCGCCCGCGACCGCGCTGGCGGCGGCGATCTACTACCTCGTGTACATGCAGGTCGAGGCGTACATCATCTCGCCGCGCATCATGTCCCGCGCCGTGCAGGTGCCCGGAGCGCTCGTGGTCATCGCGGCGATCGCCGGAGCGACCATCGGCGGCGTGCTCGGTGCGCTCGTGGCGGTGCCGGCCGCGGCGTCGGTGATCATCATCGTGCAGAAGGTCATCTACCCCCGCCAGGAGCTCTCCTAGCACCGTCCGCCGACCGGGTCGGGCCTGGCGTCCGGGATCCTTCTCCACCGACATGGCCCGGATGGTTGCCGTTCCCAGTTCGCACCTGGCATGATGAGCGTGTCCTCCGGGACGTCACAATCGCATACCGATGGTCCCGAACGGGTCCTCCGCTGTACAGGTCGATGGGGAAGTCGCACCTGACGATCGGAGGAATCGTGACTGGGTCAACGTCAGGAGTGCTCTACGTGCACTCCTCACCACGCGCGCTCTGCCCGCACGTCGAATGGGCGGCAGGTCGCGCGATGAACCGCGCCGTGAACTTCTCGTGGCTCGACCAGCCCGCACTCGACGGTTCACGCCGCACCGAGTTCACCTGGTCCGGACCAGTCGGGTCCGGCGCGGCGATCGCCTCTGCGCTCCGCGGGTGGGAGCACCTGCGCTTCGAGGTCACCGAGGACGCCACCACCGAATCGGACGGCGGGCGGTGGATGCACACGCCCGATCTCGGTGTGTTCTACGCGCAGACCGACGTCACCGGCAACATGGTCGTCCCCGAGGACCGGATCCGCTACGCGATGGAGGTCGCCGGCAGCAACGCCCTCGAACTGCACCGCGAGCTCCGGCTCGCCCTGGGGCAGGCGTGGGACGACGAACTCGAGCCGTTCCGGCACGCTGCCGAGGGCAACCCCGTCGTCTGGCTGCACCGCGTCGGCTGAGTCGCCACGATCCTCCCGTCACACCGAACGCCGTCCTGCGGGGCGGCGTTCGGCGTTCCGGGCGGCGGTACGGGCCTCGGCGTGTCGCCGAACCCGCGGGGCCCGGCCGACCCCGGACGGACGGGAGGCCCGCCCCGCGACGCGGGACGGGCCTCCTGGCCGGTGGGTGGATCAGACGGAACGGAACGCCACCACGGCGTTGTGACCACCGAAGCCGAACGAGTTGCTCACCGCGAGCAGGTCGCCCTGCGGCAGGTCACGCGGTGCGGTCGCGACGTCCATCACGATCTCCGGGTCCTGTTCGGTGAGGTTGATCGTCGGCGGTGCGACGCGGTTCTCGAGCGCCAGGACAGTGAAGACCGCCTCGATCGCACCGGCACCACCGAGCAGGTGCCCGGTGGATGCCTTCGTGGCGGACACGACGACGGAGTCGAGGTGGTCGCCGAAGACGCGACGCATGGCGTGGTACTCGGCGACGTCGCCGACCGGCGTGGAGGTGGCGTGCGCGTTGACGTGCGCGACGTCCTCGCGGCTGGCGTCGGCGTGCTCGAGCGCCATGATGACGGCACGGGCGGCCGCGGAGCCCTCGGGGTCCGGTGCGGTGATGTGGAACGCATCCGACGTGATGCCGGAGCCGGCGACCTCGGCGTAGATGTGGGCACCGCGGGCCTCGGCGTGCTCCTTGGTCTCGAGGATCAGCGCGGCGGCGCCGTCGGCGAGGACGAACCCGTCGCGGGTGACGTCGTACGGGCGTGACGCGGTCTCGGGGGAGTCGTTGCGGCGGGACAGCGCCTGCATCGCGGCGAAGGACGCGAGCGGCAGCGGGTGCAGCGCCGCCTCGGCTCCACCGGCGATGACGATGTCCGCGTCACCGAAGGCGACGTGGCGGTAGGCCTCGGCCAGGGACTCGGTCGAGGAGGCGCAGGCGGAGAGGTAGGTGCGGGCGCCACCACGGGCGCCGAACTCCATCTCGATGGCGGCGGCGGGGCCGTTGGCCATGAGCATCGGGACCGTCATCGGCATGACGCGCCGCGGGCCCTTCTCGCGGAGGGTGTCCCAGGCGTCGAGGAGCGTGTTGACGCCGCCGATGCCGGTCGCCCAGTCGACGATCAGGCGCTCGGGGACGACGGACTCGGCGTCGATGCCGGCGTCGGCCCAGGCTTCGCGCGCCGCGATGAGCGACAGCTGCGAGGACGGGTCGAGCCGCTTCGACTCGGGACGGGTGAGCTGGTCGGTGACGAAGCGACGTGCCTGGCCGGCGAACTCGACGGGGAGCTCCAGCTCGGCGTAGCGGGGGTCTTCGATGCGGCTGATGCCGGACTCACCGGCGAGCAGGGCCGCCCAGGATTCCTTGGCGGTCGCAGCGAGGGGACTGATCGCACCGATCCCGGTGACGACGACGGTTCTCTTGGTCATGAACGACGGTTCTTTCTGCGAGGGACAAGACGAGCGCCGCGGGCCATGACTCGAGGGTCAGCGGCCCGCGGCGCTCAGGAAGCTCGTTTCAGGCCTGGGCCTTGACGATGAAGTCGACGGCGTCGCCGACGGTCTTGAGGTTCTTGACCTCTTCGTCGGGGATCTTGACGTCGAACTTCTCTTCGGCGTTCACGACGATGGTCATCATCGAGATGGAGTCGATGTCGAGGTCGTCGGTGAACGACTTGTCTGCGGCGACGGTGTCGGTAGCGATACCGGTCTCGTCGTTGATCAGCTCGGCCAGGCCGGCGAGGACTTCTTCGTTGGACAGGGCCATGAGTGTTCTCCTTGAGGGGGGTGTCGTTTGACCGTGGGACAGCCTAGGGCACGGGCACTGCCCGCGCCCGGAGGCGCGAGGGGCTAGGGGAGGACGACCACCTGGGCGCCGAACACGAGTCCGGCACCGAACCCGATCTGCAGGGCGAGTCCGCCCGACAGTTCCGGGTGCTCGGCGAGCAGGCGGTGCGTGGCGAGCGGGATGCTCGCGGCCGAGGTGTTGCCGGTGGTGGTGATGTCGCGGGCGATGGCCACGGTGTCCGGGATGCCGAGCTGCTTGGCGAACTCGTCGATGATCCGGATGTTCGCCTGGTGCGGCACGAACGCCGCGAGCTGGTCGGCGCGGACGCCGGCCGCCTCGAGCGCCTGGCGGGCGACCTTCACCATCTCCCACACCGCCCAGCGGAAGACCGTCTGACCGGCCTGGCGCATTGTCGGACGGGGTGCGCCGGCCTCCCACTCGTTGTAGGTCGCGGTCATGCCGATCGCGTCCCACTTCGAGCCGTCGGAGCCCCAGATGCTCGGGCCGATGCCGGCGGTGTCGCTCGGGCCGACGACCGCTGCGCCGGCACCGTCGCCGAGGAGGAACGAGATCGACCGGTCGGTCGGGTCGACGACGTCGCTGAGCTTCTCGGCACCGATGACCAGCACGTGGTCGGCGATGCCGGACTTGATGAACGAGTCGGCCTGGGCGATGCCGTAGGCGTACCCCGCGCAGGCGGCGCTGATGTCGTACGCGGCGGCCGGTGCGGCGCCGATCCGCTCCGCGAGCAGCGATGCCAGCGACGGCGTGGCGACCGAGTGGGTCACGGTCGCGACGAGGACGACACCGATCTGGTCGGGCGTCAGGCCGGCCTTCGCGATCGCCTCGCGCGCGGCGGTCTCGGCGAGGTCCACCGCCTCGACGTCGCGTCCGGCACGCATGCGGGTCACGATGCCGGTGCGCTGGCGGATCCACTCGTCGGAGGAGTCGATCGGTCCGATCAGGTCCTCGTTCGGGACCACGTTCTCACCGCGGGCGGCGCCGAAGGCGAGGATTCGGGTGAACTCGTGGCCGCGTCGCTGGGACAGGACCGGCCGGTCACCGGACGGGAGGCTCGTGGGCACGTCCGTCCCGCTGGCGTCGGCGCTGCTGCTCGTGTCGGTCATCGGGTGCCCTCGGCGGTGTCGGCGGCGGCGCTCTGGAGCAGCTCGACCGCGGCGGGCAGGTCGTCCGGCGTCTTGATCGCGACGGTCGGGGTACCGCGGAGCCCCCGCTTCGCCAGGCCGACGAGCGCCCCGGCCGGAGCGAGCTCGATGATCCCGGTGACGCCGGCCTGCTGGAACGAGGCCATCACGGCGTCCCAGTGCACGGGGCTGGCGATCTGGCGGACCATGAGGTCGACGAAGCGGCGGCCGTCCTCGACCTGCGAGCCGTCGGCGTTGGTCCAGAGCGGCAGGGTCGGGTCCTGCACCGTCGCGGCCGCGGCGACAGGGGCGACCCGGTCGACGGCGGGGGCCATGAAGCGGGTGTGGAAGGCCCCGGCGACCGCGAGCGGGATGACGCGGGCCTTGGCGGGCGGCTGCTCGGCGAGACGCGCGATGGCGTCAGCGGGGCCGGCGACGACGGTCTGCCCGCCGCCGTTGTGGTTCGCCGCGGTGAGGCCGAGCGACTCGAGTGCGGTCACCAGCTCGTCGGCGTCGCCACCGAGGACCGCGGCCATCGAGGTCGGCTCGAGTGCAGCGGCGGCGGCCATGGCACGGCCGCGCTCGGCGACCAGCGACACGGCGTCGGTCGGCGTGAGGACCCCGGCGACGGCAGCGGCGGTGAACTCGCCCACCGAGTGGCCGGCGACCCCGCCGACGAGGGCACGACGGCCGTCGGCGAGCAGCGCGTCGGCGGTGACGAGACCGGCGGCCACGATGAGCGGCTGCGCCAGGGCGGTGTCCTTGATGGTGTCCGCGTCGGAGTTCGTGCCGTGCTCGGCCAGGTCGACACCGATGGCCTCGGACCACTGCCCGACTCGTTCACGGACGGCGGCGTGCTCGAGCCAGGGGGCGAGGAAGCCGGGGGTCTGGGAGCCCTGTCCGGGCGCGACGACGACGATCACCGGTCAATCCTGTCTGGCCGCGTCCACGGGACCCGTGTGGACTCCCCACACGGATTCCGTGGTTGCGTTGTAGGAACCCCTACCGGCGTGGCCGAGCCGGGAGTCCCTCCCGCCACGTCGCGTCGTGGCCGAGCCGGGAAACACCGGTGTTCGTCCGTCGCACCGCGGATCTGCGCGGTGTCTTCGACGAACACCGGTGTTTCGCGAGCAGAGCGACTGCACTCAGCGGCGGGGCGGTCGACGGCGCGTGGACGCCGATTCGGACATCGCGCCGAGGATGAGGGCCGACTGCACGATCAAGGCGTCCCGGGCGTGGGTGGCATCCCACCCGATGATGTCGGCCACGCGGCGCAGCCGGTAGCGCACGGTGTTCGGGTGCACGAACAGCTCGCGCGCGGTGGCCTCGAGCGAGCGTCCGGTGTCCAGGTAGCACCAGAGCGTCTGGAGCAGTTCGGTCGACTGGTCCTTCAGGGGGATGTAGATCCGTTGCACGAGCGCCGACCGGGCGAGCGGGTCGCCGGCCAGGGCACGCTCGGGGAGCAGGTCGTCGGCGAGGGCGGGACGGGGTGCCCCACGCCAGGCCCGGGCGACCGCGAAACCGGCGAGTGCGGCCTTGGCGCTGGTCGAGGCGTCGACCACGCCGGGGACCTCGTTGCCGAGCACCAGGTGTCCCTCGCCGAACAGCGGTTCCAGTTCCTGCGCGATCGACATGAACGACACCGGCTCTTCGCCCTCCGGCACGTCGTCCCGCGGGGTGGCGCGGCCGATCACGACGACGAGCCGGGAGCCCTGGACGCCGATGAGCACGTCCGCGTCCTGGTGTCGGGCCGTCCGGCGGACCTGGTCCACCTCGAGCTGCTTCGGCGCGGTGCCGACGAGCACCGCGACCTCGCCGTGTCCGTGCCACCCGAGCGCCGCGATCCGCGAGGGCAGCTCGTCGTCGTACTCCCCGGAGAGGATCGAGTCGACGACGAGTGCTTCGAGGCGCGCGTCCCAGAGCCCACGGGCCTCCGCCGCGCGGGCGTAGACGTCAGCTGCGGCGAAGGCGATGTCGCGCGAGTACTTGAGGATCGCCTCCTGGAGCATCTCGTCGTCGGCGGCACGTTCCTCGACGACGGTGACGACCACCCGGATCAGCTGCAGCGTCTGCTGCAGGCTCACCGAGCGCAGGAGCTCTCGTGGCGCCGACCCGAAGACGTCGGCCGCGGCGATCCACGGCGTCGATGCGCTGCCCTCGAGCCACGAGATGAACGACGTGATGCCGGCCTGCGCGACCATGCCCACGGCCGAACGTCGGCCCGGCGGCATCTCGCTGTACCAGGGGAGCGTGTCCTCGAGGCGCTTGATCGTCGCCGTCGAGAGCTCGCCCGACACCTGCCGGAGCCAGGAGAGCGCCCGTGTCCGGTCGTCCTCCCGCGCTCCGGCGGTGTCGGTGCGGGGTGCCATCACCAAGGGCTCAGCTCTCGCCGCCCGCGCTGCCGGTCGTGCCGGCGGTCACGTCGTGCAGACGGTACTTGTCGATCGCCTGCTGGACGACCGAGGCGTCGAGCTTGCCCTGACGGACCAGCTGCTGCAGCGTCCGCACGACGACCGAGGGGCCGTCGATGTGGAAGAAGCGGCGTGCTGCCGGACGGGTGTCCGAGAAGCCGAAGCCGTCGGCGCCGAGCGTCGCGTAGTCGGTCGGGACGAACGGGCGGATCTGCTCCTGCACGGCGTGCATGAAGTCGCTGACCGCCACGACGGGGCCCTCGGTGCCGAGCAGGCGCTCGGTGACGTACGGGGTCCGCGGCTGCTCGTTCGGGTTGAGGAACGCGTGCTGTTCGGCGTCCACACCGTCGCGGTAGAGCTCGCCCCAGCTGGTGACGCTCCAGACGTCGGCCGACACGCCCCAGTCCTCGGCGAGGAGCTGCTGTGCCTCGAGGATCCACGGCACGGCGACACCGGAGGCGAGCAGCTGGGCCTTCGGGCCGTCGTGCTCGCTGCGCTTGAGCAGGTACATGCCCTTGACGATCCCGTCGACGTCGACGCCCTCGGGCTCGGCCGGCTGCACGAGCGGCTCGTTGTAGACCGTCAGGTAGTACATGACGTTCGGGTCGTCGTGGGACGGCGTGCCGTCCTCGTTCGTGCCGTACATGCGCTCGAGTCCGGTCCGGACGATGTGTCCGATCTCGTACCCGTACGCGGGGTCGTACGACACGACGGCCGGGTTCGACGCGGCGAGGAGCGGCGAGTGGCCGTCGGCGTGCTGCAGGCCCTCACCCGTCAGGGTGGTGCGGCCGGCGGTGGCGCCGATCATGAACCCACGGGTCATCTGGTCACCAGCGGCCCAGATGGCGTCACCGGTGCGCTGGAAGCCGAACATCGAGTAGAAGACGTAGACCGGGATGAGCGGCTCGCCCTGCGTCGAGTACGACGTGCCGACGGCGGTGAAGGCCGCCATGGCACCGGCCTCGTTGATGCCGACGTGGATGATCTGACCCTGCGGGCTCTCCTTGTAGGCCAGGAGGAGTTCGCGGTCGACCGACGTGTAGTGCTGGCCGTTCGGGTTGTAGATCTTGGCGGTCGGGAAGTACGCGTCCATGCCGAACGTCCGTGCTTCGTCCGGGATGATCGGGACGACGCGGTTGCCGAAGTCGGGGGAGCGGAGCAGGTCCTTCAGCAGACGGGCGAACGCCATGGTCGTGGCGACCTCCTGCTTGCCGGAGCCCTTCTTCACGACCTGGTACTTCGACTCGTCCGGCAGGTTGACCTGCGTGTACTTCGTCCGACGCTCCGGCACGTAGCCGCCGAGTTCACGGCGACGCTCGTGCATGTACTGGATCGCCTCGTCGTCGTTGCCCGGGTGGTAGTACGGCGGCGTGTAGGGGTTCTCCTCGAGCTGCGCGTCCGTGATCGGGATGCGCATCTCGTCGCGGAACTGCTTGAGGTTGTCGAGCGTGAGCTTCTTCATCTGGTGGGTCGCGTTGCGGCCCTCGAAGCTCGGGCCGAGGCCGTAGCCCTTGACCGTCTTCGCGAGGATGACGGTCGGCTGGCCCTTGTGCTCGCTGGCGGCCTTGAACGCCGCGTAGACCTTGCGGTAGTCGTGGCCACCGCGCTTGAGGTTCCAGATCTGGTCGTCCGAGTAGCCCTCGACCAGCTCGAGCGCCTTCGGGTCGCGCCCGAAGAAGTTCTCGCGGACGTAGGCGCCGTTCTCGGCCTTGTACGTCTGGTAGTCGCCGTCCGGCGTCACGTTCATCAGGTTGAGGAGCGCACCGTCGGTGTCGCGGGCGAGCAGGTCGTCCCACTCGCGGCCCCACACGACCTTGATGACGTTCCAGCCCGCACCGCGGAAGAACGCCTCGAGCTCCTGGATGATCTTGCCGTTGCCACGCACCGGACCGTCGAGGCGCTGGAGGTTGCAGTTGATGACGAAGTTCAGGTTGTCGAGCCCGTCGTTCGCGGCGACCTGGAGCTGGCCGCGGGACTCGACCTCGTCCATCTCGCCGTCACCGAGGAACGCCCAGACCTGCTGGTCCATCGCGTCCTTGATGCCACGGTTGGACAGGTACTTGGCCTGCTGCGCCTGGTAGATCGCGTTGATCGGGCCGATGCCCATCGACACGGTCGGGAACTGCCAGAAGTGCGGCATGAGGCGCGGGTGCGGGTACGAGGACAGCCCGCCGCCGGCGTGGGACTTCTCCTGGCGGAAGCCGTCGAGCTGGTCCTCGCTGAGGCGGCCTTCCATGTAGGCGCGGGCGTACATGCCGGGGGAGGCGTGGCCCTGGAAGAAGACCTGGTCGCCGCCGGACGGGTGGTCCTGCGCGCGGAAGAAGTGGTTGTAGCCGACCTCGTACATGGCGGCGCTCGACGCGTAGGTCGAGATGTGGCCGCCGACGGAGATGCCGGGGCGCTGCGCACGGTGCACCGTGATGGCCGCGTTCCAGCGGATCCACCGACGGTAGCGACGCTCGAGTTCTTCGTCTCCGGGGAACTCGGGCTCGTCCTCCGGCGCGATCGTGTTGACGTAGTCGGTCGTCGGGACCATCGGCACACCGAGGTGCAGCTCGTTCGAGCGCTTCAGCAGGCTCTGCATGATCTCGCGAGCCCGCTGGTGCCCGTGGGTCTGGACGAGGCCGTCGAGGGACTCACGCCATTCGGCGGTCTCCTCCGGGTCCTGGTCCGTTCCTGCGGTGCTGCGCGGGTCCTGGTCGTTCACCGTCACCGTTGACCTCGTTCGTTCTCGTGGTGGTGGACATGTCGGGCCGTCGGTGGTCGGATCACGACCGGGGACGGGCCGCGTCCACTCTAGGCCCCTGTACCGACGCTCCCGCTGACGGCGACGCGCACCGGACGCCACTTGCGTTCGGACGGCGTCGGCGTAGCATGGCCGACCGTGCGTCCGCGACCGGTGGACGTGTGGAACCGTAGGGCACACCCAACGCCCTGGGAGAGAAGCACCCCAACGATGGCTCTGGAGATCGGCTCACTCGCGCCGGACTTCGAGCTCCCGAACCAGTTCGGTGAGCACGTCCGACTCAGCGACCACCGCGGACACCGCCCGGTCGCACTCGTCTTCTTCCCCCTCGCGTTCTCGTCCACCTGCACGGACGAGCTCTGCACCCTGCAGGACAACATCGCGATGTTCCAGGACCAGCGCATCGAGCTGATCGGCATCTCGGTCGACTCGAAGGCCACGCTGCGGTCGTTCGCGCAGGTCAACGGGTACGACTTCGAGCTGCTGGCGGACTTCTGGCCCCACGGTGCGGTGTCGAAGGAGTACGGCGTCTTCCTCGAGAAGAAGGGCTTCGCCACCCGCGCGACCTTCGTCATCGACGTCGACGGCCGCATCAAGGCGTCGATCATCACGGAGCCGGGCGTCGCCCGCGACGTCACGGAGTACCGGGCAGCGCTCGACCGGCTCGCGGCCTGCGCCGCGCCGGTCCCCGTCGGCTGAACCGTCGACCCCTCCGACGCGGAGTCGGTTCCGAACTCCGGGTGACGTCATCCGACGTCGGACTGGAGGCACGGTGAGCGTCACCGACACCGGCGCGGTCCCACAGGCGGGAGCCGCACGACCGGACTCGTACGCGCCGTACCCCGTCGTCGACGACCCCGCTCGGTGGGGCCTGACGACGACGACCGTCCGGACGACTGCCGGCCCGACGGTCGTGCAGCACCGCCCGGGCCCCCGGCCGCTGCTGTTCCTGCACGGTGTCGCCGGGTCGTGGACCACGTGGACGCCCCTGCTGTCCGCAGCGGACGGCATCGCCGGGCGTGGCCTGGTGCTCGTCGACCTGCCGGGGTGGGGCTCGTCGCCCGCACCGGCCGTCCCGCTCGACGTCGACGAGTCGTCGCAGGTGCTCGTCGACGTGCTCGACGCCCTCGGTCTCGACCGGGTCGACGTCGTCGGGCACTCCATGGGCGCCTTCGTCGGACTGCACCTGGCGGTGACCCGGCCGGAACGGGTGCGGTCGCTCGGTCTCGTCTCGGGCACCACCTCCGCCACCGTGGCGGCTGCACGCCACCCGGTCCGGGCACTGCGGACGCTGCCCGCCTTCACGCTGCTGCGTGCCGGGCTCGCCGTGACCCGGGGAGCCGCGCACGGTCTCCTGCGCGGACTCGCCCGGATCGGACTGCTGCCGCTGCTCGCCGGGCCGGTGTTCGCCGCCGTTCGACGGCTCGACCCGAGCGTCCTGCAGGCCTTCGTCGAGGAGTTCCGGCCGGCCGGCTTCCTCGAAGCGGCCCGCTCGGCCGCTGGCTACGACACCCGGCGGTGGGCGTCGGTGCGGTGCCCGGTCGTCGCGGTCGCGGGGCGGCAGGACGTGTTCGCCCGGGTGGACGACCTCGCGCGTCTCCGTGCGGTGCTGCCCGACGTCCGCACGGTCCTGCTGGAGGACTGCGGGCACTTCGCGCACGTCGAGCGACCCGACGCCGTGGTCCGGGAGCTGCTCAGCTGAACTCGATCGGCGTCCCGATCGGCAGTGTCGCGAGCGCGTCCGTCATCGCGGCCGTGATGCGGACGCAGCCGTGCGACGACCCGGTCGGGTCCGGGTAGAAGTGCAGCGCCGTGAGGGCCGCGTTGCCGCCGTAGCCCGACAGCTTCGACGAGTGCGCGCCGGTCAGCGAGATCGGGTGGCCCTGTGTGTACGGCACCTGCGGGTCGACGTAGTTCGCCTCCATGTACGTCTTCGTGTCCGCGGGCGTGGGGTCGTCCGGCGTGCCGAGGCGTGCGGTCTCGCTCGTCTCGGTCGTGCCGTCGCGGCGCACGATCGCGATCGTCGAGGCCTGGTTGTCGATGCGGACCACCCGGTCGACCGCGGCGAAGGAGAAGTCGGCGGCCCGCGCCCACGCGAACGTGGCACTCGGGGCCTCGGCGACCCCGCCGTCACCCGGGGTCCGGTTCCGGGACGGGGTCGAGACGAGGACCATGCCGCCGTCCCGCCCCGCGGATCGACCCCAGACAGCGGTCGCGGCCGGCGTGTCCAGCGTCGTCACCGACGACGACAGGGTCGCGATCGGCGCTGCGCCTGCATCGGGTGCGGCGTAGAGCGGAACGAGCGGCAGCGCGGGCGTCGCGGTGGTCCACCGGTTCCGGGCATCGACCTGCGACCCGTCGAGGAGCTGCCCGATCACCGCGTCGTGGAAGGCGAGGGGGAGTGCACCGAGCGCCTCGTCGGACGGACGCTCCGGAACGGCCGGCAGGGGCTTTCGCGTCGGAGCGGGGGTGCTGGTCGGCGTGGTGGTGACGGCCGCTGCGGGGGTGGGGCGGGCCTCCCGGTCGAAGTCGCTGAGCGACCACGCGACGGTGCCGGCGGCGACCACGACGGCGAGCGCCCCGGCGCCGACGATCCACCAGCGACGTGGGTTGCCCTGCGGCGGTCCTGACGGTTCCGTCATCGAAGTCCCCGTTCCCCGTTCCCCGCGAGCCCGGACTGATCCGCGGTCGTTCCTCCACAGCATCCCAGACGCGGCCCCGTCGTCCACAGGCATGCCAGCGCGGGCATGGGCGGGCCGGCGTGGTGCGTATGCTCGCGGCAACGACCACCGAGGGGGAACCGATGGCCACACCATGGACCGGCATCATCGACGATGCGCGCCACTACCCGTCACCGCACAACTCACAGCCGATCGTGGTGGGGGTGGAGGACGACCGCACCGCGACCGTGTTCTACGACCTGCGGCGGGGGCTGCCGGCCGAGTCCTTCGGCATCCCGTTCGGGCACGTCTGCGCGGGCGTGTTCCTCGCGGGGCTCGACCTGGTCGCGCGAGCACACGGCTTCGCCGTGACCGAGACGCTCGACCACGCCGAGATGGACTTCGGACGGGTGGAGCGTGACCCGGCGGACCACCTGCACCGGCTGGGCACCGTCACGCTCACGCCGCACAGGGCGACGGATGCCGACCGGGAGGCCCTGCACGGCTTCCTCGCTCGGCGCACCTCACGCAGGCCCTACGACGCGACCCTCGTGGACGACGACGCGATCCGTGCCTCCGAGGCCATCGCGGCGTCGGCGGGGCAGCGGTTCCGGACGACCGCGGACCGGGCGACCGTCGACGAGATCGTGCGGGTGAACCAGGCGACGCTGTTCGACGACCTGCGGAACGACGCGGTGCACGCCGAGATCCTGCACTGGCTGCGGTTCTCGAAGCGGCAGGCGGCGGACACCGGCGACGGACTGTCGGCCGAGACGATGCTCATGCCCGGGCCGGTGCTCAAGTTCGCGATGGAGCACCGCGGGCTGTGGGAAGCGCCCGGCATCGGTGCCGCCTTCAAGAAGGTCTACCTGTCGACGATGCGGGGCGTGCGGCAGCTCGGGTGGCTCGAAGGGCCGTTCGGGTCCCCGGCGGAGTACGTCGAGGCCGGTCGGACCTTCATGCGGATCTGGTTGGACCTCGATGCGCGGGGGATCGCGCTGCACCCGTTCGGGACGGTCATCACGAACCCGCGCTCGCACGCCGCGTTCGTCCAGCGTGCCGGGGTCGACGAGTCCGAGGGACGGATGGCGTGGATGCTGTTCCGGTTCGGCCGGAGCGCACCGCCACCCCTGGCGCACCGACGGCCGGCAGCGGCGATGACGCTCTCCGCTCCCGTCGACGGGGGCGTGTCGTGAAGCGGGCGGCGGTGTTCACGGTCGTCTGGTGTGTGGAAGCGGTCGTCGGGCTGTTCATGCCCCGTGTCGGGACGCACAAGTTCCTGCTCGCGCCGGGCATCGAGCCGCTCCGGTGGACCCTCGGGCGGTGGCGGGCGTGGCGCACGGCGGAGCTCGCGGCCAGGCGGGTGCCCGCGTACCGGGCGTTCCTGGCGGGCGCGGGGCGCGCCTCCCGTCTGGACACCCGCAGCGGGATCGCGACCGCGTTCTCGGGGCTGCCGGAGATGGACAAGGAGTCCTACGTCAAGCGGTGGAGCATCCCGGAGCGCTGTCTCGACGGTCGGCTGCCGCGGCGCGGCGTCGTCGTGGACGAGTCGTCCGGGTCCTCGGGTGTGCCGACGAGCTGGGTGCGGGGACCCGACGAGCGGCAGGCGACGCGGCAGCTCCTGCAGCTCGGGTTCGCCCGGACCTCGAAGGAACTGGCGAAGCAGCCGTTCGTGCTGAACGCGTTCTCGCTCGGTGCGTGGGCGACGGGCATGAACGTCACGGCATCGCTCACCGAGTCGACGATGATCAAGTCGATCGGGCCGGACCGCGACAAGATCGTCCAGACGATGCAGGAGTTCGGCACCGGCTTCACCTACGTGATCCTCAGCTACCCGCCGTTCCTCAAGGCGTTGTTCGAGGACGACCGGATCGACTGGCACGAGTACACGATCGTCGCAGCGTTCGGTGGCGAGGGGATCAGCGAGAACATGCGGGCCCACATCGAGCAGTACGCGCACACCGTCCTGGGGTCGTACGGGGCGAGCGACCTCGAGATCAACCTGGGCATCGAGACGGGCTTCTCGGTGGCGCTGCGGAAGGCGATCGCTGCCGACCCGGCGCTCTCGAGCGCCCTGACGAAGCAGTCCGAGTACGGCGTCCTGCCGATGGTGTTCCAGTTCAACCCGTTCGGGTACCTCATCGAGACGAACGACCGCGGTGAGCTCGTCGTCACGATCGCCCGCTCCGAGAACATCAGTCCCCGGATCCGGTACAACATCCACGACCGTGGGCACGTGGTGCGGATGCGGGACCTCAAGCCCGTGCTGCGGGCGACCGGACACGAGGACCTGCTCGCCGAGGCGGAACTCGACCTGCCGCTGCTGTTCCACTACGGCCGCTCGGACCTGTCGGTCGACTTCAACGGTGCCGTCGTCGCTCCGGATGCCGTCCGGGACGTCGTCTACGGCGACCCGGTCCTGCTCGAGGCCGTCGAGAACCACCGGCTGATCAGCTACGAGGACGACTTCGGCAACCGCCAGCTGCACATCGCCTTCCAGCTCGCCGCGTCCGCGGAGTCGTTCGACGGTGACCGCGCTCGGCCGGCGGTCGTCGCCGAACTGCGCCGGCTCAACCGCGACTTCTCGAACGCGATCCGCACCGCGCCACCCGGCACGCTGCCCACCGTGGCGTTCTACCCGTACCGCACCGGGCCGTTCCGAGAGGACGGGCGGAAGCTCAAGAACGAGTACGTCTGGCAGCTCGGGCCCGGCTCGGTGGACGAGTGGGATCTGGACCTCGGGTGGGTGGCGCCGAAGGAGGCCTGAGCCGAAGTGGCCGGGCGGCCCGGCGCACGGGCCTCGCTGCGCGGCTCAGCGGTACTGCGGCGGCCAGTCGAACGGCGTCGGACGGTGGGGGACCTCGCCGATCGTCGTCACGGCGAGCCCGATCTCGCGCCGGTTCGTCAACTCGATGGACCGCGGGTTGCCGAAGAACCGCTTGCCGTCCACCCACACCGTCAGTTCGCCGCGCAGCCCGCCGACGTGCGCCGGCCCGAGCGAGACACCCCACTCGTCGAAGAACTGCCCGAGTGTGAACGTGCGCCGGGTCGGGGACTCGACGTGCAGGATGCCCGACGTGTCGTGCGTGTGCAGCTGCGCGGCGAACCGCTGCGACTTCGCGTGCCCGATGTCACCCGGCACCACGACCGGGGTGTCACCGTCGGTGATGGTCAGGTGCGTGTGGACGTGCTCCGCCAGACGTTCGCCCCACACGTTCTCGAGCCCGGCTTCGTCGGCTCGGTGGGCCAGGTCGGTCGGCCGTGGCCACGGCGGCGCGACCGAGCTCGTGTCGGCACCGGGCGCCGAGCAGCCCGTCACCAGGGCGACGAGCACGGCGGCGACGACGACAGCGGGGGAGCGGCGCATGCGGCCGAGCGTAGTCACGGGCTCGGCGTCGCTCTCGGCGCACCCGTAGGATGTGGGGTGCACCCAGATCCGGTGCGAGGGCCTTTAGCTCAGCTGGTAGAGCGCCACGTTTACACCGTGGATGTCGTCGGTTCGATCCCGGCAGGGCCCACCACGAAGCGGCCAGATCCGACGACAGCGGGGCCCGAGGCGGCCCGCTCGGCTCGGAACACGGTGTTCCGCCGGACGTCGCGGCAGCTCAGGGTCGGAAGACTGCCCGAACACATCCGTCGGTCTTGTCCTTGAACATGGCGTACCCGTCGGGTCCGTCGTCGAGCGGCATCACGTGCGTCGCGAGGTGCTCGGTGACGAGCTCGTCGCGTGCCATCCGTTCGAGGAGCATCGGGATGTACCGCTGTCCGTGCTGCTGAGCGGATCGGATCGTCAGGCCTTTGTTCATCACTGCCCCGAGGGGGAACTTGTCGACGAAGCCGCCGAAGACGCCCAGCACGAAGAGGCTGCCGCCCTTCCGCGCAGCGAACACGGCCTCCCGGACGGCCGTGGGTCTGTCGGTCTGGAGCCGCAGCTGCTGCTTCAGCTGGTCGTAGGCGAAGTCAGGACCGTCGTGGTGTGCCTCCATCCCGACCGCCTCGATGCACACATCGGGGCCGCGTCCGCCCGTGAGTTCGCGGAGCTCCGCCGTCACCTCGCTGGTCTCGTAGTTCATCGTCTCTGCGCCGATGACCTGCTCGACCTGCGTCAGTCGCTCCTGGAAGCGGTCGATCACGACGACACGCTCGGCACCGAGCAGCAGTGAGGCGCGTGCCGCCATCTGCCCGACGCCGCCGGCACCCCAGATCGCTACGACGTCGCCCGGGCCGACGCCTCCGAGGTCCGCTCCCATCCACCCGGTCGGGGCGGCATCGGAAGCGAACAGCGCCCGCTCGTCAGTGACCCCGTCCGGGACGTGGAAGGCGCCCTGGTCGGCGTACGGCACACGGATGTACTCAGCGTGACTGCCGGCCCACCCGCCCAGCGCGTGCGAGTACCCGTAGCAGCCACCGGGCGCCTGACCCCAGAGCATCTCCGGGATCCCCGCGTTCGGGTTGCCGTTGTCGCAGAGTGAGTACAGCTCGTTCTTGCAGTACCAGCACTTCCCGCAGCTGATGAACGAGCAGACCACCACTCGGTCGCCGACCGCGTGCTCGGTCACTGCCGATCCGACCTCGACGACCTCGCCGATGAACTCGTGTCCGAGTACGTCGCCGGCACGCATGGTCGGGACGTACCCGCCGAGCAGATGGAGGTCCGACCCGCAGGTCGTGCTGAGCGTCACCTTGACGATGATGTCCTGGGCATTGAGGATCTCCGGGTCGTCCACCTTCTCCACCGTGAGTTCGTTCACTCCGGTCCAGCACAGCGCCTTCACAGCACACCCTCGCCCTTCGCATCGTCTTCTGCCTCGTCGACCACGCCACCCAGGAGGGTGTGCGGCCGCTTCCCGTGCGGCCTCGGAGTCGCGCGCAGGACCTCGCCGGTCTCGAAGACCTGCTTGGCATCGCGCAGCGCGGCACGCAACGCCGCGTTCGGGTCGCCCTCCCCGTCGACGTCGACCCCCTGACGGATCCGGGCGTGGACCTCGAAGCCCTCGTCCCCTGGAGCTGGGTCGATCCGGATCTCGAGCGAGCCCGCCAGACGCTGCAACGGTTCGGGGTACTCGCCGCCGCTCCGGAAGTCCTCCGCGTCACCGAGGACGGTGACGGCCTTCCACCCTTCCGGGTGCGCAGCGTCGCCGTCCGATCCGCGGTCTTTCTTCACGAGGGACCGCGCGACGAGTCCGGCTGCGACTCCTACCGCGCCGAGCCCGACCGCCACTGCCGCCTTGTCAGCCATGGTCAGGCAGCCTTCCCCGGCTTGAGGACGACCTTGGTCCACCCGTCGTCCCGGCTGTCGAAGTGTTCGTACGCGTCGGGAGCGTCGTCGAGCGGCAGTTCGTGACTGACGATGAAGGACGGCGTCGCCTTGCCCGCTGCGATCAGGTCGCGGAGCTGACGGTTGTACTTCTTGACAGGCGCCTGACCGGTGCCCATCGTCTGCCCCTTGAACCAGTGCAGTCCGATGTCGAACGCGATCTGTCCCTGCTTCGCCAGGTCGTCGGCGCCACCGGGGTCCTGCGGCACGAACACACCGACAGTCCCGATCTGTCCGGTGAACCGCACCGACTGGACCAGCCGGTTCAGCGTCAGGTTCGCCTGCTCGTCTCCGCTCGGTTCGTGCGCCTGGTAGCCGACGCACTCGCACCCGTTGTCAGCACCGAGTCCCATCGTCTGCTCGAGGACGGCCTCGACCGGATCGACCTTCGAGTCGTCGATGGCGATCGCGCCGATGGACTCCGCCAACCGGAGTCGGTCCGGGTGACGGTCGACGACCATGACCTTGCTCGCACCCTTGATGGTGGCCGACAGCGCGGCCATCAGTCCGACGGGGCCGGCGCCGTAGACGACGGTCTGGTCGCCCGGCTGCACTCCAGCCAGCTCGGTCGCGTGGTAGCCGGTCGGGAAGATGTCGGCGAGCATCACGTAGTCGGTGGACTTCTCCTCCGCGTCCTCGCCCAGACGGAGACAGTTGAAGTCGCCCCACGGGACCCGCAGCAGCTCAGCCTGTCCACCTGCCCACGGGCCCATGTCGGCGAACCCGTAGGCAGCGCCCGCCCACTCCGGAACCGGCTGCGCGGTGAGGCAGTAGTTGGTGAGCCCGCGCTCACAGTTCTTGCAGTGCCCACACGCGACGTTGAACGGCAGGACGACGTGGTCGCCCACCGCGATCTTGTCGACGCCGCTGCCGACCTCGATCACCTCGCCCATGTTCTCGTGCCCGAACCACCGCCCGGTCTCGAAGCTGGTGCGCCCCTCGTACATGTGGAGGTCGGACCCGCAGATGTTCGTCGTCGTGACACGCACCAGCACATCGGTCGGGCGCTCGATGCGCGCATCCGGGACGTCTCTGACCGTGACCTTGCGCGGCCCCTCGTACACGACTGCTCTCATGGTGGTCTCCTCCTGTGCATGACTCGTCTTCGAACGGGACGCGGGCCGGTCGGCCACGCGACACGTCCATGTCACGTCGCGCGACGAGGAGACGCCATCGGCAGACCTGCCGATGCGGATGCACGGCCAGCCGGGTCCCACGTCGACACCACCGTGGTAGGCCATGACGTACCGGATCCCGGACAGCGCATCCACACACGCTCCCGATCGTCGGAAGGTGGCGACCACCGTGACACGAACTGCCGTTCTCCAGCTCGCTGCGATCGCCGCGCACCCGGGCCCCGTCCACGAGCGGGCGCAGGCGCTGCTCGTCGAGCTCCACAACCACATCCCCTTCGACGGCGCATGGATGGCCCTGGCCGAACCGGGCGGGGCCGGGTACACGTCACTCGCGAGCACCGACCTCGAAGTGTCGAGCGTCCGCTACCTGAGCGGGCCGCAGATGGCGCGGGACATCGAGCTGACCGGTGCTGATCGCGCACGCCCACCCACCAGCCTGTCGGACATGCACTGGTCCTCGAGCGACCTGCAGACCTGGGCTGAGTGCCTGCTCCCTGCGGGGTTCCACGAGACACTGTCCGCCGCGCTGTTCGCGGACGGCGGGCGCCACGTGGGGTTCGTCACCGTGTTGTTCCAGAGCACCGAGCCGCCGTCGCAGACCGTCCGCCGGCAGCTCGCACGGGTCCTGCCGGGGCTCGCATCGGGTATCGACCCGGTGCGGGCGCTCGCGGCCGCAGCAGCGTTGATCAGCGGAGCCAGAGCCGGTGTGGTCCTGCTGCCCGAGCACGGGGTGATCTGCCTCCCGGGCCTGTGTGATGACGAACTCCTCGCGGCAGGATCGGCGTTGATCGCCGCCGCGAGGGACGCCGTCAGCGAGGGATCGAACTACGTCTCCTTCCTCTGGCCACGCGGGAGCCGACGGTCGCCGGACAGCTACGTGCGGGTGACGGTGCTGCCCTGCGAACGCGATCTCGTCACCGTTGCGTGCGGGGTCGTCGTCCTCTCGCCCGCCCCACGCCTCCGGGGGTTGACCCCGCGGGAACTCGAGGTGCTGGGTCACGTGATCGAGGGGTGCTCCAACTTCGAGATCGCCCGCGCGCTGGGTCTGGCTCCACGCTCCGTCGCCGCGCACATCGAGCACATCCTGTTCAAGCTGGACGCCCCGTCTCGGACGCTCGCCGCGGTCCGCGCTGAGCGTGCCGGCCTCTACGTCCCGCTCGCGCGAGCCGGGGCGGAGTGAGCGCCGCGACACCGGACGGTGCGCGGCCAGTCGACGAGGAACCACCAGGAAGGCAGCCTCATGTCCCACCTGTCAGTGAAGGCGTCCGTCGCCGCGGTCATCGGTCTCGTGGTGGCGGTGATCGCCGTGCTCCTCGGCGTCCCCGACCTGTCGCCGCTCCTGGGGTGGACCGCCGCCGCCGCGGTCTTCCTCGTGTGGGTCTGGTCCCGGGCGTGGCCCGCCGATCCCGGACGGACCCGGTCCCTCGCCCGTCATGAGGACGAGTCCCGGAGCCTGGTCGACTCGCTCGTCGTCACGGCCGCGCTCCTGAGCCTGGTGCTGGTGGTCTTCGCGCTCATCCGCAGTCAGCAGAAGGACCCGGTCGGTTCGGCAGCCGCCATCCTCGCGGTCATCGGCGTCGTCGCAGCCTGGGCGCTCATCAACACCGTCTACGCCTTCAAGTACGCGCGGATGTACTACCTCGACGACCGCCACCGGTTCGACTTCGACCAGGACGAGGACCCGTCCTACAGTGACTTCGCCTTCACGGCGTTCTCGATCGGGATGGCGTACAGCGCGAGCAGCATCACGCGTTCATCGACCCCCTCGCGCCGCGTCGCCATGGGCCACGCGCTCCTCTCGTACTTCTTCGGCACCTTCGTGGTCGCTGTCGCCATCAACCTGATCACCGGTCTGACGCAAGGCGGATGAGCAGAGCGGCGGCATGGCCAGAGGCCGATCCGGCCCGCTGTGGTGAGGTCGGCCATCCGTCGAGACCAGTTCGTCGGTACCACGATGCCGCTTCGACCGAACCGCCCATGTGACTGGGCGAGGGCCCGAATCGGAGCGAAGTCCGCTCCGATCCGGGCCCGGCGTACGGAGACCATCACACGGCTGCCGGGGCAGTCAGCGGGTCCGGTGCCCGGCGGGACCGCCCCGCGTCCGAGACGACCGCGAGGCCCTCACGCGCCCAGTACTCGAACCCGCCGATGAGCTCTCGCACGTTCGTGTAGCCGAGCTGCGAAAGCGTGAGTGCGGCTCGGGTGCTGCCGTTGCAGCCCGGCCCCCAGCAGTAGACGACCACGGCCGCGCCGGGGTCGGGCAGGACCTCGGCCACGCGGGCCGCCAGCTCGGCATTCGGCACGTGCACGGCACCCGGAATGCGCCCCTGAGCCCAGGCGGCCGCATCGCGGACGTCGAGCACGGTGAGCGCCGTGCCGGCGGCCCGGTCAGCGGCGAGGTCGGACGGGTCGGTCTCGTAGGTCAGCTTGGCGGCGAAGAAGTCAGCCGCAGTCAGTGTCGTCTGCACCAGACGATCAAAGCGCGACTTGGCGTGCTCGTGGAAGAGCGATCGCACGGTCGTCCGCGCGTCCCGCCGCGGAAAGAACGGTAGATTCCCGTCCGTGCCGTTGAATGCGCAGCAGACCCTCGATACCACCGATCACGACATCATCGCCGAACTGCAACGGGACGGCCGGACGAGCATCGCGCAACTGGCTCGCGTCGTGAACCTGTCCGCGAGCGCAACGGCAGAGCGGGTCCGTCGGCTCACCGATGGTGGCGTGATCACCGGGTACTCGATCACTGTCGACGCCGAGGCCCTCGGCTACACCGTGACCGCTTTCGTGCGACTTGCCTACCCGTCGGGGAACTACCGACCCTTCCACGACCTCGTCGCGGACATGCCCGAGGTGATCGAGGCGCACCACGTCACCGGAGCGGACTGCTTCATCATCAAGGTCCTCGCTCGTTCGATGCGTGACCTCGAGCGGATCACCGGACGACTCGCCACGCTCGGCGGGATCACCACCAACGTCGTCTACTCCAGCCCGGTCCCCGCACGGCACATCACCCCTGCCGAGTGAGCGTCGGGCGGAGGGTCGGACGTCGAGGTGGGGTGCAGCGGGCGACGGTAATTGCGAAGGGGACGAACCCGATCGCGCCGAGGAGGCCGGGCACCATGAGTGCCATGGCTCGGTTCCGCGGGCGGTGCTGATCCCGCCGAGGTCGACGACCCAGTCGTCGTCCCACCCGAGATCGTGCAGGGTCCGCACGAGATGCTTCGCGGCGAGGTCGGAGCGGCCCCGGTCAGAACGACATCGGCGTCAGGAACCACAGCAGGAACAGGCACCCATCGGCGACCAGCGCCAGTGTGCCGAGCGCGGTCCCTGCGCGTGCGGAGCGAGGCCGATCGACAGCGGTGGCGTCGGCGCGGCCGATCCGGATCGCGATGATGCCGAGCAGCACGGACGCCACGCACCACAGGTCGAGCAGGATGCTGACCCAGGGCAGCAGGGGGAACCCGAACTGCGTGGGGAGGTTGCCGGCGACCAACAGGACCGGCCCGGAGAGGCTCAGCGATCCGAACGTCCAGGCCCTCGACCTCGGCGGGGATGTCTGTTCTGCGGTCGTCACGTCGTGTCCCCTCGGTCGGGCGGGTGATCGTCGTCGATCAGGTCGCACTCGTCGACCTGCGACTCCGTCCGTCGACATGGTCCCAGCCCGGCATCGCACGGGGCATCATCCTCGGTGATGACTCACGACCGGATGCCGTGGTGCGGCGTCCGTCGTCGGAGCAGCAGGCACCCTGGTCGCACAGGAGCCCCGGCGGCGTCGTGCGACGCCACGACTGACGCCCGCCGCACCGTCCGCAGTCGTGGGACGTCAGCCGCGGTTCGCCAGCCGAGTGGCGTGCTCGCGGTCCTTCTGGTGTTCACGGACCACGGTGCTCACGGCCAGCCAGGTGACCAGCGTGCTGAACGCGCCGATGAGCAGTGTCCGGGAGATGCTCGACATCCAGACGATGGTCTGCACGTTCGCCGCGATGGTCGCGATGTCACCGCCGGTCTTGGAGAAGACCACGAGCGCGCTCACCCCCGTGCCGATCGCGCCGGCGAACATGATGATCGTGATCGCCGCGAGGGCTCCGCGCCAGCCGTTGTCCATGGTCCGACGGTACTGGGCGTCCTGCTGCACCGCGAGCACCACTCGAAGACACGGGAGGCGCGGTGCGGCACCCCGCGCCGGTCACGCGGGACGTGCCTCCAGGCCGGCCACCGGCCGCCCTCGTCGGTTCCGCGTGACGGGCCCGCGACTCAGACCGCCGGCCTCCAGCCGAGTGCCGGACCGAGTCGCTCCGCGATGTCGGTGATGATCTGGGCGGAGTCGTCCGGCTCGAGGTCGAACGGCAGGGCGAACGCGACCTCGGTGACCGCCTGGTAGCCGGCGTCGGCGCGCAGGCGGTCGGCGATCTCCTCCGAGCTCCCCATCAGGTCCGCGGCGAAGAGCAGCCCGCCGGGCCCGAACGGCACCCCGACCCGTCCGGAGCGCGAGTCGACGTACCGGCGGTACCGGGCCTGCTGTTCCGGTGTCGCGCTGTCCGTCGGGATGACCACGAGGCCCTGGGAGATCCGGGCGGTGTCCGGGGTGGGGTGCGCGTCGAGGTAGGCGTCGATCTGGGCCCGCTGGTTCGTGGCGAAGTCCGTGCCGACCTCGCTGCGTGTGACGCTCGAGGTGAGCAGGTGGAAGCCGTTCTCGGCGGCCCAGACGGCCGACCGGGTGCTCCCCGTCCCGTACCAGAGCCGGTCGACCAGGCCTGCGCTGAGGGGTTGGACCGAGCGCGAGAACTCCTCGATGCCGCGTCGCTCGACGGTGGCGGTGACCGGGTCTCCGCGGACGAGGTCGCGGAAGCGGAGGAGACGGTCGTGGCCGAGGTCCTCCTGGTCGGCGGTGTCCGGGTAGAGCGCGTCACGGTAGAGGTCGTAGTTCATCGGGGGCCCGGCGGAGAAGCCGGGGTTCAGGCGTCCGCCGAGCAGCACGTCCACCGTGCCGAGGTCCTCGGCGAGGCGGAAGGGGTTCTCCGCACCGATCGGCGTGACGGCCGTGCCGAGCTCGATCCGCGACGTCCGCTGCGACGCTGCCGCCATCACCGCGACCGGGGACGAGATGCCGTGCTGCAGGTGTCGATGGCGGAGCCAGGCGCTGTCGAGGCCCAGGGCCTCGCCACGCTCGATCACGCGGAGCGTGTCCTCGATCCCGAGTGCGGGGCGAGCGGGGTCGAACGTCCCGATGGTCAGGAAGCCGACACGGTCCGGGGGAGTTCCGTCGAGGGGCATGCGCCGATCGTGTCAGACATCGACCGCCCGGCGTGCGGGTGTCACGGTCCACCGCCGCGGACGCCGTCGTGGAGCGGCTCCGGAGGCCGGTTCATGACGTCCGGTTTCGTCCCGTGCCGTTGTGTTTCGCGAGGCGTTGTCACGGGGTTGCCGTCCTCGTAGCGTCGGGCCACCGACCGGGTCCCACTGGTCGGACGACGACCTGGGGACATGATGACCGACACGGCAGACGCCACACGAGTGCGATCCCGGACGCTCACCTTCCGCACGGTGCGGCCGGACGACCCGGCTGCCGCTCCGATGCTCGCCGACCTCGAGCGCGAGTACGACGACCGCTACGGCGACGACCTGGGGGAGCCGGCGTCGGTGGAGATCCACCGGTACCCGCCGGAGCAGTTCACCGCGCCGCTCGGCACGTTCGTCCTGCTGTACGAGGGTGGCCAGCTCGTCGCCGGGGGTGCGTTCAAGCCGTACGACGAGCAGACCGTGGAGTTGAAGCGCATCTGGACGGCCCCGTCGGAACGCGGCCGCGGTCTCGCCGCCGAGGTGGTCCGGGAACTCGAGGCGGAGGCTCGTGGCCGCGGCTACTCGCGGGTGTACCTGACGACGGGGCCGCGTCAGCCCGAGGCGGTCCGCCTGTACCGCCGGCTCGGGTACACCCCGCTGTACGACGTCACCCTGCCGGCGGAGGAGGTCGGCATCCACCCGTTCGAGAAGACCCTCCCGTCGGCCGTGCCGCCCGTGCAGGCCGGACCGGCAGCGCCGGACGTGTCGGGGGCCCTGAGCCGTCCGGTCGTGCCGCTGCGGCACCCGTTGCGGTGGATCGCTGCCGCGCTCGTGCTCGTCCTGCTCCTGAACCTCGTGCAGACGCTGTTCACCAACCCGTCCTGGGAGTGGCCGCGGGTCGGGAAGTGGCTGTTCAGTCCCGCGATCCTCACGGGCCTGCAGCTCACCCTGGTGGCGACGGCCCTCAGCGCGGTGATCAGCTTCGCCGGGGGAGTCCTGCTGGCGATCGCCCGGCTGTCCCGCAACCCCGTCCTGTCGAGCCTGGCGTGGGGGTACGTCTGGCTCTTCCGGTCGGTGCCGCTGATCCTCGTGCTGGTGTTCCTCTACAACCTCGGCAACCTGTACCCGTCGGTCGGGATCGGGATCCCGTTCGGACCGCAGTTCTCGGTCCCGACGGCGAACCTGCTCAGCGACCTGGCGATCGGGGTGACCGCGCTGAGCCTGAGCGAGATCGCGTACGCGTCCGAGATCGTCCGCGCCGGGGTCCTCGCCGTCGACCACGGTCAGCGCGAGGCGGCACAGGCCCTCGGGCTGCCGCGGCACCGGCAGTTCCTGCGCATCGTGCTGCCGCAGGCGCTGCGGTCGATCGTCCCCGCGTTCGTGAACCAGGTCGTCGGGCTCCTCAAGGCCAGTTCGCTGCTGTTCTACGTGTCCCTGCTCGACCTGTTCGGGGTGGTGCAGAACCTCAGCAGCACCTACCCGACGGACATCATCCCGCTGCTCGTCGTCGCGACGATCTGGTACCTCGTGCTCACCAGCGCCGTGTCGGTCGTCCAGTACCACGTCGAACGGTGGACGGCCCGCGGCACGGTCCGGGTCCTGCCCGCGACACCGCTGCAGCGCGTGTGGTTGGCGGTCCGGCGACACCGACCGGTGGTCCGGACGAGCGCGGAGACCACGACGGCGAACCACGACGACGGGAAGGTCATCTGATGTCCGCGACGATCAGCATCCGCGGTGCGGTGAAGGCGTACGGCGACCACCGCGTCGTCGACGGCATCGACCTCGACCTGCCGGCCGGCAGCGTGACCGTCGTCATCGGGCCCTCCGGCTCCGGGAAGTCGACGCTCCTCCGGGCGGTCAACCACCTGGAGCCGCTCGACCGCGGTGTGGTGACGATCGGCGACGAGACCATCGGGGTCCGCCTGCACCGGGGCCGTGACGGCACGGCCCGGTACCGGGAGCTGCCGGAACGGACGATCCTGCGGCAGCGCGCCCGGATCGGCTTCGTGTTCCAGCACTTCAACCTCTTCCCGCACCTGACCGCGCTCGAGAACGTGGCCGAGGGGCCGATCGCGCAGGGGGTGGCAGCGGACGTCGCGAAGCAGCGGGCTCGTGACCTCCTCGGCCAGGTCGGTCTCGCCGACCGCGCCGACTCCCGCCCCCGTCAGCTGTCGGGCGGGCAGCAGCAGCGGGTCGCGATCGCGCGTGCACTCGCCCTGTCGCCCGAGGTGGTCCTGCTCGACGAACCGACCTCCGCGCTCGACCCGGAACTGGTCGGGGAGGTGCTCGGTGTGATCCGGGACCTCGCCGCGACGGGCTGCACCCTCGTCATCGTCACCCACGAGGTGGCGTTCGCCCGGGAGGTCGCGGACCACGTCGTGTTCCTCGACCACGGACGGATCGTCGAACAGGGGCAGCCCGCAGAGGTCCTCGACGACCCGCGACACCCCAGGACCCGGTCCTTCCTCGCCCGCTTGCGCTGAGCACGCCAGCGACGGACGAACCAGATCCGGACCGGGACCCAGACCCGGACCCAGACCGCACCACGCCGCACCACGACCCAGGAGAACCATGTCCCGCACCCACACCCACCGCTGGCGCACACATGCCGGCGCGCTCGTCCTCGCCGCCGGAGTGGCCGTCGCCCTCACCGGATGCAGCCCGTCCGCGAACGCCGACCCGTCGTCCGCCGACGGGACCGTCACCATCGGCGCGGCCTCGAACGGCGCGGCGAAGGAGACCCGGATCGCCGTCCAGGAGGACGCGGCACTGCACGACGCCCTGCCGTCGGCGGTGCGGAAGTCGGGCGAACTCGTCATCGGCATCGGGGCACTGCCGGCGGGCTTCCCGCCGCTCGCGTTCACGGGCGACGACCAGAAGACGCTGACCGGTGCCGAGCCCGACCTCGGACGGCTGGTCGCCGCGAAGCTCGGGCTCGAGCCGAAGGTGCAGAACTCGACGTGGGACAACCTGTTCGTCGGCATCGACACCGGCCGGGTCGACGTCGGCTTCTCGAACGTGACGGACACCGAGCAACGGAAGGAGAAGTACGACTTCGCGTCCTACCGGCAGGACAACCTGGCGTTCCAGGTGCCGAAGTCGTCCGACTGGACCTTCGCCGGTGACCCGTCCGTCCTGGCGGGCAAGACGGTCGCGGTGTCCTCCGGGACGAACCAGGAGAAGATCCTCCTGGAGTGGCAGAAGCAGCTGGAGGCCGCCGGCGAGACCCTGACGATCAAGTACTACCCGGACGCGAACGCGACGCTGCTGGCGTTGCGTTCGGGCAAGATCGACGCCGCGTTCGGGCCGAACCCGTCCATCGCCTACCAGAACACCCAGAGCGCGGGGAGCGCGAACCCGACGAAGACAGCGGGCACGTACTCCGGCGCCGGGTCGTCACTGCAGGGCCTCATCGCGGCGACGACGAAGAAGGACAACGGCCTCGTCGAGCCGCTGCAGAAGGCGATCGACGAGCTCATCGACGACGGCGCGTACGCCACCTGGCTGCAGACCTACAACCTGTCGAACGAGGCCGTCCCGCGGTCCGAGGTGAACCCTCCCGGCCTGCCGCTCGACAACGGGTGACGGTCCGGCGGGTGACCGCCATGACGGGAGGCCGGTCAGCGATCCGCTGGCCGGCCTCCCGTCTCCTCGACCTCGGGTCTCAGACACCCCAGGCGTCGGCGAGGAGCCGGTACGACCGGACACGGGCGTCGTGCGCATGGGTGATCGTGGTGACGAGCAGCTCGTCCGCGCCCGTCACCCGGCGCAGGGTCTCCAGCCGCTCCACGACGTGCTCGGGTGTCCCGACGAACCGGGTCGCCAGGCGGTCGGCGACCGTGGCGACGAGGTCATCGGACAGCTCCGGGGCGTCGTCGGGGGACGGGTACGGGATCGCGCCGATGCCGGAGCGGATGGAACGCACCCAGGCGCCGTACCCGCGGGCCAGCCGCGTCGCCTCCGTGTCCGTGTCGGCGACGACGACGTCCGCTGACACGACGACGTGCGGCGCGTCGAGGACGCCCGGTCGGAACGCCTCCCGGTAGGCCCGGACCGAGTCGAGCACGGTGCCGGGTGAGGAGTGGTAGTTCGCACCGTAGGGGAGTCCGAGGGAACCGGCGATCCGGGCGCTCTCGCCACCGGTGGACCCGTGGATCCACAGCTCCGGAGCCGAGTCCGGACGGGAGGCAGGGGTCGCCTCGACGACGACACCGTCCCGTTCGAAGGTGCCCGCGAAGAAGGCGCGGATCGTGCTGAGTTCGTCGGCGAAGCGTTCCACGTCCCCGGGCACGCGGCCGAGGAGTTCGCCCTGGAGGGCGAACCGGCTGCCCGGCGCGACACGGAACGGGAACGGGGCCGGCACGACGAGACCGTCCACGACCTCGTCCGACCGCGCGGCTGCGGTCGCCGGTGCCGGCGGGCGGACACCCGTGCCGGGCGCGGGCGCGCCGGAGCGGCCGAGTCCGAGGTCGAACCGCGGGCCGTGGAGGCCGACGAGCGTGCCGAAGGCCTCAACGATCTGCAGCGCCCGGACGTTGCCGACGAGGGTGGCCGCGCTGCCGACCCGGATGGTCGACGTGGCAGCGGCGACCGCACCCATCACGAGGTTCGGCGCGCTCCCCGCGACGCCCGGGTTCAGGTGGTGCTCGGCGAGCCAGTACCGGGCGTAGCCGGCGGCTTCGGCCTCGCGAGCCAGGTCGACGGTGTTGAGGAGGGCTTCGGATGCGGTCGAGCCCGCGCTGACGGGCACGAGGTCCAGGACGGACAGCGGGACGCGGGTCATGCTGCGTCCAGCCCGAGGGTCTGCCGCAGCGTCGCGTCCGGGTCGTACGCCTGCCGGTACACGCCCCGCTCCTGCAGCAGCGGGATGACACGGCCCACGAACTCGTCGAGCCCGTAGGGGTTCGTGTGCGGCACGACGACGAAACCGTCGGTCGCCCGCGCCTGCACGTACCGGTCGATCTCCGCAGCGATGTGCTCCGGCGTGCCGACGAAGCCGCCCCGGGTGGACACCTCGATCACCAGGTCCCGGATCGACAGGTGTTCCGCCTCGGCACGCTCGCGCCATCCCCGGACCAGCGGCTCGACGTCACGGACGTGCCGGACCCGGCCGCGGGTGATCGGTCCGCCGTCCAGGTCCGGTTCGACCTCGGGGAGCGGACCGTCGACGTCGTACGCGGAGAGGTCGCGGTTCCAGACCTGCTCGAGGAACGCGATGGCGGTCGCCGGACTCACCTGGGCGCGTCGGATGGCCCGTGCACGCTCCTCGGCCTCGGCGGTGGTGTCACCGAGGACGAACGTCGCCCCCGGCAGGATCACCAGGTCGTCCGCCGACCGTCCGGCCCGCTGCAGCCGCGCCCGGAGGTCCTCGGAGAACCGTCGGGCGTCCTCGAACTCGGTGTGCAGCGAGAACACCACCTCCGCCCGGGTCGCAGCGAGGTGCCGGCCCTCGTCGGAGTCGCCCGCCTGCACGACCACCGGGCGCCCCTGCGGGCTCCGCGGCACCGGGAACGTCCCGGTCACGTCGAACTGTGGCCCGTGGTGGTCCACGTCGCGGATCCGGGAGCGGTCGGCGAAGCGCCCCGACGCACGGTCCACGACGACCGCGTCGGCCTGCCACGAGTCCCAGAGGTCCCGAGCGGTGTCGACGAACTCCGCGGCCCGGATGTACCGGTCGGCGTGGTCCAGAAAGCCACCGCGTCGGAAGTTCGCCCCGTGGAAGGCGTCCGAGCTCGTCACGACGTTCCACCCGGCTCGGCCACCACTGAGGTGGTCGAGGGTCGCCAACTGCTTCGCGAGCTCGAGCGGCTCGTTGAAGGTCGTCTGCAGGGTCCCGACGAGACCGATGTGGTCGGTGACCCCGGCCAGGGCCGCGAGGATCGTCAGCGTGTTCGGGCGCCCGACGACGTCGAGATCGTGGATCCGGCCCTTCTGCTCCCGCAGCCGCAGCCCCTCGGCGAGGAACAGGAAGTCGAACAGGCCGCGTTCGGCGTTCCGGGCGAAGTGCTCGAACGACGAGAACGCGATCTGGCTCTCCGCCCGGTCGTCGCTCCAGACCGTGGTGTTGTTCACGCCGGGGAAGTGCGCGGCGAGGTGGACCTGGCGCTTGCTCATGCGCGGACCTCCGGAGTTCGGGCGTGGCGGCTGACCGCTGGGGCGATCCCGAGTCGGGAGCGCAGGTCGGCCACGGGGCGGGACGAGACGTCGGCACGGAGGCCGGCGGTGACGAGGGCCGGGACCAGCTGGCGTGCGATGGCCGTGCTGTCCCGCGGCGTGCGGAGCGGCCGGAGCCGGACGCCGGCGATCCCGGCATCTCGGAGCGAACCGATGCGCGCCACCAGCTCCGGGACGGTGGTCGCGAGCACCGCGGCGTCCGACCCGGACCCGAGCGCGTACGGTCGACCGGCGGCCTCGTCGAGCGCGGCCAGTTCGTCCTCGGCCAGGGCTCTCGACTGCTCGATGAGCACCGCGAGGTCGGCGATCACCGGACGGGAGGTCCGCGACGGGTCCGTCTCCTCCAGGTGACGGATCTCGGTCACCAGGTCAGGCGCCTCCCGGCCGTCGAAGCCGGGCGTGACCAGGACGACGTCCGCGACGTCGACCGCCAACGACGCTGCGTCCGCGCGGTGCGCGAGGACGAACACCGGCGGGCGACCCTGCGGCGACCGGGGGACGATCGACGCACCGTGCACCGACACGAACTCGCCCCGGAACTCGGCGTTGTGGATCCGGTCGCGGTCGATGAAGCGACCGGTGCGGACGTCGCGGATGATCGCGTCGTCGTCCCAGCTGTCCCAGAGCCGCGAGACGACCTCGGCGACCTCACGCGCCTCCGCGAACAGGGCGGCGGCGGTCTCGCCGTCCGGTGCCGACGTGGTCGTCGGGAACGTCCGGCGGCCGAACAACGCGGCCTCGCGGGCGGTCGGACTGACCTGCAGACGCCAACCGGCCCGACCGCTCGAGAGGTGGTCGAGGGTCTGCACGCTCGTCGCGACGTGGAACGGTTCCGTGTGCGTGACGCTGACCGTCGGCACCAGACCGATCTGCCGGGTGGCGGGCGCGACCGCAGCCGTCACGAGCAGGGCGTCGAGTCCGCCGACGACGGTCGTCACGTCGAGGTCGCCGTCGTCGCCGAGCGGGCCGGCGGTGAACGAGTCCTCGACGGTCACCGCGTCGACGCCGAGCCGGTCCTGTTCGACGATGACGTCCCGCCAGTGACGGAGGCTGCGGAGTCGTTCGGCGCCGGAGTCGGGGGCACGCCACGCTGCGGGGTGCCACCCGGCTCCACGCAGCGCCGTGACGAGGGCGAAGCGATCAGGCATCTGTACCGCCCCGGTGCGTGCGTCCGGCGGGGGTCTGCTGCTCGTGGACCGTCGCCCAGGTCGTGTCCTGCTCGCGGTCGAGGGGGTCGCTCATGCCGCGACGGTACGACCCCGGCCAGCGTCGGCCTCGCTCTGTTGCGACACATGACCGCGGGTTGCGTCACATGACGCCGTCCCCGGTGCAGGTCAGCGGTCGAACACCTCCGGCAGGGTCGCCACGAAGGCGTCGAAGTGGCTGTACCAGACGGAGTGCGCCGCACCGGGGATGCTCCGGACGTCCACACCGGACGCCGTCAGCGCCGCAGCGGTCGCGTCGTCGACGAAGTGGCTCGGGTCCGCGCGGACGACGATCGAGCCCGGCCGCGGCGGCCACGTCCCACCCGGTCCCGCGGCGATGGCCGCCGCCGTCACCGGGTCGAACCGGGAGGCTGCCCGTGCCTCCACCTGACAGTCGCGCTCGCCGTAGTGCGGCTTCTCCGCGCGGAGCCGGTCCTCGGTCCGGCTGTCCCGTTCGGCCTCGTACTCGGCCTGCACCTCGGCCCGGTCGTACCCGCCGCGGGTCCTGAACGGGGCATCGACGCACACCGTGATGCCGGCGTCGAGCCGTCCGGTCGCGACGGCCGCGGTGAGCACGAGGCCGCCGAACGAGTGTCCGAGCGTGGCGACCGGTCGGACCCCCAGCACGTCGAGCGTCCCGGCCACCGCCGCAGCGGCGTCGAGGACCGTCATCGTCGGACTGCGCGGGGAGCGTCCGTGCCCGGGCAGGTCGAGGGCGACCACACGGAGGCCACGTTCGGCCAGGAGATCCGTGATGCGCCACCAGCTCTCCGCCGCGCCTGTCATGCCGTGGAGGAGCACCACCGTCTCGTCGCCGTCCCCGGCCGTCTCGGCGTGCAGTCGCATCCCCACATCGAAGCACGGCCGATGCGTTCAACGGCGATTCACCGTGAGTTCCGCACGGTGCAGGGAGTTTCGCATGTTCGGCCCATATCGTCATCGCAAGCGCGCTTGCGTGAACTCCTCTGCGCTGGTCGAAGGACCGCGATGACGGAAGGTCGGTCCCTCGTTGACCACCACTCCTGTCCAGTCGGGCTACACCCGCACCCGTCCCGCGACGAGCGGACGGGGTTCGAGCACATCGACGTACTCGGCGGTCCTGGCACAGGTGAAGGAGCACGACCTGCTCCGACGCCGCACCGGCTTCTACTGGTCCCTGTTCGGCTCCCTGGTCGGCGGGCTCGCCCTCGCATGGGTGGCGTTCTCGTTCCTCGGTGACTCCTGGTTCCAGCTCATCGTCGCCGGCGTCCTCGGCGTGCTGTTCACCCAGTTCGCGTTCCTGTCGCACGAAGCGGCACACCGTCAGGTCTTCGCCTCCCAGCGCTGGAACGACCGGGCCGGCCGCTACGTCGGGACGTTCCTGGTGGGCCTGTCGTACTCGTGGTGGATGAACAAGCACACCCGTCACCACGGCAACCCGAACACCGTGGGCAAGGACCCGGACATCGCGCCCGGCGTCATCGCCTTCATCCCGGAGGACGTGCCCGCGTCCGGCCTGAAGCGTGTCTTCACCCGCTTCCAGGGCTGGTTGTTCTTCCCGCTGCTCACGCTCGAGGGCATCAACCTGCACTGGTCCGCCGTCCGCGCCGTCGTGAGCGGCACCGGCACCACCGCCGACCGACGGCACCGCATCATCGAGGGCACCCTGCTCGCTGCTCGGTTCGCGATCTACCTGACTGCCGTGTTCTGGTTCCTGCCGTTCGGGATGGCGTGTGCGTTCCTCGGTGTGCAGCTGGCCGTGTTCGGCGTGATGATGGGTGCCTCGTTCGCCCCGAACCACAAGGGCATGCCGACCATCGCGCACGACGCCAAGGTCGACTTCTTCTCGCGCCAGGTCCGGACCTCGCGCAACATCCGCGGCGGCTGGTGGGTGTCGTTCCTGATGGGCGGCCTGAACTACCAGGTCGAGCACCACCTGTTCCCCTCGATGCCCCGCCCTGCACTGAAGCAGGCACGGCTCCTGGTCCGGGACCACTGCGACAGCCTCGACGTGCCCTACACCGAGACCACCCTGCTGCGCTCGTACGGCATCGTCGTCGCCTACCTCAACCGCGTCGGACTCGCGGCCCGCGACCCGTTCACCTGCCCGATGGTGTCGCAGCTCCGGATCAACTGACCGCAGGCGGATCGTCGGTGCTTCCGCGATCCGCCTGAACCGGGCAGGATCGGAGCATGGTCTTCACCCCGGCGTCGGCTGCCGACATCGCGCAGCTGGGGGAGTTCCTCCGCGATGCCGACCTGACCCTCGCAGGGCTCGACGACGAGTCGGTCCGGCTGTGGGTGGATCGTGACGCGGACGGCACGGTCGTCGGCAGCACCGGGTACGAGTGCAGCCGTGACGGCCGGGACGTGCTCGTCCGCAGCGTCGCGGTCGCTGCCGACCGGCGGTCGGCAGGCGCCGGGACGCAGCTGGCCCAGTTCGCCCTCGATCGGGCGGCGGACGAGGGTGCAGAGCGTGCCTGGTTGTTCTCCGGGCGGTCCGGGCCGTTCTGGCAGGGTCTCGGCTTCGTTCCGGCGGACCGGCAGGCGCTCGTCGCGGCCCTGCCGGAGACGCAGCAGGTGCGCCTCTTCCTGACGACGGGCCAGCTGGACCGGGAGGTCGCGTGGACACGTCCACTCGGCGGAGGACTTCCGGACGCACCGGCGCGCGCCCAGCGCGCTGACCGCAACCGGGCGCGTTCCCGTTCCTGAGCAGGCCGCGAGCAGTCGGTTCGACGCCGCGTCAGGTGCGAACCCACCTCGGCTCGTCGTCCTCGTCCTCGTCCCCGGCGGAGCGCCGCTGCCACCGCTCCCCATCCGGCTCGATCACGATGTCGTCGGTCAGCCAGAACGTCTCGTCCGGTGACCAGCCAGCGAGGACCGTCGCACCGCCGTCGACGTCGATCGCCCGACCGGCTGCGGCGAGGTAGCCCTGCACGGACACGTGCACGGCGTCGTGGTCCGCCGCGACGGCCGCGTAGTCGGGGAGGAACCAGTGCGCCTCGCGCCCGGTCGACTCCCACCACACCCGGCGTCGTGCCCACCGCGCCGGCATCGGGTAGCGCTCGACCAGGCGCGCCCAGTCCGCGGCGCCGTGCACTTCGAACACCCGGGCGCCGACTGGCGGCTGCAGGGATCGGAGCAGGACCTCGTCGTCGCCGAAGGAGTCCTCGACCAGGGTCGACCCGGACGAGCCGAGGCCGTCGATGCGCCGCGTCGACGACGGCAGGATCGCTGCTCCGCCGGGCTCGTCACCGAACTCGTGGGGCGTCGACCACCAAGTGCCACCAACGGCGTCCGCCACGGGCCCGGCGACGCGGGATCGTCCTTCACTGGCGATGACGTTGCGCCGCCACCGGTCGAGCACCTCGGCCATCGGCCCTGCGGACGCGACGACCTCCGGCACACCGTTCCGCACCGGGTGGGTCACCCATTGCGCCGTCCGGTCGACGTCCGTCCCCCACCACGAGGCGGCGGGGGAGGCGATGACCGCCTCAGCCACAGCCCGGAGTGCGTTCCGCACGGCCGGGAGGCCCGTGATCGCGTCCTCGACGAACGGCGGCTGCCACGGCATCGCCGAGTCGACCGAGTGCTGCAGTACGGGGAGGAACCGCATCGGATCGGTCCACGAGGCGAGCTCGGTCGCGTCGACATCGGACAGGACTGCGGCGAGGGCGTCGACGGTGTCCTGCTCCAGCCGGAGGTCGGCGAGCAACCCGTAGCTCGCGGTGATCGGGTCGAGGAGCGCCCTGACGGCCCGGTCCACGCCCGCGTCGAGCCCGGCGGCCACGGCCAGGCAGAGCGTCCGGAACCGGGGACCGTCGAGGAGGTCGTCGAGCGTCGTCTGCTGCACCACCGGATCCTTCCACGCCCGGGCCGCCTGCAGGAGGATGGTGGCGGCGACGACGCTGGTCGCGCCTCCTGTCCGTGCCGACGACGACCGGCGGCTCGACCCGTGAAGGACACCCCATGCAGCCCACCACCCTGACCGGATCCGTCGCCCTGGTGACCGCGGCGTCCCGCGGCATCGGCCGCGCCGTCGCACTCGACCTGGCCGCGCACGGGGCCGATGTCGCGCTCGGGGTCCGCGATCCCGAGGCAGCGGCCGGCCTCGCCGACGAGATCCGCGCGATGGGCCGGCGTGTGGCGGTGGTGGCGATGGACGTCACCGACCTGCCCTCCTGCCGGGCCGCCGTGGACACCGTCGTCACGGAGCTCGGCACGATCGACGTGCTCGTGAACAACGCCGGCGGTGGCATCGTCGAGGACGCCCTCGACGTGACCGAGGAGCACTTCGACACGGTGTGGGCGCTGACGACGAAGTCGACCTTCTTCGTGTCGCAGTACGTGGCCGAGCACATGCGGACCGCCGGTGGCGGATCGATCGTGAACATCGCCTCGCAGGCCGGGCTCGTGGCGCTGCCCGGGGAGTCCGTCTACTGCCTGAGCAAGGCGGCGGTGATCCACCTGACGAAGTGCCTGGCGGTGGAGTGGGGGCCGTACGGCATCCGCGTCAACGCGGTCGCGCCGACCTTCATCGAGACCGACGGCACCGCAGCGGCTCTGTCGGACGAGGCGTTCCGTGCCGACACGGTGGAGCGGATCGCGGCGCTGCACCGGATCGGTCGGCCCGAGGAGGTCGCCGCCGCGGTGACGTTCCTTGCGGGGCCGGGTGCATCGCTCGTCACCGGGACGGCGCTGCCGATCGACGGGGGCTGGACGGCGCGATGACGATCGGACTCCGTCGGATGGCCCCGCGCGACCCCGCACAACGGCACCGCGCAGCGACGCCGTTGGAACTGCTGTTCGACCTGGTGTTCGTCGTCGCGGTCGGTCTGGCGGCGACGAACCTGCACGAGATCGAGGCCGAGGGGCACCTGGCGTCGGCGGTGTTCTCCTACTGCCTGGTGTTCTTCTCGATCTGGTGGGCGTGGGTGAACTTCACCTGGTTCGCGACCTCGTTCGACACCGACGACTGGCTGTACCGGGTGATGACGGTGGTGCAGATGGCCGGCGTGCTGGTGCTCGCCGCCGGGGTGCACGACGCGATGGTGGACGCCGACTTCACGATCGGCATCATCGGGTACGTCCTCATGCGTCTGGCACTCGTCGGGCAGTGGATCCGTGCCGCCGTGTCCTCGCCGCGGTACCGCCGGACCGCCACGCGGTACGCGGTCGGTGTCGTCCTGGTGCAGCTGCTCTGGGTGGCGTCCCTCACCCTGCCGCTCGAACTCCGGCCGGTCGCGGCGCCGTTCCTCATCCTCGCCGAGGTGCTGGTGCCGGTGTGGGCGGAGACCGGTGCCGAGACGACCCAGTGGCACACCCACCACCTGGCCGAGCGGTACTCCCTGTTCACGCTCATCGTCCTCGGTGAGGGGCTCGTCGCCTCGGCGAACGCGGTGATCGACGCCCTGGCCCACACCGAGCACCTCGGCTCGCTGCTCACCCTCGCCGCCTGCGGGCTCGTCATCACGGTCGGCATGTGGTGGATCTACTTCTCGCGCGAGCAGCACGACCACATCCGGTCGCTGCCGACCGCGCTGCTGTTCGGGTACGGGCACTACGTCGTGTTCGCCGCCGCCGGTGCGCTGCCGGCCGGGATCGAGGTCGCCGTCCAGGCCGACGCCGGTCACGGTGGCCTGACCTCGACGGCGGTCGCGGCGACCGTCGCGGTACCCGTCGCCCTGTTCGTCCTCTCCATCTGGTGGCTGGCCATCCGCCCGTCGCTGACCCCGCGGGTGAACGCCGTCGTGGTCGCCCTCACCCTGGCCGTCGTCGCGTCGGTCGCGCTGCCGGCGGTGTCGCTGCCGCTGACCGCGGTGCTCGTCGTGGCGGTCGTCGTGACGCTCGAGGTCGCGTCCTCCAGCGGGCACCGCGAGCACCCCGAGGGCTGACCCTCGCCGTCGTCAGCCGGTCAGGCGCGGGTGCGAGACGCCAGGGCGATCCGGACGCCCCGGTACGCCAGACCGACCACGGTCACCACGACCCCGCCGACGATCGAGGGCACCGGGAGCGCCGCCACGAGGACGACGCAGCCGATCGCGCCACCGACGGCTAGGAGGCGCGGGTACCGCCGGTCGGTCCGCTCCTGGGTCAGGGCGGCCAGGTTCGCGACGAAGTAGTACAGCAGCACCCCGAAGGACGAGAACCCGATCGCGCCCCGCAGGTCGGTCACGGCGACGAGGACGCACACGACCAGGCCGAGCGTGACCTCCGCACGTGCGGGGACCGCCGTCCGCGGGTGCACGGCGGCGAACCACCCCGGCAGGTCGCGGTTCCGCGCCATCGCGAGACTCGTCCGGCCGATGCCCGCGATCATCGCCAGGAGCGCCCCGAGGGCCGCAGCAGCGGCTCCGACCTGCACGACCACGCCGGCCCACGGCTGCCCGGCCGTCGCGACGACGGACCGGAGCGGCGCGTCGGAGGCGGCCGTGCCTCCTGGCCCGAGGGCGTGCAGCGTGGCGATCGCGACCAGCGCGTAGACGACGAGTGCGATGCCGAGCGCGGTCGTGATCGCCCGGGGGATCGTCCGGACCGGGTCGATGACCTCTTCGCCGAGGGTCGCGATGCGGGCGTACCCGGCGAAGGCGAAGAACAGGAAGCCGGCAGCCTGCAGGACACCGGACGGCGTCGGCGCGGTGCCCGGGGCGTCGACGGTCGGTCCGGTGTGGGTGAGTCCGATGACGACCACGACCGTCAGGGCGACCAGTGCGACCGCGACGAGGACGCGGGTGAGGAACGCCGTCCGGGTGATGCCGAGCGTGTTCACCAGGGTGAGCGCGAGGACCGCGGCGATCGCGACGGGCTTCTGCCACGGAGCGGGGGCCACGTAGGCGGCGACCGTGATCGCCATCGCGGCAGAACTCGCGGTCTTGCCGATCACGAACCCCCACCCTGCGGCGAAGCCCGCCCAGGGGCCGAGGCGCGCCCGGCCGGACACGTACGCGCCACCGGACGTCGGGTACTGCGCGGCGAGCTGCGCCGACGACGTGGCGTTGCAGAACGCGATGACACCGGCCACCACGAGGGCGACGAGCAGTCCGCTGCCGGCGACGGCCGCGGCGGGCGCGAAGGCCGCGAACACGCCGGCACCGACCATCGAACCGAGCCCGATCACGACGGCGTCCCGCAACCGCAGTCGTCGGGCGAGCGTGCCGGGGGTCGTGGAGGTCATCCCCGGATCCTGGCGGCGCCAGGTGAACACTCCGGGTGCGCCGCCGACCCGCGCCTCCCGTCCCGCGCCTCCCGTCCCGTCAGTCGGAGCCGACGGCGACCGTCTCCCGACGCTTCTGCCGCCACGCCTCCGCCGGACGGTCCTCGCCGTTCCACACCTGCACCACACCCCACACCGCTGCGACGAGCGGCACCGCGACGATCGCCCCGGTCACGCCCGCGACCACGGTGCCGGCCGTCAGCGCGACCAGGACCACGAGTCCGTGCAACTGCAGTGACCTGCCCATGAGCACCGGCTGCAGGAAGTTGCCCTCGACCTGGTTCACCACCACGACGATGACCACGACCGCCACGGCCTGCCACGGCCCGAGGGTGACGAGCGTCACCAGCGCTGCCAGGAGCCCGATGATCGGCGCACCGATCATCGGGATGAACGACGTCACGAACGCCACCACCGCGAGCGGGACGGCCAACGGCACCCCGAGCAGGAGCAGCGCGGTCCCGATCGCGAACCCGTCGAACGTGGCGATCGCCGCCTTCCCCCGCACGTAGCCGCCCAGGGTCGACACCACCCGGTCCCCGATGCGCCGCGCCCGCTCGTACGACGCGCCCGTGAACGGGCGGAGCAGGAACTCCCACAGCGCCGGACCGTCCTTGACGAAGAAGAACAGGATGACCGCGGTCAGCACCGTTCCGGTCACGAAGCTCGTCAGCGCGGACAGGCCCGCCAACGCGCCCGCACCGAAACGGGAACTCGTCACGAAGCCGACGACCGTGTCCACGAACTGGTCGATCTGCCGGTCCGTGATCGTCACCGGCAGGTGCTCCACCCGGTCGTGCAGCTGCTGCAACCCGTCCACCGCCGACTCCCGCAACGCCGGCATCTGCTGCGACACCGCCGCCACGAGCAACCACCCGATCGCGGTCAGCACAGCCAGGACCGCCACGAAGCACACCAGGGTCGCAGCAAGCGACGGCACCCCGTGCCGACGCAACCACCCCGCCATCGGGTACATCGCGGACGCGATGATGAGCGCCAACAGCACCGGGATCGTCACCACACCGACCTGGGACAGGGCGGTCACCAGGACACCCAGGACGAGCAGCACCCCGATGACCTGGAAGCACCGGACCGCCAGACGGCCGAAGCCGTCCGACCACGGTGACCGACGTCCGGGGAATGCACCCGGTGTCGTCGTCGGATGTGGCGTCGACGACCCGGCCGGGGTCGTCGACGACGAGGCGTGGCGGAGGAAGGGCATGACGCTCCGGACGATCAGCGCGGCACGACGACGGAGCCGTGCCGCTGCAGGTGGACGGGTCACGGCAGCGACGACCCGCCCCGACCGTACCCGGACGGCACCGCACTCGCGTCCCCTGCCGTTCACCCGACCTGCCTACCGTCACCCCTGATGCCGTCCCCGCACGCCCCGTTCCGCACCGACGTCCACGCCGTCCGCGCCGTGGCCGTCGTGCTCGTGCTCGTCTACCACCTCGACGTCGGCTGGCTCCGCGGCGGCTTCGTCGGCGTCGACGCCTTCTTCGTCGTCTCCGGGTTCCTCATCACCGGACAGCTGCTCCGCCGGCTCCGCGACACCGGACGCATCGACCTCCCCGCGTTCTGGGCCCGACGCGCACGCCGACTCGCCCCGGCCGCACTGCTCGTCCTCGCCACCACAGCGACCGCCGCCGTACTGCTCACCCCACGGGAGGACTGGCCCACCCTCGGCACCCAACTGGCCGCCAGCGCGCTCGCCGTCGAGAACTGGGCGCTCGCCGCCTCGAGCACCGACTACCTGGCGGCCGGGGACCCGTCCACACCGTTCGAGCACTTCTGGTCGCTCGGCGTCGAGGAGCAGTTCTACCTGCTGTGGCCGCTCCTGCTGCTCATCGTGTGGCGGGCGGCGCGACGACCGGGGTCACGGACTCCGGCGACCGCGGACCGGGCCCTCCTGGTCACCGTCGTGATCGTCATCGCCGTGTCCCTCACCTGCTCGGTCGTCCTCACCACCCGCGACCCCGCACCCGCCTACTTCTGGCCGCACACCCGCGCGTGGGAGTTCGGCGTCGGCGCGCTCCTCGCGCTCAGCCCGAGTGCGACGACCGATGCCCCGCGTGTCCGCGCGGCGCTCGCCGCCACCGGCTGGCTCGGCCTCGTCGCCTGCGGGCTCCTCCTCACCCCGGCCGTCCCGTACCCGGGGATCGCCGCCGTCCTGCCCGTCACGGCCACCGCCCTCGTCATCGCCGGCCGGACCGAGACCGGCCCGCTCGGCCGAGCCACGCGCCTCCCGCCCGTCCGCTGGCTCGGCCGCGTCTCGTACCCCCTGTACCTCTGGCACTGGCCCGTCGCCCTGCTGCTCCCACGGGCCCTCGACCTGCCCACCGCGGCACGCGTCGCCGCCACGGTGGTCCTCGCCGCCGGACTCGCGCACCTCACCACCGTCCTCGTCGAACGTCCCGTCACGACCGGGAGGCTCGCCCACCTCCGTCCGCGCGTCACCCTGGCCGTCGTGGCCGCGGCCACCGCCCTCGTCCTCGTCGTCCCCGCCGTCGGGTGGGGCGCACTCACCGGACAGCTCCGGCAGGACCGCGCCCTCGCCGCCGAGCTCAGCACCGACGGCGACCGCTGCTGGGGAGCCGCCGCCATCGCCCCGGGCAGCGGCTGCGCGGTCGCCGGGGAGCCCGGACGCGGGACCACCCCGTCGACCATGACCGCCGCCTACGACGTCGACCCCACCTGGGACGACTGCCAGGCCGAGGCGACCGACGCCCGCAGCTGCGTCGTCGGCGTCCGCGGCGGCACCCGGGTCGCCCTGATCGGCGACTCGCACGCCCACCAGTGGTCCTCGGCGCTCATCGCCCTCGCCGAGCGACGCGGATGGGAGCTGCACCTCATCGTGAAGGGCGGGTGCGAGTTCTCGCACGTCCGCTGGAGCGACGTCTCCGCCGGTGACGACCGACGCTGCGGTGCCTGGAACCGTGCCGTCGACCGGTCGCTCGCCACCTCGGCGCCGTACCGTCTGGTCTTCACGTCCTCCCGAGCCGACCTCCGTGGCACACCCGTGGGGACGGACCCGGCGAGGAGCGCACGCGACGGGTACCGGGCCTCCTGGCGACCGCTCATCGACCGCGGGGCGAGGATCGTCGCGATCCCGGACACCCCGGCCGTCGGCAGCGGCGTGCAGCACTGCGTCGATGAGCACCCGGGCGACCCCGGCGCCTGCCGGATCAGCACCGAACGGGCGTTCGCCGCGGGGGACCGGCTCGTCGCGGCAGCCCGGGCGACACCGGGGGCGGTCGTGGCGGACATGACACCGTCGTTCTGCGCCGACGGCGCCTGCCCGGCGGTGATCGGGAACGTGCTGGTCTACCGGGACTCGCAGCACCTCACCCGCACCTACGTGACCACACTCGTCGGGACGCTCGGACGGCGGACGGACGCGGCCCTCCGGGCTGCCGGATGACCATCCCACCAGGGCGGACGCGAGCGGTCCTCGCTGCCAGGCTGGGATCTGTGGACCACAGTGCGGACCGGTGGGTGCAACGACTGCGCGACGGCGTGGCGCCTCCGACGTGGCGGATCGCGCTGGTGACGGTGCTCGTCTCCGCGATCGGGGTGCTCCTGCTCTGGCAGATGACCGCGCGGCCCGACGTCGTCCGCCGTCTCGCCGACGCGACACCGCGGAGCAGCCTGTTCCTCCTCGTGCCGCTCGTCCTCCTGCTGACCGGACCCGGCGTGGCGCTCGCCGCGTGGTCAGCCGGCCGGCGTGACCGTCGGGTGCTCGGCCGCATCCACGCGGCCGGAACCCACTCGTCCTTCCACCTGCCGGTCTCGACCGGTGCACTGGTGTCCGGCGAGGAGTTCGCCGACCCGAAGCCCGTCATCTGGACCATCGACCACGCCGGGCTGCACGGTTGGGCCCCGGATCATGCGGGGCCAGTGCACGAGTTGCCGTGGGAGCGCATCCGCGCGATCGGCGTCGCGAACACGCCGTTCCGGGGCCAACGCAACGACGCCGGCATCTGGGTGAGCACCTCGCGGGGTCACGTCGTGCTCGTGCCGCGGACGACGCTGTGCCGGCCGTTCGCTGCCGGGCCCGGGAAGCTGGACGTCCTGGCACGGGTCCTGCGCTCGCTCCGCCACGAACTCGATCCCAGCAGCGTCACTGGCGGGCAGTGACGTGCTGCGCCCGGGGGACACACCTGTGCCCGCGACGAGAGCGGCCGGGTAGTCAGGACGCATGGGTCATCGTTTCCGCGGCAAGGTCGTCGTCATCACCGGAGCATCGAGCGGCATCGGCCGCGCAGCTGCGCACGAGTTCGCCAAGCAGGGCGCCACGCTCGTCCTCGCCGCACGCGGGACGGAGAGCCTCGAGGCCGCCGCCGCCGAGTGCCGCGCGCTCGGCGTCGAAGCGATCGCGATCCCGACCGACGTCGCCGAAGAGCGGCAGGTCAACGACCTCGTCGCCACGGTCACCGCGCGCTTCGGCCGCATCGACGTCTTCGTCGGCAATGCGGCGCTCTTCGTGTACGGCCTGTTCGAGCAGACGCCGACCGAGGCGTTCAAGCGCGTCGTCGACACGAACCTGCACGGCCACGTCCACGCGGTCAAGGCGCTGCTGCCGCACTGGAAGCAGCAGGGCACGGGCACCTACGTCCTCGTCGGGTCGATCCAGTCGCTGCTCTCGGCGCCGTACCAGTCCGCGTACGTGACGAGCAAGCACGCCGCCCTCGGGCTGATCGACGTCCTCGCCGACGAGCACCAGGGCACCGGCATCCGCTTCGGTGCGGTGCTGCCGTCGACGATCGACACCCCGATCTACCAGAACGGCGCGAACTACACCGACAAGGCCTCGCACCCGCTGCCGCCCACCGTCTCCGTGCAGCGTGCCGCGAAGGCCGTCGTCGCGCAGGCCGTGCACCCGAAGCGGAACCGCTACGTCGGCCGTCTGCAGGCCTCGTTCGTCATCGCCGAGTTCGCCGTGCCGTGGCTGTTCCACCGCATCACCACGCCCGCGGTGGAGATCTTCGCGCTGCGCGGGCACCAGGCACCGACGGACGGCAACCTCTACGCGCCGAACGACGCCGGCAACGCCACCGACGGCGGCTGGGTCGCGAAGCGCCGCCGGGTCACCCGGCCGCTCGTTTGGCTCGGTCTGGCCGGGCTCGTCACGCTCGTCGTGCGCCGCGGTCGCCGCTGACGTCGTCGCCCCTCCCGATCCCGGTACTGTGCTGGGATCGGGCGGGAGGGGCACTGATGGACGGTCACGATGCGCAGGGGGACGAGGTCGCTGTGCACGGCCGGGGCGGGTCGGCATGGGCTGCGGCCCTCGTCCTCGCTTGGACGGTGTTCGGGCTGGGCTTCCTGGCGCTCGCGATCTGGTGGAACGCCTTCGAGCACGTGGACGTCGGTCCCGCGTTCGGCCGTGCCGCGCTCGTCACCCTGCCGCCTCTGGTCGTCGTGCACCTGGTGCACTGGACCGTGCGGCGGCGGGCTGCTCGTCGACTGGTCAACACGGTCCACGCCGCCGTCCCGACGGTCACGGGCCCGCCGACCGCGCGGCCAGCGTCGTCGACGACGCCGATCGCGGCCGACCGCCCACCTGCTGCCGGGGACGCTCGCGCGACGGCGGCAGCCCTCGAAGCCGGCGCGGTCGCGGTCCTCGGCGCCTACCGCTCCTCCGTGCCGGCACCGATCGCAGCGACGCGGATCGGCGGGCTCCCCGCGGTGCCCGAGGACTTCGTGTGGCCCGAGTGCCGGCACCACGGTGAACCGATGCAGTTCACCGCACAGATCGAACACGAGGGAACGCTCGTCTCCGTCTTCGTCTGCCAGTTCGACCCCGGCACCTGTGCCTCGTGGGAAGCGGACTCCGGGGCGAACGCGGCCTTCGTGTTCCGCGGCCGGGACCTCCGGCTCGCCGAGTACCCGGCATCGCCGCACGGGGACCCCGACGACCCGGAACCGGCATGGCCGCCGGTCACCGACGACGAGTACCTGCTCGGCCTCGCCGCGGCGACCACCCCGTCGGACGAGGACGAGCAGCTCGGTGTGCCCGACGACGTGTGGTTCGCCGGGCAGTACGGCGGCGAACCCGACTGGATCCAGGACGACGAGACCCCGGACGGCCTGCGCTTCGTCGCCTCGATCGAGTCCGGTCCGCTCGAGTTCGACTTCGGTGACGGCGGGTGCGCCTACGTGTTCTCGGACGGGCAGCGGGCTGCGGTCCTCTGGCAGTGCTCCTAGGCGTTCCGCCGGACGTCCTCGTCCAGCAGGCGCTCCAGCGCACGCCGCCGCAGTCCCCACAGCACCCAGACGGCGACGACCACCGCAGCGCCGACACCGAGCGCGACGGGCGTCTCCTGGGTCACGGCTGCGGCGAGCAGGACCCCGGCGACACCCGTGATGAGCGACACCGGGAGCATCCACCACCACGCCGGGGTGGCTGCGAGACGAGCGAGACGCTGCCGCCGGCGCTGGGCCTCCCTGAGCGCCGCCGCTTCCCACCGGTCGTCGCCGTGGGCGTCGTACCGGGGACCGGAGCCGGTGACGACCGGAGTATCTCCCGCGACCGTCGGAGCGTCCGCGCCCACCGTCAGTGCGGATGCGGCCGGCAGCAGCGGGGGACGGCTGCGGGGCGCCGGTGAGCCGCCGAAGGTCCACTCGCCGCCGAGCAGGAACGACCGGTCCGGTTCCGCGAGGGCCAGTGCCGACGCCAGGTCCGTGAGCGGCGAGACGGGCGGCACGGCGGACGGCTCGTCCCAGTTCGATGCCTCGCGGCGGACTTCGTCGACGTACTGTCCGACGTCCTCGGCATCGCCCCAGGACATGGCGACGAGTTGGTCCAGCGCCAGGTGCACGACGGCGTGTTCGGTGCGCTCGGCGACCGAGGCCACGTCCGCCAGGAAGGCACGGGCGGGCTCGTCGACCTCGGGCCAGACCGCGGCGACGGTCGGGAGCCGACGCTCGAACGCAGCCTGGGCCTCCCGCCAGTCGACGACCACGTCGGTCACCGACGCGTCCGGGTCGTCGTCGTGCTCGACCGCGCTCCGGAGCCGCGCCACATGGGCGTCCCACGCGGTCGTGGGGACGAGCCCGACCCAGAGGAACGGCAGGAGGTTCTGCACGTCCCACGTGCCGGTGACGGCGGTCAGGTCCTCCGACGCAGCCGCGGTCACCGCCCGTGCCTCGTCGGCCGAGCCCGGACGGATGAGCAGTGTCAGCTGGTTCCCCACCCGTCGGACCCTACCGGCGCGCCCGGTCTGTCATCCGTCCACCCGTAGGGTCGATTCGTGTCATCGACCGCAATCAGCAGCCACACCAGGACCACGCCGACCCTCCGCCGCACCCTCGGCTCGTTGGTCGGTCTCGCCACCGTCCTCGCCGGCCTGGCGACCGCGGCACCGGCGTCGGCGCACTCCGGTCTCACGGGCAGCACGCCCGCCGAGGGAGCCGTCGTGGTGGACGACCTGCGCCAGGTGGACCTGACGTTCACCGAGGCGCCCCTCGCCGGACTCGATGCGGGCCTCCGCATCGAGGTCCGCGACCAGGCCGGGCAGGACGAGTCGACCGGGGACGTCACCGTCGACGGCACGACGATGTCAAAGCGGGTCGACCTGTCCGCCGGCCCCCACACGATGCTCTGGCGGTACGTCTCGCCGGACGGTCACCCGATCGACGGGCAGGTCGCGTTCACGGTGCACGCCGCGCAGCCCGCGGTCGCCGCACCCACCGCCACCACCACGTCCACTGCTTCGCCGAGCGCGAGCCGGGAGGCCCGTGGGTCGTCCGGCACGTCGGTCACGCCCACGCCGGCACCGGTCGCCGACATCGCCGCGGGGACCGCCGAGGACCCATCGTCCGGCCCGCTGCCCTGGGTGATCGGCGGTGCCGCGCTCGTCGTGGTCCTCGGCGTCGTCACGGTCCTGGCGAGTCGCCGGCGAGCGGCCCCCACCGAGGACTGACCCGGTCGGTCTGACGCGTCAGGGTGCGTCGAGGACCGCGGCCACCGCCTCCACCTCGACCAGTTCCGGCTGTCGCCCGTCTGCCGTCACTCGAACATCTCCGCGAGCATCGCCGACGCGTCTCCGTCCACCACGTGCGCCGACCGCGTCGCCGGCCACCGCAGCACCCCGTCGTCCGGCCAGCACGGCACGACGTGGAAGTGCAGGTGCGGCACGCTCTGGCCGGCGTCGACACCGGTCGCGCTGAGCACCACGACCCCGGTCGCTCCGAGCGCAGCACGCATCGCCCGCCCGACCTGCTGCGCGAGCAACGTCGTCGCCCGCAGCGCGTCCGGGGACACGTCCAGCAGGCCCGTGGCGTGCTCCCGCGGGACCACGAGCGTGTGTCCCGGAGCGAGTTCCGACTCCGGCAGCGGACGGAACGCCACGGCGTCGGGTTCGCGTTCGACCCAGACCGTGCCCTGGTCGTCGTGCTCGATGAGGTGGCAGAAGACGCAGTCGTCCGCCGGGCCCGTCCCCGTCACGCGCGCTCGTCGCCGCGTGCGCGGTGGGCACGCAGCGCCTCGACCACGAGGGCGTGGTCGTCGTGCATCTCGAGGCCGCTGACACCGACGGCGCCGACGAGGTTGCCGCGGACGAACAGCGGGAACCCACCACCGGCCGCCTGGTACTGCCGGGGGTCGAGCGCTGCAGCCTCGTCGAACGAGGACCCGCCGAGCTCGTACTGCGTCCGCACGGCCAGCGTGCTGTGCGCGAAGTGCCGGACCACGCGGAACTTCCGGTCGAGCCAGGCGTCGTTGACCGCGGCGGACCCCGGCGTCGCCGCGTGGAAGACGCGCTGCTCGCCGAAGGACACCGAGAAGCCGACGCCGAGCCCGCGTTCGAGGGCGGTGGTGCGCAACCACGAGCCCACCGCCCAGGCGTCGTCGAGGTCGAACGCGTCGTGGTCGAGTTCGCGCTCCTCGGCGAGCAGCACGGCGAGCTTCTCGTCGGTCGGCAGATCGCGGTAGCGGGCTCCGGTGGTGTCGGGCATGGTGCTCCTCACAGGGACGGCGGTGTCGCTCGTCACCGTAGCGGCTTCCTCCTATGGTGGGCACGTGGAGTTCCCGGGGGAGGCGGACGGCGCGCGTGCCGCGCCGACCTCTCCGGGGTCACCCCGGGGCACGCAGTACCAGCAGGACCACACGCCCCGAGAGGCACGGCGCGCTCCGCGCGCTCGCCCTCACGGAGGCACCGACAGGTCCCCCGGGAACCCCACGCCCCTCGACGTGGTCGCCACGGCACTGGGCGACGCGTTCCTCGCCGCGGACGCCTGGGACGCCGACCACCTGACCGCCGCCGGGTACGACGTCGTCGGCCTGGAGCGTGCGTACGTGGGGCTCGCGGTCCGGGCGGCTCTCGAGACGTACCCACGGCCTCCCGTCGGTGCGCCCCGCCAGCTGGCCGCGGTCCTGGCCGGGTCCCCGCCGCTGGTGCGCCTGCACGACGCGCGGCGCGACCGTCGACCGGTGCGGGTGCTGCTCCGACGTGCCGTCCCGGTGCAGGCGGTCCCGACCGTGCCGAGCCGACTGCTCGTCGACACGCTGCCCGAACTCGCACGGGAACTCGACGTGACCGTCGGGCGGCTGCTCTGGCTCGCCGACACCCGAGGGTGGAACCGGCGACCGGGGCCCGCCAGTCCGCTCCACCACCACCGGCACGAGTGGGTACGTCGTCCCGGACGGACGCCGCGACTGCTCGAGAAGCCGATGGACCTGCTCCGCCGGACGCAGCGCACCGTGCTCGACGAGCTGCTCGCGGTGCTGCCGGTGCACGACGCGGCGCACGGTTTCGTCCCCGGCCGCAGCGTCGTCACGGGCGCTGCCGTCCACGTCGGTCAGCAGGTGGTGGTGTCGGCGGACCTCACGACCTTCTTCGCCAGTGTCCGCGCGGCGTCGGTGTACGGCGTGTTCCGGAACGCCGGGTTCGCCGAGCCGCTCGCGCACGTCCTCACCGGACTCTGCACGCACCGGGTGCCGCCGCACGTCCTCACCGCGATGCCGGCCGGGGGCGGTCCGGCCGAGCGGGCCGCACTGCGCCGGGTGCTCGCCGCGTCCCACCTGCCGCAGGGTGCGCCGACCTCGCCGGCGCTCGCGAACACCGTCCTGCGACACCTCGACACGAGACTCGCGGGCTGGGCGGCGTCGGTCGGAGCGGCCTACACCCGGTACGCCGACGACCTGACCTTCAGCGGCGGTGTCGAGCTGGCGCGTCGACCGGATGCGTTCCTCCGCGGGGTGGAGCGGATCGTCACCGACCAGGGGTACCGCATCAACGCGCGGAAGACCCGGGTCCGACGTGCCGGCGTCCGCCAGTCCGTGACCGGCGTGGTCGTCAACGAACGGACCGCCCCCGGGCGCCGCGAGGTGGACCGGCTGCACGCGGTCCTGCACAACTGCGTGGTGCACGGACCGGCGTCGCAGGACCGCGGCGGGCACGCGGACTTCCGGGCGCACCTGCTCGGCCGGATCGGCTGGGTCGCCCAGGTGCACCCGGCCCGGGCGGACCGGCTCCGCGAGGAGTTCGCGCGCATCGTCTGGTGACCGGGACCGGGAGCTTCCGCCGGGCACGCCGGGTCGCTACCGTGACGCCATGAGCGAGCACCGCGTGACCGCCCCGGAACCGCCGGCAGACGGCAGCAAGCCGAAGGGACCGGCGTCGTACTTCCCGAGCATCGCGACGACGTACGGTCGGCCCGTGCAGGACTGGTTGGACCTGGCGGCCGAGCGCCTGGACGACCACCGACACATGGACGTGGTCGCGTGGCTGAAGTCCGAGCACGGCCTGGGCCACGGGCACGCGAACGCGGTCGTCGCGTACGTCAAGCAGGCACTCGCTCGCTGACGGATCCGCGGTCGCCGTGGCCCGTGGCGCCTCAGCCGAACAGCTCGCGCAGTCGGGGGAGCGTGTCGGCGTCCTCGTGCGGACCACCGCCCTCGTGGCCGTTGTACTCCCAGACGGTGATCTCCTTCGGGCCCGCCCACGCGTTGTATGCCGCGTACACGGTCGACGGCGGACAGATCGGGTCCATCAGCGCCACCGAGAACCACGCCGGGGCACTCGCGCGGGCCGCGTGCAGCACGCCGTCGAAGTAGGCGAGCGTGCCGAACACCCGGTCGGTCGCGGTGCGGTGCGTCGCCAGGTAGTCGACGAGCTCGTGGTACGGGTACGCGTCGGTGATCTGCGTCGCGTGCCGGTGGTCGCAGAGGAACGGCACGCGCGGGAAGACGCCGGCCAGCCCCTCGACCAGCCCGGCGACGGCGATCGCCAGCCCGCCGCCCTGACTGCCGCCGAGGACCGCGATCCGGTCACCGTCGACCAGGTCGAGGTCCCGCGCGGCGTCGACGGCCCGGACAGCGTCGGTCGTGAGACGCCGGTAGTAGTACGTCTCGGGTGACTCGATGCCGCGCGTCATGACCCCGGGGATCGACGGCCCGGTGCCGTCCGGGTCCGGGGTGTCGCCGGTGGCCCAGCCCGACCCCTGCCCGCGGGTGTCCATGAGCAGGTGCGCGACGCCGGCGGAGGCCCAGAGCAGCCGCTCGGTGGGCAGGCCCCGGCCACCGCCGTACCCGATGTACTCGACGACGGCGGGGAGCGGTGCGTCGGGACCGCTGCCGGCGGGGACGGTGAGCCACCCGGCGATGCGCTGCCCGTCCCACCCGGCGAACGAGACGTCGTAGGTGTCGACGGTGGTCAGGCCCGTGTCGACCCGATCGGCCTGCACGGCGATCGGGTGCTCGCGGGCTGCGGCGAGGGTGCGTCGCCAGAAGTCGTCGAAGTCGTCCGGCTCGGCGACGCTGCCGCGGTACGAGGTGAGGTCCGGTCCGGTGATGTCGGTGTACACGCTCCGACCCTGCCACGACGTCCCACCGGGCGGTAGGCCCTGTCCCGCCAGCGGCCGCGCCGACGCGGTGCGGTGCGCGCGTGCCGGACGGGAGGCACGGCACCGGTCACGCACCGCGCCTCCCGTCCGGCGGTTGACGCGGTTGTCGATACAGGAGTACCGTGAGGTTGACACGGTTGTCGAGAGGAGTCCTGATGGAATCGACACTGCACCGCACACGGGCCGCTACCGCGGCGGAGGAACTCAGCCCGGCCGAGTCCGCGCTCCTGCGGGCGTTGACCGACCGGATCCGGCTCGGCGAGGCGGACGCCGCCCTCACCGACACCGCGGACGTCGACGCACTGGCCGAGCGGATGCTCGCCGCGCTGCCGACCGTCAAGCACGAGGCCGACGCACTGATCGGCCCCTTCTACGACACTGCCTCGCTGGCGAACTGGCGGGGCGTCACCCGCCAGGCGATCCACAAGGCCACGCAGAAGCGCGACCTGATCGGGTTGAAGATCGGCGACGGCACCCGGGTCTTCCCCGCGTTCCAGTTCGGTCGGACCGGCACGCCGCTCCCGCACCTGCGTCAGGTGCTCGACCTGATCGACCGCGACGGCATCGACCCGTGGGGCAGTGCGCTGTGGCTCAACACCGTCGCCGACGAGTTCGGCGGGACGACGGCCGCCCAGGCGCTCCGTGACGGCCGGGTCGAACCGGTCCTCATCGCCGCCCGCCGAGCCGCGCACGCCTGGCATGCCGACGCCTGAGCGGGGACCGGCGCGGACCGAGGTCGCCCAGCAGGGCCCGGCTCCCGACGTCGACCTGACGGGCTTCCCGGCCACGGAGTCGCGGGGGACGACCTTCTACCGGGCGAAGCGACACGACCGCGGGGCGTGGTGGTTCGCGTCGACGCCCGCCGATGCCGACGGCGTCGACGGCGGCCGGTTCGACCTCGCCGACCCGCGGGGCACCTGCTACTGGGCGGACTCGGTCGAGGTCGCCGTGCGGGAACGGCTCGCACACCACACCCTCACCACGAACACCGTGTTCGCCGCCCGGGCGCGCGAGATGGTCGTCGTGGCGGCCCGGGCCTCGCGGGGTCGACGGTTCGCGGACGTCACCGACCCGGCCGCCGTCCGCTCCGGGGTCGGCGCCGAGCTGCAGACGATGGTGGACTACCGCGTGCCCCAGGCCTGGGCGCGGGCGTTCGACGCGGCCGGGTTCGCCGGGGTCCGCTACAGCACCCGCTTCACCAGCGCCGCCGCGGCGAACGCGTGGGCGGTCTTCGGTGACGCCGGCATCCCCCGGAAGCCCCGACCCGAACGGGTGCACCGTGACGGCATCGCGGCCTGTCGGGAGTCCGGCATCCGGGTGCTCGAGGACGGCTCGCAGGCCGGACCCGAGCGGTTCACGTTCGTCACCCCGCCGCGCTGAGGGGACCCGGTACCGCCGCGCTGGGGGACCCGGCGCCGCTGCTGTCGGTGGCTCGTCCTACCGTGCGGGTCGTGGCCGAACCAGTGGATGCGTGGTGGCGCCGGCGGCAGTGGTCGCGCGGCGTCCCGGTGCCGTACGCCGTGGGCGAGTTCCGTGCCGAGTGGGCGTCCTGGCCCGTCCTCGTGCGCCAGTACCACCCGGACTGGAACGCCGGCGTCGTCCTCACCCAGATCCCACCCGCCGCCGACGTGCTGTTGACGTGGGAGTGCGATGTCGGACACGTCTTCGTCGCCACCCCGACCGAGCAGCGTTCCCGACCCGGCCGTGAGCGTCGACGGTCGGTGTGGTGCCCGGAGTGTGCCGTGCTGGCGCAGCCGCAGCGCTGGCCGGTGCTGCCCGAGGACTGGCCGTCCGCCGTCCCGGTCCCGCAGCGGGCCGTCCGCTCGAGCGGGCGACAGACCCTGCCCGCAGCGCCCGCACGCGGCCTGCCGGGTGGCGCCGTCGCCTCGTCCCGACGCACGCCCACCCGCACCCGCGCCGGCAGCAGCGCCGGTCGCGGGCGCAGCACCCGGACGGCCGCGCCCCGGACGATCTGCCCGAAGACGCCGCGGCTGCCGTCGGGGGAGTCGTTCGTCAGCCAGTGCGCGCCGGCACCCGCCTCGGCGGTCGAGGCCGAGCTCCGCGCCGGGCTGCGCGACCGTCTCGACCTGACGTTCGAGCACACCGCGATCCGCCTCGACCGGCCCTTCCACGAGCACGTCGAGGTCTGGCCGGACATCATCCTGCCGGAGCTCCGCGTCGCGATCGAGTACGACTCCACCGGTCGGCACGGGCTCGAGCACGTCGGCTCGCGTGAGGAGTCCGACCGTCGGAAGGACCGCGCCACCCGTGCCGTCGGGTGGGAGGTCGTCCGGATCCGCACGGGTCGTCTGCCGGTGCTCGGGCCGTGGGACCTGCAGGAGTCCGGGGTGTCCGGTCGCACGATCGACCGGTTGGTCGACGTCCTGCGCGAGATCCGCGGTCCGCTGCTCGTCGACGCCTACGCACGCTGACGGCCGCCGACCTCGATCAGGACCGGAGCGCCAGCGCCTCGCTCATCCACCGCGTGTGCAGCGCCCACGGGTCCGGCACGCCGGCGGCCACGACGGCGACGTGCGCCAGGAGCTCCGGCGTCACCCGGAACCACTCGGTGCCGGGGTAGCGCGTGCCGGCGAACTCCGCGTGTCGCTGCCGCTCGAGGGCGCGGTCGCCGCGCTCGAACCCGAGCAGGTCCTGGTGGGCGATCCGACCGAGCCGTTGCCGCGGGTTCGCGGTCGTGCCGATCTTGATCCGGTCGCCGGTGTCGTCGCGCATCCGCAGGTAGTACACGACGTCGACCCGCGGCGCCCCGAGTTCGCCGTCCGGCACGTCACCGAAGCGCCACTCGCACACCGCACACACCGAGCCGGAGGGGAACCGCACCCCGATCCGGCCGCCGCAGACCAGGCACGGTCCGGGCAGGACGTCCTCGACCCCGACGTGTTCAGCGGCGAACTCACCGACGAGCGCCACGTGGCCGGTGCAGAGCGGCACCGGCGCGTCGGGGGCGATGACCCGCACGCAGCCGGGGACGCAGCAGCGTGCAGGGCTCTCCGACCGGACCATGCGCGGCACGCTACCGACGGCCACCGACGCGGCCTGGTCAGTCGTCGAAGACGACACCGATCGGTTCGCGCTTCTCTTCCTGGAACCGGTCCTCGGCGCGTCCCAGCGCCCAGTACGCGGACAGGGACAGGTCGGCCTTGTCGAGTCCCCAGTCGTCCTGCAGCACCCGACGGATCGCCTTCACCGCGGCCCGCTCGCCGTGCGCGAAGACCCGCACCGCACCCGGCCCCCGGTCGCCGCCGCCGGTGCGCTCCGGAGCGGGCGGAGCGGCGTGACGGCCGAGGGCCCGAGGATCGGGACGGGTCAGCTCCCGGGTCGCCGCCAGCAGCAGCGTGCCCGGCTCCGCACCGGCCGCGTCGCGGTGCAGCCAGCGCAGCTCGACCCCGGTCGGGTGCACGAGCGGCTGCTCGTCGGCGGGGCCGGCCACCTCGACCAGGGCGACACCCGTGGCGGTGGGGACCATGGCCTCCAGGGCGGCACCGATCGCGGGCAGGGCGCTGTCGTCGCCGAGCAGCACGTGCGTGACCTCCGGGTCGGTGGAGGGCGCCCAGCCGCCACCGGGGCCGGAGAGGGCGACGCGGTCGCCCGGGCGGGCCGCGGCGGCCCAGGGTCCGGCGAGCCCGTCGGTGCCGTGCACGACGAAGTCGATCGCGATGGTCCGCGCGACGGGGTCGACGGCACGGACGGTGTAGGTGCGGCGCGACGGCAGGTCTGACTTCGGCACAGTGGCACGGAGGGCGTCGAGGTCGTACGGCGGTTCCAGGCCCGTGCCCGGCTGCGGGAGCATGAGCTTGACGTACTTGTCGGTGGTGGCGAGACGGTCGGGGTCGGCGTGCTCGACGAACGCGTCGTACCCGGTGCCGCCGAGGTGGACGCGCACCATGTGCGGGGTGAGGCGCTCGGTGCGGTCGACGACCAGGACGTGCTGCGGGCGGTTCGGCTTCGGGCTCATCGTCGGACGAGCTCCTTTCCTGCATCTTCCCGTCGGAGGGTGACGACGGACACCTTGTGAGGTTAGCCTCACCTCATGAGCACGAACGTCGTCCCGTTCTCCGAGGCCCTGCGGGTCCGGACGCGGCGCTCGCACGGGGTCTCCGCCGGCCACGGTTTCATGCACGACCTGGTCGAGGGCCGGTGCGACGTCGCCGACTACGCGACGCTCCTGGGGCAGTACGCGTTCGTCTACGACGCCCTCGAGTGCGCGGCGGACCGGATGGCGGACCACCCGGTCGCCGCCCCGTTCGTGACCAGCCGACTGACCCGCATGCCGGGCATCCGCGCGGACCTGGAGTACCTGGTCGGCCCGGACTGGGACGAGTTGCTCACCCCGCTGCCCGCGACGACCGCCTACGTCCGACGGCTCAACGAGGTCGCCGCGACCTGGCCCGGAGGCTTCGTCGCGCACCACTACACCCGCTACCTCGGCGACCTGACCGGCGGCCACGCCATCGGACGCCTGCTCGCCGACCAGTTCGGCTTCGAGACCAACGGCGTGCTGCTCTGGATCTTCGACCAGGTCGCGGACCCGGCTGCGTTCACCGACACGTACCGGTTCGAACTCGACGCGGCGCCGTGGAGCGACGACGAGCGGGAGCGGGTGATCGCGGAGGTCGAGCTGGCCTACCGTCTCGACGCCGGCCTCCTCGCCGCCGTGGACGGGATGCGGTTGCCGTCCGTCCTCGCCGACCCCGCCTGAGCGCGAGTCGCGACGGTCTACCGGGCCGTCCGGACGGTCGTCGTCACGTGACGTCGACGCCCGGTACGCTGCTGCAACGCCGGGACAGCCCGGACCGACCCGGGAAGGACGAGATGACGGCGATCGACGGTTCGACGCGCTTCGGACGCGCGCGTGACGACGTCAGTGGAGCGGTCGACAGCGACCTGCGTGCTGACGTGCGGTACCTCGGCAACCTGCTCGGGCGGGTGCTCCGCGAGACCGGCGGTGACGACCTGCTGCGCGACGTCGAGTCGCTCCGCCAGGCGGTCATCGACGCGTACGAGGGCACCGACGAAGACGGAGCCACCCGCGCCGAAGCGGTGGTGGCCACGTTCTCCGCCGAGCGTGCGGAAGAGGTCGCCCGCGCCTTCACCTCGTACTTCCACCTGGTCAACCTCGCCGAGGAGCACCACCGTGTCCGGGTCCTCCGCGCACGCGGCGACGACGGCGGGCAGCCCGGGGACTCGTTCCCGGCGACGTTCGTCGAGCTCGTCGAACAGGTCGGTGCCGACGAAGCCGCAGCCCGTCTCGAGGGACTGCGGTTCCACCCGGTCCTCACCGCGCACCCGACCGAGGCCCGCCGTCGTGCGGTGACCACGGGCGTCCGGCGCATCACGGACCTCATCGACGAGCGCGACCGCACGAAGAACGCGACCGCCCGGGCCGAGAACGAGCGCCGTCTCCTCGAGGAGATCGCGACGCTCCTCCGCACCTCTCCGCTCCGCACGACCCGCCCGACCCCACTCGACGAGGTCCGGACCGCCATGAGCGTGTTCGACCAGACCCTGTTCGAGATCGTGCCGCAGGTGTACCGCCTGCTCGACGACCGGCTGCAGGGCGACGACGCCGGCCGCGCACCCGTGCAGGCCCCGGCGTTCGTGCGCTTCGGCACGTGGATCGGCGGGGACCGCGACGGCAACCCGCACGTCACCGCCGACGTCACGCGTCAGGCCGCCGAGATCGCCGCGGAGCACATCCTGCTCGGGCTGACCCGTGCCGCCACGCGCATCGGCAGCGCCCTGACGCTCGACGCCGACCACACCCCGGGCGACGCCGGCCTCACCGCGCTGGTCGCGGCACAGGAGTCGCTCGACCCCGACGTCGCCGAGCGCATCGGCATCCGCGCGCCCACCGAGACGCACCGTCGGGCGCTGCTGTTCATCGCCGCCCGCATCGACGCCACCCGCCGCGACGACCAGCCGTTGGCGTACCGCGGGCCGGAGGAACTGCTCGCCGACCTGCACGTCGTCCAGGCCTCGTTGACCGCCGCCGGTGCCCTCCGCGCCGCGAACGGCGAACTGCAGAACCTGGTGTGGCAGGTCGAGACCTTCGGGTTCCACCTGGCCGAGCTGGAGATCCGCCAGCACTCCCAGGTGCACCGCACGGCCCTCGCCGAGATCCGTGCCGGGGGAGACCGGAGCGAGATGACCGAGGAGGTCCTCGCCGTCTTCCGCACCGTCGCCGACCTGCAGCGCCGCTACGGTGTCCGGTCGGCCAGCCGGTACATCGTCTCGTTCACCCAGTCCGCCGAGGACCTGGCGAACGTGCACGAGCTCGCCGTCGCCGCGCTCGGGTCGGTCGAGGCCGCCCCGGTGCTCGACGTCATCCCGCTGTTCGAGACCTTCGCCGACCTGCACGCCAGCGTCGACATCCTCGAGGAAGCCGTCCGCACCGAGCCGTTCCAGCGTCGCCTGGCCGCGACCGGGCGTCGGCTCGAGGTCATGCTCGGCTACTCGGACTCGTCGAAGGACGTCGGCCCGGTGTCGGCGAACCTCGCGCTGTACGACGCCCAGGCACGGATCGCGTCGTGGGCCACCGCGCACGAGGTCGAACTGACGCTGTTCCACGGTCGCGGTGGATCGCTCGGCCGGGGTGGTGGGCCCGCGAACGAGGCCGTGCTCGCGCAGCCGCCGGGGTCCATCGACGGACGCCTGAAGCTCACGGAGCAGGGCGAGGTCATCTTCGCCCAGTACGGCGACCAGGACATCGCGGCCCGGCACCTCGAGCAGATGGCCTCGGCCACGCTGTTCGCGTCGTCGCCGTCGAACGAAGCCCGCACCCGAGCGGCCGCCGAGCGCTTCGCCGACCTGGCGCAGCAGCTCGACGACGTCTCGCGCGCCGCCTTCTACGACCTCGTCAAGGCCGACGGCTTCGCGCCGTGGTTCGCCCGCGTCACCCCGATGGAGGAACTCGGGCTCCTGCCGCTCGGGTCCCGTCCGGCCCGGCGTGGCCTGAGCGTCGAGTCGCTCGAGGACCTCCGGGCCATCCCCTGGGTGTTCTCCTGGACGCAGGCCCGCATCAACCTCGCCGGCTGGTACGGCCTGGGCTCGGCGCTCGAAGCCGTCGGCGACCTCGACCTGCTGCGCACCGCCGCTGCCGAGTGGCCGCTGTTCGCCGCGCTCGTCAAGAACGTCGAGATGTCGCTGGCGAAGACCGACGTGCAGATCGCCCGCCGCTACCTCGCACTCGCCGACCGCGGCGACCTCGGGCAGAAGGTCCTCGACGAGATGGACCGGACCCGGTCGTGGGTGCTGCGGATCAGCGGCGCCGAGGACGTGCTCGAGGACCGACCGGTGCTCGCGCGGGCCGTCCGCCTGCGCTCCCCGTACGTGGACGCCCTGTCGCACCTGCAGCTGCGGGCGCTCCGGGCGATCCGGTCGTCCGGCAGCTCCGACACGACCGACGCCGACCACCGGCTGCTCCTGCTCACGGTGAACGGCATCGCCGCCGGCCTGCAGAACACGGGGTGATCCCCCGGACCGGGGGCACGGACGCCAGCGCGTCCTGTTCCGCCGGTCGTCCGGACCCGTTAGCCTCCGATGAGGCACGCGCAGACTCTCGAGGGGGCCCCACACACAATGGACATCGTCGTACACGAAGCCGGAACGGAAGCGGCGGTGCTGGAGTGCTCCGGCCGCCTCAACATGGTCTCGGCGCCCGCCTTCCGCGAGACCGTCGCGACGGTCATCGAGGGCGGTCGTCCTCGTGTCGCCGTCGAGCTGTCGCGGGTCGAGTTCCTCGACTCGTCGGGCCTCGGCGCGCTCGTCGGTGCGTTGAAGACCGCTCGGCAGGCCGGTGGTGACCTCCGGATCGCCGCACCGTCGGAGCAGGTCGCGATGGTGCTGAAGCTGTCGAACATCGACAAGATCCTCCGCAGCTACGCCGACGGTGACGAAGCCGTCCGCGAATGGGTCTGACCGGGGCCGTCGTGGGCGAGCACCGGCTGGACTTCGCGTCGCCGCCCGACGACGTCTCCTCGGTGCACGACTTCCTCAGTGACGTCTGGACGGCCGAGCCCGCCGTCAGCGTCGAGGACCGGATGGCCCTCGAACTCGCGATCATCGAGTTGGCGTCCAACGTGATCGAGCACGCCACGGCCGGTGTCCCGCTCACGTGCTCGCTGACGCTCGCGGTCGCCAGCGACGCACTGGAGGCCCGGATCACCGACGACGGTCGCCCCGCGTCCGTCGACGTGGCCGGTGCCACCCTGCCGGACGACATGGCGGAGAGTGGCCGTGGCCTCGCCCTCGTGCAGATGGTCGTCGACGAGCTCCGGTACGACCGCCACGGTGACGAGAACCGCTGGACCGTCCGGAAGTCCACCCGCGCGGTGTGAGCCGCTTCCCGCGTCAGGTCCATCCAGATGCATGAAGATCCCGCGGTGCATGCCACGATTCCCGAGATGACCGCCACCATGGACCCCCGGACCGTCTTCGAGACGTCCGGGTCGGACCTCGACGCCGCCCGGTCGATGTTCGAGCAGGCCTACGAAGCTTCCGGCTTCCTGCCCGAGCGGACCGAGCGGGCCTTCGGGTACCGCTTCCGCACGGTGGGGGACCGGACGGTGTCGTTGCGGTCCACCCGGTTCGACGCGCGCATGGTCGGCGAGGTCGACCCCGCGGACCAGATCAGCGTCGCCTGGGTGACCGACGGTGGCGGCGTGCTCGACGTCGGTCGTGACGAGGTCGCCCTCGCACCGGGTCGCCCGGTGGTCTTCCCGGTCGGACGTCCCTACCGCTTCGACCTGGCCGACGTGCGACAGAGCGTGGTGCAGTTCGACCGCACCTTCCTCGAACGCATCGCTGCCGAGGCCTACGGCACCGAGCCCGGCACCCTGGTGTTCGACCACACGGCGGTCCCCGGCGCCGAGGCCGTGCGCGCCTGGAACCACCAGGTGCAGGAGGCCTCCCGCATCGTGCTCGGCAACACCCCGGTGTCCGTGCTCGCCCTCGCCGACACCGCCCGTCGCACCGCGTTGGCGCTCCTCAGCACGTTCCCGCACCGCATCGCCACGAAGCAGGTCCCGCTGCCGGCGGGCGCCACCGGACGCGTCCGGACCGCGGTCGAGTACATGCACGCCGCCGCCCACACGCCGATCACCACGACCGACGTCGCCGAGCACGTCGGACTGAGCGTCCGCGGCCTGCAGCAGGCGTTCCAGCGGCAGATCGGCGTCGCCCCGAACGCCCTGCTGCGCGGGATCCGCCTGGACCGCGTCCGTGAGGAACTGCGTGCCGGGACACCCGCCGACACCACCGTCGCGAGCGTCGCCGTCCAGTGGGGCTTCGCACACCTCGGTCGGTTCTCGGCCGCGTACGCGCGGCGCTTCAACGAGTACCCCCGCGACACCCTCCACAGCTGACGCGCTCGACGGGTCACCGAGCCGTCCCGGCCCGGCGACACGCCGCTCGGCTCCGGGCGACATGCCACCGGATGCCGCGACACTCCGCGGATGTCCGCGCTGATCGGACGCGCGATATTCATACTCCTCACATGGAGACGCAGTCCGGAGCACGCACGCCCCTCGTGGACCCCTTCGGTCGCGAACTCGAGGAGTGGTTGCGCGACGCCCCGGCCACGCGGTCGCCGTACCTCGCGGACCTCGTCGTCCCGCCGGTCACCGGTCCGGTCCGCCGCCCCGTGCTGCCCACGGTGGACGTCGAGGAGCCCGCGGCCGACACCGTCGCGATCGCCGTCGTCGACACCGCCTCCGTCGTCGGGACCGCCTCGGTCACCGGTGACGACCGTGCCTTCCGCCGCGACCGCGCCCGTCACGTCGCCGTCTGCGCCCCGTCGTTCCCCGAGCCGCCCGAGCGGCTCGCCCTCCGCTTCGACGACCTCGCGGTCGCACTCGACGCCTCGAGCGGTCGCACGACGATCGAGCGCATCGACCTCCTCGAGGACGAGGTCCGCGTCCGCGACGAGGACCTGGCCCGCCTGGCCGCGTGGGAGGCCGTCGTCGCCGACAGCACCGACGCCGAGGTCGAGGGTGCCCGCGCCTTCGCCCGCGAGGTCTTCGCCGACCTGCTCGCCGACGCCGCGCTCGAGGCCGACCGCCGCGAGCGGGCCGCCCTGCGCCGCGCGGCCACCTCACCCGTGCGCCTCGGCGCCGTGCGTCCGCTCCTGCCGGCGCCGCACCGTGCGGTCGCCGAGCCGGTCTCGGTCGACCTGTCCGCAGCGGACCAGGCCGACGCCACGGCGACCACCGACGGACCGCAGGTCGCCGTCCGACCGGTGTCGAGCCTCCAGACCGTGTCGCCCTCCTCCCCACCCGTCCCGGCGTCCGGCCGGCCGACGCCGCTGGTCCAGCCGGCGACCGGTCCGACGGTCATCGACCGCGAGGCCTTCGCCGCCGTGCTGCGTGCCCACACCGGCGAGCAGCCGGTCGTCTCCGTCGCGGTCCCGGTGGCCGCGCCGGTCGCCGCCCCCGAGGCCACCGACGACAGCGTCGCGACGGACGTCGTGGACGCTGTCGACCAGGAGGCCCGTGCCGACGCCGCGTCGACCGCTCCGACCGGCTGGTGGTCGCGTCTCGTGGCCCGCCTGCTGCACCTCGTCGGCCGTCGCTGAGACCCGGTCCGGCACCGGCGTCTCGGTACACTGACGGGATGCCGACGCTCCGAGAACTCCAGTCCGTCGTCGAGTCACTGTGGCCGGCGGCCGGGGCGGAGTCCTGGGACTCCGTCGGCCTCGTCTCGGGTGATCCGGACGCCGTGGTCGAGCACGTCCACCTGGCCGTCGACGCCGTGCCGGACACCGCACGCGAAGCGGTCGCCGCCGGGGCGGACCTGCTCCTGACACACCACCCCCTGCTGCTGCGCGGCGTGACCACGATCGACGAGTCCACGTACAAGGGCTCCGTCCTCGCCACCCTCGTCCGCGGTGGGTGCGCGCTCGTGGCGGCGCACACGAACGCCGACGTCGTCACCACCGGCACCTCCGCCGTGCTCGCGGACCGGATCGGACTGCAGGAGCAGCGCCCGCTCGACCCCGCGGCCGACGGCGTCACCGGGATCGGCCGGGTCGGTGTCCTCGCCGAACCCGTGCCCCTGGGTGTCCTCGCCCGGCGGATCGTCGACGTCCTGCCCGCCACCGCGACCGGGGTCCGCGTGTCGGGGGAGTACGACCGGCCCGTCCGCACCGTCGCCCTCTGCGCGGGTGCCGGCGACGCCTACCTCGACAACCCCGAGGTCCGAGCCGCCGACGTGTACGTCACGAGCGACCTGCGCCACCACCCGGCCTCCGAGTTCCGGGAGCAGGCGATGGTGTCCGACGGCCCCGCGCTCATCGACACCTCGCACTGGGCGACCGAGTGGCTCTGGCTCGACGTCGCCGCCGAACAGCTGCGCGCCGCCGCCGGGGTCCGTGTCACCGTGAGCGACCTCCGAACCGACCCGTGGGACTTCGCCGTCCTGCCATCCGCCCCCAACGAAGGAGCCTGACCATGAAGGCAGCACCCGAGGACCAGGCCATCCTGCTCGACGTCCAGCGACTCGACAACGACATCACCCGGCTGGCACACCGGATCAGCTCCCTGCAGAAGGGCGAGCACCTCACCGAGCTCGGCACCCGCGCCGCCGGTCTGCGCAGCCAGCTCGCCGCCGCCACGGGGGACGTGGAGGACGCCGAGCGCGACCTGGCCCGCCTCGAGTCGGACACCGCGACCGCGCGGGCACGCATCGAGCGCGACACCACGCTGTTGCAGAACGTCGGCAACGCGAAGGACGCCGCCGGCCTGCAGAACGAGCTCGACTCACTGAACCGCCGGACGAACGACCTCGAGACGCAGGAGCTCGAGGTGATGGAGACGCTCGACCGTCTCCGCGCGCGGGTCGGCGACATCGAGAAGCAGCTCGCCGACATCGACGCCGAGCGCGGACGGTTGACGGGTGTCCGCGACGACGGCATCGCCCGGTTCGAGAAGGACCGCGTCGCCGCCGTGCAGTCCCGAGCGGACGTCGCCGCGAAGGTGCCGGCCGACCTCCTCGCGCTGTACGAGCGCCAGCGGGCTCGCTACGGCTTCGGAGCGTCGCTGCTGCAGGGCGGCGTGTCGACGGCGTCCGGCGTGGCGCTGAACAACTCCGATCTGGCATCGATCCGGGCCGCGGCGCCCGACGACGTCGTGCTCTGCCCGGACAGCGACGCGATCCTGGTGCGGACGGCCGAGTCCGGCCTGTAGGTCGCGCGGGCCAGCTGCGCCTCGTGCGTTCCGCGGCGTCCGGCGATCATGCGGGCGTCGCGGAGCGCCGGACGGGAGGCGCGGTGCGGCCTGGCCGCGTGCCTCCCGGTCGCGTGCCTCCCGGTCGCCGAGACGCCCCCGTGGACACGACAGCCCGGCACCTCGCGGTGCCGGGCTGTCGTCGTCGTACGGTCTGGGGCGAACGGGCCGGCCGTACGCCGGGTTCTGTCCCGCGACCGAGGTCGCGGTGACGGCCATCTCTCTCGGACCGACGTTGCCGTCGGCCTCCAGCGGTCTACCCGAGGACTCGGCGAGCAGCCTCAGCGTCCTCTGTCTGACCTTGCTCCGGGCGAGGTTTACCGAGCAGATCCGGTCACCCGGATCCCTGGTGGTCTCTTACACCACCGTTTCACCCTTACCGACGTCACCGCCGGCGGTCTGTTCTCTGTGGCACTGTCTCGCGGATTGCTCCGGGTGGGTGTTACCCACCGCCCTGCTCTGTGGAGCCCGGACGTTCCTCGGCACTCCCGGGGGAGTGACGCGACCGTCTCACCGACCCGTTCGCTCAGACGAGTGTAGCGGCCCGCTCGTTCCGCCTGACACCCCGCGCGCCGCCCCCCGAGGGGTCCGATTCGCGCCGCCCGCCGAGGGGTCACGATTCGTCCTTCTCGGGCGCCGAGAGGCGCGAATCGCGGCATCGCGGCGAGGAGCACGCGGGGTGTCGCGACCCCTCGGCGAGGGGCAGGCGGCGTGTCCTGCCCCGACGGCGCGCAGCCCGGTCGGCGCGCAGCAGGCAGGCGCCCGCTACGCCGGACGAGCCGCGCAGGTCGGGCCGGGTCAGCGGGAGCTGCGTGCCGCCAGGGTCGCCGCGCCGATGATGCCCGCGTTGTTGCGGAGTGTCGCGGGAATGATCTCCGCCTGCAGGTCGAGCAGCGGCAGGAACTCCTCGTACTGCTTCGACACGCCACCACCGACGACGAAGAGCTCGGGGGACAGCAGCGCCTCGAGTCGCGAGTAGTACTTCTGCAGACGCTTCGCCCAGTGCTTCCAGGTCAGGTCGTCCCGCTCCTTGGCGGCGAAGGACGCCTTCGTCTCGTAGTCGACGCCCTCGATCTCCAGGTGGCCGAGCTCCGCGTTCACGATGAGCACACCGTCGTTGATGAGGGCGGTGCCGATGCCCGTGCCGAGCGTCGTCATGATGACGAGTCCGTCGCGGCCCTTCGCGGCCCCGAACTGCTGCTCGGCGTACCCGGCGGCGTCGGCGTCGTTGACGAAGTGGATCGAGCGGCCGAGCTCCTTCTCGAAGAGCGCCTCGGCCTCGAAGCCGATCCACTTCTTCGACACGTTCGCCGCGGACATGGTCTTGCCGTCGCGAACGATCGCCGGGAAGCACACGCCGACCGGGACGTCCGAGGCGGGGGAGAGGTCGTCGAGGATCGACTTCGCGACCTCGACGATGTCCTGGGGCTTGCCGCCCTCCGGAGTCGCCTTCTTGATCCGGTCGGTGGTGAGTTCGCCGGTCGCCGTGTCGACGATCGCGCCCTTGATGCCTGTTCCGCCGATGTCGACGCCGACTGCGAGTGAGGTCATGGGGAGCGGTGCCTTCCGTAGGTGACGAGTGTGTCCGACACGGTCCCGGGGTCGGGCGTGCCGCGGGTGGTCAGGAGACGGTGAGGAGTTCGGTGCCGCGCTCGGTCACGAGGAGCGTGTGCTCGAACTGCGCCGTCCACGAGTGGTCGCGGGTGGTGACGGTCCAGTCGTCGGCCCAGATGTCGGCGTCGATGCCACCGAGCGTCAGCATCGGCTCGATCGTGAACACCATGCCGGGCTCGATCACGGTGTCGTAGCGGGCGTCGTCCACGTGCGGGATGATCAGCCCGGAGTGGAAGGCCCGACCGACGCCGTGCCCGGTGTAGTCGCGGACGACCCCGTAGCCGAAGCGCTTGGCGTACGACTCGATGGCCCGGCCGATGACGTTGACCTGCCGGCCCGGGGCGACGGCGCGGATGCCGCGGTGCATTGCCTCTTCGGTACGGGTGACGAGGTCCTGGACCTCCGGCGCCGCCTGCCCGACCACGAAGGTCCGGTTGGTGTCGCCGTGCATGCCGTCCTTGTACGCCGTGATGTCGATGTTCACGATGTCGCCGTCCTGCAGCACGGTGTCGTCGGGGATGCCGTGGCAGATCACCTCGTTCAGCGAGGAGCAGAGCGACTTCGGGTACCCGCGGTAGCCGAGCGTGGAGGGGTAGGCGCCGTGGCCGACGACGAACTCGTGGCCGATCCGGTCGAGTTCGTCGGTCGTGACACCCGGGCGGATCGCCGCACCGACGGCGTCGATGGCCTGCGAGGCGATGCGGCCCGCGGTGCGGATCCGCTCGACCTCGTCCGGGGTGTACGTGTCACCGAGCCCGTGTTCGTGCGGTTCGACCTTGCCGACGTACTCCGGGCGCTCGATGTCCTTCGGGACGGGCCGCTGCGGGGAGATGCGGCCGGCGGTGAGGTGTCCGTGTTCGTCCCGGGGCATGCGCTCCACTCTAGCGGCGTGTCGGAGCCGACCGCCGCCTCCCGGCCGGGCAACCAGCCCCGCACGCCCCGGCCAGCCCGGACACCTCCCAGCCAGCCCGGACGCCCCGGCGCGCGGACGCCCCGGGCCCGCCCGGGTACGGTCGGCCCCATGACCGACGAGCGCATCGAATCCCAGTGGTGGTACAACGACAAGACCGGCGAGGTGGAGCAGGGCCTCAAGTCGACGAACCGACACCACATCGGCCCCTTCGCCACCCGTGACGAGGCCGCGCACGCCCTGGACCGCATCCAGGCCAACAACGAGCGCGCCGACGCCGCAGACACGGAAGGTTGACCACTAGCCTGTGACAACGGTCGTGGACCCGACCAGCTGAACTCGGAAAGGTCGTGCATGGACAAGCAGACGGACTTCGTGCTCCGCACCATCGAGGAGCGCGGGATCAAGTTCATCCGACTCTGGTTCACCGACGTCATCGGCACCCTCAAGTCGGTCGCCATCGCGCCGGCTGAGGTCGAAGGCGCGTTCGCCGAGGGCATCGGGTTCGACGGCTCCGCGATCGAGGGCCTGACCCGCTCGTACGAGGCCGACGTGCTCGCACACCCGGACCCCTCGACGTTCCAGATCCTGCCCTGGCGCGGCGAGATCGACCCCACCGCGCGGATGTTCTGCGACATCACCACGCCGGACGGGCAGCCCGCCGTGGCCGACCCCCGCAACGTGCTGAAGCGCACCCTCGCACGGGCGAGCGACCGCGGGTTCACGTTCTACACGCACCCCGAGATCGAGTTCTACCTGCTCAAGGACCGCGACTGGAAGGACGGCGGACCGAAGCCCGTCGACCAGGCCGGCTACTTCGACAACGTCCCCGGCGGCAGCGCCCACGACTTCCGTCGCCGCTCGGTCCGGATGCTCGAGGACCTCGGCATCTCGGTGGAGTTCAGCCACCACGAGGCCGGACCCGGCCAGAACGAGATCGACCTCCGGTACGCCGACGCGCTCACGATGGCGGACAACATCATGACGTTCCGCACGGTGGTCAAGGAGGTGGCGATCGAGCAGGGGGTCTACGCGACCTTCATGCCGAAGCCGCTCTCCGGGCAGCCCGGCTCGGGGATGCACACCCACGTCTCGCTCTTCGAGGGCGACCAGAACGCGTTCTACGAGCCCGGCGGCGAGTACCAGCTCTCGCCGACCGCCAAGCAGTTCATCGCCGGTGTCCTCAAGCACGCGCCGGAGATCACCGCGGTCACCAACCAGTTCGTCAACTCCTACAAGCGTCTCTGGGGTGGCGACGAGGCCCCGTCCTTCGTGACGTGGGGCCACAACAACCGTTCCGCGCTCGTCCGCGTGCCGCTGTACAAGCCGAACAAGGGCCAGTCCGCCCGCATCGAGTACCGCGGCATCGACTCGGCGGCGAACCCGTACCTGGCGTACTCGCTGCTGCTCGCCGCGGGCCTCAAGGGCATCGAGGAGGGCTACGAGCTCCCCGCCGAGGCCGAGGACAACGTCTGGAGCCTGTCCGACTCGGAGCGCAAGGCCCTGGGCTACAGCCAGCTGCCCGCGAGCCTCGACCACGCACTGTCCCTGATGGAGGACTCGGAGCTCGTCGCCGAGACCCTGGGGGAGCAGGTGTTCAACTTCGTGCTCCTCAACAAGCGCCAGGAGTGGAAGCGGTACCGCGACCAGGTCACCCCGTTCGAGCTGGACACGAACCTCGGCATGCTCTGACCCTCCGGTCAGGACACACCACGGGAGCGCACACGAGATGACCGGCAGGACGGCGACCTCGCGATCGCAGTTGGCCCGTCTCGGGTTCGCCGACCTGTCCGGCACGCTGGAGCGGATCGCCGCCCTGGAGGCACGTCCCGCGTCCGACCTGCACGTCCCGATCGCGGACGCCGAGTGCGTCTGGGCCGCCACCGCCGACCCGGACGGCGCACTGCTGGCGCTCGAGCGGCTCATCGAGTCAGCACCGGACCGACTGCGTCCGGTCTTCGGGGAGCCCGGGGCGACCGAGCGCCTGGTCCGGCTGCTGGGGGCGTCGGTGGGGCTCGCCGAGTTCCTGCAGCGTCGTCCGGACGAGCTCGCCCTGGTGCTCGACCCGGTGACGCCGCCGTGGTCCCAGGAGCGGTACACGGCGTCCCTCGACGAGGCCGTCGACGGCAGTTCGGGGGAGAGGGCACGACGACGCCTCCGTGTGCGCTACCGCCGGCACCTGGCGCAGATCGCCCTGTTCGACGTCCTGCACCCGTCCCCGACGGATGCGTTCCCGGACGTCGCGGCGGGCCTCGCCGACCTCGCCGGTGCCGCGCTCGACGCCGCCGTGACGGTCGCGCGTCGGGAGGTCCCGTTCCCCGCGGCCGACGTCGCCGCGACCCCGCTCGCGGTGATCGCGATGGGCAAGGCCGGAGCGCGGGAGCTCAACTACGTCAGTGACGTCGACGTCATCTTCGTGACCGAACCGACCGAGCCGGCCGAGGGGGACGACGCGCCCCGGATCAGCACCGACCGTGCGGTCCTCATCGCGACGCGGTTGGCGATCGCCGCGACCCACGTCATCACGGACCTCGCCGCCGAACCCGCCCTGTGGGAGGTCGACGCGAACCTCCGACCGGAGGGCAAGGACGGCGCGCTCGTCCGGACGCTCGAGTCGCACGTGGCGTACTACGAGCGCTGGGCGAAGGGGTGGGAGTTCCAGGCGCTGCTGAAGGCGCGGGCGATCGCCGGGTCGATCGACCTCGGGGAGCGTTACGTCGCCGCGGTGGCGCCGTTCGTGTGGGAGTCGTCCAAGCGTCCGGGGTTCGTCGAGTCGGTGCAGCGGATGCGGGAGCGCGTCACCGCCCACATCCCGGACGCCCAGGTCGACCGGCAGTTGAAGCTCGGACCCGGGGGGCTGCGCGACGTCGAGTTCACCGTGCAGCTCCTGCAGCTCGTCCACGGGCGCGACGACGAGTCCGTCCGGGTCCGGTCGACGCTCGAGGCGATGGACGCCCTGGCGACGGCCGGGTACGTCGGTCGCCCGGAAGCGGCCCGGTTCGGCCCCGACTACGCCCTGCTCCGGGTCCTCGAGCACCACATCCAGCTCCGTCGGCTGCAGCGCACGCACCTGATGCCCTCCGACGAGGACGAACTCCGTGTCCTCGCGCGGTCGACCCGCCTGGCGTCCTCGGCGTCGGCGTTGCAGGACCGGTGGCGGTCGGTGAAGCTCGAGGTCCGGGGCCTGCACGAGCGGCTCTTCTACCGGCCCATGCTCGCGGCGGTGGCGTCGACCGACGGCGAGATCGTCCTGACGAGCAGCCAGGTCAGCGACCGCCTCACCGCGATCGGGTTCCTCGATCCGGACGGGGCCGTCACCCACATCCGGGCCCTGACACAGGGGACGACCCGGCGTGCGGCGATCCAGCGGAACCTCCTGCCGGTCCTCCTGCGGTGGATGGCCGAGGGTCCGGCTCCCGACCGGGCGTTGCTCGCCTTCCGCCGGCTCAGCGACACCCTGGGGGAGTCGAGCTGGTTCCTCCGGATGCTCCGTGACTCCTCCGGTGCCGCGCACAGCCTGACGACGGTGCTGAGCGAGTCGGCGTTCCTGTCGGGTCTGCTCGAACGCTTCCCGGAGGCGGTCGCCTGGCTCGACGAGCCGGACACGCTCCTGCGGCCCCGTCCGCTGCCGGCGCTGCTGGCCGAGACCGGCGCGACGACGGCGCGACACGGTGACGCGGTGGACACCGCAGCGTCGCTCCTCCGCGGCGTGCGCCGGCGGGAGACGCTGCGGCTCGGCATGGCTGCGGTGCTCGGCCACCTCGACGTCGACGGTCTGGGTCCGGCGCTCAGCGACGTCACCGAGGCAACCTTGAGCGGGGCGCTCGACCTGGCACGTCGGGACGCGCCGGACGGCCTGGAGTTCGGCGTCATCGCGATGGGTCGGTACGGCGGCCGTGAGCTCGGCTTCGGGTCGGACGCCGACGTCCTGTTCGTGTACCGCTCGTCGACCGTGCCGAACGAGGTCGCGTCCCGGGCGTCACAGGTCGTCGTGCGTGAGCTGAACCGGTTGACCGAGGACGCCATGTACCCCTTCGACCTCGACATCGACCTGCGCCCCGAGGGCAAGAACGGCCCCGTTGTGCGCTCGTTCGACTCCTACGCGGCCTACTACGCCCGCTGGTCGTTGACGTGGGAGGCCCAGGCGCTCCTCCGTGCCCGCGGTGCCGTGGGCGACGAGCAGCTGCTCCGCGACTTCGAACACCTGGCCGACCGCACCCGGTACCCCGCCGCGATCGAGGACCGCGAGGTGCGCGAGGTCCGGCGCATCAAGGCGCGGGTGGAGTCCGAACGACTGCCCCGCGGCGCCGATCCCGCCCGCCACCTGAAGCTCGGACGCGGCTCGTTGAGCGACGTGGAGTGGTTCGTGCAGCTCCTGCAGCTCCAGCACGGTCGCGCGCAGCCGGCGCTCCGGACGACCTCGACGCTCGAGGCGCTGCAGGCTGCCACGGATGCCGGCTGGGTCGCCCCGGAGGACGCCGAGCGCCTGGCGGCCGCGTGGCGGTTCGCCTCCCGGACCCGCAGCGCCCTGGTGCTCTGGTCGGGTCGGACGACGGACGTGCTGCCCGTCGAGCGGACGCAGCTCGAGGGCATCGCGCGTCTGCTCGAGTACCCGCCGGGCTCGGCCTCGCAGCTCGAGGAGGACTACCTCGCGGTGACCCGTCGCGCTCGGCAGGTCTTCGAGCGCGAGTTCTACGGCGCCTGACCCGCCGACTCCTGGCCCGACGACGCCGACACCTGGGCCGCGGATGTCGACACCCGCCGTGGCCGACACCTGTCGGACGTTGCGACACGCCCGGGATGTCGTGAACGGGATCAAGGTGACGAGTTGTCAAAGACAATTTTCGCCCGGATCGATCCGTCCCCCGGTCGCTCGGGCACCGTACCCCGGTCCGTACCGGATGTGAACCGTTGTCAGCGCGTGACCAGACTTTCGGAACACCGGTGGCAGCTCGATCAGCCGTCGGCGTGATGACCGGCGCGACCACCTGCTGACCAGGGCTTTCCTGTGTCCGGATCACGCGCCTCCCGGTCGTTCAGGGGTGGCTTCCCGCCGGCGGGGACCGTGGGACCGGTCCACGCAACTGCTGTCAGCACCAGTGGGGACACGGGGTTGTCCGACGTGCAGTGGACCACTCTGTCCCCCGGTCGCGCCGGGGTGCACCCCCGGGTGAGGGGCACGTTGCACCGGCTGTCTGCGGTCTGCCTGAATGAGGTCACCCGAACCGACCCCGATTTCCCGATGGCGTGGAATCTCCCCTCGAACGTTGAAGCAGGGATCGATGTTCACCTTCATCCTCCAGATCCGGCAGATGGTCGACGGCCACCCTGAGTTCTACCTGTTCACCGTGTACTCACTGGTGATCTGGTTGCTCTGGCTGACCAAAGTCGTCCTCTCCGCCCGGTACCGCCCCTTCACCGGCACGTACACGGGGACGACGAGTGTCGTCGTCCCCGTCGTGGACGAGCCGCTCGACCTGTTCCGTGACGTGATCGGCCGCATGGTCGAGCAGCAGCCCGGCGAGATCATCGTCGTCATCAACGGTGCCCGCAACGAGGCACTCGAAGCCGTCTGCGACGAGTTCGCCCCCCTCGTCCGCTGGACCCACACGCCGATCCCCGGCAAGCGCAACGCCGTCAAGGTCGGCACCGAGATGTCCAACGGCGACATCACGGTGCTCGTCGACTCGGACACGGTGTGGACGCCCGGCACGCTCGTCGAGCTGCTCAAGCCGTTCGCCGACGAGTCCGTCGGCGGCGTGACCACCCGACAGCGCATCCTCGAGCCCACCCGCTCGTGGATCACCCGCTGGGCGGACTGGCTGGAGAACTCCCGCGCGCTGTACTCGATGCCCGCGCAGAGCGTCCTCGGACAGATCGGCTGCCTGCCCGGCCGCACGATCGCGTTCCGCCGGAACATCCTGGTCCGCGTCATGGACCGGTTCATGCACGAGGAGTTCATGGGGGTGTTCCTCGAGGTGTCCGACGACCGGACCCTGACGAACCTCACGCTCAAGGAGGGCTACCGGACCGTCTACCAGTACACGTCGCTCGTGTACACGGACGCTCCGCTGCAGGTGAAGAAGCTGTTCAAGCAGCAGCTCCGCTGGGCCCGCGGCTCGCAGTACAACACGCTGCGGATGCTGCCCTGGATGCTCGGGCACGCCCCGGTCCTGGCCGTCTTCTTCCTCACCGACATCATCCTGCCGTTCATGCTCTTCGGCGTGATCGCGGGGTGGATCTACCGGGCGCTGACGGGGCAGGGACAGAACCTCTACGAGGGCATCCTGCACCAGTACGGCTTCTCGACCGGCTTCGTCTACGTGGCAGGACTCATGGTCGTCTCGAGCGTGCTGAGCATGGCGATCCGCCAGATGCGGCACCTGGCCGAGAAGCCCTCGGACTTCTTCCGCCTGCCGATGTTCATCATCGTGTCGACGTTCTTCCTCATGCCGATCCGGCTCATCGGGTTCTTCCGTCTGGCGCACGCCAGCGGCTGGGGCACCCGGGCCGGTGCCTACGCCGGCGGACCGATGGAGGAGGACCCGGCGCAGCCGCAGCTCTCCGGCACCACCGTGCCGATGAGCCCGGTCGACCGCGGACTGGCGGCCCCGTCCGAGCACCCGGCCGATCAGGCCGACGTGGACCGCGCGTTCGACGAGCTCTTCGGACCGGACGCGACCACGGCCTCCACCTCGACCGTGCTCGCCACCCGACGTGACGTCGCGACCGCAGCCGGCCGCGCACCGCAGCGCCTGGCGAAGCCCGCCCGTCGCCGACTCAACCCCTACGCATCGATCCCGTACTGCATCGGGATCGCGGTCTTCGCTCTGGAGGCGTTCCTCATTGTCTGAACTCGACCGCCCCACCGGCACCTGGTGGGCACCGTCCACGAAGCACGCCAAGCGCACCGCGCTGGGCATGGCGGCGATCGTCGCCGTCCTCGCCCTGATCACCTGGTCCGTGTGGATCTCACCCTCCGGGCCGGTCTCCTCCGCGGTGAGTCGGGCGCTCGGCGTCCCGACCAAGCAGGAACCCGCCGCCGACGTCGACGCCATGCAGGCGAAGCTCGCCGCCGCCCAGCAGCAGATCTGGAAGCTCGAGGGGAAGCTGCAGAGCACCACGGCGCAGTCCGGCTCCCGGAGTGACCAGGTCACCCAGCTGAAGGCGCAGATCGACGACCTGCGGTCGCAGCTCGGGCACGCGCGCTCGGTCACGGCCTCCGGTCACGGCTCCGGTTCGGGAGGCTCGACCTCCTCCGGCACGTCCGCCTCGGCGGGCAAGGGGGCCGGCTCCGGCGGGTCGTCGTCCGGCGGGTCGTCCTCGGGCGGGTCGTCGTCCGGCGGCTCCGGGTCCGGCGGCTTCGGACACGGCAGCACGCCGGGTCAGGGCGGCGGACCGACCGTCGTCCCCGGTACCGGTGGCCCCTCGAACGACCCGGATCCGACGATCCCGGTCGACGTCCCGACCAAGGCCGAGGTCCTCGCCCAGCAGTCCCGCTGGTACGGCCTCTACACGGCGCAGTCGCCCTTCAACTGGGCCGAGTACGACCAGGTGTCCCAGCAGGTCGGCAAGTCGACGAACATGGTCGGGTACTTCCAGGGCTTCGACCAGGACTTCAACGCCGACGCCGTCCAGCGCTCCTGGACGAACGGGCGGGTCCCGCTCCTGACCTGGGAGACGGCTCCCGCACAGAGCGGCAACGACCAGAAGTACATCCCCGGGTACACCAACGGCGACATCACCGGCGGGGCGTTCGACGACTACCTGACGAAGTACGCGAAGGCGCTGAAGTCGAACGGGCAGCCGGTCGTCATCCGTCTCGACCACGAGATGAACGGCACCTGGTACAACTGGGCCGACGGCACCACCCAGCAGAACGCGCCCGGTTCGTTCGTCGCCATGTGGCAGCACGTGCACGACGTGTTCCAGCGTGAGGGCGCCAACGACTACGTCATCTGGAACTGGGCACCGACCCGCATCGACGCCCTGGGGAACGCGAAGTACCAGACGCTCGACTACCTCAAGGCGTACTACCCGGGCGACGACTACGTCGACTGGGTCGGCATGAGCGGGTACTACCGCAAGGCCGCCGAGTCGCCGACGTTCGCCACCACGTTCGCCGCGACCATCGCCCAGCTGCGCCAGGTCGCCCCGGACAAGCGGATCCTGCTCAGCGAGGTCGGCGCGACCGAGACCGGAGCCGCCATCACCGACGGGCAGAAGGCGCGGTGGATCACCTCGCTGTTCGACGCCCTGGCGGACCCCGCGAACTCGGACGTCATCGGCTTCGCGTACTTCAGCGAGACCGCCACCACCATCGTCGACGGTGCCCGCACCACGAACGACTGGCGACTCAACTCCCGGGCGGACAGCATGGCGGCCTTCGTCGCCGGGATCGCCCGCACCGACACCGACTACGACCTGCAGGAGGTCAAGAAGTGACCGCATCGAAGAAGTCCGCCGACTCCCGCCCCGCACCCGTCATCAGCGTGATCGGCACCGGGTACCTCGGCGCCACGCACGCCGCCGCCATGGCGGAGATGGGCTTCGAGACCATCGGCGTGGACGTCGACCCGGCGAAGCTCGCCGCGCTGTCCGCCGGTCAGGTCCCGTTCTACGAGCCCGGGCTGCCCGAGCTCATCACCAAGCACGTCGCCAGCGGGAAGCTCCGGTTCACCGCCGACATCGCGTCGGCCGTGGCCGCAGCGGACGTCCACTTCGTCTGCGTCGGCACTCCGCAGAAGGCCGGCTCGCACGCCGCGAACCTGGCCTACGTCGAGAGCGCCACCCGCGGCGTCGCCGAGAACCTCACCCACCCGGGCCTCATCGTCGGCAAGTCGACGGTGCCGGTCGGTACCGCGGCACGGCTCCGCGGCATCGTCAGCGAGTTCACGCCCGCCGGCATCGACGCAGAGCTCATCTGGAACCCCGAGTTCCTCCGCGAGGGCAAGGCCGTCGAGGACACCCTGCACCCGGACCGCCTCGTCTGGGGCGGCGCTTCGGAGGCCGCCGACGCCGTCATCCGCGAGGTCTACGCCGCCCCGATCAGCGAGGGCACCCCGGTCATCACGACGGACCTCGCCACCGCCGAGCTCGTCAAGGTCAGCGCGAACGCGTTCCTCGCCACCAAGATCTCGTTCATCAACGCGATCTCGGAGATGTGCGCGATCGCCGGCGCCGACGTGACCACGCTCGCCGACGCACTCGGACACGACGCCCGCATCGGTCGGAAGTTCCTCAACGCCGGCCTCGGCTTCGGTGGCGGCTGCCTGCCGAAGGACATCCGGGCGCTGATGCACCGCGCGAACGAGATCGGCGCCGGTCGGGTGGTCGGGCTCATGCAGCAGGTCGACGAGATCAACATGGGCCAGCGTCAGCGGGTCATCGACATGGCGATCGAGTCCGCCGGGGGATCGGTCCTCAACCGACGCATCGCCGTCGTCGGCGCTGCGTTCAAGCCGCTCACCGACGACGTCCGGGACTCCCCGGCGCTCAACGTCGCGGCGGCCCTGCACCTCCGCGGCGCCCAGGTGACCCTCTGGGACCCGGAGGCGATGGAGACCGCGCGCCGCTCGTTCCCGACCCTGACCTACGCCGGGTCGATGACCGAGGCGATCGAGGGCGCCGACCTCGTCCTCGTCCTCACCGAGTGGGACGAGGTCGTCGAGGCCGACCCGGTCGCCCTCGCCGCCGTCGTCGGCCAGCGTGTCGTGATCGACGCGCGCAACTGCCTCCCGACCGGACGCTGGGTCGGGGCGGGGTGGACCGTCCGTTCCCTGGGACGGCCCACCCCGGTCGCGGGCACGCCCGTGAGCGTCGCCGCGGGCACGATCGACGCGCTGGCCACCAGCCGCTGACGCGGCGGCCGCGGGCGCCGCGCGCGAGCCCGCCGCCCGTGCGCGCTGCGTGCGGGACCGCCGCCCGTGGCCGAGCCTCGGCCTGGCGGACACGCTGCGTCGTTCGTGTGCCGAAGGATGCCCGCCCAGCCGAGGCTCGCCGCCGCGGTGGAGGTGACGGCCGGGAGGCCCGGTGCCGGTCCGACGGACTGGCACCGGGCCTCCCGGCCGTCGCCGCACGTCCGCAGTCCGCCGTACCCGCGCCGAGCCTCGGCCTGGCGGACACGCTGCGCCGTCCGCGTGCCGAAGGATGCCCGCCCAGCCGAGGCTCGGCCCCGCCGGCCGGCCGCCACCGGCATGCGCGCGGGGGGCACGCGGAAGGGCCCCGCACCTGACGGTGCGGGGCCCTTCGCGGTGGTGCGTGGAGCGTCAGACGCCGAAGTACAGCTCGTACTCGAACGGGTGCGGACGCTGCGCCATCGGGAGGATCTCCTTCTCGCGCTTGTAGTCGATCCAGGTCTGGATCAGGTCCTCGGTGAAGACGTTGCCCTTGAGGAGGAACTCGTGGTCCGCCTCGAGCGCGTCGAGCGCAGCACCGAGCGACGCCGGCACCTGCGGGATGTTCTTCGCCTCCTCCGGGGGGAGCTCGTAGAGGTCCTTGTCGACCGGCTCGTGCGGCTCGATGCGGTTCTGGATGCCGTCGAGCCCCGCCATCAACTGCACCGCGAAGGCCAGGTACGGGTTGCCGGAGGCGTCGGGCGCGCGGAACTCGATGCGCTTGGCCTTCGGGTTCGTGCCGGTGATCGGGATGCGGATCGAGGCCGACCGGTTGCCCGCCGAGTACACGAGGTTGACGGGTGCCTCGAAGCCCGGGATCAGACGGTGGTACGAGTTGATCGTCGGGTTGGTGAAGGCCAGCATCGCCGGGGCGTGCTTGAGCAGGCCACCGATGTACCAGCGGGCCAGGTCGGACAGGCCGCCGTAGCCGTTCTCGTCGTAGAAGAGCGGGGTGCCGTCGGACCACAGCGACTGGTGCGTGTGCATGCCCGAGCCGTTGTCGCCGAAGAGCGGCTTCGGCATGAAGGTCGCGACCTTGCCCCACTGCTCGGCCGTGTTCTTCACGATGTACTTGAACTTCAGGATGTCGTCCGCGGCGTGGACCAGCGTGTCGAACTTGTAGTTGATCTCCTGCTGGCCGCCGGTGCCCACCTCGTGGTGCGCACGCTCGAGCTCGAGGCCCGCGTCGATCAGCTTGAGGGAGATGTCGTCGCGGAGGTCAGCGGTCTTGTCGACCGGCGACACCGGGAAGTAGCCGCCCTTGTACGGCGTCTTGTTGGCGAGGTTGCCGCCCTCTTCCTCGCGGCCGGAGTTCCAGGCGCCCTCTTCCGAGTCGACCGAGAAGAACGACTCGTTCTGCGTGACCGAGTAGCGCACGTCGTCGAAGATGTAGAACTCGGCTTCGGGGGCGAAGAACGCGGTGTCCGCGATGCCGGTCGAGGCGAGGTACTTCTCGGCCTTCTTCGCGACCTGGCGCGGGTCACGGCCGTAGATCTCGCCGTTGCGCGGGTTGTAGATGTCGAACACCATGATCAGCGTGCGCTCCGCACGGAACGGGTCCACGTACGCCGTCGTCACGTCGGGGATGAGCTGCATGTCCGACTCGTGGATCGACGCGAAGCCGCGGATCGAGGAGCCGTCGAAGAGCTGACCGACGGCGAAGAAGTCCTCGTCGACCGTTGATGCGGGGATGTTGAAGTGCTGCTGGACCCCGGGGAGGTCCGTGAACCGGATGTCGAGGAACTTGACGTCCGTGTCCTTGATGAAGGCAAGCACCTCGGAGGAATCGCTGAACATACGAGTCGGTCTCCTGTGGGGTTGGGTGGTGTCGAGGGAACCAGGAGGCACCCTCCGACGAGGCTATTGACATGGAGTTTCCCGGACGTGACTGGGTTGTTTCCAGCGTGTTACGTGCCGGGGAGCGCCTACGCTGGGGACATGGCCCGCTCCACTCTGCCCTCCTCGCCCGCTGCCGGTTCCGGGCGCACCGAGTGGCCGGGCAAGATCCTCGGTCTGCCGGAGTCCGGACCGCGCAGCATGGGCTCCTTCGGGCGCCGGTTCCTGGGCCTCGTCATCGACTGGGCACTCGCGTCACTGCTGTCCCTGGCGTTCGGGACGTACGGCGCGGCGGGCAACTTCGTGACGCTCGGCATCTTCGCGGCGTTGCAGATCGTGTTCATCGCACTGCTGTCCGGGTCCTTCGGCCACGTCTGCGTCGGGCTGCGCGTCGTCCCGGTCCGTGGTGGGTACGTCGGGGTGTGGCGACCGCTCGTCCGCACGCTCCTGCTCTGCATCGTCGTCCCGGTGCTCATCCACGCGAAGGACGGGCGCCCGCTGCACGACGCGGTCGCCGGCACCGTCCTCGTCCGTCGCTGAGGCACGGCGCGCCACAGCACGGACGCAGCACAGCACGGCGCGCCACAGCGCGACGCCGCACAGCACGACGCCCCCGTTCCGCGAGGGACGAGGGCGTCGAGGCGTTCGGCGGAGCGCCAGGGTCAGCGCGGGCGACCGGCACGGACCCGCGTCGGGTCGATGCCCTTCGGGATCGCTGAGGCCGGACCGTGCGTCAGGGAGTCGAGACGGTTCGAGACCGCGAGCACCTCGTTGCGGTTCAACGCCTTCTTGTACTTGTTCATCGCACGCGGGAGCTTGTGGAGGGTGACCTGGTCGGCCGCGTCACCCACGTGCACGACGTGGATCGGGACGTTCGGCACGATGCGCGCGACCTTGCGACGCTCTTCTTCGACCTGGCGGGTGAGGTTCGTGACCTGGCCCTCGGTGATGAGCACGACGCCCGGGGTACCGACGGCACGGTAGACGGCCGCCTGGGACCGGCCGTGGACGGCGACGGGCATCTCGCTCGATCGCCACTGCCGGCGGAGCGAGTTCGTCAGGACCGCGCCGACCGCGCCGGGCTGGCCCTCGATCTGCGAGTACGCGGCGCGCTCGGCCAGACGACCCAGCACGATGAGGAAGAGCAGCACACCGAGGAGCACACCGGCGATGATCCAGAGCGTGATCGCGAGCCAGTTCTGCCCCGGGATGAGCAGCGCCGCGAGGACGCCGACCACGACCGGTCCGAGGAACGCGAGGGCGAACCACCAGACGGAGCTGGGGTCGGCCCGACGGGTCATGGTGAAGACCTGGTACATCTGCTTGAGACGACCGGGCTCCTTCGCCGGGGAGCTTGAGGAACTGCTGCGTGCCATGCCGTCAAGGATACGGCCTGGCACGTCGATCGCGGACCGACCGTCGACAGGCTGTGGGCGAACGGGGTTTCTCCACAGGTCCACCCACCCGGCCGGGAGGCGCGCCCCCGGCCGCCACGATGGTCGCCATGGAACCGTGGGAACAGCTCGACCTCTGCTGGCGCGCGCCGGAGCCGTCGGACGACTTCGCCGAGTGGCTGGCTGACCGGAGCGCCATGTCGCACGACCACCTGGTCGGCATCGCCGAGGTCGGACGCGACGAGACCGGAGCCCTCGTCGCGCGTGCGTCAGCCTCCGCGGGTCTCGGGCTGCCCGCGGCACTCGACCGCATCGGGTCACCGACGCCCGGGGTCGCCGTGACCCTGACGCTCCCGCTGCTCGACCTCGCACTCCTCGCCGATGCCGGGGCCGTCCTGCTCGGCCGGGCCGGTGTGGACGACGTCCTGGTCGACGACGCGGGGGCGGTCGTCCTGGTCGACCGGCCGCCGGGTGTGCCCGGTCGTCCGGATCCCGGTGTGCTCTCCGGTGCCGAGGCACTGGTCCTGGCGGTCCGGGCCGTCTGGGACCGGGTCGACCCGCGCGAGCCGTGCCGCGACGAGGTCGACCGGGCGTGCGCGGCCGCGCGGCACGAGGGCGGAGCGGCACTCCACGCCCTCGCACACGTCGTCCGGGCGGCTGCACCCCCTCGGCCCGTGCGCTGGGACCCGCCGCCCATGACGTTCGCGTTCGCGGTCGGACCGGAACCACGAGGGGACGACGGCTCGGCACGCGGAACGGGGAGGCTGCTCGGTGCCCTCCGTGACCTCGTCCGGTCAGGAGTCCCGATCGGGTCGCACCGCATCAGCGTCCGGCACCTCGTGACCGGGCTCGTCGTCGCGGTCGGCGTCGTCGTGGCCGGCGCGTCCTGGGGTACGGGGTGACCGCCGCCCGCGGGGACGACGACGGCCCCGCCTCCCACAGGGGGAGACGGGGCCGTCGCCGAACTGGTCAGACCAGGGTGTTCAGTAGCCCAGGTTGGGTGCGAAGTTGCCTGCTTCGAGGCGGTTCTTCACGGCCACCAGGTACCGGGACGCGTCGGCGCCGTCGATGATCCGGTGGTCGTAGGAGAGCGCCAGGTAGACGAACGACCGGATCGCGATCGCTTCCTGGCCGTCGACCTTCACGACCGCCGGACGCTTCGTGACGATGCCGGTGCCGAGGATCGCCGACTGCGGCAGGAAGACCACCGGGGTGTCGAACAGCGCGCCGCGCGAACCGGTGTTGGTCAGCGTGAACGTGCCACCGGCGAGTTCGTCGGGCTTGAGCTGGTTGTTGCGCGTGCGCTCCGCCAGGTCCGCGATCGACTTCGAGAACTGGGCGAGGTCGAGCGACGCCGCGTCCTTGATCACCGGGGTGAGCAGGCCACGCTCGGTGTCCACCGCGATGGAGACGTTCTCGGTCTCCGGGTAGACGATCTCGTCGCCGTCCACGGTCGAGTTGATCTTCGGGTGTGCCTTGAGCGCCTCGGACGCCGCCAGGGCGAAGAACGGCATGAAGGAGAGCTTCGAACCGGTCTTCTCGAGGAACTCCGCCTTGTGGGCATCGCGGAACTGGGCGACCTTGGTGACGTCGACCTCGACCACGCTGGTGAGCTGCGCCGTCGAGGTCATCGACTGCACGGCACGCTCGGCGACGACCTTGCGCAGTCGGGTCATCTTCTCGCGGGTCCCGCGGAGCGGCGAGACCTCGGCGACGAACGGGCCCGACTCTGCCGGCGACGACGAGGTCGAGGACGCGGCCGGGGCAGCCGCAGCTGCGGAGGCCGCGGCGAGCACGTCCTCCTTGCGGATGCGTCCGCCGACACCGGTGCCGGTGACGGTGGACAGGTCGACGCCCTGCTCGTTCGCGAGCTTGCGCACGAGGGGGGTGACGTAGCCGGACGCGGCACCGTTCGCGGTGGGGTTCGGGACCTCGGCGGACGGGGTGGAGGACGGTGCTGCCGGAGCGGGAGCGGCGGCCGGAGCCGGTGCTGCCTTGGCGGGCGCCGGGACGGCGGCCGGCGGGGCCGCGGCGGGCGGCGGCACCGGAGCCGCCTGCGGCACCGGCGAGGCTGCCGGCGGCGCGGACGGTGCCTGCGGTGCCGCGGGCTGGGTCTGGCCGGCCGGGGTCGGCTCGGGCTGGGCGGGCTCCGGGGCCTTCGCCTCGGAGTCCTGCTCGGTGCTCGGTGCGGCCTCGGGCTCGGTGTCCTCGGCGACGGCCTCGGTCTGGCTGTCGGTCGACTCGGACCCACCCTGGTCGGACGAGTCACCGCCCCCGGAGCCGTCGCCGATCTTCACGAGAGGGGTACCGACCTCGACGGTCTCGTCCTCCTGGACCAAGATCTCCTCGATGACGCCGGCGACCGGCGACGGGATCTCGGTGTCGACCTTGTCGGTGGAGACCTCGAGCAGCGGCTCGTCGACCTCGATCCGGTCACCGACGTTCTTCAGCCATCGGGTGACCGTACCCTCGGTGACGCTCTCCCCGAGCGCCGGGAGGTTGACGGATTCGCTCATCGGGTGGACTCCTTCTCGCAGGCGTGGTTCTGGGTTGTGGTGTTCGTGGTGCGCACGACGATGCCGCTCACAGCGCGTGGAGCGGCTTGCCCGCGAGGTGCAGGAGCGCTTCGCCGAGCGCTTCGCTCTGCGTGGGGTGCGCGTGGATGAGCGGGGCGACGTCCTCGGGGTGGGCTTCCCAGTTCACGGCGAGCTGCGCTTCGGCGATGAGTTCGCCGACGCGGGCGCCGATCATGCTGATGCCGACGACCGGACCGTCGATCACGCGCACGACCTTGACCGCACCGGACGTGCCGATGATGTGGCTGCGGCCGTTGCCGGCGAGGTTGTACTCGTACGTGTCGACCTTGTCGGCGCCGTACTGCTCTTCGGCCTTCGACTGCGACAGACCGACCGAGGCGACCTCGGGGTCGGAGTAGGTGACCTTCGGGATGTTGGTGTCCGAGATGACGACCGGGTTGAGACCGGCGATCTCCTCGGCGACGAACATGCCCTGCTGGAAGCCGCGGTGGGCGAGCTGCAGGCCGGGGACGATGTCACCGACGGCGTACACGTTCGGCAGGTTGGTGGCGAGGCGCTCGTTCGTCGTGACGAACCCGCGCTCCATCGCGACACCGACCTCTTCGTAGCCGACGTTCTGCGTGAGCGGGCCACGACCGACGGCGACCAGGAGGATGTCGCCGTCGTAGGTCTTGCCGTTCTCGAGCGTCACGACGACGCCGTTCTCGTGCTGCTCGACGCCCTGGAACCGGACACCCAGCGAGAACTCGATGCCACGCTTGCGGAAGGCGCGCTCCAGCTGCTTGGACATGGACTCGTCCTCGGCGGGGATGAGGTGCGGCAGGCCCTCGACGATCGTGACCTCGGCCCCGAACGACTTCCAGACGCTGGCGAACTCGACGCCGATGACGCCGCCACCGAGGATGACGACCTTGTTCGGGACGTAGTCCATGCGCAGGGCGGTCTCGGAGGTGATGACACGGCCACCGATCTCGAGACCGGGCAGCGACTTCGAGTAGGAGCCGGTGGCCAGGACGACGTTGCGACCCGTGACGGTCTGGTCGCCGACCTGCACGGTGTTCTGCGAGGTCAGGCGACCCCAGCCCTCGACGACGGTGATGCCGCGCGCCTTGATGAGGCCCTGGAGGCCCTTGTACTTCGAGTTGATGACGCCCTGCTGGTACTCGATGACCTTAGGCACGTCGACGCCGGCGAACTCGGCGATGACGCCGTACTTCTCCGCGTCGCGGGCACCGTCGGCGATCTCGGCCGAGTGCAGCAGCGCCTTCGTCGGGATGCAGCCGCGGTGCAGGCAGGTCCCTCCGAGCTTGTCGCCCTCGATGAGCGCGACGCTCATCCCGAGCTCGGCGGCCCGGAGCGCTGCGGCGTAGCCGCCGCTGCCGCCACCGAGGACCACGACGTCGTAAGTCTGTTCCGTCACCTGGTGCAACTCCCTCGTGCGTGTCGGGGGCGGCTTCGTGTCTCATGGACGCCGTCCCGGTGGACACCGCGCGGCGGCGTCCGGCGGTCGGACCGTCTGTACCGGTCCCGTCCCGTCAGTTCCGGCGGGGGAGCGCGCGCGGACGCGGCGGCCCCGCCGGAACCAAACCTACTACTTGGACTGCAGGTCTTCTGCGAGTGCGACCAGGGTGCGGACCATCACGCCGGTCGCGCCCTTGCCGAGCCATCCGTATCCCGCGCCGCGGTTCTCGGACGGGCCGGCGATGTCGAGGTGCGCCCACGGGATCGTGGTGCCCTCGGCGGTCTGTCCGACGAAGCGCTCGAGGAACTTCGCGGCGAGCAGCATGCCCCCGGCGGTCTGGCCGACGGTGGCGTTGACCATGTCGGCGACGTCGCTGCCGAGGCGGGCGTCGAGCTCCTCCGGCATCGGCATCGGCCAGATCGGCTCCGCGATCGAGTCGGCCAGCGCACGGACCTGTGCGACGAGGTCGTCACTGCCCATCAGGCCGGTCGTCCGGTCCCCGAGGGCGACCATCTGGGCACCGGTGAGGGTGGCGACGTCGACGATCGCGTCGGGCTGCTCGAGCGACGCGGCGGCCATGCCGTCTCCGAGGACGAGTCGGCCCTCGGCGTCGGTGTTCGTGACCTCGACGGTCTTGCCGTTCTTCAGCGTGAGGACGTCGCCGGGGCGGATGGCGGAGCCGGACGGCATGTTCTCGGCCAGGCACAGCCAGGCGGTGACCTTCGTGTCGAGGCCCAGGCGAGCGGCTGCGACCGTCGCCGCGAGCACCGTGGCCGCACCCGTCATGTCGGTCTTCATGCCGAGCATCGACGCCGCCGGCTTGAGCGAGAGCCCGCCGGAGTCGAACGTGATGCCCTTGCCGACGAGTGCGAGGTGCTTCGACGCACCGGCGGGCTCGTACCGGACGACGACGAGCCGCGGCGGGCGGACCGAGCCCTGGCCGACGCCGGCGATCCCGCCGAAGCCCTGCTCCGCGAGTTCGTTCTCATCGAGGACCTCGACGGTGAGGGGCAGTCCCTCGGCGAGCGACGTGGCGACGTCGGCGACGTCGGCGGGGCCGAGGTCGCCGGCCGCGGTGTTGACGAGGTCGCGGACGAGCGCAGCGGCGTCGGCGACGATCGCCGGGCGGACGGTGGCGTCGGCGCTGACCGAGGCCGGCGCGACGACGGTGACGCGCTGGTCGCCGCGGGTGGGGCCGGTCGTGCCGGCACCCTTGTGGCGGGTGAACGCGTAGGCGCCGAGCGCGGCGCCCTCGAGGGCGGCCGCGACGGCCGCGTCGTCCTCCGTCGGCAGCGCCAGCGCGATGGCGGCGACGTGCGGAAGCTGGCGGACGGCGCTGCCGGCCGCGGCGCGCAGGGCCGCCGGGCCGGTGGCGGTGCCGAGCCCGACGAGGGCGACACCGGCAGCGGCGACGCCGACGGCAGCGCCGCCGGGAATCCGCACGAGCTGGTCCTTGGCGCCGGTCGCGCCGACGGCGGCGAGGTCCAGGTCGGCGAGGCCGTCGACGGGGCCGGCGGCGGACGGTGCGAGCGTGGCCGGAGCGCCGTCGGCGCCGGGGCGGACGCCCACGACGAGGACGTCGGCTTCGACGGCGGAGGGGGAGGACGAGGTGGTGGAGAGCGTCGGTCGGACCATGTGTCCAGCCTACTGACGGCGGACTGACGGGCCGTGGACGGGCCTCCCGTCGGGCCGTCGGACGGGAGGCCCGTCACCTGTTCGCTGTCGGCGTCGCGACCCGACGCCGGTCGCGTCGGCGGCCCCGCCTAGCATTGGCTCGATGAACCACCCCGAGGACCTCTACACGCTCGACGACGCCGCCCCGACGGTGCCTGCCGGGCTGCACCTCGTCGCTGCCCTGACGGGTTTCGCGGACGCGGGCTCGGCGGTGGCGCAGATCACGGCGTCGATCACCGGCTCGCTCGAGACGCAGCTCGTGGCCGAGTTCGACCCCGACGTGCTGCTGGACTGGCGTGCCCGTCGTCCGGTCATCACGTTCGAGCACGACCACATCACGGCCGTCGAACCGCCCCGGCTGACGCTGCACCTGGTGCGCGACGAGCTCGGGCAGCCGTTCCTCTTCCTCTCCGGCTACGAGCCCGACTTCCAGTGGAACCGGTTCGTGCAGGCGGTGACCGACCTGGCCGAGGACCTGCAGGTCGTCGACACGACGTGGGTCCAGGCGATCCCGATGCCGGTCCCGCACACCCGGGCGATCGGCGTCACCGTCTCCGGCACCAGAGCGGACCTCGTCGAGTCGATGAGCGTGTGGAAGCCCGAGACCCAGGCACCGGCGAACGTCCTGCACCTGGTCGAGCACCGCCTCGCCGGGCTCGGACAGCAGGTCACCGGTCTGGTGCTGCTCGTCCCGCACTACCTGTCGGACACCGAGTTCCCGGACGCCGCGGTCGCCGCGCTCTCCGGCATCTCGGCTGCCACCGGCCTGATCTTCCCGACCGACGCCATGCGCGAGGAAGGTCGCGAGTTCCTGGCACGCGTCGACGAGCAGGTCGCCGGCAACGCCGAACTGCAGCGTCTGGTCGGCACGCTCGAACAGCGGCACGACACGTACATGGAGGGCAACCCGGTCGCCTCGCCGCTGACCGGGGCGGACGGGCAGGTCCCGACCGCGGACTCGATCGCCGCGGAGCTCGAGCGGTTCCTGGCGGACCGTCGGAGCGCGGCAGAGGACGACTGAGCCGAGGTCCCGCCGCCCGCACGGGCACCCGTCCGCTGCTCGCTAGCCTGGTCGGGTGAACTCCCGCCGTGCCTTCGTCGTCTGGGGCGTCGCCGTCCTGGCCTACGTGCTGGCGGTCATGCAGCGGTCGTCCCTGGGGGTCTCCGGGGTCGACGCGCAGGACCGCTTCGCCGTCTCCGCCGCCGTCCTCTCCACGCTCGCGGTCGTGCAGATCGCGGTCTACGCGGGGTTGCAGATCCCGGTGGGCATCGCCCTGGACCGCGTCGGACCGCGACGTCTGGTGCTGCTCGGGGCCCTGCTGCTGACGCTCGGCCAGGCCGTCGTCGCGCTGTCACCGACCATCGGGCCGGCGATCGTGGGCCGGGTGCTGGTCGGGGCCGGGGACGCGATGACGTTCATCTCGGTGATGCGCCTGCTGCCGATGTGGTTCAGCGGCTCGCTGCTGCCGCAGATCTCGCAGTGGACGGGCAACCTCGGGCAGGTCGGGCAGATCGTCTCGGCGTTCCCGTTCGCCCTGCTCCTGCACACCGTCGGGTGGGACGCGGCGTTCGGGGTCGCGGCGATCGCCAGCGCGGTGGGACTGGTCCTGGCGGTGGTGTTCGTCCGAGCCGGCCCGGTCGCCGTCCGCACCGACACGATCCCCCTCCCGCACTCGTGGGGTGCCGCGTTCCACACGTTCGGGCACGCGCTCCGGCGACCCGGCACACAGCTCGGGTTCTGGTCGCACTACGTGACGCAGTCCTCCGGCACGGTGTTCAGCCTGCTCTGGGGCGTCCCGATGCTCCGCGGGCTGGGGTACTCGGCGACCGAGGCCGCGACCTTCCTCAGCGTGATCGTCCTCGTCGGGTTCGTGGCCGGCCCGGTCCTCGGCCTGCTCTGCGCCCGGTTCCCGATGCGTCGGTCGAACCTGGTCCTCGGGATCGTCACCGCGCTCGGCGTCGTGTGGACGGCCGTGCTGCTCTGGCCGGACCAGCCGCCGACCTGGCTGCTCGTCCTGCTGGTCGTCGCGATGGGCGTCGGCGGACCGGGGTCGCTCATCGGGTTCGACTTCGCGCGCTCCTTCAACCCGGTCGGTTCGCTCGGATCAGCGAACGGCGTGGTCAACGTCGGCGGGTTCCTCGCGGCCTTCGTGATGATGTTCGCGATCGGGTCGCTGCTCGACGTCCTGGCGGCGGCATCCGGCACCGACACGTTCGCCTGGCAGAACTTCCGCGTCGCGATGACCGTGCAGTACGTGGTGATCGGGTTCGGCGTCGTGATGCTGCTCCTGGCCCGCCGACGGACACGCGCACGGCTGCACGCGGAGGACGGAATACGGGTGGGTCCGCTGTGGGTTGCACTGGTTGCACGCTTGCGGAAACGACGCGTGCAATAATGACCACGGACCCTTTCGGGTTCCCGCCGTTCAGCGTCGGGGACTTGACATGGGTCCTAGTGCTGCCCGGAACGGTAGGACCAGTCGACGTGGGGGACCGCGGCGGTGGCCTGGGCGGCGAGGGAAGGCCACGACCCCAGGAACGTGGCACGACGAGGAAGGTGATCGCATGGCTGCCCGGAGCACGACGGTCGATCCCACGAAGGACACCACGCCCGACGGCGTCGTGGCGGAAGACGCCACGGACGCGACGGAGGGCACGGCTGCGCCGAAGAAGCGCGCCACCAGGACCACCACCGCCGCCAAGAAGGCCGCCCCCAAGAAGGCGGCACCGAAGAAGGCGAGTGGCAAGAAGGCCGCCGCGTCGGAGGACGACGAGGACAGCGCCGAGGACGAGACGCCGGTCGAGGTGGCCGAGGACGCCACCGACACGACCGACGACGCGACCGAGGACTCGGACGACGACTCGGCGGCGAAGCCGGCGACGGAAGCCGCCGCGGTCGCCGCCGGTGCGCTCGTCATCTCGCAGACCGACGACGACGAAGCGCCGGTCTACTCGACGACCATCACGGGCGCCACGGCGGACCCGGTGAAGGACTACCTCAAGCAGATCGGCAAGGTCGCGCTGCTCAACGCCGAGCAGGAGGTCGAGCTCGCGATGCGCATCGAGGCCGGCCTGTTCGCCGAGGACAAGCTGCAGCACTCGACCGGGCTGTCGAAGCCGGCCGAGCGTGAGCTGCGCTGGGTGGCCCGTGACGGTCAGCGTGCGAAGTCGCACCTGCTCGGTGCGAACCTCCGCCTGGTCGTCTCACTCGCCAAGCGCTACACGGGTCGCGGGATGCAGTTCCTCGACCTCATCCAGGAGGGCAACCTGGGCCTGATCCGTGCGGTCGAGAAGTTCGACTACACGAAGGGCTTCAAGTTCTCCACCTACGCGACGTGGTGGATCCGTCAGGCCATCACCCGTGCGATGGCCGACCAGGCGCGCACCATCCGCATCCCGGTGCACATGGTCGAGGTCATCAACAAGCTGGCCCGTGTCCAGCGGCAGATGCTGCAGGACCTCGGTCGCGAACCCACGCCGGAAGAGCTCGCCCGCGAGCTCGACATGACGCCCGAGAAGGTCGTCGAGGTGCAGAAGTACGGTCGCGAGCCGATCTCCCTGCACACCCCGCTGGGTGAAGACGGCGACTCCGAGTTCGGTGACCTCATCGAGGACACCGAGGCGGTCGTCCCGGCTGACGCCGTGGGCTTCACGATGCTGCAGAAGCAGCTCGAGAGCCTGCTCGACTCCCTGTCCGAGCGAGAGGCCGGCGTGATCCGGATGCGCTTCGGCCTGGGCGACGGCCAGCCGAAGACCCTCGACCAGATCGGCGACACGTTCGGCGTCACGCGCGAGCGCATCCGCCAGATCGAGTCGAAGACGATGGCGAAGCTCCGCCACCCGTCCCGGTCGCAGTCGCTCCGCGACTACCTCGAGTAGGCCGACCGGTGCGCTTCGTGGTCCCGATCCTGGTCGGGCGGATCCTCCGTGCCCTCGCGCGTGCGCGGGGCGGCGGGTCCGCCTACCCGGGCTACATCGTCCTCAAGCTCGTGCCGGACTTCCTGCAGCACGTGACACGCCAGTTCCCGAACGGCGTCGTCTTCGTGCTGGGGTCAAACGGCAAGTCGACGACGACCCACATGATCTCGGAGATCGTGCGGGCGCACGGCCTGCGGGTCTTCACGAACCCGTCCGGGGCGAACCTGCCGCAGGGCATCGCCTCGGCGCTCCTGTCCGAGGTCTCGCTGGGCGGCAAGCTCAAGGCGGACATCGGGATCCTCGAGGTCGACGAGGCCTTCGCGGTGGAGCTCGCCGGCATCCTGTCGCCGTCCACGGTGACGATGCTCAACGTGCAGGTCGACCAGCTCTACCGGTTCTTCGAGACCGAGCGCGTCGCGACGATGATGCTCGACACGGCCGCCCTGTCGACCGCGAACGTCATCACGAACCACGACGACCAGTTCCTCGACGCCTACTCGGCGGTGGACGGCCAGCGGGTCCTGCGGTTCGGGGCGAGCACGGACGTGGTCGCGGCCGCGCCGAACGGTCTGCAGAACGCCGACGACTTCGTCGCCGGCACCGACCGGGCGCAGACGACCGCCGACGCCGAGATCGTGGCCTTCACCGGTGACGGCGCCACCATCGCCTTCGCCGGCTCCGAGATCCCGGTCCGCCTGCCGGCCCGCGGCCTGCACTACGCGGTCGACGCCGCCGCTGCGGCAGCGACGGCCAGTGCAGCACTCGGCGACCAGTTCCGACCGGCCGCCGTCACGCGGGCGTTCGAGCGGATGAAGCCGGCGTACGGGCGTGGCGAGCGTCTGCCGATCGCGGGGGAGTCCGCCGAGTTCACGATGTTCAAGAACGCCGCGAGCCTGCAGCTCAACCTGGACGCCCTGCCGGCGCACCCGGAGCAGGTCCTCATGGCGATCGACGAGGGCACCCCGGACATCTCGTGGATCTACGACATCGACTTCTCGAATCTCGACCACGTCGACGTCGTCTCGGGCGACAAGGCCTGGCAGATCGCGATCGCCCTCGAGCACGCCGGTGTCCGCATCGGTCGTGTCGAGCCGGACGTCGAGTCGGCGATCCGGCACATGCAGGGACTCGGATCCACGACCACGGGCACGAAGAACTTCATCGTCAACTACGAGATCATGATGATCGCCCGGAAGGCCCTCGGCCACCCGGACATGGAGAAGACCGCATGACGGCCGATCGCCTGACCATCCTGCACGTGTACCCGCGGCAGATGGGCGTCTCGGGGGACCGCGGCAACGTCGCCGCCCTCGTACGCCGTGCTGCGGCTGCCGACATCGCCACCGAGGTGCTCGAGTACGCCCCGGGCGGGGAACTGCCCGCTGCGGCTGACGTCGTCGTGGTCGGGAACGGTCCGCTCAGCGCCATGCGTTCACTCGGTGCCGACGTCGGACGGATCGGCGCGGTCCTCCGCGACTTCGCTGCCGCCGGTGTGCCGGTCGTCGCGGTCGGCGGCGGGTTCGACCTCGCCACCAACCAGGTCGTCCCCACGGACGGTGCGCCGATCGACGGCTTCGGCGTGTTCGACGCCCGTGCGGTCCGCGGTGCCGAGCGTCGGGTGAACTACTTCGTCCTCGAGTCGCGGTACCCGCTGCTGCCGGGCGCATCGACGCGGCTCGCCGGCTTCGAGGACCACGCCGCCCGCATCGAGCTCGCCGAGGGTGTGACGCCGTTCGCGGACGTCGTCTCCGGTGGCGGCAACCAGGCCGGGGCGCCGGTCGAGGGTGCGATCGCGGGCAACTCGTTCGGCACGCACACCCAGGGGCCGATCCTGCCGCTCAACCCGCAGCTCACCGACGCCGTCCTCGCGGTTGCCACCACGCGACTCGGCCGTGGCTACACGCCGGACGCGGAGCGCACGGCGACGATCGACCGGTACGCCAGCGAAGCCCGGGCGACGATCGACCGCTACGTCGACAAGGCGTTCAAGCGCATCGCCTGACAGCCGCCACCCTGGCCCCGGTCGACGCGGCCGGACGCGCTGGAACACCGGAGGCCCGGTGCCGGTTCTCAGAACCGGCACCGGGCCTCCGGTGTGTTGCGGGTGTGTCGCTTACTTGGACTCGCGGAGTCGCGACGACTCGTCGTGCCACTCGAGTGCGGTGGCGGCCAGCTTGTCCTTGAACTCGGCGCCGTGGTGGGCGCAGAACAGGAGTTCACCACTGGCCATGGTGGCGCGGATGTAGGCCTGCGCACCGCAGCTGTCGCAGCGGTCGGCCGCGGTGAGCTGGTGGTTGTTGCTGAGTTCGTCGACGGGGAGGTCCTGCACGGTCTGGGTCATTGCTGTGCTCCTCACGGATCGCAGTACGGTGCGGTGAATGCACCCATTCCAACACGTCCTGGCTGGATGCCCCGCATCCTGAGGCCCCTCGTTCGCTCTGCGCGCAAGGGTTGTCCCCAGGCCGAGGCACACCGGCCGTGCGCCCCGGCAGTGTCGGTGTCGGTGGGTACCCTCGGTAGGTGAGCTCCGACTACTCCGCACGGCATCTCTCCGTCCTCGAAGGACTCGAGGCGGTCCGGAAGCGTCCCGGTATGTACATCGGCTCGACGGACTCCCGCGGCCTCATGCACTGCCTGTGGGAGGTCATCGACAACTCCGTCGACGAAGCCCTCGCCGGACACGGCGACGAGATCGGTGTGACTCTGCACGCGGACGGATCGGTCGAGGTCTCGGACGTCGCACGCGGCATCCCCGTCGACGTCGAGCCGAAGACCGGGTTGACCGGGGTGGAGGTCGTCTTCACCAAGCTGCACGCCGGCGGCAAGTTCGGCTCGGGGTCCTACGCGGCCTCCGGCGGGCTGCACGGCGTGGGTGCCTCGGTCGTGAACGCCCTGTCGGAGCGCCTCGACGTCGAGGTCGACCGTGGCGGCAAGACCTACGCCATGTCCTTCCACCGCGGCGAGCCCGGCATCTTCGACGACGCGCAGGGCATCGGTCCGGACGCACCGTTCGCGCCGTTCACCTCGGGCAGCGAGCTCCGCGTCATCGGCAAGGTGAAGAAGGGCGTCACCGGCACCCGGGTCCGGTACTGGGCGGACCGGCAGATCTTCACGAAGGACGCCGCCTTCAGCACGGGCGACCTGGTGAACCGGGCGCGGCAGACGGCCTTCCTGGTCCCCGGACTCGGGCTGACCATCACCGACACGCGTCCCGCGTCGATCCGGGCCGCGGCGGAGCGCGCTGCGCTGGCCACGCCGGCACCCACCGTGTCGGACGCGGTGACGGACGGCGACGAGCCGACCGCCCACCTCGAGCAGGGCCCCGTCATCGAGCGCTTTCGGTACGAGGGCGGCATCGGCGAGTTCGTCGAGCACCTGGCCGTCGACGGCGCGAAGACCGACGTCTGGCGGATCCAGGGCTCCGGCACCTTCAAGGAGACGGTGCCGATGCTCGACGACAAGGGCCACATGGTCTCGACCGAGGTCGAGCGCACGTGCGAGGTCGACGTGGCCCTGCGCTGGGGTGACGGCTACGAGACGATGTTCCGCAGCTTCGTCAACATCATCGCCACGCCGAAGGGCGGGACGCACCAGGCGGGCTTCGAAGCCGGACTGGTCAAGGCGGTCCGCACCCAGGTCGAGGCGAACGCCCGGAAGCTCAAGGTCGGCCAGGACAAGCTCGAGAAGGACGACGTGCTCGCCGGCCTCACCGCGGTGCTCACCGTCCGGCTGCCGGAGCCGCAGTTCGAGGGCCAGACGAAGGAGATCCTCGGGACGCCCGCGGTCCGACGCATCGTCGACTCGGTCGTGTCGAAGCGGATGACCGAGATCCTCACCTCGACCCAGCGGACCGAGAAGGCGCAGGCGGCCGGGCTCCTCGAGAAGGTCGTCGCCGAGATGAAGACCCGGATCTCGGCCCGGGCGCACAAGGAGACGCAGCGTCGCAAGAACGCGCTCGAGAACTCCTCGCTGCCGACGAAGCTCGCAGACTGCCGGTCGAACGACGTCGAGGGCACCGAGCTCTTCATCGTCGAAGGCGACTCCGCCCTGGGCACCGCGAAGCTCGCCCGCAACAGCGAGTACCAGGCACTCCTGCCGATCCGCGGCAAGATCCTCAACGTCCAGAAGGCGTCCGTGTCGGACATGCTGTCCAACGTCGAGTGCGCGTCGATCATCCAGGTGATCGGGGCCGGCTCCGGTCGGACGTTCGAGCTCGACCAGGCCCGGTACGGCAAGGTCATCATCATGTCGGACGCCGACGTCGACGGCGCCCACATCCGGACGCTGCTGCTGACGCTGTTCTTCCGCTACATGCGACCGATGATCGAGCAGGGCCGGGTGTTCGCCGCGGTCCCGCCGCTGCACCGTGTCGTCGTCGTCAACCGTGGCAAGCCGAACGACACGCTGTACACCTACTCCGAGCAGGAGCTCACGACGCTGCTCAAGAAGCTCGAACGGTCGAACAAGAAGTACCTCGAGCCGATCCAGCGCTACAAGGGGCTGGGGGAGATGGACGCCGACCAGCTCGCCGAGACGACGATGGACCGCGCGCACCGCACCCTGCGCCGCGTCCAGGTGCCGGACGCCGAGTCGGCCGCCAAGGTGTTCGAGCTGCTCATGGGCAACGACGTCGCGCCGCGCAAGGAGTTCATCCTGGCGGGCGAGGGTCTGGACCGCGAGCGCATCGACGCCTGAGTCGTCGGGCGACTGACGGGAGGCGCGGTGCGGGCCCGCACCGCGCCTCCCGTCCGTCACGTCTGGCGCGAGGACGCCGGCGCGACGACACCGGCGCGGGCGTCAGGCCTCGCCGCGTGTCCCGTCGACCGCGGCGGCGCTGCCACCGATGGTGACGACCTCGGCGTCGAGCGGGCTGCCCGAGCCGTCGCGCTTCGACAACCAGTCCGGCAGCGTGCGTGCCGCACCGTCCGAGCCGACCGCGTACGGGGGAGCGACGCCCGCCCACGCGACCGTGAGCCCGTCCTCACCCTTGAGGAACGCGTGCGCCCGGACACCCTGGGTACCGCGGCCCTTCGCCGGGAACTCGGTGATCGCGGAGACCTTCGCCCGGCCTGCGTCGGTACCCGGCAGCGCGCTCGAGGTCGTGGAGACGGTGGCGACGACGGTGTCCTCGGTGACGGCGACGGAGCCGAACCAGATCACGCTGGCACCGCCGGCCAGCGACACGCCCGCGACACCCCCGGCTGGGAGCCCCTGCGGTCGGACGGCCGCCGCGGGGAAGCGGAGCAGCTGGGCGTTCGAGGTGACGAACACCAGGTCGTCGGACTCGGGCGCCTGGGTGGCACCGACGACCTGGTCGCCGGGCTTCAGGCCGATGGCGGGGAAGTCGGGCTTGTCGGGCCAGGCCGCCGGGACGACCCGCTTCACGACGCCCTGTGCGGTGCCGATGGCGACGGAGTCGGTCACGGACGCATCGAGCGACACGAGGGCGACGACCGTCTCGTTCTTCGGGACACCGAGGTACTCGGTGACGCGGACCCCGGCGTCGAGACGGACCGAGGCGGGTGGGACGGCGGGGACGTCGACGGGCGAGAACCGCACGACACGTCCGGTCGAGGTGAGCGCCCCGACCTGTCCGCGCACGGTGCTGACCACGGTGGAGCGGACGGCGTCGTGCTTCGAGCGCTTCGGCACGTGCACGATGCCGGACTCCGCCGCCGGGATGTCGACCCGGACCAGGCGCCCGGTGGTGGAGAGCAGCACGCGGCAGGGTGCGTCCGCGACCTGCAGCGACTCCGGGTCGACGGTGGCCTTCCGGCCGCCGCGCACCGGAGCGTCCGCCTCGGTGAGCAGGGTGCGACGGGGCGTGGCGAACTTCTCGGACACCTCGGTGAGCTCCGTGGCGACCTGGGTGCGGAGTCGTTCGTCGGATGCCAGCAGTTCCTCGAGTGCGGCGATGTCGGCGAGCAGCTGGTCGCGTTCACCCTCGAGCTCCATGCGCGAGAACTTCGTCAGTCGGCGGAGCCGGAGTTCGAGGATGTACTCGGCCTGCACCTCGGACAGGTCGAACACGTCACGCAGTCGGTTCCGTGCGGCCTCGGAGTCGTCCGAGGTGCGGATGACCTGGATGACCTCGTCGATGTCGAGGATCGCGATGAGCAGCCCCTCGACCAGGTGCAGGCGCTCACGGCGTCGGGCCAGTCGGTACTCGGAGCGGCGGGTGACGACCGAGAGCCGGTGCTGCACGTAGACGTCGAGCAGGTCGCGGAGCCCCAGCGTGCGCGGGGAGCCGTCGACGAGGGCGACGTTGTTGATGCCGAAGTTCTCCTCGAGCGGCGTGTGCTTGTACAGCTGCTCGAGGACGGCCGTCGGGTTGAAGCCGGACTTGATGCCGATCACGAGCCGGAGGCCGTGGTTGCGGTCCGTCAGGTCGTTGACGTCCGAGATGCCGACGAGCTTCTTCGCCTGCACGCCGTCCTTGATCTTCTCGATGACGCGCTCCGGGCCGACCAGGTAGGGCAGCTCGGTGACGACGAGCCCGGTCTTCCGCGGGCTGAGGTTCTCGACCGACACCTTCGCGCGGGTCCGGAATGTGCCGCGGCCGGTGGCGTAGGCGTCGCGGACCCCGGAGAGCCCGACGATGGTGCCACCCGAGGGCAGGTCCGGGCCGGGGACGAACTCCATCAGCTCGTCGAGGGTGGCGTGCGGGTGCATGAGCAGGTGCTTCGCCGCCTCGACGACCTCGCCGAGGTTGTGCGGCGCCATGTTCGTCGCCATGCCGACCGCGATGCCCGACGCGCCGTTGACGAGCAGGTTCGGGAAGGCCGCCGGCAGCACGCTCGGCTGCATGATCTGGTTGTCGTAGTTCGGGACGAAGTCGACGACGTCCTCGCCCAGCCCCTCGGTCATCGCCATCGACGGCTCGGCCAGGCGGGCCTCGGTGTACCGAGCAGCCGCAGGGCCGTCGTCGAGGGAGCCGAAGTTGCCGTGGCCGTCGATGAGCGGCACACGCATCGTGAACGGCTGCGCGAGCCGGACGAGCGCGTCGTAGATCGCGCCGTCGCCGTGCGGGTGCAGCTTGCCCATCACCTCACCGGTGACACGGGCGCTCTTCACGTGGCCGCGGTCCGGCCGCAGACCCATCTCCGCCATCTGGTAGAGGATGCGGCGCTGGACCGGCTTCAGGCCGTCGCGGGCGTCGGGCAGGGCGCGGGAGTAGATGACCGAGTACGCGTACTCCAGGAAGGAGCCCTGCATCTCCTCCGAGACGTCGACGTCCTCGATGCGCTCACCGTCGGGCAGCCCGACGACGTCCGTGCGTGCCATGACACCTCTCTGCCGACCCAGCTCGATCTGGAAGACTCTGGGGGTGGGAACAAGCGTACCGACGGCCCCCGACGCCGCCGTGAACCTCGCCGACGTGCTGCCGAGTTGCCTGGTCGCGCTGGGCGCCGCCGACGACGCCTGGTTGCGGGACACCGGCCGGGAGGCACGGATCACCCTCCGTCCCGCCCGTTCCGCGATCGTCGTGCTGGTCGACGGCCTCGGGGCGAACGCCCTCGCGGCGCGTGCCGGCCACGCCCGGTTCCTCACGGCGACGAAGAAGCGCCTGCGCAGCGGGTTCCCGACCACCACCGCCGCGGCGCTGACGACCCTGGCGACCGGCCGGCAGCCCGGCGCGCACGGCGTGGTGGGCTACAGCGGCTGGAACCCGCACGAGTCGCGGGTGATGAACCTGCTGAGCGGGTGGGACGACGAGGTCCCCGCCGGGTGGCTGCGCTCCGAGACGGTGTTCACCGCGGCGTCGGCGCTCGGCGTCGACCCGGTCGTCGTCGCTCCGAGCCGCTACCGCTCCTCGGGCATGACGGCGAACGTCCTCGGCGGTGCGCGGTTCGTCGCCGGTGACTCGATCCCCGCCCGCATCGACGCCGCGCTCGACGCCACCGCCAGCGGGCAGCAGCTCGTGTACCTCTACATCCCCGAGCTCGACTCGATCGGGCACAAGCACGGCTGGCAGTCCGACCGGTGGACGACGGCGCTCGAGCTCGTCGATGGTGAGCTCTCCCGCCTGGCTGCCCGGGTCGCTCCCGACGTCGGTGTGCTCGTGACGGCGGACCACGGTGTGCTCGACGTGCCGCCGGACAGCAACGTGGCGATGGACCCGGCGCTCCTGGCGGACGTCGTCGGTGTGGCCGGGGACCCGCGCTGCCGGCAGCTGACGGTCGCGCCGGGCACGGACGTGCCGGCGCTCGTCGAGGCGTTCCGGACGTCGCTGGGCAAGCGTGCGGTGGTCGCCAGCCGGGCCGAGGCCGTGGCCGCCGGGTGGTTCGGGCCCGTCGACGACGGAGTCCTGCCGCGGATCGGCGACGTGTTGCTCGTCGCGAAGGGGTCGTGGGCGTTCAACGACGACCGCGAGGTCCCGGACGGCACCGAGCCGGGCCGGATGATCGGCCAGCACGGGGCCATGAGCGACGACGAGTTGCTCGTCCCGCTGCGCCTCGCCGGGGCGTTCGCCCAGTAGCCCGAGGAGGACCCGCGCGGGAGCCCGAGACGGAACCGCGCGGGAGCCCGAGACGGACCGGAGGCCCGCCCCACGGACGCGGGACGGGCCTCCTGTCAGGACGGTCGGGTCAGACGGTGTCGTCGTCCGGGCGGGTGCCGAAGACGATCTCGTCCCAGCTGGGCATCGCACGACGCGTCCGCTTGCGGCGGTCGGAGCGGCCGTCGGCGTCCGGGACGGCGGTGGGGCGTGCCTCCGGCTGCGGAGCGGTGTCCGAGTCGTCGACCGGCGACACGGGCAGGTCGACGACACCGACGGAGGTGCCGCGCGGGGCGTCCTGCTGGTCGGGGAAGGACGCGGCCTCGCGCTCACCACGGCGGCGACGGAGCGCCTCGAGCAGGTCGGCGGTCTCGTTGCCGGGCGCACGTTCCTCGACGTACGAGGTGCCGATGCGGGGCAGCGGCGGGCGCAGGGAGGTGCGCTCGACGGCCTCGGGGGCAGCGGGTTCCGGAGCGGCGGCGGGCTCCTCGACGTGGAAGGCGCCGGAGTCGAAGCGGGTGCCGTCCTCGTCCTGGCGCTCGTACTCGACGGCCCGGAGGCGCGGGGCGATGCCCTCGTCCTCGGTGTGCGAGAGGCGGTGCGCGTCCCCGTTGTCCGGGACGAGCGTCGCGGTCTTCGGGTCGAAGCGCCACTGGGCGTCGTGCTCGACCTCGGCGGCGGTGTAGCGGACCTGCACCTGCCAGCCGTTCTCGACGTGCTTCCAGCTCGACCAGGAGACGTCGGTGGCGTCACCGGACTCCAGGCGGGCGGTGATGGCGGCGCCGAAGGTGTCCGGGGACGCGTCGTCGACCGGCGTGACGCCGACCCGGCGAGCCGCGTCGAGGACGAACGCGCGCTCCGCGAGCACCGGCCCCTCGAAGCGGCGGACGTAGTCGACCTCCACCCCGAGCGCGGCGGCCACGTCGGCGGCGTCGGAGCCGCTCCGGATGCGCGCCTGCACGTCCTTCGGGGACACGCGCTTCTGCGGTCCGGACTCGGGGTTCGCCTGCCGGACCTGGCCCGGGAGCGACGCGGTGACGGGCAGCCGGAACTCGGTCCCGCCGTCGGTCGCCAGGAGGAGTGACCCGGATTCGACTCCGATGACTCTCACGTCTTGCATGGTTCCGCCCTCCGCTGCCTGCGTACGGTCGTGCGTCGTACCCGAGGAGTATGCAGGCCGCTGCAGCACTTTCCGCGCAGGCTCCCGGCGTGCCGTGCGTCTCGTCCCCGGCATCGGGAATGGTCGGGATGCGCGCCGGGTTGCACGGCCAGAACGCACCGCTCGAGTACTCGGTTTGCACTCGGACGGGCCGTGGTGCAAACTGTCGCCGCCGAATCCGGCGACGACCTCTCGATACGAGAAATGGATGGGCATGGCCACCGATTACGACGCCCCTCGGAAGACCGACGACAACTCTGACTCGGAGTCGATCGAGGCCCTCAAGGAGCGCGTCCCCGACAAGATGTCGGGAGTCGTCGACGACGATTCTGACAACCCGGGCAGCTTCGAGCTCGCGGGCCAGGACCTCAGCGACGTCGACCTCGACGTCGTCGTCCTGCCTCCGCAGGTCGACGAGTTCACCTGTGTGGAGTGCTTCCTGGTGAAGCACCGCTCGCAGCTCGACCACGAGACGAAGCTCGGCCCCGTGTGCATGGAGTGCGCCGCACTCTGAGACACCGACCGAACGTCAGAACGGCCCGCATCCTGTCGGATGCGGGCCGTTCTGCATGCGGGCACTCCTGCCCGTCGGGGCCGGCGTCAGGCCTGTCCGGCGCGATCCGACCGCTCGGCGCCGCTCGTCAGGGCGCGTGTGACGGCCTCCGGGTCTCGGACGCTCACCAGCCAGTACGGCGTCGGATCGGCGGCGTCCCGGACCTCGACCTTGACGACGCCGTGCACGTAGCCACGGAACAGGGTCCAGGCGCGGGCGTCGAGCTCCGGCCCGCGCTGGCTCGTCGCAGCGGCCCCGTCGAACCCGGCGACCTCGCCGACGACCGAGCGGGGCAGATGTGCCCGTCCGGCGCGGAACTCGGTGTCCGTCACCTCGATGACGGGTGCGAGTGCCCACAGGAGCACGAGCACGCCGAGCTCCATGCCGATGGCGACGGCGACCCCGGCCGTCGCGCTGATGGGGAGGAAGACGAGCAGGCTCGCGGGGATGACGAGCGCCGTCGCCAGGTACAGGGCGGGCGGGGCCCACAGTCGTTCGCGGTACACGGTCACCCCTCCATTCGACCACGAGCCGCTGCGTGCTCGGAGCAGGTCACGGATCGGTCACGGTCTGCACTACCCTCGACTCGTGACCGAAGCAGTCGACGTCCACTGGACCGGCAACGCCGCTCCCGCCTTCGCCAACCCCGGCGACGCCGGAGCCGACCTCGTGTCGGCCGAGTCGTTCGTGCTCGCGCCCGGCGAGCGTCGCCTGGTCGGGACCGGCCTCGCCATCGCCCTGCCGGAGCAGCACGTCGGGTTCGTCGTGCCCCGCAGCGGTCTGGCCGCGAAGCACGGCATCACCGTGGTGAACGCACCCGGCACCATCGACTCCGGCTACCGCGGCGAGATCAAGGTGGCACTGCTCAACACGGACGCCACCGAGCCGTACGCGGTGCAGGTCGGCGACCGGATCGCGCAGCTCATCGTCCTGGCGGTCCCGCCGGTGACGTTCACGCGGGTCGCCGAGCTGCCGGACAGCGTCCGCGGCCAGGGCGGGTTCGGGTCATCGGGCTACGGTGACCGACGGACCGGTCACCCGGCGACCTACGGCGTCGGCGACGCCCGACAGGACGCCGACCGGAACGATGGCGCGGCGACGCCCGTCGACATGCACGAGCAGGGTCAGGAAGGGACGCGGTCATGAGGATCGGACGACGCAAGCGCGACGAGGTCGAGGTCGCCGAGGCCGTGGTGGACGACGTCGAACTCGCCGGGCCCTCGCCCGAGATCGAGCTCGCCGACGACGCCGACGCGGGCCTCGACGAGGTCCTGGCCACCGAGTCGACCGACAAGTCGGCACCGCTCGACCGCGGCGAAAACGGCCCCCTCGACGAGACCGAGGCGAACCTGGTCCGTCCGTACGTGGACCTCGGCGGCGTGAAGATCCTGCCGCGCGAGGGCCTGCACCTCCGGCTCGAGGTCGAAGAGGACTCCAAGCGCGTCGTCGCCGTCGGGCTCGACTTCGACGACTCCACCCTGCAGGTCCAGCCCTTCGCGGCACCGCGGTCCACCGGGCTCTGGCACGAGATCCGCGCGCAGATCGCCGAGCAGATCGAGCAGCAGGGCGGTGTCGTGACCGAGGTCGACGGCCCGTTCGGCCCCGAGCTGCGTGCCCAGGTCCCCGTGGTCGGCGGTGCCGGTGTGACCGACGGCGTCCGTGCAGCCCGCTTCGTCGGTGTCGACGGACCGCGCTGGTTCCTGCGCGGCGTGATCGCCGGCAAGGCCGCCGAGCAGCCCGAGGAGTCCGCCGACATCGAGGAGCTGTTCCGCAGCGTCGTCGTCGTGCGTGGCACGACCCCGATGCCGCCGCGCGACCTCATCCCGCTGCACATGCCGAAGACGACCCAGTCGACCATCTGACACGGCCACTGCCGACCCCACGATCGAGCCTGGAGGCCCGGTGACGGACCACGACGACCGCCCCCGTCACGACGGGGTCACCCCGGACCCCTTCGTCGAGGAGCGCGCCGAGCCGCTGTCGCTGCAGGCGCAGCTCCGGGACGCCGTGCGGAACGCCGGGATCGGTCAGGTCGCGCCGGGCGAGGCACCCTCCGGCAAGGCCCTGTTGACCGCGGTCGGTGGGGTCCGGGGTCTGGCCGAGTCCGTGTTGCCGGGCTTCGCCTTCCTGATCGTCTACGCGATCACGAAGGAGGTCGTACCGAGCGTCGTCGTGCCCGTCGTGATCGGGCTCGTCTTCGTGGTGCTGCGGCTGGTCCAGCGCCAGTCGATCATGATGTCCTTCGCCGGCATCTTCGGTGTCGCGGTCTCGGCCGGGCTCGCGCTGCTGACCGGTCGGGCCGAGAGCAACTTCATCCCCGGCATCGTGATCAACGCCGTCTTCCTGGCGGTCATCCTCGTGACGCTGGCGATCCGGCGGCCGCTCATCGGCATCGTCGTCGGACTGCTCGTGCCGGCCGACGAGGACGGCCACGACTGGCGCGACGACCCGGCCAAGCGGCGGGTCCTCACGGTGGCGACGTGGATGTGGGCCGGCCTCTTCGCATTCCGCCTGGCCTTCGAGATCCCGCTCTGGCTCGCAGCGCAGGTCGAGCTGCTCGCCGGGATCAAGCTGATCACCGGCGTCCCCCTCTACGCCGCACTGCTCTGGGTGACGTGGCTGCTCGTGCGCACCGTCTTCGTCAAGGCCGAACCCACCGCGGTGTAGAGTTGTCTCGACGTCAAGACACTTTCCTGCGGGCACGACGGAGTCCCCGGGTTTAGGTTCACCTTGCTGGTGGGACGTCCCGCGGCCCGCGAGGATGAGGGCACACCGATCAACCCAGGAGGCGGCACAGTGGCTGCAGTCAACAGCTTCGGATCGAAGGACACGCTCTCGGTCGGGGGTGTCGGCTACGCGATCCACCGGATCGACGCCGTGCCCGGGCACGAGAAGCTCCCGTACAGCCTCAAGGTGCTGCTCGAGAACCTCCTGCGCACCGAGGACGGCGCGAACGTCACCGAGGGCCAGATCCGCGCACTCGGCTCGTGGAAGCCCGAGGCCGACCCGGACACCGAGATCCAGTTCTCCCCGGCCCGCGTGGTCATGCAGGACTTCACCGGCGTCCCGTGCATCGTCGACCTCGCCACCATGCGCGAGGCGATGGCGGAGATCGGCGGCGACCCGAACAAGATCAACCCGCTGTCCCCGGCCGAGATGGTCATCGACCACTCGGTCATCGCGGACCTCTTCGGCAGCTCCGACGCCCTGCAGCGCAACACCGACCTCGAGTACGAGCGGAACGGGGAGCGCTACCAGTTCCTCCGCTGGGGCCAGACGGCGTTCGAGGACTTCAAGGTCGTCCCGCCGGGGACCGGCATCGTCCACCAGGTCAACATCGAGTACCTGGCGAAGGTCACCTACACGCGTGACTTCGACGGCGAGACCTACGCCTACCCGGACACCCTCGTCGGCACCGACTCGCACACCACGATGGTGAACGGCCTCGGCGTGCTGGGCTGGGGCGTCGGCGGCATCGAGGCCGAGGCGGCGATGCTCGGCCAGCCCGTGTCGATGCTCATCCCGAAGGTCGTCGGTTTCAAGCTCTCGGGCGAGATCCCCGCCGGCGTGACCGCGACCGACGTGGTGCTCACGATCACCGAGCAGCTCCGCAAGCACGGCGTGGTCGGCAAGTTCGTCGAGTTCTACGGTGAGGGCGTCGGCGCGGTGCCGCTCGCGAACCGCGCGACCATCGGCAACATGAGCCCCGAGTTCGGCTCGACGGCGGCGATCTTCCCGGTCGACGACGTCACCCTCGACTACCTCCGTCTCACGGGCCGCGACGAGGCCCAGATCGCCCTGGTCGAGGCGTACTCGAAGGTCCAGGGCCTGTGGCACGACCCCTCGGTCGAGCCGGCGTACTCGGAGTACCTCGAGCTCGACCTCTCGACGGTCGTCCCCTCGATCTCCGGCCCGAAGCGCCCGCAGGACCGCATCGTCCTGTCGCACGCGAAGGACCAGTTCGAGGTCGACCTCGCCAACTACGCGAGCATCGACCACACCGAAGAGGACAAGGCCGTCGCGGACACCTTCCCGGCGTCCGACCCGGTGGCCGCGGCCCCCGGTGACGAGCACGCCGTCGACGACCTGCAGGACGCTCCGGCGTCCGAGGTCCCGGCCCACGCCTCCAGTGCGCCCGGCACCGTGTCCAAGCCGACCTCGGTCGCCATCGCCGACGGTGACCCGTTCACCATCGACCACGGTGCCGTCGCGATCGCCGCCATCACGTCCTGCACGAACACGTCGAACCCGTCCGTGATGATGGCCGCCGGCATCCTCGCCCGCAACGCGTCGAAGAAGGGCCTCAAGGCCAAGCCGTGGGTCAAGACGACCCTCGCGCCCGGCTCCAAGGTCGTGACCGACTACTACGAGAAGGCCGGCCTGACGACCTACCTCGAGGACCTCGGCTTCTACACGGTCGGCTACGGCTGCACCACCTGCATCGGCAACTCCGGTCCGCTGCCGGAGGAGATCTCGCAGGCCGTCCAGGACAACGACCTCGCCGTCACCGCGGTGCTCTCGGGCAACCGCAACTTCGAAGGCCGCATCAACCCCGACGTGAAGATGAACTACCTGGCGTCGCCGCCGCTGGTCATCGCGTACGCACTCGCCGGCTCGATGCACTTCGACTTCGACACCGACGCGCTCGGCACCGACACCGACGGCAACGCGGTGTACCTCAAGGACATCTGGCCCGACACGGCCGAGGTCCAGCAGGTCATCGACTCGTCGATCGACACCGAGATGTTCACCCACGAGTACGGCTCCGTGTTCGAGGGTGACGACCGGTGGAAGAACCTGCCGACCCCGACCGGTGACACGTTCGAGTGGGACAGCCAGTCGACCTACGTGCGGAAGCCCCCGTACTTCGACGGCATGACGATGCAGCCGGACGCGGTCTCGGACATCTCCGGCGCCCGCGTGCTCGCCAAGCTCGGCGACTCGGTCACCACCGACCACATCTCGCCGGCCGGATCGATCAAGGCCGACAGCCCGGCGGGCAAGTACCTCGCCGACCACGGTGTCGACCGCAAGGACTTCAACTCCTACGGCTCGCGTCGCGGCAACCACGAGGTGATGATCCGCGGCACGTTCGCGAACATCCGTCTGCGCAACCAGCTGCTCGACGGGGTGGAGGGCGGCTACACCCGCGACTTCACCACGCCCGACGGCGCCCAGTCGTTCATCTACGACGCGTCCGAGCACTACCAGGCGCAGGGCACCCCGCTCGTCGTCCTGGGCGGCAAGGAGTACGGCTCCGGTTCGTCCCGTGACTGGGCGGCGAAGGGCACGAGCCTGCTGGGCGTCAAGGCCGTGATCACCGAGAGCTTCGAGCGGATCCACCGTTCGAACCTCATCGGCATGGGCGTCGTCCCGCTGCAGTTCCCGGCGGGCGAGTCGATCGAGTCCCTCGGCCTCGACGGCACCGAGTCCATCTCGATCTCCGGGCTGACCGCGCTGAACGACGGCACCACGCCGAAGACCGTGCACGTCACGGCCGAGCCGACGGAGCACTCGCCGGCCGGCAAGCAGCCGATCGAGTTCGACGCGGTCGTCCGCATCGACACCCCGGGCGAGGCCGACTACTACCGCAACGGCGGCATCCTGCAGTACGTCCTCCGTTCGCTCGTCTGACCCCTCCCGCAAAACGCAACCTGGGCGGCTCCACGCAGCGGTACTCCGTTGCGAGGAGCCGCCTTCGTTGCGTCGTGCGAACGGACGGGAGGCGCGTGGCGGGCCGCCACCGCGCCTCCAGTCCGTCTGCTGGTCGCGCGCATAGAGTGGGCCGTCAGCCGTACGAAAGGAGCGCCCGTGAGCCTGCTCGCCAGCATCACGTCGCCGCGCGACCTGAAGCGTCTCTCCGACGCGCAGATGACCGACCTCGCCGCGGAGATCCGCACCTTCCTGGTGGCCGAGGTCGCCAAGACCGGCGGGCACCTCGGGCCGAACCTCGGCGTCGTCGAGCTGACCCTCGCCATGCACCGGGTGTTCGACTCGCCCCACGACCCGTTCGTCTTCGACACCGGGCACCAGTCGTACGTGCACAAGCTCGTCACCGGCCGCCAGGACTTCTCGCACCTGCGCGAGCGTGGTGGCATCGCCGGCTACCCGCAGCGCAGCGAGTCCGAGCACGACATCGTCGAGTCCTCGCACGCGTCGTCGTCGCTGTCCTGGGCGGACGGCATCTCCCGCGCCTTCCAGCAGACCGGCCAGTCCGACCGGACCGTCGTGGCGGTCGTCGGGGACGGTGCCCTCACGGGCGGCATGACGTGGGAAGCCCTCAACAACATCTCGGACCAGAACGACCGTCGGCTCGTCATCGTCGTGAACGACAACGGGCGCTCGTACGCGCCGACGATCGGGGGCATGGCCCGCTTCCTCAGCTCGGTCCGGACCCGCCGCGAGTACCGCACGCTCTACGAGAAGAGCCGGGCCGCCGCCGACCACTTCGGCGCCCCCGGTCGTGCGGTGTACCGCGGCCTCCGCGGCGGCCTGCACGGCTTCCTGTCGCGGTTCACGAACAACGAGGCGCTGTACTCGAACCTCGACATCAAGTACGTCGGCCCCGTGGACGGGCACGACCAGCAGGCGATGGAGGCGGCGCTCCGGCAGGCGAAGGGCTACGGCTCGCCCGTCATCGTGCACGTCATCACCGAGAAGGGCCACGGGTTCGAACCGGCGCTCCGCGACCAGGCGGACCAGTTCCACGCCGTCGGCCACATCGACCCGGAGACCGGCGAGTCGCTCGACAAGGCGTCGGGTCCGTCGTGGACCTCCGTCTTCGCCGCCACGCTCGCCGAAGTCGGCCACGAGGACCCCCGGATCGTGGCCATCACGGCTGCGATGCTCCGGCCCACCGGGCTGCACCTGTTCCAGCAGGCCCACCCGGACCGGGTCATCGACGTCGGCATCGCCGAGCAGCACGCCGTCACGACCGCAGCGGGCCTGGCGTACGGGGGACTCCACCCCGTCGTGGCCCTGTACGCGACGTTCCTCAACCGGGCGTTCGACCAGGTGCTCATGGACGTCGCCCTGCACCGCGCCGGGGTCACGTTCGTCCTCGACCGGGCGGGCATCACCGGCCCTGACGGTCCCTCGCACCACGGCATGTGGGACCTCGCGCTGCTGCAGGTCGTCCCCGGCATCCGGATCGCGGCTCCGCGCGACGCCGTCACGTTGCGCGAGGAGTTCCGGGAGGCCGTGGCCGTCGACGACGCGCCGACCGTCCTCCGGTGGTCCAAGGGGCAGGTCGGGCCCGACATCCCCGCACTCCGACGGCTGGACGACGGGGTCGACGTGCTGCACGCCGCCGCCGACGGGGCCGAGGACGTGCTCATCGTCGCCGTCGGGTCGATGGTGACGACGGCGCTCGAGGCCGCGACTCTGCTCGAGGCGCAGGGCATCGGCGTGACCGTCGTCGACCCGCGCTGGGTCGTCCCGATCCCGGCGTCGCTCATCGACCTGTCCCGTGACCACCGTCTCGTCATCACGATCGAGGACGGCGTCCGCGTCGGGGGAGTCGGTACCCGGCTGCGGCAGGACCTGCGTGCCGCCGGAGTCGACACGGGTGTGAACGAGCTCGGCCTGCCGGACGAGTTCATCGCCCACGCCAGCCGCAGTCAGATCCTGCACGACGCCGGGTTGACGGCGCAGGCCATCGCACGCGGCGTGATCGACCAGGTCGTCGGCACGAAGCTGCCCCAGGCGAAGCCGGCGCGGTCGCGCGAGTCCGCCGAGCGCTGACGCCGCGGCCGAACCCCCGGCAAAACACCGGTGTTCGTCCGTGACACCGCGTCAAGACGCGATGTGTTGGACGAACACCGGTGTTTCGCGGAGGGGGTCAGCGGGAGGCGGGGCCCACGATCGGCGGCTCGTGGAACGTCCCGCCGAAGACGCGCTCAGACGCACCGGAGCGGTCGAGGTACGGGCTGATGCCACCGGCCTGGAACGGGTAGCCCGCGCCGAGGATGAGCCCGAGGTCGATCTCCTCGACGTGCTGGACGACACCGTCCTCGAGCATGCGGTGCACCTCGTCGGCCAGGGCGTCCTCGAACCGGCGCTGCATCTCGGCAGCGTCGACCGGGTGGGCGTCCTTCTTCGCGGGTGCGACGAGCTTGACGGCCGCCGGGTCGTACCCGGTGGCGTTGCCCTTCTTGTCGCGGGTCAGGATCGTGCCGTGCTCGGCGATCCGCTTCAGCCCGTCGCCCGGGTAGAAGCGCTCCGGCCAGGCGGCATGGTGCGAGTCGAGCACGTGCGCCCCGACCGGCAGCCCGACGAGCTCGAGCAGTTCGAACGGCGACATCGGCAGCCCCAGGGGAGCGGCCCCCTCGGCGACGGTGTCGAACGACGTGCCCTCCTCGACGCCACGCATGGCCTCGCCGAGGACGCGGGCGAGCACCCGGTTGACGACGAAGCCCGGCTGGTCAGCCGTGACGATGGCCGTCTTCTTCAGGGTCTTCGCGACGGCCAGGGCGGTGGCGACGGCCTCGTCCGAGGTCCGTGCGGCGCGGACGACCTCGAGCAGGGGCATGACCGCGACCGGGTTGAAGAAGTGGAACCCGACCAGGCGCTCCGGGTGCTGCAGCACCGATGCCATCTCGTCGACGGACAGCGACGACGTGTTCGTGGCGAGGATCGCGTCCGGGGCGATGACCTGTTCGATGTTCCGGAAGACCTCCTGCTTGACGCCCATCTCCTCGAAGACGGCCTCGATCACCCAGTCGGCGTCGGCGAAGGCGTCGTAGGACACCGAACCGGTGACGAGCGCGGTGATGCGGTTCGCGTCGTCCTGCGAGACGCGGCCCTTGGCGAGCATCTCGTCGACGGACTGCCGGATCCGGGCGACACCCGCGTCGACGCGCTCCTGCGAGACGTCGGTGATGACCACGGGGACCCCGAGCCGGCGGGCGAAGAGCAGGGCGAACTGCGACGCCATCAGCCCGGCACCGAGCACGCCGACCTTCGTGATCTTCTTCGCGGCGACACCCTCGGGCGCTCCGACCGGACGCTTCGCCCGCTTCTGCACGAGGTCGAACGCGTACATCGACGCGGCGAACTGGTCGCCGGAGAGCAGGTCGGCGAGGGCGTCGTCCTCGCCGGCGAAGCGCTCGTCCAGGGACCCGGACTTGGCGGCGGCGACGAGGTCGAGCGCACGGAACGGCGACTTCGGCACCGAGCCGATCTTCGACGTGACCTGCGAGCGCGCGACCTTGACGACCGTGCCCCACGAGGCCTTCTCGAGCATGCCCGGCTCGTTCTTCCGGACGACCTTGGTGCGACCGGCGACCACGCCGTCGGCCCAGGCGACCGCGGACGGCAGGAAGGTCACCGAGGGGATCAGCGCATCGCCGATGCCCAGGTCGACCGCGGCCTTCCCGTCCAGCAGGCGGTTGTTCTTCAGCGGGTTCTCGACGATGACCCGCAGGGCCCGCTCCGGACCGATGAGGCGGGGGAGCAGCGTCGCTCCGCCCCAGCCGGGGATGATGCCGAGGAAGACCTCGGGCAGGCCGATGCCCTGCGCGGCGGAGGAGAACACGCGGTACGTGCAGTGCAACGCCACCTCGAGTCCGCCGCCGAGCGCGATGCCGTTGACGAACGCGAACGACGGCACGCCGAGCTCGCTGAACTTCCGGAGGGTGGCGTGGCCGAGCACGCCGAGCTCGTGCGCGACCTCGCGGGAGGGCAGCGCGGCCGCCTGGGACAGGTCGGCGCCGGCGGCGAAGCAGTACTCCTTGCCGGTGATCGCGACGGCCTGGACGGTGCCCGCCGCCGCTGCAGCCTGCAACCCGTCGAGCACGTCGGACAGCTCACGCATGGTGCGCGGGCCGAGCGTCGAGGGGCGCTTGTAGTCCTTGCCGTTGTCGAGCGTGATGAGCGCGAGCGTGCCACCGGAGGGCAGCGCCACGTGCTTGACGTACGAGTGGGTGACGACCTCGTCCTCGCTCAGGGCGGTCAGCTGGTCGATCGGGGTGGTGGTCATGGTCAGGCCGCCTTCCGTGCCGCGGACTTGCTGAAGTTCGGGTTCTCCCAGATGACGGTGCCGCCCTGGCCGAGCCCGATGCACATCGTCGTGATGCCGTACTTGACGTCCGGACGCTCGGCGAACTGCGCCGCGAGTTGGGTCATCAGACGGACGCCGCTCGACGCGAGCGGGTGCCCGACGGCGATCGCGCCACCCCACGCGTTCACGTTCGGGGAGTCCTGCGCGATGCCGTAGTTGTCGAGGAACGCGAGGACCTGGACGGCGAACGCCTCGTTGATCTCGAACAGACCGATGTCGTCGATCGACAGGCCGGCCTTCGACAGGGCCTTGTCGGTCGCGGGGACCGGGCCGACGCCCATCACCTCGGGCTCGACGCCCGCGAAGGCGAACGAGACCATTCGCATCTTGGTCGGCAGCCCGTGCTCCTTGGCGCCGGCGTCCGAGGCCAGGAGGCTCATCGTCGCGCCGTCGTTGAGTCCGGCGGCGTTGCCGGCGGTGACCCGTCCGTGGGGCCGGAACGGCGTCTTCAGCGCGGCCAGGGCCTCCAGGGTGGTGCCGGGACGCGGCGGCTCGTCGGACGAGACGATGTCCCAGCCCGCTCCGGTGTTCACCTCGACCGGGATGACGTCCGGCTGCAGCTTGCCGGCGCCCCAGGCGGCGGCGTAGCGCTGCTGGGACTGCACGGCGAACGCGTCGGTGCGGTCCTTCGTGATGGCGGGGAAGCGGTCGTGCAGGCGCTCGGCGGTGTTGCCCATCACGAGCGCGTCGGGTGCGACCATGCGCTCCGCGACGAAGCGGGGGTTCGGGTCGGCGTTGAAGCCCATCGGGTGGCGTCCCATGTGCTCGACCCCGCCGGCGATGGCGACGTCGGCAGCGCCGAAGGCGATGGCGCCCGCGAGCGTCGTGACGCTCGTCATGGCACCGGCGCACATGCGGTCGATGGCGTAGCCGGGGACGGACTTCGGCAGGCCGGCGAGCATCCCGACGGTGCGGCCGAGGGTCAGGCCCTGGTCGCCCTGCTGGGTGGTCGCGGCGACGGCGACGTCGTCCACGGCGGCCCCGTCGAGGGAGCTGTTCCGGTCGAGCAGCCCACGCATCGCGTGCACGGCGAGGTCGTCGGCACGGGTGCGCCAGAACACCCCCTTCTCACCGGCGCGGCCGAACGGGGTACGGACACCGTCCACGAACACGACGTCTGATGTCTTCGGCAATGCGAGCCTCCAGATCCACAACGATCGGGCCGGAGCGACGTGTCGCCCCGACCGGCCGGGCCTCGCCCGGCGACGGTCCGACGCTAGTACCCCCGGCTGGGCGGGGGCACGTCGGTTGGGCGGTTCCTACGAGCCGGTCGTCCCGGTGGCGTCGTCGGCCTGTCCGTCTGCGACAAGCGCAGCGTCGCCGGCGGTGTCGGCACTCGCGTCATCGGTCGTCCCGTCGGCGTCGGCGTCGGCGGTCGAGTCGTCCGGACGGGAGGCCGTGGTCGCGGTGACGGCGGCCGCCGGGTCCTCGACGGACCGGTCCGCGGCGACCTCGAACGCGTGCGCGATGACGGACGCGGTCTCCTCGACCTGCCATGGACGGGCGTCGTGCGACGCGAGCGTCGCGCCGACGGTCTCGGTCGCGATGGTCTTCGGCGGGTTCCAGGAGACCAGGCGGAGCGTCTCCGGCGTGAGCAGGTTCTCGACGGGCAGGTCCAGCTCGGCAGCCCGCGCGGTGACGGCGGCGCGGGCGGCCCGGTACCGGCGGTCGGCGGCCGGGTTGCGCTCGGCCCAGGCGCGCGGCGGCGGGAGGCTCGGCTCACCCCCGCCACGCAGGCGCGGCAGGTCCTCGGTGGTCTCGCCCTCGTCGACGGCGGCCCACCACCGGTCGAGTTCAGAGCGGCTGGCGCGTCCGGTGAACGACTTCAGGGCGCCGAGTTCGGCGCGCGAGGTCGGGGCTGCTGCCGCGGCGGCGACGATCGCCGAGTCCGGGATCGTGCGGCCGGGCGCGATGTCGGTCTCCTGCGCGTACGTGTCACGGGCGAGCCAGAGCGACCGGGCGATCGCGAGGGCTCGTGCACCGCGGAGGACGTTCATGCCGGACAGTCGACGCCAGGGTTCGGCACGCGGCGGCTTCGGCGCACGGGCGAGGACAGCGGCGAACTCCTCCTCCGCGATGCGCGTCTTGCCGGCGGCCTCGAGCACCGCGGCGAGCGAGTCGCGGAGGTCCGGCAGCAGTTCGACGTCGAGGGCGGCGTAGACGAGCCAGGCCTGGGGGAGCGGCCGGGTCGACCAGTCGGCGGCGGAGTGCGCCTTCGCGAGCGTGATGCCGAGCAGCTGCTCGACGACCGCCCCGAGGCCGACCCGCGGGAACCCGGCGATGCGTGCGCCGAGCTCGGTGTCGAAGATCCGGGTCGGGACCAAGCCGACCTCGCGGAGGCACGGCAGGTCCTGCGAGGCGGCGTGGAACACCCATTCCTCGTCGACGAGCGCTGCCTGCAGGTCGCTGAAGTCGCCGATCGCGATCGGGTCGAACAGGAACGACCCGGATCCGCGGCGGAACACCTGGATCAGGTACGCCCGCTGGGAGTACCGGTAGCCGCTGGCGCGCTCGGCGTCGACGGCGACCGGACCGTGCCCGGCGGCGAGCCGTGCGACGGCGTCGAGGTACTCGTCGCGTTCCTCGACGACGTGGACGGCGGCGTGCGCGTCCTCGTAGGCGGGATCGGCGTCAGTCACGGGCGAGCCTCCGGGGGGCCAGGAGCGAGACACCGTCCGAGGCCGGGGGGAGTCCGGCGAGCATCGCCACGATCTCCTCCCACGCCTGCACGTGCGGTGTCAGGTCGTCGTCGAGGGGCGTCCACGACGCCCGCAGTTCCAGTTGGGCGCCGTCGCCCTGCGCCGCGAGTTCGCCGTAGCCGCGCGAGATGATCTTCGTCGCCGTGCCGGACGCGTTGCCGTAGCGGGCGCCGTGGGCGTCGAGGGCGTCGACGAGCCAGCTCCAGGTGACGTCGGCGACGAACTCGTCGACGCCGATCTCCGGCTCGAGCGGGGCCTGCGCGAAGGTCACGATGCGGTACGCGCCGCCCCAGCCCTCCGGCTCGTCGGGGTCGTGCAGGGCGATGAAGCGTCCGGTGCCGAGGTCCGAGTCCACGCCGTGCACCGCGCCCGACACGTCCGCCGCCAGGGCGAGTGAGAAGGGTGCGATGCGGCTCGGCGAGGGGATCTCGGTGACCGTGGTCTCGGTACGGGTCCTGCCGCTCGACACGAACGCACGGAGACGCGCGAACGCCTCCGGTTCGGCGTCGGGGACTCGGGTTTCGGGCACGGATGCAGACTAGGCTCCGGACCCAGCACCGGTGCGGGCGGCACGCCGTCCGTCGCGCAGTCGTGCTGCCCGCAGTCGTCCGCTCCCTGGAGGCCCGCATGGCCCGCCGCCCCGACGCCGTCCGGTCCGTCGGCCTCGTCGCCCTGGGCGCGGGCATCACCGCAGCCGCGGTCGCGGGCGCCGTCGTCGCCGGTTCGGTCGCCGCCGTCGCACGGGCCGTCGTCACCCCGGACCGCAAGCGCTCCGAGCGGGTGCCGATCACCGCCGTCGACCTGGAGGCACGCACCGTCTCCCTGGGACGCAGTCCCGACACCGAGTCCCCGGGCCGCTACAGCCTCTGGTTCGGCGGTGCGACCGGGCACATGCGCGTCGGTGCGGTCCTGGCCACGACCGGCTCCACCGTCACCCGGCGGATCATCGCCGTGGACGCCGGTGACCCGACCGTGGCACGACGCGGCCGGTGGGGCGGCTGGTTCTACCTCACCCCCGGGGAGCTCGGGGTCCCCGTCGAGGACGTCGACGTGCAGACCCCGAACGGCCCCGCACCGGCCTGGGTGGTCCGCGCCGAGGACCCGGCCGCGCCCTGGGCGGTGCTCGTGCACGGCCGTGGTGTGACCCGAGCCGAGACGATCCGCGCCGTGCCGGTGTTCCGCGCCGCCGGGTACTCGGTGCTCCTGGCCTCGTGGCGGAACGACGGCGTGGCACCCCCGAGTGCCGACGGTCGCTACGGCCTCGGGTCGACCGAGTGGGAGGACGTCGACGCGGCGCTCGACTGGGTCGCCCAGCAGGGCGCCTCGAGCGTCGTGCTCATGGGCTGGTCGATGGGCGGTGCCGTCGTCCTGCAGACCCTGGTCAGGTCCGGACTCGCGGGCCTCGTCAGCGGGGTCGTCCTCGAGTCGGCGGTCGTCGACTGGCACGCCGTCCTCAAGTCGCAGAGCCGGGCGCTCCGGCTGCCCCGACCGGTGCGGAAGGTGGCGCAGTGGGTGCTCCGCACGCCCGTCGTCCACCGAGTCGCCGGACTCGACCAGCCGATCGACCTGCGCGAACTCGACATGGTCGCCCGCGCCGACGAACTGCGGGTGCCGATCCTGCTGCTGCACAGCGACGACGACGGGTTCGTGCCGTCCTCGGCCTCGCACGCACTCGCCGCCGCCCGGCCCGACCTGGTGCAGCTCGAGGTCGCGCACGTGGCCCGGCACACCAAGCTCTGGAACCACGACGCCGAGTGGTTCGACGCGCGGATCCGGGCGTGGCTCGCCGAGGTGGTCCAGCGGGACGGCGCGGCCAGCGCCCGGGAGCCGTGACCGCAGTGCTGCCGGGAGGCCCGTGGCGACGCCGCCACGGGCCTCCCGTCCGTCAGTCGGTCGCCAGCGCACGCACCTGCCGCTGCACCCGGCCGAGCATGCCGACCATGCCGCGGATCCGCAGCGGGCTGACCGCCTCGGACAGCCCGATCGTCAGCGGGTAGTCGGCCGGCACCGCGAGCACCTGCTCGGCCGTGAGGCCGGAGAGCCCCTGCGCCAGGATCGAGGCGAACCCGCGGGTGGTGGGGGACTCGCGCGGTGCGGTGGCGTGCATCCGGACGACGTCGGGCGCGTCGCCGTCCTCGCCGACCGTGACGGCGATGAAGACCGGGGACTGGCACTCCTCGACCCGTTCGAGTTCGTCCTCGTGTCCCTGCAGGCGCGGCGGGAGGGCCGGCAGCTCGTCGGAGAACTCGAGCAGGAGCTGCAGGCGGTCGTTCAACGAGAGCGCGAGGAAGTCGTCGCGGATCTCGGCGAGGGGCTGGGGGAGTGCTGCGTCCGTCATCGAGAGGGGAGCGTACCCGGCTCGGAGCCCTGCACGATCGGGACGCGGACGGCGCTGCCCCACTCGGTCCAGGACCCGTCGTAGTTGCGCACGTTCTCGTAGCCGAGCAGGTGCTGCAGGACGAACCAGGTGTGGCTCGAGCGCTCACCGATGCGGCAGTAGGCGATGACCTCGTCCGCGTCGCCGATGCCGGCACCGTCGCGGTAGACGGCGTCGAGTTCGTCGCGCGACCTGAACGTGCCGTCCGCGGCGGCCGCGGTCGCCCAGGGGATGTTCACGGCGGTGGGGATGTGTCCACCGCGGAGGGCGCCTTCCTCCGGGTAGTCCGGCGCGGTGGTGCGGGAGCCGTCGTACTCGGGTGCGCTGCGGACGTCGATCAGCGGCTTGCCGAGGTGCGCGAGGACGTCGTCCTTGAAGGCACGGACGGGCTCGTCGTGGCGCTCCACGACCGGGTACTCGACCGGTTCGACCGACGTCCGGTCGGTCGTCATCGCCCGGCCCTCGGCGATCCACTTCGCCCGGCCGCCGTCGAGCAGGCGGACGTCCTCGTGCCCGAAGAGCGTGAAGACCCAGAGGGCGTAGGCGGCCCACCAGTTGTTCTTGTCGCCGTGGATGACGACGGTGGTGTCGCGGCCGATGCCCTTGCCGCCGACGAGTCGCGCGAAGGCCTCGCCGTCGATGTAGTCGCGCTGCACCGGGTCGTTGAGGTCGGTGTGCCAGTCGATCTTCACCGAGCCCGGGACGTGACCGGTCTCGTAGAGCAGGACGTCCTCGTCGGACTCCACCACGACGAGCTCCGGCGATCCGGCTCCGGCGTCGAGTTGCTCCTGCAGCCACTCGGTGGACACCAGCCGCTCGGGGTGTGCGTAGGAGCGGAACTTCTCGGACGGGTCGACCGGTGCGGTCATCGGGGGTACCTCCTGGGGATCGGTGGCGTGCGGACTACGATCGGTCCTTGCGCGTCGACCGCAACGGTACGCGGACGGACCGAGTCCCCGCCGCACCGTGACACCGCACGACGTGCTCGACTCGCACGCTCCGCACCGGAAGGCCGTCTTGCCCGAACTCGCTCCCGTCGCCCACCTCGTGGACCGCGACCCGCAGGTGACCCCGCAGCAGATGGCCGACTCGCTGGTGCCGCCGCCGCAGTTCGCCACCGCGTCGTTCGCCTCGTACCGCCCCGACCCGGAGTACGCGTCGCAGGCCGAGGTCCGCGACGCGGTCGAGGCCTTCGTCCGGACGGCGCCCGAGCCCGCCAAGCGCGGCCTGTTCGGTCGGAAGCGCAAGGAGCCCGAGACCCCGGCGCGGTCCGGCGTGTACCTGGACGGCGGCTTCGGCGTCGGCAAGACGCACCTGCTCGCCGCGGCGTACCACGCGGCCACCGGCCGGAAGACGTTCGGCACCTTCATCGAGTACACCGCCCTCGTCGGTGCCCTCGGGTTCCAGGGCACCGTCGACCTGCTCCGCGGCACCGCGCTCGTCTGCATCGACGAGTTCGAGCTCGACGACCCGGGCGACACGATGGTCATGACGCGGCTCATCAAGGAGCTGTCCGAGTCCGGCACCCGCTTCGCCGCCACGTCGAACACCCCACCGGGCGCGCTCGGCGAGGGCCGGTTCGCGGCGCAGGACTTCCTCCGCGAGATCCAGGCGATGTCGGACCGGTTCGACACGATGCGGATCGACGGCCTCGACTTCCGCCGCCGTGCCGTCGACGAGTCCGCGTCGGTGGTCGACGACGTCGCGTCCGTCCTGGCGACGCTGACGCCGTCGTCGTCGTCGTCGGCGCCGTCCGGGACGGGAGGCCCGGCCCGCGTCACACAGGACGACTTCCGTGCCGTCGTGGCCCACCTGGCGTCGGTGCACCCGTCGAAGTACGTCGCCCTCGTCGACGGACTCGACGCGGTCGGGCTGACCGACGTGCAGGCGTTCACCGACCAGACCGACGCCCTCCGCTGGGTGGCGCTCGTCGACCGGCTCTACGACGCGCAGGTCCGGATCGTCGCCTCCGGTGTCCCCCTCGACACCGTGTACCCCGAGGTGATGCTCGAGGGCGGGTACCGCAAGAAGTACCTGCGCGCGGCCAGCCGCGTCGTCGCGTTGACCCGCGCGGAGAGCCAGCCCCGGGCCTCCTGACCGTCCTCGCACGTCCCGGAGGGCGCGCGCACACCGCACTGACCGGTCCACGAAACACAGCGTTCACAGAACGCGCCGTGACGTTACCTCCGCGAAACAGTTCGAGCGTCCCGGTGAAACACGTCGTCGCCAGACTCAGTCGCACCCGAGGCGGACGAGAGCCGCACAGCTCACGAGAGGTGCACACATGCTTGATCAGGGCAACACGACGTTCGTGTTGGTGATGGCAGCGCTGGTGTTGTTCATGACACCCGGCCTGGCCTTCTTCTACGGCGGACTGGTGAAGGCCAAGTCCGTCATCAGCATGATGATGATGTCGTTCGGGGCGATCGCCCTGGTGAGCGTCCTCTGGGTGCTGTACGGCTACGCGATCGCCTTCGCGAACCCCGGCGACCACACGGCGATCTCCGGCGTCGTCGGGTTCTTCAGCATCGACTGGAACCAGCTCGGCCTCGGCCAGGCGTTCGAGGAGGCGACGGCATCGAAGATCGACGCGGCCTACCCGTCGATGGCCTTCGTCGGGTTCCAGGCGACGTTCGCGATCATCACCGTCGCGCTCATCTCCGGTGCGATCGCCGACCGCGCGAAGTTCGGCGCCTGGATGGTCTTCGCCGGCGTCTGGGTCACGGTCGTCTACTTCCCCGTCGCATCGTGGGTGTTCAACCTCACCTCCGGCTGGGCCGCCACGTGGGGCGTCATCGACTTCGCCGGTGGCACCGCGGTGCACATCAACGCCGGTGCTGCGGGCCTCGCCCTGGCGCTGGTGCTCGGCAAGCGCGTCGGGTTCGCCAAGGGTGCGCACAAGCCGCACAACCCGCCCTTCGTCCTGCTCGGCGCCGCGATCCTGTGGTTCGGCTGGTTCGGCTTCAACGCTGGCTCCGAGGGTGCTGCTGACGGCATCGCCTCGATCGCCTGGGTCAACACGCTCGCCGCTCCGGCCGCCGCGATCCTCGGCTGGCTGCTCGTCGAGAAGCTCAAGGACGGCAAGGCCACCTCGGTCGGCGCCGCCTCGGGTGCCGTCACCGGTCTCGTCGCGATCACCCCGGCCTGCGCGAACCTGACGCCCGGATGGGGTCTCGTGCTCGGCTTCCTCGCCGGCATCGTCTGCTGCTTCGCGATCGACTGGAAGTACCGTCTCGGCTTCGACGACTCGCTCGACGTGGTCGGCGTGCACCTGGTCGGCGGCATCTTCGGCACGCTGTTCCTCGGCTTCTTCGCCAACGACACCGGCCTGATCTACTCCGGCTCGTTCGAGCAGCTCGGCAAGCAGGCCGCTGCCGCCGGTGCCGTCGGTGCGTACTCGTTCGTCCTGGCCTTCGTCATCGGCTTCATCATCGAGAAGACGATCGGCTTCCGCGTCAAGACCGAGGACGAGGTCGCCGGCATCGACACCGCGGTCCACGGCGAAGAGGGCTACGTCCTCTACGACGAGGAGGACAAGAGCCCGGTCGGCGTCCGCTGACACGCTCCCCGCACGTGACGACGGCCCCCGCTCTCCGAGCGGGGGCCGTCGTCGTGCGGGTCCCGCAAAACGCAAGGTGGGCGGTGCCGCGCAACGGAGTACCGCTGCGGGACGCCGCCCACCTTGCGTTTTGCGAGGGGTCAGGTCACCAGGCGTAGTCCTCGGGGGACGTCTTGTGTCCCGGGAAGAGCTCGTCGAGACGGTCGAGCGCGGACTGGTCGAGGCGCACGTCGACGGCACGGACCGCGGACTCCCACTGCTCCATCGTGCGCGGACCGGTGATCGGCGCGGTGACACCCGGCTGGTGCAGCAGCCACGCCAGCGCGAGTTCGCCCGGGGTGTGCCCGAGCTCCTTCGCGAACGACTCGTACGCCGTCAGCTGGTCACGGTGGGCGTCGACGTACTCGGCGCTCCGCCCGGACAGGCGGCGGGACCCGTTCTCGGTCTTCTCGATGACGCCACCGAGCAGACCGCCCTGCAGCGGCGACCACGGGATGACGCCGAGGCCGTAGTGCTGCGCGGCCGGCAGGACCTCGCGCTCGACGTCGCGGACGACCAGGTTGTAGATCGACTGCTCGCTGACGAGGCCCAGGAAGTTCCGGTGCTCCGCGGCCTCCTGCGCCTGGGCGATGTGCCACCCGGCGAAGTTCGACGACCCGACGTACAGGACCTTGCCCTGGCCGACGGCGATCTCCATCGCCTGCCAGATCTCGTCCCAGGGCGTGTCCCGGTCGACGTGGTGCATCTGGTAGAGGTCGATGTGGTCGGTCTGCAGGCGGCGGAGCGAGGCGTCGATCGACTGGCGGATGTTGTACGCGCTGAGCTTCTCGCCGTTCGGCCAACCGGTCATGTCGCCGTAGACCTTCGTCGCGAGGATCGTCTTGTCGCGTCGTCCGCCGCCCCGGGCGAACCAGCGGCCGATGATCTCCTCGGTGGCGCCCTTGCCCACCGAGCCGCCGTACGCGTTGGCGGTGTCGAAGAAGTTCACGCCGAGCTCGTGCGCCCGGTCCATGATCGCGTGCGAGTCGTCCTCGCTGGTCTCCGGTCCGAAGTTCATGGTGCCGAGCACCGCCCGTGACACCGACAGCCCTGTCCGTCCGAGGTGTGTGTAGTCCATGACGCCAGGTCTACGCCTGTTCCTCGACCGCCTGCCAGGCCCTGCGAGTACCGGTGAAGGCCACCTGACCACGGACCGACCAGACCGAAGGAGCCCGACATGCCCGCCGACGACGACCTCCCCAGCACCCTGCAGCGGTCCCCGCAGCACGCGCAGGAGATCTACCGCGCCGCACGGAAGTCCGCCGAGGCCGAGTACGGCGACGGGCAGCGCGCCGGTCGCACCGCCTGGGCCGCGGTGAAGCACGAGTACGAGAAGGTCGGCGACCACTGGGAGGAGAAGGACGCAGCGGGACCGTCGGACTCCGGCGCCGCCGGCTCGCGCGGTTCGGGCACGACCGAGGAGGGCGTCGACGCGAACGCCTCGAAGGCGCACCTGCTCGACGTCGCGAAGCGCCTGGACGTCAGCGGTCGATCGACCATGACGAAGGACGAACTGGTCGACGCGATCAAGAAGGCGAACCGTCGGGCCACCGCGAAGGCCCGCGACTGACCGGACGGCCACCGGTCCCGCGCCACTGTCCGGGTGCCCGCATGCCGTCCCGGGCATGCTGCGATGGACGACAGGCGTAGCGTGCCGGGTGTGAACATCCCAGCACTCCGAGGCAGCCGGATCATCGGGTTCGGCCACCACCAGCCCGACCGGATCCTCACCAACGACGAACTGTCGACGATGGTCGACACGAACGACGAGTGGATCACCACCCGCACCGGCATCAAGACACGGCACATCGCCGGGCCCGACGACAGCGTGACGTCGATGGCGACCGAGGCCGCGCGCAACGCCCTGGCCGACGCCGGGGTCGCGCCGACGGACGTCGACCTGGTCGTGGTCGCCTCGACCACCCACCGCGACCGGTCGCCGTACACCGCCGGCCGGGTCGCAGCGGCCCTGGGGATGTCGAACGGCCCGGCGCCGATCGACATCAACACCGCGTGCAGCGGCTTCGAGTACGCGATGGCGATGGCCGACCAGGCGATCCGCACCGGCGCCGCCGACACCGCGCTCGTGATCGGGTCCGAGACGCTCTCCCGGATCGCGGACTGGACCGACCGTTCGACGTGCGTCCTGGTCGGCGACGGCGCGGGCGCCGCGGTCCTCGGCGTCTCCGACGAGCCGCAGATCAGCTCCGTCTCGTGGGGCAGCGTGCCGCACCTGCAGGACGCCGTGCGCGTCACGCACGATCCCGAGGTCTTCCAGCAGGAGGGCCGCTCGATCTACCGGTGGGCGATCACCGAGGCCGAGGGACACGCTCGCGCGGTCGTCGAACGCGCCGGCCTCACCCTTAACGACGTCGGCGTGTTCGCGTTCCACCAGGCGAACCTGCGAATCATCGAGCCCCTCGTCACCGCGCTCGGCGGCGAGGGCAAGTACGTCGTCCGTGACGTCGTCGAGTCCGGCAACACCTCGGCGGCGAGCGTCCCGCTCGGGCTGTCGAAGGCCTGGCACCGCGGGGAGCTCCCCGAGGGCGTCCCGGCGCTGCTGTTCGGCTTCGGGGGCGGCTTCGCGCACGCCGGTCAGGTCGTCATGACGCCGACCCGTCGTCGCTGACGGGCGCGCGAGCGACCGGCCACTGACCGGCCCCACGACGTGACGGGAGGCTCCCCACCAGCTGGTGGGGAGCCTCCCGTCACGTCACGTGGCGCGAGCCGCGTCAGTGGCCGCGACCGCGGTCCAGGGCACGCTGCTGCCGCTTGCTCAGCGGCTTCGGTTCCGTCGACTCCGGCCGACCCTGCGGCGGCAGCACGACGGTGAAGTGCGCGGGCGGCGGGCCGAACGCGGTGCGGGAGGACTGCACGACCTTCCGGCCGAGCGCGTGGTTGCCGAGCCCGCCGACGACCGCGCCGATGCCGAACGGGATCGCCCGGCCGAGGATGGACGTGCCCTGACGGGTCAGGAAGCGCTTCACGAACGAGGCCCGGAGCTTCCCGCCGATGCCGCTGACCGCGGACTTCGGCAGCGACGAGGTGACCAGTTCGCCCCAGAAGGCACTGCGTGCCTGCCCGCCGCCGGCCTGTCCGGCGAGCTGCTTGACGAGCTGCGTGCCGGGTGCGCCGAGCATCATCGCCATGACCAGGGCGCGGGCACGCTCGGGGTCCTCGACGGTGATGCCGTGCACCTCGGTGACGGACTGGGCGAAGAGCGCGCTGGCCTCGAGGAAGCCGACGGTCTCGGCGCCGCTGAGCCCGAGGCTCGCGATCATGCCGACGCCGGGGATGACCGCACTGGCCCCGACCGCGGCGCCGCCGGACGTCACGGCGGTGAGGTACTGGCGTTCGAGGATCTCGATGACCTGCGCGGGGGAGGCGTCGGGGTGACGACGACGGACCCGGGCGACGTGCGCGACGACGACCGGTCGCTGGACCGAGATCGCCCGGTCGAGCCAGCCGTTCCAGGCGGGTGCGTCGGGCTGGACACGCTGGCCGTCGGGCGTGGTGGCGGACTGCACGGGCGCGGGCGGCATGGGCACGAGCGCGTCGTGGTCCTTCGGGGAGCTGGACATGCGATCGACGCTACCCGTGCGCCGCCCGGGGACGCTGGGCGCCGACGTACCTCAGCTCCGCGCGAGCTCGGCGCGGAGCGGCAGGTCCTGGTCCTCGAGGATGAACTGTGCGCCGACACCGGTGCGGGCGTTCACGACGACGGGTGCGAGCAGGTTGACGGTGGTGCCCGCGGCGTCGGGGTTCGCCACGACGAGGAGCATCGCGTCCTCGGCACGCACCAGCCCGATGACGTCGGCCTGCTCGTCGGACAGCAGCGGTGCGTAGTCGGGAAGGTGCACCGCGGCGTCGAGCAGGTACAGCCGCGGCGCGTCCACCCCGGCCGTCGTGGTTCCCGAGCCAACCAGGGTGAACAGACCCTCGGCGCCCTCGACGAGGTCGAGCGTGAACGAGCGCAGCGGCTCGAGGCCGAACGGTGCGACGGGGAAGGTCAGGTCGATGCTCATCGGAGGTAGTCCATCAGGGTCGGCTGCAGGACCTTCGCCGTGACGGCGAGGGCTGCCTGGTAGTTGGTGCTCTGGACCTGCAGGTCCAGGACGGCCTGGGCGAGGGCCTTGTCCTCGACACCGGACCGGCGTCCCTCCAGGGTGGTGGACAGTGTCTTCAGCGAGTCCTGCGCGGCCAGCGCTGCCGAGTGCCGGACGCCGACGTCGGCCTGGGCGCCGCGGACGGCGAGCTGGGCGGCGTCGATCTGGTTCAGTCGGGGGTTCACGTTCGTGCCTGCCTGCAGGTCGGCGACGATGCCGTCGAGGAGTGCGAAGACCGACGAGCTGCCGGTCCCGAAGACGGCGCTGCCGTCGGTGTCGACGCGGACCTGTTCGCCGGTGCCGATCGTGCGGGTGACGCTGGCGCTCGCGCTGCCGGCCCACGTGGTGTCGTCGGCGTACGCGGTGCCGGCGGGCGAGGACCCGGCGAACACCGATCGGTTGCCGTACTTCGTGTTCGCGGTGCTGAGCAGGTCGGCCTTCAGGCCCTGCAACTCCTTGATGAACGCGTCGCGGGCGGTGGGGTTCAAGGTGCCGTCGTTCGCGGCCTGCACGGTGATGTCGCGGACCTTGCCGAGCACGCCCCCGACGTCGGCGAGGGCGGTGTCGGTCGTGGCGAGCCAGCCGACGGCGTCGTCCGCGTTGCGGGCGTGCTGCGCGGCCTGTGCCTGCTCCTTGCGCACCTGCATGGCGGTGGCGGTGCCGGCCGGGTCGTCCGACGGCTTCCGGATCGCCTTCAGCGTGGTCGCCTGGTCGGTGAGGTCGGCGACCTTCGCGGCGCCGGCCTGCAGCCGCGCCTGCGCGGCGGCCATGGTCATCTGGGTGGTCACACGGGTGATCACGGTCAGCTCCTCCCGACGAGGCCGAGGCGGTTGATGATGGTGTCGAGCATCTCGTCGACGGCGGTCAGGACCCGAGCAGCGCCCTGGTACGCGTGCTGGTAGGCGAGCAGGGAGACGTTCTCCTCGTCCATGTCGACGCCCGCGCTCGACTGCTGCTGGGTGCGCGCGTTGGTCAGGGCGAGTCCGGTGAGCGTCGATTCCGACGACGCCGTCCGGGAGGCACTGCCCACGCCCGTCACGAACGTCGCCCAGGTCGTGTCCGGGCCCCCGGCACCGGAGCCGATGCCCGCGATCGCGGTGAGGACGGAGGCGTCGTACTGCCCGGTCGCGCTCCGGGTCGCGAGGCCAGCGGCGTCGGTGGGGACGACGGACAGGCCCCGCGCGGCGGGGACGCCGTCGGCGAGGGCGAAGAAGGCGGTGCCGGTCGCACCCGACGGGGTGGACCCGGTGGCGTGCAGGGCGTTGACCTTCGTCGCGAGCTCCGTCGCGACGCGGTCGTACGCCGCCGAGGCCTCGGCGAGTGCGCCGCCGGTGTGGGCGTCGTTCGCCGGGGCGAGCAGGGAGAGCCCGCCGGCGATCGAGCCGCCGTCGAGGGCGACCGGGCCGACCGAGCCACCGACCCAGCGGAGCGACGGCGCGGTCGGCTGCCCGGTGCCGGAGGTCGTGTTCATGGCGTCGAGGGTCGGCGGACCGTCGAGCGTGACGCCGCGTGCCGTGGTGCCCTGCACGAGCGGGTTGCCGCCGATGACGACGTCGACGGTGCCGTCGCCGTTGTCGCGGACGGCCGCGCCGGTCATGGTCGCGATCGCCCCGGTGAGCTGGTCACGCTGGTCGAGGAGCTCGTTCGCCGTGCCGCCGGAGGCCACCGCGGTGCGGATCGCGCCGTTGAGGTCGGCGACCTGCTTCGCGGCGTCGTTCAGCTGGCCGACCTGCGTGGCGAGGGTCGAGCGGGTCGCGGACCACTGCGCGTCGACCGCGGACGAGCCGGCGGACAGGGCGGTGGCGACGGTCTTCGCGGCTCCGATCAGGGCGCTGGCGGAGCCGGGGTCGTCGATGTGCGTGGCGAGGTCGCTCCAGGCGGACCAGAGGCCGTCGAGCTTCGCGGACAGTCCGTCGGCGCCGGGCTCGTGCAGTCCGGTCTCGAGCTGGTCGAGGGCGCTCGCGCGGGTGTCGGCGTACGCGGCCGCGCCGGACGAGAACCGGACGCGGGTGTCGAGGGTCGAGGACGCCAGTCGGGCGATCGCGTCGACGGACACACCCTGGCCCGCGAGTGCCGCGGTGCCCCGGACGAAGCCGGTCTGGGCGGGGGCGCCGACCTCGATCTGCACGATCCGCTGCCGCGTGTACCCGGCGGTGCCGACGTTCGCCATGTTCTGGCCGGTGACGTCGAGACCGGCGCGGGCAGCGGCCAGCCCGGAGTACGCGGTCTGCAGGGAGCCGAAGGTGCTCACCATCGCTACAGGTTCCCGTCGAAGAGTCGGGCGCCGTCGGTGGTCGTGCCGGACGAACCGGTGGCGTCGTAGGTGTCGGGGTCGGTCACGGTGCCGGCGAGGGTCTCCTGCGTGGCCTGGGCGGCGACACGGAGGAAGCGGTCGTTCTCGTCCCGCAGCGACCCGATGCGCGTGGTGAGCTCGAGCATCGCGCTGAGGTGGGACGCGAGGATCTCGCCCCACGGACCGGACGGCGCTGCGGCGACGACCTCGCGGAGGGGCGCGTCCGAGGGCATGCCCCACTCCTCGGCGACGGCGGCGCTCTGGGCGCTGCGCTCGAGGCCGGTGGTGCGGAGTCGGTCGAGGACCTGCTCGACCTCACGACTGGCGTGCGAGATCCAGCGGGAGCGCCCGGCGGCGAGCAGGAGCTGCTCCTCCTCGAGCTTGAACGTGAGCAGTTCGAGCAACTCGCGTTCGCGCCACAGGACTGCGGACAGGTCGTTCACGCTCATCAGCTCCCTCCGGGGTCATCCGACCGCCGGCTGCGGTCACCAGGGGTTATCGACGGAGGCGGCCCAGGCGTAAGCGCGGAGCACGACGTCCTCCGATCGGGGGACAAACTGTCCGATGTCCGCCGAAGTGCGGACCGGCCTGGCCTGTACCCACCCCCGCACTGGGTACGGACAGGGACTCCCTCCGTCCTCAGGCAGCCGATAGGTTCGAGATCAGCACCGGGGGACAACCCCCGGCTCGCGTCCAGGGCTCGCGTCCAGGGGCGCGGGTGCACCGCGGGGACGGATCCCGGCGGTTCTTCGACGTATCCGGCGGTCCCGACGCCGGTGCTCGTCATGCCCACGGACGGGTCAGTCGACACAGGACGACCAGGGGAACACCATGGACCGGAACGCACGCAACGCGATGATCGTCGAGCACCTGCCGCTCGTCGGCTACATCGTCGCCGAGACCTGCGCTCGCGCCACGCACCTCAGCCGCGACGACCTCGGACAGGTCGGTTCCGTCGCCCTGGTGCAGGCCGCCGACGCCTTCGACCCGACGCTCGGCGTGCCGTTCGGCGCCTACGCCCGCACCCGCATCACCGGCGCGATCGCCGACGACCTGCGCGCAGGCGACTGGGCCAGCCGCGGCACCCGGAAGCGCATCCGCGAGACCCTCGCGACGCAGGAGGCCCTCTCCGCCGGACTCGGTCGCCGTGTCACCCCGCAGGAGATCGCCGACGCGATGGGCGTCGACCGCCAGACCGCCGTGGACGCACTGACCGACGCCGCACGCACCGTCAGCCCGATCGACGAGACCGTGCACGACACCGTCGCCGCAGACCTGCCCCTGCCCGGCGAGGACCTGCTCGAGGCCGAGAAGCGCCGGTACCTGGTGGCCGCCGTGCAGGCGCTGCCCGACCGGATGCGCCTGATCGTCGAGGCCGTGTACTTCGGCGACCGCACCGTCACCGACGTCGCGGCTGAGCTCGGCATCACGCACTCCGCCGTCTCGCAGCAGCGTTCGGAGGCGATGCGGCTGCTCCGCGACGGCCTCGCCGAGCACTACGGCGACGACGGTGCCATCCCCGAGCCGGCCTCCCGCACCACCGCGGCCCGACGGAGCGCCTACCTGGCCCGGGTCGCCACGAACGCGGCCGCCGGCATCACCCGCGCGGTGCAGGACGCGACCTCGGCGGGCGTCGTCGCGGCCAGTTGACCGTCGACGGTCCGCGGGCGAAATCGTCCGACGGATCGTCTAACGCCTCCGGCCGTACGGCCGAGAGGGACACATGTCAGCCCACGGACGGGCTGACGATCGGCCCAGTTTCACGGAGGAACACATCATGGGTATGTCCATCAACACCAACCTCTCGGCACTCAACACGTACCGGAACCTCAACTCGACGCAGAACGACCTGTCGAAGTCCCTCGAGAAGCTCTCGAGCGGCCTCCGCATCAACCGTGCTGCCGACGACGCGGCCGGTCTGTCGATCTCCGAGGGGCTGAAGTCCCAGGTCGGTGGCCTCACGGTCGCCGCCCGCAACGCGCAGGACGGCATCTCCGTCGTGCAGACCGCTGAAGGTGGCCTCACCGAGACCCACTCGATCCTCCAGCGCATGCGCGACCTCGCCGTCCAGGCCGGCAACGACTCGAACAACGACACGTCGCGTGCGGCGATCAAGACCGAGTCGGACCAGCTGCAGAAGGAACTCGGCCGCATCGCGTCGTCGACGAACTTCAACGGCATCAACCTGCTCGACGGTTCCGCCAACGGCAGCACCGGCAAGCTCGCCTTCCAGGTCGGTGCCAACGGCGACAAGAGCAGCCAGATCGTCGTCGACCTGTCGGGTGCAAACGTCTCCGCCATCACCACCAAGCTCGGTGGCGGCGACATCGCGGCGACCGGCTCGTCCTTCGCCGTCACGGTCGCAGACCTCGACGGAAAGGCCGCGACCTTCGTCTCGACCGACGCCAACGGCACCAAGACCTCGGTCACGACCAAGGCTCTGACCGACAAGGCGGGCGACCCGCAGACGACGTTCGCGAGCGTCGACGACTACGCCGCGGCGCTCTCGCGCGACGACGCGTTCTCGGCCAAGTTCACCGTCTCGGTGGAGAAGGACGCGAACGGTGCCGGCACCGGCATCGTCGTCTCCGCGAAGGACGGCGGCGTGCTCGAGGACGCCGACAACGCGACCGCAGCCGCCGGCCTCGCTGCCGGTGCCAAGGGCGCCACGGTCACCGGTGGTGTGCAGTTCGACACCGCCGATCACGCCCAGGCCGCGATCAAGCTGATCGACGAGCAGATCGCCAAGGTCTCGTCGGCCCGCTCCAACCTCGGTGCGATCCAGAACCGCTTCGACCACGCCATCAACGTGACGAACGTGGCCAAGGAGAACCTCACCGCGGCGAAGTCCCGCATCACCGACGTCGACATGGCGGAGGAGATGGTCAAGTACACGCGCGACAACATCCTCAGCCAGGCCGGCACGTCGATGCTCGCGCAGGCGAACCAGAGCACGCAGGGCGTCCTGTCGCTGCTCCGCTAGTCGCACCGGTCGCCACCACCGAGGAGCCGTTCGGGTGCTCCTCGGTGGTGGAGTCCACCCCCTCGGACCGACCTCGGTCGGTCCGCCTCCACTCCGAGCCGCCGACCACCGGGGAGCCAGCGATGTCCACCACGTCCGCGACGAGCACCTCGCTCGCGATCGACGGCCTGGTCTCCGGCCTCAAGACCACCGACCTCATCAACTCGCTGATGAGCGTCGAGCAGGTGCCGCAGACGCTGCTCAAGGCCAAGGTCACCACGACCAACTCCTTCATCTCGTCGCTGCAGACCATCAACGGGCTCGTGCAGTCCCTCGCCACGAAGGCCGCAGCCGCCGCGAAGCCCGGCTCGCTCGACCTGTACACGGCGTCGTCGAGCGCCACGAACGCCACCGTCTCGGCGAGTGCGACCGCCACCGCCGGGTCCGTGTCCTTCACGGTCGGCCGGACGGCTGCCGCGCAGGTCGGCGTCACCGCCGCGATGTCGTCCTGGGGGGACACCGCGTCGGCGCTGACGTTCACGAAGCCGGACGGCACGAGCACGACCGTGACGCCGGCATCGGGCTCGCTCGACGACACCGTCACGGCGATCAACGGCTCCGCAGCCGGGGTCACCGCCACGAAGGTCGCCGCGGGGACCGACGCCAGCGGCACGAAGCTCTACCGACTGCAGGTGACGAGCACCGCGACGGGCGCAGCGAACGGCTTCACCCTGCACCGTGGGACCGCGGCGGACGTCGCCGCGGGCACCGCGACGGACGTGCTGGCCGAGTCCGGCGCAGCCGTCGTGACCCCGGCCGCCGACGCGTCCGTCACGCTGTGGGCCGGGACGGCGGCGGCGCAGACCGTCACGAGCGCGACGAACACCTTCGCGGACCTGCTGCCCGGCGTCAGCGTCACCGTCTCGAAGGCGTCGACCGACCCGACCACGATCACGGTCGGGCGGGACAGCACCAAGGCGCAGGCCGTGGCCTCCGGGCTCGTCGACGCGCTGAACGCCGTCACGTCGTACTACGCGTCGAACACCGGCGTGACCAGCACGACCAGCCCGACGAACGGGACGACGAGCACGACCGCGGGCGTCCTGCTCGGGGACGCCACGACGCGGTCGGCCGTCCAGCGGCTGACCAGCGCCATGTCGACCCCGGTCAACGGGAAGTCCCCGTCGTCGATCGGCATCGTCATCTCGAAGGACGGCGACTTCGACTTCGACGCCGCAGCGTTCCAGAAGGCCCTGGCCGCCGACCCGGTCGGCACGCAGGCGATCATGGCCGGTGTGGCGAAGGCCGTCTCGGACGCCGCCACCGCCGCCAGCGACAAGTACACCGGCTCCATCACGACCGCGATCACGGGCAAGCAGTCCGTGGTCAAGGACCTCACCACGCAGATCGACTCGTGGACCGACCGACTGACGATGCGCCGGGCGACGCTGCAGACGCAGTACGCCGCGCTCGAGACGAGCCTGAGCGGACTGCAGTCGCAGTCGAGCTGGCTCGCCGGTCAGCTGGCGTCGCTGTCCAACTGAGCCGCAGGAGAACCGTCATGAACGCCTTCGACCTCAGCGGTTCCGCCGCCTTCCGGCAGGCCGCGAAGCCCCGGACCGTCACGGACCAGCGTCGCGCCCAGTACACGAACGAGGCGGTGCTGTCGGCGACGCCCGCGCAGCTCGTCACGATGCTCTACGACCGGCTGCTGCTCGACCTGCACCGCGCCGAGACCGCCCAGGTCGCCGCTGACTGGGACGCCGCCCGCGAGCAGCTCCTGCACGCCCAGGCCATCGTCGGCGAGCTCTCCTCGACGCTGAAGATCGACGTGTGGGACGGCGGCGAGGGGCTGCTCGCCGTGTACAACTACGCGTCGACGTCGCTCATCACCGCGAACGTGCACCGCGACGTGCAGGCCACCCGCGACTGCATCCGGATCCTCGACCCGCTGCGGCAGGCCTGGCACGACGCCGCGGCCTCGCTGCCCGCGACCCCGGTGGCGCCGCAGCACACCGTCGGCGGGGCGCTCGGTGTCGCCTGAGTCCGAGACGCGCACGTCGGTCGACCTGGCGGCGGCACGCGTTCGCTGGGAGGCGGTCCTCGCCGACCTCGAAGCGACGCTCGACTCCAGCGCCACCGCCACCGACACCACCGTCACCTGGACCGAGCCGACCGGGCTGGGACCGGTGCCGCGCGACCTGGTGGGGCGTGCCTCCCGGCTGCTCGCCGCGCAGCGCGACCGGATCACCGCCCTCGAGGACGCCCGCCGGGTGACGCTCGAGCACCTCGGCGCGCTCCGCGCCGTCGACGCGACGCGCACCCCCCAGACCGCGGTCTACCTCGACGCGAGCGCCTAGCCGGACGGACCGGCCCCCGTTCGGGGCGAGCACTAACACCGCTCGGACGCTGCGCCGATAGCCCCTGTCGAGCACGGATCGCTCGACCACCCGGCCACGGATCGGCCACCACCGCTTCGGCGACGTCCTCCCGGACGGCGCCCGACGAGGGGAACCATCCGTGTTCGACTCCGTGACGTCGGCCGCGCTGCAGAGCGCACTCGACGGCCTGTCGATGCGTCAGCGTGTGATCGCCGACAACATCGCGAACATCAACACCACGGACTTCCGGGCCGGCAAGGTCCAGTTCGAGGACGCCCTGGCGAAGTCCGTCGTCGACGGTGACGGCCGCACCACGCCGACCGTCGCGCGGAGCCTCGAGCCGACGAACACGAACGGCAACAACGTCAACCTCGACGAGGAGACGCTGTCGAACGTCGACACCGTGCTGCGGTACCAGTTCGCGACGCAGGCGATGAACTCCGAGCTCACCAGCGTCCGTGCGGCGATGCGGACCAACTCGTGACGACCTTCGACGCGATCGGCATCGCGAGCACCGGCATGACCGTGCACCGCAAATGGCTCGACGCCATCTCGGACAACATCGCCAACGTCAACACCGTCCGGTCGATGGACGACTCCGCGTTCCAGGCCCGCTACGTCGAGGTCCAGGAGGGCAACGGCGTCTCCGGTGCCTACGTCAAGGGCGCCGCGTTCGGCAGCGCCGCCGGCCGCGTGACCTACGACCCGGACAACCCGCTCGCGAACGCCGAAGGGTACGTCCGGATGCCGGACATCGACCTCGGCACGCAGATGGCGGACCTCATCATGGCCCAGCGCGGCTACCAGGCGAACGCCGCCGTGGTGGACCGTGCCAAGACCGCCTACGAGGCGGCACTGCAGATCGGGAAGAACTGATGCCCATCGACGCCGTGAACGGTGTGACCACCAACGCGATGACGAACGCCGTGACGAACGTCACCGGCACCAGCAGCGACCGCGGCTCGTCCGCCGTCACCGCGTCCGGCGGCGACGGGTTCGCCGCGAGCCTCGGCAACGCCGTCGACGGCTTGCAGCAGCTGCAGAGCGACTCGAAGACCCTGGCGCTCAAGGCCGTCACGGGCAACCTCGACGACATCCACGACGCCACCATCGCGTCCACCCGCGCCCAGGTCACCCTCGAGCTCGTCGCCGCCGTCCGCAACAAGGGCGTCGACGCGTTCAACGAGATCATGCGGATGCAGGCCTGATGCCCGCCGGCATGCAGAACGTGCTCGGCCGTCTCGGCGCGTACGTCAAGGGGTTCACCGCCGCGCAGCGGACCATCGCGATCATCGGCGTCGCGGCGCTCGTGCTCGGCGGGATCGCGCTCGCGTCCTGGCTCGGCAAGCCGTCCTACGCGCCGCTGTTCACCGGCCTGGCCGCGGCGGACGCCAGCTCGGTCACCGACCAGCTGACCACCGACGGCGTGCCGTTCCAGCTCACGGACGGCGGCGCGACGATCCTCGTCCCGCAGTCGAAGGTCTACACGGAGCGGCTCAAGGCCGCCTCGAACGGGCTGCCGTCGTCGAACGAGGGCGGTTACTCGCTGCTCGACACGATGGGCGTGACGAGCAGCGAGTTCCAGCAGGACGTCACCTACAAGCGTGCGATCGAGGGCGAGCTCGCCAAGACGATCTCCGCGATGGACGGCGTGCAGACGGCGAGCGTGCAGCTCGCGATCCCGAAGAAGTCCGTCTTCGTGTCCGAGGAGAAGGACCCCACCGCGTCCGTCTTCATCGCCACCAAGAACGGCGCGCAGCTCGGCACCGACCAGGTCCAGGCGATCGTGCACCTGACCAGCGCCGCCGTCGAGGGCATGCAGCCCACCGACGTCTCGGTCGTCGACCAGAAGGGCCAGACCCTGTCGGCCGTCGGCACCGGCGCGACCGGCTCCGGCACCGACCAGGCCGCCGACTACGACGCCGCGACGAGCAAGAAGGTGCAGGACCTGCTCGACACCACCCTCGGAGCGGGCAACGCCAGCGTCGTCGTGGCCGCGACCATGAGCGACAACTCCGGCACCCGCACGACCGAGTCCTACACGACGCCGACGACCGGCCCGGTGGCGCTCAACGAGTCGTCCACGAAGGAGCAGTACGGCGCCGGCGCGAGCGGTGCCGGCGCGGGGGCGACCGGTGTCCTCGGCCCGGACAACATCGCCGTCCCGAACGGCACGGCCAGCACGGGCGCCGGTGCCGGCGACGGCGGCTACCAGAACCAGTCCGCGACGAAGAACAACGCCGTCGACAAGACCACCGAGACCACGCAGATCCCCGCCGGGGCGATGGACCGCCAGACCATCTCGGTCGCACTCAACGCGAAGGCGAAGTCCGTGCAGGGCGTCAACCTGCAGAGCATCAACGACCTGGTGGCCAACGCCGCCGGCGTCGACGCGACCCGCGGCGACCAGGTCAAGGTCGCGATGATGGACTTCGACACCAGTGCCGCCGACGACGCCGCCAAGGCGCTGCAGGCACAGCAGCAGGCGGACCAGCAGGAGGCGCTCTGGTCGGCGATCCGCACGGCCGGCATCGTCGTCGGGATCGTCCTGGCCCTCATCGTCCTGATGGTCTTCCTGGCGCGCCGCAGCCGCCGGCAGCAGCGCGAACAGGTCGACATCGGGGAACTCGACGCGTTCGGCGACTCGTTCCCGCTGCCGCTCGCCGTCGAACCGGCCGACGTCCGCACCGGACTCGAGGCCGGCGACGCCCCCACCGTGGCGATCCAGGCCCTGCCGCTCGACGACGCCCCGACCGAGATCCTCACCACCGACGAGATCACCGCCGAGCGCCGCCGCCAGGACATCGCGGCCCTCGCCGAGCGCGACCCGAAGCGCACGGCCGAGCTCCTCCGCGGGCTGCTCGACGACCGGGCGTCGGTGTGAGCGCCGTCGTCCCCGCGCCGGGCACCGACCGGCCGCTGACCGGGGCGCAGAAGGTCGCGCTCATCCTCATGCAGATGGACACCGAGCGCGCCGCCGAGGTGATGAAGCAGTTCACCGAGCTGGAGGCCGAGGAGATCTCGCAGGAGATCGTCCGGATGCGCCGTGTCGACGACGAGGTCGTCGACCGCACGCTCGGTGAGTTCCACCGCCTCACCCGCACCGGGCGCACCAGCCGTCGCGGCGGCAAGGAGACCGCGCTCGGCCTGCTCGAGGCGTCGTTCGGCGCGGAGCGCGCCGCCGGCGTGATGGACCGCCTGGCGTCGAACCTCGCCGGGCAGTCGTTCGAGTTCCTCGACGACGCCGAGCCCGGCCAGGTCATCGCCCTGCTCGAGGGCGAGCTGCCGCAGACCATCGCACTCGTGCTCGCGCACCTGAAGCCCGCCCAGGCGAGCGCCGTCCTCGCCGGGTTCGACGAGCGCGTGCGCACCGACGTCGCGCAGGCGTTCGCCACGATGGGCACCGCCACACCCGAGTCGGTGGGCATCGTCGCCGGCGTCCTGCGCTCACGCGCCGGAGCCGTCGTCTCGCCGCGCGAGAGCGTCGAGGTCGTCGGCGGCATCGCGCCCCTGGTGGAGATCATCAACCGCTCGGACGTCGCCACCGAGAAGGCCGTGCTCGACGGCCTGGAGGCGCGTGACCCGGAACTCGCCGAGGACATCCGTTCGCGGATGCTCACCTTCGAGGACATCGTGAAGCTCGAGTCGCGCGACATCCAGCAGGTGCTCCGCGGCATCGACTCGAAGATCCTGGCGACCGCCATGAAGGGTGCGTCCACGCCGGTGGTCGAGACGATCCGCGCCAACGTCTCGGAGCGCAACCGCGAACTGCTCGACGACGAACTGCAATCGATGGGTCCGGTCCGCGTGTCGCAGGTCGAGGAGGCCCGTGCCGAGGTCGTCCGCTCCGTCCGCGAGCTCGAGGCCCAGGGCGTCATCACCGTCCACCGCACCGAGGAGGACGAGCTCGTTGACTGAGCCCTTCGCCCCGCTCGCGTTCCCGGTGATCACCGACGCCGCCCTGGCCCGACGTGCCGCGAGCGCCGACGTGCGCGGGCACGCCGCCGGGTACGCGTCCGGTCTCCGCGCAGCCCACGTCGAGACCGAGGCGATCCGCGCGCGCATGGACGCCGAGCACGCCGCACGACTGGCTGACCTCGAGGCGCTCGTCGTCGACCGGCTCGCCGTCCTCGACCGTGCCGCCGCGGCGCTCCAGGCCCGGATCGTCCCGGTGCTCGACGCCGCCGAGGAGTCGGTCACCAGCGCGGCCGTCGAACTGGCCGACGCCGTCGTCGGGTACGCGGTGCGCGCCTCCCGGGCGGACGCATCCGTGCTCGGCGGGCCGTCGGTCGCCGCCGAGGTGACCCTCCGCCGCGCGCTCGACGTCGCCGCGGCACCGGTCGTGACCGCGGTCCGCTTGAGTCCCGCCGACGCGGCGGCCGTCGCCGACCTGGCGATGCCGGTGCCGGTCGTCGCCGACCCGGCCCTGCGGGACGGCGACGCCGTCGTCGACCTGCCGGACGGCCTGCTCGACGCGCGGATCGACGCCGCGCTGTCCCGTGCCCGCGCCGCACTGGGAGGCGTCCGGTGACCGCCGCGACGCTGCTGCGCCCGCGCGGACTCGACGACGCCGTCCGCGCCGCCCGCCCACAGCGCGTCGGCACCGTGACGAGCGCCGTCGGTCTCGGCCTGACCGTCGCCGGACTCGACGCCCACGTCGGCGAAGTGATCACCGTCGGTGCCGAGGGTGCGGCCCAGACCGCGGTCGAGGTCGTCGCCACCGACGCCACCGGCGTCCGCTGCATGCCGCTCGGGCGACTGACCGGCATCACCGCCGGCACCCCGGCCCGCTCGACCGGACGGCCCGTGCTCGTGCCGACCGGCGCGGGCCTGTTCGGACGGGTGCTCGACGGCCTCGGTCGTCCGATCGACGACCACGGGCCGCTCGACGCGCAAGGCTGGGTCCCGCTCGACCACGACACCCCGAACGCGATGGCCCGCACCCGCATCGACACGCCGATGCAGCTCGGGGTCCGCGTGCTCGACACGCTGACGACCGTCGGCCGCGGCCAGCGCATGGGCCTGTTCGCGGGCTCCGGCGTCGGCAAGTCCTCGCTGCTGTCGATGATCGCGCGGGGGAGCGACGCCGCCGTCAACGTGATCGCCCTGGTCGGGGAGCGCGGCCGTGAGGTGCGCGAGTTCCTCGAGGACGACCTGGGGCCTGCGGGCCTCGCCCGCTCGATCGTCGTCGTGTCCACGTCGGACGAGCCCGCGCTGATGCGGTTGCGTGCGGCGTTCGTGGCGACCCGCATCGCCGAGTCGTTCCGGGACGCCGGGCAGGACGTCGTCCTCATGATGGACTCGCTCACCCGCGTCGCGATGGCACAGCGCGAGATCGGCCTGTCCGTCGGCGAACCGCCGGCAACGCGGGGCTACCCGCCCTCGACGTTCTCGGTCCTCGCCGGTCTGCTCGAGCGCGCCGGCACCGACCGGGTCGGCAGCGTCACCGGGATCTACACCGTCCTGGTCGACGGCGACGACCACAACGAGCCGATCGCCGACGCTGCCCGCAGCATCCTCGACGGCCACGTGGTGCTGGACCGGAAGCTCGCGGTGACCGGCCACTTCCCGTCCGTGGACGCGCTCGGGTCGATCTCGCGCGTGGCCTCGAAGGTGACGACGCCCGAGCAGCGGGCCACCGCGACCGCGCTCCGGAAGGTGATGGCCGCTCGACGCGCGGCACAGGACCTGCTCGACGTCGGCGCGTACCAGCGCGGTACCAACCCCCTGGTCGACGCGGCCGTCGACCACCAGGACGCCATCGACGCGTTCCTCCGGCAGGGCATGGCCGAGCAGGTCACCGCCGCCGGGTCGTGGGAGCGCCTCAGCGGACTCGTCCGCACCCTCGGCGCCGGCGGGGGGCTCCTCTGATGGCCCGCCGGTTCCCGCTCGCCGGGCTGCTCCGTCTCCGGCACGCCGAACAGGACCGTGCCGCGGCGACCCTGGCGGACGCGAACGGCCGGGTCCGTGCGGCCGCCGACGCCCGGATGGCCGCGCGGCGCACCCTGGACGACGAGCCGGCGACGATCACCGACGCCGCGACGCTGAGCGCCGTCGCCTCGGCCCGGGCAGCGACGCGGGGGATGCTCGAGGAGCTCGACGCCGTCGTCCGGTGCCGCCGCGCCGACGCCGACCGTGCGCAGTCGACCTACAACGCCGCACGCCGCTCGGCACTCGGGCTGGAGAAGCTCGAGGGTCAGCACACCGCGCGGGTCACCGCCGAGGACCTGCGTGCCGAGCAGAACGCGCTCGACGAGATCGCGGCCCGTCGCCGCACCGAGGGGGGACATCGATGAGCATCGACGCCGTGCTCTCGCGGATCAGCGAGATCCGCAGCCAGATCGAGACGCTGCAGAGCGGGAGCGGCGCGCCGTCCGCCGCGTCCTCGGCAGCGGCCTCCTCGGCCTTCGCCGACGCCCTGGCCACCGAGACCGGCACCGGGACCGGGACCGGGACCGCGACAGGTGCCGCAGCCGGTGCCTCGACGGCGGGTGCAGCCGGCACCGCCGCTCCCGCCGGCGCCGCGACCGCAGCGCCAGCCACGTCGGTCGACGCCGGCCGCGACACCCTCGCCACGGGCAGTGGAGCGACCGGGGACGCCGTCGTCGCAGCGGCCGAGAAGTACCTCGGTGTGCCGTACGTGTTCGGCGGCGAGACCCGCGCCGGCATGGACTGCTCGGGTCTCGTGCAGACCGTCTTCAAGGACCTCGGCGTCACCATGCCCCGCGTCGTGCCGGACCAGGCCGACATGGGCGTGGCGGTGCCGTCGCTGGCACAGGCGCAGCCCGGCGACCTCATCATCCCCAAGGGCGAGGGACACATCGTCATCTACGTCGGCGACGGCAAGGTCCTGCACGCGCCGCACCCCGGCAAGGACGTCCGGATCGTCGACAACTGGTACAAGGACTCCGACATCGCCACCATCCGCCGCATCGTGCCCTCCGGACAGGAGGCCGCGGCCACCGCCGCAGCGCAGGCCGCGCGGACCGTCGGGACGAGCAGCACCACGAACGCCACCGACCTGCAGATGGCCGCGCTGCAGTCCATGCTCACCTCCGGGAGCGTCGCGTGAGCGCCGTCCTGGCCGGCGCGTCGGCGACACCGGCCGCGCCCGTCGTCCGGACGCGGCCGGTGGGGGACCGCCAGGGACCGACCGAGGACAGCACGGGCGCCGGCTTCGGTGCCGCGCTGTCCGCGGTGGCCGGCCACGCCGAGCGGGACCGAGGACGGCAGGACTCCTCCGACGACACCGACGCGAGCACCGCTGCGACACCGACCGCCGCACCGGCAGCGATGCCGACGTCCTCGCCCGGGACCGCAACCGGGACCAGCACCGGCACCGCGCCGGTGACGCCGACGACCGGCACCTCGGGCGTCGCGACCGCTGCCACGCCGACCGACCTGGTGTCGCCGGGGGAGCACGCAGCGGGCACGCCGGCACCGGCCGTCGTCTCCACCGCGGCCGCCGTCATCGTCCGTGCCGTCACGGTCGGCGCCGCCGCCGTCAGCGCGGGTGTCGTCGGGACACGCGTCGCCGGTGATGTCGCCGCGCAGTCCGCGCAGTCCGCGCAGGCCGCGCGGGCCGCGGCGACCAGCGACGCAGCAGCGGTGACCGCCGACCCCGCCGACGTGACCGGTGGGGCCGACGCGGGCAGTGCGACCGGGGCCGCGGCACCCGTCACGCCGGCCCCGTCGGCGGTCCTGCCGACGGCTCCGCCGCTCGACACCACTCCCGTGGACCCGACGGCTCCGCTCCCGGCCGGGCCGTCCTCGTCCACGACGGCAGCCAGCACACCGGCCGCGACCGCACCGGCACCGACTCCGCGACCGGTGCCTGCACCGGCGGCCAGCGCGGTCGTGTCCAGCGCGGTCGTGTCCAGCGCCGCCGTGTCCGGCGCCGTCGTTTCCGCGGCGACCGCTGCCGCGGGTGTCGTGACCTCGACCTCCGCACCCGCCCCGCGACCGACCACCGGAGGGGACGCCCAGCCCGCGACCGCCGCGGTCCCCGGTCCGTCCGTCGGCCCGGCCGGCCACGCGGTTGCCGCAGCCGCTGCGGACCAGGGCGGGGCGAGCCTCCCGGCGGTCACCGCCACGAGCGACGCACCGGTCGTCCTGACCGTGCCGACGACCGCGCCGCCCGCGACCGCCGGCACCCCCGCGCCGACCGCCGGTCCGGCCGCGCCCGCCGCAGCACCCCAGCCAGTGGTGCAGCAGCTCGCGCGTCCGCTGTTCACGCTCGCGCACGCCGGCCCCGGTGAACACGTCCTGACCGTCCAGCTCACACCGGAGGCACTCGGCCCGGTCACCGTCCGCGCCCACGTCACCGGACACGGCATGCACGTGGAGCTGTTCGCGGCCTCCGACGCCGGACGCGACGCGGTGCGGCAGATCCTGCCGGACCTCCGCCGCGATTCCGGCGGGAGCACGACGCTCGACCTGTCGGCCCAGAACCACCCGGCCGACACCAGTGCCGACGGTCGCGACCAGGCGGCCGACGCCGGGCGCGACGCCGCCGGCCGCGACCGTGCCACCGACGGAGCCGACCGCCCCGCCGTCCGGGAGGCCCGCGCCGGGATCGCCCCGTCCCTCCCGTCCGCCTCGACCACCGTCCGCACCGCGGGACTCGACGTCCTCGCCTGACCGGCCACCACGACACAGGAACGAGAACCATGCCACTCGACGGGATCACCGGCTCCGTGGACACCGCCACGGCCGCTGCCGCAGTCGCCGCCAACCCGACCTCGTCGCGGTCGCAGACGATGGACTCCGAGGTCTTCATGAAGCTCCTCGTGACGCAGCTCCGCAACCAGGACCCGTCGTCGCCGATGGACACCAACCAGATGATCAGCCAGCAGACGCAGCTCGCGATGATGGAACAGGTCACCAACCAGACCACGACGGCCAACGAGGACTTCTCGCTGCAGATGCGCATGGCCGCCGCGAACCTCGTCGGGAAGCAGGTCAGCTACACCGACGCCGCCTCCGGCGCGGCCGTCACGGGGACCGCGTCCGCGGTGTCCTACGCCAAGAGCGTGCCGACCGTGACCGTGAACGGGAAGGAGGTCGATCTCGACGTGATCTCCGGTATCACCACCGCCTCCGGTTCCTGACCCTCCCTCTTCCCGCACACTCCTCGTCCACGAAGGGACGCACCATGCTCCGCTCGCTCTACTCCGGGATCTCCGGCCTCCGCTCCCACCAGGAGATGCTCGACGTCACGGGCAACAACATCGCCAACGTGAACACCGTCGGCTTCAAGTCGTCGACCACGGTCTTCCAGGACACCCTGTCGCAGATGACCCAGGGTGCCGGCGGCCCCCAGACCGGCATCGGCGGCACCAACCCGGCTCAGATCGGCCTCGGCGTGCAGGTCGCCGGCGTCTCCACGAACTTCGCCCAGGGCTCGGCGCAGGCCACCGGCAAGGCGACCGACCTGATGATCTCCGGCGACGGCTTCTTCGTCACGCGTCTCGGCAACGACACGGTCTACAGCCGCGCCGGTGCGTTCGACTTCGACGCCGACGGCCGCCTGGTCAGCTCCGACGGCAAGATCGTGCAGGGCTACTCGGCCACGGACGGCGTCGTCAACGACGGCGGTCAGATGAGCGACATCACGCTGCCGCTGCAGTCCGCCGCACCCGCGACCGCGACCAGCACCGCGGGTGTCTCCGGCAACCTGCCGTCGGACACGAAGACCGGTGAGGTCCTCAACCGCGACGCCACCGTGTACGACCAGTACGGCACCAAGCACACCCTGTCGCTCGCGTACACGAAGACCGACACCGGTTGGAGCGTCTCCGCGTCCAACGGGCAGGGCTCGTCCGCAACCGGCACCGTCGCCTTCGGTGCCGACGGCAAGATCACCCGTGGCGCCACCCTGCAGGTCGGTGGCATCGCGGTGGACATGACCCAGCTGACCGGGTTCGCCGCGCTGAACACCGCGTCGATCTCGTCGCAGAACGGGCACGAGGCCGGGTCGCTGAAGAGCTACTCGATCTCGAAGGACGGCACCGTGATGGGTACGTTCTCGAACGGTGCGTCGCTCGCCGTCGGCCGCATCGCCCTCGCGACCTTCGCCAACCCCGCGGGTCTCGAGAAGACCGGCGCATCGGGCTACCGCGCGACCGCCAACTCCGGCGCCGCCACCGTCGGCGTCCCGGGATCCGCAGGTGTCGGCTCGCTGGCCGCGGGCACGCTCGAGATGTCGAACGTGGACCTGTCGCAGGAGTTCACCAACCTGATCGTCGCGCAGCGCGGCTTCCAGGCGAACGCCCGCATCATCACCACCTCGGACGAGGTGCTGCAGGAGCTGACGAACCTGAAGCGTTAGTCGCGATCGATCACGGCACGACAGCGCCCGGACCGCCCCGTCCCCGCCTCGGCGGACGGGGCGTTCCTCGTCGCCGCGACGGTGGTCGTCATCCAGGTCGGCGCAGGCGCACGGCTGGCGACACGCGGCACCACCGCTCCCGCAGCTGACGGTGTCCTCAGGCCGCCATGCCCCCACCGTTCGCGGCGAGCGCGGACTCGGCACGACCGCCCGCGCGCCTTCCGGACAGTGCGCTGCCGCTGTGCCGGAAGAGCCTCATCCGAGCGTCGATATCCTCCGCGACATGCCCCGCACCCGCTCGGACAGCCCGCCCGACGTCGTCGCTGATCGACCATCGACGGTCGACGGCACCCCGACCCACGGCCGGCTCGCCCTGGTGCTCGGCAGCGTGTTCGTCGGCATCGTGGGGACCGTCGTGTCGTTCTGGGGTGCGTGGACGGCCCCGGCCGGCATCGACGAAGCAGCCACGATGAGCGCTGCTCGTCGGTCGCTGCCGGAGCTCTGGCACATGGCGCACAACGTCGATGGTGTGCACAGCCTCTACTACGCGTTCGTGCACGTGTGGTTCCGCTTCCTGCCGTACGACCTGGCGACGCTGCGCTTCCCGAGTGCGGTCGCCGCCGGGGTCGCCGCGGCACTGCTGGTCGTCCTGGTCAGTCGACTGACGACGCTCCGGGCCGGTCTCATCGCGGGCGTCGTCCTGGCGGTCCTCCCGCGGACCACGTCCTCCGGCCTGCAGGGGCGTTCCTACGCGATGAGCATCGCGGTCGCCGTGGTGCTGACCCTGATCTTCGTCGTCGCGACCGACCGGAGCATCCAGCGACGACCCCGCGCGTGGCTCTGGTGGCTCGGGTACACGGTCGTCGCGGTCTTCGGATCGGCCCTGTTCCTCTACTCGGCCCTGCTCGTCGTGGCCCATGCCTGCACGATGCTGATCTGGCAGCTCACTCGTCGCCGTCAGGGCGCCACCGGCCGGGCGGGGCTCTCGTGGCTCGTCGCCGCCGTGGCCGCCGCTGCCGGGACGGTGCCGATCGTGCTGTTGACCAGCGGACAGGCCCAGAAGCAGCTCTACTGGATCGGGACGACCCTGAGCGTCGACGGCCGGCTGGCGGACTCGGTGTTCGTGCTCCAGTACTTCGGCCTCTCGACGGTCCTCGCCGTCGTCAGCGGTGTCCTCGCCCTGGTCGGCATCGTCGCGGTCCTCGTGCTGCGGCGGCTCCGTCCCTGGGTCGCCGCGATCGAGATCGCACTGCCGGCCGTGGTCCTGCCCACCGTCATCGTGATCGTCGTGTCGGTCGTGGTGCAACCGCTCTACAACTCGCGTTACCTGACGTTCACGACGCCGTTCGTGGCCGTCCTCGTCGGGCTGGGTCTTGCCGCGGTGCGGTGGCGGACCGTGTCGGTGGTGGGCCTCGTCGTGTTCGCCGTGGTCGCGGCACCGCAGATCGCGCAGCAGAAGGAGCCGGACCACAAGACCGGATCGCACTGGCGGGACGTGGCCGCGTACGTCGCGGCCGAACGCGAGCGGCTGCCGGACCTCGGCGGTGTCGACGGCGTCTACTACGGCCCGCTGCCCGGCCACCCGATCCGCACGACGGAGTACGTCTCGTCGTCGTACCCGGCCCCGTTCCGTGGCCTCCGCGACGTCACCCTGGTCCGGACGGCTGCGGACGTCGGCGAGCTCTGGGCGGACCGGTCGCCGGCGACGGCCATCCCGCGTCTGCGCGGCGTCGACCGGATGTGGTACGTCGGGGCGACGACGGCCGAGCAGCCCGCTGCCGTCGGAGACCGACTGGAGGCCCACGGTTGGCGGGTCGAGACGCGTCACCGGGTCGACGACTTCGTGGTCGTCACCTACGTCCGGTGACCGCGACAGGCGCACACTGTGGGTGACGGCGACGGTGCCGTCGCACCGACACGGCAGGAGAGTGCGCCATGCAGTACCTCGTGAACGTCCTGGACAGCGGACCGCGGTCCGGACGGCAGACCTCCGGCACCGCGACCGACGCGGAGGCGGCGGCCGTCGACGCCTTCAACGACCGCCTGCGGGCGGCAGGGCAGTGGGTGTTCGCGGCCGGGCTCTCGGGACCGGCGGACGCGACGGTCGTCGACGACCGCGACGGTGTCGGGCTCGTCGAGCCCGGTCCGCGTACTGATGCGCCAGAGCACGTCGCCGGGTTCTGGATCTGGGACCTGCCGGACGGGGACACCGCGCTCCGTCTGGCCCGCGACGCGTCGCGAGCGTGCAACCGTCGCGTCGAGGTCCGACCCATCCTCTGACAGCCGACGGCGACCCGGTACGGTCGCAGCAGGGTGTGCCAGGGGAGCGCCACTCGGGACGGGGGAGGTGGGCATGGGCACGGGGAACACGGTCGGGGCGGACTCGCTCCGGTGGTACCGCTCGGAGACCGAGGCCCACGTCGCCGGTCCGACGCTGCTCTGGCTGCACGGCGGCGGGTTCTTCCGCGGGAGTCCCGCGCAACCCGAGGCACACGACGTCGCCCGGGTCCTCGCCGCCCGGGGCGTCACCGTCGTGACCGCGGCCTACCGACTCGCGCCGGTCCCCGGCATCGGGCACCTGCGGCGGGGTCGGGCGGAGCGGGAGCGCTTCCGCAGGCCACTCGACGACGTCCTCGTCGCACTGCGGAGGACAGCGACCGAGTCGCCGGAGGGCGTCGTCATCGGTGGCGCGAGCGCGGGTGCGTGTCTGGCCGCCGCCGCGACCCTGCACGCGATCGACGACGGTGCTGTGCCGACCGGGGCCGTCTTCGCCTACGGCTTCTTCCACGCGACACACCCGCGGAGCGGGGACCCGGCGCACCGCTCCCGGGGCCACCGTCGGATCACGCACGCGCCGTGGGCCCTCGACGTCGCGAACCGCAACCACGCCGGCTCCCGGCAGGCGCTCGCCGACCGGTACGCGTTCCCGGGTGGCCACGACCTCGCCGGGTTCCCGCCGACGCTCCTCGTGCACGCCGAGCGGGACACCATGCGGACGTCGGGCGACCGGCTCGCGGCGGAGCTCTCGGCCGCGGGTGCTGACGTGGAACGCCATGTGCTGCCGGGCAGCGCGCACGCCTTCCTCAACCGCCCGGGCTCCCCGGCGTTCACGGCCGGCACCGCGCTGATCGCGGAGTGGATGCAGCGGCGGCCGCGTGCCGGGTGAACACCCGGTGTCGGATCGAGCCGGAGGCTTGTGTCACCGGAGCAGATAGTTCTACTCTCCGAGAGTGCGAATATCCGAACTGGCTCGAGAAGCCGCCACACCGCTGACGGCCGTCAAGTACTACCAACGTGAAGGGCTCCTGCCCGCGGGCGAGAAGACCGCACCCAACCAGACCGCGTACGACCGTCGACACGTCGAGCGCGTCCGCCTGGTCCGCGCGCTGCTCGAGACCGGTGGTCTGTCCATCGCGGTCACGAAGCAGGTCCTGGCCGTCCTCGACACCGACGACGCCCCGCTCGCCGAGGTCTTCGAGGTCGCCCAGTACGCCATCACCGACTCGCGCTCCCCGGAGACCCCGGCCAGCCGGGCGGCACGTGCCCGCATCGAGGACCGGGTCACCGCCGCCGGGTGGTGCGCCACGACCGACAACCCCGGCCACGAAACGGCGGCACGAGCGCTCGACGGGCTCGCCACGATCGGCTTCGACGCTCCGGACGACTACCTGGACGCGTACATGACCGCCGCCGCGACCGCCGCCCGGGCCGACGTCGCCGCCCTGCAGAGCCGGGACGGCCGGGATGCGATCGCCGAGCTCATGGTCATCGGCACGGTGCTCGGCGACCCGTTGTTCGCCGGGCTGCGACGGATCGCGCAGCAGGACGCGACCCACGACGTCTTCCCCGTCGCCACGGACGGCGCGACCTCGTGACCGCGACCCGGCACGTCGTCCTCGGCGGCAACGGCGTCATCGGTCGTGAGACCCTCCGCGCCCTCCGCGAGCGCGGACTCGACCCGGTGTCGGTCGGGCGACGCCCTGCCGTCGGCCGTGGTGGTGCGTCGGTCACGGCCGACCTGCTCGACGCCGACGCGGTGGCGCGGACCCTCGACGGTGCCGACGTCGCGTACTTCGTCGTCGGTCTGCCGTACTCGGCACCCGTGTGGGCGGAGCAGTGGCCGGTGTTGGTGCGGAACACGATCGCCGCCGCGCGCCGGAGCGGGACGCACCTGGTGTACCTCGACAACGTCTACGCCTACGGTCGGGTCACCGGTCCGATGACCGAGGAGACACCGGTCCGTCCGGTGAGTCGGAAGGGCCGGGTCCGCGCCGAGGCCCTCGACCTGCTCGCGTCCGCCGCTGACGAGGGGCTGACCGTCACCGTCGGTCGCAGTGCGGACTTCTTCGGGCCCGGAGCGACGACCAGCGTCGTCAACGGGTTCGTCCTCGACCGCATCGCCGCCGGGAAGCGACCGACGTGGTTGCTCGACGCGGACCTCCCGCACTCCCTGACGTCGACGACCGACGTCGGCGATGCCCTCGCGGTGCTCGGTACCGACGACCGGGCCCGCGGCCGGATCTGGCACCTGCCCACCGCCCCGGCCCGTACCGGTCGGGAGGTCGTCGAACTCGCCGGTGTCCCGGCGGCGCAGACCGCGGTGATGCGTTCGGCGACGCTCCGGATCGGTGCCCTGTTCACCGCCGCCGCGCGCGAGACCCTCGAGATGCGCTACCAGTGGGCGGAACCGTCCGTCCTCGACTCGAGCGCGTTCGAGCGGACGTTCGGCACCGCGCCGACGCCGCTCGAGGTGAGCATCCCGGCAGCGCTCGCGCAGACCCGCCCGGTGTCCCGGTGACCGCCTCGATCCGCCGCGCGGTCGCCTGGCACCCGGCTCTCATGACCGTCGCCGGGGTGATGGTCCTGTGCGCCGTCGTCAGCGTCGTCGGGCTGCTGGTCGACCCGCGCACAGTCCTCGGCGCACCGCTCTGGGCGAAGCCGCTGAAGTTCTCCGTCTCGATCCTGCTCTACGCCGTCACCTGGGCGTGGCTGATCGCCCACCTGCCGCGGTGGCGACGGCTCGCGCACCGGCTCGGCACGGTGATCGCCCTCACGCTGCTCGTCGAACAGGCCCTCATCCTCTGGGCGGCCGCCACCGGCACCACCAGCCACTTCAACGTCTCGTCACCCCTGCACATCGTCGTGTGGGGCGTGATGGCGGTGTCGATCACCGTCCTGTACCTCTGCACCTTCGTGACCTCGGCCGCGCTGTTCTTCCTGCGTTTGCCGACACCCGCGCTCACCGTGGCGGTCCGGCTCGGCGCGGTGATCGCCCTGGGCGGCATCGGTGTCGCGTTCCTCATGACGGGTCCGACGCCGACCCAGCTGACGACCCCGGACGGCATCGTCGGCGCGCACGCGGTCGGTGTCGTGGACGGTGGGCCGGGCGTGCCGGTCCTCGGGTGGAGCACGACCGGCGGCGACTACCGGGTGGCGCACTTCGTCGGCATGCACGCCCTCCAGCTCGTCCCCCTCGCGGCACTCGCACTGACGGTGCTCGCTCACCGGATCCCGCGACTGCGCTCCGACACCACGCAGGTGCGCATCGTCGTCATCGTCGCGCTCGCCTACGCGGCCGGCACCCTGCTGCTGACGCTGCAGGCGGCCGTCGGCCAGTCCGTGGCGCACCCGTCCGGAGCGGTCTCGGCGATGGCCGTGGCGATCCTCCTGGCCGCGAGCACCGCGACGGTGCTCGTGCTCCTCCGGCCCCCGACGACCGCGCTCCGGACGACGTGACCCAACCGTGTCCCGCGAGGGGGACCGCCCGGTGCAGGATCGAGCCATGCGGACGGCACGGGCGGCGGTGATCGGCGGGGTGGTGGCGCTCGTCGCCGCGATCGCCGTCGTCGGCTGCAGCGTCGGCCCGACGGCGTGCACCGCGGTCGGCTGGGTGAACGGCGTCCAGGTGACGCTGCTCGGCGACACCTCCGCGGTCGCCACCGTGACCGTGTGTGGTGGAGCCGGATGCGAACCACCAGCCGCCGACGACCCGCCCGCGATCCCGCCCGAGGCGGACCCCGGGAGCACGCCGACCCCGGTGTCGGGCGGCGTCCGGTGGCCGGTGCACCTCGGGTCCGACACACCCGGACGTGGCGCGGTCGCCGTGTACGACGGTGCCGGTCAGCTGATCGTCGAGCAGGCGGTCACGCTGCGCTGGGACAGCCCGTACGCGGCGGACCCGTGCGGCGGACCGTCGTCCGGACGCGTCACCGTGCGTCTGCCGGTGCCGCCGTGAGTCCCGTCCCCGACACGACGATCCGCAGCGCACGACTGACCGCCGGCCTGGTGGGGCGACCGGTCGGCAGCTCGCCGACCGCCCGTGCTGCCGCCCCGCTCGACGTCGTCCGGCACCTGGTCGCGGTGCAGGCGCAGGACTTCAACCAGTCCCTGTGGGCGATCGGCGCCCGGTCGCTCGGCACCACCCGCACGGACGTCCTGGCCGCGTTCGACCGTGGTGAGCTCGTCCGGTCCTGGCCGATGCGCGGCACCCTGCACACCACCACGCCCGACGACCTCCGTGTCCTCCTGTCCCTGACGGCGACCCGCACGATGCGGACCGTCGCGACCCGGTTCCGGCAGGTCGGCCTGCAACCGGAGGACGTCGACCGTGCCCGGGACGCCCTGCTCGCTGCGCTCTCCAGCGGGGTCGCGCTCGAACGGGAGGACGCCATGCGGTCCTTCCGTGACGCGGGCGTCGATCCGGGTGAGTCGCGCGAGTACATCCTGCTGCTCGCGTTCGCACTGGAGGCACGCATCGCCTGGGGACCGAGCCGTCGCGTCGGGCAGGCGCTCGTCCTGCTGGACGACCGGGCACCCGTCAGCAGTGCGGTGCGCGAGCTCGTCGAGGACGCGGAGGCGGCGCTCGTCCACGTCCTGCTCGGCTACCTCCGCGGGCACGGCCCGGCGACACTCGCCGACTTCGGGACGTGGATCGGGCTGCCGCTCACCGCGGTCCGGCGCGCTCGAACGACTGCCGCGCACCAGGTCGTCGACGCCGACGCGACCCGTGTCGCGATCGGCAGCGCAGCACCGGCGAGCAGCGCCGCGGTGGCCCACCTGCTCCCGGCGTTCGACGAGTACGTCCTCGGTCTCGCCGACCGATCGGCGTTGTTCGTCGACCCCACGGACCGGGTCGCGAGTCGGAACGGCATCGGTGCTCCTGTCGCCGTCGTCCGCGGGAGGATCGTGGGCACCTGGTCGCGACCAGCCGACGACGGCACGATCTTGCTCACGCCGTTCCGCGCGCTCGGCGCGGCGGACGAGCGCGCACTGCACCGAGCCGCGGACCATCTCGGCTCGTTCCTGGAACGTCCGACGAGCCTCCGGATCGATGCCGGAACCGGACCGCCGGTCACACCGGCGCCGGCAGCTCCAGGCCCTTGAGCTCGCGCATCACGGAGTTGAGGTGCCACTGGTCGCGGAACAGACCGTAGCGGTCACGGTCGGTGGTGACGATCTCCATGTCACGGCGACGCTCGAGCAGTGCGAGGTCAGAGTCGGTGACGGTGCGGACCATAGTCCACGGCAGGGCTTCGACGCGGACTGCCGTGCCGAACTCGGCCAGCAGACGGGAGGTCAGGACCTCGAGCTGCAGCGATCCGATGACGCCGACCATGGGCGCCTGCGCGGTCCGACGCTCGGACTCGAGCAGCTGCACGACGCCCTCGCCGGCGAGCTGCTGCATGCCCTTCCGGAACTTCTTGGCCGTGCTGGGGTCGGTCGGCGCGACGGTCGCGAACATCTCCGGGGCGAACCGGGGGAGCGGCTCGAACTCGACGGCCTCGTCGCTGTAGAGCGTGTCGCCGGGGTGCAGCATCGTGGCGTTCACCAGACCGACGACGTCGCCCGGCCAGGCGACGTCGACGGTGTCGCGCTCCCGACCGAAGACGCTGAGCGCGTGCTTGGTGTTGAAGCGACGGCCGGACTGTGCGTGGGTGAGCATCATGCCGCGGTCGAAGCGGCCGGAGCAGATGCGGACGAACGCGACCTGGTCGTGGTGGGCCGGGTCCATGTTCGCCTGCACCTTGAACACCTGGGCGGCGAACTGCTCGGTGACCGGGCGGGGAGCGCCGTCCTCGGTCCGCCGGGGCAGGGCCGGAGGAGCGGTGTCGCGGAGGAACCGCAGCAGGTCGACCGTGCCGAGGTGCTTGGTGGCGACGCCGAAGAACACCGGCATGCTGACCCGGGCGTGGAAGTCGTCCTGGTCGGGTAGCCCACGGACCTCGCGGGTGAGTTCGACCTCTTCGAGCGCGGTGGTCCACGCGGCGCCGAAGAGCTCGGCAGCCTCGGCCGCAGAGCGGACGGTCGCGACCGGCAGGTGGCCGCCACCGGTGGACTCGTACGTCGTCAGGGTCTCGGTCGCGGTGTCGACCAACCCCTGCAGGTCGCCGGCCTCGCCGACCGGCCAGGTGACCGGGGTCGGTACACGGCCGGTGCGCTCCTCGAGCTCGTCGAGCAGGTCGAGCGCTTCACGGCCCGGGCGGTCCCACTTGTTCACGACCGCGATCACCGGGATGTCGCGGGTCCGGCACACCTCGAACAGACGGATCGTCTGCGCCTCCATGCCCTTCGCGGCGTCGATCAGCATGACCGCGCAGTCGACGGCTGCGAGCGCACGGTAGGTGTCCTCGGAGAAGTCGGCGTGGCCCGGGGTGTCGACCACGTTGATGAGCGTGCCGGCGGCGTCGAGCTGGACGACCGCGGAGCTGATCGAGATGCCTCGGCTGCGCTCGATCTCCATCCAGTCGGACACGGTCGCGCGGCGGGTGGCCTTGCCCTTCACCGCGCCGGCTTCGTCGATGGCCGAGGCCGCCAGGGTCAACGACTCGGTGAGCGTCGACTTCCCGGCGTCCGGGTGCGCGATCACGGCGACGGTGCGGCGGCGGTCGGCCTCGCGCTCGATCGTGCCGGCGAGCGCGGCGTCCGCCGGGGACGGACCGGTCACGCGACGCCCCGCTGGGAGCGTCGATCGACGGCGTGACCTGGGCGTTCCGACTTCTGCACCCCACGACGATACCGACTGCTCCGGACAGTCGACGAACCGGCACCGCCCGGAGGCCCGTCCCCGTCAGGTGGGCATCGCCAGGATGCGACGGAACAGCTTGCCGATCGCGGTCCGGCGGGGCTTCCAGCCGTGCGCCGCGAGGGTGTCGTTCACCGGTTTCGTGATCCACCGCGAGTTGAACGTGAAGGAGCCGGATCCGCCGGTCGACGAGCGAGTGCTGGTGCGCATCAGGCGTCGGTACTCGTTCGTGTCGGGCAGCAGCTGGATGCCGTAGCGGTAGGTGGTGACCGTCCCGCCGCCGGAGCGACCGAGCTGGTGGGTCGCGATGAACTGTCCGTCCTCGAACGTCATGTCGAACGGGTGCTCGGTCGCGCGGTGCAGGGCCATCAGGGCGTCGCCGACCTGGTTCGCGGATGACGGGGACGCGGCACCGGGGGTCGACATACCCGGACCCTACCGATGCCCGGTTGAGGTGGCACGACAGGGAACCCCTCCCCGGGAGGCCCGGCCGTACCGTGGGCGCATGCCGAACGAGAACGAGGTGCGGGACTTCCTGATGTCCCGCCGTGCCCGGATCACACCCGAGTCGGTCGGCCTGCCGGGTGGACCCGGTCGACGGGTGCCCGGCCTCCGACGTGGCGAGGTCGCCGTCCTCGCCGGGGTCAGCGCCGAGTACTACTCCCGCATCGAGCGGGGCAACCTGGCCGGCGTCACCGACACCGTCCTCGAGGCCATCGCCGACACGCTGCGGTTCGACGACTCCGAGCGTTCGCACCTGTTCGACCTGGCCCGGGCGGCGAACACGTCCCCGGTGCGCCGCGGTCGTCCGAGCGTCCCGGGCGCCGTCCGGCCGGGACTCCGGTACGCGCTGGAGGCCATGCACGACGTCGTCGCCTTCGTGCAGAACACCCGACTCGACGTGGTGGCCATGACGGACCTGGGCCGTGCGCTCTACAGCGACGTCGTCGAGGCCGGCGGCGACCAGCCGAACTTCGCCCGCTTCGCGTTCCTGCACCAGGACCTGTCGCGTCGGCTCTACCCGGACTGGGACGGCGCGGCGGACACCTCCGTCGCGATGCTGCGGACCGCGGCCGGTCGACACCCGGACGACCGTGCTCTTCGGGACCTGATCGGCGAACTCGCGACGCTCAGTCCGGAGTTCCGGCAGAAGTGGGCGGCGCACGAGGTCCGGCTGCACACCCACGGTGTCAAGACGTTCCACCACCACGCGGTCGGCGACGTCCGGTTGCACTTCGAGAACCTGACGCCTGGGCTCGACGGCGAGCACAGCGTCATCGTCTACTCGGCGGAACCGGGCAGTGCGGACGCGGAGTCGTTGCAGCTGCTGGCGAGCTGGGCCGCGACCCGCACGACGGACGCGAGTGGTGCCTCCCGGGCCGAGGACGTGACCCGGGGCGGAACCCGGTGACGACCACCGCGCCCTCACCGACGACGACCGGCCACGCAGCCACCCGTATGCCCTGGGCGGCGCTGGTCGCCCTCGCGGCGATCGGGTTCCTGCTGCTGTCCGCCGAGACGATGCCGGCCGGACTGCTGCCGCTGATGGCCGGCGACCTGAGCGCCAGCGAGGGTGTCATCGGCCAGTTCATCAGCGTCTGGGCCCTCGGCACCGTCGTGGTCACCGTGCCGGCGATCACCCTCACGCGTGGGATGCGCCGCAAGCCGCTGCTCCTCGCCGCGCTCACCTGCCTCGTGCTCGCGAACACCGTCACCGCGCTCTCGTCAGACGTCGTCCTGTCGCTCGTGTCCCGCTTCGTCGGCGGCGCGGCGACGGGCGTCCTGTGGGGGATGCTGGCCGCGTACGGGCGCCGGATCAGCCCGCCGGCACGCGGCGGGCTGGCCCTGGCGGTCGTGTCGACGGGCGCGCCGGTCGGCTTCGCGCTCGGCACGCCGCTCGGCGCCTGGGTCGGCGGCGTCCTGGACTGGCGGTGGTCGTTCGCCGGCATGTCGCTGCTCGGCGTCGTGCTCATGGTCCTCGTCGTGCTGCTCGTGCCCGACGTCGCGGGTCAGGCAGCCGGTGGACGGCTGCCCCTGCGGCGGGTGTTCCTGCTGCCCGGCGTCCCCGTCGTCCTGGTCGTCATCGTCGTGTGGATGCTCGGCCACAACACGATCTACACCTACATCGCGCCGTTCCTCCGCGACACCGGCACCGGACTCTCGGCGGACCTGGTGCTCCTGGTCTACGGCGTCTGCTCGATCGGCGGGGTCGCACTGACGGCGGCGCTGATCGATCGGCACCCCCGCGGGCTGCTGTGGGCGAGCCTCGGCGGGTTCGTGTGCGCCGCGGTCCTGCTCGTCGTCGGACACGGGTCGCCCGCGGTCGTGCTCGGTGCCGCCGTGCTCTGGGGGTTGACCTTCGGTGGAGCGGCGCCGCAGCTGCAGAGCGCCCTGACGATCGCCGGCGGCTCGGAGTCGGACCTGGCGAACGCGTTCCTGCCGGTCGCGTTCAACCTGGCGATCTCCGCCGCGGGCCTGGTCGGAGCGCTGCTCCTGGGCGTCTCGGGTGGGCTGGTCCTCGCGGTGTTCATGGCCGTGCTCGGGGCGCTGGCGCTGGCGGTGACGGTCGTCGGCCGGCGGAACTTCGCCGCTCGCGGGTGACAGCCGCTCCGGGCAGTGGGCGCGGCGGTCGGTACCCGACTCTTCGTCGGCACCGGTAGGGATCGACGTCATCGGTGTGAACGGTTATACTCGCGCGTATGAAGACCGCGATCTCGATCCCTGATGCCGAGTTCGAGCGTTTCGAACGCGTTGCCGCTCGTCACGGTCTGAACCGGTCCGAGTTCTACCGGCGTGCTGCTGACAGGCTGGCTCAGGAACTCGAAGGCAGTTCCGACTTGACCAGGATCGCGAATGCGGTCATCGAGCGCGCGGGTCAACCGTCGGCTGACGACGTGTTCGTCCGCGAGTCCGAGCGCCAGATGATCGAACGGACCGAGTGGTGATCGAGTACGGCGACGTGGTCTGGGTGGACTTCGGGGCGCCTCGCGGATCCGAGCCGGCCAAGGTCCGACCCACGATCGTGATGCAGCAGGACTGGCTCCTCGCCAGCGACATCCGAACGGTGTTGGTTGTCCCACTCACCTCGAACACCGCGTTGGAGTCGTTCCCGGGCAACGTCTTCGTCCCTCGCGAGACGTCGGGCCTCGAGAAGGACTCAGTCGCGGTCGTGTCGCAGATCGGCCCGGTGGGCCGTGAGTTCCTGGACCCGTCCCCGGCGGGCCACCTGCCCGCCTACCTCCTCAGGGAGGTCGGCGCCGGTGTGCGGCTGGTGACCGGGGTCTGAGGCCCAGGCTTCTGCGATCGGCCTAGTACTTCGACTTCGCCGCGCAGGTCACCGTGTCGGCGGTCTGTCCGGAGACCGAGTCCGGTAGTTCGGCGGCGGACGCGCTCGCCCGGGGCGTCGCCGGAGCCGTCGTCGGGCTGCCGGCGGCGGGCGGGGTGGTGGTCCCTGTCACACTGGCGGGAGCCGACGGTGATGCGGTGGGCGCGTCCGGATCACGAACCGCCGAGCGACCGAGGCTGTCCGGCGCGAGCTGCACCGGCTCGTCGGCTCGCAGCGCAGCGGTCAGGGTCGCCGCCGGTCCCTCGGACACCAGGACCCGGCCGGGCTGGTCCGGGTCGTCGACGACCGGGAACTGCAGGAACACCATGTTGGCGAGTCCGACGGTGTTCACCGCGAGGGCGAGGCGCGCCAGGGTCGCCGGATCGCTGAGCGAGTCCGACAGGACCATGTTCTGGAAGGCCATGTCCGCGAGCCGCAGGACCTTCGCCGGGTTCGTGAGTGTGCCGGCGGAGACCGTCTGACGGGCGAGCGCCGACATGAACGTCTGCTGGTTGCTGATGCGGCCGAGGTCGCTCGTGTCACCGACGCCGTGTCGCGACCGGAGGAACGCAGCGGCTTCGGCACCCTTGAGTTCCCGGTTGCCGGGCTGCAGGTCGAGCGGCGGCGTGACGTCGTCGTCCTTGATCGGCGTGGCGAGGCAGACCGTGACGCCACCCACGGCATCGGCCATCCGCACGACGCCGTCGAAGCTGATGGTGCCGGCGTAGGCGATCTGCAGGCCGGTGAGCTGCCCGATGGTGCTCGCGACGCAGGCCAGACCGTGCTGCTCGCCACCGCGTGCGAGTGCGGTGTTGAGCATCGCCGCGGACGACGCCGGTGTGACCGTGCCCTCGTCGTTCGTGCACGCCGGGATCGGGATGACCAGGTCGCGCGGGAAGCTGATCACCGACATGTTCGAGTGGTCGGCCGAGATGTGCACGAGGATGTTCGTGTCGTTGTGCCCGACGCCGCTGCTCGCCGCACGGTTGGCCGCGTCGTCGAACCCGGCCCCCTGCCCGTCCCGGGTGTCGGTCGCGACGAGGAGCATGTTGACCTCGCCCGACTGGGCCGTCAGCGCGGGTGCCTTCTGCGCGGTGACGCCGGGCATCGCGAGCGAGACGGACGGCTGCGCGCTCTGCAGGACCTGCCACGTGGCGACGGCTCCGATCGAACCGGTCCCGACCACCGCGACCGCTGCGACGACCGCGACCGCGCGGAGCAGGGTGCCGAACGGGCCACGACGGGGGAGACGACCGTGCCGCGCCAGGGGAGCGCCCACCCCGCGAGTCGATGACGCGTCTGCGTGCGCTCGTCCGTCGTCCGACATGCATCCCCCAGGGTCAGCCGGAGTGGTCCCCGGTCCGGTCATCATGCCGGACGCCGGGGTCGGTCACCGCCGAGACTCCTGAGAGGGCCTCAGGCCGCGACGACCGCGTCGGGCGACGGCCGGCCGGTCCGGAGCGTCGGGCAGTGCTCCGGGGTCGGGTGTTCGGAGATGTGGATGACCTCGTCCAGCCGGTCCCGTGCAGCCGTCAGCTCGGCCAACTGCGCGGTGATCCGGTCGCGCTCCTGCACGAGCAGGGCGAAGGACTCCGGTGTGGCCACGCCGGCGTCGACGCAGGGCAGGAGCTGCACGATGGTGCGGCTCGGCAGACCGGCGGCGAAGAGCTGCTGGACCAGGCGGACCCGGTCGACGGCGTCCACGCCGTAGGTCCGTTGGCCGCTGCCGGTCCGGGTCGACGCGAGCATCCCCTGCTCCTCGTAGTACCGGAGCGAGCGGACGCTCACCCCGGTCCGGGCAGCGAGGTCCCCGATGCGCATGTCGTCTCCGTTCCGGGCTTGCCCCTGACACTGATGTGAGGTCTTAGCGTAACCGAGCCGCAGCGGGACGGACCCGTTCGGCGGAAGGACACCACCACCATGGACATCACCGGATCCGTCGCCCTCGTCACCGGCTCGAACCGCGGCCTCGGACGGCACTTCGTCGAACAGCTCCTGCAGCGCGGTGCGTCGAAGGTCTACGCCACCGCCCGGCGCCCCGAACTCGTCGACGTCCCCGGGGTCGAGGTGCTCGCCCTCGACATCACCGACCCGGCCTCCGTCGCGGCGGCAGCCGCCGCTGCGGGCGACGTCACGCTGCTGGTCGACAACGCCGGCATCTCGTCGTCGGGCTCGCTGCTCACCGACGACCTGGCGGACGCCCGACGTGCGGTGGACACCCACCTGTGGGGGACCCTCGAGATGGTCCGGGCGTTCGCACCCGTGATCGAGGGCAACGGCGGCGGTGCGATCGTCAACGTCCTCTCCGCCCTCTCCTGGTTCGCCGCGCCCGGCGCCGGTGGGTACGCCATCGCCAAGGCCGCCGAGTGGAACATGACGAACGCCGTCCGTCTCGAGCTCTCCGGTCGGGGCGTGACCGTCCAGGGCCTGCACCTCGGTGCCGCCGACACCGACATGATGGCGGGCTACGACGGGCCGATGACCGACCCAGCCGAGGTGGTGCGCGCCGCGCTCGACGGCGTCGAGCGCGACGCCACCGAGGTGCTGGTCGACGACTGGAGCCGCGTGGTGAAGGCCTCCCTGGCCGGCGACCCGGTGGACTTCTCGGCGCAGATCGCCTGAACCGGCTGCCTCGTGACCGGGGACCTGACGGACGGGAGGCCCGTGGCGACGCCGCCACGGGCCTCCCGTCCGTCAGGTGCGTTCGCGCCGCGGTCGACGAGGTCGTCCAGGGTCCTGCCGGTCGCTCACCCCTTGAGTCCGGCCGACGCCATGGTGGCGACGAACTGCTTCTGCGCGACGAGGAAGAGCAGGATCAGCGGCAGGGTCGCGACGACGTTGCCCGCCATGAGGAGTGACCAGTCGGTCCGGCGCACCCCCTGGAAGTTCGTCAGCCCGAGCTGCAGCGTGAAGGCGTCCTCGTTGTTGATCGCGATCAGGGGCCAGACCAGGTCGTTCCAGGACCCGAGCAGCGTGAACACCGCCAGGGTGGCCAGGGCCGGACGGGCGAGCGGGAGCACGATCCGGAAGAACACCTGCAGGCGGCTGCAGCCGTCGATCATGCCCGCCTCCTCGAGCTCGGCGGGGAGCGAGAGGAAGAACTGCCGCATCAGGAAGATGCCGAACGCCGACGCGAGCCACGGCACGATCGCGGCACCGAGGTGGTCGACGAGGTGCAGCCGCGCGAACATGACGTAGGTCGGGATCATGAGCAGCTGCGACGGGATCATGATCGTCGCGAGGATCGCGAGGAAGCCGAAGGTGCGCCCTGGGAACCGCAGCCGCGCGAAGCCGTACCCGGCGAGGGAGCACAGCACGAGGTGCGAGACGATCGCCGACGCCGAGACGATGACGGTGTTGAGCAGCCAGTGCAGGACGTCGCTCTCCGCGAAGAGCCGCTCGTAGCCGGTCAGGGTGAAGTGCGTCGGGATGAACGCCGGCGGGAACCGGTTGATCTCCGAGGCGGGCTCGAGCGAGGTGGTGAACATCTCGATGAACGGCACCAGGAAGAGCAGCGAGACGGGCAGCAGCAGGAGGTGCCAGGGGCTGAACGGCAGTCGTCGCCGACGCCGGGTGGCGGTCGCGCCGGCGCCGTCGGACCCGGCACCGAGGACGGGGACGCGGGTCTCGGTGGACATCATGGCGTGCTCCTTCCGGCACGTCGCTGCGCGACCGTGACGATGACCGTGGTGACGAGGGTGAGGAAGAACAGGCCGTAGGCGATGGCGGAGCCGTACCCGAACTGGAGGTTCTGGAAGGCGACCTTCCAGAGGTGGTAGACGATCGTCTGCGTCGCGTCGAGCGGCCCGCCGCGGGTGGTCGCGTAGACCAGGTCGAAGAGCTGCACCGCCTGCAGGGTCTGGTAGATCGCGACGAACGAGGTGACCGGCGCCAACTGCGGCCAGACGACCCGCCAGAAGGTCTGCCACGAGTTCGCACCGTCGATCCGCGCGGCCTCGATGACCTCGTCGGGGACGTCCTGCAGCGCGGCGAGGTAGATCACCGTCGTGAACGCCGCCTGCCCCCAGAGCGACATCACGATGATGACGATCATCGCCTCGCTGCGGTCCTCGAGCCAGCCCTGCTGCGGCAGGTGCAGGACGCGCAGGACGTTGTTGACGATGCCGAACTGCGGGCTGAACAGGTACGTCGTGAGGATCCCGGTGGCGGCCGCGGACGCGACGAACGGCACGAAGACCGCCGTGCGGTACAGCCCGATGAACCGGATCTTGCGGTTCAGTGCCACCGCGAGGAACAGCCCGAGCAGGAGCGACGCCGGCACGAAGAGGACCGTGTAGAGCCCGGTGTGCAGCACGGCCGCCCCGAGCGAGGCGTCGGTGACCAGGTCCTGGTAGTTCTGCGTACCGACCGGCGTGGCCGGGCTGAACCCGTCCCAGCTCTGGAAGGAGAGGACGAGCGCCCAGACACCGGGGAAGATCGTCAGGCCGAGGACGATGGCGAGCGCGGGGGCGACGAACCCCCACCCGGCGGCTGCCTCGCGGCGGGACCGGGCGGACCGTCGACGGGCTGCGGTCTTCGCGGGCGTCTGCTCACGCTGCGGCGGGGGCTGGATCGTGGAGGTGGTCATGTCGTGGCTCCTAGCCCTGTCGCAGTGCCTTGTCGGCGGCGACCGTCGCCTGCCGCAGCGCCTCGGTGGGTGTGCCCTCGCCCTGGAGCACCCGCGCGACGCCGTTGCCGACCGCTTCGGACAGGCCGTTGTAGCCGGGCACCGTCGGTCGGGCCTGTTCGGCGTTCGCGGAGTTCGCCTGCATGACGTCGAGCCCCGGCAGCGCGGCGACCTGCTTCCGGAACGCCGGGCTGCTCGTCTCGCTCGAGCGCAGCGGCAGGTTGCCGACGGCGACGTTGAACCGCTCGTCCTGCTCCGCCGCGGTCAACCAGCGCGTGAACTCGGTCGCCCAGTGCGCACGGTTCACGTCGTCGTTGTCGAACACGGTCCAGAGGTCCGGACCGGACACCGTCTGGTGGTCGCCGTCGGTACCCGGCAGCCTCACGACGCCGTACGAGGTCTTCGCCGTCTTCAGGGCCGAGAGCTGCCACGGTCCGGAGGTGATCATCCCGATGCGGTCGCTCGCGAAGAGCTGCGCCGCCTTCGTGTCGGTCTGGTCGAGGTACACGCTCCGGTCGTCGACGGCCATGCCACGGAGGAACGCGACCGCCCGGACACCGGCCGTCGAGTCGAAGGCCGAGCGCTCGCCGTCCTCGCTCAGGATCGCGCCGCCGTTCTGCCACAGGTGCGGCCAGAGCTGCCAGGTCGTCTCCTCGCTGCCGGACACCGAGTAGCCGTACCCGTAGGTGTGGCTGTCGGCGTCGGTCAGCCGCTCCGCCGCGCGGCGGAAGTCGTCCCAGGTCCAGTCCGCGGTCGGGTACGGGACACCGGCCCGGTCGAACACCGTCCTGTTGTAGAGCAGCGAGATGTTGTCGACGACGGCGGGGAACCCGATCACCTTGCCGCCGGTCGGCTGCGCGGTCGCCCGGGCGGCGGACGAGAACTCGTCCCACCGCACGTCCGGGTCGGACACCACGTCCCGGAGGTCGAGCGTCCGACCGGAGCGCTCGAGCTGGCTCGCCCACGACCCGAACGTGTAGGAGACGTCGGGGGAGTCGTGGCCCGCGAAGGACGCGGCGAGCTTCTGGAGGAGTTCCTCCGTCGACGACGACCCTGCGGACATGTCGATGGTGACGTTCGGGTGCGCTTCCTCGAACTCCGCGACGAGCCGCTGCAGGAGCTTCTCCGCCTGGTCGCTCTGCCCGGACCACATCGTGATGGTGACCGGTGCCTCGGTGTCGAGCACGGTCGCGCCCGGGTTCGAGCAGCCGGTGAGCAAGGCCGTCGTGACGGCGAGCGTGGTTCCGAGGACGATGCCCCGCAGTGCTCTGGACCGTCGTCGGCGGGCGGACGTGCGTCGGGGTGTCGGCACCGGGAACTCCTTCGTCGAACGGTGGGATGCGTCGTGGAGGCATACTGTTTGGTTTTGAGCGTTTGTCGCAACGGTCGACCAGAACCGCGCAGTCCAGTTGAGCGAAAGGGAAACCGTGACGTCCTTCCTCGAGTCCGCTCCGAGCCGCCGAACCGGCTCGTCGAAACGGTCGACCCGCAAGATCGCGATCATCACGGCGGTCCGTGAACGTCGGAGCGTCGGCCTCGACGACCTGATGCGGACGTTCGGGGTCTCCGCGGCGACGATCCGGCGGGACCTGGCCGACCTCGAGGACCAGGGGATGCTGGCGCGGACACACGGCGGCGCGCGGACCCTGCCGGCCGCGGAGGTGCCCGTCGGGCTGCGGGACGCCCAGCACCGCGACGCGAAGACCCGCATCGCCCGCTGCGCCGCGACCCTGCTGCCCGAGGGGCCGTGCGCCGTGGCGATCGGCGGCGGCACCACCGCCGCCGGGGTCGCCCGTGCGCTGATGTTCCGGAACGACCTGACCGTCGTCACGAACTCGGTGACGACGGCGTCCGAGATCGGCGGTCGGCCCAACCTCACGGTGGTCGTCACCGGCGGGGTCGTCCGCGGGCACTCCCTGGAGCTCGTCGGCGCGCTGGCCGAGAGCACGTTCAGTGCGGTCAGCGTCGGGACGGCGATCCTCGGCATGGACGGTTTCAGTGCCGCAGGCGGGGCCACCACGCACGACGGGACCGAGGCGCGGACGAACAGCGTGATGGTCCGTCGGGCCCAGCGGGTCGTCGTGGTCGCGGACTCCTCGAAGATCGGCCGGGTGACCACCGCGTGGGTCGCCGACCTCAGCGACGTCGACGACCTGGTGACGGACGACGCGGCGGACCCGCACGAGCTCGACCGCATCCGGCAGCACGGCGTCCGCGTGCACACCGTCTCGGTGCCGCGGTGACCCATCGGCCGCCGGATGGGTGGGATCGCTAGCCCCGCGCCTCCGTCAGGCGTTCCCGGCCCAGGCGTGCCTCGCGGACGACCGGCGCGAAGTCCACCGTGCGGCCGTCGACGACGAAGCGGTCCGGTCCGGTCCGCTCGACCTGCGGTTCGCCGGTGAGGAACCGCCGGAGCGCCGCCTGCTCGGTGTCGTCGAGCCAGGCCACGGGGTCGGACGTCGACCGGAAGCCCGACACCCGCGCCAGGTCGACGCCGACCTGACGCTGCTCGGCCGTCATCGTCGTGTCCCGCGACCGGAAGAACGCCACGTCGGGGTCGACCTGGTACAGCCCGCGCATCCACAGTCGGGCGAGGGACGCAGCGGCACCGTTCCGACCACCCTCGTGACTCGGATCCGCGACGCTCCCGGGCGGTGCCCAGTCCGAGGCCGTGTCCGGGCCGACGCGGACCCCGTCGAGCAGGCCGACGGACGGGAGCATCGGTGCCCCGCACCCGAGCAGGTAGACGTCGGGCCCGGCGGCGACACGGATCCGCTCCAGGGCCTCCCGGTACGCCCGTTCCCGCGGCACGTCCCGGTGTCGGAGCCCCGGCAGGGCCCCGGCGTAGAGGAAGTCGAGCTTGAGGTACCGGAAGCCCCAGCTGACGACCGTCCGGATCACGGTGTCCAGGTGCTCCTGCACCTCGGGGTGCGTGGTGTCCAGGGCGGCGTAGTGGGAGTCCCAGTTGTACCCGGCGACGAGCGGGCCACCGGCCGGGTCCTGCACGAGCCACTCGGGGTGCTCGGTCGCCGTCCGTGACCCGGGCAGGCAGATGAGCGGCGCGAGCCAGAGCCCTGGGCGCGAGCCCCGTGCGGCGATCGTCGCCGCGGTCGCCGCCATGCCGGACGGGAACCGGTCGCCCGCCACCCAGTCGCCGACGATCTCCTCCCACCCGTCATCGACCTGGACGACGTCCACCGGCAGGTCCCCGAGCCCGGCAGCCGCGTCGGCGATCAGCCCCTCGTCGATGTCCTCGTAGGACGAGTACCAGCTGCACCAGAGGGTCGACACGGGTGGAGCGGTCGGTGCGCCGAGCCGGTCGCGCAGGAGTTCCGCGTACCGGGTGAAGACGGCCTCCTCGGGTCCGAGGCCCAGGAACCACCCGTCGCCGTCGTCGGTCTCCACGGTTCCCCACAGGCTGCGCGCCGCGCCGCCCACCCTCGGGGTGCCGAGGCCCAGCGCACCGAGGAGCAGGACCCGGCCGTCGGCCAGGCGGAGTGCCCCGACCCCGTTGCCCTCGTGCCGGTCCGGCGTGTCGTTCGCCGCGTCGTCCGCGGTCAGGCGGCGCTCGTCGTCACCCCAGATCCGCAGCGGACTCTCGTCGAGCGGAGCCCAGCCCGTGGGCGACCAGGAGTTCCAGCCACCCCGGTGGAAGTCGGTCGCCGCGAGGTCGAGCCCGTCGAGCCCGTCGAGCCCGTCGACGACGATCCGCACGTCGCCCGGGTCGAGGACCCATCCCAGGCGGGTCCGGACGACACCGTCGCCCACCACCGCATCGTCGCCCGCCACCGCACCGGCGGAAGCCAGGCCCGTACCGTCGACGTGCAGTTCCCTCGTCGCCATGACCAGGCTCCCTCCCCGCGCCACGACCTGCGGCGCGCGACGATCGTAGGGGCCGCCAGCGCTCCGGTGACGGAACCGAGCACCGCGGCTGCGCGGCTGGGCGGCAGCGGTCGGGGGAGAATGAGCACGTGGACACCCAGGGACAGCAGCCGCGGTGGCGGAAGACGTGGTCGATGGTGCAGGTCGGCGTGCTCGCCACGGCGGTGGTCGGCTGCATCGTGCTCCTGCTGACCGGCGACGGCACGCTGGACCGCGTCTACGCCGTCGCGCTCGTCTTCTTCGGCATCGCCCTGCTCGGGCACGTCACGTTCCTGGTCATCACGGCCCGGGCCGAGCGGGGACGCTGAGCGGACGACCGCGCACGCGCACACCCGCACCCTGCCAGGCTGGAGCCTCCATGGAACTCATCGCGCCCGAACTCGTCGTCGTGCTCGTGGTCGCGATCGCCGTCGCCACCGCCGTCTCGACCCGGTTGCGCGTCGCGCCCCCGGTCCTCCTGCTCGCCTTCGGGGCGGCGATCGCCTTCATCCCGGTGTTCGGCGAGGTCGAGCTGCCGGCCGACGCGGTGCTCCTGCTGTTCCTGCCGGCGCTGCTGTACTGGGAGAGCCTGACGATCTCGCTGCGGGAGATCCGGGCGAACCTCCGCGGCATCGTCCTGATGGGCACGCTGCTCGTCGTCCTGACCGCCGGCGGCGTAGCAGCCCTGCTGCACCTGCTCGGCATGCCCTGGGGTCCCGCCTGGGTCCTCGGCGCGGCGGTCGCCCCGACGGACGCCACCGCGGTGGGCGCGCTCACCCGGTCGCTGCCGCGGCGCAACACCACGGTCCTCCGTGCCGAGTCCCTGGTGAACGACGGCACGACCCTCGTCATCTACGGCATCGCGGTGGCGGTGACGGCGGGGGAGCAGGAGCTCACCGTCTGGAACGTCTCCGGCATGCTCGTGCTCTCCTACGTCGGCGGGATCGCGGCCGGACTGCTCACCTCGTGGCTCGGCATGCTCGTCCTCCGTCGGATCCACGCGGTCGTGCTCGAGAACCTGCTGACCCTCCTCGTGCCGTTCGCCGCGTTCCTCGTGGCCGAGGCGGTCGGCGCGTCGGGCGTCCTCGCCGTCGTGGTCGCGGGACTCGTCGTCAGCCAGGTCGCGCCGAAGCTCGACCGTGCCGAGACACGGCAACAGGTGCGCTCGTTCTGGTCCTTCGCGACGTTCCTGCTCAACGGCGCCCTGTTCGTGCTCGTCGGCATCGAGGCGACGATCTCGGTCCGGAACCTCGCCGGCAGCGAGATCGCGATCGGCCTCGGGCTGATCGGCGCGGTCTCGGTCGCCGTCGTCGTGCTGCGGTTCGCGTTCCTCAACCTCTCGTGGGGCACCATCCGTCTCGTCATCCTCCGGACGGGAGGCTCGCCCCGCGAAGGACACCGCGACCGGTTGGTCAGTGGGTTGACCGGGTTCCGCGGCGCGGTCTCGCTCGCCGCCGCCGTGGCCGTCCCGCGCGTGGTCGAGAGCGGTGGGGCGTTCCCGGACCGGGACCTCATCGTGTTCGTCACCGCGGGTGTCGTGGTGGTCACCATCGTCGGGCAGTCGCTCGTGCTGCCGGCCGTGGTGCGGTGGGCGGCGTTCGACGGCAGCGGCGAGGTGCTCGAGGAGCGCCGTTCGGCCGAGCGCACGGCGATCGAGACGGCGCTCGACGCGCTGCCGCGGCTCGCCCGGAAGACCGGCGCCGAGGCGGAGATCGTCGACCGGATCCGTGAGGACTACGAGGGCCACCTGGCCCTCGTGGAGGCCGAGGAGAGCGACGACGACGAGCACCCGCTGCTCGTGCAGCGCGGTGCGGCGGTCGAACTCGAGCTCGCACTCGTCCGGCTCAAGGCGGCGACCGTGCTGCGGCTGCGTGACCAGGGCGAGATCGACGACCTCGTCCTCCGCCAGGTGCGCGCCGAGTACGACGCCGAGGAGACCCGGCTGCTCCGGCTCGACCAGCGCGAGTAGCTCCGGTCGGCGGGAAGGCTGGATCAGCCGTCGGCTCGGAGGGTCCCTCGGACGACCGAGTCACCGGAGTGCGCGGGGTCGCCGTCGGCGGACTCGGCGGAGACGTCGACGACCGGGTAGCGGGACGGGTCCACGCCGGAGGGGACCGTGAACCGACCCTGGTCGCCGTCGAGGAACCCGACGCTGACGAGCCCGCTGAGGTCGGAGCGCATCATCCAGACCTCCCGGAGCGGGGCCGTGCCGTCCGAGGTCCGCGGATCGACGTCGACCACCAGGCTGAGTCGGCCGTCGGTGTCGCGTTCGAGTGCGGCGGTGCCGTGGGCGCCGGACCAGCCGGGGAGGGCGGCGAGCCGCGCCTGGGACACGACGGCGTCGGAGCCGCCGCCGGCACCGGTGCCGACGAGCGCTGCGGCACCGAACCCGACCACGAGGCCGGCGACCACCCCGGCCGCGGTGAGCAACGCGACGGTGCGGCGGCGGAGACCCGGACGTCGGCGGCGGACGTGGTCGTCGCCGGACGTCGGGCTCGGCGTCGCGGCCGGAGCGACCGCCGGTCCGACGACCGGCACCGCAGCCGGGCTCGGCCGCTGCGTCTCGTCGAAGCCGAGGTCCGTGGCGATCCGCTCCCACACCCGGGCCGACGGCGCGACCAGGTCGAGGCTCTGCGACGACCTGGCCACGGTGACGACGCGGCGCAGGTCCTCGAGCTCGCCGCGGCACCGGGCGCAGTCGAGCAGGTGACCGGCGGTCGCGTCGGTCGGGAGCGTGTCGCCGATGGCGAGCAGGGCGAGGGTCTCCTCGTCGATGTGGTTCATTCGGTCACCTCCAGACGTGTTCGGAGCCGAGCGAGACTTCGACGGATGTGGCTCTTCACGGTGCCGAGCGGCAGCCCGAGTCGTTCGGCGATCTCACGGTGGCTGAGTTCCTCGTAGAACGCCAGTCGCATCACCGTGCGGGGGACCTCCTCGAGCCGGTCGAGCTCCCCGGCGACCAGGACACGCTCGGCCAGTCCGTCCGTCGTGTCGTGGGTCGGCGGGACCGTGCGCTCCTGGTCGGCGACGGCCGAGGCGAGTCGGGCGTGCCGGGTCCGTTCCGCGAAGGCGTCGGCGATGCAGTTCCGTGTGATGCCGACGAGCCACGCGCCGAGCGGTGCCTGGTCGGGACGGTAGGTGTGTCGGCTGCGCCAGGCTCGGACGAAGACCTGCTGTGTGACGTCCTCGGCGGCGGCGACGTCGCCGAGGGACCGGAGCGCCAGCGTGTGCACCAGGGTCGACCAGCGCTCGTAGACCGCGCGGAGGACGGCTTCGTCGCCGGTGCCGAACGCGTCCGCCAGCGCAGCGTCGTCCCGGGCGCTGTCGTCGGTCTGGGTGCTGGTCACGGCGTCGTGGAGCCTTCCGGTGGCCGCTCGGGGCCCCTGCCCCGATGGTAGGCCGCCGGGGTGCGCGGTGGGGCGGATGAGTCGGTCGGTCACAGCGGTGTCGCGGTGACGACGAGGTTGCTGCGGTAGTGGTGGGTGCTGGTGTCGAACTCGCCGCCGCAGGTCACGAGCACCAGGCGGGGTGGGCCGTCCCGGTCGAAGACGCTCGACCAGGGGACCCCGGTCTTGGCCAGCAGGTCGACGGTCGCGACCGTGTAGTCCGTGGCCCGTCCGTCCGCGCCGGTGACCGTGACCGTGCTGCCGACGGCGACCGTGGCGAGCCGGGCGAACGGACCGACCCCGTACCCGACGGCGTCGACGTGGGCGGCGAGCACGGTGGACCCGGACGCCGAGGTCGGGGTCGCGCCGAACCGGTACCAGCCGGCGACGGCCGGGTCCGCGGGCAGCGCCATCGCCCCGGCGTCGTCCACACCTTCGGGCTGCACGGTCTGGTCGATGCCCAGGCCCGGCACGGCGACCCGCACCGGCGGCACCACGACCGGTACCTCGTCGGGCAGCGCGGCGTCCTGCCGGGGCACCGCGGTCGAGAACGCCGAGGGGACGGGCGTCGGGGTCGCGGTGGGGAACAGGTGCTCGCCGGGGACCCGATCCGCCGACGAGCACCCGGTCAGGAGGGCCGGGACGGTGGCGACGAGCAGGGAGATCGTCACCGCCGTCCCGACCCGGTCGCGCACGGTCAGCGCCGAGCCGATCGGACGCCGGCTGCACGGCGTCGGAGGCCGACGAGCGTCAGGGCGGCGAGCAGGACGACACCGCCGCCGATCGCCAGCGGAGCGCCGTCGGTGCCGTTCGTCGCGACCAGTCCGGCGTTGCCGGCCGGCACACCGTTCGGCGCACCGCCGAGGTCACCGATCGTCTGCGTGGCGAGCTCGAGGTCCTCGTCGTCGAGGCTGCCCCAGGCGTAGACGATCGTGGCGGATCCGGCCTGGACCGCGACGTCCGCCGGACCGATCACCGGGTCGGTGGTCCCGGTCGCCGCGACCGAGGCCGATACGGTGCCGGCGGGCAGGGTGAGGGTCTGCTCGTCCGGGTTCGACAGGTTCGTCACGACGGCCTTCCCACCGGCGAGGACGTCGACCGCGGGGGCCGCGGCGACGTGGCGGACGACGAGACGACCCTGCCCGGCGGCGACCGCCGAGGTGTCGTTCGTGAACACCGTGGCGGTGGGGCTGCCGTCCGCCTGCAGGTGCGCCACGGCCGTGGAGTCGCTGCCCGCCGCGAACGAGACGTCCACCGGTCCGATGACCGGCTTCGAGTCGTCGGTCGCGTCGCCGGCGGTGATCGTGAGGGTGTGTGCGCCGGCGGGGACCGTCATCGGGCCGGCGAGGGTCCCGGGGGTGAAGTCGTCGATGGCCCGGGCACCGTCGAGGTAGACGTCGACCGTGGTGTCCGGGACGGCGTGCAGGACCGAGAGCGTGGCGTCGCCGGCAGCTGCCGTGGCCGAGGTCGCCGGGATCGCGATCGCGATCGCCGCGAGCAGGGCACCGGCGCCGATGCCGGTGACGAGGTTCTTCCGCATGGTGTGCCTCCTGGTCGGCCCGGAGGCCGGGTCGGGTGGTGGGCGACGTCGTCGTCGTCCACCACCACTACCGGGGGCACCGCCCGTCCGGATGCACCGGGTCCGGAACTCGTCGCGTGGCTTACGGACGGCACCGGTCCGCCGATAGTGCGCACTGACCACCCACGGACGGGCGGTCGAACACCTGCCCCACGGACGGCGGCGGGTCGATCGAGAACCAGGACGGGCCATGATCGTCGTCACACGACTGAACGGCAGCGGATTCGCTGTGAACCCCGATCTCGTGGAGCGCATCCAGGAGACGCCGGACACGACGCTCATCATGGTCGACGGGGCGAAGTACATCGTCCGCGAGTCCCTGGCCGAGGTCATCGACCGCATCGCCTCGTACCGAGCGCGCATCGTCAGCATGGCGTACGGCACCGACCTCCCCGTCGGCCGCGACGCCACCGGTCCGCAGCCGACCCTCGCGGCGGTCGCTCCGCTCCGCACGCAGGACGGGGGGCGGTGACATGGACATCGCGACGATCGTCGGCATCCTCCTCGCCTTCGGCGCCCTCTTCGGCATGATCGAGATGGAGCACGTCGAGCTCGGCGGGCTGTTCCTCCCCGCGCCGATCCTGCTCGTGTTCGGCGCCACCATCGGGGCCGGGATCGCGAGCACCACGCTGAAGGACGCCATCGCGAGCTTCAAGGCCGCGCCCAAGGCCTTCACCGGCAAGGTCACCCCGCCGGCGTCCGTCATCGAGGACGTCGTGGGCCTGGCGGAGGTCGCCCGCTCGAACGGCCTGCTCGCCCTGGAGCAGGAGGCCGACAAGCACGACGACCCGTTCATGAAGAAGGCGCTGCAGAACATCGCCGACGGCACCGACGGCGACGAGCTCCGGATCCTGCTCGAGGACGAGATCGAGTCGAACGCCGCACCGATGCGCAGCGCGAGCTCGTTCTTCATGGGCCTCGGCGGGTTCGCCCCGACCGTCGGCATCATCGGCACCGTCGTGTCGCTGACCCACGTGCTCGCCAACCTCGGCAAGCCGGACGAGCTCGGCCCCCTCATCGCGAGCGCCTTCGTGGCGACGTTGTGGGGTCTCCTCACCGCCAACTTCATGTGGCTGCCGATCGGCGGCAAGCTCCGGAAGCTCGCACAGCTCGAGTCGGACCGGCAGACGCTGCTGATGGAGGGCCTCCTGGCCGTGCAGGCCGGCAGCCAGCCGCGGCTCCTCGGCGAACGCCTCACCGCGATGGTGCCGCCGAGCGCGCGGGGAGCCTCGGGCAAGGGCGCCAAGGCGAAGGCCGGAGCCGACGACCAGCAGCTGGCGGCCTGATCATGAGCGCCAACCCCCGCGGCCGCGGACGCGGTCGCAAGAAGGGCGGTCACGACGAGGCCGAACACCCGGACGAGCGCTGGATGGCCTCGTACATGGACATGATCACGGTGCTCATGTGCATGTTCCTCGTGCTGTTCGCGATGTCGACCGTCGACCAGGACAAGTACATCGCGCTGAAGAACTCGCTCGCCACCGGCTTCGGCGAGGTGAAGTCGCAGAAGGTCGACACCGCCTCCGGCACCGTCGTCACGAAGGACCAGGTCGAGGACGGCTCCGGCTACTCGGTCGACAAGGCGCAGGCCGACCACTCGACCGCGGCGTCGGGTGCGAAGGACACCAACGTCGACCCGGCCTCGACCGTCGTCCCGGCGACCGCGACCAAGGCGGACGTGAACGCTGCGCAGGCCGAACTCGACGACCTCAGGGCGATCGAGGCGGCGATCAAGGGCAACCTCGACAAGGCGGGGCAGTCGACGAACGTGCAGTTCACGGTCGACGCCCGCGGCCTCACGGTCCGGCTGATCGGCAGCGAGACGTACTTCGGCACGAACAGCGCCGACCTGTCCGACCAGGCGAAGCGGATCATGGACGCCATCGCCCCGGTGCTCCGCGGCGCCGACCACGACGTCAGCGTCGAGGGGCACGCCGACAGCCGCAACTCCACCGCCCCGTACGCCACGAACTGGGAACTCAGTGCGGCCCGCGCCACCGGGGTGCTGCGCGACCTGGTCGAGCGCGGCGGGATGCCCGCGGCGCGCATCCAGTCCGTCGGCTTCGGGTCGAGCCGGCCGCTCGCCACGGGCACCACCGACGGCGACCTCGCCCTGAACCGCCGCGTCGACATCGTGGTCCTGTCGAACGCCGACCAGGACGTCAGCGCCCTCATGCCGAGCCTCGCGAAGGCGCAGGACGGAGCCCGTTCCGGGTAGCACCGACCGTCGCCCCAGAAGAGGGGCCAGAGCTGACGGTCGTCCGCGGACGGCCGAGAGTACGACTCGTGACCGAGACCCTGACCGCGCCCGAGGTGTACGACTTCGCGCGTCCGTCGACGCTCGCGCGTGAGCACGCCCGGGTCCTCGAGCTCGCCTTCGAGACGTTCGCCCGGCAGTGGGGCACGCAGTTGACCGCCAAGGTGCGTGTGCTCAGCCAGGTCACGTGCGACCAGGTCGCGATGATGACCTACGACGAGTACGCCGCATCCCTTCCGGCCCTCACCGGCATGGTCCTGCTGCCCATCGAGGGCGTCCCGGCCAAGGGGGTCCTGCAGGTCCCGCTCGACGCCGCCCTCGCCTGGGTGTCGCACTCGCTCGGCGCCTCGAAGCCGCTGCCGACACCCGAGCGCACCTTCACCCCGATCGAGCAGGCCCTGGTGCGCCGGCTGGTCGAGGACGCGCTCGACGACCTCCGGTACTCGCTCGGCGGGCTGCTCGACCAGACGGTCACCGCGGGGGCGTTCCAGTTCAACAGCCAGTTCGCTCAGGCCGCGCAGAAGTCCGACCTGATGATCGTCGCCTCCTTCGGCATCCGGGTGGGGGAGCGCCTCGCCGCCGGGACCCTCGCGCTTCCCGCCGAGGCCGTCCTGCCGCAGCTCGTCGACCGACCCGCCGACGTCTCGACCGCCGACGCGAAGGCACTGCTCGACGCACAGCTCGCCGCCGTGCCGGTCGGCGTCTCGCTCCGCTTCGCACCCGCGACCGTGCTGCCGGCACAGGTCCTCGGCCTCACCGTCGGCGACGTCCTGCCCCTGCCGCACCCGCAGCACCGCCCGCTCACCATCTCCGTCGACGGTGAGCCCGTCGGCACCGCCGCCGTCGGCGCGAACGGCTCGCGGCTCGCGGGCGTCGTCGTCACCACCACCGCATCGGAGCCGTCCGCATGACCGTCGTCACCTCCACGCTGCACACGACCGCCGCCGAGGCGCTCGCGAACGCGCTGCCCACCGCCGTCCCGCTCGTCGCCGTCGTGCAGCCGGGAGGCCCGACGCCCGACCTGCAGGCACGTGCCGCGGACGCCGTGGTCGCCTCGTTCGTCGGTGGCGTCTCCGCGGACCTCGCCGTGGTGCTGCTCGACCTCACCGCCATCACGGCCGCGGGCGGCGTCGACTCCGGTCTCGTCTCCGTCGCCGACGTCCTCCGTCCGTCGCTCGAGGCCGCCGTCGCACCCCTCGGTGCGGGTGTGCTCGGCGAGGGCCGCCGCGACTCCGCCGTCGCGCTCGTCGCCGACCCGGAGGCCGTGGTGTTCGCCCTGACCGCCGCTGGGCAGCCGATGGGCTGGGTGGCGATCCGGATCCGCGAGAACGGCACCGTCGCCGAGCCGATCGTGGCCGCACCGGTGCCGTCCGCCGGCAACCTCGGCCGCATCAACAGCGTCGAGATGACCCTCACCGTCGAGATCGGCCGCACCCGGATGTCCGTGCGTGACGTGCTCGGCATGGAGCCCGGCGCCGTCGTCGAGCTCGACCGGTCGGCAGGCGCCCCCGCCGACGTGCTCCTCAACGGCCGGCTCATCGCCCACGGCGAGGTCGTCGTCGTCGACCAGGACTACGCCGTCCGCATCACCAAGATCCTCGACGTCGCCGAGACGGTCTGACCCGGTGGACACGCTCGTCATCGCGCTCCGCGTCGCGCTCTCCCTCGGCGTGGTGCTCGCCCTCATGTGGGTGCTGCACCGACGCATGCAGAAGGGGCAGTTCGGCGCGGGACGGACCCGGGGACGCCGTTCGGCGTCGCTCGAGGTCGTCGCCCGTCAGGGCATCGGCGGCAAGGCGAGCGTGGTCGTGGTGGACGTCGACGGGGAGCGGCTCGTCCTCGGCGTGGCCGAGCACGGCGTGACCCTCCTCACGAGCGGCCAGGCGCCCGCGCCGGAGCTCACGATCGTGACGGGTCCGGTCGCGCTGCCGACGGCGGACGCGTTCCGTGCGGAACTGGACCGGCAGGACGGGGCCGGAGCGAGCCTCCCGTCCGACACCGCCGCTGCCGTGACCGACGACACCCTGCCGCTGCGACCGCGCGGACGACGTGCCGCGCCCCGCACCGCCTCGGTCGTCCCGACCGCCGCGCAGCTGCAGGGTTCCGTCCTGTCCGTGGACACCTGGCGTCAGGCGGCGTCGGCGCTCCGCTCCCGGCGGACCGGGTGAGCGCGGCCCGCACGGGTCGGCTCCTGCTGCTCGTCCTGCTCGGCGTGACCGTCGTCGCGGGGTTCCTCATGCTCACCACGACCGGCGCGCACGCTGCCGGGGTCGTCCAGCCCACCGCTCCGGCGGCGCCGACCGCCCCGCCGACACCGTCGACCGGTGGCTTCAGCGTCGACGTCAACGGCCCCGACGGCACGCCGTCCTCGGCCGTCGTCACGCTCATCGGGATCACCCTGCTCAGCGTCGCCCCGGCGCTGCTGCTCATGATGACGTCGTTCACGAAGATCTTCGTCGTCCTCGCGATGACCCGGAACGCGCTCGGTCTGCAGTCGATCCCGCCGAACCAGGTGATCGCCGGACTCGCCCTGTTCCTGTCGCTGTTCGTGATGGCACCGGTCATCGGGCACGTCAACGACGACGCCCTGCAGCCGTACCTGGCCGGGCACCTCGACTTCCAGCAGGCCGTCGAGATCGGCACCAAGCCGCTCCGGACGTTCATGCTGCACCAGACCCGTGACGAGGACGTCGCCCTCATCACCCGGGCCGCCGGTCAGGCGAACCCCAAGCACATGAGCGACGTGCCGATGACCACCGTCATCCCGGCGTTCATCATCTCCGAGCTCCGCAGCGCGTTCATCATCGGGTTCGTCATCTTCATCCCGTTCCTCGTCATCGACCTCGTCGTCTCCGCGGCGCTGATGTCGATGGGCATGATGATGCTCCCGCCGGTGATGATCTCGCTGCCGTTCAAGATCCTGCTGTTCGTGCTGGTCGACGGCTGGGGGCTCATCATCACCTCGCTCATCGAGAGCTACCACGTTGTCTAGCCGCACCACGTCCGGGAGGCACGCGTGAACCAGCAGGCGGTCATCGACCTCACCCTCCAGGCGCTCCTCGTCGCCGGCAAGCTCGCCGCCCCCGTGCTCATCACCTCGCTCGTCGTCGGGTTCGCGATCTCGCTGTTCCAGTCCGTGACGCAGATCCAGGAGGTCACGCTCTCGTTCGTGCCGAAGGCCCTGGCCGTCGCCATCGCCCTGGTCGTCTGCGGCAACTGGATGATCTCCGAGATGATCGCGTTCACGCACGTGGCGTTCGACATGATCCCGAAGCTGCTCGGGAGCGGCTGATGGACCTCGTCGTCGACGCCGCCCGACTCGAGGGCACGATGCTCGCCGGGGTCCGGCTCGTCGCGTTCTTCGTCGTCGCCCCGCCGTTCTCCTACAAGGCGTTCCCCGGTGTGGTGAAGGTGATCCTCGGGCTGGGCCTCGCGATCGGCGTGGCCCCGAAGGTGACCGCCGGGTACGAGCAGCTCGACACGGCCGCGTTCCTCGTCGCCCTGGTCACGCAGCTGCTCGTCGGCCTGGTGCTGGGCTTCATGGTGTACCTCGTGTTCGCCGCCGTGCAGTCCGCGGGCGCCCTCGTGGACCTGTTCGGCGGGTTCACGCTCGCGCAGGCGTACGACCCGCAGTCCCAGGTGAACGGTGCCCAGTTCACCCGGCTGTTCCAGATGGCGTCGCTCGCGCTGCTCTTCGCCTCGGGCGGCTACCAGCTCATCATCGGCGGCCTGGTCCGCTCGTTCGACGGTGTCCCGCTCGTGGGCGGTCGGTTCCCGGTCGACGGCGTCGCCCCGATGCTCATCGCCGCGTTCGGGCAGATGTTCCTGGCCGCGCTGCAGATCGCCGGGCCGCTCGTCGTCGTCCTGTTCCTCGCCGACGTCGGACTCGGCCTGCTGACCCGCGTCGCCCCCGCGCTCAACGCGTTCCAGATGGGCTTCCCGATCAAGATCGGCCTCACCGTCCTGTTCGCCGGCGCGCTCTTCATGGCGCTGCCGAGCGTGGTGTCCTCGCTCACCGGCGACGCCGTCCAGGCCATCACGGGCAGGGGGTGACGACGTGTCGGACAGCGGAGAACGCTCCGAACAGGCATCGCAGAAGCGGATGCGCGAGGTCCACCGGAAGGGCCAGCTCGGCCGGTCACAGGACCTCAGCGCCTGGATCGGCATCGCCGTCGCCGCGCTGATGATCCCGTCGACCATCGGGCACGCCTCGTCCGCCGGGCAGCAGCAGCTCCACGCGGTGACGCTCGTCATCGCGGACCCGAGCATCGGCACCATGCGGCACGTGCTCGACGACGCCCTCGCCTCGATCGGTAGCACGGTCGGCCCGATGCTCGGGGTGGTCGCGGTCGCGGTGCTCGCCGTCGCGGTCGCGCAGGGCGGGGTCCACATCAAGAAGCTGACCCCCGAGCCGGACCACTTCGACCCGGTGGCCGGCGTCAAGCGGGTGTTCGGCACCCAGGCGCTCTGGAACGGGCTGAAGGCCCTGCTGAAGACCGCGGTCGTCGGACTGGTGCTCTGGTTCGCCGTCCAGGGACTCGTCCCCGTCCTCATGTCGAGCGGGTCCCTGCCGCTGACGAGCGTCCTCGAGGCCGCCGGAGCCGGCGCGGGCACCCTGCTCCGGGCCGCGATCGCCGCCGGGCTGGTCCTCGCCGCCCTCGACGTGTTCGTGGTCGTCCGCCGGAACCGCAAGCGCACGATGATGACCAAGCGCGAGGTCAAGGACGAGAACAAGCAGGCCGAGGGCGACCCGCTCGTGAAGTCGCAGCGCCGTTCCCGACAGCTCGCCGCCAGCCGCAACCGGATGATCGCCGCGATCGGGACCGCCGACGTCGTGATGACCAACCCGACGCACTACGCCGTCGCGATCCGGTACGAGGCCGGGAAGTCCGCGCCCCGGGTCGTCGCGAAGGGGGCCGGTCCGGTCGCGGAAGCCATCCGGCAGAAGGCCACCGAGGAACGCGTGCCGATGGTGCAGGACATCCCGCTCACCCGTGCGCTGCACGCGGCGTGCGAGCTCGGCCAGGAGATCCCGGTCGACCTCTACACGCCCGTCGCCCGTGTCCTGTCCTTCGTCATGACGCTCGCCGCCCGCGGGGCCACCGCCGGCACGCACACCCCGCCCCGTCCCACCACCCCGGAGGAGGTCGCCACCGTGCTCGACCCGACCACGCTCAGCGGCGACGTCCGCCCCCGGAAGCTCCGGACCCCGCGTCCCGTCACCGACAACACTCCCGGAGAGGCCCTCCCCGCATGAAGCGCGCCGACCTGCCGAAGTTCGCCGTCCCGGTGCTCATCGTCGGCATCATCCTGCTGCTGATCCTGCCGGTGCCGCCGTTCCTGCTGGACGTGCTCATCATCTGCAACATCCTGCTGGCGCTGGTGATCCTGCTCACGACGCTGTTCGTCAAGAAGCCCCTCGACTTCTCGGTGTTCCCGTCGCTGCTGCTCGTCGCGACGTTGTTCCGGCTCGGGCTCAACGTCGCCTCGACCCGTCTCGTGCTCGCGCAGGGGTTCGCGGGCGACGTCATCCAGGCGTTCGGGCACGTCGCCGTCGCGGGATCGGTCATCATCGGCGCGGTGATCTTCCTCATCCTCGTGGTGATCCAGTTCGTCGTCGTCACGAAGGGCGCCGAGCGCGTCGCCGAGGTCGGCGCACGCTTCACCCTCGACGCGATGCCGGGCAAGCAGATGGCGATCGACGCCGACCTCAACGCCGGGCTCATCACGGACGTCCAGGCCAAGGAGCGTCGCGCGGCGGTGTCCGCCGAGGCGGACTTCTACGGCGCCATGGACGGTGCGTCGAAGTTCGTCAAGGGCGACGCGATCGCCGGCATCCTGATCCTCGTCATCAACCTGGTCGGTGGCATCGCCATCGGCATGCTGCAGAACGGCATGTCGATCACGGACGCGCTGTCGCACTACGGCATCCTCACCATCGGTGACGGCCTCGTGTCCCAGATCCCGGCGCTCCTGATGGCCGTGTCGACCGGCATGATCGTCACCCGCTCCGGCGCCGAGTCCGACATCGGCACGTCGGCGTCCGACCAGCTGTCGCAGTCCCGTACCGCGCTGATCATCGCCGGCGCGGCCGCGATCGCGATGGGGTTCATCCCCGGCATGCCGATCCTGCCGTTCCTGCTCATCGGCGCGACCCTGCTCTTCACCGGGTGGCGGATCGGGCAGAACGCCAAGCGCGCCGCGGCGTCGGCCGCCGAGCAGCAGGCCATCGCGGCGGCCGCGCCCGCGAGCGACACCCCCGAGGACCTCCTCGAGCAGATGCGGGTGCACGCGCTCGAGATCCTGCTCGCACCCGATCTCGTCGACATGGTGTCCGGCGCCTCCGACGACCTGCTCGGCCGGGTCCGGGCCCTCCGCCGGAAGATCGCGATCGACATGGGCGTCGTGGTCCCGCCGGTCCGCACCCGCGACAGCATCGACCTGCCGCCCGCGACGTACGCCATCCGGATCGCCGGGGTCGAGGCGGGCCGGGGCACCGCGCCGGCCCGGAGCGTCCTGGCCCTCGGCGAGCAGCTCGACGGCCTGCCCGGCGACCCGACCGTCGAGCCCGTGTTCGGCCTGGCGGGCAAGTGGATCCCCGCCGAGCTCCGGCACGCCGCGGAGATGACCGGCGCGACCGTGATCGACCGGGTGTCCGTGCTCGTCACCCACCTGCAGGCCGTCATCGGCGACAACGCCGCGCGCCTGCTCACCCGCGAGGACGTCAAGGTCCTGACCGAGGGGGTCAAGCAGGTCAACCCCGCGGCCGTCGAGGAGCTCGTCCCGGGCATGCTCTCGATGGCCGAGCTGCAGCGCGTCCTGCAGGGGCTGCTCGCCGAGCGGGTTCCGATCAACGACCTCGGCCGGATCTGCGAGGCGCTGACCCTCCGCGCGAAGGTCTCCACCGACCCCGAGGGTCTCGTCGAGTCGGCACGTGCCGCGCTCGGCCCGGTGCTCGCCGCCCGGCACCTCGACGGCACGGTGCTCCGCGTGATCATGATCGACCCGGTGCTCGAGCAGGCGATGCTCGAGGGACTCCGACCGTCCGAGCAGGGCAGCCAGATCCTGCTCGACGCGCACCGCATCGAGCAGGTCCTCGGTTCGGTCCGCGACTCGGTCCGCGCCGTCGAGGACCAGGGACTGTCTGCCGTGCTGGTGTGTGCGCCGCAGCTCCGCCCGGCCGTGCACCGCATGGTGTCCGCGCAGGCGAACGGCCTGCCGGTGCTGTCGTACCAGGAGGCCACCGCCGCGGGCTCCACCATCGAGACCGTGGGAGTGGTCCGTGCCGCCGATCCGATCGCAGCGTAGCGGCGCCACGCTCGACGAGGTCCGCGCCGGCGTCCTCGCCGAGTTCGGCCCCGGCGCGCGCATCGTCTCGGCCGAACGCGTCACCACCGGTGGCGTCGCGGGGCTGTTCCGGAAGGCGCACGTCGAGGCCGTCGTCGAGGTCCCCGACCCGCTCGACCCGCCGACCGCGCGCGTCGCCATCGCGTCCTCGCCGGCCAAGCGGGTCGGGATCGCGGCGCTCCTCGCCGACGCCGAGGCGGCCGAGTCCCGCATCGCCGAGTCCGACGGCACCGCCACGACCCGGGCAGACGCCTTCGCGTCGGTGCTGGACGGCTTCGCGTCGGACGGGCTGGCCCCGCCGCGCCGGACCGGCGCCCGACCAACGACGGCCGAGCCGGGCCTCCCGTCCGCGACCGACGGCGCCGTCGCGTCCGTGACCAGCCTGCCGGGAGGCCCGGAGCCCGACCCGTGGGCCGACCTCCGTGCCGAGCTGGTCGCCCCCGGAGCCGCCGGCGCGGCCTCCGGCGCGCCGGCCGCGCCGCCGCCCGCCCCGGCCGTCCGTTCCGCGGACGGCGACCTGGTCCTGCTCGTCGGCCGGGCCACCGACGTGGACGCTGCCGCCGGGGTCTTCGCGAACCGGCACGCCCTCCGCGCCACGGCCGCCTCGGACCGACGGAGCGGGATCCTCGCCCGCGCCGACGCGGTCCGGGACGGCGTGGCACTGCTCGCCGTCGCCGCGTGGACCGACGTGGCGACCACCGCGTCGCTCGCGCCGGACCAGGTGTGGGTCGTCGTCGACGTCGGCCGGAAGCACGAGGACGCCGTCGCGATGCTGACCGCCGTGGTCGAGGTCGGGGTCCCGATCGCCGGGGTGCTCGCGATCGGCGCCGAGGAGACCGGCACCCCGGACACGGTCCGCCTGCTCGGGGTCCCGGTCCGCACGCTCTGACCGGGATAGGCTGGTCCGGTGCTGGTACTCACGCGGAAGGTCGGCGAGCGGATCCTCATCGGTGACGACATCGTCATCACGGTGCTCGACTCCCGCGGTGACGGCGTGCGCATCGGGATCGATGCCCCGCGCGGTGTGAAGATCCAGCGCGAAGAGGTCGTCCGGGCCGTGGCCGAGGCGAACGTCGCCGCCGCTGCCGGAGCCGACGACGACGCCGAGGCCCGCCTGCGCGCCGCCCTCGGCGCCCCGCGGCCCCCCGCCGCCGACTGAGGCGCGGCAGGGCGCCGTCCGGCTGTCCGGCGCGCGCCTACGGGCGGGGCTTCTTCTCCTGCTCCGGCAGCCGACCCGCGGCACGCTCGGCGGCGTACCAGGCACGGGCCTCGTCCTGTCGGGCCTGCTCGGCACCGGCCGCGATGGGGGAGCGGACGTGCGCCGGCTCGTACCCGAAGGACTCGATGAGCTGCGGGACGACCGGGCGGATGCGGGCCACGAGCCGGTCGACGTACGCCGACACCGCCCGGGCTCGCTGCGCCGAGAGGCGACCGTGCAGCAGGTGCCAGTCGAGGTGCTGCTCGACCAGCCCGAGGGCGAACAGGTCCCGCAGCCAGACGAGCACCGTGCGGGTGTCGCCCGGCGGGACGTCCGCGATCGCGTCGGTGAAGGCGTCCCACTGCATGAGTTCCGCGTGCGCCTTCGACGCCTCGATGAGCTCGTGCTGCGACCGGTTGAGGAGCACGGCGGCACGGGCACGGTCCTTGCCGGCGGTCCGCAGTCGCATCCCGATCTCGGTCACCATGGTCTCGACGCGCCCGGCCAGCAGCGCACGCTGCGTGCCGGCGTCCTGCAGGTCGGCGACCGAGGCCGCGAGCGAGCCGCGGTCCGACACGGTCTGGCCGAGCCGACGGAGACCCGTGGCGTCCGCGAGCTTCGACCCCACCTGGGTCGCGACGAACTTCGCGGTGGACACGGCGTCACGCGGCGCGGCCTTCCGGAAGTCGGTGAGCAGCCGCTTGCCGACGAGCTGCAGCAGGACCGTGTTGTCGCCCTCGAACGTCACGTAGACGTCCAGGTCGGACCGGAGGCTCGTGATCCGGTTCTCGGCGAGGAACCCGGCGCCGCCGGTCGCCTCACGGCACTCCTGCAGCGTGTCGAGTGCCGACCAGGTCGACATCGACTTGAACGCCGCCGCCTGGGTCTCGAGGTCCTCGCGGCGCTCCGGGGTGTCGGCACGCCCGCTGAACACGTCGTCGAAGGTCTGCAGCAGCTTCTCGTGGGCGAAGGACTGCGCGAACACGGTCGCCAGACGCGGGATCAGGCGGCGCTGGTGGCGGCCGTAGTCCAGCAGGACGCCCTCCTGCCCGTCGCCGGTCGGGAACTGCCGACGCTGCATCGCGTACGTCAGGGCGATCTGCAGCCCGACCTTCTGCGCGACGACCGCGGCTCCGTCGAGCGACACCCGACCCTGCACGAGGGTGCCGAGCATCGTGAAGAACCGACGGCCGGGGGACTCGATGGGCGAGGAGTACGTGCCGTCCTCGGCGACGTCGCCGTAGCGGTTGAGCAGGTTCGTGCGGGGGATCCGGACGTGGTCGAACCACAGCCGTCCGTTGTCGATGCCGTTGAGGCCGCCCTTGACGCCGTCGTCCTCGCCGCCGACACCGGGCAGGAAGCCGTCGTCGTCGCGCAGCGGGACGTAGAACGCGTGCACGCCGTGGTCGACGCCCTGCGTGACGAGCTTGGCGAACACGACCGCGGCCTTGCCGTGCAGGGCGGCGTTGCCGATGTAGTCCTTCCACGCGCCGCGGAAGGGCGTGTGCACGACGAACTCCTGCGTCTCCGGGTCGTAGGTCGCGCTCGTCGCGATGTTCTGCACGTCCGAACCGTGGCCGGTCTCGGTCATGGCGAAGCAGCCGGGGACGTCGAAGGCGATGATGCCGGGCAGGAACTCGCGGTGGTTCCGCTCGGTGCCCAGGTGGTGCACGGCGGACGCGAAGAGCCCCCACTGCACGCCGGCCTTGATCTGCAGCGACGGGTCGGCGACGGTGAGCTCCTCGAACGCCGCCAGGTTGCCGCCGTGGTTGTCCTGGCCGCCGAACTCGGCCGGGTAGGGACGCTGGATCGCGCCGGCGTCGACCAGGATGCGGAGCTGGTCGAAGACCCGGGCGCGGTGCTCGGCGATCGGCTGGCCCTCGATCTTGTGGAGCGCGGGGTCCCCGGCCAGGCGACGCGAGATCCGGCGGTCCTCGGCCCAGCGACCGAGCAGGTGCTCGGCGAGCAGGTCGACGTCGATGCGGACGTCCGTGTCCGTGCTGCCGGTCGGCGTACCGGCTGCCGGGTCACCCGTGGCGTCGGCCTTCGGCGCGCTGCCGGAGTCCGGTGCGCCGGGTGCGGCGGGGCCGGTGCTGCTCGCACGGCGGTCGGTGCTGCTGCGGACTGGTGCGGTGTCGACCATCGGGTGCCTCCTGGACTGCGCGGTGGACGGACCACGTCACTGCGACGTCGGTCCGACCGGACCAGCGTAGGCACCCGTGTTGCGGATGGCATGACAGCCGTCCGAGGGCGACAACCGGTCCGGCCGGCGGTGCGACGGCGTTCGTGGGAACCCTCCAAGACCCGCCCGGGGCATCCGTCGGGACCCTGGTGGCGATTCGGCACGACCCTCGTCCCGGGGGCACACTGGCCGGCATGTCGAGCACCACGAAGCCAGACCGGCGCGGCAGCGGGCGCACCTTCTTCGGGCAGCCGTTCGAGCTGTCCACGCCCTTCGCCGTCGAGCTCTGGGAGCGCTTCTCCTTCTACGGGATGCAGGGCATCGTCCTGCTCTACATGTACTACTCGCTCTCGCGGGGCGGCCTGGGCATCGACCAGGGGGTGGCGAACGGCATCATGGGCGCCTACGGCGGTGCCGTGTACCTCTTCACCATCCTCGGCGCGTGGATCGCCGATCGCCTGGTCGGGGCCGACCGCACGCTGTTCGGCAGCGCCGTCGTTGTGATGCTCGGGCACATCGCGCTCGCACTGCTCCCCGGGGTCGGGGGCATCGGGGTCGGCCTCGTCCTCATCGCGCTCGGGTCCGGCGGGCTCAAGGCGACCGCGACGACGATCGTCGGCTCGCTCTACTCCCGCGACGACCCGCGGCGCGATGCCGGCTTCTCGCTGTACTACCTCGGCGTGAACCTCGGTGCGTTCGCCGGGCCGCTGCTCACGGGGCTGCTGCAGTCGACGCTCGGCTTCCACTACGGCTTCGGGCTGGCCGCGGTCGGCATGGCCGCCGGACTCGTGCAGTACGCGATCCGCCGCCGGAACCTGCCCGACGCGGTGCAGCACGTCACGAACCCGCTGCCGCGGTCCCGTCGGCCGCTGGCCGTCGTCGTGGCGGTCGTCGGACTCGTCGTCGTCGCGATGGCCGTGCTCACCGGGGTGCTGAACGTCGCCACGCTGCCGGTCGCCGTGGTCGCCGTGGTGGTCGTCGCGACGATCGCCTACTTCGTCGTGATCCTGTCGAGCGGCCTGAGCGCCGACGAACGCTCGCGGGTGTTCGCGTTCATCCCGCTCTTCATCGGCAGCGCGGTGTTCTGGTCGCTGTACCAGCAGCAGTTCACGGTCGTGACGGTCTACGCCGACCAGCGCCTGGACCGCGACCTGTTCGGCTTCTCGATGCCGGTGTCGTGGGTGCAGTCGATCAACCCGATCATGATCATCGTGCTGTCCGGCGTCTTCGCAGCCATCTGGACCCGCCTCGGCGACCGCCAACCGTCCACCCCGACGAAGTTCGGACTCGGCACCGGGATCATGGGCGTGGCGTTCCTGCTCTTCCTGCCGTTCGTCGGCACCGGGCAGAACGGCACTCCGCTGCTGGCCCTCGTCGGCATCCTGCTCGTGTTCACGGTCGCGGAACTGCTGCTGTCGCCGACCGGGCAGTCCGTCGCCACGAAGCTCGCGCCGCCGAAGTTCCAGACGCAGATGGTGGCGCTGTTCTTCCTGTCGGTGTCGCTCGGCACGGCGATGACCGGCGTGCTCTCCCGGTACTACGACCCGCGCCACGAGGCGCCGTACTTCACGGTGCTCGGCCTGGTCGCCGTCGCGGTGGGCGTCGTCCTGCTCGTCCTCGCCCGACCCGTGCTGCGACTCATGCGGGGCATCCGCTAGCGGCGCGTCACCGTGCACCGAGCGCGCGCCACCGCACGTCGGACAGGCACGGTCCGGTAGCCTTGTGGTCAGCTGAACAGCACCGGATCACGAGGAGTCACCCCCATGCTCGAGCTCATCGCAGGCATCATCATCGGCATCGGCGTCCTCGGCGGGTTCGGCACGTGCCTGGCCTTCGCCGCCATGATGAAGTCCGGCTCCGAAGAGTACTGACCGGTCAGGACGCTCCGGCGTCCACGGTCTCCGGCTCCAGCGGGACCGGCACCAGCTGACGACTCAGGACGGTCGCGCGCTCGAACGGGCCGCGGCCGTCCGTCGTGTACGCGGGCTCGTCGAACTCGACGACCCAGGCCACCCGCACACCGGCGCCGGCGTACCCGGCGAGTTGCGCGCCTCCCGGAGCGACGATCAGCCCGATCGGGTCGTCCGCCCACTGGTCGCCGCGGTCCGACGGGACCACCCGCACCACGGCACCGATGCCGAGGACCGGGACGTCCGACGGCACCGCGCCGGAGGCGTCGTCGGGGGCAGCAGGGCGGGGAGCGCGACGTCCGAACACGCGTCGACCCTACCGCCGACCCCGGGCAGCGCCCCGGGACCGGACCCGGGCACGCCGCGGGCGCGTCAGTCCCGCCGGATCTCCGTCACCGACGAGTACCCGGTGTCCGGGTGCTTCCGCATGGACAGCAGCCGCTCCATCGACGGCTCCAGGGCCGTCACCTTGTCGAGCGGCGCGCTCACCACCAGCTGGAACCCGAGGCGCAGCCAGGCGGTGACCGCACGGCCGGCGAACTCCGAGTCGGCCTTGATGAACGCCTCGTCGAGGAACACCGGTGCGAACCTCGGGCGTGGACGGGTCTCGTCGCCGAGCTGGTACCGCAGCGCCGCACCCACGATGAACGCCACGAGCTCCTGCGTCTCGCCACCGGACTTGTCACCGAGGGACGAGTAGACGCCGAGGTCGTCGCCCGCGGTGTCGTAGCGGACGGCCGTGATCTCCATGTGCCGACGCACGTCCAGGACCGCGTCGCGCTGCGTGGTCCGGCCACGCGGGGACTCCGGGTCGGGTCGGATCACCGCCATGAACCGGCGCAGGCGTCGGAACCGGGTCTCGAGGACGTCGTCCGTCAGCTCGGTGTCGACCGACGCGGACAGGGCACGGAGCTCCCGGCGGAACTGGGTGACGTCCTCGCGGGTGACCCGGCGGATCACGATCTTCAGCCGGTCGCGGTTCGCGCCGAACGGCAGGTCGCGCAGGATCTCGTTGACGGGCTCGAGCCGCTCCTCGATCTCGACGACGGCTCGGTCGAACGCGCCGGAGAGCGGCACCAGGTCCTCGCCGCTCCACTGGGACAGCCGTCGACGCCACTCACTGCGCCGGGCGTGGAGGCCCGTGGCGACGATCTGGTCGAGGATCGCCCGGTAGTCCGGGTACGACGCGACCCCGGTGCCGAGGTTCGGGTCCGGCCAGGCGTCCTGGTAGCGCTCGAAGGTCGTGATGAGGGCCACCGAGGCAGTCGCGGCGCCGTCGAGGGCCTGTGACAGCCGCTCCTCGAGTCGCCGGCGGAGGCGCTTGGTCGCGTCGTCGAAGCCGTCCACGCCGTCGGGAGCCCCGACCTCGTCGAACGCCTCGGCGAGCAGCCGTCGCTGCTGCTCGTCCGGCAGCCGCTCCGGGGCCTCGGTGAAGCGCTCGAGGATCTCACTGGCCGCGTCCTGACCGTCGACGAGCACCGCGTGCCGTTCCTCGAGCCGCTTGACGCTGAGCCGTGCCGCGGACCGACGGTCGCCGGCCTCGTCGAGAGCGGCGCGGAGCCGTGCGACGGACTCCCGGAGCGTCCGCAGCCCGTCGTCGGCGGCGAGCAGCGCCTGGCGTTCGTCCTCCAGACGGGCGAGCGACGCGTCGGCACCGGCCACGTCGACCGCGTCCCACGTGACGTCCACGCGGTGCTGGTGCGCGGTGCGGAGCGCGTCGAGCACGGCCAGGTCCTGCGCGATGTCGGTGCGGCGGGCCTCCAGGGCGGTCAGGTCCGCGGAGATCTCGGCGAGTTCGGTCTCCACGGAGCGGACCCGGGACTCGTTCGTGAAGCCGATGACGTTCGCCTGGCGACGGTCACCGTGGGCACCGCGGCGGCCGTCGCGGAGCTGCCCGGCGACGGTGACGCGGCGGCCGCCACCACCGAGGTCGGCGGCGTCCTCGACGCAACGGGCGTCGATCCGGTCGGACTCGATGCGCTCCCGCACCCACGTGCTGAACGGCGACGGCTTGATCGCGAGCTTGCCGGACACCATCGATCGGTCGCCCGGCAAGTCGAGGTGCGGGCCCATCGGCACGCCCTCGAACTGCACCCGCACCGGCAGGCGCAGCGAGTCGATCGCGGCGCTGAAGTCGTCCAGGCGGTCCTCGTCGACGAGGAGGGTCCGGGCGACCGGGGCCAGCACGGACTCGATCGCGGTCCGCCACTGCTCCTCGGCGGGCAGGACGTCGAGCAGCTCGGCGACGAAGGGCACGTCCGCCGGATCGAGGCCGGCAGCCCGTGCCATCGCGACCCGGGCCTCGTGCATCGGCAGCGGCATCGCACCCTGGCGGTGCTCGAGCGACCGACGTTCCTGACGGAGGGTCCGCTCGCGGTCGAGGAGCGGGTACTCCTCACGGGTCAGGGCGTCGCGGCGGCCGTCGAGGTCGTCCCGACGGGCGCTGTACGTGCCGAGGAACTCGTGGCTGGCGCGCTGGGCCTCGGTGAACTCGGCCTCGGTCGTCAGCGGTTCGCCGAGGGGAGCGGTGCGCTCGTCGAAGACCTCGCGGGTGCGGGCGACGGCGGCACGCTCCCGGGTCCCGCGGTCGATGCGGTCCTCGAGCTGCGTGAGCGCGTTGCCACCCGAGTCGCGCAGCCGGGCCTCGGCGTCACGGAGCTCGACCTCCACCGCGGCGTGCCGGGCCGAGGCGGCCTCGACCTCCGCGCGCGTGGCGGTCCGTTCCCGGGTGTTCCGCTCCACCTCGAGGTCGAGCAGCTCCCGCTTCCGGGACGCCGTCCAGTGCGCGAACGGCGAGACGTCGGCGCCGGTCGCGATGCCGTCGAGTGCAGCGGCGGCCGCACGGGACCGCTCGATCTCGTCGTGCAGCTCGGCGATGGGGGAGAGGATGCGGACCTTGCGCTCCTCGGTGTCCATCGCCTCGTACGCCTCGTCGAGGGCGGCGAAGTGCGCGAGGGCGCGGTCGGCCGCCTCGTACGTGCCGGGGGTCTCGAGCACGAGGGACTTGTAGAGGGCGTCCACGGTCGGCATGTGCTGCCCGGCCTGGATGCGGGCGAGCAGGCGCATCGCCCGGTTGCCGCCGCCCGAGTCGCCGATGCCCAGCCGGGTCTGCAGCGTGTACGCCAGCTCCTGGTACGTGTCCCGGATGACGAGCCCCGGGACCCGCCCGGTGAGCTCGAGGTGCGCGAACCGGGAGGGCACGAAGTCCTCGAGGCGGCGCAGGTCGAACACGTCGTCGACGGTCGCCATGGTCATCTGGATGTCCGCCACACCGCGGGCGCGGCGCGGCACGATGTAGGCGCGGAGGACGGTGAACCGCCGCTCGTCGTCGTTCCGGAACGTGACGGCGACGGCGCCCCAGGTGGTCTGCTCGTCGCCGCGGAGCGTGACGTCCTCGAGCGCGCCCGTCTCCGGGTCCCGTCGGGTGTCGACCTTGCCGCGCAGGTAGGTGAGCAGGTTCCGCTGGTCGGCGCTGCGGGCCCGTCCGGTGGTCGCGTCGTTCGAGGCGCCGTTGAACGGCACGTCGGACGGCATCATGACCGCGAGGTACGCGTCCATCAGCGTCGACTTGCCCGTTCCGGAGGCGCCGGAGATCAGCGTCGCCGTCCCGGAGAGCTCGACCTGGCGGTGGCCCTGGAAGCCGCCCCAGTTGATGACCTGCATGGACTCGGCACGCCACTGCGCGACCGTGTCGAACAGGGCGGGGATGCCCGTGGTGTCGGTGTCGACGGTGCTCACGCGCGGTCCTCCTCGGTGTCGTCGGCGTCGGTCTCGGTGTCCGGCTCGGTCTCGTCGGGTTCGGTCACGTCGACCGGGAGGCCCGGCTCACCCCCGTCGGTCGCCGCACCGCCGTCCGTGGTCGCGTTCCGCAACGCGGTGGTGCTCGTCAGCCACCTGTCGAGCTCGACCAGACGCTCGAGGGGCAGGAGGACCTCGATGACGCTCGCGATCCGGAAGCGGTCCGGGTCGGAGGTCTTCAGCAGCACCCGGGCCGTCACCAGCCGTTCGATCGCCTTCGCCACGCGGGCCTCGTCGCGGGTGCGGTCGGTCGCGGTCGCCGGCCGGAACCCGGACACGTGCCCGAGGATCTCGGCCCGGTCCACGACCACCTGGTCGGGGCCCGGTCGGGCGTCGGCACGCAGACGCATGCGCAGGTAGACGAGGACGATCGTCTCCTCGCGGGTGTACGGGGCATCGCGGAGCAGGGTCGGGAAGCCGCGCCGGGTGCTCTCGGACCGGGCCTGGCGCTTGAAGGCGACCTCGCGGTCCCGGTCGACGTGGAGTTCGAGGAAGAGGTCGTTGAGCCGCGACCGCAGCTGGTGTTCGGCGTCCAGGACGGCACGCCACTCGTCCGCGTGCGTGCGGGCGCTGACGTAGGGGTGTCGGAGCAGTGCGACCAGGGCGCGGCGCTGGGGTTCGTCGAGTCGGCCCTCGTCGCCCTCGAACAGCGCGAACGTGCTCTCGTCGCGCTCCGGTTCACCGGAGGCGTCCTCCGGTCCACCGAAGACGTCGACGGGACCGTCGTCCACCGAGGTGACCTCGTCGTGGACGGGTGCTGGCGTCGTGTCGCTCACCGTGCCTCCTGGCCGGGTTCGTCGTCGGGGTGCGGTGCGTCGCCCGCCGGGGCGAGCGCGGCGGTGGGCATGTGGAAGGTGACCGGCTCGCCGTCGGGCCGGACCGTGCGGTGCGGCGCGGCGGCGGCGGCCGCCTCGAAGTCGTCGTGTCCGGTGAGCAGGTGGGCGAGTCCGAAGAGCTCGACGGGTCGGCGCTGCTCGGCGGGCAGCGCGTGGAACGCGTCGACGCTCGAGCCGGTCGCGGCACGGGCCAGGACGTCGCGCAGTTCGGCGAGCAGCGGACCGCCGTGGCGGCGGAGTGACTCGACGTCGATGTCCTCGAACACGTCGTCGTCCGGCTCCTCGATCGGCGGCGGCACGGACTCGGCGTCCGGGTCGTAGAAGCGTTCGCGGAGCGTGCCGACGGCGGCGGACGGGGGCAGCAGGCCGAGCGGGACGCGATCACGTGCCGAGCCGGCGTCCATCCAGGCCGCCAGACCGCGGTTCACCGAGCGGAGGACGGCGTCGAGCTCGCGGTCCCGGACGACGTCGTGCGCGACGATCTGGTCGCGCAGCGTCGCGGTGAGCATCCGGCGCTGGGCGAGGACGTCCTCGATGCCCTGGCGGAGGATGCCGACCGTGCCGCGGAAGGTCCGACGCTCGGTCGGGCTGAGGGAGCCAGCGAACGGGTGCTCCAGGATCGTGGTGATGTCGTCGCGGAGCCGGAGGAGCAGCGCGTCGTCGCGCAGGAGCTCGAACGCCCCCTGGAACGCCCGGCCTTCCGGCGTGGACTCCATCAGGTTGTCGGTGCGGGCGAGGTAGTCGTCGAGGATCTCGCCGATCGGGCGGACCTCTTGCCGGAAGTCCTCGACGATCTCGCGGTGCATCGTCGCCACCGCCTCCTCCACGCGCTTGAAGTCGCTCGGCAGCTGGCGGATCAGGTCGGTGAGGTTCGTGTAGCCGTCGCGCATCCGGTCCTCGTCGACCGTGACGACCTCGTCGCCACGGGCCAGGCGGTCGCGCTCGGCCTGCAGTTCCGCGATCTGGGCGTCGAGCCGGCGGACCTGGGTGTCCCGGTCGGGCTCGGCGCGGGCAGCCCAGCGGTGCACGGCGTCGACGATCATCGTCAGTCGGCTCTCGCTGATGAGCGCGCGCTCGGACGACAGGGCGTCGATGAGGCTCAGCGCTTCGAGGGCGTGACTCGTCAGGCTGTACTGCTCGTCGCCGTCGGGGGAGTTGGAGCGGACCAGCCACTGCGCCGCCACCCACTCGCGGCAGAGCGAACGGCCGTTCGGACGCGGAGCCTCGCCGGCGGGGAGGTCACCGGTCGTGGAGTCGCTCGCCGGCACGCGCGCACCCGTCGCCTGCAGCCGGGCGACGTGCTCCTCGACCTGCAGGTGCATCCGGTCCGCGGGGACGTACTGGACGTCCCGGTCGAACACCGTGCGGAAGACCGAGACGACGGCGGCACTCGTCGGACGCGACATGAGCCGGAGCGTCGGACGGTCGAGCACCTGGCGGACCCGGGCGAACTCGAGGTCGACGTCGGTCATGCTGCCCCTGGTGGTCGGTCGGGTCGTGTGGTCAGGTCGTGTCGTCAGCCCAGTCGTGTCATGAGCCCGTCGGGGGATGCAAAGAGCCCGACGCGGTGGCGTCGGGCTCTTCGGGTGTTTCGACTGCGGGTGTTTCGACTGCGGGTGTTTCTACTGCGGGTGTTTCTACTGCGGGTGTTTCGACTGCCCGGAACGGGCACGTGGGCGATACCAGACTCGAACTGATGACCTCTTCGGTGTGAACGAAGCGCGCTACCAACTGCGCCAATCGCCCCTCGCACTTGCGTGCGGATCGATAGTAGCGGATGTCCGGCCGTGGTCGGAACACCGGCCACCCGTCGCGCGCGTCGCCGGCCGCGTGGGCACCCTGGAGGACCGTGGAGACCCCGCCGATCCGCATGAACCCGGGGGACACGCCCGGTGAACGGGATGGGTTTTGGAGAAACCGCGTGAACTGGGTACAGTTTACGAGTCGCCGCGAGAGCGGGTCGGACAACACCGGTGTGACTCAGGTCAGACCATGCGGATGTGGCGCAGTGGTAGCGCATCACCTTGCCAAGGTGAGGGTCGCGAGTTCGAATCTCGTCATCCGCTCGAGGTGCCTGTCTTCTCCGGAAGGCAGCAACTCTCCAGAAGAGGTATCCCACCGATCGGGTACTACGCCAGACGTGGACCTTGATGGTGGGGTGGCCGAGAGGCGAGGCAGCGGCCTGCAAAGCCGTCCACGCGGGTTCGAATCCCGTCCCCACCTCCAGTCCGCCCCGGCGGAACTCATCTGGGCGATTGGCGCAGCGGTAGCGCGCTTCCCTGACACGGAAGAGGTCACTGGTTCGATCCCAGTATCGCCCACCACGAAGAAGCCCCCGGGTGTCGACAGACACCCGGGGGCTTTCCTCGTTCCATGGCGGACCCGTCCGGTCGGCGGCCAGCGCGCGCCGACCGTGTCCGTGATCGATCCTCGTGATCCGCTAGGTTCTCCTCCGTGCACACGAAGTCGCTCCCTCGCCTCGCGGCGGTCCTCTCCGCCGTCACCGCCGTCGTCGTGACGGCCACGGTCGCCGCCGGTGCCGTCGCGTCGACCACACCGGCAGTCGACGCGGCCCGCGCTGCGTCCGCCCCCGTCACGTACACGTTCGCCGGGGACAGCGTCACGCAGGCGAGCAACAAGTGGTCCTGGGTGAAGTACGTCGACACCCGCCGGGCGAAGTCGGTCGGCGGCGTGGCGGCCGGCGGGCTGACCTCGGCGACGGTCGCCGCCCAGGTCACACACCGCGACGCGGACGTGCTGGTCGTCATGGTCGGCGTCGGCGACGTCCGCAACGGCGTCTCGCCGGCCACCGTCCGGAAGAACATCGGCACGATCGTCCGCAAGGTCGGCGCACGCCACGTCCTGCTCGCCGCGGTGCCTCCGTGCGACCGCACCGCAGACGGCCCGCAACGCATCGACCGCCGGGCCGCGGGCTTCGTGCTCGACCGGTCGTTGCAGGAGTTCGCGTCGTCGCGCGGATGGGGCTGGGTCGACCCGTTCTCGTCGGTCCGTCACATCGACAACACCTGGAGTGCCGGGACGTCGTCGCCCGACGGGGTGCACCCCACTGCGACCACCGCGAAGCGGTACCTCGGACCGCGCATGACGGTCGCCGTCACGCAGTCCGTCACCGGTGCGAAGCCGTAGGTCGGGCACCGAGGACATCCCGTGCAGAACGTGACCGACGGGGCGGGCCGGCTCGTGACGCGCGTCGCCGTGACCCGCCTGCTCGTCGTCGGGGTCGGGACCGCCGTCGTCGCGACCGCGCTCGTCAGCCTCGCCGTCGGGCTGGGCCTGCGATCGCTGTCGTTCGGCATCTCGCTCGCGGGGTTGGCGCTCGTGGTGACGGCGTTCACGCTGCGGGCCTCGCTCGGCACGGGCTGGTCCAACGGCCGGCGCTTCGGCGACCAGGCGGCCGCGCGTCGGCTGCGCCGGGCGGTTCGGCGGCGGTCCGTCGACGGCCTGACCGGTGACGACCGTCGCGTCGTCGTCGAGTACGCCCTCGGGTACCGGGACGTGATCCTGGTCGACGCCGTCCAGAACGCCGGGCTCGGCCTGTCCGTCGGGATGAACCAGGTCTCGCGTCTCTCCGACGACGGGTCCGTCGACGGGTTCGCCGTCGTGCTCCTGATCGCCGGCACCGGGCTGGTCGTCGCGGCGGTGGTGACCGCGCTGGTGCAGGACCGCCGGCGCCGGCGGTTCCTGGCGACCCTCGAGTCGGTCGACAGCGCGGACCGGACGCCGACGCCGGAGTGACGACGTGCGTCGACGGACGGGAGGCGCGGTACCAGCCGGCACCGCGCCTCCCGTCGTCGTCCGGTCACGATCGCGACCGGACGCCGCCGACCTCGGCGACTCGGAACGCCGACGGATCGCTCCGCGTGGCCGATAGCGCCTGACGGAACGAGACGTCCGGTCCGAGGGGGCTGCGGACGGTTCCCGACCCGAGGAGTGGCTCCATGCTGCGTCCGATCCCGACCAGACGGTTCCTGCCGGTGGTGGTGCTGCTCACACTGCTCGCCACCACGGTCACCGCGGCCCCGGCCGTCGCCGCGACCAGCACGCAGGTGTCGGTCTCGTGGCGGAACACGTCGTCCTGGTCGACGGGGTTCCGGTCCGCCGTCGGGGTGACGAACGGGTCCGGAGCGACGTGGCGGGGGTGGAAGATCACGTTCGCCTACGGCTCCGCCGCCACGGTGTTCCGCGACGTCCGCCGGGTGTCCAGCTCGACGAGCGTGCTGACCGTCGCCGGGGTCACCGGGCGGTCCGACCTGGCGAAGGGGGCGACGGCGTCGTTCCGCATCGACTCCCGGAAGGTCGCGAAGGCGCGGACGGTCCCGACCTCCTGCACGGTGGTCGGAGCGGCGCTGCCGTGTTCGTTGAACGGCGGGAAGGCCACCCCGGGCCGGCCGCCGGCGAGTCCGACCCCGAGCCCGACCCCGACCCCGACTCCCAGCCCGAGCACCGGTCGGGACGGCGTCGTGTCGGTCGGTTGGCTCAACAACTCGACCTGGACCACGGGCACGCAGTCCTCCGTGTCCGTGACGAACCGGACCTCCCTCCGGCTCGCGCCCTGGCGGATCCGGTTCACCTACGCCGCAGCGGTGGACACGATCTGGGACGCCTCAGCCAGCTCGGTGCCCGACGGTTTCGTCGCCGCCGCTCCGTCCTACGCCACCGTCCTCGACGCCGGTGCCGCCACGTCGTTCGGCCTGACCTCGACGACGACGGGCGGCGCCGGCGTCGTCCCGACCGCGTGCACCGTCCTCGACCTGCCGGCCGGCACGGACGTCGCGTGCACGGTGGGCGGGGGACCGGTCGGCGCCCCGGCGACGCCGGCCCCCGCCCCGGAGCCCATCGCGGCGCCGGCACCGTTGACGCAGCCGCGGGTCGGTCGGACCCTGATCGCCCCGTACGTCGACCTCGGGCTGTGGCCGACAGCCGACCTGCGGTCCTTCGCGACGCAGACCGGCATGCGCGCCTTCACGCTGGCGTTCGTGGTCTCGGACAACGGCGGCAGCGCCTGCACGCCGGCGTGGGCGGGTTTCGACGCGTACCGGATCGGCGGCCCGCAGGACTTCCACGCGAACATCGCCGCGTTCCAGGCGAGCGGCGGTCAGGTCGTGGTGTCCTTCGGCGGCGCGGTGAACAGCGAGCTCGCCCTGCAGTGCACCGACCCGGCGGAGCTGCAGGCCGCGTACCAGCAGGTCGTCGACCGGTTCGGCGTCGACCGCATCGACCTGGACGTCGAGGGCACGGCGCTCGGCGACACGGCAGCGAACCAGCGTCGTGCGCGCGCGATCGCCGGGGTCGTCGCCGCGCAGGCCGCGAAGGGGCGCCACCTCGACGTCTCGCTCACCCTGCCGGTGATGCCGACGGGGCTCCTCGACGAGGGCATCGCTGCCGTCCGCGGGCTCACCGCCGCCGGTGTCCGTCCGGTCGCGGTGAACCTCATGGCGATGGACTACGGGCAGGGCTCCCGGCCGATGGCGGCGGCGGCGGAGTCGGCGGCGGTGGCGACCGCGACGCAGCTCGCCGCGATCCCCGCGTACGCCGGACTCAGTGCTGCCGAGCGTCTGTCGATGATCGGGATCACCCCGATGATCGGGCTCAACGACACGGGTGAGGTCCTCACCCGCGCGGACGCCCAGGCCCTGGCCGCCTGGTCCGTGGCGAACGGCATCGAGGTGCTGTCCTACTGGGAAGCGACCCGCGACCAGCCGTGCAACCCGTCCATCGGCGCGTACATGTGCTCCGGGGTGCCGGAGGCGCAGTGGTCGTTCGCGCGTGCGGTGGTCACCGGCGCGACCGGGTGAGCCGACGGAGCCCGTCAGCGCAGCGCGTCGGCGAGCTCCTCGAGCAGGGACGCGATCGATGCCGCCCGTGGTGACGTCCGCCTCGCCGCTGTCCGTTCCGTGTTCCACCCGTCCGACCGTAGGGACCGGCACATCGGCCGGCCTTGCGGTTCCGCGCTCTCCGGACCGTCGGCGTCGGCGTCGGCCGAGCTCAGTCCACCGGGGATCGGTCGACCGGCCGGTGCAGGGTGGCGATGCCGTCGTGCAGCGGTTCGGTCTCCCAGGCGGCCGAAGCGGACCCGTCGGCCAGGTCGCAGCGGACGTGCAGCAGGTGGGGCGTCTCGACGAAGCGGACGTCGATCGTGACCACGTCACCGGCTCGGGCACCGCTCGTCGCCGTCGCACCGGAGACCAGCCACGAGCCGTCGCCCACCGGCGCCGTGACCGTCCCGGAGGCGTCGCGGAGGGTGAGCACCCACCCGCGGTCGGTGTCCTGGGTGAGGTGCAGTGCCTCCAGTCCGGCTCCGGTGCCTGCCGACAGGGTGACGGCGGAGCCCTGCGGCAGCGTGCCGAGCGGATCGCCGCTCACCGGGGGGAGGGCGAGCCCGGCGAGGCGGTCCTGCAGCCGGCCGTCGTCGGCGGCGGATCCCGGCCGGTCGACCGCCGGCAGCAGGTGTTCCCACACCGCGTCGAGGACGGCCTGCATGTCGACGCTCTGCCCGGTCATCGCGACGACGACGTCCTGCTCCGGCAGCACGACGCAGAACTGCCCGTACGCGCCGTCGCCGCGGAAGCCGTGCCGGGCCATCCAGAACTGGAACCCGTAGCCGACGGACCAGTCCGCGGCGGCCTCGTCCGGGTTCTCGACCCGGACGCTGGTGGCTGCGGCGATCCAGTCCTCGTCGAGCAGACGCTCGCCGTTCCACACACCGCCCTGCAGGTACAGCTGGCCCAGGGCGGCGATCGCGTCGGTCGTCGTGTAGCCGCCGCTGTACCCGAGTTCCGCGCCGGCGTCGTCCCGCCGCCAGGCGAAGTCGTCGATGCCGAGCGGTGCGAGCAGCCGCGGGCGCAGGTACTCGAGCAGCGAGGTGCCGCTGACCCGTCGGACGATCTCACCGAGGGTGTACGTGCACGGCTGGTTGTAGGCGAAGACACTGCCCGGCTCCTCCTCGGGCGGCAGCAGCAGGAAGCCGCGCACGGTGTTCGTCGGGTCCAGCTGCTCTGCCCGGTCGATGGTGTCCGTGCGGTGCCCGCTCGCCATCGCCAGCAGGTGTCGCACCAGCATCCGCCGTGTGCGCTCGTCGGTGACCTCGGCGTCGAGCTCCGGGAAGTGACTGATCATCGTGTCGTCGAGGTCGATGAGCCCGGCGCGGACCGCGATCCCGACGGCCGCTGCCGTGAAGCTCTTGCTCAGCGAGTACAGCAGGTGCGCTCGGTCAGCGGCGAACGGGGCCCACCAGCCCTCGGCAGCGACCTGGCCGTGCCGGAGCACCATGATGCTGTGCGGCTCGACACCGGCGGTGTCCTCGAGCGCGGAGACCAGTCGATCGACGCCCGTCGCGTCGATACCGAGGGTGGACGGGGAGCTGCGTCGGAACGTCGTCGTCACGGCTCCGACCCTAGTCGGCGCGTCGTTCCGGCAGTGGGTGAGGGTCCGGCGCGCCCGACACGCGGCCGGGAGGCCCGGTTCCGGACCGACGTCGGGTACAGTTGGCCGTGTTGGTCACCCCGGTGGGCAGCATGCGGATGTGGCGCAGTGGTAGCGCATCACCTTGCCAAGGTGAGGGTCGCGAGTTCGAATCTCGTCATCCGCTCAGTAGCGTTCCTCAAGAGACAGACGAAACCCCCGGCCGGTGGCCGGGGGTTTCGTGCGTCGTGGGGCGTGTGGCGATGCAGTCGCCCGGTGGTCGTCGGCGCCGGCTGGGCGCAGGGTTCGGGTCCCCGCGCCCACGCCGGCGCGGAGGCATCGTCGCCTCCAGGGGACCGGCGGATGGGTGGTCCGGCGCAGGTCCCGGGCATGTCTTCGGAACCGTTGCCCCCCGAGATGGGCACACGTTCCGTCCGTGCGGTTTCCCGCAACGATCCCGCACCGTCCGCGAGCCCCCTTGACGAACGTCGCGTGGACTGTCGCGCGTCAGGCTCCGCCGAAACGCTCCGCCCGGACCTCGGTGACGTCGTGCCCGAGCTCACCGAGCCAGCGCAGCACCTGTTCGACGAACGGCGTCGAGCCGCAGACGTAGACGAGTGCCCCGGCGTCGGGCGGCAGCACCGACGCGGCCAGGCGGTCGCGTGTGAGCCGCCCGGCGGGTGTCTCGGCTCCGGGCGGGGTCTGACGGCTGTAGACCACGTCGAGCGCGAACGGTGCCCGGTCCGCTGCAGCGACCGCCGCGTCGAGTTCGGCCCGGAAGAAGACGTCCTCGGGCGTCCGGACGGCGTAGAGCATCCGGAACGGCGACGGGTCGCCGGCCTCGGCGTGGGCGGTCACCATCGGCAGCAGTGGCACGATGCCCGACCCGCCGGCGATGAGCTGCACCGGTCGTGGGTCCGCTGCCGAGACGTCCGGACGCCAGACGAACCAGCCGCCGAGCGGTCCGTGGACCTCGAGCGTGTCGCCGACCTCGACGGCGTCGACCAGGAACGGGGAGACCTCGCCGTCCTCGACCCGGTCCACCGCGAGCGTGATCCGGGTGCCGTCGCCGGCGGAGGCGATCGAGTACGAGCGGGTCGCCTGGTAGCCGTCCTCGGCCGTCAGGCGCAGGTCGAGGTGCTGGCCCGGGTCGTTGCCCGGCCAGGTCGGGACGTCCAGGACGAGACGACCGGCGTTCGGGGTCTCGGGAGCGACCGCGACGACCGTCGCGTCGTGCCAGGCGGGACGACGGAGCGGCCGGACCGGCGTGGCGGGCAGGGTCACCAGTACCGCTCTTCCTTCCACGGGTCCCCGTGCATGTTGTAGCCGGCGTTCTCCCAGAACCCAGGCTCGTCCTCGGCGTGCATGACGATGCCGCGGACCCACTTCGCGCTCTTCCAGAAGTACAGGTGCGGGACGAGCAGCCGCGCCGGGCCGCCGTGCTCCGGGGTCAGGGGTTCGCCGTCCGCTTCGAACGCGATCCACGCCTGCCCGTCGAGCAGTTCGTCGAGCGGGACGTTCGTGGTGTAGCCGCCGAAGCTGTGGACCATGCAGAAGTCGAGCGAGGTCTCGATGTCGGCGAAGAGCTTGTCGAGCGGGACGCCGCGCCAGCCCATGCCGAGCTTGGTCCAGTGCGTGACGCAGTGGATGTCGACGGTGATGTCCTCGAGCCCGAGCGCCCGGACCTCGTCCCACGTCCACGAGTGCAGGCCGGACTCGGTGCGGATCGAGAAGCTCCACTCGGACGGTTCGATCTCCGGGGTGGCTCCGGCCGACAGCACGGGCCAGTCGTGCACGAGCGTCTGCCCGGGCGGGATCTTGCTGTCGTCGACGTCACGGCGGCGTCCGCCGAACCCGCGGGTGAAGCTGGCCATCGCGTCCTCGTTCCTGTCGTCACCGGCGTCGAGACCGCCGCCCACCCGATCCTGCCACGGCTGCGCCCTCGTCCGCCGCCCGAGCGCTGCGACCGAGCGATGCGACCGAGCGGGGAGTCAACCGGCCGGGGTGACCAGGCCGGACTCGTACGCCAGGACCACGGCGTGCACGCGGTCCCGCAGCTGCAGTTTCGCCAGCACGCGGCCGACGTGGGTCTTCACGGTCTGCTCGGCGATGAACAGTTCGCGACCGATCTCACCGTTGGAGCGGCCGCGGGCCATGAGCATGAAGACGTCCCGCTCGCGGTCGGTGAGGACGGCGAGCACGTCCGCGGGTGCCGCGGCAGGTCGGGGACCGGCGATGAACGCCTCGACGAGGTGCCGGGTGACGCGGGGGGCGAGCAGGGCGTCCCCGGCGGCGATGGTCCGCACGGCGGCGATGAGGTCGTCGGCGCCCGCGTCCTTGAGCAGGAAGCCGCTGGCGCCGGCGCGGAGCGCGTCGAACACGTAGTCGTCGATGTCGAACGTGGTGAGCATGAGGACGCGGACGGGCGTCGAACTCGGCGCCGCGGTCAGCCGTCGTGTCGCCTCGATCCCGTCGAGGACGGGCATCCGCACGTCCATGAGCACGACGTCGGGTTCGAGGTCGATGCCGAGCGTGACCGCCTCGGCACCGTCCCCGGCCTCGCCGACGACCTCGATGTCGGGCTGGGAGCCGAGGATCGCGACGAGCCCCAGGCGGAACACGGCCTGGTCGTCGACGACGAGCACACGGGTCATCGCGGGTCTCCGTCGGGGAGGCGGGGCAGGGTCACGGCGACGCGGAAGCCGCTGTCGGCGGTCGGTCCGGCCTCGAGCGTGCCGTCGAGCGCGGCGACACGCGAGCGCATGCCGGCGAGTCCGTACCCGCCGTCGTCGGCAGGGGGCGGGGCAGCGAGGGGCGCCGGGGCGTTCGTCACCGTGACGGACACGGCGGCCCCGACCACCTGGACGACGACGGTGGTGGCGGCACCCGGGGCGTGGCGCACGACGTTGCCGAGTGCCTCCTGGACGACGCGGTACACCGTGAGCTGTGTGACCCGGCCGACCGTTTCGGCGGCCCCTCCGTCGTCGGCGTCTCCGTCCCGGCGCACGTCCAGCGTGACCGACAGTCCGGCGGCCCGGGTCGAGGCGACGAGCGCCGGCAGGTCCGACAGCCCCGGCTGCGGTGCCCGCTCGGCGTCCTCCTCGCCGCGCAGCGTGCCGAGCAGTTGCCGCATCTCGCGCAGGGCGGTCCGGGAGGTCTCGGCGATCGTTGCGAACTCCGCCCGTGCCGCCGGGGTCAGGTCCGCCACCCGGTACGGCGCCGACTCGGCCTGCATGTGCACGACGGACATGCTGTGTGCGACGACGTCGTGCAGCTCCCGGGCGATGCGGGCACGTTCCTCGACGGCGCGGCGGGCGTCCGCCTGCTGCTCGGCCTCCTGCCGCGCGGCCACGAGCTCGGCGCCGACGTGCCGCCGCTGCCCGAGCAGGACGGCGGCGGCACCGGCGAGCAGTGCGCTGCCGGACGACACGACGAGCGTGCTCACCCAGACGTCCGGCTCGGCCCAGCGGCCCGGGGTCACGGCGACGAGCACCAGGGTCAGGACCGTCGACGCGCCCCACGCGATCGCCGTGGTCCGCCAGTCGGTCCGGAGCCCGAGGACGACGAGCAGCACCGACAGGCCGATCATCGCGGTCACGGGCATCGGCCACGGGCCGGCCGTCCCGGGCGCGGTCAGGACGCCGAGTCCGGCGAGGGCGAGCAGGTGCACGGCGGTCGCGGACCGCGGTCGCGCCGGCGCGACCAGGAGCGTCGCGCTGAGGACGGCCGTCACCAGGAGCGCGAGCGGGACCGGCACGTCGTGCACGACGACCGCGACCGGAGCGCCGACGGCGAGCAGCGTGACGGCCGCGACGACGAGGGACCCGCGGACGGCGACGACCGACCGGGAGGCACGCAGTCGCGTCCCCGGGATCCGGAACGTCGCCGGGAAGGTGCGGTCCAGGACGGTCCTGCTGGTGCGGGCGGTCACGGTCGTGCGGTCCCTCCGGTGGTGACGGTGCAGGTGGTGGGGCGGGGTGCCGTCATGGCCCGGGCGGCTCGGGGGGTCTGGTCGGTGGCGGGGGTGGGGCGTGCCTCCCGGTCGGTGACCGTGCCGACGACGGTGGCTGCGGTGCGGGCGGCCCGTCTGCGCTGGAGCCTACCGAGGACACGGTCCACGGCGAGGCCCAGGCCGCCGGCGACGACCATCGACACCGCGGCTGCCACGAGCGGCTCGTGCAGGAACGACGAGGTGGCGAGTGCGATGCCGATGGATGTGGTGCTCCACGCGATCCCCGCCACCGCGCTGATGCCGAGGAACCGGCGGTAGGGCAGCCCGGTGGCTCCGGCGGTCATGTTGACGGCCACACGGCCGACCGGGACGTAGCGCCCGATCAGGATGAGGCTGGCGGAGCGCCGCTGCATCTGCCGCTCGGCGAACGCGAACGCCGCCGCGATCCGGGGCCGTCGGGCGTTCCGGAGCCGCTGCAGCCCGATCCGCCGGCCGATCGCGTAGGCGATCGAGTCACCGGCGATCGCGCCCAGGGCAGCGGCGCCGAGCACCACGGCCAGGACCGGCTGGCCGGACGTCGCGGCCACCGCGGCGACGGCGACGAGCGCGGTCTCGCTCGGCACCGGCGGGAAGAAGCCGTCGACCAGGCAGAGGAGGAACAGGGTCAGGTAGACGAGCGGCGATGACGCCAGGTCGACGACGAACGGGGTGATCTGGTCGAGCACGGGTGTCGCTCCTCCCGTCGGCGGACCTCGCCGACGGGTTCGACGCTACGGAGCGACGGGCGGTCTGCCATCCCGCTGCGGTCGCGTCCGACCCCCTACCGCGGTATGACTCCGCGGGTCCAGTGCTGCCGGTGCTGCTCGTGCTCCGTCTGCTGCTCGTGCGCGAAGACCACGTCCGGTGCGTCGACGGAGCGGTCCGTGACGGTCGTCGGCGCTTCGAGGTGCACCGCGCCGGAGGGCACGATGCCGACCCCGCCGAAGCGCTCCATGACGAGCCACTGCGCGACGACGTCCTCGCCGGCGTGCCCCGCCGGCAGCGACTCCCAGAACCGGAAGCCGCCGACGGCCTCGAGCGACGCGCGGTCGTACATCGCGCAGGCGCCGACCCAGGCCACCCGGTACGGCAGCCAGCCGCCCGGTTCGACGTCGAGCTCGGCCGCGACGTGCACGAGGTTCGCGGCGTTGTGCAGGGACCAGCGGTCGAAGCCCGGAGTCCCACGGCGCACGACCTCGGGCACGACCGGACCGTCCCAGAGCGCGAACGGCTCCGTCTCGTGGGGACGGCGGTCCTGCAGGTAGGACAGTCCCTGGACGGCGCTGCCGACGAAGCCGGTGTCGAGCGACCGCAGCGCGTCGAGCATCCGCTGCACCGAGCCGGGTTCGAGCCACACGTCGTCGTCGAGGAACAGGACGGCGTCGGCGCGGGCGTGGTCGAGCAGGAACTGCCGGTGTTCGGCGAGCCCCCGCCGGTCCGGGTGGGTGAGGAGCGTGACGGGTCGGCCCTGTGCCTCCAGGACGCGGACCATCGCGGCGATCGCCGGCCGCTCGACGACGTCACCGGTCTCGGACTGGTCGCTGAGGACCAGACGGAAGGCGACCTCGGTCTGGGCGGCGAGCCCGGCAAGCGTTGCGGCGAGTTCCGCGGTCCGACCGACGGTCGGGATGAGCACGTCGACGTCGACGGGGGAGGAGTCGGTCGGTGTCACCTCGGCCGGACGACCCCACTCGCCGGACCACCGCGCCCCCCGTGTCATGCGTCGCCGGTGCCCGTGCTCGCCGGCCCGGTCGTGGCCGAGTCGGTCGCGGTGCCGTTGCCGGCCGCGGTCTCGCGGATCCGGCGGACCACGGCGCTCGTGGAGTGCTCGGCGACGTAGTCGACCATGACGACCTCGCCACCGTGTGCGCGGACCACCTCGGTCTCGCTGAGCATCTCGGGGGAGTAGTCGCCGCCCTTGACGTAGACGTCGGGACGGATGCGCTCGATGAGGGGGATCGGGGTGTCCGTCGCGAACACCGTGACCAGGTCGACGCAGGCCAGGGCGGCGAGCACGCCGGCGCGGTCCTCGGCCGTGTTGATCGGACGCTCGGGTCCCTTGAGCCGGCGGACCGAGTCGTCGTCGTTCAGCGCGACGACGAGCAGGTCGCCGAGTTCGCTCGCCTGTCGCAGGTACGTCGTGTGCCCGCGGTGGACGACGTCGAAGCAGCCGTTGGTGAAGACGATGCGACGACCGGCGCGACGGGCTTCCTCGACGGCGTCGGCCAGCTGGTCGTGGTCGACGACGGTCTCGGCGGGTGCGGACACCGACGCAACCAGGGCGTCGGCGGTGCAGACGGACGTGCCGGCTTCGCGGACGACGACGTCGGCGGCGGCCTGCGCGAACGAGACGGCCTCGCGGACCGGGGTCCCGACGGCGAGGGCGACCGAGGCTGCGGCGCAGAAGGTGTCACCGGCACCGGAGGCCTGCTGCTCGGACGCCGGGGTCGCACGGGTCCGGTGCACGTCGGTGGTCGGCCGGGCCGTGTCCTCGAGCAGGACGGTGCCGTTCCGGTCGAGCGTGACGACGGCGTTCCGGGCACCGGTGACCGCGAGGACCTCGTCGCGCACGGCCACGACGGTCTCGGCACGTTCCGCGCCCTGGCCGAGGTCACGTCCGAGCAGGGCCGCGGTCTCGCCGGCGTTCGGGGTGACGAGGTCCGGGTGCAGTGCACTCCAGCGGGAGAGGTCGTGCGCGTCGACCACCACGGTCGTCGGACGGTCCCGCTCGAGGACGGGGACGATCGCGGTCGCGTCGACACCCAGGTCGTAGTCGCAGACCACGACGGCGTCGGCCCGCGCGGCCACCAGGTCGGGGGATCCGGGCACGTGCGGGGTCCGGCCCTGCACGGCCGCCGCCGTCGCCTCCGCGAGCAGCGCGGTGTCCGCCGCGCTCGGGGCACCGGCCAGGTCGTCGACCCGGACGACCACGCGGTCACCGCCGACGATCCGGTCCTTGCTCGTCGTCGTCGCACCGGGCACGGCCACGAGCCAGCGGGTGTCGACCCCGGCGGCCTCCAGGCGGTCCCGCAGGACACGGCCCGTCTCGTCGTCGCCGATCAGGGCGACCATCCGGACGTGCGCGCCCAGGGCGCGGGCGTTCACGGCGGTGTTGGCCGCGCCTCCCGGGACGGCGATGGTCTCGGTGACCCGGACGACCGGCGCTGGTGCCTCGCGGGAGACCCGCTCGGCGGCACCGACCGTCCACCGGTCGAGGATGACGTCCCCGACCACGACGACGACCGGCTCGGCCGCAGCGACGGAGTCGACGACGCGGCGGACCATGCGGACGTCGGCGGTCACCGGACGTCCTCGGCGGTCGCGGTGTCGGTGTCGTGGCTGCCGGCGGTGGCCGGGTCCACGGCACCGGCGGCAGCGTCGGTCGGCGTGCTGGTCCGGCGCGGTGCGGCCTCGAGGTGCACGACCGTGGTCGTCGTCATCTCGTCGAGCAGGTGCGGGCCGTACCCGAATCCCGAGCCCGACGCGCCGCGCGGCTCGGCGCTGCCGCCGGGCGCGCCGCCGAAGACGGCGTTGATCTTGACGGTGCCGACCGGCAGCTCGGCGGCAGCCTGCAACGCGGTCGCGGTGTCGCCGGTGAGCACGGTCGCGGCCAGGCCGTACCGGTCCTCGGCGGCGAGGCGGAGCCCCTCCGCCATGTCCTCGACGATGCGGACGGGGGCGATCGGGCCGAAGGTCTCCTCGGTGAGGACGAGCATGTCGTCGGTGCAGCCCGTGAGGACCGTCGCCGGGTAGAACGTGCCGGCGCCGGCGGGGACGGACCCGCCGGTCAGGACCTGGGCACCGGCCGAGACGGCCTGGTCGACGTGCTCCTGCACGGTCGTACGGAGTCGCTCGTCCACCAGCGGACCGAAGTCGGTCGCGGCGGCGGCGGTCTTCCGCTCGGCGGCACGCACCAGGGCGGCGGTGAACTCCTCGGCGATGCCGCGGTGCACGTAGACGCGCTCGACGCTCGTGCAGATCTGGCCGGTGTTCGCGAAGGCGCCCAGTGCGACCTGGTCAGCCGCCCACACCGGGTCGACGTCGGCGTCCACGACGGCGGCGTCGTTGCCGCCGTTCTCACGGATGACGTGCGCGCGGGTCCGCAGTGCGGCCTCCGCGAGACGGTCACCCGTCGCGGTCGACCCCACGTGCGCGTAGACCGCGATGCCGTCCTCGGCGAGCAGCTGTTCACCGGTCGCGGCGTCCCCGTCGACCCCGACGAGCACGCCGTCGGGCAGTTCGGCGGCGAGCAGGCGGTTGAGCAGGGCGATCGTGCCGGGGCTCCGCTCGCTGCCCTTGTGGACGACGGTGTTGCCGGCGGCGATCGCGGCACCGAGGATGCCGCACGCGACGGCCACCGGGTCGTTCCACGGTGTCAGCGCGAGGACGACGCCCCGGGGGTGCGGGACCGCGAAGTCGGCGGCGCCGTGGTTGCCGCGCAGGGCCTCACCGCGGTGCAGGGGGCCGAGTTCGGCGTACTGGATGAGGGTGTCGATGCCGGCTTCGACCCCACCGAGCGCGTCGCCCGGCACCTTCCCGGTCTCGCGGGTGTTCATCGCGGCGAGCTCGTCGGCGTGGTCGCGCAGCCGCTCGGCGGCCGCACGGAGCATCGCCCCGCGCGCACCCGGAGCCGTGCGGGCCCAGCCGGTCGCCGCTGCCCGTGCCCGCGCGACCGCGTCGCGCACCTCGTCCGCCGTGCTCCGGCGGGTCTCCGAGGCCACCTCCCCGGTCACGGGGTCGAGCACCGTGATCGTGTCCGCGGACGAGTCGTCCGACGACGGGGCGGTGGTGGTGGGGGCATCGAGCGTCATGTGTGTCCTTCTCGTCGTGGTCCGGTCGCGTGCACCGGGGCTCCCCACGCTGCACTGCTCCTGCTGTGTGTGCCCACGGGTCGCGCCGTGGTGTCCACGGGACGCAGCAGGACCACCCGACCGGCACCCGCACGGGTGTCCGTCGGTAGGAACGAAGGGACGCGCGACGGGGATCCCGGCGGCGTCGGACATCGAGGAGGACGACAGGCGTGGTGCAGATCGGACGTGGCGGCGAACGGTTCGAGGGGGTCCGCGAGATCGCGGTGCTCCGGGGCGGGGGACTCGGCGACCTGATGTTCGCGATGCCGGCGATCGAGGCCCTGGCGGCGGCGTACCCGGAGGCGCGCATCACCCTGCTCGGGACACCGACGGCCGGAGTGCTGCTCGCCGGCCGCACCGACGCGGTGCACGCGGTCGAGGAACTGCCGGTGTCGCCCGGGGTCCGCGACGGTGGCGACGGCGCTCCCGACCTCGAGGACTTCTTCGCCCGCCTGCACGGCCGGTTCGACCTGGCGGTGCAGCTGCACGGCGGTGGCCGCAACTCGAACCCGTTCCTGCTCCGCCTGGGCGCGGCACACTCGGTCGGCACCGCCACGGAGGACGCCACCCCGACCGAGCGCTGGGTCCGCTACGTCTACTACCAGCACGAGGTGCTCCGCGCCCTCGAGGTCGTCGGGCTCGCCGGCGCGGAACCGGTCACGCTCGACCCACGCCTCACCGTCACCGACGACGAGCGCCGAGCGGTGCGGGAGCGCCTGGGCGTCGCGGGTCGGCTGGTCGCGATGCACCCCGGTGCGACCGATCCTCGCCGTCGCTGGAGCCCGGAGCGCTTCGCGGCCGTCGCGGTCGCGCGACTCGAGGCCGGCGACGACGTCGTCCTGGTCGGGGACGACTCGGACCGGCCGGCCGCTACCGCGATCCGGGCGTCCGTCGCCGAGGCCGTCGGGCCCGAGGCCGCCCGGCGCCTCCACGACCTCACCGGCACGCTGCCGTTGCCGGAGCTGCCCGCCGTCCTCGGTGCCGCCGACGTGATGGTCGGCGACGACTCCGGTCCCCGGCACCTCGCCGTCGCGGTCGGCACCCCCACCGTCGGTGTGTTCTGGTTCGGCAACGTCATCAACGCCGGACCGCTCGACCGCGGGCGGCACCGGGTCCTCATGAGCTTCGTCACCCGGTGCCCGGTGTGCGGGGTCGACGTCACGCAGGTCGGGTGGAGCGCCGAGCGGTGCGAGCACGACCCGTCGTTCGTCGACGAGATCACGCCGGACCGCGTCCTGGCGGACGTCGAGGACCTGCTCGCCACGAACTGACGGCCGGCCCGGGCCCGGCAGGCCCGGGCCCAGCGCCGCGCCCGGGCCCGCCCGCCGAGGTTCCACGATTCCGGCATCCTGCGCCTCGAGATGCCGAAATCTCGGCACCGCGACGGGACGCGTGCGGCATGTCCTGCGACCTCGGCGGCGCGACACTGACGGACGGGAGGCCCGGTACCAGCTGGTACCGGGCCTCCCGTCCGTCAGGTGCGAGCGCCGGGCGCGTACCCAGGGCGCGAGCGCCGGTCAGGGCCAGCTGGGCTCCGTCGCCGGCATGATCGACAGCTCGCGGATCTCGCACCCGGCCGGCTGCGACAGGGCGAAGATGATCGAGTTCGCGACGTACTCCGGCTCGATGAGCTGCGCGTCCGGGCCCGGCTTGTACTGCTCGGTCCGGTCGGCGAAGAAGTTCGTGCGCATGCCCGCCGGGATCACGTTGGTGACGCCGACGCGGCCCGCGGTCTCGGCCGCGAGGGCCTGCGAGAACCCGCGGACGCCGAACTTCGACGCCGAGTAGGCGGTGCCGTGGCCGACGCCGCGCAGGGCGAGCGACGACGAGATCGTCACGACGCGGCCGTGGGTCGCCTCGAGTGCGGGGAGGGCGGCGCGGACGGTCGACGCGGTGCCGATGAGGTTGACGGCGACGATCTTCTCCCAGTTGCCCGACGAGATGGCGTCGATCGGGGCCGGGGTGTCGATGCCCGCGGCGGTCACGACGGCGTCGAGGCCGCCGTGGCGCTCGACCGCTTCGGCGACGGCACGTTCGACGGCGTCGGTGTCCGAGACGTCCACGGCGACGGCGTCGACGCCATCGGGGACGGCGTCGATCCGCAGGTCGAGGACGATCGGGGTGCCGCCGGCCTCGGTGACGGCGGCGACGACGGCTGCGCCGAGTCCGGAGGCTCCGCCGGTGACGAGGACGCGGCCGATGGGGGTGGTGGGGACGGGCATGGATGTCCTTTGCGTTCTGGTGCTGTGGTGGGAAGAGGAGGTCAGGGGGCTGCTCAGCCGACGCGCTCGATCGCGGCCGCGAGCCGGGTGGTGGAGCGGCCCGGGTGGAACGGCACGGTGACGACCCGACCACCCCACTCGGCGAGGGTCACGGACTCGGGCAGCTCGTCGGCGGTGTAGTCGCCGCCCTTCGCCCAGACGTCCGGACGGAAGCGGCGGAGCGCGTCGTCCGGGGTGGACTCGTCGAACACCACGACGGCGTCGACGCAGTCCAGCGCCAGCAGGAGCTCGACGCGGTCGTCCTGGCCCATGATGGGTCGGTCGGGTCCCTTGAGGCCGCGGACGGACTCGTCGGAGTTGAGGCACACCACCAGGCAGTCACCGAGTGCGCGCGCCGCCGACAGCGTGCGGGCGTGGCCCGCGTGCAGCAGGTCGAAGCACCCACCGGTGGCGACGACCACGCCGCCTGCGGCCCGGACGTCGTGGACGACGCGCAGGGCGTCCCGGTCGGCACCGGGCACGGCGATCGGTGCGGGCGGTGCACCCTCGACGAGCGAGGCCACCCCGCCGGCGGCGAGGTACGCGGAGGCCGCCTCGACCCCCGCGGTCACGGCGTCGGCGATCTCCGCTCCGGTCGCGAGGGCGACGGCGACACCGGCGGCGAGCCGGTCTCCGGCGCCGCACGGGTCGCCAGCGGTGACGGAGGGGGCGGGGACGAAGCGCGAGTCGGCGCCGCGGGGCGTCCGGCTGCCGACCAGGGCACCGCGGTCACCCATCGTCACGGCGACGGCGCGGACGTCCCAGCGGGCGACGAGGTCGGCGGCGGCGTCGGTCGCGAAGGCGACCCCGCTTCCGGTGATGCCGGTGAAGCGGTGTGCCTCGCTGGCGTTCGGGGTCGCGACGGTGGTCCCGGCGACGGGGGTGGCGCCCTTCGGGTGCGGGTCCCAGACGACCGGGGTGTGCGAGACGACGGCACCGAGCGCGGCACGCATCTCGGGAGCTTCGGTGAGTCCGCGGCCGTAGTCGGCGACGATCACCGCGTCGACTCCGTCGAGGGCGTCGCGCATCGCGGGGGTCACCGCGGGGACCGGCGGGGTGTCGCAGCCCTCGTCGATCCGGACGAGCGCGTGCTCGCCGACCCGGACACGGGTCTTCACCGGGGTCGGCGCACCGGAGGGACCGTCGACGATGCGGACACCGGGGAGCAGCGAGCGGAGCTGGTCGGCCGGGGCGTCGTCGCCGAGGACGGTGACGAGCGTGACGTCGTGACCGTCCTTCGCGAGCATGGTCGCGACGAGACCGGCGCCACCGGCACGGCGCTGGTCCGAGCGGACGTCCACGACGGGCACCGGGGCGTCCGGGCTGAGGCGGTCGCTCGTGCCGATGACGTCGACGTCGAGCAGGGTGTCGCCGACGACGACGATGCGGAGCTGCCGGTCGGTCATCGGGTGCCTCCACGGCGGAGTGCGGGCTCCATGGCCCGGCAGAGTGCGTGCACGAGGACGAGTTGCGCCTCCTGCACGTTGGCGGACGGGCCGTCGATGGCGATGACGTCGTCGACTGCGGCCGCGAGGGGGTTGGGCAGCGCGCCGGTCATGGCGATCGACCGGGCGCCGGCGTCACGGGCGGCGGCCGCGGCGGCGAGCAGGTTGGGGCTCTTGCCGCTGGTGCTGAGGAGGACGACGACGTCGCCGGCGCGGGCGTGTGCCCGGACCTGGCGTGCGAAGACCTCCTCGAAGCCGTAGTCGTTGCCGATCGCCGTGACGGCGGAGGTCTCGGCGTGCAGGGAGATCGCCGAGTACGCCGGCCGGTCCCCGTCGAAGCGTCCGGTCAGCTCGGAGGTCAGGTGCTGCGCCTCGGCCGCGGAGCCGCCGTTGCCCGCGGCGAGCAGGCGGCGTCCGGCGACCAGGCGCGCGGCGATGTCGTCGGCCCAGGCGGCGATGTGGTCGCCGTGGTCCACGAGGGACGCGATCACGGGCACGGAGGCGGCGATGTGCTCGAGCACCGTCCGGGTACTGGCCGAGGTGTCGCTGGTCGGGCCGTCGCTGGTCGGGGTCTCGGTCGTGCCGATCCCGGTCTGCTCGATGGTCATCGGGCGTTCCTCTCGGTGGTGGGGAGCGCGGCCTCGGCCAGCGGCTCCTCGGCGGGGCGGACGGAGTCCGGGATACGGGTGGTCGTCGGGGAGACGCCGATGCCGCCGACCGGACGGACCGGACGGACCCGGCCACCGGCGACCAGGCGTTCGTAGACGCGCTCGGTGTCCGTCGCGACCTTCTGCCACGTGTAGCGCGACTCCGCGCGGTGTCGACCGGCGAGACCGTACGCGGCACGGCGTTCCGGGTCGTCGAGCAGGCCGCCGAGCGCTGCGGCCAGGCCGTCCTCGTCGCGGGGCTCGACGTGCAGACCGGTGGCGTCCTCGACGACCGTGTCGATGAGCCCGCCGACCCGGGACGCGACGACGGGCACGCCGCACGCCATCGCCTCGAGCGGGACGATGCCGAACGGTTCGTACCAGGGCGCGCACACGACGACGTCGGCGCTGCGGTACACGGCCCCCATCGCCTCCTGGGCGAGCTGCCCACGGAACGAGACGTGGTCGCGGACGCCGAGGTCGCGGGCCAGCGCGTCGAGGCGCTGGTACTCCGGGTCGTCGGGGAGGTCCGCCCCGGCCGTGCCGGCACCGCCGACGATGACGAGTTCGACGTCCCGGCCGGCGGCGACGAGCTGCGCGACGGCGGCGATGGTCGTGCCGACGCCCTTCCGCTGCACGAGTCGGGAGGCGGTGAGGACCCGGAACGTCCGCCCCCGGTCCTCGACGGGACCGTCCGGGCGGAACAGCTCGACGTCGACGCCACAGGGGACGACCGAGATGGAACGGAGGGGGACGCCGAGGCTCTTCAGCTCGAACGCCTCGTCGGAGCACGTCGCGACGACCTGGTCGGCGCTCCGTCCGACGGCGGGCTCGAGCCACTCGCGCTCGGCGGGGCTGGTGTCGGCGGAGCCCTGGTGCCGACGCTTCACGACGCCGAGCGCGTGGAAGGTCTGCACGACCGGGATGCGCGTGCCACCGGTGCGGGACTGCACCTGGCCCACGGCGTCGATCGTCGCGTGACCGGACATCCAGAAGTGGCCGTGCACGACGTCGGGCCGGTCCACGAACCACTCGGACGCCAGGACCTGCGCGAACGTGCCCATGTACGGGAGCAGGTCGTCCTTGGGCACGTGGCGAGCGGGACCGGCGTCGACGTGCACGACGTCGACACCGGGACGGAGCGGCACGCGGACCGGCAGCGAGGCGTCGTCACGGCGCGTGTAGACGGTGACGGTGTGGCCGCGGTCGGCGAGGGCAGCGGAGAGCGCCGCGACGTGGACGTTCTGGCCGCCGGCGTCGACGCCACCGAGGGTCGCGAGCGGGCTCGCGTGTTCCGAGACCATGGCGATCTTCATCAGATGCTCCTTCCCTGCGGTGCCGCGGCACCCGCACCGACGGTCGCTGCCCCGGTCTTCGACCGGTGTCGCGACCGCACGTCGTCCAGCAGCTCGTCCCAGTCCGCCAGGAACCGGGGCAGCGCGTGCCGCGCGAGCACGGCCTCCCGGGCGACGAGGCCGCGTCGGCGTGCTTCGTCCGGGTCCTCCAGGAGGGTCCGGGAGGCGCGCACCAGTTCCTCGACGTCGGTCGCGATCGCGCCGGCCTCGGCGGGCACGGTCCGTGCGGCGTCGGTGGTGGCGAGGACGAGCACCGGCATCGCCATGTGCATCGACTCGATGAGCGACAGCCCGAGCGAGGTCCACCGGTTGGCGTGTACGTACGCCCGACGCCGGGCGAGGGCGGCGTGCATCGGGTCCGGCTTCACGTCACCCAGTCCGACGAGCAGGTCGCCGTGGCCGAGTTCGCCGAGCTTCTCGGTGCCCATCCCGAACACGTCGACCGGGGCGACGGCGCCGAAGCGGGGGAGCAGGTCCGTCCCGACGACGCGGTTCCGCCGGACGGGTTCGTTGATGACGGCGGCGAACCGCTCGAGCTCACCGGAGTACAGCGGACCGGGGTCGACGACGCCGTGCTCGACGACGGTCGTGCGGGTCGAGCCGCAGTCCCACATCAGGGCGTTCCAGTGCGTGACGTGGGCGATGGTCACGTCGTCGCGGTCCCGGAACGGGTGGAGGCTGTCCGGGACGTCGAGGCGCGGGGCGTTGTGCTCGACGAAGACGACCGGCACGTCGCGTCCGCCGAGCAGCTCGCGGGCGACCTCGAGTTCCTCGGGCCGCTGGAGGACGACGAGGTCCACCTCGGCGCCGGCGACGTCCTCGGGTGCGATCTCGACGGCGTTCGTGCCCCAGTTCCGGCCACCACGACCGAGGCCCCAGCCGTCACGGGCGGGGGTCGTGGGGATGAGGTACTCGTGCGGGCCGCGGACGAAGGCGTCCATCCAGCCGCCGTGCACGTGCCACACGAGGATCCGCATGCACTGCCTTTCGGTCGCTGTCGATCAAGGAGGAGGAGAAGGAGAAGCAGTGCCGCACGCTACCCACGGGTCTCTGGCGCTCCTCGCAGGGAGTCGTCGTTCGTCCGCAGAGCGCATCCGGTGAGTCGTTCGTGCGCCGCGAGGACCTCGTCGACGCTCACCCCGGCCAGGCACGGGTGACCGGGGACGGGGCACTCCCGCGCCCGTGAGAGCCGGCACGGGGCGTCCTGGTCGCCGAGGAGTTCGACGTGCTCGGCGTACGGCGCCCACTTCACGGCGGGCACGACCGGGGAGAACAGCGAGACGATCCGGGCGCCGACGGCCGCGGCGAGGTGGGCCGGACCGGTGTTGCCGACGACGACGACCTCGGCGCCCGCCAGGACCGCGGCGAGCACCGCCGGGCTGGTGCGTCCGCCGAGGTCGATCCCGCTGGTGCCGGCCACCTCCGCGGTGAGGTCCCGTTCACCGGGGGACCCCGTCACGACCACCGGGACGCCGAGTCGGGCGTACGCGGCCACGAGGGCACGGTGGGCCGGCGGCGGCCACGAGCGGGCTTCGACACTGGCGCCGGGGTGCACGACGACGTACCGGTCGAGCGCGGCGACCTCGTCGGGCAGCACCGCGGTGTCGTCGTGCCGGACCCGGAGTCGCCCGTCGTCACCGTCCGGCAACGCGTAGCCCGCGGCGGCGGCGATGCGGAGCGCCCGTTCGGGTTCGGGGACGTCCTCGGGCAGGTCCTCGCCGGGCCGGAGCCGCACGTCGAGCAGGGACCCGGGATGGTCGACCGATGCGCCGGACACCCGCGGGACGCCGGCGAGGCGCAGGAGCATCGCGAGCGGCAGCGGCGACTGGTGGAAGGACGTCAGGACGACCACCTCGTCCGGTCGCTCCTCGTCGACCAGCGCGCGGAACTCGGCGAGGACGGCGTCGTCGAGCGGCCGGACGGTCTCCGTGACCCACGGTGCTGCCCAGACGCGGAGCGAATCGACGCCGGGCAGCAGTGCTCCGGCGGGGGCGCCCTGCGGGCCGCAGAGGAGCGTGACGTGGTCCGCTCCGGCGGCGACGGCACGGACGGCGGGACCGGCGACCAGGACGTCCCCGAACGAGTCGAGACGCGCGACGAGCACGCGGTGACCGGAGCGTGCGGCCGTGCCGGTGCCGGTGCCGGTGCCGGTGGTGGGGTCGCTGTCGGTCATGCCGTCGCTCCGACGGAACGCGCGACGACGAGCGCCACGGCCTCCTCGATCGAGCCGGCGACGGTGGTGGCGGCCTCGACCTCGGCGGGCATCGTCCGAGCGGTCGGCACGAGGATGCCCTGCGCCCCCGCTGCGACGGCCGCTCCGACGTCGGCACCGATGTCCCCGATCACGACGAGGTCAGCGGCGTCGAGTCCGAGTCGCTGCGCGGCGGAGAGCACCATGCCGGGCCGCGGCTTCCGGCAGGCGCAGTCGTCGCCGCGGTCGTGCGGGCAGACCTCCCAGACGTCGAACGGCCCGACGAGCTCGTCGACGCGGGCGTTCGTGGCGTCGACCTGGTCGCGGGTCGCCAGGCCCTTCGCGATCGCGGACTGGTTCGTCACGACCCCGACGGCCAGCCCGGCGGCCCGAGCCGCGGCGACGGCGTCGGCCGCACCCGCCACCGGCACCACCCGCTCCGGGTCGGCGTTGTAGGGCACGTCCACCACCAGGGTGTCGTCGCGGTCGAAGAGCACGCCGCGGAGCGGACGATCGGTGAGGGCCACACCTCTCTCTACCGGTGGAGCCGCGTCCGTGCCCACCCGGCGCGCGGAGCGTGGCGCGCGGTGGACAGGGTGGAGCCACCCGGCGGACGGGACGGTGCCGTGCCGGTAGCGTCGGGCGACGTGACCGCCGTACCCACCCTGCCCCCGTCCGACGGCCGACCGGAGCTCGTCGTGCTCCGGGCGATCAAGCTCGGCGACCTGCTCGTCGCCGTGCCCGCGCTGCACGCTCTCCGCCGCGCCTTCCCGGGCCACCGCATCACCCTGGCGACGACCGCCTGGCTCGCCCCGGTCGTCGAACTCGTCACCGACGTCGACGTGCACCTCGCCCAGCACGGCCTGGACCACCCGATCCACGTGCCCACCGGCGTCGTCGACGTCGCCGTCAACCTGCACGGTGCCGGACCCGAGTCGGGCGACCTCATCGACGCGCTGCAGGCCCGCCGGGTGATCGGTCACGGCGCCCCCGACGGTCCGGAGTGGCAGCACGACGTCCACGAGCGTGTCCGCTGGGCCGGGTTGATGACGGCACACGGCATGCCCGCCGACCCGGACGACGTGTCGATCGCGGTCCCGGCGGTCCCCGCCGTCGTCCAGGGCGCGGCGGTCGTGCACGTCGGAGCGTTCCACGGCGCCCGGCACTGGCCGGTCGACCGCTCCGCCGACGTGGTCCGCGGACTCGTCGCGCGCGGCCACCGGGTGGTCCTCACGGGAGGCGCGGACGACGTCGAGCGCGCACTGGCCGTCGCCGGACTGGCCGGCCTCGACGACGCGGCGGTCCTCGCCGGACGCCTGGACCTGCAGCCGTTCGCCGCCGTCGTGGCTGCTGCGAGCCTCCTGGTCACCGTCGACACCGGAGCGGCGCACCTCGCCTCCGCCTACGGGATCCCGTCGGTCGTGCTCTTCGGCCCCGCGCCGCCCGAGGCGTGGGGTCCGCCGGCGTCGGGCCCGCACGTGGTGCTCACCGACGCCTCGGTCCGCCGGGGCGACGTGTTCGCCGAGGACCCGGACCCGGCGATCCTGGCGGTCAGCGCCGACGACGTCCTCGCGGCGGTCGACGGACTCGGTGTCACGCCCGCCGTCACCGTCCACAGCACGGATCGGTAGCGTCGATCCGACGGCACGGACAGTCCGGCCGTCGGAGGGAGCCGCCGTGTTCGAAGCAGCCAACATCCGGGACTGGATCGGCCTGCCGGTCGTCGACGCCCAGGAGGACAAGATCGGCAACCTCGAGAGCATCTACTACGACACCGCGACGCAGCAGCCGGCCTTCGGGTCCGTGACGACCGGCGTCGTCGGCAAGAAGCTCGTGTTCGTGCCGCTCGTCGGCGCGACGGTCGCCCCGAAGCACCTGCTCGTGGCGTTCGACAAGAAGACCGTGAAGGACGCCCCGTCCATCGCCACCGACGGTGAACTCGACGCCGCCACCGAGCCCGAGCTCTTCCAGCACTACGGCCTCGACTACCAGGCGGGTGCCGGCGGCGAACGCCGGCTCGGTCGTCGCTGAGTCACGCGTACCCGCTGAGGTCCTGGGAGGGAGGGCCGAGCCGGACCGGCTAGCCTGGTCCGCTCGACCCCGCCCGAGGGTCGGCCACCCGACCCGAACACCCCGGAGCCCACCCTGCGCCGTCCGCTCAGCACCCGCGTCCCCGGTGGCCGTGCGCGCGGTGGCCGTGCGCGCGGTCGTCGGCTCGCGGCACTCGTCGCCGGAGCCGTCGTCCTCGGCACCGTCCTCGTGGGCGGTCCGGCCGGGACGCCCACGGCGCCGCAGGAGGCGTCGGCCGCACCCGGGTGGCCGGTGCCACAGCCCTTCCGCGTGACCGACGACCCGCCGGAGACGTTGACCGACCTGCCGCCGGGCAGCGAGTACGTCGCGCTCGGCGACTCGTACTCCGCGGGGTACGGCCTGGCGGACCCGACCGGACTCCCCGTCCGGGCGTGCGCGCAGTCCGGGCGGGACTACCCGCACCGCATCGCCGCACGGTTCGGTCTCGCACTCACCGACGTCACCTGTGCCGGCGCGACCAGCGAGGACGTCCGCGACCGCACGCAGTGGCGCGGGGCACCGCCGCAGATCGAGGCGCTGTCGGAGTCGACCCGGCTCGTCACGCTGACGATCGGGGGCAACGACGCGGACCTGTTCGGCACCGCGGCCTCGTGCATGGCGCTCTCCGCCTCCGGGCCCGTGTTCTCGGGCAAGAACGCGCCGTCCTGTCGGAGCACGCTCGACGTCGACGGGGTCGACACGCTCGGGGCGAAGATCGAGGGGCGGGTCGCGCTCGGGATCGCGGAGACCCTGGCCGACATCCGCGAGGCGGCACCGAACGCGACGGTCCTGCTGCTCGGCTACCCGGCGATCTTCCCGGACGCCGCACACACCCCGGCGCGGGGCTGCTTCCGACCCGCGGTCGACCTCGGCACCCTCGCGGGACGGTTCCCCGAGGACACCTACCCCTTCACCGACGCCGACGTCCGGTGGCTGCACGGCGTGCAGGAGCAGCTCGACGAGGTCGGTCAGAGCGCAGCCCGGGCCGCCGGTGTGCGGTTCGTGGACGTGTTCGCGACGACGCAGGCGCACTCGGCCTGCGCACGGTCGGGCGCGTACGTGAACGGGGTGTCGCTCGACTCGCTCGGCGGGTTCAGCAGCATCGACCTCGAGCCGGGCGCGCTGCACCCGAACACGGCGGGGGTCCGGTACCTGACCGGACGGCTCGACGCGGAACTCCGGGAACGGCTCGGCTGACCGCCGCTCGACCGGGCCCGGGTCAGGCGCGCAGGACTGCGCCCAGTCGGTCCATCAGCGCCGGCAGCGTCGACAGGACCGCGATGTGTCCGTCGTCGGGACGCTCCTCGTACCGGGCCGACGGCATCGCCCGGGCGAGTGCGCGCCCGTGTGCCACCGGGACGACCCGGTCACGCGCGCCGTGCACCAGGAACGTCGGCACCGTGACGGCCGACAGCGCGAACCCCCAGTCCGTCACGAACGCCACGTCGTCGTCGGCGCCGCCCAGGAGGCCCGGCCCGCCCGCCGCCGACGCGTCCTGCCCCAGGGCGGCCCAGTCCCCGTCGAGGGCCGCCCAGTCGGTGTCGACGAACTGGGACGGATCGAAGTCCGCGGTCGCCGCCCAGGTGATGCGTGCCTCCCGTCCGGCGGCCGCGGCACGGAGGCCGCCGTCGTCCGCCATGCCGTCCCACCAGGCCGGCGTGTCCGCGAACGGTGAGGGGGAGGCGAGCGTCGCGACGGCGGCGACCCGGTCGGGCAGGAGGGCCGCCGCAGCGAGGGCGTGCGGGCCGCCGCCGGAGCCACCGACGACCGCGACGCGGGCGATGCCGAGGGCGTCGAGCACCTGACCGAGGTCGCTCGCGCCGTCCGCGACCCGGCGTCCGGGCAGTGGGTCGGCGCCGCCGTAGCCGGGCCGGGTGACGGCCACGAGGCGGAGGCCGCGGGCCGCGGCGGTCCGTCGGAGCGGCTCGAACAGGACGCCGGTGTGCGGTGACTCGTGATGCCAGACGAGCGTCGGCCGGTCCGGGGCGGCAGCGTGTCCAGCGGCCCGGCCAGCGGTGTGTCGGGCGGGGGCGTCGTCGACGGCGGTGTCGTCGACCAGGACGATCCGGCCGTCCCGGAGCTCGATGGTCTGCATGCGCCGGAGGGTAGTCTCCGGCCGTGCCTCCTCGCTCCGCCGGACTGCTGCTGCACCGTGGCACCGGGTCCTCCCTCGAGGTCTTCATCGCGCACATGGGCGGCCCGTTCTGGCGTCGGCGTCCGCGGGCGTGGTCGATCCCGAAGGGCGAGCTCGAAGCGGGGGAGGACGCGCTGACGACGGCGCTCCGCGAGTTCGGTGAGGAGATCGGGACTCCTGCTCCCGAGGGCGCGCCGGTCCTGCTCGGCGACTTCCGGCAGGCCTCCGGCAAGGTCGTGACGGTGTGGACGCTCGACGCGCCCCACTTCGCCGTCGACGTCGTGCGGAGCAACACCGTGTCGCTCGAACTCCCGCGCGGTTCCGGGCGCTTCGTCGAGGTGCCCGAGGTCGACGATGCCCGCTGGGTGCCGCTGGCCGAGGCCCGGGACCGCGTCGTCGCCGGCCAGGTCGCCGCCCTCGACGCCCTGGCGCACCGCGGCTGACCCCGCTCCGCAGCACGTCGCCGTCCCGCTGGCCGATCGACGCACGCCGTGGCCGATCCTGCGCTCGCTGGCTAGCCTGAGGGTCGTTCAGGTCCGCGACGCCTCCCGCCGGTCGGACCGTCAGGGGACAGGGGAACACATGCAGCGCAACCGGATGCTGGTCGCGGGAGTGACCGCACTCGTCATGGGAGCCGGACTGACCGTGGGCGGCTCGACCGTCGCCTCGGCCGCGCCGGTCGGACACTGGGGGACATTCACCGTCGCCGGGGCCGCACGGGCGTACACCGGCACGGTGACCCTGCCGGGCTTCCCGGCGACCACGTACACGTCGACCTCCCGGCAGTCCACGGTGATCAGCGGGGCGTCGGTCTGGCAGGGACCGGCGACGGGCCCGGGGTCGACGTACGGGTCGAGCCGGGGCACCACGTACCTCAACCAGCGCCCGGCCACCGACACGCCGAACACGTCCGGGGCGTCGGTCACGACGTACACCTTCGCGACGCCGACCCCCGGCGCCGGCAGCTGGTCCTTCGTCCTCGGTGACGTGGACGCCGACCAGGCGACCATCGCCGCGACCGTGCCGGGCGGTGGCGCGGCGACGGCGGCGCAGCTCGGGTTCCAGAGCACCTACAACTCCTGCTCGGCCGTCTCGGCCGGCGGGTGGTCGTGCCCTCCCGATCCCGACGGCACCACCGGCCGGGACGTCCCGACGTGGAACAGCGCGACGCGCACCCTCACCGGCAACGCGGCGGCGACCGACACCGCCGGGGCCACCGCCTGGTTCACGCCGACGGTCCCGCTGGAGACGCTGACGATCACGTACCAGCAGCGCAGCGGGCTCCCGGTGTACCAGACCTGGTTCGCCGACCGCACGGCAGCGATCAGCGGCACCGCGACCCGTGACGGCGCGCCTGTGGCCGGCGCGACCGTCACCGCGACGGCGCCCGGCGGCCGGACGGTCACGACGACCACCCGGGCGGACGGCACCTACGTCTTCCCGGAACTCGCCGTCGACTCGGGCTACCGGGTCACCCTCACGGCCCCGGACGATGTCGTCGGGGACCCGACCGTCACCGACGTCTCGCTCGCGAGCAGCCCCGGCGGTGCGGACCGGACCGGCGTCGACTTCGTCCTGGCCTCGGTCACGGGCACCGCGACCCTCGACGGCGGTCCCGTAGCGACCGGCACCCGCGTCGAGCTCCTCGGCACGGACGGCACCGAGATCGCCGCCACCACGACCGACGCCACCGGCGCCTACCGCTTCACGACGACGCCCGGCGACTACCGGGTGCGCGTCACCGCCCCGGAGGGCACGACCGGCACCGCGACCGAGTCGGTGACGATCCCGGCGGCCGGGACGACCCAGGACTTCGCCTTCACCACCCCGGCCGCCGTCGTCGACCTGCCCGGGACGGTGACGGACACCACCGGTGCGGCCGTCGCCGACGCCCCCGTGGTCGCCACCCCGGTCGACCCCGCGGTCAGCGACCCGGTCACCGCGACGACCGGGACCGACGGCTCGTTCGTCCTGCCCGAACTGCAGACCGACACCGCGTACTCCGTCGTCGCCGGCACCGGTGACGACGCCAGCGACCCGCAACGCGTCACGACCCCCGCGGCGGGCACCACGCCGACGCCGCTCTCGTTCGTCGTCCCGGCACCCGTGGCGGTGCCGACCGTGGTCGACGTCCCCGGCACCGTGACCGACACCGCCGGGGAGCCCGTCGCCGACGTGCCCGTGACGGCGACGCCGACGGACGCCTCGGTCGGCGCTCCCGTCACGGTCACGACGGCCGCCGACGGCGCCTTCGTGCTGCCGGACCTGCTGACGGAGACCGAGTACTCCGTCGTCGCCGGCACGGGCGACGACGCCAGCGCGCCCCGCCTCGTGACGACCCCGGCTCCGGGGACGGCGGCGACCCCGCTCGCCCTCGTCGTCGCCGCCGCAGCCACACAGGCGCCCACACCGACCCCCACCCCGACACCGACACCGACACCGGGCACGCCGTCGCCGGCTCCGAGCACCCCGCCGGGGACCGGGGGCGGTACCGGGGTCACGCCCGGCAGCGGCAGCGGCACCGGCTCGACCCCGACCGCCGGGGGTCTCGCCTTCACCGGCGCGGACCTCACGCCCGGCCTCGTGGCCGCGGGCGTGCTCCTGCTCCTCGGTGCGGGCCTCCTGACCCTCCGCGGGGTCTGGAACCGTCGCCGTCCCGAGATGCACGACTGACCTCACGAGCACGACGAGACGCCGCCGACCCCGGGAGGTCGGCGGCGTCTCGTGCCCCCGGGCCACGGCCCCGCTGCGGACGCCCGGTCCGGCACGCCGGCGCTCACGGGACGGGACGGCACCCGCACGACCGGCACGCGCACGACCGGCTCGAACGACCGACTCGTACGACCGGCTCGTACGACCGGCTCCTACGACCGGCTCCTACGACCGGCTCGCGGACGCTACCGCTCGCGGACCGCCCGCACCGAACCGGTGGCCGTCTGGATCGACCCGGTGGCCGCACGGCGCACTGTGGCGACGGACCCGGTGACGGTCTGGATCGCCCGGCTGACCGTCGGGATCGAGCTCGTGACGACGGCGAGCGACGAGGTGAGCACCTCGATCGACGACGTGCTGAGGTGCGGCTGCGCCGTGCTGTGCACCGGGAACCCACGCTTGGCGAACGCGACGACGGACAGCCCGGCGACGAGCACCAGGGCGCCGGCGAACGGCAGCGTCTGCAGACCCGAGAGCCCGAGCACCTGCCCGCCGATCGCCGCCCCGCCCGCGATGCCGATGTTCGACGCCCCGTTGACCAGGGCGCCCGCGATCTCCGGGCTGACCCCGCCGGTGCGGATCGCCGCGGCCATGAACAGCGTCCCGGTCGTGCCGTTCGCCGCCATCCAGAGGCCCGCGACGACCATCGTGCCGACGAGCGACCCGTGGGCGAAGGGCATCAGGACGAACGCGGCGGCCATCGCGGCGATCGCGGCGATCAGGGTCTGGCGGGGTGCCCGGTCGACGAACACGCCCGCGAGCCAGAGTCCGATCACGCCGGTACCCCCGAGGACGAGCAGCGCTCCCGAGACCATGCCGGCGTCGAGCCCGGCGTCGATGACGTAGGGGCCGATGTACGTGTAGACGACGTAGTGCCCGGCGAAGAGCAGCAGGTCGGCCACGACGACCGACAGCAGTCCGGTCCGCGCCCAGGCCCTGGGGGAGCCGACGTGCGGCGAGGCAGCGCCCCGGACGGCGGGCAGGCACACGGCGGCCACGACCGCGAGGAGCGCCGCACAGGCGGCGACGCCACCGACGGCGGGACGCCAACCGACCGACTGCCCGACGCCGGTGGCGAGCGGGACGCCGATGACGAAACCGAGCGAGCTGCCGGAGTAGACGAACGCGATGGCGCGACCGGCGAGCCGTGGCGGGACGATGCGCGTGGCGTATGCCGAGGCGACCGAGAAGAACAGGGCGTGCGCGATGCCACCGACGACCCGGCCGGCGCAGACCACGGCGAAGGACGGTGCGAGCGCGACGAGGGCGTTCGACACCGTGTAGCCGATCAGGGTCGCGACGAGGACCGTCTTCCGCGGCAGCTTCGCGGTCAGCGAGGTGAGGGGAAGGGCGAGCAGCGCGACGGCGGCCGCGTACACCGTGATGACGATGCCCATGGTCGACTCGGTGACGCCGAGGTCGCGGCTCATCGTGCCGAGCAGGCCGACCGGCATCAGCTCGGTCGTGATGGCGAAGAACGTGGCGAGGCCGAGGACGGCGATCCCGATCACCGACGACGTCGTGACGGTGATCGGCGTCGTGTGCGGGTGCACGGTTCGGTTGCTGGTGGTGGACACGGCGGCTGACCTCCTCGAGGACGTGCGAGGAGCGCGCGGGAACGACGGAGTGGTCGATCGGTCGGAGCGCGCTCGCTGGTGGTGGGCGGGGATGTGGAGATGTGGTTCTGGCCACTCCACGGCGAGTGCGCTCCATCCAGTGTTGCACGACGCACGGCGATCACGCGAGGGCTCCCGGGCCGTTCTCGCGATGCTCTCAGGAGCGCTCCAACGCGGTGTCCTCCGGGAGCGCGTCCGACCGACAGCCCGCCGGTCAGTACAACGGTGGCGGCGAGCTGGTCACGGTGCCGCGGACGGCGCCGCCGACGACCCGGAGCCAGAGGGTCCCGCTCAGCGAGGTCGCCGACAGTGAGACCGTCCCGTGCAGGGCGTCGTCGCGGGGGTAGCACGCGCTCGTCCCCTGCAGGCGGTCCGCGGTCGCCACCAGGCACAGGGTCGAGCGGTCCCGGCCCACGCCGGCCCAGACGTTCCACGGCGTCGCGGCGTCGTCGCCCGCCAGTGACCGGTTCGTGAAGACGAGCCGGGTGGTGTGCAGCGACACCGGTGCGTCGATCCCACCCGGCAGCTGGTCGGCGTACGTCTGCGGCAGGTCGAGCATCTGCTCGAGCGTCACCGTCCCCGCCGCGGGGGTGGTCACCGCGGACGCGGGCTCCGCGGCGGTGCGGGTGCCGATCGAGAGCCCCACGCCGGTCCCGGCCACCAGACCGATCACGACCGCGGCACCACCGAGGGCCCACAGCACGGTGCGGTCGGTCCGACGGACACGCGCCAGGAGCACCCGCGCACGGTGCGTGATCCGGCGGGTGCCGGCCAGGAGGCGCGTCCCTGGTCCGCCGTCACCGCTCGCCTCGGGCGTCCGGTCGCGGTCGTCGTCGTCGCCGTCGGTGCCGGGGTCCGTCAGGCGGCTGGGGTCGTCGGCACGATCCGCGTCCTCGGCGTGCACCGGCTGCATGGCGGGCAGCGCCGCGACCGGAACGCCGGGAGCGGAGTCCGGAAGGGACGACGGCGGCTCGGGAACGGACGACGGCACCTCGGGAACGGACGACGCCGGCTCCGCGGCGGGCGACGCACCTGCCCGGCGGGGACGACGCGACCCCGTGGCGGGGCCGACAGCGCCGGCGGGACGCTTCCGGGCCTCCCGGTCGAGGTCGGCGAGTGCGATCCGGGCGCGCGCTGCTTCCGCCGGGGTCGACCCCGCGCCCCACGCGGTGCGCTCGAGACGCGCTCGTGCTGCCGCGTCGTCGTCGGTCCGGCTCATCCGCGCTCCTCGTCGTCACGCCCGACCTCATGCTGCCACCGGTGCGCCGACGGCGCGCACCCAGACCGGGGGGAGTACGCCCGAGGGATGACCGATGCGCAGAACGACCAGGCCGCCGACCCGACCGATCCCGCCGTGCCCGCCGACGCCACCGGTTCGACGCCGCAGGCCGTCGACGAGGAGACGCTCGAACCGCTCAGCCATGACACGCAGTCCGGTGAGGCCGACTACGTCGCCACCAGCCCGGGCGGCAGCGGCACCGAGCGGCACGTGCCGCTGCCGGAGGAGGAGCAGGGCCGCGACACCGAGTACGACCCGGTCGACCAGGGACCGCAGCAGGAGGGCCAGGGCGGCTAGGCGAGTCCGACCGCCGCGCGCTCCCGGAGGACCCGCCGCAGCACCGCCCGCTCGCCGAGCGTCCACACCGCGCTCGTCACGACGTACAGCGCGGCGGCGAGGGGTGCGATCGCGGCGAACCCGACCGAGACGAACGGCATCCACCGGGCGATGCCGGTCATGGCCGTGGCACCGGACACGGCCGGGTCGCCCGACTGCGACGCGGGTGCCGGGTTCCCGTGCAGCTGTGCCCGCCGGGTCAGCTCCACGACGACCGCCAGCACGGCCAGCAGCAGGAGCACCACCCAGCCGTGCACCCACAGTGGCGAGGTGACGACCGTCACCGCGGACTGCGCGAGCGGGATGCCGGCCAGGGTGGCGCGCAGCAGCGTGTTGACCGTGCCGTCGATGCTCGCGTGGGTGAACAGCGTGTACAGCAGCGACACGACCGGCGCCTGCGCGAGCACCGGCAGGCAGCCGGCGAGCGGGGACACCCGCTCGCTCGTGTACAGCGCCTGTAGCGACCGCTGGAAGCGGGCGGTGTCCGTCCCGGCCCGTCGTCGGAGTTCGGCGATCCGGGGCGCGAGCCGTCGGCGGTCCCGCTCCGCACGCACCTGGAGGACGGCGAGCGGGACGAGCAGCAGCCGGACCGCCAGGGTGAGCAGGACCACGGCGAGCGCCGCGGCGGCCGTCCCGGCGACGGGGGTGAGCAGGTCGGTGAGCGTGGTGACGAGTGTGGTGCCGGCGTGCAGCAGCGTGCTGAGGCCGGGCAGGGTCGTGATGTCCATGACGGAGGTCCTTCGATCGTGGGGTCTGGAGCGTCTGCGGCCCGAAACCGATCGGTGTCAGACCGCCGGGACGGCTCCCGGCGCCCGCGATCGCGGGTGGCCGTCGGCGTCCGGGTCGCTCCAGCCGATCCGGGTCACGAGGTCCGGTGTCGTCCGGGAGGCCCGTGGTGCGCCCGCAGCGTCGGCCCCGGTCTGCAGGGCGACCAGGCGCAGCACGAGCAGTGCGGCAGCGAGGGCGGCCACGGCGGTGACGGTGATGCCGAGCGCGCCGAGCCCGAGCGCCGCGACGGCGAGGGCCGGGAGCGAGCCGAGCGCGGACGGGTCGAGGCCGTGCAGGGCGGAGAGCCCGCGGAGCAGCACCTCGATGACGGTCATGGTGCGGCTCAGCGTAGCGCCCGCGTGCCTCCGAGGTCGTGACGGTCGAGCGGGGCAGGATCGGGGCATGAGCGCAGCATCCCCGAGCACCCCGGCGACGCTCGCGCTGGAGCGGGCCGGTGTGCCGTTCACTCCGCACGTGTACGAGCACCACGAGAGCGCCACGAACTTCGGGGAAGAGGCGGCTGCGGCACTCGGGCTCCGCGAGGAGCAGGTGTTCAAGACGCTGGTGGTCTCGGTGGACGGCGACCTGGCCGTGGCGATCGTGCCGGTGGCCGACCGTCTCGACCTCAAGGCGATCGCGGCGGCCGTCGGCGGCAAGAAGGCATCACTCGCCGACCCGAGCCTGGCGGAGCGGCGGACCGGGTACGTCGTCGGGGGGATCAGCCCGGTCGGGCAGAAGACCCGCATCCGCACGGTGCTCGACGCATCGGCTTCCCAGCACGCGACGATCTTCGTGTCCGGCGGGCGTCGTGGCTTCGACATCGAGCTGTCGCCGGCGGACCTGGCGAGGGTCACGGACGCCAGCACAGCGCCCATCGCCCGGAGTTGAGTCCAGCCGCCGCAAGTTCTTCATCCGAGCGGGAATGAGCCCGGTCCCCCTGCGTTGCATTGAGTCGAAGGCACTCAAGTTCCTCAGGAGGTCCCTTTGCCACAGACGTTCGGCCCGACCGGCGGCAACGACTCGTTCGACGAGTTCCTCGCACGACTGCTCGCGGCTTCACAGAACCCCGGCCAGTCCCAGCGGTCCATGCCGTTCGGACGACCGGTCGACATCACGCGGCTCCTCAGCCGTCGTACCCACGAGCTGCTCCAGCAGACGGCGACGTACGCCGTCGAGCAGGGGCAGCACGAGATCGACGCCCTGCACGTGCTGCACGTGCTCGTCGGCACCGAGCCCTTCGCAGCCGTCCTGCGCTCCGCGGGCGCCGACCCCGAGCGGTTCGCCGCCGACGTCGAGCAGCGTCTGCCGATGCCCTCGGGCGACACCGTCGAGGGCCGTCCCGCGCTGACCCCGTCGGCGCAGCGGATCCTGCTCGAGGCAACCCAGGCCGCCCGCGGGTTCGGCAGCACCTACACCGACCCCGAGCACGTCTTCTTCGCGCTCGTCACGGACCAGGACACGGTCGCGGGCCAGCTGCTCGCGAGCGCCGGCGTCACCCCGCAGGTGATGCAGTCCTACGCACAGGAAGCGGCCGAGGCCGCACGAGAGGGGCGTCCCATGCCCGGCACCACCGCCCAGCAGGACCAGCAGTCGGAGACCCCGACGCTCGACCAGTACGGCACCGACCTCACCGCCCGCGCCCGCGAGGGTCGCATCGACCCGGTGATCGGCCGAGCGGACGAGATCGAGCAGACCGTCGAGATCCTGCTCCGTCGTACCAAGAACAACCCCGTCCTGATCGGTGAACCCGGCGTCGGCAAGACCGCCATCGTCGAGGGGCTCGCCCAGCGCATCGTCGACGGCGACGTCCCCGCACTGCTCCACGGCAAGCGCGTCGTCGCCCTCGACCTGCCCGGCATGCTCGCCGGCACCCGCTACCGCGGCGACTTCGAGGAGCGCCTGACGACGGCCATGGACGAGATCGCCGCACACGCGGACGAGCTCATCGTCTTCGTCGACGAACTCCACACCGTCGTCGGCGCCGGGGGTGGCGGCGAAGGCGGGTCGATGGACGCGGGCAACATCCTCAAGCCGCGCCTGGCCCGCGGCGACCTGCACCTGGTCGGCGCCACGACGCTCAACGAGTACCGCCGCATCGAGAAGGACGCCGCACTCGAGCGCCGCTTCCAGCCCGTGACGGTGGGGGAGCCGAGCGTCGAGGACGCGGTCGCGATCCTCGCCGGGCTCAGCCCCCGGTACGCGGAGCACCACGGCGTGACCTACGCGGAGGACGCCATCCGCGCCGCCGTCGAGCTGTCGCACCGCTACGTGACCGACCGGCACCTGCCGGACAAGGCGATCGACCTCATCGACCAGGCCGGTGCTCGCCGCCGTCTCGCCCGCTCGGGTGACGTCGACGTCGAGGCGCTCCGTGCCCGGGTCACCGACCTGACGGCCCGGAAGGACCGCGCGGTCGCAGAGGAGCAGTACGAGGAAGCGTCGGACCTGCGTGACGAGCTCGCCGGACTGGAGGCGCGGATCACCGCCGCCGCCACCGGTGACGCCGAGCGCGCCTCCCGTCCGTCGGCCGTGGACGACGTCATCACGGAAGCGGACATCGCCGCCGTGGTGTCGCGTGCCACCGGTATCCCGGTGACCCGCCTCGGCTCGGCCGACAAGACCCGCCTGGCCGCCCTGGAATCCGAACTGCACGACCGCGTCGTCGGCCAGGACGACGCCGTGCGCGCCATCGCGAAGGCGGTCCGGCGCAGCCGCACCGGCATGGGCGACCCGCGTCGCCCGGTCGGCAGCTTCCTGTTCCTCGGCCCGACGGGCGTCGGCAAGACCGAGCTCGCGAAGGCCCTGGCCGCGTCGCTGTTCGGTGACGAGTCCGCGATGCTCCGCTTCGACATGAGCGAGTTCGGCGAGCGCCACACGGTGTCCCGCCTGGTCGGTGCCCCTCCCGGGTACGTCGGCTACGACGAGGCCGGCCAGCTCACCGAGCGTGTCCGTCGGAACCCGTACTCGGTGATCCTGCTCGACGAGGTCGAGAAGGCGCACCCGGACGTGTTCAACCTGCTGCTGCAGGTGCTCGACGACGGACGGCTGACCGACGGGCAGGGCCGCACGGTCGACTTCCGGAACACGGTGGTCATCATGACCTCGAACATCGGGTCGGAGTTCCTGGCGTCCCGCTCGGGTGCGCTCGGGTTCTCGGTGGCCGCCGACGGCGGGTACGCGGAGGACGACCTGCGCAACCGTGTGATGGGCAAGCTCCGCGAGTCGATGCGGCCGGAGTTCATCAACCGGATCGACGAGATCGTGCTCTTCCGCAAGCTCGACCGCGAGCAGCTGCGCTCCATCGTGGGGCTCCTGCTGCAGGACACGGCCTTCCGGCTCGCCGCGCAGGGCATGGTCCTGTCGGTGTCCGAGGCCGCGACGGACTGGCTCGCCGAGCACGGGTACGAGCCCGAGTACGGCGCCCGTCCGCTCCGCCGGCTGATCCAGCGCGAGGTCGACGACCGCATCGCGGAACTCGTGGTCGACGGATCGGTGCACGAGGGTGACACCGTCCGGATCGACATCGCGGACGGCGAGGTCGTCGCGATGGTCGACGCCCCGGTCGCGGTCTAGTCAGCTGTTCCTCGAAGAGCCCCCGGTACTCCGGTACCGGGGGCTCCTCCGTGTTCCCGGATGCAATTCGGCGAGAAATGCAGGAAAAGGGTTGCGGGCCGGTTCCGGTCGTGGATAGTGTTCTCTCGACGCGAACGGATCACCGATCCGCCGTCGAAGACCAGCCGACACCGTGCCGAAAGGGGGCCGACCATGATCACCACGCAGACGCCGTTCCGAGCAGTCCGTGGAACCACCGGCCCCACCGCCGAGTCGTGCTGATGAACACGCCGTCCTGAACCGCGATCAGCGCTGACCGGACTCGTCCGGTCACCGGCGTCGGCCACGGCTCGTGCCCTTCCGGCTGGCGCGCTACGTCCGCCTGACCAGGCGGCATCGGCCGGGTCGGGGAGGAGCAGCGGGATCGACCGGCCGCTGACGCGGGCCTTGCGGGTCCTGCCGGTCCTGCGGGGCCGCGCCGTCTCGCCGTTCGTGACGCCGGTGTTCCACGCTGCACCGCATCCTCGCGGAATGCGTACGCGCCGATTCTTCTGCACGCATTCTCCGGCGCGCATCATTCCGCGTGGATTCTTCTGCGACTCCACGAGTTCTCCTGTCACGCCTGCCGGCATCGTCCCGGCGCGTGACCCCGGTCGATTCGTCGACCCTTCTCCCCGCATTCCGCGGCATTCTCTCGAACAGGAAACGCAATGTCATCGAAGACCCTCCTCCGCCCGGTGCGGCCGCCGACCGGACGACCCCACCGGGTGTCGTTGCCGGACCGGATCGCCCTCCGGATCGGACTCGCCCTCATCGTGTGGAGCCGCCGGACCCGGCGTCAGCCGCACGAGATCGACCCGGCTGCCGAACTCCGTCGGCACCGCGAAGAACAGGCCCGCCTCGCTCGCGAAGCCGAGTGGGTGACCCTCGGCGCCGCCATGCACATGTGGCGGTGACCGATGTGGACGCCCGGCGCGGCCCGCGCCGGACGGGAGGCACGGCACCAGCCGGCACCGCGCCTCCCGTCCGGCACGCCCCGCGTCGGTGCGCCGAGCACGGACGGCGGCACCCCGCCGGACCCGTACGGTTGAGGGCATGACCGACTCCGCCGCTGCCCTCGTCGAGCGCCTCACCACGATCGTCCCCGACTTCCCGAAGCCGGGCGTGCTCTTCCGTGACGTGACGCCGGTGTTCGCCGACCCGATCGCCTTCGGACGGGTGTGCGAGGCCCTCGCCGCGCCGTTCGCCGTCGGTGGGGGCTTCGCCGCCGTCGCCGGCATCGAGGCACGCGGGTTCGCCCTGGCCGGCGGCATCGCCGCGCAGCACCAGGTCGGTGTGCTCACCGTCCGCAAGGCCGGCAAGCTGCCGGGCGACGTGCTCAGCGAGCAGTACGCGCTCGAGTACGGCGAGGCCGAGCTCGAACTCCGCCCGGGCCAGCTCGAACCGGGCACCCGGGTACTCGTCGTCGACGACGTCCTGGCCACCGGGGGCACCGCCGCCGCGACCGTGACGCTGCTCGAGCGTGCCGGGTACGAAGCGATCGGCTTCGCCGCGCTGCTCGAACTCGACGGGCTGTCCGGCCGGGAGCGCCTCGAACCGCGCCTGCCCGTCACCACGCTCGGGCGCGTGCCCGCCTGACCCGACCCGCCACTACCATCGACGTACCACCAGACCGAGGGAGCCCCACCATCGTGACCGAGTCAGTCGCCGCAGAGTCCGCCGAGCCCGCCGACGTGCCCCAGGCACCCGAGCCCCGCACCGCGACGACCCCGACGACGGGCACCGAGCTCTTCGACGGCGTCCGCGGCGTCGTCGCGATCCGTGTGGACGGGGTCCTCAAGGACCTCGCCGCCGACGTGCAGGCGGGTAAGACCGCCGAGCCGGTGACGCTCGACGAGCAGGACGGTCTCGACATCCTCCGGCACAGCGCCGCCCACGTGTTGGCGCAGGCCGTGCAGCAGATCAACCCGGACGCCAAACTCGGCATCGGACCGCCGGTCACCGACGGCTTCTACTACGACTTCGACGTCGCCGAGCCCTTCACGCCGGACGACCTCAAGGCGATCGAGAAGGGCATGGACCGCATCGTCAAGCAGGCCCAGCGTTTCCGCCGCAAGGTCGTGACCGACGACGAAGCCCGCGAACTGATGGCGGGGGAGCCCTACAAGGAGGAGCTCATCGGCCTGAAGGGCGCCGCGTCCGAGGGCGACTCGGGCGAGAGCGTCGAGGTCGGCGCGGGCGAACTCACCGTCTACGAGAACGTCGACCCGAAGTCCGGCGAGGTGCTCTGGCAGGACCTCTGCCGTGGCCCGCACGTGCCGCACACCCGCTGGATCGGCAACGCTGCCAAGCTCATGCGCGTCGCCGCGGCCTACTGGCGTGGCTCCGAGAAGAACCCGCAGCTCCAGCGCGTCTACGGCACCGCGTGGCCCGACAAGGACCAGCTCAAGGCCTACCTGGTTCGCCTCGAAGAGGCCGCGAAGCGCGACCACCGCAAGCTCGGCGCCGAACTCGACCTCTTCTCGTTCCCGGACGAGATCGGCTCGGGCCTGGCGATCTTCCACCCCAAGGGCGGCATCATCCGCCGCGAGATGGAGGACTACTCGCGCCGTCGGCACGAGCAGGAGGGCTACTCGTTCGTCTACACGCCGCACATCACGAAGGGCGACCTGTTCGAGCAGTCCGGTCACCTGGGCTGGTACAAGGACGGCATGTTCCCGCCCATGCACATGGACGAGGCTCGCGACGACGACGGCAACGTCACGCGTCAGGGTGCGGACTACTACCTCAAGCCGATGAACTGCCCGATGCACATCCTGGCGTACCGGTCGCAGGCCCGGTCCTACCGCGACCTCCCGTTGCGGATGTTCGAGTTCGGGACGGTCTACCGCAACGAGAAGTCCGGCGTCATCCACGGCCTCACCCGGGTCCGGGGCATGACGCAGGACGACGCCCACATCTTCACCACGAAGGAGAAGATGAAGGAGGAGCTCACCACGACCCTGCAGTTCGTGCTGTCGCTGCTCCGTGACTACGGCCTCGACGACTTCTACCTCGAACTCTCCACCAAGGACCCGGAGAAGTACGTCGGCGACGACGACGTCTGGGACGAGGCGACGAACACCCTGCGCGAGGTCGCCGAGGAATCCGGACTCGAACTCGTCCCGGACCCCGCCGGCGCAGCGTTCTACGGCCCGAAGATCTCGGTCCAGGCCCGTGACGCCATCGGCCGCACGTGGCAGATGTCGACCGTGCAGCTCGACTTCAACCTGCCGGAGCGTTTCGGCATCGAGTACGCCGCCGCCGACGGCACCCGCCAGCGCCCGGTCATGATCCACCGTGCCCTGTTCGGCTCGATCGAGCGGTTCTTCGGCGTCCTCACCGAGCACTACGCCGGCGCGTTCCCCGCGTGGCTCTCGCCCGTGCAGGTCGTCGCGATCCCGGTGGCCGAGGAGTACGGCGACTACCTCGACGAGGTCGTCGCGAAGCTCCGCGCCCAGGGCGTCCGCGCCGAGGTCGACCACTCGGACGACCGCATGCAGAAGAAGATCCGCACGCACACCAAGGCGAAGGTGCCGTTCCAGCTGATCGCCGGCGGGGACGACCGTGACGCCGGGGCCGTGAGCTTCCGCTTCCGCGACGGCCGTCAGGACAACGGCGTGCCCGTGGATGAAGCGGTCGAGCGCATCACGACCGCGATCCGCGACCGCGTGCAGGTCTGATGACCGGCCCGCTCGACGACGAGGGCGACCCGCTGGAGATCCGGGACGCCGCCACCCAGGCGGCGGTCCCGGACGCCTTCCAGCGCCTGTGGAACCCGCACCGGATGGCGTACATCGACGCCGGCCGTGCCGGAGAGGGACGCGGACACCGTGACGACTGCCCGTTCTGCGCGGCACCGTACAAGTCCGACGAGGACGCCCTCATCGTCGCGCGGGGTGAGCACGCCTACGTGCTGCTCAACCTCTACCCGTACAACAACGGCCACCTGCTGGTCTGCCCCTACCGGCACGTCCCGCTCTACGACGAAGCGACGGCCGAGGAGCTGCAGGAGATCGGCGAGCTGACCCAGACGGCGATGCGGGTCCTGCGGCAGGTCTCGCACTGCGACGGCTTCAACATCGGCATGAACCAGGGCGAGGTCGCCGGAGCCGGTGTCGCCGCCCACCTGCACCAGCACATCGTGCCGCGGTGGCAGTCGGACGCGAACTTCTTCCCGATCATCGCCCGGACGAAGTCGCTCTCCCAGATGCTCGGCGACACCCGTCGACTCGTCGCCGAGGGGTGGCCGTCGGACTAGACTGAGGGGATCATGAGCGACAGCACCCCCAGCACCGTCAACGCCACTTCGACCACCGGGTCCTCGCGCGTCAAGCGCGGTCTCGCGGAGATGCTCAAGGGCGGCGTCATCATGGACGTGATCGACGCCGACCAGGCACGCATCGCCGAGGAAGCCGGCGCCACGGCCGTCATGGCCCTCGAGCGGGTCCCCGCCGACATCCGCGCCCAGGGTGGTGTCGCCCGCATGTCCGACCCGTCGATGATCGAGGAGATCATCGCCGCCGTGTCGATCCCCGTCATGGCGAAGGCCCGCATCGGCCACTTCGTCGAGGCCCAGGTCCTGCAGGAGCTCGGCGTCGACTACATCGACGAGTCCGAGGTCCTCTCGCCCGCCGACTACGTGAACCACATCGACAAGTGGAAGTTCACGACCCCCTTCGTCTGCGGTGCCACCAACCTGGGCGAAGCGCTCCGTCGCATCACCGAGGGCGCGGCCATGATCCGCTCCAAGGGTGAAGCCGGCACCGGCGACGTGTCCGAGGCCACGCGCCACATCCGCACCATCTCGAAGGAGATCGCGGCGCTGCGCAACCTCAAGGAAGACGAGCTGTACGTCGCGGCCAAGGAACTGCAGGCGCCGTACGACGTGGTGAAGGAAGTCGCCCAGACCGGCACGCTGCCCGTCGTGCTCTTCACCGCCGGTGGTGTCGCCACCCCGGCCGACGCCGCCATGATGATGCAGCTCGGCGCGGACGGCGTGTTCGTCGGCTCCGGCATCTTCAAGTCCGGCGACCCGGCGAAGCGTGCCGCCGCGATCGTCAAGGCCGTCACCTTCCACGACGACCCGAAGGTCATCGCCGAGGTCTCCCGTGGCCTCGGTGAGGCGATGGTCGGCATCAACGTCGCCGACGTCCCCGCGCCGCACCGCCTCGCCGAGCGTGGCTGGTAAGGCGTCGCCCCGGATCGGCGTCCTCGCACTGCAGGGCGACTTCCGTGAGCACATCGCCTCGCTCACCGAACTCGTTGCGGACGTCGTCCCGCTCCGCCGCCCGGAGGAGATCGACGGCCTCGACGGTGTCGTGATCCCCGGCGGCGAGTCGAGCGTGATGGACAAGCTGTCCCGTGCGTTCGGGGTCGCCGAGCCGTTGGGCGCCGCCATCCGTGGCGGACTGCCGACCTACGGCACCTGCGCGGGGATGATCATGCTCAGCGCGCGGATCACCGACGGCATCGCCGGGCAGCACACCCTCGACGTCCTCGACACCACGGTCCGGCGCAACGCGTTCGGCAACCAGAACGACTCGTTCGAGATCGACATCCCGATGCCGGACCTCGGCGCCGAGCCGGTGCACGCGGTGTTCATCCGCGCGCCGGTGGTCGAGCAGCACGGAGCCAGCGTGGACGTCATCGGCGCACTGCCGGACGGTCAGGTGGTGGCCGTGCAGCAGGGCAACGTGCTCGCGAGTGCGTTCCACCCCGAGGTCGCGGGCGAGGACCGGTTCCACCGCCGCTTCCTCGACATCGTCCGTCGCGCCTGACCCCTCTCCTGCAAAACGCAACCGTGGCGCTTACCCGCCGGGTTGTACCGCTGCGAGCAGGCGCTGCCCTTGCGTTTTGCGGGGGAGCGCGCGAGGCGGACGCACACCGGCCCTCCCGGTCGGTAAACTGTCGGAGACTTTCCGCACGACGCAAGGAGAACCGTGTCCGGGCATTCCAAGTGGGCGACGACGAAGCACAAGAAGGCCGTCATCGACGGTCGCCGTGCGAAGTCGTTCGCCAAGCTGATCAAGAACATCGAAGTCGCGGCCAAGATGGGCGGCGCCGACATGTCGGGCAACCCGACCCTCGTCGACGCGGTCCAGAAGGCCAAGAAGACGTCGGTGCCGAACGACAACATCGACCGCGCGATCAAGCGCGGTGCCGGCCTGACCGGTGAGTCGATCGAGTACACGACCATCATGTACGAGGGCTACGGCCCGAACGGCGTCGCACTCCTGGTCGAGTGCCTCACCGACAACAAGAACCGTGCTGCGGCCGAGGTCCGGACGGCGATGAACCGCAACGGCGGCACCATGGCCGACCCGGGCAGCGTCGCGTACAACTTCAACCGCAAGGGCGTCATCTCGGTCACCAAGACCGACGCGCTGACGGAAGACGACGTCATGACGGCCGTCCTGGACGCCGGTGTCGAAGACGTCATCGACCAGGGCGGTGGCTTCGAGGTCATCACCGAGGCGAGCGACCTGGTCGAGGCCCGCACCGCCCTGCAGGCTGCCGGCATCGACTACGACGCCGCGGACGCCGAGTTCGTGCCGAACCTCAAGGTCGAGGTCGACGCGGACACCGCCCGCAAGGTGTTCAAGCTCATCGACGCGCTCGAGGACAGCGACGACGTCCAGAACGTCTACGCCAACTTCGACGTGCCGGCGGACGTGCAGGCCGAACTCGACGAAGACGAGGACTGATCACCACGCGGTCCGGTCCCGTCCTGCGCGTGCTCGGGGTCGACCCCGGGCTCACGCGGTGCGGGGTCGGCGTGGTCGAGGTCACCCCGGACCGCCGCGCCCGACTCGTCCACGTGACGGTCGTCCGTACCCCCGCCGACATGGCCCTGGAGTTGCGGCTGCTCGCGATCGCCGACGGCATCGCCGAGCAGATCGACGCGCACCGTCCGGATGCCGTCGCGGTCGAGCGGGTGTTCGCACAGGCGAACGTCCGCACCGTGATGGGCACGGCCCAGGCGGCCGGCCTGGCGCTGCACGCCGCCGCCGCGCGGGGGTTGCCGGTCGGGCTGCACACCCCGTCCGAGGTGAAGGCCGCGATCACCGGCTACGGCAACGCCGACAAGCGGCAGGTCCAGGCGATGGTCGCCCGGGTGCTCGGCCTGGCCGAGGCTCCGAAGCCCGCCGACGCCGCGGACGCGCTCGCCCTGGCGGTCTGCCATGCCTGGAGGCTCGGCTCACCCGACGCGGTGAGCTCCGGCCCGTCGACCCTCACCCCGGCGCAGCGTGCCTGGCGCGATGCGCAGGCCGGCGCTGCCGGCCGGAGCGCCGCGTCCCCCCTCGTGCGGAGCGGCGGCGCGAGGACGTCCCCGGCCCGCCCTAGGCTCGGAGCATGATCGCGAGTCTCCGGGGCACCTGCATCGACGTCGCCGGATCGACCGCCGTGATCGAGGTCGGGGGAGTCGGGTACGCCGTCACGGTGACTCCCGCCCACGCCCTGACGATGCGCCACGGCGCAGAGGTCTTCGTCCGCACGGCCCTGATCGTCCGCGACGACGCGTTCGAGCTGTTCGGCTTCGAGTCCACCGACGCCCTGCGGGTGTTCGACCTGCTCCGGAGCGTCTCCGGCGTCGGACCGAAGTCGGCACTCGGTGTCCTGGGGCAGATGACCGCCGCACAGGTCGCGAACGCTGTCGCGCACGACGACGACGGCGCGTTCCGCAAGGTCTCCGGCATCGGACCGAAGACCGCCAAGCTCATCATCGTCGCCCTCGCCGGCAAGCTCGCCGCGTTCGAGGCGCCCACGAGCGGTGTCACGGCAGCCGCAGCCGCAGCCCACCCGGCGTCGGAGGACGTCGTCATCGCGCTCGTCGGCCTCGGCTGGCGTGAGGACGCTGCGCGGAGCGCGGTGGACGACGCCGTGGCGACCGAACCCGGCGTCGAGCAGATGGGGACGCAGGCACTGCTCCGCGCCGCTCTCGGGACGCTGCGCCCGACGGGTGCCGGACGGTGAGCGGCGGGATCACCGCCGCCGACGCCCAGTCGCCGGAGGAACTCGCGTTCGAAGGTGCACTCCGACCGAAGTCGCTCGACGAGTTCGTCGGGCAGCGCAAGGTCCGTGGGCAGCTCGACCTGCTGCTCAAGGCGGCGGCGATGCAGGACCGGACACCGGACCACATCCTGATGGCCGGGCCGCCCGGACTCGGCAAGACCACGCTCGCGATGATCGTCGCGCACGAGTCGGCACGCCCGTTGCGGATGTCCAGCGGGCCGGCGATCCAGCACGCGGGCGACCTCGCCGCGGTGCTGTCGTCGCTGATGCCCGGTGACGTCCTGTTCATCGACGAGATCCACCGCATGGCGCGTTCTGCGGAGGAGATGCTCTACCTGGCGATGGAGGACTTCCGCATCGACGTGATGGTGGGCAAGGGCGCCGGGGCGACGAGCATCCCGCTCGACCTCGCGCCGTTCACCCTCGTCGGCGCGACCACCCGTGCCGGGCTCCTGCCGAACCCGCTCCGCGACCGCTTCGGGTTCACCGCGCACCTCGAGTTCTACGAGCGTGACGAACTCGAACAGGTCCTGATCCGCGCCGCGCACCTGCTCGAGCTCGACTTCGACCGGTACGCGCTGCGCGAGATCGCCGGACGCTCCCGTGGCACCCCACGCATCGCGAACCGGCTGCTGCGTCGGGTCCGTGACTACGCGCTCGTGCACGGCACCCGGGACGGCATGACGGCCGTCCACGGCGCGCTCGAGCTCTACGACGTGGACGAGTACGGCCTCGACCGCCTCGACCGGGCGGTCCTCGAGACCATGCTCACCCGCTTCGACGGCGGACCCGTCGGGCTGAACACCCTGGCGGTGTCGGTGGGCGAGGAGTCCGAGACGATCGAGTCCGTCGTGGAGCCGTTCCTCGTGCGCATCGGTCTCGTCACCCGGACACCCCGCGGGCGGATCGCGACACCGCAGGCCTGGCGGCACTTCGGTCTGACACCCGGTCAGGCCGCTGCACAGCCCGGTCTGTTCGGTGCCGACGATGCGTGAAGTACCGCACATGTGCGTGCTCTAGACTGCTCGCGCCCGAAACCGCTCGACCGACCGAAGGCTCCCATGGACCAGTACTTCCTCATCATCATCGTCGTGGCGTTCGCGGCCTTCATGTTCTACAGCAGCCGCAAGCGCAAGAAGCAGCAGACCGAGACCGCCAGCCAGATGGTCCCCGGCGCGCGCGTCATGCTCTCCTTCGGCCTGTACGGCACGCTCGTGTCGGTGGATGACGAGAAGGTCACCGCCGACGTCGAGATCGCGCCGGGCACCGTCATCACCGTGCACCGCCAGACCCTGTCCCGCGTCGTACCGGAGGAGACCCCGGAGGCCGTCGACACGACCGCCACGGCCGAGACCGAGACGGACACCCACGTCACCGAACTCAACGGCGAGCCGATCTACGGCGAGCGTGTCGAGGACGTCGACACCACGAAGCGCAAGACCGAAGACTGACCTCCGACGCCGCCGGCTGACCGGTGGTGCGACACCATGAGCCCCGTGCGTTGCGACGCGCGGGGCTCACGACAGAAAGACGAGACGACCGGTGGCACGATCGACACCCGTCAAGAAGGCGCTCCGCTCGCTCACGTGGTTGGTGATCCTCATCGCGGTCCTCGCGGGGCTGAACACCGCCGCGTCGGTCCTCGCGAGCACCACGAAGGACGCTTCCGACAAGTGGTACGCCGGCGCGAGCTGGCTCCCTGAGCTGGCGCTCGACCTGCAGGGTGGCACGCAGATCACCCTGGCGGCGCAGAGCACCGAGGGCTCGGCAGTCACCTCGCAGCAGCTGCAGCAGGCGGTGAACATCATCCGCCAGCGCATCGACGCAACCGGTGTCTCGGAGTCCGAGATCAACACCCAGGGCGCGAACAACATCGTCGTCTCGATCCCGGGCAAGCCGGACCAGCAGACGATCCAGCGCATCGAGGCAGCGGCGAAGCTGACCTTCCGCCCGGTCCTCTACACCGAGGCCGCATCCGACAGCGCCGTGGGTGACTCCGGGTCCGGGGCGTCCGCCTCGCCGACGCCGTACTCGCCGCCCGCATCGCTGCAGGCCACGCCGAGTTCGAAGCCGACCAACGGCAGCGACCTGGCCTGGGTGACGCCGAAGCTGCAGGACCTCTACACGAACTACAAGTGCTCGGCCCCGGACGACGTCACGTCGGCCCCGGACGACGAGCCCCTGGTCACGTGTGACAACGACGGTGCCGCGAAGTACATCCTCGGCCCGGTCGAGGTGTCGGGTGCCGACATCAGCAACGCCACGTCCGGCCTCGCCTCGAACTCGCAGGGCACGACGACCGGCGAGTGGGCGGTCAACCTGTCGTTCAACGGCGCCGGCACGAAGGACTTCGGCTCCGTCACGAACCGCCTCGTCAAGCTCGCGCAGCCGCAGAACCAGTTCGCGATCGTCCTCGACGGCACCGTCATCACGGCGCCGACGACGAACTCCGCGATCACCAACGGCAAGGCGCAGATCACCGGCAACTTCACCGCCGACTCGTCGAAGACCCTCGCCGACCAGCTGAAGTACGGCGCCCTGCCGATCAACTTCCAGGTGCAGTCGAACGAGGTCATCTCCTCGACGCTCGGCACCGCGCAGCTCGTCGGCGGTCTCGTCGCCGGCCTGATCGGTCTGATCCTCGTCGTCATCTACTCGGTCATCCAGTACCGGTCGCTGGCGTTCGTCACGGTCCTGTCGCTCGGTGTCGCCGCGGCGCTCACCTACCTGGTCATCGCGATCATGTCGTGGCGCGTCGACTACCGCCTCTCGCTGGCGGGTGTGGCGGGTCTGATCGTCGCGATCGGCATCACGGCGGACTCGTTCATCGTGTACTTCGAGCGCATCCGTGACGAACTCCGTGACGGTCGTGCCCTCGAGAGCGCCGTCGAGTCCGGCTGGCGGCGTGCACTCCGCACGATCCTCGCGTCCGACTCGGTGAACTTCCTCGCGGCCGTGACGCTCTACGTCCTCGCGGTCAGCGACGTGAAGGGCTTCGCGTTCACGCTCCTGCTCACCACCCTGATCGACGTCGTCGTGGTCGCGCTCTTCACACACCCGATGATGCAGCTCATCGCCCGGACGCGCTTCTTCGGCGAGGGACACCGCTTCAGCGGGCTCGACCCGGCGGCCCTCGGTGCGGTGTACCGCGGCCGCGCGCAGTTCCGGGCCCCGATCGTGGACGGCAAGCGGCAGCGCAGCGCGCGTGAAGCCGCCCGTCGCCAGACCATCGCCGAGCGCAAGGCAGCCGGCACCGACAACGGCACGGGCAACGGCACCGGCAACGGGAAGGACAGCTGATGGCGAGCTTCAGCCAGTTCGGCAGCGACCTCTACACGGGCAAGCGGTCCTACGACATCGTCGGGCGCCGCAAGACCTGGTACATCATCGCGATCGTGTGCATCGTGCTGTCGCTCGCGATCCCGTGGCTCCGTGGCGGGTACCAGCTCGGCATCGAGTTCACCGGCGGCTCGGAGTTCACCATCTCCGACGCGAAGTCGACGGACCAGGGCCTCGCGACCGAGACGGTCGAGCGCGTGGTCCCCGACGTCATCCCGCGCGTCTCGCAGCTCGGCCAGCACGGCATCCGTGTGCAGACCGGACAGCTGACGACCGCCCAGACCGACGAGATCGCCGCCGAACTCGCCACCGCCTACAAGGTGCCGGACGAGAAGGTCGCCGCGACCTTCATCGGTGCCACCTGGGGTGCCGACGTCCTGGCGCAGGCCATCCGCGGTCTCGTCATCTTCCTGGCACTGGCGGCCGTCTTCATGGCGCTGTACTTCCGCACCTGGAAGATGTCGCTCGCGGCCATGGTCGCCCTGATCCACGACCTCCTCATCACGGCGGGCGTCTACGGGATCGTCGGACTCGAGGTCACGCCGGCCGCGGTGATCGGGTTCCTCACGATCCTCGGGTACTCGCTGTACGACACCGTCGTGGTGTTCGACAAGGTGCGCGAGAACACGAGCATCGAATCGATCCGCACGTTCAAGCAGTCGGTGAACCTGGCCGTGAACCAGACGCTGGTCCGCTCCATCAACACCTCGATCGTGGCGCTGCTCCCGGTCGCGGCGATCCTGTTCATCGGGTCGTACGTGCTCGGCGCCGGGACGCTCCGTGACATCTCGCTCGCGCTGTTCATCGGCATCATCGTCGGGACGTACTCCACGATCTTCCTGGCGTCGCCGATGTACGCGCACCTCCGCGAGAAGGAGCCGAAGATCATCGCGGCCGACGCCAAGAAGCAGCAGGCGGCCGCGAAGAAGCGTCCGGTCGAAGCCGGGGCGGACGTCTGATGACCGCTGCCGAGGTCGACCTCACCGAGGCGCTGGCCCGACTCGAGTCGGGTGCACCGCTGATCGACGTGCGTGAGCAGTCCGAGTGGGACGAGGTGCACGCACCCCAGGCCACACTGCTGCCGATGTCGGAGTTGCAGGCCCGTTTGGCCGAGGTCCCGGTCGACGACGCGCACCCCGCCGTGGTCGTCTGCCACAGCGGGTACCGATCGGCGCAGGTCGTCGCCGCCCTCGAGCGTGCGGGCGTCCCCGCCGTCAGCCTGGCTGGCGGGATGGTCGCCTGGGAGCGGTCCGGCGCCCCCGTCGTCCGCGCCGGTTCGGACGCCGCCGCTGACGGCGAACGTGGTCACGAGCACTGACCCGACGCGCGTAGTGTTGTCGGATCGAGTCCCGGGAGGCGCAGCATGACCGACACGCGTGAGTCCTCGCAGCCGGATGCCGGCGCAGCCTCCCGGCCCGGTGACGCCGCCGGTCCCGGCTCCTCGCCGCGGCCGACCAGCCCGCCGCTCGGCGCGAACACCACCGGCAACCTCGGCTCGCTCCGTTCGTTGCTGCCCCGGCTCTTCTCGCGCGCGCAGCCCGCTGGCGCCGTCGACACCCTGATCCGCACGGTCCGGTCGCACCACCCGAAGGCGGACACGACGCTCATCGAGCGTGCGTACTCCGTCGCCGAGCGTGCGCACGACGGGCAGAAGCGGAAGTCGGGGGAGCCGTACATCACGCACCCCGTCGCCGTGGCGCAGATCCTGGCCGACCTGGGCATCGGCACGATCACCATCGCGGCCGCACTGCTGCACGACACCGTCGAAGACACCGACTACCAGCTCGACCAGTTGCGCGAGGACTTCGGCGACGAGATCGCCATGCTCGTCGACGGCGTCACCAAGCTCGACAAGGTCAAGTACGGCGACAGCGCTCAGGCCGAGACCGTCCGCAAGATGGTCATCGCGATGTCGAAGGACATCCGGGTGCTCGTGATCAAGCTCGCCGACCGCCTGCACAACGCCCGGACCTGGGGCTTCGTGGAGTCCGCCTCCGCCTCGCGGAAGGCGAAGGAGACCCTGGAGATCTACGCGCCGCTCGCGCACCGCCTCGGGATCCAGATGATCAAGCTCGAGCTCGAGGACCTGTCCTTCGCGGTGCTGCACCCGAAGCTGTACGTCGAGATCGACAGCCTGGTCAAGGAGCGGCAGCCCAAGCGCGAGCAGTTCGTGCAGAACGTCACGGGCACCCTGAAGAAGGACCTGAAGGCCGCGAAGATCCGTGGCGACGTGATGGGTCGCCCGAAGCAGTACTACTCGATCTACCAGAAGATGATCGTCCGCGGTCGCGAGTTCGACGAGATCTACGACCTCGTCGGCATCCGGGTCCTGGTCCCGACGGTGCGTGACTGCTACGCCATGCTCGGTGCCGTGCACGCGCGGTGGACGCCGCTGCCCGGTCGCTTCAAGGACTACATCGCGACGCCGAAGTTCAACCTCTACCAGTCGCTGCACACCTCGGTGCTGGGGCCGCAGGGTCGTGCGGTCGAGATCCAGATCCGCACGCACGAGATGCACCAGCGTGCCGAGTTCGGTGTCGCCGCGCACTGGAAGTACAAGCAGCGTGTCACCGGACGGGACGCCGAGACCTCGACCCAGTCCGACCAGGACATGGCCTGGCTCGCGCACATCACGGACTGGCAGGCGGAGACCAGCGACCCGGCCGAATTCCTCGACTCGTTGCGGTACGAGATCGGCGCGAAGGAGACCTACGTCTTCACGCCGCAGGGCAAGGTCATCGGCCTGCCGGCCGGCGCGACCCCGGTCGACTTCGCCTACGCCGTGCACACCGAGATCGGGCACCGCACCATGGGCGCCAAGGTCAACGGTCGTCTCGTGCCCCTCGAGAGCGCACTGTCGAGCGGTGACGTGGTCGAGATCTTCACGTCGAAGAACCCCGACTCCGGACCGAGCCAGGACTGGCTGACGTTCGTCCGCAGTCCCCGTGCCCGCAACAAGATCAAGCAGTGGTTCACCAAGGAGCGCCGCGAAGAGGCGATCGAGCAGGGTCGTGACGCGATCGCCCGAGCGATGCGCAAGCAGAACCTGCCGCTCCAGCGCATCATGAGCCAGGACACCATCTCCGAGGTGGCGTCGGCGATGCGGTACGACGACGTCTCCGCGCTGTACGCGGCGGTCGGCGAAGGCCACGTGTCGAGCCAGTCCGTCATCGAGAAGGCGCTCGGCAGCATCCAGACGGAGACCGAGACCGACGAACCCGAGCTCTCGTTCCCGCGGCACGTCACGAGCCGCCAGCTGCGCAACAGCGACAGCGGTGTCCTCGTCCGTGGCGCACCCGACATCCTCGTCAAGCTCGCGAAGTGCTGCACCCCGGTACCGGGTGACCAGATCGTGGGCTTCATCACCCGCGGCCAGGGCGTCTCGGTCCACCAGGCGTCGTGCACGAACGTCAAGTCGCTGATGAACGAGCCCGACCGGATGATCGAGGTCGAGTGGGCGCCGTCGTCGAAGTCGGTGTTCCTCGTCCAGATCCAGATCGAGGCGCTCGATCGCTCGGGGCTGCTCAGCGACGTCACCCGCGTGCTGACCGACCACCACGTGAACATCCTGTCCGCGACGGTGTCGACGTCGTCTGACCGACTGGCGCTGTCCCGGTTCGTGTTCGAGATGGGGGACACGACGCACCTCGACCGGGTGCTCAACGCTGTCCGTCGCATCGACGCCGTCTACGACGTCTACCGGGTCAGCGCGGGCTGACGCGCAACGCCGGCTGACGCGCAGCGCGGGCTGACGCGCAGCGCGGCCGAGGTTCAGCGCGGGCTGAGGCTCAGCGCAGCGCGAAGCCCGCGTCGCGGAACCGTCGTTGCGCCTGTCGGCCCATCGGTGCCCGCTCCGTCAGACGGAGCGCGCGCGCCAGCGCCGACGGCTCGACCCCGGCGGCGTCCACGAGGCCACGCAGCGCATCGGCGGCGCGCGTCGTGAACGGTCCGCGCGCGCGGAGCAGGTCGAGCGCGGTGGCTCCGGGCGTCAGGACCCGGGCGTCGGCACAGACCGTCACGTCGGTGTCCTCGAGCGCGATCTCACGGAGCGACGACCACGCGCCACGCTGCCGGAACCGTTCGTCCGCCGGCACACACGTGTCGTGGGGGACCGGCGGCCGCGAGGACGCGCCCCAGATCCACGCGGCGCTCAACCCTCCGGCGACGAGGCGCGGGTCGCCGACGCTCCAGGAGTACGAGGCCGCCCGGAGGGCCGCGTCCTGCGGTTCCGCGATCGACGCCCAGCACGCACCGACCGCCACGAGGTCACCGGCGAGGACCGCAGCGTGCAGCTCCGCCGCCGGCCAGTCGTCCGTCGTGACGAGTCGGGGAGAGGGCACGAGCACATGATCCCGCACCCCGGACGCCCGCTGGCGCACGTGTGGACAAGCACCCGGGTGTCGACCCCGGGCGACGGATCAGCGCAGGACGTCGGCGCGGTGCACGAGCGCTGCGGCACCGATCAGCGGGCCGTCCTGCGACAGGCCGGTCGGGACGATCCGCACCTTCGTCACGAACGGGAACTCGACCCGCTCGGCGACGGCCTGCCGGGCGTACTCGAACAGGTCGGGGGAGACGTGTGAGAAACCGCCGCCGATCGCCACGACCTCCAGGTCGACCAGGCTCGTCGCGGCCGCGATGGCCTGACCGAGCGCGCGACCGCTCCGCTTGACCGCGGCCACGGCGACCTCGTCCCCGGCCGCGTAAGCCGCCGCGAGCTCTTCGCCGGTGGTGCCCGCGAACCCCTGGCGACGGGCCCAGGCGACGGTCTTCGGGCCACTGGCCACAGCCTCCAGGCAGCCGGTGCCACCGCACGCGCACGGGTCGTCGTACCCACCGCACTCGACGTGGCCGATGTGGCCGGCGTTGCCGGTCGGCCCGCTGACGGTCCGGCCGTGCAGGATGAGCCCGCCGCCGACACCGGTCGAGACGATCATGCCCATGACGTGGTCGGAGCCCTGCGCGGCGCCGACCCAGTGCTCGGCGAGCGTGATCGCCAGGCCGTCCATGCGCAGCGTGACGGGCACACCGGCGGGGACGTGGGCGGCGACACGGTCGCGGAGCGGGTAGCCGCGCCACACCGGCATGTTCAGCGGGGAGACCAGGCCGTGCTCCTCGTCGACCGGTCCGGCGGAGCCGATCCCGACGCCGACGAGGGTGGCGTCGGCCGGGAGGGCGGCGAGGGTCGCGACGACGACCTCGTCCACGGCGGCCTGCAGCTCCTCGGAGGTGCGTCCCTGGCCGGTCGGGCTCCGGTGCCGGGTGGCGGGCAGGACGACACCCTGGTCGGTGACGAGCGCGGCTTCGACCTTCGTGCCGCCGAGGTCGACGGCGAGGGCCAGGTTCCGGGACTCGGACGGGGTCGTGGGGCTGGACATGCGCACTCCGGTGTGGCGGTCGGGAGGCTCGGTGGCGGTCCGGGACGTGTCGTCACGTCCGGACGGGGCCGGCCTGGTCAGGTCAGGTGGGGGAGGGGAGTCAGTAGGACGAGGCGTCGTCGCCGCGGTCGGAGGCTGCACCGGTCGCACTGCGGTGGGCGACCTCGTCGAGGATGCGGGCGGAGGCGCTGGTGCCGATGCGGCTCGCGCCCGCGTGGACCATCTCGATCAGGGTGTCGAGACCACGGACGCCGCCGGACGCCTTGACCCCGGTGTCGGGGCCGACCGTCTCGCGCATCAGCCGGATGTGCTCGGCGGTGGCGCCACCGCCGGCGAACCCGGTCGAGGTCTTCACGAACGCGGCACCCCCGGCGACGGCGGCGCGGCTGGCGGCGACGATCTCGTCGTCGCTCAGGTAGGCGGTCTCGAGGATGACCTTGACGACGGTGTCGCCGGCCGCGTCCACGACGGCGTGGACGTCCTGCTCGACGCGCTGCCAGTCGCCCGACTTCGCAGCGCCGATGTCCTGCACCATGTCCAGCTCGAAGGCACCGTCGGCGAGTGCCTGCAGCGACTCGGCGACCTTGGCCGCGGTCGACGTGGTGCCGTGCGGGAACCCGATGACCGTCCCGACACCGACGCCGGTGCCCTGGAGGCGCTCGACGGCGTGCAGGACGTCACCCGGGCGGACGCACACGCTGAAGACACGGTACGCGGCGGCCTCGTCGAGCTGCGCGTCGACGTCGGAGCGGCTCAGCTCGGGCTTGAGGATCGCATGGTCGATGAGACGACGCACCGAATCAGCGTCGATGTCGGTCGAGTTGTCGGGGAACGCTGCGGTGGCCACGCGGCAAGCCTACAAGCAGGCGTGGGGCGTACCGTGCGGAGCATGCGCGTCCTCGTCACCGGGGCCACCGGGTACATCGGTGGTCGACTGGTCCCCAGACTCCTCGATGCCGGGCACGACGTCCGGGTCCTCGTCCGCAACCCCCGCAAGCTCCAGGACGTCCCCTGGAGCGACCGGGTCGAGGTGGCCGAGGGCGACCTCCAGGACGCCGACGCCGTCGCCGAGGCGGTCGCCGGGATCGAGGCCGTCTACTACCTCGCCCACGCTATGGGCGCCGACGGCGACTTCGAGCAGGCCGAACGCGACGCCGCGCAGACGATGGCCCGTGTCGCCCACGACGCCGGTGTCCGCCGCTTCGTGTACCTCGGCGGACTGCACCCCGACGGCGACCTCAGCAAGCACCTCCGCAGCCGGAAAGAGGTCGGCGAGATCCTCCTCGGCTCCGGCGTCCCGACAGTCGCGCTGCAGGCCGGCGTGGTGATCGGTTCCGGCAGCACCTCGTTCGAGATGATCCGCCACCTGACCGACGTCCTGCCGTGGATGCCCGCACCCCGCTGGGTGCGGAACCGCATCCAGCCGATCGCGGTGCGCGACGTCCTCTACTACCTCGTCGAGGCGCTCACGATCCCGGCCGACGTCAACCGCACGTTCGACATCGGCGGCCCCGACGTCCTGCGCTACGGCCAGATGCTCAACGGCTACGCGGTCGAGGCGAAGCTGCCCCAGCGACCCATCTCGGTCCTCCCGGTGCTCACCCCCCGACTCGCGGCGCACTGGTTCAACGTCGTGACGCCGATCCCGCGCAAGCTCGCGACGCCGATCATCGAGTCGCTGCAGTTCGAGTGCGTGCAGCGGGAACACGACATCGACGACGTCATCCCGCAGCCCGAGGGCGGACTCACCTCGTACCGCCGCGCCGTCCGGCTCGCCCTGACGAAGATGCGCAAGGGCGAGGTCGAGACCAGCTGGCGGAACGCGACGCTCTCGAGCGGCTCGGCCGACCCGCTGCCGAGCGATCCGGACTGGGCCGGCCACACCGTCTACGTCGACGACCGCAAACGTCACTCGTCGGCTCCGCCGGAGGCCGTGTGGAGTGTCGTCGAGTCGATCGGCGGCGAGAACGGCTGGTACTCGTTCCCGCTCGCCTGGGTCGCCCGCGGCTGGCTCGACAAGATCGCCGGCGGCGTCGGCCTGAACCGTGGCCGTCGCGACCCGAAGCGGCTCGAGCAGGGCGACGCGCTCGACTGGTGGCGCGTCGAGCGGCTCGTCCGCGGTCGGTACCTGCGCCTCCGCGCCGAGTTCAAGTCGCCGGGCCGCGCCTGGCTCGAGATGACGGTCACCCCGGCCGACGACGGTGGCAGCGACTACCACCAGCGGGCGGTCTACTTCCCGCAGGGCCTCGCCGGTCGGCTCTACTGGTACGGCATCCTGCCGTTCCACGGCGTCATCTTCCCGGGCATGGTCGAGCGGATCACCGCCCGGGCCGAACGGGAGGCGCACCGCACCGACTCGACGCAGCGCAACTCCACGTACCAGAATGACGACGCGCAGCCAGCGCACGAGGAGGCGGCATGAGCGACGACGGTACGGACGGACGCGGCCCCGGTGGCCGCGACACGGGCGGCGGTGTCCTGTTCCTCGGTGACAGCATCACCGCGGGCGGCGACTGGGGTCAGTGGCTGCCGGACGAGCGGACGATCAACCTCGGTGTCGACGGCGACACCACGGACGGCGTCCTGGCGCGGCTGGACGAGGTCGTGCAGGCAGCGCCCGAGGTCATCGTCCTGCTGATCGGGACCAACGACTTCGGCCACCACCGCGCGAGCGCGGAGCACGTCGTCCGGAACGTCGAGTCGGCACTCGTGGCGCTCCGCCGTGCGCTGCCGGGCGTCCGGCTGCTGCTGGTGTCGATCCTGCCGCGGCAGGCCGAGTACACGCAGAAGATCGAGCAGGCGAACCGACACCTCCGCCAGTTCGTCGCGACCTGCCACGCGCAGTACCTCGACGTCTGGCCGGCCCTGGCCGACGGCGACCACCTCGACGAACGGTTCACCGACGACGGCCTGCACCTCGACGAGGACGGGTACCGCGCCTACGTCGCCGAGCTCGTCCCGGCGCTCGAGCGGGTCCGGGAGCTGCCGCCGATGTCACGGCCGATCTCCCTGGCCGATCTTCGGGACGCGCAGGACCGATGACGGCACGGAAGGGGCGGCCCGCGATCGGGTCGTCGCAGCAGGCCGCGTCCCAGCAGGCGCCCACACAGCGGGCTGCTCGAACCGCTCCCGGTGCCGATCGTGGTCGTGGCGCCAGCGGGGACCGTCGAGAGCTCCCGGACTACACCCGGCCGGCCCTGGCGCCGTCGCTCCTCGCCGCGGTGGTGCTCCTGGCGTGTGTCGCGTTCCTCGACTCGTCCGCGTTCGTGTTCGCGCGCTGGGGGGTCACGGTCCTGGCGCTCATCGTGCTGGTGTTCGCCATCCGCGGGCGTGTCTGGTGGGCCGCGGTCCTCACCGCCGCCGTCGCCGTGTCGTGGAACCCGGTCGTCGTGCTGCCGATCCCGGGCCAGCTCTGGGCGGCACTGCAGCTCGTCGCGGCCGCGCTGTTCATCGTCGTCGGCATCACGGTCAAGGTGCCCCGCGCGGCGGACTGACGCCGCGCCTCCCGGTAGGATCGCAAGTGCTGTGCACAGCGCACGGCGGCACGACCTGGAAGGCATGGATGAGCAACGAGACCGAGCCGGTGACCGAGAGTCCTCTGCTGACCCCTCGACCGTCCTCCGGCGGTCTCGACCGTCCTGACGTCGTCCTCCGCAAGGGACGGCTGACCCTCATCAACGGGCACCTCACGCCGCAGCAGTCGATGATCGAGGACCTGCTCTTCCTCGACGACGCCCTCACCGCGGGCGATGTCGACCACCTCCTCATCCGCGGCAACGACCAGCGTCCGGTGATCGCCGTCGACGAGCGCGACCGCCAGCGTGCCGAGAGCGCCGTGATGGACGCCGCCGCCGGGGAGCCGTTCTACGCGAAGCCGCCGGGCAAGGCCGCCCTGCTCGTCGTCGACGACGGTTTCGGGTCGGCCGACGAGCCCGTGCTCCGACTGTTCCGTCCGCGGCTCGAGCCGTTGGGCCGCCTGCGCTACGGCGCCGAGACGAGCGTGCAGCTCGAGTTCTGGCGCGTCACCGAGACCGAGGTCCTGGCGCCCGTCGAGAACGCCCTGATGCGTCGCAGCCTGCCGATCGAGGAGTTCGTCCTCGTCGACATCGAACGGTACGGCCGCGGGTGGTCCACCGTCGAGCACATGTTCGACGATCATGTCTCGGACATCCGCTTCCCGGTCGACATCGTCTTCTCGTGGGTGGACGGCAACGCGATCGAGTACCAGCGCGCCCGTCAGGCCGCGCAGGCGACCGCCGTACTGGGGGAGGGCGACGACGCCCCGGCCCGCTTCCGGCAGATCAACGAGCTGAAGTACGCGCTCCGGTCGGTCCACATCTTCGCGCCCTGGATCCGCCGCATCTACATCGCGACGGACTCGCCGGCGCCGGAGTGGCTCGCCGACCACCCGAAGGTGCGCATCGTCCGCAGCGAGGAGTTCTTCGCCGACCCCTCCGTCCTGCCGACGCACAACTCGCAGGCCGTCGAGGCGCAGTTGCACCACATCCCGGGGCTCAGCGAGCACTTCATCTACTCGAACGACGACATGTTCTTCGGGCGCCAGGTGGACCCGTCGATGTTCTTCAGCCCGGGATCGGTGACGAAGTTCATCCTCGCGACGACCCGGATCGGGCTCGGCACGAACAACCCGGCGCGCAGTGGGTTCGAGAACTCCGCCCGCGTCAACCGGCAGCTGCTGCAGCAGCGCTTCGGAGCCGTCACCACGCGGCACCTCGAGCACGCCGCGACGCCGCTCCGGAAGAGCATCATGACCGAGATGGAGCACGAGTTCGCGGCGGAGTTCGCAGCGACCGCCGGCTCCCGGTTCCGTGCGGCGGACAACATCTCCGTGACGAACTCGTTGTACCACTACTACGCGCTGCTCACGGGTCGGGCGATCATCCAGGAGAACGCGACCGTCGGCTACATCGACACGACGATGGAGGCCGGACTCCGCGAGCTCGACGAGCTGCTGAAGAAGCGGAACGTCGACATGTTCTGCCTCAACGACGGCAGCTTCCCGGAGGTCAGCGACGAGGAGCGCACGGAGCGTGTCACCGACTTCCTCGAGCGGTACTTCCCGTTCCCGGCGCCGTGGGAGCGCCCCGGCGCCTAGGCGTGGACAGAAGGGCCCCTGGAGGCCCTCCTGTGCCCTCACCGGTGGATCGGGGACACCGGCACCGAGTCGAGGGTGAACACCGGCATCGAGGCCGTCACCGGCGCCGGCTCGACCGCCGACGGGATGACGACGCCGGCGGCAGCCAGTCGTGCTTCGGTCTCCATCGAGGAGACCGGTTCGCCGACGGTGGCGTAGGTGCCGATCGGGACGACGGAGTGCACGACCTGGTGGCCGTACACGTGCATCAGGTTGAACGACTGGGCACCGTCGCGCCCCCGTGTGCCGCCCTGGAACTCGTTGAGGTCCTGCGTGTAGCAGGTGGCGCTGGCGACCGAGACCGGGATGCCCGCGAAGACGGCACTGGTCGAGTAGTGCAGGTGCCCGGCGATGATGGTGAGGATGTCACTGCCTTCGACCACCTCGGCCAGGGCCGGCTGGTCGCGGAGCTCGACGAGGACGGTGAGGTCCTGGACGCTCGGCACGGGCGGGTGGTGCATCGCGAGGATCGTCCCGTGCGGTGCTGCTTCGGAGAGGACCTCGGCGAGCCAGTCGAGCTGCTCGGGGGAGACCTCGCCGTGGTGGTGTCCCGGGACGCTGGTGTCGAGGGTGATCACGCGCAGCCCGTTCACGTCGTAGACGAAGTCGACGGGGCGGTCGGTGGGCTGCAGGCCGAACAGCTCCTGGCGGAACGCACCACGTTCGTCGTGGTTGCCCATCGCCCAGATGACCTGCGCGCCGAGTCGTTCGGCTGCCGGTTCGATGATGTCCCGCACCTTGACGTACGCGCCGGGTTCGCCCTTGTCGGCGACGTCACCGGTGATGACGATGGCCTCGGGGCGGGAGCCGGATGCTTCGATCTCGGCGATGATCTGTCCGAGTCGTGCCGCGGAGTCCACGGCCCCGTAGAGCGCGCCGTCGCCGGCGATGAGGTGGGTGTCGCTGAGGTGGAGCAGGAAGTGGTTCGGCCTGGGGTGTTCAGCCGTCCGGGCGTCCATCGGTCTCTTCTTCCGTTGGCAGCGGGTGCGTGGTGCAACACAGTGCCACACCGTCCTCGACGATTCCAGCACTGGCGTCTGAACGCCCCGTGAACTGGGGCGGCGTGTCCGGTGTCCTGAGGCGAAACGACATGAGGCGAACACACGAGCCCCCGTTCGCGAAGCGAACGGGGGCTCGTGTGTTCTTGCCGAGAAGTACTACCTGGTTCCGGCACCGACCTGCGGGGCCTGGTGGGTCCCTTCGAGGTCGGGACCGTGGTGGGCGGCGTGTGCGGCTTCGAGCTCGTTCTTCGACACCGGCTCGATGCGGTCTTCGAAGAAGAAGCGGGAAGCGCGCGCACGGGCCTTCTGCAGCGAGGTGATGCGACCACGGGAGTCCGGGCGGATCATCAGCGGCTTGTAGTCGTTGAATTCCAGCAGACGCCAGCGCTCGTACTCGTCCAGCTGCTCGTGGACCTCGATGTACTCACCGTGCGGCAGTCGGACGATGCGGCCGGACTCGTACCCGTGCAGGACGATCTCGCGGTCCTTCTTCTGCAGTGCCAGGCAGACACGCTTCGTGATCCAGAAGGCGACGAACGGGCCGAGGACCGTCGTTGCCTGGAGCACGTGGATCACGTGGTTGATCGACACCATGAAGTGCGTCGCGATGAGGTCGGACGACGCCGCGGTGAACAGCGCGCCGTACAGCGTGATGCCGGCGACACCGATCGCGGTGCGCGTCGGGGCGTTGCGCGGGCGGTCGGCGATGTGGTGCTCACGCTTGTCGCCGGTGACCCAGGCCTCGATGAACGGGTACACGAAGATCGTCACGATGAGACCCATGAGGATCGCGATCGGCACGAGGATGTTGAACGAGACCGTGTAGCCGAACCAGTTGACCTCCCAGTGCGGCGGCACCAGACGGAGCGCGCCGTCCGCGAAGCCGATGTACCAGTCAGGCTGGGTACCGGCGGACACGGGGGAGGGGTCGTACGGGCCGTAGTTCCAGATCGGGTTGATCGTGAAGAACGACGCGATCGCGGCGAGGATGCCGGCGACGATGAAGAAGAAGCCACCGGCCTTCGCGGCGAAGGCGGGGAGGATCGGGACACCGACGACGTTCTCGTTGGTCTTGCCCGGGCCCGCGTACTGGGTGTGCTTGTTGATGACGACGAGCACGAGGTGGACACCGAGCACCGCGACGAGGATCGCCGGCAGCAGCAGGATGTGCAGCGTGTAGAGGCGGCCGACGATGTCGGTGCCCGGGAACTCGCCACCGAAGAGCAGGTAGGCGATCCAGACGCCGATGACCGGCACACCCTCGATCATGCCGACGATGATGCGCAGACCGTTGCCGGAGAGCAGGTCGTCGGGGAGCGAGTAGCCCGTGAAGCCCTCGGCCATGGCCAGGACCCAGAGGACGAAGCCGAAGACCCAGTTGAGCTCACGCGGCTTGCGGAACGCGCCCGTGAAGAAGACGCGGGCCATGTGCAGCATGACGGAGGCCACGAACAGCAGGGCCGCCCAGTGGTGGATCTGACGGACGAACAGACCGCCGCGGATCTCGAACGAGATGTTGAGCGTGGACTGCAGCGCCACGGACATCTCGACGCCCTTGAGCGGGACGTAGGGGCCGCTGTAGACGACCTCGGCCATCGACGCCTGGTAGAAGAACGTCAGGAACGTGCCCGAGAGCAGGACGACGACGAAGCTGTAGAGCGCGACTTCACCGAGCATGAAGCTCCAGTGGTCGGGGAAGATCTTGCGACCGACCTCCTTCACCAGGCCGGAGATGCTGGTGCGCTCGTCGATGTAGTTCGCGGTGTAGTTGATCAGGCGCGAACCACGGTCAGGAGCCGGCTTGTTCGCCGACTCGGTGGTGGGGGTGGTGGTCGTTGTGCTGCTCATGAGCGTGCACGCTCCCAGAAGGACGGGCCGACCGGCTCGTGGAAGTCGCTCTGTGCGACCAGGTAGCCGTCGTCATCGACCGAGATCGGAAGTTGAGGAAGGGGGCGGGCCGCCGGTCCGAAGATGACCTCGCAGTTGTTCGAGACATCGAAGGTGGACTGGTGGCACGGGCACAGCAGGTGGTGCGTCTGCTGCTCGTAGAGCGCGACCGGGCACCCGACGTGGGTGCAGATCTTGGAGTAGGCGACGATGCCGTCGTATCCCCAGTTCTCGTGGCCCTTGGCGGGGTTGAGGTCCTTCGGGTCCAGACGCATCAGGAGGACGGCGGCCTTGGCCTTCTCCTCGAGCATGTCCTCGGAGTCGAGCATGCCCTCGGGGATGACGTGGAACACCGATCCGATGGTGACGTCGGACGCCTTGATCGGCAGACCCGTCGGGTCCTTGGTCAGGCGGAGGCCCGACTTCCAGAAGGTGTGACGGAGCAGCTCGTTCGGGTCTTCCTTCGGCGCGAGGTCGCGCACCAGGACGATGCCGGGGAGGGGGAAGGCCACCAGGGCGCCGATGAGGGAGTTGCGGATCAGCTTGCGGCGGCTGAAACCGGACTCCTTGTCGGCGAGCTGGAAGGCCTCGACCGCCTTCGCCCGCGTCGCGTCCGTGCCACGAGTGGTGTGGCGCATCTCGGTGATCTCGCGGTCGGAGACGAGCGTCTTCGACCAGTAGACGGCACCGATGCCGAGGGCGAGCAGGGCGAGCGTGATGGCGAGACCGAGGAAGAGGTTCGCGGAGCGGACCGAGCCGAAGTCCTTCGAGTCGATCGGGAAGGCGATGTACGCCGCGATCGACAGGACACTCGCGACGATCGACACGTAGAAGAACGTGGCGACCTGGCGCTCGGCCAGCCGCTGCTTCTTCGGGTCGACGTCGGTGCGGCGGGCGCGGTGCGGCGGCTCGCCCGGGTTCTCGAACGGCTCGTGCGGCAGGACAGCGGTCCCGACCGGCTCCGTGGCGCCGTGCTTCTCGACAGCCGAGGACGAGTTCAGCGCCTCGTCGTCGTGCTCTGCCATGGTGTTCCCTTCAGTGCCGTGCGACACGGACGATCAGTTGGTCTTCGCGGTCAGCCAGACGGTCATCGCGACGACCGCTCCGAGACCGAAGATCCAGATGAACAGACCCTCGGCGACCGGGCCGAGGTCACCCAGGCCGAAACCACCGGGCGACTTGTTGTCCTGCACGTACTTGAGGTACGTGATGACGTCGGCCTTCTGGTCCGGGGTGAGGTTCAGGTCGTTGAAGACCGGCATGTTCTGCGGGCCGGTGAGCATGGCCTCGTAGATGTGCTTGCCGGAGACGTCGCGCAGGTTCGGCGCGTACTTGCCCTCGGTCAGCGCGCCACCGGCACCGGCGACGTTGTGGCACATCGCACAGTTGATGCGGAAGAGCTCGGCGCCTTCGGCGGCGTCGCCCTCTGCACCGGCGGTGAGCTTCGACGAGGGGATCGACGGGCCGGGGCCGAGCGAGGCGACGTAGGCGGCCATCGCGTCGACCTGCTGGTCCGTGAACTGCTCCGGCTTCTCTTCACCCTGGGGACCCTGAGCGGCCAGCGGCATGCGGCCAGTGCCCACCTGGAAGTCGACCGAGGCGGCACCGACACCGATGAGGGACGGACCCTCACTCGTGCCCTGCGCGGACAGCCCGTGACAGGTGGCGCAGTTCGATGCGAAGAGCTTCTGGCCCTCGTTGACCTGCGACTGGCTGGATGCGGCCAGCGTCGTGTTGGTGCTGTCGTCGGCGTTGGCCGACGTGCTGAACAGTGCGTACGCACCACCGGTCGTCATGAGTGCGACGGCGAGGAGGGACACGGTCGCCAGGGGGGAGCGACGGCCCTTCTTGTTCTTCTTCGATGTGTTGAACATGCTGTGGGGCTGCCTGATTCTCACTTGAGGAGGTAGATGACGGCGAAGAGACCGATCCACACGACGTCGACGAAGTGCCAGTAGTACGACACGACGATCGCGGTGGTGGCTTCCTTGTGCCCGAAGTTCTTCGCGGCGAACCCACGCCCGAGCGTGAGGAGGAAGGCGATGAGACCGCCGGTCACGTGCAGGCCGTGGAAGCCGGTGGTCATGTAGAAGGCGGAGCCGTAGGCGCTCGAGGAGAGCGTCATGCCCTCGTGCCAGAGGTTGGCGTACTCGAAGATCTGCCCACAGACGAAGATCGCGCCCATGCAGTACGTGACGAAGAACCACTCCGTCATGCCCCAGTCCTTGGGGTTCCAGCTGGTGCGGTGCACCTGGAACCGCTCGGCGGCGAAGACCGCGAACTGGCAGGCGAAGCTCGACAGAACCAGGACGATGGTGTTCACCGAAGCGAAGGGCACCTCGAGCTTGGCGCTCTCGGTTGCCCAGAGCTCGGGGGAGGTGCTTCGCAGCGTGAAGTAGATCGCGAACAGGCCGGCGAAGAACATGACCTCGCTGCCCAGCCACACGATCGTCCCCACGGCAACGGGGTTCGGCCTGTTCAGGACCGGACCGCTGACGGATCTGGAGAGAGGGGTGCTTGTCACGTCTTCCATTATGGCGGAAACCCCCGACAGTGTTTTCGCAGGCAACTGGCGGGTCCTCCAGAATCAGTACGATCGAGCCATGTCTGACGCACTCTCCTGGCCCGCCGTGATCAGCGCGCTCATGGCGCGCGAGGACCTCTCGATCAGGCAGTCCACATGGGCCATGGAGCAGATCGTGCAGGGGAAGGCCACTTCCGCGCAGATCGCCGCCTTCGCCGTGGCCCTCCGCGCGAAGGGCGAGACCGTCGACGAGGTCGTCGGCTTCCGGGACGCGATCCTCGACGCCGCGGTGCCGCTCGACGTCGACCCGATGGCGCTGGACATCGTCGGGACCGGCGGTGACGTCGTCGGCACGGTCAACGTCTCGACCATGGCCGCCATCGTCATCGCCGCCGCGGGCGTGCCCGTCGTCAAGCACGGCAACCGGGCGAGCTCCTCGAAGTCCGGCTCGAGCGACGTGCTCGCCGCCCTCGGCCTCGACCTCACGATGGACGCCGCGCGTGTCGCCGAGACGTTCCGGCGTGTCGGTCTGACCTTCGCCTTCGCCAGCGCGTTCCACCCCGGATTCGCCCACGCGGCCCCGGTCCGGCGCGAGATCGGCGTCCCGACGGTGTTCAACTTCCTGGGCCCGCTGGTCAACCCGGCGCGGTGCGAGGCGAACGCGGTCGGCGTGGCGCAGCTCGAACTCGTGCCGATCATCACGGGTGTGTTCCAGACCCGCGGAGCCACGGCGCTGGTGTTCCGCGGCGACGACGGCCTCGACGAACTCACCACCACCGGCCACAGCCACATCTGGGAGGTGTCCGGCGGCCGCATCACCGAACACGACCTGGACCCGCGCGACCTCGGCATCGCCCGCGCCCGGACCGAGGACCTGCTCGGAGGCGAACCGGCGGAGAACGCCGCGATCGTCCGGACGGTCCTGGCGGGGGAGACCGGACCGGTCCGCGACATCGTCCTGCTGAACGCGGCGGCCGGCCTGGTGTCCTTCCGTCTCGCCCAGGACCCGACCGAGGCGGACCGCCCGATCCTGCAGCGCTTCCGGGAGCAGCTCGTCGTCGCGTCGGCGTCGATCGACTCCGGTGCCGCCATGCGCAAACTGGACGAGTGGGTCGGGGCGGCCCCCGTCTCCTCCTCGTCCTGAGACGCAGCGCGCGCTCGCGCGCACGCACCACGCGACGACGGGAGGCCCGTACCGGTCCTGCGGAACCGGTACGGGCCTCCCGTCTCGTGCTGTGTCGGTCAGCGGACCTCGATCAGCGGACGTCCTCGTCGACCCAGTCGAAGGTCTTCGTGACGGCCTTCTTCCAGAGGCGCAGCTGACGCTCGCGCTCCTCGGCGTCCATGGACGGCGTCCACCGCTTGTCCTCCTGCCAGTTGGCACGGAGCTCGTCGAGGTTCGCCCAGAAGCCGACGGCCAGACCGGCGGCGTAGGCGGCACCGAGGGCCGTCGTCTCGGCGACCACCGGACGGACCACGGGGACGTCGAGGATGTCGGCCTGGAACTGCATGAGCGCGTCGTTGGCGGTCATGCCGCCGTCGACCTTGAGCTCGGTGAGCTCGACGCCGGAGTCCGCGTTGACGGCATCCAGGACCTCGCGGGTCTGGAGGGCCGTCGCCTCGAGGGCGGCACGCGCGATGTGGCCCTTGTTGACGTACCGGGTCAAGCCGACGAGCGCGCCGCGGGCGTCCGGACGCCAGTACGGGGCGAAGAGACCCGAGAAGGCGGGGACGAAGTAGACGCCACCGTTGTCCTCGACCGTGGTGGCGAGCGTCTCGACCTCGGGGGCGCTGCCGATGATGCCCAGGTTGTCGCGGAGCCACTGGATGAGCGACCCGGTGACGGCGATGGACCCCTCGAGCGCGTAGTGCGTCTCCTGGTCGCCGAGCTTGTAGCCGACGGTGGTGAGCAGCCCGTTCTCCGAGCGGACGATGTCGGTGCCCGTGTTGAAGATGAGGAAGTTACCGGTGCCGTAGGTGTTCTTCGACTCGCCCTGGTCGAAGGCCGCCTGGCCGAAGGTCGCCGCCTGCTGGTCGCCGAGGATGCCGGCGATCGGGACCTCGCGGAGGAGGTTCGAGGACTCGACGTGGCCGTAGACCTCGGAGGAGCTGACGATCTCGGGCAGCATCGACTTCGGCACGCCGAAGTCGGCCAGGATGTCGTCGCGCCACTGCAGCGTCTCGAGGTCCATGAACAGGGTGCGGGAGGCGTTGGTGACGTCGGTCTTGTGGACGCCGCCGTCGGTGCCGCCGGTGAGGTTCCAGAGGACCCAGGTGTCCGTGGTGCCGAAGAGCAGGTCGCCGGCCTCCGCCTTCTCGCGGGCGCCCTCGACGTTCTCGAGGATCCACATGATCTTGGTGCCGGCGAAGTACGTCGCCAGGGGCAGGCCCACGATGGCCTTGTAACGGTCGGTGTCCCCGTCGGCGAGCTTGTCGACGATCGACTGGGTGCGGGTGTCCTGCCAGACGATGGCGTTGTAGACGGCCTTGCCCGTGGTGCGGTCCCACACGACGGCCGTCTCGCGCTGGTTCGTGATGCCGACCGCGGCGACGTCGTGGCGGGTGATGTCGGCGCGGGAGAGTGCCTGGCCGATGACCTCGCGGGTGTTGTCCCAGATCTCCGCCGGGTCGTGCTCGACCCAACCGGCGCGCGGGAAGATCTGCTCGTGTTCCTTCTGACCGACGGAGACGATCGACCCGGAGTGGTCGAAGACGATCGCTCGCGTGCTGGTCGTGCCCTGGTCGATGGCGACGATGTAGTCGGCCATTGGTGCTCCTTACGACGGTGTTCGGTGCTGCGGTCGGGACGGGTCGACCCGGTCGCGGGGTGTTCGGGTGGTGCTGCGCGCGGGTGACCCGCGAGGGGAGGGACGCGGCCGCCGCGAGGGAGGTACAGCGCGGCGGCCGCGTCGTGGTGCCGTGTGGCGGTGACTACGCCATCGGGAGCAGCGCGCCGGAGAGGATCGCGGCGATCGCGCCACCGACGAGCGGGCCGACGACCGGGACCCAGGCGTAGGACCAGTCGCTGGTGCCCTTGCCCGCGATGGGCAGGAAGGCGTGCGCGATGCGCGGGCCGAGGTCACGTGCCGGGTTGATCGCGTACCCGGTGGGGCCACCGAGCGAGACACCGATCGCGATCACCAGGAAGGCGACCGGGATCGCTCCGAGTTCGGACGGCGTCTTGCCGTTCGTGAAGGCGAGGACCACGAACACGAGGACGAACGTGCCGATGATCTCGGTCACGAGGTTCCACGCGTAGTTGCGGATCGCGGGGCCGGTGGAGAACACGCCGAGCTTGGCGGCGGGGTCCGGCTCCTCGTCGAAGTGCTGCTTGTAGGCGAGCCAGACGATGACCGCACCGATGATCGCGCCGATGAGCTGCGCGAGCCAGAAGAGGAGCATCTCGCCGACGGAGATGTTGCCGATGATGGCCTGCGCGAGGCTGACGGCCGGGTTCAGCTGGCCGCCGGACTTGTACGAGACGGTGACGCCGGCGAAGACCGCGAAGCCCCAACCGATCGTGACCATGAGGAAGCCTGCACCGAAGCCCTTGGACTTCGTGAGCGAGACCGCGGCGACCACGCCGCCACCCAGGATGATGAGCATCGCCGTGCCGACGAGCTCAGACAGGAATTTGACGCCGATGTCGTCCACCGGTACCTCCGATTTGCTGTGGTCGGGGGCCCCGGCTGAGCACCGGCACTCCCCGTCGAGTGATTGAGCCCGAGCATAGTGCTGGGAATTTCCGGAGGGCGATGGACTCGAACCGCAATCCCGTGAAAGTGAACGGACGTGCACTGGTCGTGGATGCCCGGGGACTCGCGCACCGCCCCGGACGACGCCGCTGATGCACGAACGTGCAGAACGACGGCACAGGTGCCCGGTACTGCCCCTGGCGCGGACACGTCCCGGCGGTACAGTGAGCCGACTCCGGACGACGTCGGCGGTGTGCAGGCGGTGGACCGGTGGCAGGACACCCGTGTCGGACCCGTGACACACACCCGTCGCACACCCGTCGCACTCCCGGAGGCGCAGCATGAAGAAGCTCATCAACGACCCGCAGGACGTCGTCATCGAGACCGTCCGCGGATTCGCCCTCGCCCACGCCGAGCACGTCGTGCTGGTCGAAGACCCGGTGCACCTGCACCGCCGCGACGCTCCGGTCCGGGGCAAGGTCGGCATCGTCAGCGGTGGTGGCAGCGGACACGAGCCCCTGCACGCCGGCTTCGTCGGCCACGGCATGCTCGACGCGGCCGTCCCCGGACCGGTGTTCACCAGCCCGACACCGGACCCGATCGTCGCCGCCACCAAGGCCGTGGACGGGGGAGCGGGCGTGCTCCACATCGTCAAGAACTACACCGGGGACGTCCTGAACTTCGAGACCGCCGCCGAACTCGCCGAGATGGACGACATCCGGGTCGAGAGCGTCGTGGTGGACGACGACGTCGCCGTGCAGGACTCGCTCTTCACCGCCGGCCGCCGTGGTGTCGCCGGCACCGTCGTCGTCGAGAAGTGCGCGGGTGCCGCCGCCGAACGCGGTGACGACCTCGACGCCGTCGCGGCCGTGGCCCGGCACGTCAACGAGGTGACCCGGTCCATGGGACTCGCGCTGGCCTCCGGCACCGTGCCGCACGCCGGAGAGCCGTCGTTCACCCTGGCCGACGACGAGGTCGAGCTCGGCATCGGCATCCACGGCGAGCCCGGTCGCGAGCGGATCCCGATGGCGCCCGCGGACGAACTGGTCGACCGCGTGCTCGAGCCGATCCTGACCGACCTCGACGCAGCCGCCGGATCGCAGCTGCTCCTGCTCGTCAACGGCATGGGCGGGACGCCGCAGTCCGAGCTCTACATCGCCTACCGACGCGCCGCCGAGGTCCTCTCGGATCGCGGCTACACGGTCGCGCGTAGCCTGGTCGGCAACTACGTGACCTCACTGGAGATGCAGGGGTTCTCGCTCACCGTCACGGTGCTCGACGAGGACCTCACGGCACTCTGGGACGCGCCGGTGGAGACGCCGTCGCTCCGCTGGGGACGCTGACACCGCACGACGACTCCGCTCACGACGCCGACCCGCCGGTCGGCCGCACGAAGGGACACACCTTGTCGCTCGACACCGCCTGGGCCATCGACTGGGTCCGCCGCACCGCCGCCACCATCGACGAGCACCGGGCGGAGCTGATCACGCTGGACCGCGAGATCGGTGACGGCGACCACGGTGAGAACCTCGACCGCGGGTTCCGCGCGGTGGTCGTCGCGCTCGACGACGCGGACCTCGAGACCCCCGGTGCGGTGTTCAAGCTCGTCGCGACGAAGCTCATCTCCACCGTGGGTGGCGCGGCCGGTCCGCTGTTCGGCACGGCGTACCTCAAGGCGGCCCAGGCGGCGGGCGACGCCACCGAGCTCGACGCCGACACGCTGGTCGCCGTCCTCACCGCCGCCCGGGACGGTGTCGTCTCCCGCGGCAAGGCCGAGGTCGGCGACAAGACGATGATCGACGCCTGGACGCCGGCCGTCGACGCCGCAGCCGCAGCCGCCGCCGCGGGGGAGACCCCGGAGCGCGTGCTCGCCGCCGCCGCCGACGCCGCGGCCGGAGGTGCCGAGTCCACCGACGCGCTCGTCGCCCGCAAGGGCCGAGCGAGCTACCTCGGCGACCGCGCCGTCGGGCACCGTGACCCCGGCGCCCAGTCGAGCGCCTACGTCCTCCGCGCGGCCGTGGACGCGGCATGAGCGTCGGCATCCTCGTCGTCTCGCACAGCGCTGCCGTCGCGCAGGGCACGGTGGACATCGCACGGCAGATGGCCGGTGACGTGCAGCTCGTCGCGGCCGGTGGCACCGACGAGGGCGGCATCGGCACCTCGTTCGAGGCGATCACCGCCGGCATCGAACAGCTCGCCGGGACCGACGGCGTCGTCGTGCTGTGCGACCTCGGCTCCGCCTACCTGACGACCGACACCGCGCTCGACTTCCTCGACGACGACCTGCGGGCCCGCGTGCACGTCTCGGACGCCCCGGTCGTCGAGGGGACGGTCGCGGCGGCCGTCGCCGCCCAGACCGGGGGTGACGTCGACGCGGTCCTCGCGGCTGCCGCGAGCGCATCCGGGACCACGGTCGGGACCGACGCCGGTGCGGACGACGCGGCCACGGGCCTCCCGGGAGGCACGCCACCCGTCTCCGACGCCGGTGCGGCCGACGGGACCAACGCGACCGCCACCGTCGAGCTCGTCAACGCGTCGGGTCTGCACGCCCGCCCTGCCGCGGAGTTCGTGAAGACGGCCGCGAAGCACGACGCGTCGGTCCGGGTGAACGGGGTCGACGCGAAGAGTCTGCTGGCCATCATGGCGCTCGCGCTGCCGAAGGGCGCGACGGTGACGATCGAGGCGTCCGGCCCGGACGCCCGTCACGCGGTGGACGCGCTGGCGGACCTGGTGCGGTCCGGCTTCGGCGAGTAGTCCCTCCCGCGAAACGCAACGTGGGCGGTTCCTCGCAGCGGTACTCCGTTGCGCGGTGCCGCCCACGTTGCGTTTCGCGGAGGTCAGACGCGCTGGAGGCCCGTCACCCGCAGCAGGTCGAGTCGCGAGGCGTCGTCACTGCCCGGCACCACGGTGTAGACGACGATCCGCAGGTCGCTGCCCGGCACCGAGAGGGTGTCGCAGTCGACCTCGATCGGGCCGACGGGCGTCCGCAGGGTCTTCCGGCTGGTCCGGTGCTCGGCGATCCGGGCCTCACCCCAGCGCCGTTCGAACTCCGGGCTCGTCGCCCGCAGGTCCCGCACCAGCTCGGCGAGGTGCCGGTCGTCCGGGTAGCGGCCGACCGCGCTGCGGAGGTCCGCGGCCAGGTCGGACGCGAACGCCTCGGCGTGTTCGTCGTCGAAGTCGACGCCGGCGTGACCGTCGGTGAAGAACTGCCAGACGAGGTTCGCGGAACGTCCCTGCCACCGGTCGCCGTCGCCGGTCGCCGCCGCCCACAGGTCGTTGCGGTGCAGCAGGTCGTGGCTGGCGGTGAACACGGCGAGCGGCACGTCCGTCAACCGGTCGACGATGCGCTGCACCCCGGCCGTGATGTGCCGGGGGACGAGTCCGCGGGACGGGGGAGCGGCACCCGCGACGCGGAACAGGTGGTCACGTTCCTGCTCGGTCAGGCGGAGCGCGGTGGCGAGCGCTGCGAGCAACTGCGGTGACGGGTTGGTCGCACGCCCCTGCTCGAGCCGGACGACGTAGTCGACGCTGACTCCGGCGAGGGCGGCGAGCTCCTCACGACGCAGGCCCGCGGTCCGCCGGCCGGCACCTGCGGGCAGGCCGACCTCGGCGGGGCTCACCCGGTCGCGCCAGGACCGCAGGACGTCCGCGAACTCACTCATGGGGACATCCTCGCGCGGTTCGGCCGTGGGACCGTGGTACTGCCAGTCCCAGGGACCGCGGGACAGCACGTCGAGCGGGGCCTGGGGGAGTCGGGACAGAGCGAGCACGATGGTCCCCATGACCACCACACTCATCACCGGGGCGAACCGCAGCCTCGGACTCGAGACCGCCCGCCGACTCATCGAGGCCGGCCACACCGTGTACGCCGGCGTCCGCAACCCCGACGAGGCCGACGACGTGCGTGCCCTCGGCGCCACCGTCGTCCGCCTCGACGTCACCGACCAGGCCAGCATCGACGAGGCGTTCGCGTCGATCCCGGCGCTCGACGTCCTCGTCAACAACGCCGGCGTGCTCGGCACCTCGCACGGTGTCGACGACCTGACGGCGGACGCGATGGCGTCCGTCCTCGACGCCAACGTCACCGGCATCGTCCGCGTCACCCAGGCCGCGTTGCCGCTGCTCCGCGCCTCCGACGCCCCCGTCATCGTGAACGTCGCGTCCGGCGTCGGCTGGCCGCGGTTCCTCAGTACGCCGGGCCACGACGAGTTCCACGTGCCGAGCATCCCGTACGCCGCGTCGAAGGCCGCCGTCATCACGCTCACCGTGCAGTACGCGAAGAACCTGCCCGGCTTCCGCGTGAACGTCAGCGACCCGGGTTACACCGCGACGGACTTCAACGGGCACTCCGGCCACCAGACGGTGACCGAGGGGACCGACGCCACGGTCATGCTCGCCCTCCTCGGTCCGGACGGGCCGACGGGGGAGTTCCACAACCGGCACGGGCGCGTCGACTACTGAACGGATGCCGCGTCCCGGCGGACGCCGCGTGGGACGGACGGGAGGCGCGTGGCGAGACCGCCACGCGCCTCCCGTCCGTCTGGGCGTCGGTCGGGGCGTCAGTCCGCCCAGTGGGACGGCCGCTGGAACCCGTCGTCGAGGCGGGTGTGCGCGTCACCGCGCGCCGCGTTCACCTGCATCTGCGTCAGGTAGACCGCGCCCCGGAGATCGGCACCCGACAGGTCGGCGTCGCGGAGGTCCGCGCCGATGCACTCGCAGCGGCGGAGGTCGGCCCCGGCCAGGTCGGCGCCGATGAGGAGCGCGCCGCGGAGGCTCGCACCGCGGAGGTCCGCCCGACGGAGGTCCGCGCCGAGCAGGTCCGCGCCGGGGCCGACCCGGAGGCGCCCGACCCGACGGTCGTCCCCGGCGCGGTCGGCTCGAGCCTCGGCGTCACCGAGACGGGCGCTCCGGCTCGCTGCGAGGAGGAGTGGTCGCGCGGCGTCGTACTCCGCGTCCACATCGGCGACCAGCAGCGTGTCCGGGTCGGCGTCACTGAGGTCGCGGACCCGCTCGAACCGCGTCGTCAGCGTTCGGGCCGCCCGGGGGTCACGGGCGATGGTGATCGCCTCGTCCAGGAACCGGAGCAGTTCGTGCAGCCGCCGGACGACGGGGAAGACCGCGAACATCGCGTCCCGGGTCGCCGTGTCGTCACGCCAGGACCGGCCGACGAAGGTGTGTCGGGACACCTTCTGCCCGGCGCCCGAGCAGTCGAAGACCGTGCAGCCGCGGAACCCCTCGGCCCGTAGGCGTGGGTGGATGGTGCACCCGTCAGCGGTGTCGAGGTTCGTGCACGGATCGCCAGCGTCCTTGTCCACCGGGAAGTCGACCGACCGGGTGAACGCCAGCGCGACGCAGCACAGGCCGAAGCAGTTGGCGCAGTCGGCCCCGAGGTCCTCGCGGCGGCCGAGGGTGACCCGGGTGCGTGTCGTCATCGCGGACGAGGCTAGCCCAGCGCACGGTCCGGGTCGGCGACCGCTCGGGCTCAGCGGCGCTTGCGGAGTGCGTTCGTGGCCCAGAGGGCGACGGCGATGAGCACCGGCTGGAACAGCAGGCGGACGAAGCGCTTCGTGTCGGTGTCCAGCCCGAAGCCGTCGCGGTGGTGCATCCACTGCGCGATGTTGCCCGGGAAGATCGCCGTGAAGAACACCGCGGCGACCCAGCCGACCGTCGCCTGACGACGGACGAGCAGCATGAGTGCGGCGCCGAGCGAGATCTCCGCGATGCCGGAGGCGAGGACGGTGACGTCGGGGTCGAGCGGCACGAACTCGGGGACCTGGGCGCGGAACTCCTCGCGGGCGACGGTGAGGTGGCTGATGCCCGCCCACGTCATCGCTGCTCCGAGCAGGATGCGGACGACGGTGCGGGGGACGGAGGAGCGGGCGGAACGGCGACGGGACATCGGTTCGGGGGCCTTTCGTTGATGGGGCAGGGGACGGATCGACGTGGGGTGATCGTGTCAGCGTGTCCGGAGCACGCGACGCCGACGGACGAGTTCGAACACGACGACGGTGGCGATCACGGCGAGGAGTCCGGCGCGGGAACGACCGCGGGTGGCCCGGACGCCAGCGCTCAGGCCGGCGACGGTCAGGCCGGCGGCGGCAGCGGTCCCGGTGGTCACCGTGCGGTCCTCGATGTCTGCACCGACGCGGACCGCACCGAGCGCGGTGGCGGCCGCAGCTGCGGCGGCGCCGACCAGTCCGGTGCGGGGGAGCAGCGTGCCGGACACGACCTCGAGCAGCGGGACGAGGACCGCGTGCGGGACGCCGGGGGCGAAGCCGCGGTCGGCCATCCGGCTGGCGCGCTGCGGGAGCGGGTCGGCGACGAGCGTCGCCGTGCCGTGCGCGGTGAGTGCGGTACCGGCTGCGTGGGTGGTCCTGCTGCGTGCAATCATGTTGCGCACAACCTAACACGTCGGGAGGCGGAACGGCCGGGAGGCCCGTGGCGGGGTCGCCACGGGCCTCCCGGCCGGTTCGCTGGTCGCGCTCCGGTGCCCCCTCAGGGGGCGCTGTCGACCACCGTCGTCGTCACGGCCGTCGAGTCGAACACCGTGCCCTCGGGCAGCGTCGGGTTGCCGGACCCGACGAGCGTGCGGGTGCCGATGAAGTCCCCGGACTGCGGGTCGATCACGATCTCCGAGTGCTCGCCTTGTCGCGCCGGCTCGTCACGGCCGATGCCGATGCCCTTGCGCCCGTCGAGCGTCACCGTGTCGTGCGTGATCGTCGTGCCCGGGATCTTCGCGAGCACCTGGTACATCGCGCTCCGGAGGTCGGCCGGGACCATCCCGGTGCCCAGGTCGTCGGTGATCAGGGTGGTCATCGCCTCCTCGTGGCTGGCCGAACCGGTCGCGTGGTCGGACACCCACCCGTAGAGCGCCGTCGGGTCGCGGGGCATCTCGGCGAGCTCGGCCGGGGTCCACGGCGTGCCGTAGAAGGCGCCGCCGGCCGCATGCAGGGTCTCCACCGGGTACCCCTGCGGGTCACGCTTCCAGGCCGACTCCGCCTCGGCTGCCCTCTCCACCGGGAAGTACTCAGTCGGCTGCCCGGAGTCGCGCACGAGGGTCCACTCGGCCGACGGGTCAGCTGGCTGGTACACCGTGATCGAGTAGGGCACGAGCGCGGACATGTCCTCGGTGAAGAAGGCCTGGCTGGCCTCCTGCACCTCCACCTTGCGGAACTGGCCGGGAGCGACGACGGGGTCGCTCGTCCGGATCGTGACGTCAGCGGCACGCTGCAGCACCTCGGCGGCGGTCGCGGCCTGCGGCTCGGAGCCCACGATCGGCACCGAGTCCGAGGCCCCGGTGACGTTCCCGACCACGAGCACGGTGGCCGTGACCGTCACGGCGGCGACGGTCCCCAGCGCGCCGAAGGTCCAGCGCGAACGGTTCCGGCGCCGGGCGACGGTCTGCTCCAGGACCGCTCGGCGGATCGGCGTGATGGCGGCATCGAGGGCAGCACCCTCGGGCGGCGGCATGGTGATCATGAGATGTTCTCCATCCCCTGCGCTGCGCGGTTCGTCCGGAGCCGGGCGCGGGATCGTTGGATGCGCTTGCGCGCGTTGACGGGGGAGAGGCCGAGCATGGCGGCGGCCTCGTCGTAGGTCCGGTCCTGCAGGAGGCAGAGCTCGCAGAGTTCCCGGTCGGGGGAGTCGAGAGCGGCGATCTCGTTCTGCACCCACCGCAGCTGCTGTGCAGCCTCGTCGTGCTCGACCTGTCGGTACCACGCGTCGGATGCGCCGGTGTGTTCGTCGATCTCGTCGATGCGGTGCGACCGGCGTTGACGGTTCGTGTTCATCGCGATGTTCCGGGCGCTGGTGAGCAGCCAGGGGAGTGCGCTCGACCCGACGATCCGGATGTCCTTCCGACGCCGCCAGGCGACGAGGAACGTCTCCTGCACGATGTCATCGACGTCCGACCGTTGGTCGGCGAGCCCCCAGGCGTAGCGGAACACCGCGCGGCTGTGTCGGTCGAGCATCTCGGTGTACGCCTCGGCGTCACCGCGTCCGATCGACGTGATGAGTTCTGTGTCCGGGATCTCGCCCGGCCCCCTCGGTCTGGTCACGACCACCTCCGATCATGAGGTGTCGCCGACCGCGTCCGTGTGACAGATCCGTCCCGCTGCCTCGTCGCATGATCGTGCCACAGCGACGACGAGGGGAGCGCGGGGCCCGTCGAGGTGGTGGGTCACCACGCTCAGATCCACCAAACTGACATAATATGCATTATCGGCGCACTGATCAGGAGCCCGGACCGCTGTGTAGACCGGCTGCGCGCAACAACAGGAGCCCGCCGGAACCGCGGCATCCCATGGTGCCGACGGGCTTCTGGTGTCCGGCGGTCATCCGGACCGCCCGCGCTGGGCCCGCGGGCAACGTCAACCCGCCGGGGACGTCAGCCCGCCAGCATGGCCTTGATGCTGCGTCGTTCGTCCATCGCGCGGTAGCCCTCGGCGACGTCTGCCAGCGGCAGCGTCAGGTCGAACACGTCGCCCGCGTCGTACGTGCCCGCCATCGTCCGCGCGACGAGGTCCGGCAGGTACCGCCGCACCGGCGCGACACCGAACCGCAGTGTCAGGTGCTGCACGAAGGGCTGGAAGATCCCGAGCTGCGGGCTGGTGTGCGGCACCCCGACGGCGCCGATCGTCCCGCCGACCCGCGCCATGCCGATCGCTGTCGACCAGGACTCGGGCGTCCCGACGGCCTCGACGACGTGACGCACGCCGAGTCCCCCGGTCATCGCACGCACGGTCGCGACGGCCTCGTCGCCGCGGACGGAGACGACGTCCGTCGCGCCGTACGCGCGCCCCAGGGCGGCTCGGTCCTCGTGGCGGCTCATGAGGATCACTCGTTCTGCTCCGAGGACGGAGCGGGCGCCGAGCACCGCGGCGAGACCCACGGCGCCGTCGCCGATCACCGCGACGGTCGACCCTTCCGTCACGTCGGCCAGGACGGCGCCGTGCAGCCCGGTACCCGCGACGTCGGTGAGGGCCAGCAGCGACGCGAGCCGGCCGTCGTCGACGCCGTCCGCGCCTCCGGGCACGACCACGAGTGTGCCGTCGGCGAGCGGGACCCGGACCGCCTCCCCCTGTCCCCCGTCGGTCCCCGGCGCACCGAAGGTCCCGCCGTGCTCGCACCGCGTGTGGATGCCGTCCAGGCAGGCCGGGCAGGTGCCGTCGGACCACTGGAACGGCGCCACGACGAGGTCACCCACCGCGACCGTGCGGACGTCATCGCCGACCTCGTCGACGATGCCGATGAACTCGTGACCGAGACGGGACCCCGGCTGGCGCTGGACGACACCGCGCCAGGACCAGAGGTCGGACCCGCAGACGCAGGACCGGACGACCCGGACCACGGCGTCGGTGGACTCGTGCAGGCGGGCGTCGGGGACGTCTTCGACGGTGACGTGGCCGGCGGCCTGGTAGACGGCTGCGCGCATGGTGGGCTCCTGTCCGGACGGACGGTCAGTGGGATGTGGTGACGGGGAGGTCGCGGACGAAGGCGGCGAGTTCGTCGAGGTTGGCGGTCTCGCACGTGCGCCGACCCTCCTCGATGTCGTGGACCATCGCGACGATGCGGTCGAACACCGGCCCCTGGATGTCCTTGTGCACCTCGTCCACCTCGGTCTTGCGCTTGCGGACCATGAGGTCGCGCCAGATCCCGGACCGGGCCTTGGCGCTGCGGCGGTTGAACGCGGCGAGGCGGCCGAGGGAGCCGGGCAGGTCGTCGGGAACGAAGCCGTCGAAGGACTCGACCTGGACGGGTGCCTGGTCGATGGCCTCCTGCGCGACGGCGATCATCAGCTCGCGGTACTCGGGCAGCGAGAGCGAGTCGGCGATGGTCAGGTCCGAGACGGCACCGGCCCAGAGCATCGCGCCGTACGCCTCCTTGCCCCACAGGTACCCGAGGACGTTCTCCGTCGGCAGCGCGTACGGCATCGCGTCAGCGAGCAGACCGACACGTGGGGTGATCGCTCCCCCGGCGAGCTCGCCGATCCGGAACGCGGCGATGTTGCCCTGCAGGATCCGCCCGGGTTCGAGGTAGTCGGCGCCGACGTTGATGAAGCTCGACACCACGCGCTCGGCGCCGACGATCGCGGACAGGGTGTCGGCGGTCAGCCCGTTCTGGGTGGTGAGCACGTACCCGTCCGGTGCGAGCACCTCGGCGAGCACCCGGGCGGCGGACGCGGTGTGCAGGCTCTTCACCGCGACGACCGCTGCACCGACCCCGCCGGCACCGACCCGCGAGGGCAGCTCCTCCGGCGTGACGGCGTCCACGCGGACCGTGAAGTCCTCGACGGGCCCCTCGATGTGCAGCCCGTGGGCGTTGATCGCGGCGACGTGGTCGGCGTCCGCGTCGCACAGCAGCACGCCGTGCCCGGCGCGCGCCATGTGTGCGCCGATGGTGCCGCCGATCGCGCCGGCGCCGATGATCGTGATGTCCACGGGGTCCTCCAGGGTCGTACGGACGGGGGTGGTGCGGATCAGACGGCGGCGGTGGCGTGCTGCTGCCAGCGGGTCACGGCGTCGGCCAGGACGGTGAGCGGGACCGCGCCGTTGCCGAGCACGGTCGCGTGGAAGTCGCGGATCGAGAACGCGTCGCCGAGGGCCTCCCGCGCGCCGGTGCGGAGCCGGAGCATCTCGCGTCGGCCGATCATGTAGGCCAGCGCCTGTCCGGGCCAGGCGATGTAGCGGTCGACCTCGCTCCGGACGTGCTCGTCCGTCGTCGCGGTGTTGTCGAGCATGAACTGCACCGCCCGTTCCCGGGACCAGCCGAACGCGTGCATGCCGGTGTCGACGACCAGCCGGCAGGCCCGGACGGCCCGCATCGAGAGCATGCCGAGCCGCGAGAGGTCGTCGGAGTACAGGCCGGCGTCGTCCGCGAACTGCTCGGAGTACAGCCCCCATCCCTCGTTGAAGCTGCAGGCCTCGACGTCGAGGTGGCGTCGGTAGCGCGGGATGTCCAGCCGCTGCGCCATCGCGAGCTGCATGTGGTGGCCGGGGACCGACTCGTGGAACGTCAGGGCCTCGTACTCGTAGCGGTAGTGCGTCTCGGGCGCGCTGGCGTTGATGCAGAAGGTGCCAGGGCGGCTGCCGTCGACGGCGGGCGGACGGTAGAACCCGAGCGCGCTCGACGCGGCGTCGACCTCGTTGATCGGTTCGATCGCGCAGTCGGTGATGTCGTCGGCGGGGAAGTACTGGTCGCGCACGGCCTCTGCGCGGGCGAGGGCGTCGTGCGCCACGGCCATGATCTCGTCGCTCGAGCGGAACCGGAGCGCCGGGTCGTCGCGGAGCCGTGTGGCGATGGCGGTGAAGTCCCGCAGCCCGAACAGCCGGTCCCCGATCTCGGCGGCCTCGGCGCGGATGCCCTCGAGCTCCTCGAGCCCGATCCGGTGCACCTCGTCCGGGGTCAGGTCGGTCGTGGTGTGCCGGGCGACCGCGGCGACGTAGCCCTCGGAACCGCCGGGCACCTCGCTGATGCCGACGTGCTCGTCGTCACGGGCCACCGGCAGCAGTGCGCGCAGTGCCTCGGCGAGTGCGGCCATCCCGGGGCGGACGGACTGCGCGACGAGGTCCTCCGACTGCGCGACCAGCGACGACGCCTCCGCCACCTTCGACGTGTGGGCGGGTTCCAGCAACGGGTCCTCCGCGAGCGGCAGCGCCAGGTAGCCCTCGAGCTGCTCCACGGCGTGCAGTACGCCCATCCGCGTCGGGACCCGGCCGCCGGCGGCCTCGTCGGCGTACCGCTCCCCCAGCGCGACGAACATCGCGCCGAGCCCGGCGAGCCGTGCCGAGTACCGTTCGGCGGCGGCGGTGTCCGGGACGGTCATGGCGGGCACGGCCTGGAACACGAGTCCCTGGCGGCTGACGTAGCCCTTCGCCGAGGCGTTCGCGGCCCAGAGCGCGTAGCGGGCGTCGTCGGCAGCTCCCCGGGCCAGGGCGACGAGGACGTCCCGGTCGATGCGCCCGGCCTCGTCGAGGTCCTCCCCCGGCAGCGCTGCGGCCTCCTGCGCCACCGTGTCGAGCTCGGCAGCTGCACGCTCACTGGCTGTGAGCGACGGGTCGCCCGGCAGGTGGTCGAACTCCGTGATCCCGAGCAGGGTCGCGTTGTACGGGTCGTACGTGTGCTGCGCGACGAAGTACCGCTCGCCGAGGGCGTGCAGTCGGGTGGCCGTGTCGGTGGTCAAGGGTCCTCCAGAGGACAGGAGCAGGGGCGAACAGGAGCAGGATCGGGGACGATCACGAACGGGTCGAACAGCGGAGCGGGTTCAGAACAGCGAGTGGCCGCCGTCGACGGAGAGCGTCTGCCCGCTCACCCAGCCGGCGTCCGGCGCGACGAAGAACGACACCGCGCGGGCGATGTCCTCGGCGGCGCCGGTCCGGCGCACCGCGATCCGCTCGACCAGGGCACGCTGCCCCTCGGGGCCGTAGGAGTCCCACTGCGCCCGCGTCGTCGGGTTCGAGAGCACGAAGCCCGGGGCGATGCAGTTCGCGGTGATGCCGTGCTGGCCGAGCTCGTGCGCCATCTGCCGGGTGAAGCCGATCTGCGCCGCCTTGGCCGCGGTGTACGCCTGGATCCCGGTGAGGCTGACGCTGCGCCCGGCACCGGAGGCGATCATCACGATCCGGCCCCACCCGCGCGGCTTCATGCTGCGCACGGCCGCGCGGGTGCAGTTCCGCGTGGTGGTGAGGTTGGCGTGCAGGACGGCGTCCCAGGCCTCGTCGGTGAGCTCGTCGATCGGCGTGTGCGTCTGCCCGACGACACCCCCGGCGACGTTCACGAGGACGTCGACGGGCCCGAGGGCGGCGAACCAGGCGTCGGTGGCCGCCGTGTCGCTGAGGTCGACCTCGTCGCGGTCGACCCGGTGCACCACCGCGCCGTCGGCGGCGAGCCGGTCGGCGATCGCCGAGCCGATGCCCTGGGCTGCACCCGTGACCACCGCGACCCGACCGTCGAGACGTTCCCCGAGCCTCCCGGCCCCTCCGGCGCTCACCGCGCGTCCTCGGTGCTCGGCAGGGTGAGCGCGTCGACGTTGCCGGCACCCACTTCGCGGGGTCCCGACTCGGCGGGGACGTCGCCCTCGGCGGCGGCCGACCGGGAGGCGCGGGTGATCCGGACGGATTCCTCCCACTGGCGCATCCGCTCCAGGCCACGGCTGCCAGCGGCCCGGAGGACGCCTTCGACGAGCGCTTCGATGAGGACCAGCAGCGGCGTCATGGAGTCGAAGGGGATGCCGTCCACGGTGACCGGGAGCACGATGTCGGCGCTCTCGACCACGGGCGACAACGAGGTGTCGGTGATGAGCAGCACGGTCGCGCCCTGGCGTTTCGCCGCGGCCGCGGCCTGCTGCGCGACGAGCTCATGCCGGCGGAAGTCCATCACGACGACGACCCCGCCCCTGCCGAGCTGCAGGAACCGGCCGACGTCGTGGCCGAGGGGCTCGGCGACGAAGTCGACGTTCGGCAGGATCTGGTCGAGCTGCGCCGCCAGCACCATCGCGAAGTACCGGCTGAAGTAGCCGCCGAGGAGCGCGACCTGCTTCGGACGGTCCGCGAGGACCGCGATCGCCCGGTCGAACTCGCTCGGCGGGACGCTCGTGCCGAGCGACTCGACGAGCGCGACGCGGTCCGCGATGGCCCGGCCGAGGGTCCCGCCGTCCCCGTGCGCGATGCCCTCCTGCGAGCGGCGGAGCGGGCTGTTGAGGTGGTCGGCGATCTCGTCGCGCACCCGGGCCTGGAACTCCGGCCAGCTGCCGAACCCGAGCCGGCTCGCCAGTCGCAGTACGGTGGGCGTGCTCGTGCCCGCGGTGCGGGCGAGACTCGCGGCACTCTCCATCCCGGCGGCGGGCCAGGCGGCCAGGAGTGCTCGGGCGACCTTGCGCTCCGCCGGGCTCAGCTCGTCCATGCGGGCGAAGACCTCGTCGTTGATGGGCATCCCAGCTCCTCCTCGTCGTCGGTGGTGGTCGTGGTGCTCGTGCTGACGAGCCTGGCAGGCGCGGCCGGGCGAGTGCCCGGTCCGGCGCAGGCGCGGCCGGGCCAGTGCCCGGTCCGGCGCCCGACCGCGTCAGGTCCGCAGCACCAGCCCGCTGCCGTCGTCGAACGCCGCGAACATCGTCGGCGAGTTGTATGCCACGACGACCCGGCCGTCCGCACCGACCGCGACGAGCCCGCCGCTGGCGTGCTCCTCGGTCAGCTCCTCCTGGATGGTCGCGGCCACGGCGTCGGGCAGCGCGCTGCCCCCGTACCGCATCCGCGCGACGATGTCGTACGACACGACCCCGCGGATGAACGCCTCGCCCTCGCCGGTGCACGAGATCGCGGCGAACCCGTCGAGCGCGTAGGTGCCGGCACCGATGATCGGCGAGTCGCCGACGCGGCCGTCCTCCTGGTTCGCCATGCCACCGGTCGACGTCGCCGCCGCGATGGAGCCGGTCCGGTCGCGGGCGACCGCCCCGACGGTCCCGTGGCGGGGTGCCACGAGCCGGTCCGCCAGGATGCGGGCGAGCTGCGCCTGCCGCGCCTCGGTCACGAAGTAGTCCTGCTCCGCGGTCGTGAGTCCCCAGGACTCGACGAGCGCGCGGGTCGGGTGGACCAGGAGCAGGTGGGCGGACCGTTCCATGACGGCGCGCGCCAGGTACACGGGGTTGCGGGCATGCCGGGAGGCTGCGATCGCCCCCGCCAGACCGGTCCGGCCGTCCATCACGGCCGCGTCCAGTTCCACCTCGCCGTCGGTCGTCAGGGCGGCGCCCCGCCCCGCGTTGAACAGCGGGTCGTCCTCGAGCTGCTCGACGGTCGCGCAGACCGCGTCGAGCGCGGTGCCGTCCTGGTCGAGGACCGCTTCACCGGCCCGGTAGGCGCGGGTCAGGCCCGCCTCGAACCGCTCGCGCTCCTCGGTGGCGAGCTCCTGGATGCGTCCGCCGGCGCCGCCGTGCAGGGCGAGCGACCAGCCACGGACGGCTGGCACGTCGAACAGAACGGTGTCCCGCGGCGGTGCGATCGACTCCTCGGGCATCAGCGTCCTCCGGCCTGGCGGGTGATGTAGTTGACGGCGACGAAGCGGGTGAACACCGAGAGCAGGTCGTCCCCGCTGATCGCGATCGTCCTGGTGGCCGTCCGGTCGACGCCGCCCACCCAGGTCGCGACGTCGGCCATGTCGGCGGTGGCGACGTCGAGCTCGAGCGTGGCCGGTGCGTCGATCGACCGGTCGCGCATCTGCGGGATGCGCTCCACGGCGGTCTGTGCAGCCGCACGGATCCGACGGCAGGACTCGGTCGGATGCAGGGCGTCCGCGCTGGCCCGGGTGATCGAGGTCTTCGTGACGACGTGCTCGGCGTCCGGTGCGAAGGGCTCGGTCTCGTCCCAGGTGACCTCGTCGCCGGTGACCAGGGCGATCGGCACGCCGTGGTGGGACGTGACGAGGGCGTTGATGCCGCTCTCCCCCACCCAGGTGCCGTTCACGCGGGCGCCGGTGAACACCTCGGGGTTGTACGTGTGCGACAGGACCGAGGGAGCCCCCGAGATCGAGCCGTGGTAGCCGACCAGGAACGCCCCGTCGACCGACGAGTCGAGGCCCTGCATCATGTACATCGGCTTGTGGCGGCCGGTGATGAACCGCACCTTGTCCGGGTGCACGACCGCACGCGGGTCCAGGTTCGACATCCGGCTGTGCGAGTCGTTGAGCAGCACCTCGGTGGCACCGCCGGCGACGGCGCCCTCGATCGCGGCGTTCACCTCGTCGAGGAGCAGTGCGCACCCCTGGGCGTAGCCGTCGCTGCCCGGGCGGCACTGGTCCCAGTCGACGATGCCGGCGACGCCTTCCATGTCGTACGAGATCCAGATCTTCATGCGGACGGTTCCTCCTGGTGGTGCGCGGCCGAGGCGGCCGGTGCGGCTGGTGCGACCCCGTCGAGGTCGGACTCGACGACCCGTTCGGGGTCGAGGAGCACGTCGGGACGGGTGAGTGCTGGGTCGTCGGGTTCGATCGCGGGTTCGTGGAGCGGGTCCACGTCCCCGAGCTCCGCCGAGCGGATGCAGGCGGCGACGTGGGCGTCCGCCGAGTCGGCACCGGCAGCCGACGTCGAGACCGCGGACGTGCCTCCCGGCCGGGTGCCGAGCACTAGCGGGACGGGCGCGAGCGCGGGGTCGGTCGTGCGGCAGGCGTCGATCGCGTAGGGGCAGCGCGGGTGGAACCGGCAACCGGTCGGGATGTCGAACGGGCTCGGCGGGTCGCCCTGCAGGGCGAGCCGGTCGGTGACGCTCTCGGCGCCCATCCGCGGGATGGAGTCGATGAGCGCACGGGTGTACGGGTGCCGCGGGTTCCGGAACAGCTCGTCGGTGTCGGCGACCTCGACGATCCGCCCGAGGTACATCACGGCGACCCGCTGACTGAGGTGCTGCACGACGGCCAGGTTGTGCGCGACGAACAGGATGCTCAGGCCGAGCTCGCGCTGCAGCCGGGCGAAGAGCTCGAGGATCGTGGCCTGCACCGACACGTCGAGCGCCGACACGGGCTCGTCGGCGATGAGCACGTCGGGGCGGACGGCGATGGCCCGGGCGATCGCGATGCGCTGCCGCTGGCCGCCGGAGAACTGGCTGGGGTAGGCGTCGAGCGCGTCCTCCTCGAGGCCCACGAGGTTGAGGATCCGGATGCTCTCCGCACGGACCTCGGCCCGGGGCACGATGCGGTGCAGCAGCAGGAGCTCCCGCAGCATCGAGCCGACCGAGATCCGCGGGTTCAGGGACGAGTACGGGTCCTGGAACACCATCTGGATCCGCCGCGAGGCGTCCTTGTCACGGTGCACCGGCACGCGCTCGCCGTCCGCGTCGAGGGTCCCCGTGGTGGCGGTGACGCTGCCGACCAGGATCTTCGCCAGGGTCGACTTGCCGGAGCCGGACTCCCCCACCAGGGCGAGGACCTCGCCGCGGCGGAGTTCCAGGTCGATGCCGTCGAGCGCGGTCAGGGCGGTGGGAGCGGACCGGCGCATCCGGTCGATGACGGTCACGGGCAGCTGGTAGCGCTTGGTGACGGCCTCAGCGCGGAGGACGGGAGCGGTGCTCGTGCCGGTGCCGGTGCCGGTGCCTGTGCTCGTGTTCATGCCAGGACCTCCACGGGCTCGCCGGGGGCGGCGGAACCGATCTCGTGCGTGCGGATGCAGGCCGCGGTGCGGCCGGGCCCGACGTCCTCCTGCGCGGGCATCGCCGTCGTGCACGCCTCGATCGCGAACCGGCAGCGCGGTGCGAACGGGCACCCGTCCGGCCGCTGCGCGACGTTCGGCGGGAAGCCCGGGATCGGCACGAGCACCCGGTCGGGGTCGTCGAAGTCCGGCGCCGATTCGAGCAGCCCGCGGGTGTACGGGTGTCGGGGGTCACGGAAGACGTCCTTCACGGGGCCGGCCTCGACGCGGTGCCCGGAGTACATCACGGCGAGCTCGGTGCACGTCTGGTTCACCACGGCGAGGTCGTGGGTGACGAACGCCAGCGCGGTGCCGGTCTCGTCGCAGAGTTCCTCGACGAGCTGGAGCACCTGGTGCTGCACCGTGACGTCGAGCGCGGTCGTCGGCTCGTCGCAGAGCAGCAGCCGCGGGGAGCACGAGAGCGCCATCGCGATCATGATGCGCTGCCGGAGCCCACCGGAGAGCTCGTGCGGGTACGCCCGGGCGCGACGGGCGGGGTCGGGGATGCCGGTGCGGCGCATCATCTCGACGGCCAGCTCCGCGGCGGCCGCGCGGGAGAGCCCGAGGTGTCGCCGCGGCCCCTCGGCGATCTGCTCACCGACCCGGACGACGGGGTTCAGCGCCGTCATCGGCTCCTGGAACACCATCGCGATCTGCGGGCCCATCAGCTTCCGACGGGCGGCGGCGGACATGCCGCCGAGGTCCTCGCCGCGGTACCGGATCGTGCCGGAGAGCACCTCGACGCCCTTCGGCAGCAGCCCGGCGATCGCGCGGAGCGTCAGGGACTTCCCGGAGCCGGACTCCCCGACGATGCCGAAGCGCTCGCCGGGCTGGATCGCGAAGGACAGGTCCTCGACGATGCGCACGTCGTCGCGGCCACGACGGCGGATGCCGATCGTCAGGGCCTCGACCTCGAGCAGGGGGGCGGTCATGCGCGGTCCTTCCGACTGGACGCTGGTGTCGGTGCTCGTGTTCGGCATGTCAGCGCCTCCGGTCCGGGCTCAGCAGGTCGCTGATGCCGTCGCCGAGCCAGGACAGGCCGAGGCTCGTGACGACGACGACCAGCCCGGGGATCGTGGTCTGCTGCCACTGGGTGGTGATGAACTCCTGGCCGTCGACGATCATCGAGCCCCACTCGGCCGTCGGCGGTTCGATGCCGAGGCCGAGGTAGCCGAGCGTGACGATCGCCATGATGTCCATCACGATGTCGCTCATCGCGTAGATCACCGCCTGGCTCATCACGTTCGGGGCGATGTGCCGGACGAGCAGCCGGGTGTGGGACATGCCACCGAGCCGGGCGGCCACGACGTAGTCCTGCTGGCGGGCGACGATGACCTCGCCGCGGACGATCTTGGCGTAGGACACCCATGACACCGCCGCGATCGCCAGGTAGATGCTCGTCTCCCCCGCGCCGAGGACGAAGACCAGCACGATGACCATGACGTAGAACGGGAAGGCGAAGAAGACGTCGACGATGCGCATCAGGATCGTGTCGACGATGCCGCCGACGTACCCGGCGATCGCCCCGATGACGCTGCCGACGACGAACGGGATGAGGACCGCGAGGAAGCCGACGCGGAGGTCGACGCGGGCACCCCAGATGAGGCGGGAGAGCACGTCGCGTCCGTACTTGTCGGTGCCGAGCCAGTGCGCAGCGCTCGGGGACTCGAGGGCCTGCTCGAGGTGCTGGGCGATCGGGTCGTACGGCGCGATCACCGGGGCCAGCACGGCGACGAGCACCAGCAGGCCGACGATGACGATGCCCGCCATCAGGGAGCCGTTGCGGTACCAGGCGCGGAGCGACCGGGAGCGCGACGCACGACGGCGCTGCTTGACGCCCACGAGCGCGGCGGTGGGGGTGGTCATGGGGTGGTGCCTCCGGCCAGGTCGACCCGCGGGTCGAGCATCGTGTAGACGACGTCGGTCAGGATCCCGACCACGACGACGAAGATCGCGACGAACAGGGTGACGCCCTGGATCGTCGGGAAGTCGCGGGCGAAGATCGCGTTCACCATGAGCGAGCCGAGGCCCGGCAGCGCGAACACCTTCTCGATCACGAGCGATCCGCCGACCAGGTAGCCGAGGTTCACGCCGATGATCGACACCGTCGGGATCGCCGCGTTCCGGAGCACGTGGTCGCGGAACAGCGGCAGGCCGGCGGCGCCCTTCGACTTCGCCGTGCCGACGTACTCGGACTCGAGCACCCCGATCATCGACGCCCGGAGGCTCCTGATGATCGTCGGGGACATCGCGATGGCCAGCGTCAGCGCCGGCAGGAACAGGAAGTACAGGTGGGCGCCGGCACCGTCGCCGTACCCACCGACGGGGAAGGCCCGCACGTTCACGGCGAGCAGCAGGATCAGCATGATGCCGACCCAGAACTGCGGCATGCCCTGGCCGAGCAGGGTGAACCCGCGGGCGAACAGGTCGCCGGCGCGGTTCGGTCGGCTCGCCGCCAGGGAGGCGAGCGGGATGCTGATCACGAGCGCCATCACGAGCGCGAGGCCGAGGAGCGACAGGGTGACCGGTACGGCCTGCAGCACGAGCTGCCCGACCGGGAGCTGGTAGGTGAGGCTCGTGCCGAGGTTGCCGTGCACGATCTGCCCGAGGAACCGGAAGTACTGCTCCCACAGCGGCCGGTCCAGGCCGAGCTGTTCGGTCAGCGCCGCGACGCTGGCCTTCGTCGCCCGTTCGCCGAGGAGCGCGAGGGCCGCGTTGCCCGGCAGCAGGTGGGAGAGGAAGAACACGATGATGGTCACGCCGAACGCGACCGGGACGGCCTGCAGAAGCCGTCCGGGGATGAACCGGAGCCGGTGGAGCATGACTGCCTTTCCGAGAGGGGCGGTGGGGTCGGACCGGAGTCGGACCCCACCGGGAGTCACTTCGCCTTGGAGACGTCCTCGAGCTGGTAGTTGCCGAGGGGCGTCACGTGGAAGTCGTTCACCTTGTCGGTGGTCGCGAACACGTAGGGCGAGTAGTACAGGTACGCCAGGAAGGCGTCGTCACCGGTCTTCTGCTGCAGCTCGGAGTACAGTTCCTGCCGCTTGGCCGGTTCCGTCTCCTGCTGGGCCTTCTTGTTGATCGCGATGACGTCCGGGTTGTCGTAGTGCGTGAAGGCCGAGTTCGACCCGCCCTCGGGGTCGACCGCGAAGGAGGTCCACTCGTCGGGGTCCGGGATGTCCATCGTCCAGGCGGACCACGCCATGTCGAAGTCGCCGGCCAACCGGGCTTCCTTGTTCGCCGTCGGGTCGAGCTGCTTGATCTGCATCGTGATCCCGATCTCCTTGAGCTCGGACTGCATGATCTGCGCGATGGAGGTCTGGTTCGGGTCACCCGACCGGATGAGCAGCGTCGTCGTGAACCCGTTCGGCTTGGACGACTTCGCCAGCTCGGCCTTCGCCTGCTCGACGTCGTACGTCGGCCCCTCGGCCTTCGCGTCGTAGTACGGGGTGCCGGGCGACAGCAGTGAGTTCGCCGTCGTGCCGTTGCCGAACAGCACGGCCTTGACCATCGCCTTGCGGTCGAGGGCGAAGGCGATCGCGCGGCGCACGTGGACGTCGTCGAACGGCTTGCGCTGCTGGTTGAACGCCACGTAGTCGATCTGCGTCGACTTGAACGTGTCGGCCTGCACACCGGCCGCCGACTTCAGCGACGACAGGCTCGACCAGTCCGGGGTGTCGTCGATGTCGACCTGACCACCCTGCACCTGGAGCTTGCGGGTGTTGGCGTCCGGGACGACGGTCCACTTGACGCCGTCGAGGTACGGCTTGCCCTTCTGCCAGTAGTCGTCGTTCGCGGTGAGGCTGAGCGACTGGCCCTTCTTCCACGAGTCCCAGACGAAGGGCCCGGTGCCGACGGGGTGGGTGTAGAACTCCTTCTTCGACTCCCCCGCGTAGTCCGCCGGGACGATCGCGTTGCTGAAGAGCGACAGGTCGGCGATCAGCGGCGCCCACGCGTACTTCAGGTCGATCCGGACGGTCTCGTCGTCGACGGCGCTGACCTTGTCGATCGCCGCGTTGATGTACCCCCAGCCCGAGGCGCCGGTGGCGCTGTCGGCGTTGATGGAGAAGACGACGTCCTTCGCGGTCATCGGGTCCCCGTTGGAGAACTCGACGCCCTTGCGGAGGTGGATCGTGTACTGCTTGCCGTCCTCCGACGCGTCGTAGCTCGTCGCCAGCCACGGCTCGAGCTCCTTGCCGTCCGCGCTCACGTTGAACAGCGGCTCCATGATCTGCTGCATCACGTGGATGGAGTTGTTGTCGAAGGTCGTGGTGTTGTCCATCGAGATGATGTCGGCGGACCGCGCCATCGTCAGGACACCGCCCTTCGGGTGTCCACCGGCGGCGGTGCCGGTGTCCGCCGAGCCGCCGGCGCTGCAGCCCGCGAGGACCAGGGCTGCTGCCGCTGTCACCGCGGCCACGGCCGCTCGATTCCGTTGTCTCATCGAATGCCTCTTCGCCTCTGTGCACCGCGTGGGATGCGTTGTCCGTCTCGGGGAGGTGGAGCGAGTGGTGCTGTACTGATGATTACAGTAGGGCAACTTGTTTTCTGTTTTGTTACGTTTGGAAGACGATGACGAACGATGACCTCGACCTCGTCCTGCGGCCGTTCCGGTCGGAGGACGCCACGTCCGTCGTCTCCTGGTTCCGGGGACACGCGGATGCGCTCGCCGTCGCCGGCACGGGGGCGCCCTGGCCGTACCGGGCGGCAGACCTGGTCACCGCGTCCGGAGGGCCCGAACGGGTGCCGTTCACGCTCGTCGCACACGGCGACGACGCCACGGTGCTCGGCCACGTCGCCGTCGTCCGGGTCACGCAGACCACGGGGCGGCTGGCGCGCATCGTCCTGGCCCCGAGCCTCCGCGGCCGGGGCCGGTCCGCCGCGCTCGTCCGGCTCGCGATGGCCGAGGCGCGGGCACTCGGCCTCGACGAACTCGCCCTGTTCGTGGTGCCCGGGAACGAACCGGCGCTCCGGGCCTACGCGGCGGTCGGCTTCACCCGGTCCGGCCCCGATCCCGAGCACCCGGAGTACGTGCGTCTCACGCGCCGCCTGTCGGGCACGATGGACCCATGACCGACGCACCAGTCCAGCCCGCTCGCCGCCCCGCCGTGCTCTTCGTCTGCGTGCACAACGCCGGCCGCTCGCAGATGGCAGCCGGCTTCCTCCGCGCGATCGCCGGTGACCGCGTCGACGTGTTCTCCGCCGGCTCCGAGCCCGCCGACCAGGTGAACCAGGTCGCGGTGGCCGCCATGCACGAGGTGGGCATCGACATCGTCGGCCAGACCCCCGCCGTCCTCACCACCGACGCCGTCCGGCACGCCGACGTCGTCGTGACGATGGGGTGCGGCGACGCCTGTCCCGTGTTCCCCGGCAAGCGCTACGAGGACTGGGAACTCACCGATCCCGCCGGCTTGCCGCTCGAGGACGTCCGTCCCATCCGCGACGACGTCCGCGGACGCGTCGAACGCCTGGTGTCGACACTCGTGTGAGTCCCGTCACCAGGCGTCCGGCGTGGTGTGCGCCCCGCTGACGGGGCCGCGCGTCAGTTCGACGCGTCGTCGGACGTCGTCGGGACGTCCGCGCTGTCGATCTCGAGGGCTGCGTGCTCCTCGCCCTGCTCGCCGACGGTGGACTGCTCCGTGTCGGGCTGCTCGGGCTCTGCCTGCGTGGTCTCTTCTGCCGGATCCGGCTGGCTGTACGTCATGGTCGGGACGGTACGCCCGTGGCGGGCCGCCGCTCGCAGGGAGCGCTCACTCGCATCGTGGCGGCCGGCGGCCGGACGGGAGGCGCGTGGCGGCCGGGCACCGTGCCTCCCGACCCGGCGGTGGGGCCCGGGGGTGCGGCCCGGCGATGGGGCCCGGCGGTCAGTCGCGGTAGCGCCGCACCAGGTCCGGCAGTTCCGCCGGCTCGAACGGCTCGTCGGTGCCGTCGAGTTCGTCCGCCGTCCACCACCGCGAGGCGAGGATGTCGACCCGCTCGTCGTCGGTCCACTCGGCGTCCGACAGCGCGAAGCCGGGCGTCCGCACGACGTAGAACTCGGCGTGCCCCCGGTCGTGGTCGGCCTGGTCCCACTCGACGGTGAAGTCCCACGACCAGACCGGTTCGCCGGGTTCGTCGATCACGATGCCGGTCTCCTCGCGGAGCTCCCGGATCGCGGCGTCCCGGTGCGACTCCCCCGGGTCGACACCGCCACCGGGCGTGATCCAGCGGTGTGCGCCGTCGGACGACGGGGCCTTCGTGTCCATCAGGAACACGCGGCCGTCGGGGTCGAGCAGCAGGATCCGGGAGGTCCGGCGCAGGCCGGGAGCGGCGGTCACGTCCGTCAGGCCGTGAAGGAGCTGACGTCGCCGACGAGCTTGGTGTGGTCGGCGGGGATCGGCTCGACGGCGGCGAGGGCGATCTCGGCCGCGAACTCCGACACGGAGTAGAGCTTGCCGACGGCGTCCCGACGGCCCTCGATCGCGCCCGGGTTGAGGCGGTTCAGCAGGGTCGCGGTGATGGTGCCCTCGATCATGTCGCCGGAGACGGTGACGAACTCGATGCCCGCCGCCTCGAGCTGGGGCAGGAGCTCACGGAGGGCGAGTTCGCCGGCGCGCTTGCTCTTCGCGACCGGGAGGTACTCGGGCATGGTCTCGGCGGTGTCGACGAAGTGGGCCTGGTGGCTCGTGACGAAGACGACGCGGGAGCCCGACGGCATGTGCGGCACCGCGGTCTGCAGCATGTCGACCTGGGCGTCACGGTTCAGGCGGAGCGCGTAGTCCTCGCCCATGCCCGACTCCATGCCACCGGAGGCGTTGAGGACGAGCAGGTCGATGCCACCCCACTCGGCGACGACCGCGTCGACCATGGCCTGCACCGACTCGTGGTCGGTGAGGTCGGCCTGCAGCGCCAGAGCCGCTCCCCCGGCGGCGACGACCTTCTCGACGATCTGCTCGGCGCGACGAGCCTTGTTGCGGTAGTTGACGACGACCTTCGCGCCGGCCTCGGCCAGGTACCCGACGGTGTCCGCACCGATGCCGCGGGAGGAGCCGGTGACGAGGGCGCGCGTGCCGTCGAGGGATCCGGGGGCGAGGGGGCTGCTCACAGTGCTGTCTCCTGTCGTGGGGCGGCGCCGGTCCTGGTCGTCCCGGGCGGCATCGAGCCTAGCAAGCGCGCGCCCGCCGCCGGCCGGTCAGCACCACCGGCCGGTCAGTGGTCGCTGATACGTTGGACGCAACAGGACCGGACATCGCGATGCTGCGGAGGCCGTGCGCGATGCAAGGGAGGGAGATCGCGTGAACGTCTCGGATTGGACCCAGGTGATCGTGTGGATCGCCCTGGTGCTCGTGTTGGGGGTGGTCGAGGTCTTCACGCTCGACTTCGTCTTCCTCATGCTCGCGGCCGGAGCCGCCGGCGGGCTGGTCGCCGCACTGCTCGGCGCCCCGTGGTGGCTCAGCGCGATCATCGCCGCGGTGCTCGCACTGCTGCTGCTCGCCGTCGTCCGTCCCCGCGTGCTGCAGGCGCTGAACCGCGGTGCCGACCCGCACCGCACCGGCGTCGAGGGCCTGGTCGGGATGCCCGGCACGGTCGCCCTCGCGTTCACGCCCTCCGCCCCCGGTCAGGTCCGCCTGGCCAACGGTGAGACCTGGAGCGCCCGGTTCGCCGCCGGCGCCGTCGACCGCACGCCGCCGCTCGGCACACGCGTGGTCGTCGAGTCCATCGAAGGCTCCACCGCCGTCGTCAGCATCGAACAGAAGGCAGCCCAATGACGCTCTCCACCGGGACGATCGTGCTCATCGTCCTGATCGTGGTCATCGTGATCTTCGTCATCACGGTCCTCGCGAAGGCCATCCGCATCGTCCCCCAGGCCACGGCCGGCGTGGTCGAGCGGCTCGGGAAGTACCACAAGACCCTCAACCCGGGCTTGAACCTGCTGGTGCCGTTCATCGACCGGCTCCGTCCGCTCATCGACATGCGCGAGCAGGTCGTCTCGTTCCCGCCGCAGCCCGTGATCACCGAGGACAACCTGGTCGTCTCGATCGACACGGTCGTGTACTTCCAGGTGACCGACGCGCGCGCCGCCACCTACGAGATCGCGAACTACCTCGGCGCCGTCGAGCAGCTCACGACGACCACGCTCCGCAACGTCGTCGGTGGCCTGAACCTCGAAGAAGCCCTGACGAGTCGCGACAACATCAACGGCCAGCTCCGTGTCGTCCTCGACGAGGCGACCGGCAAGTGGGGCATCCGCGTCGGCCGCGTCGAGCTCAAGGCCATCGAGCCGCCCGTGTCGATCGTCGACGCGATGGAGCAGCAGCTGCGCGCCGAGCGGAACCGTCGTGCCGCGATCCTGCAGGCCGAGGGCACGAAGCAGTCGCAGATCCTCGAGGCCGAGGGCCAGCGACAGGCCGCCATCCTCGGCGCCGAGGGCGACGCGAAGGCCCAGGTCCTCCGCGCCGAAGGTGAAGCCCAGGCCATCGCCACGGTCTTCGACGCCATCCACCAGGGCGACCCGGACGAGAAGCTGCTGTCGTACCAGTACCTGCAGATGCTCCCGAAGATCGCCGAGGGCAACTCGAACAAGCTCTGGATGATCCCGAGCGAGTTCACCGAGGCGCTGTCCGGCATCGCGAAGGGCTTCAGCGCCCAGCGGACCGGTTCCGGTGGCTCGGCGGCCGGCGGAGCGGCGGGGTCGGACTTCCTGTCCCGCATCTCCAAGCTCGCCGACGAGAGCCTGGCGAACACGCAGGCGCGGGACGGCGCCGGGCGCTCCGGCTCCCCCGCGGCCGACGCCTCGGTCGCGGACATCGTGCCGCCGTCGGAGCTCGACGAGCGCCTGGCGCAGTCGGACCGCAGCATGGACCAGCGTCTGTCGGCCGCCGACCGCGAAGCCGACGCCGCGTTCGGGTCGGGCCCGGCGCGCGACTGACACGTGACACGCGAACGGCCCGCTCCCCTGACAGGGAGCGGGCCGTTCTCGTCTGTTCCGGTGCGGCTACGCGCCGCGGCGGGCCCGGAGGACCTGGAGACGTTCCTCCAGCAGTTCCTCGAGCTCCTCGCGGGAGCGCCGCTCGAGCAGCATGTCCCAGTGGGTGCGCGGTGCCTTGACGTCCTCGGCGGCGATCTCGACGGGCTTGCCGTCCTCGCCGAGCAGACGCCCTTCCCAACCGCTCCGTGGGTCCGACCACACCTGCGGGACCTCGGCGTCGGCGGAGAACACCACGTCGAAGGTCTCACCCGATGCCGCCTGGTAGACGGCGCGCTTTCGCTCGGAGAGCTCGACACCGTCCTCGCTCTGGAGGCTCTGGCTCCCGAGCCGCATGCCTCGGAGACTCCGATCAGCCATGTCCGACTCCTCTCGCTCGTTCCCCCGGTCCAACCCACACCACCCGGGTTTCGTTCCGGTGGGGCTGCATTCACAGTCCCTTCCCAGTGCGCGGGATCCGACGGGCACCTGTCGGACGGGATCAGCGGTGTCGGCGCCGCCAGGGAGCGCAGGCCAGGAGCACGAGCAGTCCGCCGAGCGACAGCACCAGCGTGACGTCGCCGGAGGCCACGGTGGCGGGGGTCGTCGAGGTGCCGAGCGGCACATCCGTCACCATCGACGTCGCCGTGTACGCGGGCACCCGGTCGATGGTGTGGCCGTCCGGGTCGATGACCTGCGACGCGCCGACGGTCGAGATGTTGACGAGTGAGCGTCCGGTCTCGACGGCCCGCATCCGGGCGATCTCGAGCTGCTGCAGGTTCTCGTCGGTGCCGTCGAAGTCCGCGTTGTTCGTCTGCGCGAGGATCACCTGCGCGCCCCCGCGTGCCAGGTCGGCGGTGAGCCCGTCGTCGACGACGTCGAAGCAGATCATCACCCCGGCCCGGATGCCCGCGACCGGCAGCACGTTCGGCTTGGTCCCCGGGGTGTAGTCGCGCTGCAGCAGGCCGATCAGCGAGGGCGCGAGCTTCGAGTACAGCCACCGGTCCGGCACGTACTCGCCGAACGGCACCGGGCGCTTCTTGTCGTAGGACGCCTGCCAGCCGTCCGCGTCCCAGACGAACGAGGTGTTGTGGAGCACACCCGTCGAGGTCTGCGTCACGGCTCCGGCGACGAGCGGTGCGCCGACGCTCTGCACCACCGCGTCGAGCGCCCCGGCGATGACCTGCTCACGCCGCGGGTCGTACTCGGCGGCCGCCTCCGGCCAGACGACCAGGTCGACGCCACGCGCGTCGACGTCGGTCGCGGCGACCTGCGACCGCAGCACGTCGCCCGGCTGAGCACGGTCGAAGTACCCGGCCGGACCGTTGCCCTGCACCGACTCGATGCGGACCGTGCCGTGGACGGCGGTCGGCCACCCCGGAACGGCCAGGACCGCGGCAACGAGGAGCCCCGCCATCGCGATGCGCATCGGCAGCCGGACACCGCCGACCAGCCCGAGCGAGACCACCACGGCGACGCAGTACACGACGACGAAGCTCAGCCCGAGCACGCCGACGTACGCAGCGAGGTGGGTGAAGGGCCCCTCCGACTGCGACAGCCCGACACGTCCCCAGGCGAAGCCGCCGTACGGCCAGCTGCCGGAGAACCACTCGCGTCCGGTCCAGAGGGCGGACACCACGGCCGGGAGGCCCCACACCCGTCCGGCGGTCGAAGGCACCACCGGCGCGACCCAGCGGTACGCCAGGGCGATCGCCACCGTGCCGAGGGCGAAGAGCGCCGCCTCGAGCAACGCCAGCGCGAACCACGGCACCGGGCCCAGGTAGCGGCCCGCCCACGAGATCGCGGGCACCCAGAAGACGGCGCCGGCGAGCAGCCCGAGCCATGCCGCGCGACGGGCGCGCTGCCCCATCGCCGCGAGCAGCAGGCAGGCCACCGCGGGGTACGCCAGGAACCACCAGCCGGGCGACGGGAACGACAGGGCGAAGAGCAGTCCGCCGATCACCGAGAGCGGCACCGCCTGACCGAGCGGGAGCGCGGCGAACACCGACGACGAGTCGGGGACGACCGGCGCCGACGTCCCGTCCGCTCGCCGGACGCCGCCTCGCCGGACGTCGGCACCTGCCGGGCGCACGGCTGTCCCGGGAACCGACACTGGGCCTCCCGTCAGACCGTCGCGTACGCGACGATGCCGCGGCGGACCGCGTCGGTGGCACGACGGGCGACCTGCGCGAGGTCCGGGTCGCCGGCGTTCCGGATCTGGTCGAGGAGGTCGATGACCTGCTTCGACCAGCGCACGAAGTCACCGGCGGCCAGGTCGAGCGAGCGCAGGACGTCGTCGAGCGGCGAGCCGGACGCCCAGCGGAACATGCCGAGCGCGATGGCCGGGGTGGGCGGTTCTGAACCGGCGAGCCGGGCGTCGCGCTCGACGTCGTCCAGACGCGACCAGATGGTCAGCGTCTCGTCGAGCGCCGGACGGAACGCGCCGCGCGGGACGGCGTGTTCGGTCCCCGGAGCGTCCTCACGACGCGGCTGGTACACGATCGTCGCCGCCATGCCGGCGAGCTGGGCGGGGGTGAGGTCCTTCCAGACCCCGGCCTCCAGGCACTCGGCGACCAACAGGTCCCGGTCGCCGTAGATGCGCTGCAACCGTCGACCACCGGCGGCCACCGTGACGTCGCCCTGCTCGTCCTGCACCAGGTACCCGAGGGCCAGCAGCACGTCGGTGACCCGGTCGAACGTGGTCGCGACCGCGCCCGTACGGGACCGGATCTGCTGGACGAGCTTGTCGTTGGTGCGCTTGAGCTTGTACCAGCGCTCGGCCCAGCGGGCGTGGGCCTCGCGGTCCGGGCAGGCGTGGCAGGGGTGCCGCTGGAGTTGGCGACGGACCTCGCTGATCGCGGCCTGCCGCTCCTGCCGGGCACCGTGCGACGCCTCACGACCGCCGGGGACGTTCGTGCGCTCGAGGTCCGACAGCCGACGACGGAGCGCCGCGTACTCGGTGAAGTCGCCGAGGTGGCACTGCATCGCGTCCTGGTAGCCGTCGAGCGACTCCTGCTGCGATCGGACCTTGCGCGCCAGGTCGACGACCGAGCGGTCCGCCTGGAACTGCGCGAACGAGGTCTCGAGGACCTCACGGGTGCGGTCCCGGCCGAACTGCTCGATGAGGTTGACGGCCATGTTGTAGGTCGGCTTGAACGACGAGTTGAGCGGGTAGGTCCGACGACTGGCGAGCGAGGCCACCGCCTGCGGCTCGAGGCCGTCCGTCCACTGCACGACCGAGTGGCCCTCGACGTCGATGCCACGGCGACCGGCACGACCGGTCAGCTGCGTGTACTCCCCCGGCGTGATCGGGACCCGGGCCTCGCCGTTGAACTTCTCGAGCTTCTCGAGCACGACGGTGCGCGCCGGCATGTTCACGCCGAGCGCCAGGGTCTCGGTGGCGAAGACGACCTTCACGAGCTTACGCTGGAAGAGGTCCTCCACCACCTCCTTGAAGGCGGGCAGCAGACCCGCGTGGTGCGCGGCGACGCCGCGTTCCAGGCCCTCGAGCCACTCCCAGTAGCCGAGCACCGCCAGGTCCTCGTCGAGCAGGGTGCGGCAGTGGTACTCGGCCGTCTCACGGATCTCACGGCGTTCGTCGGCCGTCGTCAGCGACAACCCGGACCGGACGACGTGGCGGACACCCTGGTCGCAGCCGTTGCGGCTGAAGACGAAGAAGATCGCCGGCAGCAGCATCCGCTCGTCGAGCATCTTGGCGATCTGCTCGCGGTGCGCCTTCTCGGTGCGCGGTCCACGACGTTCCGGGAACCCGCCACGGCCGCGTCGGCCGCGAGGACCGCCGGACCCACGGGAGGCACTGCCCACCAGACGGAGCAGCTCCGGGTTGACCCGGTTGGTCGCCGCCGCACCCGACGAGTCGAAGAGGTCGACCATCTTGTTGCCGACGAGGACGTGCTGGTCGAGCGGCACCGGACGGTCTTCCGACACGATGACGTCGGTGTCACCGCGGACCGTCTGCAACCAGTCGCCGAACTCCTCGGCGTTGCTGACCGTGGCGGACAGCGAGACCAGCCGGACCTCGGTCGGCAGGTGCAGGATGACCTCTTCCCACACCGCCCCACGGAACCGGTCGGCCAGGTAGTGCACCTCGTCGAGGACGACCCACGCCAGGTCGTCGAGCAGGTCGGAGTCCGCGTAGATCATGTTGCGCAGGACCTCGGTCGTCATCACGACGACGCGGGCCCGCGGGTTGACGTTCGTGTCGCCGGTGAGCAGGCCGACCTCGGTCTCGCCGTAGGCCTGCACGAGCTCGGCGTACTTCTGGTTGCTGAGCGCCTTCATCGGCGTCGTGTAGAACACCTTCGCCGTCGGCTGGCGCATCGCCAACCAGATCGCGAACTCGGCGATGATCGTCTTGCCGGCCCCGGTCGGCGCGGCCACCAGGACGCTCCGGCCCTGGTCCACGGAGTCGCACGCCGCGAACTGGAACGGGTCGAGGTCGAAGCGCAGATCGGTCCGGAACAGCTCGAGGTTCCGGGATCGCGACCGCACCTTGGCGGCGGCGAACCGCTCGGCGGGGCTGAGGCTCGTCTCGGTCACAGGCCGTACTCCTCGTCGAGCTTCGCCTGGCGCTTGGCCACACGGCGGTCGTGGATCCACGTGACCAGGCAGGCCGCGAAGTAGAGCACCACCATGGGGATCGCCAGGATGAACATCGACAAGATGTCCGCCGACGGGGTCACCAGGGCGGTGAAGATCAGGATGAGGACGATCGCGACCCGCCAGGAGCGGATGATCGCCGCCGCCGACAGGACACCGACGAAGTTCAGCAGGACCAGGAACACCGGCAGGACGAAGGCGATGCCGACCGCGACGATGAGCTTGATGACGAAGTCGTAGTACGCCTTCGCGTCGACGATCGATGTGTCTTGCGCCGAGACGAAGCTGCCGAGGATCCCGACCACGTGTGGCAGGACGTACCAGCCGAACGCGCAGCCGGCGAAGAACAGCGGGATCGCGGTGCCGAGGAAGCCCCACACGTACTGCTTCTCGCGGCGGACCAGCGCCGGGACGATGAAGGCCCAGATCTGGTACAGCCAGACCGGGCTGGCGAGGACGACGCCGATCGTGATGGCGATCTGCAGGCGGAGGTCGAACGCGCCCGTGATCATCGGGAAGTTCAGTTCGGCCGTGTGACCGCCGACACGGGCCAGCTGGGTCACCGGCGAACGGAGCGAGTCGAGCACGAACGGCGTGAGGAACCATCCGCCGATCGCGCCCACGAGGACCGCGATGACGGCCCTGAAGAGACGGTTGCGCAGCTCGATCAGGTGCTGACCGAGTGACATGCGGCCTTCGGGCTCCTTCGGCCGGCGCCCGTGCCGCTTCTCTCGCCCGCTCGCGGTCGTCGAAGCCATGGTGCGATCCTACGGCAGCGGTCTCTCAGTGGATGTCGAGCGCGGCCGCGGCGAAGTCGTGCACGGCCTGCCGTGCGGCCGGCGGATCGAGCACCACTGCCCGGCCCGGCAACCCGGCGACCAACCGCACGACCCCGTCGAACCCGGCCGACGCGGCGAGACGGATGCGCACCCGTCCGCCGTCGTCCGGTGCGTCCGCGGTGTCGGCGAGGAAGTCCGCGACCAGCGGCAGCGAGGAACCGTCGAGCTCCACCGTCACGATGACGTCCTGGGCGCTCTGCTGGAACAGCGTGTCGGGCAGGACGACGTCGTCGATGGTCCGTTCGGCGGGTCGGTCGTCGACGCGGACGCCGGACATCCGGTCGAGGCGGAAGGTGCGGATCGCCGCGCGGTCGAGGTCCCAGGCGCGCAGGTACCAGTCCGCGTCGATCGACTCGACGCGGAGCGGGTCGACCCGGCGGGTGCTGCCCTGCGTCCGCGGTCCGGCGTACTCGAACTGCAGCCCACGGCGGCCCGACATGGCCTCCCGGATCACGGTCAGGGCGGCGTCGTGCAGGTCCTGACCGACGGCGACGTTGCCCGAGGCACCACCGGCACCGCGGGACAGCTTCGCCATCAACGCCCGGATCGCGTCCTTGTCCGCGGCTTCCGGCAGGGCCGACAGGTACTGCAGGCCGGCGATGAGCGCCGAGGCCTCGCGCGCCGAGAGCCGTGGGGCGTCGTCGATCGCGACCAGGTTCGTCAGGACGATCATGTCGTTCTGGTCGAAGTCGTCCCAGGCGATGTCGAACAGGTCGCCGTGCTGGTACTGCATGGTCTCGCCCGGGACGCCGGACACCGCGATGAGCTCCACGGCACGGCGGATGCGCGACTCCGGGACGTCGAAGTGCCGCGCGGCCTCGGACACCGAGACCCGCTCGCGGTCGATCAGGTACGGCACGAGGGCCAGCAGGAACGCCAGCTTGTCCTGCGCCTGCAGCGGTTGCGTGTCAGCCATGCGTCGCTCCGTCGTTCCCCGTGGCCTGGTCGACGGTGTCGCGGTCGGGCGTGCCGGTGTGGTCCTCGACGAGCACACGGAGCCGGTCGACCACACGCTGCCGGAGGTCCTCCGGCTCGACGACGCGCACCTCGGGTCCGAACGCGGCGAGTTCCTCGGCCAGGAGCTGCGGGTCGACGTGGTGGATCACGAGCTCGCCCTCGGTGGTCGAGGTGGTGTCGCGGCGGCGGGTCAGTCGTCGCTCGGCGTCGGAACCGGGGACGACGTGCACGGTCGCCGTGCGTTCGGCCCAGACCCGGTCGAGCCCGGCCAGTGCCCGTTCCCCGGCATCCGCCGGCGCCGGGTGCTGCCCGACCTCGTACTGGGTCACCGGACCGACGATCCGGGCGAGCAGGTAGTTCTTCTCGGAGTCCGTCGCGAACTCGTGCGCGGCGAGCATCCACCGACCGCCGTGCTGCACGAGTGCGAGCGGGGCGAGCTGCCGGACCCGGGCCTCGTGGTGCCCCGGCGTGATGTAGGCGAACCGGACGGCGGCCGCCCGGTCGAGGGCCGAGCGCAGCGGCTCGAACGCGGCGTCCCGGGTGCGCAGCCGCGGGGCGTACGCGCCGATGGCGGAGGTCCCGTCGCCGGCGTCGTGCTCCGACCCGTCGTCGTCGGAACCCGCCGAACGGACCTTGAGCAGACCCCGGCGGGAGTCGGCGGACAGCGCGCCCTCACGCCACGCCATCGCGGCCAGGGAGAGCAGGGCGGACTCGTCCGGAGTGAACCGGACGTCCAGGGGCAGGTCGTACTCGCCCTTCGGGATCCGGTAGCGCAGCGTCTGGTTGTTGCCGGCGGCACCCGGCGTCTCGATCGTCTCGAGCGGGATGCCGAGCTCGCGGACGTCGTCCTTGTCCCGCTCGAACTGCCGCTCGAGCGAGGCGTTGTCCCCACCGGCGGCGTACCGCTGCCGGTAGCCCTGCACGTTCGCCAGGATCTCGGACTTCGTCAGCCCGGACTCCGTCGACAGCAGCGCCAGGACCAGGCTGAACAGCCGTTCCTCAGCGGGCACACGGGGAGCACGAGTGGTGGGCACGTGCCGATCCTACGCAGCCTGCGGTGCGGGTCAGCGCGGCATCACGCCGAGCACGTCGATGACGTACGCGTACGCGGCACCCTGCTGGTGGACGATCGCCAGGACCTGGTCACCGACGTGGCGGCCGAGGAGGGCGTTCCGGATGCCGTCGACGACCTGCCCCTTCGCCAGCGGCAGCGGCTGGGCGCCGGAGCCGTCGGTCCAGCTGGAGCCCGCCACGGTCGAGTCGTCCGTGCTGCTGCCCCACGTGACGGCGGTGTACTTGACGACGGCGGTGTCCTTCGCCGTCAGCGTGGTGCCGTCGCCCTTGCGGAGCAGGTGCTGCTCGTCCTTCTTCGGTGCGGACCACGACGGGATCGTGATGCCGGGCGCGCCGTCGGGTGCGAGCACGACGGCGGGCATGCCGTCGCCCGCGAGCTGCGGTGTGCCGGTGGCGCGGGCGTCGAAGGCACGCTTGACGTCGACCACGAAGACGGCGGCGTCCTCCGACTTCGACGACGTGGAACCCGAGTCGGCAGCGGTGCCGGAGAGCGCGGACTTCGGCAGGGCCACGGCCAAGCGGTCGCCGACCTGGGCGCACTCGAGCGCCTTGCCGAGTGCTCCGCCGTTGGTCGAACCGGCCGTGAGGGGCGCAGCGCTGCCGGTGTAGCCACTGGTCTGTGCGACCGCTCCGGTGGCACCGTCGACCAGCGTGTACTCGAGCAGCACGGGCGTGCCGTCGCCGATCGTGCGGCCGTCGCCCTGACGGAGGACGGAGACCTGGGTGCCGCGGACCGTCAGGCCGGCGGGCACGGTGACCTTCGGCTCCGAACCGAAGGCGCCCTTCGCCGACACGGCCTGGGACGCGGCTCCGGACGGGGCGCACGTGCTGGCCGATCCCGCACCCGGGGTGGCGCACGCCGTCAGTGACGCGAGGAGTCCGATGGTGACGACGAGTGCGGGGATGGCGCGCACGGATCCTCTTTCCGGTCGATGCAGGACGGGCACGGTGGGAAGCCTACCGGTCGCTGTCGGTGGGGCCGGACGCGTCGGAGGCCTCCGACGCGGCTTCGGCAGCGGCGACCTTCCGGGCCTGGGCGGCCGCCTGCCGGGCGACCTTCCGGAGCTTCTTGTCGCTGGCACCACGCTCGCCGACGGCGCCGGGCGTCCAGGCCTCGACGTCCTCGTCGGAGAACTCGGCCTTGCCGGCACGACGCTTCAGGTTCGGCAGGACGACCCCGTCGGCCAGTCGGCGGGCGGTGACGAGGAAGCCGGTGTGCGCCACCATGCGGTGGTCCGGGCGGACCGCGAGACCCTCGACGTGCCAGGTGCGCACCAGGGTCTCGCTCGACTGCGGGTCGGTGAAGCGACCGGTGTCCCGCAGCGCCTCGGCCGTTCGGGAGAGCTGCGTCACGGTCGCGACGTAGCAGACGATGAGGCCACCGGGCACGAGGGCGTCGGCCGACTCGTCGACGCACTCCCACGGCGCCAGCATGTCGAGCACGACACGGTCGACGCTCTGCGGCTCCACGGCCTGCGGCAGTTCCTCGACCAGGTCACCGACCGTGACCGACCAGTTGTCGGGGACGGCGCCGAGGAAGGTGCCGACGTTGCCACGGGCGATCGCCGCGAACTCCTCACGACGCTCGAAGGACCGCAGGGTGCCCGTCGGACCGATCGCGCGGAGCAACCACAGCGACAGGGCGCCCGAACCGACGCCGGCCTCGACCACGCGGGCTCCGGGGAAGACGTCGGCGAAGGCGACGATCTGCGCCGCGTCCTTCGGGTAGACGATCGCGGCGCCGCGGGGCATCGACATGACGTAGTCGTTCAGCAGGGGACGGAGTGCCAGGTACTCGTCGCCGGAGCTCGCGCGGATGACCGAGCCGTCGGGCTGCCCGATGACGTCGTCGTGGGCCAGCATGCCGCGGTGGGTGTGGTAGACGATGCCCGGCTCGAGCGAGAGCGTCGTCAGCTTGCCCTTCGGCCCGGTCAGCTGCACGCGGTCGCCGGCGCGGAACGGTCCGCGCGGCGGGGTGTGCGGTGCGCCGCCTGCGGTGTGCGGCAGCTCGACCTTGGGAGCGGTCGTGCCGGCGTCGTGCGCTGCGGTGGTGTCGTCGCTCATCGCGGGTCCCCTTCGGTGACGGGGGCCGACGTCGGGACGGAGGCCGGGCCTCCCTGGCGTTCGGCGGCGCGGACGCTCAGCGCCGGGCCGGTGAGTTCGAGCAGACGGTCGACGTCGACACCGTCGAGCGTGGTGAGGTGCACGTCGCTCGCGCCCTCCGCGATGGGGACGATGTGCTCGACCGCGACGGTGACCGCCCCGGACGCGCGGGCGGAGGCGACGCCGGTGGCGGAGTCCTCGATCGCGATGCAGGCGGTCGGCTCGACCCCGAGCTGCGCCGCGGCGGCGAGGTACGCGTCCGGGTGCGGCTTCGGGCGGTCGACGTCGTCCCCGGCCACCACGACCCGGAAGCCGCGGTCGCCGAACGCCTCGGCCGTGACGAGCGCCATCGTCCGCCGCGACATCGTCACGAGGGCCGTGGGCACACCGCGGTCGTGCAGTTCCTCGACGAGCTCACGAGCACCGGGCCGCCAGGGCAGGTCGTCCCCGTGGAGCCGCTCGACGACGAAGTCGGTCATCCACTGGACGATCTCCTCGACCTCCATGTCGACGCCCTTGTCGCGGAGGATCTCCCCCGAGCGCTCCAGGCCGCTGCCGACCAGGGACAGGCCGTCCTGGTGGGTCCACTCGGCGCCGTAGCGGGCGGTGAGCACGACCTGCGACTCCTGCCAGATGGGCTCGGTGTCGATGATCGTGCCGTCCATGTCCCACAACACGGCTGCGGGCAGCACGCTCGTGGACTGGGCGGGGGCAGGGGGTTGCGCGGTCACGGGCGACGAGTCTACCGGCGGCACCGTCCGGGGCAGGCCGGGCCTGCCCGCGTCTCCGGCGAGCGGTCCGGACGCCCCGCTCACTCCCGGCGGGACTATCGTGGATGCCTGATCGTGTCCGGTCGGCGCGCGCGCGAGCGCGGCGGACCACTCCACCACCAGGAGGCCCTGCCGTGCCACAGCACTCCCCATTCAGCGACGGACGGCTCCTCGTCGTCGCGTTCGAGGGCTGGAACGACGCGGGAGAGGCCGCGAGCGGTCTCGCCCGCCGCATCGTCGACGCGCTCGAGCTCTCCGAGCTCCGCGAGATCGACGGCGAACGCTACGTCGACTACCAGTTCAACCGGCCCGAGGTCGGGTTCGACGACGACGGCGAACGCGGTGTGCAGTGGCCGCGCATCGTCCTGCACGGCCCGAGCGCCGAGGGTCGCCCGGTGATCGGCGCGACCGGCGCCCCGACCGAGCGCGACGTGTTCGTCCTGGTCGGCCCGGAGCCCTCGCGGACCTGGCGGGGCTTCTGCGCCGAGGTGATCGACCTGGCCGACGTCTACTCGATCGACGCCGTCGTCTTCGTCGGGGCGATGCTCGCCGACGTCCCCCACACCCGCCCGATCTCCGTCTTCGTCTCCAGCGAGAACGCGAGCGTCCGTGCCGCCTTCGACGTGGACAAGTCGACCTACGAGGGCCCGACCGGGATCCTCGGCGTCCTCGCCGACTCGATGGACAAGGCCGGGCTCACGACCCTGTCCCTGTGGGCGTCGGTGCCGCACTACGTGCACAACGCGCCCTCGCCGAAGGCCACCCTGTCGCTCCTCGACAAGATGGAGGAGCTGACCGACGTGACCGTGCCGCGCGGCACCCTGCTCGACGACGCCGCACAGTGGGAAGAGGGCATCGACGCCCTCGCCTCGGACGACGAGGACATGGCGTCGTACATCGGGCAGCTCGAGCAGGCACGCGACACCGTCGACTCCCCCGAGGCCTCCGGTGACGCGATCGCCCAGGAGTTCGAGCAGTACCTCCGGCGTCGCGAGCACAAGGACGGCAAGGACGGCGGTGGCGCCGCCGGCGAGGGGCCGTGGCGTCCGCCGCAGCCGCCGCAGTAGGCGCAGCTGCAGTACGCGCAGCCGCCGCAGGAGGCGTGGTCGGCGCGGTGCGCTGACGGACGGGAGGCCCGGGACCAGCTGGTCCCGGGCCTCCCGTCCGTCAGGTGCGTGCGTCAGGCACGCGAGCCCGCCCGCCGAGGTGTCGCGACTCGCCGTCTGCCGGTCGCCGAGGTGCCGAAATTCGGGCGCCTCGGAGCCCGAGATGCCGGAATTGCGGCACCTCGGCGCTCCGCGCTCGGCGCGTCGCGCGCCCGCGCGCTCCGCGCTCGGCGCGTCAGCCGATGCGGATGCCGAGCAGCGCGTCAACCAGGTCGACGAGCTCGGGTGTGGCCGCCGTGCCGGCCGCGATCGCCGTGTCGACGACCGCGACGGCACCCGGCGTGTCGAGGTCGTCGGCGACCCGGGCGCGGAGGCGGCCGATGACCTCGTCCGCGTCTGCCTGCTCCCCGTCGCCACGAACCGCCCAGGCGTCCCACGACGCGAGCCGGCGTCCGGCGTCCTCGAGGTCGCCGTCGAACCACTCCCAGTCGTCGGAGTACCGGTGCGACAGCAGCGCCAGCCGGATCGCCCGCGGGTCGGCGCCGTCGTCGAGCAGACCGCGGACGGTGACCAGGTTGCCGAGCGACTTCGAGATCTTCGTGCCCTGGTACGCGACCATGCCGGTGTGCACGAAGGCGTTCGCGAGCGGCTGCTGCGCCAGGGCTGCAGCGTGTCCGGCGCTCATCTCGTGGTGCGGGAAGACCAGGTCGCTGCCGCCGCCCTGGACGCTGATCGGCAGGCCCAGGCGATCGCCGGCGATGACGCTGCACTCGATGTGCCAGCCGGGTCGTCCGGGGCCGATCTCGGTGTCCCAGCTCGGCTCACCCTGGCGTTCGGCGCGCCACAGGAGCGGGTCGAGCGGGTCGCGCTTGCCGGGGCGGTCGGGGTCGCCGCCGCGTTCGGCGGAGAGGGCGAGCATGGTGTCACGGTCCAGGCGGCTCTCGTCGCCGAGCGTCCACACGTCGTTCGCCCGCTGCACGTCGAAGTACAGGTCCTCGCCCTCCGAGTCGGGTGTCGGCACGGTGTAGGCGTAGCCGGTCTCCTCGAGGTAGGCGACGGCCTCGGCGACGCGGTCGACCTCGTCCGTGACGGCCACGTAGTCGTCCGGCGGCAGGACGCGCAGGGACTCCATGTCGCGGCGGAACAGGTCGATCTGCGAGGCGGCGAGCTCCTGCCAGTCGACGCCGTCCCGGCTGGCGCGTTCGAGCAGCGGGTCGTCGACGTCGGTCGTGTTCTGGGCGTACTGCACCTGCAACCCGGCGTCACGCCAGACCCGGCCGAGCGTGTCGAACGCCAGGTAGGTGGCGGCGTGGCCGAGGTGGGTGGCGTCGTAGGGCGTGATGCCGCAGACGTACAGCGCGGCGCGGTCCGCGCCCTGCGTCGGGTCGACGGGCTTGCCGGTGGCGGTGTCGTGGACGACCGGGCGCGGGCCGGTACCGGGGACCTCCGGGACGGACGGCGTCGACCAGGCCCTCATGCCTGCACCACCCCGAGCGAGAGCAGCACGATGAGGACGATCCCGAGCAGGATCCGGTACACGACGAACGGCATGAAACTCCGCTTGCTGATGTAGTTCATGAACGCGGCGATGACGACGAAGCCGACGACGAAGGCCACCACGGTCGCGATGAGGGTGTCGGCGACGCCGAACGGTGCGCCGGTGTCCCCGAGGCTCGTCGCGGCCTCGTACAGGCCCGACAGGAACACCGCGGGGATGGCCAGGAGGAACGCGAACCGTGCCGCGGCCGGCCGCGTGTACCCGAGGGCGAGGCCCATCGACACGGTGGCCCCGGAGCGGGAGACGCCCGGCACGAGCGCCAGGACCTGCGCCAGGCCGATGAGGATGCCCCCACCGAAGGTCATCTGCTCGATCGGACGGACCTTACGGCCGACGCGGTCCAGGACACCGAGGACCACTCCGAAGACGATGAGGACGATCGCGACGATCCACAGCGACCGGAAGGTCGTCTCGATGGTGTCCTGCAGGAGCAGTCCGACGACACCGATCGGGATGGTGCCGATGATCACGAGCCAGCCGACGCGGACGTCCGGGTCGTTCCGCGGGACCTTGCCGGCGAGGGCACCGAACCACTTCCGGACGATCCGGACGATGTCCTTCCAGAAGTAGATGAGCACGGCCGTCTCGGTGCCGAGCTGCGTCACCGCCGTGAAGGCCGCGCCGGGGTCCTGCGCGTCGGGCAGGAACAGCCCGACGATGCGCAGGTGGGCGCTGGAGGAGACCGGCAGGAACTCCGTCAGCCCCTGGACGAAGCCGAGGAAGATCGCCTCGAAGATGTGCACGTGTGCGGCCTTTCGCCGGTGCTGGACTCGGTTGTGCCGTCACCGACGACGACCATGCACGGTATCAGTAGGTCGCGAACAGGTCTCCGAGGACGCGGCGGCCGAACGCCAACGACTCGAGCGGCACCCGCTCGTCCACGCCGTGGAACATCGCCGGGAAGTCCACTCCTGCCGGCAGCTGCAGCGGCACGAACCCGTAGCCCGCGATGCCGAGCCGTGAGAGCGCCTTGTTGTCGGTGCCGCCGGACAGCAGGTACGGCAGCACCGGGGCGCCCGGGTCGTGGCGTTCGAGCACGTCCCGCACGGCGTCGACGAGCGGGCCGCCGAAGTCCTGCTCGAGTCCGACGTCCCGGTGCGTCATCGTGATCTCGACGTCGTCGCCGGCGAGTTCGCGCACCCGGGCCAGGACCGTGTCCTCGTCACCGGGCAGGCAGCGGATGTCGACGAGCGCGGTCGCCTGGTCGGGGATCACGTTGTGCTTGTACCCGGCGGTCAGGACCGTCGGGTTCGTGGTCGTGTGCAGCGCGGCGTGGATGAACCGTGCGGCGGACCCGGTGGCGAGGGCGACCTCGTCCGGACCGGTGGCGACCGGGTCGACGCCGAGGAAGCGGGCGACCTCGGCGACCATGGCGGTCGTCGTGTCCGAGAGCCGGACCGGCCACTCCTCGCTGCCGATGCGGGCGACGGCACCGGCGATCTTCGTCACCGCGTTGTCCTTGATGACGTGCGAGCCGTGCGCCGCGGTTCCTCGGGCGGTGAGCTTCACCCACATCAGCGCCTTCTCGCCGGTCTGCAGCAGGTAGGCGCGTCGGTCGCCGAGGGTGATCGAGTAGCCGCCGACCTCGCTGATCGCAGCCGTGGCGCCGGCGAAGACCTCGGGGTGGGTGTCGACGACGTGGTGGGCGCCGAGGATGCCGCCGGCCTCTTCGTCGGCGAAGTACGCGATCACCAGGTCGCGTTCCGGAGCCCCCTGCTGCTCGATGACGTCCGACAGCGACGTGAGCATCATCGCGTCCATGTTCTTCATGTCGACGGCGCCGCGCCCCCACAGGGACCCGTCGCGCACCTCGCCGCCGAACGGGTCGACGGACCAGTTCTCCGGGTCGGCGGGGACGACGTCGAGGTGCCCGTGCACGACGAGTGCCGGCTTGCTGCGGTCGCGACCGGGCACGCGGGCGACCACGCTGACCCGGTCCGGTTCGGACTCGAACAGCTGCGGGGTGAGCCCGAGCTGCTGCAGTGCGGACTCGACGTAGTGCGCCGCCTCGGTCTCGCCGCGCGACTTTCCCTCACCCCAGTTCGTCGTGTCGATGCGGATGAGGTCCCGCGCGATCGCCGCGGTGCGTTCCAGCTCGGACGTCATGCGCCAACGCTACCGGCGATGGTGCTGTGTCCCCGCCGCGCCCGGGATGCGCATCCGTGTTCAGCGTGCGTTCACGGCCGTGCTAGTGTCTTCTCTCGGCAGGAACGCCGGGGAAACCCGGTTCAACTGCCCGATGAGCACACGATGTGTGCGGCATCACACCCAGTCCGGGTGGCGGAATTGGTAGACGCGCTAGCTTGAGGTGCTAGTGCCCGTATTAGGGCGTAGGGGTTCAAGTCCCCTCTCGGACACGCAGTACCGGCTCCTCGGAGCACGTGCTCGAACACTTGTGTTGAGACAAGCGGCGAACGGCCCTCCTTCGGGAGGGCCGTTCGTTTTTGTCTGCCCGCCTGTCTGCCTGCCGGCCCGCGGGCCGCACCGGGCCTCCCGTCGATTCGCGCCCAGCGACACGGCACGCGGCCCACCATCCGAACGGTGTCGCCAGGCGCGAAACGCGCCGAGCCGCGCTACGCCGACGGGAGGCGCGGCACGCGGCCGCCCCCACGCCTCCCGTCAGTTCGCGCCCAGCGACACGGCACGCGGCCCGCCACACGAACGCTGTCGCCAGCCGCGCCCGCGCCGCGTCAGCGCCGCGCGCGCCGGACCACCCAGACCGCCACCCCACCGATGAGCAGGTACGGCCACATCGTCACGACCGGGTCGAGCACCCCGTGCCGCCAGTCCCGCCGGGACGAGCCGAGGCGCGCGCCGACCGGGCTGTCCGCCCGCTCTGCGGCGATCCCGGTCTCCTGGATGATCCGGTCCGGCCGGCCGCGCAGCGCGTCCGTCACCCGGTGCGTGGCGACGTCGAGCCGGTCGCCGAGGACCAGGAGCATCCAGTGCGCCAGCCGGCCCTCGCTGAACCGCCGGTAGGCGTACCGCTTCACGATGCCGGCCAGGCCGGACAGCGGCTGGGCGGTTCCGAACACGGGCGTGACGTGGGCGTGCTCGATCGAGCGCTCACGCCCGTCGGCCCCGGGCTGCTGCTCGGGCCGGATCCAGTGCGCCCCGGTCGCCGAACCGGCCTCGCGGGACAGCTTCGGGACGCTCGGTCGGTCGGCGAGGTCGAGGTCGCTCCCCCACCCGGGGATCCGTGCCCGGAGTTCGTCGGCCGAGGGGAGGTCCCGCGGTTTGTCCGCCACGTAGGCGATGTGGTCGTCGGCAGTGCTCATGTCCTGGTCTCCGTTCCCGCTCACGGCACGATCACCGGCTTGATGCACCCGTCGAGCTTCGACGAGAACAGGTGGTACGCCTCGCCGATGTGCTCGAGCGGGATCCGGTGCGTGATGATGTCGCTCGGCTTGAGGTGTCCGGCCTGGATGTGCTCGAGCAGCCGCGGCCACTGCCGCTTCACCGGCGCCTGGTTCATGTGGATCGTGACGCCCTTGTTCATCGCGTCGCCGAACTTCACCAGGTTCGGGATCGGCCCGTACGCGCCCATCGCCGACACGGTGCCGCCCTTGCGGACACCGTCGATCGCCCAGTTCAGCGCGACCGGGGACCCGCCCTGCATCTTCAGCTTCGCGCTCGAGACGTGCATGAGGAAGTTGCCGTCCGCCTCGGCCCCGACCGCGTCGATGACACTGTCCGCGCCGAGGAAGTCGGTCTGCTTCTTCATCTCGAGCACCACGTCGTCGACCTCGGTGTAGTTGATCGTCTCGGCGTGCGCGAACTCGCGGGCCTTCTGCAGCCGGTACTCGAGCTGGTCGACGACGATCACCCGTCCGGCACCCATGAACCACGCCGACTTCGCCGCGAACAGGCCGACCCGTCCGGCGCCGAGCACCACGACGGTGTCGCCCTCGCGGATCGAGGCGAGCTGCGCCCCGAAGTACCCCGTCCCCAGGGCGTCCGTCATCATCAGGGCGTCCTCCGGGTCGAGCCAGTCCGGGATCACCTGCGGTCCGACGTCCGCGAACGGCACGCGGACGCGCTCCGCCTGGCCGCCGTCGTAGCCGCCCGTGGTGTGCGAGTAGCCGAAGATGCCGCCGACAGCGGTGGCGTTCGGGTTCACGTTGTGGCAGTTCGTGAAGAGCCCGCGCGCGCAGAACCAGCACGTCCCGCACGAGATGTGGAACGGGACCATGACCCGGTCCCCCACGCTGAGGGTCTCGACGGACGACCCGATCTCCTCGACGACGCCGATGAACTCGTGGCCGAACGTGTGCCCGACGCGGGTGTCCGGCATCATGCCGTGGTACAGGTGCAGGTCGGACCCGCAGATCGCGGCCCGTTCGACCCGGATGACGGCGTCGTTCGGGTGCTCGATGCGGGGATCGGGCTTGTCATCGACGCGGACCCGGTACGGCCCCCGGTAGGTCATGGCGCGCATGGCGCTCCTCTCACTCGTGGCGTCCACGGTGACGCTGACCGGGTGGGAGGCCGTCCAGGGCCGCGTTCGGTGTCCAGTCGTGCCGGCAGGGCAGGTCCCGGACCGGCGCCACGACGGACGGGAGGCCCGGTACCAACTGGTACCGGGCCTCCCGTCTGCAGGCAGTCGCGTCGCGACGCGCGCGCTAGCTCTTCGCCGCGTCGACGAAGGTCCGGCGCGGGTCGGTCTCCTTGATGAGGGAGGTCGCGTCGCGGCCGGACACCGCACCGGTGACCCAGCCGATGACGATGCGCGCCTTGCGGTTCAGCGTCGGCATCGCGTAGACGTGGTACGCGCGGTGCGCGAGCCACGCCAGCAGGTTCGTCATCTTGATGCCCTTGATGTTGGCCGCACCCTTGGCGACACCGTACGAGGCGACCGTGCCGATGGACGGGTGGCGGTACTCCTCGAGGGGCTTGCCGGTGATCGACGCCACGATGTTGTCGGCGACGACGACGGCCTGACGGACGGCGTTCTGCGCGTTCGGCGGGTAGTACGCCGGCTGCTTCTCGGCGGTCAGGTCGGGCACCTGGGCGACGTCACCGAGGCCCCAGACGCCGGGGACGACCTCGTGGGTGTCCTCGGCCTCGACCTGGAGCTTCGCGTTCGCGGCGAGGTGGCCCTTCGGACCGCGCGGCAGGTCGGTGGCGTCGAGGAGCGGGTTCGGCTTGACGCCGGCCGTCCAGACGAGCAGACCGGTCGCGAACTCGTCGCCGTCGGAGAGCTTGACGACGCCGCCCTCGCAGCTCGGCATGGTGGTCTTCAGGCGCACGTCGATGCCACGGGCGCGGAGGGACTCGAGGGTCCACTTCGACAGCTCCGGGCCGACCTCGGGCGCGACACGGTCGAGCGCGTCGATGAGCACCCAGCGGGGCTGCTCGCCGGCGAGCGACGGGTAGGTGGCGATCGCGGCCTGGGAGACGTCGAACAGCTCGCCGATCGCCTCGACGCCGGTGTACCCGCCACCGATGAAGATGCTGGTGAGCAGACGTCGACGCTCGTCCTCGTCGCGGGTGGCAGCGGCCTTCGCGATGTTGTCGAGGAGCTTCGCGCGGACGTACGCGGCTTCCTCGACGGTCTTGAAGCCGATGCCGACCTCGTCGAGGCCGGGGGTCGGGAACGTGCGGGTGACGGACCCGAGGGCGACGATCAGGTGGTCGTAGCCGAGGGTGCGGTCGTCGCCGCCGGCCGTGGCGACGGCGACGGTCTTGTCGGCCGAGGAGATCCCGGTCACCTTGCCCTGGATGACCCGGGTCTTGCGGAGCGCGCGTCGGAGTTCGACGGTGACGTCCTTGGGGGCGATGTGACCGCCGGCGACCTCGGGCAGGAACGGCAGGTACGTGTAGTACGTGTTCTGGTCCACGAGGGTGATGCGCATGGGCACCGTGGCGGCGTGCTTCTGCAGCTGCTTGACGGCGGTGTAGCCGGCCGAGCCGCCGCCGAGGACGAGGACGTGAGGGATGGAGTCTGCCATTCCTCCGGTCTACCCGATCCTGCCCGTCCCCGTCATCAGCGCCGCACCTGTCCGGGCGATCCGTTCGGGAACCTGGTCACTTCCCGCCGTCGCGGAGGCGCCACCACGCGGTCTCGGCGATCTCGCGTCCGGTGTAGACGCCGTACTGCGTGCGCCGGGACTCGTGCAGCGAGAACCGCCGTAGCCGGTACCCGCCGCCGAACCGGTCGATGATCGCCTCGGGCGAGGAGTCCGGGTCCCGCTTGACGTACCAGGTGCGGTCGTCGTCGACGGGCTCGATCACGCGCGGACCGTGCTCACCGGCGGTTGCCGATGCGTCCGCGCAGGATGTCGATGCGCTTCTGGATCTGCTCGATGCTCGCCTGCGCCACGGCCGGCCCGCCGCTCATCCGGCGGAGTTCGGCGTGGATCGACCCGTGCGGCTCGTTGGCGTGCCGGGACCAGATCGACACCAGGCGCTGCAGTTCGGACCGCTGCTCCTTGATGGTCTGGTACATCGGACGGTTCTCGGGCTCCGGGGCCTTCGCCGCGCTGCTGGGGAGCCCGTCCTTGAGCACCCGGCCCTTCGACCGCTTGGCCTGGGTCGCCTGACGGGCACGGAGGAGGTCCCGCACCTGGTCGGGGTCGAGCAGGCCGGGGATGCCGATGAAGTCGAGCTCCTCGAGGGAACCGACCTCGCCCCCGGTGCCGAACTCGCCGCCGTCGTAGAGCACGCGGTCGAAGGACGCCTGCGAGTCGAGCGCCTCGAACGGCTGCATGTCGAGCAGGCTCTCGGACGCGCGGTCTTCCTTGTTCGCCTCGGCGACCATGGCGTCTTCGGGGTTGTACATGCCGTCCTCGGCGTTCGCCGGACGGTCGAGTGCGTGGTCCCGCTCGAGCTCGAGGGTGGCGGCGAGGGCCATCAGGCCGGGGACGCTCGGCAGGAACACGGACGCGGTCTCGCCACGGCGACGCGCTCGGACGAAGCGGCCGATCACCTGGGCGAAGAACAGCGGCGTGCTGGCGCTCGTCGCGTAGACCCCGACGCAGAGGCGGGGCACGTCGACGCCTTCGGACACCATCCGGACGGCGACCATCCAGCGCGAGGTGTCCTCGGCGAAGGACTGGATGCGGCTGGATCCGGCGGCCTCGTCGGAGAGCACGACGGTCGGCCGCTCCCCCGTGATCCGCTGCAGGATGCGCGCGTACGCCCGGGCGGTGGTGGTGTCGGTCGCGATGACCAGGCCGCCGGCGTCGGGCACACCGCGACGGACCTCGGTGAGGCGCTTGTCGGCGGCCGAGAGCACGGCCGGCATCCACTCGCCCTCCGGCGAGAGCGCAGTCCGCCAGGCCTGCGCGGTGATGTCCTTCGTGACCGGGTCGCCGAGGGACGCCGACATCTCGTCGCCCATCCGGGTCTTCCAGCGCATCTGACCGGCGTACGCCATGAACAGCACGGGCCGGACGACGCCGTCCTTGAGGGCGCGGCCGTAGCCGTAGTTGTAGTCGGAGATCGACGTCCGGATGCCCTGCTCGTCGGGGGCGTACTGCACGAACGGGATCGGTGCCGTGTCCGAGCGGAAGGGCGTGCCGGACAGCGACAGGCGCCGGGTGGCCTTCGAGAACGCCAGACGGATGCCGTCACCCCAGGTCAGGGCGTCGCCGCCGTGGTGCACCTCGTCGAGGACGACCAGGGTCTTGCCGCCGGCCGTGATGCGTTCGTGCACCTCGGGGTTCATGCCGACCTGGGCGTACGTGATCGCGACGCCCTGGTAGTGCCGGCCGAACATGCCGTCGCCGTTCTTGAACATCGGGTCGAGCCGGATGTTCACGCGGTCGGCGGCGTCGGCCCACTGCCGCTTGAGGTGCTCGGTCGGTGCGACGACCACGAGCCGGTCGACGGTGCCCCTGGCGAGGAGCTCGGTCGCCAGGCGCAGCGCGAACGTGGTCTTGCCGGCGCCCGGGGTGGCCGCTGCGAGGAAGTCGCGCGGTTCCTTCTCGAAGTACTTCGTCAGCGCTTCGACCTGCCAGGCGCGGAGTTTCGAGGCGGTGCCCCACGCGGCGCGCTCCGGGAAGGCCGGGGAAAGGTGTTCGGCGGCCGCGTTGCCCGCGACCTCGGCGATGGCCGCCGGTTCGGTCGGTTCCGATCCGTCACGGGCCGCTCCGCCCGGTGCGTCGGACGACCCGTCGATCGGGAGTTCGGCGGGTTCCTGGTGCTCGATGTTCTCCGCTGCGCTCACTCCACCCGAGTGTACCGGCACGCTCAGTCCTGCCGGGCGTGCGGGGCACGCTGCTCGGGCGTCGCGCGGACGAGGGAAGCCGGTCGGAGCACGCCGGCGCCGAAGCGTGCGGTGACCGCGTCGACGGTGGTCTCGGTCTCCCGCCACGGCGCGTCGTCGTCCCACAGGGCGTTGCTCGCGGCCGCGGGCACGAGGTTCTCACCGCGGACACCGATCAACCGGATGCGGTTGCCCGGCCGGTGCAGGACGTCGTAGAGCTCGACGGCTTCGCGGTGGAGCCGCTTGGCGACGTCGCTGGGTTCGGCGAGCGTGCGGGACCGGGTCAGCGTGGTGAAGTCGGTGTACCGGACCTTGAGCGCGACGGTCCGGGCCTGCACCTCGGCGCGCCGGAGTCGGACGGCCACCTTCTCGGCCAGGCGCAGCAGTTCGCGGGCGACGTCGTCGCGTTCGGTGAGGTCGCGACCGAACGTGACCTCGTGCCCGATCGACTTCTCGCCGACCCCGGCCTCGACCGTGCGCGGGTCGCGGCCCCAGGCGAGGTCGTGCAGCCGCTGTCCGCCGGCGGGGCCCAGCAGTGCGACGAGCGACGGCAGCGGTGTTGTGGCGAGGTCGCGGACGGTGTGGATGCCCCGGCGCTCGAGGGTCTCCTGTGTCTTGCCGCCGACGCCCCAGAGCGCGGAGACGGGCTGCGGGTGCAGGAACTCGATCGTGTACGCGTGCGGGACGACCAGCAGGCCGTCGGGCTTCGCGCGACCGGAGGCGAGCTTCGCGACGAACTTCGTGGACGCGGCTCCGACCGAGCAGTGCAGTCCGGTCTCGGCGAACACGGTCCGGCGGATCTCGGCGCCGATCTGCCACGGCGTGCCGTAGAGCCGGAGGGCGCCGGCGACGTCGAGGAACGCCTCGTCGATGCCGAGCCGTTCGACGCGCGGGGTGAACCGGTCGAAGATCCGCATGACCTGTGCCGAGCGTGCGCTGTACTTCTCGAAGTGCGGCTCGACGATCACGGCCGCGGGGCAGCGACGTTTCGCCACCGCCATCGGCATCGCGGAGTTGATGCCGTACTTGCGCGCCTCGTACGTGGCGGCGGTGACGACCGATCGGTCCGAATCGTGCCCGACGATCACCGGCAGACCGACCAGGTCGGGGCGGTCGAGCAGTTCGACGGAGGCGAAGAAGGCGTCCATGTCGACGTGCAGGACCGTGGCCGTGACGTCGTCGACGGGCGCGTCGGTGACGAGTCGGTTCCGTCCGTCCTGCTTGCTCACCGGGTCATGCTCGCACGGACCGACGACACCGGACCCGACCGGGGTCAGCGCGGCAGCGGTCCGAACTCCGCCGCCGCGATGGTCCGCATCGCCGAGTCCCGCGTGGACGGGTGGTACTGGCCGGCGCGGACGTCCCGGGCCAGGCGGGCGAGTTCGTCCGACGCCCGGAAGGCCGAGCCGCCGACGACCCGCAGCGCCTCGTCCACGACGGACTGCGCCGTGTCGACCGCGCGGGTCTTCGTGCCGACGAGCAGCGGGAACCATCGGTCGTGGTCGACGAGTTCGTCGACGTCCCGGGCGAGCGCGTCGACCTGCAGCGCGATCGCGTCGGTGGCGCTGCGCATCGCGGCGACCGCCCGCCGGACGTCCGGATCGGCCGACCGGGGGGTGCCGTCCATCGCGACCCGCCCGGAGGCCCGTTCGACGGCCAGGGTCAGCGCGCGCGAGGCGATCCCCACGTACACCGACGCGACGAGCAGTTCGAAGGCGGCGAAGATCCCGAACACGAGCGGGTCCGCCACCGGCCCGACCGGCAGCACCCGGACGATCCGCTCCGCCGGCACGTGCAGCCCCTCGAGGAGGGTCGTCCGGCTCTGCGTGGCACGCATGCCGAGCGTGTCCCAGTCGTCCAGGTGCCGGACGCCGCCGTCGGACCGGACCGCGAACCCGTGCACGAGTCGCGGCTCCGGCCCGGACGTGTCCTTGCCGAACACGCTGAGCAGGTCCCAAGCGGGCGCGAGCGAGGTCGACACCTTCGTGCCGGTGAAGCGGTACCCGCCCGAGCCGTCCGGTTCGGCGGTCGTCAGCGAGTCGAACAGCACGGCGTCGTTGCCCGGCTCGCTCACCCCGAAGGCCAGCAGCCGGTCCGCCGCCGCGGCGTCGGTGACGGTCTGGAGGAACGTCCCACCCCGGTCGGACACGCTGCGGGCCGCCTGCACCCACACCTGGTGCATGCCGAGTCCGAGCGCCGTCGCCGGCGCCGCGGCCGCGAGGGTCCGCTGGACCGCAGCGGTCTCGCGGAGACCCAGCCCCGAGCCTCCGTCCCGGATCGGCACCCCGATGCGGAGGTACCCGGCGTCCCGGAGCTCGGCGAGGTCCTCCTCGAGGAAGGCGTTGTCGGCGTCGTAGCCGGGGGCGCGCGCGGCGATGCGGGCGAGGAGGTCGTCCGGGACGGTCCAGGGACGTCGCTTGCCGGGAGTGGACTCGGTCATGGGACGAGAGTACGGTCGCCTGTCGTGTCAGACGAGCATCCCTGGACCCGGTACGTCGCGATCGGTGACTCGTTCACCGAGGGGATCGGCGATCCGGACCCGCAGTCCGTCGGCGGCCACCGCGGCTGGGCTGACCGCGTCGCCGAGACGCTGGCCGACCGGACCGACGCGGACTTCGGCTACGCGAACCTCGCGGTCCGTGGGCGCCTGCTCGGGCAGATCATCGACGAGCAGGCCGAGGCCGCCGTCGCCCTGGGGCCGGACCTGATCACGGTCTCGGCGGGCGGCAACGACATCATCCGCCCCGGCTCGGACCCCGATGCCCTGGCCGAACGCTACGACCGGATGATCGGCACCCTCCGCCGTGACGGTGCGACGGTCGTGCTGTTCACCGGACCCGACGTCGGCATGACCCCGGTCCTCGGCATGGTGCGTGGCAAGACGGCCATCTACAACGAGCACCTGCAGGCGATCGCGCTCAAGCACGGGGCGCTCGTCACGAACCTCTGGGCGCTCCGGGTCCTGCGCGACCCGCGGATGTGGGCAGCCGACCGACTGCACCACTCCCCGCTCGGACACGCGACCGTCGCCGCCGCGGTGCTCGACACCCTCGGCGTCGCCCACGAACTCGGTGCCGCCGTCCCGGAGCCGCTCGCCGCACGGCCCTGGCGCGAAGCCCGCGTCGAGGACCTCGGCTGGGCCCGGGAGTACCTCGTGCCGTGGGTCGTCCGACGGGTGCGTGGGACGTCGTCGGGCGACGGCATCACGGCGAAGCGGACCTCGGTGCAGCCGATCGCGGCGCGGGACTGAGCGCCCGGCCCGGGCGCACGAGCGCCCGGCCGGTCAGCCGACGAGCGCCCGGTCGAGCTCCACGCCGCGGAACGGGTTCGACCACCGCCACCAGACGCCCGGGTCCTCGATCGACCGGTCGAGCTCCAACGGCACCGTCACCGGGTCGTGGTGCGACACCGTGAACCGCACGGACCCGACGCGCTCCCCCGCCGAGCCGAAGGTCAGGGGCTCCAGCGACGCCTTCGCGCTGACCGTCGTGGGACCCCACACCAGGAGCGACGCCGCACGGCTGGCCGTCGCGTCGACCTCGTCCTGCCACGGCGCCTGGTACGAGCCGAAGGTCTGCCCGGCGTTCGTCAGCGTGATGATGTGGAAGTCGTCCGCGACCGAGTGCAGCAGACGGCGGACGTCCACGTCGAGTGAGTCGTGGTCGACCCCGCCGAGCATCGCCCCGACCACCGTCACCGTGCGTCCGCCCCGCTGGTAGGTCGCGGCGAAGAGCAGACAGGCGCCGGCCTCGTCCAGGGTGCCGGTCTTGATGCCCTCCACCCCGTCCATGCCGAGCAACTTGTTCGAGTTCTCGATGTCGCCGACACCCGGGACGGTCACGGACGCGGTGCCGACGACCTCCTTGACCAGGGGATCCGCCAGCGCGAGTTCGCCGAGGTCGACCAGGTCGGTCGCCGTGCTCTGGTTCCGGGGGTCGAGGCCCGTCGGCTCCATGATCGTGGTGTCGTCCAGACCGTGGTCGTCGAGCCAGGTCGCCGCGGCCTTGCGGTAGCCGTCCATCGACCCGAACGCCCAGAGCGCCAGCGAGCCGGCGTAGTTGTTGGCCGACTTCATGAGCATCACCTGGAACGCGCGGTACTCCGACAGCCGCAGGTCGGCCGGCAGTGGCGCCACCTCGCCGTTCTGCGCCGCGTACTGCCCGTACAGCGCCTCCATCTCCGGGGTGAAGTGCACGGTGGGCCCTTGGCGCCCCGGCTCGAGCGGCTTCTGTTCGAGCACCACGAGCGCGGTGACGACCTTGGAGATGCTCGCGATCGACCGCGGCTTCCGGTCGCCGCTGGTCGTCAGGCTCTCCGGGAACCCGTCGGCCTCCACCGCGGTCGCGCCGTAGTCCGGGAACCGGACGTCCGCCGCGCTGGCCGTCGGCGGCCGGTAGGTGGTGGTGCTGGCGGTCGCCGGCGCGAAGGGCACCACCGCGGCGGCCACCAGGAACGCGACGGCGAGCAGGAGCACCGCGATGACGGCGACCGTCACGGGCCTCCGGATCGCGGAGCGGGGACGGCGGACGACGTTCGGCACGAGACCGGATCGTACTGGAGGCGCGGGGCGGGTCCCTGGGTCCGGTGCGGCTCGGCCGCCACTGCAGACGGCGGGGCGCCGGCCTCGGTCGGCCGGGACCTCGAAGACGACCTCGCGGGTCAGTCGTCCGGGTGCAGGCTCGCGTCGGCCGCCCCGGTCCGCCAGGCGGTGAAGTGCACGGTGAGGTCGTCCCGCGACGGCGCGCAGCACATCGGCCCGGCGCCGACCTCGGCGTCCGGGTCCAGCGGTGCCACGCGGACCAGACGCCACGGCTCGTCGTCGACCCGGGCTCGGACGGTCAGGGCATCGCCGGAGCGGCTGGCGCGGATCGTGACGAGGCGGCCGTGCCACTCGGGGACGGGCGCGAGCGACCAGTCGGAGACGCCGCGGGTGACGACGGCGCCGAGGCTGTCCTGGTCGTCACTGCGTTCGACGCCAGCCTTGGTCCAGGTGCTGTCGTCGACCTTGACGAAGATGCCGGCCTGGTCGAACTGGGCGGAGAAGTCCAGGTGGAACGACACCTCCATCGCGGTGTCCTGGGCGAACGGGGCGAGGAGGGCGTGCTCGGTGTCGTGCACGAAGCCGTACGAGGTGGTCCGCCAGGCGTCGCTCTCCTCGACCGCGGTGACGCGCATCCCGTCGTCGGCGACCGACACGGCGGCGGGCGGGTTCGTCCAGGTGCCGATGGACCAGTCGATGTCGCTCATGGCACCGAATCTACGGCCTGACCGAACGACGTCCGGAAGCCGTACCGGGCGGCAAGAGCCACGTCGGGTACCGCCACGAACCCGACAAGCTCCGCTCCGTCGGCCTGCACGGCCGCCCCGGGGACACGGTGCGTGCGGAACGGATCGACGAGTGCCCCGTCAACCTGGAAGCACGGGTCGTGCACGCCCGGCCGCTCGCGCAGGACGGGCCGGACGACGACGCGACCTTCCTGTTCGAGGCCACGGTGACGCGGGTCCACGTCCATCACTCGATCCGCATGGCAGGAACGGCGAACCGAGTCGACCCCGACCGTTGGCGTCCGCTCATCATGAGCTTCCAGCGCTTCTACGGTCTCCTCGGTGAGGTGCACCCGTCCCGACTCGCCAGCATCCCCGAGGAGTGGTACCGCTGACCGTGCCGCCGACTCCGTCAGGACCCAGTCCGGCTACGACCTGGTGTCCACCAGCGCGACGAACCGGCTGCCGACGCCCTCGACCTCGTGCCGGACGAAGCCCACCGTCGGCTCGGGCGCCTGGTACGGCGCGTGGTAGTCGCACATCAGGTGGTCCCAGTCCGGCCACCACTTCTTCGGGCGCGCGTCCTCGGAGTACCCGCAGACCACGCACTTCAGGTGCACCCAGACCTTCTTCGCACCGGTCCGGTTCGCCCGGGACTGCACGAGCCACGCCGGCGGGTCCTGTTCGATCGCGGTGAGCTCGGCCTCGCTGAGGCGCGTCGGGATGCCGTGGTGGGTCGCCATCTCGAGGGGGATGTCGAGCCGGATGGCCGCGTCGCGTCGGGAGAGCATCCGACCAGCCTAGGTCAGCGGACCGGCGCGGCGCGGCAGGTCAGCGTGCCCGCTGTGCGTGGGCGACCGCCCAGAGGCCGACGGCGCTCGCCGCGGCCACGTTGAGCGAGTCGACGCCGTGGTGCATCGGGATCCGCACGGTCGTGTCGGCGGCCGCGACCGCGGCGGGTGTGAGGCCCTGTCCCTCCGTGCCCATGACCAGGGCGACCCGCTCCGGCACGTCGGCGACGAACGCCTCCAGGTCGACCGAGCGGTCGGTGAGCGCCATGGCGGCGACGTGGAAGCCCTGCGCACGGAGGTCCTCCCCCGCGGCCGGCCACTCCCCGATGCGCGTCCAGGGGACCTGCAGCACGGTGCCCATGCTCACCCGGACGCTCCGACGGTAGAGCGGGTCGGCGCAGCGCGGGCTGACCAGGACGGCGTCGGCACCGAGACCGGCGACGCTCCGGAACACCGCTCCCACGTTCGTGTGGTCGACGATGTCCTCGAGCACGACGACGAGCCGGGCGTCGCGCACGACGTCGGCGACCGACGGCAGCTCCGGACGGTGCATCGCCGCGATGGCGCCGCGGTGCATCCGGAAGCCGGTGAGCTCCTCGAGCAGGGCGTCCGACCCGACGAAGACCGGGCCGTCGTGGTCGGCGACGAGCGGCAGCACGCTGTCCAGCCACTTCTCCTGCACCAGCACGCTCCGCGGGGTGTGACCCGCACGGACGGCCCGTTCGATGACCGTGTTCGACTCGGCGATGTACAGCCCGCCCTCGGGTTCCGTGACGCGGCGGAGCGCCACGTCGGTGAGCCGGGCGAAGTCGTCCAGGCGCGGGTCGTCGAGGGAGTCGATGCGGACGGGGTGCACGGTGCTCGTTCCGGTCGGGAGGATCGTGGTCGGTCGCCGACGTCGGCCCGGGGAAGGACCGGGGACGCTCGGCGGTTGAGGGTACCGTGGACACGATGGCGACGAGCGACGGCACAGGGACCACCGCGGGGACCGACGGGACCGTGACGGACGCGAGCGTCACCGACGTCGACCGGGCGGTCGCGGTCCTCCGCGGCAAGCGCGTCGCCGTCCTGACCGGCGCCGGCGTCAGCACCGACTCCGGCATCCCCGACTACCGCGGCGCGGGCCGGGTCGTCCGGAAGCCGATGACCTTCCAGGAGTTCCTCGCCGACCCCGCCAAGCGCCAGCGCTACTGGGCCGGCTCCCACCTGGGCTGGCGGACCTTCGCGGCCGCCCGTCCGAACGACGGACACCGCGCGCTCGCCGCACTCGAGTCCGCCGGGGTCGTCAGCGGGATCGTCACCCAGAACGTCGACGGCCTGCACCTGCGCGCCGGGTCCCGCCGGGTGGTCGAGATCCACGGTTCGATGGACCGTGCCGTCTGCCTGACCTGCGGGCAGGTGTTCTCCCGTGCGGACCTGGCTGCCGTGCTGGACCGCGAGAACCCGTGGATCGACGAACCGGGGTCCGTGCAACTGCAGCCGGACGGGGACGTCGAGATCACCGACGTCGAGCGCTTCCGGGTGCCCGACTGCACGGTCTGCGGCGGCGTGCTGAAGCCCGACGTGGTGTTCTTCGGCGAGTTCGTGCCGGCCGAGAAGTTCCGCGAGGCCGTCTCCATCGTCGCCGAGGCCGACGCCCTGCTCGTGGTCGGGTCCTCGCTCACCGTGAACTCCGGCGTCCGTCTGCTCGATCACGCGACCCGCCGGAAGCACCCGGTCGTCATCGTGAACCGTGGCGGGACGCGCAGCGACCGCCGTGCCGCCGTGAAGATCGACGCCGGCACGACCGAGACGCTGGTCGAACTCGCAGCGCGGCTCACCGCGTCTGCGATGATCGACGGGTGACGACGCTCCTCTACCTGGTCCGGCACGGCGAGACCGACTGGAACCGGCAACGACGCATCCAGGGGTCGACCGACGTGCCGCTCAACGAGACCGGACGACGCCAGGCTGCCGAGACCGCCGTGCTCCTGACGCGTCGGCGGTTCGACGCCGTCGTGTCCTCGCCGCTGTCCCGGGCGCTCGAGACCGGCACGATCATCGCGACGCGACTCGGCCTGCCCGAGCCGTCGACGTACGACGGACTCCGCGAACGCTCCTACGGCGACGCCGAGGGTCTCACGCACCCGGAGATCGAGGCACGATGGCCGCACGACGCGGTGCCGGGCCGCGAGTCCCGCGCCGCCCTGCTCGACCGGGTCACCGAGACGCTCGCCGAGATCGCGGTCCGCTTCGACGCCGGGTCGGTCGTCGTCGCGACCCACGGCGCGGTCATCCGGACCGTCGTGGACGCGGCGGCTCCGGGCACCATCGAGCGTTCGACCGTGCCGATCCGGAACGGTTCGGTGCACTCGTTCCGCTGGGACCCGGAGCGGTTCCGCGCCGAGCTCGTCCGCTCCGACGACCCCATCGAGGACGTCTCGGACGCACCGGGGCGCTACGCCTTCGAGTACCAGAACCCGCTGGAACGCCGGGGCTGACCGCGACCGGTCAGATGCCGGATCCGCCCGTGTAGCCGGTCCCACCGGCGGTCCGTGCGGCCTGCGCCTCGGCGACGCGGAGGTCGTGGTCGCTCGCACCGGAACCGTGCGGCACGCCGGTGTCCGGCAGGTCGCGGAGTGCCCGGGCACGTCGGCGGTCAGCGATCGCCATGGCGGCGCAGACCGCCGCGATCACGGCGATGACGGCGATGAAGACGGCGACGATCATGGTTCCCCCGTTCGACGGGAGGCACGTGCCCCCGTCCGGCTCCACCGTAGCGTGACCGAGAGCGTCCGACCAGGGCGCGGACTACGCTCCGGTGGACGGCGCGGTCCGACGCACGGTCCCGCCCTGCGAGGTGACCCTGTGAGCGCTGCTGGACGGCACACCGACGGACCGGACCGGCGCGGACCGTGGGACGACGACGACGACCTCGATGCCGCGTTCGGACCGGACACCGCCGCCACCAGGGCCTTGACCCGTCCCGAACGCGTGCGCGCCGGGACCGCGGTCGTCGTCGGTGTGGTCGCGGTCGCGGTGGTGCTCGTCGTGGTGCTCGCTGTCATCCTGTCCGGCGTGCAGCGTGGCGTGGGAGGGGTGTTCCCGCAGCCCGAGGCCGATCGTCGCCGCTTCGTCGCCGCCGCGTCGGTCCTGCCCGGCGTCAGCGGCGTCGACAGCGCACGGACGGAGAAGACCTCGTTCGCGGGGTACGACGTCACCGCAGTCGTGCACGCTGAACGGGACCTCGGTGCCGAGGACCGACGGGCACTCGTCACGGCACTGAGCAACGTTGCCGCCGACTCCTCGGGCTCGGGCGTCCGCATCTGGGCGGAACTCGACCTCGGCGTCCTCCGGGTCGGCGTGTCCGACTCGCCCGAGACGAGCCAGCGCCGCCTCCGGATGGCCGACCGGCTCGCGGCGATCGGTGGCGTCGTCGCCGTCCGCTGCACCTTCCTGGACGAGGCGGACGGACGCTCCGACGAACCGTCGGGGCAGCAGGTGATCGTCCGGACGCCTGGCGTCGGGGTCGCCCTCGCGGCGGTCGCGGCGGCCGCGGAGGCAGTCGGGAAGGACGCGTTCCCCGGCGTCCACGTGCAGACGCTCGGCCCCTGACCGGGACACCGTCGCGCGTGCCCTGACGAGCCTCCGGACGTGTCAGCGGCGCCGTGCCGAGCGGTCCGCGACGGCGCGCTCGACGGCCCGGACGACCTGTTCGGCCGAGTCCTGCCACCGGAACCGGGCCGCCTGCGCGACCGACGCCCGCGAGGCGGCGTCCCACCGTGCCTCCAGTCGGCGGACGGCAGCCGCGACGGCGGAGGGCGACGACGGGTCGAAGTACTCGGCGACGTCGCCACCGATCTCGCGGAAGATCGGGATGTCGCTGACCACGACCGGGGTCCCGAGCCCCATCGCCTCGACCAGCGGGATCCCGAAGCCCTCGTCGTACGAGGCGGTGGCCAGGGCGGTCGCGGACCGGAGCACCGCGCGGTACTCCTCGTCGCTCGCACCGTCGTGGAAGACGACGGCTCCCGCCGGTGCCAGTCGGGCGAGGCGGTCCCGGTCCGCATCCGACACGCGGGACATGCAGCGCAGCGTCCAGTCGGGCCCGAGCAGGGGCAGTGCGGCCGCGAGCGTCTCGACGTTCTTGTACGGCATGAACGAGCCCATGTAGACGAGCGTCTTCCGCCGGGGCGCGTCGGGGTCCCGGGGCTCGGCGGGGTCAGCCGCGTTGTACGCGACCGTGACCGGACGGTCGGTCAGCCGGTGCTCGGTGATGAGCCCGGCCGTCGTCTCGGACACGGTGACGACCCCGTCGGCACCGTTGAGCAGCAGCCGTTGCGGCCACCAGGCGAGGTGGAACGCGCGCCACCCCAGCCGGAGCGGCCAGGAGAACTCCCGCGGCGGGGTGCGGTTCCGGTAGTAGATGAGGTCGTGCAACGTCAGCACGAGGGCGTACCGGCGGCCGCGGGAACCCATCGTCTGCATCGGCGAGAAAACGGCGTCGAGACCCAGACGGTTGACCCGACGAGCCACCAGGGGCTCCCCCGCGTCGGTCGGTGCCGGGACGAGCTCCCACGGGAGGCCGGACGGGAGCGACTCGAGCTGGCGTTCGTCGGAGACGAGCAGCACGTGGTCGTGCCGGTCCGGCAGGTGGGCGGCGATGCCGGCGGTGAACCGGCTGATCCCGTCGTGTCGGCCGATGCGGACGTACCGGCAGTCGATGCCGATCCGGAGGCGGGTCACGAGGTCGCCATCCGTCGGAGGACCGCGGCTGCGGCAGCGGCCGGGGTCTCGTAGTGCACGAGGTGTCCGACCCCGGGGACGACGACGAGCTCGGCGTCGGCCAACCGGTCGGCCAGGGCGCGCTGCTCCGGCACGGCCGTGATGTCGTCGTGCTCGGCAGCCACGAGCAGGACCGGCACGGCGATGCGGTCGGCGAACTGTGCGACGTCGTGCGTGACGGAGGTCCGGAACGCCTCGAGCACGCTCGTGCGGTTCGCGAAGGCCGAGAAGTAGCGGTCGTGCTGGTCGTGCACCCACCGACGGAGCGAGGGGCGTCGGGACTTCAGCATCGCGATGCTCATCGCCCGGACGATCACGCGGTTCCGCAGCAGACCCAGTCCGAGCGGGCGTGGGAGCCAGGCACCGAGCCGGTAGTAGGCGATGGCGATGCCGGTGCCGACCGCGCGCGGACCCTGCAGCGCCGGAGCGGCGATCGGGTTCACGAGGACGAGCAGGCGGGTGTCGAGCCCCGCGGCCACAGCGGCCGACACGACGATCGAGCCGAACGAGTGGCCGAGGACGACGGTCCGGCGGTCGAGTCCGAGTGCTGCCCGGAAGCCCTCGAGCCAGTGCACGTAGCCGTCGAGGTCGGACGTCGGCAGCGGGTCGGACACGCCGAACCCGGGCAGGTCCGGCACGATCACCCGGACTCCGCTCGGGTGACCGGCCACCAGGTGCGCGGCGATCGACTCGAGGCCGTGGTGGTCGCCACGGAAGCCGTGCACGGCGAGCACGGTGGCCGGGGTGCCGGCGGACGTGCCGGCAGCGGGGCCGTACTCCCAGAAGTGCGTGGTGCGGTCCGCGACCTGGACCGTGCGGTGCACGACGGGGGTGGCCGCCATCAGCGACTGGTACGGGGACAGCACGGGCGGTTGCATCCGCGCCAGTCTAGGGAACGCGCTCGCGGACGCGGTGTGCGCGTCGGGGGTGGCGCGGCTAGCGTGTCCGGGGCGGCCCTCCTGCTCTGGAGAGGCCGACGACCGACGAGGAGCACGGTGTCCTTCACAGCCCCGATCCAGCAGCCCGGACTGACCCTCGACCCGCTCTGGTACAAGCGCTCGGTGTTCTACGAGTGCATGATCCGCTCGTTCGTCGACTCGAACGGTGACGGCACCGGCGACCTGCAGGGCCTGATCAGCCGGCTCGACTACCTGCAGTGGCTCGGCGTCGACGCGCTCTGGCTGCCGCCGTTCTTCCGCTCACCGTTGCGTGACGGTGGCTACGACATCTCCGACTACAAGGCGATCCTGCCCGAGTTCGGCACCCTCGACGAGTTCCGCGAGCTCGTGACGAAGGCGCACGAACGGAACATGCGCATCGTCATCGACATGGTCATCAACCACACGAGCGACCAGCACGAGTGGTTCCAGCAGTCGCGCGAGGACCCGGACGGGCCCTACGGCGACTTCTACGTGTGGCGGGACACCGACGAGGAGTACTCGAACATCCGGGTGATCTTCGTCGACACCGAAGAGTCGAACTGGACCTTCGACCCCGTCCGTCGGCAGTTCTTCTTCCACCGGTTCTTCTCCCACCAGCCCGACCTCAACTACGAGAACCCGGCCGTGGTCGAGGCCGTCTACGACGTCGTCCGGCACTGGCTGGACCTCGGTGTCGACGGGCTGCGGCTCGACGCGATCCCGTACCTGTTCCAGTCGGAGGAGGGCAACGGCGAGGGCGAGCCGGAGACGCACGAGTGGATCAAGAAGCTCCGCACGATGGTCGACGACGAGTACCCGGGGCGCGTGCTCATCGCCGAGGCGAACCAGTGGCCCCGCGAGACGGCTGCGTTCCTCGGGACGGACGAGGAGCCCGAGTGCCACATGGCGTTCGACTTCCCCGTGATGCCGCGCATCTTCTACTCGCTCCGCGCCCAGCACGCGAAGGAGCTGCAGGCGATCCTCTCCGAGACGCTGGACGTCCCCGAGACCGCCGCCTGGGGGGTGTTCCTCCGCAACCACGACGAGTTGACGCTCGAGATGGTGAGCGAGGAGTACCGGCAGGCGATGTACGGCTGGTACGGCTACGACCCGCGGATGCGCTCGAACATCGGCATCCGACGTCGTCTGGCGCCGCTGCTCGACAACTCCCGCGCCGAGCTGGAGCTCGTGCACGCGCTGCTGTTCTCGCTGCCCGGCTCACCGTTCCTGTACTACGGCGACGAGATCGGGATGGGCGACAACATCTGGCTGCCGGACCGCGACTCGTCCCGCACGCCGATGCAGTGGACGCCGGACCGCAACGCCGGGTTCTCGTCCGCCGACCCGGGCAAGCTGTTCCTGCCGGTCGTCCAGTCCCTGGTGTTCAACTACGCCCAGGTGAACGTCGAAGCCCAGCTGGCGCAGTCCCGGTCCCTGCTGCACTGGATCCGCAACGTCATCCACGTGCGGAAGGCGCACCCGGTGTTCGGCATGGGGTCGATCGCCGTGCAGCAGACCTCGAACGACAGCGTGCTCGCGTTCGTCCGGTCCTGGGCGGGTTCCGGCACCGACCAGCAGTTCGGGCCGAGCGCCGAGGACGTGCTCTGCGTGTTCTCGTTCGCGCACAACCCGACCTCCGTCACGATCACCGCGCCCGAGTACGCCGGACGGCCGCTCGTCGACCTCTTCGGTGGCGGTGCCTTCCCGTCCTTCGACGCCGACGGCTCCGTGACCCTCACCCTCGGCACGCAGGCGTTCTACTGGCTGCACGTCGGCCGGGGTCCGGAGAACGCGAGCGCGCCTCGCGGGGCTGTCGGTGCCGTTGGCTAGCCTGACCGCGTGACCTCCCCCGCTGCCGCGCTCGACACGGCGACCCGGCCCCCGCAGGACCTGACCAGCCGACCGTGGTGGCACGCACTCGGCGTGTTCGACCTCGAGACGACGGGCATCGACGTCGAGACCGCGCGGATCGTCAGCGCACACGTCGGGCTCATCGACATGACCGGTCGTTCGATCGTCGAGGGTGCCTGGCTCGCCGACCCGGGCGTCGAGATCCCGGAGCAGGCCGCCGCGGTGCACGGCATCACGACCGAGCGTGCCCGGGCCGAGGGACGACCCGCCGGCGAGGTCGTGGCGGAGATCGTCGCCGCGGTCGAGGCCGTGTTCGCCCGCGGCATCCCGCTGGTGGTCTACAACGCCCCGTACGACCTGACGCTGCTCGACCGGGAGGCCAAGCGGCACGGCATCGCCTCCCCCGTGATCGGCAACGTGGTCGACCCGCTCGTGATGGACAAGGCGCTCGACACCTACCGCAAGGGCAAGCGGACGCTCGAGGTCGCCTCGCAGCTCTACGGGGTGCAGCTCGACGACGCGCACGACGCCGGCGCGGACGCGATCGCCGCGGGCCGGGTCGCCCAGGCCATCGCCCTGAAGTACCCCGACGAGCTCGGCATCAGTGCCGAGGAGCTGCACCGCAAGCAGGTCGCGTGGTGCTCCGAACAGGCCGCGTCCTTCCAGGAGTACATGCGGGGCAAGCGCGATCCGTCCTTCACCGCCGACGGTCGCTGGCCCCGTCGGCACTCGGCCCCGAGCATGTAGCATTCCGAGCGGGGGAGGGCCGGACCGCGCCGTCCCCTCGACGACCGCACCGCAGGCACCGCCTGCACCGCACGCTCAAGGGGAGATCCGCGCACGTGTTCCTGAAGACCTTCGGGTGGTCCCTGGCCATCACCGTGCTCGCACTGGCCATCGCGCTGGTCTACGGCGGCTGGAGCGCGGTCATCATCACCGCGATCCTCGGCGTGCTCGAGATCAGCCTCAGCTTCGACAACGCGGTCGTCAACGCCCGCATCCTCGAGCGGATGAACCCGTTCTGGCAGAAGATGTTCCTCACCGTGGGCATCGTCATCGCGGTCTTCGGCATGCGCGTGCTCTTCCCGCTGCTCATCGTCGGCGTCACCGCATCGCTCAACCCGGTCGAGGCCGTGCAGCTCGCGCTCGAGAAGGGCCCGATCGACGAGCCCGGCACGTACGCGTACCTGCTGCACGAAGCGCACCCGCAGATCGCTGCCTTCGGCGGCATGTTCCTGCTGATGATCTTCCTCGACTTCATGTTCGAGGAGCGCGACATCCTGTGGCTGCGCTGGCTCGAACGGCCGCTGCTCTTCATCGGGAAGCTCCCGATGGTCAACGTCATCGTCGCCCTCGTCCTCCTGGCGGTCGCCGGCACCACCGCCGGGGACCACCAGTCGACGGTCCTCGTCGCGGGCATCGCCGGCCTCGTCACGTACTTCCTCGTCACCGGGCTCGGCGGGCTCTTCGACGTCGACGACCCGGAGGACGACGGCAACTCGTTCGAGAGCACCGGCGAGATGGTCGCCGAGGCGAACCGCATCAGCAACAAGCGCCGCGTCGGCAACGTCGCCGGCAAGGCCGCGTTCCTGCTGTTCCTCTACCTCGAGGTCATCGACGCGTCGTTCTCGTTCGACGGCGTGATCGGGGCCTTCGCGATCACCGCGGACCCCATCATCATCGCCCTCGGTCTGGGCCTCATCGGTGCACTGTTCGTGCGGTCTCTCACCGTCTTCCTGGTCCGACAGGGCACGCTGGACGAGTTCGAGTACCTCGACCACGGTGCGCACTGGGCGATCGGTGCACTCGCGGCGATCCTGCTCGTCACGATCACCACCGAGGTGAACGAGGTCGTCACCGGCCTCATCGGCGTCGTCTTCATCCTCGCCGCGTTCATCTCCTCGGTGGTCCGCAACAAGCGCAAGGCCGGCGAACACGAGCCGGCAGACGACCACGCAGCCGTCGCCTCCTGACGGTCGCGACCAGGACTGCACCACCGACGAAGGGTTCACCACAATGGGTCTCAGCCTCCAGAAGGGCCAGGCGCTCTCGCTCACGAAGACCGACGGCAGCGCACTGACGCGCGTCCGTCTCGGTCTCGGGTGGGACGCCGTGGCGACGAAGCGCGGACTGTTCGGCGGGAAGAAGACGGCGGACGTCGACCTCGACGCCTCCGCGGTCTTCTTCGGCGCCGACGGCCAGCCCGTCGACTACGTCTGGTTCAACCAGCTCCGCAGCAAGGACGGTTCGGCGCAGCACACCGGCGACAACCTCACCGGTGAGGGCGACGGCGACGACGAGGTCATCCGCATCGACCTCAGCGCGGTGCACGGCGCCGTGCAGCAGATCGTGTTCGTGATCAGCAGCTACAGCCGACAGACGTTCGACAACGTGCAGAACGCGTTCTGCCGCGTGGTCGACGACTCCACCGCCGGCGCCCCCGAGGTCGCCCGCTACCAGCTGACCGACTCCGGCCAGCACACCGCGATGGTCATGGCGAAGGTGTCCCGCACCGGAGCAGGATGGACCTTCACGGCGATCGGCGAGCGTGCCGACGGCCGGACCGTGCAGGACCTGGTCGGCCCCGCGGCCGCAGCGCTCTGACGGCACGAACCCAGACGGAAGGACGATCGATGGCGACCCTCTCGCTCTCCAAGGGCAACAACCTCTCCCTGACCAAGACCGACCCGGGCCTCCGCCGGGCCATGATCGGCCTGGGCTGGGACCCGCGCACGACGGCGGGCGAGCAGTTCGACCTCGACGCGTCGGCGCTGCTGGTCGGGGCGAACGGCAAGGTCCGCTCGAACGACGACTTCATCTTCTACAACCAGTTGCAGTCGATCGACGGTTCGGTCGTCCACCAGGGCGACAACCGGACCGGTGAGGGTGACGGCGACGACGAGCAGATCCTCATCGACCTGGACCTCGTCTCCGCCGACGTCTCCCGCGTGGTCATCGTCGTCACGATCGACCAGGCCGACGCCCGCCACCAGAACTTCGGCCAGGTCCGCGGCGCCTTCTGCCGGGTCGTCAACGACGAGACCGGCAACGAGGTCGTGCGCTTCGACCTCACCGAGGACGCCGCATCGGAGACCGGCATGATCTTCGCCGAGATCTACCGGTACGACGGCGAGTGGAAGTTCCGCGCCGTCGGCCAGGGCTACGCCACCGGCCTCCGGGGCGTTGCCACCGACTACGGCGTCGTCCTCGACTGACGGTCGCGCCACGCGCCTCCCGTCCCCGACGACGCTCCCCCACAACCGAAAGGACCCGATCATGGCCGGACTCTCCCTCAGCAAGGGCGGCAACCTCTCCCTCACGAAGACGAGCCCCGGGCTCACCGTGGCCACCGTCGGCCTCGGCTGGGACCCGCGCACCACGGCGGGCGAGGCCTTCGACCTCGACGCCTCGGCGCTGCTCGTCGGGCCCGACGGCAAGGTCCGCTCGGACGCCGACTTCATCTTCTACAACCAGCCGAAGAGCGCCGACGGTTCCGTCGAGCACAAGGGCGACAACCGCACGGGTCAGGGTGACGGCGACGACGAGCAGATCGCCATCGACCTGCAGAGCCTGCCGGCGGACGTCGACCGCGTCGTCGTCGTGGTCTCGATCGACCAGGGCGAGGCCCGCCGCCAGAACTTCGGGCAGGTCCGCAGCGCGTACTCGCGGGTGCTCGACCAGGACGGCGCCGAGATCGTCCGCTTCGACCTCTCCGAGGACGCCGCCCCGGAGACCGCGATGATCTTCTCGGAGATCTACCGGAGCGGTGCGGAGTGGAAGTTCCGCGCGGTCGGCCAGGGCTACCAGTCCGGTCTCGCCGGCGTCGCGACGGACTTCGGCGTCAACCTCAGCTGACCGGCGCCCCGTCGGCGCCAGCACCACTCGGCAGCACCCGCACCACCCAGCAGGACCCAGCAGTTCCACCTCGTCACAGGAGACCACCGATGCCCGGACCGCTCGCTCCGCCGGAGCCCACCGACCCGTCGCAGGACGCCCTCGTCCTGCGTGCTGCCGACGCCGCCGAGGTCGTCACCCCGGACGACGCTCCGGGGATGGTGCCGGTGGACGCCGACCGGCAGGCACAGATCGCGGCGCAGGCGCGGGAGTTCGTGGAGGAGGTCGCGAGCCTCGACCCGCGCTCCCCCGCCTTCACCGAGAAGGTGGACGGCATCAACGCCATCGCCGGCTCGGAGATCGCGCGCTCCGGCGGGTTCTCGTCGCGGATGCTCGAGCGGTCGCAGTCGTCCGTCGCCGGCGCCAAGCGCTCCGGTGACGACGCGCAGGTGAAGGTCGCCACGACCCTCGGTGACCTCCGCTCCACGGTCGAGGACCTCACGCCGAACCAGGCCGACCTCAGCACCGGTCGGAAGATCCTCGGCATGATCCCGGGCGGCAACAAGCTGGCGAAGTACTTCCAGCGGTACGAGTCCGCGCAGACCCAGCTCGACAAGATCATCAAGTCGCTGATGGCCGGTCAGGACGAGCTCCGCAAGGACAACGCCACGCTCGCGGACGAGAAGGTCCAGCTGTGGGAGACCATGCAGCAGCTGAGCGAGTACGCGGTGTTCGCGAAGGCCCTGGACGCGGCGACGGTCACCAAGGTCGAGAGCCTGCGGAACGGCGGCCGCGTCGACGAGGCGCAGAAGCTCGAGTCCGACGTGCTGTTCCCGGTGCGGCAGCGACACCAGGACATCCTGACCCAGCTGGCCGTGTCGGTGCAGGGCTACCTGGCGATGGACCTGGTCCGCAAGAACAACACCGAGCTCATCAAGGGCGTCGAACGGGCGCGCACGACGACGATCGCTGCGCTCCGCACGGCGGTCGTGGTGGCGCAGGCGCTGGCGAACCAGAAGATGGTCCTCGACCAGATCGACGCGGTGAACAACACCACGAACGCGATGATCCTGCAGACCAGCGAGATGCTGCGCGACCAGACGACGCGGATCCACGAGCAGGCGACGAACTCCGGCGTCAGCGTCGAGACCTTGCAGAAGGCCTTCGACAACGTGTTCCAGACGATGGACGCGATCGACTCCTTCCGGTCCCAGGCCGCGCAGAACATGTCCTCGACGGTCGCGGCGCTCGAGTCCGGCATCCAGCGTGCCAAGCCGTACCTCGAGCGTGCCCGCCAGACCGACGACGACCCCCGATCGGTGACGCGATGACGCCTGCGGTCGACTGCCGTGCGTGATCGCCTGCGCGCACTGTTCGGCCGCGACGACGACGACCCGGAGCGACGGGTCCCGGATCCGGACGCCGAGACCCCGGCGTCGGCCGCGGCCGCTGCGGCGGCGCGGATCGACGTCCGCGGTTCGGGCGGCGCGGCCGACGACGCTGCGGCGGCAGCCGGGCTCGACGACCTCCGGACGATCGTGCGCGCGGCCGGAGCCGACCTGCCGACCGTCGTGTCCTCGCGCGTCCGACACGTCGAGGACCTCCTCCGGGAGGCCGCCGGCACCGTGATCGCACGTGGCGCCTCGACCGAGCAGCGCTACCTCTTCCAGGCGATCGTGAACGACTACCTGCCCACGCCCGTCCGGACCTACCGTTCCCTGCCCGCAGCGGACCGGACCCCGGAGAGCGCCGCCACGGCGACCCTCGCCGGCCAACTCGACGTCGTCGCGGAGACGGTGGAGGACATGCACGAACAGATCAGGAGCGGTGCCATCGCCGAACTCTCCTCGCACGGCCGGTTCCTCCGCGACCGCCTGGGCAACGGTGACGAGGTCCTGCGCCTCCGCGGAGCCGACTCGTGACCGGGCAGCTCGTCCCGGGCGCGAACGCTGCGCTGACCGCCGAGAACCCCGGCCTCAGCGCGGTCGTCGTCGGGATCCACTGGGACCAGATCGCCAGCCGCGGCCCCTCCGCTGAACTCGTCCCGGTCGCCATCGTCTGCGGCCCCGACGGCCACGTGCTCTCCGACGAGGACCTCGTGTTCTTCAACCAGATCGAGAGTGCCGACGCCTCCGTCCGGTACCTGGACGAGTCCGACCAGGAGGAGATCGACGTCGACTTCGCCTCGGTGCCGGACGCCGTCGACAAGATCGTCTTCGCGGTCTACCTCGACCCCGACCCGCGGTCCCCGAAGGACCTCGGCTCGGTCCGCTCGATGTCGGTCCGCGTCTGCGCGCCGGACGGTCGGGAGCTCATCGCGTTCCCGCTGCCGCCGGAGCGGAACCACCTCATCGACGCGGTGATCCTGGGTGAGCTGTACCGCCACCGCTCGGAGTGGAAGTTCCGCGCCGTCGGTCAGGGCTACACGACCGGCCTGACCGGCCTCCGCGCCGACCACGGCATCGGCCGAGCGCGATGACGACGGGGCACCCGTTCCTCCGCCGTCGCGTCCGTCCGACCCCGCCCGGCCAGGAGGCACACCCGACCGCCGCCTCGCACGGCACCGCCGCCTCGTCGGGCACCAGCGCCGCCCACGGCGTACCGATCTCCCGCCCGGCCGCGCCGGCAGCTCCGGCACCCGCCGCGCCGGCGAGCTCCGGTGGCGGGCTGAGCCTGTCCTTCGGCCGTCAGCCCGCGCCGTCGTCGGACCGGACCCCGGCACCACGCACCTCCGCGGCGCCGACGTCTGGCGCAGCCCGCGTGCCCGCGCCGGGCACCACCGCGCCCGCCCAGCCCCGTCCCGACCGCATCGCGCGTCGGCTGGCGGAGCGTGCCTCCCGGATCCGCCCCTTCCCCGCACCCGACCCGCGCGACGTCCGTGTCCTCGGCCCCGAGGACCCCGTGGTCCGCATCGACCGCCGGCGCTCGGCCGTCGGTGCCCTCCGCGTGACCGGTTCGACGAGCGCAGCGTGGGAGTCGGTCGTCCACGTCGTCGGTGGCGCGACCGCGGACGGCGCGACCGCCGGGCGCACCGTCACCACACGGGGCAACCGCCCGCTGGTCGGCTACGACGGCGCCGACGTCCTGGTCGCCCTCCGCCACGTCCGCGAGCTCCGCCGGGCACTCGTGATGGGCCGCGGGCCGGACCGGCTCGTCGTCGCCCTGCACGACGGCACCACCCTCGCGGTCGACCCCGGGGACGCCGACACCATCACGATCCTGGCGCTCTCCGTCATCGACGGCGAACTCGAGCTCCGCGCCGAGCCGTTCCCCAGGGCGACCCACGACGGCGACGTGTTCGCCGCGTTCGGCTTCGTCCTGTCCGCCCCGACCGTCGGAGTCTGATCCGTGCGCCACTTCGCCAACATCGCCGACCAGGAACCGCTGTTCCTCCGACCGCCCGAGGACGTCACACGGGACAGCCCCCAGGACCTCCGCGCGGTGGCCCTCGGCGCCACCCTGTACACGCCGGGGATCCGTCCGGACCTGGTGCGGGACGTCCGCCGGCAGACCGAGCTCGGCGCCGGGTCGATCGTGCTCTGCCTGGAGGACTCCGTCGCCGACGACGACCTGCCCACGGCCGAGGCGAACGTCGAGGCCGCACTCCGCACCCTGACCGAGGAACTCGACTCGGCGACCCTGCCCCAGCTGTTCCTGCGGGTGCGGACGCCGGAGCACTTTGCACGACTGCTCGACCGCTTCGGCAGCCGGGCACTCGATGTCCTGGCCGGGATCGTCCTGCCGAAGTTCGAGAACCCCGACGGTGCCGGTGCCCAGTGGTTCGAGGTGCTCGACGCCGCGAACGAGGGACGAGCCACCGGCCGACGTCTCCTCGTGATGCCGATCCTCGAGTCCCCCGCGATCATGCACCGGGAGTCGCGCACCGAGGCCCTCGCGGACGTCCACGACCTGCTGCTGGAACGGCGGGACGACGTGCTGGCCGTTCGGATCGGCGCGACCGACCTGTCGAGCGTGTACGGCCTCCGCCGGCCCTCGCACCTGACCGTGTACGACGTGCAGGTGCTCGCGTCCGTGATCGGCGACGTGGTGAACGTCCTCGGTCGTGCCCGTGACGGCTTCGTCGTCGCCGGGCCGGTGTGGGAGCACTACCCCGACTCGGACCGGGTGTTCCGCACGCAGCTGCGCACGACGCCGTTCCAGGAGGCCGGGGACCTCAAGCTCCGCCGGCAGCTGCTCCTGGAGGGCTTCGACGGACTCCTCCGCGAGGTCACCCTCGACCGCGCGAACGGACTCACCGGCAAGACGGTCATCCACCCGCGCCACGTGCCGCTCGTGCACGCGATGTCGGTCGTCAGCGACGAGGAGTTCTCGGACGCCTCCGACGTGCTCGCCAACGCGACGGGCGGTGTCGCCGCCTCCCGGTACGGCAACAAGATGAACGAGATGAAACCGCACCACGCGTGGGCGGAGCGCACGATGCTCCGGGCCCGGGCGTTCGGTGTGGCCACCCCGGACGTGACCTACGTCGACCTGCTCGAGCGGAGCCTCCCGTGACCACGACCACCCCCACGGCCGCGCTGCCGACCCCGGACGAGTTGGGCGTGGTCCTCACCGACGCGCCCGCCGTCCCCGGGGCCGCGCCCGGCGTGCCGCTGTCGTCCCTCGTCCGCGTGGCGCTCCGACGGAACCCCCGACGCGCGCACCTGCTCGTGTCCACCGTGCTCGCGAAGCACGTCCCGACCGTGCCCGCCGTCGCGCTCCTGGCCGGTGAGGCCCTCGGTGCCCGGGTCGCCGACGTCCTCGACGGTGGCGCGCGCCTCGACGGTGCGGCCGCCGCGCGACTCGGGGCCGTCCTCGACCTGCAGCAGCAGACCGACACGGCCACCGGAGCCGGCGACGAGTCCCCGGCACACGACGGCTCCGACGCCGTCCACCGGGCCGCGACGACGCTCCGCACCGACCTGGCCGCCGTCCGACCGACCCTGCCGGACGTGCTCGTCCTCGGGTTCGCCGAGACCGCGACCGCCCTCGGCGCGACCGTCGCCGAGGCCCTCGGTGCCGGGTACCTGCACTCGACGCGCCACGACCCGGCCGGGGCGACGCCCGCCGCCGGCTTCGACGAAGCGCACTCACACGCCACCGCGCACCGCCTGCTGCCCGCCGAGGACGACTGGCTGCCGACCGACGGCACCGTCGTCCTGGTGGACGACGAACTGAGCACCGGCGCGACGGCCCGCGCCACGATCCGTGCGCTGCACGCCGTCGCCCCGCAACGGCAGTGGGTCGTCGCCGCACTGGTCGACCTCCGGTCCGACGCGGACGTCGCCGCCACCGAGGCCCTCGCCACCGAGCTCGGCGCGCCCGTCGTCGTCGTCGCCCTCGGCCGCGGTCGGGTCGCCCTGCCCGACGGACTCACCACCACGGCAGCGGACCTCGTCGTCACGGCCGCCGCGCCGCTCACCACGACCGTCGGCGGACCGACGACGGACGGGAGGCACGCGCCCAGCCCGACAAGCGCCTCCCGTCCCGACACGGTCACCGTCGTGACGGCGCCGCCCACCGCCGTCGACCGCACCGGGACCCCCGCCTCGCGCGTCCGCACCCCGCGGACCGACGTCGAGGGCATCGCCGCCGACCTCGCCCCGGTGCTGACCGACGAGTCGAGCCAGGTGCCGTCGCGCATCCTGGTGCTCGGCACCGAGGAGCACATGGCCACGCCGCTCGCCGTCGCGGACGCACTCCGCCGCCGGACGACCGCGGACGTCCGGTCCTCGACCAGCACCCGCTCCCCCGTCGCCGTGTTCGACGACCCGGCCTGGCCGATCCGCTCCGGCATCCGGCACCGGTCCCACGACGTCACGGTCGACGGCCCCGGCGAGCGGTACGCGTACAACGTGCACGGCTTCGACGCGGTCGTCGTCGTCCCCGAGCCCGGCACTGACCGGGTCGCGCTCGACGGCCCCGACGGCCTGCTCGACGTCCTGACGACGGTGACGCCCCGGGTGGTGCTCGTCGACAGCGCCCTCGAACCCGCGGGTACCGCCGCGTCCTCGCCCCGTCCACTCACCGGTCCGTCGTTCGGGTCCTACGAACCCGACGAGGTGACCTGGTTGCTGCAGGACCTCGCTGACGCCGCACTCGAGGCGGACACCGCCGACCGGGAGCGGGCCATCCAGCTGGAGGGCGCTAACTACGCCGAGTCCCTGCCCGTCGAGTACGTGCCGTCGGAGTCCTACGAGGAGCTGTACCGCGACGCCCTCGGGCGGTCGGCGGACCGGATCGCCGAGGCGGTCGGCATCGTCACGGACCTGGTCCTCCGCGACCGACCGAACGCCGTGCTCGTCTCCCTCGCCCGCGCCGGCACGCCCGTCGGGATCCTCATGCGCCGCTGGGCGGCGGAGCAGCACGGGGTCCGCCTGCAGCACTACACGGCGAGCATCGTCCGTGGGGTCGGCATCGACGAGACGGCGCTCCGCTGGCTCGCGGCGCACCACGACGCGTCCCAGGTCGTCTTCGTCGACGGGTGGACCGGCAAGGGCGCCATCACGCGGGAGCTGACCGACGCGCTCGACCGGTTCGCGGCGACCGACGGTGTCCGCTTCGGCGACGAGCTCGCCGTCCTCGCCGACCCGGCCGGGTGCACCCCGCTGCACGGCACCCGCGACGACTACCTGGTGCCGTCGGCGTGCCTCAACTCGACGGTGTCCGGGCTGGTGTCGCGGACGGTGTTCAACCGCGCGTGGACTCCGGAGGGGACGCTGCACGGGGCGAAGCAGTACCGGGAGCTCGGTGCCCGCGACCACTCCCGCTCGTTCGTCGCCACCATCGCCGAGCGGTTCGCCGCTGTCCGCTCCCGCGTCGACGCGGCCCTGGCTGCCGACGGTGGCCCGGAGTCGCGCGTGGTCGACTGGCGCGGCATGCGGACCGTCGAGGCGATCGGAGCCGAGTACGGCATCACCGACCTGCACCTGGTGAAACCGGGTGTCGGTGAGACCACCCGAGTGCTGCTCCGTCGGGTGCCGTGGCAGGTGCTGGTGCGAGACCCGGAGGACGTCGACATCGCCCACGTCGTCGCCCTCGCCCGCGAGCGGGGCGTGCCGGTCGTCACCCGACCCGACCTGTCCTACAGCTGCGTCGGGCTGATCCACCCGCTCGGCAGCCGGGTGACCGAGACCGGTGTCGACCCGGCCGGTGTCGACCCGGCCGGTGTCGACCCGGCCGGGGCCGCCACGACCGCCACGGGGACCGACGCGTGAGTGCCCTCGTCGGGTTCGACCTCGACCGCACCGTGGTCTACTCCGCCGCCGCGCTCATGCTCGACGGGCCGGACGAGGACGCGCCCTCGCTCGTCGTCACCGAGGTGTACCAGGGCCAGCCGCTGTCGTTCATGACCCGTCGTGCGGAGCGTGCCCTGGAAGCCCTGGCCGAGACCGCCGTCGTGGTCCCGGTGACCACCCGGACGGTCGCCCAGTTCCAGCGCATCCGGCTCCCCCTGCCGACGACGGGGTGGGCCGTGACGACGAACGGCGCCGTCGTCCTGCACGATGGCGTGCCGGACGAGTCCTGGACCGCAACGCTGCGCGAGGAGGTGGCGGCGACGTCGGCACCGCTGCCCGAGGTCGAGCACCGGCTGGCCACGGCGCTGCCCGAGGGGTCCGTCCTCCGCACCCGCCGCGCCGAGGACGTGTTCGTGTACGCCATCGTCGAGCGCTCCGAACTGCCCGACTCCGCCGTCGAGGCCTTCGCCGCCGAACTGGCCGAGCTCGGCTGGCGGGTGTCCGTGCAGGGCCGGAAGCTCTACGCGGTCCCGACGCCCATCCGGAAGGAACGTGCCCTGGCGGCCGTCGCCGACCGCACCGGAGCGACCCGGACCATCGCCGCAGGTGACTCGTTGCTCGACCGCGAGATGCTCGCGTGGGCGGACGTCGCGATCCGGCCCGCGCACGGCGAGTTGCACGCCGTGGGGTGGACGGCGCCGAACCTCGTCGTCACCCGGGCGCAGGGCGTCCTGGCCGGCGAGGAGCTCGTCGGACTCGCTGCCGCCGCGGCCGCCGAGGTCCCGGCGCGGGCCTGACCGGAACGCAGAACGGGCGGTCCTCCCGCAGGAGGACCGCCCGTTCGTGCTCCCGAGGGGAGCGAGCTGCTTACTTGCTGAAGCCCTTGAAGCGCTGGTTGAACTTCTCGACGCGGCCGGCCGAGTCGAGGATGCGCTGCTTGCCCGTGTAGAACGGGTGCGAAGCGGACGAGATCTCGACGTCGATGACCGGGTAGGTCGCACCGTCGAGCTCGATGGTCTTGTCGCTGTTCGCGGTCGAACGCGTCAGGAACGTCTCACCGGAAGCCAGGTCACGGAAGACGATGGCGCGGTACTCGGGGTGGGTTTCGGTCTTCATGGGGATTCCTCGGTGGATCGCGATGACGGAAGATGGGAAGTCGTGTGGCCTACGCCAGCGGACCACGTTACCAGACCGCGGCGCGCATCGGGAGCGCTCGAGGCTGTGTCGTGGCTGCTCAGACGGCTCGGGCGGTCCAGCGTCCGGCGTCCTGCGTCACCGTGAGGTCCACACCGAACGCCGCGGAGAGCGTCTCGGCGGTCAGGACCTCGGCGATCGGACCGGCGGACTGCACGTGGCCGTCGGCGAGGACGAGCGCGTGCGTGAAGCCCGCGGGGATCTCCTCGACGTGGTGGGTGACGATGACGATCGCCGGCGAGTCCGAACTCTGCGCGTAGCCGCCGAGCGTCCGCACCAGACTCTCGCGGGCGCCCAGGTCGAGCGACGCGGCCGGCTCGTCGAGGAACAGCACCTCGGGGTCGGTCATCACCGCACGGGCGATCTGGACGCGCTTCTGCTCGCCGTCGCTGAGCTCCCCGAAGCTGCGCTCGGTGAAGGCACCGAGGCCCCACTCCTCGAGCACCCGCTGGGCACGTCGGACGTCGAGCTCCTCGTACTCCTCGTTCCAGCGCCCGGTGACGGAGTACGCGGCGGTCAGGACCACGTCGATGACCTTCTCGGTCATCGGGATGCGACGCGCCAGGGCGGTCGACGCGAAGCCGATCCGGGGACGGAGTTCGAACAGGTCGGCGCCGCCGAGTTCGGTCCCGAGGACCTCGACGTCACCGGAGGTCGGGAAGGTCTGCGCACCCGCGACCTGCAGCAGCGTGGTCTTGCCGGCACCGTTCGCACCGAGCACCACCCAGCGCTCGTCGTCCTGCACCTCCCACGAGATCCCGTCGAGGATGGTGGACCCGTCACGGACCACGGAGACGTCTGACAAGCGCACGACCGAGGGCATGCCGCCAGCCTAGACGAGCACGGTCGGCTCCCCCGTCAGCGCCGCGCGTCCGGCTGTCCACGGGCGACGGACGGGAGGCCCGGTGCCGGTCTCGGGGACCGGCACCGGGCCTCCAGGCCGTCGGCTCGTGTGCCGCGGTCAGCGACCGGCGAGCACCTCGTCGTAGACGGCACGGGTCTTGGTCGCGATCGCGCCCCAGGTGAACTCGCTCTCGACACGGAGTCGACCGGCACGGCCCATCAGCTTCGCGAGCCCGAGGTCGTCGAGCACCTCGTTGAGGGTCGCGGCGAGGTCGGCCACGTACCGGTCCGGGTCGGTCGGCGTCCCGGTGCCGTCGGTCGCCTGGTCGATCGGCACGATGCGGCCGGTCAGGCCGTCGGCGACGACCTCCGGGATGCCGCCGGTCTTCGTGCCGACCACGGGGATGCCGCAGGCCATGGCCTCGAGGTTCACGATGCCGAGCGGCTCGTAGATCGACGGGCAGACGAACACGGTGGCGCTCGACAGGACGTTGACGATCTCGCGGTGCTCGAGCATCCGGTCGATCCAGATCACGCCGTTCCGGCGGGTCCGCAGGTCCTCGACGAGGCCGGTGACCTCGGCGAGGATCTCGGGTGTGTCGGGAGCGCCGGCGCAGAGGACGACCTGGACGTCCTCGGGCAGCGACGCCACCGCACGGAGCAGGTAGGGCAGCCCCTTCTGCCGGGTGATGCGACCGACGAAGACCACGCTGGGACGGTCCGGGTCGATGCCGAGCGCTCGGACGGCGTCGTCGTCGCGCTGGGGCTTCCAGTCGTCGATGTCGATGCCGTTGTAGACGACCTTCACGCGGGACGGGTCGATCGAGGGGTACGAGCGCAGGATGTCCGCGCGCATCGCCTTCGACACCGCGACGACGCCGTCGGCGTTGGTGAACGCCTCGCGCTCCATCCAGCTGGACAGGCGGTAGCCGCCGCCGAGCTGCTCGGCCTTCCACGGACGGAGCGGCTCGAGGCTGTGGGCCGTGACGACGTGCGGGATGCCGTGCGTCAGCTGCGCCAGGCGTCCGGCGGAGTTGGCGTACCAGGTGTGCGAGTGCACGAGGTCGGCGCCCTCGACGTCGGCGGCGATCTGCACGTCGGTGCCGAGCGCCTGCAGCGCGCCGTTCGCCTGTTCGAGGCCCGCCGGCGTGCGGTAGGCCGACACGCCCTGTTCGTCGCGGAACCCGCCGAACGCCCGGACACGGACGTCGGTGTCCGTCCCGGAGCGCAGCGCCGCGGTCAGCTGGGCAACATGGACACCGGCACCGCCGTAGACCTCCGGCGGATACTCCCTGGTCAGTAGATCGACTCGCACGGGTTCAAGGTAACGGTTTCCCAGTGCTGACGCCTACTGTGAGCGACATGGCAACGAAGAAGGTATTCGGCATCGTCCTGGCCGGCGGCGAGGGCAAACGGCTCATGCCGCTCACCGCGGACCGCGCGAAGCCGGCCGTGCCGTTCGGTGGGAACTTCCGCCTCGTGGACTTCGCGCTGTCGAACCTGGTCAACTCCGGGCTCCAGCGCATCGTCGTCCTGACGCAGTACAAGTCACACTCACTCGACCGGCACGTCTCCCAGACCTGGCGCATGGAGGGGCTGCTCGGCTCCTACGTCGCCTCTGTCCCCGCACAGCAGCGGCTCGGCAAGCGCTGGTTCGCCGGCTCCGCCGACGCGATCCTGCAGTCCCTGAACCTGATGCGTGACGAGCGGCCCGACATCGTCGTCGTGGTCGGCGCGGACCACGTGTACCGGATGGACTTCTCCCAGATGGTGGAGGCGCACATTGCCTCCGGCCGCAGCGCCACCGTCGCGGCGATCCGGCAGCCGATCGAGCTCGCCGACCAGTTCGGTGTCATCAAGGTCGACGACGCGGACCCGACCCGCATCGAGGCGTTCCTCGAGAAGCCGAAGGACGCCACCGGCCTGCCGGACTCGCCGAACGAGGTCCTGGCGTCGATGGGCAACTACGTCTTCGACGCCGACGCCCTGGTGGACGCCGTCCTCCGCGACGGCCAGATCGAGTCGTCCGACCACGACATGGGCGGCGACATCATCCCGGACTTCGTCGCGCGTGGCGACGCCGGCGTGTACGACCTGCAGCGCAACGAGGTCCCCGGGTCGAACGACCGCGACAAGTACTACTGGCGCGACGTGGGCACGATCGACTCGTTCTTCGACGCGCACATGGACCTCATCGCCCCGGTCCCGGTCTTCAACCTGTACAACCAGGACTGGCCGATCTTCAACCAGCAGACGAACCTGCCGCCGGCCAAGTTCGTGCGCGACGCCAACGGCAACACCGGCGCGACGGTCGACTCCATCGTCTCGCTCGGCTGCCTGCTCTCCGGCGCCCAGGTCGAACGCAGCGTCATCGGCCCGTGGGCGACGATCGACTCGCAGGCGAAGGTGCTCGACTCGATCGTCTTCGAGCGCGCGACCATCGGCGCCGGCGCGATCGTGAACCGGGCGATCCTCGACAAGGACGTCGTGCTCGCACCGGGCGCACACGTCGGCGTGGACCGGGAGGCCGACGAGGCCCGCGGCTTCACCGTGACCGACTCCGGCATCACCGTGGTCGGCAAGGGCGTCCGCGTCGAAGCCTGACCCGTTCGCTCCGCGTCGTGACCCCACGACGTCACGGGGCACCCGACCCCGCTACCGTGGTCGGGTGCCCCGTTTCCTCGTCGTCCTCGATGCCGACTCGACGCTGCTCGAGGACGAGGTCATCGAGCTCCTCGCCGACGCGGCGGGGACCCGACCACAGGTCCAGACGGTGACGGAGCGCGCCATGCGCGGGGAGATCGACTTCGCCGAGAGCCTCCGGGAGCGGGTCGCGACGTTGGCGGGCCTCCCGGTCGACACGTTCACGCGCGCCCAGCAGGCCGTCCGCGTCACCCGCGGCGCCGACGAGCTCGTGCGCGGGGTGCACGCGGCCGGCGGCACGGTCGGCGTCGTGTCCGGGGGTTTCCACGAGGTGCTCGACCCGTTCGCCGCCGGGCTCGGCCTCGACCACTGCCGGGCCAACCGGCTCGAGACGCGGGACGGCGTGCTCACCGGGCGGGTCGCCGGCGCGGTCGTCGACGCCCGGGCCAAGGCGGACTCGCTGCGGACGTGGGCTGCCGCCGACGGCGTCCCCCTGACCCGGACGGTCGCCGTCGGGGACGGTGCCAACGACCTGGCGATGATGGCGGTCGCTGCGTTGGCCGTCGCCTTCGACGCGAAGCCGCGCGTCCGGGCCGAGGCGGACGTCGCGGTCGTCGACCGCGACCTGTCCGTCGTCCTGGCCGCGCTCGGTCTGCGCGGCTGACGCCCCGCTGCGCCGCCGCGCCGCCGGCGGCTGACGGCCGCAGGCGGGGCCGGCGACGGCCGGCAGAGCCGGCAGCGGGTCAGGCCGTCAGTGGCCCATGCCGAGGCCGCCGTCGACCGGGATGACCGCGCCGGAGATGTAGCCCGCGCCGTCGCCCGCCAGGAAGAGCGTGGCGTCCGCGACGTCGTCGACGCTGCCGTAGCGCGCCGCCGGGATCGCCTTCTTGAACTCGGCCTGCAGCTCGTCGGAGAGCGCTGCCGTCATGTCGGTCTGGATGAACCCGGGCGCGACGACGTTCGCGGTGATGCCGCGCGACCCGAGTTCGCGCGTGATGGACCGTGCCATGCCGACCAGCGCGGCCTTCGACGACGCGTAGTTGACCTGCCCGATCTGCCCGTACGCCCCGACGACGCTCGACATCAGCACGATGCGGCCGAACTTCGCCTTCATCATCCCCTTCGTCGCACGCTTGACCACGCGGAAGGTGCCCGTCAGGTTCGTGTCGATGACGCTCGTGAAGTCCTCTTCCGACATCCGGAGCAGCAGCTGGTCGTTCGTGATCCCGGCGTTGGCGACCAGGACCTCGATCGGACCGAGCGCGGACTCGACCTCGGTGAACGCCCGGTCGACGGACGCGGTGTCGGTGATGTCGGCCTGCACGGTGAGCGCACCCTCGGGGCCGCCCTGCCCTTTCCGCGACGTGACGGCGACCCGGTGTCCGGCGTCGACGAAGCGGGCGGCCAGCGCGTGGCCGATGCCGCGGTTGCCGCCGGTGATGAGGACGGTACGGGGGGTGGTCATGGTCGCTCCGTTCGCTGGTGGTCGCTGGCACGCCGGGACCTCGGGTGTCCGGACACGCCCGGACGAGCCTACCGGTGCACTCCCCGACGGCCGGTCTCCGCACGACCGGCCGGATGTCGTACCCCGGGCGTAAACTGGAGTCCGGCAGACGGAGACCCCACCGCATGAACCGCAAGAACCCGCAGAACCCGAGCGGCCCGCGCATCCAGCTCCAGCGTTCGGCGCCGGAACACGTGACCGCGGAGCCGATGTCGTCGCAGAACATCACGACACTCCCGGACAACCCGGATATCGACCGTGCCCACCGGCTCTCCCGCTACGTGTGGCAGATGGCGTTCCGTGTCGTCTGCTTCGTCGGTGCCGTGCTGATCTGGAGCGCCTGGCACTCCTGGATCGCCGTGCTGCCGATCGTCGCCGCAGCCGTGGTCCCGTGGGTCGCGGTCGTGCTGGCGAACGCGGGCAACCGGACCGGTGGTGACGTCGTCCGACCGGGTGGTGCGATCGAGCTCTACGACGCCGTCGACCCACGTCTCCGTGACGAGCAGGAAGAAGCGCGCGCCCAGGCCTACCGCGCCGAGCAGGAGCGTCTGCGCGACCAGGCCCAGCGGGCGCAGGAGGACTGGCAGCGCAACGGCGACCGCTCGCGCGTCTGGACGGCACGGAACGGCGGCCGCCGCTGATGGGATCGACCTTCGACCTGTTCACCGAACCCGGCGCGACGCCGGTGTGTTCGCGGGCCGGTTGTTCGTCGACGGCAGCGTGGCGGGTGAACTGGCGGAACCCGCGCATCCACGCCGAGGACCGCGTGAAGATCTGGGCCGCCTGCGACGACCACTGCGACTTCCTCGCCGACTACCTGCGCTCGCGCTCGTTCCCGGTGCGCGTCACCGGCATCGACGACGACGTGAAGAACCTCGACGACACCACCGCGCGCGTCGCGGGTGACGGGCGATGACCGAGGGCTTCGACCCCGGTTCCCGGTACGGCCGGCGCCACGCGGCCCGGATCCGGCAGGCCGGAACGACGACCTCGAGCAACGGCATCGGCTCCCCGGCCGACGGCCCCACCGCACCGGTCCGCGGCGACGACCCCACCGAGCCCTTCGTCGGCTGGCACTTCGTCCGCAGCCGCCGCTGGCTCGGCTACTTCGCGATCGCCGTGGCGTTCGCGGTCGTCTGCACCCTGTTCGGCATGTGGCAGTGGGACCGTCGGAACGAAGCGGTCCGCCAGAACGACCAGATCGCTGCGAACTACGACCACGCACCGGTGCCGGTCGATCAGGTCCTCCCCCGGGCCGGCACGTGGAGCAACGACCTGACCTGGCTGCGTGCGAGCGTCACCGGCCGGTACGACACCGACCACCAGCTCCTCGTCCGCAACCGCGTGCACAACGGCCAGCCCGGGTTCGAGGTCCTCACCCCCCTGGTCACCGCTGAGGGCCGCGCCTTCGTCGTCGACCGCGGCTGGGTGCCGACCGGCAACCGGCAGGACGCCCCGGACAGCGTGCCGGCTCCCCCGACCGGCACCGTCACCGTCGTCGTGCGTCTGCAGCAGTCCGAGCCGCGCATCCCCGGCCGCACGGACCCGGCGAACACCGACCAGGTGCAGTCCGTCACACTGCCCGACGTCGCCGACAAGGCCGGTCACCCGATCTGGACCGGTGCGTACGGCCAGCTCGACAGCGAGACGCCCGCGCCGACCGAGCGCGCACCGCTCGGCTGGGACCGTCCGAGCGCCGACACCGGCCTGCACCTCAGCTACTTCATCCAGTGGTTCCTGTTCGCCGTCGGGGGCTTCGGCTTCCTGGCGTACGTGATGGTGCAGGAGTACCGGAACCTCAACCAGGACGACCCGGAGGAGCGCGAGCGCGCCCTCGACCGGCAGCGCCGCAAGGACGCGAAGCCGAAGTCGGACGCCGAGATCGAGGACGAACTGCTCACGTCAGGACGCTGACGGGCCGGCGGCCGAGGCGTCCGTACCGACGGACGGGAGGCCCGTGGCGATGTCGCCACGGGCCTCCCGTCCGTCGTGTGTCCTGCTCCGCGATCCGATGCGGACCCGGGTCAGGCGAGCTCGATGAGCTCCGCGTAGTCCTTGTTCCAGTGGTCCTCGGTGCCGTCCGGCAGCAGCAGCACACGCTCGGGGTTCAGCGCCTCGACCGCGCCGGCGTCGTGCGACACCAGGACGACCGCACCCTCGAAGCCGGCCAGGGCGTTGAGGATCTCCTCGCGCGACGCCGGGTCCAGGTTGTTCGTCGGCTCGTCGAGCAGCAGGACGTTCGCACCCGAGACGACGATCATCGCGAGCGACAGGCGGGTCTTCTCGCCACCGGACAGGACTCCGGCCTTCTTGTAGCCGTCGTCACCGGTGAACAGGAACGACCCGAGCACCCGACGGGCCTCGGTCTCGTTGAGGTCGGTCGACGCCGACACCATGTTCTCGATCACCGTGCGGTTGATGTCGATGTTCTCGTGCTCCTGCGCGTAGTAGCCGATGCGCAGACCGTGGCCGGGCTGGATCTCACCCGTGTCCGGCTGGTCCGCACCCGCCAGGATGCGCAGCAGCGTCGTCTTGCCCGCACCGTTGAAGCCGAGGATGACCACGCGGGAACCACGGTCGATCGCCAGGTCGACACCCGCGAAGATCTCGAGCGACCCGTACGACTTCGACAGCCCCTCGGCCATCAGGGGGGTGCGGCCACACGGAGCCGGGGTCGGGAAGCGGATCTTCGCCACCCGGTCGGCGACGCGCTCGTCCTCGAGACCCGCGAGCAGCTTGTCGGCGCGCGCGACCATCTGGTGGGCCGCAGCCGCCTTGGACGCCTTCGCACCGAACCGAGCGGCCTGGTCCTTGAGGGTCGCCGCCTTCTTCTCGGCGCCCGCGCGCTCCTTGCGGCGACGCTCCTCGTCGGCGACACGCTGCCGCTGGTAGAGCTTCCAGCCCATGTTGTAGATGTCGATGGTCTGGCGGTTCGCGTCCAGGTAGAAGACGCGGTTGACGACCTCGTCCACCAGCTCCACGTCGTGGGAGATGACGATGACGCCACCGGCGTAGGTCTTCAGGTGCTCACGGAGCCACACGACCGAGTCGGCGTCGAGGTGGTTCGTCGGCTCGTCGAGGATCATCGTGTCCGCGTCGGAGAACAGGATGCGGGCGAGCTCGATGCGGCGACGCTGACCGCCGGAGAGGGTCTTGAGCTGCTGGTCGAGGATGCGGTCCGGCAGCTTGAGGTTCGACGCGATCGACGCCGCCTCGGCCTCGGCCGCGTAGCCACCCAGCGCGTTGAACTCGTCGTCCAGGCGGGAGTACCGCTTCATCGCCTTCTCGGCGACGGCCGGGTCCGTGCTGGCCATGTCGAGCGTGGCCTTGCGGATGCCGTCGACGAGCTCCCCCAGCCCGCGGGCATCCAGGATGCGCTTGCGCGCGGTGTCCTCGGGGTTGCCCGAGCGCGGGTCCTGCGGCAGGTAGCCGATCTCGCCCGATCGCTCGATCTTGCCGTCGGTCGGGGCGGCTTCCCCCGCCAGGGCCTTGGTCATGGTGGTCTTCCCCGCGCCGTTCCGGCCGACGAGGCCGATCTTGTCACCCCGCTCGACGCGGAAGGACACGTTCTCCATCAGGAGGCGAGCCCCGACGCGGATCTCGAGTTCGTGCACGGCAAGCACAGTGGACGTCCAATCAGTTGGTGGGTTCGCACAACGGTGTGTGCCGGAGGTGCACCGCTACGCTGACGGGACCGATGGTCCTGAGAAGGACCAGCAGTCCATTCTAGGAGAATCCATGACGAACGCCACCGGGTTCGCTCCCCGCGCAGTCCTCGCCGACCGTCTGCGCACCCACGGCCTGGCCACCGACGCCGCTCTGATCGCCGGTGGTGCGCTGTTCACGGCCGCGCTGGCCCAGGTCGAGGTCCCGATGTGGCCGGTCCCCGTGACCGGTCAGACGCTGGCCGTCGTGCTCGTCGGTGCGACGCTCGGTGCGCGACGCGGCGTTCTGTCGATGCTCGTCTACGCGATCGTCGGACTCGCCGGCGCGCCGTTCTTCGCCGACGCCCAGGGCGGCCTGCACGCCCTCACCCTGCCGAGCTTCGGGTACGTCATCGGCTTCATCCCGGCAGCCGGTCTGATCGGCTGGCTCGCGCGTCGCAACTGGGACCGCAAGGTCGGGCGCGCCGCGGTGGCGATGCTGCTCGCGAGTGCGATCCCCTTCGTGACCGGTCTGCCGTACCTCGCGGTCGCCCTCGGCGCGCTGGGCGCCCCGAACGACCTCCAGTCCGTCCTCGCGGCCGGCCTGTACCCGTTCATCGTGGGCGGCATCGCCAAGGCGCTCATCGCAGCAGGCGTGCTGCCCCTGGCCTGGAAGGCACTCGGCCGCCGCTGACTGTCTCCGCACCACAGGACGGACGGGAGGCCCGGTACCAGCTGGTACCGGGCCTCCCGTCCGTCTTGTGGTCGCGTGGCTAGATCGAGAAGCCGAGCGCGCGCATCATCTCGCGGCCGTCGTCGGTGATCCGCTCCGGACCCCACGGCGGCATCCAGACCCAGTTGATGCGGAAGGCGTCGACGATGCCGTCGAGCGCGTTCGCGGTGTCGTTCTCGATCACGTCGGTCAGCGGGCAGCCCGCACTCGTCAGCGTCATGCTGATGATGAGTGCGGTCGCCTCGTCGTCCCAGGCCAGGTCGTAGATGAGGCCGAGGTCGACGATGTTGACGCCGAGCTCCGGGTCCTGGACCTCTTTCAGGCCCTCGACGACCTCGTCGAACTTCTCCGGTGCCAGTGTGGTGATCATCGTCACTCCACCGGTGCGGCAGCAGCGGCCTGCACGTAGCGGTCGTAGCCCTCGTTCTCGAGGCGCTCCGCCAGCTCCGGGCCGCCCTGCTCGGCGATCTTGCCCGCGACGAACACGTGGACGAAGTCCGGCGTGATGTAGCGGAGGATGCGCGTGTAGTGCGTGATGAGGAGCACGCCCAGGCCGGTCGCGCCCTTGGCACGGTTGACGCCCTCGGACACGATCTTCAGCGCATCGACGTCGAGGCCGGAGTCGGTCTCGTCGAGGACGGCGAACTTCGGCTTGAGCAGCTCGAGCTGCATGATCTCGTGGCGCTTCTTCTCGCCACCGGAGAAGCCCTCGTTGACGTTGCGCTCGGCGAAGGCCGGGTCCATCTTGAGGTCCGCCATCGAGGTGCGGAGGTCCTTGATCCAGCCGCGGAGGGCCGGGGCCTCGCCGTCGATCGCCGTCTTGGCGGTGCGGAGGAAGTTCGACACCGTCACGCCGGGGATCTCGACCGGGTACTGCATGGCGAGGAACATGCCGGCGCGCGCACGCTCGTCGACGCTCATCGCCAGGACGTCCTGGCCGTCGAGGGTGATCGAGCCGCCGGTGACGTGGTAGCGCGGGTGCCCGGCGATCGTGTACGCCAGGGTCGACTTGCCGGACCCGTTCGGGCCCATGATCGCGTGGATCTCGCCCTCGTTGATCGTCAGGTCGACGCCCTTGAGGATCTCCTTGACGCCCTGGTCGGTGTCGATGGCGACCTGCAGGTCACGGATTTCGAGAGTGGACATTGCGTTCCTTCGGTTGCAGCTGTGGTGCGGCGTCAGCCGCGGGAAGAGTGAGGGGTCGCGCTCAGTCGACCGGGACCGGCTCGTGCACGTCGACGTAGACGTCGCCGTCACGGACCTCGACCCGGAAGACCGGCACCGGCTCGTACGCCGGGAAGTTCTTCGGCTTGCCCGTGGTCAGCGAGAACTGCGACCCGTGCGCCCAGCACTCGAGCGAGTCGCCCTCGACGAAACCCTCGGACAGTGAGATGTCGCCGTGCGTGCAGGTGTCGCCGATGGCGTGCACCGTGCCGGCCGAGTCCTTCACGATCGCGATCGCGGTGCCGTCGACGACCGCGCGCATCGGGCTGTCCACCGCGATGTCGCTCTCGGCGCAGACCTTCTCGGCCATCAGGCGTCGACCCCGGCGGCAGCCGCCTCGGTGGCGGGCGCGGCGAGGACCGTCCGGCCCTCCAGGAGCTCCTGCTCGACGGCGGCGATGAGACGCTCCTCGAGCTCGGGCGCGCCGATCTTCTGGATGACCTCGACCAGGAAGCCCAGGACGACGAGACGACGTGCCTCTTCCTCCGGGATACCGCGGGCCTGCAGGTAGAAGAGCTGCTCGTCGTCGAAACGACCGGTGGCGCTGGCGTGGCCGGCCCCGGTGATGTCGCCGGTCTCGATCTCGAGGTTCGGGATGCTGTCGGCGCGGGTGCCGTCGGTCAGGACCAGGTTGCGGTTCTGCTCGTACGAGTCCGTGCCGGGGGCGGAGCGTCCGATCAGGACGTCGCCGATCCAGACCGTGTGCGCGCCCTGACCCTGCAACGCGCCCTTGTAGTTCACGCGGCTGCGGGTGTTCGGGGCGTCGTGGTCGACGTAGACCTGCTGCTCGATGTACTGACCGGCGTCCGCGAAGTACACGCCGTACATCTCGACGTCGCCGCCCTGCGCACCGAGGTGCGTGGACGGGTTGACACGGATGACGTCGCCACCGAGCGAGACCACGACGTGCTTGAGGAAGGCGTCGCGGCCGACCTCGGCGAAGTGCGTCGAGACGTGCACCGCGTCGTCGTCCCAGTCCTGGACCGTGACGACGGTGAGCCGTGCGCCGTCGCGGACGACGACCTCGACGTTCTCGCTGAGGAGTGCCGTCCCGCGGTTGTCGATGACGACGATCCCCTGCGCGTGCGGCTCGGCCGTGATGACCGTGTGCGCCGCGCGCGGCTGCGTACCGAAGTCGGAGCGGGTCACGGTGATGGACTCGTACTCGTCCGTGCCCGACACGGTGATCGCCAGGACGGCGTCACGCGCGCTCCAGGCAGCGGCAGCCGCCCGGTCCTCCGGCAGTCCGGCGCCACCGACGCGGGGGTCGTCGCTGCGACCCCACTCGACGTCGGCGCCCGCGGACTGGGTCGCGAGGAAGGGGTAAGCCGAGCCGTCCAGCGGGCCGTCGAGCAGCGGCTGGATCTTGGCGAGCGGCGCGAACTTCCAGTTGACCTCTCGGCCGGTGACGGTGGGGAAGGCGTCGACGTCACCCGAGCGGAACCGCTCGGAACGCGTCTGCACCGGCACCTTGGTGTCCCAGCCGCCGTCGGAGTGCGCCCGGGCGCCGTGCTGGTCCGTACCGCCCGACGAGAGCGTGCTCGCGGGCTCCGTCGGCTGGTCGATGTGGGGAGGAGGGGTGGTGCTGGACATCTAGCCGACGGATCCTTCCATGCTCATCTCGATGAGCTTGTTGAGTTCGAGTGCGTACTCCATCGGGAGTTCGCGGGCGATGGGTTCGATGAATCCGCGCACGATCATCGCCATGGCCTCGTCCTCGGCCATGCCGCGGGACATGAGGTAGAACAGCTGCTCCTCGCTGACGCGGGAGACCGTGGCCTCGTGACCGAGCTGCACGTCGTCGACACGGATGTCGATCGCCGGGTACGTGTCGCTCCGCGAGACGGTGTCGACGAGCAGCGCGTCGCAGCGGACCGTGTTGGCCGAGTGGTGCGCGGCCGGGTCGACACGGACCTCGCCGCGGTAGCCGGCACGACCGCCACCGCGGGCGATCGACTTGGAGACGATCGACGACGTCGTGTACGGCGCCATGTGGATCATCTTCGCGCCGGCGTCCTGGTGCTGACCGGGGCCGGCGAAGGCGACGGACAGGGTCTCGCCCTTCGCGTGCTCACCGGCGAGGTAGATGGACGGGTACTTCATCGTGACCTTGGACCCGATGTTGCCGTCGATCCACTCCATGGTGGCGCCCTCGTGGGCGATCGCACGCTTGGTGACGAGGTTGTAGACGTTGTTCGACCAGTTCTGGATCGTCGTGTAGCGAACGCGGGCGTTCTTCTTCACGATGATCTCGACGACGGCCGAGTGCAGCGAGTCCGACTTGTAGATCGGGGCGGTGCAGCCCTCGATGTAGTGGATGTACGAGTCCTCGTCCGCGATGATCAGCGTCCGCTCGAACTGGCCCATGTTCTCCGTGTTGATGCGGAAGTAGGCCTGCAGCGGGATCTCGACGTGGACGCCCTTCGGGACGTAGACGAACGAGCCGCCGGACCACACGGCCGTGTTCAGCGCGGCGAACTTGTTGTCGCCGGCGGGGATCACGGTGCCGAAGTACTCCTGGAACAGCTCCGGGTGCTCGCGCAGCGCCGTGTCGGTGTCCATGAAGATGACGCCCTGCTGCTCCAGGTCCTCGCGGATCTGGTGGTAGACGACCTCGGACTCGTACTGCGCGGCGACGCCGGCGACGAGGCGCTGACGCTCGGCCTCCGGGATGCCCAGGCGTTCGTAGGTCGTGCGGATGTCCTCGGGGAGGTCCTCCCACGACTCGGCCTGCTTCTCCGTCGACTTCACGAAGTACTTGATGTTGTCGAAGTCGATGTCCGACAGGTCGGCACCCCACGAGGGCATCGGCTTGCGGTCGAAGAGCTTCAGTGCCTTCAGCCGGTTCGCACGCATCCACTCGGGTTCACCCTTGCGGCCGGAGATGTCGGTGACGACCTCTTCCGACAGGCCACGGCGCGCAGAGGCGCCGGCCGCGTCGGAGTCGGCCCAGCCGAATTCGTACTGGCCGAGCCCTTCGAGTTCTGGACGGTCGATGAGCACGTCGGACATGGTCTCCTCGTTTCCTTCTCGCAACAGCGTCTCCGGTACAACCCGGTGGTGTCGGACACCATTCCACCGCAGGCCGCCGACACGGCGGTCCAAGGTGTTGCTGCCTCGCAACGTCGATGCTTCCACGCAGTCGCGGGACCGATCGGCGATCACGGCTCATTCGGAGCCGGCGCCTGCCTAGACTTGACTGCTGCTGAACCCTCGAATCCTACAGGTCCAGGGCCCGGAACAACAGGAAGGCACCACCCTCGTGACTCGCGTCGGCCCCACCGTCGAGCAGGACGTCCGGACTCCGACCACCTGGTGGTCACTCCCCCGCACCGTCGACCCGCGCGTCGTGGTCCTCGCCTGGGCCTCGTTCGTCGTCGAGGTCGTGCTCATCGGCACCGGTGGACTGGTCCGCCTGACGGCTTCCGGCCTCGGGTGCCCCACCTGGCCGAAGTGCACCACCGACTCGCTCGTGTCGACGCCCGAGATGGGCATCCACGGGATCATCGAGTTCGGCAATCGTCTGCTGACCTTCGTGCTGGTCGTCGTCGCGATCGCGATGTTCCTGGCGGTCGTCCGGATGCGCAAGACCCGACCGGAGCTCTTCTGGCTGGCGTTCGCGCAGGGCGCGGCGATCCCGGTCCAGGCCGTCATCGGCGGCGTGTCGGTCATCTCCGGCCTCAACCCGTTCGTCGTCGGCCTGCACTTCGTCGTCTCCGCCGTGCTCACGAGCATCACCGCGGCACTGGTCTACCGCTCGGTGAACGGCCCGCGCGTCCGCGACCGCATCGTGCCGCGCTGGTACTTCGGCGTCGTCCGGGGCACCGTCGTCGCCGTCGCCGTGACCGTCCTGGTCGGCATCCTCACCACCGGCAGTGGTCCGCACGCGGGCGCCAGCGAACGCGTCGACGGCGGCGCGGTGCACCGCACGGGCTTCGACACGCAGCTCATGGAGCACCTGCACGCGATCCCCGCCTACGCCACGTTCGCTCTCACGCTGGCGCTCGTGATCGGCGCCGTCCGGCTCGGCATCTCGAGCAAGAGCGCGGTCCTGCTGCTCGTCGTCGAGTTCGTCCAGATCGCGGTCGGTCTCACCCAGGCGCGCACCGGTCTGCCGGTCGGCCTGGTCGGCACGCACATGGTGCTCGCCGGCCTGCTCGTCGCGGCGATGACCGCGGTGGTCCTCTCGACGCGCTCGAGTGCCGGTCGGGACGCCGTCCGCGCCTGATCCGGCCCGGTCTCGTCCGAGCTGGCCGGCCCGGTCGTCCGCGGGGCCCGGCCCGGCCACGTCGGGACCGCTACGGTCCGCGAGCAGCGATCCGCGCCTCCCGGACAGCACCGCACCGTCCGGTCCAGGAGGCCGACCGGTGCACACGTGCCTGCCGCAGCGACGTGTCGCGTCCGCACACGAGACCGCACGAGACCGCACGGACCGGCCCGACGCCCGAGCCGCAACAGCCCACGGACTACAACGGGCCCGACCTCCGAGGAGGCCGGGCCCGTCGTCACACCGGGTGCGTCAGATCGTGAAGGTGAACACCTGCGGCAGCAGCGGGTCGATGCCGACCGCGATGAAGAGCAGCGTCAGGTAGGTGATCGAGCTGCGGAAGACGCGCATCGGGTGCACCTGCTCCATGTGCTGGATCGCCCGGCTGTACAGCAGGTGCGACTCGACGACGAACCAGATGCCCGCGGCCAGCGCGACGACCGTGTACAGCGGCCCCATGTTCGCGACCGGGATGAGCAGCAGCGAGCAGACGAGCGTCGCCCACGCGTAGAGCACGACCTGCAGCCCGACGACGGTCCGACCGCGGACGACGGCGAGCATCGGGACGTCGGCGGCGTCGTAGTCGTCGCGGTACTTCATCGACAGCGGCCAGTAGTGCGGCGGCGTCCACAGGAAGATCACCATGAAGAGGATGACCGGAGCCCAGGTCAGCGAGCCGGTGACGGCCGCCCACCCGATGAGCACCGGCATGCACCCCGCCGATCCGCCCCAGACGATGTTCTGCGGGGTGCGGCGCTTGAGCCAGAGCGTGTAGACGAACACGTAGATGAGGATCGCGGCGACGCTGAGTGCGGCGGCGAGCCAGTTCACGAACACGACCAGCACCACGGTCGACACGATGCCGAGCAACCACGAGAACACGAGGGCCTCGCGGTCGGACAGCTCGCCCGTGACGAGCGGTCGCGTGCTGGTGCGCTTCATCAGGCGGTCGATGTCGCGGTCGATGTAGCAGTTGAACGCGGACGCCGACCCGGCCGACATCGCGCCACCGAGCATCGTCCAGAAGACGAGCCACAGGTCGGGCACGCCGCGCTCGGCGAGGAACATCGTCGGCGCGGTGGTGACGAGCAGCAGCTCCATCACCCGCGGCTTGGTGAGCGAGACGTACGCCCGGACCTTGCGGGACAGCATCGACCGACGAACGGTGTCTGGCCTGGTCACGGTGGCAGTCGGCAAGGGAACCTCAGTCTGTTTCGCTGCAGCTCGCACGCTCGGGTGGACGTCACCGTCGGCGTCTGGGCGTGCGTGTCCGCGGAATGATCGCGGACCGCCGTCAGTTTACGCGATCGACGGCGCCACGACGATGTCCCGCCGTTCCCCAGCGGGTCCGGGACACGCCCGGATGACGATCGGCCACCGACCGGTCATCGAGCCCCGCCGGTCACCTGGGCACCTTCTGAGTGCCGGTTCACTATGCTGGAGAGGCCCTCCCGCAGCGTGCCCCGAAGACGTCGGCCGCGATCGAGCCGGTCGGCCGCCGGCAACGGCGCCGCGACGGAGCCCCGGGTGGGCACCATGTCCGTGCGATGGCACGAGCCCTCGCACATGTCGCATCAATGAAGGGTCAACATCCAAGTGGCTGAATTCACCTGGGACGCCATCGACCGGAAGGCCGTCGACACGGCCCGCGTCCTCGCCGCCGACTCTGTCGAGGCGGCCGGCAACGGTCACCCCGGCACCGCGATGAGCCTCGCGCCGCTGGCTCACCTCCTCTTCCAGAAGGTGATGCGTCGCGACCCGAGCGACTCCACGTGGATCGGTCGCGACCGCTTCATCCTGTCGGCGGGTCACGCATCGATCCTGCAGTACGTGCAGTTCTACCTGCACGGCTACGGCCTCGAGCTCGACGACCTCCAGCACCTCCGCAAGTGGGGCTCGAAGACGCCGGGTCACCCGGAGTACGGCCACACCGACGGTGTCGAGATCACCACCGGCCCGCTCGGCCAGGGCCTCGCCTCCGCCGTCGGCTTCGCCTACGCGCAGCGCTTCGAGCGCGGCCTGTTCGACCCGGAGACCCCGGCCGGTCAGTCGCCGTTCGACCACTACACCTACGTGATCGCCGGCGACGGTGACATGCAGGAAGGCGTCACCAACGAGGCCGGTTCGCTCGCGGGTCGCCAGCAGCTCGGCAACCTCATCGCGTTCTACGACTCGAACCAGATCTCGATCGAGGACGACACCGACATCGCGTTCTCCGAGGACGTCCACGCCCGCTACGAGGCGCTCGGTTGGCACGTCCAGGTCGTCGACTGGAAGAAGACCGGCGAGTACCACGAGGACGCCGAAGCACTCTTCGCCGCTGTCGAGGCCGCCAAGCAGGTCCACGACAAGCCGTCGCTCATCGTCATCAAGACGATCATCGGCTGGCCGTCCCCGACCAAGCAGAACTCCGGCAAGATCCACGGCTCCGCCCTCGGCGCCGACGAGCTCAAGGGCCTGAAGGAGGTCCTCGGCTTCGACACCGAGAAGACCTTCGACGTCGACCCCGAGGTCCTCGACTACACCCGCGGCGCGATCGCCAAGGGCCAGGCCGAGCACGCCGAGTGGCAGAAGACCTTCGACGCGTGGGCCGCGGCCAACGCCGACAAGAAGGCGCTGTTCGACCGCGTCCAGGCCAAGCAGCTGCCCGAGGGCCTCGAAGCCGCCCTCCCGGTGTTCAGCACCGAGAAGGCCGTCTCGACCCGTGCCGCCTCCGGCAAGGTCATCAACGCCATCGCGCCGCTGATGCCCGAGTTCTGGGGTGGTTCCGCCGACCTCGCCGAGTCGAACCTCACCACGATCGAGGACGGCAAGTCCTTCGGTCCGGCCGAGGCCTCGACGAAGACCTGGACGACCGACCCGTTCGGCCGCGTGCTGCACTTCGGCATCCGCGAGCACGCGATGGGCTCGATCCTCAACGGCATCGTCCTGCACGGGAACACCCGCCCCTTCGGCGGCACCTTCCTCATCTTCAGCGACTACATGCGCCCGGCGGTCCGTCTCGCCGCGCTCATGAAGGCGCCGGCGATCTACGTCTGGACCCACGACTCCATCGCCCTCGGCGAGGACGGCCCGACGCACCAGCCGATCGAGCAGATCACCGCCCTCCGTGCGATCCCCGGTCTCGACGTCGTCCGCCCCGCGGACGCCAACGAGGTCGCGTACGCCTGGCTCGAGATGCTCAAGCACCAGGACCGCCCGGCCGGCATCGCGCTGAGCCGCCAGAACCTGCCCGTCTTCGAGCGTGGCGACGGCGACGCCTCCGGCGAGGTCTTCGCCTCGGCGAAGAACGTCGGCAAGGGCGCGTACGTCCTCGCCGAGGCGCCGAACGGCACCCCGGACGTCATCCTCATCGGCACCGGTTCCGAGGTCCAGATCGCGGTCGACGCACGCGAGCAGCTCAAGGCCGAGGGCATCAACGCCCGGGTCGTGTCCGCTCCGTCGCTCGAGTGGTTCCACGAGCAGGACGAGGCGTACCGCGAGTCGGTCCTGCCGAAGGCAGTCAAGGCCCGCGTCTCGGTCGAGGCCGGGATCGCGATGAGCTGGCGCGACATCGTCGGTGACGCCGGCCGCAGCGTGTCGATCGAGCACTTCGGTGCCTCGGCCGACTACCAGAAGCTGTTCGAGGAGTTCGGCTTCACCACCGAGCACGTCATCTCGGCGGCCAAGGAATCGATCGCAGCAGCAGCAGCATCCTGACCCGAACGGGCCGGGTCCGGAACGTCGGACCCGGCCCGTCCGCACGGGAGGCCCGTGGCGGTCCCGCCACGCGCCTCCCGTCCCGGGGGTCCGACCCCCGCACACAGACCACGGCTCCCCGGAGCCGACGAACGAAACGAAGCAGAGAAGAAGCGAATGACTGACACCACTCCCACCGAAGCCCTCTCCGCCGTCGGCGTGAGCATCTGGCTCGACGACCTGTCCCGCGAGCTCCTCGAGACCGGCCGCCTGCAGGAGCTCATCGACACCCGCAACGTCGTGGGCGTGACCACGAACCCGACCATCTTCGCGTCCGCGCTCGCCAAGGGTGAGCGCTACGACTCCCAGGTCAAGGAGCTCGCCGCCGCCGGCACCGGGGTGACCGAGGCGATCTTCGAGATCACCACGCAGGACGTCGCGAACGCCTCTGACGTCTTCAAGCCGATCTACGACGCGACCAAGGGCTTCGACGGCCGCGTGTCGATCGAGGTCGAGCCGGGTCTCGCGCACGACACCGCGAAGACCATCGAGCAGGCCAAGTTCCTGTTCGACAAGGTCGGCAAGGAGAACGTCCTCATCAAGATCCCCGCGACCGTCGACGGTCTCGAGGCGATCACCGAGGTCATCGGCGCCGGCATCTCGGTCAACGTCACCCTGATCTTCTCGCTCGAGCGTTACCGCGCCGTCATCGACGCCTACCTCGGTGGTCTCGAGAAGGCCAAGGCCGCCGGACACGACCTGTCGAAGATCCACTCCGTCGCGTCGTTCTTCGTCTCGCGTGTCGACTCCGAGATCGACAAGCGCCTCGACGCCGTGGGCTCCGACGACGCCACCGCCCTGAAGTCCAAGGCCGGCATCGCCAACGCGCAGCTCGCCTACCAGGTCTGGACCGAGGCGTTCGCCACCGAGCGCGCCCTGGGCCTGCTCGAGTCCGGTGCGAACACGCAGCGTCCGCTCTGGGCCTCGACCGGTGTCAAGGACCCGTCGCTCCCCGACACCCTCTACGTGACCGAGCTCGCCGCCCCGAACACCGTCAACACCATGCCGGGCAAGACCCTCGAGGCCACGTTCGACCACGGTGAGATCCACGGCGACGCCATCGCCGGCACGTTCGACGACGCGAACAAGGTCATGGACCAGCTCGCCGCCGTCGGCATCGACTACGACGACGTCGTCGACCTCCTCGAGAAGGAGGCCGTCGATAAGTTCAACGTCTCGTGGGGCGAGCTCGTCGACACCGTCAAGACGGCCCTCGAGAACGCCAAGTAAGAGTGACCGTCTCCATCGCCGCCAGCGGTGACGCGGCGCGGGCCATCGACACGGTGGTCCCGCGCCTCGTCACCGACCTGGTGGCGTCCGGGATCACGGCCCAGGACGCCGCGCTCTGGGGCCCCGCGGCCGAAGCCGAGGCAGCGAACCGTCTCGGCTGGGTCGAGGCCGTCTCGGTCTCGCGCCCGCTCGTCCTCGAGGTCGTGGCGCTCCGCGACCAGCTGCACGAGCAGGGCGTCGACCGCGTGGTCCTCGCAGGCATGGGCGGCTCGTCGCTCGCGCCGGAGGTCATCACGCGGACCGCTGGCGTGCCCCTGGTCGTCCTCGACTCCACCGATCCCGCGCAGGTCCGTGCGGCGCTGAGCGACCTCGATCGCACCGTGCTCGTCGTGTCGTCGAAGTCGGGCTCCACCGTCGAGACCGACTCGCAGCGCCGGGTGTTCGAGCAGGCGTTCCAGGACGCCGGCATCGACCCCGCCGGACGCATCGTCGTCGTGACGGATCCGGGCTCGGCGCTCGAGTCCGCCGCCCACCAGGCGGGGTACCGCGTCTTCACCGCCGACCCGACCGTCGGCGGCCGCTACTCGGCCCTGACCGCCTTCGGGCTGGTCCCGGCCGGACTCGCGGGCGCGGACATCGCCGAGCTGCTCGACGAGGCCGACGCCATCAGCGTGCTGCTGGCCGTCGACACGGACGAGAACCCGGGCCTCGTGCTCGGCGCGGTCCTCGGCGGTACCGCTCCCCTGCGCGACAAGATCGGCATCGTCGCGGACGGGACGCACATCCTCGGCTTCGGCGACTGGGTCGAACAGCTCATCGCCGAGTCGACGGGCAAGGACGGCCGCGGTCTCCTGCCGGTCGTCCTCGACGTCGACGCACCCGAACTCAGCGCCGACCTGCCCGACCTGCAGGTCGTCCGACTCGTCGGTTCCCGCGACGACGAGCGCCACGTCGCCGACGGCGAACTCGAGATCACCGGCACGCTCGGTGGTCAGTTCCTCGTCTGGGAGTACGCGGTCGCGGTCGCGGGGCGGCTGCTCGGCATCAACCCCTTCGACCAGCCCGACGTGGAGGCCGCCAAGGTCGCCGCTCGCGCGCTGCTCGACGGCCCCGCGACGGACGAGGTCGCATCCGGTCCCGTGTTCGAGGAGCACGGCATCGCCGTGTCCGCGACGGGTGGACTGGATGTCGGCACGACCCTCACCCAGGCCGTGTCGGGCCTCCTGGCCGGTGTCGACGCCGACGGGTACGTGGCCGTCCAGGCCTACGTCGACCGCTCCGCGTCGACGGAGCTCGAAGCGCTCCGCGGCCTGCTGGCCGAACGGACCGGGCGACCCGTCACCTTCGGGTACGGACCCCGGTTCCTGCACTCCACGGGCCAGTACCACAAGGGCGGCCCCGCGAACGGGGTGTTCCTGCAGATCGTCTCCGACGAGCAGGAGGACCTCGCCGTCCCCGGCCGCCCGTTCACGTTCGGTCGGCTCATCCGAGCCCAGGCCGCCGGCGACGCGAGTGTCCTCGCGCAGCACGGCCGCCCGGTGTTGACCCTGTCGACGCGGGACGTCCCCGCAGCGGCAGCCGTCATCGCGGCCGCACTCACCACCTGATTCAAAGGAGTTCACCGACATGTCACCGGTGGCGATCACCCCGGAGCACAACCCGCTCCGGCTGCCCACGGACCGTCGACTGAACCGGATCGCGGGTCCCAGCACCCTCATCATCTTCGGGGTGACGGGAGACCTCTCCCGCAAGAAGCTGATGCCCGCGGTCTACGACCTCGCGAACCGGGGGCTCCTGCCCCCGGGGTTCGCGCTGGTCGGGTTCGCTCGACGTGACTGGGAGGACCAGGACTTCTCCCAGCTCGTCCACGATGCCGTCAAGGAGCACTCGCGGACTCCGTTCGACGAGGACGTCTGGCGTCAGCTCGAACAGGGCATCCGCTTCGTCCAGGGTTCGTTCGACGACCCCGAGGCGTTCCGGCTGCTCAAGGAGACGGTCGACACGCTGGACGACGAGCGTGGGACGCTCGGCAACCACGCGTTCTACCTGTCCATCCCGCCGAAGATGTTCCCCGTCGTCACGGAGCAGCTCAAGGTCTCCGGTCTGACCGAGAAGCGCGACGGCTCCTGGAGCCGCGTGGTGGTCGAGAAGCCGTTCGGCTCCGACCTCCGCACCGCGCGCGAGCTGAACGCCATCGTCGAGAGCGTCTTCGCTCCGGACGACGTGTTCCGCATCGACCACTACCTCGGCAAGGAGACCGTCCAGAACCTCCTGACGCTGCGGTTCGCGAACCAGATGTACGAACCCATCTGGAACTCGAACTACGTCGACCACGTGCAGATCACGATGGCCGAGGACATCGGCGTCGCCGGACGTGCCGCGTACTACGACGGCATCGGTGCGGCGCGCGACGTCATCCAGAACCACCTGCTGCAGCTCCTCGCCCTCACCGCGATGGAGGAGCCCGTGTCGTTCAAGGCCGGACACCTCCGCGCCGAGAAGGAGAAGGTGCTCTCCGCGGTCCGCCTGCCCGAGGACCTCTCGACGGCGACCAGCCGCGGGCAGTACGCCGGCGGTTGGCAGGGCGGCGAGAAGGTGCTCGGGTTCCTCGAGGAAGCGGGCATGAACCCCGAGTCCACGACCGAGACCTTCGCGGCGATCCGACTCGACATCGCGACCCGACGGTGGCAGGGCGTGCCCTTCTACCTGCGGGCCGGCAAGCGACTCGGCCGTCGGGTGACCGAGATCGCCATCGTGTTCAAGCGCGTGCCGGAGGACGTGTTCGGCATCGAGCAGTCCCCGCTCGGCCAGAACGCACTCGTCATCCGCGTCCAGCCGGACGAGGGCGTCACGCTCCGCTTCGGCTCGAAGGTCCCCGGCGTCGGGACGCAGGTCCGCGACGTCACGATGGACTTCGGCTACGGCCACGCGTTCACCGAGGCCTCCCCCGAGGCCTACGAACGGCTCATCCTCGACGTGCTCCTCGGTGACCCGCCGCTGTTCCCGCGGCACCAGGAGGTCGAGCTGTCCTGGAAGATCCTCGACCCGATCGAGGAGTTCTGGCGGACACAGGGCCAGCCCGAACAGTACCGTCCCGGCACCTGGGGCCCGGCTTCGGCCGACGAGCTCCTGGCCCGCGACGGCCGGACCTGGAGGCGTCCATGAAGATCGATCTGCCGAACACCACGGTCTCGAAGATCCAGAAGACCCTGGTGCACATCCGCGAAGAGGGCGGCGCCGTCGCCCTGGGCCGCGTCCTCACCCTGATCGTCTCGACCGCACTCGGTCGCGAGGAAGAGGCGATCGAGGCCGCGAACCAGGCGTCCCGTGAGCACCCGATGCGCGTCATCATCGTGTCGAAGAACGAAGGGGACGTCGCATCCCCGGGACGCCTCGACGCACAGATCCGGGTCGGCAGCGACGCGGGCGCCAGCGAGGTCATCGTCCTCCGGGCGTACGGCGAGACCGCGGCGGACGAGGAGAGCCTGGTCACCGGGCTCCTCCTGCCTGACGCGCCCGTCGTCGCATGGTGGCCGGAAGCCGCACCGGAGAAGCCCTCGGCGTCCCCGCTCGGCCGGATCGCGCAGCGCCGCATCACCGACGCTGCCGCGCAGAAGGACCCGAACGCCGCGATCATGGCGTTGGCCGACTCGTACGCACCGGGCGACACCGACTTCGCGTGGACCCGTCTGACCCTCTGGCGGAACCAGCTCGCCGCGGCGCTCGACCAGCCACCGTTCGAGCCGATCACCGCGGTGGAGGTCTCCGGCGCGTTCGACAGCCCCTCGACCGTGCTGCTCGCGGCCTGGCTCGGGCTGCAGCTCAAGGTCCCCGTCGAGGTCACGACCTCACCCCGGGCGACCGGCTCGAGCGGGATCCACGGCGTGACGCTGGTCCGCGACTCCGGGATCATCGAACTCGAACGGTCCCTGGTCGACGTGGCCACACTCTCGATGCCCGGCCAGCCGACGCACGACCTGTCCCTGCCGCGCCGCAACCTGCGCGACTGCCTGGCCGAGGAACTCCGTAGACTCGACCCGGACGTGCTCTTCGGAGACGTCGTCAAGCACGGGGTCGCCAAGCTCCGCGAACGCATCGCGGGCTGAACCACCCCCACGGTCCGGCAGCGACCGCACCACGAACACAGGAGTCACGTGACCAACGAACGGCGGGTGCTCGTGCACCCCGACAAGCAGGCCCTCGGCGCCTCCGTCGCCGCACGCTTCATCACGAAGATCATCGACGTCCTCGACGAGCAGGGACGGGCCGACATCGCGATCAGCGGTGGGTCCGTCTCCACGCTCGTCCTGGCTGCGATCGGTCAGTCGCAGGCGAAGCAGAGCGTCGACTGGTCGAAGGTGCACGTGTGGTGGGTCGACGAGCGCTGGGTGCCGGAGGGCGACGCGGACCGCAACGTCACCGGCACGCAGACCGACTTCCTGGACCACGTGAGCATCCCGGCGGAGAACATCCACCCGATGGCCCCGTCGGACGCCGGCATCAGCATCGACGAGGCAGCGGAACAGTACGAGCGTGAGCTCCTCGCCGCCGCCCCGGACTCCGCTGACGCGCCCCGGTTCGACATCACGCTGCTCGGCGTCGGACCGGACGGCCACACCGCGTCGCTGTTCCCCGAGTTCCCGCAGCTGCGCATCACCGACCGCAAGGTCGTCCCGGTCGACGACTCCCCCAAGCCGCCGGCGCAGCGCCTGACGCTCACCTACCCGGTGATCAACGCGTCGCAGCGTGTCTGGGTGATCCTGTCCGGTGCCGAGAAGGCGTCGGTCCTCGGGCTGGCCCTCGCCGGTGCCTCCGTGGACGAGGTCCCCGTCGGCGGCGTGCAGGGCCGGAAGCGCACGGTGTTCTTCGTCGACCAGGACGCCGCTCGCGACGTCCCGGAGAACCTCATCGCATCGACCTACTGATGCACGAGGCGCGAGACGCGCCGACAAACGGACGGGAGGCCCGGTACCAGCTGGTACCGGGCCTCCCGTCCGTCGTCCGGTCACCCGTCGCCTGTCTGCCCGTCGCTGCCCCGCGTCGCCGGTCGACCGGGAACGGAGCAGGCCCCCACACCATCTGGTGTGGAGGCCTGCGCCGCGAGCTCAGTCGGTTGCCGTGGCTACTTGGCTGCGGTCCCACGGCGCTGACGCAGCTGCTGGAGCGCGTCCTCGAGCAGCTGTGCTGCCTCTTCCTCGGTGCGGCGTTCCTTCACGTACGCGAGGTGCGTCTTGTAGGGCTCGGTCTTCGCGACCTGCGGCGGGTTCTCCTTGTCGCGACCGGCCGGCAGACCCGTGGACGGCGAGTCGACCGTCTCCGGGATCTCTTCGTCGGGCAGGTTCGCCGCGAAGTACCGGACGACCTCGTTGCCCATCGCGTCCCAGTAGGAGATGGCCACACGCTCGGCCTGGACCCCGCGGTCCTGTTCGCCCATCGGGCCGGCGCCGACGCGCGAACCCCGGATTGCGCTTCCTCCGGATGCCATGTCAGCTCCCTGCCGTGAACTTGTTGATGAGACCGAGCACGATGATGCTGGAGATCCAGAGGAGCCCGAGGATCACCGTGATGCGGTTCAGGTTGCGCTCGGCGACACCGGATGCCCCGAGGTTGCTCGTCACACCACCGCCGAACATGTCGGAGAGGCCGCCACCGCGGCCCTTGTGCAGGAGGATGAGGAGCGTGAGCAGGAGGCTCGTGATCGCGAGCAGGACCTGCAGCACGACGGAGAGTATCGCCACGACGTACCTTTCGTGTCAGTCAGCCATCTGAGTATACCGGTCACGCGGAGCGCGCTCGGGACCCGGACGGGTTGGGCGGTGCTGGAGGGGCACAGCACGAGGCGCGACGGGCAGTGCCCGTCGCGCCTCGGCGGTGGTGGTCTAGAGACCGACGTGCTGCTGGAACCGCGCGATCGCGGCGAACTCCTGCACGTCGAGCGAGGCGCCACCGACGAGTGCGCCGTCGACGTCGGGTTCGCGGAGGAAGCCGGCGATGTTGCCCGACTTCACCGAACCGCCGTAGAGCACGCGCGTGTCGGCTGCGGCCTGGTCACCCCAGGCTGCGGCGATCCCGCGACGGAGCGCGGCACATTCGTCCTGCGCCTGCTCAGCCGTTGCGGCCTGGCCGGAGCCGATCGCCCAGACCGGCTCGTACGCGACGACGATCTCGGACGGCTGCACCGCTCCGAGGACGACCTGCAGCTGCTCGACCGGCACGACACCGGCGCCGCGCTGCTCGCGCTGCTCCCCGGTCTCACCCACACAGACGACCGGCACCAGGCCGTGCTTCACGGCGGCGGCGGTCTTCGCAGCGACGATCTCGTCGGTCTCGCCGTGCATGGTGCGACGTTCGGAGTGTCCGACGATGACGTACTTCGCGTCGAGTGCGGCGAGGAAGGCTCCCGAGACGTCACCGGTGTAGGCACCGGAGTCGAACTGCGACAGGTCCTGCGCACCGAACGCCAGCGGCAGCTTGTCCGCCGAGATCAGCGTCTGCACGCTGCGCAGATCGGTGAACGGCGGGAAGACCGCGACCTCGACGTCGGCGTGGTCGTGCCGGGCGTCCTTCAGGGTCCAGGCGAGCTTCTGGACGGTGGCGATGGCCTGGAGGTGGTCCAGATTCATCTTCCAGTTCCCGGCGATGAGCGGCGTGCGGGTCATGCGGACCATCCGAGCGCTTCGAGGCCGGGGAGCGACTTGCCCTCGAGGAACTCGAGGCTCGCTCCGCCACCGGTGGAGATGTGGCCGAACTGGTCGTCGGTGAAGCCGAGCGACCGGACTGCGGCAGCGGAGTCGCCACCGCCGACCACGCCGAGGCCGTCGACCTCGGTCAGCGCCTGGGCGACCGTCTTCGTGCCGGCGGCGAAGGCCGGGAACTCGAACACGCCCATCGGGCCGTTCCAGAACACCGTCTTCGACGCCGAGACCGCGCGGGCGAACCGCTCGGCCGTCCCCGGACCGATGTCGAGGCCGATGCCGTCGGCGCCGAAGGAGGACGACTCGATGGCGTCCGCGGCGACGGTCTCGTGCTCGGCGTCGGCGGCGAACCCGGAGGCCACCACGACGTCGGTCGGCAGGTCGATGGTCACGCCGAGCTCCGTCGCACGGGACAGGTACTCGCGGACGACGTCGAGCTGGTCCTGCTCGAGCAGCGACTTCGCCACCCCGTGGCCCTGGGCCGCGAGGAAGGTGAAGAGCATGCCGCCGCCGATGCAGATCGTGTCGACCCGCGGCAGGAGGTGGTCGATCACGCCGAGCTTGTCGCTGACCTTCGACCCGCCGAGGACGACCGTGTACGGCCGCTCCGGGTCCTTGGTCAGGCGCTCGAGCACGGTCAGTTCCTGCTCGATGAGCTGACCGGCCGCGCTGGGGAGCGCCGCAGCCAGCTCGTACACGGAGGCCTGCTTGCGGTGCACGACGCCGAACCCGTCGGAGACGAAGGCGTCCCCGAGCGCGGCGATGCGCTCCGCGAAGGCAGTGCGGTCGGCAGCGTCCTTCGAGGTCTCCTCCGGGTTGAAGCGGAGGTTCTCGAGCAGCAGGACGTCGCCGTCCTCGAGGGCCTCGGCAGCCGCGGTCGCCCCGTCGCCGACGGTCTCGTCGACGAAGGCGACCGGCTTGCCGAGCAGCTCGGACAGCCGCTGGGCGACGGGCGCGAGCGAGTACTCGGGCTTCCGTTCGCCGTCGGGTCGACCGAGGTGGGACACCACGATCACCCGCGCGCCGGCGGTGATCAGGGTGTTCAGGGTGGTGAGCGACGCCCGCACGCGGCCGTCGTCCGTGATCGTGCCGTCCTTGAGCGGGACGTTCAGGTCACAGCGGACGACGACACGCTTGCCGGCGAGGTCGCCGAGGTCCTCGAGGGTGCGGAGAGCCATCAGGTCAGAGCTTCTCGCCCACGAACTCGGTCAGGTCGACCAGGCGGTTCGAGTAGCCCCACTCGTTGTCGTACCACGAGGTGATCTTGACGAGGTTGCCCATGACCTTGGTCAGGCCGGAGTCGTAGATCGAGGAGTGCGGGTCCGTCGTGATGTCGGTCGACACCAGCGGGTCCTCGCTGTAGAGCAGGATGCCCTTCATCGGGCCCTCGGCTGCGGCCTTGTAGGCGGCGTTGATCTCGTCGACGGTGACGTCCGACTTCGTCTCGAGGGTGAGGTCGGTGATCGAACCGGTCGGGACCGGGACGCGCAACGCGAAGCCGTCGAGCTTGCCGGCGAGCTCCGGCATGACCAGGCCGATGGCCTTGGCGGCACCGGTCGAGGTCGGGACGATGTTCAGCGCGGCGGCACGGGCACGACGCGGGTCCTTGTGCGGGCCGTCCTGCAGGTTCTGGTCCGCGGTGTAGGCGTGCACGGTCGTCATGAGGCCACGCTCGATGCCGAACGCGTCGTGGAACACCTTGGCGAGCGGCGCGAGGCTGTTCGTGGTGCACGAGGCGTTCGAGATGATGTGGTGGTTCGCGGCGTCGTAGGTGTCCTCGTTCACGCCGAGCACGATGGTGACGTCGTCACCGGTGGCCGGGGCGGAGATGATGACCTTCTTGGCGCCGGCGTCGATGTGCTTCTGCGCATCGGCGGCCTTGGTGAAGAAGCCGGTCGACTCGATGACGATGTCGACGCCCAGCTCGCCCCAGGGCAGGTTGGCGGGGTCGCGCTCCGCGAGGACCTTGATGGGCTTGCCGTCGACGACGATGTTGTCGCTGTCGAGCTCGACCGAGACGCCGAGGCGACCCGTGATCGAGTCGAACTTGAGCAGGTTCGCGAGTGCGGCGTTGTCGGTGAGGTCGTTCACCGCCACGATCTCGAGGTCGCTGCCCTTGGCCAGAGCGGCGCGGAAGAAGTTACGGCCGATCCGGCCGAAGCCGTTGATGCCGATCTTGACGGTCAATGGATCTCCTGTTGGGTGTGGAGCGCCTCGGGAGACGCTGCTTTTTCGGAGTGTGGAGGCGTCGTCATGGACGACGGCCGACCCACGCACGTGGACGATACGCCCCGTGACGTCGCCGTACCGACCCTAGCAGTCGGACCCCCGCGGACCGCCTGCATGACGCCGTCACGAGGACGGATCGGATGCGGCGACCACGGGGGTCCGACAGCCGGTCAGCGCACTGACCGGCGGGGGCTCTGCTCAGGCGCCCTCGAGCTCTTCCGGCACGCTGGCCTCGGTGCCCGGGATGCCGAGGTCGCTGGCGCGCTTGTCGGCCATCGCGAGCAGGCGGCGGATGCGCCCGGCGATGGCGTCCTTCGTCATGGGCGGGTCCGCGTGCTGCCCGAGCTCGTCCAGCGACGCGTCGCGGTGCTCCAGGCGGAGGGAGCCGGCGTACTGCAGGTGGTCGGGGACTTCGTCGCCGAGGATCTCGAGCGCACGCTCGACCCGGGCACATGCGGCGACGGCGGCCTGCGCGGAGCGTCGGAGGTTCGCGTCGTCGAAGTTGACGAGGCGGTTGGCGGTGGCACGGACCTCGCGGCGCTGGCGCATCTCCTCCCAGTCCGCAGTCGTGCGGGCGGCACCCATCGCGGTGAGCATCTGGCCGATGGCCTCGCCGTCCCGGATGACGACGCGGTGCACCCCGCGGACCTCACGGCCCTTCGCGGCGATGCCGAGGCGGGACGCTGCCCCGACGAGTGCCATCGCGGCCTCGTTGCCCGGGCAGGTGACCTCGAGGGCCGCGGCACGACCCGGGTCGGTCAGGGTGCCGGAGGCGAGGAAGGCACCGCGCCAGATGGCGGCGAGGTCCTCGCGGTTGCCGGTGGTGAGGCGGTTCGGGAGGCCGCGCACCGGACGCCGGCGGGCGTCCATCAGGCCGGTCTGGCGGGCGAGCGTCTCGCCGGCCTCGAGCACACGCACGAGGTAGCGGGTGCCGCGACGGGAGGACGCGGTCGATCCGACGGACGCCTCGCTCCGGACGCCGTACAGCTCGGCGAGGTCCTTGCGGACGCGGTGCACGATGATCCGGGTGTCGAGCTCGACCTCGACCGCGATGCGGCCGGAGATGACGTGCAGGCCCCCGGCGAAGCGCAGGACGGTCGCGAGTTCGGCGGCGCGGACCGTGTTCCGGTTGACGACGACCCTGGCCAGCTCGTCCTTCACCTCGGCAGTCAACGGCACGGCATCATTCCTTACGTTCTTCGGGGTGGGGTTCTGCGGTCCCGGGGCGCGCACGTGTGGAGGCGGCCGGTGGGACGGTCACTCCCGGCCGAGATCTCGGTTCTTCACACGCACGGCGACGTTGGGCATCCCGCGGAGGAGGCTCGCCAACTCGGCGACGATGGCGACCGAACGGTGCTTGCCGCCGGTACAGCCGATGGCGATCGTAGCGTGTCTTTTGTTCTCGCGCTGGTACCCCTCGAAGACCGGCTCCAGCACGGAGGTGTAGCGGTCGACGAACGGACGGGCTCCGGACTGCTCCATGACGTAGTCCGAGACGGGCTTGTCGAGGCCCGTGTGCGGCCGGAGTTCCGGCACCCAGTAGGGGTTCGGGATGAAGCGCACGTCGGCCACCATGTCGGCGTCCGCGGGCAGCCCGTACTTGAAACCGAAGCTCATCAGCGTGACCTGGACCCCGACGAACCGGTCCTCGGCGAACCGCTCGGTGACCGAATTCGCGAGCTGGTGGATGTTCAGGTCGGACGTGTCGATGATCAGGTCGGACGCTTCACGCAGCCCGAGCAACCGGGTGCGCTCCCGGGCGATGCCGTCGAGCAGCGTGTCCTCGCCCTGCAGGGGGTGCGGCCGACGCACCTGCTCGAAGCGTCGCACCAGGACCTGGTCGGTCGCCTCGAGGAACAGCACCCGGACGCGGGCACTCGTGCTCTCGCGCAGCGACTGGACAGCGCGCTCCGGGTCCGTGAAGAACCGGCCGCCGCGGACGTCGACGACGGTGGCGATCTTCGGGATCGACTCCCCCGCGCGGTCGGCCAGGTCGGTGAGCGGGCCGAGCATCTGGGTCGGCAGGTTGTCGACGACGTACCAGCCGAGGTCCTCCAGCGCCTTGCCGACCGTCGACCGCCCCGCACCGGACATGCCCGTCACGATGAGGACGTCGTGCTGTTGCTGCGGGGTGGTGTCGGTCATCTGCGAAGGGGCTCCATCGTGGTGTGGCCGGGCGGGTCGCCCGTCGTGGCCGGGCGCGGCGCGCTCGACCGGGTGGGCCCGCGGACCGTCGGGCTGCACCCTCCGGTCCGCGTCCAGGCTACCGTCCGGTCGGGAGGCCCGTACCGGGTCAGACAGGCAGGTGCGGCCCGTCCGGGGTCGTCTCGGGGACGCGCACCGTGCCTCCCGGCTCGGGTGCGCTGCTCGGCTCGGGTGCGCTGCCCGGCTCGGGCGCGCTGCCCGGCTCGGGTACGCTGGCCGGCTCGGGCGCGCTGCCCGGCTCGGGTGCGCTGGCCGACTCGGGTGCGCTGGTCGGCACCGTCGTGAGCTTCCGCACGACCGCGGCAGCGGTCGCGGGACCGACGCCCGGCACCTCGGCGACCTCCTCCGCCGTCGCCTGCCGGAGGCGGGCGACCGACCCGAAGTGCTTGAGCAGCGCCGAGACGCGGTTCGGTCCGAGTCCGGGGATCTCGGACAGCTGCGAGCGGACGTCACGCTTCCGGCGCGTGCGCTGGTGCGTGATCGCGAACCGGTGCGCCTCGTCGCGGAGGCGCTGGATGAGGAAGAGCGCCTCCGAGTTGCGCGGCAGGATCACCGGGAAGTCGTCGTCCGGCAGCCAGAGCTCCTCGAGTCGCTTCGCGATCCCGACCAGGGCGATGTCCCGGACACCGGCCTCGTCGAGCGCGCGTTTCGCCGCGGCGACCTGGGGTTGCCCACCGTCGACGACGAGCAGCTGCGGACGGTACGCGAACCGCTTCGAGGGCTTCGACCCCTCGACCACTCCGTCGCCGGTGACGTCCGGGACGTCCGGCACGGCGGCGTCCTCGTCGAGCCGGGCCAGGCGCCGGGTGAGCACCTGGTACATGCTGTCGGTGTCGTCGGTGGTCTCGGCGATCGTGTAGCGGCGGTACTGGTCCTTCCGCGGCAGACCGTCCTCGAACACCACCATCGACGCGACGACGTTCGTGCCCTGCAGGTGCGAGATGTCGTAGCACTCCATCCGCAGCGGGGCCTCGGTCATGCCCAGGGCCTCCTGGATGTCGGCCAGGGCCGCGGCACGCGTGGTGTAGTCGGCCGAGCGCTTGGTCTTGTAGAGCATCAGCGCCTGCTGGGCGTTCTGTGACGCCGTCCGGGCCAGGCCGGCGCGGTCGCCGCGCTGCGCCGTGCTGAGCTTCGTGCCACGACCACCGCGGCGGTCGCTCAGCCACTGCTGCAACGCGTCGGCGTCGTCCGGCAGCACCGGGACCACGATCTCCCGGGGCGGACCGTCGTTCGCGACACCCGGCGTCGGGTCGGCACTCGCCTGGGTGAGCAGGGCACCGTCGGCGCCCGTCGAGAGACCGTCGTCGGCGTACACGCCCTGCACGATCTGTTCGACGAGGTCACCCGTGCTGATGTCGAGCTCCTTGTCGACGACCCACCCCCGGACACCCCGGATGCGGCCGCCGCGGACCGAGAACAGCTGCACGGCGGCGGCCAGCTCGTCCTCGGCGATGCCGAACAGGTCGAGGTCGACCGAGTCCTTGAGGACCACGGCGGACTTCTCGAGGACCGCTTCGAGCGCTTCGACCTGGTCGCGGAAGCGCGCCGCCTGCTCGTACTGCATGGCGTCCGCCGAGGCGGCCATCCGCTGTCGGAGCTGCGTGATGACCCGACGGTCGTAGCTGCCCATGAACCGGACGAACTCCTCGACGAGCGCCCGGTGCTCCTCGATCGTCACGCGCTGCGAGCACGGCCCGCCGCACTTGCCGATCTGGCCCGGGAAGCAGGGCTTGCCGGTCTGCATCGCCCGCTTGTACGAGGACTCCGAGCAGGTGCGGATCGGGAACACCTTGATCATCAGGTCGATGGTGTCGTGCACCGCCCAGATCTTCGGGTACGGCCCGAAGTACTTGGCGCCCTTGATCTTCCGGTTCCGGGTCACCATCACCCGGGGTGCTTCGTCCGCCATGGTGATCGCCATGTACGGGTACGACTTGTCGTCCCGGAACTTGACGTTGAACGGCGGGTCGAACTCCTTGATCCACGTGTACTCGAGCTGCAGCGCCTCGATCTCGGACCCGACGGTGGTCCACTCGACGCTCTTCGCCGTCAGCACCATGCGTCGGGTGCGCTCGTGCAGGGTCGGCAGCGGCGCGAAGTAGTTGCTCAGTCGGGCGCGGAGGTTCTTCGCCTTGCCGACGTAGAGCACCCGACCGCTGCCGTCGCGCCATCGGTAGACGCCCGGGTCGGTCGGGATCTCCCCCGCCTTGGGCCGCCAGGAGACGGTGTCGGCCACCTAGCGAGCACCCGCCTTCTGTGCACCTGCTCGACGTGCGCCGACCGATCGCTGCTTGCCCACGCGGGCGTCCTGCGCCTCGAGGATCTCGCGGAGGAAGACGCCGGTGTGGCTCTCGGGGACGTCGGCGACGTGTTCCGGGGTGCCGGTCGCGAGGACCGTGCCGCCGCCGGAACCACCCTCGGGACCCATGTCGATGACCCAGTCCGCGGACTTGATGACGTCGAGGTTGTGCTCGATGGTGATGACGGTGTTGCCCTTGTCGACGAGCGACTGCAGCACGAGCAGGAGCTTCCGGACGTCCTCGAAGTGCAGACCCGTCGTCGGCTCGTCGAGCACGTACACGGTGCGACCGTTCGAACGGCGCTGCAGCTCGGTCGCGAGCTTGACGCGCTGCGCCTCGCCCCCGGACAGGGTCGTCGCGCTCTGCCCGAGCCGGACGTAGCCGAGCCCGACGTCGACGAGCGTCGCCATGTACCGGTGGATCGCGGAGATCGGCTCGAAGAACTCGGCCGCTTCGCTGATCGGCATGTCCAGGACCTCGGAGATGCTCTTGCCCTTGTAGTGGACCTGCAGCGTCTCTCGGTTGTACCGCGCCCCGCCGCAGACCTCGCACGCGACGTAGACGTCGGGCAGGAAGTTCATCTCGATCTTGATCGTGCCGTCACCGGAGCAGTTCTCGCAGCGACCGCCCTTGACGTTGAAGCTGAACCGTCCGGGCTGGTAGCCGCGGGTCTTGGCCTCCTGCGTCTCGGCGAAGAGCTGGCGGATGCGGTCGAAGACGCCGGTGTAGGTCGCGGGATTCGAGCGCGGGGTGCGACCGATCGGCGCCTGGTCGACGTGCACGACCTTGTCCAGCTGGTCGAGGCCCTTCACGCGGGTGTGCTTGCCCGCGATGTGCCGGGCACCGTTGAGCTGGTTGGCGAGCACCTTGTACAGGATGTCGTTCACCAGGGTCGACTTGCCGGATCCGCTCACACCGGTGACCGCCGTGAACACCCCGAGCGGGAAGTCGACGTCCACGTCCTTGAGGTTGTTCGCCCGGGCTCCCTGCACGGTGATCACGCGCTTGCGGTTCACCGTCCGGCGCTCGGACGGCATCTCGATCGAGCGACGGCCGGCGAGGTAGTCGCCCGTGATCGACTCGCGGTTCTCGATCATGTCGGCGTAGGAGCCGGAGTGCACGACCTTGCCACCGTTGACGCCGGCACCCGGGCCGATGTCGACCACCCAGTCGGCGGTGCGGATGGTGTCCTCGTCGTGCTCGACGACGATCAAGGTGTTGCCGAGGTCCTTCAGCTTGACCAGGGTGTCGATCAGGCGGCGGTTGTCACGCTGGTGCAGGCCGATGCTCGGCTCGTCGAGGACGTAGAGCACGCCGGTCAGGCCGGAGCCGATCTGCGTGGCGAGACGGATGCGCTGCGCTTCGCCACCGGAGAGCCCACCGGCACCGCGCGCGAGCGTCAGGTAGTTGAGGCCGACCTCGAGCAGGAACTCGAGGCGCGCCCGGATCTCGCGGAGGACCGCGGCCGCGATGTGTGCTTCACGCTTGGTCAGCGCGATGTCCGCCATGAACGCGTAGGCCTCGTCGAGCGCCATGCCCGTCACGTCCGCGATGCTGCGGCCGTCGACGGTCACGCCGAGCACCTCGGGCTTGAGGCGGGTGCCGTCGCAGACGGGGCAGGGGACCTCGCGCAGGTAGCCCTGGAACCGCTGGCGCTGCGCGTCGGTCTCGGCTTCGGCGAACTTCCGCTCGATGTAGGGCATGACGCCCTCGAACCCGCTGGTGTACCGCATCTCGCGGCCGAAGCGGTTCCGCCACGACACCGAGACCTCGAAGTCCTTGCCCGTCAGGATCGCCGCCTGCACGGACGACGGCAGCTGGCTCCACGGCGTGTCCATGCGGAAGCCGAGCTCCTTGCCGAGTCCCGCGAGCAGCTTCTCGAAGTACGAGTAGAGGCCGCTCGTGCCGGTCCAGGGCAGCAGCACGCCGTCCTTCAGCGAGGCTTCGGGGTCACCGAGCACCAGGTCCGGGTCGACCGACATCCGGGTGCCGAGGCCGGAGCACTCGGGGCAGGCGCCGAACGGGGCATTGAACGAGAACGTCCGCGGCTCGATCTCGGTGAGGGCCAGCGGGTGGTTGTTCGGGCAGGAGAGGTTCTCGGAGTAGGTCCGCACCGCGCCGGGGCCCTCGTGGTCGACGAGGTCGATCGCCACGGTGCCGTTCGTCAGACGCAGAGCGGTCTCGAGCGAGTCCGTGAGGCGTCCGAGGATGTCGTCGCTCGCGACCAGACGGTCGACGATGACGGAGATGTCGTGCTTGACCTGCTTCTTCAGGGTCGGCGGGCTGCTCAGCTGGATCCGCTCGCCGTCGACGATCGCACGCGAGTAGCCGGAGGCGGCGAGCTCCTGGAAGAGGTCGACGAACTCGCCCTTCTTCTTCGACACGATCGGCGCGAGCACCTGGAAGCGGGTTCCGGTCTCCTGCGTCATGAGCTGGTCGGCGATCTGCTGCACGCTCTGCTTGCTGATCACCTCACCGCAGACGGGGCAGTGCGGGATGCCGATGCGCGCCCAGAGCAGACGCATGTAGTCGTAGACCTCGGTGATCGTGCCCACCGTCGACCGCGGGTTCCGGTTCGTCGACTTCTGGTCGATCGACACGGCGGGTGACAGGCCCTCGATGAAGTCGACGTCCGGTCGGTCGACCTGCCCGAGGAACTGCCGGGCGTACGCCGAGAGGGACTCGACGTAGCGTCGCTGTCCCTCGGCGAAGATCGTGTCGAACGCCAGCGACGACTTGCCCGAGCCGGACAGGCCGGTGAACACGACGAGGGAGTCACGCGGGATCTCGAGGTCGACGTCCCGGAGGTTGTGCACGCGCGCGCCACGGACGCTGAGCGTCGACGTGTCGTGCGGTGCCGTCCCGCCGGGCAGGTGCAGGTCCGACGGCTCGTCGAAGTCGTCCGGGCCGGACATGGCGGTTCCGCGGTCAGAGGTGATGGTCATCGCAGACGATTCTACGAAGCCGGTCCGACAATCGCCCGCCGAGTCGGCTCAGTCGAGTGCGTCCAGAGCGAACGTGACGCCGGAAGCGGCCTCGCTGGCCGCCCACAGCCGAGCGGCCTCGTGACGGTCGTACGCCCGCGGTTCCGCCGGGACGACGGTCGGCCGGCCGCGGAGCTGGAACCAGCCGTCCGGTCCCCAGTACTCGCCGGACCGCACGTCGCCGCCGACCGCCGCGTGCACGAGCGGCACCGCGCCGGCGTCCTTCCCCTGCGCGACCCAGCGCTGACCGGCGCCGATCCACGACGGTTCGGCCCGGGACGGCCCGGGACGCGACGGCACCGCTGCCGGGTCGCCGGTGCCGGTGTCCTGCGTCAGGGACTCGAGGGCGAGCCCCGGGTGCGCCACGACGCTCGACACCGTGGACCCGGCGTCCGCCAGACGCTGCGCCAGCTCGAACCCGAACAGCATCACCGCGAGCTTGCTCCGTGCGTACTGCCGGTAGCCGTTGTAGCGCCCGGCACCGAGCGGGTCGTGTCCGTCGAGCGTCGCCCAGCGGTGCGAGATCGAACCGAGGTGGACGACGCGACCGCCGGTGGCCTGCAGCAGCGGGAGCACGAGGCCCGTCCAGGCGAAGTGCCCCAGGTGGTTCGTGCCGATCTGCAGCTCGTACCCCTGCGCGGTGGACCGACGCTCTCGTGACCCGACGACACCGGCGTTGTTGAGGACGGCGTGCACGGGGCCGAGGGCCGCCAGCGCGTCCGCCGCTGCACGGACCGAGTCGAGGTCGGCCAGGTCGAGGTGGACGTGCTCGAGCGCGGCGCCCGGCACCGCGGAGCGGAGGCTGCGCTCGGCGGCCGCCGCCTTCTCCGGGTTGCGGGTCGCCAGGACCACCCGGTGCCCGGCCGGGGCGAGCTGCTCGGCGGCCTGGTACCCGAGCCCGGCACTGGCCCCGGTGACGACGACCGTCTGCGAGGCGGTCCGCGCACCGGGGTCAGACGACATGGCCCGCGGACTCCATCTGGCGCAGGGCCTTCTTCAGGTCCTGGACCTCGTCGCGGAGTCGTGCCGCGAGCTCGAACTTCAGCTCGGTCGCCGCCTGCAGCATCTGGTCGTTGAGGTCGGCGATCGTCGCTTCGAGCTGGGTCGCGCCCTCGCCGGCGATGCCCTCTCGACGGAGCGAGGGCGTCGGTGCACGGCGACCGTCACGGACGCCGCCCCCGCGGCGCTCGAGGAGTTCGCGCGTGTCGTCGCTCTCACGGTTCAACACCTCGGTGATGTCGGCGATCTTCTTGCGGAGCGGCTGCGGGTCGATGCCGTGCTCGAGGTTGTACGCGACCTGCTTCTCGCGGCGACGGTCGGTCTCCTCGATGGCCTGCTTCATCGAGTCGGTCATCTTGTCGGCGTACATCAACACCTGGCCCGACACGTTGCGGGCGGCACGACCGATCGTCTGGATGAGCGAGGTCGACGACCGGAGGAAGCCCTCCTTGTCGGCGTCGAGGATCGCCACCAGCGAGACCTCGGGCAGGTCGAGGCCCTCACGCAGGAGGTTGATGCCGATGAGCACGTCGTAGACGCCCTGACGCAGCTCGGTGAGGAGCTCGACGCGCTTCAGGGTGTCGACGTCCGAGTGCAGGTAGCGCACACGCACCCCGGCGTTGCCGAGGAAGTCGGTGAGCTCCTCGGCCATGCGCTTGGTCAGGGTGGTGACGAGGACGCGCTCGTTCTTCTCCGAGCGCTGCTTGATCTCCTCGAGCAGGTCGTCGATCTGGCCGTCGCTCGGCTTGATGATGATCTCGGGGTCGATGAGGCCCGTCGGGCGGATGATCTGCTCGACGACGCTGTCCGTGATGCCGAGCTCGTACTTGCCGGGGGTCGCCGACAGGAAGACCTTCTGCCCGACGCGGTCGAGGAACTCCTCCCACTTCAGCGGTCGGTTGTCCATCGCGCTCGGCAGTCGGAAGCCGTGCTCGACCAGGGTGCGCTTGCGGGACGCGTCGCCCTCGTACATCGCACCGATCTGCGGCACGGTGACGTGGGACTCGTCGATGACGACGAGGAAGTCGTCCGGGAAGTAGTCGATGAGGCAGTGCGGGGCCTCGCCGGGACCACGGCCTTCCATGTGCCGGGAGTAGTTCTCGATGCCCGAGCAGAACCCGATCTGCTCCATCATCTCGATGTCGAACGTCGTGCGCATCCGGAGCCGCTGGGCCTCGAGCAGCTTGCCCTGGCCCTCGAGCTCGGCGAGCCGCTCGGCCAGCTCGTCCTTGATGGAGCTGATCGCCCGGTGCATGACGTCGGTGTCGGCGACGTAGTGGGACGCCGGGAAGATCGACACGGCCGGCAGGTCGTCGATCACGTTGCCCGTCAACGGGTGCAGGGACGAGAGCGCTTCGATCTCGTCGCCGAACATCTCGATGCGGATCGCGTGCTCTTCGTACATCGGGATGATCTCGAGCGTGTCGCCACGGACCCGGAACGTGCCGCGCGCGAAGTCGACGTCGTTGCGCTGGTACTGCATGCTGACGAACTTCCGCACGAGCTGGTCGCGGGAGATGTTCTGTCCGATGTGCAGCGCGACCGAGGCGTTCATGTACTGCTCGGGCGTGCCGAGGCCGTAGATGCAGGACACCGTGGAGACCACGACGGTGTCACGCCGGCTGAGCAGCGAGTTCGTCGTCGAGTGCCGGAGCCGCTCGACCTCGGCGTTGACGGACGAGTCCTTCTCGATGAAGGTGTCCGTCTGCGGGACGTAGGCCTCTGGCTGGTAGTAGTCGTAGTACGAGACGAAGTACTCGATCGCGTTGTTCGGCATCAGCCCGCGGAACTCGTTCGCGAGCTGGGCCGCCAAGGTCTTGTTGTGGGCGAGGACCAGCGTCGGCCGCTGCACCTGCTCGATGAGCCAGGCGGTCGTCGCCGACTTGCCGGTACCGGTCGCACCGAGCAGCACGACGTCGGTCTCACCCGCGTTGATGCGCCCGGCGAGTTCGGCGATCGCCGCGGGCTGGTCACCGCTCGGCGAGTACTCGCTGATGACCTCGAAGGGTCGGATGGCACGCGTGGGCTCGATGGCAACTCCCATGGGACCAACAGTAGGCGGGGCCGCCGACATCGGAGTGCGCTGCTCGCCGTCGGCGTACTGTCACCCGATAGCGCACGCAGAGGTCACTGATCGGAACCGGTCGTAGCCTCCGAGCCGTTCAGCAACCCGACCGAAGAGGCCCCATGACCACGGCCCCCACCGCAGCACCGGTGCAGGGCACCCCGATCCGCGGACGCATCCGCGGGCGGGTGCTCCTGCTCCTCTGCTGCATGTACGCCATCTCGTACATCGACCGTACGAACATCTCGACCGCCCTCCCCCACATCACCGACGAGTTCGGCCTGACCGACACCGCCGCGGGCTTCATCGTGTCGGCGTTCTCGTTGCCGTACGCCCTGCTGCAGGTGTTCGGCGGCACGATCAGCGAACGGTTCGGCCCCCGCCGCGCGCTGTTCGTCATCACCGTGGTCTGGGGTGTCGCGACACTCTGGACGGGATTGTCCATCGGGTTCTGGACGCTGTTCGCGGCGCGGCTGCTGCTCGGCCTCAGCGAGGCGGCGGCGTTCCCGTCCGCGACCCAGGCGATGAGCCGGTGGATCCCCCGCGACCGCAACGGCTTCGCGCAGGGCGTCGTACACTCCGCCGCCCGACTCGGCAACGCCCTGGCGCCCCTGCTCGTCGCGTACTGCATCGCGATCAGCGGCTGGCGTCTGGCGTTCTTCGCCACCGCCGTCCTGTCCGTGGTCTGGGGCGTCGTCTGGTTCACCCTGTTCCGCGACCGTCCGGAGGACGCACGTGGCATCACGAAGGCCGAGCTCACCGAGCTGCCTCCGGTGGAGCCCCGGGCCACCCGTCCCCCGGTGCCGTGGCGCGCCCTGGCGAAGCAGATCCTGCCGGTGTCGTTCGTGGACTTCGGCTACGGGTGGACGCTCTGGGTGTTCCTCACCTGGATCCCGACGTTCCTCAGCGACCAGTACGACCTCGAGATCTCCGCCTTCGCCTGGTTCACCACCGCGGTCCTCCTGGCCGGCGTCGTCGGGGACACGGTCGGCGGGATGCTCAGTGACCGCATCATCCACCGCGGCGGTGACCCCCGGCACGCACGTCGAGTCGTCCTGGTGGTCGGGCTCGGCGGCTCCCTGGTCTGCCTGCTGCCGCTGGTCGTGGTCGGGCAGAGCCTGACGGTCGCGACGGTGTCCCTCGCGCTGTCGTTCTTCTTCCTCGAGCTGTGCAACGCGAACCTGTGGGCGATCCCGATGGACGTCGCGCCGCAGTGGTCCGGCACCGCGTCCGGCTTCATGAACACCGGCTTCGGCGTGGCCGGCGTCGTCTCCCCCATCGTCTTCGGGTTCCTCATCGACACGTCCGGCTGGCGGCTGCCGTTCGGGATCTCGTGCGCGCTCCTCGCCGGCGCGGCCGTCGTCGCCTGGATGATGAAGCCGCAGCGGCTCACCGTCGTGGACGGCGTCCTCGAGGTCGGCGTGCCCACCGCCGAGCGCGACACAACGCGCTAGCGGCCGGCGGCGACACAGCCCGCTAGCGTCCGGCGGCGGACCCGCCGTGCTCGGGACGGCCGGCCCGTGAGCGGCACGCTCAGTGGCGTCCACCGGAACGCCTCGGTCACCGCGACCGACAGCACCAGCACGAGCACGTACGTGACGAGCGTCAGCCACGGCTTCGGGACGACAGCCTCCAGCCAGCTGTCCCCGTACAGCAGGACCCAGATCATGAACGGGTGGCTGAGGAAGATGCCGAACGACCGGTCCGAGCCGTAGTCGACGACGCGGGCCAGTGCCGAGCCCGCGCGACGCCGGTCCGCCCACGCTGCCCCGATCGCCAGGAAGCCGACGAAGACGGCCGTGCTCCACAGCACCTGGACCGGCTGCAGCGGCGTCCCCGCGGCGTACAGCGACTGCCCGAGACCGACCTGCAGCCACCAGACACCCAGGGTCAGTCCCCCGGTGCCGGCGAACGCCCAGAGGACGGCACGGCGGTGGACCCGGATGAAGCGGAGGAACGCGTCCGCGTGGTCGGCGGCCACCGCGCCGGAGACGATGAAGAACACGTACGAGAAGAAGAACTGCTTCTGGTAGCCGTGCAACCAGTCGATCGAGTGCGGCCAGTACTTGTACGCGGCGAACACGGCGAGTTGCAGCAGGAAGGTGACGACCAACACCGCGACGTGGTGGCGGCGGGTGACCCGGACGAGCCAGACGATCACCGGCAGCAGCAGGTAGACCTGCATCGTCACGAGCAGGAAGTACAGGTGGTACCAGGACGTCCCGGTGACGATCCCCTGGGCGTACGTCGTGACCAGTGCCGGGACGTCGCCCCGCGTCGACGGGCTGATGAGCCACGACGCGACGACGTACACGGACGACCAGGCCAGGTACGGCACGCCCACGAGCAGGAACCGGCGGGGCCAGAACTGCGCGAGCGGGCGCGGGCGGAGCGACCAGCTGTAGACCAGCACGAAGGCGGTGAGGGAGAAGAACACCAGGCGTGTGAAGTGCAGCAGTCCGAGCAGGGCGTTGAGCGGGACGTCGTCGGTGGCGATCGTGTGGCTCGTGGTGTGCACGCCGATGACGCACGCGAAGGTGAGGATGCGGAGGACGTCGACCTCGTACAGGTGCCGCGGCTTCCCGGACGCCGTCCGGGTCGGGGTCTGCACGCCCGGCGTCGTGGTCGCGGTGCTCACCGCGACTCGGTCATCGCTCGGACGCGCGCGCGCTGCACCTTGCCCGTCGGCGCCCGCGGCAGGTCGGGCACGACGGAGATCTCGGCCGGTCGGCGGAACCGGGTCAGTGCGGCCCCGGCCAGGGCGGTGAGGTCGGCGACGAGCCCGTCGGTGTCGACGTCGGGCTGCGGGATGACGTACGCCACCGGGACGGCGCCGAGGACCGCGTCCGGACGACCGACGACGACGGCCTCGAGCACACGGGGGTCACGGAGCAGGACGTCCTCGACCTCGGACGGGTAGACCTTCTCGCCGCCGCGGTTGATGACGTCGTCGGACCGACCGGCCAGCGTCACCCAGCCGTCGTCCGCGACGGACCCGAGGTCACCGGTCTGCAACCAGCCGTCCGCGTCGAACCGGTCGGCCGCCCGACCGCCCAGGTACGAGCGGACGATGCCGGGACCGCGCACCCACAGGGCGCCGATCTCGCCGGCGGGCAGGAGCCGTCCGTCCTCGGCGCGGACCTGGACCTCGGAGCCGACGGGCAACCCGACGCTGCCCGGCCGTGCCGGCGCGTCGAGCGGAGTCGCGGTGATCTGGCTGGCGCCCTCGGTCATCCCCCAGCTGACCACGAGCGGCAGGTCGCCGAGCGCGGCGCGGACGGGGTCGGGCAACGGTGCGGAGGCGCTGCGCACGAATCGCAGGGTCGTCGGCGGCCGCAGCGGCCCGGTCGCGGCGAGGACCGCCAGGACCGCGGGGACGGCGTTCAGCCACGTCACCCGCCGGTCCTCGAGGAGCTCCCAGAACCCGGTCCGCCGGAACCGACGGTCGAGCACCAGGGTCGCGCCGGCGACGAGGGTGGCGATCAGGCCCACCACCTCGGCGTTGACGTGGAAGAGCGGCAGCGAGTTGAAGCCGCGATCGCGCTCGGTCAGGCCGTTGTGCCGGGCGATCGCGTTTGCGACGAACCGGAGCTGCGACTCCGGCAGCTCGACGCCCTTCGGCGTCCCCGTCGACCCGGACGTGAAGAGGACGACGGAGCCCTCGCCCGGACCGTCGGTGGGTGCGTCCGGCACGTCACCGTCGCGGACCCCGACCGGGAGGCCCGTGGCCGGGTCCACGCCGGCCGCGGGCGCTCCGGGGATGGTCGAGTCCTCGTCGCGGTCCGACACGACCATCGCCGCACCGCCCAGGAGGGCTCCGAGCCGGGCGGGTTCGTCGACCGGCTGCCCGGTGTCCACCGGGACCGACCGGCGGCCGGAGGCGATGGCTGCGAGGTGCACCGCGGCGAACGCGATCGGGTCGCCGACGTCCACCAGGACGCCGCCGGAGGCCGGCACGCCGATGGCGTCGAACGTCCGTGACCAGGCGGTGACGGCCGCGTCGAGACCGCCGTACGTCAGCGTCCGGTCGGAGCGGGCGTCCTCGAGGTAGACGTGGTCCGGGGTCTGCTCGGCGCGCTGCCGGATGAGCGCCGAGAGGGTCGTCTCGTCGCCGCGGACCGCCGCGAGGTCGGTGGTGGGGCGTTCGCCGTCGTGCTGCACCACCTCATCGTATTTCCGCTGCCTATGACCGTCCGGAGGGAACGGCAGGAGTCGGGAACCGGTGCAGCATCCACTGCCAGATCCGGAGCATCCGCGGGTCGCCGTGCTCGTCGAGCGGCGTCGTGTCCTTGATGATCCGCGAGTGCGCCCAGTGCGGGTCACCGACGGGCAGGTCGGTGAGGACCGCGTGCGGATCGGCACCGGGCGGCGGCGGTGCGGTGTCCGTCCGCCACGGACCGTCCTTGCCGGCCGGGCCCTCGCTCGATCGGTCCCCGTCGAGTCCCAGGGCCGACCATGAACCCGTGATCCGGGGGCCGAAGGTGTCCCGGACGTCGTCGAGCGCGTACATCCGGCTCGCGGGGGTCTGCCCGGGTCGGTCCATCCACGCGGCGTGCACCGGCCCGACGGACTCCACGGGTGACGAGAACATCAGCGCACCGAGCACGGGCCGGATGTGCGCGATGTAAGCCGCCTCCCCGCCGCCCTGCGAGTGTCCGGCGACGACGATGTCCCGCCACCGGATGTCCTCGTCGGGCCGCACGAACCGACCCCAGCCGCCGGCGGGGTCCACGTCGTCCAGGTGGGCCACCGCGTCCCGGAAGCGCGACACGATCGAGCCCGCGGGGCTGACGTCGCTCAGCGCGGATCCGCGGGTACCGTCGAACCGGTTCCGCTGCACCTGGCCGTAGCAGCGGGCGTCGGACTCGCACGTGCCGGACAGGGTCTTGCCGAGGTTCCAGTAGTCGAGGCCCAGCACGTGGTAGCCGTCGTCGAGCGCCGTGGTGAGGAAGCGCTGGTAGTCGGCGGGCTTCGCCCGGGTGGCGGGCAGGAACAGCAGCAGCGGTCCGTTCGGCGCGGTCCGGGCTGCGAAGTCATCGCGGTTCGGAGCCAGGCGTTCCCCGTCGATGGCGCCGAGCCGGAACCGGTGGAAGTCGCCGTGCGGTGCTTCACCGGGCTCGAGCGTCCGGTGGGGTTGCCCAGGTCGGCCGCCCTCGGCGACCCGCTGGCCGCCGAGCACGTTCGCGCCGACCAGTGCGGCGAGGCCCATGGCGACGAGGACGAGGACCGCGACGACGAGCAGCCGGTGGTGCGTCCTCATCCGACGAGTCGCGCCCAGACCTCGTCGGCCGAGCGGAGCGTCTGCTCGAGCGTGCCGGTCGCGTCGACCACGTGGTCGGCCAGGGCGAGCCGGTCGGCGTCGGAGGCCTGCGCGGCCACACGGCGTTCGGCGTCGTCGCGGGGCATCCCGCGGTGCTCGACGAGCCGTTCGATCCGGACCGCGGCAGGGGCATCGACGACCACGACGGCGTCGAACCGCAGCGGCCGGGTCCCCTGCGCCTCGGCGAGGAGCGGCACGTCGTAGACGACGACAGCGTCCGGGTCGGCTGCTTCGGCAGCGTCGAAGCGCTGCTGCGCGAGCCGCCAGACCTCGGGGTGGGTGATGGCCTCGAGGGCCTTGCGCGCCTCCGGGTCGGCGAACACGACGGCACCGAGCGCCGGACGGTCGAGGCTGCCGTCGGGGGCGATCACCGTGTTCCCGAAGCGTTCCCGCACCGCCTGCAGCCCCGGGCTGCCGGGCGCCACGGCGTCCCGTGCGAGCTGGTCGGCGTCGACGACGACCGCGCCGTGTGCGGCGAACCGCTGGGAGACCGTCGACTTGCCCGCGGCGATGCCGCCCGTGAGTCCGATGATGCGCACTCGGACAGCGTCGCACGGACTGCTCCACGAATGCTCCCAGCCGTCGATCCCGAGGAGCCCGACGCACGCCGGAGTGCACGACGCCGGAGCGCACGACACTGGAGCGCACGACGCCGAAGAGCCCGGCCCCGACCATCCCCTGGGGGACGATCAGGACCGGGCTCCGGTCGATGGGTCGGGTGGTCAGCTCACCCGGTCACATCCGTTCAGCTGTTGCTGAGCTTCTCGCGCAGCGCGGCGAGGGACGCGTCGTCGGCGAGGGTGCCGGCTCCGGTCGCCTCGCTCGTGAACGTCGAAGCGGCGGCCGGGAGGTCGAAGCCATCCTGCGCCTCCTCGGTGAGGGACTTGGCGACCTGGGCCTTGTGGGCCTCCCAACGCGCCTGGGCGGCCGCGTACTGGCCCTCCCACTCGGTGCGCTGGGTGTCGTAGCCCTCGAGCCACTCGTTGGTCTCCGGGTCGAAGCCCTCGGGGTACTTGTAGTCACCCTTGTCGTCGTACTCGGTCGGCATGCCGTAGAGCGCCGGGTCGAACTCGGTGCTCTCCGGGTCGACGCCCTCGTTGGCCTGCTTGAGGCTGAGCGAGATGCGGCGACGGTCGAGGTCGATGTCGATGATCTTGACGAAGACCTCGTCGCCCACGGACACGACCTGCTCGGCGAGCTCGACGTGCTTGTTCGAGAGCTCGGAGATGTGCACCAGGCCCTCGATGCCATCCGCGACGCGGACGAAGGCGCCGAACGGCACGAGCTTCGTGACCTTGCCCGGCGCGATCTGACCGATCGCGTGGGTGCGGGCGAAGACCTGCCACGGGTCTTCCTGGGTGGCCTTGAGCGAGAGCGACACGCGCTCGCGGTCCAGGTCCACCTCGAGGATCTCGACGGTGACTTCCTGACCGACCTCGACGACCTCGCTGGCGTGCTCGATGTGCTTCCAGCTGAGCTCGGAGACGTGGACGAGACCGTCGACGCCGCCGAGGTCGACGAACGCACCGAAGTTGACGATCGACGAGACGACGCCCTTGCGGACCTGGCCCTTGTGGAGGTTGTTGAGGAACGTGGTGCGCGACTCGGACTGCGTCTGCTCGAGCAGGGCGCGGCGCGAGAGGACCACGTTGTTGCGGTTCTTGTCGAGTTCGAGGATCTTCGCCTCGAGCTCCTGACCGAGGTACGGCGTCAGGTCGCGGACACGGCGCAGCTCGATGAGCGATGCCGGGAGGAAGCCGCGGAGGCCGATGTCGACGATCAGACCGCCCTTGACGACCTCGATGACCGTACCGGTCACGACGCCGTCGGACTCCTTGATCTTCTCGACGTCGCCCCATGCACGCTCGTACTGTGCACGCTTCTTCGACAGGATCAGGCGGCCTTCCTTGTCCTCCTTCTGGAGGACCAGGGCCTCGACCTCGTCACCGACGTTGACGACCTCGTTGGGGTCGACGTCGTGCTTGATCGAGAGCTCGCGCGAGGGGATGACGCCCTCGGTCTTGTAACCGACGTCGAGGAGGACCTCGTCGCGGTCGATCTTCACGACGGTGCCGGAGATGAGGTCTCCGTCGTTGAAGAACTTCAGGGTCTTCTCGACCTCGGCCAGGAAGTCATCAGCCGAGCCGATGTCGTTGATGGCGACCTGCTTGGGAGCCTTGGTCGTGGTGGTTGTCATGTAGAGATTGCTCCGAACGGACATGAGTCGGGCCGTGGCGGCGAGGGAGCGACCCCCGGTCCGCGAGCCGGTCGTGCGACCGGTGCGAGCCACCATGGCGATGAGTGTTGTTGGCGCGGATTGCGCCGCACAAGTCTATCCAGCGTGAGGGGCGCCCACAACCGGGCGTGTCGCCTCAGCCGACGAGCGCACTCCGCAGGGTGTCGAGACCGACACCGCCCAGTGCGAGGGCCCGGTGGTGGAACGCCTTGAGGTCGAACGCCGCCCCCTCGCGCGCCGCGACGTCGTCACGGATCGACTCCCAGACGCGCTGGCCGACCTTGTACGACGGAGCCTGCCCCGGCCACCCGAAGTACCGCGCCACCTCGAACTGCACGAACGCGGGGTCCATGTTGACGTTCTGCCCCATGAAGTCGAGGGCGTACTCCCACGTCCAGCCGCCGCCGTCCGGGTTGGTCTTCTGCAGGTGCACACCGATGTCGAGCACCACGCGGGCCGCCCGCATCCGCTGCCCGTCGAGCATGCCGAGCCGATCGCCGTCGTCGTCGAGGAAGCCGAGCTGCTCCATGAGGCGCTCCGCGTAGAGCGCCCAGCCCTCGACGTGACCGGACGGACCCGCGAGCTGTCGGCGCCAGGTGTTGAGTTCGCCGCGGTTGTAGACCGCCTGGCTGATCTGCAGGTGGTGACCCGGCACACCCTCGTGGTACACCGTGGTCTTCTCACGCCACGTGCCGAACTCCGTCACGCCCTGGGGCACCGACCACCACATCCGGCCGGCCCGCGAGAAGTCGTCGGACGGACCCGTGTAGTAGATCCCGCCCTCCTGCGTCGGGGCGATCCGGCACTCCAGGCGCTTGATCGGGTCCGCGATGTCGAAGTAGCGGCCGTCCATCGCGCGGATCGACTCGTCGCTGGTCTCCTGCATCCAGGCACGGAGCGCGTCGGTGCCGTGCAGCACCCGCGCCGGGTCGGCGTCCAGGACCTCGATCGCCCGGGCGACACTCGCACCGGACTCGATGCGGTCGGCGATGCGCTCCTGCTCGTCGCGCATCCGGGCGAGCTCCTCGATGCCCCACTCGTACGTCTCGTCGAGGTCCACGACGGCCCCGAGGAACCGGCGGGAATGCAGTGCGTAGTCGTCGCGGCCGACGGCGTCCACCGGGGTCGAGAGCGGCAGCACGTCGTGCTGCAGGAACGCGCCGAAGGACCGGTAGGCGGCCGCGGCGACCTCTGCCCCGCGGGCCAACTCGGCACGCAGCTGGTCGGGCACCGGAGCTCCGCCCTCGAGCGCGGCGCCGTCGGCGAGCTGACGGAAGAACCCGTCGGGCGCACCGTTCCGGGCGGCCTGCTCGGCGATCAGCTCGACCTGGCGCTTCGCCGCGGTGACGCCCTCTCGCGTGCCCTCGAGCAGGGTCTCGCGGTAGCCCTCCAACGCGTCCGGCAGCGCCTGCAGGCGGCCGGCGACGTCCTGCCAGTCCTCGGCCGTCGCGGTCGGCATCAGGTCGAAGACGTCGCGGAGCGACTGCGCCGGGCTCTGGATGACGTTGAGGTCGCGGAGGTGCAGCTTCCGCTCGTACGACTCGACGGTCAGGTCGAGCTCGGCACCGAGGTCGGTCTTCGTCACCCGGTCGACGTCGTCCCTGGCGTCGGCGGCGTCGAGCGCACGGCGTGCCGCACGGGCGGCGTCGGCGAGGGCCGCGGCGCCCGCCGGTGAGGTGTCGCCGTACCCGTCGGTGTGACCCGGGACGCCGATGTACGTGGCGACGGTCGGGTCGAGGTCCACGAGCGTGGTGACCCACTGCTCGGCGACCTGGTCGACGGCGGACGGCTGACGGACGGGACGGTCATCGCTCATGTCCCCGACCCTACCCACCAGCACGCCACTCCCCACCGGCACGGCCCTCCCAACCGGCACGACCCTCTCCACCGGCACGGAGCGAGCGGCGGGACGGACGGGAGGCGCGCCTCCCGTCCGTCCCGCCGCTCACGCGGGTGCGACCGCGCTCAGTGCGCCGCCGCCTCCCAGTTCGCGCCGACGCCGACCGACACGTCGAGCGGGACGGTCAGCTCGGCGGCGCCGCCCATGCGGGTGCGGAGGATGTCCTCGACCCGGTCCTGCTCCCCTGGTGCGATCTCGAGGATCAGTTCGTCGTGCACCTGCAGCAGCAGCCGCGAGCCGAGGCCGCCGTCGCGGAGGTCCGCGTCGACGCCGAGCATCGCGATCTTCATGATGTCGGCGGCCGAGCCCTGGATCGGCGCGTTCAGCGCGGCACGCTCGGCGTTCTCGCGGAGCACCCGGTTCGGGCTCTTCAGGTCGGGGAACGGACGACGACGACCGAAGATGGTCTCGGTGTAGCCGTCTTCGCGGGCCTGCTCCACGACGTTCCGGAGGTAGTCGCGCACCGCACCGAAGCGGGCGAAGTACTCGGTCATCAGGGTGCGGGCTTCGCTCTGCTCGATGCGGAGCTGCTTCGACAGACCGAACGCGCTCAGCCCGTACGCCAGGCCGTAGGACATCGCCTTGACCTTGGTGCGCATCTCCGGGCTGACGTCGGACGGCTCCACACCGAAGACCCGGGCGCCGACGAAGCGGTGCAGGTCCTCGCCCTCGTTGAACGCCTGGATGAGGCCCGCATCGCCCGACAGGTGCGCCATGATCCGCATCTCGATCTGCGAGTAGTCGGCGGTGAGGAGCGTCGTGTACGGCTCGGCGACCGCGAAGGCCGACCGGATCCGTCGACCCACGGCGGTCTTCACCGGGATGTTCTGCAGGTTCGGGTCGGTCGAGGACACGCGGCCGGTGCTCGTGCCGGTCTGCTCGTACCGGGTGTGGATGCGACCGTCGACCACGGCGGCGTCGAGGGTGTCGACGATCTGTCGCAGCTTCGTCGCGTCACGGTGCTGGAGCAGCAGCCCGAGGAAGGGGTGCGGGTGCTGCTCCTGCAGGTCGGTCAGGCTCGCGGCGTCGGTCGAGAAACCCGTCTTGGTCTTGCGGGTCTTCGGCATCGCGAGCTCGGTGAAGAGCACCTCCTGCAGCTGCTTCGGCGACCCGAGGTTGACCTCGTGCCCGATCTCGCCGAAGGCCTGCTGGGCGAGGTCCGCCGCCCGCTCTCCGAGCTCGTGCGACAGCCCCGTGAGGACCGGGCGGTCGATGCCGACGCCGGTGGTCTCCATCCGGGCCAGCACCGACGTCAGCGGCAGCTCGATGTCGTCGAGGACCGTGAGCGAGGTCGGGTCGACGCGGGCCCGGAGCGCGGTGACGACCCGGAGGACGTACCAGGCGTGCACCCCGACGTTCACCGGGTCGGTCTCCGGCACGAGCTGGTTCGGGTCCGCCGTCGGCAGTTCCTCGCCGAGCTCCTGGTAGACGAGGTCGGCCAGCGGCTGCCCCTGCTTGCCGGGGTTCGCGAGCCATCCGGTGATGCGCGCGTCGCCGGCGACACCGGCGACGGTGATCCCGACGGTGCCGAGCGCCTTGATCGCGGCCTTGGCGTCGTGGAAGTGCTTCGGGGCGTCCGAGGCGAACCAGGCGGACAGCTGCTCGTAGTCCTGCGCACCGCTGCCGCCCGGCACCAGCACGGCGTCGTCGTGCGTCGCGATGCCGATCGCGCTGAGCCGCCCGTCGATCATCTCGACGGCGACCCCGAAACCGTTCTCGGCGTCGGCGGCGGCCTTGCGCTCGAGCCAGTAGCCGAGCTCTTCGTCGATCAGGGTCTTCACCGGCGGCGGTGTCGGGCCGGCGTCCTCGACACTGCCGTCCGTCGTCGACGGGTCGGTCGGGTCCCCGCTGCCGACGACCTTGAACACGCGGTCGAGCAGCGTCCGGAACTGCAGGGTGGCGAACAGCTCGCGCACCGCGGCTTCGTCGAGCGGGCGGAGGGCGACGTCCGCCGGCCCCACCGGCAGTTCGACGTCGGTGACCAGCCGGTTCAGACGGCGGTTCCGGATCGCCCGGTCCTTCTGCTCGCGGAGGTTGTTGCCGACGACGCCCTTGATGTCGTCGGCGTGTTCGAGCACCCCGTCGAGCGAGCCGTACTGGGTGACCCACTTCACCGCGGTCTTCTCGCCGACCTTGTCGACGCCGATCAGGTTGTCGCTGGTCTCCCCCACCAGGGCCGCGATGTCCGGGTACTGGTGCGGCTCGATGCCGTACCGCTCGTACACCTTGTCGCGGTCGTACCGCGTGAGTTCGGACACCCCGCGGACCGACGGGTAGAGCAGCGTCACGTCGTCGTTGACGAGCTGGATCGCGTCACGGTCACCGGACACCACGAACACCTGGAAGCCCTGGTCGGCGCCCTGCTTCGACAGGGTCGCGAGGATGTCGTCCGCCTCGAAGTCCTCCTTCGTGACGGTCGTGATGCCCATCGCCTCGAGCGCCTGCTGCAGCAGCGGGATCTGGCCCTTGAACTCGGCCGGGGTCTCGGATCGGGTGCCCTTGTACTCGGCGTACTCCCGCGTGCGGAACGAGAACCGCGAGATGTCGAAGGCGACGGCCAGGTGCGTCGGCTTCTCGCGCTGCAGGAGCATGAGCAGCATCGAGATGAACCCGTGGATGGCGTTCGTGTGCTGCCCCTCGCGGTTCACGAAGCTGTCGACCGGCAGCGCGTAGAAGGCCCGGAAGGCGAGCGAGTGGCCGTCGATGACCATGAGGGTAGGCTTTGCGGAGTCCGACACCCGGACAGCCTACCGACGGCCCCCGACAGGGTGCGGCCTCGGTCCGGGCGGAACGAGAACGCGGAAGGCCGACGCGACGTGACCGACGAACAGACCGTCCAGGGTCCCCCGGCAGCAGTTGCCGAGTACCTGGAACGGGGCATGGGCCAGCTGGCCGACAAGATGGGCATGGTCGTCACGGAGCTCGGAGCAGACCGGGCCGTCGCCTCCATCCCGGTCGAGGGAAACCGGCAGCCCGCCGGTCTGCTGCACGGCGGCGCGTACGTCGTCCTGGCCGAGAGCCTCGGGTCGATGGCGGCGAACATCCACGCCGGCCCCGGACGCTACGCGGTCGGCATCGAACTCAGTGCGTCGCACACGCGCAGCGCGACGAGCGGTCGCGTCACCGGGACGTGCACGGCCATCCACCTCGGCGGGACGCTCACCACGCACGAGATCGTCCTCACCGACGACGAGGGGCGACGCTGCTCGACGGTGCGCATCACGAACATCATCCGCGACGCCCGCTGAGGCGTCGACACCGACGCTGCGACGGCCGGTCCGCCCCGTCAGGCGTCAGGCGTCGGGCGGTCGCTGCAGCAGCAGTGGATTGTCTCCGAAGCCGAGCCGGCGGTAGAGCGTCTCGCCGTCGACGCTCGAGTGGACCGAGGTCCGCTCGACCCCGGCGTCGTCCGCGAGCTCCAGCAGTGCCGTGACGATCCGCCCCGCGACGCCCCGGCCGCGCAGCTCCGGGTGCACGTAGACCGTCTGCACGTCACCGGTCACGCGGCGACCGGGTCGGTCCGGCGTCGGTGGCCGTTCGGTGAGCGCCAGCCAGCCCATCCCGAGCACGACGCCGTCACGTTCGGCGACCACGCACCGGTGGGATCCCGGGTGTGCTGCCGCGAAGGACACCATCGCGTCGCGGTACCCGGCAGCGTCCACCTCGGGCGGTGCTCCACCCTCGTCGACGCTCCACCGCCAGCGGAGGTCGGCGACCGTCGGCAGGTCGGCCGGTCGGGAGGCCCGGATCACCACGTCGTCCATGCCCTCACCCTGCCACGCGACGTGGCGGAGCGGGCGCGGACCCGTCGGCGACTACTTCTTGGCGCTGAGCTGCTCGATGATCGCCTTGGCGACGTCGTGCATGGTCAGACGGCGGTCCATGGACGCCTTCTGGATCCACCGGAACGCCTCGGGCTCGGTCAGGCCCATCTTCTCGTTGAGCAGACCCTTGGCCCGGTCGACGAGCTTGCGGGTCTCGAACCGCTCGACGAGGTCGGCGACCTCTGCCTCGAGCGTGATGATCTGCTGGTACCGCGAGAGGGCGATCTCGATCGCGGGGAGCAGGTCGTTCGGGGTGAAGGGCTTCACGACGTAGGCCAGCGCGCCGGCCTCGGTCGCACGCTCGACGAGTTCCTTCTGGCTGAACGCCGTCAGGAGGACGACCGGCGCGATGTGGTTCTTGGACAGCTTCTCGGCTGCGGAGATGCCGTCGAGCTGCGGCATCTTGACGTCCATGATGACGAGGTCGGGACGCAGATCGGTCGCGAGCTGCACCGCGGTCTCACCGTCACCGGCTTCGCCGACCACGTCGAACCCGTTGTCGCGGAGGATCTCGACGATGTCGAGGCGGATGAGCGACTCGTCCTCGGCGACGACGACGCGACGGGGTGCGGCTGCGGTTGCTTCTGTGTCACTCACGACGGAGAGCCTACTAGACGCTCGATCCGACCGCGGCAACCCCGCCGCCGATCACACGAGGCCGACGCCGATGCATCAGGACCAGGCCGATCAAGATCAGGACAAGTACGAGTGGCGGGACTCGAACCCGCACGCCAGAGGCAGAGCATTTTGAGTGCCCCGTGTCTACCATTCCACCACACTCGCGAGCCGTGCCAGCGTAGCAGGAGCGCCCGGAGCCGCAGGTTCCGGCCAGCTCGCGTCCGGCGAGCGGCACACCGCGACGCGCGCCGCCCGGTCACGGTACGGTCGGAGGTCCGGCTGACCTGTCAGGGAGGAGCCCCGTGGACTCTCGTGCCGTCCGCACGTTCCGCGCGTTCGTCGTCGTCACCGCCGTCGTCGCGGTGGCCGCCGGCGTCGTCGCCGTCGTCTGGCCGCGCCCGACGCTCGTGCTCGTCGCACTGCTGTTCGGCGTCTACCTGGTCGTCGCGGGCGCCATGCGGGTGTTCGCCGCAGCGCGAGGGCACGGTACGCCGGCGGTCTGGCGCTGGACCTCCGGCGTGGTCGGAACCCTGGTCGGGATCGCCGGACTCGTCACGCTCCTCGACCCCGCGGTGCCGCTCGTCGTGTACGCGGTCCTCGCCGGGATCGGCTTCCTGGTCGAGGGCGTCGCGGCTCTGGTCGGGGCACTCGTCGGGCATCCCGGGTCCTCGCGCGCCCCGTCGGTCGTCAGCGGTGTGCTCTCGGTGCTCTGCGGTGCGGCCGTGCTCCTCGCGCCGACGACGGCGCTCGAGGTGTTCACGGTCCTCGCCGGCATCGCCCTCGTCGGGGTCGGCAGCGCGGCACTGCTCCTGCTGCCGCCGCGCGCGGCCGCACGCCGCTGACCTCGCCGGCTCGCGTGGATCGGCGCTAGGCCGTGCTCGTCCCGAAGAGCAGGCCGAGCAGGTACGTCACGACCGCGGCGCCGAAGCCGATCCCCAGTTGCCGGAGGGCTCGTCGCAGGGGCGAGGCACCACTCAGCACGCCGACCACCGCACCCGTCCCGAGCAGCGCCAGGCCGACCAGGGCCGCCGCGACCCCGATCGCCGGCCACCCCTCGAGCCCGAACAGGTAGGGCAGCACCGGGATCACGGCTCCCGAGGCGAAGAAGCAGAAGCTCGAGAGCGCCGCGCTCGTGCCGGTGCCGATCGCCTCGTGGTCCGCGGCGTCGTCCGGGACGCTCGGGCGGGGCAGCGCCGACCGCGACCGGACGACGGGGACGGAGCCCGACGGCGGCGCTGCCGACAGCGCGGCGATGACCTCGGCGGCGTGTGCCGCTGCCTCGACCTCGCTCATCCCCCGGGCCCGGTACACCAGCGCGAGCTCGTTCGCGTCGACGTCCAGGTCGGCGACCGCGTGCTGCGCCTCCGGGTGCGGTGCGGACGCCTCGAGCAACTCGCGCTGGGACCGCACCGAGACGTACTCCCCCGCGCCCATCGAGAGCGCACCCGCGAGCAGACCCGCGATGCCGCTCAGCAGGACGAAGTGTCGGTCCGCGCCCGAGGCGCTGATGCCGATGATCAGCGCCAGGTTCGACACCAGCCCGTCGTTCGCGCCGAACACCGCCGCGCGGAACGTCCCGGACAGGCGCATCCGCCCCCGGTTGGCGAGCCCCCGCACCACCTCGCCGTGGATGCGTTCGTCCGCGGCCATCGTCGCGGTCGCGTCGGCGTCGTCGGCGTAGGGCGACCGGTCCTCGGCACGCTGCATCAGCGCGAGCACGAACACCGACCCGAACCGCTTCGCCAGTGCCGCGAGGACACGGGTCCGCAGGCTGCCCGCGAGCGGTCGGCCGACCTCGTCGCCGAGCAGGTCGCGCCAGTGCTGCTCGTGTCGCCCCTCCGCCTCGGCGAGACCGGCGAGGATCTCGCGCTCCTCCCCGGTGCGGCGCGCAGACAGGTTGCGGTAGACGGCGGCCTCGGCGCGCTCGTCCGCCAGGTAGCGGCGCCACCGCTGGACGTCGGCACGGGAGGGCGTCGTGCCCACTGACTGGAGGTCGGGCTCACTCATGTGACGCTCCTCGCGTGTTCGGTCGGTCGGGACGGCACCACGCTACCGACGCGTGCCGCCCCGGGGACGCACGCCGGGCCTCCCGGCCGTCCAGGTCGAGCGGACACGTGACGGGAGGCCGCCACCCGATGCGGGTGACGGCCTCCGGTCGGGACGCTCCGCGGTCAGTCGCGGACGTAGGCCGGCGCGGCCTCGGCGTGCGCGTCACCGACGCGGTGTACGCGGAGGTCGTTCGTCGAGCCCTCGAGTCCGGGAGGGGATCCCGCCGTGACGATGACGCGGTCGCCGGGGATCGCGAGGCCGTTGCCGATGAGGACGTCGTCGACCTGCGAGAAGAGCTCGTCGGTGTGCGTCTTCCGGTCGACCAGGAAGGAGCGCACGCCCCAGGTCAGCGCGAGGCGACGACGGGTCGCCTCGTTCGGCGTGAAGGCGATGATCGGCAGACCGTGGCGGAGGCGCGACATGCGTCGTGCGGAGTCGCCGGACTCGGTGAACACGCAGAGGTAGGACGCCTCGGTGAACTCGGCGATCTCGACCGCAGCGAGGGTGATCGCACCGCCGAGGGTGCGCGGCTTCGTGCCGAGCGGCGCGATGCGCTCGAGGCCGTGGTCCTCGGTGGACTCGACGATGCGCGCCATGGTGCGGACCGTCTCGACCGGGTAGTCGCCGACGCTCGTCTCACCGGAGAGCATGACCGCGTCGGCCCCGTCGAGGACGGCGTTCGCGACGTCGGAGGTCTCGGCGCGGGTCGGGATCGGGGACGAGATCATCGACTCGAGCATCTGCGTCGCGACGATGACCGGCTTCGCCATCCGGCGGGACAGCTCGACGGCACGCTTCTGCACGATCGGGACGGCCTCGAGCGGGAGCTCCACACCGAGGTCACCGCGGGCGACCATGATGCTGTCGAAGGCGTCGATGATCTCCTCGAGCGCGTCGACGGCCTGGGGCTTCTCGACCTTCGCGATCACGGGGAGGCGCTTGCCCTCCTCGTCCATGATCTCGTGCGCGCGGACGACGTCCGAGGCGTTGCGGACGAACGACAGTGCGATGAGGTCCGCGCCCTGGCGGATGCCCCAGCGGAGGTCGGCCTCGTCCTTCTCGCTGAGTGCGGGGACGTTCACGGCCACGCCGGGCAGGTTGATGCCCTTGTTGTTCGACACCGTGCCGCCGACGACGACCTCGGTCCGCACGCGCACGCCGTCGGTGTCGAGGACGCGCAGGCGGACCCGGCCGTCGTCGATGAGCAGCGGGTCACCGGGCTTGACGTCCTGCGGCAGGCCCTTGAAGGTCGTGCCGCAGACGTCCTTGGTACCGGGGACGTCCTCGGTCGTGATGGTGAACTCGTCACCGACGGCCAGCTCGTGCGGGCCGTCCGCGAACTTCGCGAGACGGATCTTCGGACCCTGCAGGTCGACGAGGATCGCGACGGGCTTGCCGAGCTCCTCGGCGGCCCGGCGGACGTTCACGTAGTTGGCCTCGTGCACGCTGTAGTCACCGTGGCTGAGGTTCAGGCGGGCCACGTCGACCCCGGCCTGGATGATCTGCTTGACGACCTCGTAGTCGGCGGTTGCAGGTCCGAGCGTCGAAACGATCTTTGCGCGTCTCAATGGATTCCTTCGTGTGGTGGTGTGGCTTCGGGAACGACGAGAGGCCACCAGCACCCTATCGAGTGCAGGTGGCCTCTCGTCTACGGGGAGGGGACCATCAGACCGAGATCGCCCGGTCCGTCGCCTTGACCGGTGCGGGCAGGATCGTCGAGCCCTCGAGGTACTCGTCGACCTTCGCGGCGGCGGCGCGGCCCTCGGCGATGGCCCAGACGATCAGGGACTGTCCACGGCCGGCGTCGCCGGCGACGAAGACACCGGGCTCGTTGGTCGTGTAGTCGGCCTGACGGCTGACGCCGCCGGAGACGCTCGTCGGCAGACCCAACTGGGGCTCGAGCGTGTCCGTCTCGGGACCGGTGAAGCCCAGCGCGATGAGCACCAGGTCCGCCGGGATCTCCCGCTCGGTGCCGGCCTTCGGGACGCGGCGGCCGTCGAGGTACTCGGTCTCGGCGACGCGGAGTGCACGGACCTCGCCGGCCTCGTTGGACAGGAACTCCACCGTGGACGCGAGGAACATGCGCTCCCCGCCCTCCTCGTGGGCGCTCGTGACCTCGAACACGGTCGCGAACATCGGCCAGGGCTGCTCCGACGGGCGCTCCAGCGGCGGCTGCTTGCCGATCGCCAGGTTCGTCACGCTGAGCGCGCCCTGCCGGTGCGCGGTGCCGATGCAGTCCGCACCGGTGTCCCCGCCGCCGATCACGACGACGTGCTTGCCCTCGGCGCTGATCTGGTTGTCGACGACCGTGCCGGCGTTCGCGCGGTTCTGCTGGACCAGGTAGTCCATGGCGAAGTGCACGCCGGCCAGGTCGCGGCCCGGGATCGGCAGGTCACGCGGCACCGTGGCGCCGGTGGCGACGACGACCGCGTCGTACCGCGACTTCAGGTCGTCCCAGGTGATGTCCCGGCCGATCTCGACACCGGCCCGGAAGCGGGTGCCCTCGGCCTGCATCTGGGCGAGGCGGGCGTCGATCTGCCGCTTCTCCATCTTGAAGTCCGGGATCCCGTAGCGGAGCAGACCCCCGATGCGGTCGTCGCGCTCGTAGACGGCGACGGTGTGGCCGGCGCGGGTGAGTTGCTGCGCGGCGGCGAGCCCGGCGGGACCGGATCCGACGACCGCAACGGTCTTGCCCGTCAGGCGCTCCGGCGGGTGGGGGGTGACCCACCCGTTCTGGAACGCGTCGTCGATGATCGAGACCTCGACCTGCTTGATGGTGACCGGCGGCTGGTTGATGCCCAGCACGCAGGACGCCTCGCAGGGGGCCGGGCACAGACGACCGGTGAACTCCGGGAAGTTGTTCGTCGCGTGCAGACGTTCGATCGCCTGACGACCCTCGCCACGCCAGGTGAGGTCGTTCCACTCCGGGATGAGGTTGCCGAGCGGGCAGCCCTGGTGGCAGAACGGCACACCGCAGTCCATGCATCGGCCGGCCTGACGCTTCAGCGCACCGGACTCCTGCTGCTCGTAGACCTCTTTCCAGTCCATGAGGCGGACGGGGACGGGGCGGCGGGGCGGCAGTTCACGTTCCTGGACCTTCAGGAACCCCTTGGGGTCAGCCATGGGTCACCTCCTGGGTGGTGGTGCGGGTCGAGCGGGAGTGGGGAGTGCGGGTGCACGTGCTGTCAGCCACCGGTGACCTCCAGGATGCGGTTCCAGACGACGGTGCCGTCCGGGTCGAGGCCCTCGTCGACGGCCTGGCGACGCGTCTCGAGCACGGCCGCGTAGTCGCGCGGCAACACCTTGACGAACTCGGAGAGGTCGCCGGCGTCGAGCAGGCCCGCGGCGATCGTCGAACCGGTCTCGTCGGCGTGCCGGCGGAGCAGGTCGGTGACGATCTCGACGTCGGCGCTGTCGAGCGGCTCGAGCCGGAGCTCGCCGGAGGCCAACGCGTCGGTGTTGACGAGTTCGCGACTGAGCCCGCGGACGTACGCCGTGCCTCCCGACATGCCGGCGCCGAGGTTCCGGCCGGTCTCGCCGAGGATGAGCGCGAGACCACCGGTCATGTACTCGAGCGCGTGGTCGCCCACGCCCTCGACGACCGCGGTCGCGCCGGAGTTCCGGACCAGGAAGCGCTCCCCCACGATGCCGCGGATGAACATGCTGCCCTGGGTGGCGCCGTAGCCGATGACGTTGCCGGCGATGACGTTCTCGGCCGGGTCGAACCCGACGTCCTCGGCGGGACGGACGACGATCTCGCCGCCGGACAGGCCCTTGCCGACGTAGTCGTTGCTGTCACCGACCAGGCGGAGCGTGATGCCCGCCGGCAGGAAGGCGCCGAGCGACTGCCCGGCGGACCCGCGGAGCGTGATGTCGATCGACCCGGTCGGCAGACCGTTCTCGCCGTGGCGCAGGGTGACCTCGTGGCCGAGCATCGTGCCGACCGCGCGCTCCGTGTTGCGGATCGGCAGGTCGAGCGCCAGCGTCCCACCGTGCTCGAGCACGTCGGACGCCTCGGCGATGAGCCGGACGTCGAAGTGCTGCTCGAGCTCGTGGTCCTGCGCGCGGCGACGGCTGCGCGGCTCGTCGGGGGCGAAGTCCGGTCCCTTGAGCACGGGCCCGAGGTCGAGACCGGAGGCCTTCCAGTGCTCCACCGCACGGTCCACGTCGAGGGCGTCGGCGTGACCGATCGCCTCCTCGAGGCTGCGGAAGCCGAGCTCGGCGAGCAGCTCGCGCACCTCCTGCGCGATGAACTCGAAGAAGTTCACGACGAACTCCGGCTTGCCGGAGAAGCGCTTGCGGAGCTCGGGGTTCTGCGTCGCGACGCCCACCGGGCAGGTGTCGAGGTGGCAGACGCGCATCAGGATGCAGCCCTCGACGACCAGCGGAGCGGTGGCGAAGCCGTACTCCTCGGCGCCGAGCAGGGCGGCCACGACGACGTCACGACCGGTCTTCATCTGCCCGTCGACCTGCACCGTGACGCGGTCGCGCATGCCGTTGAGCATGAGCGTCTGCTGCGTCTCGGCGAGTCCGATCTCCCACGGCGTGCCGGCGTGCTTCAGCGAGTTCAGCGGGCTGGCACCGGTCCCACCGTCGTGACCGGAGACCAGCACGACGTCGGCCAGGGCCTTCGTCACGCCGGCCGCGACCGCGCCGATGCCGGACTGGCTGACGAGCTTGACGTGCACACGCGCCGAGGGGTTGGCGCGCTTGACGTCGAAGATCAGCTGCTTGAGGTCCTCGATCGAGTAGATGTCGTGGTGCGGCGGGGGCGAGATGAGGCCGACGCCCGCGGTGGCGTGACGGGTGCGGGCGACCCACGGGTACACCTTCTGCGGGGGCAGCTGACCACCCTCGCCGGGCTTGGCGCCCTGGGCCATCTTCAACTGGATGTCGGTGGCGTGCGTGAGGTACATGCTCGTCACGCCGAACCGGCCGGAGGCGACCTGCTTGATCGCGCTGCGGCGCTCGGGGTCGAGCAACCGCTCGACGTCCTCGCCGCCCTCGCCGGTGTTGGACCGCCCGCCGAGGCGGTTCATCGCGATCGCGAGCGTCTCGTGGGCCTCCTGCGAGATGGACCCGTAGGACATCGCACCGGTGTTGAAGCGCTTGACGATCTCGGCGATCGGCTCGACCTCGTCGAGCGGCACCGGGGTGCGGTCGCCGGCGGAGAACCCGAACAGGCCGCGCAGCGTCATGAGCTGCTCGGACTGGTCGTCGACCGCCTTCGAGTACTCGCGGAACACGTCGTACCGGCGGGCACGGGTGGCGTGCTGCAGGCGGAAGACGGTGTCCGGGTTGAACAGGTGCGGCGGTCCTTCACGGCGCCACTGGTACTCGCCGCCGGTCTGCAGGCGCTCGTGCGAGAGCACCGCGCCGTCCTGCGGGTAGGCCTGGGCGTGACGCTCGGCGTTCTCGGCCGCGATCACGTCGACGTCGACGCCGCCGAGGATGGACGACGTGCCGGTGAAGTACCGGTCGACGAACTCCTGGCTCAGGCCGACGGCCTCGAACGCCTGGGCGCCGGCGTAGCTGGACACCGTGGAGATGCCCATCTTCGACATGATCTTCAGGACGCCCTTGCCGAGCGCCTTGATGACGTTCTTCACGGCCTGCTCCGGGGTGAGCCCGGTGATCATGCCGGAGCGCACGAGGTTCTCGCAGGTCTCCATGGCGAGGTACGGGTTGATCGCCGAGGCGCCGTACCCGATGAGCGTGGCGACGTGGTGGACCTCGCGCACGTCGCCGGCCTCGACGATCAGGCCGACCTTCATGCGCTGCTCGGTCCGGATCAGGTGGTGGTGCACCGCGGCGAGCAGCAGCAGGCTCGGGATCGGCGCGCTCTCGGCGTTGCCGTCGCGGTCCGACAGGACGATGAACTGCTTGCCCGACTCGATCGCCGCATCGACCTCGTCGCAGACGGCCTGGAGGCGCTGCTCCATCGCCGTCTCGCCGGCGTCGACCCGGTAGAGCCCACGGATCGTCACGGTGAGGTGCCGGCCGGAGGCCGTCTCGAAGTGCTGGATCTTCGCCAACTGGTCGTTGTCGATCACCGGGAAGTCGAGCACGATCTGCTTCGCGTGCTCCGGTCCGGCGCTCAGCAGGTTGCGCTCCGGACCGAGTCCGAGACCCATCGACGTGATGACCTGTTCGCGGATCGAGTCGAGCGGCGGGTTCGTGACCTGGGCGAACTGCTGCGTGAAGTAGTCGAACAGCAGGCGCGGTCGCTGCGACAGCACGGCGATCGGGGTGTCCGACCCCATGGCTCCGAGCGGCTCCGCGCCGGTCTGCGCCATCGGACGCAGCAGGACGCGGACCTCTTCCTCGGTGTACCCGAAGGCGCGCTGACGCCGGGTCACCGACGCCGGCGTGTGCACGATGTGCTCGCGGTCGGGCAGGTCGTTGAGGTTGATGCGCCCGGACTCGAGCCAGTCGGCCCACGGCCCCGAGGTCGCGAGCTCGCGCTTGACCTCGTCGTCCTCGATGATCCGACCGTTCTCGGTGTCGACCAGGAACATCCGACCCGGGCGGAGACGGCCCTTCCGGACCACCTTGGACGCGGGCACGTCGATGACACCGGTCTCACTGCCCATCACGATGAGGCCGTCGTCGGTCACCAGGAAGCGACCGGGGCGCAGGCCGTTGCGGTCGAGCGTGGCCCCGACGAGCGTGCCGTCGGTGAAGGTGATGGCCGCCGGGCCGTCCCACGGCTCCATGAGCATCGAGTGGTACTCGTAGAACGCCCGGAGCTCGGGGTCCATGTCGGTCTGGTTCTCCCAGGCCTCCGGCACCATCATCGACATCGCGTGCGGCAGCGACCGCCCGGTGAGCGTGAGGAGCTCGAGGACCTCGTCGAAGGAGGCCGAGTCGCTCGCACCGGGGCTGACGATCGGCAGCAGCGGGGCCATGTCGCCGAGCAGGTCGCTCTCGAGCTGCGACTGACGGGCGCGCATCCAGTTGCGGTTGCCGCGGACGGTGTTGATCTCACCGTTGTGTGCGAGCGACCGGAACGGCTGCGCGAGGGGCCAGGACGGGAACGTGTTCGTCGAGTACCGCGAGTGCACGATCGCCAGACGGGAGGCGAAGCGCTCGTCGCTGAGGTCCGGGTAGAACGGCTCGAGCTGCAGCGTCGTGACCATGCCCTTGTAGACCATGGTGCGGCTCGACAGCGACATGAAGTAGAGCTCGCTGCCCTGCTCGGCGCGCTTGCGGAGGCGGAAGGCCTGGCGGTCGAGGTCGATGCCGGAGCGGAGCGCGCCCTGCTCGTCGTGGTGGGTGGACGCGACGAAGACCTGCTCGAAGGCGGGCATCGCGGCGCGGGCGAGGGTGCCGAGCACCTCGGGCCGGACCGGGACCTCGCGCCAGCCGAGGACACGGAGCCCCTCGGTGACGGCGAGCTGCTCGACGGACGTCTTGACTTCCGCGCGGGCGGCGGCGTCGAGCGGCAGGTAGGCCGTGCCGACGGCGTACTGTCCGGCGTCCGGCAGGTCGAAGTCCACGACGGCGCGGAAGAAGTCGTCCGGGACCTGGCAGAGGATGCCGGCCCCGTCACCGGTGCCGGCGTCGGAGCCGACGGCACCGCGGTGCTCGAGGTTCCGGAGCGCGCCGAGCGCGGCGTCGACGATGTCGTGCCCGGGCGTCCCGCGGAGCGTCGCGACCATGGCGAGGCCACAGGCGTCCTTCTCGTTCGCCGGGTCGTACATGCCGGCGGCGTCGGGGATCGCCGAGAACCGTCGGTGCGGCGAGCGGAGCCCGGTCCGCGACGACGGGGCTGACGCGCCGTTCGGGAGTGCAGAGGGCTGGGGTGGCAGGAGCGCCATGGGGAACCGTCCTCACGAGGAAGTGGAACAGGGACAGCGATGGCCCGGTGGTGCGTTCCGCCCGAGCGGGCGGGACTGGTGCCCGTGCTCGCCGTCAGGCTGTGCCCTGACGGCGTGCGAGGAGTGGGGTCCGCTTGTGGCGGACCGCAAGCGCGGTGTGGTGCTGCGTTCGGGGAGAGGCTGGGGACCTCAGTGTCGGTCGGCGACGGCGGCGACCGGCTCCGGATCGGCGACACCGGTCGTGGTGTCGTGCTCCGAGTAGGTGTCGTCCGAGTCTACATCGGACTTCGAGCGAGGCTCGCGACCCGGCAGGTACGGGCTGGGTTCCTTGCCGACGTGTCGTCGCGACTGGATCGCGAAGACGAGGACGCCGAGCAGGATCGCGGCGAAGGACATCCAGACGTTGGTGCGGACGCCGGCGAAGGTCTCGCTCGTGTCGACACGGATGGACTCGAGCACCGACCGACCGATGCCGTACCAGACGAGGTAGAGCGCCATGACGCGGCCCCACTGCAGGCGGAAACGGCGGTCGATGAGCAGGATCAGCACGGCACCGACGACGTTCCAGATGATCTCGTAGAGGAACGTCGGGTGGAACAGCACGCCCTCCGGCAGGCCCTTCGGGTACGCCGGGTTCGAGGCCTCGATCTGCAGGCCCCACGGCAGGTTCGTCGGCATGCCGAAGAGCTCGTGGTTGAAGTAGTTGCCGAGTCGGCCGGCGGCCTGGGCGAGCAGCACGCCGGGGGCGGCGGCGTCGATGAACGCCGAGAAGCGCAAGCCCGTCATGCGGCAGCCGATCCAGGCGCCGACGGAGCCCAGGATCAGCGCGCCGAAGATGGCGAGCCCGCCCTCCCAGATGTAGAAGATCGAGAACGGGTCGATGCCGGGGCCGAAGTAGTCGCTGACGTGCGTGAAGACGTGGAACAGGCGACCGCCGATGATGCCCGCCGGTACCGCCCAGATCGCGATGTCGATGATGATCCACCGCTCGGCGCCGCGCGCGTTGAGCCGGTTGTTCGTGAGCAGCACGCAGATGACGATCCCGATGAGGATGCAGATCGCGTACGCGTGGATCCGGAAGTCGAGCGGCAGCGTGAAGCCGGCCACACGCTGCAGCCAGGCGGTCAGGTCGAAGTACTGCCAGGCCGTGCTCGGGCTCGGGATGCTCAGGAGGGGCATGTGCGACTGTCGCCTTTCACGTGTGGAGCTGGGCAGCCGATGGGGCTGGCGACCCTCTCGGCCCGGTCGGCACTACCCGGTGAGCACTGCCTGCGGGCCCGGTCGGCCCGGATCACTGTAGCGCGGCTCAGCGCCGTGCTGCGCCGGACGACAGGTCGGCCGCGCGCTCCGCGACACCGGTCACGCCGAGGTCGGCGAGGGCACGGACGAACGCGGAGCCGATGATCGCTCCATCGGCGTACTCGAGCACCTCGGCGACCTGCTCGGCGGTCGAGATGCCGAGGCCGACGCAGGTGCGCTGGACACCGGCGTCGCGGAGCCGCGAGACGACCGTGCGAGCGGCCGTGTCGACGCCCAAACGGGCACCGGTGACGCCCATCGTCGAGACGGCGTACACGAAGCCGCGGCTGCGGTCGACGGCCTGACGCATGCGGGTGTCGGTGGAGGACGGCGCCGCGAGGAACACCCGGTCGAGCCCGGTGCGCTCGGACGCGTCGATCCACTGCTGTCCCTCGTCCGGGATCAGGTCCGGCGTGATGAGGCCGGCGGCACCCGCGGCGACCAGGTCGTCGGCGAAGCGCTCGACGCCGTACCGCAGCACCGGGTTCCAGTAGGTCATCACCAGGACCGGCACGTCGACCCGCTCGGTGATGGCGTTGACGGCGTCGAACACCTGCGCCACCTTGAACCCGTTCGCCAGGCTCTCCTCTGCCGCGCGCTGGATGACGGGGCCGTCCATCACGGGGTCGGAGTACGGCAGGCCGAGCTCGATGACGTCGACGCCGTTCTCGGCGAGGGCGACGGCCGCGTCCACGCTGGTCTGCAGGTCGGGGTAGCCGGCCGGCAGGTAGCCGACGACGGCCCCGGCGCGCTCGGCGTTGGCGCGGTCGATGGTTTCGGCAACGGTCTTGTTCGTGCTCATGACTGCTCCGCCGTCTCGTCGAGGATGCCGAAGTAGCGGCTGGCCGAAGCCACGTCCTTGTCGCCGCGTCCGGAGAGGTTCACGAGGATGACACCCTCCGGCCCGAGCTCCTTGCCGAGCTTGATCGCTCCGGCGAGGGCGTGGGAGGACTCGATCGCGGGGATGATGCCCTCGGTCCGGCTCATCAGGCGGAAGGCCTCCATCGCCTCGGTGTCCGTGATGGGCTCGTACTTGGCCCGGCCGATCGACGCCAGGTACGCGTGCTCCGGGCCGACGCTCGGGTAGTCGAGCCCGGCGGAGATGCTGTGGCTCTCGATGGTCTGGCCGTCCTCGTCCTGCATCAGGTACGACTTGGCCCCCTGCAGCACGCCTTCGCGCCCGAGGGTGATGCTGGCGGCGTGACGGCCGGTCTCGACCCCGTCACCGCCCGCTTCGAACCCGTGCAGGCGGACGGACTCGTCGTCGAGGAACGCCTCGAAGATGCCCATCGCATTCGATCCGCCGCCGACGCACGCGGCGACGGCGTCGGGGAGACGACCGACGCGGTCCAGGACCTGCTGCCGGGCTTCCTCCCCGATGACCTTGTGGAACTGGCGCACCATCTCGGGGAAGGGATGCGGGCCAGCGACCGTGCCGAGGAGGTAGTGCGTCGAGTCGACGTTCGCGACCCAGTCGCGGAGGGCGTCGTTGATGGCGTCCTTCAGGGTGCGCGAACCGGTCTCGACCGGGATCACCTCTGCCCCGAGCAGCCGCATCCGGGCGACGTTGAGCGCCTGGCGCTCGGTGTCGACGGCACCCATGTACACGACGCAGTCCATGCCGAACAGGGCGGCCGCGGTCGCGGTGGCGACGCCGTGCTGCCCCGCCCCGGTCTCCGCGATCAGCCGGGTCTTGCCGAGTCGGCGCGCGACGAGTGCCTGACCGAGCACGTTGTTGATCTTGTGCGAGCCGGTGTGGTTGAGGTCCTCGCGCTTGAGGATGATCCGGGCGCCACCGGCGTGCTTCGCGAACCGCGGCACCTCGGTGATGATCGACGGACGTCCGGTGTAGTCGCGCTGGAGGGTGTCCAGCTCGTTCCGGAAGGACGGGTCCGCCCAGGCCGCACGGAACGCGGTCTCGAGTTCGTCGAGCGCCAGGACGAGCGACTCGGGGACGAACCGCCCACCGAAGTCGCCGAAGTAGGGGCCTTGCAGGTCACGGAGTGAGGTCACGGTGGTGCTCCCAGGGGGTCCGGCGTGCACCGGACGGGTTGTCAGCCGTCGATGAACGACGCGAGCGTGGCGGCGGGGTCGGCGCCGGTGACCAGCGCTTCACCCACGAGGACGACGTCGGCACCGGCGGACCGGTAGTGGGCGACGTCGGCGGGGGTCTTCACGGCGGACTCGGCCACGCGGACGACCCCGTCGGGGATGCGGTCGGCCAGGGACCCGAACAGGTCACGGTCGAGCGAGAAGTCGGTGAGGTCGCGGGCGTTGACGCCGAGGATCCGAGCGCCGGCGTCGAGGCCACGCGAGACCTCGTCCGCGGAGTGCGCTTCGACCAGGACGCGCATGCCGAGTTCCTCGGCGAGGCCGTGGAGCTCGACGAGCGTGGGCTGCTCGAGCGCGGCGACGATGAGCAGGACGATGTCGGCGCCGGCAGCACGGGCTTCGATGACCTGGTACGGGTCGGCGATGAAGTCCTTGCGGAGCACGGGGATGCCGACCCGGGCCTTGACCGCTTCGAGGTCTGCGAGCGAGCCGAGGAACTTCCGGCCCTCGGTCAGGACGCTGATCGCGGAGGCTCCCCCGCGCTCGTAGTCCGCCGCGAGACCCGCGGGGTCGGCGATCGCGGCCATCGACCCGCGCGACGGGCTCGCCCGCTTGACCTCGGCGAGGACCTTCACCCGGTCGCCGGGGGCCAGGAAGCCGAGCGCGTCGAGCGGCGACGCCACCCGGTCGAGGTCACGCTCGACGTCCGCGTAGGGACGGTCGAGACGACGGGCCGCGGCGTCCTCGAGAGCGCCGGCGACCAGGCTCTGCAGCAGGTTGGTGCCGGGTGTGGGCATGCCGTTGACGGGCGCCGACACGGGCTCAGCCGCCGTGGTGCTTGGTGACGTACTTCGGGCCGTTGACGCCGTAGCCGGCCTTGCCCATCGCGAAGCCCACGATGAGGCCGATCACGACGACGGCGGCGGACGCCCACACTCCCCATGCGAGGTCGAACCAGAAGCAGAGCGTCCCGGCGGCGAAGCCGATCAGCATGATGACGACGGCCGTCCAGGCCGCCGGCGAGTGGCCTTCGCCGAGTTCTGCGGGCTCAGTGTTGCTCACGGTGCTCCTCGTTGTCGCTGGCGCCACCGGTCGGGCGGCGCTCCGTCGATCCTACCGTGTCCAGGGTGTCGGGCTGCCCGGCGGCGGCGTCCCCCGCGGTCGGGTCGACGCCGGCGCTGAGGTCGTCCCAGTCGACGACCGCGTCGCGGACGACGGGTCGACGTGGCGTGCCGTCGGCGGCCGCGGGACCTCCGGCGACACCCGCGGCGGAGGCGGAACCGGGCGTGGCCGCGTCGCCGTACTTCCGGCTCGGTCCGGGCCAGGACCGCTGGAGGAAGAGGACCGCGACGCCGAGCAGCGCGGCGAGCACCCCACCGATGATCCCGATGACCGGCCAGGCGCTGACGTCGACCCCGGTGACGACCTGGCGGACGGCCCCGATGTCGCTGACACCGGCGACCGAGCCGATCGCGCTCCGGGCGGCGGCTACCGGGTCGGACAGGGCCGTGACCCCGGTGACGACGACGGCCACGCCGAGCAGGACCTGCACGACGGCGAGCACGACGCGGACGACCCGGCCCGCGATCGTCATCGCGAGGAAGAGGGCGAGGCTGGCGATCGCGACCGCCGTGTACTGCGGCACCACGGTGGCGCCGTCCGCGTCGACGGTCTTCACGACGGCCGCGGTGTGGTCGAGGTGCACGGTGAACCAGGTCTGGGTCCACGAGAGCATGACGAGTCCGGCGACCAGGAGCCCGAGGACGACGACGAGCGGGCGGGAGCGCTTCACGGGGTGACTCCGGTCATCCGGTTGGCGGTCGCGACGGCACGCAGCGGTGCCGCGGCCTTGTTGACCGACTCGAGGTGTTCGCTCGCCGGGTCCGAGTCGGCGACCAGTCCGGCACCGGCCTGCACCCGGGCCACCCCGTCCTGGATCAGGGCGGTGCGGATCGCGATCGCGACGTCGGCGTCCCCGGCGAAGTCGAAGTAGCCGACGACCCCCGCATACGCCCCGCGCTTGGCGGGTTCGAGCTCGTCGATGATCTGCAGCGCACGGGGCTTCGGTGCCCCGGAGAGCGTGCCGGCCGGGAAGGTCGCCCGGAACACGTCGATGGCGGACATCCCCGGTCGGATCGCGCCCTCGACACTGGAGACCAGGTGCATGATGTGGCTGAACCGCTCGACCGTCATGAACTCCGTGACGGCGACCGTGCCCGGCTCGCACACCTTCTGCAGGTCGTTGCGGGCGAGGTCGACGAGCATCAGGTGCTCGGCGCGTTCCTTCGGGTCCTGCAGCAGCTCGTCGCCGAGGCGGACGTCCTCTTCCGTGGTGGCACCACGGGGCCGGGAGCCGGCGATCGGGTGGGTCATCGCCCGACCGTCCTGCACCTTCACCAGGGCCTCCGGCGAGGCGCCGACGATCCAGAACGGCTGACCGTCGGTGCCCTCGAGGGACAGGAAGTACATGTAGGGGCTCGGGTTCAGGGTGCGGAGGACCCGGTAGACGTCGAGCGGGTCGGCCGTCACGTCGTGGTCGAACCGCTGCGAGATGACGACCTGGAACACGTCGCCGTCGCGGATGAACTGCTTCGACCGCTGGATCGCGGCCGCGTACTCGTCCGGCGTGGACCGGGATCGCGCGGTCGGCTCCGCGATGTCGAACGCCTCGGCCACGGTCGCGATGCTCGGCTGCACGAGGTCGGCCTGCATCCGGTCCAGCCGGGCCTGCGCGTCCGACCAGAGGGTGTCGGCGTCGTCGGTGCCGTCGTTCAGGGCCGTCGCCACCAGGAGGACGAGCCCGGTGCGGTGGTCGAGGGCGGCGAGTTCGGCGACGAACGACAGCGCCTGCCCCGGGACGTCGAAGTCGGCGGGCGGTGCGTCGGGCAGGTGTTCGAGCTGGCGGACCGCTTCCCACCCGATGAAGCCGACGGTGCCGCCGACGAGGGGCGGCAGGCCCGGCACACGGGGGGTCGCCCAGCGCTCGTGCAGCCGTGCGAGGACCTCCAGCGGCTGCCCGTCGAGCGATCCGACGGCCCGTTCGGCGGACATCCCGGTGTCGATCCAGGCGGCCCGGTCGCCGTCCTGGGTGAGGACGCCGAAGCTGCGGACGCCGACGAACGACCAGCGCGACCAGAGACCGCCCTGCCCGGCGGACTCCAGGAGGAACGACCCGGCACGGCCGTCGGCCAGCTTCCGGTAGACCCCGACCGGGGTCTCGCTGTCGGCGAAGAGCGCGCGGACGACGGGGACCACGCGGTGGCCGTCGCCGACGAGTCCGTCGAAGTCGTCGCGGAGCGTGGTGCGGGGCGAGTCGCTCACCGTGCGTCCCCGTCCGCAGCAGCAGCGGGTGCCGAGGCCGTCACGGGATCGAGCGGGTCGACGTCGAAGCACCGGTGCGCGCCGGTGTGGCACGCGGCACCGATCTGCTGCACCGTGACGAGCAGTGTGTCGTCGTCACAGTCGAGGGCCGCGGCACGCACGTACTGGGCGTGACCGGACGTGTCCCCCTTGCGCCAGTACTCGCTCCGGGACCGCGACCAGAAGGTCACCCGGCCCTCGGTCAGGGTGCGGCGGAGGGCTTCGCGGTCCATGTAGCCGAGCATGAGGACGTCCTTCGACGATTCCTCCTGCACGATGGCGGGGAGCAGTCCGTCCGCACCGAAGCGCGCGCGGTCGAGGACCGCTTCGGTGCTGGTGCTGGTGCTGTCGGTCATGAGGGCACCAGCCTACGGCCCCGCCCGTCGCGCCGCCTGCGGGCGGCCAGGCCGGACGGGAGGCCCGACACGGCTGGACGTGACCGCCTCAGCGGACGACGTGGCCGGTGGCGCGCAGCGCGTCCTTGACGTCCCCGACGGTCATCTCGCCACGGTGGAAGACGCTCGCCGCGAGGACCGCGTCGGCCCCGGCGTCGACGGCGGGGGCGAAGTGTGCGACGTGCCCCGCGCCTCCCGAGGCGATGACCGGCACCGAGGACACCGCACGGACGGCGGCGACCAGCTCGAGGTCGAAGCCGTTCTTCGTGCCGTCGGCGTCGATCGAGTTGACGAGGAGCTCCCCCGCGCCCCGCTGGACTGCCTCTCGGGCCCAGGCGATCGCGTCGATGTCGGTCTCGGTGCGGCCACCGTGCGTGGTGACCACGAAGCCGGACGGCACCCGCTCGGAGCGCTTGACGTCGAGCGACAGGACGACGGCCTGCGCGCCGAACCGGTCGGCGATCTCGGAGACCAGCTCGGGGCGGGCGATCGCGGCGCTGTTCACGCCGATCTTGTCCGCACCGCACTGCTGCAGCCGGCCGACGTCGTCCACGCTGCGGACGCCGCCACCGACGGTGAGCGGGATGAAGACCTGCTCGGCGGTGCGGGTGACGGTGTCCCACATCGTGGCGCGGTTCTCGACCGTGGCACCGACGTCGAGGAACGTCAGCTCGTCGGCACCCTGCTCGTAGTAGCGCGCCGCGAGCTCGACGGGGTCGCCGGCGTCCTGCAGGTCGAGGAAGTTGACGCCCTTGACGACCCGGCCGCCGGAGACGTCGAGGCACGGGATGACGCGGACCGAGACGCCGCCCAGCGCGGTGGCGGCGACGCCCGGCTCGGGTGCGGCGGTCACAGGCGTGCGGCGTGGATCGGGCTGACGAGGATCGCCCGGGCGCCGAGGTCGTAGAGCGCGTCCATGATGAGGTTCGCGTCGTCACGCGGGATCATCACGCGGACGGCGGACCAGTCGCGGTCGTGCAGCGGCGAGACCGTCGGCGACTCGATGCCGGACGCGATCGCGGTCGCCTGCTCGAGCAGCGCGGACGGGATGTCGTAGTCGAGCATCACGTAGCCGCGGGCCACGAGGACGCCCTGCAGCCGCCGGCGCAGCACGTCGATGCCGGCGATCGTCTCGTCGGTGGTGATGAGCACCGCGGTCGACTCGAGGATGACCGGGCCGAAGATCTCGAGCCCGGCGGCGCGGAGCGTGCTGCCGGTGGAGACGACGTCGGCGACGGCGTCGGCGACCCCGAGTCGGACGGCGCTCTCGACGGCGCCGTCGAGCTTGACCAGGGTGGCGGTGACGCCGTGCTGCGCGAGGAACTCCCCGACCAGGCCCGGGTAGCTCGTGGCGACGCGGACGCCCTCGAGGTCCTGCAGCGTGCTGTACCGGCCCGGAGCGCCGGCGAAGCGGAAGGTGGAGTCCGCGAAGCCGAGCGCGTCGACCTCGTGCGCGGTCGACCCGGAGTCGAGCAGCAGGTCGCGGCCGGTGATGCCGACGTCGAGCGCGCCCGACCCGACGTAGGTCGCGATGTCGCGCGGCCGGAGGAAGAAGAACTCGACCCCGTTGCGCTCGTCGATGAGGTGCAGCGCCTTCGGGTCACGGCGACCGGCGTACCCGGCCTCCCGCAGCATCTCGGAGGCGGTCTCGGACAGTGAGCCCTTGTTGGGCACGGCGATGCGGAGCATCAGGTCTGCTTCCTGGAGGAGGGGTCGGTGACGGTCTCTGCGGTGCGCGGGGTGACGCGCTCCCTACAGATGTCGCCAGACGTCCGCCGGGGTGAGGCCCTTCGCGATCATGAGGACCTGCAGGTGGTACACGAGCTGCGAGATCTCTTCCGAGGTGCGCTCGTCACCCTCGTACTCGGCCGCCATCCAGACCTCGGCGGCTTCCTCCACGATCTTCTTGCCGATCTGGTGCACGCCGGCATACAGTTCGGCGACGGTGCCGGAGCCGTCCGGGCGCGTGCGCGCCTTCTCGGTCAGCTCCGCGAACAGGTCGTCGAACGTCTTCACGCTCTCAGGCTACCGGTCCGCGAGGGCCTGCTGCGCCGCGGCCCGGAGATCGGTGATGCGTGCCGCCGGCTCACCGCCGTACACCGCGGACCCGGCGACCAGGGTGTCGGCGCCGCTCCGGACGGCCTCCGGCACGGTGTCGACCGCGATGCCGCCGTCCACCTCGAGCCAGACGTCGAGCCCGGACGCGTCGACCGCGGCTCGGGCGTCGGCGAGCTTCGGCATCACCGAGCGCATGAACGCCTGCCCACCGAAGCCGGGCTCCACGGTCATGAGCAGGATCATGTCGTAGGCGTCGAGGTGGTGCAGCACCTGCGTGACCGGGGTGCCGGGCTTCAGGGCGACCGCGGCGCGGGCTCCGTTCGACCGGATCGCAGCGGCGGTCGCCACCGGGTCGGTCGCGGCCTCGAAGTGGAAGGTGACGCTCGACGCCCCCGTCTCGGCGTACTTCGGCGCCTCGGTGTCGGCGTCGGTGATCATCAGGTGGACGTCGAGCGGCACCGGCGACACCTGCTGCAGGCGCTGCACGATCGGCAGGCCGAGCGTGAGGTTCGGGACGAAGTGGTTGTCCATCACGTCGACGTGCACCATGTCGGCGGTCTCGATGCGCTGGAGTTCGCGCTCGAGGTTCGCGAAGTCGGCGGACAGGATGCTCGGCGAGATGCGGATCGTCACCCGTCGAGCCTACCGGCCGGGGCCCGGGCAGCCACCGACCCGGCGGGCCGTCAGGCGGTGCGGCGGAACAGCGCGATGAACATCGCGTCGGTGCCGATCCGGTGCGGCCAGAGCTGCACGGTCCGGCCGTCGGCGACCTGCGGGTCACGTGCGGCGACCGAGCGGACCACCGAGGCGGTGTCGAGCTGTTCGAGCAGGTCCCCGTGCCGGCGCATCAGGGCGTCGACCTGCCCGCGCGTCTCGGCCAGGTGCGGTGAACAGGTCACGTACGCCAGGGTGCCGCCCGGTGCGAGCACGCGGACCGCGGCCTCGAGCAGTTCCTCCTGCAGGAGCGCGAGTTCGGCGACGTCCTCCGGCTGCTTCCGCCAGCGGGCCTCCGGGCGGCGGCGCAGTGCGCCGAGCCCGGTGCACGGGGCGTCGAGCAGGATGCGGTCGTACATGACGCCGGAACCGTCGTGGCCGTAGCGACGGCCGTCGCCCTCGACCACGGTGACGGTGTCCCGGAAGTCGCGGAGGGCCTCCCGGACGAGCCCGACCCGTGCCGGGACGAGTTCGTTGGCGGTGAGCGTGGCACCGCCCTGTGCGGCCTCGGCGGCGAGGAGCGCGGCCTTGCCGCCGGGTCCGGCGCAGAGGTCCAGCCAGCGTTCGCCGGCGCGGACGGCGGACGAGCGGGACAGGGCGAGGGCGGCGAGCTGCGAGCCCTCGTCCTGGACGCGCAGCCGGCCGGCTGAGACACCGGGGACGCGGGCCGGGTCGCCGGTGACACCGCGGATCCCGACGGGCGAGACCGGCAGGTCGGGTGCGGCCGGCAGGTCGGGTGCGGGCGGCGCGGTCTCGGCGCGCGCGCTCCCGCGCGCTGCGTCGTCACGGTCGGCCTCGTCGTGGTCGACTTCGGCGGCGGCACGGACGGGAGGCTCGTCCTCCGCCGCGTCGTCGTCCACCGTCGTGCGCGCGGTCGCCTGCTCGACGTCCTCGGCCGTGGCGACGCCGGGCAGCGCCGCGAGCTGGACCCGCGGTGCCTCGTTGTCGGCGGCGAGGAGCGCGACGAGTTCGTCACGGGACCGTTCGGCGGCCAGGGCGTCCCGGAGCGCGGAGACGACCCAGACCGGGTGCGACCACCGCGTCGCGAGCAGGGCGTCGCCGCCGAGGCCCGCCGTCACGAGCGTGTCCCACTCCTCCGGGGTCTTGCCCGCGACCTTCCGCATCACGGCGTTGACGAAGCCGGTGGCGCGCGCGACGCCGACCTCCCGGGCGAGCTCCACCGTCGCGGAGACCGCCGCGTGCGTGGGCGTCCGCATGCCGAGGAGCTGGTGCACGCCGAGGCGCATGACGTCGAGCACGTCGGCCTCGATGAGATCCGCCCGGCGTCCGGACGCCACGGCCACGACGACGTCGTAGCGACCGATCATCCGGATCGTGCCGTAGGTGAGCTCGGTGGCGAAGCCGGCGTCCCGGGCGCTCAGGCCGGCACGTCGGATGCGGGTCGGCAGGAGCAGGTTCGCGTAGGCGTCGTCGACCTGGACGGCGCGCAGGACGTCGAACGCCACACGCCGGGCGCTCACCTGACGGGGTTCACGTGGACGCCCTCCGGGTCGTCCGCCGGTCCGCCCGACACCGCTGCCGCTGCCCCGGCCCCGCTGCGCGTCACGTGCACGTCCCTGATCCGCGCTCATGCGAGCACCTTCCCGTCGAGCGGTCCGAGCCCTCGGGCCCACGCCGCGGCGTCCATCGCCTTCTTGCCGGCCGGCTGCACCTCGGTCAGCACGAGCGGTTCGTCCGCCGTCCCGACCAGCAGGGCGCCGTCCACGAGCCGGAGCGCACCGGGGGCGAGGTCCGGGGCGGAGTCCCCCGTGCCTCCCGGCCGTCCGTCGTGTGCGGCGAGCCGGTGCGCCCGCAGCAGCTTCACCCGGGTCTCACCGAGGTGCGCGAACGCGCCCGGTTCCGGGGTGACGCCACGGAGTCGGGCGTGCACCACGGACGCCGGGGCGGCGAAGTCGGTGCGGCCGTCCTCGAGCGTCAGTTTCGGGGCCGAGGTGGGCTCACCGACCTGCTCGGTGGCGACGGCCGTGCCCGCGGCGAGGGCGTCGACGACCCGCACGACCACGTCGGCGCCGGTCACCGCCATCGCGCTGAGGACCTCGCCGGAGGTGGCCTCCGGGTCGATCGTGAACGGCTCGGCCGCGAAGACCGGGCCGGCGTCCAGCGCCTCGACCAGCTGGAACACCGTCGCCGCCGTCGTCGTGTCGCCGGCCATCACGGCGCGCTGCACGGGGGCGGCCCCGCGGTACGCCGGCAGGTCCGAGAAGTGCAGGTTGACCCAGCCGAGCCGTGGGGCGTCGAGCGCGGGTCGGCGGAGCAGTGCGCCGTACGCGACGATCACGCCGAGGTCGACGTCGAGCGCTGCGATGCGGGCCGTCACGGCGTCGTCCACGCGGGAGGCCTCGATGGCGGGCAGCCCGAGCTCCGCCGCGACCTGCGCGACCGGCGTCGGCGTGAGCACGCGCTTCCGACCCTGCGGTGTCGGCGGGCGGGTCAGCACCGCCACGATCTCGTGGTCGGAGGCCGCCAGAGCACGGAGGGTGGGGACCGCGGCAGCGGGGCTGCCGGCGACGACGAGACGCATCGGACCAGTCTCCCACGACCCGCAGCGGCGAGCGGGCGGCCTGACGGGTGGCCCCGTCCTGGGTTGTCCCCGGTGCGAGGATCCGCCGCACCTCCGGACACCCCGGTCGCCGCACGGGTACCTTCACAGGCAATTCCCTGAAAGGAACGAACATGTCAGACCGACTCTCCACCCCCGCACCCACCAGCTTCGCCGAGACGCCCGTGCAGAAGGGCGCCCTCGTCGTCGGCATCGTCTTCCTGCTCGTCGGGCTCGCCGGCTTCATCCCGGGCCTCACCACCGGTGACCTCGGTGGCGCCGGCAACGACTCGATGGGCATGCTGCTCGGCATCTTCCAGGTGTCCGTCCTGCACAACATCGTGCACCTGCTCTTCGGCGTCGTCGGCGTCCTGGCCGCCCGTCGTGCCAGCGGTGCCCGGCTCTACCTGGTCATCGGTGGCGTCGTCTACTTCGTGCTCTGGATCTACGGCCTGTTCACCGCGAACAGCGACAGCGCCGCGAACTTCGTGCCGCTGAACTCGGCCGACAACTGGCTGCACCTGGTCCTCGCCATCGGCATGGTCGCCCTCGGCGTCGTGCTGTCGCGTGGCCGTCGTGCACCGGTCGGTGCGGAGCGCACCGCTCGTTGAGAGCTGCGGTGACGGAACGGGAGGCCCGTGGCGGGATCGCCACGGGCCTCCCGTCATGTCCGGGGCGGGTTCCGCGACCAGCGCCCTCGCACCCCGGGCCTCGGGCCCCGGGTCTCGGGCCTCAGACCTCCGAGAACGGTTCGGCGTCGTCCATCCGGACCCGGAGGGCCGGCGCAGCGCGGCGCTTCGTCCCGCCCTTCACGACCCGCCGCGTCGACGACCGGCGGATCACCTCGGCCTTGAGGGTCGCCGCGACCTCGGTGCCGTGCCCGTAGGGGAAGCGCACGATCGCCCGGACCGTCCCCGGCGTCGGGTCGTCGACCGGCACCGGTCCGAGGACCGGACCCACCGGTGCGTCTCCGAGCGCCTCGATCGCGCCGGTCACCGCCTCGTCCGTCCCGGTCAGGGTGGCGACCCGCACCGCCGGCGGGAAGAACAGTTCACGACGGTCGGTGAGTTCCTCGTGCGCGGGGACGTCGAGCCGCCAGAGGGCCATCGCGTTCGCGAGTTTCCCGCCGATGCCGACGAGGTACACCGGCGCCCCGGGGGCGCCCTTCGCCGCGGCGTTCGCCCAGATCCGGAGGACGTCCTCCTGCACGCGCAGCCCCTCGCGCGCCAGCATGCGTTCGCCGTCGAGCAGCAGCACGCAGGCGTACCCACCGGCGACGTCGGGTTCGGCGCCGCGGGTGGCGACGACGACCGCGGGACGGGCCGGGACCTCGTCGATCGGGCGTGACCCGTCGGCCACCACGATCCGGGTGTTCGGGAAGGCACGACCGAGTTCGTCCGCGGTGCGCTGGGCGCCCTGCCCGACGGGCTTCAACCTGCCGTTCCCGCACGTGGGGCAGCGGTACCCGGCCGCCAGCGCGCCGCAGAACCGGCACTGCGGGGTCGACCCGGCGTGCGGGCTGCCGAGCGGACCACCGCACACCCGACAGTGCGCGCGTTCCCCGCACTCGGTGCAGACCAGGCCCGTCCCGAAGCCGGGGTTCGACACCTGCACGAGCACGGGACCGTCGTGGCTGGCCTCGCGCGCCGCACGCCAGGCGCTGCTCGGGATCCGGGCCTGTGCGGCGTAGCCGTCGGCGTTCGTCTGGTGTGCCGTCGGGATCACCTTCGGCACCCGGGCACGGTACGGGCTGACCTCCCGCAACCACCCGAGCTCGACGAGCCGCTGCACGTCGGTGCTCCGGGCGTGCGACACCATCAGCAGCGCGGCCCCGGACTGGGCCGTGCGCACCAGGGCGACGTCACGGGTGTGCACGTACGGGGCGCGCTGCTCGGCGAACGACGGGTCACCGTCGTCCCAGAGTGCGATGAGGCCGAGCTCCGACGCCGGCGCGTAGACGGCGGCGCGGCTGCCGATCGCCACGACGGGGTGCGTGCGTGCGGTGAGGAGTGCGCGAGCCCGCTGTCCGTTCGTCTGCTTGGCGTCGAACCGCACCACCCGCTCGGCGGGCACGAGGACGAGCAGGGCGCGCTCGAGGTCGGCGACGTCACGGAAGTCGGGCACGGCGATGACGGCGGACCGCTCCCCCGCCAGGGTGTGTGCGGCGGCCTGCGCCAGGGTGGCGGCCCAGCCGGGGACCCAGGTGGGAGCGGGCGAAGTGCTGTCGGCGGTGTCGGGGTCGCCGGTGCTGTCCGCGTCGCCGGTGTCGGTGCTGTCGGCGTCGCCGGTGCTGTCTGCGTCGTCCGCGGCCGTCGTGGTGGGGGCGGCGAGGAGGACCGGGTGCGGGATCGCGCTGACGGCGGCGCGTCCGCCGGCGTCGATGACGCCCTCGAGGACCGCGTCGCCGTACCCCTCGACCGGGACCGCCGTCACCCGGGGCGGCACGTGGCCACGGTCGCGCGCGAGCCAGGCCTTCTCCGGCCGGACCTGGCGGGTCGGCACGGCGAGGCGCAGCACGTCACTGGCGACACCCGCGGCGCGGTCGGCCACGGCACGCGCGAGCTGCCAGACCTCCGGTGCGAGCACCGGCACCGGGCTGACGAGCTCCTCGACGGCGCTCAGCTCCCCCGGGAAGTCGTTCTCGGGGGACAGCGCGTCGTCGGCCACGATCTCCACCACGTAGGCGTCGGTCATCCGGGCGCCGGAGCGCAGCGGCACCCGGACGCGGACTCCCGGCACGCAGTCGTCCTCGATCTCGGCCGGCACCCGGTAGTCGAACAGACGGTCGAGCTGCGGGAGCGGCGAGTCGAGGACGACACGCGCGACGGTGGCCACGAGGGCCTCAGACGGTGGCGGGGACGAGTCCTGCCGCGGTGCGGAGCTCCTCGACGCGGTCGAGCTGCTCCCAGGTGAAGCCCGGCAGTTCGCGACCGAAGTGCCCGTACGTCGCCGTCTGCGCGTACTTCGGCTGCAGCAGGTCGAGGTCGCGGATGATCGCGGCCGGACGCAGGTCGAAGACCTGCGTGATCGCGGCCTCGATCGTCGCGTCGTCCACGTGTCCGGTGCCGAACGACTCGACGTACAGACCGACCGGCTTCGCACGGCCGATCGCGTACGCGACCTGGACCTCGAGGCGGTCGGCGAGACCGGCCGCGACGGCGTTCTTCGCGACCCAGCGGAGCGCGTACGCCGCCGAGCGGTCGACCTTCGACGGGTCCTTGCCGCTGAACGCGCCGCCACCGTGACGGGAGGCCCCGCCGTAGGTGTCGACGATGACCTTGCGTCCGGTCAGTCCGGCGTCGCCCTGGGGGCCGCCGATCTCGAAGCGTCCGGTCGGGTTCACGATGACGTCGACGTGCGACGAGTCGAGGTCGACCAGGCCGAGGACCGGACGGATGACGTGCTCGGTGATGTCGGCCGTCAGCTGCTCGAGCGAGACGCTCGGCGCGTGCTGGGTCGACAGGACCACGGTCTCGACGGTCTTCGGCGTGACGCCGTCGTACCCGACGGTGACCTGGGTCTTGCCGTCCGGACGCAGGTACGTCAGCTCGCCGGACTTGCGGACCGCGGCGAGCTTCTCGGCCAGACGGTGCGCGAGCCAGATGGCGACCGGCATGTACTCGGGCGTCTCGTTCGTCGCGAAGCCGAACATGATGCCCTGGTCGCCGGCACCCTGGCGGTCGAGCGGGTCCGTGCCTGCACCCGAGCGGGTGTCGAGCGACTCGTCGACACCCTGGGCGATGTCCGGAGACTGGGCACCGATCGAGATCTCGACGCCGCAGGTGCGGCCGTCGAAGCTCACGTCGGACGAGTTGTACCCGATGCCGGTGATGACGTCGCGGACCAGCTGCGGGATCTCGACGTACCCGGAGGTCGTGACCTCTCCTGCGACGTGCACGAGCCCGGTCGTCACCATCGTCTCGACGGCGACCCGCGCGTGCGGGTCCACCGTGAGCAGGGCGTCCAGGATCGCGTCCGAGATCTGGTCGCAGATCTTGTCGGGGTGGCCTTCGGTCACCGATTCCGACGTGAACAGACGGAGCGCACTCACCGGGATCAGGCGGAGGGCTGCTGCTGCTTGGTGACGGTCAGCTTGTCCTCGTTGATCTCGTGGAGCGCGACCGAGAGCGGCTTGTCGTCGATCGTCGAGTCGACGAGCGGGCCGACGTTGTCGAAGAGCGAGCCTTCGTGCAGGTCGGCGTAGTAGTCGTTGATCTGTCGAGCGCGCTTCGAGGCGAAGATCACGAGCGCGTACTTCGACTCGACCTTGCTGAGCAGGTCGTCGATGGGCGGGTCGATGATGCCCTGGGGGTTGGCCATGGGGTTGCTCCTCGTCGTCGGTGCACCGGTCAGGGCGCAGAGAACAAGTCTACGACCTCGCGTGCCGCCGTGCTGACATCGGAGTTCACGATCCGCACGTCGAACTCGTCCTGGGCCGCGAGCTCCACCTTGGCGGTCTCGAGTCGGCGGGTCTGTTCCTCCGGCGACTCGGTGCCGCGGCCGATGAGCCGACGGACGAGTTCGTCCCACGTCGGGGGCAGCAGGAACACCAGGACGGCCTCGGGCATGGCGTCCCGCACCTGGCGGGCGCCCTGCAGGTCGATCTCGAGCATGACCTTCTCGCCGGCGTCCAGCGCGCGGTCGATCGGCGGGCGCGGGGTGCCGTACCGGTAGGAGTTGTGCACGGTCGCGTACTCGAGCAGTTCGCGGTCGCGGATCATCCGGTCGAACTCGGCGTCGTCCACGAAGTAGTAGTGCACGCCGTCGACCTCGCCCGGGCGGGGCTTGCGGGTCGTGGCGGAGACGCTGAGGTTCACCTCGGGGTACTGCTCGCGGATGTACGCGCTGACCGTGCCCTTGCCGACCGCGGTGGGTCCGGCGAGCACGACGAGCTTCGACGCCGCGCGCTTGCGTCCGCGCTGGGCGAGCCAGTCGGCGAGCTCGGTCCGCTGTCGGCTGCCGAGTCCCCCGAGACGCTTCGACGGGGCGATCCGCAGTGCACCCATGACGGCTTCGGCCCGGGCGGGTCCGACGCCCGGCAGGCTCGTCAGCAGGTCGCGGACACGGAGCGAGCGTTCGGCCGCGGTGGTCGCGACGACCGACTCGTCCTCGGACCACGCGGAGCGGGCGACCTCGAGCGGCGACCGGTCACCGGCGGCCACCGCGGCCTTCACCGCGGCACGGGCGCGTCGGGCGGCGACGGCGGCCTTCGCGGCGGCGACCCGGTCGACCTCGGGCGGGTTGCGGTGCGCCGGCAGTGCCGAGCGGTCGGCGGTCGGGCCCACGGGACCCTCCGTCGCCTGCTCCTCGCTCACGCTGCCGTCCCCAGCGCCCGGGCGATCCGGTCGGCGCGGTCCGCCACGAGTGCGGCGACACCGTCCGGCCCGTCGCCGAGGAGACCACGGGACTCGTTCACGAGCACCTGCTCGGCACGGCTGCCGTACAGCGCGCGGAGGTCCTCGATGCGGGCCCCCTGGGCACCGAAGCCCGGTGCGAGGACCGGAGCGGTGCCGATCTCGTCGGCCGTGATGCCGAAGTCGTCGAGGTCGAGGGTCGCGCCGAGCACCAGCCCGACGTCCCCCAGGGCCTGGTCGGCCGTCGTCCGGTTGTCGTCTGCCACGTCCACGACGATACCGGCAGCCACGGTCCGCCCGGCACGCGGTCCCTCGGCCAGCACGGCGGTCTGCACGACCCGGGCCTCCGGGTTGCTCGTCGCGGCGAGCACGAACACGCCGGCACCGTGCTCGCGGGCGACGCTGATCGTCCCCGACAACGAGCCGTAGCCGAGGTACGGCGACACGGTCATCGCGTCCGCCGCGAACGGACCGTCACGGTCGAGCCACGCGAGCGCGTAGTCGTCCCCGGTCGACCCGATGTCGCCACGCTTGACGTCCGCGACGACCAGGAGGCCCGCATCACGCGCGCGACGGATCGTCGCCTCGAGCGCACGGTACCCGGGCACGCCTGCTGCCTCGAAGAACGCGATCTGCGGCTTCACGACCGCCGCGCGACCGGCGGCGGCGTCGACCAGGGTCGCGCCGAAGGCGGTGAGCCCGGCCTCGTCACGGCCGAGCCCCCACGCCGCCAGCGTGGCGGCGTGGGGGTCGATCCCGACGCAGAGTGCGGACCGCGACCCGATGGCGGCCGCGAGCCGGACGCCGAACGGGGTCGGGCCTCCGTGCCGACCTGGGGTCACCAGCCCGCCCGCTCGAGCGCGTAGTCCTGCAGGCTCCGGACGCTGTGCGGCGTCCCGATCGTCTCGATCGCCGCGACCGCGGCGCCGAGCTGCGAGATCGTCGTGAACAGCGGCTTGTCCGCCGCCACGGTGGCCGCGCGGATCTCGTACCCGTCCGCCCGACCGGCGGCACCGCTCGGCGTGTTGATGACGATGTCGACCTCGTTGCGGGCGAGCAGGTCGACGACGCTCTCCTGCCCCTGGCTGAACTTGCCGACGACGCCGACCAGGATGCCGTTGCGGCGGAGCACCTCGGCGGTGCCCTCGGTCGCGATGATGGTGAAGCCGAGCTGCTGCAGGCGGTGCACCGGCAGGACGATGGCGCGCTTGTCGGTGTCGGCGACGCTCACGAACACCGTGCCGCTGGTGGGCAGCCCGCCGTACGCGGCCTCCTGGCTCTTGAGGAACGCCCGCGGGAAGTCACGGTCGATGCCCATGACCTCACCGGTGGAGCGCATCTCCGGGCTGAGCACCGAGTCGACGACCTGGCCCTCGCGGGTGCGGAAGCGTCGGAAGGGCAGTACGGCCTCCTTGACGGCGATCGGCGACTCCATCGGGACGAAGGCGCCGTCGCGGGTCGGCAGCATCCCCTCGGTGACCAGGTCGTCGATGCTCGTGCCGGTCATGATGCGTGCCGCGGCCTTGGCCAGGGCGATGCCGAGCGCCTTCGAGACGAACGGGACGGTGCGGCTGGCGCGGGGGTTCGCCTCGAGGACGTAGAGCACGCCCGCGGCGATGGCGAACTGCACGTTGAGGAGACCGCGGACGCCGACACCCCGGGCGATCTGCTCGGTCGCGTCGACGACGGCCTGGATCTCGGCGCGGCCGAGGCCGACCGGAGGCAGGGTGCAGGACGAGTCGCCGGAGTGGATGCCCGCCTCTTCGATGTGCTCCATGACGCCGCCGACGTAGAGCCGGTCGCCGTCGTAGAGCGCGTCGATGTCGATCTCGACCGCGTCGTCCAGGAACCGGTCCACGAGCAGCGGCAGGTCCGGGCCGATGATCGCCTGGTCGGCCATCCGGTCGAAGTAGTCGGCGAGGGTGGCGGAGTCGTAGACGATCTCCATGCCGCGGCCACCGAGCACGAAGGACGGGCGGACGAGCACCGGGTAGCCGATGCCCTCGGCGACCGCGGTTGCGCTGGCCAGGTCGTGGGCCGTGCCGTTCTTCGGCGCGAGCAGGCCGGCGTCGTCGAGGATGCGGGAGAACGCGCCGCGCTCCTCCGCCAGGTCGATCGCGTCGGGGCTGGTGCCGAGGATCGGGATGCCGGCGGCCTCGAGCGGCTTCGCCAGGCCCAGCGCGGTCTGGCCGCCGAGCTGCACGACCACGCCGACGACCTCGCCCGAGGCCTGCTCGGCCGCGATGACCTCGAGGACGTCCTCCACCGTCAGCGGCTCGAAGTAGAGCCGGTCCGAGGTGTCGTAGTCGGTCGAGACCGTCTCCGGGTTGCAGTTGACCATGATCGTCTCGAACCCGGCGTCGCTCAGCGCGAAGGACGCGTGCACGCAGGAGTAGTCGAACTCGACGCCCTGGCCGATGCGGTTCGGGCCGGAGCCGAGGATGACGACCTTCTTGCGGTCGCTCGGGGCGACCTCGGTCTCGGTGTCGTAGGACGAGTAGTGGTACGGCGTCAGGGCCGGGAACTCGCCGGCGCAGGTGTCGACCGTCTTGAACACCGGCCGGATGCCGAGTGCGTGGCGCTGGTCACGGGCCTCCTGCTCGGAGACGCCGCGGAGCGCGGCGATCTGGGCGTCGCTGAAGCCGTGCTCCTTCGCCCAGCGGACGGTGTCGGCGTCGAGGGTCTCGGCGGCGCGCACCTCTTCCGCCACCTCGTTGATGAGGACGATCTGGTCGATGAACCACGGGTCGATCTTCGTGGCCTCGAAGACCTCGGCCGCGGTCGCGCCCGCGACGAGGGCCTGCTGCACCGTGACGATGCGGCCGTCGGTCGGGATCGCGGACTTCTCGAGCAGCGCGGCCTTGTCGAGCTGGTCGGCCGGGGTGTCCCAGTGGAAGCTCGACCCGCGCTTCTCGAGCGAGCGGAGCGACTTCTGCAGCGCGGTGGCGTAGTTCCGGCCGATGGCCATCGCCTCGCCGACGCTCTTCATCGTGGTGGTGAGGGTGGCGTCGGCGGCCGGGAACTTCTCGAACGCGAAGCGCGGGGTCTTCACGACGACGTAGTCGAGCGTCGGCTCGAAGCTCGCCGGGGTGACCCGGGTGATGTCGTTCTGGATCTCGTCGAGGCGGTAGCCGATGGCGAGCTTCGCGGCGATCTTCGCGATCGGGAAGCCCGTCGCCTTGGACGCGAGCGCTGACGAGCGCGAGACCCGGGGGTTCATCTCGATGACGATGAGCCGGCCGTTCGACGGGTCGACCGCGAACTGGATGTTGCAGCCGCCGGTGTCGACACCGACGCGACGGATGATGTCGATGCCGATGTTCCGCATGTTCTGGTACTCGCGGTCGGTCAGCGTCAGTGCCGGGGCGACGGTGATCGAGTCACCGGTGTGCACGCCGACCGGGTCCACGTTCTCGATCGAGCAGACGACGACCGTGTTGTCGGCGTTGTCCCGCATCAGTTCGAGCTCGTACTCCTTCCAGCCGAGGATCGACTCCTCGAGCAGGACCTCGGTCGTCGGGCTGGACTGCAGCCCGTCGCCGACGAACCGGACGAGCTCCGCTTCGGTGTACGCGAAACCGGAGCCGAGGCCTCCCATGGTGAAGGACGGGCGGACGACCAGCGGGTAGCCGAGGTCCTTCGCGAACTCCTTCGCTTCCTCCAGCGTGTGGGCGATGTGGCTGCGGGCCACGTCGGCGCCCGACTCGAGGACGAGCTCCTTGAAGAGCTGGCGGTCCTCGCCGCGCTGGATGGCGTCCACCTTCGCGCCGATGAGCTCGACGCCGTACTTCTCGAGGATGCCGGCCTCGTCGAGGGAGATCGCCGCGTTGAGCGCGGTCTGCCCGCCGAGGGTCGGCAGGACGGCGTCGGGCTGTTCGATCCGGATGATCTCCTCGAGCGACGCGTTCGTGATCGGCTCGATGTAGGTCGCGTCGGCGAAGTCCGGATCGGTCATGATCGTCGCCGGGTTCGGGTTGACCAGGATCACGCGGACGCCCTCGGCGCGGAGGACGCGGCAGGCCTGGGTGCCGGAGTAGTCGAACTCGGCGGCCTGGCCGATGACGATCGGGCCGGAGCCGATGACCAGGACGGAGGTGATGTCGGAGCGCTTGGGCATCAGTTGCCCTCCTTCGTGATGTCGGCGGCGGGGGTGGTCGCGTCGGCGGTGGCCGCGTCGAGCGGCGTCCCCTGTCGGCGGGCCAGGACCATGTCCCGGAAGCGGTCGAAGAGGTACATGCTGTCGTGCGGTCCGGCGGCGGCCTCGGGGTGGTACTGCACGCTGAAGGCGGGGATGTCGAGCGCCCGGAGGCCCTCCACCACGTTGTCGTTGAGCGAGTAGTGCGAGACCTCGACGCGACCGAAGCCGACCGGGGACTCGAGGACCTGCCCGACGGGCGCGTCGACGGCGAACCCGTGGTTCTGGCTCGTGATCTCCACCTTGCCCGTCGTGGTGTCGAGCACCGGCTGGTTGATGCCACGGTGGCCGAACGGCAGCTTGTAGGTGCCGAAGCCCAGCGCGCGGCCGAGCAGCTGGTTGCCGAAGCAGATGCCGAAGAACGGCCGACCGTCGCGGAGGCTCTCCTGCAGCAGGGACACCTGCGCGTCGGACGCCGACGGGTCACCGGGGCCGTTCGAGTAGAACAGCGCGTCGGGGTCGAGTTCGCGGAGTCGCTCGACCGTGACGTCCTGCGGCAGGACGTGCACCTCGAAGCCGCGCTCGGACAGGTAGCGGGTCGTCGACGACTTCACGCCGAGGTCGAGGACGGCCAGGGTGCCGATGCGCTCCCCCACCGGTTCGACGACGTACTCCTCGGCGGTGGAGACCTCGGCGGACAGGTACTTGCCCGCCATGCCGGCCTGCTCGGTGACGACGCGGAGCTGCTCGTCGGCGTCGAGCGCGGCGTCGGCCCCGCTGAACACTCCGCCCTTCATGGCGCCCGCGTCACGGATGCGGCGGGTCAGGGAGCGGGTGTCGATCCCGGAGATCCCGACGATGCCGTCGCGCACCAGGTGGTCGTCGAGCGAGGCGTCCGCGCGGTGGTTCGAGACCACACGGCTGGGGTCGCGCACGACGTACCCGGCGACCCAGATGCGACGGGACTCGGGGTCCTCGTCGTTGACACCGGTGTTGCCGATGTGCGGCGCGGTCTGCACCACGATCTGTCCGGCGTAGGACGGGTCGGTCAGCGTCTCCTGGTACCCGGTCATGCCGGTCGCGAAGACCACCTCGCCGAGCGAGCGCCCACGGGCCCCGTAGGCCCAGCCGTCGTACCGGGTGCCGTCTTCGAGGACCAGTACGGCCCGTTCGCGTGTCATGAGTTCGTCCCTTCGCCCGCGGTGTGCGGGGAGTCGTTCGTCGTCGCCAGTCCCTGCAGGGCGGTGAGCGCTTCCGCGTCGCCCTCCGGGAACCGGAAGTAGGTGTCGAGGTCCGTCGCTGCCGCGGCGCCGGTCGCCGTCCATCGCAGTCGGACCAGTCCTCCGGGCTCGACCACTCGGTCGATCGCCCACGTGGCCCGGTCGGCGCCGCGGACGGCGCTCCGGGCGATCCACCGGTCGTCCACGCCGGCGTGGTGCAGCACGACGCCGGACGCGTGGACGGTCACACCGCCACGGCCGCGGAATCCGAGGCCACCGGCGGTGATCCGTTCGAGCGGCTGGTCCGCACGGGTGGTCGCGACGGTGAAGCCGTCCCACGACCCGGCCGCCGGTCCGCGGTCGGTGGGCACCGGGACGGGAGGCACGGACTCCGCCTGTCGTCGGCTGCGCGTCCGCCAGGTGCGGGCCATCGCCACGAACAGTGCCGCCACCGCGACCAGGATGACCCCGCCGAGCAGCCAGCGTGCCGCGTCACCGCTCATGCCGTCGCCGCCCGGGTCGCGGTCGCCCGTGCGCCGAGCGCACGTGCGGCCACGGTCTCGCTGTCGACGAGTCGCCCGTCGAGCACGGTCGGCATGCCGTGGTGGAACGTCGCGACGACCCGGCCCGGCAGCGGCATGCCGAGGTACGGCGAGTTCTGCGACTGGCCGTGCAGGTCGGCCGCCGAGAACTCGCGGCCTGCGGCGGGGTCGTAGAGCGTGATCTCGGCCGGTGCGCCCTCGGCGATCGCGTGGCCGTGGCCCTCGACCTGACCGATCCGGGCCGGTGCGCTCGAGAGCACCCGGGCGACGTCGGCCCAGTCCAGCCGGCCGTCGTCGACCACGGCGGCGTGCACGACGCGCAGCGCGGACTCGAGCCCGACCATGCCGTTCGCGGCGGCGGGCCACTCGCAGTGCTTCGCCTCGGCCGGGTGGGGCGCGTGGTCGGTCGCGACGATGTCGATCGTGCCGTCGGCGAGGGCGGCGCGGAGTGCCTCGACGTCCTCGCGGCGACGGAGCGGCGGGTTCACCTTGTACCGGGCGTCGTAGCCCGGAGCGCCGTCGTGTCCGGCGATCAGGTCCTCGGTGAGCAGGAGGTGGTGCGGGGTGACCTCGGCCGTGACGGCGATGCCGCGGGTCTTCGCCCAGCGGATCACCTCGACGCTGCCGGCGGTCGAGACGTGACAGACGTGCAGGCGTGCGCCGACGTGCTCGGCGAGCAGCACGTCCCGCGCGATGATCGACTCCTCGGCCACCGCCGGCCACCCCGCCAGACCGAGCTCGGACGACAGGCGGCCCTCGTTCATCTGCGCGCCGACGGTCAGTCGCGGCTCCTGCGCGTGCTGGGCGAGCACCCCGCCGAAGCCCTTGATGTACTCGAGCGCGCGGCGCATGAGCAGCGGGTCGGCGACGCACGAGCCGTCGTCCGAGAACACCCGGACCTTCGCGCGCGAAGTCGCCATCGCCCCGATCTCGGACAGGTGCGTGCCCTGCAACCCCTGCGAGACGGCCCCGATCGGGCGGACCGTGACGTAGCCGGCGTCGTCCCCGAGCGCCTGCACCTGCTCGACGACCCCGGCGGTGTCGGCCACCGGCGAGGAGTTCGCCATCGCGTTCACGGCCGTGAAGCCACCGGCGGCCGCGGCCCGCGAGCCGGAGAGGACCCTCTCGGACTCCTCGTGTCCGGGCTCGCGGAGGTGCGTGTGCAGGTCGACCAGACCGGGCAGCGCGAGCAGTCCGTCGGCGTCGACCACCGTCGCACCGGCCACGTCGAGACCGGAGCCGACCGCGGTGACGAGTCGGCCCTCCAGGCGGATGTCGGCACGGGTGCCGTCAACCAGCTGGGCGCCACGGATCAGGTGTGCGGTCATGCGACGGTCTCCTTCTGCTGGTCGCCGGTGAGGGCGAGGTAGAGCACGGCCATCCGCACCGAGACGCCGTTCGCGACCTGCTCCACGACCGTCGAACGGGCGTCGTCGGCGGCGACCCCGGCGATCTCGAGCCCGCGGTTCATCGGCCCCGGGTGCATCACGAGCGTGCGCTCGGGCAGTCGGGCGAACCGGGCGGCGGTGAGGCCGAAGTGCCGCGTGTACTCGCGGGGGTTCGGGAAGAAGGCGTCGTTCATCCGCTCCTGCTGGATGCGGAGCGTCATCACGACGTCCGGGTCCTCGGCGAGGGCCACGTCCAGGTCGTGGTGCACGGCCGCCCCGAACGGACGGTCGACCGCGGGCAAGAGCGTCGGCGGTGCGGCGAAGGTCACGTGCGCGCCGAGCGTGCGGAGCAGCCAGGCGTTGCTGCGGGCGACACGACTGTGCAGCACGTCGCCGACGATGAGCACCCGGACGCCGTCGAGCCCCTGGCCGCGGCTGTCCGCACCGTGCAGGCGGCGACGCATCGTGAACGCGTCGAGGAGCGCCTGGGTCGGGTGCTCGTGCGTGCCGTCCCCCGCGTTGACGACCGGCACGTCGATCCAGTCGGCCTCGGCGAGCACCCGCGGCGCGCCGGAGGCTCCGTGCCGGATGACGATCCCGTCGATGCCCATCGCGTCCAGGGTCTGCACGGTGTCCTTGAGGGACTCGCCCTTCGAGACGCTGGAGCCCTTCGCGGCGAAGTTGATCACGTCGGCGGACAACCGCTTGGCGGCGGCCTCGAACGAGATGCGGGTGCGGGTGGAGTCCTCGAAGAAGAGGTTGACGATCGTCCGTCCACGCAGGGCCGGCAGCTTCCGGACCTCGCGCGTGTTGACCTCGGCCATCTCTTCGGCGACGTCGAGGATCCGGACGGCGTCGTCGCGCGACAGGTCGGCGGTGGAGAGCAGGTGCCTCATGCCGCACCGCCCTGCTCGATGACGACGTCGTCGACGCCGTCGGTCTCGGTCAGGTGCAGGGTGACCCGCTCGTCGCCGGCGGTCGGCAGGTTCTTGCCGACGTGGTCCGCACGGATCGGCAGCTCGCGGTGGCCGCGGTCGACGAGGACGGCCAGGCGGACGGCGCGCGGCCGGCCGATGCCCTGCAGCGCGTCCAGTGCGGCGCGGACCGTGCGACCGGAGAAGAGCACGTCGTCGACCAGGACGACGACCTTGCCGTCGACGCCGCCGGCCGGGATCACCGTGGGGTGCGGGGCACGTCCGATCCCCCGGCGCAGGTCGTCGCGGTACATCGTGACGTCGAGGGCCCCGACGCGCTCACTGCCGATCCCCCCGGCGGCGGACTCCCACCCGGGTTCGATGTCGGCGAGGATGCGCCCGAGCCGCTCGGCCAGGACGGCGCCGCGGGTCGGGATGCCGAGCAACACGAGGTCCGAGCCACCGTGGTTGGCCTCGAGGATCTCGTGTGCGATGCGTGTCAGTGCACGCGTGATGTCGGGTTGCTGCAGGACCGTTCTGGTACCCACGCAGACCTCCTTCCCCGTCTCTCTGGACGGCTCCCGTCTCTCAGGACGGCTTCAAGGATGCTGACGTGTTCGAGCCTAGTGGGACTCCTGGTCCTCCGCGACAGTCCGACCGGACGGTCCACGTCCGCCCGCAACGGCGCCGAGGACACCGTTCACGAAGCCGGCCGAGTCCTCAGTCGACAGTGACTGCGCGAGCTCGACGGCCTCGGCGATCGCGACCGCGTCGGGGACCTCCGGGTTGAACCGGAGCTCCCAGACGCCCATGCGCAGGATGCAGCGGTCGAGGACGGGCATGCGGGCGATCGCCCAGCCCTGCGCGTGGTCGGTGATGACGTCGTCGATCTCGTACCGGGCCTCGTCGATGCCGGTCACGATCTGCCGCGCGTAGTCCCAGCTGGAGGTGCGCTCCGGCTGGTCGAGGTGGCGGACCGTCTCGGTCGCCAGGACGTCCGCGATCGGCAGCTCGCGCACCTCGGCCACGTAGAGCATGTCGAGGGCGCGCTTGCGCGCCTTGGAACGAGCACTCATCCGGTCAGCGCCTAGTCGTTGACGCGGCCGAGGTAGTTGCCGTCGCGCGTGTCGACCTTGACCTTGGTGCCGCTCTCGAGGAACAGCGGGACCTGGATCTGGTAGCCCGTGACGATCGTCGCCGGCTTGGTGCCACCGGAGGAACGGTCGCCTTGCAGGCCCGGCTCGGTCTCGATCGTGGTGACGATCGAGGTCGGGAGCTCGACGTAGAGCGGGTTGCCCTCGTTCATCGCGATGGTGACCTGCGCGGACTCGAGCAGGAAGTTCTTCGCGTCGCCGACGACCGTCGAGGGGACGCTGATCTGGTCGTAGGTGTCCTGGTCCATGAACACGTACGAGTCACCGTCCTCGTAGAGGTACTGGTAGTCGCGGCGGTCCACCACGGCGGTCACGATCTTCGCGCCCGCGTTGAACGTGCGGTCGACGACCTTGCCCGACACGACGTTCTTGAGCTTGGTGCGCACGAAGGCGCCGCCCTTGCCCGGCTTCACGTGCTGGAACTCGACGACCGACCAGAGCTGCCCGTCGATGATGAGAACGGCGCCGTTCTTGATGTCAGTGGTACTCGCCATTGGTCTTCCGTTCGATGGTGTTGTGAAGGTTGCCGGGCTCGTGGAGCCCCGGACGAGTGTAGCGGACGGGCTACTGCCGTCGGCGCGCGAGCCACGCGTCGATCGCGGCCCACCCCAGCAGGATGACGCAGGTGCCGCCGAGCAGGGCCCCGGCGACCAGAGTCGAGATCACCGCGGTCGGTCGCACCGGCGCGGCGAGGTACACGACGGCCAGGAGGCCCGCCCCGGCTCCCAGGAGCACGAGCAGCACCCGACGGATCATGCCCGACACCGTCTGGCGGTCCCGACGGTCGCTGAGCAGGCGGATGTTCACCGACAGCCTGCCGGCCTCCACCGCCTCGGTGATCTTGTCGATCCGTCGCGGCAGTCGGCGCGCCGCGGTGACCAGGCCGAACAGCTCGCGGACCAGGACACCTCGGATCGCCGCAGGGCGGAGCTGGTCGCGGATCTGTTCGCCGGCCAGCCCGCGCGACTCCTCGAGCAGGTCGAAGGACGGCGCCAGGGTCCGGAGCGTGCCCTCGAAGATCGCGAGTGCGCGGGCCGCCGCCACGAAGTCGGCCGGCGCCCGCAACCGGTACCTGCCGAACACCTCGACGGCGTCGTCGACCGTCTCGACCCCGATCCGTGCGCCGGGGCCGAGCTCCTCGGCGACGAACCGGGCCATGTCCCGACGGAAGTCCGACTCGTCGTCGGTGTCCTGCACCGGCGCCATCCTGAGCACCGCGTCGGCGATGCGCGAGGTGTCGTCCTGCAGGTAGGCGGCCAGCAGTTCCTGGACCGTGTCCCGGAGACCCGGGTCGAGCCTCCCGACCGAGCCGAAGTCGATGAGCGCCGGTCGTCCGTCGGGCTGCACCAGGACGTTCCCCGGGTGCAGGTCCGCGTGGTAGACGCCGTCGAAGACGACCTGCCGGAGGAACGAGCGGAGGATCGCCCGCATCGGCTCGTCGAGATCGCGGTCCGAGCGCTCGGCGCGGATGGCGCTGAGGGTGTCGCCCTCGAGGAACTCCATGACGAGCACGCGTCGGCTCGACAGGTCGCGGTACGGGTCCGGGAAGCGGACCTCGTCCGGCCGGGCGCTGCGGGCCTGTGCGGCCCGGAGCGACTCGAGGTTCCGGAGCTCGGCGGAGAAGTCGACCTGACGGATGAGGTCGGCACCGTACTGTTCGGCGACCTGCACCACCCCGAGCTGGCGGGCCTGGGCCGAGGTCCGCGTGAGGAACCGGACGACCCGCAGTGCGATGTCGACGTCGCGACGCACAGCGGCGTCGATGCCCGGACGCTGGACCTTCACCGCGACGGCGGTGCCGTCCGGCAGGCGGGCGCGGTGCACCTGCGCGATCGACGCGGCGGCGACCGGCTCCGGGTCGAAGGACGCGAACACCTGGGACACCGGCGCGCCGAGCTCGGCCTCGAGGAGTGCGAGGACCTCCTCGGGTGCCGCGGGTCGCACGTTCCGCTGCAGGTGGGCGAGCTCCTCGGTCCACTCCTCCGGCAGCAGGTCGTCCCGGGTCGAGAGGAGCTGGCCCATCTTCACGAAGCCGCCGCCGGCCTCCTCGAGTGCACGGCGGAGGTGGTCCGCCTGGCTGCGCCGCAGTTCCGACGTCGCCGGGTCGTGCGAGAAGTCGAGCCGTCGGAAGGGCAGCAGGGCGTGCCGTCGGGCGATGCCCAGGACCTCCGCGAAGCGACGACCCCGACTCCGGAGGCCCGAGGGCTCCTGACGCTGCTGGGTGGAGAAGTCGCTGAGACGGGGCGGGTTCGGCACTCCGCCAGTCTGCTCCGCGGGCCTGAGGTCCAGCGGGGCGCGGGGCGTGCTCAGGCGCTCAGGCGCCGACCTCCTGGTAGGCGGTGAAGAGCAGGTGGTCCTCCGGGCCCTCGAGCGTCACGGGCTTGCCGACCGCATCGAGGATGATGAAGCGGAGCATGCCGGCCCGCGCCTTCTTGTCGCGGCGCATCGTCGCCAGCAGGCTCTGCCAGCGGCCGAGCGGGTACGACGTCGGCAGCGACAGGGAGTCCAGGATCGACCGGTGCCGGTCGACGGTCGCGTCGTCCAGGTGCCCGGTGAGGCGTGCGAGCTCGGCGGCGAAGACCATGCCGACGGCGACGGCCGCACCGTGCCGCCACTGGTACCGCTCGGCGTGCTCGATCGCGTGTCCCAGCGTGTGCCCGTAGTTGAGGACCTCGCGGCGACCCTGCTCCGTGAAGTCCTCGGAGACGACCTGGGCCTTCAACTCGATCGCGAGCTCGACCACGCGGCGGAACTCCGGCGTCGTGGGGTCGGTGACGCGGTCGACGTCCGCCTCGATCACGTCGAGGATCTCCGGCACAGCGATGAACCCGGCCTTCACGATCTCGGCGAAGCCGGCCAGGATCTCGTTCCGGGGCAGCGTCCGCAGCAGGTCGAGGTCGCCGACCACCGCCCGCGGCGCGGCGAAGGCTCCGACCAGGTTCTTGCCCTCGTTCGTGTTGATGCCGGTCTTGCCGCCGACACTCGCGTCGACGAGGCCGAGCACCGTCGTCGGCATCGACAGGTAGGGCACGCCGCGCAGCCAGGTGGCGGCGACGAACCCGGCCAGGTCGGTCACGGCTCCGCCGCCGAGGCCGATGACGGCGTCGGTCCGGGTGAAGTCGGACTGGCCCATGACCTGCCAGCAGAACGAGGCGACCTCGATGCGCTTGGCCGCCTCGGCGTCGGGCACCTCGGCGATCAGGGCCTCGAGGCCGGCGCCGACGAGCAGCTGGCGGAGGTCCTCGGCACGGGCGCCCAGGGTCGGGGCGTGCACGATGAGGACCTTCGCCACGCGCGGGCCGAGCAGGGCGGGGACCGAGGCGAGCAGGCCGTTGCCGACCGCGACGACGTAGCCGTCCTGGCCGCCGACGCGGATCTCGGTGGTGCCCTCGGGCAGGGTCGACTCGGTCACGGTGCTCCTTCGTCGGGGGTTGCGGGCGGTGCCGCAGTGGGCGGTGCCGCAGTGGGCGGTGCCGCGGTCGGCGGTGTCGCGGAGGGCGGCGCGCTGGTGTCGGCGTCCCCGGCGGTGTCCTGGACGGTGCTCCGGACCCACGCGACGACGTCGTCGGCGACCCGGGACATCGGCCGACGTGAGGTGTCGAGCACGACGTGTGCGAGCGCGGCGTAGGTCGGGGCGCGCTCGTCGAGGATGCGCTGCCACGCCGTGATGCCCCCGGAGGCGATGAGCGGCCGGTCGCTGCCCGCGATCCGGGCGGCCACCGCTTCGGCCGTCACGGTGAGCAGCACGACGTGCGCACCGGTCATGGCCGCTCGGGTGTCGGGGTGCATCACCGCTCCCCCGCCGACCGACACGACACCACCGGTCTGCATGGCCTGACGGACCGCGGCGGCTTCGAGTTCCCGGAACGCCGGCTCGCCCCGCTCCGCGAACAGCTGCGGGATCGGGCCGTGCTCGCGGGCGATGACCCGGTCGGTGTCCGTGAAGGGCACGCCGAGGGCCTTCGCCACCCGGCGTCCGACGCTCGACTTGCCGGCGCCCATCGGCCCGATCACGACGATGGGACCCGGGGTGTCGGGTGGCAGGTCGGCCCCGCGCGGGACGTCGGCCCCGGTCACCAGGCGGAGGTCTGCGCGGTCGACTCGGTGCGGCGGGTCCGGAGGGTGTCCGGGATCGCCGCGAGGTAGCCCTCGAGGTTGCGCTTGGTCTCGGCGACGTTGTCCCCGCCGAACTTCTCGAGCACGGCGTCGGCGAGCACGAGCGCCACCATCGCCTCGGCCACGACGCCCGCGGCCGGTACTGCGCAGACGTCCGAGCGCTGGTGGTGGGCGCTCGCGTCCTCGCCGGTGGCGACGTCGATGGTCTGCAGGGCGTGCGGCACGGTCGCGATGGGCTTCATCGCCGCTCGGACGCGGAGGACGGTGCCGGTGGACATGCCACCCTCCGTCCCGCCGGCACGGTCGGTGGTGCGGACGATCTCGCCGTCCTCGCGCTGGAGCTCGTCGTGGGCGGCGGACCCACGGCGGGCAGCGGTCGCGAAGCCGTCACCGACCTCCACGCCCTTGATCGCCTGGATGCCCATGATCGCGGCGGCCAGCCGGGCGTCGAGGCGACGGTCCCACTGCACGTGCGAGCCGAGCCCCGGCGGGACGCCGTAGAACAGGACCTCGACGACGCCGCCGAGCGTGTCGCCGTCCTTCTTCGCGGCCTCGACCTCGGTCACCATGCGCTCCGAGGTCGCCGGGTCGGAGCACCGGAGCTGGTCGTCGTCCAGGCGGTCGACGTCCTCGGGCACGGGCAGCACGGCGTCGTCCGGCACGCGGACGGTCCCGACCTGCAGGGTGTGCGCCACCGAGGTCATGCCGAGTTCGGCGAGGAAGGACTTCGCGACGGCACCGAGGGCGACACGGGCCGCGGTCTCACGGGCCGACGCGCGCTCGAGGATCGGACGGGCCTCGTCGAAGCCGTACTTCTGCATGCCGACCAGGTCGGCGTGCCCGGGGCGCGGACGGGTCAGGGGTGCACCGCGGCCGCGCGACGCGTCGGTCTGCTCGATCGGCTCGGGGTTCATCACCTCGACCCACTTGGGCCACTCGGTGTTGCCGATGCGGATCGCGATCGGGCTGCCCATCGAGAAGCCGTGCCGGACGCCACCGGACAGGTGGAGCTCGTCCTGCTCGAACTTCATGCGCGAGCCACGGCCGTAACCGAGCTTGCGGCGCGCGAGGTCGGCGCGGATGGACTCGTACGACACCGGGACGCCGGCCGGGAGGCCTTCCATCATGGCGATCAGTTCGGGTCCGTGGGACTCACCAGCGGTCAACCAACGAAGCATGACCCCATCCTCCCACAGGGACGGGCGACGGCCGGTGTACCGCGAGGTGCACCGATCGTCGCCCGTCGCGCGATGATCCGCCGGCCGTGCCGACTACTGGTAGTCGGGGTGTGCCCGCAACCAGCTCTGGAACTGCTGCACGGCGACCAGGTGCTGGTCGTAGGTGTCCGAGAAGGCGGTCTCGCCCGTCTCCAGGTTCACCGTGACGAAGTAGTGCCATCCGCCGTCCGCCGGGTGCACGACCGCCTTGATCGCCACGTCACCGGGGTTCGAGATCGGTGCCGGGGGCAACCCGTCGTGCTGGTAGGTGTTGTACGGGTTCGACGTGTCGGCACGCTCGGCGTCGGTCGTGGTCACCGTGTGCGTGTTGCCGGTGCCGTACGCGACCGTGGCGTCGGACTGCAGCCGCATGCCGTCATCGAGCCGGTTCTGGAAGACCCGTGCGACCTTCGGGTAGTCGGCGGCCAGGCCGGCTTCCTTCTGCACGAGCGACGCGAACACGATGACCCGCTCCTGGTCGGCCTCGGCGACACCGGCGTCCGTCAGGTGCTTCTTCATGGTGTCGACCATGGTCTGGAAGTACTGCTTCGCGGTCCACTTCGGGTTGATCGGGTAGGTCGCGGGGAACAGCCAGCCCTCGAGCGTGGTGACCCCCGACGGCAGCCCGTACGCGGAGACGTCCTTCGCGGCCGCCTCGACGTCCGCCTTGCTGAGACCGGCCTTCGAGACCATGCCGGCTTCGATGTCCTGGAGCGCCGTGCCCTCGGGAACGACGATGGACGGGTCCTCGACGCGGTTCGACTTGTCCTGGAGCGCGGAGAGCGCCGCCTTCGAACTCATCTGCTTCTTCAACGCGTACGAGCCCGGCTGGAACTGGACGTTCGGTGACGAGAGCAGGAGTTGGTAGAACGCCTTCGAGGTCTTGACCACGCCGCTGCGCTGCAGCGTCGCGGCGACGTCCTCGCCGATGTCGCCGTCCTTGATCGTCACGGTGACCTTCGACGTCCCGTCACCGGTGTAGTCGGTCGTCTCCTTCGAGCCGGAGATCGCACTGGCGATGGCCTGGATCTTGGGGGCCGCGAAGTTGTAGGCGACGGCACCACCCGCGACGACGATCGCGACGATGATGATCCCCGCGATGAGCGGGCCCTTCCGCCGCCTCGGACGCTCGTCGCGCGGTGGCCGGGAGGCTCCCCCGCCTCCGCCACGTCGCCCGCCGTCGTCGTCAGGTCCGTCACCGTCGCCGCCGGCCCGGTCGGGCTCGTCGCCGTCGACGCCCTGCCAGGTGCCACGTCGGCGCACCGCGGGTGCGCCCTCGTCCTCCAGGTCCTCTGTCGGACGGCCGTCGGCCGGAGCCGCGGTGCCCGGGACGGCGCCGCTGTTGAGCGAGCCGCCGAGGAGCGCGTGCACGTCGGGGTCGACGTCACCGTCCACCGGAGCCGCACCAACGCTGGGTCGGGGGTCGGGCCTCCCGGCGTCCTCCGCCGCGGGGTCGGGCGCTCCGGCCCGCGCTCGTGCCGCACGGGCTTCCCGGCGGGAGAGCGGCGGGTCGTCCGTGCGTGTCTCGGGTCCCTCGCCTCGGCGGGTCCCCGTGCGGTCACGGCGCTCGGCGTCGTTGCCGGTCGCGATGATCGCGTTCCAGTCCAGATCGTCTGCCAACGGTCCTCGGTCTCTCGGTCGGGAACTCCGCACGGCTCCGGTCCGCTGGGGCGGGACCGGGAGGGCAGCTGTCAGGGGAGTTCGGCCCCGGGTGGGGCGCCGGCTGCGCGCTCGTGGTCGAGCGCATGTTGCAGAATGATAACAGCGGCGGCTTGGTCGATCACGGCGCGGGACTTCTTGGTGTTCTTCCCCGCCTGGTGCAGCCCCCGTTGCGCCGTCACCGTCGACAGTCGTTCGTCGACGAGTCGGACCGGTCGGTGCGCTGCGATCCGGGCTGCGAACTCGCGGGCATCGGTCGTCGAGGGGGTGTCACCGCCGGACATCGAGAGCGGGAGCCCGACGACGACCTCGAGCACGTCGTACTCCTCCGCGATCGCCAGGATCCGCCGGAGGTCGGCCGAGTCGTCCCGACGGACGGTCTCCACCGGGGTCGCGAGGAACCCGTCGCGGTCGCACACGGCGACCCCGATCCGGGCCCGGCCGACGTCGATGCCGAGCCGGCGCCCGGAACGGATCGTCACCGTCAGGCCGCGACGCGGTCGGACACGGCGCGGAGGGCCGCGGGCAGCGCCGACGCGTCGGTGCCACCACCCTGCGCCAGGTCCGGCTTGCCGCCGCCACCGCCGCCGAGGACACCGGCGGCCTCCTTGGCGAGCGGGCCCGCCTGGACACCGGCTGCGCGTGCCGCGTCGTTCGTCGCGACGATGACGACCGGCTTGCCGCCGACGACCGCACCGAGCACGACCACGGCGGCGTCCGGACCGAGCTGGCCGCGGACACCGGTGGCGAGGGCACGGAGGTCGTCGCCGGACGACAGTCCGTCGACGACCTGCGCGACGAGCGTCACGGCACCGACGCGCTGTGCGGTCCGGGCGATCGCCGGCACGCGCTGCTGCAGGTTCGCCGACTCGAACTCGGCGATCCGCTTCTGGGCGGTCTTCAGGTCGTCGAGCAGCGACTGCACGCGGCCGGGCAGGTCGTCGCGCGGTGCCTTGAGCGCGCTCGAGAGCTGGGACACGATGGTCCGCTCGACGGCGAGCTCGCGGAAGCCCTCGATCCCGACCAGGGCCTCGACGCGGCGGTTGGTCGACCCGACGCTGGACTCGCCGACGAGGTTGACGAGGCCGACCTGGGCGCTGGAGGCCACGTGGATGCCACCGCAGAGCTCGCGGGACCACGGGCCGCCGATGTCGACCATGCGGACCTCGGCACCGTACTTCTCACCGAACAGCGCCTGGGCGCCGAGCGCCTTGGCGTCGTCGATCGGCAGGATCCGCGTGCTGACCTCGAGGTCGGAGCGGATCGCGGTGTTCACGACCTCCTCGATCTCGGAGCGGGTCTCGAGCGACACCGGCTGGCTCCAGGAGAAGTCCAGACGCATGTAGCCGGCCTTGTTGTACGAGCCGGCCTGCAGTGCCTCCGGGCCGAGGACGTCACGGAGCGCTGCGTTCACCAGGTGGGTGGCGGAGTGCGCCTGCGTCGCACCACGGCGGTACTCGGCGTCGACCAGGGTCGTCGCCGGGTCACCGACGCCCACCTCGCCCGAACGGACCTGCACGGTGTGGCTCCAGAGGCCGGACACGGGGCGCTGCACGTCGAGCACCTCGAGGTCGAAGCCGTTGCCGACGATCGCGCCCTGGTCGGCGTCCTGCCCACCGGACTCGGCGTAGAGCGAGGTCTCGCCGAGGATGACCTCGGCGATGTCCCCGACGACGGCGCGGTCGACGCTCCGACCGTCCACGATGAGGCCGAGGACGCGGCTCTCGGCCTGCAGCGCGTCGTAGCCGAGGAACACGGTCTCCCCCGCCGCACGGAACGCGCTGTAGACGCTGAGGTCCGCCAAGGCGGTCTTCTTGCTCTTGGCGTCGGCCTTGGCGCGGGAACGCTGCTCGGACATCAGCGTCTCGAACGCCGAACGGTCGACGTGCACACCGGCTTCCTCGGCCATCTCCATCGTCAGGTCGATCGGGAAGCCGAACGTGTCGTGCAGGAGGAACGCCGTGTCGCCACCGATCGACGGGCGGCCGTCCTGCTTGGCCCGGTCGACGGCGACGTCGAGGATCGTCGTGCCCTGCGCGAGCGTGCGGAGGAAGGTCTCTTCCTCGGCGTACGCGATGCGGGCGATGCGGTCGTACTGCTCGCCGACCTCGGGGTACGCGTCCTGCATGGCGTCGCGGGACTCGGGGAAGAGCTGGGGGAAGGTCGCGCCCTCGACGCCGAGCAGGCGCATCGCGCGGACCGTGCGGCGGAGCAGACGGCGGAGGATGTAGCCGCGACCCTCGTTCGACGGCGACACACCGTCGGTGATGAGCATGAGCGCCGACCGGACGTGGTCGGCGATGACGCGCATCCGGACGTCGTCCTCGTGGTCGGCACCGTAACGACGGCCGGAGACCTCGGCGGCCTTGTCGAGGACCGGGCGGACCTGGTCGATCTCGTACATGTTGTCGACGCCCTGCTTGATGAAGGCGACGCGCTCGAGCCCCATGCCAGTGTCGATGTTCTTGTTCGGCAGCTCGCCGGTGATCTCGAAGTCGTACTTCGACCGCACGTCGGCGATCTGGTACTGCATGAAGACCAGGTTCCAGATCTCGACGTAGCGGTCGTCGTCGGTGGCGGGTCCGCCGTCGACGCCGTACTCGGGACCGCGGTCGAAGAAGATCTCCGAGCAGGGGCCGGCCGGGCCGGGCTGGCCGGTCGACCAGTAGTTGGTGTCCTTGCCGAGGCGCTGGATGCGGTCGTCCGGCAGCGTCGAGTGGCGCTTCCAGAAGGCGATGGCCTCGTCGTCCTCTTCGTAGACCGTGACCCAGAGGTCGTCCGCCTGGAACCCGAGACCGCCGTCGGACTCCGGGTTCGTCAGGAACTCCCAGGCGTACTGGATCGCCTGCTCCTTGAAGTAGTCCCCGAACGAGAAGTTGCCGTTCATCTGGAAGAACGTGCCGTGCCGAGGGGTCTTGCCGACCTCTTCGATGTCGTTCGTGCGGATGCACTTCTGCACGCTCGTCGCCCGGGGGTACGGCGCCGGGATGAGCCCGGTCAGGTACGGGATGAACGGCACCATGCCGGCCACCGTGAACAGCAGCGACGGGTCGTCCGAGACGAGCGATGCGGACGGGACGACGGTGTGGCCGCGGTCACCGAAGAACTGGAGCCAACGGCGGCGGATCTCTGCGGTCTGCATGGTGCTTCCTGTAGGGCGTGGGGCGGGGACGGGAGGCTCGGGGTGGGTCAGGTGGGCGTCTGGCCGTTCGGGCGCAGCTCGGCTCCGCGGGAGCGGTACCCGTCGACGACCGCCCCGCGGAAGGCCTTCGCCCCGGCGTCGACCTGGGCGAGGAGGTGCGCGGCGGACGGCGTCCGGCTGACGCGCTGCGCGGCGACGAACCCGATGACCACGCCGACGGCGACGAAGAACAGCTGCTTCACGATGCCTCCCTCTCGCGCACGCCCGAGCGCGCCTCCGACCAGCGTAGCGCGGGCACGAAGAACGGCGGGCCGCCCTCCGCAGAGGACGACCCGCCGTTCACACAGGTGCTGGGATCAGCGAGCTGCGTAGTACTCGACGACGAGCTGCACTTCACAGGTCACGGGGACCTCGGCGCGCTTCGGGCGACGGACCAGGCGGGCCTGGAGCTTGTCGATCTCGACCTCGAGGTAGCCCGGGACCTTCGGGAGGACTTCCTGGTGGCCACCGGCAGCGGCGACCTGGAAGGGCTCGAGCGACTCGGAGCGCTGCTTGACGTGGATCAGCTGGCCCTCCTTGACGCGGAAGGAGGGGCGGTCGACGAGCTTGCCGTCGACCAGGATGTGACGGTGCACGATCAGCTGGCGGGCCTGCGAGGTGGTGCGGGCGAAACCGGCACGGAGCACGAGGGCGTCCAGACGCGTCTCGAGGGTCTCGACGAGGTTCTCACCGGTCAGACCGGCGGCCTTGCGGGACTCTTCGAAGACGATGCGGAGCTGCTTCTCGCGGATGCCGTACTGGGCGCGCAGACGCTGCTTCTCACGGAGACGGACGGCGTAGTCGCTGTCCTGACGACGGCGCGTACGGCCGTGCTCACCGGGCCCGTAGGGGCGCTTCTCGAGGTAACGGGCCGCCTTCGGCGTCAGCGGGATGCCGAGCGCGCGAGACAGGCGGGTCTTGCTGCGGGTGCGTGACTTGGTAGACACAGGGTCCTTTTCTCTGTACTGAACTGAAGATGTCACGGGTCTCGGAGCGCGCACGCACCGACGGACCCCGTGACGGGATCCAGAGGGATGAGCCTGTGGGATCGGGCGGCTACAGCCCGAACCTCTGCCCCCGTGCCGGTCAGGTCCGTTCAGGACGTGTCCGACACTGTGTCCTCGACGCAGCCGCACGCGAGGACCAGGACGTAGGCCCGTCAACGATAGCAGCATCCTGCCCCGCCGTGGGGATCGGTCCGACCGCGCGTCGCGGGCCCGGTCAGTCGCCGCGGATGATCCCGCGTAGTCGGTCGAGGCGCGGTCCGATCTCGCGCTCGAAGCCGTTGGCGGTCGGCGTGTAGTACTCGGTGCCGTCCAGGGCGTCGGGCAGGTACTGCTGGGTCGCGACGCCGTGCTCGGCGTCGTGCGAGTAGACGTAGCCCTTGCCGTGTCCGAGCCGCTTCGCCCCGGCGTAGTGCGCGTCACGGAGGTGGTTCGGCACGACGCCCATCCGCCCGGCCTTGACGTCGGCGACGGCCTGGTTGACGCCGTTGTAGGCCGCGTTCGACTTCGGCGCGGTCGCCAGGTAGACGACGGCCTCGGCGAGCGGGATCCGGCCCTCCGGCATGCCGATGAGCTGCACGGCCTGCGCGGCGGCGACGGCGATCGGCAGCGCCTGCGGGTCCGCCATGCCGATGTCCTCGGACGCCGAGATGATGATCCGTCGGGCGATGAACCGCGGGTCCTCGCCGGCCTCGATCATCCGCGCCAGGTAGTGCAGCGCGGCGTCGACGTCGCTCCCCCGGACCGACTTGATGAACGCGCTGATGACGTCGTAGTGCTCGTCGCCCTGCCGGTCGTACCGGAGCAGCGCGCGGTCGACCGCGGCGGCGACCGTGTCGGCGTCGACGACCGGGACGGTGCCGGCCTCGCGCTCGTCGTCGTCCTGCGCCGCCACGGCGGAGGCGGCCGCGGCCTCCAGCGCCGTCAGGGCACGTCGGGCGTCACCGGAGGCCAGACGGATGATCGCGGCACGCGCCTCGTCCCCGAGCACGACCGCACCGCGGAGGCCCCGGGCGTCCTCGACGGCCCGGTCGACGAGCATGCCGAGGTCGGCGTCGGTGAGCGGCTTGAGCGTGAGGAGCAGCGAACGGGACAGCAGCGGTGAGATGACCGAGAAGGAGGGGTTCTCGGTGGTCGCGGCGATGAGGATCACCCAGCCGTTCTCGACCCCGGGCAGCAACGCGTCCTGCTGGGCCTTGCTGAAGCGGTGGATCTCGTCGAGGAACAGGACCGTCGTCGCGCCGTAGAGGTCCCGGTGGGTCAGGGCCTTCTCCATCACCTCGCGGACGTCCTTGACGCCGGCCGTCACCGCGGAGAGCTCGACGAACTCGCGGCCGGACTGCCGGGCGATCGCCTGCGCCAGGGTCGTCTTGCCGGTGCCGGGCGGTCCCCAGAGGATCACCGAGACGCCACCGGGGCTCTCCCGGGAACCGGTCGCCAACTGCACGAGCGGCGAGCCGCGGCCGAGGAGGTGCTGCTGGCCGGCGACCTCGTCGAGGCTCGTCGGACGCATCCGCACCGCGAGCGGGACCGAGCCCTGGGCCAACCCGGTCCGGCCACCCGTCGTGGGTGCGTTCATCCCCGACCGGTCAGTTGCCATGCCACCGATCGTACGGGCCAGCACCGACGGGGCCGCACCGGGTGAACCGGTACGCTCGTTGCGACACCGCGACGAGAGGTCAGAAGAGCACCGTGGCACCGAAGAACCCGAGCCGTGAAGCCCGCGAGCGACTCCGTCTCTACCAGGCCAGACAGGGCCTCCACGAGCGTCAGCGGCGACGTCGTGTCCGCGACAACGTCATCGGGGCCGGTGTCCTCGTGCTGGTCGCCGCCCTCGCCACCGGCTCGCAGCTGGTGCACGCGTCGACGTCGGGTGCCGCCGGTGCCTCGCCCAGCGCGAGCTCGACCACCTCCCCCACGCCGTCGGCCAGCGCGACCGCGGGGAACACCGGGGACGTGCCGAGCAAGGGCATCGCGAAGGGCGCGACCTGGACCGGCACGCTCACGCTCAACAAGGACATCCGCCTGGGCATCGAGCTCGACGGCGCGAAGGCCCCGCAGGCGGCCAGCGTCGAGATCGACCTCATCCGCAAGCAGTTCTACGAGGGCACGACGTGCCACCGTCTGGCCGACAGCACGGGCTTCCACTTCCTGCAGTGCGGTTCCGCGAACGGCGACGGCACCGGCGACGCCGGGTTCCAGTACGGCCCGCTCGAGAACGTTCCGAGCGACGGCACCTACGCGAAGGGCACGATCGCGATCGCACGCGGCGCCACCCCCTCGTCGCAGACGACGCAGTTCTTCATCGTGACCGGCGACACCACGCTCGACCCGTCCACGGGCGGCTACACCGTGGTCGGCAAGGTGACCAGCGGGCTGTCGGACCTGGTCGCGAAGGTCACGTCGAAGGGCATCGCCGACGCCGGTTCGGACGGGTCCGGCGAGCCGAAGGTGGCCACCGAGATCACCGGCGCGACCATCGCCGAGGAGAAGTAGTCCACAGCGAAAGCGCACACGCCCGTCGCACGACCCGGCGGTGCAATAGGCTGACGACCTGACCGTGCCGACGGTGACGTCGGTGATGCACGACCACGATCGAGGCGAGACCTGTGGCATCTGACGAAGCAACGACCTGGGGCCGGGTAGACGACGACGGGACGGTCTACGTCCGGTACGAGGACTCGGAGCGGGTCGTGGGCGAGTACCCCGACGCCTCCGCCGAAGAGGCGCTGGCCTACTTCGCCCGCAAGTACGCGGACCTCGAAGGCCAGGTGAAGATCGCGGAGCAGCGCGTCAAGGGCGGCGCGTCCGCGAACGACGTCGCCCGGACCGTCGAGCACCTGCGCAGCCTGGTCGCCGAAGCCCGCGTCGTCGGCGACATCAAGTCGCTCGAGGACCGCATCGGCGCCCTCACCGACCAGGTGGGTTCCCTGACGAAGGAGCAGGCCGCGCAGGCGCAGGCTGCCCTGACCGAGGCGCTCGCCTACCGCACCGCCCTGGTGGAAGAGGCCGAGGCACTGGCGGCGGTCGACCCCGCCCGTGCGCAGTGGAAGCAGGTGACCGCGCAGCTCGACGACGTGTTCGCCCGGTGGCAGCAGCACCAGCACGACGGCCCGCGCATCCCGAAGAACGACGCGAACGACCTCTGGAAGCGGTTCCGCACCGCGCGCTCGACGGTCGACCAGCACCGTCGTGCCTTCTACTCCGAGCTCGACTCGCAGCACCGCGATGCCCGGGCCCGCAAGCAGGAGCTCGTGCAGCAGGCCGAGGCGCTCGCACCCCGCGGGTCCGACGCGATCCCGGCGTACCGCGAGCTGCTCGACGACTGGAAGAACGCCGGTCGCGCGGGCAAGCGCCACGACGACGCGCTCTGGGCCCGCTTCAAGGCCGCCGGTGACGTCCTCTTCGAACAGCGCCACGCCGAGAGCACCGCAGAGAACGAGGAGTACTCGGTCAATCTCGAAGCCAAGCTCGCCCTCCTGACCGAGGCCGAGCCGATCCTGCAGATCCAGGACCGGGTCGCGGCGCGCAAGGCACTCACCGACGTCCAGCGACGGTGGGACGAGATCGGCCGGGTCCCCCGTGCCGACGTCCGTCGGGTCGAGGACCGCATCCGTGCGGTCGAGGACCACGTGCGCAGCCTCGAGGACACCCACTGGAAGCAGTCGGACCCGGAGCGCAAGGCCCGCCAGACCGGACTGGCCAGCCAGCTCGAGGACGCGATCGCCAAGCTGCAGTCCGAGCTCGCCGACGCGCAGGCCACCGGCGACGCTCGCAAGATCAAGGACGCGCAGGAGGCGCTCGACGCCCGCAAGATCTGGCTCGACGCCCTCGGCGGCTGAGCCGGAGCACACACACGAACGCCCCGCGACCGGACCGGTCGCGGGGCGTTCGTGTGTGGTCGGTCGCGGTCGGGAGAGGTCAGGCGGAGACGGACATGCCGAGGAGCAGCCGGATGTCCAGGTCGTCCTGCCGCATCTGCGCAGCGAGTTCGTCCATGCCGCTGAAGGCCACCATCCCGCGGACGTAGGCGACGAAGAGCACCGAGATCGTCTCGTCGTAGAGGTCGATGTCGACGTCGAGCAGGTGGGCCTCGATCTGCTTCGCCGGCACCCCGGTGAACGTCGGGTTGTTGCCGACCGACACCGCGGCGGGGTAGGTCACCCCGTCGTGCAGCACCCGGGCCGCGTAGACGCCGTCAGCGGGCACGAAGCCCTCGCAAGCCGGCGCGAGGTTCGCCGTCGGGTAGCCCATCGCCCGTCCGCGCTGGTTGCCGTGCACGACGACACTGCGGACCGCGTGCTCACGGCCGAGCAGACGAGCCGCCTCGGCGACCCGACCGACCGACAGGAGTTCGCGGATCCAGGTGGACGACACGCGGCGCTCCCCCACCGCACGGACGTCGTCGACCAGGTCCACGTCGTCGATCAGCTCGACCTGGAACCCGTGGCGTTCGCCGAGCTGCCGGAGCAGGGTGACGTCGCCGGCCCCACGGGCACCGAAGCGGAAGTCGCTGCCGACGAAGACGAGCTTCGCGTGCAGGGTGTCGACGAGGATCTCGGACACGAACGCCTCGGCCGGCTTCGCCTGCAGTGCGGAGTCGAACCGCAGCAGGAGCGTGGTGTCGACCCCGACCGCGTCGAGCAGCTCACGACGCTGGGCGGTGCTGGTCAACGCGGGCGGCACACGCTCGGGGTCGATCACGTTGAGGGGGTGCTGGTCGAAGGTGACGACGGTGGACACGAGCCCACGGCTGCGGGCCGCGTCCTCGAGGTGGGCGATGACCGCCCGGTGCCCGACGTGGACCCCGTCGAACTTGCCGATCGTGACCGCGCTCGGCCCGAAGTCGGCGGGGACGTCGGCGACGTCGTCGTAGAAGTGCATGCGTGAGCCCTCCGTCGTCACTCGGCCGGGGCCACGGTCGCGGCGGTGCGGTGGTGCTTGCGGAGCCACCAGAGTCCGGCGATCGGCAGCACGAGTGGTGCGAACGCGTAGCCCGAGCCGTAGTACGACCAGATCGTGTCGTCCGGGAACAACTGGCGGTCGAGCAGTGAGAGCGTGCCGATCACGAGCACGCCGGTCATCTCGAAGACGATGGTCACGCAGGCGACCCGGTACCAGGCCTGTCCGGGCACGATGAGGGCGATCATGGCGACGATGTACACGACGGCGGCGATGGCGCTGAGCGTGTACGAGAACGGCGCGAAGGAGAACTTCTCGGCGATCTGGACGATGCTCCGACCAGTGGCGGCGAGGGCGAGGATGCCGTACACCGCGATCAGGACCCGGCCGACACCGCTGGCCAGGGACGACGTCCGACGACTCCGTGCCGGTCGGTCGGTACCGGCGGAGGACTTGATCACCATTGCACCGATCCTACCGATCGTCGCAGGGTCCCGGGCACGGGGAGCGGACGGCGGACGACGGCGTCGGACACCGGCACCGGACGTGCCGGAGCCGCGACGGAACCGTCAGTTCAGCGCGAACCAGATCTGGTACATCCGGTAGACCATCACGGCCGCTGTGAACGCCCCGGCGCCGAGGACGACGGTGCTCCAGCGGGTGCGGTCCACCAGCGCCCACACGATCGTCGCCGGCGGCACCAGGACCACCGACACCGCGTAGACCCAGAACTCGAGGACGTTGCCCTCCGGCGGGTTGCCGACGGCCGGGGCGACGAGCGCGACCACCAGCTGCGCGAGGAGCAGGAGCTCGACGAGCGCGAGTCCGCCGACGGTGTAGTCGTTGGGCTTCCACCCGATCAGGCCGAGGACGACGGCGGCCAGCCCGATGACGCAGGCGATGCCGAACTGCACCCACATGAACCACTCGATCACGTGTTCGCTCCTGTCGCGGTCGGGAAGTTCGTGATGACCCGGAGCTGACCGCGTCGGACCGCGACGAGGCCGACGAGCCGGTCGGCTCCCGTGGCGATCGCGGCGACCGGGCCGTCGGTGTCGGGATGGTCGGCGGTGATGCGTTTGCCGTCCCCGAGGTCCTTCGCCTGCGCCCCGTCGAGCTGGACGACCGGGAACAGTCGGCGGGCGACGTCGGTCGGTCGCGCGAGCGCGCCGCGCACGTCGACGGAATCGTCCTCGAGGTCGACGGCGTCCTCGACGGCGAACGGCCCCACCACGGTCCGCCGGAGCGCCGTGAGGTGTGCGCCGGTGCCGAGGGCGGCGCCGACGTCACGCGCCAGGGCGCGGATGTAGGTGCCCGACGAGCACGAGACGACGACGTCGAGGTCGACGACGGGGACCTCCGCCCCGTCGACCGACACGACACGATCGGCACGGCCGCGGACCTCGAACCGGTCGACGGTGACGCGTCGGGCCTTCAGCGTGACCGCTTCGCCCTTGCGCGCCAGGTCGTACGCACGTCGGCCGTCGACCTTGATCGCGCTGACCGTCGACGGCACCTGGTCGATCGGACCGCGCAGCGCCGCGACTGCGGCTTCCACGGCCTCGTCGGTCACCGCGTCGGCGGGGGCACCGTGCGCCGTGACGGGATCACCGTCGGCGTCGTCCGAGTCGGTGCCGACACCGAGCCGGATGGTGGCCGTGTACGTCTTGCCGAGTCCGACGAGGTGCGTCAGGAGCCGCGTCGAGGGCCCGACCCCCAGGATCAGCAGCCCGGTCGCCATCGGGTCGAGCGTGCCCGCGTGGCCGATCTTCTTGAGGTCGAGGCGGCGGCGGGCGATCGAGACCACGCGGTGGCTCGAGATGCCCTGCGGCTTGTCGACGAGGAGGATGCCGTCGGGCGGGGTCACGAGCACCGGACGAGACTAGCAGCGGGACCGTCGTCGAGCGCCAGTCAGCAGGCGTCGTTCCACTCACGCCGAGGGTGCGCCGGGTCGCTGACGTCGAGCACTGCCGAGGCGGCGATCTTCACGTCGGCTCGCCGTTCGAGTCGACCGGATTCCTGCTCCACCCACAGCGACCAGCGCCACAGGGTGCGGGTGCTCGGTGCGAGCAGGCCCTGCCCGTGCACGACGAGCACACCCTCGCCCGCGCCGGTGGTGCGGAACGGGGTCACCAGGTCGGTCCGGAGCGTGTCGGCGTCCGCGGACGGAGCGGCTGCGGCCATCGCCTGCACGCCCTGCTGCTCGAAGCCGGCGACGAGCGCCGCCGCGACGTGTTCGAGGTCGACGCCGTCCTGCCCGTCGACGGCGATGACGGTCCGGTTCGTGCCGACCTGTGCGACCACCTCGCTCGCGATCGCGGCCATGGTGTCGATCTCCTGCGGTGCCCAGCGTGCCATGTCCACCACCGTAGGCTGTCGTGGTGAACGTGGGCAGAGCCTCCAGTCCGTCTGTGGACGACGCGACCATCCACAGGGCGGCGGCGATCTCGTCCCCCCTGCTGGCCTGGTACCGCCGCGAGGCCCGTGACCTGCCCTGGCGGCGTCCCGGCTTCCCCGCCTGGGGCACGCTGGTGAGCGAGATCATGCTCCAGCAGACGCAGGTCGCGCGGGTCGTCCCCCGACTGGAGGCGTGGCTCACCCGGTGGCCGACACCTGCGGACCTGGCGGCCTCACCCCCGGCGGACGCGGTCCGTGCCTGGGACCGGCTCGGCTACCCGCGTCGCGCCCTCGCGCTGCACGCGGCGGCGACCGTCATCGCCGACCAGCACGACAACGTCGTGCCCCGGGACGTCGACGCCCTCCTGGCCCTCCCCGGCATCGGGGACTACACGGCCCGTGCCGTCGCGGTCTTCGCCTACGGCGACCGGCACCCCGTCGTCGACGTGAACGTCCGACGCGTCCTGGCACGTGCCGTGCTGGGCCAGGGCGAGCCCGGACCGGCGAAGGCGAAGCAGGACCTCCCGCTGATGGCCGCGACCCTGCCCGACGACCGCGACGACGCCGCGGCGACGAACGCGGCCGTGATGGAACTCGGCGCGCTGGTGTGCGTCGCGCGCTCCCCCGCCTGCGACGCCTGCCCGATCGCGGACCGCTGCGCCTGGCGGGCAGCCGGGTACCCGGAGCACGACGGACCGCGGGCGCCGAAGCAGTCGCGGTTCGCCGGCAGCGACCGACAGGTCCGCGGCATGATCATGGCCGAGCTGCGGGCGAGCGACGTGCCCGTCATGGCCGCCGAGATCGCGATGGTCTGGCCGGACGGACCGCAGCGGGACCGGGCGCTCGCGTCCCTGCTGCGGGACGGTCTGGCGGAGGGTGACGACGTCGAGGGGTACCGGCTCCCCCGAGGCTGAGCACGTCCCTGCTCGGTGCGGTGCGGACGACAGACGAGCGCGCCCGCCACCGGGTGGTGACGGGCGCGCTCGGTCGGGCGTCAGACGCGGGCGTCGGAGGACGACGCGGGGCCGTCCTCGTCGTCGTCCTCGTCCTCGTCCTCGTCGTCCTCGTCGTCGTCGTGCTTGTACGGGTCGGCGTCGCCGGCGTAGGTCGCACCGACCGCCGCCTGCTGGACCTGCAGGTCACGCATCTGGGCCTGCGCGAGCAGGTCCTCGAGGTGCGCCGACGTGTCCGGCAGGGCGTCGGCGATGAACTCCAGCGACGGGGTCAGCCGCGCCGTGATGTTCTTGCCGACCTCGGTGCGGAGCAGGCCGGTCGCGGCCTTCAGCGCCGCAGCGGAGTCCGCGCGCTCCTCGTCCGAGCCGTACACCGTGTAGAAGATCGACGCGTGCTGCAGGTCCCCGGTCACCCGGACGTCGGTGATCGTCACGAAGCCGAGACGCGGGTCGCGCAGGCCCTTGTCGAGACGACGAGCGACGACTTCCTTGATGCGGTCGGCCATCTTGCGTGCGCGCTGCGGGTCAGCCATGGGGTTCCTCCTTGCGGAACGGGGTGAGGCCCCGCCTCCTCCGGACGGAGGAGGCGGGGCCCAGGGTACTCAGTGCGATCAGTCGCGCGGCTTCTCGACGAGCTCGGTGGTCTCGATCTCGTCGCCGGGCTGGATGTCGTTGAACTTGCCGAGACCGATACCGGCCTCGTAGTCCGTGCGGACCTCGGTGACGTCGTCCTTGAAGCGACGGAGCGACTCGATCGCCAGTCCGTCGGCCACGACCACACCGTCACGGATGACGCGCGCCTTGGCGTTGCGCGTGATCGTGCCGGACCGGACGATGACACCGGCGATGTTGCCGAACTTCGAGGAACGGAACACCTCCCGGATCTCCGCGACACCCGACTGGACCTCTTCGTACTCGGGCTTGAGCATGCCCTTGAGCGAGTTCTCGATGTCCTCGAGTGCGTTGTAGATGACCGAGTAGAAGCGGACGTCGATGCCTTCACGGGCAGCGCGCTCGCGGGCTTTGACGTCCGGGCGGACGTTGAAGCCGACGACGATCGCGTTGTCGATGGTGGCGAGGTCGATGTCCGACTCCGTGATCGCACCCACACCGCGGTGCAGGATGCGCAGCTGGACGCTGTCGTCCACCTCGATGTCGAGGAGCGACTGCTCGAGTGCCTCGACGGCACCGGAGACGTCACCCTTGATGATGAGGTTGAGCGAGTCGACCTTGCCCTCTTCGAGCGCACGGGTGAAGTCCTCGAGCGAGATGCGCTTGCGGGCCTTGGCCAGCTGGGCATTGCGCTGCGCGGCTTCACGCTTCTCGGCGATCTGGCGGGCGGTGCGGTCGTCCTCGGTGACGAGGAACGTGTCACCGGCGCGGGGCACCGACGACAGACCCTGCACCTGGACCGGACGGGCCGGCGTCGCGGCGTCGACCGCGGTGCCGTTCTCGTCCGCCATCGCCCGGACACGGCCGTACGCCGTGCCGGCGACGATCGCGTCACCGACGTGCAGCGTGCCGGACTGGATGAGGACGGTGGCGACTGCACCACGGCCCTTGTCGAGCCGTGCTTCGATCGCGACGCCTCGGGCGTCCTTGTCGGGGTTCGCACGCAGGTCGAGACCGGCGTCCGCGGTCAGCAGCACCGCGTCCAGGAGGTCCTGGATGCCGATGTTCTGACGAGCGGAGACGTCGACGAACATGACGTCGCCGCCGTACTCCTCGGCCACCAGGTTGTACTCGGTGAGCTGCTGACGGACCTTGGCCGGGTTCGCCCCGTCCTTGTCGATCTTGTTCACCGCGACCACGATCGGCACGCCGGCCGACTGGGCGTGGTTCAGCGCCTCGATCGTCTGCGGCATGATGCCGTCGTCCGCCGCGACCACGAGGATCGCGATGTCCGTCACCTGGGCACCACGAGCACGCATGGCCGTGAAGGCCTCGTGACCCGGGGTGTCGATGAAGGTGATCGGGCGTTCGATGCCCTCGTGCTCGGTGACGATCTGGTACGCACCGATGTGCTGGGTGATGCCGCCGGCTTCGCCCTCGACGACCTTGGAGTTGCGGATCGCGTCGAGCAGTCGGGTCTTACCGTGGTCGACGTGACCCATGACGGTGACGACCGGGGGACGCTGCTGCAGGACGGAGTCGTCCTCGTCGGCGTACTCGGCGTCGATGTCGATGTCGAAGCCCTCGAGGAGCTCCTTGTCCTCGTCCTCGGGCGAGACGACCTGGATCTTGTAGCCGAGCTCCTCGCCGAGGACCTCGAAGGTGGCCTCGTCCAGGGACTCGGTCGCGGTCGCCATCTCACCGAGGTGGAACAGCACCGTCACCAGGTTGCCGGGGCTCGCGTCGATCTTGTCCGCGAAGTCCGAGATGCTCGCACCACGACGGAGACGGATGACCGTGTTGCCGTCGCCACGAGGGACCTGCACACCGCCGAGCGACGGCGCCTGCCGCATCTCGTACTCGGCGCGCTTCGTCCGCTTCGACTTGCGGGCGCGGCTCTTGCCACCACCGCGACCGAACGCACCGGCCGTGCCACCACCGGGGCCACGGCCACGGCCGCCACCACCTGCGGGACGGGGTCCGGTGAACGCGGGACGGGCGAAGCCGCCACCAGCACCGGCACCGGCACCACCGGGACGGTTGAAGCCGCCACCGGGGCCACCACGACCGCCACCACCCTGACCCGGGCGCTGCCCGAAGCCGTTGGGACGGTTGTTCTGACCGGGACCGCCGGGACGCGGGGCACCCGGACGGGGAGCACCGGGACGCGGCGGCTGCGGACGCGGGATGCCGTTGCCGGCACCGGCGGCCGGGCGCTGGCCCATGCCCTGGTTGGAGGCGAACGGGTTGTTGCCGGGGCGCGGCGGACGTGCGCCCATGCCCTGGCTCGACGCGTACGGGTTGTTGCCGGGACGGGCACCGGGCTTCGGGCCACCGGGCTTCGGGGCCGAACCGGAGCCGGACGGCTTGGAGCCACCGGGCTTGACGGCGTCACTCGGACCGGAGTCCTCCTGCGCGCCGTCGGGCTGCTGCGCGGCGGCCTGCTGCTCAGCGGCCTTCTGCTCGGCCGCGGCCTTGCGGGCGGCCTCTGCCTCGGCCTGACGCTGTGCGACGGACTTCGGGGCGGCGGGGATCGGGGCGCCGTCGACGGCCGGGGCCGACGGGGCTTCCTCGACGACGGGCTCGGGCTCCGGCGCGGGGCGCTTCGGTCCGGGCTTGGGGCCGCCGGGCTTCGGGGCGCCGGAACGCGGGGCCGCGGGGGCCTTCGCGGCGGCAGGTGCTGCCGGGGCTGCCGACGCGGACGCGCCTTCGGCCTGCAGTGCTGCACGGAGCTTCCGTGCGACGGGGGGTTCGATGCTCGAGCTCGGGCCCTTGACGAATTCGCCGAGTTCCTTGAGCTTCTCCATTGCGGTCTTGCTGTCGACGCCGAGCTCGCTTGCGATCTCGTGTACGCGTGGTTTCGCCACTGTTCTCCTTCACGGGTCCCACCCCGTCAAGGGGCAGGACTCAATGGTTGACGGGTCTCATTTCGAGCCGCTCATCAGTTGTCCATAAGCCGTTCAGCCTGTTCTGTCATGTCCTGGCGCTCGAGCGCTGTGCTGTTCGGGCCGTCGGGCCCCAGCCCAGCGAGGTACTCGCGCACCGCGGACGTGTCGGGATCACGCTCCAGCCGGAGCGCACGGCGGAATGCCCTGCGCTTGACGGCCAGCTCGTACGCTTCGACGGTCGGTGTGAGCCATGCCCCCCGGCCCGGCATGACTGCCTTCGGATCCGCTACCACGGAGCCGTCACTGCGAGCGACGACACGGAGGAGGGAGGATCGGGTTGCGCGACGACGACTGCCGATGCACGTTCTGACGGCGTCCACTCTACTCCTTGACTCCGACGACCGCGATCCGGCGCGCCCGAGGCCTCTCGCCACGAGCGAACCGGATCGCGTCGATGTGGGTGCTGCTCAGTCGTCGCCGTCGAGGATCGAGTCCGGCTGGATGTCGATCCGGGCGCCCGTGAGCTTCGCGGCGAGGCGGGCGTTCTGCCCTTCCTTCCCGATCGCGAGCGACAGCTGGTAGTCCGGCACCAGGGCGCGAACGGCCTTCGTCGAGGCGTCGAGCACGAACGCGCTCGTGACCTTGGCCGGCGACAGCGCGCTGGCCACGAAGGTGGAGAGGTCCGACGACCAGTCGACGATGTCGATCTTCTCGGCACCGAGCTCGTTCGTCACCGAACGCACACGGGCACCGAGCTCGCCGATGCACGCACCCTTCGCGTTGACGCCGGGCTCGTTCGCCTTCACCGCCATCTTCGTGCGGTGTCCGGCTTCGCGGGCGAGCGACGTGATCTCGACGACGCCGGACGCGATCTCCGGGACCTCGAGCGCGAACAGCTTCCGGACCAGACCGGGGTGGGTCCGCGACACCGTGATCTGCGGGCCCTTGTGACCACGGCCGACGCTCGTCACGTAGACGCGCAGGCGGGTGCCGTGTGCGTAGGTCTCCCCCGGCACCTGCTCTTCGGGCGGCAGGATCGCCTCGACGGTGCCGAGGTCGACCATCACCATCTTCGGGTTCGGCCCCTGCTGCACGATGCCGGCGACGATGTCGCCTTCCTTGCCGCGGAACTCGCCGAGGATCTTGTCGTCGCCGATGTCGCGGAGACGCTGGTTGATGACCTGCTTGGCGGCGAAGGCCGCGATCCGCCCGAAGTCGCTCGGCTGGTCGACGGACTCGCCGATGACGTTGTCGTCCTCGTCGCGCTCGGGCACGAAGACGGACACTCCGCCGGACTTGCGGTCCAGCTCGACCCGGGCCTGGGCGTCGACGGGTTCGTCGTTCTCGGCGCGGTGCTTCTGGTAGGCGGTCAGGATGGCAGATTCGATGATCTGGACGAGCTCGTCGAACGGGATCTCCCGCTCACGCTCCATGAGTCGCAGGACTGCGAGGTCGATCTTCACCGAGGTGCCTCCGTATTCAGATGAGTCACTTCCGCGGATGGGACCACGCGGAAGCCGTCGTCGATCGTACCGCAGGAATGACGCAAGGCCCGTGGCGATCTGCCACGGGCCGTGTGTCCGTCGTCGTCGCCGACGCCGCTGCGTCAGATCGCGCGGACCGCCTGGAGCAGTTCCGCGACCGGGACGTCGGACCGCTCCCCCGTGGCACGGTTCCAGAGCTCGACGACGCCGTCGGCTGCGCCACGTCCGGCGACGACCACGATCGGCATGCCGAGCAGTTCCGCGTCACGGAGCTTGACGCCCGGCGACACCTTCGGTCGGTCGTCGTACACGACGTCGAACCGCTCGGACTCGAGCTGCGCGACGATCGACTCGGCCAGCTCGTACGCCGTGGCGTCCTTGCCGGTCGCGACGACGTGCACGTCGAACGGCGCGACGTGCTTGGGCCAGGCCAGGCCCTTCTCGTCGTTGTGGGCCTCGGCCAGGATCGCCAGGATGCGCGTCACGCCGATGCCGTACGAGCCCATCGTGACGGTGGCGAGCTTGCCGTTCTCGTCCTGCACCTTGAGGCCCAGGGCCTCGGCGTACTTCCGACCGAGCTGGAAAACATGACCGATCTCCATGCCGCGTGCGGTCTCGAGCGGCCCGGAGCCGTCCGGCGCGGGGTCGCCGGCGCGGACGTCGGACACCTCGGCGACCCCGTCGGCGACGAAGTCCCGACCGGCCACCAGACCCGAGACGTGGACACCGCGCTCGTTGGCGCCGGTGACCCAGGTGGTGCCGTCGACCACGCGCGGGTCGACGAAGTAGCGCAGGCCCGTCGCGCTGTCCGCACCGAGGACCTGCGGGCCGATGTAGCCCTTGACCAGGCCACGGTGCTTGCGGAAGTCGTCGTCACCGGCGGCCTCGACCTCGGCCGGGGCGAAGGCCACCTCGGCACGCTTGAGGTCGACGTCGCGATCGCCGGGCAGACCGACCACGACGACCTCTCGCGTGCCGTCGAGGTGCGTCAGGGCGAGGACGACGTTCTTCAGGGTGTCCGCGGCGGTCCACGGGGCACCATCGCGCGGGGCGACGGCGTTGGCGTGGGCCACGAGCGAGTCGATCGTCGGGGTGTCCGATGCGGGCAGCAGCACGGGCTCGGGCAGGCCGTCGATCGGCTTGGCATCGGGCACCGGGGTGACGTACGCCTCGACGTTGGCCGCGTAGCCGCCGGCGCTGCGGACGAACGTGTCCTCGCCGACGGTGATCGGGTGCAGGAACTCCTCGGACTTCGAGCCGCCCATGGCGCCGGCGTCCGCCTTGACGATCACGTACTCGAGGCCCAGGCGCGCGAAGATCCGCTCGTAGGCGTCCCGCATCACCTGGTAGCTGCGCTCCAGCCCGGCGTCGTCGAGGTCGAACGAGTAGGCGTCCTTCATCGTGAACTCACGACCACGCAGCAGCCCGGCGCGCGGACGGGCTTCGTCGCGGTACTTGTCCTGGATCTGGAACAGCGTGACGGGCAGGTCCTTGTACGACGAGTACAGGTCCTTGACGAGGAGCGCGAACATCTCTTCGTGGGTGGGTGCGAGCAGGTAGTCGGAACCCTTGCGGTCCTGCAGGCGGAACATGCCGTCGCCGTACTCGGTCCAGCGGTTCGTGGCCTCGTAGGGCTCGCGCGGCAGGAGGGCGGGCAGCAGCACCTCTTGCGCACCGGCGGCGACCATCTCGTCGCGGATGATGCCCTCGATCTTCGAGCGGACGCGCAGCCCGAGCGGCAGCCAGGCGAAGATGCCCGGCGACTGGCGACGGACGTAGCCGGCGCGGACGAGCAGCTTGTGACTGGTCACCTCCGCGTCGGAGGGGTCGTCGCGGAGCGTGCGGAGGAAGAGGTGAGAGAGCCGTGTGACCACGCCGTCAGCCTAGCGGCGGACGATCACGACGTGACCCGCCTGTGGACGGCGGGGCCACGGCGCCGGACCTGTGGAGGAACACGACGGGAGGCCCGTGGCGGTGTCGCCCCGGGCCTCCCGTCCGTCACGCGGTCGCGACCGTGCGCTACGAGGTGACGACCAGCGGCTTGCCGGTGCCGGCCGCCGGACCCATCTCGTCGGCGAGGCGGTTGGCCTCGTCGATGAGGGTCTGGACGATCTCGGCCTCGGGCACGGTCTTGATGACCTGCCCCTTCACGAAGATCTGGCCCTTGCCGTTGCCGGAGGCGACACCGAGGTCGGCCTCACGCGCCTCGCCCGGGCCGTTCACGACACAGCCCATGACGGCGACGCGCAGCGGCACCGTCATGCCCTCGAGACCCGAGGTGACGTCGTTCGCCAGCTGGTAGACGTCGACCTGTGCACGGCCGCAGCTCGGGCAGGAGACGATCTCGAGCTTGCGCTCACGGAGGTTCAGCGACTGCAGGATCTGCAGGCCGACCTTCACCTCTTGCGCGGGCGGGGCCGAGAGGGACACGCGGATGGTGTCCCCGATGCCCTCGCCGAGCAGGATGCCGAACGCGGTGGCGCTCTTGATGGTGCCCTGGAACTCCGGGCCGGCCTCGGTCACGCCCAGGTGGAGCGGCCAGTCGCCGCGCTCGGCGAGCTGGCGGTACGCCTTGACCATGATGACCGGGTCGTTGTGCTTGACCGAGATCTTGAAGTCGTGGAAGTCGTGCTCCTCGAACAGGGAGGCTTCCCACACGGCCGACTCGACGAGCGCTTCCGGGGTGGCCTTGCCGTACTTCTGCATGAGGCTCGGCTCGAGCGATCCGGCGTTCACACCGATGCGCAGGCTGACGCCCGCGTCCTTCGCGGCCTTGGCGATGGCGCCGACCTGGTCGTCGAACTTGCGGATGTTGCCCGGGTTGACACGGACCGCAGCGCACCCGGCGTCGATCGCCTGGAAGACGTACTTCGGCTGGAAGTGGATGTCCGCGATCACCGGGATCTGGGACTTCTTCGCGATGATCGGCAGCGCGTCGGCGTCGTCCTGACTCGGCACGGCGACACGGACGATGTCACAGCCGGAGGCGGTCAGCTCGGCGATCTGCTGCAGGGTCGCGTTGATGTTCGTGGTCGGCGTCGTGGTCATCGACTGCACGGACACGGGGGCGTCGCCACCGACCAGGACCTTGCCGACCCGGATCTGCCGGGACTTGCGACGAGGGGCCAGGGTTTCGGGGGCCTTCGGCATTCCGAGGTTCACTGCGGGCACGTGCCGAACTCTACGCGCTCGTCCGCACAGCGCGGTCCGCCGGGACTCAGGCTCGGCCGTGCCGGCGCCGTGGGCAGCACGGGCGTGTGGGTCAGATCGTGTCGACGACCGTGACGAGCGGGGCGTACAGGCGCATCGCATCGAGTGCGCGGGCGTGGTCGGTGTCGCTGGCGCCGGCGCACGCCTCGGCCACGACGGTGACCCGGACACCCGCGTCCGCGGCGGCCAGCGCCGTCGAGAGGACGCAGCAGTCCGTGGAGACGCCGGTGAGGACGAGGTGCGGGTCCGCCCCGGTGCCGGTCACGGCCTGGAGGCTCGTGCCCCACTTCCCGAAGGTCGGCACGGTCACCACGGGGACCGGCGGCAGGGTCGCCGGCGCGTCGACGGTGTCCGGCGTGCTCGGCAGCGCACCCGCTGCGAGTGCGGCGAACGGCTCGGCGAGTGCGTACAGGTCGTCCTCGTCGGGGACGAGCGCGAACGGCCAGTCGCGGTAGTACGGCACCCAGGCGCCCGTCGGCTGCTCGGGCGCGACGAACCGGGTGAACACCGTCCGACCCCGGAAGCGCGGCAGGAGCCGTTCGATCGCGGCCGAGGCCTCGGCGAACCGCGGGGCTGCCCAGGGGCTGGTGCCCGTGAACACCTGCTGCATGTCGATGACGACCAGCCAGGCGTCCGTCGTGTCGACACCGTCGCCCGTGCCGGCGTCGTCGACCGTGTCGACCGACGCGTTCACGGGCGGAGCTCGGCGTCCGGCACGCGGGACACGGGCTCGGTGACCGGCAGCGCCTCCTGCCGGCGGACCGCACGGCCGCCGAGCAGCAGCGTGCCGAGGAACCCGACGACGAGCGCCACGAGGACCCCGAGGTTCGCGTACGCCCACGGCCCCTTGACCCCACCGAGCCCGAACGGACCGAGCAGGAAGCCCTGCCAGTGCACGAGCTCCGCGCCCGGGGTCGAGTTCGTCACGAGGCCCCAGCCGAGCACCGAGCCGACGACGACCAGGGCGATCGCGGTCCACCGCACGCTGCCGTACCGGCCCCGCGGCGTGTCGAGCTCGTCCTCGGCGTACGCGCGACGGCGGAGCAGCACGTCCGCGACGAACACCCCGCACCACGCCGCGATCGGCACGCCGAGCGTGATGAGGAACGCCTGGAACGGACCGATGAAGTCCGTCGCGAAGAAGACCACGAAGACGGCTCCCGCGACCATGAGCACGCCGTCGACACCCGCCGCCACCGGTCGTGGGATGCGGACGCCGGCGCTGAGGAGCGCGAGGCCGGAGGAGTAGATGTCGAGGACGGCCCCGCCGACGAGCCCGAGGATCGCGACCACCGCGAACGGCACGAGGAACCACGTCGGCATCACCGTGACCAGGGCCCCGATCGGGTCGGCCGAGATCGCCGCGTGCAGCTCCTTCGACGACCCGGCGAGCATCACGCCGATGACGACGAGGACCGCGGGCGCGAGGGCACCGCCGAAGGTCGTCCACCCGACGACCCCGCCGGTCGAGGACGATCGGGGCAGGTAGCGCGAGTAGTCCGCCGCCGCGTTCACCCAGCCGAGACCGAAGCCCGTCATCACGAGGACCAGTGCGCCGATGACGTTCTGCGCACTCCCCGACGGCAGGGCGGCCAGGGTGCCGAGCTCGATCGAGGGCACCGCGAGCACCACGTACACGATCGTCAGGACACCGGTGACGACGGTGATCCAGGTCTGCATCCGCATGATCACGTCGAAGCCCGCGATGCCGGCCCCGACGACGAGTGCTGCGACGACGACCAGTGCGACGAGCTTCGTCAGCACGCCGTCGTCCCATCCGAGTGCCTGGAAGACCGTCGAGGTCGCGAGCACGGCGAGTGCGGTCAGCGCGGTCTCCCAGCCGACGGTGAGGACCCAGCTGAGGAACGACGGCAGCCGGTTGCCACGCACGCCGAACGCCGCCCGACTGAGGACCATCGTCGGGGCCGAACCCCGCTTGCCGGCGATCGCGACGATCCCGCAGAGCAGGAACGAGAACACGACGCCGATCACCGACACCACGGTCGCCTGGGCCAGCGAGATCCCGAAGTCCAGGACGAACGAGCCGTACGCCAGGCCGAGGACCGAGATGTTGGCGGCGAACCACGGCCAGAACAACCCGCGTGGGCGGCCCTTGCGTTCGGACTCGGTGATGACGTCGATGCCCTGCCGCTCGACGGTGCGGGTCAGGCCCGCGCCGACCTGGTCGGCTCCGGGCTTCTGCGGGGCCGTCGGCTCTGCACTCATGGGGTGAGCGTAGTGCGCGCCGACGCCCTCGCCGCTACCCGAAGAGGTCGACCGGCCGGACGATGTCGGCGTAGATGAGCAGCGCGCTCATGCCGGCGAGGAGCACCACGACCACCATCGTCAGCGGCATCGTCTTCGCCAGGTCGATCGGACCCGGATCGGCCTTGCCGAACAGGCGGAAGGTCCGGCGCTTCACGGCTTCCCAGAGCGCGCCCGCGATGTGGCCGCCGTCCAGCGGGAGGAGCGGCACCATGTTGAGCACGAAGAGGCCGATGTTCAGCGAGGCCAGCAGCCCGAGGATCGTGTACACCTTGTCGACCACGGGCACGCCACTCATCGACGACACCGTCCCGATCGCCCGACCGACACCGACGACCGACACCGGGCTGTCCTGCGATCGGGCCTGCGAACCGAACGCCGCGTTCCAGACCGCGACCAGGCGCTGCGGCAGGTCGATGATCAGGTGCGCCGAGGCACCGATCTGGGCGCCGGTCGCGGGGAGGACCGCAGCCGGCGACTGCCGGACCAACGTCTGCCCGATGCTGACCCCGACCACACCGACACGCTGTGTCTTCGTCGTGCCATCGCTGTTCTTCGCGACCGTGCCGTCGGCCGTGTAGACGTCGCGGGTCGCCAACGCCGGCGTGACCCGCAGCGTCCGCTCGGTGCCGTCCCGCTCGACCACGACCGGGACGGCCTCGCCCGCGGACCGCTGGAACGTCTCGGACACCTGCGTGATGGTCGGGTTGCGCACCCCGCCGACGGACAGGACGACGTCACCCGACCGCAGTCCGGCCTGCTTCGCGGGCGAGACCGCGTCACCGTCCGCGCACGTCGTGCGGGCGCTGGTGGGCAGGACGCAGTCGACACTCGAGGTGAACGTCGTGGTCGGCGCACCGAAACCGACGAGCAGGACCCCGAACAGGACGATGCCGATCACCAGGTTCATCGCCGGACCGGCGACCATCACGATGATGCGCTTCCACGGCGTGAGCCGGTAGAACGCCCGCGAGTCGTCGCCGCCGGACTCCTCGATCTGCTCCGCGCTGGCCGCCCGGGCGTCCTGCACGAACGCCGAGTACATCCCCGTGTTCGTGATCTCACGACCGGAGGCACGCGGCTTGAGCATGCCGACCATCGAGATGTAGCCGCCGAGCAGGATCGGCCGGATGCCGTACTCCGTCTCACCCCGCCGGAAGGACCAGACCGCCTTGCCGAAGCCGAGGGAGTACTGGGTCACCTTGACGTTGAACAGCTTGGCGAAGGCCAGGTGGCCGAGCTCGTGGAGGCCGATCGACACCAGCAGACCGATGATGAAGACGACGACGCCGAGGATGAAGAGCAGGACGGTTCCGACGGTCACCGGCAAAGAGTACGGGACGCCACCCATGACGGAGCCGTACGCGGGCTGGGTGGTGATGTGCGCCTCCCGAGCGGTGCCGCCCGGGAGGCACGGATCACGCCGTGCGCGACAGGATGCGGTCCGCGGTCTGCCGCGCCCAGCGCTCCGCGGCGAGCACGCCGTCGAGGGACGGCTCCCCCGCCGTGTGCTCGTCGACGACCCGCGCGACCGTGTCCACGATGTCGAGGAACCCGATCGCGCCGGCGTGGAACGCGGCGACGGCCTGCTCGTTGGCGGCGTTGAAGACCGCCGGGAACGTCCCGCCGAGGACACCGACACGCTTGGCGAGGTCGACGGCACCGAACGCCTGCGTGTCGAGCGGTTCGAACGTCCAGGTGCTCGCGGTCGTCCAGTCGAGCGGGACACCGACGTGCGGGACGCGATCGGGCCACGCCAAGCCGAGTGCGATCGGCAGCCGCATGTCCGGCGGTGACGCCTGTGCGATCGTCGAGCCGTCGACGAACTCGACCATCGAGTGCACGACCGACTGTGCGTGCACCGTGACGTCGATGCGGTCGTAGGGGACGCCGAACAGCAGGTGCGCCTCGATGACCTCGAGTCCCTTGTTGACGAGCGTCGCGGAGTTCGTCGTGACCACGAGGCCCATGTCCCACGTCGGGTGGGCGAGCGCCTGCGCCGGCGTGACGTCACCGAGCTCGGCCCGGCTCCGTCCGCGGAACGGGCCGCCGCTGGCCGTCAGGACCAGCCGTTGCACCTCGGCGTCCGTGCCCGATCGGAGTGCCTGCGCGATCGCGGAGTGCTCGCTGTCCACCGGCACGATCTGCCCCGGGGCCGCCGCGGCCTGCACGAGCGCACCGCCGACGATCAGGCTCTCCTTGTTCGCGAGCGCCAGGGTCACCCCGGTCTCGAGGACGGCGAGGGTCGGGCCGAGACCGACGGAACCCGTGATGCCGTTCAGGACGACGTCCGCCTCGATGCTGCGCACCAGGCGTTCCGCGTCAGCCGACCCGAGGGCGGTCTCACGGACGCCGAACCGTTCGGCCTGCTCGGCGAGGGCGCCGGCGTTGCTGCCCGCGGTCAGGCCGACGACCTCGAACCGGTCCGGGTTCCGCTCGATGACGTCGAGCGCCTGGGTGCCGATCGAACCCGTGCTGCCGAGGAGGACGACGCGCCGGCGGCCCGACACCGGGATCAGCCCTTGGCCAGCAGGTCGACCACGAAGACCAGGGTGGCGTTGGCAGGGATGCCCGAGCCCTCCGGCGGGTTGGCGCCGTAGCCGTCCGCCGGGGTGACGACGATCATCACCTGGGAGCCGACCTTCTGACCGACCAGGCCCTTCACGAAGCCGGGGATCAGCCCGCTGTTCGAGATGGTGAACGTCGTCGGGGAGCCCTTGGACCAGGAGGAGTCGAACTCCTTGCCGCCCTTGTAGGCCACGCCCTTGTACTGGACGAGCGCGGTGTCGCCGTCCTTGATCGTGTCGCCGTCGCCCTGCTTGATGACCTCGGCGGTCGTCTTCGACGGAGCGTCGGTGTCCGGGATGGTGATGGTCGGCTCGCCGTCGGCGGCGTCCTTCACCGTCGGCAGCGCCGGGTCCTGGTCCTGCGGGGTCCCGGTGGACTTGGTCGGGGTCTGCTCGACGACGTCGGCCACGACGACGATCGAGCCCGTCGTGTTGAACCCGAGTGCTGCGGCCTGGCCCACGACGGCCACGCGGTCACCGACCTTCGAGCATCCGAGGATCGCGCCGAAGCCGGTGCCGCCGACCGAGAGGACCTGCGGGTTCCCCTGGTCGAAGCCGACGGTGACGAGGTTCTTCGCGTCCTTCGCGTTGAACGCCGTGTACGCGACCTGGACGAAGTCGCCCTTCGCGAGGGCAGCGCCCTTGCCCTTCACCACGCGGGTGGCCTGCGGCGGGTCGGCCGTCAGCCCCTTGTCGAACGTCACCTTGGGCGACGCCGAGCCACCGACCGCGCCGGTGGCCGTGACGGAGTCCGAGGCCTTGCCGGGCTTCGGGCACGAGGTGATCGGCGTCGGGGTCGAACTCGGGGCGGAGGTGGCTGATGCGGAGGGGCCCGACGAGCCGGAGCCGGAGCAGGCCGCGAGGCCAAGGACCACGGCGGGCACGAGGACGAGGGGGAGCAGACGGAGACGCTTCACACCGCTCATCCTGCCGCACCCACTGATGCGTCGGCTCCGAGGACCCGGATCTCGGCTTCGTGGTGGACAGGGAACGACACCGAGCGGGCGATGAAGCACAACCGGTTCGCTTCGGCGTGTGCGGCACGGGCGGCGTCGACGCGGTCGGACTCCTGGATCGTGACGACGGGTCGGAGCAGCACGCTCGTCAACTCACCGGTGCCGTCCGGGTGTGCGTCGAGGCTCGCGGTCGCCCGGTCCTGGTAGTCCACGACGGTGATGCCGAGGGTCGTCGCGACGTACAGGTAGCTGAGCATGTGGCACTGGCTGAGGGCGGCGAGGACCATCTCCTCCGGGTTCCACCGGTCGCGGTCGCCCCGGAAGGTCGGGTCCGCGCTGCCGAGGACGTCGTGTTTGCCGGTGGCGCTGATCACGTGGTCGCGGCCGTAGTCGCGGTACCCGCTCGTGCCGGTCCCCCGGTCGCCGGTCCAGCGCACGGAGACCTCGTAGGAGTGGTCGGTCATCGGCGGTCCCTTCGTCGTGGCGCACTCTCCGGTGGTCGGTAGGCTCGCGACATGAGCGCGGCCCCCAGCACCGACCGTCATCCTCTCACCGTCGACGGTTCCGTCGAGCTGGCGGTCCTCGACCGATCCGGCTTCGACGAGAGTCGGCACATCGGCGCCGGGGTGGTCGTCGCTGCCGACGGCACCGTCATCGACGCGGTCGGTGACGCGACGGCGAGCATCTACCCCCGGTCGACGATGAAGCCGTTCCAGGCGTTGGCGATCCGCCGGGCCGGTGCGGTCTTCTCGGGCGACGAACTCGTCATGACGACCGCGAGTCACGCCGGCACCCCGTCCCACCAGTCGCTCGCGCTGCGCATGCTCGAGCGCTTCGACCACGTCGAGGAGGACCTCGGCTGCCCGCCCGACCTGCCCTTCGACCGGGAGACCGCGCGCAGCATGACCGGTCCGCGACGGCTCGCGATGAACTGCTCGGGCAAGCACGCCGGCATGCTCGCCGCGTGCCGTGTCCACGGGTGGGACAGCGCGTCGTACCTGGACATCGACCACCCGCTCCAGCGGGCCGTCCGCGCCACCGTCGAGGACGCGACCGGGGAGGTCGTCGACGTCGTCGGCGTCGACGGATGCGGCGCCCCGGTGTTCCCCCTCACGCTCACCGGCCTGGCCCGCGGCATCGCCGGTGTGGTCGCCGGGAGTGACGACGACTCCGCCGCACTGACCGAGGCGGTCCTGGCGAACGCCTGGGCGATCGACGGCGTCGGACGCGCGAACACCGTGACGATCGAACGGCTGGGTGTCCTGGCGAAGCTCGGGGCCGAGGGCGTCATGGTGATGGGCGTTCCCGGAGGACCGGCCGTCGCGGTCAAGGTGCTCGACGGCTCGCTGCGTGCCGGGACCCTCGCCGCGCTGACCCTCCTGGTGCGCAACGGCCTGGTCGAGTCCGCGGCCGCCGATGCGGTCCTCGCGGCCACCGGCGAGCGGGTGCTCGGCGGGGGGCTGCCCGTGGGTGCCGTCCGGACCGGTTCCGGCCTGCGGTGACCTCGGGCCGGGTCGTCCGGGTCCGTCGGTTCACACGGGACGACCAGCCGGTCCGGCGTGACGAGCATCGGCAGGGTCGGGCGGACGGTGATCCCGGCCGGCTCGACTGACCCGTCGCTCCGGCGGCGACGGACGCGACAGCCGTAGCGCGTGACGTCGACGACCACGGCCCACCGTCGGGGCGATGACGACGCGCCGGGGACGAGCACGACGGATCCGAGACGTGTGCCGTCGGGCGCCAGCAGCACTGCGGCCGCCGTGCCGTCGGGCATCGTGTCGCGGACGATGCGCAGCCCGAACACCGGCCGGTCGGCGGCGATGCGCAACGACGGCGGTCGGACCGACACGTCGAGCGGACTCCGTCCGGCGCCGGGGCCACGTCCGGCGTCGAGTTCCCGTCCGGCGCCGATGCCATGTCCGGCGTCGGGGTCTCGGACGGCGTCGAGCTGGTCGACCAGCCCCGCGAACACCGCACGGGCGAGGGCTCCGGTACCGCACACGACGATGCCCGCGGCGGCGTCGGCACGAACGGGTTCACCGGTGACGGTCCGGCCGACCAGCAGGTGGGTTCCCACCGGGGTGCGAGCGTCGTCGTCCGGCACGACGCCCTGTGCAGCTGGATCAGGACCGGGCGGGACGACGACGACCGGCGGTGCATCGGCGCAGGCCGGAGGACGCACGGCCAGCCCGGCGATGCCGCAGACCACGGCAGCGACCCACAGGGCGGACGCGCCGGAAGACGGGACGACGAACGCCCCGAGCACCATCACGATCGTGACGGTGACGGCTGCACGACGTGCTCCACGAGGACCCATGACGACCATTGCAGCGCACGGCCCACGTGGGTGGTGGCGGCCTGACGGCATCCGTGGAGAACCCACCGACGGCGGCGTCCCTGTGGAGGGAGAGCCTCCGACGTCACTGGAGCAGGAAGAACTGCTCCCCCACGTCCACCCGGGCGCCACGTTCGACCCGGTACCGACGTCCGGGTTCGCACCGGCGGATGGAGCCGTCGATGTGCCGGATCACCGTGCCGTTGCCGGAGTGACGGTCCGAGACCCAGAGGTCGTCGCCGTCACGCCCGAGTTCCAGATGCGTCTTGGACACGGACTTGCCCGGGTCGCGGATCGTCAACAGGTCGTCGAAGTGTTCGTGGGACTCGGGGCGCGGCAGGCGGCCGAGGAGCGCGGATCCGTGCACGCCGAGCCGCTCACCGGTGCTGAAGTGCAGCAGGAAGGGCTCGAGTTCCGGGGCGCGGGAGACGATGCGCGTCGCTTCGACGTCCTCGTCCTGGTCGGCACGGCCGGTCAGCGAGTCGCCGTTCTGCGCCTCGGCAGTGTGCTCGCTGCTCGGGAGTGGTGCATCGACGGGCGGGAGTGGCGCGGCCGACGGGGGGTGGTGTGCCTCCTGGCCGGGAGCCGCCGTGTCCGGGCGTGCTTGCTCGTCTGAGGGCGCGACGTCGGCGACGGGGGCGCCGTCGTCGTCCTGCGCGGCGCCGTCGTCGGCGGCGTGGCCGTGCTCGGCGCCGTCGGCGGCGGAGTCGTGCTCGGCACCGTCGTGCTCGGCACCGTCGTCAGAACGGTCCGAGGACGGAGCGGCGGAGTCGGCGGGCACCTCGTCTGCGGGCACCTCGTCGGCGCGGACCTCACCGGCGGGCACCTCATCGGCGGGCATCTCATCGGCGGAGACCTCACCGGCAGAGACCGCGTCCGCGTCGTCACGAGCAGGGTCGACACGAGCAGGGTCGAGCCCGTCCGCCTCGTCGGTCAACTCGTGGGCGTCGGAGACGGCGCTCCGCAGGGCGTCCTCGTCCGCGGCCCAGTCCGGTCGGGTGAGTGGGAGCGGCATCACGGGGCCGGTGAACGCCGCGGTGACCGCGGGACGGACGGAGCCGCACTCCTCGCAGAAGATGTCGTCGGGTTCGAGCGCGTGCCCGCAGACGTGACAGGTGGCGCTCTGGCTGCCGGGGGCGACGAGCGGGGCGGGGCGCGGGGCGCGTCGTTCGACGACCGGCTGGAACGCAGCGGTGTCCCCGGGTCGAGGACCGTCGTCGACGGCTCCGACGTGGTCGTCGTCGGCACGGTCGGTGCCGGGCACGGTCGCGGCGTCCGACGCCGTGGCGTCGGTGGCGACCGCGGAGGGTGCCCGTCCGATCCACCACGACGGTCCGGCCGGTGGCGCGGCCGGGGTGTCCTGGGGCTGCCAGACCGGTGCGGCTCCGGGAGCGGCGACGTCCTCGCCGGCACGGTCCGGGTCGGCGGGAGCCCAGGCTGCGGTCCGCTGGATCTCGGGGTCGTCCTGCGGCGCGACGGTCTCGGCGGGGAAGGCGTCCGGGTCGAGCGTCGGTTCGGCGGGGGTGTCCGTGGCGGTGTCGGCGGGTCGTCCGGTCCAGTCACCGAGACCGGTGCCGGAGCCGTGCACGTGTGTGGGGGCGCTCCGCGGCGTCAGGTCGGGACGCGGTTCGGTCGGCCGCGGAGCAGAACGCTCGTCGTCGGTGCCGGTCAACCAGGCGCGGGTCGCCGGGTCCAGCGTCGATTCCGGCAGCCAGGCGTCGCTGTCGCGCTCCGGTGCGCGACCGTGGGTGTCGGGCTGCTGCAGCGGCGGCGGGGTCGCCCGGTCTACGGGTTCGACGGGTGCAGTGCGGCGAGCTGCCGAGGTCGTGACGGCTCGTCCGCACTCACCGCAGAAGATCGCTCCGTCCGGGAGCGCCGATCCGCAGTGTTCGCATCTGATCACAGGGTGCCTCTGTCCTCGTCCGGCCGTCCGCGAGGTGCCTCCGGCCTCGGGACATCGTAGTCACCGCCGATCAGAGCAGCCTCCGCCGGCCGTCGACGCCGGAGCGATCGCAGTGACGTGGCCGCCCGGAGGCGGGCGCGTCGCCCACGTCCGACGCGGAGACCGGCGATCGCGCCGTCGGCCGCCGCCCAGGTCCGGTCGGCGGTCGCGTGGTCGACGTCGGTCGGACCGAAGACGGCGGCGTCGGCGTCCGCCGCGATCACGACGCCCGCGTCGCCCGGAGCGGCTGCGCCGACCTCCCGTCGCGTCGCCGTCGCATCGACGGGGTGTCCGCCGTCGAGCAGGGCGTCCCGGTACTCGTCCCAGGCGCCCACCACCCGGGTCCGTGCCACCGGAGCGCGCCGACGACGACGCCGCCGGAGCCGCTTGACGAGCACGATCGTGGCGAGGGGCAGCAGCACCAGTGCGAGGAGTCCGAGGACACCGAGTGCCCACGGCAGCACCGCGAGCAGGACCTGCAACCAGGCAGGCTGGGTCGGTGGCGTGTCGCGGTCGGCCTGTGGCGGTGTCTGCTGGTCCTGGTCGAGCTGTTCCGCAGGCGGTGGCGGGACCACGGTCTCCGGCCGCGTCACGGGTTGGGGAGTCTGGTCGGATTCGTCCGGGATCGTCCGCACCGCCGGGTTGGGGTCGAGCATCACCCACCCCCACTGCGCCGTGTCCACCTCGATGCGCGCGGTCACGTCCGAACCGCGGAACGTCGTCGAATCGGACGACGACGAACCCGACGACGCCGGGCCGGACCGCTCCGCTCCCGAGTCGCCGCCAGCAGCGAAGCCCAGCACGACCCGTGCGGGGAAGCCGATCTCCTGGGCCATCAGGGCCGCCGCCACCGCGTACTGCTCCTGGTCCCCCACCATCGGCACCGCGGTGAGGAGCTGTGTGATCCGGTCCGCTCCGTGCCCACTCCGGCTGGGACGGTCGTCGCCGACCCCGTGGCTGACGTACCCGTCACGCACGAGTGCCTGGAGCACGGCGAGCAGCTGCTCACCCGGTCCCGAGTCCGCCCCGGTGTCGGCGCGGACCGTGTCCCGCACGGCGGCCGGCACCGCACGGGGGGTCGGGACGACGGCGTCGCCCGGTCGGGCGACGGCCAGTTCCTCGGCACTCGGCTGCTCGGGGAGCACCGCCGAAAGGGTGTACCGGGTGCGATCGGTCACCCCGTCGACGACCGCGGCGGTGCCGGTGGAGCGGTTGTAGAAGAACGCGGTCCGTTCCCGGTCCGCATCGCGTCCGCGGAACGTCACGGCCGACAGGTCGCCGACCGTGGGGAGCCAGACCCCCCGGTAGCCGTCCACGGTCACGCCGACCCGCACGGTGGTCCCCCGCACGCCACGCGTGTCGACGGTCGTCGGGACCCGTTCGAAGGAACCGGAGGCGGAGTCCCCGTCGGGACCACCGACGCGGTAGACGACCCCGTCGTAGGTGTCGAGGGTCGCGATCCGCACGAACCCCCCGGTGGGCAGGCCGGTGACGGTGAGCTGCGGCCGGTCGACACGGTCCGGCTCCCGGTAGGCGCGGAAGCCACTGAGCGGACTGACCTGGTCGCGCGGGTCGAAGGGCTTCACCACGTCGCTCCGGGCGACCGTGCGGGCGCCGGAGGGCGGGACGACCACGCCCAGTCCGGCCGCGACGACCGCCGCCGCCGCGATCGTCGCCGTGCCGACCAACGCCGGTCGGACGACCGCCCGCATCACCGGCACGCGCGCTCCGGTGGTCGCTGCGACCGCGCTCGCCCGTCGGAGGTGGCGGACGGTCAGCGCCCACACGAGCGAGACCCCGGCCAGGACCACGCCCAGCCACACGGACGTCTCGAGCCGGGTGGGTCCGAAGACGACACCGGTCACGAACAGGGCGAGCGCAGGCAGGCTCGCCAGTTCCGGCCGGGAGGCACGTGTCGCGACGGTGACACCGACGACGGTCACGAGCAGCACGGACACGAAGTACGGCACGAGCAGGGCCTCGTACGACCCGACCGGCAGGCTGATGGTGAGGAGCTGCCGCCATCCGAGCGCGACCCCGCTGAACAGGGCGGCGAGACCCGGCACCGTCGGCAGGGGGCCGTCGGCCGCGCCCGGCACCGCCGCCGGGACCCCCGTGGCGGCGAACCCGACGACCGTCGCGATCGCGACCACGGCGGACGGGAGGCGCATCCCGGCTCCCAGGAGCGCCACCACCGATCCGACGACGACCGCCGTGATCCCGGCGGAGACCATCGCGGCGTCCCGGTGGATCGGCCACCACGCGACGCTCGCCAGCGCCACGAGCAGCCAGACGGCCAGCGTCCCGGCGACGAGCCGCACCGGCGCAGGTCGGCGTCGCCTTGCCGCCCGGGCGGCTGACCGGGCACCGGGGGCCGCGCCCGGCCCGGGTCGTGTCCGCGGTCGGTGATCGCCGATGCTCATGCGTTCACCGACCGCTGCAGCGCGTGCCGCAGGTCCTCCAGGTACCCCACCGTCATGACCGTCAGCGCACCGACGCGCACCGAACGCGGCACGGCCTCCGGCTCGCAGACGACGGCGACGACCTCGACGCCGACGGGGAACCGCGTGGCCGCGCGACGCAGGGCGGGGACGCCGACGGTCGAGCCGACGACCAGGAACGCCACGGAGATCCCCGGCGTGTCCCGTCCGACGATGCGGGCGACCTCGGCGACCGGCAGACAGGCGTCCGCCACGGCGACCCGGGCGAACGCGTCGAGCAACCGCGTCGGCGTCACGGTCGGCATCGGGTGCACGGCACGGACGGCACGCTTGGCGAACTCCGGTGTCCGTTCCGAGACCACCACGGTCACGTCCCGGCCGTCACGGACGGCTCGGGCGCCGAGGGACGCGGCCACGCTGACGGCGAGCTCGAACTCGTCGTCGTCGGCGAACTCGGCACGCGCGACGCCGAGCGCGACCACCAGGTGCGAGCGCCGGGTGTCCTCGAACTGCCGGACCATGAAGGCACCGGTCTTGGCGGTGGACTTCCAGTGGATGGTCCGTGGGTCGTCGCCCGGCATGTACTCCCGGATCGCGTGGAAGGCGATGTCGGCGGGCGACAGGTCGGTGGTCGCCTGCCCCTCGAGGTCCCGCACCAGTCCGGTGCTCGTGGACGGGATCGCGATCGTCCGCGGGTGCACGATGACCTGTTCGCGGGTGGTCCAGGTGATCTCCCGGCGGACCAGCCCGACCGGGTCCGCGCGGACGCCCGTGACCGGACCGACGTCGAGGACCCCGCGACGCACGGTCGGGACGGTGACGTGCTGCTCCGAGGTCCCGCGTGCGGGCACCGCCGGGATCGTCACGTCCACCAGGCCCGTCCCGATCGGCACCTCGACCGTCGTCGGCACTGACGGGAGGCGCGTGGGGTTCTCGGCGGTGATGGTCACCCCGGCCTCGTCCCCGACCACGACCCGGTGCTGCGGCGGGGTCATCCGGATGACGAGTCGGGACCGACCGAGGAGCGCGACCGCAGCCACCGCGATGAGGACCGCACCGGCCCAGCCGACGACCACGACCTCCCGCAGCCCGGAGCGGTACCCGACGACGAAGGCGACGACCGTGAGCACGACCGCGGTCCAGCCCAGGCTGGTGATGACGGCCGCGACCTCGTCCCGCACACGGGTGGCGAGCCTCCCGACCGACCGCCAGGCACGCACCGCACCGACGACGGCGTCGGCGGCGACGTCCTCTCGGTCGCCGACCAGGCGGGTCCGCACGTTCGTCAGGCCGGCGACCGTGCCGGTGCGTTCCGTCGCAGCGGCTCGACGTGACCGCGTCGCCAGCGGACGGCGCGAGCGCGTGTCGACGGGCCGGTGGTCGGTCACCGAGGGACCCTGTCGGCGGGTGGTGGCGTCTCGACCAGGAGCTGCGAGACGACGCTCGACGGGCTGACCCCGTCGAACTCGGCCTCCGGGTCGAGCACCATGCGGTGCGCGAGCACCGGTTCGGCCAGCGCCTTGACGTCGTCGGGGGTGACGTAGTGCCGTCCGTTCACGGCGGCCAGCACCCGGCTCGCGCGCATGAGGCCCATGGCCCCGCGGACGCTGACACCGAGGCGGACCTCCCCGGCGGTGCGGGTGCCCTCCACGAGCCGGGCGACGTAGTCGGCGATCACGGGGTCGACGTGGACGGTGCGCGCGAGGGCCGCCATCTCGGTGACGGTCGCCGCGGGGACGACGCTCGCGACGGGCACGGCGACGGACGGTGCCGCGGAGGTCTCGAGGATGCGCACCGTCGCCGCGTGGTCGGGGTAGCCGATCGACGTCCGCATGAGGAAGCGGTCGAGCTGGGCTTCCGGCAGACGGTAGGTGCCGGCCTGCTCGATCGGGTTCTGCGTCGCCACGACCATGAAGGGCTGGGCGAGGCGGTGGGTCACCCCGTCGACGGTGACGGCGGACTCCTCCATCGCCTCGAGCAGGGCCGACTGCGTCTTGGGGCTCGCGCGGTTGATCTCGTCGGCCAGGACGATGTTCGCGAACACCGGGCCGCGGTGGAACTCGAACTCCTGCGCGCGCTGGTCGTAGACGCTGATCCCGCTGATGTCGCCCGGGAGGAGGTCGGGGGTGAACTGGATGCGGTTCGTCGACCCCTGCACGCTCTGGGCCAGGGCACGCGCGAGGCTCGTCTTCCCGGTGCCGGGGACGTCCTCGAGCAGCAGGTGGCCCTCGCTGAGCATCGCGGTGACGGCGAGCCGGATCACGAACGTCTTCCCGAGGAGCACCTGCTCGACGTTGGTCACGATGCGGCCGGCGACGTCGGCGAACCGAGTGGCCTGCTCCGGGGTCATGCTCATGCGGGTGTCGTTCCTTCGGAGGTGGGGACGGCGGGGTGGGTGCTCGTGGCACGGCGGTCGGCCACGGGCTCGGCCCGGTCGGATCGGCGGGCGGTCACGGGCTCGGCTGGGTCGGATCGGCGGGCGTGCCCGTCCCGGGCTCGGGGTCGACCGGCGGGATGACCGGTGGCACCGGTGCCGCGGCCACCGGCGACGTCGGCGTGGGCCTGCCCGTCGTCGCCGTCAGCCGAGGTGTGGCGTCCGTCTGCACCGTGACCGCGACCCGGACCGACTGCGCTCCGGCGGGAGCGGTGGGGGCAGGGTCGCCGGGCTGCCACGTGTCGGACGGCTGCGGGTCGATCGGGTCGGTGCCGTCCGCGTCGGTGTACCAGCGTGCCTGGTACGTGGTGATGCTCACGCCGGTGCCGACCGTCGGCCCGTCGACGGCGAGCGGCTGCCCCTCTTCCGCGCCGGTGACCTTGCTCGAGGTGTCGAACGCCGCGCCGGTCCCGCTCCACGAGGCGGTGCCGGTCGTGCAGAACGCCTCGCCCGGCGCTCCGCACGCCTGGAGCGTCAGAGCGACCGCGGTGTTGCGCGCCCCGTTGCCGGGGACACCGGTCCACGTCTGTCCCGGCTGCAGTGTGACCGCAGAGGCGCCGGTCTGCAGGCGGTAGTGGTCGACGGCCGCGGTCGGCGCTGTGACCCGGAGGTCGGCCTGCGTCGTCGTGCTCCCCGCCACGACCGCCAGGGTCGGCGCCGCCGTGTCACCCGGTGTCTCGTACGTGACCGCGTCGGCGTACGAGACGGCACAGAAGAGGCCGTTGTCGGACACGACCGCGTACCGGCTGCCGCCGCCGCCGACACCCGTGTCGGTCGTGCCGGACTGCGACCCGAGTGACGCCTGCGCCGCGAGGGCACCGCAGCTCGGGCTGGTGCCGGCCGGGACCCGGTACACGCTGTAGGCCGGGCCCGACCCGCCGGCTGCGTCCGCCGGTGACCACGTGATCGTCACCGTGGACCGGCCCTGGCCGTCCGGCTCGGAACCGGTGTCGGCCCGGACAGCCTGCGGCGCGCCCGGCACCCCCACCGCGGTCCCGCTCGCGGTCGCGCTGTTCCACTGCACGGTCGTCCCGTCACGGGCAGCGTCGTTGCGCGGCGACACGGTCACCACGTAGGCGGCGCCGCTCGTCGCCCCGCTGAAGGACGTCGTCGTGGCGGTCCCCGTGCGCTTGGTCTCGGTCAGGCCGGGGCCGGCGATGGTCACGACGTGTTCGTCGACCGCGCTGCCCGTGGACGGTCGGGGCACCGCGTCCCATGCCACGTCGAGCTGGCCCGGGTTCGTCCGGTCCGGCACCACGGTGAGCCCGGTGGGGGCCGCCGGCACGAAGTCGGCGCTCATCGCCACCGACCGGGGTGACGGGTCGGAGCGACCGAGGCTGTTCTCGGCCACCACCGTGAACCGGTACGACGCCGTCGGGTCGAGGCCGGTGACGGTGCAGACGGTCGCGGTCCCGCAGTCCGTCGTGACGCCGTCCGTCCCGACGACGCGGTAGCCCGTGATCGGCGCGTTGTTCGCACGCGGGGTCGACCAGGTCAGGGTGACCTGGCCGCCGGTCTCGACGCCGGTCCGGGTCGGGGTGCCGGGCGCGTCCGGGACGTCCTGCACCGAGACGGTGACGTCCCCCCAGACCGACCGCTCGGAGTCGCCGGTCGCGTCCGCGACCCGGTACTGCAGGTGGGTGTCCACCGGTCGCGCTCCGGGAGCGACGGCGACCCGGAGGCGCGACCGGTCGGCGCTCGGGGTGACGGTCACACCGTCCGGGATGCCACCGTCCAGACCGCGGATGTCGACGACCCGCAACGGCTGACCCGGGAACGGGTTCGTCTGTCGGTCGTTCGCGAGCACGTCGATGCTCGTGGAGGTGCCGCGTTGCACCACCGCGCGGTCCGGCCCCGGCTGCACCAGCGGGCGGGTGGAGGCGACGACCTCGACGCTGATGCGGCCCGACCGGCCCTGGTTCGTCGAGTCGGCGACGGCGACGCCGATCGTCGAGCGCTCACCGGGAGAGGCCGAGTCCGCGACGCTGACCGTCAGCCGGCGCCCGGACACCGTCGCCGTCGTGCCGTTGCCGGGCCGCTCGAGGACGGACCAGCGGAGTTCCGGCAGGTCGGACGGGTACGGGTAGTCGGTGAGCTTGGCGAGGTCGAGCACACGCTGGTCCCCCGGCTGCATCTCGATCGTCGTGCCCGTCAGCGACGGCGGCTGGTTCGATCGCGGCGTGACGGTGATCGGCAGCACGAGGGTCGCGACCCGTCCGGTGCCGCCGTTCGCGGCAGACCCGTCGGTGACCTCGAACGAGATCGACGCCTTGCCGAAGTACAGCTTCGCGGACGTGAACTGCAGTGTGGAGTCGTCGACCACCAGTGCGTTGCCGTCGGCGTGAGTCGCCTTGACGGCTCCGCGGTCGGTGACGGCGGCCGTCCTGCCGTTCGCGGTCACGACGTAGCGCGAGAGCGGGATCCGGATCGTCGACTCGCTCCGGACGGTGAGGGCCGGAGCGGTCCGGTCAAGCTGGGGCAGGGCGTCGTCGAAGCCCGGCACGTGCACGAAACCGTAGGAGACGACGTCCGGGTGGTCGCGGCGGGCCACCGAGAACGGGATCACCTGCGAGGAGTCGGAGAGACGGATCGTCAGCCGGTCGTCGCGGGTCACGGACGCGCTGTCGCCGTAGCCGCCGACCAGACCGACGCGGAGGTCGGCGTCGGTGCCCTCGGCGAAGAAGACGTTGCGGAGGACGTCGACGGTCACGCTCTGCCGCCCGAGCACGTCCTGCAGGTCGAGGACCGTGTCGTCGACCTCGGGGCGGAGCGGCAGGGCGTCCTGGTCGACGGTGACGGTGACGAACGCCGTGCTCGTCGCGCCCTGGTCGTCTGCGACCGTGTACGCGACCGCGAAGTCGCCCCGTCGTGCGGACGCCGGCGGGGTGACCTGGACCGTCTCGGCTCCTGTGATCCGCGCCCGGACGTCCGAGGACGAGGGCTCGACGGCGGTGACGGTGAGCCGACCACCCTCCGGGTCGGAGTCGTTCTGCAGCACCCGGACCGCCACGGAACCGCCGGGACGGATCGTGACGTGGTCGGCCTCGGCGACCGGGCGCCCCGCCTGGTCCGCGCGTGGCGCGATGCCGATCCGGACCGTGCCGCTCGCACGTGCGCCCAGCGCGTCGACGACGGTGTACGTGAACTCGTCGGTACCGGCGGAGTAGTCCCCCGCCTCGTAGGTCACCGAATCGGACGTGACGTCCGCGACCGCGCCCTTCTCCGGGTTGGACGCCACGCCGACGAGCTGGACCGAGTCGCCGTCGGGGTCGATGCCGACGAGCGGCACGGTGACGCGGACCGACTGCCCCGCGACCACCCGGGCCGTCACGGTCTGCGGCACCGGGGCACCGTTCGTCGCACGGTCGCGGTCACGGACCGACACGGAGACCGTTGCGTCAGCGGTCTGCCCGTCCGGCCCGGCGACCCGGTACACAGCCGTGTACGTGCCCGGTGTGTTCGGGGCGAGGTAGCGCAGGTGGTCCCCGGAGACGAAGAGGAGCCCACCGCCGCGGGGCACGTCCTGGACGAGGTCGGGCAGGAGGGAGATCGCGCCGCCCTCGGGCTGGGTGTCGTTGGCGAGCACGTCGACGTCGGTGACGGCTCCGACGCGGACGGTGGCCGTGTCGGGCTGGGCGACCGGGGGCTGGATCCGGTCGGGCTCGGGGATCTCGACGACGGTGATCGTGCCCGTGGCCGTCGCGAGCCCGTTCGAGACCGTGTACCCGAACGAGACCGGTCCCTCGAGCGGCGCGGTGAGGCTCACCCGGACGATGTGCTGGTCGATGACGTCCGCCGTCACCCCGGAGCCGTCGGGAGGACCGTCGAGGCCGGTGACGAGGAGCACGCCGCCGGCCGGGTCGAAGTCCGTTGCCGTGACGTCGGTGTCCTTGGACGAGAGGGTGGTCACGAACACCGTCTTCGGGGTGGTGACCGGGGCTGCGGACGCGTCGGGAGGCGCGAGCACGGTGATCCGGACGACGCCGCTGGCGGTCTTCGTGCCGTCGGAGACGGTGTACTCCAGCTGCCAGTCCCCCGGCGTCCGCGCTCCGATGCGCACGGTGCCGGTGTCGTAGCCGGGTGTGACGGTCAGCCCGGGTGCCGACGACACGCTCGTCAGGGTGACCGCGCCGTTGCCGCCGCGGACGTGGTCGAGCGGTTCGATGCTGAACGGCTTGTCGGCGTACCCGCTGACCGGGAACCCCTCGGCGCGGAGCGGCACCTCGCCCTGGGCCGCGACCGCCACCGTCACCGAGCCCCGTCCGGCGTCGCGGCCGTCACTGACGGTGATCTGCTGCACGCGGTCGCCGGTCCGGCCGCTGTCGTTCCGGTAGTCGAGCAGACCGTCGGGCGTCGTCGAGGTGTGGTCGCCGTCGGACGGCTCCGCCGACTCGAGGTACACCGGGTCGCCGTCGGGGTCGACCCAGTCGCCGAGGACGTTCGTCGAGACGTGGCCGCCCCGGACGACGTCGGCTCGGGTGTCGCGGACCTGCCGGGGCGGCTCGTTCTCGGACTGCGGCCGGACGGACACCCGGACCGTCGCCGTCGCCGATCCGCCGTTGCCGTCCGTGATCGTGTACCGGAAGGAGACGACCCCGGTCGCGGCCGCGGGCAGGGTGATCTGCAACTGCTGGCCGTCGGTGACGACGGCCACACGCGCCAGGGACTCGTCGACGTCCGTCACGTCGCTGACGACGAGCGGGTCACCGTTCGGGTCGTGGTCGTTGAGGAGGACCGGGAGGGTCGTGGTGCGTCCCGGACGGGCGCCGAGCGCGTCGTCGACCGCGACGGGCGGGGCCTGCTCCTTCTCGACCTCCGGGTCGTCGTCGGAGGCACGCTCCTGCTGCTGGTCGTCCTGTTGGTCGACCAGGTCACCCCAGTTGTCGATGAGCTGCCCGCTGCGGTCGATCGCCCAGGACCGACCCGTTGCCGGGTCGTTGGCGACGACGGCAGCCCCGTTGTGCACGACCTGGAGCGCGGCACCACCGGGCACGCGGTCGAGGTCCTGCAGCGCGCGACCGTCACACGTGTCGAGCGCCTGGCCGCCGCTCCACGCCGCGAACGTGCAGCGGCCGTCCGTCCAGGGCCGAGCCGCTCGGCCGGACACCGCGAGGGCCGACTGCTCGAGGGCGCCGGACGCGGACACGCGGACCATCCCGGCGCTCCCCGCCACCGTGACGTCGTCGCCCGTGACCGCGGACTGCTGCAGCGCCGGAGCGGAACCGACGCGTGCACCGAGGTCCACGGACCGTCCGTCGACAGAGAGCACGCCGTCGGTCCGGTCGAGCACGGCGAGGTGGTCGCCGACGGTGGCCACCTGGAAGTCGTGCGTCCGGTCCATCCGGACGGTGGAGCGCCGTTCGACGGTCGGGGTGTCCCCGAGTGCCACGAGGGACGCGGTGCCGGTGCGCGGCGAGTAGACGGCCACGTGGTCCGCCGAGGCGTCGAACACGGCGTCCGCGCCGAGGGTCAGTTGCGGGTCCGTCGAGGCGTCGAACTCGTCGAGCGCGGCAGCGGGAGTGGTCCAGAGGCCGCCGGTCTCCGCGTTGCCGATCACGGCCGTGTCCCCGGCGAGCAGGACGGTGGGCGTCCCCGTGGGGAGGGTGACGGCGTCACCGAGGGTGGCGTCGGCGACGTCGACGCGGGCGACCGTCCCCTTGGTCTGGTCGACGGCGTAGACCACCGAGCCGTGCTGCAGGACGGAGGTCGTGTCCGAGGAGGTCTCCACCGCCGTGTTGAGCTCGAGCACCTGCGGGTTGACCCGTCCGACGGCACCGTACTGGGCGGAGGGCACCCAGACCGTGCCGTCCCCGAGGTCGACGCGCTGCGCGTGGTAGCCGTTCGACACGAGCGCCGTGCCCGCGACGACCGCGCCGACCACGACGGCGACCACGGTCGTCACCGTCGCCGACCGACGGGCGGCCAGCAGGCGCCGGATCACCGGGCGCCACCGATCGTGCCGCACCGTTCGGGGCTGTTCGTCCCCGTCCGGCCGTCACGGTTCACCGCGACCCGGATGCACTGCTCCACGCCGGGCCGCCCGGTCGCGACGAACGTCGTGCCGGACTGCTGGCTGGTCGTCCCGTCGGCGGTCACCACGAAGGTGTCGCCCGGTCGGAGGCCCGGATCGGTCCACCGGAAGGTCACGGCGGAGCCGCCTGCGGTCGCACGCAGGTCGGACACGACCGGGACGGTGTCGCCACCGCCACGGGTGAGGACGACCGCGGTGGTGACGGCCAGCGCGACGACCACGACGGCGGAGAGGACCGTGGCCCAGACGAGGGCGGCGCGGGGATGCCGTCGCCCGCGCGCGGTCGATGCCGTCCGGTGCACCGTGCCGACGCTCTGCGACGCGCTGGCCACCGTCCCGCCACGGAGCGCGTGCCGGTTCCGGGCACGCCGGCCCGTCGGGGAACCGACTCCGGCGGACGTCCCGCCGGGCCCCGCGACGACCGTCTGCTCGCCGGGGCGCGACGGCGTGGTGACGGCCCAGGCCTCCACCGCCACCTCGGCCGGGGTCTGGGGCAGCCCGAGCTCGGCCTCGACCTGCTGGAACCCGCGCACGAGGTCCATCACCGTCGACGGGCGGTCCCGCGGTCGTCGGGCCATCGCTCCGGCGAGCACACGCTCCAGCGTCGGCGGCACGTCCGGTCGTCCGGTCGGTCGTGGTCCGCCCTTGTCGATGCGCGCCATGAGGTCCGCGGCGCCGTTCTTCCCGCCCGGCACCTCGAACGGGCTGCGACCGGCGAGCAGGGAGGAGACGGTCGCCGCGAGCGAGTACACCTCTGACTGGATGGTGCCGCGGGACTCGTCCGCGAGGACCTCGGGGGCCGACCACGGGATGGACATGCCGATGGGCTCGTCGGGGTCTGCCTCGCCCAGGGTGGCGGCGATGCCGAAGTCGGACAGGACCGGGTTGCCGTACGCGGTGAGCAGGATGTTCGAGGGCTTCACGTCGCGGTGCAGCACCCCTTCGCGGTGCGCCGTCTCGAGTGCGGCTCCGATCCGGACCCCGACCGAGAGCACCTGGGACACGGGGACCGGCTCGCGGCGGTACCGCTCACTGATCGACGCCGAGCACAGCTCCATCACGAGGTAGGGACGACCGTCCGCGGCGACGCTGGCCTGGAAGACCGTGAGGATCGACGGGTGCGTGCTGAGCCGGGCCATGAGGTTCGCCTCGGCCTGGAACATCTGTCGGACCCGGTCGTCCACGATCTCGTCGAGCAACACCTTCACCGCGACCTGTCGACGGGGCATGTCCTGCTCGTAGAGGAAGACGTCGGCGAAGCCCCCGGAGCCGAGCACGTGCACCGGGCTGAAGCCCGGGATCACAGGAGGGGTCGACGGCAGTCTGCGGGCCATGGACGCTCCTTCCCGACTGAGTGGCGTGGTCACGGAACCTGATGGGGAATCTACCGGGCCTGGAGGCGCAGACCGGTCCGCAGGACGTCATCCGTGGACAGCCGACAGCGGTGTCGAGCGGCGGCTCGACGGATGCCCGGTGCCGGTCGCCCGCCGCGACGGCCTGCGGGCCGCAGGATCAGTGGCGCGGCAGCGTGTCGTCGACGTCGTCGGCGATCGCGGGGGCGTCGTCGACCTGCAGCACCACGACCGTGACGTTGTCACGTCCACCGGCGATGACGGCGTCCCCGACCAGGCGCTCGGCGAGCTCCTGCGGTTCGTCGACCTTCGCGGCGATCCGCGAGATCCCGACGTCGCCGATCTCCTTGGTCAGACCGTCCGAGCACACCACGTAGCGGTCGCCGGTGCGCAGCGGGATCGTCCACCAGTCCGGCTCCGGCGGCTCGCCGAAGCCGACGGCGCGCGTGATCACGTTGCTGTCGGGGTGGGACTCCGCGTCCTCGGCCCGCAGGACTCCGGCGTCCACCATCTCCTGCACGACGGAGTGGTCGATGGTGAGTCGCTTCAGCGGTGCGCCCGCTTCGCTGCGGTAGGTGCGCGAGTCACCGACGTTGAACACGAGCGCCGAGGGCTGTCCCTGGAGTGCGACGAGTGCCAGTCCGGTCACGGTCGTCCCGGCCCCGAGCGCGTTGCCACCGGCGGCACGCTCGATGTCGGCCGTGGCGAGCAGCAACGCCCGCTGGATGGTCTGGCGCGAGGCGAAGGGTTCGTCGGTGGAGTCGCCGAGGCGCCGGACGACGGCGTCCGACGCGCGGTCGCCGGCGAGGTGCCCGCCCATGCCGTCCGCGACCACGAAGTAGGGGGCGTCGACGATGTAGCTGTCCTCGTTGTGGTCACGACGACGTCCGACGTCGGTCGCCGCGCCCCAGGACAGGGTGAGCGTCGCACCGTTGCCATCGGGCAGGTCGATGGCGTGGGCGGAGGCAGCACGGCCGAGTTCGGTCACGGTTCAGGGTCGCTCTCTGGGGGGGTTCGGGACGGACCGGGGTGGACGGTGGAGACGGTCAGGGTCCGGACGACTCGCGGCCGCCCGGAGGGACGGACCGCAGGTACGGCGACAGCACCTCGATGGTGGCGCCGTCCCCGATGTCGACAACCGTACCGGTCAGCACGACCATCGAGGCGCCCGCGGGCATCCGGTGCGGCGGGGCGCCCGGGGCGCGGACGACCGTGCCGTTGGTCGCGTGCAGGTCGTCGATGACGGCGGTCGGTCCGGACGCGTGGAACCGCACGTGCGACGACGAGACCAGTCCGGTGGGCGAGGGAACCGTCACGAGTTCCGGGACGGGACCCTGGACGACCCGGGGCAGTCCGGGGCGGCGGCCGACGACGACCGGGTGGTCCAACCGGATGGTGCGCGTGCCGATCCGGATCGACGGGACCGGTGCCGGGAGGGCCCGCTCGACGTCGGGCGTGGATGACGCCGATGACGCCGGAGACGCCGGGGCCGCCGCGGCCGCCGGAGCCCGGTGTCGCCCGGCACCGAGCACGGTGTCGTCGAGCCCGTCGTCCGGACGATCGGGGTCGAACGCCCCGGAGCCGGACGAAACCGAGCCGGACGACCCAGATCCGAACGAGCCCGAGCCGGACGAGCCCGAGTCGAGCCCCCGTGTCCCTGCCGCACGCAGCACGGTGTCGTCGAGCTGGTCCTCGTCGTCCTGCACGTGCGGCTCCTTCCGTCGGCACCACAACCGTAGACGATGCGGTGCACCCGATCTCAGCCACGCCACGCCGGTCTGACGTGCACCCCGCAACTCCGGAGCACCAGGCGGGCCAGGGGGTCGTCGTCGCGGAGGTCGAGCGCGTACCGCGCACGGGTCGCGGCACGGAGCTCGGAGCCGAGCGCCCAGGCACACCACGCGCCGAGTCCGAGTGCACCGCTGACGCCGACCACGGACTGTCCCGAGTCATCCGTCTGCGACCAGCGGCGCCACGCCTCGACGCACCGGTCCCCCGCACGGCGCACGCGGTCACGGTCCGGGGCGGGGCCGCGACCGAGGAGCGCCGGTGGCATCGGCTCGGTGAACGGATCGTGTCCGGTGATGCCGATCGGCTCGTCGGCATCGGGGTCGGCCAGGAACGCGAGCAGGGCGAGCCGTGTCGACAGCGCGGCGCACGCCGTGGTGATCGCCACCCCGCCGGCCACCGTCAGTGGGCCGGGTGCGACGAGTGCGCGCGCTCCCGCGGGCAGGGTGATCGCGGCGGCGATCTCGTGGCTGTACCGGATGAAGGCGGCCGGAGCGGCCGGCGGGAGGACGGTTGCGTCGCTGGTTCTCATGCCGATGAGCCTGACGCGGGACGTGCCTCCCGGGAGTGCGCCCGTCGTGATCGGTGGAGGGACCGCCGCGCCGAACCCGCTGTGCAGGACGGGTCCGGGGCCGGACCGGGACGGTCCGCGACCGCCGGTGCGCGGCACGGCCGTGAGCCGGTCAGACCGACACGGGCTCGAGGCTCTCGGCGACGAGGTCCCAGCCGTCCCCGACCGGTTCGACGACGACCCCGTGCGCAGCTGCCCAAGCGGTCAGTTCCGCCATCGAGGACACCGCCGCCCCGGTCCGCGCGAGCAGCGAGACCAGCCGGCCCTTGGCCGTCTTGTTCCAGTGGTTCAGGGCCTTGCGGCGTCCGTCCCCGCCGACGCTGACCACGCGCAGCGGTACGGCGTCCGGCACCGGCCCCAGGGACCGGTAGCCCTCGGAGCGGAGGTCGAGGACCAACCCGGGCGCACGGGCCGCCAGCGCGGCTCCGGCCGGAGCGGGCCAGTGCGACGCGAGCCGGACACCGGGCAGCCGGGAGTCGTGCGACAGGCGGTACGCCGGGATCAGGTCGCCGGCGCCGATGGGCCCGAACATCGCGGACTGCACGATCACGTGCCGGTCCCACCAGGCACGCGTCGACGCGTCCGCGGCCGGAGCGTCCAGCGGGTCGTAGAGCACCCCGGTGTAGCGCTCGATCGCGGGCATCGTCGGGCTGGTCTCGAGGACCAGGTTGCGGAGTCGCTCCGCGATCGACTTCGGGCCGAGCTTCAACGCCGTCCGTGCAGAGGTCTCCTCGGAACTGACGGAGCGGGCCGCGGTGATCACCGCGGCCCGCTCTGTGGCCAGTTCCGGGAACGAGAGCCCACCCAGGTCGAGGGTGCGCTCCGTGTCCCCGCCCTCCCGCTTCGTCTCGGACGGCGGGAGGAGGACGGTCAGTCCGGTCAGGACGCCAGCGCGGCCTGCCGCGCCACGATCGTGACCGTGTCGTGCTCGACGGAGAGGAAGCCGTCCTCGGCGTCGACGGCGACGGTGGAGCCGTCGGCCCGCGTGATGCGGACCTGACCCTGCGCGAGGATCGCGAGCATCGGCTCGTGTCCCGCGAGGATGCCGATCTGGCCCTCCGTCGTCCGTGCGACGACCATGGTGGTGTCGCCCGACCAGACCTCGCGGTCAGCCGAGACGACGCTCACGGTGAGACCCGCCATGTCAGCGGTTCTCCTTCTGGATCTGAGCCCACTTCTCTTCCACGTCGTTGATGCCACCGACGTTGAAGAACGCCTGCGTCGCAACGTGGTCGAACTCGCCGTCGGCGATGGCGCGGAAGGACTCGATGGTGTCCTTGAGGGGCACCGTGGAGCCCTCGACACCGGTGAACTTCTTCGCCATGTAGGTGTTCTGGGACAGGAACTGCTGGATGCGACGAGCGCGCTCCACCGTGATCTTGTCCTCTTCGGAGAGCTCGTCGACACCGAGGATGGCGATGATCTCCTGCAGTTCCTTGTTCTTCTGGAGGATCTGCTTGACGCGCGTGGCCGTCTCGTAGTGGTCGGCGCCCAGGTACCGGGGGTCCATGATCCGCGACGTGGAGGTCAGCGGGTCGATGGCCGGGTACAGACCCTGCGACGCGATCTCGCGAGAGAGCTCGGTCGTGGCGTCGAGGTGCGCGAACGTGGTCGCCGGAGCCGGGTCGGTGTAGTCGTCGGCCGGGACGTAGATCGCCTGCAGCGAGGTGATCGAGTGGCCACGCGTCGAGGTGATGCGCTCCTGGAGCACACCCATCTCGTCGGCGAGGTTCGGCTGGTAGCCCACCGCGGACGGCATGCGCCCGAGCAGCGTCGAGACCTCGGAGCCGGCCTGCGTGAAGCGGAAGATGTTGTCGATGAAGAGCAGGACGTCCTGCTTCTGCACGTCGCGGAAGTACTCCGCCATCGTCAGCGCCGACAGGGCCACGCGGAGGCGCGTCCCCGGCGGCTCGTCCATCTGGCCGAACACGAGGGCCGTCTTGTCGAAGACCCCCGCCTCTTCCATCTCACCGATGAGGTCGTTGCCCTCACGGGTGCGCTCACCGACACCGGCGAACACCGACACACCGCCGTGGTCCTGCGCGACGCGCTGGATCATCTCCTGGATGAGGACGGTCTTGCCGACGCCCGCACCACCGAAGAGGCCGATCTTGCCACCCTGCACGTACGGGGTGAGGAGGTCGATCGACTTGATGCCGGTCTCGAACATCGAGGTCTTGGACTCGAGCTGGTCGAAGGCCGGTGCCTTGCGGTGGATCGGCCAGCGCTCGGTGATCTCGAGCTTCTCGTCGGAGTTGAGCACGTTGCCGAGGACGTCGAAGACCTTGCCCTTGGTGACGTCGCCGACGGGGACCGAGATCGGGGCGCCCGAGTCACGGACTTCCTGACCACGGACGAGGCCGTCGGTCGGCTTCAGGGAGATGGCGCGGACGAGGTCGTCGCCGAGGTGCTGCGCGACCTCGAGGCCGATCTCCTGCGACGAGTCACCGATGGTGATGGTCGTGAACAGGAGGTTGTACATCTCCGGGATCGCGTCATGCGGGAACTCGATGTCGACGACGGGACCCGTGACACGGGCGATCCGGCCGACACCGGGCGCCGACGACGTCTCGACCGCGGTGGTTGCGGTGTCGGTCATGGCTGGTGCCTTCCTGGGGTGGGTGTCTGTCCGCGCACGCGGCGGACTACTTCTTCTTCGACGAGAGGGCGTCGGCGCCGCCGACGATCTCGGAGATCTGCTGCGTGATCTCAGCCTGTCGCGCGTTGTTCGCGAGACGGGTGAAGTCACGGATCAGGGAGTCGGCGTTGTCGCTTGCCGCCTTCATGGCCTTCTGACGGGCGGCGTGCTCGGAAGCAGCCGACTGCAGCATGGCGTTGAAGATGCGGCTCTCGATGTAGACCGGCAGCAGCGAGTCGAGCACTGCATCGGCGTCCGGCTCGAACTCGTACAGCGGCAGCGGCTCGTCGCCCGAGGGCTCGTCCACTCCGTCCACGACCTCGAGCGGCAGCAGGCGGACGACCTGCGGCTCCTGGGTGGCGAGGCTGAGGAACCGGTTGAAGACGATGTGGATCTCGTCCACGCCGCCCTCTGCGGTGTCCTGCAGGAACTTCGCCACGACGGCGTCGCCGATCTCCTTGGCGGTCGAGAACTCCGGCTGGTCGGTGTTGCCGACCCACTGCTGCTCCGACGCACGCTCACGGAACGCGAAGTACCCGACGGACTTGCGCCCGACCAGGTAGTACACGATGTCCTTGCCCTCGCTGCGGAGCAGGGAGGCGAGCTCCTCGCCCTGCTTGAGGACGTTGGTGCTGAACGCGCCGTTGAGCCCGCGGTCCGAGGTGAACAGCACCACGGCCGCGCGGGTCGACGTCGCCGGCTCGGTGGTCAGCACGTGGTCGACGTTCGAGAACGTCGCCACGGCGGACACGGCCCGGGTCACCGCACGGGAGTACGGACCGGACGCGGCCATGCGGGCTTGCGCCTTCTGGATCCGCGACGCCGAGATCAGCTCCATGGCGCGCGTGACCTTCTTCGTGGTCTTCGCGGACTTGATCCGCTGACGGTAGACCCGGACCTGCGCTGCCATCTAGCGACGACCCTTGACGATCTGCTCCTGGTCAACGTCCTCGGAGTCCGCGGCGTCGAACTGCTCCGAGCCGAGCGTCTTGCCGTCGCTCGTCTGGAAGCTCTTCGTGAACTCGTCGATCTCATTGGACATCGCCGCGACGGTGTCGTCGCTGAGCTGGTTCGTCTCGCGGAGGGTCGTGAGCACGTCGGAGTTGCGACGCAGGTGGTCGAGCAGCTCGGACTCGAAGCGCAGCACGTCCGGCACGGGGACCGTGTCGAGCTTGCCGTTGGTGCCGGCCCAGATCGAGACGACCTGCTCCTCCACCGGGTACGGCGAGTACTGCGGCTGCTTGAGCAGCTCGGTCAGACGCGCACCACGGTCGAGCTGACGACGCGATGCCTGGTCGAGGTCGGACGCGAACATCGCGAAGGCCTCGAGCGAGCGGTACTGCGCCAGCTCGAGCTTCAGCGTGCCGGAGACCTTCTTGATCGACTTCACCTGGGCGTCACCACCGACGCGGGACACCGAGATGCCCACGTCGACGGCCGGACGCTGGTTCGCGTTGAAGAGGTCCGACTGCAGGAAGATCTGGCCGTCGGTGATCGAGATCACGTTGGTCGGGATGTACGCCGAGACGTCGTTCGCCTTGGTCTCGATGATCGGGAGGCCCGTCATCGAACCGGCGCCGAGCTCGTCGGACAGCTTCGCGCAACGCTCCAGCAGACGGGAGTGCAGGTAGAAGACGTCGCCCGGGTAGGCCTCGCGTCCCGGCGGACGACGCAGGAGGAGCGACACCGCACGGTAGGCCTCGGCCTGCTTCGACAGGTCGTCGAACACGATGAGGACGTGCTTGCCCTGGTACATCCAGTGCTGGCCGATGGCCGAACCGGTGTAGGGGGCGAGGTACTTGAAGCCGGCCGGGTCGGAGGCCGGGGCCGCGACGATGGTCGTGTACTCCATCGCGCCGGCGTCCTCGAGCGCACCCTTGACGGAGGCGATCGTGGAGCCCTTCTGGCCGATGGCGACGTAGATGCAGCGGACCTGCTTGTTCTCGTCGCCCGAGTCCCAGTTGGCCTTCTGGTTGATGATCGTGTCGATCGCGATGGCCGTCTTGCCGGTCTGGCGGTCACCGATGATCAGCTGACGCTGGCCACGACCGACGGGGATCATCGCGTCGATCGCCTTGATGCCGGTCTGCATCGGCTCGTGGACCGACTTGCGGGACATGACGCCCGGCGCCTGCAGCTCGAGGGCACGACGGCCCTCGGCAGCGATCTCGCCGAGACCGTCGATCGGAGCGCCGAGCGGGTCGACGACCCGGCCGAGGAACGCGTCGCCGACCGGGGCGGAGAGGACTTCACCCGTGCGGGTGACTTCCTGGCCCTCTTCGACGCCGGAGAACTCGCCGAGCACGATGGCGCCGATCGAGTCCTCGTCGAGGTTCTGGGCGAGGCCGAGCGTGCCGTCCGCGAAGCGGATGAGCTCGTTGGCCATGACGCCGGGGAGGCCTTCGACGTGGGCGATGCCGTCACCGGCGTCGGTGACGTGCCCGACCTCGGCCGTGGAGGCCTTCGTCGGCTCGTAGTTCGAGACGAAGTCCTTCAGGGCATCACGGATCTCATCGGGGCTGATGGTGATGTCTGCCATGGGATTTTCCTTGTAGGTTTCCGGGGCCCTGCGGCTCCGAGAGGGGTGATGCTGCCGGGCGGGGCAGTTCCCGTTGTGGACTTGGAGGGACGAGTCCGACCGTACGCTCAGCCGGCGAGCTGCAGACGGAGGTCTGCGAGCCGCGTCGCGACGGTGCCGTCGATGACGTCGCCGCCGACCTGCACGCGGACCCCGCCGATGACCGAGGGGTCGACGACGCGGTTCACGGTGATGTCCCGTCCGTAACGCTGCGCGATCCCCCGGGCGACACGCGCCGCCTGGTCGTCGGACAGCGGCGTCGCCGTGATGACCGTGGCGACGAGCTTGTCCGCCTGGTCTGCGACGATCCGGGAGGCGTCACGCACGATCTCGCCGATGCGGCGGCCACGGGGCTGCTGCACGAGGTTCGACACGATGGTGATCGTCTGCTGCGACACCTTGCCGGCCAGCAGACGCTCCGCGAGGGAGCCCTTCTGGTCGGCGCTGCCGAGCTTGGTCCCGAGCGCGAGCTCGAGTCCGGCGTCCGAACGCACTGCGGTCTCGAAGGCGAACAGTTCGGCCTCGATCGAGGTCGACTGGTCGGCCGTCGCGGCCACGGCACGCACTGCTGCGTCCTCGATGCCGGCGAGCAGGTCACCCTGCGACGACCAGCGCGATCCGGCCACGGCGGCCAGGACGGCGCGCGTGGCGTCGCTCTGCCCGGCGAAGACGCGGTCGATGAGGACCTTCTTGCCAGCGGTGTCGGCGGTCGGGTCGGCGAGCAGGTTGAGCAGCTGCGGCGCCCGGGCGATCGCTCGCCCGGAGGCGAAGATCTGTGCTCCGACGCCCAGGTCGACGGCACCGCCGAGTTCGGCGAGCACCGCCTTGGTGGACGTCATCGCTTCGCGGGTGGCGCTGCGCATGCTCAGTGCTCCGTTCCGGCCGCCGTCTGGGCACCCTGCGACGACTCGAGGTCGGCGAGGAAGCGGTCGACGACGGCGGTCGCCTTGGCGTCGTCCTGGAGGGACTCGCCGATGACACCCGACGCGAGGCCGAGTGCGAGCGTGCCGACCTCGGAGCGGAGCGACTGGAGCGCGCTCTGGCGCTCTGCCTCGATCTGCGCCTGGGCGTTCGCGGTGATGCGTGCGGCGTCGGCGCTGGCCTGCTCGCGAACCTCGTTGCCGATCGCGGTGGCGTCGGCACGGGCCTGCTCACGGATGCGCGATGCCTCGGCACGCGCATCAGCCAGCTGCTTGTTGTACTCGTCGAGCGCAGCAGCGGCCTGCTCCTGGGCGGCTTCGGCCTTCTTGATGCCGCCTTCGATGGCCTCGGTGCGCTCATCGAGCATCTTCGTGATCCGCGGCGTGACGACACGCCACATCACGATGAAGATGATGACGAAGGCCACCGCGGACCACACGATGTCGTACACCGGTGGGATCAGCGGATTGTGGGTCTCCTCCGCCGCGATGATGAGTGCAGTCTGCATCGAAGAGCCTTACGCGGTGAAGATGAAGTACGTCGCGATGCCGATGAAGGCAAGGGCCTCGGTGAAGGCGATACCGATGTACATGAGGGTGGTGAGGCGACCCTGGAGTTCGGGCTGGCGGGCCACGGACTCGATGGTCTTGCCGACGACGATGCCGACGCCGATGGCCGGGCCGATCGCAGCGAGGCCGTAGCCAACCGTCGCGATGTTGCCGTTGATCTCCGCGAGAACGGTCGTTGCGTCCACGTGTTTTCCTTTCGAGGTGCGGGTCCGACGAGTGTCGGTCCCGTAGGGGGTCAGAAGGGTGTCAGTGCTCGTCAGCCAGCGCGAGCTGGATGTAGACGGCCGTCAGCAACATGAAGACGTACGCCTGGAGCAACCCGACGAGGACTTCGAAGAAGCTGAAGGCGATGCCGAACGCGAGCGTCCCGACACCGAACAACTTGAAGAGGCTCTCCGCGTCGAAGAAGAAGAACCACGTCGCCGAGAAGAACAGGACGAGGAGCAGGTGCCCCACGACCATGTTCATCAGCAGTCGCAGTGTCAGCGTGATCGGACGGAGCACGAAGGTGGAGACGAGCTCGATCGGCGTCACGATGATGTACAGCGGCCACGGGACCCCGGGCGGGAAGAGCGAGTTCCGGAGGAACGTGCCCGGGTGCTTGCGGAGGCCGGCGTAGATGAACGCGACGTAGGCGACGATCGCCAGGATCATCGGCATCGCGATGCGGCTGGTACCGGCGATGTTCATGAACGGGATGAGACCCGTGAGGTTCATGAACAGGACGCCGAAGAAGATCGTCGCGAGGAGCGGCAGGAAACGCTTGCCGTCCTTCTCACCCAGGTTGTCGAAGGTGTTCCGACGGACGACGTCGAAGGCGTACTCGATGAATGCCTGTCCACGATTGGGGACCAGCTTGAGCGCGCGGGTTCCGGCGAACGCGAAGACGAGGAGCACGGCCACCGCGAAGAAGCGGATGAGGACGATGCGGTCCATCTCGAACGCAGTACCGGCGAAGAAGATCGGGTCCGGGAAGAACTCGTTGATCGACGGACCGTGGAACTCGGCGGCCTTGCTGCTCCCCGCCGCGACGGGGTGACCCGCAGCGATGAGGGACAGGGGAAGAGCGTGGGATAGCAGCGCTGTCTCCTGTGTCGGGGCGCGCACGCATGGCACGCGGAGGTGGACTGATGTGGAGGCTTGCCCGTCCGAGCTCATGCTCCGGCAGCGGGCTCCAGAAGCCTATCAGGTGTGCGCGGCTTCTCGGGCTCTCAGGCTGCGGGGTCGCGATCCTCAGCGTCCGTCCGGTCTCCCGGCAGTTCGACGCCGATCGGCACGCGGGCCCGGGCGATGACCGTGACGTCGATCACGAGCGATCCGATGACACCGATGATGATCGCGATCGCCAGGACGGGCGTGTTCACCCAATCACGGTCCTTCAGCGCCACGAGCACCACGATGAACAGCACGAACTTCACCAGGAAGGTCCCCATGATCGTGCCGAAGAAGGCGCCGGAGATCATCTGACCGCCGGAGAACCGGATCGCCAGGAGCACGCTCACCGCGGTGAGGCCGCAGAACACGACGCTCATCACCGCGCCGATCAGCCCGCCGGTCAGGCCCGGGCCGCCGGCGACGAACCAGCCGACCACACCCCCGATGACGGCGAGGGCACCGGCGAGGACCGCACCCTGCAGGAGGATGCGGCGGAACACCGGCCGGACGTGGTCGAGGCCGTTCGGGGTGCTCACGAGGGGTCTCCAGAGATCGGGCGGGACGGGTGGCGGGCGTGCGGGTCGCGGACGGCCGCAGCGCGGTCGAGCGGGTCGAGGCTGGCGTCCACCGCTCCCCCGCGTCGGGCGGTCGTCTGCGCCGCGATCTCGACGCGCTTGCGGCCGAGCGGCGCGAAGGTGGCGATGGCGCAGACCGTGAAGCCGACCGCGACGAAGGCGGTGACCCACCACCAGTTGACGAAGAGGAAGAGCAGGCACCCGAAGGCGACCGTGGCCGTCCACGCGTAGAAGATCAGCACCGCGTGGAAGTGCGAGTGCCCCATGTCGAGCAGGCGGTGGTGCAGGTGCTTCCGGTCGGCCGAGAACGGCGACTTGCCGGCACTGACCCGGCGGACCACGGCGAGGGCGAAGTCCAGGATCGGCACGACCAGGATCGCGAACGGCAGCAGGATCGGGATGAACGCGGGCAGCAGGTCGGTGCGGGTGCGGACCGCCGCCGGGTCGATGTTGCCGGTGATCGACACGGCGCTGGTCGCCATGAGGAACCCGACGAGCAGCGCTCCCGCGTCCCCCATGAAGAGCTTCGCGGGGTGCCAGTTGAGCACGAGGAACCCGGCACACGCCCCGACGAGCACCGCGGTCAGCAGTGACGGCAGGTTGAAGAAGAACTCCGTCTCGACGACCACGCGGTTGATGAAGAACGTGTAGAGGAAGAACACCCCGCCGGCGATGATCGCGACGCCGGCGACCAGACCGTCCAGGCCGTCGATGAAGTTGACCGCGTTCATCACCAGGACGACGGCGAGCACGGTGAAGATCAGGCTCATGTAGGACGAGCCCACCCCGAGCGTGTTGCCGATCGGCAGCGACACGATCGCGACGCCCTGCCACGCGAGGATCCCCGCGGCGATGATCTGGCCCGCGAGCTTCGTCATCCAGTCGAGGTCCCAGATGTCGTCGGCGACGCCGAGCACCACGATGATCGTGGCTCCGGCCAACACCGCCAACACGCGCCCCGGTTCGGCGAAGACCAACCGGAAGTAGTCCTGCCCCGCGATGGCCGGGAAGAGGAACCACGCGCAGAGCAGGGAGACGATCACGCCGAGGAACATCGCGATCCCGCCGAGGCGCGGGGTCGGGGTGCGGTGCACGTCCCGTTCGCGGACCTTGGGGTACCACTTGTACTTGACGCCGAGCTTCCAGACGACGCAGCTGACCAGGAAGCTCACGACCGCCGAGATGACGCCGGCGAGCAGGTAGAACTTCACTGCACGAGGTCGTCCCCGACGACCCGCCTGATCTCGTCGTCGGAGATCACGCCGTGCCGCACGATCCGCAGGCCCTCGCCCGCGGCGAGGCCCGTCGCGTCGATGATCGTGGAGCCGGTCGAGGACGCGGTGCCCTCGTGCACGGGGATCGCTCCCCCGTCGAGGTAGACCGCGATGCTGTCGCCGAGCATCCGTTCGGCGTCGTCGATGTCCATGGCGGCCGGGTCGCCGGTCGAGTTCGCGGACGACACCGCGAGCGGTCCGACCTCCTGCAGGAGTTCGAGGGCGATGCGCGAGTCCGGCATCCGGAGCGCCACGGTGCCGCGCGTCTCGCCGAGGTCCCAGTCGAGGGACGGCTGGGCGCGGAGGATCACGGTGAGTCCGCCGGGCCAGAACTCGTCGACGAGACGCCGGACCTGCTCGGGGACCTCGCTGGCCAGGGCGTCCATCGTCGCCACGCCCGGGATGAGCACGGGGGGCGGCGACTGCCGCGTACGGCCCTTCGCGTCGAGGAGGCGCTGCACGGCCTGCGCGCTGAACGCGTCCGCGGCGACGCCGTACACGGTGTCGGTGGGGACGACGACGAGTTCACCGCGACCGAGGGCGGCTCGGGCGAGCCGCATCCCGGTGAGGAGCCCGTCGGGGTCGGAGCAGTCGTATCGGGAAGCCATGACCTGCACGATGATAGTGCGCGAGGATGGTGGGCATCGTGAACGAGACCGCTGCGCCCCCACTCCTGTTCCTCTTCGACATGGACGACGTCCTCGTCCGCTACGACTGGAAGACCCGCATGGCCGGGCTGTCCGAGCTGACGGGCCACGACTTCGTCGAGCTCCGTCGCCGCTGGTGGGACACGGGCAGCGAGCAGCTCGCCGAAGCGGGACACTTCCCCGACGGCGACGCGTACCTGGCCGCGTTCCAGCAGGCGATGGGCTGCACGGTCGACGAGGCCGAGTGGGCGCGCGTCCGCGGCGCCGCGATGACCGAGCTGCCCGACCGGGTCGAAGCGGTCCGGATCGCCAAGGAGCACGGTCGCGTGGCGCTCCTGACGAACAACGGACCCCTGGCCGGCCGCTGGCTGCACGAGTGGGTGCCGTCGCTGCCCCCGTTGTTCGGCGAGCACCTCGACACGTCGAGCAACTTCGGCGCCCGCAAGCCGGAGCAGGACGTCTTCCGTCGGGTGCTCGAGCACCACGGCGTCCCCGCGGAACGCACGTTCTTCGCCGACGACATGCCGGAGAACGTCGCCGGAGCACGCAGCATCGGCATCACGGCCGTCCTCGTCGAGCACGACACGGACTTGCGCGATGCGGTCCGGACGTTCGTCGCCGCCCACGAGACCGCATCCGTCCCGACGGTCGCGTAGGCGTCGGCCGGGAGGCACACCCCGGGTCCGCCTAGCGGGTCGCGGTGGTCGTGCGGTCGCGTCCGGTGAGGTCGACGTGCGTCTCCGGCGACCGGAAGCCACGTGCCGCCAGCACCGCCCGCACACCGGCCCCCTGCTGCTCGGCGTGCTCCACGACCAGGAGACCACCGGGGACGAGCAGCCGCCACGCGGTCTCGGTCAGGGCACGCACGGCGTCGAGGCCGTCCGGCCCGCCGTAGAGCGCGAGCGCGGGGTCGTGGTCACGGACCTCGGGGTCGATCGGCACCGCGTCGTCGGGGACGTACGGCGGGTTCGAGACGACGACCGACACCCGGCCGTCGAGCTCCGGGAACGCGTCGGCGAGGTCGCCCTCGACGAGTCGGACCGTGCCGCCGTGGGCGTCCACGTTGCGCCGGGTCCACGGCAGGGCCTCGGCTGACCGCTCGACGGCGTACACGACGGCGTTCGGCACCTCGGTGTCCATCGCGATGGCGATCGCGCCGCTGCCGGCACCGAGGTCGACCGCGATCGGCTCGGGGACCGCAGTCGCCCGGAGCGCGTCGATGCCGAACTGCACGACCGACTCGGTCTCGGGCCGCGGCACGAAGACACCGGGGCCGACGGCCAGGGTCAGCGCGCGGAAGTGGGCTTCGCCGGTGACGTGCTGCAGCGGCTCGCGGGTGACGCGCCGGGCCACCGCGTGCCGGAAGCGCTCGACGTGCTCGGCGGCGATCGCGCCTCCCGTCATCGCCCGGGCTTGCACGGCGCCACGGGACGTGTCGGTCGCCCAGGCGAGCAACAGCTCCGCGTCGACCTGCGGTGTGGGCACCCCGGCGGCGGCCAACGCCGCGGCCGCCTCACGGAGGAGGCGGTCCGCGGCGTACGTCGGCTGCGGCAGGTCCACGCCGGTCAGGCGTCCTGGTCGCCGATGGCGGCCAGTCGTGCCTCTTCGTCCGCCGTGATGGCGGACTGGATGACCGGCTCGAGCGCACCGTTCATGACGCGGTCGAGGTCGTAGGCCTTGTACCCGGTGCGGTGGTCCGCGATCCGGTTCTCCGGGAAGTTGTACGTGCGGATGCGCTCCGAACGGTCCATCCCACGGATCTGCGACTTCCGGGCGTCGGAGGCCAGTGCGTCGAGCTCCTCCTGCTGGCGCGCGAGGATGCGGGCGCGCAGGACGCGCATGCCCGCCTCGCGGTTCTGCAGCTGCGACTTCTCGTTCTGCATCGCGACCGTGATGCCCGTCGGGAGGTGCGTGATGCGCACCGCCGAGTCCGTCGTGTTGACGGACTGCCCGCCGGGACCGGAGGACCGGTACACGTCGATCTTCAGGTCGTTCTGGTTGATCTCGACCTCTTCGGGCTCGTCGACCTCGGGGAAGACGAGCACGCCGGTGGTCGAGGTGTGGATGCGACCCTGCGACTCGGTCTGCGGCACCCGCTGGACACGGTGCACACCGCCCTCGTACTTGAGGTGCGCCCACACGCCCTGGGACGGGTCGGTCGCGTTCGACTTGATCGCGACCTGGACGTCCTTGTAGCCGCCGAGGTCGGACTCGGTGCGCTCGAGGAGTTCGACCTTCCAGCCCTTGCCCTCGGCGTAGTGCGAGTACATCCGGAGCAGGTCGGCGGCGAACAACGCCGACTCCTCGCCGCCCTCGCCGCCCTTGATCTCCATGATCACGTCACGGCCGTCGTCCGGGTCGCGCGGGATGAGGAGCCGGCGGAGGCGCTCCTGGCGCTCCGTCCGCTGCTCCTCGAGCCCGGGGACCTCGTCCGCGAACGCCTCGTCCTCACGTGCGAGTTCCCGGGCGGCGGCGAGGTCGTCCCCCGCCGCCTGCCAGGCCTCGTACGCGGCCTTGATCTGGCTGAGTTCGGCGTACCGCCGGTTGACCTTCTTCGCACGGGCCGCGTCGGCGTGGAGCGCGGGGTCCGACAGCTGCTGCGTCAGTTCCTCGTGTTCCGCCAGCAGCCCCGCTACCGACTCGAACACGCGTTACTCCTGGTGGCCGTTGCCGTGGTGACCGTTGGTCGCCGGCACCGACTTCTGGATCTGGACCAGGAACTCGACGTTCGACTGCGTCTCCTTGAGGTTCCGCAGCACCACGTCGAGCGCCTGCTGCGGGTCGAGCCCGGCGAGGGCACGACGCAGACGCCACGTGATCGCGACCTCGTCGGCGGAGAGCAGCTGCTCCTCGCGACGGGTCCCGGAGGCGTTGATGTCGACGGCGGGGAAGATCCGCTTGTCGGCAAGGTGACGGTTGAGGCGGAGCTCCATGTTGCCGGTGCCCTTGAACTCCTCGAAGATCACCTCGTCCATCTTCGACCCGGTCTCGACGAGCGCCGTGGCGAGGATGGTCAGCGAGCCGCCGTTCTCGATGTTGCGCGCGGCGCCGAAGAAGCGCTTGACCGGGTACAGCGCAGCCGAGTCCACGCCACCGGAGAGCACGCGGCCCGACGGCGGGGTGGCCAGGTTGTACGCGCGGCCCAGACGGGTGATCGAGTCGAGCAGCACGACGACGTCGTGGCCGAGCTCGACCAGGCGCTTGGCACGCTCGATCGCGAGCTCGGCGACCGTGGTGTGGTCCTCGGCGGGACGGTCGAAGGTCGAGGCGATCACCTCGCCCTTCACCGTGCGCTGCATGTCGGTGACCTCTTCGGGACGCTCGTCCACCAGGACGACCATCAGGTGCGCCTCCGGGTTGTTCTTCGAGACGGCGTTCGCGATCGCCTGCAGGACGACGGTCTTGCCGGCCTTCGGCGGGGACACGATGAGGCCGCGCTGGCCCTTGCCGATCGGCGACACGAGGTCGATGATCCGCGTCGACAGCTTCGCCGGCTCGGTCTCGAGGCGCAGGCGCTCGTTCGGGTACAGCGGGGTGAGGTCCTGGAAGTCGACGCGGGCGGCGGCCTCGTCGGCGGTCTGGCCGTTGATCGTGTCGATCTTGACCAGGGCGTTGTACTTCTGCCGGCTCTGCTGCTCGTTGTCACGCGGCTGCTTGATCGCACCGACGACGGCGTCGCCCTTGCGCAGGTGGTACTTCTTCACCTGGCCGAGCGAGACGTAGACGTCCTCCGGCCCCGGCAGGTACCCCGTGGTGCGCACGAAGGCGTAGTTGTCGAGCACGTCGAGGATGCCGGCGATCGGGATGAGGACGTCGTCCTCGGTGACCTCGGGCTCGAACTCGTCGTTCTGGCCGCCGCGACCGCGCTTGCGGTCACGCTGCCGGCGGGTGCGGCCGTTCTCGGCCTCCTGCTCGGCGGCGCGCTGCTGCTCGCCGCGCTGCTGGTCCTGCTGCTTCTGGTCGCGCTGGGCGTCCTGCTGCTTCTGGTCGCGCTGCGCGTCGCGCTGGTCCTGCTGCTTCTGCTGCTGCTGGCCGTTCTGCTGCTTGCCGTTCTGCTGCTGCGCCGGCTTCTGCTCGGCCTCGGCCTGCTGCTGGGCGGGCTTCTGCTCGCCCTGGTCGGCCTGGTCGCCGTTCTGCCCGCGGCCACGACCGCGGCCACGGCTGCGACGGCCACGACGGGCCCCGCCCTCGGACTGGTCGCCCTGGTCGGACTGGTCGTTCTGCTGGCCCTCGTCCTGACGGGCGTCGTCCTGCTGGACCTCGTCGGGGACGACGTCCTGGTCGCCCTGCTCCGCGGCGTCCGCGGCCGGGACCTGGGTCTCGGCGGTGGCACCGCGGGACTCCTGGGCCTCGGACTGCTGGGCCTGGCGGTCACGACCGCGTCCGCGACGCTGGCCGCTCTGTGCCGCTTCCTGGGCGTCCTTCTCGGCGCGGACCTGGTCGAGGCCGGCGAGGAGGTCCTCGGTGCCGGTGTGCCCGGCGTTGGTGTGCGAGACCGCAGCGGTCGGCTCGGCGGTGACCGTGCCTCCCGAGCTGACACGGCGGTTGCGACGACCGCGCGGCGCGGTCTCGGCGGGTGCGTCGGCCGGGCTGACGGGAGTCTCTGCGACGGGTGCCTCGGCTGCCGGAGCGGCCTCCGGAGCCGGCGTGCCGGTGCCGGCGCCGTCGAGGGTCGGCGTGACGGAGGCGGGTGCCTCTGCCGGACGCTTGTCCTCGATCGATGCGATGAGGTCGCCCTTGCGGAGCTTCGAGAGCCCGGTGATGCCGAGGGACGAGGCGATGCGCTGGAGCTCCGGGAGACGGAGCGCGCGCAGGTCAGTGGGGATCTCCACCGAGGTGGAGGTGGTGACGTCGGTCACGATGCTGTTGTTCCTTCCGACCGCAGAACGCGGAGAGTTTCCACCGTTCCCGTGGCAGCGTGCAACGGCCGTCGTTCAGACGACGGACCGTGAACGGTGATCTGGCCAAGCACGATGATCTGGCCCGAGAACGGTGATCTGGAAAAAGTGCCCCACGCACCGGATCAAGCTGGCGGTCGACCGTGGATGGTCGAGGCCTGCGCGAGATCGGCTTCGAGCGTCGGGAGCGCTTTCACTGTAGCACCACCCAGATCGACGGCCAGCATGAGCGGACGCCAGGTGGATTCGGCGTGTCGCTCGACCAGTTCGGCGGCGTCGAGACGCTGCGCCGGGTCGCTGCCCATGACCAGGAGGCTCGGCCCGGCACCCGAGACGACGGCCGCCAGACCGTGCTGCCGCAGCAGGCCGATGAGGGCGTCCGTCTCCGGCATCGCGCTCGCCCGGTACGCCTGGTGCAGCCGGTCCTCGGTCGCCGCGAGCAGCAGCTCCGGGCTCTGGATGAGCGCCGCGACGAGCAGCGCTGATCGCGACACGTTGAACGCGGCGTCCTCGTGCGGGACCGTCATCGGCTGCAGGGACCGGGCGAGCTTCGTCGAGAGCGTCGACGTCGGGACGAAGACGACCGGCGAGACGCCGCGGTGCACGAGCAGCCGCTTGTGCGCCGGCCCGTCCGGGGTCATCCACGCGATGGTCAGGCCGCCGAACAGGGCCGGGGCGACGTTGTCCGGGTGCCCCTCCATCTCGGTGGCGAGGGTGAGCAGGGTGGCGGCGTCGAGGTCGACCACGCCCTCGAGCAGGCCTCGGGCAGCCATCAGGCCGGCGACGATCGCCGCTGCCGAGGAGCCCATGCCCCGGCCGTGCGGGATGGCGTTCGTGGCGTGCAGCTCGAGCCCCGGCTGCGCGATGCCGGCGTGCGCGAGGCCGTGCCGCACGGCTCGGACGACCAGGTTCGTGTCGTCCGTCGGGACCTCGCCGGCGCCGACACCGTCGATGGTCACGGTCGCGCCCGGCTCCGGCCGGACGCGGACGACGACCTCGTCGTAGAGCGACAGCGCGAGCCCGAGGGAGTCGAACCCCGGCCCCAGGTTCGCCGACGTGGCCGGGACGCGCACACGCACCGCCCGTCCGGCCGGTACAGCGTGCTGGGCGGTCATGCCCTCCCCCGGTCCGGACGAGCGGTCGGCGTTCACCGCGCGCTGACCAGTCCGAGCACGTCCGCGATCGCCGCGGTGTCGACGGGGACGCTCGTCGGCGTGACCTCGCCACCGTCCTCGGTGCGGAGCGCCCACTGCGGGTCCTTGAGGCCGTGACCGGTCACCGTGATGACGACGGTCGCGCCCTTCGGGATCACGCCGGCGTCGGAGCGCTCGAGGAGCCCGGCGACCCCGATGGCCGAGGCAGGCTCGACGAAGACGCCGACCTCGGCGGACAGCAGGTGGTGCGCCGCCAGGATCGCCTCGTCCGAGATCGCGCCGAAGTAGCCGTCGGTCTCGTCACGGGCCTCGAGCGCGTACTTCCACGACGCCGGGTTGCCGATGCGGATGGCGGACGCGATGGTCTCCGGGTGCCGGACGACCTCGCCGTGCACGATCGGGGCCGAGCCCGCGGCCTGGAAGCCGAACATGCGCGGCATCTTGGTGGAGCGGCCCGACGCGACGTCCTCGCGGTAGCCGCGGGAGTACGCCGTGTAGTTGCCGGCGTTGCCGACCGGCAGGAAGTGGAAGTCGGGCGCGTCTCCGAGGACGTCGACGACCTCGAACGCGGCGGTCTTCTGCCCCTCGATGCGGTCGTTGTTCACCGAGTTGACCAGGTGCACCGGGTAGTTGGCGGACAGGTCGCGCGCGATGTCCAGGCAGTCGTCGAAGTTGCCCTGCACCTGCAGCAGCTGGGCGTCGTGGGCGACGGCCTGGCTGAGCTTGCCCATCGCGATCTTGCCCTCGGGCACGAGGACCGCGGCGGTGATGCCGGCGTGCGTCGCGTACGCCGCGGCCGAGGCGCTGGTGTTGCCGGTCGAGGCGCAGATGACGGCCTTCGCGCCGTGCTCGACGGCCTTCGAGATCGCCATCGTCATGCCGCGGTCCTTGAAGGAACCGGTCGGGTTCATGCCCTCGTACTTCACGTACACCGTCGCGCCGGTGCGCTCGGAGAGCCGACGCGCCGGGATGAGCGGGGTCCCGCCCTCACCGAGCGTCACGATCGGGGTCGCGTCGGTCACGTCGAGTCGGTCGGCGTACTCGCGCAGGACTCCCTGCCACTGGTGGGCCATCAGGCTTCTCTCTCTGTCCGGTGGGGCGGTCTGGATCGGGTCGGTCGGTCTGGGTGGTGCGGGTGGTCGGTTCGGTGCCGGGAGGCGCGTGGTCGCGTCAGACGCCGACGAACCGCAGGACGCTGGTCACGTCCAGGACGACGTCTTCGCCCCGGAGTGCGGCGACGGTGTCGGCCAGGTCGGCTTCGCGCGCCAGGTGCGTGCCGATGACGAGCGTCGCGGTCCCCTCGGTGGCGCCCGTGGTGGTCTGCTCGACGGTCTCGACGCTGACGCCGTGGGCCGCGAGCACCCCGGCGACGGTCGAGAGCACACCGGGTGCGTCGGACACGTGCAGGGAGATCTGGTATCGGGTGCGGACGGTCCCGATCGGGAACACCGGCAGCGCCGACCGCGTCGACTCGGCGACACCCGGGCCGCCGATCACGTGCCGTCGGGCTGCGGACACCAGGTCGCCGAGGACCGCGGACGCCGTCTCGACCCCGCCGGCTCCGGCGCCGTAGAACATCAGGTCGCCGGCGGCCTCGGCCTCGACGAACACCGCGTTCTTCGCCCCGTGGACGCTGGCGAGCGGATGCGACTCCGGCACAAGGGCCGGGTACACGCGGGCACTGACGCCCTCGCGGCCGTCGGCGTCGGTGAGCCGCTCGCAGGTGGCGAGGATCTTCACGACGTAGCCGGCCTTGCGGGCGGCGCGGACCTGCTCGATCGTCACGGAGGTGATGCCCTCGCGGTGCACGGCGGCGAGCGGGACCGAGGTGTGGAACGCGATCGAGGCCAGGATCGCGGCCTTCTGCGCGGCGTCGTAGCCCTCGATGTCGGCGGTCGGGTCGGCCTCGGCGTACCCGAGCTCCGTCGCGGTGGCCAGCGCGTCGGCGAACGTGGCGCCCTCGCGGTCCATCAGGTCGAGGATGAAGTTGGTGGTGCCGTTGACGATGCCCATGATCCGCTCGATGCGGTCCCCGGCGAGCGAGTCGTGCAGCGGTCGGATGATCGGGATCGCGCCCGCGACGGCGGCCTCGTAGTAGAGCTGTGCGCCGACCTGCTCGGCAGCGGCGAAGAGCTCCGGACCGTGCGTGGCGAGCAGCGCCTTGTTGCCGGTGACGACGTCGGCGCCGGACTGCAGCGCCTGGAGCACGAGGGTGCGGGCGGGCTCGATGCCGCCGATGAGCTCGACGACGATGTCGGCTCCGAGGATGAGCGAACCGGCGTCCGTCGTGAACAGCTCGCGCGGCAGGTCGACGTCCCGCTGGGCGTCGACGTCGCGCACGGCGATCCCGACGAGTTCGAGGCCGGCACCGGCGCGCGTGGCGAGCTCCGGTCCGTGCTCGAGCAGGAGTCGTGCGACCTGGGAGCCGACCGAGCCGGCTCCGAGCAGTGCGACGCGGACGTTGCGGTATTCGATCATCTGGTGGGGGTCTCTCCGGGTCGGGTTCTCAGGCGTCCGTACCGGTGTCGGGTACCGGCACGACGCCCGTGTCGCGGGCGAGGAGGTCGTCGACGCTCTCGCCCCGCACGAGGATACGGGCTGCCCCGTCGGCGACCGCGACGACCGGCGGGCGGCCGACGTGGTTGTAGTTGCTCGCCAGGCTCCAGCAGTAGGCGCCGGTCGCGGCCACGGCGAGCAGGTCGTCACGGTGCACGTCACCGGGCAGGTACTCGTCGTGGACGACGACGTCACCGCTCTCGCAGTGCTTGCCGACCACGCGCGTGAGCACCGGGTCGGCGTCCGAGGTCCGGGCGAGCCGTGCCGTGTAGTCGGCGCCGTAGAGCGCCGGCCGGACGTTGTCGCTCATCCCGCCGTCGACCGACACGTACGTCCGCGTCGCCGCGGTGCCGTCCTCGGCGTCCACCGCGACGGGCTTGATCGTGCCGACGCGGTACAGCGTGATGCCGGGCGGGCCGACGATGTAGCGGCCGGGCTCGACCGCGATCTCGGGCACCGGGATGCCCCGCGACGAGCACTCGTCGGCGATGATCGCAGCGAGGGCGTCGGCGACGTCCTCCGGCGCGAGGGCGGAGTCGGACTCCGTGTAGTCGATGCCCCACCCGCCGCCGAGGTTCAGCTCCGGCACCGGGCCGGATCCGACGAGCGTCGCGTGCACGTCCATCAGCCGACGTGCCGCCTCGCGGAACCCGCTGTCGTCGAAGATCTGCGAGCCGATGTGCGAGTGCAGCCCCACGAAGGCGAGCGACGGTTCGGCGCGGACAGCGGTCGCGGCCTGGACCGCCTCGGACAGCGGGATGCCGAACTTCTGGTCCTCGCGAGCGGTCGCCAGGAACTCGTGCGTCGAGGCGTGCACCCCGCTGTTGATCCGGATGCGCACCCGCTGCGTGACCCCGGCGTCGGCGGCGATCCGGGCGACGCGACCGATCTCCTCGTGGCTGTCGAGGACGATCGTGCCGAGGCCGACCGCGACGGCGCGCTCGATCTCGGCGTCGGACTTGTCGTTGCCGTGGAAGCCCATCAGTGCCGGGTCGACGCCCGCCGCCAGTCCGACGGCGAGTTCGCCCATCGTGCAGACGTCGAGGCGGAGGTCTGCGGCGGCCATCCACCGGGCGACGTGCGTCGTCCAGAAGGCCTTCGCGGCGTAGTAGACGTGCGCCCGCGTGCCGATCCGGGCGAACGCATCGGTGAAGGCGTCCCGCACGCGGACGGCACGCGACTGCACGTCACGCTCGTCGACGACGTAGAGCGGAGAGCCGAAGCGGGCGACGAGGTCGTCGGCGGCGACCCCGCCGATCGCGAGCATGCCCTCGTCGGTGCGCGTCGCGGACGCGGGCCAGATCCGGGCCATCAGCTCGGAGGCGTCCGCCGGGAACCGCAGTCGCGGCGGTGCAAGGGGGTTCTCGCTCACGGGACCCGATCCTATCCGGCCGTGCAGTCCCTCCCGGCCATGTGACGCCGCCTGTGGACGGGCGCCGGACGCAGCACGACGCTGCCCGCTCAGCAGCGGCCGGTGGTGCGCAGACCCGCCTCGCTGAGGGGCAGTTCGTCGGCCGTGATCCGGACCGTCGCCGCCGCCGAGGTCACCCGGAGCGAGCGGACACGGAGCTGCTCCGGCAGGAACTGCGCCGTGCACACCGGCACCGGCACGTCCGAGACGCCGGGGATGTCGTCGACCTTCAGCCCGAGCGAGGAGTTCGTGATCCGGACCGTCTTCGGCGTGATCGTGACCCCGCGGCCGTCGGACTGCACCGAGACCGACCCGTCCGCCGCGTAGCCGATCCGGAAGCCGAGCACCGACGCGCTCCCCCGCAACTCCACCCCGCCGTCGATCAGACGGACCCGCTCGAACAGCGGCGAGTACTTCGCCAGGTCCTTCACCGCGCCGGACGCCAACCGGACCGTGCCGTCGACGTCGTGCACCGCACCCTTGCCGTCCACCGGCAGGTCGTGCGCGGTGACGTCGGCGGCGAGCGGGATGCCCTCCACCGTCAGCCGGTCCGAGGTGATCCGGACGTCGTCGAGCGTGCCACGGAGCAGCTGCGGGATCACGACACCCGGCACGTGCGCGTCGACCGTGCCCGTCGTGCCGTCCGGCAGCGACTGCTCGACCTGCGACGCGACCGTCCGGTCGACGACACCGCGGAGCACGAACTCCGCCACGACGACGAGCACGGCGAGCACCACGAGGACGACGACCAGGACGATCGCGACCGTGCGCCCGCGCCACTTCCGGCGTCGACCCGCTGCCGGAGCTGCTGCGGACGACACCGCTACATCCGTTCGGGCGCGCTGACGCCGAGCAGCCCGAGACCGTTGCGGACGACCTGCCCGGTGGCGTCGTTCAGCCACAGGCGGGTGCGGTGCAGGTCGGTCACCGGCTCGTCGCCGAGCGGGGTGACGCGGCAGGAGTCGTACCAGCGGTGGTACAGGCCGGCGAGCTGCTCGATGAACCGCGCGATGCGGTGCGGCTCGCGGAGCTCGGCGGCCTGACGGAGCACCCGCGGGTACTCGGCGAGAGCACCGAGGAGCGAGCTCTCCGACTCGTGCGTGAGCAGCGACGCGTCGAACACCGACCGGTCGACGCCCGAGGCGGCGGCGTTCCGCGCGACGGACTGCGTGCGGGCGTGTGCGTACTGCACGTAGAAGACGGGGTTGTCGTTCGTCCGCTTGGTGAGCAGGTCGAGGTCGATGTCGATCGCGGTGTCGCTCGCGAAGCGGACGAGGGCGTACCGACCGGCGTCGACACCGACCGCGTCGACCAGGTCCTCCATCGTCACGACCGTGCCGTTGCGCTTCGACATCCGGAGCGGCTGGCCGTCCTTGAGCAGGTTCACCAGCTGGCCGATGAGGATCTCGAGGTTCTTGCCCGGCTCGTCACCGAACGCGGCACACATCGCCATCATGCGACCGACGTAGCCGTGGTGGTCCGCGCCGAGCATGATGAGGTTCCGCTCGAAGCCACGCTCACGCTTGTCGAGGTAGTAGGCCAGGTCGCCGGCGATGTACGCGGGCTCGCCGTCCGACTTGATGACCACGCGGTCGCGGTCGTCACCGAAGTCCGTCGTCCGGAGCCACAGTGCGCCGTCCGCCTCGTACATCCGGCCCTGCTCCTGCAGGCGGGCGATGGCGCGGTCGACGGCCTTCGACTCGTGCAGCGAGTTCTCGTGGAAGAAGACGTCGAAGTCGACGCCGAAGTCGTGCAGCGAGCGCTTGATGTCCGTGAACATGAACTCGACGCCCTCGCGGCGGAACAGCTCCTGCGCCTCGTCCCGCGGCATGTCGGTCACGTCGAGACCCGGCTCCAGCGTCGCGAGCACGCGGGCCGCGATCTCGCCGATGTACGCACCGCCGTAGCCGTCCTCCGGCGTCGGCTCACCGAGCGCGGACGCCAGCAGGGACCGGGCGAACCGGTCGATCTGGTTGCCGTGGTCGTTGAAGTAGTACTCGCGGGTCACCAGACCGCCCTGCGCCTGGAACACGCGGGCCAGGCTGTCGCCGACCGCTGCCCAGCGGACGCCGCCCATGTGGATCGGCCCGGTCGGGTTCGCCGAGACGAACTCCAGGTCGATCCGGACGCCGTCGTAGAGGTCGCCGTGACCGAAGGACTCGCCCTGGTCGACGATCGTGCGTGCGACCTCGCCGGCCGCAGCGGCCTCGAGCGTGATGTTGATGAAGCCCGGACCCGCCACGTCCACCGACGCGACACCGTCGAGCTCGGTCAGCTCCCCCGCGATCTCCGTCGCGAGTTCCCGCGGGTTCGTGCCCAGGCGCTTCGCGAGCTGCATCGCCGCGTTCGACGCCCAGTCACCGTGCGCCCGGTTCTTCGGCCGCTCCAACGCCACGTGCGACTGCTCGATGGTCACCGTGTCGGCAGCACCGCGTCGCTCGACGATGCCCGTGAGGATCGACAGGTACGCTTCGGAGAGTTCGGCAGGAGTCACGGCGCACGAGTCTACCGGGACACCCAGGCAGCGCCCGGACCACGCCGGGCCCCATGCAGCAGGATGGACCGTCATGACCTCCCGCAGCCTCCGGGCGATCAGCATCGCCGCCCTCGTCGTCCCCGCCGCACTCGTCCTCGCCGGCTGTTCCGGAGGCGGCGGCCACGCGGCACCCTCTGCGTCGGCCGGCGTCGTCGGACGACCCGTCAGCCAGACCTGCGACACCCTCGTGCCCGCCGACACCTTCAGCGTCTACGGGCAGCGGTTCGAACGGGTCCGCTCGCCGAAGCCGACGAAGGGCTCCCCGGTCGCCCAGATCGCCACCCAGGACGGCCGCGTCTGCACCTGGCGCTCCACCACCGACCACAGCGTCACCGTCACCGTCGCCGTCGCCCACCTGCCGGAGGCGCAGCTCACCCAGCTCGAGGACGCCCTCTTCGAACAGGGCGGCTCCGTGCCCACCTACACGGTCGAGGGGTACTTCAGCCTCGGCGGGGAGACCGGCCGTGCCGACGCGTTCGCCGGCCCCTACTGGATCCACACCGCGTCGTCCCTCTACACCGAGCCCGGAGCCGCGGGACCCGTCGTCGACGCGGTCCGCGCCGCCGTCGCACCGGACGCCGGTGCACCCGCGAGCAGTACGCCGGCACCCTGACGACACGGCCGACGGCACGCCCGGGAGGCCCGACACGCGTACAGGGGCCGGGTCCGGACCTGCTACGGTTGGTGACACCCCGGGCCCCCATAGCTCAGGGGATAGAGCACTGCCCTCCGGAGGCAGGGGCGGAGGTTCGAATCCTCCTGGGGGCACAAGGACATTCCCGCACGATGACATTCCCGCGCAAGCTGTCGTCCTCGCTGCGCTCGGTCGGCAGCGCGCGATGTCGGCTTCGCCGACTGATCCCCCGTGGTGACTCCGGGGGGCCGCGCACCTCGTCGTGAGACTCCGACAGGTTGCCGCACCTCGTCGTGAGACTCCGACAGGTTGGCGCAGCTCGTCGTGAGACTCCGGCGCGTCCGTGTAGGGGGCGGGGTTTCCGGGGTGGACACCTCGGGGCTCTAGGATCACGCGGCGTGACGCACTCCACGCAGCGGGAACTCGACCGGGGTGGCCTCGCGGCACCCGCCAGGACCCTGCTCGACGTCCTCGCCACCACCGCCGAGACGCACCCCGACGCCCTGGCCCTCGAGACCCCCGAGGGGCCGCTCGACTACCGGGCCCTCCTCGCCCTCGTCCGCGACCGCGCCGACGACCTCGCACGGCACGGTGTCCGCCGCGGTGACCGGGTCGGCATCCGCATCCCCTCCGGCGGCCGTGACCTGTCGGTCTCCATCCTCGCCGTCCTCGCCGCCGGAGCCGCCTACGTGCCCGTCGACGCCGACGACCCCGAGGAACGCGCCACCCTCGTCTTCGGCGAAGCGGGCGTCGTCGGCGTCATCGGTGCCGGCGGGGTCCTCCGGAGCCGTGACGGCACCGCCCTGCCCGTCACCGACCCCACGGCGAGCGCCGAGCCCCCGACCACCGACGACGACGCCTGGATCATCTTCACCTCGGGGTCGACGGGGGTGCCGAAGGGCGTCGCCGTCACGCACCGTTCCGCTGCCGCGTTCGTCGACGCCGAAGCGCGGATGTTCCTGCAGTCGGCGCCCCTGGGGCCCGCGGACCGGGTGCTCGCCGGGCTCAGTGTCGCATTCGACGCCTCCTGTGAGGAGATGTGGCTCGCCTGGGGTCATGGGGCGTGCCTGGTCCCCGCGCCCCGGTCCCTCGTGAAGAGCGGTGTGGACCTCGGGCCGTGGCTCATCGCGCACGGGATCACCGTCGTCTCGACCGTGCCGACCCTCGCGGCGCTGTGGCCGGACGACGCGCTGGAGTCGGTGCGCCTGGTGATCTTCGGTGGTGAGGCGTGCCCGCCCGAGCTCGCCGCGCGCATCGCGTCCCGTGACCGGGAGGTCTGGAACACCTACGGGCCGACCGAGGCCACCGTCGTCGCGTGCGGGGCCCTGCTCGACGGCAGCACGCCGATCCGGATCGGGCTGCCGCTCGACGGGTGGGACCTGGCCGTCGTCGACGCCGAGGGGCAGCGGGTCGCGCCGGGGCAGGTCGGTGAGCTGGTGATCGGTGGTGTCGGGCTCGGCCGCTACCTGGACCCGGCGAAGGACGCCGAGAAGTACGCGCCGTTCCCGGCCCTCGGGTGGGAGCGGGCGTACCGGAGCGGCGACCTGGTGCGGTACGACCCGGAGGGCCTCGTCTTCCAGGGTCGCGCCGACGACCAGGTGAAGCTCGGTGGCCGCCGCATCGAACTCGGCGAGATCGACGCGGCCCTGCAGGCGCTCGACGACGTCGCCGGTGGTGCCGCGGTCGTGCAGCGCACCCCGGCCGGCAACCAGGTCCTCGTCGGCTACGTCGCCCCCGTGGCGGGCGCGACCATCGACACGTCCGCCGCGAACGAGCGGCTCCGGCAGGAGCTGCCCGCCGCACTCGTGCCGCTCCTCGCCGTCGTCGACGTCCTGCCGACCCGCACCTCCGGCAAGGTCGACCGTGCGGCACTCCCCTGGCCGCTCGCGGGTGCGACGGGCACGGACCTGCCGCCGACCGTCGCGTGGATCGCCGAGCGGTGGTCCGCGATCCTCGGTGTCCCGGTGGCGGACGTCGACGACGACTTCTTCGCCCACGGTGGTGGCTCGCTGACCGCCGCACAGCTCGTCTCCGCGATCCGCGAGCGCTACCCGACGACGACGGTCGCGGACGTCTACGACCACCCGCGCATCGGTGCCCTCGCCGACGCGCTGGACGAGTCCGGTCCGGTGGCCGCCGCGTCCCGGCACGTCGCTCCCGTCCCGCCGGCGACCGGGGCGCTGCTGACGCTCCTCGGGTTGCCGCTGCAGGTGCTCCGCGGACTCCGGCTGCTCAGCTGGACGGCGTTGGTCGCCCAGGTCCTGCACGCCACGACGATGCCGTTCCTGCCCGTGCTGCCCTGGCCGGCGCTCGTCGTCGGGCTGCTGCTGTTCGTCACCCCCGCGGGGAAGATGACGATCACGGTCGTCGCCGCCCGGCTGCTGCTGGCGGGCGTCCGTCCCGGTGACCACCCCCGCGGCGGCTCGGTGCACGTGCGGGTCTGGCTCGCGGAGCGGATCGCGGAGGCGGTCGACGGCCCCTCCACCGCGGGCGCGCCGTGGATCAGCTACTACGCCCGTGCGCTCGGGGCGACGGTCGGCCGTGACGTCGACCTGCACACCCTGCCGCCGGTGACCGGCATGCTGACCATCGGCAAGCGCGCCTCGATCGAGCCCGAGGTCGACCTCGCCGGGCACTGGGTGGACGGCGACGTCTTCCGGCTCGGCACGGTGCACGTCGGAGCGGACGCGGTCGTGCACAGCCGCTCCACGCTCATGCCCGGCGCGTACGTCGGTGACGGCGCGGAGGTCGAGGCCGGCTCCGCCGTCGCGGGTCGCGTCCCGGACGGTGAGCGGTGGGCGGGGTCGGCCGCCGAACGCGTCGGCTCGGCCCGTCACGGCCGGGAGGCACGCCCCGCCGCCCCGAAGCGCTGGCTGCTCGCCTACGGGGTCGGCTCCGTCGCCGTCGCCGGGCTGCCCGTCGTCGGTGTCGTGGCCGGGCTCGCCGTCGTCGCCGCGGTGGTCGGGCGTCCGGGGTCGCTCGGCGCCGCGGTGGGACCGGCCCTGCTCGCCGTGCCGCTCGCCACCGTCGTCGCCGGGGTCGTGTACGCGGGACTCGTCGTCGCCGCGGTCCGGCTGCTCGGACTCGGACTGACCGAGGGACGGCACCCGGTGCGCTCCCGGATCGGCTGGCAGGTGTGGAGCACGGAGCGGATCCTCGACGCGGCGCGCACGCTGCTGTTCCCGCTGTACGCCAGCCTGGTCACGCCGCTGTGGCTCCGGCTGCTCGGTGCGAAGGTCGGCCGGGACACCGAGATCTCCACCGTGCTGCTCATCCCGGCGCTGACGCAGATCGCCTCCGGGGCGTTCCTGGCCGACGACACCATGGTCGCCACGTACGAGCTCGGCGGTGGCCGGGTGAAGATCGGGCGCTCGAAGGTCGGGCGTCGCGCGTTCCTCGGCAACAGCGGCATGACCGGCGCCGGTCGCTCGGTCCCCCGAGAAGCGCTCGTCGCGGTCCTGTCCGCCGTGCCGAAGAAGGCCAAGCGCGGCTCGTCCTGGCTCGGCAGCCCGCCGGTCCGTCTGCGCCGGGCCACCGCGCAGTTCGACGAGGAACGCACCTTCCGGCCGCCGGCCCGCCTCAAGGTCGCCCGCGGCGCGTGGGAGCTGCTGCGCCTGGTCGCGCCGATGGTCTCCGCCGGCATCGGCCTCGGCGTCGCGCTGAGCCTGCTGGCGCTGTGGAGCACGGTCGGCATCGGGTGGACGGTGCTGCTCGCCGGCCCGGTGCTCATCGTCGCCGGAGCGGTCGCCGCCGCGGTGTCGACGCTGGCGAAGTGGGCCTTCGTCGGCCGGATCACCGCGACCGAACACCCGCTGTGGTCCTCGTTCGTGTGGCGCAACGAGGTGCAGGACACCTTCGTCGAGACCGTCGCACGCCCCTGGTTCGCCGAACAGGCCATCGGCACGCCGGCCCTGGCCGCGTGGCTGCGGAGCCTCGGTGCGACCATCGGCCGCGGGGTCTGGTGCGAGACGTACTGGCTGCCCGAGGCGGACCTCGTCACGATCGGTGACGGTGCGACGATCGCCCGCGGCACCGTCGTCCAGACCCACCTGTTCCACGACCGCGTCATGCAGCTCGACACCGTGACGCTCGACGCGGGCGCGACGCTCGGCCCACACGGCGTCGTCCTGCCCGCAGCCGGGATCGGCCCCGGTGCGACCGTCGGACCGGCCTCGCTCGTGATGCGCGGCGAGCAGGTCCCCGCCGGCACGCTCTGGGCCGGCAACCCGATCTCGCCGTGGGAACACCCGCCCTGGCGTGCCGGGGTCGACGCGGAGGCGGGTGACCTGTCCGAGCCGGGTGGCGCCTCCCGGCCCGGTGGCGCCACCGGGCCAGCCGTGGACGGGAAGCGCGCCGACGCCCCGGCGCCCGCCGGGCCCGTGACAGACTGACCGGCACCGTGAAGCAGACCGACCCCGCCGCCGACCCGTACACCCCGCACAGCGGCGACCGGCGCTGGTCGAGCCGCCACCACGACCTGCACCTCGACTACCGGGTCGCCACGAACCGCCTCGATGCGACCGCGACCGTCACGGCGGTGGCGAACGAGCCGCTCGACAAGGTCGTCCTCGACCTGCACGGGCTGTCCGTCGACCGGGTCGACGTCGACGGGGTCCGTGCGAAGAAGGTGTCCGTCGGGACGCACAAGACGACGGTGACGCCCGCCACCCCCATCGCCGCCGGCGCCGAGTTCGCCGTGCACGTCCGGTACCGCGGCGCACCCCGACCGCTCCGGAGCCCCTGGGGCACGCTCGGCTGGGAGGAACTCACCGACGGCGTCATCGTCGCCAGCCAGCCGATCGGTGCGCCGTCGTGGTTCCCGTGCAACGACCGGCCCGACGACAAGGCCACCTACCGGATCGAACTCACCTGCGAGGCCGGCTACGACGTCGTCGCGAACGGGGAGCTCCTCGGCCGTGACCGCACCGCACGCGGCACCCGGTGGACCTTCGCCGTCACCGAGCCGATGGCGACCTACCTGGCCACCGTGCAGATCGGCCGCTACCGGACCACGACCATCCGGGGCGGTGACGTCCCGGTGACCCTGCACCACCCGGCCGACCTCACCACGGCGGCGAAGACCGACTTCGGACGGGTGCCGGAGATGATCGCCCTGTTCACCGACCGCTTCGGCCCGTACCCGTTCGCCGAGTACGGCGTCGTGGTGACCGACGACGAGCTGGAGATCCCGCTCGAGGCGCACGGCCTGGCGGTGTTCGGGCGGAACCACGTCGACGGCGCACACGGCACCGACCGGCTCATCGCCCACGAGCTCGCCCACCAGTGGTTCGGCAACTCGGTGACCCTCGGGCAGTGGCGGGACATCTGGCTGCACGAGGGCTTCGCCTGCTACGCCGAGTGGCTCTGGTCCGAACACCGAGGCGGCGCCACGGCGGACGACCTGGCCACGGAGCACCGCGCCGGGCTGCTCGAGCAGCCACCGGACCTGGTCATCGCGGACCCCGGCGCCCGGGACATGTTCGACGACCGCGTCTACAAGCGCGGGGCACTCGCCCTGCACGCCCTCCGCCGCACGATCGGCGACCAGGCGTTCACCGTCGGACTCCGCACCATCACCGAGCGGCACCGGCACGGCACCGTCACGACGACCGAGGTCGTCGATGCGTTCGCGACCGCCGCCGGGAGCACACCGGCGGCCGTGCTGCTCACCATCGGTCCGTGGATCGACGAGCCCGGCGTCCCCGGACTCCCCTAGACGACGCTCCACGGACCGGCGTCCGACCGGTCGCGTCGGTCCTGCACGTCGACGGGCGCGCCACCGGCAGCAACAGCGAGCACGAGGTCGTCTTCGAGCCGGAGGACCGTGACCGGCTGGACGAGGCCGTCGAACGCCGCCATGTGCACATCCGCACCGGACGCCACAGGACCGAGCACCGAGTCGACCGCCGACGGATCGACACGGAGCCCTCGGCCGTCACGCTTGAGGACGGCCTCCTTCACGGCCCAGCACGCGGTCAGGTGGACGGGCACGGACGCGGACGAGGAGGCCCGGCCGCGTTCCCCCGACGTGAAGACGTCGAGCCCGGCGGCGGTCACCCGGGACGGCCGTTCGACGTCGACGCCGATCGTGCCCGGGGCGACCGCGAGGGCCAGGGCGCCGGGCGTGCGGGACAGGCTCACGCCGAGGTGCCGGCCGTCCACGACGGCTGCCGGTCGACCGTGGTCGGCCGCTCCGCACTGCGGGCAGCGCCGGACGACGGTCACCAACGCGGTGTCCGTGTCGGTGACCTCCGCGACGAACGCGAGGAGGGCCTCCCGGTCGGCGGTGCGTGACCCGCGTCCGGTCAGGACGCGGACGACGGCACCGTCCGACACGGAGTCCTTCAGGCGTGCGTCAGGGCGATGAGCGCGACGTTCATGGTCGCGTACTTGCCCTCGGACCGGGTGGCCTGACGGACGCGGCCACGGAGGACCTCGTACCGGCCGTCGCTCTCACGGACGAACCCGATCACACCGCTCAGCGGTGTCGACACGCGGTGGTACCCGTCCTCCAGTGGGACGACTTCTGCAGTGGTCGCTCGCTCCATTGCTGGACCCCTTCCTCGTTGACGTGGACTCACCATACCCCGCTTCGGGGGACACCACTCCCGGATTGTCCGCATCCTGCGCGACCTCGTCGGGCCAGGACGGGGTACAGGTGGACGTCGCCCGAGCCGGTTGTCCACAGCCCCGGCACGCCCAGCGGACGCCTGGATAGACTCCGGGCGACGGCCACGGACCCGGTCGACAGGACCACGGAAAGAGGACGGATGCGCGCGGTCGAAGGCAGGACGGACTCCGGATCGACGCGGGTGACGCGCCTGCTGTCGGGGATCGTCGCGGCGATGGTGGCAGTGACGCTCGTCGTGCTCCCCGCAGCCGGAGCGCAGGCCACCGCACCGGTCGACATCGGCAGTGCGTACGTCGTCGACGACGCCGGCGCCCTCACCGGTGCCCAGCAGGCCGACGTCGAACAGGCCGTGCAGCAGCTGTACCAGGACACGAAGACCCAGCTGTACGTGGTGTTCGTCCCCGCGTTCACCGACCCGAGCGACCACACCGCCTGGGGCGCGGCGACCCTGCAGCGCAACCAGATCGAGACCGACGGCATCCTGCTCTCCGTCGCGGTCGACGAGCGGAACTACGACGTCCAGCAGACGAACGAGACCGCGATCAGCTCGGGCGACGTGGAGAACGCGGTCGACTCCGACCTGCTCCCCCGGCTGAAGCAGGGGCAGTGGGCCGCCGCCGCGACCGCGTTCGCCGGCGGACTGCAGCAGAGCCAGCAGCCCGCGGACCTGACCTGGCTGTGGATCCTGCTCGGTGTCGCCGTGCTCGCCGCCGTCGTCGCGGTCCTCGTGATCCGCACCCGGAACAAGCGCCGCGCCGCCGCGGCACGCGAGCAGCAGGAACAGACCCTCGCCGAACTCGAACGCCGAGCCGGCGGCGCTCTCGTCACGATCGACGACGAGATCCGCACCGCCGAGCAAGAGGTCGGGTTCGCCGCCGCGCAGTTCGGTGACGACGCCGCGAAGCCGTTCGCCGACACCGTGGCGATCGCGAAGCGCGAGGTCCGCAAGGCGTTCGCCCTCCAGCAGCAACTCGACGACGAGGTCCCCGACAGCCCGCAGCAGCGCGTCGACTGGTCGAACCAGATCATCACCACGTGCGAACAGGCCCACGCGGCGATCGAGGCCCAGACCGAGGCGTTCGACCAGCTCCGGGCGCTCGAGGACACGGTCGACAGTGCCTCCGCCGAGCTCACCACCTCGCTCGCCGCGGTGCCCGCCGCCGTGGACGCCGCACGTGCGGCCCTCGAACGCGTCCGGAGCGCCTACACCGGCCGGACCCTGGCGACCGTGGCCGACAACGTCGACCAGGCCGCCGAGGTCCTGCGGTACGCCGACGAGCGCGCCACCGCAGCCCGGACCGCCCTCGCCGCCGGAGACCGCGGCGCAGCCGTCGTCGCCGTCCGCGACGGTCAGCACGCGCTCGCCCAGGTCCAGCAGCTCACCGGGTCCGTGACCGCCGCCGAGACGACCTTCGCCGACGCCGCCGCCCGTGCCGAGGCGATGCGGGCCGACATCGAGGGCGACCTCGCCGCCGCCGGCACGCTCACGACGGGCGGCCCGGACCTCGCCGCCGCCGTCGCCCGCGCGCAGCGTGTGCTCCGGACCGACGTCGACCCGCGCGACCCCGTCGGCGCCGTCGACGCGCTGACCAAGGCGAACACCGACATCGACGCCGCCCTCGCCAGCGCCCGCACCGCCGAGGAGCAGCACCGTCGGGCGACCCAGGCGCTCGACGCCGCGCTGCGGGACGCCCGGAGCCGGATCACCCAGGCACGGCAGTACGTCACCGTGCACCGCGGCGGGGTGGGTTCGACCGCCCGCACCCGCCTCTCCGAGGCCGAACGCGCGCTCGACGACGCGCTCGACCTCGCCACGACCGACCCGCAGCGTGCCCTCCAGGCCGCTCGCGCCGCCGAGCAGTACGCAGCAGCCGCCATCGACGAAGCGAACAACGACATGGGCGGCTGGCCCGGCGCCGGCGGCGGCATGGGCGGCGGGCGGGGTGGTGCGCAGCTCGGCGGCCTCGTCACCGGCATCGTCCTCGGCGGCCTGCTCGGCGGGCGTGGCGGCAGCTACGGCGGCGGGAGCTTCGGCGGGGGCGGCTTCGGCGGCGGCGGTGGCGGTGGCGGCGGCGGTGGCGGCGGCGGTGGCGGCGGCGGTGGCGGCGGCGGCTTCTCCGGCGGCGGACGCTTCTGACCAGGCCGCTTCTGACTCGGCCGCTCCTGACCAGGCCGCTCGCACGAACCAGCGATCCATCCACGAAAGGGAACCAGCAATGGCAAAGCAGTCCATCTTCGGTCGTATCTCCTCGCTCGTCCGAGCGAACATCAACCAGCTCATCGACAACGCCGAGGACCCGCAGCTGATGCTCGACCAGCTCGTCCGCGACTACTCGAACAACATCGCGGACGCCAAGAGCGCCATCGCGCAGACGATCGGCAACCTCCGCCTGCTCGAACAGGACAACGACGAGGACGTCCGCGCCGCCCAGGAGTGGGGTCAGAAGGCTGCCAACGCCTCGACCGCCGCGGACCGGTACCGCGCCGAGGGCAAGGCGGCGGACGCCGACAAGTTCGACAACCTCGCCAAGATCGCGCTCGGCAAGCAGATCGCCGCCGAGCAGGAGGTCAAGGACAACGCCGCGCCGCTCGCCACGCAGAACGAGCAGGTCGAGAAGCTCAAGCAGGGTCTCGCCGGCATGGAGCAGAAGCTCGAGGAGCTCCGGGCCAAGCGGAACACCCTCGTCGCCCGCGCCAAGACCGCCGAGGCCCAGACCAAGGTCAACGACGCCCTCGGCAACATCGACATCACCGACCCGACGAGCGACCTCGCGCGCTTCGAGGAGAAGGTCCGTCGTGAAGAAGCGAAGGTGATCGGCCAGCAGGAGCTGCAGGCATCGAGCCTCGACGCACAGTTCGAGAGCCTCGAGGACGTCGGCCGCGACGCCGAGGTCGAGGCCCGTCTCGCCGCCCTGAAGTCGGGCGGACCGACCGTCTGATCGCGACTGCTCCGGACGACGTCGGACCCGCCTGACAGACTGACACGATGCGCTTCATCGTGGTCGGTCAGTGGCAGGGTTCGGCGTCGTCTCGCGCCATGCGACTCGCGGACGGAGCCGCCGCGGTCGCGGCGGACCTCCCCCGCGCGGCGACCACGACGGTGGACGTCCCGACCGGTGCCGGCGACCGCCTCGACACCGCCGTCGCCCGCTACACGTCGGTGCTCACGGTCGCCGGGTCCGTCGCCGAGGAAGCCGCCGTGGCCACGGAGCCCGTCCTGGTGATCGGCGGCGACGGGTCGAGTGTGCTCGGCGCCTCCGTCCTGGTCGGCGCGGACACCGCCGTCGTCCGCCTGTCCGGGTCGAGCGGCTTCCGTGCGCTCAACCGTGCCCAGCCGGTCGCGGCGGAGACGGCGGCGCTGCGCCTCCTGGTCGACCGCCCCACCGACCTGTTCCCGGACCTGCCCGTCGTCCCGGCCACGTCGGTGGTCGTCGCCGGCACCCGTGGGACCGAGTCCGCCGAGGCCGCCGCGCTCGACCGTGCCGGGATCACCCACCTCGACGTGGACGCCGCGACCCCGGACGCACTGCGTGCCGCGGTCGACCGCACCGGCGCCAGCCAGGTGTTCGTCCACGTCGACCTGGACGTCCTGGACCCGTCCGAGGTCGACGGCCTGCTCGAACCGGTCCCCTTCGGCATCGACGGCGCCGCCCTCGTCGCGCTCGTGCAGGCGGCCACGGCCGGACGCCGGCTGGTCGGCGCGGCCCTCACCGGCTTCGCCCCGGTCGACCCGAGCCGAGCCGTCGACGACCTGGGCGTCATCCTCCGGGTCGTCGGGGCCCTGTCCACCGCGGCACGCACCGCCTGACCCGGACGTCGCGACCGGTCCTCCACAGAGCGCACCGCTCCCGGCGGATGTCCGCCCGTCGGCGGCTACGCTCGGCCACATGACGGACTACGACCTCATCGTGATCGGAGCCGGCGCTGTCGGCGAGAACGTGGCGGACTACGCCCACAAGCGCGGCCTCACGGTCGCCGTGGTGGAAGCCGAACTCGTGGGCGGTGAGTGCTCCTACTGGGCCTGCATGCCGTCGAAGGCACTGCTCCGCAGCAGCCACGCGGTCGCCGCCGCCAAGCGCCTCGGTGGCGCTGCGGAAGCCGTGACCGGTGACGTCGATGCAGCCGCCGTCCTCGCCCGCCGCAACTCGTTCACCAGCAACTGGGACGACGCCTCGCAGGTGCAGTGGCTCGAGTCCGCCGACATCACCCTGATCCGCGGACGCGCCGTGATCACCGGCGAGAAGACCATCGAGGTCGACGGCACGTCCTACTCGGGGCACGCCATCGCCCTGGTCACCGGTTCGGTGCACACCCTGCCCCCGGTCCCCGGTCTCGCCGAAGCGAAGCCGTGGGGCACCCGAGAAGGCACCAGCGCGCAGGAGGTCCCGGAGAGCCTGCTCGTCATCGGCGGCGGTGTCGCCGGCTCCGAACTCGCCACCGCCTGGGCCGCGCTCGGCGCGACGGTGACCCTGGTCGCCCGCCACGGTCTGCTCGGCGGGATGGAACCCTTCGCGGGCGAACTCGTCGCCGACGGCATGCGTGCGCTCGGCATCGACGTCCGCACCGGTGTGAACCCGACCCGCGTCGACCGCGACGAGCACGGCCTGGTCACCACGACCTTCGACGACGGCACGACGCTGGTCACCAGCGAGGTCCTCGCCGCCACCGGCCGCGCCCCCGGCACCGAGCACCTCGGGCTGTCCTCGGTCGGGCTGACCGACGGCGAGTGGCTGGACGTCGACGACACCATGCTCGTCACCGGCACCGACTGGCTGTACGCCGTCGGCGACGTCAACCACCGCGCGCTCCTCACCCACCAGGGCAAGTACCAGGCACGCGCGGCCGGCGAGGTCATCGCGGCACGCGTCCAGGGCCGTCCGGTGCACGCCGAACCGTGGGGCGCACACGTCGCCACCGCCGACCACGCCGCGGTCCCCCAGGTCACCTTCACCGACCCGGAGGTGGCGAGCGTCGGCCTCACCGAGGAGCAGGCCCGCCAGCAGGGCATCGACGTCCGTGCGGTCGAGTACGACCTGGGCAGCGTCGCCGGCTCGGCACTGCAGGCGGACGGCTACACCGGCCGCGCCAAGATGGTCGTCGACGAGTCCCGCGGGGTCGTCGTCGGGGTCACCTTCGTCGGGCAGGACGTCGCCGAGATGCTGCACGCGGCGACCGTCGCCGTCGTGGGCGAGGTGCCGGTCGAACGACTCTGGCACGCGGTCCCGGCCTACCCGACGATGAACGAGATCTGGCTCCGCCTGCTCGAGACCTACGGCCGTCCCGAGTAACCGGTGCGGAACCCGCTCCTCGACTCCCCGGTGTCCCGCGCCGGGTGGCTGTTCGCGACCGCGGTGGGCCTGGCGATCGGGCTGCCGCTGTCGACGGGCCCCGTCCGGGTCGTCGACGGGTTGATCGTCTGCCGGGGCCTGCCGCGCTGGGTGTTCCGGCGCGGCGGGACCTGCGTCGGCTCGGTCTACCTGACGCGGGACAACGACGGCGACCGGGTCCTGCGGCACGAGCGCGTGCACGTCGACCAGTGGCGTCGGTACGGCATGCTCATGCCCTTGCTCTACGGTGTCGCCGGGCGGGACCCCCTGCGCAACCGCTTCGAGGTCGAGGCTGGGCTGGAGGACGGCGGGTACCGCTGACGCTCGGCCCACGCCCGCCCAGGCCCAGGCCCAGCCAGGCGCCGAGCCGCGTCACCTTGCCACGCACAACGGCAGTCAGGCTCAGCGCGCGCGGCGCGGGACGACGAGCGGGGTGCCGGTCTCCGGGTCGGGGACGACCACGCACGGCAACCCGAACACGTCGGCGACGAGTTCCTCGGTGACGACGGACTCGGGCGTCCCCTGCGCCACGATCTCGCCGTCCCGCATCGCGATCATGTGGGTCGCGTACCGGGCCGCCTGGTTGAGGTCGTGCAACACCGCGACGACCGTCCGCCCGGCGGCGTGCAGCGCGGACGCGAGCTCGAGCACGTCGTACTGGTGCGCGATGTCGAGGAACGTCGTCGGCTCGTCGAGGAGCACGATGTCGGTCTCCTGTGCGAGCACCATCGCGATCCAGACCCGCTGCCGCTGCCCGCCCGACAGTTCGTCGACACCGCGGTCGGCGAGCCCGACGATGTCGGTCTGGGCCAGGGCCGCCTGCACGACCTGGCGGTCGGTCCCGCTCGAGGGGTGCAGCAGGTCCTGGTGCGGGAACCGCCCGCGGGACACGAGGTCTCGCACGGTGATGCCGTCCGGGGCGATCGGGGTCTGCGGCAGCATCGCCACCCGACGGGCGACGGCCTTCGGGCGGTAGGACGTGATCGGTCGTCCGTCGAGGTACACCGTGCCGGCGGACGGCTTCAGCGTCCGGGCCAGTGCCTTGAGCAGCGTCGACTTGCCGCAGGCGTTCGGCCCGACGATGACGGTCAGTTCACCGTCCGGGACGTCCACGTCGAGGTCGCGCACGACCACCCGGTCGTCGTAGCCGAGCCGGAGTCCGCGCGCGCCGAGTGCCGTGACCGGTGCCTCCGGGGTGAGGACCGAGGCAGGGCTCAACACTCCGCCTTGCCGTGCCGCCAGTACCCCATGAACGCGACCTGCTTCCGGTCGAGCCCGACGCTCCGGACGAGGTGGCGGCGCAGCTCCTTGACGCAGCCGGCCTCCCCCGCGATCCAGGCGTACACGGGCAGGTCGTCGTCCTCACGCGGGACGTCCCAGAGCACCTGCTGGTCGACGTCGACGTCCACCAGCTCGGCACCGGCGGCGGCACGGGCGGCGACGACGAGCGGGTCCGGGGCGACGGTCGAGGCCCAGGCGTGCACGTGGTCCGTCATCCGGACGCCGTGCGAGGCGCCGTTCCGGGCGATCCAGCGGACCTCGACCCCGGCGGGCGCGGAGACGGGCAGCCGGTCGGCGTCGGTCGGCACCTCGATGAAGACGTGTCCGACGGCGCTGACGTCGAGGGCCTCGAGGATGGCGCAGATCGCCGGCGCGGCGGTCTCGTCCCCGGCGAGCAGGATGCGGTTCGCGGAGCCGGGCGAGAACTCGGCGGCACCGGAGGGCAGGTCGGCGGGCGACTCCGGCACGCGGGGGCCGACGATCCGCAGTTCGTCGCCGACGCGGCAGGCGGACACCCAGCGCGATGCCGGGCCGGCGTCACCGTGGGCGACGAAGTCGATGTCGAGCTCGTGGGCGTCGGGCCGGAACGAGCGGACCGTGTAGGTGCGGATCGGGTTGCGGGTCGCGTCCGGCAGTGCCCGCCACGCCGCGAACCAGTCCTCGCCCTCGGACAGGTCGGAGAACCCGTGCCCCTCGAGCGGCAGGAGGACCTTGATGCGCTGGTCGAGGCCGACGGCGGAGAAGTCCGCGAGCTCGTCGCCCGACAGCGTCACCCGGACGAAGTGCGGCGTGAGCGAGGAGACGGCTGCCACACGGACGGAGAAGACGCGGTACCGGGCTGCCACACCTCGAGTATGGCATGCCTTACCTAAGGGGAACAGGGTGCGTCGCACTGCGACACTGGTCCGGTGTCCGAGCACGATGACGAATTCGCCGACGTCCCCGCCCTGGCGGCCGCGAGCGGCGTGACCGAGCCGCTCCGCGCCTCCCGGCAGGAGGTCCCGACGGCCGACGGCGGGACGGTCTCCGCGATCCGCTGGTCGCGCACCGACCCACCGACCGGCGGACGGGAGGCGCGGATCACCTACCTGCACGGGCTCGGCATCGACGCACACAGCTTCGACCAGACCGCGATCGCGGTCGACCAGCCGGCCGTCGCACTGGACCTGCCCGGTCACGGCCGGTCGGCCTGGCGGGAGGACGCGGACTACGCGGCGACCGCGACGGCACCGACCGTCCTCGCCGCTCTCGACGCGCTCGCGGTGCCACCCGGACTCGTCGTCGGCCACTCGCTCGGCGCGATCCTGTCGGCCCGACTCGCGGCCCTCGCCCCCGAGCGGGTCACCGGTCTCGTCCTCGTCGACATGTCGCCGGACTTCGCGCAGCGGGCCGTGGACCGGATCGCCCGCGCGCTGGAGTCCGAGGAGCCGTTCGCGAACCTGGACGAGGTCGTCGAACGGGCGATCGCCGCGCGGGTGGGTGGGGACGAGGCGACACTCCTCCGCGAAGCGCGCCACTCCACCCGGCTCGGCGCGGACGGCCGACTCGTCCGGCGGCACCACTTCCCGCACCTCGGCGGTCGCATGTCGTCCGTCGGGCGGTTCGCGGACGCGTGGCCGGACCTCGAGCAGCTCGACGTCCCGCTCCTGCTCGTCCGCGGCGACCGGGGCTACGTCTCCCCCAAGCTGCACCAGGCGTTCGCCGAGCGCCTGCCGGACGCTTCGATCGTGACGGTGGAGTCGCGGCACGCCGTGCAGACGCAGGCGCCGCTGCCGCTCGCCCGGGCGATCCGGGAATGGGCTGGTGGACACGGTTTGTTGGATGGCGTCGAAGAACCCCCTGCGACTTCGTCCGAGACCTGACACCGCCGACGCCCGAGCGCCCGGTAGCCTCGTCCGAGCGCCGCTGACGACCGTCGTCACGGCACCCTCCGATCCGGCCCCACAGCGGGTCGATCCGGCCCCGACGGGGTCCGGCTCCGGGAAGGAACCCAGCATGCGTCCGCTCCACCGCACCGCCCTCGCCGCGGCAGCCCTCGCCGTCGCGACCTCGGTCGCCCTGGCCGGCTGCTCCGGCGGCTCCGACGACCGTCGCGGCGGCGCCGACGCGACGGTCCGGGTCGGCCTCGTGCTCGAGCCGACGAGCCTCGACATCCGCACACAGTCGGGCAACGCGCTCGACCAGGTGCTCATCGACAACGTCTACCAGGGGCTCGTCGGGCGGACCGCGGACGGCTCGGTCCGCGACGTGCTGGCGTCCTCGCACCAGGTGTCCGCGGACGGCCTGACGTACACGTTCACGCTCCGCGACGGTGCGACGTTCGAGGACGGCGAGCCCGTCACCGCGAAGGACGTCGTCTGGTCGCTGCAGGACGTCCAGGCACACGACTCCTACGTCGACGCGGACGACCTCGCATCCGTCAAGACCGTTGCCGCGACCGCTGACGACACCGTGACGCTCACCCTGTCGAAGCCGGACTCGGACCTGCTCTGGAACCTCACCGGCCGCGCCGGACTGGTCCTCGAGCAGGCGGCCGACAACGACCGGACGAAGACCGCGAACGGCACCGGGCCCTTCGAGGTCGCCAGCTGGAAGCAGGGTGACTCGCTCACCTTCCGCAGGAACCCGGACTACTGGGGCGCGAAGGCGAAGGTGGCGACGGTCGTCTTCCGGTACATCACCGACCCGTCGACGGCCGTCAACGCGATGGCCGGCGGGGACCTCGACGTCGAGACCGCGGTCGACGGCACGCTCAAGAGCCAGCTGCAGGACACCTCCGGGGTCACGCTGCACACGGGCAAGACGACCGACAAGTACACCCTCGCCTTCAACGACCAGAAGACGCCCTTCACCGACGTCCGCGTCCGCCGGGCGATCCGGCAGGCCATCGACCCGAAGGCCGTCATCAAGGCGATCGGCGGCGGCGGGGTGGAACAGGGCGGCCCGATCCCCGCCCTCGACCCCGGCTACCAGGACCTGACCGACGTCGACACGTACGACCCGGCCGCAGCGAAGAAGCTCCTGCAGCAGGCCGGCGTGACGAAGCCGACGCTGACCCTGACCTACGCCAACGTGTACCCGACGGCGATCGGCGACGTCCTGACCTCCGAGCTCGCCGACGTCGGCATCACGCTCAAGGTGCAGCGCGTCGACTTCGCGACCTGGCTCGACACCGTCTTCACGAAGAAGGACTTCGACCTCAGCATGGTGAACCACACCGAGGCGCGGGACTTCGGCAACTGGGCGAACCCGAAGTACTACTTCGGCTACGACAACGCCGAGGTCCAGCGGCTCTACGCCGCCTCGGTCGCCACGACCGACCAGACCGAGAAGGAACGGGCCCTGCAGCAGGCGGCGAAGATCGTCAGCGACGACGCCGCGGCCGAGTGGCTCTACACGGCGACCACCACGACCGCCGTGCGCGACGGCATCAGCGGGTTCCCGTTCGACAGCACCACGACCCGCCTGGACCTGGCGGGCCTCGCCGTCTCGTAGCATCGGACTCGTGACCCGATTCCTCGTCGGGCGGGTGCTCCTGCTCGCCGTCGGACTGCTCGTGGCGAGCCTGATCGTCTTCGCGACGCTCCGCGTGCTCCCCGGTGACGTCGCGCAGGTCGTCGCGGGCGCCGAGGCGACGCCCGCCCAGGTCGCCGCGCTCCGCGAGCAGCTCGGGCTCGACCGGCCCGTCGTGCTGCAGTACCTCGACTGGATCGGCGGCCTGTTCCGCGGCGACCTCGGCAGCTCGCTGGTCACCCGGGGCCCGGTCGCCCCGGAGATCGCGCAGAAGCTCGCGGTGACGCTGCCCCTCGCCGGCATGTCCCTCGTCGCAGCGCTGGTGATCGGCGTCCCGCTCGGCGTCCTGGCCGCGGTGCTCCGACGCCGACCGGGCGGTGCCGCGATCTCCGCCGCCGCGCAGGCCGTCGCGGCGATCCCGGTCGTCTGGGCCGGCATGCTGCTCGTCGCCCTGTTCGCCGTGACCCTGCACTGGCTGCCCGTGCAGGGCTTCCCGCTCGACGGCTGGGACACCCCGGACCGGGCGTTCGCCGCACTCGTCCTCCCCGCACTGACGATCGGTGCGGTGGAGGGTGCCGTGATCCTCCGCTTCACCCGGTCGGCGACGCTGTCCGTCCTCGACGCCGACCACGTCCGGACCGCCGCCGCGATCGGCCTGACGAAGAACCGCGCACTCCTCCGTCACGGGCTGCCGAGCGTCGCGCTGACCGTGCTCGCCGTCCTCGGGGTGCAGATCGCGGGTCTGCTGGTCGGCGCCGTCGTCGTCGAGCAGCTGTTCTCGCTGCCCGGGGTCGGCCGCATGCTCGTCACCGACGTCGGCCGCCGCGACATCACGAAGGTGCAGTCCGAACTCCTCGTGCTCACCGGTCTCGTGCTGCTCGTCGGGTTCGCCGTCGACGTCCTGCACCGCGTGCTCGACCCCCGCCAACGCGAGGCCTCGTCGTGAGCGCGCTCGGCCGGCTGCTCCGGACCCCGACCGGACTGTTCGCCGTCGTCGTCCTCGGGCTGCTCGTCGTCCTGGCCGCGGTGTCGCTCGTCTGGACTCCCGAGAACCCGTTCCGCACCGACCCGTTCCACCAGTGGGAGCGGCCGAGCGCCGCGCACTGGTTCGGCACCGACGGGGTCGGTCGCGACATCGCCAGCTACCTGCTCGCCGGCACCCGGACCACGGTCGTCGTCGCGGTCGGCGCCGGGGTCATCGCGAGCGTCGTCGGCATCGTCCTCACCGCGATCGGCTCGCTCACCGCCCGCTGGGTCCGCGAGGCCACCGCGGTGCTCCTCGACGTCCTGGTCGCCTTCCCCACCCTGCTCACCGCGATGCTCCTCACCGCGGTGTACGGCGGCTCCCTCGGCGTCGTCGTGGTCTCCGTCGGGCTGGCGTTCGGCGTCACGATCGCCCGGGTCGCCCGCGGTGAGATCCGCCGCATCGCCCGGAGTGACTACGTCGTCGCCGCCCGGGCGTCGGGTGTCGGGCCGCTCGGCGTGCTGTTCCGCCACCTCGTGCCGAACGCGGCGCCGCTGTTCACCGTGCAGCTCTCGCTCGCGATGGCGACCGCGGTCCTCGCCGAGGCCGGACTGTCCTACCTGGGCTACGGCGCCGACGCGGGCACAGCGTCCTGGGGCCGGCTGCTGTCCGACCTGCAGACCTACATCGGCGTGCACCCGTGGAGCGCGACCTGGCCGGGGGCTGCGATCGCGGTCGTCGTGATGGCGCTGTCGCTGCTCGGGGACGCCGTCCGGGACGCCACCGACCCGCGGTTGACGACGAGCCGGCGGGGGCCGGACGCAGCCCCCGCAAGCAGCGGCGGCGCCGGCACGAGCAGCGACACCGGCACGACCGGCACCTCCCGCGTGACCGGCGCGGTCACCGGGACGGAGGGCATCGCGTGAGCGACGCCACGGCCACGCCCGGCCTCGACGTCCGCGGCCTGACGGTCCGGATCGCGGGGCGGACGGTGCTCGACGACGTGACGTTCACCGTGCCTCCCGGCCGTCGTGTCGGCGTGATCGGCGCATCCGGGTCGGGGAAGTCGATGACCTCGCTCGCCCTGATGGGCCTGGAGCCCGCCGGGGCGACGGTCACCGGCAGCATCCGCCTGGACGGGCGGGAGCTCGTCGGCCTGCCCGACCGCGAGCGCGCCCAGACCCGTGGTGCGGCGATCGGGATGGTGTTCCAGGAGCCGGGCACCGCGCTCGACCCGCTCCGGCGGGTCGGCAAGCAGATCGTCGAACCGCTGCGGTTGCACCGGGGGCTCGACCGTCGCGCCGCCGCCGAGGCCGCGGTCGGACTCGCCCGGGACGTCGGCCTGCCCGACCCGGAGCTGCTGCTCCGGCAGTACCCGCACCAGCTCTCCGGTGGGCAGCGGCAGCGGATCTGCATCGCGATGGCGATGGCCGGCGAGCCCGCGTTCCTGGTCGCGGACGAACCGACCACGGCGCTCGACGTGACCACGCAGGCCCGGATCCTCGACCTGTTCGAGTCGCTCACCGCCTCCCGTGGCACCGGGATGCTGTTCGTCACCCACGACCTGGCGGTGCTGTCGCGCATCGCGGACACGGCGGTCGTCCTCGAGTCCGGCCGCGTCGTCGAGCAGGGCCGCGTCGCCGACCTGCTCGCCACGCCCGGGCACCCGTCCACCGTCGCGCTCGTCGACGCCGCACGGGCCACCGCCAGGAGGACCTCGTGACCGATCTCGACAGCACCCGGCCGGCACTCCTGGGCGCCGACCTCAGCCGCACCTACCGGCTCCCCCGGCGCAGTCCGTTCGAGCCCGGGGCGATCCGCACGGCCGTCGACGGTGTCGACCTCGTCGTCCCCACCGGCGCACGCCTCGGGATCGTCGGCGAGTCCGGTTCCGGCAAGTCGACGCTCGTCCGCCTCCTCGCCGGACTGGAGGCACCCAGCACCGGCACCGTGCACGCCTCGGGCCGCCCCGTGGACGCGCGGGCATCGGCCGTGTCGTCGCGCTGGTTCCGGCGCGAGACCGGCATCGTGTTCCAGGACCCGGTCGCCTCGCTCGACCCGCGGATGCGTGTCGGGGCGATCGTCGCCGAACCGCTCCGGGCGCTCCGCGTCGAGGGCGACCACCGGGCGATGGTCGCAGCGGTCCTGGAACGGGTGGACCTGCCCGCCGACGCCGCCGACCGGTACCCGCACGAGTTCTCCGGCGGGCAGCGGCAGCGCATCGCGATCGCCCGCGCAGTGGTCCACCGGCCGCGGATCCTGTTCGGGGACGAGCCGATGAGTGCCCTCGACGTGGTCGTCCGTGCGCGCGTGATCGACCTGTTCCGCTCGTTCGTCGACGACCTCGGGGCGACGCTCGTGCTCGTGTCGCACGACATCGGCGTGGTGCAGCGGCTGTGCGACACGGTCGCGGTGATGTCGGCGGGGCGGATCGTCGAGCACGGCCCGGTGTCCCTGCTCGACGCTCCGACGCACGAGGTCACGCGGGCCCTCGTCGCGGCGGCGCCGACGCTGCCGTAGGCGCGGCGGCGAGCGCCGCGCCGCGCCGTCGCGGCGCGGCGCGCCCGGACGTGTCCCGTCGAGGTTCCACAAAGCGGGCATCTGAACGCGCGAGATGCCGCAATCGCGGCATCTCGGCGGAGAGCACGCGGCAAGTCGTGACCGCTCGGCGGCAGGACCCGGGCGTGCCGCCGGCAGCAGCGGCCGGCGCTACCAGCCGGCCGGGTGCCGCCGCTGCCACCGCAGCCGGCGTTCGAGCTGCGCCCCGATCGCCAGGAGCACCCGCTCCCCACCCGGACGCCCGATGAGCTGCACGCCCATCGGCAGGCCCGCGCCGTCCGGGTGCCCCTCGCCGGTGACCCCGACAGGCAGCGTGATCGCGGGCAGCCCCGACACGTTCGCCATCGAGGTCCACGGCGAGTAGGCGCACTGGCGGCGGAAGTCCTCCTCCGGGTCGTCGCCGTACCAGCCGAGCGGCCGGGGCGTCATCGCGAGCGTCGGGGTGAGGACGGCGTCGAACCGGTCGAACGCCCGGATCAGCGCGACCGAGAACGCGTCGAGGCCGGCCATCGCATCGAGCACCTGCGTGCTCGTGAGGGGTCGGCCGCGCTCGACCAGCCAGGCGACGAGGGGCGTCAGGGCACGCAGGTCGATGCCGGGGATCCGGGCGATGCCGGCCCCCGAGGACTCCCACGCCACCTGGAACGGCTCGGCGTACGGCAGGCGCGGCATCGCCACGTCCTCGACCCCGTGCCCGACCTCGCCGAGGACGCGGACGGCGGTCTCCACGGCCTCCCGCGCGGCCGGGTCGACGACCACGTCCACGAAGTCGTCCCACGGCGAGCCCTCGAGCAGCCCGACCACGAAGCGCCCCTCACCCCGGACGGCGGCCGCGGTGAACGGCCCGTCGCCGACGTCGGGCGTCACGAGCGCGTACGGCTGCCGCTCCGGCACCCCGGTCGGTGCGACGAGTGCGTCGAGCAGCATCCCGGCGTCGGCCACGGTCCGTGTGAGCGGCCCCGCGACGGCCAGCCCGCCCAACCCGGTCCGTCCGGGCATCGACGGCACCCGACCGCGACTCGGCTTGAGTCCCACCAGGCCGGTGGCCGCCGCCGGGATCCGCACCGAGCCTCCGCCGTCCGACCCGACCGCCGCCGGCAGCAGCCCGGCCGCGACGGCCACGGCGGCGCCGCTCGACGACCCGCCCGGGGCACGCGCGGTGTCGTACGGGTTGCGGGTGGTGCCGAAGCCCGTCTCGGAGGACGACGACATGCCGAACTCGGGCGTCGCCGTCTTGCCGAGGCTGATCGCGCCGGCGTCGTCGAGTGCCGTGACGAGCGGGTGGTCGGCCGTCGCCACCTCACCCGGCAGGGCGAGCGTGCCGGACCGGGTGGGGACACCCCGTCGGTCCGTCAGGTCCTTGTCCGCGGACGGGAGGCCCCACAGCGGTCGCGACGTCGGCACCAGGTCGCCGAGGTGGTCGGCCCGGGCACGCGCAGCCTCGGCGGTGACCGTCACGAACGCGCGGAGCTCCGGGTCCAGCCGTTCGATGCGGGCGAGGTAGTGGTCGGTGACCTCGCGGGCGGTGGCGTCACCGCGGCGGATCCAGTCCCAGAGTTCCTGCGCCGACAGGTGGTGGAGTTCGAACACGGATCGAGCCTAGGCCGACGCGTCCGGCACCTGTGCGAGCAGGTCCCCGACCTGGCAGTCGAGCGCGACGCAGATCGCTTCGAGGGTGCTGAACCGGACCGCCTTGGCGTGCCCGTTCTTGAGGATCGAGAGGTTCACGGTGCTCACCCCGACCTGTTCGGAGAGGTCGACGAGGGTCATGCCGCGCGCCAGCAGCAGCTCGTCGAGACGGCAGACGATCGCCATCAGACCAGTCCGGACGAGTCGTCCCGGTACCCGGCAGCCGTCCGGAAGACTGCCGCGAGGGCGGACAGTCCGGCGGCGGCGACGAGCGGCCAGAACGGCGCGCCCAGCTGGTCGGCGTGGCCGGTGGAGGAACCGGTCGGCTCGGGCAGCGCCCCGGCGATCGCCGGTTGCGTCATCTCGCTCACGATCTGCAGGACCGCGGCGGCCTCGAACCCCACGAAGACGATGACCGCGAGCGTGGTGAGCGCGCGTGAGCAGGTCCGGGCGAACGGACGGCCGTCGCCGATGCTGCGCGTCACGAGCAGCAGACAGACGGCGATGCCGACCGTGGTGAGGACCGTCACGAGGTCGCTCAGGCTGTGCAGCACGATCGTCGCGGCCGGGAGGTCCTGCACCCGTCCGATCATCTCGGTCACCGCCGGCGTCGTCCCGGCCACGATCCTCGCCCCGCCGGACACGTCTGCCGAGGCGTGGTCGACGGGCGTCTCGAGCGTCCAGGTCCAGTCGATGCCGGTCGTCCGGTGCGCCAGTTGCTCGACCATCCCGGCGACGATGAACCAGGCGCGCACAGCGGCGACCACGATCATGCCCAGGGAGACGACGAACACGACGCTCACGGAGCTCTTCTGGCGGAGTGCGGCGGCGCGCTCATCGGGGATCGACATGCGGCGAGCATAACGACTTTCGTTGTGCTGTGGCGACCCTGACGAAGTTCCTGGTTGACCGGCTGCCCGGACCCGACCAGGCTCGGCGCATGGACCACGGTGGAGTGCTCAGCGCGGACGCGCCCGACCCGGTGCTCGAGGTGCGGGCGACGATACGGGCACTGGGGTTCGGCGTCGCCGGACTCGTCGCGCAGCCGCACCTCGAGGACCTCGGCGCCGGCGGCCTGATGACCAGCGAGTCCGGCGGCCGGGTCGAGCGTGCGACCGCGTCGCGCCACTCCACGCTCTGGCGGAACCCGGACGACCACGACGACCCGGTGAACCTGGCGGCGATGGAGGACGAGCAGCGGCGGGCGCTCGAGGAAGTCCCGCCCTGGCCCCGTCCGGCCTGGCTCGTCGCCCGGGTCGAGCGGATGCGGTACCCGATGCTGTGGGAAGCGGTGCAGACACATTGGACGGCCCCGGGCGGGGACCTCCCGGCACCGGCCGAGGCGCTCGTCGACCACGTGCAGTCCGTCCTGATGAACCAGTACCGCGACGAACACGGCCTCCCGGACCCGACCGAGGACCCGTGGCCGGCCCTGGTCGACGAGCGCAGTGTCCAGTCCGGACACCCGGTCCTGGTCGACGGCCTCGAGCGCCCGGGCCTGCTCCTCGACACGGACCCCTTCGTGCTCGGCCTGGCGACCGTACTCGACGACGGACGGGTCCTGACGGCGGTGCTCCCCCGCGACGAGCTGCCCCTGCTCACCGTCGCGTTCGACTCGGCACCACCCCTCGAACCGGGAGCAGGACCGGCGCCAGGACCGGCGCCAGGACCGGCGCCGGCGCCGACCCAGACCCCGGCCCCGGTCCCGGCCACCGGACCCACCCCCGAGGCGCGCTAGCCCGGACGGACCACGTCGAGGACCCGCCGCTCCTCCGCATCGGTCAGCCCCGACCGCCGCACCCGCCCGACCCCGCGGGCCCGCTCGTCCTCGACGACACGACGGACCGTCTCGGCGAGCGGCCGAGCCGTCCCGCCCGCGGCCAGGAACGCCCGACCGGCCCGCCGGGCGAACCCGACCTCGCTGACCGGGATCCACAGCGGCAGCGATGCCGGGCCGGCCCAGTAGGCGACCCCCTGCGCGAGGAGGCTGTCGTCGTCGACGGCCACGAGCCTCCCGTCGAACCCGGTCGCGGCCTGCACCTCGTCGAGGAACGCCCGCATCGACGTGCTCGGACCGACGGCGTCGACGGTCCCGACCGTGCCCGCTCGCCCGGCGCGGACGATCCACTCCGCCAGGTCCGTGACGTCGACGACCTGCACGGCGCGGTCCTCCAGGACGGGTGTCACCACGTCGCCGCCGCGATCGAGCCGGGCTGCCCAGTAGCCGAAGCGGTCGCTCGGGTCGCCGGGCCCGACGATGAGCCCCGGGCGGACCACGAGCGCGTCCGTCCCCCGTGCCCGCCGGGTCGCTCGCTCGCCGGCGACCTTCGCGTCGGCGTACTGCGTCGGGTCGACGGGCTCGACGACGGGGGCGTCCTCGTCGTCGCCGGCCCGGTCGGTCCGCGCGTACACGGAGATCGTCGAGACCGTCGTCCAGTGCGCGGCACGAGCCGAGAGGGCTTCGAGCGCAGCCGCCACGTGCGCGGGATCGGTCGCCAACTCGACGACGTCGTCCCAGGCGTCGCCGACGGCGGAGTACGCGTCGACTGCCGAGCGGTCGGCACGGACGAACCGTGCGCCGGCCGGCGGCTCCCCCGACGCACCCCGGGCCAGGCAGGTCACCTCGGCGCCGTCCCGCATCGCTGCCTCGGCGATCGTCCGCCCCAACCACCCGGTCCCACCCAGCACCAGCACGCGTCGCATGCCGTCAGTGTGGCAGCGCGCCGGACGGGAGGCACTGGACCGGGCCGCGCCGCGCCTCCCGTCCGGTGCGTGCCCGGCCTGGTGAGGTGGGACGATGTGGGGATGACCGCCACGCTCGTCGCCAAGGGGCTCGCCGGCGGCTACGCCGCCCGCACGCTGTTCGACTCCCTCGACCTCACGGTCGCACCGGGTGACGTGATCGGCGTCGTCGGGGTGAACGGTGCCGGCAAGTCGACACTGCTCCGCCTGCTCGCCGGGGTGGACGAGCCACTCGCCGGGACGGTGTCGCTCTCGCCGACGGACGCGCTCGTCGGCTGGCTGCCGCAGGAGCACGAGCGGGTGCCCGGTGAGACGGTCGCCGGGTACGTCGCACGACGGACCGGGTGCGCGGAGGCGGCGGCGGAGATGGACGCGACGGCCCTGGCCCTCGGCGAGCCCGATGCCGGTGACGCCGCGGCGGACCGGTACTCGATCGCACTCGAGCGGTGGCTGGCCTCGGGCGCGGCGGACCTCGACGAGCGGATGCCGGTGGTGCTCGCCGACCTCGGGTTGACCCTCGACGCACCCGACGGCTCGGTCACCGCGGACTCACTCATGACGTCGCTGTCCGGTGGTCAGGCGGCTCGTGTGGGGCTCGCGGCGCTGCTGCTCTCACGCTTCGACATCGTGCTGCTCGACGAGCCGACGAACGACCTGGACCTGGACGGGCTGGACCGGCTCGAGGACTTCGTGCGCGGCCTCCGCGGCGGTGTCGTGCTGGTCAGCCACGACCGAGAGTTCCTGGCGCGCTCGGTGACGGCGGTCCTCGAACTCGACCTGGCGCAGTCCTCGAACCGCCTGTTCGGTGGCGGGTACGACGCGTACCTCGAGGAACGCGAGATCGCCCGCCAGCACAAGCGCGACGCCTACGACGACTTCGCGGCGACGAAGGCCGACCTGGTCTCGCGTGCCCGGACCCAGCGCGAGTGGTCCAGCCAGGGCGTGCGCAACGCGATGAAGAAGGCGCCGGACAACGACAAGATCCGCCGCAAGGCCGCGAGCGAGTCGAGCGAGAAGCAGGCGCAGAAGGTCCGGCAGATGGAGTCGCGGATCGCCCGACTGGACGAGGTCGAGGAGCCCCGCAAGGAGTGGCAGCTCGAGTTCACGATCGGCCAGGCGCCGCGGTCCTCCGCCGTCGTCGCGACGCTGTCCGACGCCCGGTACGAGCAGGGCGACTTCACGCTCGGCCCGGTGTCGCTGCAGGTGAACGGCGGCGACCGGATCGGCATCACGGGCCCGAACGGCGCCGGCAAGTCGACGCTGCTGCGGGCGCTGCTCGGGCGGCAGGAACCGACGAGCGGCACCGCGTCGATCGGGTCGAGCGTCGCCGTGGGCGAGGTCGACCAGGCCCGCTCGCTGTTCACGGGTGCGGAGCCGCTCGCGGCGGTGTTCGAGGGGCTGGTCCCCGAGATGACGACGGCGGACGTCCGCACCCTGCTGGCGAAGTTCGGGCTGAAGGCCGACCACGTGGGACGCGCCGCCGGTGAGCTCTCGCCCGGTGAGCGGACCCGGGCCGGACTGGCGCTCCTCCAGGCCCGCGGGGTGAACGTGCTCGTGCTCGACGAGCCGACGAACCACCTGGACCTCACCGCGATCGAACAGCTGGAGCAGGCGCTCGAGACGTACGAGGGGACCCTGCTGCTGGTGACCCACGACCGGCGGATGCTCGACACCGTGCAGCTCGACCGGCAGTGGCGTGTCGAGGCCGGGCGGGTCACCGAGGCCTGACGGGCCAGCGAGGGCTGACGGGTCACCGAGACCTGACGGGCCATCGAGGGCGCACGCGCCAGCGGTCCGGGATCGGGGCGCCCCTAGGCTGGCGCGGTGGACATGACGGAGTGGCAGCAGCACGTCGACGCTCTCTGGGCCGACCCCGACGTCGACGGCGAACAGCGGATCGACCGGATGCGGGAGCTGGTCGACGCCGCACCGCACCCGGCGCTCGGGGCCTTCGAACTCGGCGGTGCATACGACTCCGGCGGGCACGAGGTCGAGGCCGACGTCGAGTACAGCCGGGCCACCGCGGAGGGTCTGGGGACGGTCGACCCGGTCCGTGCCGCTCGGATGGTGATCCAGCACGCGTCGACGCTCCGGAACCTGGGCCGGGTCGAGGACGCGATCACGATGCTCCGCGCAGCCCCCGCCCACCCGTCGATCGGCGACGCTCCGGCGGTGTTCCTCGCGCTCGCCCTGCACAGTGCCGGGCGGAGCGACGAGGCGCTGCGGCTGGCCATCGAGACGATCGAACCGACCCTGCCGCGGTACAACCGGTCGGTGCGCGCCTACGCGGCAGCACTCACCGAGGACTGAGCACCGGGAGCGCGGTGTTCACTCGCCCGGGACACCGACGAGCGCACCGGACACGTACACCTGGACCGCCCGCTCGACGTCGAAGTCCGGGTCGTCCGCCGTCCCGATGCACAGGTTCCCGACACCGCGGAGCAGTTCGTAGCCGGTGACCCCCGCGCTCGTCGTCCGCTCCGGCACGGCAGCACGCGCGGCGGTCAGCAGGTCGGCGCACACCGGCACGAGCCGGTCGACGAAGTACCGGTGCAGCGCATCGGTCGCGGCGCCGTCGCCGTGCATGGCGACGGGCAGTCCGTGCTTGGTGACCAGGAAGTCGACGAAGAGCCCGACCCACTGCCGCAGTGCCGCATCCGGGTCGGACGCCTCGGACAGGAGGCGCGGGCCGGCCTCCGCGCACGCCTCCACCTGGTGCCGGTAGACGGCGAGCACGAGGTCGGCCCGAGTGGGGAAGTGCCGGTAGACGGTCCCCACACCGACCCCGGCCTCCGTCGCGACCTCACGCACGGGGGCGTCGACGCCGGACCGGACGAAGACCCGGGCGGCGGCGTCGAGCAGGGTCTCCTGGTTCCGGCGCGCGTCGCTGCGTCGCACGCGGTCGGACGCGGCTGGGCCGGGCTCGGGCATGGGGGCTCCTCGACGGTCGTTGCAAACGGAACAAGGTTCCGGTACTGTCCGGAACACCGCTCCGCTTCATCGTACGGCAGCCGTCACCCCTCCGGAAGGAACCCCGTGCCCACCTCACTCAGCACCGCGCTCGACCACCTCCTCGGCGACTCCACCCCCGTCGTCTCCGTCGCCCCCGTCCAGCTCGAGGCCCCGGGCCGCCCGCTCCCCCTGCAGGTCCGCGTGTCCGCCCCGGCGACCGGCACGGACCTGCCCGTCCTGCTCTTCTCGCACGGCAACGGCATGCACCTGGACGCGTACGCACCCCTCGTCTCGTTCTGGGCGTCGCACGGGTTCGTCGTGGTCCAGCCGACGCACCTCGACTCCCGTCGCAACGGCATCGGGTTCGACCACCCCGTCTTCCCGTCGATCTGGTCCGAGCGCACCACCGACCTGGTCCGCGTGCTCGACCAGCTCGACACCGTCGAGGCCGCCCTGCCCGGGCTGTCCGGCCGCGTCGACCGCAGCCGGATCGCCGCCGCCGGGCACTCCTGGGGCGGCCAGAGCGTGCAGAGCCTGCTCGGGGCGCGGATCCTCGACGACGCCGGGCAGCCCGGCGAGGACCGACGGGAGGCCCGGATCACCGCCGGCGTCCTGCTCGCGGCCACCGGCGTGGCCGGCGACGACCTCGTCCCGTTCGCGGCCGAGCACTTCCCGTTCATGCGCCCGTCCTTCGCCGAGCTGACGACGCCCACGCTCGTCGTCGCCGGCGACCAGGACCAGTCGCGGATGTCGACCCGCGGCCCGGACTGGTTCACCGACGCCTTCACACAGAGCCCCGGCGCCACGGACCTGCTCGTCCTCCGCGGCGGGGAACACGGGCTCGGCGGGATCTCCGGCTACGAGGCCGCCGAGACCACCGACGAGAACCCGGAGCGCGTCGCCCTCGTCCAGCGCCTGACGACCGCGTACCTCCGATCCGCGCTGGGTGCCGGTGACGACGTGTGGGACCAGGCCCGCGCCGCCCTGCCGACGGGTCCGGACGCGCCGGCGACGCTCGAGCACCGGATTCGGTGACGACTCCTCGATCGTGACCGACTAGGTTGGTCGGTATGCGACCACATCAGTCTGCCCTCGCCGTGTCCTGCTGGATCGCGGCGGCTGCGCTCTACCTGGTCGCCGAGGCCGTCAGTGCCAGCGCGTTCCCCGGGTACTCGTACGCGACGAACTACATCAGCGACCTCGGCGTGCCGGACGTGGAGGTGTTCCAGGGACGGGCGATCGACTCACCGCTCCACCTGCTCATGAACACCGCCTTCGTGCTGCACGGCGTGCTGTTCGTCGTGGCCGCGCTGGCCGCCCGGAACCTGGCGGTCGGGAGCCTGGCCCCGGGACGACCAGCCGCGCGGCGGTGGTTCACCGTCCTGGCGGTGGCGCACGGCGTCGGCATCGTGCTGGTCGGCCTCTTCCACGGCAGCCAGGCCTCGGTCGACAACGGCCTCGTGGTCCTGCACGTCCTCGGGGCCGCTGTGGCGATCATCGCGGGCAACGCGGCGGCCGTCGTCGCCGGTGTCGCGCTGCTCCGGCACGCACCGGAGCAGCGCAGCCGTGGCGCCAGGTGGGTGGGCGTCCTGAGCGTCGCGCTCGGTGCGATCGGCCTGGTCGGTCTGGTGATGCTCGTGGTCGATCCGGCCTGGACCGCCGTCGACCTGCTGCCCGATGGGGTCTGGGAACGGGTCGCGGTGTACGCGATCCTCGCGTGGGAGCTCCTCGCCGGGGTCGCCGTGATCAGCACCGCCGGCTCGCGCACCGACCGCGTGCACACCGGTACGAACGGTCGACTCGCTGAACGGTCGGCAGCGTGACCGGCGGCGACCGGACCCCCACGCCCGGACCGGCCCCGACGTCGGCCCGGGTCCGCCCGACCGCCGCCGAGATCGACGAAGCGGTCCTGGACGTCACCGCCGGGCTGCTCGCCCGCCGCGGGGTCCGTGACACGTCGGTGCAGGCCGTCGCGGACGCCACCGGGTACTCGAAGACCGGTCTGCTCGGACGGTTCCCGACGAAGGAGCGACTCGTCGCCGCCGCACTCGACCAGTGCGTCCGGCTCACCCGCGACGTGCACGAGCGGGTCGACGACGTCACCGCACCCCGCGACCGAGACGCCGCAGCGGTGGCCGGCCTGGTCGACCTCGCACTGCGTCGCCGCGGATGGGCCGAACTCGTGCTGGCCTCGGTGCCGCCGGTCGCCGACGCGACCCTCGAACCGGCACTCGGGGACGTCTTCACCCTGGTGTCCGACCTGTTCCGGATCCATGTCGACACCGACCTGCTGCGCCGCGCACGGGTGACCGGGATGCTCGGCGCACTCGTGGTCCTCGCGCTGACCCACGAGCGGGAGACGACCGCCGAGGTCGCCCACCCACTCGTCGTCGCGGTGTGCTGGGCGACGCTCGGACACGAGGGAGCCGTTCCCCCGGTTCCGTGACCCACCGACCGCGTCGGCCGTTCAGTCCCGAGGCAGCCCCAGCAGCGCCAGGACCTGCGCGGCCTCCTCGGCCGGGGTCCGGTCGGCGGCGACGGTGACGTGCACCTCGTCCGGCTGTGGCGGCTCGAGCGTCGCCAGCTGGGACTCCAGCAGCGAGGTCGGCATGAAGTGCCCGGATCGCGCGGACATCCGTTCCTCGAGCAGCGCGCGGTCCCCGGCCACGTGCACGAACACCACCCCGGAGGCCCGCAGCACGTCCCGGTACGACCGCTTGAGCGCCGAGCAGGTCACCACCCCGTTGGTCCCGGCCTGCAGGTGGCCGCGGATCCAGCCCGCGACGACGTCGAGCCACGGCCAGCGGTCCTCGTCGGTCAGGGGCGTACCGGCGTGCATCTTGGCGACGTTCGCCTCGGGGTGCATGGTGTCCCCCTCGGCGAACGCCCACCCGAGCTGGTCGGCGACCATCGCGGCGACGGTGGACTTCCCGGACCCGGACACCCCCATCACGACGAGCACCCGGGCATCCACGGCGCTGACGCCTTCGGCACTGACGGACTCGGCGCCGACGGACTCGGCGCTGACGGACTCGGTGCTCATCGGATGAAGATCCCGGCGACGAGGACGCCGACCAGACCGATGACCGAGATCAGGCACTCGAGCACCGTCCACGACTTGAACGTCTGCCCCACCGTGGTGTTGAGGTACCCCTTCACCAACCAGAACCCGGCGTCGTTGACGTGCGACAGGAACACCGACCCGGCGCCGATCGCGAGGACGAGCAGCGACGTCATCGGCGACGACAGGTCGTGCGCGATCGGGGCCATGATGCCTGCGGCCGTGACGGTCGCGACGGTCGCCGACCCGGTGGCGACGCGGACGAGCGCGGCGACGACCCAGGCGACGAGGAGCACCGAGACGCCCGAGTCCTTGACGGCGTCGGCGATCACGCCACCGATGCCCGTGTCGATGAGCACCTGCTTGAACCCACCACCGGCACCGACGATGAGCAGCACCCCGGCGACCGGGGGCAGCGCACTCTCGAGCGACTTGGCCACGGCGGACCGGTCCATGCCGCCACCGATCGCGAAGAACACCATCGCGTAGACGGTGGCGATGCCGATCGCGATCATGGGCGTGCCGAGGAAGTCGAGGACGCCGACCCAGGCACCACCGGCGTCGGGGGCGGTCGCCTCGCGGATCGCCTGCGCGAGCATGAGCACGACGGGCAGCAGGATGCCGACCAGGGCGACGGCGAACGACGGGCTGCGCGGCTCACTGATCACGCGCGTGAAGTCGCTCTTGCCGTTCGGCAAGGAAGCCGTGTCCTCCGTGGCGGGGCCGCGACGGGCCTCCCGGCCGGGGTGTGCGGGGTCCTCGCCGCGAGAGCCGAAGATGTCCGGCACGGGGATGTCGACCCAGCGCGCCGCGAAGCGGGCGAAGACCGGGCCGGCCAGGACGATGACGGGGATGGCGAGCACGATGCCGAACGCCAGGGTCGTGCCGAGGTCGGCGCCCACCGTCGAGACCGCGACGAGCGGGCCGGGGTGCGGCGGGACGAAGGCGTGCATCGTCGACAGGCCGGCGAGGGCGGGGATGGCGATCTTCATGATCGGGACGTCGCTGCGCTTCGCGACCAGGACGATGATCGGGATGAGCAGGACCAGGCCCACCTCGAAGAACATCGGGAGGCCGATCAGCGCACCGATCAGCGCCATCGTCCAGGGCAGTGCGGCGGCGGACGAGCGGCGGACCAGGGTGTCGACGACCCGGTCGGCGGCACCCGAGTCGACCAGGAGCTTGCCGAACATCGACCCGAGGCCGACGAGGATGCCGACGCTCGTCATGGTCGCGCCGAAGCCGTCCCCGAAGCTCGTCACCGCCTTCTCCGGGGCGAGGCCGGCACCGATGCCGACGCCGAGCGCGCCGATCGTCAGCGCGACGAAGGGGTGCACCTTCAGCCAGGTGATGAGGGTGATGATCACCACGATGCCGACGAGGGCGGCGATGACGAGTTGCGGGATCGGTCCGGACGGATCGACCGTCTCGGTGCCCGCGGCGAGCACGTGGCCCGAGGCGAGCTGGTGCACTGCGGTGGTCTGGAGGTGAGGCATCTGCGCCCCTTCCTGGAGCAGCTCCTGCGCTGCTGCCGTCCTGCTGCTGGTGCCGGGCCGACCGGGGTGCTGATCCCACCCGCGGCCGTCGCTGCAATAATCTGATTAATCAGACTACCTCGTCTTCGTCCGCGCGTCACCCGGACCCAGGCGCAGTCTGCCGCTGCAATGGACACCGCGTCACACATCCGCGTGACTCGGTCCGACGAGGAGGAACGATGCCGACACCCGGCGGCCTGCACGCCCACGTGCTCGACACGCTCGGGCAGCGCATCGTCGACGGCACCCTCGCGCCCGGCACCGTGCTCCGCCCCGACGACGTCGTCGACGAGTTCGGCGTCTCACGGTCGGTGGTGCGGGAGGCTCTCCGGGTGCTGCAGTCCCTCGGACTGGTGGAACCCCGGCAGCGCGTCGGCACGCAGGTGCAGCCGTCGACCCGGTGGGAACTCCTGGCCCCGTCGGTGATCCGCTGGCGCGGTTCCTCGGGCGCGTACTTCACGCAGCAGCGCGAACTCCTCGAACTCCGGCTGGGCATCGAACCGGTCGCCGCCTGGCTGACCGCCGGACACGGAGGAGCGGCGGCGGACGCGGTGCTGTCCGCCGCCGAGGACATGGTCACCGCGGTGGCCGCCGGCGACGGACGCGCCTACCTCGACGCCGACGTCCGCTTCCACCGTGCCCTGCTGACCGGGTCCGGCAACAGCGTCTTCGCCCACTTCGCGGGCACCGTCGAGGCCCTGCTCCGCACCCGGACGAGCGAGTCCCGGGACACGATCACCGGGTGGACGGCCGAGGCGGCAGCCCGGCACCAGGCGGTCGGCCGGGCGGTCGTCGGACGGGAGGCGCAGCTCGCCTCCGACGCGACCGCCGACCTGGTGCGCACCACGCGCGACGAGTTCGTCGCCGAAGCCCGCTGACGCCCCGTTCGGGGCACGCCGGGTGGTCCGGGGCCGCTCCCGGGGTGCGGCAGACTGCAGGGACCGAAACCGGGGGTTCTTCATGTTCGTGCTCGCCATCCTCTTCCTCCTCGTCGCGCTCGTCGCGCTGTACTTCCGGACACGGACCTACACGACGCCCGAGCGCGCGGCCACGCCCGGCCGGGAGGCACAGCTCGCCACCCCGACCCGCCGCCCGAACACGATCGCCACGTGGTTCGCCGTCGCCGCCGGGCTGCTCTTCGTCGCCTGCACGCTGGCGAGCACCCTCTACGCGCAGGACACCGGCGAGTCGAAGGTGCAGGTGGACATCTCCGGCAACATCGTCGGACAGACCACGGACTCCGGCTTCCACTTCAAGGCGCCCTGGGCGACGCTGCACACGTTCAACATCCGCAACCAGACGGTGACCTACATCAACGCCGTCAACGGGTCCGACTCGGACAACAACGGCAACGTGCGCTCCGGCCCCTACGTCACCGTGCAGGACCAGGACGGCGTCTCGTCGAACGTCAGCCTGAACCTGCAGTACAGCATCGACGCGAAGTCCGTCACCGACATCTACCGGTCGTACAAGACCGAGGAGAACTTCAAGACGCAGTTCATCGGCAACTCGGTGCGGAGCGTCGTCCGCCAGGTGCCGAACGACTTCACCACGATCCAGCTCATCACCAAGCGCGGGTCGGTCGAGAAGTCGATGATCCAGGCCCTCGAGGCGCGCTGGAAGGGCTCCGGCGTGCACGTCGACAACTTCGCGCTGCAGGAGATCACCCCGCCGAAGTCCGTCACCGCCTCGTACGCCGCCGCCCAGCAGGCGCAGATCCAGGTGACGAAGGAGCGCGCCCTGCTCGACGCGAAGAAGGTCCAGGCGCAGCAACAGGTCGCCGAGGCGCAGGGGCAGGCGGACGCGAACAAGGTGCTCAACGGCCAGCCGCTCTCCGACGCCGCACTCAAGCAGCGGGAGATCGAGGCGCTGAAGAGCGCGGGCGACAACGGCTCGCTGATCGTCGTGCCGCAGGGCTCGGACAACATCCTCAGCCTGCCGGGCACCCGGGGCAGCTCGACCAAGTGACGGTCGGCGCTGGCGGCTCCCGCCGCCGTCAGCGCCCGCCGAACAACGGCTTCCGCGTCCCGCGGAGGCGCAGCCGCATCGTCACCGTGCCGAGCCACCGGTCGTACTTGTAGCCGACGCGGCCCATCCGCCCGACCTCCTCGAAGCCGAGCCGTTCGTGCAGCCGGATCGAGGCGTCCGCCGACCGGTCCGCGATCACGGCGATGACCTCGCGGACGCCGGCGGTGCGGCAGGCCTCGAGCAGCGCCTCCATCAGCGCCCGTCCGAGCCCCTTGCCGCCCGACGCCGCACCGAGGTAGATTGAGTCCTCGACCACCCGGTTCGACCGGTCGCGGATGTTCCACGGCTCGACGAGTGCGTAGCCGAGGACCTGGCCGGACGGGTTCTCCGCCACCAGGAAGGGCAGCTTCCGGCGCTGCACCTCGTCGAACCGCTTCTTCCACGCCGCGAAGGTGAACGCGGCCGCGTCGAAGGTCACGGACGAGTTCCGCACGTAGTGGGTGTGGATCTCGCGGACCTCGGGCAGGTCGGCTGCGGTGGCGGCACGGATCGCGTACGTGAACGCCGGTTCGACCGGCGCCGGGGCACGCAGGTGCCGCGGCAGGACACGCCGCTGCTGGTATTCCTCCTCGAGCACGACACGAGCCTACGGGAGGCCCGTCACGCCCCCGTCGGCAGTGTCCAGTCGACGGGGTCCGCACCCTGGGCGACCAGCAGGTCGTTGACGGCCGAGAACGGACGGCTGCCGAAGAACCCGCGGGAGGCGCTGAGCGGACTCGGGTGCGCCGAGGCCACCACCGGGGTGTCGCCGAGGAGCGGACGGACCGACGCGGCCTGCGCCCCCCAGAGCACGGCGACGAGCGGGCCGCCGCGGGCGACGAGCGCGGTGACGGCCTGCTCGGTCACGCGTTCCCAGCCCTTGCCGCGGTGACTGGCCGGTTCGCCGACGCCGACCGTCAGGACCCGGTTGAGCAGCAGCACGCCCTGCTCCGACCAGGCACGCAGGTCCCCGTGCTGCGGCGGGGTGACGCCGAGGTCGTCGTGGAGTTCGCGGTACACGTTCTGCAGGCTGCGCGGCACTGGCCGCACGTGCGGGTCGACGGCGAAGGACAGCCCGATCGGGTGTCCCGGCGTCGGGTACGGGTCCTGGCCGACGACGAGCACCTTGACCCGGTCGAACGGGTCCTCGAAGGCGCGCAGCACGGCGGGGCCGGCCGGCAGGTAGGGGCGTCCGGCCTCGGTCTCGGCACGGAGCCAGTCACCGATGCGGTGGACGTCGTCCTCGACGGGTGCGAGCGCTGCTGCCCAGCCCGGGTCGACCAGGTCGGCGAGGGCCTTCGGCTGCACGCTCAGGCGCCCATGGTGGCGACCGAGACGGACTCGTCACCCGCCATCACCCGCCAGACGCTCCCCGTGCCCCGGACCTCGAGCGCGCCCTCACCGACGACGAGCGTGGTGTCCTCGTCGATGGCCAGGCCCGCGGTGACGAACTCGGCTTCGGCGGCGGCGACCAGGCGGGCGAGGGTGCCGGCCTGGACGGCGTGCACGTCGATGGTCAGGTCGACGAGTCCCAGCCCTTCGCGGAGCTCGACCTCGTCGAGCCCCTCGGACGCGGACTCGGGGCAGACCTCGACACCGCCGATGCGGAAGCCGCCGACCAGGGCACGGTCCGCGGCGATCATCGCGCCGGCGGAGTAGCCGAGGTAGGGCAGCCCGTCCGAGACGAGCAGGCGGATCTGGTCGACGAGCGGGGCGACGGCGTCCAGGTAGTCCGGGGTGCGTCCGCCGTTCACGACCAGGGCGTCGACGTCGCTGAGCACCGTGGTGTCGAAGACCGCGCCCGCGGCGACCTCGGTCACCAGGACCTCGGCCGCGCGGGAGCCGCCGAGGACCTCGGCGATGTCCGCGGTGGACGACGGCGAGGACCCGTCGGCGCCGGCGACGGAGAGCAGGGCGATGCGCGGGACGGTTCGACCGACGGCGGCGGAGCGTGCGGTCGCCTCGGCGGTGAAGGCGGCGGCGGCGTCCGCGGCGACGAAGGGACCGCCGCCGACGAGGTGGATGCTCACGACTCGGCCGTCACCGGGGCGAGGGCGCTCCACGGGAAGGTGATCCAGCCGTCGACGCGACGCCACACGTGGTCCGGCTCGAGGACGGTGCCGGGCTTCGAGTAGAGGCAGGCGCTCCGGACGTCGGCGCCGGCGCTGCGGATGATGTCCACGACCAGCGCCAGGGTGCGGCCGGAGTCGGACACGTCGTCGACGACCAGGACCCGCTTGCCGGCCAGGCTCGGTGCGTCGAGGGCCGGGGCCAGCACGACCGGTTCCTCGAGGCGCTGTTCGACGTCGGTGTAGAACTCGACGTTGATCGAGCCGCACTCCTTCGTGCCGAGTGCGTAGGCGACGGCACCGGCGATGATGAGCCCACCGCGGGCGACGGCCACGACGACCTCGGGCTCGAAGCCGGCGGACAGGACGTCCTTCGCGAGCAGCCGGGCGGCGTCGCCGAACTCGAGCCAGCCGAGCACCTCCGGTCCGCTCGTCACGGTCACGGTCGACGAGGCGGGAGACTCCGCGGGTTCGCTGCTGATCGGCATCCGCCCACGGTACCGGCAGGGATGCTCCGCCCGCGACCCGCGATCGTCGCCCGGGCGCTGCGGGGTCCGGCGTGTGGTCCGGTCGCTACGCCTTGGGGGTCAGCGGGCCGCGCGCGAGCTTGTGCTGCGCCGACTGCGCCACCGGCCGGACCGTCACCAGGTCCAGGTTGACGTGCGCCGGCAGTTCCACCGCGTGCACGATCGCCTCGGCCACGTCGTCGGCGACCAGCGGCGCCTCCACCCCGTCGTAGACCGCGGCGGCCGCGTCGCCGTCGCCGCCGAACCGGACGAGGGCGAACTCGTCGGTCTTCACCATGCCGGGGGCGATCTCGACCACCCGGATCGGTTCGCCGTTCAGCTCGAGCCGGAGCACCCCGACCAGGGCGTGCTCGGCGTGCTTCGCGGCGACGTACCCGCCGCCGTTCTCGTACGCGACGAAGCCCGCGGTGCTCGTCACCGTCACGACGTCGGCACCGCCGACCTCGGCCGCACGACGACGGAGGGCCGGCAGGAGTGCCGCGGTGACACGCTTCGTGCCGAGGACGTTCACCTCGAACATCGCCCGCCAGTCGTCGACGTCGCTGTGTTCGACCGAAGCCGAGCCGAACGCTCCCCCGGCGTTGTTGACGAGCACGTCCGCTCCGCCGAGCTCGTCCACCCGCGCGGCGAGCGCCGTCACGTGGGCGTCGTCCGTGACGTCCACGACCAGGGTGTCCGCGCCCGTCTCTGCGGCGAGCGCTTCGAGCCGGTCCGCTCGGCGGGCGACGGCGAGGACGTCCCACCCGTGCTGGCGGAACAGGCGGACGGTTGCGGCGCCGATGCCGGAGCTGGCTCCGGTGACGACGGCTCGACGTGTGGTCATGATGCTCCTCGCGGGTCGGGGACGGTGGGCGGCCCGGGGGCAACGCTACCGACACCGCCCTCGCCGCCGGACGGTAACGTGCGGAGGATGACGACGGACGCCGCCCCTCCCGCGCCCTCTGCCCCGGCGGGGGCGCTCGACCCGGGTCGGCTCAAGCGGCGCATCCCGATGTGGGACACGGCCAGGTTCCTGGCGGTGACCCTGGTGGTGATCGGGCACGCGATCCAGCGGCAGACGACGGGCAGCGAGCACGCCCTGGCGCTGTACACGTTCATCTACGCGTTCCACATGCCGGCGTTCGGCGTGATCAGCGGGTACTTCTCGTCGGCGGACACCCCGACGGCGAAGCGGATGCGTCGGACCTTCACGGACATCGTGGTGCCGTACATCATCATGCAGACGATCTGGACCGTGGTGCAGGCGGTGGTGGAGGGCGGCAAGGAGTTCAACCCGACGAAGCCGACGTGGACGCTGTGGTTCCTGTTGGCGCTGGGGATCTTCCGGCTGATCCTGCCGTACCTGGCGCAGCTGCGGTTGCCGCTGGTGTGGGCGGTGGTGCTGAGCATCGGCGTCGGGTACTTCGACAACGTGGACTCGACGCTGTCCCTGGGCCGGGCGATCAGCCTGCTGCCGTTCTTCCTGCTCGGGTGGCAGGTGAAGCAGTGGGGGGTGTTCGACCGCTGGTACGAGGCGTCCCGTCGGACGGTGGTCCGGGTGCGGGTGGCCGCTGGCGTGGTGTTCGCGGCGTGGGCGGTGTCGTGTGCGCTGTGGATCCCGCAGTTCAAGGAGTTCGACCTGCACCACTGGTTCTTCTACGACGACTCGTACTCGGGGCTCGGCGAGGACGCGTGGTGGGCCGGTGGGGTGCGCTTCGGGCTGATGCTCCTGGCGACGCTGTTGACCGCGTCGTTCCTGGTGCTCGTGCCGCGGCGGACGGTCTGGCTGACGCAGTTCGGTGCGGCGACGATGTACGTGTACCTGCTGCACACGTTCCTGCTCTACCCGATCCGTGAGTCCGGGGTGCTGGCGGGTGAGCACTCGGCGTGGCCGTTCGTGCTGCTGATGGTGTTGGTGGCGTGTGCGGTGAGCCTGTTCCTGGCGCAGCCGTTCGTGCGGCGCGGCATGCGGTGGCTGCTCGAGCCGAAGGTCGGCTGGTTGTTCCGCAAGGACCCAGCCTGACGGGAGGCCCGGCCCACCGCCGTCAGGCGCGTTACGTCACGAGACGGGGGCGCTGGTGCGGGGGCGACCACGTCCGTACCGTGACCTGCGACGCGACGGTGCACCGAGCCTCCCGTGCGTCACCGCCACCCGACGACCAGCCGCCCGGACAGGAGCACGAGATGACCGAGAACGACGCCGCGCAGTGGCGGTTCGAGACCACGCAGATCCACGCGGGGGCGCACCCCGACCCGACGACGGGTGCCCGGGCGACGCCGATCTACAAGACGACGTCCTACGTGTTCGAGAACTCGGACCACGCCCGTGACCTGTTCGCGTTGGCGCAGCCGGGCAACATCTACTCGCGGATCATGAACCCGACGAACGACGTCGTGGAGCAGCGCATCGCGGCGCTCGAGGGCGGTACCGGGGCGCTCCTCGTGTCGAGCGGCCAGGCGGCGGAGACCTACGCGGTGCTCAACATCGCCGGTGCCGGGGACCACATCGTGTCGTCGTCGTCGATCTACGGCGGCACGTACAACCTGTTCAAGTACACGCTGGCGAAGCTCGGCATCGAGACGACGTTCGTGGAGGACCAGGACGATCCGGAGGAGTGGCGCCGCGCGGTCCGTCCGAACACGAAGCTGTTCTTCGCCGAGACCATCGGCAACCCGCGCATCAACGTGCTGGACATCGAGACCGTCGCCGGTGTCGCGCACGAGTCCGGTGTGCCGCTGATCGTCGACAACACGATCGCGACGCCGTACCTGATCCGGCCGTTCGAGCACGGTGCGGACATCGTGGTGCACTCGGCGACGAAGTTCCTCGGCGGCCACGGCACGGTCATCGGCGGGATCATCGTCGACGGCGGCACGTTCGCCTGGTCCGAGCACACCGAGCGGTTCCCGGAGTTCAGCACCCCGGATCCCTCGTACCACGGGGCGGTGTTCTCGCAGGCGGTCGGTGACGCGCTGGCGTACATCGTCAAGGCCCGCGTGCAGCTGCTCCGCGACCTCGGTGCGTCGAACTCGGCGGACACGGCGTTCGCGCTCCTGCAGGGCATCGAGACGCTGAGCCTCCGGATCGAACGGCACGTCTCGAACGCGCAGGAGATCGCGGAGTGGCTCGACCGGCACCCGGACGTCGCGACGGTGGCGTACGCGGGGCTGCCGACGAGCCCGTGGTACCCGGCGGCGACGAAGTACGCGCCGCGTGGTGTCGGTGCGGTGCTGTCCTTCGAGCTCAAGGGCGGTGTCGACGCCGGCCGTGCGCTGGTCGACGAGCTGCAGCTGTTCTCGCACCTGGCGAACATCGGTGACGTCCGCTCGCTCGTCATCCACCCGGCGTCCACGACCCACTCGCAGCTGACGCCGGAGCAGCAGCTCACCACCGGGGTCACGCCGGGTCTGGTGCGCCTCTCGGTCGGGATCGAGAACGTCGAGGACCTCAAGGCCGACCTCGAGGCCGGGCTCGCCGCGGCCCGCGCCGTCGCCCAGGCGGGCCTGCGCGCCTGACCCGCCCCGTGCCTCCCGCGAAACGCAACCCGGGCGGCTTCCCGCAACGGAGTACCGCTGCGAGGAGCCGCCCGGGTTGCGTTTCGCGAGGCCGCCGGCCGGGGACGTGACGTAACACGGCGGCGGCGGAGCGGACCTGCCGCGAGAATGGACGCACGATGGACTGGCAGACGACCCCCGAGGACTCCGTGCCGTCCACCCTGGTGCCCGGCGCCGAACTCGGCACCCTCGGCAAGCCACCCGTCACCGGCGCCTGGCGTCCGGGCGACCCACCCGGAGCGCGGCACTTCGCGTCGCTCGGTGAACAGTTCGTCCGCGGCGGCCGCATCCCCGCGGTCCGCGTCGCCTACGAGACCTGGGGCACGCTCTCCCCCGCAGCCGACAACGCGGTCCTGGTGTTCCACGCCCTGACCGGTGACTCGCACGTCGCCGGTCCGCCGGGGCCCGGTCACCGCACCGCCGGCTGGTGGGGCGACGTCGTGGGCCCCGGCCGCGCGATCGACACCGACCGCTGGTTCGTCATCGCGCCGAACATGCTCGGCGGCTGCCAGGGCACCACCGGGCCGTCCTCGGTCACACCCGACGGACGCGAGTGGGGCTCCCGCTTCCCGTTCGTGACGATCCGCGACCAGGTCGCCACGCAACTGCGCCTGGCCGACCGGCTCGGCATCGACCGGTTCGCCGCCGTCGTCGGCGGGTCGATGGGCGGCATGCACGCCCTCGAGGCCGCGGTCACCGCGCCGGAGCGTGTCGCGCGACTCGCGGTCCTGGCGAGCACCGCGCAGACCACCGCCGACCAGATCGCGGCGAACTCCCTGCAACGTGCCGCGATCCAGATGGACCCGGGCTACGCCGGCGGCGACCACCACGACGCCGAACCCGGCGAGGGGCCGCACCGAGGCCTCGCGCTCGCCCGTCGGATGGCGATGATGACCTACCGCGCCTCCGACGAGCTCAACGGCCGGTTCGCCCGCTCGTGGCAGAGCGACGTCTCGCCGCTCGGCGACGACGGACGGTTCTCGGTGGAGAGCTACCTCGACTTCCACGGCAACAAGTTCACCCGCCGGTTCGACGCCGCCTCGTACGTCGTCCTCACCCACGCGATGGACTCGCACGACGTCGGTGCCGGTCGTGGCGGGGTGGCCGCAGCGCTCGCCCGGGTGAGCGCGCGCACCCTCGTCGTCGGGGTCTCCAGCGACCGGCTGTTCCCGGTCGAGGACCAGCACCGGATCGCAGCCGGGGTGCCCGACACGCTGGACGGCGACCGGGCTGCGGTGATCACGAGCGAGTTCGGTCACGACGGTTTCCTCATCGAACACGAGGCCGTCGGGGCGCACCTGCGGCGACTGCTCGACTGATCGGGGTGCACGCGTGTCCCCGGAAGACGGGACACCCCCAGACCGATCCGTCGACCCCCGCGCGCCGAACACCCCACTACGGGTGTCGCCCGTGGAATGATGCAGAGTGCACGGTCTCGACCAGTGCTCGGTTTCCCCAGACCTACCAGCTCTCCCGAACCAGGAACAGCCAGGACCAACGATGGAACTCCTCGCGCAGGAACGCGACCGCCTCCTCCGGTCGACGACGCGTGTCGTGGGCATCGTCTGCGCGCTCGTCAGCGTCGTGGGCGTGGCCACCTCGCTCGCCGTCCCCGTGCTGCCGCTCGTCGCCGGGTTCGCCTGCATCGCGGTGATGGTGGGGGCCCTCGTGGTCTTCGGCGTCAACGGGTCGACGTGGTGGACCGCCACGACGGTCGTCGCCGGACTCGCAGCCGTCGCGGTCCTCACCTCGGCCGTGGCCCCCGACGACCGCCGGGTCATCGCGAGTGCGCTCGTCCCGCTCGCCGGTGGCGGGCTCGCTTCGCTGCTCATGGCGCAGCGCGGCCACCGACTCGGTCTCGGCCTCGCCGCCGGCGCCGGAGTGGTCTCCCTCGCGCTGATGAGCTGGGCGAGCGGCTCCGTCCTCTCCGCCCCGGTCAGCGGCGTCCTGCTCGGCTGGGTCCTGATCGCCGTCATCGCCGTCTGGATCAGCCGGAGCATCCCCCGGGTCGCCCGCCGCATCTACAGCATCGGCACCGCCCACCGCGCCGAACGACAGGCCAGCGAGACCGAGGCGCAGCGACGCCAGGGCGCCCGGTTGCTCCACGACACCGTGCTCGCGACCCTCACCCTGCTCGCCCACTCCGGCGTCGGCGTCTCCGAGCACGCGATGCGCGAGCAGGCCGCCGAGGACGCCCGACTCCTCCGCCACCTCCGTCTCGGCGCCACCCCGCAGCCGCAGCAGTCCGGCGACTACTCGCTCACCCGCACCGAGGAGTCCCCGCTCGGCCAGACCCTCGAGTCCGTCAAGCAGCGCTTCGGTCGGATGGGCCTCGAGGTCGCCTGGCACGGCACCGGGCAGGTCCTGCTGCCGAAGCACGTCCTCGACGCGTTCCTGCTGGCGCTCGGCGAGTGCCTGGAGAACGTCCGACGCCACGCCGGCGTCCCGGAGGCGCACGTCACGATCGTCCACGACGAGGCGATGGTCCGTGCGATGGTCACCGACTCCGGCGTCGGCTTCGAACTCGACACCGTCAGCGCCGAACGGCTCGGCTTCAAGGAGAGCGTCGTGAACCGTCTCCGCGAGGTCGGCGGCGACGCCCGCCTGTTCTCGGCACCCGGTGCCGGCACCACCGTCGTCCTGGAGGCACCCCGATGAGCGGCGTCCCGGAGGACACCATCAGCCGCGGCCTCCCCGGCGAGCAGGGCGCACCCCGCACCCGCCGGGAGGCCCGTGAGCGGTACCGGGGCACCGAACGTCGACAGGCGCGCGGCCTCCCCTCCACCTCGACCGGCGCGCGCTCGCTCCGGCAGGCGGCCCAGCCCGGCGCCTCGCTCGGTGCCGGCCACCTCGGCCTCGGTGCGGCCGTGCTCACCGGACTCGAGGCGCTCGGCGGCATCGTCTTCTTCCTCGTGCACTGGGACGACTACACGAACCCGTGGATGACGGCCACCGCCTGGGCGCTGTTCGTCGTCGCCGCGAGTTGTGTCCTGGCCACCGTCCTCACCTACGGCGAGCGACTGACCGGCGTCGCGTTCGGGCTGATCTGCGTCGTGCTCGCCTGCATCGTGACGCTCGACTTCATCGGCATCTGGCCGGAGCACGACGTCGGCCACTTCGCCACCGCCTCGATGGCCGCCGGCTTCGCACTCCTGCCGATCACGACCCTCCGGCCTGCCCGGGAGGTCATCGCCGCGATCGTCGCCCTCGGCCTGGCGTTCGTCGTGTACGCCGCGGTGTCGACCCCGCTGACGACCGAGACCCTGCCCGGCATCGTCACCATGCTCGCGGTCACCGTCGTCCCGCCGTCCGTGGCGCTGTTCGTCGTGCACCGCTTCCGGCAGCTCGTCCAGCGCGAACTCGACCGGGTCCTGGTGCAGAGCAACGTCGGCGCCCCGCAGTTCGCCGTCGGGATGCTCGCCTCGGACGAACTCGCCCGCCTGGACCTGGCCGCCGAGAAGCTGCTCGACGCCGTCGCGAACGGCTCCGACCCGCTGCCGCTCTCCGACGCTTCGGCCTCGGTCGCCGCGTCCCTCGCCACCGAACTCCGCCTGCACCTCATCGAGGGCCGGCGTGAGACCTGGCTCTACCACGCGATCACCGAGTCCGACAACCTCGGACGCTCCGTCGCCGTGACCGACCCGAGCGCCCTGGCCGGACACCTCACCCCCGCCCAGCGCGACGGCCTGCTCCAGGCGCTCTGGCAGATGGTCGGCGACGGCCGCACCCAGCAGCCCGGTGTCCCCGTCGTCTCGGTCACCCTCGGCCCCGTCGGCAGCGACGGCCACCCGGTCACCGACGACACCATGGACGTCCCCGTCGTCATCGAGTCGCGCGGCGTCCCCCGCCGTCGCCTGGGCCCCGCCGCGTGGACGGCCCTGCAGCGCATCGGCCCGTACACCGACAGTGTCCGGGACGGCGTGCTGCACGTCACCGCGCACTGCGTCGTGAACCGGCACCCGCAGATGTGACGCACCACGAGCCTCCCGGCAGCGACGCCGACACGCACGCCGGTGCCGCTCCCGGACATCCTGGCCAGCCTCCCCGAACCGGACCGACGATCCTCCTAGGATCAGCAGGCCCGGGACGGACCCACCAGAAAGGACCCTCGCGCATGGCGACTCCAGCAGAACCGATCAGACTCGCTCTCGTCGACGACCACCGGATGCTGCTCAGCGCCCTGACCGAGTGGATCCGGGGCGCCGCGGACGACATCGCGATGGTCACCGCGGTCACCACCTGGCCGGAGCTGCTCACCAGCCCCGCCTTCCCCGTCGACGTCGTCCTGCTCGACCTGGACCTCAAGGACTCGATCCCGGTGTCGCTGAAGATCTCGACGCTGAAGACCGCGGGTGTGAAGACCGTCGTGATGAGCACCTACTCGGAGCCGAACGTGGTCCGTGAGGCCCTCGGTGCCGGCGCGCTCGGCTACCTCGTCAAGAGCGAGGACGCGGCCATGATCGTCGAGGCGATCCGGGCAGCGCAGCGCGGTGAGCAGTACGTGTCCGCCGAACTCGACCTGGCCATCAACAGCGGGGACGTCGGCGGCGTGCCGAAGCTCAGCGCGCAGGAGCGTCGCGTGATGGCGCTGTACGGCGGTGGCGAGCCCGTGAAGAGCGTCGCGTACCAGCTCGGCATCTCCGAGGAGACGGCGAAGAGCTACCTCAAGCGCATCCGCGAGAAGTACCGCGTCGCCGGGTTCGACGTCGGCACGAAGGTGGCGCTGCGGAAGCGGGCGATCACCGACGGGATCATCGTCCAGGACGGCTCCCCGCACGGGTTGTAGGGGCGTTCTGCGGGCGGGCTCCGCCGCGAGGTGCCGCAATTCGGGCATCTCGGGCGTCGAGATGCCGCGATTCGCGCATCGCAGCGAGGCGCGCACGGCGAGTCACGGCATCTCGCGGGGCGGTGCGACGCGACCACGGCCGGGTTCCGTCGCGGCCGGGTTCCGTCGCGGCCGGGTTCCGTCGCGGCCGGGTTCCGTCCCGGTCGGCCGGGAGGCTCGGGCTGCGTCCGGCGGGCGGGCCTCAGTGCGTCGACACCGGCTCGCGGATCGGGCCCGTGCTGGCCCCCGCGGTCCGAGCCGCCGCTGCGCGTCGGTTCGTCCGGTGCTCGACCGCGTAGCTGATCACCGCGACGACGACACCGAGCAGCGCCAGGCCGATGCCGAGCCAGCCGGGGGCGAGGAACCCGAAGCCGGCGGCGATGACCGCGCCGCCGAGTGCCGCGCCGAGCGAGTTGCCGAGGTTGAACGCGGAGTGGTTGAGCGCTGCGGCGATCGTCCGGGCGTCACCGGCGACGTCCATCAGGCGGGACTGCACGGCCGGCGGGATCGCGGACGAGGTCGCCCCGAGCAGGAACGCCCCGACGAACAGCCCGACGACGTACTGCGCCGTGAGGACGGTGACCAGGAGCGCCCCGACCAGGGCGAAGAGCCCGACGAAGATCGTGGCCTTCACGCTGTGGTCGGCCAGGAACCCGCCGAGCAGCCCACCGACGACCATGCCGAGCCCGACGACGACGAGGACCAGCGGCACCGAGGACTCCGACAGCCCGGTGACGTTCTGCACGAGCGGCGAGATGTACGAGTAGACGGCGAAGAACCCACCGAAGCCCACCGCGCCGAGGCTCATCACGATCCAGACCTGCGGCACCGTGAAGGCGCGCAGTTCACGTCCGATGGTCGCGTGCACGTCACGGCCGCTGCGCGGGACGAAGAACGAGACGGCGACCAGCGTCAGCGCGAACAGCGCGGCCACGACCGCGTAGGCGATCCGCCAGCTGGCGACCTGCCCGATCCAGGTCACGGCCGGGACGCCCACGACGTTCGCGACGGACAGGCCGAGGAGCACGAGGGCGATGCCCTTGCCGCGCTTGCCCGGGCCCATGATGTCGCCGGCGACGATGGAGGCGATCCCGAAGTAGGCGCCGTGCGGCAGACCGGCGACGAAGCGGGCGACCAGGACCAGGCCGAACGAGGGCAGCACCGCGCTGGCGACCGTCGCGACGACGAACCCGACGAGCAGCACCATGAGCAGGCCCTTGCGCGGGAACTTGGCGGACATCGCGGCGATCGTCGGTGCCCCCACGACGACGCCGAGCGCGTACGCGCTGACGAGCCAGCCGGCGTGGGCGACTCCGCCGTCCGGGTCGGCGGCGTACTGGCCGGGCAGGAGGGCCTCGGCGATGTTCGGCAGGAGGCCCATCGCGACGAACTCGGTGGTGCCGATGGCGAAGCCACCCAGCGCGAGGGCGAGGATGGCGAGCGTGCGGCGTGCCGGCGTAAGCTGGGACATGGGACCTGTTCTCGTGCCGGAGCACGGTGTGGGTACGAGCACGGTGGGTACGAGCACGGGCAGTACGGGTGCCGGATCAGTGTAGACCGCTCCAACACAGCGGTGGAAGGGGTTGAGCCGAATCGATTCGACACCGTTGTGGACCGCACAGCCGACAGGACCACGAACGCGGCCGTGCCGACCGGGATTCCCGATCGGCACGGCCGCGTCCATGGGGAGCAGGCGCTGGGTCACCCCACGCTCACGCTGCCTGCTGCTCCGTCATCTGCTCCGGACGCTGCACCGTCGTTCCGGGCGTGGTCCGCGCCTCCGGCAGTTCGTCGCGGTGCACCCACCCGGTGCCGCACTCGTCGCAGCTCGCCCAGGCGTGCTGCCCGTCGTCGGAGACGTCGATCACGACCGAGGGGAGGTCGCAGTCCGGGCACCAACCGTCGTGCATCATGAGCGGGCTCCTTCCGTCACGGGTGCCGGTGCTCGTGCACCGGCTGATGGACCCAGCACACACCCGACCGCCGACATCGCAGGAACGTCGGCGGCGTGTCGTGCCCGGACCCAGCAGTCGACCGGGAAGGCCGACCGGACCGGGGTCGGCTCAGTCCTCGAGCGCCGCTTCGAGCCGCTCGAGCTTGCCGTCGAGCTCCCCCGTGTGCCCCGGTCGGATGTCGGCCTTGAGCACGAGCGACACCCGCGTCCCGAACGGCGCGACGGCTTCGGTCGCGGCCTTGACCACGGCGAAGACCTCGTCCCACTCCCCCTCGAGCTCGGTGAACATCGACGAGGTGCGGTTCGGCAGGCCGGACTCACGGACGACCCGCACGGCTGCGGCGACGGCGTCGTGGACGGAGCCGTCCTCGGCTGCGGCAGGGCCGCCGGACGGGGCGATGGAGAAGGCGACGATCATGCCTCCATCCTGCCCCGCTGCACGTCACCGCGTGACGGGGTCCGCGTGCGTCGGGTCGGGGGTCCGACGGGAGGCCCGTGGTTCGATCCCCTGCCGCCACATCCGGACCAGCACGACGACGGCCCAGACGAGCACCGCGACCTCGAGGGCGTTCCGCAGCGACAGGACGACGAGGATCCACGGCTGCACGGCGAGCACCTGGTCGTAGTAGTCCGGGTAGACGAGCTGCGTGAGGAAGGCCGTCGGCAGCATCGCGGCGGCGACCGGCAGGAACCGCCAGGCACTCCCCCGTCCGGCGACGAGCCCCCAGACGACGGGCACGGCGAACCATCCGACGTACTGCGGTGACCCGACCTTGTTCGTCGCGATGAGCGCTGCGACGAACAGCAGCGCCAGGACCGGGGCGACCTGGGTGCGGCGGGTGCCAGTCCGGACGGCGAGCAGGGCGAGGACGACGCCGACGACCACGACGGCCGCCATCAGCGGGGTGGAGAGCGCGGCGGCGACGGTGGTGCCGGCGCCGGAGACCTCGAAGGTCAGGATCTCGGTGTCGTAGAAGACCGCTGCGCCGGGCACGTGCGCGGCGGCGGCCCAGAGGAACGGCGTGGCGAGCGGTGACTCGATCTGCAGCCCTCGGCCGGTCTGCTCGCCGATGAACGAGAGCAGGTGCGCGGCGCCGCCGAACAGCACGTCGACCAGGACGACGAGCCCGGTGACGGTGAGGGCTCCGGCGACGACCTCGACGCGGCGCCCGCGACGGAGGACGAACAGCACACCGACCAGAGCCGCCGGCCAGACCTTGACCCAGGCGGCGACGGTGAACACGGCCGAGGCGATGCCCGGCCGTGCGGCGACGAAGGCCACCCCGACCAGGGCGACCGCGGTGGCGACGGTGTCGATCCGGCCGAGGCCGATCGGTCCGAGGGCCAGCAGGAACACCAGCCACCACCAGACGACCCGGACGCCGAACGCGCGGAAGCGCCAGAGCACCGTGGCCGCGACGGCGTTGAGCACCACCATGAGCAGCAGCCATCCGGTGCCGATCGACGCGGTGCCACCGAGGGCTGCGGCGGCCATCGGGACGATCGCGAGGATCGGGTACACCCACGGCGAGTCGATGCCGACCCAGAAGTGCGACGACTGCCCGGATTCGATCCACCGTCGGTAGGTGATGGTGACGTCGCCGATCGGCTGGTTCGGCACGACGAGCGACAGGTACCAGAGCACCAGGTGCACCGCGACGAACGCCACCCCGAAGACGACGATCTCGGGCCACGGGTTCCTGCGCACCGGACGAGCGTACCGACCGGTCGCCGATCCTCAGCCGATCCCGAGAGTGACGTGTCACCGTCCTCGGGTGACCTCCACGCCGAACCGCCCGTCCCCCCGCCCTCGACGTCGCCTCGTCATCGTGCTCGTCGTCCTCGTGGTCGTCGCGGTGGTCGCGGTGGTCGCCGTCGCGATCGGCACGCGCGCGTACACGTCGAACGAGAACGCGAAGGCCTCGGCGACCCCCACGGTCGCCGCCAGCCGCGCCCCGTCGACGCTCGACGACACGGACCTCTCCGGCACCTGGGCGGTCGGCGACGGGTCCGAGGTCGGATACCGCGTCCACGAGGTCCTCAACGGCTCCGACGTCACGGTCACCGGCCGCACCTCCGAGGTCACCGGCTCCGCCACCGTCGACGGCACCACGATCAGCGCCGCGACCATCACCGTGCAGGTCGGGGACATCGCGACCGACTCCGCGCAGCGCGACTCGTACTTCCGCGACTCGGCGCTCGACACGCAGGCGTTCCCCACGGCGACGTTCACGCTGACGGAGCCGGTCACGGACGCCGTGCCGTCGGGCAGCGGCACGACGACGGTGCGGGCTCCCGGCACCCTCCAGTTGCACGGCGTCACGAAGCCGGTGACCGCGACGCTGCAGGTCGGTCTGAGCGGGAACGGTGTCGACGTGTCCGGCACGGTCCCGATCACGTTCTCGGACTACTCGGTGCAGGCCCCGAACCTGGGGTTCGTCAAGGTCGACGACGCCGGGTCGGTCGAGTTCCTCGTGCACGCCACGCCGTCGTCCTGACCGGCGTCCGGGCGGGTCGCGGCGCGACCGGCTGACGGACGGGAGGCACGGCACGGGCCCGCCCCGCGCCTCCCGTCCGACAGACGCCCGCTCCGTCAGTCCGCCGCCGCGTCCCCCCGGACCGCGAGGTCCCGCACCACACCGGGCAGCTGCTCGATGAGCGCCGTCATCGGGAACGGCCCGCCCTGCGAGGCCCGACGCGCCGCGACCCCGTGCACGACCGCCGCGGCCGCTGCCAGGTGGGCCAGGTCCTCCGGTCCGACCGCCGAGGTGCCGGCCCGGGCCGCGACGAGCGCTCCGAGCACCCCACCGAGGACGTCCCCGGCACCCGCTGCGGCGAGCCAGGGCGTGGCCGACGACGCGACCAGCCGCACGCCGCCGTCGGGCGTGACGACGTGCGTGTCGGCGCCCTTGAGCAGCACGACGCTCCCGGTCCGCTCGGCGGCGCGCAGGGCCGAACCGCGCGGGTCGCCCTCGACCTCGTCGCGCGACACACCGAGGAGCGACGCGAGTTCCCCGGCGTGCGGGGTGAGCACCGCGAGCGGCCCGAGGTCGACGAGCGGGATCGCCCCCGCGTCGACGACGACCGGCACCCCGTCATCGGAGGCGTGCGTGAAGCCCGCGCGGGTGGTCTCGTCGAGGTCGTCGAGGGACCCCGCGGAGATCCCCGACCCGACGAGCCACGCCTGCACACGGCCGACCCCGGCGACGATCTCGGGGCGCCTGGCGAGCACGAAGTCGGTCGCGCGGTCCGGCCCGACGTATCGGACCATGCCGAGTCCGGTGTGGACGGCGGCGTCGACACCCATCACCGCGGCGCCCGGGTACTGCGCGGACCCGGTCGCGATGCCGAGGACCCCGCGTCGGTACTTCGAGGTGTCGCCGGTCGGGACGGTGATCCAGCGGGCGGCGTCGGCGGGTCGGACGGAGACGAAGTCGTTCATCGTGCCCACGGTACGGTGACGGGCATGAGCCTGTCCCTGCCTGGTCGTGTCGTCGTCTTCGACTACGGCGAGGTGATCAGCCGGACGCCGTACGCCGCCCGGGCCGCACTGCTCGAAGCGACCGGGCTCGACGCCGACACGCTGTTCCCGGTGTACCAGGAGCTCCGACACGACCTGGACCGTGGCGACCTGACGGTGCTCGAGTACTGGCGTGCGATCGCCGAGCGGACCGGCCGGTCCTGGTCGGTGACCGAGATCCACCGCCTGTGGGCGCTCGACTTCACCGGCTGGTTCGAGGTCGACCCCGAGGTCCTGGCCCTCGTCGAGGAGCTCCACGACGGCGGCACCCGGCTGGCGCTGCTCTCGAACGCGGGCTTCGACTTCGGCGACCCGTACCGCCGCTCCCCCATGGGCTCGCTGTTCGAGACGGTCGTCGTGAGCGCGGAGGAGCACGTGCTCAAGCCCGACGCGTCGATCTACCACGAGACCTGCGCGCGGCTCGGCATCGATCCGAGCGCGATGGTGTTCGTCGACAACCGGGCGGAGAACGCGGTCGGTGCGGACGCCGTCGGTGCGGTGGGCGTGCACTTCACGTCGGCGGCCGGTCTCCGCCGGTCGCTCGAGGAGCTCGCGACCGCCGTCTGACGGGAGGCACGGGGCGGCTCCTGATGTCCTCTCGCTTCCTCCGAGGGAGCGCCCGGTACGATCGACGCATTGTGGACGACCCTCCTAGTGCTGACCATCACATGCCCGCCGCTCACACAGTGAGCTGCCCGACTCCGAGGTGCGCCTCGTGAGCCCCGTCGACATCGTCATGCTGATCGGCGGCATCCTGCTGACGCTCGGCACCGGCGTCTTCGTGGCCTCCGAGTTCGCGCTCGTCAACCTCGACCGCGCCGACGTCGAGGCCCGCCGAGACCGCGGTGAGACCGGCCTCGGCCCCGTCATCGGCGCGCTCAAGGTCACCTCGACGCACCTGTCCAGCGCCCAGCTCGGCATCACGCTGACGACGCTGCTCACCGGTTACCTGCTCGAGCCGTCGATCGCGAAGCTCCTCGAGGCGCCGTTCCTCGCGATGAACCTGGCCGAGGGCGTCGTCGAGACCGTCGGCTCGATCGTGGCGCTCGTCATCGCGACCCTGCTGTCGATGATCCTCGGTGAACTCGTGCCGAAGAACTTCGCGCTCGCGCTGCCGCTGCAGACCGCGCGTCTGGTGGTGCCGCTGCAGGTCGGGTTCACCACCGTGTTCAAGCCCGCCGTCGCCCTGCTCAACGGCACCGCGAACGCCGTCCTCCGCGCGATCGGCATCGAGCCGCAGGAGGAGCTCTCCGGTGCGCGCAGTGCCGAGGAGCTCACCTCGCTGCTCCGTCGGTCCGCGTCCGAGGGCTCCCTCGAACAGGACACCGCAACGCTGCTCGAACGCACGCTGTCCTTCTCCGAGCTGAACGCCAGCGACGTGATGACCCCGCGCCCGCGCCTGTCGACGATCCGCGTGTCCGACAGCGCCGAGGCGGTCATCGCCCTCGCCCGCCGGACCGGCTTCAGCCGCTTCCCCGTCATCGAGGAGGACGCGGACGACGTCGTCGGGATCGTCCACGTCAAGCAGGCCGTCTCGGTGCCGCGCGAGAAGCGCCCCGAGGTGCCGGTCGGCGCCCTGATGACCGACGCCGAGCGCGTCCCGGAGACCATGCCCGGCGACACCCTGCTCACCGAGGTCCGCGGTCGCGGCTACCAGATGGTCATCGTCGTCGACGAGTACGGCGGGACCGCCGGCGTCGTCACGCTCGAGGACCTGGTCGAGGAGATCGTCGGCGAGGTGTCCGACGAGCACGACCGGGCACGCATCGACGTCGTCCGCAGCCGCGGGTGGCTGACCTTCCCGGGGCTGCTGCGCCCCGACGAGCTGGAGGACCGCGCGAGCGTCACCGTCCCCGAGGACGGTCCCTACGAGACCGTCGGCGGGTTCCTCATGCAGGAGCTCGGCCGCCTGCCCGCGGTGGGTGACGAGGTCGCGATCGACTCCGGCGTCTTCCGCATCGAGCGGCTGGACGGCCGCCGCATCGACCGGATCCGGTACACGCCGAACCCGGTCGGCGAGGACACCCTCGGCAGCAGCGCCCGGAGCGGCAGCGGCAAGCGCACCGCCACGAGCACCACCGCGACGGACCAGGAGACCACCCGATGAGTTCCGACTGGTGGGGCATCTTCTGGCTCTTCGTGCTGCTCGGCGGCAACGCGTTCTTCGTCGCCGCGGAGTTCGCCGTCATCTCTGCCCGACGCTCGCAGATCGAACCGCGTGCCGAGGAGGGCTCCCGTGCCGCGCAGATGACGCTGTGGGCGATGGAGCACGCCACCCGGATGCTCGCGACCACGCAGCTCGGCATCACGGTCTGCTCGCTGCTCATCCTCAACGTCTCCGAGCCGGCGATCCACCACCTGCTCGAGGTCCCGCTGCACCTCACCGGCTGGAGCGCCGAGGTGATCGGCATCGTGGCGTTCGTCTTCACGCTGCTGCTCGTGTCGTTCCTGCACGTGGTGTTCGGCGAGATGGTCCCGAAGAACATCTCGTTCTCGATGCCGGACCGGGCAGCGCTGCTGCTCGTGCCGACGCTCTGGTACATCGGCCACGGCCTGCACTGGGTCGTCGTCGGGCTCAACGAGGTCGCGAACGCGGTGCTGCGCCTGTTCAAGGTGGAGCCGAAGGACGAGGCAGTCAGCGCGTACACCGTCGAGGAGGTCCAGACGATCGTCGAGCAGTCCCGACGCGAGGGCACCCTGGCCGACGACTCGGGCACGCTCCGGATGGCGTTCGAGTTCACCGAGAAGAAGGTGAAGGACGTCGCCGTCCCGATGTCCGGGCTCGTCACCCTGCACGAGGACGCGACACCCGCCGAGGTCGAGCGGGCCGTCGCCCAGCGCGGGTTCTCGCGCTACGTCCTGGTCGACGACGCGGGTGACCCGACCGGCTACGTGCACGTCAAGGACGTCATCGACCTGCGGCCGGACGAGTTCGACGACCCGGTGCCGCCGAAGCGCATCCGCCAGCTCATCTCGCTCTACACGGAGATGGACCTGGAGGACGCACTCGCGACGATGCGTGGGGCCGGACGCCACGTGGCGCGGGCCTTCGACGCGGATGGTCGCACGACGGGCGTCCTGTTCCTCGAGGACATCCTCGAGGAGCTCATCGGCACCGTCGAGGACGCCACCCGACGCCGGTAGACGCACCGGTCAGACAGACGGGAGGCGCGGTGCCAGCTGGCACGGAGCCTCCCGTCTACAGCCCGCAAAACGCAACCCCGGCGCCTTGCCGCAACGCTATAGCGCTGCGCGGTGACGCCGACGTTGCGTTTTGCGGGGGGTTGGGGGCTACCAGCTGACGGGGAGGGGCTTGCCCTCCTCGTAACCCGCGGCGGACTGGATGCCGACCAGGGCACGGTCGGCGAACTCGGTCAGCGACTGCGCACCGGCGTACGTGGCGGAGCTGCGGAGGCCCGTCGTGATCATGTCGAGCAGGTCCTCGACGCTCGGACGCTCCGGGTCCAGGTAGATCGTCGAGGACGAGATCCCCTCGGCGAAGAGCGCCTTGCGGGCCCGCTCGTACGGGTCGAGCCGCTCGAAGCGCTCCCGCACCGCCTTGGCGGACGCCATCCCCCAGCTCTCCTTGTAGGCGCGGCCGGCGTCGTCGCGGCGGAGGACTCCGGGAGCCTCGAGCGTGCCGGCGAACCACGAGCCGATCATCACGGCCGACGCACCCGCGGCCAGGGCGAGCGCGACGTCGCGCGGGTAGCGGACGCCGCCGTCGGCCCAGACGTGCGCACCCAGCGACCGTGCGGCCGCGGCGGTCTCGAGGACGGCGGAGAACTGCGGACGCCCGACGGCGGTCATCATGCGGGTCGTGCACATCGCGCCCGGCCCGACGCCGACCTTGATGATCGACGCCCCCGCGGCGACCAGGTGGGCGACGGCGTCGGCGGTGACGACGTTGCCGGCGACGAGCGGGATGCCGAGGTCGAGCGCGGACACCGCACGGAGCGCGCGGATCATGCCCTCCTGGTGGCCGTGTGCGGTGTCGAGGACCAGGACGTCGACCCCGGCGTCGGCGAGTGCGGCGGCCTTCGCGGCGACGTCGCCGTTGATGCCGACGGCGGCGGCGACCCGCAGGCGGCCCGAGGCGTCGACGGCGGGTCGGTAGATGTCGGAGCGGATGGCGCTGGTCGGGCTGACGGTGCCGACGACCTTGCCGTGCCGCATCACCGGAGCGAAGTCCACACCCGCCGCGGTGAGCACGTCGTACACGTGACGGGAGGACCCGGCTTCCTCGGCGTCGATCGCGGTCGTCGCGCCGTGCAGCAGGTCCCCGAGGACCGCATCGGCCCCGGCGGTCGCGAGCCGGGTCGCGGGGACGCAGCCCAGGTACTCCCCCGCCTCGTCACGGACGACGATGCCGCGACCCTCGACGGGCAGCAGCTGACCGAGCGCCTCGGCGACGGTGGCGTCGGCGCCCATGTCGATCGCCGAGTCGAAGTCGACGGGCTGCGCCTTCACCCAGCGGATCGCCGCGTCGAGGTCCTGCAGGTGCATGTCCTGCGGCAGCACCCCGAGACCGCCCCGTCGTGCGAGGGTCGCAGCGAGCCGCGGACCCGTCACCGAGTTCATGTTGGCGCTGACGATCGGGATCGTCGCACCGGTGCCGTCGTTCGTGGCCAGGTCCACGTCGAAGCGGCTCGTCACGCTCGACCGGCTGGGGACGAGGAAGACGTCGGAGTAGGTCAGGTCGTGGGTCGGCCGCGTCTCGTAGAACCTCATGACGGCCACTGTACGGCGGCGTGCGGAGGGCCGCCGGGGAGCGGCACGCGGACCCGGCCGGGAGGCTCGACTCACCCGCCGTCTCCCACCTCACGGCCACGGATGAGCGGCTAGGGTTGACGGCGTGCGGGACAGGGTTGCCCTGCACGACACACACGAGCATCAATCGACGGAGAGTGGGCGATCGGCTGTGTCGAGCCATCTGACCGGAACTGACGAGACCGCGGGCGAATTCGGCGCGAACGAGTGGCTGGTGGACGAGCTCTACGAGCAGTACCTCGCCGACAAGAGCAGCGTCGACGAGTCCTGGTGGCCGGTCCTCGAGAGCTACCACCGGACCCAGCCGAGCAGCACGGACGCCGCGGCCGGCACGGATGCCCCCGCCGACTCCACGACCCCCTCCCCCGCCCAGGCCGCCGCCGCCGAGGACGCCCCCGCGGAGCAGCCCGCCGCCGTCGCCGGCCCGTCGTCCACGCAGCAGCCCGCCACCGGAGAGACGAAGGCGCCGCTCCAGGCCCGCACCACCTCCCGGCAGCCGTCGCCGCAGCCGATCCCGGCCGAGGCCAACGACGCCGCCGACGAGCACGAAGAGACCCACGAGGACGTCGCCACCCCGCTCCGGGGCATGGCGAAGACCCTGGCGTCGAACATGGACGCCTCGCTCACCGTCCCGACCGCCACGAGCGTCCGGACGATCCCGGCGAAGCTGATGATCGACAACCGGATCGTCATCAACAACCACCTGCGCCGGGCCCGCGGCGGGAAGATCTCCTTCACGCACCTCATCGGCTGGGCCATGGTCCAGACGCTCAAGGACTTCCCGAGCCAGAACGTCTCCTACGAGGAGCGCGACGGCAAGCCCTTCGTCATCACCCCGGCGCACGTCAACCTCGGCATCGCGATCGACGTCCCGAAGAAGGACGGCACGCGCTCCCTGCTCGTCCCGAGCATCAAGCGCGCCGAGACCCTGACGTTCGGGCAGTTCCTCTCCGTCTACGAGGACGTCGTCAAGCGTGCCCGCGACGGCAAGCTGACCCCGTCGGACTTCCAGGGCACGACGATCTCCCTGACGAACCCGGGCGGCATCGGCACCGTGCACTCGGTCCCGCGCCTCACCAAGGGCCAGGGCTGCATCATCGGCGCGGGTGCCCTCGAGTACCCGGCGCAGTTCCAGGGCTCGGCGCCGAAGACCCTCGTCGAGCTCGGCGTCGGCAAGACCATCACGCTGACGAGCACCTACGACCACCGGGTCATCCAGGGCGCCGGGTCGGGCGAGTTCCTCAAGCAGGTGCACGAGCGGCTGATCGGCCAGCACGGCTTCTACGACGACATCTTCGCCGCGCTCCGGATCCCGTACAAGCCGATCCAGTGGGCGAACGACATCAACGTCGACCTGGCACACCGGGTCAACAAGACCGCACGCGTGCAGGAGCTCATCAACAGCTACCGCGTCCGCGGGCACCTGATGGCCGACATCGACCCGCTCGAGTACCGGCAGCGCACGCACCCCGACCTCGAGATCGAGCGCCACGGGCTGACGTTCTGGGACCTCGACCGGGAGTTCGTGACCGGCGGCCTCGCCGGGACGACGACCGCGCCGCTCCGTGACGTGCTCGGCATCCTCCGTGACGCCTACTGCCGCACCGTCGGCATCGAGTACATGCACATCCAGGACCCGGAGCAGCGCCGCTGGGTGCAGGAGCACATCGAGGTCCCCTACTCGAAGCCGTCGAAGGACGAGCAGCTGCGGGTCCTCGGCAAGCTCAACGAGGCCGAGGCGTTCGAGACCTTCCTGCAGACCAAGTACGTCGGGCAGAAGCGCTTCTCGCTCGAGGGCGGCGAGTCGACCATCGCGTTCCTCGACACGCTCATCCAGCACGCCTCGGTCGCCGGACTCGACGAGGTCGCGATCGGCATGGCCCACCGCGGTCGTCTCAACGTCCTGACGAACATCGCCGGCAAGACGTACGGCCAGATCTTCCGGGAGTTCGAGGGCACCCAGCTCCCCGGCACCGTGTCCGGGCAGGGCTCCGGCGACGTCAAGTACCACGTGGGCACCGAGGGCGTGTTCCGCGCCTCCGACGGTTCGCGCATCCCGGTGACGATCGCGGCGAACCCGTCGCACCTCGAAGCCGTCGACGGCGTGCTCGAGGGCATCGTCCGCGCCAAGCAGGACCGGAAGCCCGCCGGCACGTTCGGCACGCTGCCGGTGCTCGTGCACGGCGACGCCGCGATGGCGGGCCAGGGCGTCGTCGTCGAGACCCTGCAGATGTCGCAGCTGCGCGGCTACCGCACCGGTGGCACCGTGCACCTGGTCATCAACAACCAGGTCGGCTTCACCACGCCGCCGGAGTCCGCTCGGACGTCGGTGTACTCCACGGACGTCGCGAAGACGATCCAGGCGCCGGTCTTCCACGTCAACGGCGACGACCCGGAGGCCGTGGCCCGCGTGGCCGACCTGGCGTTCGCGTACCGCGAGGAGTTCCACCGCGACGTCGTCATCGACCTCGTCTGCTACCGCCGACGTGGGCACAACGAGGGCGACGACCCCTCGATGACGCAGCCGCTGATGTACAACCTCATCGAGGCGAAGCGCTCCGTCCGCACCCTGTACACCGAGGCCCTCGTCGGCCGCGGCGACATCACCCAGCAGGAGTACGACGACGCGCACCGCGACTTCCAGGACCGCCTGGAGCGCGCGTTCGCCGAGACGCACGAGGCGCAGACCGGCACGATGCCGACCGTCCCGGTGGACGACTCGGGTGCCGTGAACGGCCTCGAGCGTCCCACCGCCCAGCGCGACGACTCCGAGATCGAGGTGCACGACACCGCGATCTCGCAGGAGCTCGTCGAGCTCATCGGCGACGCGCACGGCAACCCACCGTCGGGCTTCTCGATCCACCCGAAGCTGCAGCAGCTCCTCACCAAGCGTCGCGAGATGACCCGCGCCGGTGGGGTCGACTGGGCGATGGCCGAACTCATGGCGATCGGCTCGGTCCTGGTCGAGGGCAAGCCCGTCCGCCTCGCCGGTCAGGACGCCCGTCGCGGGACGTTCGTGCAGCGCCAGGCGGTGTTCCACGACCGGACCAACGGCCAGGAGTGGCTGCCGCTCGCGAACCTCACCGAGGACCAGGCACGCTTCTTCATCTACGACTCGCTGCTCAGCGAGTACGCGGCGATGGCGTTCGAGTACGGCTACTCGGTCGAGCGTCCGGAAGCCCTCGTGCTCTGGGAAGCGCAGTTCGGCGACTTCGCCAACGGTGCCCAGACCGTGATCGACGAGTTCATCTCGGCGGCCGAGCAGAAGTGGGGCCAGCGCTCCGGCCTGGTGCTCCTGCTCCCCCACGGCTACGAGGGTCAGGGACCGGACCACTCCTCGGGCCGCATCGAGCGGTACCTGCAGCTCTGCGCGCAGGACAACATGGTGGTCGCCCGGCCGTCGACCCCCGCGTCGTACTTCCACCTGCTCCGCCGTCAGGCGTGGGCGAAGCCGCAGAAGCCGCTCATCGTGTTCTCGCCGAAGGCGATGCTCCGCCTGCGCCAGGCGACGAGCGCGGTCGACGACTTCACGACCGGCACCTTCCAGGAGGTCCTGGACGACGACCGTCTGGCCGCGCAGGGCGTCGACAAGGGGTCGGTGCGCCGGGTCGTGCTGCACTCGGGCAAGATCCACCACGACCTGCGGACCGAGGCGGACAAGCGCGGCATCTCCGACGTGGCCCTCGTCCGGCTCGAGCAGCTCGCCCCGCTGCCGCTCGACCGGATCCTCGAGGTCCTGGCGAGCTACCCGGAGGCCGAGGTCGTCTTCGCGCAGGAGGAACCGGAGAACCAGGGCGCCTGGCCGTTCGTCTGCATGAACCTCTCGCCCCACCTGGACGGTCGACCGCTGTCCGTCTCGTCACGGTCGGCGAGTGCGGCACCGGCGACCGGTTCCTCGAAGCGCAGTGCGCAGGAGGCCGCCGACGTCATCGACCGGGCGTTGCGGTAGCAGCAAAACACCGGTGTTCGTCGGTCACACCGCACTCTGCGTGTGTGTTTCCGACGAACACCGGTGTTTTTCGTTGCGGGCGACTGCTCGCTAGACCAACCTGGTGTAGCGGACGCCGGCCTCGTGGTAGCCGCGTCGCTGGTAGAACCGGTGTGCGTTGTCGGTCGCCGCAGCGCTGACCGCGGACAGACGCCGGGCGCCCTGTTCAGCCGCCCATGTCTCGAAGGTGTCGAGCAGCGCGGATCCGGTGCCGTGCCTCCTGACCGTCGGGTCGACGACGAGCAGCAGCAGCTGCGCGGTCGGCTCGTCCCCGGCGTAGGTCCACGTGACCTGCGCGCCGGCGACGGCGATCGGTCGACCGTCGTCCCCGCGGACCACCCAGGTGCGGTGTCCGGCCTCGGCGGTGAGCCGGTCGAGTCGGGCCTGCATCGCGGCTGGTTCCACCTGGTGGCCGAGGAGGCGCACCAGGTCGGTCACCGCGGCGACGTCGGGTTCGGTCCAGGTGCTGATCGGCTCGGCGTCGGTCATGTCCGCACCCTACCCGCTCAGCGTCCCGTCACCGCTGGTGTGACGAGACGGGGTCGGGACCGGACGGCGTCGGGACCGGACGGCGTCAGTGGGTCGACTGCACCGCGCGGAGTCGGGCGAGGACCTCGTCGCGGAGCTGCTCCGGCGCGGACTCGCGGCAGGCGCGCTTGACCGTCTCCATGAGCACCACGCCGACACGGTGCTCGGTGAGGCAGTCCTCGCAGCCGTCCATGTGCTCGCGGATGTCCGCGGCGTCCTCGTGTCGCAGCTCGTCGTGGAGGAACTCCTCGAGTTCCGCCTTCGCCTTCGAGCAGTCGCACCCGCTCATCGTGCGTCCTTCCGGGTCGTGCGGGTGCCGGCCGTCGTGGCCGCCCGCGTGCTTGCACCTCGGCCTCGTCCGCGCATCGTCGCCGTCGACGCTGCGTCCGGGACGACGCCGGTCTCTCGTGCGTGGTCAGCCAGCAGTCCGCGGAGGAGCCGGCGTCCACGGTGGAGGCGGCTCATGACCGTCCCCACGGGGGTCTTCATGATGTCGGCGATCTCCTGGTAGGAGAACCCTTCGACATCGGCGAAGTAGACGGCCATCCGGAAGTCCTCCGGGATGGCCTGCAGCGCGTCCTTCACGGCGGAGGACGGCAGGTGGTCGATGGCGTCGGCCTCGGCGGATCGCGCCGAGATCGACTGCGTCACGCTCTCCGCGCCGCCCAGCTGCCAGTCCTCGAGCTCGTCGATCGTGCCCTGGTACGGGTTCCGCTGGTTCTTGCGGTACGTGTTGATGAACGTGTTCGTGAGGATCCGGTACAGCCACGCCTTGAGGTTCGTGCCCTGCCGGAACTGTCGGAAGGCGGCGAACGCCTTCACGAAGGTCTCCTGCACCAGGTCGGACGCGTCGGCCGGGTTCCGGGTCATCCGCATGGCGGCGCCGTACAGCTGGTCCATGAACGGCAGCGCCTGGTCCTCGAACAGGCGTCGCAGCTCGTGTTCGGACACGGTCTTCGCGTCGACGGGCTCGGGCTCTGCGTCGGAGTCGAGTCCGGCGAGGTCCTCGTCCTCGACGGCGTCGAGCTGCGCCTCGGTCTCGTCGACCAGGTCGTCCGGTGCGTGCTGCGGTTCGTCGGTCGTCATCGCCCGCCAGTCTAGGCGGACGGTGGTGTCCGGGCTCTGTGGCTCGACGAGCGTGGTGACGGCCCGAGGCAGCAGCGCTGTGTCGGCCGTTCGTGACGGTGCGAGTGCGATCACCGTGCTCCTCCCGATGGGTTCAGTAGTGTGGTGAACCGATGGCAGCCACGACGCATTCCCACCCCTGGACCGCTCCGGTCGCGCGCGGCCCGCTGCACGGCGACGTCGCCCTGCCGGGCTCGAAGTCGCTGACGAACCGGGAGCTCGTGCTCGCTGCCCTGGCCGACGGCCCGTCGACGATCCACCTGCCGCTGCACTCGCGCGACTCGGCGCTGATGACGACGGCGCTCCGGCAGCTCGGGGTCGGGATCGACGAGGTCGAGCCGGCCGCCGGTGCCCCCGGGAACCCGTACGGTCCGGACCTCCGCGTCACGCCCGGGCCGATGCACGGCGACGTCCGGGTCGACTGCGGTCTCGCCGGCACCGTGATGCGCTTCCTGCCCCCGCTCGCCGCACTGGCCGAGGGGCCGGTCACCATCGACGGCGACCCGTACGCCCGGAAGCGCCCGATGGCCGCGATCGTGCAGGCGCTCGTCGACCTGGGCGTGCAGGTCACCGACGACGGCGGCGGCGCGATGCCCTTCCGCTTCGTCGGCACGGGCTCGGTCCGCGGCGGCACGCTGGACATCGACGCGTCGGCATCGTCCCAGTTCGTCTCCGGCCTGCTGCTCTCCGCGCCGCGGTTCACCGAGGGGCTGCACCTCCGACACACCGGCGAGCGTCTGCCGAGCCTGCCGCACATCGCGATGACGGTCGAGGTCCTCCGCGCCCGCGGCGTGCAGGTCGACGAGCTGTCGGTCGGCGAGTGGGTCGTGCACCCCGGGCCGATCGGCGGGCGCGACGTCACGATCGAGCCGGACCTGTCGAACGCGGCACCCTTCGCGGTCGCCGCCCTCGTCGCCGGGGGCACGGTGCGGATCCGGACCTGGCCGACCGAGACGACACAGGTGGGCGCCGACCTCGAGACGCTCCTGCCGCTGTGGGGCGCGACCGTGACGCGGGACGGTGACGACCTGGTGTTCGACGGCGGCGTCGGGATCCGGGGTGGGGCCTCCGTCCCGGGGGTGGACCTGGACCTGACGCGCGGCGGCGAACTCGCCCCGGCGCTCGTCGCGCTCGCAGCCCTGGCGGACGGTCCGAGCGAGGTGTCCGGCATCGGCCACCTGCGGGGCCACGAGACGGACCGGCTGGCGGCGCTGGCGGCGGACGTCACCGGTCTCGGAGGCGCGGTGACCGAACGAGCCGAGGGGCTGCGGATCGAGCCGGCGCGGCTGCACGGCGGCGGATGGGCCGCGTACGAGGACCACCGGATGGCCACCGCCGGAGCCGTCATCGGCCTGGTGACGGCAGGCGTCGAGGTCGACGACATCGGTTCGACCGCGAAGACGTTGCCGCAGTTCCCGGAACTGTGGGCCGACCTGCTGGCGACCAGCACGGACGGGGCGACCGGCACGGCGGCCCGTGCGGAGAGCACCGACGCCGTGACGACCGAGGGGGACCCGGCATGAGCTGGTGGGACGACACCGACGGCGGGGCCGACGAGGACGAGCCGTACGGCCAGTACGACGAGTCCAGCGTCCGCGTCCGCCCGAACCCGAAGGGCAACCGGCCGCGCACCAAGACCCGTCCGTCGTACGACGACGCCCCGACCGGCTGGGTGACGAACGTCGACCGCGGTCGCTTCGGCGTCCTGGTGACCGACGAGGACGGTGAGCACGTCGTCACCGCCACGAAGGCCCGTGAGCTGGGCCGGAAGTCCGTCGTGACCGGGGACCACGTGTCGCTCGCAGGCGACGTCTCCGGTGACGAGGGCTCCCTGGCCCGCATCGTCCGGGTCGCCGAGCGTACCTCGCTGCTCCGCCGAAGCGCCGACGACTCGGACGAGGTCGAGCGCGTCATCGTCGCGAACGCCGACCAGATGCTGATCGTCGTCGCCGCGGCCGACCCGGAGCCGCGCACGCGCCTCATCGACCGCTACCTGGTGGCGGCGTTCGACGCGGGGCTCGACCCGATCCTCTGCATCACGAAGACGGACCTGGCCGACCCGGCCGCGTTCCTGGCGCACTTCGCCTGTCTGGACCTGCGCATCGTGACGAGCCGGGCGGACGACGTGCCGTTCGCGGCGCTGCACGAGCTGCTGGACGACAAGGTCACGGTCACCGTCGGGCACTCGGGTGTCGGCAAGTCGACGCTCGTGAACGCCCTGACCGGATCGACGCGGGCGATCGGCGTCGTGAACTCGGTGACGGGTCGCGGGCGGCACACCTCGTCGTCCTCGATCGCGCTGCGGGTGCGGGACGGCGGCTGGATCATCGACACCCCGGGTGTGCGGTCGTTCGGCCTGGGGCACGTGCAGCCGGAGAACGTGTTCCGGGCGTTCGCCTCGCACGCGGTCACCGTGCAGGACTCCCCCGACGGCATCCCGCTCGACCAGGCGCACGACTGGGAGATCGTCGACCGGGTGCAGAACGGCGAGCTCGGGGCGACCGGCGTGGAGCGGCTGGACTCGTTCCGCGCACTGCTCACCGGCATGGGCGCCGAGGACCCGGGTACGGCGTAGGCCCGGAAGGGTGCCCGCTCGACTTCGTGTGCGAGCGGGCGTACGCTGTCCCCTCGTGTCCGAAGTTGCAAAGTACAACTACACGCCGAGCGCGTCGTCCTCCTCCACCCCCGGCCCCACTGCCCACGGCCACGCCGCACCGCGCCCGCCACACCGCGCCCCCGGGGTGCTGCGTCCGCAGGGGCTCGGCCAGGTGCTCCGCTCGTTCGGCTCGCACATCCTGGTCCCGCTCTTCCTGGCCGTCGGCATGACGCTGGCGTACCTCGGCGCCTTCCACGCCCCGACCCCGCACGACCTGCCGGTGGGCATCGTCGGCACCACCCCGGCCACCCAGGTGTTCGCGCAGACCGTGACCGACCAGTCCGACGGCGCGCTCGTCGCGCACGTCGTCGACAGCACGCGAACGGCCGAGCGACAGGTCCGTGACCGCGAGCTCGCGGCCGTCTACGCCCCGGGCGACACCGCCGCCACGCTCTACGTCTCGACGGCCGCCAGCGAGACCACCGCCTCGGCCGCGCAGAAGGTCTTCGTGCCGATCGCGTTCGAGCAGCACCTGCCGTTCCACGTCGTCGACGTCGTCCCGACCGGCGACCAGGACACCACCGGTCAGGGCCTCTTCTTCCTGCTGGTCGGTCTGAGCGTCGGCGGGTACTCGTCCGCGATCGCCGTCGCGGCGTTCGCCACGCGCCTCCGTCCGGTGTGGACCGCGGTCGTCGGACTCGTCACCGCGGGCGTCGTCGCGGGCATCGGCATCGTCGTCGCCGGTCCGGTGTACGGCGTCCTGACCACGCACCAGTGGCAGGTGTTCCTGTTCGCCTGGCTGTACGACGCGGTCATCATCGCCCTCGGCGTCGGCCTGCACCCGCTCATCGGCCGGTGGACCACTCCGGTGCTGACGATGCTGTTCGTGATGCTCAACTTCACGTCCTCGGGCGGGATCTTCCAGCCGGCGTTCCAGCCCGGCTTCTTCGCGGGCCTCAACACGTTCTGGAGCGGTGCCGCCTGGCTGCAGGCCGCCCAGGACCTGCAGTACTTCCCCGGCGCCTCGCTCGGCCGGAGCGGTCTGGTGCTGGCGCTCTGGCTCGTCGCCGCCGTGCTGCTCTGTGTCGTCGTGCACGGGCTCGTCGCCCGACGCACCCGGATCGCCCGTGAGCGCGCCGTGACCCGGCTCGAAGAGGAAGAGGTCGTGGCGGCCTGACCGCCGCGCGACCCGGTCCGAGCCGAGTCACCCCCGCTACGCTGACGCTCGTGGACCTCAGCGCCGACCTGGACTTCGCCCGTTCCCTCGCCGACACCGCCGACGCGATCAGCCTCGACCGCTTCCGCGCCGCCGACCTGCACGTGTCGGAGAAGGCCGACCACACCGCGGTCACCGACGCCGACCAGGCCGTCGAGCGTGCGCTCCGGGACCGGCTCGCGGCCGGACGTCCGGACGACGCCTTCCTCGGTGAGGAGACCACGGCCGACAGCGGCGACGAGGCGGTCAGCGCGGGCCACCGTCAGTGGGTCGTCGACCCGATCGACGGCACCGCGAACTACCTGCGCGGCGTCCCGGTCTGGGCGACGCTCATCGCGCTGGCGGTCGACGGCCGTCCGGTGCTCGGCGTGGTGAGCGCACCGGCGCTCGGCAGACGCTGGTGGGCGGCGGAGGGTCTGGGCGCGCACTCCCTCGAGGGCCCCCTGCACGTCTCCGGCGTCAGCAGGCTCGAGGACGCCAGCCTCAGCTACAACTCCCTGCAGCAGTGGGACGACGACGACCGGCTCGACACCCTGGTCGCGCTGTCCCGGACGGTGTGGCGCACCCGCGCCTACGGCGACATGTGGTCGTACATGATGGTCGCCGAAGGGGTGCTCGACGTCGCCGGGGAGCCGGACCTCAAGCCGTGGGACATGGCCGCCCTCGTGCCGATCGTCGAGGAAGCGGGCGGCCGCTTCACCTCGCTCGACGGCGACCCGGGCCCGTGGCACGGCAGCGCGTTGGCGACGAACGGTCTGGTCCACGACGCGGTCGTGGAGGTCGTCCGCCGCGCCTGACGGACCGCTCGGCGGACCGCGGGAGGCACGCCCGCCACGCGCACGCCGGTCCGGCTCCGCCCCGCCTGCAGACGCTCCGGAGGCGCTTGTCCCCCTGTGCCGGACACCCCGGCCCGGCGATGACGCGTCACATCCCACTGGCCGGAGCGGGGTCGTCCGGGGCAGACCAACGGTTCTGTACCCCGTCGCCTACCACGGCGTCCTGGAGGGGGGGCCGCATGTCCCCCCGGACTGGGGGCACGCGGATCGAGACCTTTCCCTGACGGACGGCTCGGGACGACCGAAGAGGGGTTACCGTTCTCCTGACGGAAGTTCAGGTGAACAACGGGATCCCTAGTCCCGGTGTGCGCCGTGCCGCCGTCATTCGTCCGAAGACCCTAACCCGAGGGGTGATCAAGACGATGACATCATCGTTCCCGAGCGGAACCGAGCCCACCCAGGCTCGTCATCCGCGATCTGTCCACACGTCGACCCTGCCAGCGAACCGGGCCACCCACCCGTCGTCCGCCGACACCACCCTCCGCGGAGCCACCCACTCCGCTGCGGGCCCCCACGTCGTCGGCTCCCCCGCCGACGCGTCATGCTCCCCTGTCCCTGGCGCCGGAGGCCGGTGAGTCCTGATGGAACTCACCGGTCGACGCACTGAGGTCGACCGGATCACGACCCTCGCCGTACTCCCCCGGGAGTCCGCGCTGGTCGTCGTCGGCGATCCCGGCTCCGGACGCACGAGCGTCCTCGACGCGGCCAGCAGCCGCGTCTCCCTCCCCGTCGTCCGCATCGGCGTGAACGGCAGCGAATCCCGCTGGCCGCTCGGTGGTGTGACGACGCTCTTCAGCGCACTCGACGACCCCCGGGCCGCCGCACACGTCACCCGGATCCTCGGGACCGTGCGCGACGCGGACCCCGCACAGGTCATCGTGGTGGCACACGAACTCCTCGACACGCTGCGCACCCTCCAGATGGCGCCGACGCTGGTCCTCATCGACGACCTCGACCGGATGGACGAGGCGAGCCAGACGCTCATCGCGTTCCTCGCCGGACGGCTCGTCGGGACGTCCCTGCGGATCGTCGCCACGGTGACGAGCGTGCCGTCCGACGGGCCGCTCGCGGCACTGCCGTCGCTGCGCCTGGCACCCCTGCACCCGGACGAGGCACTGTTGCTCGCCCGGGAGACGGCCGCGGACGACGCGAACGACGGTGTCCTCGCGGTGATCGCGGAGCAGACCGCCGGCAACCCCGGCGTGCTCCGGGAACAGCTCGGCATGCTCCGCCGTGAGCAGCTCCTCGGCACGGAACCCCTCGTGCTCCCGCTGCGCCCCACCCCCACGACGGACCGTCTCGCGGCCCCCGTGGTCGCGGCGGTCGCAGGACGCGATCTGGACGTCCTCGCCCGCCTCGCCCTGGTGCCCGTCACGAAGGCCGCCGGCCCGGAGTGGGACCGCGACGTCGTCGAGGACCTCGCGTCCGTCGGCCTCGTCACGGTCCGCGGGCAGTCGATCTCGGTCCGCTCCCCGCTCGTGCGCTCGTACCTGCACTGGCGGATGACGGCCCGTGACCGGCGCGCGGCACACGCCGAGCTCGCCGCCTCCGCCGCGGCCCACGACCCGCGTGCGGCGTCGTGGCACCGCAGCTTCACCGACGACGTCCCGGACGCCGTCGGCCTGCTGCACGCCGCCCTGGCGTACGCGGCGGACGGCGACTCCGGTGCCGCCGTGACGCTCACCGAGCGCGCCCTGCACGTCGGCACCCGGTCCGAGAGCGAGCACCTCGCGCTCCTCGCGGTCGCCGAGGTCCTGCTCGCGCACCGCCTGCTCGGCTACGCGGCGCGCTACCTGGCCGCGATCGCGCCGTTCCGGTCCCGCCTCGACGACGTGCGCCGCCTGCGGCTGCACTACTCGGTGCAGTACCTGAGCGGCGAAGCGGTCGAGGCCGACGAACTGCTCGTCCCCGCCGACGCGACCGACGCCGAGGAGGCGGAGGCCGTCACGGGCCTCCTGGCCATGGTCGCCAGCTTCCGGGCCGAGGCCTGGGAACTGGAGCACGCCCGCGACCTGCTGCACCGCGCCGAACCGTTCGAGTCGGCGCTGCCGGCCGGCACGGCGCAGATCCTGCAGGCCGCACGCCAGATGGTCGCCGCGGTCGACGGGCACCTGCCGCCGGACCGGGACCTGCACGACGGACTCGCGACGACCAGCCTGCTGGCCCTCGCGGACCCGACGCTGCTGCTCCTCGCCCACGCGCTGAGCCTGTCCGAGCGCCACCGCAGCGCCCGCCGGGTGTTCGCGCTGGTCCTCGCCCGCTCCTCGCACACCGCACCGGTGTGGGTCGAGGCGGCGCGGTACCTGACCGCGGAGAACGAGGTGCGCTCGGGCAACTTCCGGCTCGCCCTCCGTGCGATCGACGCCTGGGAGACCGGCTCGAGCGTCGTCGAGCGACTGCGGGAGCCCTCGCGGGCGATCGCGATCGCCTGGCGGCACTTCCTCGAGGGGCGCCCGCAGGCCTCCCTGGAGGTCCTCGACCGCTGCCTCGCGCTCCGGTCGACGAGCGGACTCTGGGGAGCGACGGCGAAGCTGCACGCGTTCCGCGGCCGGGTCCTGCTGTTCGAGGGCCGTGCCGAGGAAGCCGCCGTGGCGCTCGAGACGGCCGACGCGATCGGTCGGACGGTCCGGAACCCGACGGTGCTCCGGCACCTCGGCGACCTCATCGAGACGTACGTCCGACTCGGACGGACCGACGATGCCCGGGCCATGACGGCCCGCCTCGCCGCCGACCACCGGGCCCACCCGTCACGCTGGGGCGCCCTCGTCCTGGCACGCGGTCTGGCGCTCGTCAGCGACGACACCACCCGGGACGCCGCGCGGCACCGTGCGCTCGAGCTGTTCGAGCCCACGGACTCGCAGTTCGAACGGGCGAGGACCCTCGCCGCACTCGCGACGACGGGCACCGGCCCGGACCGTGCCCGACTCGGGGCGGCTGCCGCAGCGGCCTACGAGGCTGCCGGTCTGCGTCGTCCGCTCGTCGCCCCGCAGGGCGTCGCCGCGATGCCGCCGGCGGCCGGTTCGTCCGCGCTCCGGCAGCCGCAGGTCGGCTCGATGCCGTCGCCGGCGACCCCGCGGAGCGCGCCGGACGGCACGCCGGTGCTGACCCTGCTCACCGCTGAGGAGCAGGCCGTGGTCCAGAAGGTCACGGAGGGTTACCGGAACCGCGAGATCGCGTCGTCGCTGTACATGTCGCAGCGGACCGTCGAGCTCCGGCTCACGCAGATCTACCGGAAGGTGGGAGCGCGCTCGCGCTCGCACCTGGTGGCGCTGCTGGGGTAGCCGCGACGGCACGCACGACGGGAGGCCCGGTACCAGCTGGTACCGGGCCTCCCGTCACGTCGTGGTGGCGCCTCGGGCGCTCGCTCAGACCGTCGCCGCGCGACGTGTGGGGCTGTGCCACACCCCGCTCGAGCCGCCGCGGAACGCGAGGAACAGCGCGCGGAGGCACAGGTACGAGTCGAGGACCCGGAGGAGCGGGAACGTCAGCCCGTACAGGACGTAGACGCCGCGGCGGGACACCACGGCGACGACGACGGTGAGCAGGTAGTCGGGCAGCAGGACGCCCACCACGATCCCGGTGACCGGGTCGACGGCGAGCACCGCCTCCGGGAAGCCCGCACCCATCCCGAGCGCGACGAGGACCGCAGCGGTCCCGGCGAGCGCCACCGCGGGCAGCAGCAGGAGCATCATCAGGCTCGAGGTGAGGAGCTCGAGGACGAACAGCCCCGTGGCGAGCCCGAAGCGGCGGAGACCGAAGCGGTGACGGCGGAGTGTCTGCCAGAAGCCGAGGTTCCAGCGACGGACCTGCTTGGCGTAGTCGCGGAGCGTGTCGGGGTCCTGCGTGTACGCGACCGCGGCGCCGGGGCGGAAGGCGACGCGGCCGAGCTCCTTGGCGTGCACCTCGAACGTCATGTTGAAGTCCTCGATGGCGAGGCCCTCGGCGGTGATGTCGATGTCGCGGAGGATCCGGGTGCGGTACATCGAGGCGAAGCCGGGGACGATGGCGACGACGTTGGCGGCGGGGGCGGCCTGGCCGAACTTCTGCAGGTACTGGACGGCGACGTAGACGCGTTCGCGGTAGGCCACCAGCAGGCGACCGAGGAAGGTGGGGGCGCGTGGGTCCAGGATCGTGGTGGCACGGCCGGCGACGGCGACGACGTCGGGTGCGGAGAACTCGGGCAGCCCGGTGGTGAAGTAGTCGGTGGACAGGTGCGTGTCCGCGTCGAGCAGCATCATCACCTCGAAGCGTTCCGGGATGGCGAAGTGTTCGATGGCGGCGGCGATGGCGCCCGCCTTGCCGCGGTTCGGCTGCAGGTCGTACACCTGGGCGCCGGCGGCCCGGGCGATCTCGACGGTCCGGTCCGAGGACCCGTCGGAGACGACGAGGATCTGCTCGGGCGGCAGGTGTTCGGCGGCGGAGCGGATCGTCCGTTCGATGACGAGTTCCTCGTCGTGTGCGGCGACGAGGACGGCGACGTCCGCGGTCGTCGGGGGGCGGTAGCCGCCCGGGACGGGGACCGGCACGCCGCGGCGGAGCGCCCGTCGACCGCGACCGTCGGCGCCGATCCGGTGGATGCGGGCGGTGACCACACGGGTCGCGCCGACCGTGGTCCAGAGGATCGTGTTGACGCCGAGGACGAGCACGAGGGCGACGACGAACGTGAGCATGGGGCGACGCTAAGCGGGGCCGTGTGGCCGCCGCACCGTAATCCCGCACCCGGCACCGCATCCGGTTGCGGGAGTCCGCATGCGGTCCGGCAGTCGCCGCCACGGTGCTGCGGGGCACCGCAAGACCGGTCGCCGGGCGTTGCCGGAGGGCTGCCCGAACCGTGATGGTGGCAACGCACCGACCGCCGGCCCCGTCATCGGGGCAGGACCGCGTACCCGAGATCGGTACCCGACCGGCCGCACCCGGACCGCCATCGTCCGTCCCCGCCTGATCCGGGGACGGACGGTGGCCCCGACACGGCCCACCCGATCCCGCGGTCCACCCGACGGCGGTCGGTGCCGACCGGGACCACGTCCCGGTCGTGTCCCGACCCGAGGGGAACCCGCATGTCCATCGCACCATCGCCGTCCGACGCCCTGTCGGTCCGCACGTCGCCGGTCGCTCCGACGACGTCGGCCGTCCCGACGTCCCCGGACGTCGCCGTGCCGCACACCCGCGGCACCACCGTCTCCGGCGGAACCCGTGGCTTCGAGTTCGACGTGGCGATCGTGGGCCTCGGGTACGTCGGGCTCCCGACGGCCCTGGCGTACCACCACTCGGGCACCTCGGTGATCGGCCTCGACGTGTCGCAGCGTCGTCTGGACACCATCCGGTCCCGCGGGGCCGACCTGCTCGACGACGACCGGGTGCGCCTGGAGTCGGCGTTCCTGGCGGACGACTTCGTGCTCACCGACGACCCGTCGATGCTCGCGCGTGCGGCCGCCGTGATCGTCTGCGTGCCGACCCCGGTCGACGAGTACCTGGTGCCGGACCTCGCGATCCTCCGCGGTGCCGCGGCGACGGTCGTCGAGCACGCCGTCCCCGGGCAGCTCCTCATGCTGACGAGCACCACCTACGTCGGGTGCACCGACGACCTGCTCGTGCAGCCCCTCACCGAGCGCGGGCTGCTGCCGGGCCGGGACGTGTTCGTCGCGTTCAGCCCGGAGCGCATCGACCCGGGCAACGCCTCGGTCGCGCACGAGGACGTGCCCCGCGTCCTCGGTGGCGCGACGCCGGCGTGTGCGGCGATCGCCGACGAGATGCTCGGTCGCTACGCCCGGGTGCACCACGTGCCCTCGCTCGCCGCGGCCGAGATGACGAAGCTCCTCGAGAACACGTTCCGCGCCGTGAACATCGCGCTGGCGAACGAGTTCTCCGACATCTGCCGCACGATGGGCATCGACGTGGCGGACGTGGTCGACGCCGCCGCGACGAAGCCGTACGGGTTCATGGCGTTCATGCCGGGGCCGGGCGTCGGTGGACACTGCATCCCCTGCGACCCGCACTACCTGCTCTGGCAGCTCAAGGCCGACCGGCAGGCCGCGCCGATGATCACCCAGGCGATGACCGAGATCGCGGCCCGCCCGGGTCGGGTCGTCGACCGCACCCGCGAGGTCCTCTCCGACGCCGGCCGTGGCCTCCGCGGCGCCCGGGTGCTCGTCGTCGGCATCGCGTACAAGCGCGACGTCGCCGACCTCCGGGAGTCCCCCGCGCTCGAGATCCTCGAGGGTCTGATCGCCGCGGGCGCCGACGTGGGGTTCGCGGACCACCGCTTCGACTCGGTCCGCCTGCACGACGGCACGGTCCTCGACGACGTGGTCGACGAAGCCGCCTTCGGCGCGGACCTCGTGCTCCTGCACACCCGTCACAGCGACGCCGACCTGTCCTGGATCACCGGCGAGCAGCTCGTGATCGACACCACCTACCGGGCTGCGGACCTCACCGGCCGCATCCTCCTCTGAAAGGGAACGCCATGAAGTCCATCGTCACCGGAGGCGCCGGGTTCATCGGCAGCCACCTCGTCGAACGCCTGCTCGCCGACGGCGACGACGTCGTCGTCCTCGACGACTTCTCCACCGGCCGTGCCGACAACCTGGCCGCCGTCGCCGGACACGAGCGCCTGCGCGTCGTCGAGGGCAGCATCCTCGACCGCGACCTCGTCACCGAGCTGGTCGCCGGGTCGGACCGGGTCTTCCACCTGGCCGCCGCGGTCGGTGTGAAGCTCATCGTGGACCACCCCCTGCAGGGGCTCCGCACGAACATCCACGGCAGCGAGAACGTCCTCGACGCGTGTGTCGCCGCCGGCGCGAAGCTGCTCCTCGTCTCGACGAGCGAGATCTACGGCAAGAACACCGCCGACGCGCTGCACGAGACCGCCGACCGGGTGCTCGGCTCGCCGCTCGTGGCCCGCTGGACGTACGCCGCGGCGAAGGGCATCGACGAGGCCTTCGCCCACGCCTACTTCAAGGAGTACGGCCTGCGCGTCGCCATCGCCCGTCCGTTCAACACGGTGGGCCCCCGCCAGACCGGCCGCTACGGCATGGTCGTCCCGAACCTCGTCGGCCAGGCCGTCCGCGGTGAACCGCTGACGGTCTACGGCGACGGCGTCCAGTCGCGCTGCTTCTCCTTCGTCGGTGACGTCGTCCCCGCGATGGTCGCACTCATCGAGCACGAGGAGGCCTACGGCGAGGCGTTCAACCTCGGCGGCGAGCGCGAGATCAGCATCGCCGAACTCGCGGAGCTCGTCATCGACATCACCGGCTCGGACAGCCGGATCACGTACGTCCCCTACGACGAGGCGTACGGCGAGGGCTACGAGGACATGCGTCGCCGGGTCCCGGACAACACGCGCGCCAAGGCCGCCGTCGGGTTCGCCCCGGTGACCCCCCTGGAGGCCGTGGTCCGGTTGGTCGCGGAGGACGTGCGCGTCCGTGCGGCAGCGGACGAGGCCGCGGCGGACGACGCTGCGGCGAGCGCCCCGGCGGTGGTCTAGCCGTGTGCGGCATCATCGCGGCACGGGTGGCGGACGACGCGACCCCGTACCTCCTGGACGGCCTGGAGCGTCTGGAGTACCGCGGCTACGACTCGGCCGGCATCGCCGTCCGGACCAGCACCGGCGGCACCGAGACGATCCGTTCGGTGTCGCGGGTCGGTGACCTGCGCACCCTGGTCGCCGCCCGCTCGGGCGACCCGTTCACCGGCGTCGGCATCGGCCACACCCGGTGGGCGACGCACGGTGCCGTCCGCGAGTCCAACGCGCACCCGCACGCCGACTGCTCGGGTCGGATCAGCGTCGTGCACAACGGCATCATCGAGAACGCGGACCTGCTCCGCGACCAGCTGAGCGCCCAGGGCCACGTCTTCGTGTCCGAGGTCGACTCCGAGGTCATCACGCACCTGGTCGAGCGTGCCCTGGCGGTGGACCCGGACCTGATGCTCGCGGTGCAGATCGCGACCGCGCAGCTCGAGGGTTCCTGGGCCATCGTGGTGCTCGACGCACGGGACGGCCGGATGGTCGTCGCGGCCGACCGGTCGCCGCTCGTGGTGGCCCGTGCGGCCCGTGGTGACTTCGTGGCCAGCGACATCGGTGCGATCGCCACGTGGGCGGAGACGTTCGTCGCGCTCCGTGACGGCGACGTGGTCGAGCTCGGTGAGAGCTGGACCTGGTCGTCCCGTGGCGAGGTCGTGCCGGTGCCGTTCGCGACGCCGTCGCCGTTCGCCGCCGAGGCGCTCGAGCTCGGTGACCACACCGACCACATGGCGAAGGAGATCGAGGAGCAGCCGGCCGTCGTGGCGGAGATCCTCGACCGGATCGCCGGTCGCGCCGTCGACGGGAGCATGTGGCGCAGCCTCGGGCTCCTGCCGTTCGAGCGGGTCGCGGTCATCGCCTGTGGCACGTCCCTGAACGCCGGGCAGGTGATCGCGACCGCGCTCCGCGGGCTCGGTGGTGTCCCCACCGACACGGTCGTCGCCAGCGAGGCCGACCAGGCCGTCCTCACACCCGGCACCCTGGTCGTCGCGATCAGCCAGTCCGGTGAGACCGCGGACGTGCTCCGTGCGCTCGACCGGTTCGCGGACCGGTACCAGGTGCTCGCCCTGACGAACAACCTGCACTCCTCGCTCGCCCGTCGAGCCGACGCGGTGCTCGACTGCCACGCCGGTCCGGAGATCGGTGTCGCCGCGACCAAGACCTTCACGGCGCAGGTCGTCGTCGGGGTGTCCGCGATGATCTCGGCCCTGGTGTCGTCCGGCCGGATCGACCGGTCCCGTGCCCTCGCGCTCGTCGGTGACATGCAGCGTCTGCCCGGCCTCCTGGCCGGCGCGGCGGAGGCGTCGCTCGACCGGATCCCGCTCCTCGTCTCGAGCGTGCGGGACGCCTCCGGGTTCCTGTTCCTGGGACGTGGGGCGGGCCTCCCGTTCGCCGCCGAGGGTGCGCTGAAGCTCAAGGAGCTCTCCTACCGGTGGGCCGAGGCCTACCCGGCCGGCGAGCTCAAGCACGGCCCGCTCGCACTCGTGACCGACGGCACCCCCGTGGTCGTCGTCGACAACGGTGAGCACAAGATCCAGGCGAACGTCGCCGAGGTCCGTGCCCGCGGCGGCTTCGTCATCACCATCGGTGGCGTCGGTGCCGACGTCCCCGCGCTCGGCCGCGACGCCGGCCGCGTCCTCTCCCGTCGGACCGACGGGACCGACCAGGGCATGTCGCTCTGGGGGCCGCTCGAGTCGGTCGTCCCCCTCCAGATGCTCGCCCGCGAGCTCGCGCTGCAGCTGGGCTGCGACGTGGACAAACCCCGCAACCTCGCGAAGTCGGTGACGGTCGAATGACCAAGGACAACTCCGTCAACCGCCTGACGGTGATCCTCGCCGTCCTCGCCGCCCTGGCGATCGTCGTCACGGGCCTGCTCGGAGCGGCACCGGCACGCGCCGCGACCGTCACGAAACCGGTCACCGTCAGCCTGACGTTCGACGACGGCAACGCGGACCAGATGCAGGCCGCGCAGGCACTGCAGCAGAACGGCCTGACCGGCACGTTCTACATCATCACCGGGTACCTGAACGCCCCCGGCTACATGCAGCAGTCGGACCTCGCGACCCTCGCGGCGGCCGGCAACGAGATCGGGGGGCACAGTGTCACCCACCCGGACATGTCGGCGCTGTCCCAGCCCGAGGCGCAGCGGCAGGCCTGCCAGTCGCGTGCCACGCTGTCGTCATGGGGCTACACCGTCCGGAGCTTCGCCTACCCCTTCGCGGAGTCGACCACGAAGACGCGTGACGCCGTCCGCGCCTGCGGGTACACCAGTGCCCGCGGCCTCGGCGACGTCCGGACCCCGTACGACTGCACCGGCTGTGTGACCGCGGAGACCCTGCCGCCGCGCAACGCCATGCTGACCCGCGCGCCCAGCCAGGTCGAGGCGAACTGGACCCTGGCCGACCTGCAGCAGCAGGTCACCCAGGCGAAGACCGACCGGGGCGGATGGGTGCAGCTCACCTTCCACCACATCAGCGACGACGCCACGCTCGACCCGACGACCTCGCCGGCGCTGTTCGCCCAGTTCGCCCAGTGGCTCGCCGCCTACTCCGCGGACCCCGCGAACGCCACCACGGTGAAGACGGTCGGCGACGCGGTCGGCACCCCGGTGCAGCCGGTCGTGCAGTCCCCGGTGCCCGGACCGGCAGCGCCCGGCGTCAACGCGGTGCAGAACCCCTCGTTCCAGACGACCTCCACCACCAGCCCGAGCGGGCAGAAGTGCTGGCAGTACGGCGGGTACGGCTCGAACACCGCGGCGTTCAGCACCGTCACGCCGGGTCGGACCGGCACCACGACCAAGGCGACCTCGCTCACCGTGAGCGACTACGTCGACGGTGACGCCAAGTGGTTGCCGACGTTCGACCTCGGCGACTGCGCCCCGACCGTGGTCCCCGGCCACACGTACTCGCTCCGTGAGTACTACAAGGCGAACACGGTGACGCAGTTCACGGTCTACCTGCGTGACTCGTCGACCGGGTCCTGGCACTACTGGACGTCGAGCCCCTGGTACGCCTCGGCCGCGACGTGGACGCAGGCGGTGTGGACGACGGACCAGATCCCGGCCGGGTTCGACGGCCTGGCCTTCGGCCTGAACCTGTTCTCGAACGGCACGCTGACCACCGACGACGTCGCCGCGTACGACACGGCCGGTGCGCCGCCGCTCGCGACCACCACGACGACGACGAACAGCGCGACGACGCCGGCGAAGACGAGCAGCAGCGTCAGCCGGATCGCACCGGCCGTCGACGCCCTCACCGTCCGCTCCCGCGCGGTCCTCGGGCAGCTCGACACCTCGGGGATGCCCGGTCAGCTCGACGCCCCGTCGACCCCGGGTCAACCCGGGGCACCGACGCAGCCCGGCCAGATCGCCCGGTGACGTGAGGACGACACCCCAGCCCCGACCCCGGGAGCGCCGCGACCGCGGCTCCCGGGGTCGGGGCGCTCGTCTCGGCACCGCCCTCGCCCTCACCGGCGCGATCGCCCTCACCGCCGTCCTCGCCGGCTGCGGCGGTCCGGTCGGCGGTGGTGCGGTGGCCCGCACCTACCCGTGGCACACGAAGATCGTCTCGACGACGTTCTGGGTCGGCGAGGTCTTCGACCCGGACGCCGACGACGGCAGCCAGGTCTACTCCACCTACGACGACGACTGGCAGGGCAGCTACGGCGGCTGCGACGGCGTGATCCGCAAGCGGGTCTGCCAGACCGAACGGCGCTCGGCGGCGAACGGGTGGTTCCCGGTGCACATGCGGCCGAAGGAGAACCCGTTCTACCTCGACGTCCCCTACGACGACATCAACGACCGCGCGGGCTTCCGCGACCGTGACCGGGTCGTCCCCTGGGCGGGCGACGCCGCGTACCGCCGGCACCACGGCGACGACGGCTTCAGCTACCTCAAGAACCGGTGGGTGCAGCTCAGCAAGGACGGACACACCTGCTACGGCCAGGTCCAGGACGCCGGCCCGGGCACCTACCACGACAGCGCCTACGTCTTCGGCTCCGGCAACCGGCGGCCCGCGAACAAGCGGTACAACGGCGCCGGGGTCGACGTCTCCCCCGCGTTGAACGGCTGCCTGCACTACGCCGAGCTCGACGGCGAGGACGACCGGATCAGCTGGCGCTTCGTCGAGGCCGGCAAGGTCCCGAACGGTCCGTGGCGTCGGGTCGTGACGACGAGCCAGGTCTCCCAGTGAACCGCTGAGCCGGGTCTGCGACGATGTCGGCTTGACCTCCCTGCCTGCATCCGCCGTGTTCGGTGCCCTGCTCATCGGTGCCGTGCTCCCCCTCGTGCCGTTCCTCGGACGGGTCGCCCGTCTGGCGGCGACCATCGTGCACGAGGTCGGGCACTGCATCGTCGTCGTCCCGTTCGGCGGTCGCATCCGGCGCATCGACCTGCACCCGGACGGCTCCGGCGAGGCGTGGGTGCAGCTCGGCCGGGTCCCCGGCGCGGTGCGCTGGCTGGTCCGGGTGCTCAACCTGTTCGCCGGGTACAGCGCACCGGTCTGGGCCGGTGCGCTGCTGGTCACCGGAGCGGTCGTGGGGTCGCCGTGGCTGCCGGTCGCCGTGCTCGGGGTCGTCGGCGTCATCGCGCTGCTGTTCGTCCGGAACTGGTTCGGGCTGCTCGTCGTGGTCGGCTTCGACGCGCTCGCCGTCTGGGTGGCCGTCCGCCCGTCCGACCTCACCCTGCTCGTCGTCGCCGCCCTCGGGGCAGCGCTCCTCGTCGACGGCCTCCGGTCACTCGTCCAGGTCGCACGCTGGCTGCTGACCGGGGCACGGGTGCAGACCGACTTCCAGATCGCGGCCGCCGAGATGCGCCTGCCCGCCGTCGTCTGGTTCGTGCTGTTCCTGCTCGTCAACGGCGTCGCGGTCTGGGCGGCCCGGGCGCCGCTCTCCGCCGTGGGCGAGACCGTCGTCGTCGGCATCCGGTCCCTCGTCGGCGCCTGACGGGCGACCGCGACACGCTGGGCTGCCGTCCCGTAACGCGACGCCGCAATCGGGCCACGACGAGCCCGGGCCTGCGAGAGTACGGACCAGCCGATCGCGGCACGACGAGCGACCGGACGACCCGGCACGGAGGTGGACGCATGACGGACGAACCCGGTTTCGCGACCGAACAGGTGCACGGCGGCTTCATGCCCGACACCGCCCACGGTGCCCGGGTGCCGGCGATCCACATGTCCTCCGGGTTCCTGTTCGACGACTTCGAGCAGGCCCGCGACCGCTTCGCCGGCACGGACGACGGCTACACCTACACGCGCCTCGGCAACCCGACGAACGCGGACGTCGAACGCCGCATCGCCCTGCTCGAGCGCGGCGCCGAGGCGATCCTCGTCAGCAGCGGCCAGGCAGCGGCGACCGTGGCGTTCCTCGGGCTGCTGCAGGCCGGCGACCACGTGGTGAGCGCCCGGAGCATCTACGAGGGCACCCGGGGGCTCCTCACCCAGAACCTCGGACGGCTCGGCATCGAGGTCGACTTCGTCGGCGACGCCCGCGACCTCGACGCCTGGGCTGCCGCAGTCCGCCCGAACACGAAGGCGTTCTTCGCCGAGACGATCCCGAACCCGAAGAACGACGTGCTCGACATCACCGGCGTCGCGGACACCGCGCACCGGGCCGGGGTCCCGCTCATCGTCGACAACACCCTGGCGACGCCCTACCTCGTCCGACCGATCGAGCACGGCGCCGACATCGTGGTGCACTCCGCGTCGAAGTTCCTCAGCGGCCACGGCTCGGGCCTCGGCGGCGTCGTCGTCGACGGCGGGACGTTCGACTGGTCCGCCTCCCCCGAGCGCTGGACCCACCTGACCACCCCGGAGCGTTCCCTCGGCGGCCAGAGCCACGTCGACCGGTACGGCAACCGTGCCTTCGTCGCCTACGCGCGCGACGTCATCAGCTCCCGGATCGGCCCGACGCCCTCACCCTTCAACGCCTTCCTGCTCCGACAGGGCATCGAGACGCTGAGCCTGCGGATCGAGCGGCACAGCGCGAACGCGCTGGCGATCGCCGAGTGGCTGGACCAGCAGCCGGAGGTGACGAGCGTCGACCACGCGGGCCTGGCCTCCAGTCCGTACCACGACCTGGCGGAGCGGTACCTGCCCCGGGGAGCCGGCTCCGTGTTCGCCTTCACGCTCGCCGGTGGCGAGCCGGCCGCCCGCGCCTTCATCGACGCGGTGCAGCTGTTCAGCCGGATGACCCACCTGGGCGACGTGCGGTCGCTGATCCTGCACCCGGCCACGACGACGCACGCCGGACGGACACCGGAGGAACGTGCCGAACAGGGCATCGGCGACGGGCTGATCCGGCTGTCCGTCGGCATCGAGGACGTCGCAGACCTGCTCCGCGACCTCGGCCGCGGACTCGCCGCCGTCCGCACCCACGCCACCGCCGGTCGGGAGGCACGACTCGCCCCCGCCGCGGACGTCGCCGCCCCGGCACCCGCGGCCCCGGCGCCGCACGTGATCGCCGAGGAGCTCTGACGGTGGCCGACCTGCAGCACTTCGGGTACTTCTTCTCGCGCGGCTTCGGCCCGCAGGCGTGGGGGCGGTCCGACTGGGACTGGGGCCACGACTGGACGAAGCCGGACCTGTACCAGCAGTCCGTGCGCGCGCTGGAGCAGGCGGGGATGGACCTGGTCATCGCCGAGGACGCGATCTCGCTCGGCAACCCCTCGACCCTCGACCTGCGGATCCGGCAGGCGTACGGCGGCCCGAAGCACGACCCGCTCCTGCTCGCGCCGTACCTGTTCGCCGCCACCTCGCACATCGGCATCACACCGACCGTGAACGCGGGGATCACGCCGCCGTACCTCGCCGCACGGCAGTTCGCCACGCTGGCGCACCTGTCGTCGGAGCGCTTCGGCATCAACGTCGTGACGGACGTCGGCAGCGCCCGGCACGCCGGCCTGCCGCCGCTGCCCCACGACCAGGCGTACGACCGGGCCGAGGAGTGGATCACGCTGGTGCGGCGCCTCTGGCACTCGTGGGGGCCGGACGGGTACGTCGGCGACGGCTCGGACTGGCGCTTCGCCGACGGTGACGCGCTCGACGCGTTCCATCACGAGGGCACCTACTTCACCGCCGACGGCCCGCTCAACGCGCTGCCGCTCGACGCCGACCCGGTCGTGGTCTCCCCCGGCGGGTCCGGACGGGGCCTCGGGTTCGCCGGCACCCACTCGGACGTGCAGCTCGCGCTGGCGCCGTTGTCGGCCTCGGCGGTGCGGGACTACCGCGCCCGGGTGCTCGCCGCGGCGGCCGACGCCGGTCGTGCCGCGTCGGACCTGCGCATCCTGTTCGTGCTCAAGCCCGAGATCACCGTCTCCGCGGACGAGGCGGACCGGATCGTCTCGGCGTCGACGCACCCCTCCGACGACGACCTGCGCACCGCGGCGATCGCGTGGTCGAGCGACTCCGAGACCGACCTGCTCGCGCTCGACCTCGACGCTCCCGTGCCGGCGGGCACCTTCGGGGACCACGTCTCCGCCGGCACGATCCGCGGGCTGCTCGGCGACACGCCGGACGCACCGCTCCGGGAGCTCCTGACCCGGAAGGCCCGCAAGGGTCGGGTGTCCGATCGCTCCGGGTTCGTGGGCACCGCCGGCGAGTTCGCGGACTTCATCGAGGAGCTCGGCGCGGACGCGGACAACGACGGGATCATCTTCTCCGGTGACCTGCACCCGGCGCAGGTGTACCGGATGTTCGGCGACCTGGTGCCGGTGCTCCGGCAGCGCGGGCTGCTCCGGCGCGAGTACGGTGCGGGCGGACTGCGGGCGAACCTGTTCGACTTCTGACGCGGAGACGGACGTGCGCTCGGGCGCGTCCGTCCCCGCGTCGCACGTCAGTGCCGGACGGGCTCGACGACCGCTGACTCCTCGACCTCGCGGACGTCGTCGGCCGTGCGCAGGATCTCCTCCCGCGGGGACGCCGAGTTCACCGCCCAGTAGTAGACGATGACCGAGAACACGGCGACCACGACGATGTCGACCCAGAGCGGGAAGACCGGGTGCGTGAGCGGTCCGAAGTCGCTCAGGAACACGATGAGCCCCATGCCGACCAGGTAGGGCAGCAGCCACTGCGCCGCCTTCCAGTCCCACCGCGGCTGGACGCTGGTCTTCCCGCGGAAGGCGTTGTTCGCGATGATCACGACCGCGCCGATGAGGATCGCGACGCCCAGCTTCCAGTCGGTGTCCCACCCCGTCCACAGGATGATGAGGTTCGCGACGACGAACGCGAGCGGGGAGAGCACCGCGGCCGCGGGCATCCGGTAGGGGCGCTCGACCTCGGGGATGCGCTTGCGGAACGCGCCCAGGGCGAGCGGTGCGCCGGCGTACATGAGCACCGACGCACTCGTGATGAGGCTGACGAGGCCCTGCCACGACGGGAACGGGGCGAAGCACGCGCACCCGACGACGAACGCCGTGATGAGGCCGACCCACGGCACGCCCGCCTTCGTCGTCCACTCGAACGCCTTCGGGAAGTACCCGTTCCGGCTGAGGCCGTAGGAGATGCGCGAGGTCGCCGTGACGTAGATGAGCCCGGTGCCCGCCGGGGAGATGATCGCGTCGATGAAGATGACGACCGCCAGCCAGGTCAGCCCGGCCGCCATCGCGATGTCGGCGAACGGCCCCGTGTACTTCGTGAAGTCCGCCGTCGCCCACGAGCCCTGGATCGCGTCGGAGCGCAGGACGCCGAGGAACACGACCTGCAGCAGGAGGTAGATGACCAGGCCGATCAGGACGGAGCCGATGACGGCGCGGGGGATGTCGCGCTTGGGGTTCTTCGCCTCGCCGGCCAGCTGGTCCGCCTGCTCGAAGCCGAGGAACGCGAAGATGATGCCCGATGTCGACACCGCCGCGAGGACGCCCTTCGCACCCTCGGGCATGAAACCGTCGGCCGCGGTGAAGTTCGAGCCGTGGAAGCCGCTGAACGCCAGCACGATGATGACCAGCAGGGGGATCGCGACCTTCCACCAGGTCGCCGCCGAGTTCGTGTTCGCGAGGATCTTCACGCTCAGCAGGTTGATCACCGTGACGACCGCCATGAGCACCACCGCGACGGCGATGCCCGCTCCGGTCAGGAGCTGCTGGGTCTCGCCGTCCACCGTCGTCGTGTGCAACCAGGGGTGCGCGAACTGCCAGTGCTGCGCGTACTTGATCATCGCCTCGACCTCGATCGGGGCGACCGTGACCGACTGCAGCCAGGAGAACCAGCCGAACGAAGCCCCGGCGACGCCACCGAACGCGATGTGCGGGAACCGGGCCGTGCCTCCGGCGATGGGGAACATGCCTCCGAGCTCGGCGTGCACCAGGGCCAGCACGAGGATCGCGACGCCGCCGATCAGCCACGAGATGATCGCGGCGGGCCCGGCGGTCTTCAGGGCCTCCTGCGACCCGAACAGCCATCCCGACCCGATGATCGAGCCGGTCGACGCCCAGATGAGTCCGATGAAGCCGACGTTCCGCTTGAGTCCGGAATCCGGAAGCGTCGGTGCGCTCGTCGTTGCCACGGGTTGCTCCTGTCGTGACCGACTCTGGCACTGTGCGGCGACTTCGGAAGGATTGTTCACACGACTGAAACATCAGTCCTGTAGAACCCTTCAGACTACTTCTTGGACTTCTTCTTCTTGCCGTCGTCCTGCTTCTTCGACGACTTCTTCTTCTTGTCGTCCTTCTTCTTGGACTTCTTCTTCGGCTCTTTCTCGTCGTCCTGCTTCTTGTCGTCGTCCTGCTTCTTCGACTTCTTCGTCTCCTTGCCGTCCTGGTCCTCGGGCGCCTCGGGCACGGGCGGCACGGCGGGCTCGCTCGGCTCGAGTCCGTCGACCGGCTCGACCACCACGGCGGACCCGGTGTCGGCGAGCACGTCCACGGGCTGCTCGGTCAGCTCGGAGGCGAGCGCGTCCTCGACCCGCTCCACGGTGAGCTCGGCGGCGTCCTCGGCGAGGCGCACGAGGGCCTGCGCGGCACGGAGGCGCGTGGTGCTCTTCCGGGCCAGCACGTCGGCACGGGCCCCCTCGAGGAACGTGCGCAGCGACCGCTCGACGGCGGAACGGCCGCGGGGTGCCGCGCGGTCCAGGCGGTCGAGTTCGCCGGCGACCCCGGCGACGTCGTCCTCGACGTGCTGGTGCCGGACCGACTCGATGAGCGCGGCCACGGCAGCGGCGGCGCGCTCGACGCCCGCGCTGCGCTGGTCGAGCACGACGAGCATCTCGAAGGTCGATCCGTAGGACACGGTCTCGAGGCGGACGGGTTCCGCGCCGCGACCGCGGACGACCAGTCGGGCGTCCGGCGTCGGGAGCCACGCGACGACCGCGGCGACGGTGGCGACCGACGCGACGATGCGCTCGTACTCGGCCAGGCCGACTCGTTCCTGCTCTCGCAGCCGGACTCGGATCGCGATCTCCTGCACAGGGGGGCCTTCCACTCGGGTGTGGCGCGGGCGTTTTCCCGCGCCTGTCCCCGGAGCGTAGTCCTGCGGTGTGCGGGAACCACGAACGCCCCGTCGGTGTCCTATGACACCGGCGGGGCGTTCGGTCCTGATCGCTCAGGCCACGTGTGACAGCAGCTGCGCCGCTCGGCGATGGTGGAGATGGGGGGAATCGAACCCCCGTCCATCGCTGCAATTCGACGTCTTCTACGGGCGTATCCGGATGTGCGTTCTGCTCGGCCCCGTCCGTTGCTACCGGCTTCTCGGACGACAGGCCCAGTCTCAGTGCAAGTCCCGCACGGCCCTGAGGCGCAACCATGCAGCAAGTCCTCTGGATGACGCCGGAACTCAGGTTAGAAGACGATCACCTGGCCGACGGACTTCATGTGCTGGGCTGCTTACGCAGCGAGAGCGAAGTCAGTGCGCTTGGAATTGGCACTTGTTGTTTTCCACGGATCGTTGACGAGATGACCGTGGGTCCTCGGCCCGCTTCCCGTCGGCACACAGGCGATGTCGAAACCGATCATCCCCGTACGGGCCGAGCAGCGAGCCGCTGTCACACTGTGGAGTTGTTGCGCCTGATCTCCCAGGCAACTGTTGAGTCTACCGGAGAACAGGTCCGTCCGCTACTCGCCGAGACGGTTGCGGGAGCGCATGGCCCGTTCGGCCTCGCGCTTGTCGGTCTTCTCGCGGAGGGCCTGGCGTTTGTCGAACTCGCGCTTGCCCTTCGCGACGGCGATCTCGACCTTGGCGCGACCGTCGTGGAAGTAGATCTTCATCGGCACGAGGGTGTAGCCACCCTGTGACGTCTTGTGCGAGATCTTCACGATCTCCTGCTTGTGGAGGAGCAGCTTCCGCTTGCGCCGCGGTGCGTGGTTGTTCCACGTGCCCTCGGTGTACTCGGGGATGTGCACGGCATCGAGCCAGGCTTCACCGGCGTCGACGAACGCGTACCCGTCGACGAGCGACGCGCGGCCTTCCCGCAGCGACTTCACCTCGGTGCCGTTGAGGACCATGCCGGCCTCGTACGTCTCCTCGATGAGGTAGTCGTGGCGCGCACGTCGGTTCGTCGCGACGACCTTCTCCCCGCGTTCCTTCGCCATGACCGGCTCCTCTTCGTTCGGTGTGTGCTCGCTTGCGCGCGAGCCGCCCAGCATATCGAACGCCGGGAGGCCCGCACACCTTCCCGGGACGGCCCCGGTTCTCGGCGTGCGGGCCTCCCGGAGGAACGACCTGCGGTCGCGCTCAGACCTTGAGGTACCGCCGGATCGCGATGGAGGCGGAGATGGCCGCCAGGACGACACCGATGACGATGACCGCCGGGACGACGATCGCCGCGTCGTCCATGCCGATGAACGCGGTGCCCGAGAACCGCTTCGTCAGGTAGTTGCGGACGAAGAACCAGACCACGGCCGTGATCGCTCCGCCGGCCAGGACGGCCCCGACCGCGGCGGCGATCACCCCCTCGAGCACGAAGGGTGTCTGGATGAACCGGTTCGAGGCTCCCACCAACCGCATGATGCCGAGCTCCCGTCGTCTCGAGAACGCCGACAACCGGATCGTGGTGGCGATGAGGAGCACCGCCGCGACGAGCATCAGCGCCGCGATGCCGATCGCCGTGTACGACGAGGCGTTCAACAGGTTGAAGATCGGCTGCAGGTACCCGCGCTGGTCGACGACGCTCTGCACGCCGGCGACCTTCGACAGGCTCTCGACGAGGACGTCGGCCTGCGAGGGGTTCTTCAGGTTCACCCAGAAGGTCTCGTTGAGGTACTCGGGCTTCACGAACTCCGTGGCGGGCGAGTCCTTGAACTGCTGCTTGAACCGCGTGTAGGCGTCCTGCTGGTCCTCGAAGTACGCCTTCTCGATGTACGGCTTCAGCGTGGACGACTCGAGCTGCTGCTTGATCTGGGCGCGCTGGTCGTCCGTCGCCTTCGCCCCGGTGCAGTTGCCCGTGGTGTCGGTGTCGGTGCACAGGTAGACGGCGACCTGCGCCCGGTCGTACCAGTACCCCTTCATCTGGTTGATCTGCATCTGCAGCAGGATCGCGGTGCCGACGAAGGTCAGCGAGATGAAGGTCACCAGGACGACGGAGACCACCATCGAGGCGTTGCGACGGAGGCCGGAACCGACCTCGGCCATGACGAGTCCGAGCCTCATCGGATGAGCCCCGGGATGGTCTGGATGCCGGTCGTGTTCGAAACGCCGCCGCGCTGGATCGGCAGGGCCTGGGTCTGGTAGCCGCCGGCCTGCTCGTCACGGAGGACCGTGCCGCCGGAGAGCTCGATGACCCGGCGCTGCATCTGGTTCACGATGCTCGCGTCGTGCGTCGCCATCAGGATCGTCGTGCCTCCCTGGTTGATGCGTTCGAGGAGCGCCATGATGCCCGCCGAGGTCGTCGGGTCGAGGTTGCCGGTCGGCTCGTCGGCCAGCAGGACCGCTGGCTTGTTGACGACGGCTCGGGCGATCGCGACGCGCTGCTGCTCACCACCGGAGAGCTCGTGCGGCATCCGCGTCGCCTTGCCGGAGAGCCCGACGAGCTTGAGCACGTCGGTGACGGACTCGCTGATGAAGCCCTTGCTCTTGCCGATCACCTGCAGCGAGAACGCGACGTTGTCGAAGACGTTCTTGTTCGGCAGCAGTCGGAAGTCCTGGAACACGACGCCGAGGTTGCGGCGGAAGTACGGGACCTTGCGGGACGAGAGTGCGCCGAGGCGCTGCCCGAGGACGTGGATCTGCCCGCGGGAGGGCTTCTCCTCCTTGAGGACGAGCCGGAGGAAGCTCGACTTCCCGGAGCCGGACGCACCGACGAGGAAGACGAACTCACCCTTGAGGATCTCGAGGGTGACGTTGTCGAGAGCGGGACTCGGGTTGCCCGAGTACACCTTGGTGACCTGGTCGAATTTGATCATGACCGGATCAGGGTAGGTCGCGAACCGGTGATCCTGCTCCAGGCGCGCGGCTCAGGAACCTGCGGGACCACCCAGATCGGCACCGGGTCCGGCACTCAGTCCTGGTCGGGACGCTTGCGCCAGCGGATGCCGGCGTTGATGAAGCCGTCGAGGTCCCCGTCGAAGACCGCCGACGGGTTGTTGACCTCGTACTCGGTGCGCAGGTCCTTGACCATCTGGTACGGCGCCAGCACGTAGTTGCGGATCTGGTCGCCCCAGCTCGCCGTGATCGTGCCGGCCAGTTCCTTCTTCTTCGCGTTCTCCTCTTCCTTCTTGAGGAGCAGGAGGCGCGACTGCAGCACACGCATGGCGGCGGCGCGGTTCTGGATCTGCGACTTCTCGTTCTGCATCGAGACGACGGTGCCGGTCGGCAGGTGGGTCAGGCGGACCGCGGAGTCGGTCGTGTTGACGGACTGTCCGCCGGGGCCGGAGGACCGGAAGACGTCGACGCGGATGTCGTTCTCCGGGATGTCGATGACCATGGTCTCCGGCATGAGCGGGATGACCTCGACCGCGGCGAAGGACGTCTGGCGCTTGCCCGCGGCACCGAACGGCGACATGCGGACGAGTCGGTGCGTGCCGGCCTCGACCGACAGGGTGCCGAACGCGTGGGGGCCGTCGACCTCGAAGGTGGCGGACTTGATGCCCGCTTCCTCCGCGTAGGACGTGTCCATCACGGTGACCTTCTGGTCGTGCTGCTCGGCGTACCGCAGGTACATGCGCATGAGCATCTCGGCGAAGTCTGCGGCGTCGACCCCGCCAGCACCGGCACGGATCGTGATGACGGCCGGGCGGTCGTCGTACTCGCCGTCCAGGAGCGTCTGGACTTCGAGCTCGCCCATCGTCTTCGTGATGGCCTTGAGTTCCTCGGCCGCCTCGTCGGCGGACTCCTGGTCCTCGGCCTCGTTCGCCATCTCGACCAGGACCTCGAGGTCGTCGAGGCGCTGCTCGGTCGCGGTGATCTTCTTCAGCTCGGCCTGCCGGTGGGCCAGGGCGCTGGTGACCTGCTGCGCGTGGTCGGTGTCGTCCCAGAGGTCGGGAGCGCCGGCCTGCTCGCTGAGTTCGGCGATCTCCCGCTCGAGCCGGTCGACGTCGACCACGGAGCGGATGTTCCCGAAGGTCACTCGGAGGGCGTTGACCTGCTCGCTGATGTCCAGTTCGACCATGGTCCCCGATCCTACCGGCCGGGCGTCGGACTCAGCGCCCGAGCGAGGGCTCCCGCCGCGCCATGCCCGCCGCACCGGCACGCGCGACCGCGACCGGCAGCGCGTCGAGGAAGGCGTCGACGTCCTGCTCGGTCGAGGTGTGTCCGAGGGTGATCCTGAGCGCACCGCGGGCGTCGTCCTCGCTGAGCCCCATCGCGAGCAGCACGTGCGAGGCCTCGGGCACCCCGGCCTGGCACGCCGACCCGGTGGACACGGCCACCCCGGCGGCGTCGAGCAGGAACAGCAGCGAGTCGCCCTCGCAGCCGGGGAACGTGAAGTGCGCGTTGTTCGGCAGCCGGTCGACCGGGTCACCCATCAGCACCGCGGACGGCACGGCAGCCCGGACGCCGGCGACGAGGCGGTCCCGGAGGTGCCGGACGTCGGCGTGCGGCACCGAGGCCGCGACCCCGAACGCCGCGGCGGCGGGGGCGTCCTGCGTGCCGCTCCGGACCTGGCGCTGCTGTCCCCCGCCGTGGATGAGCGGCTCGACGACCGCGCGTCGGCCGAGCACGAGCGCGCCGACCCCGACCGGGCCGCCGATCTTGTGCGCCGACACGCTCAACGCGTCGAGCCCGGAGGCCGCGAAGTCCACCGGCACCTGGCCGTACGCGGCGACCGCGTCGCTGTGCACCGGGACGCCGGCGGCGTGCGCGAGCGCGACGATCCGGTCGACGGGCTGCATCGTGCCGACCTCGTTGTTCGCCCACAGGAACGTGACCAGGGCGACGTCGTCGGCGGAGGCGAGTCGTGCCTCCAGTCCGGCGAGGTCGATCCGGCCCTGCGCGTCGAGCGGGACGACGTCGACGACGGCGCCCTCGTGGCGCTCCAGCCAGTCGACCGTGTCGACGGTGGCGTGGTGCTCCCCCGCCGGCACCACGATGCGCGGACGCCGCCGGTCGCGCTGACGGGCCCAGAACAGGCCCTTCACGGCGAGGTTGATGCTCTCGGTCCCACCGGAGGTGAAGACGACCTCGACCGGCTCGGCACCGAGCGACGCGGCGACCCGGGCACGGCCGTCCTCGAGCAGCATCTTCGCGTGCTGGCCGGCGCTGTGGATCGAGGACGGGTTGCCGACGGTCGTCAGTGCGTCCGTGAACGTGGCGAGCGCTTCGGGCAGGATCGGCGTCGTCGCAGCGTGGTCGAGGTAGACGGGCACGGGGTACCCCTTTCTGGAGCGTTTTCAGGATACCCGGCTGGCCTCGTACCCTGGTCGCGTGTACGAGACCGCGACCGAGACCACGCCCGGCTTCCGGGTCGACGACGGCGACGCCCGGATGACGGTGCGGTCCGCCTCGGCGACCGCGGTGTCGGTGGTCGTCGACGGCCGGGGCACCTTCCCCCTGGCACGCCAGGGCGAGACCGACGAGTGGAGCGCCGTCACGCCCGGCGTCCGGGTCGGGGACACCTACCACCTGCTCGTCGACGGACCGTCGGGGCCGCGCCACGGGTTCGACCCCCGGCGGCCGCTCCTCGACCCGTACGCCCGCGGGATCGTCCCGGTCGCCCGCGGGGTCGCTGCAACCGACGACACCGGGATCGTCGCGACCGGCGACACCGGCGACGAGGGCACCCGCTGGACCAGCGTCGTCGTCGACGGTGACTTCGACTGGGGCGGCGTGACGAAGCCCGTCGTCCCCCTCGACCGGGCCGTCGTGTACGAGGCGAACGTCCGGACGTTCACGAGCGCGAACCCGGCGGTCCCCGCGGAGCTCCGCGGCACGTACGCGGGCATCGCCCACGAGAGCACGATCGCGCACCTGCGGCGCATCGGCGTGACGACGCTCGAGCTCCTGCCCGTGCAGGCGTTCGACACCGAACGGTGGCTCCGCGAAGCCGGCCGGGAGAACGCCTGGGGCTACAACACGCTCGGCTTCTTCGCCCCGCACGCCGGTCACGCCTCGGCCGGGGCCCGGGCCGCCGGCGCCGACGGGGTGCTCCGGGAGTTCAAGGGCATGGTCCGGCTGCTGCACGAGGCCGGCATCCAGGTCGTCCTCGACGTCGTCTACAACCACACCGCGGAAGAGGGGCTCGGCGGCCCCACCACCTCGCTCCGTGGCATCGACGGAGCCGGCCGCTACCGCTGGTCGGACACGGACACCTACTTCGACACCACCGGCTGCGGCAACACGCTCGACACCTCGGTGACCGCGACCGCCGACCTCATCCTCGACAGCCTCCGCTACTGGGCGCGCGAGGTCCAGGTCGACGGGTTCCGCTTCGACCTGATGGCGTCGCTGGCCCGCGACGCCGACCACGTGTTCGACCCCGAGCACCCCCTGCTCGAGCGGATCCGGAACCACCCCGACCTGCAGGACACGCTCGTCATCGCCGAACCGTGGGACGTCGGCCCGGACGGCTGGCGGACCGGCTCGTTCGGCGCAGGGACACTCGAGTGGAACGACGGGTTCCGCGACACGGTCCGCAAGTTCTGGCTCGAGGACCTCGCCGACGAACGACGCCGCGGCGCCCCGGACGCCGGGATCGGGGCGCTCGCCGGCGCGCTCACCGGCTCCCGCCACCTGTTCGGCCCGGAGCGCGGTCCGCTGTCCGGCGTCAACTTCGTCACCGCCCACGACGGCTTCACCCTGCACGACCTGGTGTCGTACGACGCGAAGCACAACGAGGCGAACGGCGAGGGGAACCGCGACGGGTCGAACGACAACCGCTCGTTCAACCACGGCATCGAGGGCGACACGGCCGACCGCGGCGTCCGCGCAGCCCGCGGCCGATCGATGCGGAACCTGATGGCGACCGTGCTGCTCTCCGCCGGCGTGCCGATGGTCACCGCGGGCGACGAGCGCAGTCGGACCCAGCACGGCAACAACAACGCCTACGTCGTCTCCGACGACCTGACGCCGGTGGACTGGTCGGACGACGAGGACGCCGAGTCGATGACCGAGACGATGGCCGCCCTGACCCGCCTGCGGGCCGCGCACCCGGCGCTCCGGCCGTCGCGCTTCGGCGTATCCGGACAGACCACCCCCTCGGCGTCGCGGATGACCTGGTACGGACCCGACGGGCAGGCGATGACGGCCGAGGGCTGGGACCAGCCCATCCACCGTGCCCTGCAGTACTTCGTCGAGTCGACGCCGGAGCACGAGCCGTACGACCGCGTCCTGGTCGTCGTGCACGGCAGCGGACGCACCCGTGACCTGATCCTGCCGACCCGTGAGGACGTCTTCGCGTACCGGCTGGCGTGGTCGAGCGAGAAGCACCGCGACCTCGACCGGCACCGCCCGGCCGGCACGGTGTTCAGCGCCTACGGCCCCGGCATCCACGTGTTCGAGGTCATCTGAGCGGTCGCCGACGCGACACACCGCCGCGTCGCGCAGGCTCGCCGCCCGCATCGCGCAGGCCCGCCGCCGCCGTCGCGCGGGCCCGCAGCCACGTCGCGCGGGCACGCCGGCCGGGAGGCGCGACACGCTTCCCGGGGAACACGGACGGCCCAGCCGGGTAGCGTCTGCTCCGTGGCCTCCGCAGACCGACCCCGGCGTCCGAAGATCGGGCGCATCCCGATCACCGAACTCGCCCCGACGACGCCGAACGGCTTCCCGGGCAAGGGCTTCGACGGGGAGGTGATCACGTTCGGTGCGACCGTCTTCCGCGAGGGGCACGGCATCATCGGCGCGGACCTCGTCCTCGTCCGCCCGACGGGCCCGGCCCCCGAGACATCGCAGGCCGTCGCCCAGCAGACCCCCGCCCCGGCGGCGCTGCAGGACGACGAGCGGACCCTCCGGGTCCCGCTCACCTTGGTCGCCGCCGGCACCGACCGGTACGAGGCGACCGTGCAGGTCGAGGGCACCGGCGTCTGGGAGTGGCACGTCGAGGCCTACTCCGACGACTGGGCGACCTGGGTGCACGGCGCCCGGCTGAAGATCGCCGCGGGCGTCGACACCGAGGCGACGCTGCTCGACGGTGCCGCACTGCTCGAGCGGCAGGGTTCCGCCGTGGCCGCCCGTGCCGCTGCACGTCTGCGCGACGCCGACCTCGACCCCGCCGAACGCCTGGCCGCGGTGGACGACCCCCGTGTCGTCGCCGAGGTCGCCGAGACCCCGATCAACTCCCTGCGGACGAGTTCCGCCGTGCAGCTGCTCGACGTCGAGCGCACCCGCGCCGGTGTCGGCGCCTGGTACGAGTTCTTCCCCCGCAGCGAGGGCGCCAAGCGCAACCCGGACGGTTCCTGGAAGAGCGGCGACTTCCGCACCGCGGCCCGTCGCCTGCCCGCCGTGGCCCGGATGGGCTTCGAGATCGTCTACCTGCCGCCGATCCACCCGATCGGGCGCACCGCCCGCAAGGGACCGAACAACACGCTCGAGGCCGGCCCGAACGACCCGGGCAGCCCCTGGGCGATCGGCGGTCCGGAGGGCGGCCACGACGCCATCCACCCGGACCTCGGCACCGAGGACGACTTCCGCGCCTTCGTCGAGACGGCGAAGAACACCGGGATGGAGGTCGCACTCGACTTCGCGCTGCAGTGCTCCCCCGACCACCCCTGGGTCACCGAGCACCCGGAGTGGTTCACCGTCCGCGCCGACGGCTCCATCGCCACCGCGGAGAACCCGCCGAAGCGCTACCAGGACATCTACCCGATCCAGTTCGACACCGACCCCGAGGGCCTGGTCGCCGAGGTGCTCCGCGTCCTCCGCCACTGGATCGCGTTCGGCATCAAGGTGTTCCGCGTCGACAACCCGCACACGAAGCCGCTGTGGTTCTGGGAGCGCGTCATCCGCGAGGTCCGCGACGAGCACCCGGACGTCGTCTTCCTCGCCGAGGCGTTCACCCGCCCGGCGATGATGCGCGCCCTGGCCGAGACCGGGTTCCAGCAGTCGTACTCGTACTTCACCTGGCGCAACACGAAGGAGGAGATCGAGACGTACTTCGACGAGCTCTCCCACGAGACGAGCGCCTACCTGCGCCCGAACCTCTTCGTGAACACGCCGGACATCCTCACCGAGTTCCTGCAGTACGGCGGCCGCGCGGGCTACAAGGTGCGCGCAGCCCTCGCCGCGACGGGAGCCCCCACGTGGGGCATGTACTCCGGGTACGAGCTCTTCGAGGACGTCGCCCGCCCGGGCTCCGAGGAGAACATCGACAACGAGAAGTACGAGTACAAGCCGCGTGACTTCGCGCTCGCCGAGGCGGAGGGCGCGAGCCTCGCGCCGTACGTGACGATGCTCAACCGCCTCCGGTCGGCGCACCCGGCCCTCCGGCAGCTGCGGAACACCACCGTGCACAGCGCCGAGGACGACGCCATCGTCGTCTACTCGAAGCACCTGCCCGGCCGCTTCACCCGGTCCGGTCGCGACGACACGGTGATCGTGGTCGCGAACGTCGACCCGCACTCCGCTCGTGAGACGACCGTGCACCTCGACCTCACCGCTCTCGGCCTCGAGCCCGGTACCGAGTTCGACGTCCGTGACGTCGTGACCGGTGCCCGCTGGACCTGGGGCTCCTCGAACTACGTGCGCCTGGATGCCTTCCAGGAGCCCGTGCACCTGCTCGTCGTGGAAGGACCGCACCGATGACCGATCCCACCAACACCGGGCAGGACGGCGCGCCCCAGCAGGGTGCGTCCCAGCAACGTGCCGCCCAGCCGCCGCGCGGACCGGGCCTGCCGCCGGTCCCGCCGCCGCTCCCCGCGATCCCCCGCCAGGCGGTCCGCACCGAGCCGAACACCTCGGCCCCGGGTGAGGACCTCCCCGGCGCCCCGGTCGCGGCGCCCGAGTCGCCGTCCCGCGACGTGCCCGAGTCGGCCACGCTCGCGGGTGGGTTGACGTCCGACGCACCCGTCGAGGCGGAGGCGACCAGCGCCTCCCGGACGGAGGTCGCGGCCGCCACGTCCACCGCAGCCGCCTCGACGGAGCCGGTCCCCGGCCCCGTCGACGAGTGGGTCCGCCAGCAGGTGGCCGAGGGCCGCTGGTCCCAGCCGCACGACGTGCTCGGTCCGCACCCCGTCGACGGCGGCACGAGTGTCCGCGTGGTCCGCCACCTGGCGACCGCGGTCCGCATCGTCCGCCCCGACGGCGACGACGTCGAACTCCGTCACGAGGGCGAGGGTGTCTGGGCCGGCGCCACCCGCGGCGAACTCGGACGCTACCGTGTCGAGGCCGACTACGAGGACGACGAGACCTGGACCACCGACGACGCGTACCGGTTCCCGCCGACGCTCGGCGAGCTGGACCTGCACCTGTTCGGTGAGGGCCGCGACGAGCAGCTCTGGCACCACCTCGGTGCACACGTCCAGACGGTCGACGGCGTCGACGGTGTGGCGTTCGCGGTGTGGGCTCCGCGTGCCACCGCCGTCCGCGTGATCGGCGACTTCGAGGGGTGGGAGGGCCGCACCACCGCGATGCGCCGTCTCAACGGACTCGGCGTGTGGGAGCTGTTCTGGCCGGGTGCCCTCGAGGGCCAGCGGTACAAGTTCCAGATCCTCACCGACAGCGGCTGGGTGGAGCGGGCCGACCCGTTCGCCCGACGCACCGAGGTCCCGCCGCTGACCGCGTCCGTGATCACGAGCGCGCACCACACCTGGTCCGAGGGTGACGCCCGGTGGATGGCCGAACGCGCCACCGCGACCACCCACGACGCCCCGATGAGCGTGTACGAGGTGCACCTCGGTTCGTGGCGCCCCGGCTTGAGCTACCGCGAGGTCGCCGACGACCTCATCGGGCACATGCAGTACACGGGCTTCACGCACGTGCAGTTCCTGCCGCTCGCCGAGCACCCGTTCGGCGGCTCCTGGGGCTACCAGGTCACCGGCTACTACTCGCCGACGGCCCGCTTCGGCTCCCCCGACGACCTGCGGTACCTCATCGACCGGCTGCACTCGGCCGGCATCGGCGTCATCATGGACTGGGTCCCCGGGCACTTCCCGAAGGACGAGTGGGCGCTGGCGAAGTTCGACGGCTACGCGCTGTTCGAGCACCCGGACCCCCGCCGCGGCGAGCAGCTCGACTGGGGCACCTACGTGTTCGACTTCGGGCAGCCGCAGGTGCGCAACTTCCTCGTCGCGAACGCGCTGTACTGGCTCGAGGAGTTCCACATCGACGGCCTCCGCGTCGACGCGGTCGCCTCGATGCTGTACCTCGACTACTCGCGGACCGAGTGGCTGCCGAACATCCACGGCGGCCGCGAGAACCTCGAGGCGATCTCGCTCCTGCAGGAGACCAACGCGACCGCCTACAAGCGCTACCCGGGCATCGTGATGATCGCCGAGGAGTCGACCTCGTGGCCCGGCGTCACGCAGCCGACGAGCGCCGGTGGGCTCGGGTTCGGCCAGAAGTGGAACATGGGCTGGATGCACGACACGCTCCAGTACGTCGAGCGCGATCCGGCCTACCGCTCGTACCACCACGACGAGATCACGTTCTCGTTCGTCTACGCGTTCAGCGAGCAGTTCACCCTGCCGATCAGCCACGACGAGGTCGTGCACGGCAAGGGTTCGCTCTACGGCAAGATGCCCGGCGACGAGTGGCAGAAGCTCGCCAACGTGCGGGCCTACCTGGCGTTCATGTGGGCGCACCCCGGCAAGCAGCTGCTCTTCATGGGCCAGGAGTTCGCCCAGCCCTCCGAGTGGAGCGAGGCGAACGGCCTGGACTGGTGGCTCCTCGACGACCCGGGCCACCGCGGGGTCCAGGACCTGGTGGCCGAGCTGAACCGTGTGTACAAGGAGAACCCGGCGCTCTGGACCTTCGACGCCAGCGCCGAGGGCTTCGAGTGGCTCGAGAGCGGCGACGCGCCGCACGCCACGCTCGGGTTCCTCCGCAAGGCGGGCGACGAGAAGCTGGCGGTCTTCGTCAACTTCTCCGGCGTCCCGGTCGAGCACCGTTTCGGCCTGCCGACCGCGGGCACCTGGAACGAGGTGCTCAACACCGACGCGTCGGCGTACGGCGGATCGGGTGTCGGCAACCTCGGGTCGGTCCAGGCGGAGGACGTCCCGTGGGCGGGCCGCCCTGCCTCGGCGAACCTCGTGGTGCCCCCGCTGGGTGCCGTCTGGTTGCGCTTGGCCGACTAGCACCCCCGCGAAACGCAACCTCGGCGTCGACTCGCAACGGTGTTCCGTTGCGGGACGGCGCCGAGGTTGCGTCTTGCGAGGGCAGACAGACGGGAGGCCCGGTACCAGCTGGTACCGGGCCTCCCGTCCGCGGCGCGGCTCAGTAGAGCGCGTTGGCGAGTCGCCGCCGGGCGGCGACCACCCGGGGGTCCTCGGCGCCGATCAGCTCGAAGTACTCGACGAGACGGACCCGGAGTGCCTCGCGGTCGTCGCCGAACACCGTCGGCACGAGGTCGAGGAGTCGCCCGAAGGCGTCCTCGACGTGCCCACCGCTGATGTCGAGGTCGGCGACCGCGAGCTGTGCCGCGACGTCCGACGGACCGGCACCGGCTGCCGCCCGGATCTCGTCCGCCGTCTTGCCGGCCAGGCGGTCGAGCAGCGAGACCTGCGCCAGCCCGGCGACGGCCATCTGGTCGTGCGGGTCCTGCAGGATGGCGGTCCGGTACTCGGTGATCGCGGTGGCGTAGTCGCCGGCCTCGATCGCGTCGTACGCGGCCTGGTGGTGCGGCGGCAGCGGCTCCGGCTCCGGCTCGCCCTGCTCGGCGCCGTCGGCCTCGGCGATGCCGTCGACCTGGACCCGGCCGGCGATGCCGTTCTGCTCGGCGGCCTGGAGGACCTGCTCGAAGACGTCGCGGACCTCGGCCTCGGGCAGCGCCCCGACGAACAACCCGAGCGGGCGCCCACCGATCACGGCGGCGACGGTCGGGATCGACTGCGCCTGGAAGGCCTGGACGAGCTGCGGGTTGGTGTCGGCGTCGACCTTGGCGAGGACGATGCGGCCCGCGTACTCCTCGGTCAGTCGCTCGAGCACCGGCGAGAGCTGCTTGCACGGCCCGCACCACTCGGCCCAGATGTCCACGATGACCGGGACCACGGTCGAGAGCTGGACGATGTCCTGGAAGCTCTGGTCCGTGACGTCCATCACGAGGGACGGGACGCTCAGGACGCCGTCGGCCGCGGGAGCGCCACCGGCGGAGTCGGCCGGAGCACCGGGAACGGGGGCGTTCGCCACGCCGCCGGCCGGGCCACCGGCACCCTGCGGCGGACGCTGCGCCCGGTCGACGAGGGACGAGAGGTCGACCGCTCCACGCAAGCTGGACGGGGTCGGGGGGACGTTGGTCATTGCACCTCACTCGCTGCGATCAGGCCCTGAGTGAACCCGAGGAGTTCTATCTTGTCTTCCGAGCCCACCGGGGGCACGGAGAAGAGCAACTGGACGCCGTACGTGGCCGTCACGCCCTTGGTGCTCGAGTCGACGCCCGACAGCGCCTTCACGGCACCCTCGGTGTTGACCCGGGCTCCGGTGGCCGTCGGCGTCACCTTCTCGACCTCGTTGAGGTCGACGGACACGAGCGCGCCCGCGGTGTTCGTCGCGAGGGCCAGCGCGGTGTCCTCGGGCACCTCGGACGAGTACTCGATCTCCGCGGTGTCCGGCAGTGCCTTCGCCTTCTCGTCCTTGTAGGACTTGCCGATGCGCGAGCGCAGGTCGTCGCCGTCGCTGGCGAACAGGTCGGCGGACTCGCTCGCGGCGTCCTTCGACAGGATGTCGCCGTAGGCCGCTGCCACCGCGTTCGGCGCGAGGGCGAGGAGCTTGGTGTCGGGCGCGAGCTGCGCGGCACCCACCGAGGTCGGGGCGAGCGACGGCAGCTGGGCGTCGGCCTCCAGCGAGACGGCGTACTCGACCTTGTAGTCGGAGCGGGCGTCCTGCTGCACGAGCGTCAGCGCCTGCGGGGCGGTCTTCTTGTCGGTGCAGTCCGCGGCGACGACCGCGAACACCGTCCGCGGCCACGTGTCGGTCTGCTGCGGCAGTGCCACGCAGACGTCGTCCGCAGCCACGGCGGGCAGGGCCTGCGCGTCGGCGTCACTGTCACGGATCGTGTAGTTCGCCGTGCGGATCTCGAGGGCAGGACCGGTGAACCGGGTCGCGGCGAGGTCGGCGTCCTTGTCCGCGTCCGCCTTCTGCGCGACCTCGGCGACACGGGACACGATGCGGGCGATCTGCTGCTTCGTCGCGGCCGTCGAGGCGTCGGCGGCAGCGGCTCCGGTCGCCGTGGCGGTCGGCGTCGGGGTGACGTCCGCTCCGCTACCGGTCGGCCAGTACTCCGATGAGCAGCCGCTCAGCACCAATGCGCCGGCGACGAGGACCGGGACGGCGATGATGGCGCGTCGGCCACGGCGACTGCGAGCGGGCACCTGTGCGCCTGCGGCAGCGGCACGACGCGAGGCGCGCACGCGCGGCGGCCGGCCGCCACCACTCCGACGACGCGGACCACGGGACCGGCGCTGGTGCAGGAACGCCCAGACGAGCAGCACCAGGCCGCCGAGCACGAAGACGCCCCCGGCGGTCAGCAGCGGACCGACCGACGGGGTCGCGGTGTCACGGGGCCACGTCACGGAGATGTCGGACGGTGCGGCGTCCGATCCGTCGCCCATCACCACGAGCGAGACGTCGGCGGGCAGGCGGACGGTGAACTGACGGGCATCGTCGTACTCCTGGTACCAGAGGTCGCTGCCCTTCGGGTCGGGCAGGTCGGAGCCCGATCCGGTGGTGCGCGACTTCAGCGAGGCGTCCTCGGCGTCGTAACGGAGCGTCGTGTGCGCCGTGTCACCGATCCAGGCGTCGACGTCGGAGGTCTTGCCGTAGGCGGCAAAGACCGTACCGGAGCCCGACACCCTCACGCGCTGGTAGCCGGGGTTCGCGTTGAGGACGGTGCCGGGCACGACCGTCACCGGAGCGGCGTTCGTCCCGCTCGTCGCCGCGACGATCGAGGTGGGTGGCGCGAACACGGTCCGCTGACCGACTCCCAGGCCGACGAGGAGCACCCCGATGACGAAGCTGACGATCGCCAGGACGAATCGCACGGATCTCTCTCCCTCCGCGCCGGGGTGAGGGTGGATCGGCGCAGAACAACGGCCAAGGTTACCCAGGACAGCTGGGAGGCGCATCCTCCGGGCCGCTGTCGACCTCAGGAGGCGTCGTGGCCGCACCACTACAATCGGGGTCCGGACTGCACGGGGTGGTCCGGGACGACCACAGGGAGCGACACGTGGCGAACGACGAGGCAGAGTTCGGGACCGAACTGCGGGGCTACCGCAAGGACGAGGTCGAACGGGCTCTGAACGACCTCCGCCGCGAACTCATCAAGTCGAACACCGACCGGGCCGAAGCGGCGAAGGAGATCCGCCTGCTGCAGTCCCGCGTCTCGGACCTGCAGGGCGAGCTCGACGAGGCTGGCACCCCGACGTACAGTGGACTCGGCACCCGACTCGAGTCGACCCTCCGTGTCGCCGAGGAGCAGTCCACACGGCTCATCAGCCAGGCCGACATCGACGCCCAGCGACTCCGCGCCACCAGCCGGACCGAGGCCGAACGCACCCTCCGTGAGGCGCGCGACGAAGCGCACGACACGCTCGAGGACGCCCGTACCCGTGCTGCGAACGAGCTCTCCCGTGCCCGAGCCGAGTCCGCCGACACCGTCGAGCGTGCCCGCTCTGAGGCCGGCATCCTCGTGCAGGACGCCCGCAACGAAGCCGCCGCCGTCCGCGGTGCCGCCGTCACCGAGGCGGCCGAGGTCCGCTCGGTCGCCATCCGTGAGACCAACGCCCTCCGGGCCCAGGTCCAGCACGAGGTCGCCGAACTGCGGGAGCTCGCCCAGCGCGAGTCCGCCGAGACCCGTCGGGCCGCCGCCGACCTCGACCGCGAGACCGAACACCGTCGGAGCGTCTTCGAAGCCGATCAGGTCCGGCGTCTCGAGGACCTCGACCGCGAGGAGACCACGCGCCGCGAGGAGCTCGACCGCGCGCTGACCGAGGCCCGCACGGCGTGGGAGCGTGAGCACGGCGAAGCCCGTCGCGCACTCGACCTCGAGGTCGAGACCGTTCGCGCCGAGCTGGCGACCGAGGTCGACCGTCGCCAGGCCGACCTGACCGCCGAGGTCGAGGACCGCCGCAGTGCCCTCGCCGAGGAACTCGCCGCCGCCCGTGCCGAGTGGGACCGGGAACGCAGCAGCGCGCACACCGCCCTCGAGCAGGAGATCCAGGCCGCCCGTGCCCAGCTCCGCGTCGACATCGAGCAGACGGCAGCTGAGAACGCCCGGCGTGTGCAGGAGACCGAGGACCGTGTCGCGCGCGAGACCGCCGAGCACCTCGCGCGCATCGAGCGGGAGCGCGACGCCGCCGCTGCCGAGGCCGAGCGGGCCGCCCGCGAGCACGTCGACGAGCTCGCCGCCCGCCGCGAGCGCGAGCACGCCGAGGTCGACACCGAGATCGCGGACCGCCGTGCCGCCGAGCTCGACGACCTGCTGGCCGAGCGCACCGCGCTGCGGCAGGAGATCGACACCGCACGCGCCGGTCTCACGCAGGAGCGTGACGAGGTCCGCGCCGAGATCGCCCGCGAACGCGACGACGCCCGTGCGGCCCTCGAGACCGAACTCGCCGCACGACGCGACGACGCCGAGCAGGAGTACCTCGACCGTCACCGCGCCACGGTCACCGAGACCCAGAAGTACCTCGACGAGGCGAACCTCCAGCTCGCCGAGGCGACCCGTCGGGCCGCGACGGCCCGTGAGACCGCCGACCGTCTGGAGCGCGACGCCGCCGACGTCGCCCGTGAGCAGGAGGAGTCCGCGCAGGAGCGCGCCGCCGACCTGGTCCGCGAGGCTCAGGAGCGGGCGCACCGCCTCGTCGCGGACGCCGAGGAGCGCACGGCGGTCCTCCTCGCCGAGGCCGAGGACCGACTCGGGGCGATCCGCACCGAGCGCGAAGCCGTCGCCGGGTACCTGGAGAACCTCCGCGGTGTGCTGAGCCACGCGGCCGGGGTCATCGACGAGCAGCCGAGCGTCGGGACCGACCGGGCGGATGCCGACGAGCCGGACGCCACCGTCCGCTGACGGCGGGTGCCGGTGGCCGTAGGCCGTAGGCCGTGGCCGTAGGCCGTGGCCGTAGGCCGTGGGCCGTGGCCGTAGGCCGTGGGCCGTGGGCTGGTGCCGAACTACGGTCGCTGGTCGCCGGCGGGGCGGTCCGCGGTGTCGTCCCAGTGCGTGGGCAGCGGGGCGCTGCCGGGGACGACCAGGTCGGCGATCGCGTCGAGCACGATCCGGACGTACTTCTCCCCGACCCAGAGGTGCTTGGCGCCGGCGACCGGTACCACCCGCACCGTCGGGGCCACGGCGAACCGTCGCGCTGCCTCGGCCGGCTGCAGGAAGTCGTCGTGCTCGGGGACCAGAGCGACCACGGGCACGTCGACGGACGCCCACCGCGCGAGTTCGTCGTCCGACGTCCGGTGCAGCGGCGGTGACAGGAGCACGACGCCGGCGACGTGCCCCGCCTCGACGTGTTCGAGGGCGTGCTTGAGCACGACCTCCGTGCCGAAGGACCAGCCCACCAACCACGGGGTCGGCAGACCCCGCTCGACGACGTCCCGGACCGCTGCCCGGAGGTCGAACCCCTCGGACACACCGTCGCCGAACGTCCCCTCGGACGTGCCTCGAGGCGACGTCACCGAACGGAAGTTGAAGCGCAGGACGGCGATGTCCGCGAGCTCCGGCAGGCGCGCCGCGGCCTTCTTCAGGACGTGGGAGTCCATGAACCCCTGCGCCGTCGGGAGCGGGTGCAGCGCGACGACGGTCCCCCGCGCCGGACGGTCGAGCGGCTCGGCAAGCTCCCCGACGAGCGTCAGGTGGTCGTCGGTGACGAGCTCGATGTCCGTTCGGCGTGCCGGCAGGACCGTCCCCGACCGGATCTCAGCGCCCGGGTCGGACTGCGGGCTCATGCGATGCTCCAGCAGTGGTGGTGCCAGTGGCGTCGTGCGGCCAGGTCGGCCGCATCACCGAGGACACCGTCGGCGCGCCACACGACGACGTGCGCGGTGCCCGGGTCGATCGTCAGCCCGCAGCCCGGGCAGAGGTACTCCTTCTGTGCGGACGCAGCGGAGATCGGTTGGACCGACCACTCGCGGCCACGCCGGTGCTCGGTCCGGCGCCAGCCGTTGAGCATGCGATCGAATCCGGAGTCCTCCGGCTCGACGTCATGACCGCGACCGCGCGGGTTCCGCGGCCGGTTGCTCCGCGGCACCCTGACCGCCGATCAATACCAGTTGTACGAGACGCTGTGCGCCCAGGCACCGCACGGCGTGCCGTAGACGCCGGTGATGTAGTTCAGGCCCCAGGTGATCTGCGTGGCCGGGTTGGTCTGCCAGTCGGCACCGACGGAGGCCATCTTGCTGCCCGGCAGTGACTGCGGGATGCCGTACGCACCGCTCGGGTTGTACGCGTTCACCCGCCAGCCGGACTCCTTGTTCCACAGGGAGACGAGGCAGCTGAACTGGTCGTTGCCCCAACCACGGGCGGCGACCATCTGCTGGCCGATGGCCTGTGCGCTGCCGGGGTCGGGCGTGGCGACCGGGGCGACCGGAGTGCTCGCGACGGGCGTCGCGGCCGCGGTGGATGCCGCTGCGGCGTCGGTCGTCGCGGCGTCGGTGGCCTCGGCGTCCGGAGTCGCCGTGGCGGTCGGCGTCGGGGTGGGCTTCGGCGCGGGCTTGGTGACGTCGAAGCCGTCACGGGCGGCGTCGAAGTCCCCGTAGGTGCCGTGTGCGGAGAACTGCTGCGGCACCGAGATGGGCGCCGGTGCGAGCACGGGTGCCGCCGACGCGGCGTCCGTCTGCATGGGGTTGAAGAGCGAACCCCCGACGAAGGCCGACACCGCGAAGAACGAGAGCGCCGGGATCGTCGAGCGCTGCCGCACGAACCCGGTGAAGGAGCGAGGCGCCGTGGGCTTGAGCGGGCTGACGGCGCGGGGCCGTGCCCGGCGGACGACGCGCGTCGACGCCGGCGTGACCGCCGCGTGGACTGCGTCGGCGTCCGAGACGCGGTTCGCGGCCACCGAGACCGGGGCGACGACGGGAGCGGCCGGCGCTGCCGTCGAGCGGACGACCGGGGTCGCCGCCGTGCGGGTTCGGTTCTGTGCCGCTCGTCGCTCACTGACGATCGCGTGATCGTGCAGTTCGCGGGTTGCGCGGTCGGATCGGTTGTCTGCCGTGTGCCTGCCCATGAGTCTGACCAGGATAACGGAACGATCACGGAAAGCGAAGCACCTGGCGCAGGTGAGTCGATCCGGTCGGTCGGGAGGCGCTGGCCGGGTCCTCAGCGGACGGCGAGCATGACCTCGATGACGGCGTCCAGGAGCGCGTCGACCTGGGCTTCCCGGTAGCCGCCGTGCTTCGGGCGGAACACCACGGCGCGCACCTCGGTGAGGCTGAGGGGCTTGCCGTCCTTGAAGTAGCCGTGCAGACGGCGGGAGAACGCGTCGACGTCCTTCGGGTGGTACCCCGTCGTCAGGAAGCTGACCCGGTCGAACCGCTGTCGGTCCGGGCGCCCGAGACGTTCGACGACGTCCGAGGCCTTGCCCCGCGCCTCCGCGTACCAGGCCTTCTGGCCCACCTCGGCGATCTCGCGTTCGCGCTCCCGCGCGGCGAAGGCGTCCTCGAGCCGCTCGAGTGCGGCGTCCACGTGCTGCGTGGAGTACCCGCCCTTCTTCATCGAGAAAGCGGTCGCGCGGATCTTCGCGGCCTCGATCCCCGGAGCACTGTCGTTCGCGGTGTACGCGCGACGAGCGTCCTCGAGGAAGCGCTCGACCTCGTCGGTGTCGTAGCCGAGGACCGAGCGGGGGGCAGTCGGGAACGTCGATGGCACGGCGCCATTGTGCCAGTCCTCGACCAGTGCAGGACCTGGACGCGCGGGGACCAGCCGCTCGGACCGGCGCGGAGGGGTGTCAGTGGTTGATGACGAGGTACATCAGGTAGGCGATCGCCGCCGACGGCAGGATGCTGTCGATCCGGTCGAGCAGTCCCCCGTGTCCGGGCAGGAACGAGGAGATGTCCTTGATGCCCAGGTCGCGTTTGATCATCGACTCGGTGAGGTCGCCCAGCGTGGCCGAGCCGGAGATGAGCACTCCGAGGATGATGCCGGTCCACCAGGGCAGGCCGAGCATCAGCCACGTGACGAGGATGCCGACGATGATGCTCGCGCCGACCGAGCCGCCGAAGCCCTCCCAGGTCTTCTTCGGACTGATCCGGGGTGCCATCGGGTGCTTGCCGAGGTTGATGCCGGTGGCGTACGCCCCGGTGTCGACCGCGACCACCACGAGGATGAACCCGACGACCCAGAGCTGCCCGCGGTCCTGCGCGGACAGCAGCACGACACAGGCGCCGAGCAGGGTGACGTAGGCCTGGACGAACAGCCCGTTCGTCAGGTCTCGCGCGACGCTGGACGCCGGCGGCTTCGTCCGGGACACCGCGACCTCGACGAGCCGCCAGAGCGAGATGAACACCACACCGCCGAGCAGCGTGAAGAGGGCCCAGACCTGCCCGCCGAGGAACGCCGCGGGCACCGTGGCCACCGCGACCGCCACGCTCGGGATCCGGGGGACGTCCCGACCTGCGAACCGCATGGCGCTCGCGAGCTCGTACACGCCGAGTCCGAGCAGGAACGCGGCCACCACCATGAACGACGGCGTGTAGAAGAGCAGCGAGCCGAGCATGACCACCGCGAAGGCCAGGGCGATCGCGATGGCTGCCGGCAGGTTGCGACCCGTCCGTGCGGTCAGTGCCTCGTTCCGGGCACCGAACTCCGCGCGGCGTTGACGGATCTGCGCCTCGAAGTCGTTCCGGGCCGCCCTCGCCCGCGCATCGAAGTCCTGTCGGAACCCCGACATGCGGCGGTCATCAGATGTGGGGCGGTCGTCGCCCTGGTCGGGACGGCGCATCAGACCTCGAGGAGTTCGGCTTCCTTCTTCTTCAGCGCGTCGTCGATCTGGTCGACGTGCTTCTTGGTGAGCGCGTCGAGCTCCTTGTCGCTGCGGGCGATGTCGTCGTCCGACACCTCGCCCTTCAGCGCGTCGAGGTCGTCCTTCGCCTTGCGACGGATGTTGCGGAGCACGACCTTGTGGTCTTCGCCCTTGCTCTTGACGATCTTCACGAACTCCTTGCGGCGCTCGGCCGAGAGCTCCGGGATCGTCACACGGACGATCTCACCGTCGTTGGTCGGGCTGGCACCGAGGTTCGGGAAGGTCGCGATGGCCCGCTCGATCTCCTTGAGCGCCGTCTTGTCGTACGGCGTCACGATCAGGGTGCGGGCTTCCGGCGTCTGGAGGGACGCGAGCTGCGCGAGCGGGGTCGGCGAACCGTAGTACTCGACCGGGATCTTCTGGAAGAGGGCGGCGTTGATGCGGCCGGTGCGCACGGTGCCGAAGTCGTCCTTCGCCACGTCGACGGCCTTCGCCATCTTCTCGGTCGCATCGGTCATGACGTCACTGATCACGGTGGTTCTCCTTCGGTACGGGTCGAGTCTAGTCAGTCGGCGACGGTGCGCCGGTCAGTTGCTGACGACGGTGCCGATGCGCTCGCCCTGGATCGCGGCACGGACGTTGCCCTCGCCCTCCATGCCGAAGACGTGCATCGGCATGCCGTTGTCCATGCAGAGCGAGAACGCGGTCGCGTCGACGACCTTCAGGCCCTTGAGCAGCGCGTCCTGGTAGGTCACGTGGTGCAGCTTCTCGGCGGTCGGGTCCTTCTTCGGGTCTGCGGAGTACACCCCGTCGACGCCGTTCTTGGCGACCAGGACCTCGTCGGCACCGATCTCGAGTGCACGCTGCGCCGCGACGGTGTCGGTCGAGAAGTACGGCAGGCCGGCGCCGGCGCCGAAGATGACGACGCGGCCCTTCTCCAGGTGACGCTCGGCGCGACGCGGGATGTAGGGCTCTGCGACCTGGGTCATGCTGATGGCGGACTGCACGCGGGTGGCCGCGCCGGCCTGCTCGAGGAAGTCCTGCAGGGCGAGCGCGTTCATCACGGTGCCGAGCATGCCCATGTAGTCGGCGCGTCCGCGGTCCATGCCGCGCTGCGAGAGCTCGGCGCCGCGGAAGAAGTTGCCACCGCCGACGACGATCGCGACCTCGACCTCCTGGGCCGCGACGGCGATCTGCTTGGCGATGGTGCTGATGACGTCCGGGTTGACTCCCAGGGAACCGGCGCCGAACGCCTCTCCCGAGAGCTTCAGCAGGACTCGTCGGCGGCCGGTCTTCTCGTCGGTCATGTCGGGGCACCCTTCGTCGTGGTCTCGTGGAAATGTACTCGGTGCGCGGGGGCACACGACAACGGGGCCAGGAACCGGTTGGTTCCTGGCCCCGTCACGGGTTCGTTACGCGCCGACCTTGACGCGGGCGAAGCCCTGGATCGTGATGCCGGCGTTCTCGGCGGCCTTCGCGACGGAGATCTTGTTGTCCTTCGCGTAGTCCTGGTCGAGGAGTGAGATGCCCTTGATGAAGGCGTTCACGCGACCCTCGACGATCTTCGGGAGGGCGGCCTCGGGCTTGCCCTCTTCGCGCGTGATCGCCTCGACGGTCGCACGCTCCTTCTCGATGGCCTCGGTCGGGACCTCGTCGCGCGTGAGGTACGACGGGTTCGCGAACGCGACGTGCTGTGCGATCGAACGGGCCTCGGCGGCGTTGTCACCCTCGTAGGCGACGACGACGGCGATCTGCGGCGGCAGGTCCTGGCTCGTCTTGTGCAGGTAGATCTCGAAGGCCGAGCCCTCGAGACGGCGGACCGTGCGGACCTCGAGCTTCTCGCCGAGCGCAGCAGCGTTCTCGTTGACGAGCTCGAGCACCGTCTTGCCGTCGACCGGCGCGGCGTTCGCGGAGGCGACGTCGGTGGCTCCGGCAGCGGCGACCGCACCGAGCACCTTGTCGGCGAGGGTCGTGAACTTCTCGTTCTTGGCGACGAAGTCGGTCTCGCTCGCGAGCTCGACGACGGTCGCGGCACCGTTGTCGGCGGAGGCGACGACGACACCCTCGGAGGTCGCACGGTCGTCGCGCTTGGCGACGGCCTTCGCGCCCTTGATGCGGAGCAGTTCGACGGCCTTGTCGTAGTCGCCGTCAGCCTCGACGAGCGCGTTCTTCGCGTCCATCATGCCGGCCCCGAGGTCCTCGCGGAGCTTCTTCACGTCCTGTGCGGTGAAGTTTGCCATTGACAGGCGTCCTTTCTGGACTGTGCGTGTGTGGAGAGTGGGGAGCGAGGCAGGGGCGCCGGACCGGTGTCGGTCCGGCGCCCCTGGTGATCACTCGGCGGGAGTCGTCTCCGCGGCCTTCTCGGCCTCGGCGGTCGGCTCGGCGTTCTTGTCGGCGTCGGCGATCGGCTCGCCGATCTCCTTCGCGGCGACCTGCGCGTCAGCGTCGTTCTCCTGGACGGTCGCGCCCTCCGGAGCGGCGTCGGCGGCCGGCGTTGCGCTGTCGCCACCGAGGAGCTCCTGCTCCCACTCGGCGAGCGGCTCAGCAGCTGCGTCGTCGTCGCCACCGTTGTGACGGGCCTTCAGACCCTCGGCAGCCGCGTCGGCGACGATGCGGGTGAGGAGACCGACGGAGCGGATCGCGTCGTCGTTGCCCGGGATCGGGTACGTGATCTCGTCCGGGTCGCAGTTGGTGTCGAGGATGCCGATGATCGGGATCCCGAGCTTCTGCGCCTCGTCGACGGCGAGGTGCTCCTTCTTGGTGTCGACGATCCAGAGCGCGCTCGGGGTCCGCGTGAGGTTGCGGATACCACCGAGGGTCTTGTGGAGCTTGTCGAGCTCGCGCTTCTTGATGAGGAGCTCCTTCTTGGTGAAGCCCTTCGTCGTGTCGTCGAAGTCGATCTCCTCGAGCTCCTTCATGCGCGCGAGGCGCTTGGAGACCGTCTGGAAGTTCGTGAGCAGACCGCCGAGCCAACGCTGGTTGACGTACGGCTGGCCGACGCGGGTCGCCTGCTCGGCGATGGAGCCCTGCGCCTGCTTCTTGGTGCCCACGAAGAGGATCGTGCCACCGTGCGAGACCGTCTCCTTGACGAAGTCGTACGCGCGGTCGATGAAGGCCAGCGACTGCTGCAGGTCGATGATGTGGATGCCCGAGCGCTCGGCGAGGATGAAGCGCTTCACCTTCGGGTTCCACCGACGGGTCTGGTGTCCGAAGTGGACGCCGCTGTCGAGCAGCTGGCGGATGGTGACGACGGCCATGTGCCGTCCTCCTTCTGTCTTCTCGGCGCACGGCATGACCGTGCACCTGGTGCGGTTGTGTCGACCACGGCCGGAGGACGTGGTCCCTGGTGTCCTGACGCACGACCGCCCACTCGTGAGAGCGGGACCGATGACCGTGTGTGTTGCGTGGACACGCGAAGTCAGCGCGCTCGGCGCGCTGCTGGAGAAATGCTAACAGACGGGAGGCACGGTGCGGGTCGGACCCGCACCGTGCCTCCCGTCCGTGGTGGCGTCTACGCCTTGGCGTCGACCCTGTCGCCTTCGGCGGAGATGCCCATCTCCTCGAGCGAGCGGCCCTTGGTCTCCGGGATCTTCGCGATGACGAAGAAGAGCGAGAGCAACGCGAACAGCGCGTAGATGCCGTAGGTGACCGTCAAGTTGAAGCCGGACAGCACCGGGAACGAGATCGTGACGATGAAGTTCGCGATCCAGTTGGCGGCCGAACCGACGCCGAGTGCGGTGGCGCGGATGCGGTTCGGGAACATCTCGCCGAGCAGCACCCACATGAGCGGACCCCACGTCGCGCCGAAGGACACCACGAACAGGTTCGCGAAGACCAGCGCGATGACACCCCAGGCGCCGGGGAGCTTCGGTTCACCGTTGACGATCGACGCCTGCGAGAACGCGATCGCGACCATCGTCAGCGAGATGAACATGCCCGCGGAACCGGCGATCAGCAGCGGCTTCCGACCGACCTTGTCGACCAGGAAGATCGCGATGAAGGTCACCGCGACGTTGACCACCGAGGTGATCGTCGAGATGAGGAACGACTGCTCCTCCTTGAACCCGACGGCCTGCCAGAGCGTCGTCGAGTAGTAGAAGATCACGTTGATGCCGACGAACTGCTGCAGCACGGCGAGGATGATGCCGACCCAGACGATCGGCTGGAGCCCGAAGCGGTTGCCGCGGATCGAGCCCTTCTTCTCCTTGGCTTCCTTCTCGATGCCGTCCTGGATCTCCTCCAGGCTCGTGTTCACGGTGTCCCTGGGGACGATCTTGCCCATGACCTCGCGGGCGTCGTCGCTCCGGCCCTTCGTCAGCAGGTAGCGCGGCGACTCGGGCAGCGTGATCGCGAGCACGCCGTAGACGATCGACGGCACGACGCCCACCAGGAACATCCAGCGCCATGCCGGCAGGCCGAAGACCTCGGCCGACGCGCTGCCCGCCGTCACCGCGAAGAACTGGTCGGAGAGCAGGGCGGCGAAGATACCGAGCGTGATCGCGAGCTGCTGGAACGACGCGAGGCGCCCGCGGATGGCCTTCGGGGAGACCTCGGAGATGTACGCCGGTGCGATGACCGAGGCGGTACCGATGCCGAGACCACCGACGAGACGCCACAGCACGAAGTCCCACGTGGCGAACGCGAAGCCGCTGCCGATCGACGAGACGAAGAAGAGGACGGCGGCCCAGAACATGATCTTCGTGCGCCCGAACCGGTCGGCGAGGCGACCGGCGAAGTAGGCGCCGAAGGCACAGCCGATCAGGGCCGAGGCGACCGCGAAGCCGCTGGCGGCGTCGGAGAGGTCGAACTCACCCTTGATCGCGTCGACCGCACCGTTGATCACGGATGAGTCGAAGCCGAAGAGGAAGCCACCGACCGCCGCCGCGATGGCGAACAGTGTGACCTTCCCCTTGAACGCACGGTCGTCGCCGTGTCCGGTGGTCGTGTTCGACACGATGCTCCTGGATTCCCGCCGCCGTGCCGGGTGGTGCACGGTGCCCCGGCGGTCGGCTGGATCGCCGTCCGAGCGGCGTTGCGGTGTCCGGAGCGGCCCCGACAGTACCCCTTCCTCAGCTGCTCAGCACATCAGGTGTGGTCCAGCCGGTCCTGTCCTGCACCGGACGGGAGGCCCGGGGCACCCTCCACAGACCGGCATCGCTCCGCCTCGTCGCCGCGCCGGACACAGCACCGTGGACCCAGGAGGTCGGCGATGCGACGAGGTCGGGGACGTGACGAGGACGTGTGGCGGTGGGGCGTGCGGCCGAGTGCGCTCGGGTCGCTCGGGGTGGTCCTGGTGCTCCAGGTGCTCCTGGTGGTGGCGCTGGTCGTGTCATCGGCATCGGTCACCCGCTCCGGCGCAACCTGGCCGGGAGTCGCATCGACGGTCGTCGCACCGACGGTCGCCGCGTCGCCGGACCCGGTGCCGACGGAGCCGGTGCCGACGGATCCCGTGCCGACGGACCCGGCGTCAGCGGAGGTCCTGGCGGCGGACGTCGCGACGACCGCGGCGCAGCGTGCGGCCCGTCCGACGGCACGATGGTCCTGGCCGACGACGACGAGGGTGGTCCTCCGTCCCTGGGACGCACCCGCCACCGACTTCGGAGCAGGACACCGCGGCCTCGACGTGCCCGCATCGCCCGGCAGTCCGGTGCGAGCGCCGGCAGACGGGACGGTCGCGTTCGCCGGGCAGGTCGGAGGGCGGTCCGTCGTCACGATCGACCACGGCGAGGGGCTGGTGAGCACGCTCGACCCGGTCGTGCCGTCGCTGTCGGCGGGCGCCCGGGTCCGCCGGGGCGACCACGTCGGGACGGTCGGCATCGGACACTGCCCGGCGGCGTCGCCGTGCCTGCACCTCGGGGCCCGGGTCGACGGCACGTACGTGGACCCGTTGCCGCTGTTGCCGCGGCCGGCCTGGCCGGTGCTGCTGCCGGACGGTCAGGCGCGCGGGTGAGCGGTGCGGTACACCTCGCGGAGACGCGCTGACGAGACGTGCGTGTAGATCTGCGTGGTCCCCAGGCTGGCGTGCCCGAGGAGCTCCTGCACCGCGCGGAGGTCCGCTCCCCCGTCGAGCAGGTGTGTGGCGGCGGTGTGCCGGAAGGTGTGCGGGCCGCTCGGACCCTCGCCGGGCAGGGCCTCGAGCAGGCGCGCGACGACGCGGTAGGCGCTCCGGGTCCCGAGCCGGCCGCCGCGGTCCCCGAGGAACAGGGCGGTGCCGGACGACGCAGCGCTCGATGCGGCTGCGGGTCGGGCGGTGGCTGCCGGTACGGGTACGGGTCCGGCTGCGGCTGCGGCTGCGGCTGCGGCCACCACGGGTCGGCCGCGCTCGAGCCACGCGTCGAGGGCGTCGTGCGCCGGAACGCCGAAGGGCACCACCCGCTCCTTGCCGCCCTTGCCGAGCACCCGGACCGTCAGGCGCGTTCGATCGACGTCGCCGAGGTCGAGCCCGACGAGTTCGCTCACGCGGATCCCGGCGGCGTAGAGCAGCTCGACCAGGGCTCGATCGCGGAGCGCTCCCGGGTCGTCGGTCGCGGCCCGCACGGCGAGCCCGTCGAGCATGCTGCGGACCTGGTCCTGCGCCACGACCCGCGGCAGGTGCGCCGCTCCCTTCGGCGCCCGGAGCCGCACCCCCGGGTCCACGGTCAGGACGCCGGTCTCGCTCGCCCACCGGGTGAAGGCCCGGACCGAGGCGCTCCGGCGAGCGATGGTCGATCGTGCGAGCCCGCGTTCGGTCGCTGCCCACAGCCAGTCACGCAGCACCTCGAGCGTGAGCCCGGGCGCGGTGCGGATCAGCCGGTCGGCGGCGAACGACACGAGGTCCTCGAGGTCGGCTCGGTACGCACGGACGGTCTGCTCGCTGAGGCCCCGTCCGTGTCGGCAGTGGTCGAGGAACACCCCGACGACGACCCCGAGCGTCGCGCCGTCGCGCTCCTGGTCGTGATCGGTGTCCGGCATGACGTCAGGGTAGGCGGGTCGGACCCGCTCCCCCGACGACGCGCCCGCCATCGGATCCCGAGCGCCGGCGCCACACGCTCGTGGCGATCCCGGTGGCCTGTGCCCACGTCGGTGACCGCGGTCACGGGTTCACCCATCCAGCTGGGTGCCGCCGGACCAGTCCCTGCAGTTCGGCGAGTGCCAGGGCGTCCGCGGTGTCGACGAGGGACAGCCCCGACCGCCGGGCGATCTCGTCCATCGGCACCGCGCGCCGGCGGTCGAGCGCGTCGACCACACGGAGCACGTCGGGGTCCGTCCGGGCACCGGCGATCGGCACCTCGGCGCCCGCGACGATCGGTTCTCCGGACCAGAGCCGCACAGCGGTGTCCGGTGGGTCGTGCGGCTGCACGACGATCTCCGCCCGCCGGTCCGCGATCAACCGGTGGCACCCGACCGACGCCGATGACGAGTAGGGCCCGGGCACGGCGAACACCGGGCGGCCGAGGTGGCCGGCGTGGTTCGCGGTGTTGAGCGCTCCGGAGCGGGCACCCGCCTCGACGATGACGGTCGTCGTGCTCATCGCCGCGATCAACCGGTTGCGCGCCAGGAACCGCCAGCGGGACGGCCGCGTCCCCGGTGGGCACTCGGCGATGAGCGCACCCTGGTCCGCGACGGATCGCAGCATCGCGGTGTTCGCGGCCGGGTAGAGCTGGTCGACACCACCGGCGAGCACCGCGACCGTCGGCGTCCGGGCGGCCATGGCCACCCGGTGAGCGACGGCGTCGATGCCGTGAGCGCCGCCGGACACCACGACGCAGCCGGCGTCGGCTGAGGCGGAGGTGATCTCCGCTGCCGCCTCGGCACCGAGGATCGTGTTCGCCCGGGAGCCGACGACCGCCACGGACGGCCGCCGTGCTGCGCAGGAGCCGCCCCGCCGCCAGAGCACGAGCGGAGCATGTGGACCGAGGTCGTCGACGCCCACCGGCCAGTCCGGGTCTCCGGGGACGAGCAGCGCGCAGCCGACCGCTGAGGCTGCCGAGAGCACCGCGTCGACGTCGAGCCGCAGCAGCCGCGGTCGCCACCGCTGCAGAGCCGGCACGAGCGCGGTGGCGGTCGTCTCGACGAGCCGGTCACGGATGTCGTCCTCGTCGAGTGCCCGGACGACCGGACCCGACGCCGCACCCGCACCCACACCCACACCCGCACCCACACCCGCACCCGCACCCGCACCCGCACCGACCAGCATCTCGGCCAACTCGATCGGCCCGGCGTCGAGTGCGGCGAGGGCAGCACGGATCGCCCGGCTCGCCCCGAGACGCCCGACGAGCTCCCCCGCGTCGGCGTCACCGGGCTCGACGACGGTCGACCACGCGACCCGGGCCAGGACCTCGACGTCCGCGGACGCGCTGCTCCGACCGGCGACGTCCGCTCGCAGCCGCCTGAGCACCCCGTCGCCGCCTCTTCCCCGGACCACCGCGCTGCCGTTCACAGCGCGGTCCGCAGGGCGAGCGCCCGTTCGACGTGCCGCCGCTCCGGACGGTCGTCCCCGCCGAGGTCGGCCATCGTCCACGCCAGACGCATCACCCGGTCCCACCCCCGCATGGTGAGCGTCCCCAGGTCGAGTCCCCGGTCGAGCAGGTCCGTCGCCCCGGTGGCGGCGCGCCCCTCGTCCCGCAACCAGGACCCGGTGACCTCGGCGTTCCGGGTCCATCCCGTCCCCTGCAACCGCGTCCGCATCCGTCGCCGCGCATCGAGGACGGTACGTCGCGCCGACGCGGTGCTCGGGGTCTGGCCGTCCGCGGCCCGGAGCATGCCGGTCGTCACCCTCGGGACCGCGACCCGGATGTCGATCCGGTCGAGCAGCGGTCCGGACAACCGTCCGAGGTAGCGCCGGACGGCGCTCGGCACGCAGGTACACGCCGGGCCTCCTGACGACCCGGCGTTGCCGCACGGGCAGGGGTTCGCCGCGAGCTTTTATAGGGGGTCAACGCACGTCAATGCGTTAGTCCAGAGGGCGCCCGGCTACGTCCTCAGCGTGGACGCAGGGCAGTATGCGACCTGAACTGACGTAGAGCGGCACCTCTGGCAGGCACGACAATTCCGGACTACGACAGGATCGTGATCCGTTCCAACGATGATTGCGTCACAGCCCAGCCGACCATCGAGCAGTTCTGCCCTCGCGACCGAACAAGAAGCGACAAGAACGCGCTGGGGCCGATGTTGCCCTGGCGCAGGTGAGCTCGGTAGGTCGACAGATCCACTTGGCTCGGCATCAACGAACTGGTGCGGTGGGTGTGCCACTCACCGATCCATTGAGAACGATCTCGGTACCACGCCTCGTCCGCCAGTTTGGAGGCATAGAGCGTGTCTCGATCAAACCTGCGCGCCTGGTGCACTGCCCCAGGTCCAGGCCCACCCGCGACGCTCACCAAGATCTCGGCCCCAAGGTCATGTCCGAGGAGTACTCCACCCGTCTCAAGATTGGCGTCGGCCCGGACCGCCTCGGTTTCAATGGCACGGCGTGCTGCCGCACTCAACCTGACGAGCCCGGGAGCCGGCGCGGCTAAGTCAGAGAACATGTCGCGCACGCGGCTCGATGGGGTGGCACTTCCGACCAGCGGAGCTCCCCCGGCGCCGAGACGCCAAACGGGCCCGCAAGCGCCATCACCGGCCGGAGCCCGATCACGGCGTGATCACTCGGAAGGCGCGAGCCCGGCATTCCTTGTCGCGACTCGAGGAGCGTTGCGATAGTCGCCTGTGCCGCGAGTTGCCCCACCAACTGCAAGTCGCTCGGGATCGCAGTCATTGGCTTGTGCGAACTTCCAGTGCCGTACCCGAGTTCCTGATCGGCTTCCGGGTCGATCCACCCGTTGGCTTCCAGGTAGGCGCGGTGACAGAGCAGACATCCTCGGCCGCGGCCCGGGCGCGATCGGAAGATCTCGCCGATACTCCCGCCATTGAGTACACACGCGAAGATCGCAGACGTCCGAGCGAGACGGGCCAGATGATTGACCACGCGTCGCGGGGCAATTCCATCTGCGCAACAGAGCACGACTGTCGAAGCCTGGATGATCGGACGAAAGAGCTCGGCGTGCTCGACGACATCCAGTCGGTGTGGGATGAGCGTTGTCCGAGTAGCCGGATTCGTGTCCGCGTCGCGCTCGGCTATGGACGCGGCCAAGGCGTCGACTTTGTACCGACCTACGGATTCAGGTCCAAGGCGGTGGCGGATCACGTTGTGCCACAGAAGCCGATCGGGATCCACGAGGTGAAGTTCCCCCACGCCAATTCGTGAGAGCGCGTCAGCCGCCGCGCTGCCGATCGAGCCGGTGCCGACAATGGTTATCGACTCTTTCGCCAGTTGACGGAGCGGCCAGTCACCAGTGAGTTGGGAGGCGCCAAAGTCCTCCGGCTCGGCATGAACCGGGAACGGGACGACACCGTCTCGTTCGACCAGCCACCCCGAGAATTCTGGCATGCCCGCAGCCCTGAGTTCCGGAGGAACGTCTTCGTGGCTCACGATGAGCAGTCCTGAGATGGCGCCGGGGTCGTCGGTCCCGGGGACCATTTGATGGAGGGCTTCGAAGGGAAGGGCTCCGTTCGGTCGCCGTGTGAGCAGCAGGTAGGTTGCCGCGAGATCCGGGCTGTCCGATCGTGCCCATTGCCCCCACCGAGTCAGATCACCCCACGTTAGCGATGCGAACAACCGATCGGGGCGCACGTCGACGAATGTGTTCTCGCTCGTCTCGACAGCGTCTACGACAAAGCGACCGTCTGTCTCGGAGAGCTTGAATCGGAGGTTGCCGAGACGACGCGACGAGGCATTGATCAGACGGAGGGCATCGCGCGGCACCATTACGAACGGAGAGTTCGTCATTCCTCGGCCGCCTGCTTCGCCTGCTCGACGACGAGGTAGTCAAGGTGCGTGTCTGTGACGATTCCCCGTTCGGTCATCCGAGCAATCGCGCCTCGATGCATCAGCTCGTATTCGATGCGCCAGCCAGCGCTTTTGAGGACGATGTCTCCGATGCTGGCCGAGGGGTCCCACATTCCGTCGGACTGAAAGAGGCACAGCGACCCTCCCGGCGAGACATGCCAGACAGTGTCCGAGACCTCGAGGATCGCTGGTTGTGGCTCCGTTGGGTAAACGCGAGGCGGAAGCATTGGGTACGCCGAGGGGTAGGTGATGACGACGCTCATCGGGTTCGGAAGGAGTGCGTCGAGGTTCGGGGGTGCTGGCCGATCAAACGGCCATAGAGGCAGTGTGCCGACCCAGCCACCGTTCGCGAGGAATTCACCCTCCGGGGTGCGACGAAGCAGGTCCGGCGCGATGACAGCCAGTTCGTCGACATCTCGGAGGAGCCGGCTCGGGTCCCAGTCGAACCATCGGGTTAGGGCTGCTTCGTCCGTCACCCTTGCGGACTGTCTTTCACGGTCCGTGGCCCATCCGGCACGACGGCTGCGCCAGCGGCCGCAAGAATCTCCGGGAACTCTTCACCGAAGATCTCTCGCCACAGCCGACTCGCACGCGCGTCATCGTTTGCGACTTGCGCTGCGCCGGCGTCGATGGCGATGTTCGACGCGGTCCGGAGTCGAGAGCCGAGCTCGTCCATGTCGAGATCGCTCTGGATTGGGCCGCAAAGGTGTGCCGGGTCTTCGACGACGAGCCCGGAGTCGATCCGGAACGCGGCCGCAGTGAAGAAATTTCGAATCGCGGCAGGTCGATTGAGGTCAGTGGACAGGTGTTCGAGTGCGAGCACTTCCATCACAAGCGACTTGACCTTCAGCGGCGCTTGCTCCGCGCCCCAGAACTTCAGCATTCGGACGGCGCCTGCGTACTGCGACCACTCTGAGTGCTTTCGGGCAGCCTCCGCGATGAGGTACTCAGGATCCGCGTCCACCCATCCTTCGCTAAGCGCTTCGGGGATGAGGAAGCCCCGATCGGTCCTGAGCGCTGGCATGACATCGACGGTGAACGCGTCCACGTCTTCGGGATCGTCCAAGAAGCACTTGACCGCGTGGTTTCGAGGTCGGGCGAGGCGAACCAGCTGGTCGACCGTTCCTGCCCCGACCCCGAGAAGGCGGTTGACGGCTGCGCGCGCATGATCGAGGGCATCGTGGGCGGATGCACCGGACGCACCCCACGCCTCGTGCTGAGAAGCGTCGTAAACAACGATGAGGTCGACATCGTGGATCGGATCTTTGTGAGTTCCTCGTGCCAACGAGCCGGAGGGTACGACCTCGACGACGTCGGGTTCGGACTTGAACGCACGCTCGAACAACCGCCTCCGTCGGCGGGCCTCGGCCACCTGATCGGGGTCCGCGTTCACGACGGACTGGAAGGTCGCGAACGAGTCGGTGATAGTCATGGCACTCCACAGATTCCAAGTTTTCGGTGATCCTCACGCTAGCGTCGACCACCGACATCCGCGCATAGGGTGGATGCGGGACTGAAACGAGGGGTGCATGGCCAAGCAACATCGCGTCGATATCAGAGAGGCGTTCGTCAAGCGACAGCGCCTCCTGGCTGCTCAGCTCGAGTTGCCGCTGGACTTCACCAAGCACCCCACCACCCTTGGAGATGCGTCGGAGGCGAACTGGGGCCGTATGCTCCGCTCGTTCCTTCCGGGGCGGTACGAGATCGGCCCCATCTTCGCCATGGACTCGAACGGCGATCAGAGCGAGCAGATTGATCTTGCAATTTACGACCGCCAGTACTCGCCACTATGGTTCGAGGCCGGATCCAGCCGCATCGTGCCCGTCGAGAGCGTGTACGCGGTCCTCGAGGTGAAGCCCGAGGTCGCGGCAGGGACCCTGAGGTACGCGGCCGAGAAGGTCGCGAGCGTCCGCCGCCTCGTCCGCCGGTCCGGACCGATCGTGGACATCTCGGGTACGCATGATGGGCCTCCGCCTGAATCTCGACCCATTCTTGGCGGCATCGTCGGGCTCCGGAGCGGATGGACGAACGGATTTGACTCGCCCGCGGCGAAAGCGCAACTGGCCAGCCACCACGGCGACGCTCATCTCGATATGGGGCTCGCCCTAGAGCACAACGCTTTCGATCACGTTCTCGACAGCGCGAACTTGGAACTCCTGAGTCCGGGTCTAGAAGTGTCTTCACCGGGTACTCAACTGATCTTCTTCGCGTTGCGTCTGTTCCGCAGGCTGCAGTCCGTTGGCACCGCCATGGCGGTTGATCTGCGTGCATACGATGCCCTGCTCGACGGCATCGATCCGGCCGAGTTCCCGGACAGCGGCGCAGACTAGTTCACTTGCCATCCACCGGAGGTCTATCCCACACGCAAGATCCGGCGCGGCGCGGCGCGGCGCGACTCGACGGTCCCGAATATCTGGCCGACAGGGCGGTCGTCACGCAGCGCAGAACCCCGCGTGACACTCTGTCGATGAGCGGTACCTTCATCGAGTGGAGAATGAGACTGCGCAGAATATCGCCGACGCTGTCGTGGGCGTCCTACAGCGGGAGCTCCGGGGGTTCGAGCCGGCGGATGCCGCCCCCGATGACTCGGGTCCCGTTTACACCCACCGTCTACCGGTTGCCGCGGTCGCCTACGAGGGGATGTTCGACCTCCTGTTCCGGAGCCTAGGTGCATTTTCGGAGCCAGCATTTGACAAGACACGTTGGTTGTACTCGTTCAGTCTCAACGGTAGAAGCTGCCGACTCCGCTGGACGAAGTCCGGCATACGGCTCGACTTGTTTGGCCCACAATCAAACGATCATGGGGAGCCAGCGGACTCCGCAGCCATCGCAACGCGCCTGTTGAAAGCCGCCAGATCGCTGTATAGCCGTATTGTGACGCCCCGACTCAGCCCCAGCATCCGAGCCGGTCGAGCCGTCGTCCTGAATCAGTTACCGCGTTACCGCGGGATGGTCGACTTTCACCGTCAGACGATCGAGCGCGCGAAAGTCGCAAATCCGGTGCAAGTGTCAGGTCGGGCTACGGCGAAACTTGAAACCTCGGAAGCCATCCAGCAGCTGTTCGGGAGCCTGCTCGGCGCAACCTTTCGGGAGCGGGAACAGTCCTATCGGGCAACAGCGCTCGTTGCGGGATACTTCGCCTGGGTGCAACACCTGCTCGTGATTCTCTCGTCATTCTCGCCTGCAGTCCTGGATGAGGGTTTCTCCCTCGAAGATCTACTGACTGGGCAGTGGGCTCAGCAGTTCGACATAGCTTTTCCAAAACCTCACGACGCGGAGACTGCTCGGCTGAAGATGGAACTGGGCGACCTCGCGCGCGAGTTCCGCAATCCGCTACTCCACGGCGGCGGTGGCCGCTTCGAGGATGGAGTGGTGGTGGAATGGGCGCCCGGCCACGAGGCGATCGCGATCGATACGGATGCGCTCACGGATCAGTACATGCTCCTGCGCCCCTCGTTGACGGAGGAGCAAATCGCGAATCTGCTTGGGCGGGTCGACAGTATCGATGCGGGGTTTGAGCAGCACCCGTACTTCGGCTGGGCGTCCGAAGGCCTGCACGCGGATTTCCGCCGAGAATTCGTGGAACGAGCACTACGGGAGCGGCTCAGCGGCAGCGCTTCGGCCTTCACAGACGCAGCGAGCCGTGCGTTCGATGACTCCGTCAATTGGGACCGATAACTGCTGCTGGTCAGGTCCGTCGCGACCCTGTGAGCAGCCTCGCTCTGTATCGTCGTTTTCGCTGCGATCGGCGTCGGGTCGGGTGGTGCCGATGACGAGGGTGCTGCGGGCGGCTTCGACGACGTCGTTGGTGGTGACGTCGAGCTCGTTGATCCTCAGGACGCGTTGGATCTGAAGGAGCAGGTGTTCGAGGAGGCGGAAGTTACCGCGGGTGATTCGTTCGACGGCGGCGATGGTTTGTGCATCGCTGAAGTCGTCGGGGTCGAGTGTCTTCCCGAGCTCCCCGTACGACGCCGGCCCCTCCAGCGCAAGCGTCACCATCCCGGGGTCGAGGGTGGTCACGATCGACCGCATGACGGAGTACGACCGTGACGGCAGTCCGCGTCCGCTGCAGTGGATGCCGATCTGACGGCGAATCGTGGCGATCGAGGGTCGTGGCTTGGTGAGTGCGAGCCCCCCAATCAGGCGCACCAGTTCCGGTGCCGTCCGTCGGGCGCCATGATCGGTGCGGGTGCCGTCGGCGAGAGCCGTGTATCCGCCTGTTCGGTTGCCGGCGAGCCAGCGTTGCAGGGTGCGCTCGGCGACGCCCGTGGTGCGGGCCAGGGTGGTGAGCGGGATGGCGTCCTCGACGTGCAGTCGAAGGATGCGCCACCGCTCGCTCGCGTCCATGGCCAGCTACATCGTTGGGGAAGGCTTGGTTCGTCGCGCCGCGACCGGCTCGGCGTGCTTCGCGAGTGCCCGGTAGATGGTGGTGCGGCTGACGCCGAGCACGTCGCCAATCTGCGCGACGGTCATGTCCTGCTGCTCGTAGAGCCGGCGTGCGGTGCGCACCTGGTCCGCGGAGAGGCGAGACGGTCGGCCGCCGGTGCGCCCGCGGGCGCGGGCGGCGGCGAGCCCGGCGTTGGTGCGTTCCTTGATGAGGTCCCGTTCGAACTCCGCCAACGCGGCGAAGACATGGAACACGAGCCGTCCGCCGGGTGAGGTGGTGTCGATGGTCTCTTGCAGGGAGCGGAACCCGACACCGCGCTCGGCGAGAGCGTGCAGCTGATCGATGAGGTGCCGGATGGAGCGACCGAGCCGGTCGAGTCGCCAGACGACGAGGGTGTCGCCGGGGCGGAGCTGGTCGAGGAGCTTGTCGAGTTCGGGTCGGTGTTGAAGGGACCCCGACATGGTGTCGACGAACACGCGGTAGCAGCCAGCGGCGCCCAGCGCGTCGATCTGGAGCGACGCGTCCTGGTCTGTGGTGGACACGCGCGCGTACCCGAGGAGGTGACCCATGAAGAGAACGTAGCGAAACTCGACTGGCGGGGGTAGTGGCGGGACGTAGATTCTGGGACTGGGTTCCGATACAAGACACGCCGCCTCGCACCCTGGCGCAGCGTCGGGACGGACAGTTGTAGCGGAATCGTTCGTATTTGTTACGTCTGCCGCGCTCGCGCGGCGAGCCGGAGTGCTTGCACGGAACGGAGGTGTTGTTCCGATCGGTGGCGGCCGTTGGCGGGAGACGGATGTGGTGCTGCGATGACCGGAAGGAGTCGGGGGTGCTCGTCCAGGGTGAAGTGTCGCATGACGCCGTCGAGGGCAACGGCCCCGTACGTGACGATCGCAGTGAGAGCGGGGAGGGCCGCGAGCAGTGTGGCGAGGGCATGCCGCCCCTCGTCGATGTCCTCGAGTCGCACGCGGTCGGGCAGTTCCCATGGGACAAGGTTCCAGCGGACGTACTCGCCGCGTGCGAGTCCGGACTCGATACGGGCTGCTCGGAACGCGGCCGCGGTCGGGCCCGGGTTGTCCTCGCTGCAGATCGCTGCGTGCGCTGCGGCGATGGTCTGGGGGCCAGGCGACTGCATCAGGACCAGGACACGGCTGAATCTGCCGCCGGATCGTGGGTCGAAGCTCGGGACGAACCGTCGGCTGCCGTCGGGCGCGGTCCGCCACGTCTCCGCGAGACCGTTCAGCGATCGAACGTCAGCGAGTTCCTCGGGGGTACTCATGCCGGCTGTGGCGGTGCCAGCAGGGTGCCACGGATGACGGATCCGTGAAAGGTGCGAAGGGCAACGGTGATCCATGCGGCGACGAGGCCGGCGTAGTAGATGACGGCGAGGACGGCAACGACGGTCAGGCCTGAGTGCAGGGCGAGCCCGTTCAGGCCGGTGACGCAGGTCCCGACGGGGAACGTGAAGGACCACCAAGTCAGGCTGAACGGCAAGTGTTCGCGGGCAGTGCGGATGGTGATCGCGAGGGCGATGACGGTCCACAGCAGCGCGAAGCCGAGCATCGCGAACCCGTACACCAGCGCCACGACCAGCAGGGCATGCGCGGTACTCGCATCGACAACGGTGGGGGCGTTCGATGCGAGGAGGTTCACCGCGGTGATCGACTGTCCGACCGGCCCGAGGACGATCCACAGAGTCGGGACCATGCCGGCGGCCCCGACCTTGTGCTGCGCGAGACGGTTCCAGATCAGCGTGATCACGACCAGCGACGTGATGAGGCTGAGGCCGAAGAAGCCGTAGCAGGACCACAGCAGCGTCTCCCGCGCCTGCCCGGCGGGGGCGTACGGCAGCAGGAGCGCACCGGTGGAGGCGGACACCATCGGCGGGACGATCGGCATCAGCCAGCCGCCGAACGCGGAGTCGGGCTTGTTCTCGTGGCGGGTGAACGCCAGGTACGGCACGAGCACTGCCGTGAGCAGTCCTCCGATGGTGCCGATGGTCCACAGGACCCAGTCGATGGTGACGGCGGCGGGCAGGCCGACCCAGTCCTTGCCGAGCAGGAGTGTCCCGGCGCCGACGGTGAGGAACGCCATCGGTGGTGCGCCGTAGAAGTGCGAGATCACCGGGTTGAGCTGGTGCCCGGCTGCAGTGCTCCGGTAGCGGATCCAGTGCAGCACCGTCGCGGTCGTGAGGGCGACGAGGAGCACCGCGGCGATCGCCCACACGACCGTCGCCGCGAGGCGCAGCCCGGGGAACTGCAGCGGCAGTGACGCAGCTGCGACAGCGACGATCCCCGTGCCCATGATCGACGCGAACCAGTTCGGTGTGAGATTCGACACGATCAGGCCTGGCCGCTCCAGGTCACGGAACAACGCCGTCTGCGGCCGTTGGGGCAGCTGGCTACCGTTCGCGGGTGCAGGGTCCGTGCGGAGCGTTGTCATGGGCCAAGCCTGCGCGAATCCTGCCTCTGGCGGTACCCGGAACCTCTTGGCAGGGCACAATCAATGATTGTGGCACTACGGCGACTCACGGACCGAACCCTCGACCTCGACACACTCGACGTGCTCGCACGCGTCGCCGAGACCGGCTCCCTCTCCGCTGCCGCTGGAGCGCTCGGCGTCACGCAACAGGCAGTGTCTGCTCGGATCCGGGTCGCCGAGCGCATGGTCGGTCACTTGTTGGTGCACCGCTCGACCACGGGGTCGGTGCTGACCGAGACCGGCAGGCTCGTCGTCGGGCTGGCCGGACCGGTCCTCGACGCGTCTCGCCACCTCGAAGCAGGAGTGGCTGCGCTGCGGACTCCCACGGGTTCGCTCGTCGTCGCAGCGTCACAGACGATCGCGGAGCTGCTGCTGCCGGGCTGGCTGCTCGAATTCCGCCGCCGCGAACCCGACGTGCGGGTGCGCCTGATCGCGGGCAACTCCGCCGCGGTGACGGACCTCGTGCAGTCGGGTGGCGCGAACCTCGGGTTCACGGAGACCCCGGTGACGGCGGCAGGTGTGTCCGCGCAGGTGATCGCGGACGATGAGCTCGCGGTCGTCGTTGCGCCGGAACATCCCTGGGCTCGGTCGACCGGGATCACTGCGGAGGTCCTGGCGGCGACGGCTCTGCTCCTGCGGGAAGAAGGTTCCGGAACTCGCGCGACCCTCGCCGCATGGCTCAGGGAGGCCGGTTTGAGCATGTCGGTTCCGGCCGCGGTGCTGGAGACCACGAGCATCATCCGGGCGAACGCGCAGGCTGGAATTGCACCGGCGGTGATGAGCCTTCGCACGGTCGCCGCCGACATCAACGACGGGTCGCTGGTGCGGGTCCCGCTCGCTGGGCCGCCACTTGCCCGGCCGTTGCGGGCGATCTGGTCGGGAGAGCCTCAGCCAGCTGGTTCTGCTTTCCTGCGCGTCGCCCACGAGGTGACCGGTCGGGGTCAGCGCAGCCCGTAGGGCAGCTCCGGATTGTTCTCCGCGATCTCGGTGAGCCGGTTGTACTTGGCGACGCGTTCTCCGCGGGCGGGTGCGCCGGACTTGATCTGTCCGGTTCCGGTGCCGACGACGAGGTCCGCGATGAACGTGTCGGTGGTCTCGCCGGACCGGTGCGACACCATGCTCCGCATCCCGAGCGAGCGTGCGACGCCGATCGCGTCGAGGGTCTGGGAGACGGTGCCGATCTGGTTCGGCTTGATGAGCGCCGCGTTCGAGAGCCCGTCCTTCCCACCGTCGCGGATGCGCTGCGGATCGGTGACGTAGAGATCATCGCCGACGATCTGGAGCATGTCGCCGAGCGCGAACGACATCGCCTTCCAGCCGCCGTGGTCATCTTCGGAGAAGCCGTCTTCGATGCTCCGGATCGGATACCGGCTGATGAGGTCGCGGTAGTAGTCGACCATGCCTGCGCGGTCGAGCCGGCGGTCCACGACCCGGTAGCTACCGTCACCGAGCGCGAACTCGTTCGCCGCCGGGTCGAGTGCGATCGCGACGGTGTCCACGCCGGGCTCGTAACCGGCGGCACTGATCGCGGCGACGAGGAGGTCGAGGGCCTCCTCGGGCGCGGCGATCGACGGGGCGAAGCCGCCTTCGTCCACGAGACCGAGACTGCCGAACCGTTCCCGGACCAGTGCCGCCAGCGCGCGGTAGACGTCCGATCCGATCCGAACCGCGTCGGTCATGGTCTCGGCGTTCACCGGGGCGATCATGAACTCCTGGAAGTCGAGCGCGTTCGCTGCGTGCGCTCCGCCGTTGAGCACGTTGAAGTGCGGGACGGGCAGGCGGGGCGTGCTGCCGGTGACGTCTGCGATCCAACGCCAGAGCGGCAGCTCCGCTGCGGCGGCGAGAGCGCGTGCCATCGCGATCGAGGTCGCGACGACACTGTTCGCGCCGAGCCGGCGGTGGTTCGGGGTGCCGTCGAGGGCAGCGAGGGCGGCGTCGGCCTGCCCGATCGAGGTCCACGACTGGCCGGTGATCATCGGTGCGACGTCCGTCGTGATGAGGTGCAGTGCCTGGCTCACGTCGCGGCCGCCGTAGCTGCTGCCGCCGTCGCGAAGCTCGACAGCCTCATGCGCGCCAGTGGATGCGCCTGCGGGGGCGTCACCGGTGACGACGGTGCCGTCCTCGAGCTCGAGACGCACCTGGATCGTCGGGTAGCCGCGGGAGTCGAGGATCCGGGAGCCGTGCAGGCTGCTGATGGTGACGGGGCGGCTGGTGTGGGTCACGTACTCGCCCTGATGGTGGGTGGTGTGGTGGACGTTGCTGATGTAGTCGTTCACGGCGGTTGTCGCCTTTCGGGTTGGTCGTGCGGGTGTGGGCCGCGGGGAGGCGGAGGGACGACCTCCTGGCGATCACTGGGCGCCAGTTGCCTCCCCACGGCGGTTCAGGGCGCGCACTGGATGGTGTCGGGTGCGCGGGTGCCGGTCAGGGGTGCGGGGTGAACCGTTCCTGTGCGGCGCGGATGATGGCTTCGGCGTCGACACGGTTCGCCCACCCGTTGGTGGTGACGTGCTTGCCGTGCTCGATCTCCTTGTAGTGGGCGAAGAAGTGCTCGATCTCCGCCAGGACCGGCTCGGCGACGTCGGAGATGTCCTGGACGTGGTCGAAGCGGACGTCTCCGGCGGGGACGGTGAGGATCTTGTCATCGCCGCCGTTCTCGTCGACCATGCGGAGCATCCCGACCGGGCGGACGTCGATGACGACGCCGGGGAACGTGGGCCGGGGCAGCAGCACGAGCGCGTCGAGGGGGTCGCCGTCATCGCCGAGAGTGTCGTCGATCGAGCCGTAGTCCTGCGGGAACACCATGCTGGTGAACACCGCCCGGTCCAGGCGGATCCGTCCGGTGGCGTGGTCGACCTCGTACTTGTTGCCGCTGCCGCGGGGGATCTCGATCGTGATGTCGAAGTGCATGAGCTGTTCGTCTCCCAGTCGGATGGTCAAGTGAGGGTGCCGAGGGTGACGCCCCCGGCGGCTGCGGCGACGGAGACGACGAGCATCCCGAGCCCGTTCACGGCAGCCGCGGTGGTGCGGCCAGTGCGTGCGAGGCGGACGGTCTCGAAGCTGGCGGTGCTGAACGTGGTGTAGCCACCCATGAGCCCTGTTCCGAGCACCGCGACGGGGGTGGCGCCGAGGTGACCGGCGGCGCCGGTGATCAAGCCCAGCAGGAACGAGCCGGTGATGTTGATCGTCAGCGTCCCGACCGGGAGCCGGAACTGCCGACCCCGGTTGATCGCACCATCCACGAAGAACCGTGCGGCCGCGCCGACACCGCCAGCGACCGCGACGCTGAGGAAGGCCAGGGCGCTCATGATGTGGCCCCGTTCGGTCGGACCAAACCCGCGATCGCGAGGCCGCTACCGGTGGCGATCGCGCCGGCGAGGACCGTCAGGAGCGCGTACCCGGTGCCGGCCAACCCGCGGCCAGCGAGGAACAACACCGCGGTGCTGGTCGCGAGGGTGCTGTAGGTGGTGAACCCGCCGAGGACACCGGTTCCCAGAAGCAGGCGCAGTGTCCGGCGGCGACCCTCGTCAGGTCCGCGATGCGCGAGGTGTTCCAGCAGCACACCCAGTAGGAGCGCGCCGGCGATGTTGATCCAGAAGATCGCCCAGGACACCTCCTGCTGAGCGGGGAAGGCGGTGCTGAGTCCGTCGCGTGCGGCGGTACCGATGGCGCCGCCGAGTGCGACGACACCGAGGTACCGCCACCGCAGATGCACTGGCCGGTCGATACGTTCCGGGTCGTTGGCGTCGATGTCTGGGTCGGGCGGGAGCTGCCCATCGGGCAGGTGCGTGTCCGTTCGGGAGGTCATGTTCCACCTTCCGCAGCGACCGCTGCCGCTGCTGCTCGTGCTGCCGGATGCAGGTACTCCCCACCCCGCGGACAGAACCCACCGTCGCCGTCGAACCGGTAGATCAGGGGTTCGCCCGTGGGGAGGTTCAGGTCCGCGAGCTCACCGTCAGTTAGGCCGTCCATGCAGGCACACAGTGCCTGCAGTGAGTTGCCGTGCGCGACGACGAGCACTGTCTGCCCGTCGCGGAGTGCCGGGGTGATGCTGTGCGACAGGACGGGTTGGACCCGGCGGATGACGTCGGAGAGTGTTTCGGTTCGACGAAGTGCCGCCCACGGCAGTCCACGAAGCGCCGGCGTCCGCCGGAGCGCCAGCCACGCGCGGATCGACATGCGTGGTGGCCGTCCCGTGCGGGTCCGACGAACAGCGAAGAACTGCTCCGCCCCCAACGCCGCTTGCGCATTCTGCTTGGACATGCCGGTGAGGGCGCCGTAGTTCCGCTCGTTCAACCGCCACGTCGACTCGATCGGCGCATCACGTCCGAGGACGTCGGTGACGAGCTCCGCCGTGTGGAGCGCCCGCTCGAGCGTCGACGTGAGCACGAGGTCCGGTCGGATGCCGGCATGCAGAAGTAGCAACCCAGCCCGATTCGCTTCGGCGCTGCCCTGTTCGGTCAGCGCGACGTCTCGCAAGCCGGTGAAGGTACCGGCAGCGTTCGCAGTGCTCTGTCCGTGGCGGAGCAGAACAAGCTGGCGGGTCACGGGGTGTCCAACGGCAGTGGGGCATCGAACCCGACCGGATCAACGGGCACTACGAGCACTGAACGGTGCTGCTGATGGGTCAGCCGTACCGCGACCGACCCCGTGAAGAACTCCGCGATTCGACCCGCTCCCGTCCTGGCCCCGACGACCAGCATCGCCGCGTCGCGGTCTTCGGCCACCTGCGACAGTGCCCGGCTCGGATCCCCGACACCCGGGACGAACGTGACGTCGACGCCGTAGGTCGTTGCGGCAGCACGTACTGCCGCCTTGTCACTGTCCGACAAGCCCTGCGGTGTCGTGTCAGCGGTGTCAGGGTCGATCGGTTCCACCATCACCGACCCGTCCGAGCGCGTACCGGCATCGAAGAGCGATGCATCCACGCTGACGCACACCAGCGTCGTACCGAAGCGCCGCGCGATAGACGACGCAACCTCGATGACCCCCGGAGCGAGGCCGGGCAGGACGCCGACGACGACCGGTCCGGAACCGATTGGTGCTGTCATGACACTCCCTACCTCAGGCGCGCAGAAGCGCGACCAGCTGAGATAGGGACTGTTGTCGACAACTGTCGAGGTTGGGTCCGGCAAGCCCCACTACCGGGTCCGAAGACACCACCATTATGCACCCGAACCCCAAGTCACGCGGGCCGTCTCGCGCACCCGCGACGTCCCGACACCGAAGGAAGCGATTCCGACGACACGGAGCGAAGCTGCCCACAAACATGGAGACAGAGCTCTCCTTGCAGACTCGGCAGGCGCGACTTTTTAGTTCCGGCGGTTGAAGATCCGCGCGATGGCGTTGAGGATCTTCACGACCCGCTTGGTGCGCTTGTCGCTGGAGACGGTCCAGACGAACAGGGCGCACACGATCAGTGCGGGTGTGTTGGTGCCGGAGTTCGCGGCCATCTCGATGACGTGGTCCGTCGTGAGCATGGCTGTCCTCCTTGAGGGGGTGGCCGAGTCCGGCCAGACCCGCGCGAGGTGCGCGGGAGTTCTGGGCGTCGGTGAGGACCGACAATGCGGCGGATGCCTCTGAAGGGCTCGGTGGATCACACGGCGTCTTCGCGTAAGAGCGAAGAAGCGGCGCCCGAGCGAGGGCGATGCGCCGAGCATTTCTGGGCATGAAAAAGCCGGCCCCGAGTGGGTCCGGCTGATTGCGCAGTTCTGCTGCGTGGTAGCGAGCGTATCGCGGGTGACCGCGACTCGGGAAGGAGACGCACTTCACCCGAGCGTCTCGATGGTACGGCCAGAAGCCGGCATGAAAAAGCCGACCCGGTGGGATCGGCTTTTGGGCACACACGCTCGACGCGAGTTAAGCGTACTGCCGAAACGGACAGACCTGCAACTACGGGGAGGCTGGCGGCTGGTCGTCGTCGGCATCTTCGGGTGGGTGGCTCTTGAAGCGCGAGTCTCGGCGGGCGATGAGGCGTCGGCGATACTCGGCCAAGAACGGACCTCTCTGCACGAACACGGTTCCATTTACCTTGACGGCGAGCACCCCTGCGTCGATGTAGCGGTTGAACGTGCGCGCGGTGATGCCGAGGTGCCTGCAAGCGCGTTCCTTGGTCCACCACTCATCGTCGTCTGGGAGCACCGAGTTCCAGTCCTACGCGTCGGCATCGGCGCACCTCGCGCCGATCCGGCTTTCGAAGTCCGACAAATCCGTCTGCGACGAGGCACGTTCCGACTGTAGGACAGGTCTCGGTAGCCGATCGCGGGCCGCGGCGGCGAGGGGGCTACCGCTGCGGCCCGCACCGGGGTCACATCGACTCGAGCATGTCCTTCATCTGGTCAATTTGCTCGGTCTGGCTCGACACGATCGACTTCGCTAGTGCGATCGCGTCGGTGTTCCTGCCGTTGTCGACCTCGGTCTTCGCCATGTCGACGGCACTGGTGTGATGCTGGACCATCTGCTCGAGGTAGAGCTTCCCCGCGTCCGCGGCGGACGCCTTGTCGAGGGCGTCCATATCGGCGTCGGACATCATCCCTCCGGACATAGAGGAGTGATCCATCCCGGACATGCTCGACATCTCGGTGGGCTCGCCCCAGGCCTTCAACCAGCCGGTCATCGTCGTGATCTCCGGTGCCTGCTCGGCCTTGATCTGCTTGGCGAGAGCGACCACATCGTCGTCGACGTCGGAGCCCTTGTCGAGGAGCATGTCGCTCATCTCGATGGCTTGCTGGTGATGCGGCAGCATCCCCTGCGTAAACGTGACGTCCTGGTTGTTGTGCGCCGACGCAGCCGGCGTCGATGACGACGAGGAGCTGCCCTCCGAGCTGGTGGTGTTCGTGGAGCAGCTCGCGAGGGTGAGGCCGATGGTGAGAGCCGCGGCGGCCGCGAGGGCGCGTGTAGTGGTGGTGTGCATGAGGTGTTCCGTTCCCGTGGATGCGTCAGGTGATCCGAGCAGGCGTGTGCCGGTCCGGTTTCCGGGCATGCGGGAACCTCCCGAGGTGGGTGGATCCCGCGGGAACGAAATCAGACGCGGATGATCTGCAACGCCGTCAGTGACGGCGGTTTGGGCGCGGCGATACCGCGCGCGACCCGGTCGGCCAACGCGAGCAGCCGCGCGAGGACGTAGAGGACCCCGCCGTTCCGGGCCCGCAGCAGCGCCCATGCGAACAGGGCGATCGTCAGCGCGCACGCCATCCCCATCAGGGAGCACATCAGCGCACACAGCCCGCCGTCGCAGCCGGCAGCGCTGAGCACCGTCATCACCGCGCCGGCCGGTGCGGCAACGTGCTCCGCATGGCCATCGCCTGCGCCGTGGGGCTGGTCCGCAGCGACGCTGCTCGACATGGTCATGGCGTGCTCATGACCGGTGGTGTGGCCGAGCATGCTGTGCATCAGGACCGTGAACCCGACCAACAGCAGCAACGCCACCGTCGCCGTGGCCTGCAGCAGCAGGCGGCGGTGCGGAGCGTTGGTGGTGAGGAGCATGCGGCTTTCGTCGGGTCTGAGAGTTCAGGGGGCGTGGTCCATGGTGCGACAGCAGCTTCGCTCTCAGCAACCGGTGCAGCGGATTCACGGCCGCATCGGTCGGTTGGGAACACATTGCGGCGATCGGCGTTGCATCCCTAAGGTACCCCCGGGGGGTACCTTAGGGGAACGTTGACTGTGACCGATGAGGAGCACCATGGATGCGCACGAGCACCACACCATGACCGACCAGGGTCGCGGCGGTCACGGCACGACCACGTGGTCGATGGCTGCGCAAGCAACGCTGCATTGCCTGACCGGCTGCGCGATCGGTGAAGTCCTCGGCATGGTCATCGGCACCGCCACCGGGCTGCACAACACCGGCACCATCATCTTGTCGATCGTGCTGGCGTTCATCTTCGGCTACGCACTCACCATGCGCGGTGTGATCCGGTCCGGACTGACCTTCTCTGCCGCGTTCAAGGTCGCTCTCGCCGCGGACACGGTGTCGATCTCGGTCATGGAGATCATCGATAACACCGTCATCGTCGCAGTCCCCGGCGCCATGGACGCGCAGCTGAACGACTGGCTGTTCTGGGGCTCGCTGGTGTTCTCGCTCGTCGTTGCGTTCATCGTCACGACGCCGGTTAACCGCTGGATGATCAGCCGCGGGCTCGGCCACGCCGTCGTCCACGGCCACCACTAGTCTCGGCTCACAGTAATGGCGTTGATCTTGTCGACCGAGATAGGCGCTCCTCCCGTTGCAGTAGGTCAGCTATCTACTGAAGTAGGTCAACTTCTTACCGGGTGGGACGCTGCAGAGTGAGGCGCGACGCGAGGGCGCGGGGATGCGGTGACGGTGAACTCGTCGAGGTTGCGTAGTTCCTCGCGCACGTGGCTGGCAGCGTGATCCGCAGTCTCGGTCGCGGCGTGGAGGTCGTTGCCGGGGACTTCGATGGTCGCGGATCCGGTGAGGCGGTGTCCGACCCACCGCAGCCTGACGTCCCGGACTGCTGCGACGCCATCGACGTGTTCCATGGCGTGTTCGGCGCGGTGCACGAGGTCCGGGTCGACGGCGTCCATGAGCCGGGCGCCGATGGACTTCACTGTGCCCCAGAGCAGGAACACGATCGACACGGCGATGAGCAGGCCGATGATCGGGTCCGCAAGCGAGAACCCGAAAAGTACCCCGACGGCGCCGAGGACCACCGACAGGGACGTGAAGCCGTCGAGGCGGGCGTGCACGCCATCGGCAACGAGAGCCGCTGAGCCGATCTTCTGCCCGACACGGATCCGGTAGATCGCGACGGCCTCGTTCCCAGCGAACCCGATGAGCCCGGCCGCAACGAGGAGCCACGGGTTCTCGATCGGGCGCGGGTGCATGAACCGGTCGATCGCCTCCCACCCGGCGACGACCGCGGAGAGGGCGACGACGAAAACGATGAACATGCCGGCGAGGTCCTCCGCGCGGCCGTACCCGTACGTGTAGCGGCGGGTTGCGGCGCGTCGGCCAAGGACGAACGCGATCCACAACGGGACCGCGGTCAACGCGTCCGCGAAGTTGTGGATCGTGTCCGCCAGGAGCGCCACGGAACTGGTGAACACCACCAGCACGAGCTGCAGCACCGTAGTGCCGAGCAGTACAAACATGCTGATCTTCAATGCCCGGACCCCGGCCGTGGAGGCCTCCATCGCGTCGTCGATCGAGTCGGCAGAGTCGTGCGTGTGCGGGACGAACAGGTCGTAGAGGAACCCCTTCACGCCGCCATGTGGGTGCGAGTGACCATGCTCATCGTGATCGTGATCGTGATCGTGATCGTGATCGTGATCGTGATCGTGATCGTGGTCGTGGTCGTGGGGATGCGTGTGCGGTGCAGCGCTCATGCGGTCGTCCGGCTCTCGTGGTGGTGCGGTGCATTGCCGATGACGTGTTCGGCTTGCCGGACGGCGTCGCTGACCAGCTCGGATGCGTGCTCGTCGGTCAGGCGATAGAACACAGTCGTGCCCTCCCTGCGGGTCTGCACCATCCGTGCGAGCCGGAGCTTCGCGAGGTGCTGTGACACCGCGGCGGGACTCTTGTCGACGACGTCCGCGAGGTGGTTCACGGACATCTCCTCCGCGTTCCGCAACGCGAGGATGATCCGCACCCGCGTCGCGTCGGCGAGCATCGCGAACACCTCGACCGCGAGCTCGACGTACTCCGAATCCGGGCTCAGCCCGCACACCTGCTTATCTACGTGCACACGCAGATTATGCGCGCCGTCAACAGGGCAGCGCAACCGACGGTGCTATTTCGTCGGTGCGGTGATGAGGCCGGCGAGGGTGTCGAGCGCACCGGGGACGAGCGAGAAGTACGCCCAGGTGCCGCGCTTCTCGCGGTGCAGGATCCCGGCGTCGACGAGGACCTTCAAGTGGTGCGAGACGGTCGGCTGGGACAGGCCGAGCGGTTCCTGCAGGTCGCAGACGCAGGCCTCGGCGCCATCGTGCGCAGCGACCATCGAGATCAGCCGGAGCCGTGCCGGGTCCGCGATCGCCTTCAGCGACTTCGCGAGGACCTCTGCGGACGCCTGATCCATCGCCGCTGTGGTGACGGGCGAGCAGCACGCGGTGACGTCCTGGATGGGAAGCAGCTCGATCGTCGTCATCGTCCCATCATCCCACGGACTTCGACCGTCGTCTATATTTGCGTTCATCGATATCGACGTGCTTCGATGTACTCGCCGGTTTCGGCTCCCGCTCGATCCGTGAAGGACCAGCCTGATGACTCACCTCCTCGCCGTCGGCGGCAGCGACGCCGGCATCGCCGCAGCGCTCCGCGCCCGTGAACTCGACTCGACCACCGACGCGACCGTGGTCCTCGCGGACGAGTTCCCGAACTTCTCCATCTGCGGCACCCCGTACTGGGTCTCCGGCGATGTCGCCACGGAAGCGTCCCTCGCGCACCGCACCCGCGCCGACCTCGAAGCCGTCGGCATGACCGTGCGTTCTTCGACGTGGGCCTCGGCCGTCGACGTCGACCGTCGCCTGCTGACCGTCACCGGTCCCGCCGGCGAGGAGGAGATCTCCTATGACGAGCTGCTGATCGGGACTGGCGCTGAGCCGGTCCGTCCGGCTGGGGTTCCGTTCGGTGAGCCTGGGATCCACCTGCTGCACTCGATGACTGATGCCGAGCAGGTCGTCGCCGCCCTCGAGCTCCTGCCCGCGGGCAGCCGTGTCGCGGTCGTCGGCGCAGGCTACATCGGCCTGGAGATGACCGAAGGGCTCATTGCCCGCGGGTTCGACACGACCCTGATCCAGCGCGGCCCGGAAGTGCTCTCCACCCTCGACCCTGAGCTCGGGTCCCTCGTCACCGCCGAGGTCCGCCGGCACGGCGCGACGGTCCTCACCGGTGCCACCGTCACGGGCATCACCCCGGGCGGCAACGGGCAGTGGCGCGTCGCCACCAGCTCCGCCTCCGGCGACGCCGAGGGCACGTTCGCGCTCGTCGTCGTCTGTGTCGGCGTCCGTCCGGTCACGGACCTCGCGGTCGCCACCGGCGCGCAGCTCGGGCAGGGCGGCGCGATCGTCGTCGACGAGAGCATGCGCACCGGCGTGCCGCACGTGTGGGCGGCCGGCGACTGCGTCGTGACGCACCACCGGCTCCTCGGCACGACCTGGCTGCCGCTCGGGACGACGGCGCACAAGCAGGGCCGCGTCGCCGGGGAGAACATGCTCGGCGGCGAGAAGGTCTTCGCCGGTTCGGTGGGCACGCAGGTGGTGAAGGTGTTCGACCTCGTCGCCGCCCGCACCGGCCTCCGCCACCACGAAACCGCCCCACTGGACGTGTCCCCGCTGACGCGGGTGACGGTGGCGGATGACCACAAGCGGTACTACCCGGGAGCGGTGCCGCTGACGATCAGCGTCACCGGCGACCAGACCACCGGCCGGCTCCTCGGGGCGCAGATCGTCGGGGAACGGTCTGCGGAGATCAGCAAGCGGATCGACACGTTCGCCACCGCCCTCCACGCAGAGCTCACGGTCGATGACGTGATCGATCTCGACCTCAGCTACACGCCGCCGCTCGGGTCGCCGTGGGACGCCGTCCAGGTCGCCGCGCAGGGCTGGGAACGCGCCGCCGCAGCATCGAACCAGACTCCGGTGACTGCCTGATGGTGCTGGCCGTGATTGCGGCGGCGATCTTCGTCGCGACGCTCGTGGTGGTGATCTGGCAGCCCAAGGGCTTCCCGATCGGCTACACCGCGCTCATCGGCGCCGTCATCGCTCTCGCCACCACCGTCGTCGGCCTCTCCGACATCCCGACCGTCGTCGGGATCGTCTGGAACGCCACCCTGACCTTCGTTGCGGTGGTGCTGATCTCGTTGATCCTCGACGAGGCCGGGTTCTTCGAGTGGGCAGCCCTCCACGTCGCCCGTTGGGGTCGTGGGAACGGCCGGCTGCTGTTCGTCCTGATCGTCGGCCTCGGCGCCGTCATCGCCGCCGTGTTCGCCAACGACGGGGCCGCGCTGATCCTCACCCCGATCGTCGTCGGCATGCTCCGGGCACTGAAGATGCCGCAGAAGGCGGCGCTCGGGTTCATCCTCGCCACGGGGTTCATCGCCGACACCGGCAGCCTGCCGTTGGTGGTGTCGAACCTGGTCAATATCGTCTCCGCCGACTACTTCCACCTTGGCTTCGCGGAGTACGCCGCCGTCATGATCCCCGTCGGCATCGTCTCCGTCCTGGCATCCCTTGGCATGCTGCTGGCCTACTTCGGCCGGTCCATCCCGAAGCGGTACGACGTCCTCGCCCTCACCCGCCCCGCCGACGCCGTGAAGGACCGGGCGACGTTCCGCGCCGGGTGGGTCGTCCTCGCGCTGCTGCTCGTCGGCTACTTCGCCGCCGACCCCATCGGCGCCCCGCTCGCGGCCGTCGCCGGCGTCGGCGCGGTCGTGATCGTGCTCGTCGCCGCCCGGCAGCCCGCGTTCCTCTTCGCCCGCGCCCAGGCAGCGCCGGTCCTGGTCACGACCGGCGGCACCGCCACCGTCAGTGCCGCCGGCTGCGGAGCAGGGGCGCCGTCGGGGCGGGTGATCCCGGTGTGGAAGACGATCCGGGAGGCGCCGTGGCAGATCGTGCTGTTCTCCATCGGCATGTACCTCGTCGTCTACGGCCTGCAGAACCAGGGCCTCACCGACCACCTCGCCAGCCTGTTCGACGTGTTCGGTGACCACGGGGTCCTCGTCACCGCGCTCGGCGTCGGGTTCACCATCGCGATCCTCGCGTCGCTGATGAACAACATGCCTACCGTCCTCATCGCCGCCCTCGCGATCGGCGGCGCCGGTGCAACAGGCCTCACGCACGAGGTGATGGTCTACGCGAACGTCATCGGCTCCGACCTCGGCCCGAAGATCACCCCCATCGGGTCCTTGGCGACCCTGCTGTGGCTGCACGTGCTCGAGAAGAAGGGCATCCACATCGGGTGGGGGCAGTACTTCCGCACCGGCATCGTCCTCACCGTCCCCGTCCTCGCCGTCACCCTCGCCGCCCTCGCCGGCTGGCTCACCCTCATCCACTGAACCCGGAAAGACACACACCATGAGTGACAAGCCCACGATCCTGTTCGTCTGCGTCCACAACGCCGGACGCTCCCAGATAGCCGCCGGCTACGCCCAGGCCCTCGGCGGCGACCGCGTCGAGGTCCTCTCCGCCGGCAGTGAGCCGAAGGACCAGATCAACCCGATCGCGATCCAGGCGATGGCTGAAGACGGCATCGACATCGCCGGCAACCAGCCGAAGATCCTCACCACCGACGCCGTCCGCGACTCCGACGCCGTCATCACCATGGGCTGCGGGGATGCGTGCCCGATCTTCCCCGGGAAGCGGTACGAGGACTGGGAGCTGACCGACCCCGCCGGCCGCGGCATCGACGACGTCCGACCCATCCGCGACGACATCAAGGCCCGCGTCCAGACGCTCCTCGCGGAGCTGCTGCCCACCGAAGCAACCGCGTAACCGACAAGGACCTGGATCATGACGCTCACCCTCACCGTCCCACCCCGCGCCGACGCGGACCGCCTCACCGGACTGCCCGTCGCGGTCATCGGCGCCGGCCCCGTCGGCCTCGCCGCCGCCGCGCACCTGCTCGAGCGCGGCCTGCCCGTTGTCGTCTACGAAGCCGGGCCCACCGTGGGGACCAGCGTCCGCGCCTGGGGACACACCCGCCTGTTCTCCCCGTGGCAGTACGTCATCGACCCCGCCGCGCAACGGCTCCTCGAACACACCGGGTGGGAAGCACCCCGTGCCTCATCACTGCCCACCGGCCACGACCTCGTCGACACCTACCTGGCGCCCCTCGCGGCGACACCGCAGCTCGCCGCAGTGATCCGCTACGGCACCCGTGTGGAGGCAGTGTCCCGGCAGGGCATGGACCGCACCCGCTCCACCGGCCGCGCCGACACCCCGTTCCTCCTCCGCCTCCACACCGACACCGGCGTCACTGACGTGACCGCCCGCGCCGTCATCGACACCTCCGGCACCTACACGACCCCGAACCCCCTCACCGCCGCCGGCCTCGCACCCGCCGCGAACCTCGGCGACCACGTCGTGCACGCCCTGCCCGATGTCCTCGGCGCCGACCGGGCCCGGCTCGCTGGGAAACGGGTCCTCGTGGTCGGTGCCGGGCACTCCGCCGCGAACACGGTCATCAAGCTCGCCGCCCTGGCGAAGGACGCTCCCGGTACGGAGGTGCTGTGGGCTGTCCGGAACGCCGGCACAGCACGGCTCGGCGCTGACGCCGCGGACGGGCTCGCCGCTCGCGGGCAGCTCGGCTCCACCGTGCACGGGCTCGTCGAATCCGGTCGCGTGCAGCAGATCGCCTCGTTCGAGATCGACGACGTCCGCCCCGACGGCGACCAGGTCACCGTCACCGGCCGGCGCGCTGGGGAGCCGTTCGCGGTCACCGTCGACGTCATCGTCAACGCAACCGGGTTCCGACCCGACCTCGACATGCTCCGCGAGATCCGGTTCGGCCTCGACGACATCGTCGAAGCACCCCGAGCCCTCGCACCACTGATCGACCCGAACCTGCACTCCTGCGGCTCCGTTCCGCCGCACGGCGTCGCAGAGCTGGCACACCCGGAGCCGAACTTCTTCATCGCCGGCATGAAGTCCTACGGCCGCGCCCCCACCTTCCTGCTCCTCACCGGGTACGAGCAGGTCCGCTCGATCGCCGCGGACCTCGCCGGCGACCACGCCGCCGCGCGCCTGGTCGAGCTGGTTCTTCCCGAGACCGGGGTGTGTTCCACCGACCTCGGCGGATCCTCCTGCTGCACCACCCCAAGCAGCGCCGGGAGCCCCACCACCGCTGCCCCGAGCACAGACGGGACAGCCCCGGAAGCGGCGTCGTGCTGCGCAGCCCCCGAGGCCACCCCAACCGCTGACAGCAGCTCGTGCTGCGCCAACTGACAGGAACGCCAGCATGACGACCAAGCCCACCGTCCTGTTCATCTGCAAGCACAACGCCGGCCGCTCACAGCTCGGCGCAGCCCTCCTCGAACTCGCCGCACCCGACCGGTTCACCGCCACGTCCGCCGGCATCACGCCGGCGGAGGAAGTGAACCCCTCGATCGCCGCGACCGTCGGTGAACTTGGCCTCGACATCACCCACCGCACACCCCGGAAAGTCACCGCGCAACTCCTCGACGCAGCCGACATCGTCGTGCTGATGAAGCCCGGCCTGGAACTGCCCGGCACGCCCCGCGGCACGGTCCTGGAATGGTCCTTCCCCGACCCGACGTCGTGGTCGCCTGAGGACGTTCGGCCCATGCGCGACGCCGTCGCGGACCGCATCCAGCACGAGCTCCTCCAGCAGTGACGACGGCACGGACAGGAGCCAAACCACACAGCGCACTTCGTGGCTAAGCAGCCCCGACACCTGGCCCTGCTAATCGGGCTGTGCGCCTCGCAGGTCATCTCCTGGGGAACGCTCTACTACGCCCTCCCCGCCACCAGCACCGCGATCGCCCGTGACACCGAATGGTCCGTCGTCCTCATCACCACGGCGTTCTCGGCCGGGCTGATCCTCTCCGCCGCCGCCGGGATTCCCGTCGGACGCCTCATGGACCGGGCCGGACCGCGCATGGCGATGACAGTCGGGACCGCTGTCGGGGCCGCTGGCCTCGTCGCGGTCGCCGTCGCACCGTCGTTTCCGCTCTTCATTGCAGCCTGGTGCGTCGCTGGTCTCGGCCAATCCGCGACCCTCTACCAGGCGGCGTTCACCGTCATCAACATCACCTTCGGCGCCCGACGTGGCACTGCTCTGACGGTCGTGACCCTCGCCGCCGGGCTCGCATCGACGATCTTCGCGCCCGTCGCCGTCGCCCTCACCCACAGCCTCGGATGGCGCGGAAGCTTCCTGATCCTCGCCGGAATCCTGCTCGTCACCGTGGCCCCGATCCACGCCTCCGTCATTCCATGTCGATGGCTACGCGCCGACGGAGCACCTGAGACGCCTGCGCGCGCTGATCCGCAGAGGGTCCGCCGGATCGCACGATCAAGGCCATTCCTGCTCCTGCAGGTCGGCGTTACCGGCCTCGCGCTCGCGCTGTATGCCCTGACCATCAATCTCGTACCCCTCCTGACCGGTTCAGGACTCACCGCCGCCGCAGCTGCGACCGCGTTCGGTCTCGTCGGAGTCGGACAGGTCGCCGGCCGGGCGTTCTTCGCGTTCGGCCGCGGCACGACGACCGCCTCAGCGATCACCGCCGTCGCGGTGATCGCGGTAATCGCCCTCGCCGGCTTCGCCGTAGGGGCAGACCTGCTACCAGTAGCCATCGGGCTGGCACTCCTCGTCGGGGCAGCCCGCGGCTCCCTCACCCTGATCCAGGCCTCGGTCGTGGTCGACCGATGGGGCACAGCCGACACTGGACACCTCACCGGAATCTTCGCCGCCCCCGTGACGATCGCGACCGCAATCGCACCCGCGGTCGGCGCCACCCTCCTCCACGCAACAGACGGCGCGGCCACCGCGCTGCTGTGCGCAGCAGCGGCCGCGCTCGGAGGTGCCGCGCTGCTCCTTGGAGCCACTCGCCGCCGACATCCGGAGGACTCAACCCGACATCAAAACCAGCGGTGACGACGACAGGCATCGGCGCCGGTCGTAGAGCCGTTCAGAGGTCCGACCAGTACCGGTGACCGATCGGCTACGGGACGTATGGCGGAACACCGGGCGCCGGCGGCCTCGGAGTTGGACGGAGTCGAAAAGACGCCCGCGAGCCGAGGGGCGTCTGGGTCTAGTTGCGTTGCCGCCGGAGACCGGGAGACAGCCTCGGGTGCACGTCGACCTTGAGCGCGTCGACGTGGAGGATGCCGACGCTGTGGGCGGTGCGGTTCCGATCGAGGATCACACTTCGGACCGGGGTCGTTACGCCCCCGCTTAGTTGAAGCAACAAAGTGGTGTCGAGGTAGCGGTGGTAGTGCCCCGACAGGACGAGCCTCGGCCGTACCTGGAGGACACCGCGGTGGAACATCGCCTGGCCGACCGCAGCGTACGCGATGCCGTCGGGCGTCCAGAACCTCCGCTGCCGCGCCACATGTCGCTGGAGGGCTCTGCTGTTCGGTGCGTCGTGGCCGAGGAGAACATCGGCCGGCTCTGAGCCGAGCGCGTCGAGATCACCTTCGGTGATCTGTTCTTCCGGGTGCCATGCCGCGACGTGACCAGAAACGGACGGGCCTCGGCGGCCGCGGCTGATGCTGTTCGCGCCGCCGAGGCTCGCAACTACGAGCCCGGCCGCGGTGGTTCCTCGCCACCCGCGTGGGAGCCAGATGATCCGACGTGAGAGCCGTCGGTACCCCCACTCGTCGAGCGGGTATCGACGGTGCAATGTCGGGTAGCCCTCGTGGTTCCCGCCGGTGACATACATGAACGCGTTGTGGGAAGTGAGCTGCTCCGTGAGGAGCCCGAGCCGCTTGCGTTCAAGGGGGCTGTCGTTCGAGAGGAACCCGAAGTCACCGAGGACGTGGATCTGTTGGATGCCGGCGCGGGCGAGGTTCCGGATCGCGAGCTTGATCCATTGCAAATCGGCGTGCGGGTCGCCAAGCACGCCGATGCGCTCATCAACAAGCCGGTGCCGGTCAGTCATCAGACACTCGGGCCTCACGGATGCGGTGCCAACCACGAGAGGTGTTGTGACCGATCGTCGACGTCGTGATCCCGGAGCCAGGCGAGTGTGCGGTGGAAGCGGTCGTCGTCGACGAGGAACGCGTCGCGCTGCATCTGAATATTCGTCGAGCAGGGCGGACTACAACAGCGCACTGCCGTCCAGCGGGCCTCATCCAGATCGGAACGATCCCGCTTGAAAAGCGAGACGGATCACATCGTCAGCTCGCTCAGTTCGGAGAGCCGCGGCGGGGGCGAGGCCGTCGAGGTCATCGCTTGGAGCGTTCAGCCAAACGGCGTCGCCCCATGGGTCGACATGGGCCGGATCGAGCCCCGCGAGCACTTCCGACAGTCGAGGTAGGGGTTGGCCGCCGCCGTCAATCTGGAACGTGGGAAACAGGCGGAAGCCGTCCGCAGTCACAACGGCGAGCAGCTCTCCGCTTCGAACCTGAGCGTCAACGGTCTCGCTGCTGATCTGAAACCAGTCGCGCAGGCCAGCGGTGTCATAGAACGGCCCGATCCGGTCAGAAAGCGTGTCCGGGCGGGAGTGGGAGGGAACCGGCGCGGCGCCCGGGTGGCCGAGCGCCGCAGTGATGTGGTCCGCTTGGTCCCCTGCCGCCGATTGAGGATCCCGAGAAGATCGACCTGAGGGCGCGGGCTTTCCGACGTCGCCGCGTTGCACCGCTCTCGGCGGATCGACCCCGGGTGGTGCAGTCGCGACCTGATAGCCGGGGTCTGGCGGCCGATCCGGATCCAAGAGGTATTCGCCGGCGTCGATGAGTACGGCGATGAAGGCTACCGCTTCGTCACCGCTCATTCGTCCTTCGGCGACCCACCGCCCGAGCTCCCGGGCATACGGGTCGATGACAGCGATTCCCTCAGCCCCATGGGCGGCATCCGCCAGCGCCATCGCACGCGTGGCAGTTGCGTCATCGGCTCTGTTTGGGCGGTTGCTCTTCATGTGGTCCGAGATCAAGGCCATCGCTTCGGACGGACGCAGCGACCCAGACCTGATCGCCTCCAGCAGAGCGACCAACACCGAGTCCGTGACCTGCGCCCTTGCCTCTCGAGGAATCTCGCCCTCCCGCGCCTCAGGCTTCTGTGCGCTGTCCGATGGCACGCCCGTCACGTCCAGAGCCAAGTCTCGAGCAGATCAAGCAGAGGCTGCGCATCCCGGCGCGCGATGAGCCATTCGACGGGCGTCCCCGGCTGGCCGCTGATCAGCGTGCCTGAGTGGGGCGTGGTCATGAAGCCGAGGATCGATGCAGTCTGCAAGGCATCGCCGACGGCTACCGCCAACCACGACACGTGGTCGGCTGGTCCATAGTCGGAGCCGTGAGCGGCTACGCCATCGAGTGAAGAGAAGTCCAGAACGATGTCGCTCATGCGTTAACATCCACTGTCCAGCCGGAGGCTGCACTGAAGCACGGTTGACGACGCAGCTGCCCCGTCAGGTGCCAGGAGCGAGATGACCTCCACACTTGCTTGCCTTCCGCTCGTCTCACGACGTGCCCGTTGCTACAGAACGGCGGATCCAGCTCGACCGCCTAGGAGAAGGTCGCCAAGCCCCTGCGCGGATCCCTCTAAAACGAGTAGGAGGGTCCGCACGACGGGCCATGGGCCTCCCCCGGCGATGAGATGCTCGCGGGGTGAGTACCTCATTGCGCCACGGCTGAGGTTTGGGTCCTCGCTCGTCATGACTCGGGACACCATCGACGGTACCGCGTCTATCGGGATTGACATGAGCACCGTCGGTAGAAACTCGGACACCACTACGAGACTTTCCGCACGTGGATCAACGAACTGCCAGCTGGGGAGGAAAAGTGCTCCTCGGAGATGGAAGCCGTAGAGCGCTCGCTCCCGCACGAGTTCGACAATCGTGTCGACGGAGTTTCCAGTCCTCGCTGCCACATCGTGCGCAGGAAGGAGCCGTACCTGTTCCATAGCGACACGCCGAGCGAGGACGGACCGCAGATGGCGGTCGGACAGGGTCGCTTCCCACGTACATTCGTCGCCCACTGCGCCGATCCATTCGAGCGCGAGCATCCGCTGGGCCGCCCGTCGTGACTCATCGGGGACGAGCTCGGCCAACGCTTCAGCGATCAGTCCGATCATGACCGTGACGTCTAGGCCGAGACCTTGGAGCGATTCCTCGAGCGCGGCGGTGGCGCGCTGCCGCCCATCGGGGCCCTGGTATCGAGGCAGGGCCGCGCCAGCCACATCATCCAACACGGTCCCGCCTCTCCATGATTCACTCGCCTCGCCGCCATGGTGATTATAATCACCGCATGGGTCGATCTGATATCGAGGACACGCCGGTGCGGGCGCGTGTGACTATCGAGGCGGAGTCGGCTGGGGAACTGAACGTTGGATGGCTCGACCGAGTGCGGCTGCCCCAGGCAGCTCGAGTTGACTACCGTGATGTCGGGTCTCGTGGTGACTTCGTCGTGACGCACGGGGGGAACGACATCGCAGCTGTGTGCGATCTGATCTCGGGCGAGTTCGCGGCGAGCGAACCGTTGGGCGTTGAAGACCCGTCAGCAGAGCTCTTGCTTCGCCTCCTCGGCAGTCGGCTCCGGCATGTGGATCGAGCATCCGAAGCGCGACTCGGGCGCGAAGGTGCGCTCAGGCCGCTTGCACGGCTCACTGGTGGCGCGTGGTATCCCTACGAAAGACTGCTTGGCTACTGAGTCTCGTCGCGCTGCGGCCCATGCCACAGCTTTGCGTCGAGCGCGATCTCGAGTCGCGCGAGGGTTGCGATGTCTGGCCAGGAGTCGCCGGCCAGGACTCGTAGCAGTGTGACGTGGTGGATTCCCGCCGCAGCGGCCACCGAGCGGGTGCTCCGCTCTCCGACCTGTGCTCGAAGCGTTGCAGCAAACACGCGTGCAGCTTCAGCAACCGGATCGGGCGACTTCACCTCCGGCCAGGGTTCGGGTGCGAGTTCACGCGGCGTCTTGCGGGGACTCCTGCTCACGGATTAACAGTAGAGTGCCGACGGGGACACCGGGAACATTCCATGCAACGACACGTCGCAGCAACCAGACGGTGACGGCGCTGGCTTCGGAGCCCGAGTCCGTCTCCTAACGTTCGCAGACAGAGGCCCGGGTAGTCGGTTCGGCTCCACTCAGGGCGGCTGTGATGAACCGAATGATCCCCGCCGCGCCTGCCGTCAGCGTTCGTCGGCAGTCTCGGCGCGGTTGAATCGACCCCGGGCGTCGCTGAGATTTCGGTGGAGGAGCCGGAGCTCGTGATTGTCGAGCGCGAGCTGACGAATCACTTGCGCGTACTGCTCGGAGCGTTCCGACTCACCACGAAGCTGGGTCCTCAACTCCGATATTGTCTGCTGCAACTCGCGGACCTGTTCCTCGATCGCGCGGCGCTGTGGTGCCTCGGGACCGGGCTGCTCCTTCAGTGCAAGGTTGTGTGCCTTTCTTCGCTCGTTGATGTGTGGGTAGGTAACGTTGATGCTCGTCCGCTTGAGTCCTATCGTGCGCATCACCTCAGTGGCGGTCAGCGTTCGTCCCTCTTGCGCAGCCGACGCGAACAGGGCATCTAAAGCGGCCTGAGTCGCCCCCTCCGATCGCTCAACACTCATGATGACCCTTCGAGGGCATCGAAGAAGGCGATGAGCCGGGAGGAGTGGTCCGCAGCGCTGGCGCGAACTCGGGGAGCTCTGGCCTCATCGGCGGCGACTTCGGCGAGCCCACTCGCGCGGTCTCGCCATGCAGCGATGTCCTCGGGAGTGAATACTGCGTTGGCGCAGCGAAGCGGTTCGCAGGAGAGTAGGTCGGGTGCGCTCGGCTCTTTCCGCATGCAGAGTGCCTTGGTCCGGTCGAAGACGCAGGTCACGGCCGCACCTCGATAGATGTAGGGGTCGTGGCGTTTGAGGAAACGGGTTAGCTGGGCCGGATTCTCCGGTAGCTGCCCGGCGAACCCCAGCGCAGCTCCCATGCTGTCGAGTCGGCGAACGACCTCGTCTTTGGCCCGACCGACGACGCTGTGCGCGTCTTGCGCGAACTCCCCGAGCCATTCGCCGCGGGCGAGGGCCTGCTCTCCAGCCACCTCATCGGCGAAGCCAGATCGGGACTCCCCCGCATAGCCCCGGAACATCTGCAGGGACAGGTGCTTGTATTGCAACGCGCCGGCTGCGACACCGCCGGGTCGCCGCGCGATGAACCACGCTAGCGTGCGTCTGAACTGCCGAGTCGATAGGTGCCATCGCGTTCCGTCCGCTCGCGCGATCTTCGGGCTTCCAGGTATTCCGGCAGCGCGACCGTTCGCCCAGTCGACGAGCTTGTCGAGGTTCGTGTTGGTTTCCGAGCCGGACACGAGCGACTTGGTGTCCGACCGGTCGTGTGATGTGCCGAAGCGTAAGGGACGGAAGAGGTACTCCTCCCCCGGCTCGGCTAATCGTTCCAGGACCTCGACAGCCCGTTTGACGACGGGGGACACGATCCAGTGCGCGGCTTCGCCGTGCGGGTTGTCGTTGCCCTTGAACGTCGTGCCGTGAAGGCGATGCACCTGCAGACGACCGGTCGAGTCGCTGTCCGTGCGGATGCATCCGCGCTTGATGTGCTTCACCTCACTGTCGCGCATACCGCTGAAGAATGCGATCAACACATACGCTGCGGTCTGCAGCGTCCGGCAGAGGCTGGGTACTTCTCGGTAGGTGATCCGGCCCGACCAAGGGACGCCGAGAAGCGTCGCGGAAGGATTCGACCGAAGGAAGGTGTCGGAGTCGACACCGTTGTCCGCCGCGAGGGCACGCACCTGGTAGTCGGCGATGCGGATGGTCAGACCTGTTGGCACGCCGGCTTCTCGATCGAGTGCCCGGTAGTTCGGTCGCCCCTGCCATGCCTTCTCATAGTGACCCGGCAATGGTTCGCCGCTGGCGCGGTAGTGGGCCAGGAGGGCAGTCACTCTGCTGCTTGCGTCACCCCGGCGGCGCGAGATACCCGGCCGACGGGCTTGTTCCGTGATCAAGTTGCGGTGTTCTTCCGCAGAGCCCAGGATGTCGCCGGACAGCTCGTCGACGAGGCGGGTGCTCCACCAGATCAAGGGGTTCAGTATTTCTTCAGGTATGCGCTGGGTCTTGTTCTCTCCACGCGGCGCCTCAGGCGCGGCACGCCAGAACACCATGGCCTCAGGATCGGTTGGGAGTGGGTCCGTCAACCGGTCACGATATGCCCAGAAGAGGCGCGCACTTCGAAGATGGGAATCGCGGAGCTTGCCGAGGGCGCCGAGGTAACCGACGTACTCGCCGTAGTGCCGGGGAGTGACTTCCGAGAGCCGGGTGAGCCGCTTCGAGGTCAAGAACTGAAGGAACAAGAGGACGCCCGTGAAGTGGACGCGAATGGATGACGTCGCGTACGGTTTGCCGCGCGGCATCAGGTCGTCATCGAGCAACTGCGCGAAGAGTTCCTTTGCGGCCGGGCGAAATGGTGCGGGCACGCGCAGGAACTTGAGTGAGTAGACATGGGCGTGGCCGAGGCGTTCCGCTGGAGAGAGCACCCACGTGTCGTCTTCGAATCGCGACGTTCCCGTCAGGCGCTCTGCATCGATGCGGGCGGCCAGGACGTGTCGGCGCGGGCTCCATGTCCGACGGTGAGATCCCGCCTCCGCGGCCAGGTTGGTCAAAACATCTCCGGTTCTAGGAGAATCTGCAGGGCCGTGTGGGGAGGCATCAGAGTCGCAAAATGTGCGATCTCCTCGGTTGTTCGGGAAGGGAGGATGTCGTTGTGTATGGCAAGCCACGCTTGACCGAACCGTGCTACCCATCGGTCGAGCGGCAGCCGTTCGAATTGTTCGATCAGCTCGGCGGATAGGCGGAGGATGGTTGGAATGTGTTCGTCGCTCACGACTGCACACGGGCATCCGAAGCAGGCAAGCATGCTCGCGTCGCATTCGACTCCAGGTTGCTCCGGGTTGCCGAGGACGTCGCGGCAGCGCATGAACGCTGTAGTGACCGCGTCTGGTACGTCGGGCGCCTCCAGTCGTTGAGATATGGGTGCCGTCTTTTCCGGGCTGCGTTCCGCAGTGAGGCGGGCGTCGAGGTCGAGGAGAGCGCCGTTCGTAATCGACTCCAATGCGCTGCGGGCCGTCGGGTCCGGGGCGATGTAGGACCGGTAGAGGACCTCGGGCGTGTTGGTGACGGCCGCGCGATCGAGCTGAAAGTTGTTCGCCTGAGCTCGTTCCCGATCGACGGTCGTCTTAATCCTGTTGAAGGTCAGGCGAATCGCCGCGCCACCCTCGGTCAGGTTGTGTGATCGCGCCCAAGCGCCTAGGTCCGGACCGGCGACGTTGTTCAGGCGATTCTCCCAGACGAATCGGTGGCTGCCTCCGTTGCGCTGCAGGAAGAGGCAAAGCAACTTGTCGGAGTGCGCTAGATCTCGGCTTCGGCGGCCGAGTCTGTGGAGGAGCAGGTACATGCCGCCAGCCGTCTTCAGCTGTCTTTTTGCGCTCCCGATGTCCCAGAGCACCGTTTCGGACTCGTAGCCGCGTCGCCGTTTGATCGTCTGCGTTTCGAGGACACTCGACTCCCGTACGCGGTGTTCACCCGTCAGCTCCTTCAACGTCTCGATGTTTCGACCCGTTCGTATAGCGAGCAGCACTAGAAGTGGCTCGAGGTCGCGGACGGTGAGGAAGAGCATTCGCGCGAGATCGATCATCGGGACGACGACCCTCATGTGCGCCGTTCGAAGGCGCGGGGGACGCCCGGTGTCTGCCATCTCCTCGAGCATCCGTCCGACGACGCGCTCGTGTTCCGAGAGGCCCTGGCTCCGCTCCCTGAACCGTCGGAGCAGCTCCTCTCCATCGGCGATTCGCCGGACGATAGCTTCGACATCACGCGTGGCAGCAGCGGTGATCAAGGCGAACGTTTCGGGGTCGTAGCCCGGCTGGGGCGAGTGTGGGCGCGCCGGGATCGCGTCGCTCGCAGCCTCAAAGAGGTCACGGTCACACAGACCGAGATCGTGCAACGCTTTGGTGAGAACTCGGAGGTCGGTCATCCGCATGCCCAGCGTGGGCGAGTCCCTGAGATGCACTCTGTACGCCCTGACGTGCTCGGGACCAATGTCGTCGAGCGACACATCGTCCCCGAGCTCGGTCGAGAAGAATTGGAGGAAACCTCGGTAGGACAGTTGGCACTGGCGTGCGATGAGGCTCGAGCGCCGCCGCGTTCCAGTCCCCGTCGTAGCGACGAACGCCCGAAGGAACGGTAGATGGAGTTTAGGCGCCACCCAACCGCGGGTCGTCAGCCAGCCGGTCCTGCCATCGGCGCCATCCAGTCGCGCGCGTAGTCCGCCATCGTCCGCGATGATCCTCACCGGCAGCTCGTACAAAGTCGCTGCGTTCACCTGTTCCGGCCTATCCAAGTCGGGTCCCAAGGCTGTCAAAGCTGATCTCGCGCCCGGGCGGCGTCGCGACGAGATCCTCGGTGTCGGGGATCAGCCGCAGTATCGTCTCGGCTTCGAGCTCGGCAAGGTTGTGGATGTACACCATGGTGGTTTCAATCCTTCGATGCCCCAGTCGTCTGCTCACCCAGTTCAGGGGGTCCCCGATCATGGCCGCAGGAGCAGCTTCGCCCCGCAAGCTGTTGTAACGCCGCTGGAGCTGAGCGAGGGTAATCGTCGCCCATGAGTGCCGGAGCTTGTGAGGGTTGCACTCGATGTCGAGGCCGAGCCGTTTCACCCTTGTGTTTGCGGCGATGAAGACGCCTTGCCAGGTTCGCGGGCGCATCGGCAACCCGTCGGCACGCAGCCAGAGCGCTGCGGGTTCGAGTCCACGCGGAGTGACCCGGTACAGCCGCAAACGCTCGCCAGGACTCGCGTCCGTTGAGCGAACTCGCCGACCCGAAGCGCTGCGGAAGGTTCCGTCGTCGTCCAGCATGAGCTTGTCGCGAACGGTGGTGTACGACGACGTCTCTTGGGCCGACTGCACGGCGTCCGATCGATCGCTTCGGACGTACAGGTCCACGACCCGCAGCGCGCGCTCCGCAACGAGAACTTCGCGCCCGGAGCGGTTCTTCGTTACCGAGTCCGGCACTGCGAGCCTCGAATACATGCTGGAGGCGTCCGAACGGGGGATCTCCGATAGGAGAAGGGACGCCTGTTCAGTGAGCCGAAACCCGACACCGAACATGAGGTCCGCGAAGGCGGCGTTACGAGCGGTCTGCCGGCTGCGAGACGAGGGGTCACGATGGCCGTTCGATCCATAGCCTCTTACGCCGACGTCCCGCCAGGATCGATACTCCGCGGGCGTCAGCCATGGCGCCGTTGGAAGTTTGGTCCTGCGGAGTTCCGCTGGCCGATCCGCGGTACGCAGATGCTGACCGATTCGAGGGCGCTTTGCTGGTGGGATCAGGCGTATGGGCGTCTCAGCAAGGTTCCCGATCGAATGTTGGAACGCGTAGAACTGTGCGACGGCGGTCACTTCGTTGTTCCAGGTGCTCGCCGCGATCCGCGGACCATCAGGGTCTTCGTTGCGCCAGTAGTTGTATGCCAGTCGATCTTCGTGTCGGACCGCTCGCCAGTTGCGCCGATCGTGCGGGAGCGATCGAGCGTGCCACACGAAGTCGAGGAACCGCGCGAGATGGTGTGCGTACAACGTCAACGTGGTGGATGCAAGCAGGGTCGAACCTGAAGTCCAGAACGCGTTGAGGTCGGGGTCAAACGCTCCGCACGGATCCAGGACGAACGGCACATCCGCGCGCTCGTACAGAGAGCGACCGTCCGCCGGCTGCCTGAAAGGGACGGGCCACACACCATCGTCTCTTCCACCCACGACTCGGTATCGCTCCCACGTCGGCCAGACTCGCACGACGCGATCGTAGCCCCTCACACGTCAGGTGCGACAAAAGGCACGACGAGTTGGCACCGGGCGGGGAACTCCGCCGACCCGCCAGCACGGTGCACCGTGATGCGTCCGGCTTCGAGCGGCTGACGGAGCGCGTCGAGGACGGCGCGGGGGAACTCGGTGGCCTCGTCGAGGAACAGCACCCCGCGGGTCGCCCGGGACACCGCCCCGGGTCGGAGCTGCCCGGTGCCGCCGCCGATCAGTGCGGCGGCCGAGGCGGAGTGGTGCGGCGCTTCCCACGGCGGCCGGAGGGTCCACGACCGTTCTCCGTGCCCCGCCACCGAACGGACGGCGGCGACCTCGAGGGCCGCGTCGGCGTCGAGGTCGGGCAGGAGCGCCGGGAGCCGTTCGGCGAGCATCGTCTTGCCGGCGCCCGGCGGCCCGAGCAACAGGACGTGGTGCCCGCCCGCTGCCGCGGCGACGACGGCACGCACGCCGATGGCGTTCCCGACCACGTCCGCGAGCTCGAGTGTCGGCAGGGCGTCGTCCGGTACCGGCGGCGGCAGGACGGGGTCGACGAAGCCCGCCGGCAGGTCGGCACCGGCGTCGATCGCCGCCGCGCGCAGCGAGTCGACGGCGGTCAGCGCGATGTCCGGGACCGCCCGCGCCTCGGCGAGGTTGCCGACGGGCAAGACCACGCGGTCGATGCCGGCAGCGCGGGCAGCCAGGACCACCGGGATGATGCCGGGCACGGGTCGCACCCGTCCGTCGAGGCCGAGTTCCCCGACGTAGACGACGCGGCGATCGGCACCCGGAGCGGTGCCGGCTGCGGCGAGGACGGCCATCGCGATTGCGAGGTCGAACCCGGAGCCGCGCTTCGGGACGCTCGCCGGGGTGAGGTTCACCGTGATCCGGCGGGCGGGCAGCGGGCAGTCCGCCATGGCCGCCGCGGATCGGACTCGTTCGCGGGCTTCACCGAGCGAGGTGTCCGGCAGCCCGATGATGCTGAACGCGGGCAGTTGACTGGTGAGGTGCGCCTCGACCTCGACGAGGCTGCCCTGCACGCCGACCAACGCGACCGCCGAGGTCCGGCCGATGTCGCTCATCCGAGTGCCTCGACGTGTTCGATCGCGACCTGGTCCTCGATCATGGTGACGGCGACGCAGTCGATGCGGATCGCTCGCGCACTCTGGTCGCGGTGGGCGGAGAACCACGCGGGTACGAGCTGTCGGATGCGCGCGAGCTTCCGCGCGGTCACCGCCTCGAACGGGTGCCCGGCTCGTTGGCCGGTCCGGGTCTTCACTTCGACGAAGACGATCGTGTCGCCGTCACGCGCGACGATGTCGAGTTCACCGCGTGCACAGCGCCAGTTCCGGTCGATGATCGAGAAACCGTGGCGCTCGAGCCATTCCGCGGCGTGGTCTTCCCCGGCGATGCCCGTGGCCCGCCGTGGATCAGGAGCGGAACGGGCTTCGACGCGGTCGGGTGCGTCTGGGCGATTCTTCATGGGGCAACGATGCAGCGCGCCAGCAATGACCCGAATGGTCATCAGGTTTCTGTGGACAGTTGAACGGAACGACCGTCCTGTGCAGGAGAACCGTGGGATTGTTGCCGCACATGACAAAAGCCGGACAATTCCTCACGGAATGTCCGGCTCGTGCCGTGACCAGCGACGGAACGCCGGTCGGATGCTCAGTGTGCGGCTGCGTACGCTTCCTGCACCTGTGTCGAGATACGACCACGAGAAGAGACCTCGTACCCGTTCTCCTTCGCCCATTCGCGGATCTTCCCGAGTTCCTCGGAGTTGCCGCGCTTCGGGGCCGACGGGCTCTTCGCCGTCGAACCGGTGCGACGACCGGCGGTCTTGCGTGCTGCGGCGATGTAGTCCGAGATCGCGTCCCGGAACTTGTCGACGTTGTCGTTCGACAGGTCGATCTCGTACGACGAACCGTCGAACGCGAACTCGACCGTTCGGCCATCGCCAGCGGCGATCGGCGAATCGTCGAGATCGTCGACGAGCTGGACAGTGACCTTCTGCGCCATTTTGCACTCCTTCAGGATCGAATCAGACCCAGAGTATCGCAGCACAATGCCGAACGGTCACATTCCGCGGCGAGCCCTACTCGTCGAGTGCGAGTTCCTTCGGCAGTTCGAGTTCCCGCGCGGTGAGTTCTTCGACGTTCACGTCCTTGAACGTCAACACCCGGACCGACTTCACGAAGCGGTCGGAACGGTAGACGTCCCAGACCCAGACATCGTTCATCGTCAATTCGAAGTAGAAGTCGTGCTCGGTGTCGCGACGGACGAGTTCGACCTCGTTCGCCAGGTAGAAGCGCCGCTCGGTCTCGACCACGTACCGGAACTGCCCCACGACGTCGCGGTACTCGCGGTACAGGGCCAGTTCGACCTCGCGGTCGTAGTCGTCGAATTCTTCGTCATCCATGGCCCGCTCAGTCTAGAGCGACCACGGCCTCCTGACCGCCCGTCCGGGCAGAACCGCGCCTGGGCAGGGCGGTGGCTCGGGTCAGCCGCCGACGGAGTCCAGTTCCTCGAACCCGTCGAGTGCGACGCTCGACGCCGCGTGCAGCCACGTCTTCCGGTGCAGTTCGTGCGGTCCGACCGCACGGATGGCGTCGTAGTGCGCGCTCGACCCGTAACCCTTGTTGGACGCCCAGGCGTAGTGCGGCGCATCGTCGTGCGCCGCGGTCATCAGGTCGTCGCGCGCGACCTTGGCGACGACGGACGCCGCCGCGACGGACGCACAGTCGCGGTCCGCCTTCACCCGCACCTGCACGTCGAGTGGCCGGTGCTCGGCGGCCAGCGCCCGGGTGAGCCAGTCGAACGACCCGTCGAGGACCACCACGGCGCCCTCGAGCGAGACACCCTCGTGCACCAGGGTCCCGAGGGCGCGAGCGCCGGCCAGTCCGAGCGCGGCGACGATCCCCTGCTCGTCGACGACCTGCGCCGATGCCATCCCGACCGCGGTGCGCGCCCAGCGGGTCACCACGGGGACCAGGGCTTCACGACGGGCCGGGGAGAGCAGCTTCGAGTCGGCCAGCCCCTGCGGCACCCGGCGGACGTCGAGCGTCACCGCGGCGACACCGACCCCAACCGGCCCGGCGATGGCTCCCCTGCCCACCTCGTCGACCCCGATCACGGTGACCCGACCGGCGGCGAACAGCGACTTCTCGAGCCGCAGGGATGGTCGGACGGGCGTCACTTGTCCCGCTGCTCCACACCGGCGAAGACCTCGGGGTGGTCGTCGAGCCACGTCCAGCGGTTCGTCGGCCACGAGATCACGAACGCGCGGCCGGTGACGTCAGACAGCGGCACGAACCCCTTCGACGGGGTGTCGCCGTTGTAGCGGGAGTCACGCGAGTTGTTGCGGTTGTCGCCCATCACCCAGATGGTGCCCTTCGGCACGGTGACGGAGAAGTCGGTCTGCGACGCACGGGTGTCCCCCGCGGGCAGCTTCAGGTACGGCTCGGTGAGCGGGACCCCGTTCACGGACATCTGTCCGAGGTCGTTGCAGCACGTGACCTCGTCCCCCGGCAGGCCGATGACGCGCTTGATCAGGTGGTCGTCACTGTCACCGGTGCCGAGTCCGACCTGCGTGAGGAGCCAGTCGGCTGCCTTGCCGACCGATGAGGTCGGCTGCACGTTCGGCAGGGTCTCGCCGGTGAGCCACCCGCCCGGGTCCTTGAAGACGACCACGTCGCCGCGCTTGAGCTTGACGGCGCCGGGCACCAGTTCGTTGACGATCACGCGGTCGTTGACCTGCAGGGTGTTCTGCATCGACTCGGACGGGATGTAGAAGGACCGGATCAGGAACGTCTTCACCAGGAAGGAGACGAGGAGGGCTGCGATGAAGATGATGACGAGGTCGCGCAGGAAGGTCAGGACCCCGTTGCGCGGCTTCTTCGCCGTTCGTGGCCGACGGGCTTCACCCTCTGTCGTGTCCGTCATTTCCGCTCTCGTCGACCTGTTCCCGGCACCGCTCCCGAGATGCTTCTGCCCCGGCGGCGAACGGGCTCCAGGAACGGACGAGCCCCCCGCCGATGCACAACCGTACATGGACGAGGGGCTCGCACAGGAACCGGCTTCCCGGTGCTCCCTGTGAAGGCGATCAGTTGTCGCGCTTCTCCTTGATCTTGCGGCGTGCTGCCTTGCCGCGCAGTTCACGGAGGTAGTAGAGCTTCGCGCGACGGACGTCACCGCGGGTGACGATCTCGACGTGGTCGATGATCGGGGAGTGCACGGGGAACATGCGCTCGACGCCGACCTGGAAGCTCACCTTGCGGACCGTGAAGGTCTCGCCGATGCCGTGGCCCTGGCGGCCGATGACGACACCCTGGAAGACCTGGATACGCGAGCGCGTGCCTTCGACGATGTTGACGTGGACCTTGACGGTGTCGCCGGGGCGGAAGTCAGGGTGGTCGGTGCGCAGGGCACCGGCGGTCACGTGGTCGAGGAGCTGCATGATGGTGTCACTTCCTGCGGACGCACACGGGTCGCCGCGGATCGAATTCGGAAAGAACGAGACGTGCCCGGTGTCGGCGACTCCCCCGTGGCAGAGTCCAGCCAGGGCACGATCGATCATCATGCCACAACAAGTGCACTGCGGCCAACCGGCAGGATGGTCCCATGATCGAACTCCGCACCCCGGCCGAACTCGACGGTCTCCGTGTCGCCGGCCGTTTCGTCGCTGACGTCCTCGACGCCCTGCTCGAGACCGTCGACGTCGGCGTCGATCTGCTCGACCTCGACCGTCTCGCTGCACGCATGATCGCCGAACGCGGCGCGGAGAGCTGCTACGTCGACTACCACCCGTCGTTCGGCAAGTCCCCCTTCGGCAAGAACCTCTGCACCTCGGTCAACGACGCCGCCCTCCACGGCCTGCCGCACGACCTCGTGCTGCAGGACGGAGACCTGGTCAGCATGGACTTCGCGGCGAGCGTCGACGGCTGGGTCGCCGACTCCGCCGTCACCGTGCAGGTCGGGACCCAGCGCGACGAGGACCAGCGACTCATCGCCACCGTCGAACGGTGCCTGGCGGCGGGGATCGCCCAGGCGGCACCGGGCAACAAGCTCGGTGACGTGTCGGCCGCGATCGGCTCGGTCGCCCGCGGCGCCGGGTACGACGTGAACCTGCAGTTCGGCGGACACGGTGTCGGGCGCACGATGCACGGCGACCCGCACGTGCCGAACGACGGGCGCCCCGGTCGCGGCATGAAGCTGCGCCCGGGCCTCGTCGTGGCCATCGAACCGTGGCTGATGCAGGGCACGGACGAGCTCTACCAGGACGAGGACGGCTGGACCCTCCGCAGTGTGGACGGCTCGCGCGCCGCCCACGTCGAGCACACGGTCGCGGTCACCGAGCAGGGCCCCGAGGTCCTGACGCTCCGTCGCGCCCAGCGCGACGCCTGACTCGGCGCCACGGACAGCACGGGAGGCCCGTCACCAGCTGGTGACGGGCCTCCCGTTGTGTCCGTGGTCGGTGCGCGACCTGCTCAGTCCGGCAGCAGGTCCGGCCGGACGCGTCGCGTCCGTTCCACCTGCTGGTCGTGCCGCCAGGCGGCGACCCGTCCGTGGTGTCCGCTGAGCAGGACGTCCGGCACGTCGAGGCCTCGCCACGACGCGGGCTTCGTGTACGAGGGGTACTCGAGCAGGCCGTCCTCGTGGGACTCCTCGACGAGTGACTCGGGGTTGCCGACCACACCGGGGACCAGACGGCCGACGGCTTCGATCATGGCCATCGCCGCGACCTCGCCGCCGTTCAGGACGTAGTCGCCGAGGGACAGCTCGACGACGGTGCTGCGGGTCGCGGCCCACTCGAAGACCCGGGCGTCGATGCCCTCGTACCGCCCGCAGGCGAAGACGAGGTGCTCGTGCTCGGCGAGTGAGCGCGCGATGGTCTGGCGGAACGGTGTCCCTGCGGGCGTCGGGACGACGAGGGTCGAGGAGCCGTCGGAGCGCAGGATGGAGGACAGCGCCTCGGCCCACGGCTCCGGCTTCATGACCATGCCCGCACCACCGCCGTACGGGGTGTCGTCCACCGTGCGGTGGCGATCCGTCGTCCAGGACCGCAGGTCGTGGACGTGGAGGTCGAGCAGACCGCCCTGCCGCGCCCTGCCCAGCAGGGAGACGTCGAGCACCCCGAAGAACTCCGGGAAGATCGTGACGATGTCGATCCGCACGGATCAGTCCTCGTCGTCGGGAGCCGACGAGTCCGTCGAGGACGCATCCGACTCGGACGGGGTGACCGTCTCGGGACGGCTCATGTCCTCGGGGTCCTCGAACAGCCCCGTGGGCGGCGTCACCGTGACGGTGCCAGCGTCCAGGTCGACCGCGGGGACGATCGCCGCGACGAAGGGCACGAGGACCTCACCGCGGGACTCGGTGTCGACCGCGAGCAGGTCCTGGGCCGGCATGTGGTCGACCCGTGCGACGGTGCCCACCTGCACGCCGTCGCGGAGGACCGTCAGTCCGACCAGCTGGTGGTCGTACCAGGCGTCGTCTTCGCCGGTCTCTTCCTCGGTGTCCTGCTCGACCCAGAGGATCGCACGCGCGAGGGTCTCGGCGGCGCTGCGGTCGGCGATGCCCTCGAAGAAGGCGACCGGGTGTGCGTTGTACCAGCGCAGCTCGTCGAGCGCGATGGTCTTCCCCGACCAGGGAGAGTCGTCGGGGACCTGGAGCGTGAAGACGGCTCCGGGCGTGAACCGACGATCCGGGTCGTCGGTGTAGAGCTCGAGCTTGATGCCGCCCTTGAGCCCGTGCGCCTTGGTGATGCGACCCACCCGGAGCTGGGTCGTCTCCCTAGGAATCGCTGTCCACCACGTCGACCCGCACGCGCTTGCCGTCAGCCAGGGCCGTGACGAGCGTGCGGAGCGCCTTCGCGGTGCGACCGGCGCGACCGATCACGCGGCCGAGGTCCTCGGGGTGCACACGCACCTCGAGGACCTCGCCACGCGCAGAGGTGGAGCTGGCGACGCGCACGTCGTCAGGGTGATCGACGATCCCCTTGACGAGGTGCGTCAGCGCGGATTCGAGCAAGGACTACGCCTCGGTCGTCTCGTTGGCGGTCTCGGCTGCGGCCGGAGCGGCGGGGGCCGTCTTCTCCGACTTGGGCTTCAGGACGGCCTTCTTGGAGCTGTCGACCGTGAACGGCTGCTTCGGCTCGCGGACCTTGACCTTGGACTCGGTGTCCTTCTCGCCCTTGAACTTGGCCCAGTCACCGGTCAGCTTGAGGAGCGCGGCGACCTGCTCGGTCGGCTGCGCACCGACGCTGAGCCAGTACTGCGCACGCTCGGACTGGACCTCGATGAACGAGGGCTCCTCGGTGGGGTGGTACTTGCCGATCTCCTCGATCACACGACCGTCGCGCTTGGTGCGCGAGTCGGCGACGACGATGCGGTAGTAGGGCGCTCGGATCTTGCCGAGGCGCTTGAGACGGATCTTGACAGCCACAATGACTCCTGTTGCGTACGTGTTGTGGTTGAACCGGAACCGCGGGCGTGGGGGCACACACGGTGGAAGCTCGATGAGATCGCGATCCGCTGGATAGAGGGTCGAGCGGACACGATTCGACCGTTCATTCTTGCAGATTCCGGAGCGGGAAGCGAGCCACGTCCCGCGGCGCGTCGGCGGACCGCTACGGCGCCAGGCGGCGGACCGCCTCGAGCGCCTCGCTCGTGGCCCGGACGGCGTCCACACTGCGGGCATCGCGTGCGCCACCGACGACCGCGTACGGCACGTCCGCCGATCGCAGGCCCGTGGTCAACTCGTCCCGCGCCTCCTGCCCGGCACAGACCACGACGACGTCCGCCGGGACCGCGACCGCGTCCCCGGTCTCGTCACGGAGCCAGAGGCGGCCGGGCTCGATCCGCAGGTACTCCTGGACCCCGCCGACCATCCGGACCCCGGCGTCACGCAGCCGGCCGAGGGCGACCCACCGGGAGGTGAGGCCGATGCCGTGCCCGAACTTGCCGCTCCGGCGCAGCACCGTGACGAGGTCCCCGGGCCGGACCGAGCGGTGCGCGGTCGGCTCGCGTTGCGGCAGGTCCCCGACGATCTCGTCGGACACCGGCACCTGCCACCGCGCGCCGAACTCGGCGGCGCGGACGGCCTCGTCCGGGGACTCGGTGAGGAACGCGGCGGTGTCGATGCCGATCCCGCCGCCGCCGATGACCGCGACCGTCCCGTCGGGCACCCCGTCACGGAGGGCCTGCTCGTAGGTGAGGACGTGCGGCAGGTCCGCGCCGGGGACGTCGACCGCGCGGGGCGTCACGCCCGACGCGAGCACCACGGCGTCGCTGTCGACCAGGTCCTCGAGGGTGGCCGGACGACCGAGGTGGACCGTGGCGCCCCGCTCGACGAGTTCCGCGCGGGCCGCCCGCACGGGTCCGGCGTAGTCCTCCTTCCCAGGGATCTCCGCGGCCAGCCCGAACTGGCCGCCGAGCACGTCGGAGGCCTCCCAGAGCCGGACGTCGTGCCCGCGTCGTGCGGCGTCGACCGCTGCTGCGAGGCCCGCGGGTCCACCGCCGACCACGTCCACGCGCTTCGGCGCTGCCGTCGGCCGGAGTGGGAACCGCACCTCACGCGCGGCCCGCGGGTTCACCAGGCACGACACCGGCGCACCGACGACGGACCGGTCGAGGCACGCCTGGTTGCAGCCGATGCAGGTGTTCACCAGGTCGAAGCGCCCGGCCAGTGACCGTGCGACGAGCCCCGCGTCCGCCAGGAACGGCCGCGCGAGCGCGACGGCGTCGATGCGGCCGTCGGCCAGGACCGCTTCGCTGTCCCGCAGGTCCGTCATCCGGTTCGACGCGATCACCCGCACGTGCGGGTGGTCGGAGGCACGGACGACACCCGCGATCCGCCGCGCCTGCTCGATCCACGCGCCGTGCGGCACGGAAGCCTGGATCGTCGGGGTCCGGGACTCGTGCCAGCCGATGCCGACCGAGATCGCGTCGAGGCCGAGCGGCAGCAGCTCGAGCACCAGGGCGTCGACGTCCGCGTCGGTGGAGGACCCGGGCATCAGGTCGGCGCCGGAGAGCCGGATCGTCACGGCCAGGTCGGGCACGGCGGAGCGGACCGCACGGACGACCTCGATCGCGAACCGACGACGGCGTTCCGGGCTCCCACCCCACTCGTCGTCGCGGAGGTTCGTCAGCGGTGACTGGAACTGGTTGACGAGGTACCCCTCGGACGCCATGATCTCGACGCCGTCGAAACCGACCGCCGCAGCCGCACGGGCAGCCGCCGCGAAGTCCTCGATCGTCCGCCGGACCTCGTCGGCCGTCAGTTCCTCGGGCACCACGCCGCGCGCCGCCGCCCAGGGCAGTGCCGAGGGGGCGACGGCACGCTGGGGTCGGCCGTCACGGTCGGTCAGTCCCCCGACGAGTGCGTACCGGCCGGCGTGGAACAGCTGCGCCAGGACCGTGCCGCCCGCGTCGTGCACGGCGGCGACCGCACGGCGGAAACGCTCGTCGGCACCACCGACGCCGAACACCGCGAAGTCGGGGCCGCCGCGGGCCTCGTCGCTCACCGCGATGCCCCCGGTGATGATGCAGGCAGCGCCCCCGGCCGCACGCTCGCGGTAGAACTCGGCCATCGCGACGCCGCCGTCGTCCAGGACCTCGAGCCCGGTGTGCATCGACCCCATCACCACGCGGTTCGACAGGTGCAGCGGGCCGAGCGTCCAGGGCGACGCGACGGTGCGGAGCTCGGCGGGCACGTCGGCAACGGGCGGAACGACAGCGGTCACGCATCGAACACTAGGCGAACCTGCCCGCTCACCGGCAGACCGGACACGCCGGGCTCTCCGTTGTTCCGGCGGGACGGACGGGCAGGATGGCCCCATGGACATCCGGTTCTCCGAATCCGCTCCGTCGACCATCGGCGTCGAGTGGGAGCTGCCCCTCGTCGACCGTGCGACGGGTGACCTCACCCCGCGCGCCCCGGCGGTGCTCGCCGCGGTCCGCGAACGCCTGCACGATCCGGACCGGGTGACGGAGGAGCTCCTCACCAACACCGTCGAGGTCGTCACCGGCGTCCACCACAGCGTCGGCGGCGCCACCCGTGAGCTCTCCGGCATCATCGGCGAGGTCATCGACGCGGCCGAACCCCTCGACGCGCAGGTGATGTGCTCCGGCACGCACCCGTTCGCGCAGTGGGACCAGCAGGAGATCACGCCGGACAGCGAGCACTACACGACGCTCATCGACCGGACGCGGTGGTGGGGCCGGCAGATGCTGATCTGGGGTGTGCACGTGCACGTCGGCATCGACGACCGCGACAAGGCGGTCCCGATCATGAACGCGATGCTCGGCTACGTCCCGCACCTGCAGGCGTTCACCGCGTCGAGCCCGTTCTGGGCGGGCACCGACACGGGGTACGCGTCGAACCGGGCCCTGATGTTCCAGCAGCTGCCGACCGGTGGGCTCCCGCCGCAGCTCGGCGCCTGGGCGAACTTCGAGGAGGTCGTCGGTGACCTCGTGCACACGGGCGTCATCGACGGCGTCAAGGACCTGCGCTGGGACATCCGCCCCTCGCCCGGCTGGGGCACGATCGAGAACCGGGTGTCCGACGGCATCTCGACCCTCGACGAGGTCGGCGCCGTCACCGCGCTCGTGCAGTGCCTGGTCACCGAGAGCTCGGACCGGATCGACGCCGGCGAGACCCTGCAGGCGATGCAGCCGTGGTTCGTCCGCGAGAACAAGTGGCGTGCGGCCCGCTACGGCATGGACGCCGAGATCATCACGAACGTCGCCGGCGACGAACGACTGGTCACCGACGAGGTCCACGACCTGGTCGCCCGACTCGACCCGGTCGCCGAACGACTCGGCTGCCAGGAGGAGCTGCACCACCTCGACACGATGATCGAGCGCGGCGCCTCGTACCAGCGGCAGCTCGCGGTGGCGCAGGAGAACAGCGGCGACCTCCGCGCCGTCGTCCGACACCTGGTCGCGGAGCTCCGAGCGTCGCTCTGACCCTTCTGCGCCGAGCGGTCGCGCCGTGCCGCTACAGTCGTCCCCCGTGGCGGGGTCGGACGTGGGGCGGAGCGCAGGTGCGTCCGTCGAGCGTGCCGCCGCGCTCGTCGACGCAGGTCGGCCCGACGACGGCCTGACCGAGCTCGCCGCGGCGGAGCGCGAGCACGGGGAGACCGCTGCGGGACAGCGGGTGCGAGCCGTGGCCCTCCTCGACTCCGACCGGCTCCCGCTGGACGACGCCCTCGCCGACGCGGTGCGAGCCGCCCGCCGCGCCGTCGAGCTCGCGCCCGACGAACCGGCAGGCCTCCTCGTCCTCTCGATCGCCCTGCGCCAGGCCGGTGACCAGCGGGCGGCGGTCGTCGCTGCCCGAGATGCCGTCGCCGCCGACCCAGGGTCGTGGCAGACCCACCTGGCGCTGGCCGACGCACTGTCCGCGAACGGCCGCAGCCCCCGGGAAGCGCGGCAGGCCGCGGCACAGGCCGTGCGGCTCTCGCCGACGGAGCCGCTCGCACACCGCCGCCTCGGCGACCTGCTACGGGCTGCCGGCCGGGGCCGAGCGGCGCGGGCCTCCTGGAACCGCGCCCTCGCGCTCGCCCCCGAGGACCGCGGCACACGACTGAACGTCGCCGCCGACCGGCTCCGGCGGGGACACGAGGGCGAATCCGCCGTCGTGTTCGCGGGACTCCTCGCTCCGGACCCCGGCAACGCCCTCGCCCGACGCAACCTCGTCGTGAGCTTGCTCAACCCGCTCCACCGCATCCGGGTGACGCACTTCTCGATGGCCGTGTTCGGGGTCCTCCACTTCGTCGCGGCACTCGACCGCCCGGGTGGTCCGAGTCGCTGGACGACGGGGTTCCCGGCAGCGGTGGCGCTCGCCGTGACGGTTGCGCTCGCGGTGAAGTTCGCCGTCGGGGCGCGGCCACGGCTCCGCTGGCTGCTCGACTCGGCGAGCAGGGCGATTCCCGGGTGGAACGCGCTCATGGCGGTCCTCGCCGCCTCCGTCCTGGCCGCGGTGGTCGGCCTGTTCCTGCCACCCGTCGGCGGTCTGGTCGCGCAGTGCCTGGTGCTCGTCGGTGCCGTCGTCGGCACGGTCCTGCACGCCCGCGTCCTCCGAGCGCACCCGCTCACCCGTGCACGCGTGCACGACGAGGACGACGAACTCCCACCCTCCCGCTGACGCCTCCCGGCGGGTACGTCTCCGCAGGACGTCCCGCCAGGCTCCTCCCGCCGGGACCACCCCGCGAGCGCGGCCCGGCGGGCGCATCCCGACGCGACCGCCCGGCGCTCGGGAGGCCCGTGGCGGGCACGCACCGCGCCTCCAGACCGTCCCCCGGTCGCCCGCCCCTCGCGACCCGCGGGGTCGCCGCCATGTCGCGCTCCGCGAGACGCGGACTACCCCTGGTCGTGGGCCGGTGCAAGCGGCCGACCCACGGTAGCGTTCTCGCATGGAGCGGGGGAAGCGCGCCCGCGGTCGCGCGGCGCGCGGTGGACGACGCGCGGTGAGCGACCCAACGGAGCTGACGGCGCTGCTCGGCACCGCGCCGGAGGACCCCGACGTCATCGCGACCATGGGTGACGTCCTGGCGAACAGCGGCCGGCTCGACACCGCCGTGGTCGCGTACGAGCGCGCACTCGCCGTCGACCCGACGCACCGGCACGCCCTGCGGCGCCGAGCGGCCGTCGTCGGCGTCGCCAGGCACGACACCGCCTCGGTCGAGGGGTACTGGGGCATCGTCGCGGAGCGGCCCGGTGACGCGGCCGCGACGCAGGGACTGCGTCAGGCGGTGCTCGGGAGGATGCGGCGGCTCCGGGTCCTGCTCGGGACGGTCGCGGTCGGGACGCTCGTCGTCAGCGCGGACTGGACGGAGAGCTCCCCGGACCCGAGCGGCAGCGACGTCGCTGCCGGCTCCCTCGTCATCCGGCTCATCGGGTGGGCGATCGTGATGGCGGCGGCCGTGTCGACCGTCGTCGTTGTCCGCCGGTCACTCCGGCACAACCGGACCGCACTCATGCGGGTGGCGCGCGGTTGGCCGCTGCTCCTGGTTGTCCTCGCCGTGCCGGCGGGCTCGGCGCTGCTCGTCGTCGCCGTCGCGACCTCGGCGCTGCTCGGTGTCGTCACGGTCGCACCCCCGTGGTCCTGGCCGTGGCCCGGGCTCGCGGCGTTCACCCTGGTCATGGTGGCGTCGGTGCTCTCCGTCGCGCTGCACTGGCAGGCCAGTCCGCCCCCTCGCGCCGCCCGGAAGCACACCCACCGTTCCGCTGCACGATCCGAAGCCGACCCCGGAGGACCACGATGACCGACCAGGCGCCGAACGACGCTCCGCAGCGGGACCCGCTGCTCGACGCCCTGCGTCGTGCCGTGCAGGCGGCCCCGGACGACGTCGCGCTGCGGGTGCACCTCGGGCAACTGCTGCTCGACGCCGGGCGCACCGAGGAGGCGACAGCCGAGGCAGCCGCGGCACTCGCGACAGCACCGGCCGACTCCTCGGCAGCGGCACTCATGCTCGCGGCACTGCAGCCGGGCACCGGATCGCTCGCGGAGCCGGAGACCGCCGCGGCGCCCACGACCCAGGCCGCCCGACCGGTCCCGGAGTTCGACTGGCACGCGGCCGAACAGCAGGTCGACCACATCGCCGAGGCGGCGTTCGTCGACGACGGTGCCACGCCGGACGCCGACCCCTCGAGCGCCTGGTCCCCCGAGTCGTCGAGCGTGACCTTCGCCGACGTGGGAGGCATGGAACACGTCAAGGCCCGCCTCACCGCGTCGTTCCTCGCACCGCTCGCGAATCCCGAGCTCCGCGCCCTCTACGGCAAGAGCCTGCGCGGCGGGCTGCTCCTCTACGGCCCGCCAGGCTGCGGCAAGACGTACATCGCACGGGCGGTCGCCGGGGAGCTCGGCGCGCGGTTCATCAGCGTCGGCATCGCGGACGTGCTCGACCCGTACCTCGGCGTGAGTGAGCAGAACATCCGCGGGGTCTTCGAGGCTGCCCGGGCCGCCGCACCCTGCGTCGTGTTCATCGACGAGATCGATGCCCTCGGCCAGCGACGCAGCCAGACGCGGAGCTCTTCCGTCCGCGGCATGGTCAACCAGCTCCTCACCGAACTCGACGGCGTGGACGGCGGCAACGACGGGGTGTTCGTCCTCGCTGCGACGAACCAGCCGTGGGACGTCGACCCCGCCCTCCGCCGCCCCGGCCGTCTGGACCGCACGGTGCTCGTCCTCCCGCCGGACGCCCCGGCGCGTCAGGCCGTCTTCCGCTCTGAGCTCAGCCGTCGGCCGGTCGAGGGGATCGACCTCGCGACGCTGGCCGCCCGGACCGAGGGCTTCTCCGGCGCCGACATCGCCTACGCCTGCGAGGTCGCCGCCGAGCGGGCGCTCATGGACAGCGTCGCGACGGGCACACCCCGGCTCATCGGCATGGCCGACCTGACCGCTGCGGTCAGCGAGCTCCGCCCGTCGACCGGCCCCTGGCTCGATACCGCCCGCAGCGTCGTGACCTTCGGCGAGGACGACGGCACGTACGCCGAACTCCGTGCCTACCTGAAGAAGCGCAAGCGATGAGCGACGTCGCCGCCGTCGCGTCGGCTGCGGCGCTGCTCGACGCCGGTCGTCCCGAGGACGCCCTCCGAGCGCTGCGGGGGCCCCTCACCCGCTCGCCGGACGACCACGACACGCTCGTGCTGGCCGCGAGTTCGCTGCTCCGGCTCGACCGCTTCCCGGAAGCCGAGGCGACCGTACGACACGCACTCGCGCACGGGCAGTCCGCGGGTGCCCTGCAGGTCCTGGCGCTCGCCGCCGGCCGCCGGGGCGACAGGGCGACGCTGTGGGAGGCCATGACCGAGGCCGTGCACCTCGCTCCGACCGACTGGAACGTCCACGCGTCGGTGGTGGTCGCGGCGGTCGCCACACAGCGGTACCGCGATGCCGTCCTCGCCGGGGAGACCGCGGTGCGCCTCGCGCCGGACGCCCCCGGCGCGCACGTCGCCCTCGGGGACGCACTCCTGGCGTCGAACAAGGTGCAGCAAGCGCTCGAGGCCTACGGGACAGCCCTCGGCCTCGATCCGACCTCGACCGCGGCGCGGACGGGGATCGCGCGTGCGCAGGTCACCGCCCGCCGCCCCGGGGAGGGAGCCGCACGCCTGGTCGACCTGCTCGCCGAGGACCCGTCGTCGATCGCCCAGCGCAAGCAGCTGTTCCTCGCCGTCGACCACCTCAGCACGCTCACGATGCTCCCGCTGGGGTCCGCGGTCCTGGGGACGATGGCTGCCCTCTCATGGGCCCCGGGACACGGTGTGTCGAGCTCGGCGACCGGTTCGCTCGTCGCGTCCGGGGTCAACGCACTCGCGGTGGCGCTCGTCGTCGTCGCCCAGGTCCGGTTCTTCCGGTCCACGGCGCACCGACTCCGGCCGATCGTCCGGTCGGTCCGGCGCTACGGGATCGCGATCATGGCCCGGTGGGAGGCACTCATGCTCGTCACGGTGCTCTGCGCGCTCGTCGCGGCGTTCCCCGGGCCTGCACAGGTGTTCCTCACCGTGCCGGCGCTCGTGTTCCTGCTGCTGTCCTTCGCCTACCAGTCCCGCGCGCACGCCGAGCTGAGCGGAACACTCCACCGGAGGGAACGGCGACGCCAGCGTCGCTGACCTCCGAGCGGACCTGAGCGGTCGGAGCGGTGACAGAACGCGACGGGAGGCCCGGCACCAGCTGGTACCGGGCCTCCCGTCGTGTCGGGCGGTCGCGTCAGCGCTCGAGGAACTTCTGCAGCGAGGCCAGCTCCTCCTCAGAGGGGGCCTTCCCGCCCTTGCCCATGCCGAGCCCGAGGCCGGCACCGCTCGGGGCCTGCTGCGGCGCGGCCGGGGCACCCGCGGCGAGCGCCGCGCGCTTGGCCGGGTTGCCGACCTTCTTCTTCTTGGTCTGCGGCTGCTGCTTCTTGCCGCCGTGCATGCCCGGGATCGGACCCATGCCCGGCATCTGCGGCACACCGCCGCGGGCGACGGTCTTCATCATCTTCGCGGCCTGCTCGAAGCGGTTGACGAGGGCGTTGACCTCGGTCACCGTGGAGCCGGCACCGCGGGCGATGCGCAGGCGACGGGACCCGTTGAGGAGCTTCGGCAGTTCGCGCTCCTGCGGGGTCATCGACTGGATGATCGCCTCGGTGCGGACGATCTCACGCTCGTCGAAGTTGTCGAGCGCTTCCCGCATGCCCTTCGCGCCGGGGAGCATGCCGAGCATGCCCTTGATCGAGCCGGCCTTCCGGAGCTGCTGCATCTGCTGCAGGAAGTCGTTCAGCGTGAAGTTGTCGGTCGCGATCTTCTCGGCGACCGCGCGGGCTTCGTCTTCGTCGAACGCGGACTGCGCCTGCTCGATGAGCGAGAGGATGTCACCGAGGTCGAGGATGCGGCTCGCCATGCGGTCCGGGTGGAACGGCTCGAAGTCGTCGAGCCCTTCACCCGTGGACGCGAACATGATCGGGCGGCCGGTGATCGAGGCGACCGACAGGGCGGCACCACCACGGGCGTCACCGTCGAGCTTGGACAGGACGACGCCGGTGAAGTCGACGCCCTCTTGGAAGGCGCGGGCCGTGGTGACGGCGTCCTGACCGATCATCGCGTCGATGACGAAGAGGACCTCGTCCGGGTCGACGGCCTTGCGGATGTTCGCAGCCTGCTTCATCAGCTCGGCGTCCACACCGAGACGGCCGGCGGTGTCCACGATGACCGTGTCGTACTGCTGGTCGACCGCGGCCTTGATGGCGTTCTTCGCGACCTTGACCGGGTCGCCGACACCGTTGCCGGGCTCCGGGGCGAAGACGTGCACGCCGGCCTGCTCGCCGACGACCTGCAGCTGCTGGACGGCGTTCGGACGCTGGAGGTCCGCCGCGACGAGCATCGGGGTGTGGCCGTCCTTCTTGAGCCACTTGCCGAGCTTGCCCGCCAGCGTCGTCTTGCCGGCACCCTGCAGGCCCGCGAGCATGATGACCGTCGGCGGCCGCTTCGCGAACTCGAGGCGCCGCTGCTGCCCGCCGAGGATGCCGACGAGTTCTTCGTTGACTATCTGGACGACCTGCTGCGCCGGGTTCAGCGCCTTGTTGACCTCGTCCGAGAGTGCCCGTTCACGCACCGAGGCGGTGAAGGACTTCACGACCTCGAGCGCGACGTCCGCGTCGAGCAGCGCCCGCCGGATCTCGCGGACGGTGCCGTCCACGTCGGACGGGGTCAGCCGTCCCTTGCTCCGCAGGTTGCGGAAGGTCTCGGTGAGCCGATCGGAGAGTGAACCGAATTGCGCCATGATCCGACCATCCTACCGTCCGTGGCGTGCGCCCCGGGAGGCGCGGCACCGGCCCGTCACACCGGTGCCGTTCACGCGCGCTCGCGTCGGGACCGCTGCGGCACCCGACGGGCGATCACCAGGGCGGTGAGCGCCATCAGGGTCGAGCCCACCGCCATGAGGACCGATGCGGCGTCCTCTGCGGCGAAGTACCGGAGCGTGATGGTGCCGGCGACCGCCCACGGCAGCCAGGCCACGGCGAGCGCGGCGGCGAGGACACCGTGCCGACCGCGGACGAGTTCGACGACCGTCACGAGGACGAGCACCCCGACCACGCCGAGGAGCGCCGGATTCACCGCGGTCCCCCACAAGCCGGAGTCGCCGAACAGTGTCGACTCGAACGGGTGCCCGGTCGGCAGCTGCAGGCCGGCGAAGAGCGCGAGTCCGGCCGCCACCACCCCGAACGCGATGCCGAGGGCGCGGCGGTCCCGTGGTGCCCCGAGGTTCGCGACGACGACGAGCGCCGCCACCGTCACGAGTGTGGTCGTCCCGGGTCCGTTCCAGTTCTCGGTCGCCTGCACCGTGATGCGGGCGACGACGAGGCCGAGCACCGCGAGGACACCGGCCAGGTGGGCGAGCATCCGCTGCCGCCCGAGTGCGGCGAGCGCGCCGAGCAGGATCGGGACGGCGAACAGCACACCGGCGTTCCGGAACGGCCCGAACGCGGGCAGATCGGGCCAGGCCGTGCCGGGTGGTGGCCCCCACGGCACCCAGGAGACCGCCAGCAGGTAGACCAGGGCGAACCCGGCGGCGGCTCCGGTGCCGATCGACGCCGCGAGCACCCGGACGTCGTCCGGGACGACGGCGTTCACCCGTTCGCGGACTCCCTGCCACCGCAGCTCGGCGAGCTCGCCGGGTGCCGGACGACTGCGCCCCTCACCGTCGGCGACGTCGAGCAGCGTGCCGAGCATCGCCAGCCCGTGCGTCCGTCGCCACCGCGTCGGGTACCACCCGAGCGCCCTGCCGTAGTCCTGTTCCAGCCTCGTGTTCGTCACGACACTCCCCCCGGTCGGATGTGGATGCTGCGTGCGGCCGGGTTCGGCCGCCATGCGCTGAGCCGCGTCCGCGCGGCGGCGGCGTTCGCCTCGATGCGACGGACCTCGGTGTCGAGGGCGTCCGCTCCGGCGTCGGTGAGTTCGAAGTAGCGCCGGAGTCGCCCGTCGACCACCTCTTCCCCCGCACCGGCGACGAGCCCCTGGTCGAGGAGCCGGTCCAGGACGGCGTAGAGCGTGCCGACCTTGAGTCGGACCCGCCCGTCGGACAGTTCGGCGGCGTCCCCGATGAGGCCGTACCCGTGCTTGCGTCCTCCTGCGAGGGAGGTCAGCACGAGCAGGGTCGGTTCGCGCATCTCGGCGTTGCTCATGTGGCGAAGATACTCTGTCCATCATAGCATGGCAAGACCCGTCGTCGCCGAGTGCTGCAGCCTGCCGACCCGCCGCAGACGGACGGGAGGCTCCCCACCAGCTGGTGGGGAGCCTCCCGTTGCGTCGTGTCGCTGCGTGTCAGACGCGCGAGCCGCCACCGCGGACGCGTCGGAGGATCCAGCCGATGACGGCCAGGACGATGAGCACCAGGCCGATGAAGAGCAGGACCTTGAGTGCGGCGCTGACGATGCCGGTGACCAGCAGGACGACGCCGACGATGATCGCGATGATGAGCAGTGCGGGCATGGTGGGGTTCCTCTCCCAGTCGGTCAGTACGAGTCGTTCGGTCACGTACGAGCCGGACGGTACACGTCAGGAGCCGACGACGGCCGATCGGTCGTGGTCGCCCGCGTTCGTCGAGGGCGTCGGGACGGTGTCGTCGCGGTCGGCGTCGCTGTCGACGGCGTGGCTGCGGAGGAAGACCACCGCGAGGATCGGCAGCAGGATGATCTGCCCCCAGATGCCGATCGACTGGGCCTCGTCAGCCCAGCTCCGGGCCGTCATGCCGACCGCCTTCAGCGCGAACGCGTGGAACCAGCCGACGAAGAGCAGCAGGTTGGCGGTCATGTACGCGACGACCCACCACAGGCGGATCCGCACGACGACGAAGAACGGCGTCAACCACAGCACGTACTGCAGTGAGTCCACCTTGTTCGCGACGAGGTACGCGCAGAGCAGTGCCGCGCTGGTCTCGATCCACGGCATCCGGCCGCGTCGGAGCCCGATGAACAGCCCGATGAGCAGCACCGCGAGGACCGCCACGGCGGTCGCGCCGGTGGAGAGCAGGTTGAGCCGGTGTTGGACCCCCGGGTCCGTCTGGGCCGACCACGGCTGCAGCCCCCAGAACCAGATCGACATCGTGCTCGGGTCGATGTCACGTGTGCCCTGGAACCGGATCACCGAGAACCACGACGACGCGTTCACCAGCACGAACGGCAGGTTGGCGACGAGGACGATCCCGACCGCGCCCGCCACCGCGCCGGTGGCACGACGGAACCGGTCGCCCCAGGCCACTCCCGCGTCGACGAGGAAGGCGAGGGCGAACGGTGCCACGAACGCGAGCGGGTAGAGCTTGAACGCCCCGCCGAGCCCGAACAGCGCCCCGACGACCACGGCACGCCAGACCGGTGCCACACCCGCCGGCCACCGCACCGCCGCGAAGAGCCCGGCCGCGGTGCAGAGCACGGTCAGCAGGTCCCAGTTGTAGAGGGCGTAGAGGAAGAGCGGCGGTGTCGCGGCGAACACCCACGCCCGGCGTCCGGCGATGCGTGCCAGGAAGACCGTGACGAGCACGACCACGGGCACGAAGGTCAGCGCCGTCACGACGAGGAACCCGCGGAGCGAGTCGACGGGCAGGGCGCTGAGCCACGCCCACAGCCCGGTGAGGGTCGGGTACTCGAGGGTGCCGGGCGGCAGACCACGCTCGTTCAGCGCGCCGACGTAGGGGAACACGTGCGAACCGAGGTCGCGGATCCCCCAGAGGCTGAGGGTGTCACCGAGGCAGGCGTGCCGCGTCACGTAGGCCAGGTCGAGCCCGTCGGCCGCGCACTGCAGCTTCTGGAACAGGCTGCCGATCGTCAACGCGACGGCGACGGCGCACATCACGACGAGTTCGACGACGGAGACGGTGCCGGGCGCCCGAGTCGTCAGACGGGACAGGGCCGTCAGACCGGACAGGCTCGGGCGGTTCGGGCGACGCAGGCCGGTGGCAGGGGGTGCCGATGGACCGCTCACCCGACGAGGTTCTGCACGAACACGTGCGGCGTGAAGCCGGTGAGGTCGTTGATGCCCTCGCCCTGGCCGATGAGCTTGATCGGGATGCCCGTCTTCTCCTGCACGCTGAGCACGAACCCGGCCTTGGCCGACCCGTCGAGCTTCGTGATGACGAGGCCGGTCACACCGGCACCCTCGATGAACGCCTGCGCCTGGGCCAGGCCGTTCTGCCCGGTCGTCGCGTCGAGGACGAGCAACACCTCGGCGATCTCGGTCTGCTTCTCGACGACCCGCTTGATCTTGCCGAGCTCGTCCATCAGACCGGCCTTGGTGTGGAGCCGACCCGCCGTGTCGATGACGACGATCTCGATCCCCGTGCGGATCGCCTGCTCGACCGTCTGGTACGCGACGGAGGCCGGGTCCTGCCCGGGCTGCGAGGGCCGGACCACGTCGACGCCGGCACGCTGGGCCCAGGTCGCGACCTGCTCGACGGCCGCCGCGCGGAACGTGTCCGCGGCACCGACCAGGACGGTCCGGTCGTAGGTGCGGAGGAACTTGGCGAACTTGCCGATGGTCGTGGTCTTGCCCACGCCGTTCACCCCGACGACGAGGACGACGGCCGGACGGGCGCTGAGGTTCAGCGTCGTGTCGAGCTTCGAGAGCCGTTCCTCGAGCACCTCGCGCAGCATGCGGTTGAGGTCGGCGGGGTCGGTCGTGCCGTAGCGGTCGACCCGGGCGCGGAGGTCCTCGATGATCTCCTCGGAGATGTCCGGCCCGAAGTCGGCGCCGATGAGCGCGGTCTCCAGGTCCTCCCACGTCGTCTCGTCGATGGTCTTCCGCTGGAAGAGACCCCGGAGCCGGGAGGACAGTGACCAACTACTCGCCATGTTCCCAGCTTAGAGGGGCCCGGGTGAGCGCGACCTTCGGTAGTGTCGGAGATGCGAAGGGGAGTATTCCCTCTCGGCGACCCCGTCAGTACGGCCCGGAACGACCCGGACCCGGGGCGTCGGTCGCGGCCCAGCTCGGAACCGACATCGTCGGGACCCGGACGGACCGCGGCGGAAGAGACCTTCAGGCTCTGGCGTACCCGTTTTCCGGACCACCTCCGTGGTCGGAGCTCGTCGATGGACGATGTGGTGCGCCCCTGACCTGGAGGTTCCAGTGGACGTTCCCCTGTACGTGTGGCTCATCACGATCGCAGGCATCCTCGCCTTGCTCGTGTTCGACTTCTTCTCGCACGTGCGCACCCCGCACGTGCCGCACATCCGCGAATCGGCCTTCTGGTCGGTCGTCTACATCGCCCTCGCGATCCTCTTCGGCGTCGGCGTCTGGGTGTTCGGCGGCGGGCAGGCCGGCGGTGAGTACTTCGCCGGGTGGTTGACGGAGAAGGCGTTGTCGGTCGACAACCTCTTCGTCTTCCTCATCATCATGACGACCTTCGCTGTGCCGAAGGAGTTCCAGCAGAAGGTCCTGCTGGTCGGTGTCGCGATCGCCCTCGTCGCCCGCGGTGTCTTCATCGCCCTCGGCGTCACCATCATCGAGAACTTCTCGTGGGTCTTCTACCTGTTCGGCATCCTGCTGTTCTGGCTCGCCTGGTCGCAGGCCAAGGGCGGCGACGAGCACGGTGCCGAGGACGGCGACTCGAAGCTCATCCGTCTGCTCCGCCGGGTCATCCCCACCTCGGACCACTTCGACGGCGACCGCATGACCACCCGCGTGAACGGCAAGCGCCTGTTCACCCCGATGCTCCTCGTCATGGTCTCGATCGGTCTGACGGACGTGCTCTTCGCGCTCGACTCGATCCCCGCGATCTTCGGCCTGACGCAGGACGCGTTCATCGTGTTCACCGCGAACGCGTTCTCGCTGCTCGGTCTGCGCCAGCTGTACTTCCTCATCGCCGGGCTGCTCGAACGACTCATCTACCTGGGTCAGGGTCTGGCCGTCATCCTCGCCTTCATCGGCGTGAAGCTCGTCTTCCACGCGCTGCACGTCAACGAGGTGCCGTTCATCAACGGCGGTCAGCACGTCGAGTGGGCCCCGGAGATCCCGATCTGGTTCTCGCTCGGGTTCATCCTGCTGACGATCACCGTCGCGACGGTCGCGAGCCTCGTGGTGTCGAAGCGTCGCCAGCAGCGCGGCCTGACCCCGTCGGGAGACGAGCCGTCGGAGGTCCAGGCGGACGCGAAGTAGGCGTTCCACGGCACGGACGGGAGGCCCGGTACCAGCTGGTACCGGGCCTCCCGTCCGTCGTCTGGTCGCCGGTCAGGCCACTGCCGGCTCGGCGGCGGGTTCCGGCCGCTGCACCCGCTGGCCGACGACCGCCGAGACGCCGTCCTGCCGCATCGACACCCCGTAGAGCGCGTCCGCGATCTCCATCGTCCGCTTCTGGTGCGTGATGACGATGAGCTGCGACGCCTCGCGGAGCCGGCCGAACACGGTCAGCAGGCGGCCGAGGTTCGCGTCGTCGAGGGCCGCTTCGACCTCGTCCATGATGTAGAACGGGCTCGGCCGGGCGGTGAAGATCGCGACGAGGAGCGCCACCGCCGCCAACGACCGCTCACCGCCGGACAGCAGCGTCAGGCGGTCGATCTTCTTGCCCGCGGGCTTCACCTGCACGTCGATCCCCGTGGTGAGCATGTCGTCGGGGTTCGTCAGCGAGATCGAGCCCGAGCCGCCCGGGAACAGGATCGGGAACACGACGTCGAACGCCGCCTGCGTGTCCTCGAACGCCGACGCGAAGATCGTCTGCATCTTGCCGTCGAGCTCCTCGATGATCGTCAGGAGGTCGGTGCGGGTCTGCTGCAGGTCCTCGAGCTGCTCGGTGAGGAACGCGTGGCGCTGCTCGAGCGCCTGGAACTCCTCGAGCGCCAGCGGGTTCACCTTGCCGAGCCGGCCGAGGTCCCGCTCCGCGGCGGCCAGTCGGCGCTCCTGCTCCTCGCGCATGTACGGGGTCGTCGGGACGTCTGCCGGGTCGACGTCGGGCGCCTCGAACTCGGGGAGGGCCGGACCGCCGGGCAGGGTCGACTCCGCGTCCACGAGCTCGGTGTCGGCATCGAGCTCGGTGTCGGCATCGGTCTCGGCCTCGGGGGTCGTGTCGCCGGCCGCGGCCGCCGCAGCCCGGGCAGCATCCCGGTGTCGACGCGCCAGGACCCGCGGGTCGACCAGCACGTCGACGGGCACCGGCACGTCGGGCCCGTACTCGGCCACCAGGACGGACTCCCCCAGCCCGAGCTCGCTCTGCGCCCGGTCCAGGACCCCGGTGACGTGCAGGCGCTTCTCGTAGATCTCCATCTCGAGCGAGTGCACGCCGTCGGTGATGCTCTGCAGCCGGTCACGCAGTTCGCGCTCCTCGTTCCGGATCGTCTGCAGTTCGGTGTTGCGGCGGGAGCGCTCAGCCTCCTCGGTCGCGAGCTGCACCCGGGCCCCGGCCAGCGACCGATCGACCGCCGTCAGCACCACCGGCAGGTCGGCGAGCACGCCCTCGGCCGAGGCGATCTGCGCCCGGCGGATGACCGCGAGGCGTGCCGCTTCCTCGGCGGCGGCACGCTCGGCCTCGAGCTGCCGCTCCAGCTGCTCGGCGCGCCGACGTTCAGCACGCGCGCGCTCCCGGGCGGTCTCGACCTGCAACCGGTGCTCGATCTCGGCCGCACGGGCAGCGTCGACCGCGTCCTGCGCCGCGGGGCGGGCCGAGGCGTCGACGACGGGCTTCGGCCGGTCGGTGAACACCCGGAGCGCCGCCTCCGCCTCGGCCAGCGCCGCGTCCGTCGCCGCCGTCGTGCCGTCGGTCTCCGCCAGGGCCGCACGCAGGCGGTCCACCTCGGCCGCCGTGTTCTCGGCACGCGCCCGGGCGGACGCGCTGGCCCGGTCGTACTCGGCGCTCGCACGGGCGTGCTCACGCGCGGCGCGGTCCGCCTCGTCCACCGCCCGTCGTGCCGTCTCGACCGCGGTGCGCGCGGCCTGGAGGCCCGTGGCCGCCTCCTCCGCCTCGGTCACGACGGTCTGTCGTCGCGTCTCCGCGGCGTCCCGGTCGGCGACGAGCTCGATGCGGGACGTCGTCCGCGCGCCGCCGCCGGTCACCCGGGCCGCGCGGACCAGGTCACCGGAGCGCGTGACGACCGTGGCGTCCGGGGCGGCGGCGAGCACGGCCTCCAGGTCGACGTCGTCGTCCGCGACCAGCGTGTCGGCCAGCAGCGCGGTGAGTGCGGCGGGGCCGTCCACCAGGTCGAGCGCCCGGCGGACCGCGGACGGCAGCACGGCCGGGAGCCGCGAACCGGAGCCGGCGACGTCGGCGACGACCACGTCGATGCGGCCGAGGTCGGCGGCACGTGCGTGCTCGACGGCGTCGAGTGCGGTCGCGCGGTCGTCGGCGAGGACCGCGTCGGCCAGGCCATCGAGCGCCGTCGCGACGGCGGCCTCGAAGCCGGGTGTGACGGTGAGGCGGTCGGCCAGACGGCCGACGATGCCGTCGCGGCCGGCGTCGATGACGGCCTGGGACCCGTCGCGCACGTCGATCGACAGCGCCAGGGCGGCGATCCGGGCGTCGAGTGCGTCCCGCTCACGTTCGAGCGTGTGCAGCCGGTCACGGTGGGCGTCGCGGTCGGACTGCGCGTGGTCGAGCTGCTCGCGCGCGGCGGCGAGGGCCGTGGTGAGAGCGTCCTCGTCGGTGTCGGCGGACGGGTCGCGGCCGACGTCCGCGAGCGCGGACGCCGCCTGCTCGGCGCGGGCGACGGCCTCGGTCAGCGACCGCTCCCGACGCTCGCGGTCACCGGCGGCCGATGATCGCCGTGAGCGGGCCACCTCGACCGCACTCGACAGGCGCTGCCCGTCGAGGTCGTGCTGCGCGACCAGTGCGGCCTGTGCGGCGATCTGCTCGTCGAGGGCGTCGAGCGCGGCCCGTGCGGCACGCACCTGCTCGGCGACCGTCGTCGTCCCGCCCTGCATCTGGCGCGCACGCTCGTCCAACCGGTCGGCCTCAGCACGGACCCCGGCGACCCGCTCCGGCGTGATCGTCGGGCCCTGCTGCGGCGCCTCGGCCTGCTGCGCCAGGAACATCAGGCGCTGGTTCGCGAGCATCGACAGGCTCCGGAGGCGCTCCTGCACGCTCTCGAGCCGGTGCACCACGGTCCGGGCGCGATCGACGTCGTCGCCGACCATGCTCGCCTCGACCTGCTGCTGACGCTGCCGGATCTGGTCGAGCCGTTCCTGCAGGACCCCGCGCTCGGACTTCCGGCCCGTCTCGACCGCCAGGTGGTCGCGCAGTTCGCGGCGGAGACGCACCACGTCGTCCGCCAGGAGCCGCGCCTTCGCGTCCCGGGCGACCGCGGCGACGGACTGGGCCCTGCGGGCGACCTCCGCCTGACGGCCGAGCGGCTTCAGCTGCCGACGGATCTCGCCCGCCAGGTCGGAGAGTCGGGTGAGGTTCGTCTGCATCGCCTCGAGCTTGCGGAGCGTCTTCTCCTTGCGCCGGCGGTGCTTGAGGATGCCGGCGGCCTCCTCGATGAACCCGCGCCGGTCCTCCGGGGTGGCGTGCAGCACCTTGTCGAGCTGACCCTGGCCCACGATGACGTGCATCTCGCGGCCGAGACCGGTGTCGCTCAGCAGTTCCTGGACGTCGAGCAGCCGGCAGTTCTCGCCGTTGATGGCGTACTCACTGCCGCCGTTGCGGAACAGCGTCCGGGAGATCGTCACCTCGGCGTACTCGATCGGCAGCAGGCCGTCGGCGTTGTCGATCGTCAGCGTGACCTGCGCACGGCCGAGCGGGCCCCGGGTGGCGGTGCCGGCGAAGATGACGTCCTCCATCTTGCCGCCGCGCAGGGTCTTCGCGCCCTGCTCGCCCATCACCCAGGCGAGGGCGTCGACCACGTTCGACTTGCCGGAACCGTTCGGCCCGACGATGCACGTGACACCGGGTTCGAACGCGAAGGTCGTCGGTTGCGCGAAGGACTTGAACCCCTTGATGGTCAGGCTCTTCAGGTACATGCGGTCTCCGGGGTCCTCGGCGTCCGCGTCAGGCTAACGCAGGCGGGCCCTGGGCCTCGGTTGGCACACGGGACAACGGTGGCTCGAGCGGTTCATCCACGGCTCGCGCACGATCGGCGTGCCGCACCGTGGGCACGGCTGACCCTGCTGTCCGTACACCGCGAGGCGCTGCGAGAAGTAGCCGGACTGCCCGTTCACGTTGACGTACTGCGCGTCGAAGCTCGTGCCACCGTCCTCGAGCGCGCGGCGCAGCACCGCCCGGACCTCGTCGAGGAGCCCGCGGAGGGTCGCACGCGGCAGCCGGTCGGCCGGACGGTCGTGGTGGAGCTTCGCGGCCCACAGCGACTCGTCGGCGTAGATGTTCCCGATGCCGCTGACGACGCCCTGGTCGAGCAGGACCCGCTTGATGCCGCTCGACCGCTTGCGCGCGGCGGCGAGGAACCGGTCGTCGTCGAACGCGGGGTCGAGCGGGTCGCGGGCGATGTGCGACACCTGGAACGGGATCCGGCGACGCCAGGCCGCGTCGGGGTCGAGCGTGTCGACGGCACCGGCGAGCCCTGCGGGAGCCCCGTCCAGCGTCGGCAGCATCCGGTCGATCGCCATCGACCCGAAGGTCCGCTGGTCGACGAATTCGAGCTGGACGGGCGCCTCGGCAGCGCCGTCTCGGTCCGTGCCGGGAGGCTGCACGTCGAGCACGATGCGGCGGTGCCGGGCTGCGGGGCGGTCGCGGCCGAGCAGGATCTGGCCGCTCATGCCGAGGTGGGCGACGAGGGCCTCGGGGTGCGCGTCGGCTGCTGCTCGGGGCTGCGCGTCGGCCGCTGGTCCGGGCTGCGCATCGTCGAGCAGGGGGAACCACATGAACTTGCCACGGCGGACGGCAGCGGCGATCGTCCGCCCGGTCAGGCGGTGTGCGAAGTCCTCGGCCGGCCCGTCGTGCCGGGTGAGGGCACGCTCGTCGAGCACCTCGACGTGGAGCACCCGTGCACCGGTGACCGCGGGTTCGAGACCGGCGCGGACGACCTCGACCTCGGGGAGTTCGGGCACCTGGTCAGGCCCCGGTGGTCCGCCCGGACAGTCGCGTCCAGGCGTCGAGCGCGGCCGACATCTCGGCGGTCTTCTTGCTCGTCCCGGTGCCGGTGGCGATGTCCTCGCCCTGCAGCACGACGGTGGCGTGGAAGGTCTTGTCGTGGTCCGGACCCGCTTCGGTGATGCGGTACGCGGGGTTGCCCAGGGTCAGCGACGCGGCGAGTTCCTGCAGGCTCGTCTTCGGGTCCATCGCCGCACCGAACCGGGCGGGGTCGACGAGCAGTGGCGCGACGAGGCGCAGCACCAGGTCGGTGGCGGCGTCGGCTCCGGCGGACAGGTAGGTCGCACCGATCACGGCCTCGACCGTGTCGGCGAGGATGGAGGACTTGCCGCGGCCTCCGGTCTGCTCCTCGCCCTTGCCGAGCCGGAGGAAGACACCGAGCCCGATGTGCCGACCGATCTCGGCCAGGGCCACCGTCGAGACGAGGCTGGCGCGCCGCTTGGCGAGCTCGCCCTCGTCGAGCTCCGGGTAGTCCCGGAAAAGTTTGACCGTGACGGCCTGCCCGAGGATGGAGTCGCCGAGGAACTCCAGCCGCTCGTTGTGCCGGATGCCACCGTGCTCGTACGCGTACGAGCGGTGGGTCAGCGCGAGCTGGAGGAGCTCGAGGTCCACCGGGACACCGAGCAGGTCACGAAGACGAACGACGTCCGGCCCCACGGGGCTGGACCCCGCGGCGCCGGACGTCGCAGTCATGAGTGCTGTCCGATCAGACGTCGGCGACCTTGCGGCCCTTGTACTCCATGTACAGGGGGGTGCCGGCGGAGTCCTCGACGACCTTCGCACGGTGCGGGAGGCTGTAGACGACCTTGCCGTTCTCGATCGTCTTCACGAGCTGGACCGGTGCGGCCTTCCACTGCGATCGACGGGCGTGCGTGTTCGCACGGGACTGCTTGCGCTTCGGGACGGCCATGGTGGTTCTCTTTCGTTTGGTCGGTGGTCAGTCGCGGATGGTGGCGGTCACTCGGCCTGGTCGGCCGGCGCCCGCTCCTCATCCGCGGTGGTCTGGTCAGCGGCGTGGTGCCCGCTGGGGTTCTGGTGCTCGTTGCTGTCGTTGCTGTCGAACTGGATCCCGCCGAGCGCTGCCCAACGGGGATCGGTGACCGACGGAGCCGGTCGTTCGCCGATGTCCGCCAGGCGCTCACCCGTCACCGGGTCGAGTCCTGGACAGTCCGGTCGGCAGAGCGGGGTGAACGGCAGCGACAGCACCACCGCGTCTCGAACCACCGGTTCACAGTCCACGTGGTCTTCGTGAACCTGGTAGTCGAATTCCTCCGAGGCATCATACGCGAACAGTTCCGCGAATTCGACCTCGATGGGCTCGCTGATGTCGATGAGGCAGCGCGAGCACTCCCCCGTCGCCTCGGCCCGGGCGTGTCCGGAGACCAGGACGCCCTCGTGCAGGCCCTCGAGCTTGACGTCGAGGTGCATCTGGTCGCCCTCGCGCACCGCGATCAGACCGGCGCCGAGCGTGCTCGGCACGGCGATGTCGACCGAGACCTCGCGCATGTCGCCCGCACGCTGTGCGAGGTCACGCACACGCAGGGCGTAGGGGCTGTTCACGGGGGAAGACACGATCAACCAGCCTAGCGCGCCTGAGCCGAGGAGTCGAGCACCCGACGCGTGTCGGGGTGGTGTCGGCCTCAGTGCCGGTCGGCGAGCGCGCGGGCGACGACCTGGGGAACGTACGGCGTGACGTCCCCGCCCAGGCCCGAGACCTGCCGGATCAGCGAGCTCGACACGTGCGCCCGTGCGGCGTCCGGCAGCAGGAACACCGTCTCGACCCCGGCCAGGTGGCGGTTCATGATCGCCATCGGGGTCTCGTACGCCACGTCCTCGCCGGAGCGGACGCCCTTCACCAGGATCTTCGAGCCGACCTGACGGCAGTAGTCGACGAGGAGCCCGGCGGTCCACTCCCCGACCACGACCGTGCCGGGCACGCCGACCTCGGTCAGGGACTCCTCGATCAGACGCACCCGGTCGCCGGCGTCGAACAGCGCGGCCTTCTTGTCGGGGTTGTGGACGACGAGCACGTGGACCTCGTCGAACAGCTCCGCCGCACGGGCGATGACGTCGAGGTGGCCCAACGTCACGGGATCGAAGGAACCGGGCACCACGGCGATCTTCGTCATGCAGGCGACCATACCGACCCGGTCCTGACCCGCCGCGGCGCCGTCCGGCCTCGTGCCGATCGCGTCCCGGTCAGTTCTTGCCGAGGAACGCCGCGTCGGACTCGTCCAGTCGCCGTGCCAGGGCGTCCAGCAGCGCCGGGCTGCCGCTGAGGTCCGGGTCGCGCTCGAGGAGCCGCTCGGCCTCTTCGCGGGCGTCGATGATGACGTCCGCGTGCTGCACCACCCGCAGCAGGGTGAGCGAGGACCGTCCGCCGGACTGGCGTTCACCGAGGACGTCGCCCTCGCGGCGGAGCTCCAAGTCGACCCGTGCCAGTTCGAACCCGTCGTCGGACGCCGCGACGGCGTCGACCCGCTCGCGCGAGACCGTTTCGGCCTCGGCGTGGGTGACGAGCAGGCAGACGCCGGCGTACTGCCCGCGGCCGATGCGTCCACGCAACTGGTGCAGCTGCGAGACGCCGAACCGGTCGGCGTCGAGGACCGCCATCATCGAGGCGTTCGGCACGTCCACACCGACCTCGATCACCGTCGTGGCGACGAGGACGTCGACGGCGCCGTCGGCGAAGGACGTCATCACCCGGTCCTTCTCCTCCGAGGTCATCCGTCCGTGCAGGACCTCGATCCGACGTCCCTGGAGCACGGGCATCGTCCGCATCCGTTCGGCGGTCGCCGTCACGGTGGCGGGCTTCCGGGCCGGCGTGCCCTCCGGATCGCCGTCGGCCGTCGGACCGGGTGCACCGTCGTCCTCGGCGTGCGCGTCGTCGATGGCCGGGCAGACCACGAACGCCTGCCGACCGTCGGCCAGTTCCTCGGCCATCCGCGTCCAGATCCGGGACTCCCACCCGGGGTGCTCGGCCAGGCCGACGGTGAAGGTCTCCACCCCGGCGCGACCGGAGGGCATGCCCTGGATGGTCGAGACGTCGAGGTCACCGAACACCGTCATCGCGACCGTGCGCGGGATCGGCGTGGCCGTGAGCACGAGCACGTGCGGCGGGGTCGCGCCCTTCGTCCGCAGGGCCTCACGCTGCTCGACGCCGAAGCGGTGCTGCTCGTCGACGACCACCAGCCCGAGCTCGGCGAAGTCCACGCGGTCACCGAGGAGCGCGTGCGTCCCGACGACGAGGCGGGAGCCGCCGGAGGCCGCCGCCAGCAGCGCCCGTCGGCGTTCGTCGGTCGACTGCGAACCGGTCAGGATCACCGGACGGAGCGCCGCCGCCAGGTCGGGGCCGAGGAACTTCACGATCGACCGGAGGTGCTGCGCGGCCAGGACCTCCGTCGGGGCGATCAGGGCGGACTGTCCGCCGGACTCCGCCACGGTGAGCATCGCCCGGATGGCCACGAGGGTCTTGCCGGAACCGACCTCACCCTGCACGAGCCGGTGCATCGGCCAGGTGCCCGCCATGTCCTGGGCGATCTCCGCGCCGACGGTCCGCTGGTCGTCGGTGAGCGTGAACGGCAGGGTCGCGTCGAACCGCTCGAGGATGCCACCAGGAGCCGCGACCCGCGCCACCGACGCCGTCGCACGCGCCGCGATCCGGCGCTGCACCAGGGCGGTCTGCAGCACGAACGCCTCGCGGTAGCGCAGGGCGTCCTGGGCGCGCTTGAAGTCCGCGACCTTCTCGGGTCGGTGCAGCATCTCGAGTGCCCTCCGGAACGGCACCAGGTCGAGGCGCGTCCGTACCGACGCGGGGATCGGGTCGGCGACGTCCGGCAGGGTGTCGAGGACGATCCCCATCGCCTTGGCGATCTGCCACGAGGACAGCGACGCGGTGGCCGGGTAGATCGGGATCGGCTGGCGGGAGAAGCGGATGGCCTCGTCCGACTCCGGGTCCGCCGTCGCCCGGGGGTCGTCGGCGTCGAAGAGTTCGTAGTCCGGGTGGGCCAGCTGCCGGGCGCCGCGGTAGTCGCCGACCTTGCCCGCGAAGATGCCCCGAGCGCCGACCACGAGGTCCTTCGTGCGCCAGCCCTGGTTGAAGAACGTCAGCGTCAGCAGGCCCTTGCCGTCCCCGATCTTCGCTTCGAGGATCGATCCCCGACGTGCCCGCATCGTGCGCTCGCGGACCTCGACCACCTCGGCGACGATCGTGACGGGCTCGCCGATCGCCAGGGAGTCGAGGGCGGTCAGCGCACCGCGTTCGGCGTAGCGCCGGGGTGCGTGCTCGAGGAACTCCCCGACTGTCCGGTGCCCGAAGGCCTTCTCGATCGCCTTCGCGGTCCGGCCGCCGACGACGTTCGCCAGCTTCACGTCGAGCGGCGCCGGTCCCCACTGGACGTCGGGCGTGGCGGGCGCGGAACCATCAGGCACGGAACCTGCAGGCACGGAACCGTCCGGCACGGGGCCGTCGGGCACGGGGCCGTCGGGGGTCGTCGGAGCGGTGTCGGCGCGGGAGGTGACCACAGGCCAACGGTACCCGGCACGACCGACCTGCCCCGGGCCTCCCGGACGCCTGTGGAGAACGCCGGACGGCCGTCGATCGCCCGCTACGGTGGCTGCATGACCCGCATCATCGCCGGCGCCGCCGGCTCCACGACGCTCCGGGTGCCGAAGTCCGGCACCCGGCCGACGAGCGACCGCGTGCGCGAAGCGCTCTTCTCGTCGCTCGAGTCGCGCGGGCTGATCGACGACACGTCGGTCGCGGACCTCTATGCCGGCACCGGGGCGCTCGGACTCGAAGCGGCGTCCCGGGGTGCGGTGGAGGTCTCGCTCGTCGACCGCGCGGCACCCGCAGCGGCCGCGTGCCGAGAGAACGCGAAGGCGGTGCAGAAGCGTGTACCGGGGGTCCGCATCGCGGTGCACGCGCAACCGGCGCTCGGGTACCTCCGGACCACGGCCAAGACGTTCGACCTGGTGTTCATCGACCCGCCGTACGAGGTCCCCGAGTCGGAACTCACCGATGTGCTCGACGCACTCGTGTCCCGCCTCACCCCGGAAGCGGTCGTCGTCGTCGAACGGGGCACCCGGTCGCCGGAGCCGACCTGGCCCGCCGGCCTCACGGCGTTCAGCAAGCGGTCCTGGGGCGACACCGTCGCGTGGGAGGCCGTGGCGGACGCCGCCGGCTGAGCCCGGCGTTCAGCCCGCAGCGCCGTCCCAGTCGGCGTACGGGTCCCAGCCCGTCGTCGGGACCACGTCCCCGCCGCGCACCAGGTCGGCGCCGTGACTGGCGTCGCTGCGCGCGGTGACCACTCCGATGCGTCGGAACCCACCCGGGAGGTCCGTCCCGGCCGGGAAGGTCGCCAACAGCCCGTGGTCCTCGCCGCCGTGCAGCGCGACCGGGTCCAGCGCCGGCTCGACGTCGAGCTCCAGCGTCACCCCGCTCGCTCGGGCCAGTCGGCCGGCGTCGATCGCGAGACCGTCCGAGAGGTCGAGCATGGCGGTCGCCCCGGCAGCGGCCGCGAGCGGCCCGTCGGCGATCGGTGGGACCGGGCGGCGCTGTCGGGCGACGTCGGGGTCGGTGTCCGCCCCGCTCGCCCGCACCCGGTCGGCGTCCGGCTCACCGGTGTCGTCGACCCCGGCACGGAACAGGCGGGCGAGACCTCGCGCGGCCGGTCCGAGCTCCCCGGAGACCGCCAGGACGTCACCGGGGCGCGCGCCGGAACGGACGACGGGGGCGCGTCCACCGAGGTCGCCGAACGCGGTCACGGTCAGCGAGAACGTGGCCGAGGTCGACAGGTCACCGCCGACGACCCCGATGCCGGGGGCGAGGGCTTCGATCGCGAGTCGGAACCCGTCGGCGATGCCCTCGAGCACGGCCACCGGGGTCTCCTGCGGGGCGGCGATGGCGACGACGAGGCCCGACGGCACCGCACCCATCGCGGCGACGTCGGAGAGGTTCGTGGCGGCGGCCTTCCAGCCGACGTCCTCCGGCGAGGACCACGCCCACCGGAAGTCGGGGCCGTGCACCATCATGTCCGTGGTCACGACGAACCGTCCGTCGGGAGCGGCGACGATCGCACAGTCGTCGCCCGGACCCAGCAGCGGCGATCCGGGCGGCAGGCGTCGGGTGACCCGGTCGAGCACCGCCAGTTCCCCCAGTGCCCCCACCGTCGATGCAGCGGCCGTCGGTGCGGTCACCGTCGGAGCCGCCGCCGTCCGGGCCCGGCCGTCGGGGCTCTGCTCGTGCGTCGCGTCCACACGAGAACGGTAACCTGGACGCCGATGGACACCGCACCCCGCCGCCCCCGGACCGCCACCCGCAGCCGGCTGGGCAGCGCTCTCGGTGGCCTCGTCCTCGCTGCGGCGGTCGTCGTGGGTCTCACCGGCTGCACGAACGCGGTCGCCATGCAGGCCGCCCCCTCGGCGAACGCCGCCGCCTGCGCCGGTGCGCAGGTCCGGCTGCCGGCGACGCTGAACGGCACGCTCCCGCTGCGGAACACCTCGGCGCAGGCGACCGCCGCATGGGGTTCCCCCGCGGCGGTGCTGTACCACTGCGGCGTCGCCGTGCCGACGGTGTCCGACCTGCCGTGCTTCGCGCAGGGCTCGGTCGACTGGATCCGGGACGCCCGGGGGCAGAACGTCGTCTACACGACGTTCGGCCGGTCCCCGGCGGTGCAGGTCGTCATCGACACGAAGCGTGCCACGGCGGACGCCCTGCAGGACCTCGGCGACGCGGTGTCGACCCTGCCGAAGGACGGACACCGCTGCCTCGATCCGCAGGACGTCAGCTAGGGCGCTCGGCCGCAGGACGTCGGTCAGGGCGCTCGGCCGCAGGACGTCAGCCAGGGCGCTCGGCCGCAGGACGTCAGCCAGGGCGCTCGGCCGCAGGACGTCAGCCAGGGCGCTCGGCCGCAGAACGTCAGCCAGGGCGCTGGGCCGCAGGACGTCGGTCCGGACACACGGCGCCCCGGAGCGTCACCGGACCGCGATGCGTCCCAGCTCGATGAGCTCCGCGACGAGGTCCGGGTAGGCCAGGCCGGACGCTGCCCAGCACCGCGGGTACATCGAGAACGGCGTGAAGCCCGGCATCGTGTTGACCTCGTTGACCACGAAGCCGTCGTCGGTCAGGAAGCAGTCGACGCGCGCCAGTCCGGCACCGCCGATCGCCTCGAACGCCCGCGCACCGATCGACCGGATCTCGTCCGTCTCGGACTCGGTGAGCGGGGCCGGGCAGAGCAGCTGCTCGTCGCCGCCCAGGTACTTGGCCGTGAAGTCGTAGAAGCCGTCCTCGGCGACGACGATCTCACCCGGCAGGCTGGTCCGCGGCGTGCCGTCGCGGCCCTCCAGGACGGCGACCTCGACCTCGCGCCCGATCACCCGCGGCTCGACGATGACCTTGCTGTCGTGCTCGAACGCCAGGTCCATCGCCGCCCCGAGCTGGGCGGGGTCGTCGACGCGCGAGACGCCCATGCTCGATCCGGCCCGGGCGGGTTTGACGAAGAGCGGGAACCCGTGCGCGGCGACCGACTCGGCGACGTCGACCGGGTCGGACTGCCACTGCCGACGCAGCACGGTCGTCCACGGCGCGACGCGGAGGCCGGCGTGTTCGAGCACGGCCTTCGCGACGTGCTTGTCCATCGCCAGGGCGCTCGCGAGCACCCCGTCACCGACGTACGGCAGACCGGCGGTCTCGAGGAGGCCCTGGATCGTGCCGTCCTCACCGAACGGACCGTGCAGGATCGGGAACACCACGTCGACCGCTCCGAGGGACTCCACCGACCCGTCGGGCAGCTCGACGAACAGCTCACGGGAGTCGCCCGACACCGGGAACCGGACGCGGGTGCCGTTGTCCGGCACGGTCGGCAGCTCCTGGCCGCGCAGCGCCCAGTCCGACGGGTCGTCCGCCTGCAACGTGAAGGCGCCGTCCTTCGTGATGCCGATCGGCAGCAGGTCGTACCGGTCGCGGTCGACGACGTCCATGATCCCGCCGGCGGTCACGCAGCTGATCTCGTGCTCACTCGACCGCCCACCGAACAGCACGGCGACGGTGGTGCGCTCGTCGGCGTCGCTGACGACCAGCTCGGCGTCGGTCGGTTCGGGTGCGGGCGCGGTGCTGCTCATGGACGCTCCAAGCGGTGGGTACCGGGACCGGTCACTCGCCCTGGGGCTCGTCGGTCTCCGTGAGGTGCGGCGCGATGTTGCGCGGATCGAGCCTACCGGCGAGGACCTCGCCGACCTGCCCGACGATGGGCATGTCGACGCCGTTCGCCCGAGCCAGTTCGAGGATCGGCGCGACCGAGGCCAAGCCCTCCGCGGTCTGGTTCATCTGCCGGACGACCTCGTCGAAGCGGTACCCCTGGCCGAGCAGCCGGCCCGCGGTGTTGTTCCGCGAGAGCGGCGACTGGCAGGTCGCGATGAGGTCGCCGAGGCCCGCGAGCCCGGACAGCGTCGACGGCTGCGCGCCGAGGGACACGGCGAACTCGGTCATCTCGGCGAGGCCGCGGGTGATGATCGAAGCCTTGGTGTTCTCGCCGTAGCCCACCCCGTCGACGATGCCGATGGCCACCGCGATGAGGTTCTTGAGGACCCCGCCGAACTCCGTCCCGATGACGTCGGTGTTGATGAACGACCGGAAGTACGGGTTCGTCGCGACCGCGGCGACGGCGGTCGCGGTGTCGGCGCTCGAGGACGACACCACGGCGGCGGTGGGCTGCCGGCGCGCGATCTCGAGCGCCAGGTTCGGCCCACTGGCGACGGCGATGCGGTCCTGGTCGATGCCGAGGCCCTCGAGCAGCACTTCACTCATCCGCAGTCCGGTGGCCTTCTCGACACCCTTCATCAGGCTGACGACGGGCACGTCCGGCGGCAGGAGCTCGCGGATCGCGGCGAGGTTGGAGCGAAGGGTCTGGGACGGGACCGAGACGTACACCTGCTCGGCGCCGGCGAGCACCGCGGCGAGCGACGTCGACGCGGTCAGGGTGCGCGGCAGGTTGATGCCGGGCAGGTAGTCCGAGTTCCGCTTGGTCTCGGTGATCTCGCGTGCGACCTCCGGCCGGCGCGCCCAGACGACCGTCTCGGCACCGCCCTCGGCGAGGACCTTGGCGAACGTGGTCCCCCAGCTGCCGGCGCCGATCACGGCGACCCGCGGTCCGTCGGTCGACTGCATCACGACGCGGATCGCCGCGGTGTCGACCGCCCCGCGTGCGGCGACGGAGGGGTCCGGGTGGTCGTCGTGGGGTCGGAGACCGGGGGCGGTCCCCCGGTCGGCTGCGTCACTCAAACTTGCCGGTCTCCTTCTGGCGGTTCGCGCTCGGGTCCCAGCGCTTCGCCGGGGCCCGCTCGCCGCGGAGCTGCTCGACGAGCTTCGTGATCTCGGCCATCAGCGCGTCGGTGACCTCCTGCAGCAGCGCCTGGTCGATCGGCTTGCCCCGGTACGCCGACAGGTCCATCGGCTCGCCGAAGAGGATGTCGACGTGCGCCTTCCGGAACAGGTTGAGACGTTTCGAGTACCGCGGCAGGATCCGCTGCGTGCCCCAGTGCGCCATCGGGATGAGCGGCACGTCGTTCTCGAGCGCGATCCGGGCGGCACCGGTCTTGCCCCGCATCGGCCACAGGTCGGGGTCACGGGTGAGCGTGCCCTCGGGGTAGACGATGACGGCGCCACCGTTCCGGACGAGGCCACCGCCGCCCTGCAGCGGGTTGCTGGACCGCGTCCGCCCGGACCGTTCCACCGGGATCTGCCCCATGCCCGACATGAGCTTGCCGACGACGGGCACGTCGAAGATCGACGCCTTGGCCAGGAACAGCGGCGGTCGGCGGCTCACCCAGACGGCGGTGCCGACCACCAGCGGGTCGATGTTCGTGTAGTGGTTCGGTGCGAGCACGAACGCCCCGTCCGCCGGGAGGCGGTTCGGGCCGTGCCAGCGGTACGCCGCCACCCACCGGAACAACGGGATCACGAAGACCGAGGTGATCCGGAACGCGACGTTCAGGTCACCATGCTTCCAGCGCCTCCCGGGGTTCGGGAGGCCCGTGGTGACCTGGTCCACCGCACCGGCTCGGGCGTCGGCCGGCTCGGTGCTCATCCCGCGAAGTCGAAGTCCGCGCCGAGCTTGCGCAGCTTCGGGATGAAGTGCTCGTACCCGCGGCTGATGATGCCGACGTTCGTGATGTGCGACTCCCCCTCGGCGGTCAGCGCCGCGATGAGGTGGCTGAAGCCGCCGCGGAGGTCCGGGACGCGGACGTTCGCACCGTGCAGCTTCGTCGGGCCGGTGACGACGGCCGCCTGCTCGAAGGGGCGACGGGCGACGCGACGGTCGTGGCCGGGCAGGCCCTCCTTGTGCACGACGATGTCGGCACCCATCTCGTTGAGTGCGTCGGTGAAGCCGAAGCGGTTCTCGTAGACGGTCTCGTGCACGACGCTCTGGCCCTCGGCCTGCGTGAGCGCCACGACGAGCGGCTGCTGCCAGTCGGTCATGAAGCCGGGGTGCACGTCGGTCTCGATGACGACGGGCTTGAGGACGTCGAGCTCGCGGTAGAACCGGATGCCGTCGTCCTGGATGTCGAACCCGCCGCCGACCTTGCGGAAGACGTTGAGGAACGTCATGAGTTCCTGCTGCTTGGCGCCCTCGACGAAGATGTCGCCGTTCGTGGCCAGCGCGGCGGAGGCCCAGCTCGCTGCCTCGTTGCGGTCGTTGATCGCGCGGTGCGTGTACCCGCGCATCGACTTGACGCCCTCGATGAAGATCGTGCGGTTCGGCTCGACCGTGACGATCGCGCCCATCTTCTGCAGGATCGCGATGAGGTCCATGATCTCGGGCTCGATCGCGGCGTTGCGGAGCTCGGTGGTGCCCTCGGCGAGGACGGACGAGAGCAGGACCTGCTCGGTCGCGCCGACGCTCGGGTAGGGCAGTTCGATGTTCGCGCCCTTGAGGCCGTTCGGGGCCGTGATGTGGATGCCCGAGACCTGCTTGTCGACGACGGCGCCCATGGCGCGCAGCGCGTCGAGGTGGAAGTCGATCGGACGGTCGCCGATGCGGCAGCCCCCGAGGTCGGGGATGAACGCCTCGCCCAGCTTGTGCAGCAGCGGGCCGCAGAAGAGGATCGGGATGCGGCTCGAGCCGGCGTGCGCGTCGATCTCGGCGAAGTGCGCCGACTCGACACGGGACGGGTCGAGGATGAGCTCGCCGCGGGCCGGGTCGGTCACGCGGACGCCGTGCACCTCGAGCAGGCCGCGGACGACCTTCACGTCGGAGATGTCCGGGACGTCCTTGAGGATCGACGGGGTGTCGCCGAGGAGCGCCGCCACCATGGCCTTGGTCGCCAGGTTCTTCGCGCCACGGACCTCGATGCGCCCCACGAGGGGCTTGCCCCCGCGGATGACGATCTCGTCCGACTTCAACCCGACGCGCGCCCCTGCAGCTGCTGCGTCCTGTACGAGAGAGTTCACTACTTCACCGGCAATGTCTTCGGCCGCCAACTGGAGCGGCATTGTTCGAACTCCGTGATCGAGGTCTCGTCACGGAGGGTGAGCCCGATGTCGTCGAGCCCTTCCATCAACCGCCAACGAGTGTAAGCGTCGATCTCGAAAGCCACGTCCACGTCGCCGATCGACACGCGCTGTGTCGCGAGGTCCACCGTCGCCTCGATCCCCGGCTGCGCCTCGATGGCGGCCCACATCCGCTCGATCTCGGGCTCGGACACCATCGCGGTGACCAGTCCCTGCTTGCCGGCGTTGCCCTTGAAGATGTCCGCGAAACGGGGTGACACGACCACGCGGAAGCCGAAGTCACGCAGTGCCCACACCGCGTGCTCGCGGGAGGACCCGGTGCCGAAGTCCGGTCCGGCGACCAGGACCCGGGCGCCCTGGTAGGCGGGCTGGTTGAGCACGAACTCGGGGTCCTGGCGCCAACCCGAGAACAGTGCGTCCTCGAACCCGGTCTTCGTGACGCGCTTGAGGTAGACGGCCGGGATGATCTGGTCGGTGTCGACGTTCGACCGCTTCAGCGGTGCGGCGATGCCGGTGACGGTGCCGATCTTCTCCATCAGTGGTTCCCTCCAGCGGTCGCCGGCACGGCCAGGTGGGCGTCGTCGTCTTCCAGGTCCCACGGGCTCGAGAGCGTCCCGCGGACGGCGGTCGCGGCGGCGACCAGGGGCGAGACCAGGTGGGTCCGGCCGCCCTTGCCCTGCCGGCCCTCGAAGTTGCGGTTCGAGGTGGAGGCGCAGCGCTCCCCCGGCGCGAGCTGGTCGGGGTTCATGCCGAGGCACATCGAGCAGCCGGCGAAGCGCCACTCGGCCCCGAAGTCGGTGAACACCTTGTCGAGCCCCTCGGCCTCGGCCTCGAGCCGGACGCGCGCGGAGCCGGGTACGACCATCACGCGCACGCCCGGTGCCTTCTCGCGGCCCTCGATGACGGACGCGAACGCCCGGAGGTCCTCGATGCGGGAGTTCGTGCAGGAGCCCATGAAGACCGCGTCGACCGCGATGTCCTTCATCGGGGTGCCGGCCTGGATGTCCATGTACTCGAGCGCCCGGGACGCGGCGGCGCGGTCGTTCGGGTCGGCGTAGCTGGCCGGGTCCGGGACGGACTCCGACAGCGAGACGCCCTGGCCGGGGTTCGTGCCCCAGGTGACGAACGGTTCGAGCGTGTCCGCGTCGATGAAGACCTCGGCGTCGAAGACCGCGTCGTCGTCCGTGGCGAGGGTGTCCCAGTACGCGACGGCGTCGTCCCAGTCGGCACCGGTCGGGGCGTGGTCGCGGCCCTGCACGTAGTCGTACGTGGTCTGGTCGGGGGCGACCATGCCGGCGCGGGCGCCCGCTTCGATCGACATGTTGCAGATGGTCATCCGGCCCTCCATGGAGAGCGCCCGGATCGCCGACCCGCGGTACTCCAGCACGTAGCCCTGGCCGCCGCCGGTGCCGATCTGCGCGATCACGGCGAGGATGATGTCCTTCGCGGTGACGCCGGCGCGGAGCGTGCCCTCGACCGTGACGGCCATCGTCTTGAAGGGCTTCAGCGGCAGGGTCTGCGTCGCCAGGACGTGCTCGACCTCGCTGGTGCCGATGCCGAACGCCATCGCACCGAAGGCCCCGTGCGTGGAGGTGTGCGAGTCGCCGCACACGACCGTGATGCCCGGCATGCTGAGGCCGAGCTGCGGACCGACGACGTGCACGATCCCCTGCTCCTTGTCGCCGAGCGAGTGCAGGCGGACGCCGAACTCCGCGCAGTTGCGGCGGAGGGTCTCGATCTGGGTGCGGCTCGTCGGGTCCGCGATCGGACGGTCGATGGCGAGCGTCGGGGTGTTGTGGTCCTCGGTGGCGATGGTGAGGTCCAGGCGTCGCACCGGGCGACCGGCCTGACGGAGACCGTCGAAGGCCTGTGGGCTGGTCACCTCGTGCACGAGGTGGAGGTCGATGTACAGGAGGTCGGGGTTGCCGTCCTCCCCCTTGACGACGACGTGGTCGTCCCACACCTTCTCGGCGAGCGTCCTGCCCATGCCCGTGCCTCCTCGCTTCGCGTTCCGACACCGCTGTCGCGGCGCCGTCCGAGCACTCTAGCAGCTTGGTATACCAATCGCAGGCCGCCGGCCGGGAGGCCCGCCCCGAGTCGACGACACCCGTCGCGGTGAGAGGATGGTCCGGACATGACGACAGCTCCGCACTCGACCCGCACCGTCAACCTCGAGGGCGCAGCCCGCGCTGCGATCGCGGGCGGCGTCCCGCTCGCGCTGCTCATCGGACTCGGCATGCCGCAGTACGCCGCGTTCGCGATGTTCGCCGGTTTCACCGCGATCTTCGGCGCGACCGAGCCCTACCGGCAGCGTGCCGTGACCACCGGCGTCGCCGGGGCCCTGCAGGTCGCGTGCATGGCCGCGGGCATCGCGGTGTCGCTGCTCGGAGCGCCGCTCTGGCTGCAGGGCACCGGCCTCGTCGTGGTGCTCGTCGTCGCGGTGGCCACGCTCAGCGCCCTCCGGACGATCCCCGCCCAGCCGATCTTCCCGGTGTTCGCGTTCGTGGTGTCCGCCCTCGTCCCGCTGCGCACCGGCGACCTGCCGCTCGTCGCCACGATCATCCTCGGCTCGGTCGCCTGGGCATGGCTCGTCGCGATGTCCGGGGCGGCCTTCCGACGTGTCCTGCACCCGCACGCGCCGCACCGGTTCCGCCCGCTCGCGGACACGAAGCACCGGTCGCTGGCGGTCCTCGGCACGTCGGCGCTCTGGGAGACCATCGCGCTCAACGTCGTCGGCGCGCTCGTGGCCGGCACGGTCGCCGAGGTCCTGCCCGGTCTCGGCCACCCGTACTGGGCCGTGATCGCCGTCGTGTCGACGCTGCCGGCGCTCCGGCAGCGCCACACCGTCTCGCGCGCCGTGCAGCGTGTGGTCGGCACCGTCGGCGGCACCGTGGTCGCGGTCGGGATCCTGCTGCTCGAGCCCTCGGCGTGGTGGATCGTCGTCATCGCCGTCGTCGGGCAGTTCGCGGCCGAGATCTTCGTCGCCCGGAACTACGCCGTCTGCCTGCTCTTCCTCACGCCGCTGGCCCTGGCGGTGTCGTGGCTGAGCCTGCCCGAGGCGCCGGGGCTCCTGGCGCTCGACCGCATCGGACAGACGCTGCTCGGTGCCGTCGTGAGCGTGGTGCTCCTGGCGGTCGGACGCGCGGTCGAGCGACGGCGTGGACGGGCTCTGGGGGCGACCAGCAGCATCCGCACGGTCTGACCGCGGCGCGCCCGTCGGTCGCGGCGCGCCCGTCGGGCACGCTGGGGGCATGGACACGTCCGACGACTACACGCTGCTGCCGACCGCCCCACCGCTCGAGGACTACCTGCGTCTGCGGCGTGACTCCGGCCTGACACCGGTGACGGCCGAGCAGGGCGCGCCGGCGATCGCGGGCGCCTGGTCCGCGTGCCACGTCGTCGACGCCGCGGGCACGCCGGTCGCGATGGGCCGGGTGATCGGGGACGGCGGCTGGTACTTCCACGTCGTCGACGTCGCCACCGACCCGTCGCACCAGCGCCAGGGTCTCGGCCGCGCGGTCGTCGAGTGGCTCGTGGCGGACATCCGCGAGCGGGCTCCCGAGGGTCCGTACGTGTCACTCATCGGGGACCCGCCCGGGCAGCGGCTGTACCGGTCGCTCGGGTTCGAGGACGTCGCGCCGAGCATCGGCATGGGGATCGTCCTCGACGCGGACTGAGGCGCCGGAGGTCCGTTCGCGGGCCGGCGGGCGGCGGCTGACACCGCCGCCCGGGCTGGCGGCCGTCTCAGGACGGGGTGATGTTCCAGGCGTCGATGACGGGCCGGCCGTGCTCGTACCCGAGCGTGCTGACCGTCGCCGTGCCGAGCTTCAGCACCGCGCCGTCCTGCGGCGCCAGGCGGATCCACGCGGCACCGAGGGCGCGGAGGACGTGTCCGTGGGCGACGAAGATCGCGTCCTGGCCCTCGGCGAGGACGGGGCGGGCACGGTTGATGACCCGCTCGACGCGGACCCGCACCTCGGCGGCGTTCTCTCCGGGCGTGTCGCCGGCCGGGACGCCGTCGGTCCACAGGTCCCACGGACCGTGACGCTGGACCTTGATCTGCGGCGTCGTCAGCCCCTCGTACGCGCCGTAGTCCCACTCGTACAGGTCCTCGTCGAGCTCCGGGTCGACACCGATGATGCGAGCGGTCTCACGGGCACGGGCGAGGGGGCTCGACAGCGCGAGCGCGAAGTCGCGGTCCGCCAGGTAGCGGGCGGCGCGCTCGGCCTGCACGACGCCGTTCTCCGTCAACGGGATGTCGGTGCGGCCGGTGTGCTGCCCGCTCTTCGACCACTCCGTCTCTCCGTGGCGGACGAGGACGAGTTCGCCGGGGCGTTCCGAGGTCATGTGTTCCTTCCGAGCTGGAGGCCGAGCGCCGCAGCGCCGACCGAGACGACGAGCATGCCGAGGCCGTTCAGGACGGCGAGCCGGGTCTTGCCGGATCGGAGGAGCTGCACGGTCTCGACGCTCGCCGTCGAGAACGTCGTGTACCCACCCATCATGCCCGTCCCGAGCACGGCGACCATCGGGGCGGCGAGTGTGCCGGCCTCCCCCAGGCCCGTGACGAACCCGAGGACGAGCGATCCGGACACGTTGACGAGCAGCGTGCCGAGGGGGAAGCCCGTCACCCTGGTCTTGACGACCCCGTCCAGGACGAACCGGAGGGCCGCTCCGACACCGCCGCCGAGCGCGATGACCAGCAGGGTCAGGGGGGTCACCGCACGGCCCGCTTCGCCGAGGCGCCCGCGACCGCGAGGCCGGCGACCACCGCGGCGAGCCCGAGCACGACCGACAGCAGCGCGTACCCGCTGCCGGCCGCCCACCGACCGTCGTCGAGCAACCGCGCGGTGTCGTCGGCCAGGGTGCTGTACGTCGTGAACCCACCGAGCACGCCGGTGCCGAGGAACAGCCGGAGCGAGCGACGGTGTCCCTGGTCCGGCCCCCGGCGGGCGAAGGCCTCGAGCAGCAGGCCGAGGCAGAAGGCACCGACGACGTTGATCACGAGGATCGTCCAGCTGATCCCGTCGACGGCCGGGAGCGCCTGGGCGAGGAGTGCCCGGACCGCGGTGCCGACCGCCCCACCGAGTGCCACGAGGGCGATGAGCGACCAGCGGGCGTGCGGCGGTCGTTCCCCGGCTGGACGGCTCGCGCCTGCCTCGTCCGTGTCCCGCATGCGCCTCCGATCGCCGACCTGCCGTCGCGATGGTACCGCCGGGCCTCGCCGTGCCGGACGGGACCGCCACGCTCATCTGCTCTTGTCGTATTATCAATAGACGTATTGAGGAGCCGATGATGCTGTACCAGTCGACGTTCGAAGACCTCCGGTCCCGCATCCGGTCCGGCGAGTTCCCGGTGGGGGCGCGGCTCCCGTCCGAAGCCGACCTCCTGGCGCACTACGACATCAGCGCGATCACGCTGCGGCGAGCGCTCGACATGCTCCGCGAGGACGGGTACGTCGCCCGGCGCCCACGGGTCGGTACGACCGTCGTGAGCACCGAGCCGACGGCACGCCTCCGGCCGACCGACCGGATCGACGTCGGGGTGGTCCTCACCAACTTCGACGACACCTTCGGCACCCGCGTCCTCGAGGGCATGCTCGACGAGGCCGGCACCGCCACCGACGTGATCGTCAAACGCACCCACGGCGACCACGATGCCGAGGACACCGCGATCCGCGCGCTGGCGGCACGGGTGCAGGGCCTGGTCGTGTTGCCGAGCAGCTCCGAGTTCATCCCACCGGGGGTCCTCGAGCTCCTGCCCACGGGGTTCCCGGTCGTGATCCTCGACCGTCGGTACGAGGGCATCCCGGTGTCGGACATCTCCACGGACAACATCGGCGCCGGTGCTGCGGCGACCGAGCACCTGTTCAGCCTCGGGCACCGGCGGGTCGCCCTCGTCACCTCGGACAGCCGGGTGACGTCCAACGACGACCGTCGGCGCGGCTGGGTCGGTGCGCACGCGCGGAACGACAAGGCGCTCGACGACGCGCTGGCGTTCCACGACGTCGAGTCGACACTGCCGGGTTCGACCGACCGTCCCGAGGACGACGTCGCCCGGCTCGTCGCGTTCGTCGAGGCGCACCCGGAAGCGACGGCGTTCGTCGCTGGTGAGTACAACATCGCGCTGCTGCTCCGCGACGCGCTGGAGCAGGTGGGCAAGCGGGTTCCCGACGACGTCTCCGTCGTCTGCTTCGACCACCCGGACGCGACGTTCGATCGCCGACTGTTCCGTTTCACGCACATCGCACAGGACCAGCCCGGGGTCGGTCGTCAGGCCGTGGCCCAGGTGCTGCGGCAGGCACGGGGCGAGAGCGGCTCCCGGAAGATCCTCGTGCCTGCGCAGCTGGTGGTCGGCGCGTCGACCGCGCCGCCGCCTACCGGTCGAGACGGGCGCGCAGCTCGGTCGCCATCGCGGCGCTGAGCTGCGTCGAGTACGGCACGGGGCCGGCCGGGCGCTCGGTCCAGTCGTTGGCGGCCGGCCGGTCGAGCTCCTCCGGGAACGCCCCCCAGAGCGCGTCGGTGCTGGCACGGACGAACGCCGTCAGGGCGACGCGGTCGGCGTCCCCGTCCGGCAGCCGCTCCAGGAGGAGCCCGAGGTACCGGTAGTAGACGCCCTTGAACAGGCCCTCGTCGCCGCCGTCACCCTCCTGGCGGAAGACGACGCCGTCGGACAGCTCGGTGACCGCGGTCCGAGCGGTCCGGACCGCGACGGCGAGCAGGTCGTCGTCCGGTCGACGATCGGCGAGCTCGACGGCGGCCCCGACGTACAGGCCCTGGTTGTAGGTGAACCGCCACTGCGTGTCCACCCGGCCGTCGCCTGCCCGGTTGACGCCGTCCTCGACGAACCCGTCGGCTGCGTCGACGAGGTGGTCGGTCAGCCAGTCGAACGCCGTCTCCGCGTGCTGCACGAACCGGTCCTCCCCGGTGCTCCGGTGCAGCCGGGCGCCGAGGATGACGAGCGGTCCGTTGGCCGGGGTGTTCTTGTACGCGAGCTGCTGCTTGCGCCACGCCAGGCTCGTCCCGCCGGTGTCGTTCCAGCCGTGTTCGACCACGTGGTCGAACAGGGCGACGGTGTCGTCGAGGTACCGCTGCTCCCCCGTCGCACCGTGCAGCCGCAGGGTCGCGAGGGCGAACCAGAGCATGTCGTCGAAGTAGTCGTTGAACAGCGAGCCACCGTTCCGCTCGACGATGTTCCGGTGCACCGTTCGCGCCTGCTCGAGCCGGACCGGGTCGCCGCTCCGCTGGAACGCGTCGAGACGGACGTCCAGGAGGTGTGCGAGCCACCAGTAGTTGAACGTGCTGTCGTCAGCGTCCTGCACCGGCCACGAGTTGTGGAGGTACTGCGGCCACGGCGCTCCGTAGAGCCGCTCGATGCTGTCCTGCATGCGGTCGGCGCGGTCTGCCCAGACGCCGGTCATCGTGTCGGTCACTTGCGGTTCTCCTGGAGGATGCGGTCGCCCTGTTTCGCCGCCTGGGCGAGCGTCTGCTCGGCGGTCAGCTGGCCGGACATGAACTTCTCGAGCGCCGGGGTGAGGGCCTTGCCCTCGACGTCGCTGTAGCCGGGCACGCCCGGGCGGACGGACGCGTAGTCGAGCGTCTTCACGAACCCGGCGTAGCGCGGGTCGTCGGTGAAGAACGGGTCGTTCGCCGATGAACGGTTCGCGGGGATCCACCCCGAGACCTTGGCGAAGTCCACCCCGTTCTCGGCCTTCGTGGCCCACCACTTCTCGAACGCCCAGGCGCCGTCGGCCTGCTGCGCCCCGGTCGGGATCGCGAGGCCGAAGCCGCCCATCACGGCGCCCTTGTCACCGCTCGGACCGGCGACCGGTTCGGTCACGCCCCACTGCAGGCCGTCGGCCTTCTCGAGGTTCGGCACGTCCCACGGCCCGTCGTACTTCATCGCCGCCTGGCCGGCCGCGAAGACGTCGTTGCTGTCCCCGAACCCGTTCGTGTAGACGCCGTCGTCCATCAGGCTCTTCCAGAAGTCGAGCACCTCGACCCCCTGTGGGCTGTCGAACGCCGTCTTCGTGCCGTCCTTGCTGAGGAGTTGCCCGCCGGCCTGTTGCAGCCACATCGAGAACAGGCCGGGGTCGTTCAGCATGAACCCGGACTGCTGGAGTTTGCCGCCCTTCGTGACGGTCAGCTTCTCCGCGTCCTTCTTGAGTTCGTCCCATGTCGTCGGCGGCGTGAGTCCGGCCTCCTTGAAGAGGTCCTCGTTGTAGACGAGCGAGCGGTTGTCGACGAGGAGCGGCAGTCCGTAGAGCTTGCCGTCGACCCGCATCTCGGACAGCGCCTGCGGGTAGAACTCCTTCGTGTCGACGTGGTCCTCGTCGACCCGGTCGTCGATGGCCTGCAGGGCACCCTTCGGTGCGTAGAGCGAGGTCTGGTAGCGGTCCCAGAGCACGAGGTCCGGGACCTTCCCGCCGGCGATCGCGGTGAGCAGCTTCTGTTCGACGAGTTCCTGCGGGACGTACTTGACCGTGTACTTGGTCTGCGCCTTGTTGAAGGCGCTGGTCATGGTGTTGATCTGGTCGACCTGGTCACCGGACCAGGAGCCCCACATGGTGACCTCCTGGCGGCCGTCGGCGCCGGTGGCGCCGGACGACCCGGAGGAACAGCCCGTGAGGACGAGCGCGGCTGCGGCGAGCGCGGCGGCTGCGCCGAGGAGACGACGTGACGTCATTGTCGTGTGCTTTCTGCTGAGCGGGGGCCGACAGACCGGCACCCCGGGTGGACGGGATGAGCTACTTGGTGCCGGCGTGCGCGATGCCCTCGATGATCCAGCGCTGGGCGAGGATGAACACGACCAGGACCGGGAGCATCGTGATGATCGTCCCGGCCATCAACGGGCCGTAGTTCGTCGTGTAGTTGTTGACGAAACCGGCGAGCCCGACCTGGACGGTCATCATCTTCGGGTCGTTGAGCACGATGAGCGGCCAGAGGAAGTTGTTCCAGCCGGCCTGGAAGCTGAGCAGACCGAGGACGGCGAGCCCGGCCTTCGTGAGCGGGAAGTAGATGACCGCGAAGATCCGGAACTCGCCCGCGCCGTCGATCCGGGCCGCTTCCCCGAGTTCGTCGGGGAGCGACTCGAAGAACTGCTTCATGAAGAACACCGCGAACGCGCCGGCGGCACCCGGGACGATGACGGCCCAGTACGTGTTGATGAGGCCGAGGCCGCCGTTGCCGCTCAGGTCGTTCCCGCCGAGCAGCGGGAAGTGTCGCAGGATCAGGAACGTCGGGATCATCGTGACGATGCTCGGGACCATGAGTGACGACAGGAAGGTGACGAAGACCGCCTGGCGTCCGGCGAACCGCAGCTTCGCCAGGGCGTAGCCGGCGAGCGAGCCGAAGAACAGGTTGGCGACGGCCCCACCGACGCCGAGGACGAGCGAGTTGACGAAGTACCGCCCGTACGGGACGGTCGTCACGGCCTGCACGAAGTTGTCGACCGTCGGGTGCTGCGGGACGAGGGACAGCGAGTGGGCGAGGATCTCGCCGGCTGGCTTGAGCGACGTCGCGAGCGTCCAGATGAGCGGTGCGACGGTGACGATGCTGACGAGGCAGACGCCGATCCACCAGGCGGTCGTCTTCGTCCGGCGGACGGCAGCGGCCCGTCGTCGGAGCTGCTGTCCGTCGCGGCTCGGAGCGGCGGCGGATCCGGTCGGTGTGGCGGTCGCGGTCATCGTTCGGAGTCCCTGTTCGTGAGGCGGGCGTTGACGAGGGAGAACGCGAGGATGATCACGAACAGGATGAACGACAGCGCGGAGGCGTAGCCCATCTGCAGGGACCCGAACCCGCGGTCGTAGATGTAGTAGACGATCGTCACGGTCGAGTTGCCCGGACCGCCCTTCGTCAGGACGTACGCCTGGTCGAACACCTGGAAGGCGTTGATGATGAGCAGCGTCGAGACCAGGAACGTGGTGCGGCGGATGCTCGGCAGCACGACGTACCGGAACACCTGCCAGGCGTTCGCACCGTCGAGCCGTGCGGCCTCGCGGAGGTCCGGCGACACCCCCTGCAGTCCGCCGAGGAAGATCATCATGTTCCCGCCGAAGCCGGCCCAGACGCTCATCATGACGATCGCGAACATCGCCCAGTGCGAGTCGTAGAGCCACGCCGGGCCGTTGATGCCGAACCAGCTGAGCGCCTCGTTGAGCAGACCGTGCTGCGGGTTGAGCACCCAGTACCAGATGGTCGCCGTGGCGACCGTCGACGAGACCACCGGGATGTAGAAGAGCGTCCGGAAGACCCGGACCGCTCGACCGCTGCGGTTGAGCAGGAGCGCGGTGGCGATCGCGATCACCAGTCCGAGCGGGACGTAGAGCACCGTGTACAGGACGGTGTTGCCGAGCGCCGTCCAGAAGAACGGGTCGGAGGCGATGTCGACGTAGTTGTCGAAGCCGGTCCAGGTCAGCGGCCCGATCACGGCGTAGTCGCTCAGGCTGACCACGGCCGCGATCACGACGGGCAGGGCGGTGAAGAGCAGGAAGAGCAGGCCGGGCAGGGCGAGGAACACCCATGCGGCACGGGTCTGCTGCTTCCGGGTGGCACGGACGCCGCCGCCGCGCTCGGTCCGCCGGCGCCTCGGTACCGGTCGCGGCAGCGCCTCGTCGGTCTGCCCGGCGACGACCGCCTGCTCCTCGGGCGTGGTGATGACGCTCATCGGGCGCCCCGGTCCGACACCGGCGCCGAGAGCGCCGCCGGTGCGGTGCGCAGTCCGGCGAGGTCCAGCACGAACTCGCAGAACATCGCGTTGGCCCAGGAGAACCAGGGTCGGGTGTACCCGGTGGGCTCGTCGACGTCGAACGACTCGTGCATGAGCTGCGTCCCCGCGTGCGTCGCACACAGCTGTCGCAGCAGCCCGGCGCGTTCGTCAGCGTCAGTCGCGGTGAGCCCCTGCACGGCGAGAGCGATCGGCCACACGTTGCGCCCAGGGGTGTGCGGGCTGCCGATGCCGCTGCCCGTCGCACCGCTGAACCAGTACGGGTTCGTGGGTGAGAGCACGGCGGCACGGGTGCGCCGGTAGAGGGCGTCGTCACGGTCGCACCAGCCGAGCATCGGCAGGGACAGCAGGCTCGGGACGTTCGCGTCGTCCATGAGCAGGGCCTCGCCGGCGCCGTCGACCTCGTACGCCAGGACCTCGCCGTGTTCGGGGTGGTCGACGACCCCGTGCGCACGGATGGCCGCGTCGATCTCGTCCGCCAGGGCGGTCGCCCGTCGCGTCAGCTGGTCGTCGTCGAGCACGACGGCGGCGAGCAGGGCGACGTGCCGCAGCTCGGTGACGGCGAAGGCGTTGCCGGGGACGTTGAACCCGAGGGTCGTCGCGTCGTCGCTCGGCCGGAAGGCGCTCCAGGTCAGTCCGGTCCGGGCGGTGACCGGCCCGAGACCGTCCCGGACGAGGGTGTCACTCGGCAGCAGCGGGTCAGGTCGCTCGAACCGGTACGTCGAGGACGTCTCGTGGTCTTGCTCGACCGTCCAGAGGTCGATCGCCACGGTGGCGACCTCGGCGAAGCGGTCGAGGTGGTCGGTCCTCCCGGTGCGTTCCCAGAGGTCGAACGCCAGTCGGATCGGGTAGCAGAGCGAGTCGATCTCGTACTTGCGTTCCCAGACCCACGGACTCATCTCGGTGTGGTCGTCCGTGTGCCCGGCGCCGTCCGGAGCCCGGTTGAACGCGTTGGCGTAGGGGTCGATCATGACGTACTCGAGCTGGCGTCGGGAGACCGACGCCACCGTGTCGGCCAGGCCCGGGTCGTCCGCGAGGAAGTGCAGGTAGGGCGTCAGCTGCGCGGTCGAGTCCCGCAACCACATCGCGGGGATGTCCCCGGTGACCATGAACGTCGTGCCGTCGGGCATCGTCGTCATCGTCGTCGAGAGGGTGTTCGCGAAACAGTTCGCGAACACGGCCGCGACCTCGCTCCCCATCCGGTCCTCGACCTGCTGGGCGACCCTGCCCACGAGGTCTGCATGCATCTGAGCCACGTTGCTCCCTTGACTTCCGTTGGTTCTCCTCCAACTATATTGATTAGCCCGATCCACGCAAGAAGTAGTTCAAGTATACTTTTTGCGTCTGCGCAGGGCAGGAGGATCGGCAACGGATCGAAGGAGATCCCATGCAGCACAGGATCGTCGGCATGCTCATCGCGAGCGCCGTCGCGACCGCCACGCTCACCGGCGTCGGCCTGGCGAACGACCCGGGGCGCGCCTCCGCCCTGACCGCCACGCAGGCGACGGACGCGTACGACGCCTTCGTCGCCACCTACTGGGACGCGGACGCGAAGTACTTCACCACCTACAGCGACCGGCAGGTCCACCAGGAGCACGCGGTCGGCCCGCAGGGCGGGCTGTACACCGACTACTGGTGGGAGGCCCAGAACTGGGAGGCGGTGATGGACCGCTACGAACGCACCCATGACGCGGCGAGCCGGCAGATGATCGACGACGTCTTCGACGGCTGGCAGGCGGCGTACCCGGACTTCCGGCAGAACGACTGGAACGACGACATGGGCTGGTGGGCACGCGGTGCGGTCCGCGCGTACGAACTCACCGGCGAGCAGCGGTTCCTCGACGAGTCGGAAGAGGTCTTCGGGTTCATCGCGCAGTACGAGGACACGACGTACGGCGGCGGCATCTGGTGGAAGAACGTCGACGTCGGTGACGGCACGAAGAACGAGAAGAACATCGCGACGAACGGCACCGCCGTCCAGACCGCGCTCCGGCTCTAAGCCGCCACCGGGGACACCACGTACCGCGACACCGCGGAGCGGCTCTTCACCTGGTTGCAGAGCCAGTTCGACCGGAACGGCCACATCCGGGACCACGTCAGCGGGACCGGCCAGTTCACCGACTACGACTGGACCTACAACCAGGGGCAGTACGCCGGCGCTGCACTGCAGATGTACCTGCTGACGAACGACCAGCAGTACCTCACCGACGCCACCCGGGCCGTGGACTGGGCGGTCACGAACCTCACCGTCGCCGGGACCTTCGTGAACGAGGGCTCGAGCGACACCCAGGGCTTCAAGGCGATCCTCACCCGCGACATCCGTGACCTGATCGACGACGCCGGACAGACCCAGTACGAGTCGGTCCTCACCGCGAACGCCTCGCAGGCCGCTGCCCACGTCTCCCCCGAGGGCATCGGCGGACCGGACTGGACGGCACCCACACCGTCGATCGCCTCGACCCCGCAGCAGTCCCTCGCCGCCTCGGCGACGGTCGCGGTCCTGCAGCAGGCCGTGCCCGACGGGTCTACCGCCGTGGTGCAGGGCGACGGCGTGTACCAGGCCGAGAACGTCGACCACCCGGGCATCCCCACCGAGGCCTCGAACGCCGGGTTCACCGGGAGGGGCTACCTCGCCGGGTGGAACGCCGTGGGCACGGCGGCGACCGTGCACGTGAACGTCGCTGCAGCCGGGACGCACACGCTCACGCTCCGGTACGCCGCTGCAGCCGGCACGGCGACCCAGACCGTGAGCGTCGGCGGCGGCGCACCCGTCAGGGTCACCTTCCCGGCGACCGCCTCGTGGTCGACGTGGGCCACGGTCACGGTGCCGGTCCAGCTCGCCACGGGCTCGAACGCGGTGGCGATCACCACCACGACCAGCAGCGGCAACTACCTGAACCTGGACCGCGTGGCCGTCTCGCTCTGACCGCGCCGCGGAACGACGAAGGCCCCCGCCGGATCCGGCGGGGGCCTTCGTGCTGGTGACCCCAGCGGGATTCGAACCCGCGTTACCGCCGTGAGAGGGCAGCGTACTAGGCCGCTATACGATGGGGCCGCGGCGATGTGTCGGTTCGGAGTGTGTCACTCGTGGTGACCCCAGCGGGATTCGAACCCGCGTTACCGCCGTGAGAGGGCGGCGTACTAGGCCACTGTACGATGGGGCCGTTCCGACAACTCGACAAGTATTGCACAGGGTGTGAGCGAGCGCCAAAACGGTCGGGTCCACGCCGGTGTGTCGCCATGCCGGACCGGGCATGTGGAGCCTCGGCGTACGGTGAGCCGATGAGCGTGCGCATCGGGCTGTCCGGCTGGCAGTACGACTCGTGGCGGGGCGACTTCTACCCCGCGGGCCTGGCGAAGCGACGCTGGCTGGAGCACGTCGGCACGCAGTTCACCACGGTCGAGGTCAACGGGTCCTTCTCCGCGCTCCAACGCCCGTCCCGGTACCGCTCCTGGCGAGCAGTCGTCCCGGCCGACTTCCGCTTCGCGCTGAAGGGTGGCCGCTACCTGACCCACATGCTGCGGCTGCGGAACGTCGACACGGCGCTGGCGAACTTCTTCGCGTCGGGCCCGCTCGAGCTCGGCCCGACCCTCGGTCCGGTGCTCTGGCAGCTCCCGGAGCACGTCGCCCCCACGCCCGAGGTGCTCGACGCGTTCCTCGCGCTCCTGCCCCGCACCCACGGTGCGGCCGCCGCGCTCGCCGCCGGTCACGACGCGAAGGTCGTCGAACCGTCCACCACGGCCGAGGACCCGGCACTGCCGATCCACCACGTCCTGGAGGTGCGCTCCCCCGACGCCGTGACCCCGGACCACCGCGCCGTCCTCCGCGCGCACCGCACCGCGCTCGTCGACTCGCACGCCGGCGACTTCCCCCGCTTCGTCGACGACACCGACGCGCCGCTCGCGTACCTCCGGCTCCACGGCGCACCGCACACGTACCACGACGGCTACGGCCGGGAGGCACTGGTCGGCTGGGCGGACACCGTCCGCCACCACGTCAGCGCCGGACGCGACGTCTGGGTGTACTTCGACAACGACGCGGAACGCCACGCCCCGTGGGACGCGCTGGAGCTCGGCAGGCTGCTCGGGCTGCCGCCCCTCAGACGGTGAACGACTCCCCCGGCGCGAGCACGACGACCTCGCCGGCGGGCTCGACGACCTGTCGGATCCGCTCGGTGTGCCCCGCGAACCCGATGTCGGACAGCGTGGCCTCGTGGATCGGGAACGCCCGTCGGGGGGCGACGGCGGCCAGGTGGTCCATCAGTTCACCGATCTTCAGCCACGGTGCGCCGACCGGCGTCGCGAACACCTCGACCGGCACCCCCGGGTCGATGTAGGCGTCCCCGGGGTGGAACAGCGTGCCGTTGACGAACACCCCGGTGTTGTCGACGACCGGCACGGACGAGTGGATGAGTTGGTGGCGCGTGCCGTGGAAAGTCAGGGTGAACGCGCCCACGGTCCGGGTGTCACCGTCCGTCACCACGTCCACCACGACGGACCCCGGAGCGGTCGCTCCGAGCGCCGACGCGACCCCGGCCGGCCCGAACACCGGGATGCCGGGGTTCCGCTGCAGGATCCGCGCGAGCTGCTCGGCCGTGCCGTGGTCGGGGTGCTCGTGCGTGACGACGACGGCGACGACGCCCGTCACGTCGACCGGGCGGGTGTACGCGCCGGGGTCGATGACCAGACGGTCGCCGTCCTGCTCGACGACGAGACAGGCGTGCTCGAGTTTCGTGACCAGCATGCGGCCGAGGCTACGCCGGGGCGGCGGGGGGCCGACCGACCGCGACGCCGGACGACCCGTTCACCGGCACGGCCCGGCGGTCGTCCGCCGCACGACGAGCCGCGCGGCGGACGGCGGGAGCGGTCCCGGGGACGCACCCTGGGCCTCCAGGACGACCGTCCGTGCGGCCACGCGCCCCTGGGCCTCCGGGTCCTGCGCGACGGTCGTCAGACCGAGGACCTCGCCGTACTCGTGCCCGTCGACACCGGTGACCGAGACGTCCCGCGGGACCTCGAGGCCGAGCCGGTGGGCGGCGACCACGACGCCGAGCGCCATCTCGTCGGACGCGCAGACCACCGCGGTCGGTCGGTCCGGCGCGGGGACCTCGAGCAGGACGGCACCCGCAGCGACCCCGCCGGCGAACGAGAACCGGCCGTCCGCGTACCGGTCGGCCCGGACCGGCGCTCCGGCGCGCGCCATCGCCTCGGTGAACCCGTCCCGACGGAGGTACGGCACGGCGACGGTGAACCCGGCCTCGTCCTCACCGCCGACGTAGGCGACCTCGCGGTGCCCGAGTCCGGTGAGGTGCGCGACCGCGAGCGCCGCCACCTCGTGGTCGTCGACGCCGACGTTCCGCAGGTCGTGTGCCGGCCCGCCGATCACGACGGTCGGCAACTCGCTCACCTGCAGCTCACGCCGTTCGGTCTCGTCGAGGACCAGCGACAGCAGCACGAGCGCGTCGACGCGCTGCCGCAGCATCGCTCGTCGGAACGCCCGGTGCCGGTCGCCGCCGGGACCGCCGAGGTTGTAGAGGACCAGGTCGTAGCCGGCGGCGCGGAGTTCCGCGTCCACCCCGCCGAGTGCCTTGGCGGTGAACCACCGGTCGATGACCGGCAGGACGACGCCGACCGCGCGTTGCCGCCCGGTGGCGAGGCCGGCCGCCGCCGAACTCGGGACGTACCCGAGCTCGTCGGCGACCCGTCGGACCTGGTCGACCGTCGAACCCGCCACGGTCGGCAGGCCGCGGAGCGCCCTCGAGACGGTTGCCTTCGACAACCCGGTGGCCTGCGCGATCTCCTGGATCCCCACGGGGCCTCCCGGGAGGCCCGTCAGCGGCCCGACGCGCGCGTCACGGCCGGCGTGTGGTCGCGCCCGGCGACGTCCGCGGTCCGGTGGAGCACCCGACGTCGCCACCGGTCCAGGAGGACGATCGCGACGACGGCCGCGAGCAGGGTGAGTGCCCACCCGAGCGCGGGCCGTCCGGTCAGCTCGCAGAACACGGTGACGGCGAGGAACAGCAGGCCGAAGCACCCGACGAACCCGATGGCCTCCTCGATCCGCGACGTCGGGCGGAGCGGCGCGCGCTGTGCCACCGTCAGCCCTTCACGCCGCCGGCGGTGAGACCGGCCACGATGCGTCGCTGGAACACGAGCACCAGGATGACGAGCGGGATCGTGACGATCGTCCCCGCTGCCATCACGGCGGTGTACGGCTCCTGGTGCGGCTGCGAGCCGGCGAAGGACGCGATGGCGACCGTGACCGGCTGCGTGGCGTCGCTCGAGAGCTGGGACGAGATGAGGTACTCGTTCCAGGACGAGATGAACGCCAGGATCGCGGTCGTGAACACGGCGGGAGCGGCCAGCGGCAGGATGATCCGGCGGAACGCCTGGATGCGGGTGCACCCGTCGATGCGTGCGGCCTCCTCGAGGTCCCACGGCATCTCGCGGAAGAACGACGCGAGCGTGTAGACCGTCAGCGGCAGCACGAACGAGATGCTCGGCAGGATGAGCGCCTGGTAGGTGCCCATCCAGCCGATGTCGGTGAACAGCTGGAACAGCGGCGAGATGAGCGCGACACCCGGGAACATCGACGCGGCGAGGATCGCGCCGGCGATGAGGGACTTGCCGCGGAACTCGAGCCGGGCCAGCGCGTACGCCGCGGTCGTGCCGACGAGCAGGGCGATGATCGTCACGACGCCGCCGATGAACACGCTGTTCAGCAGGGCGCGCCCCAGGTGGTTGCCGAGCGCGGTCGAGAACGCGGTCGTGTAGTTGTCGAGTGTCACGTGCGTGAAGAACGGCGTCGGGTCGAACGTGTACCCGACGTCGCGGAACGACGTGACGATCATCCAGTAGAAGGGCAGGAGGCACCACAGGGTGATGACGCCGGCCTGGATGCCGGTGCGGAGCTTCGGCCCCATGTGGCGCTTCACCCGGACATCGGCGCGTGCGCCAGCACGTTCGGCGGGAATGCGGAGACGGTCTGCTGCGAGGGTCACTTGAGCTCGCCCTTCTGCTGTGCTGCCTGGGTCTGCACGACGTTCGCACCGAGGAACCGGACGAAGACGAACGCGACGACGAAGACGACCACGAACGTGATGGTGGAGAGTGCCGAGGCGGAGTTGAAGCCCTGCCGGATCTGGTCGACGACCAGCACCGACAGCGACACGGTCGCGTTGCCGGAACCACCACCGCCGCCGGTCATGATCGCGATGAGGTCGTAGATCCGGAGCGCGTCGAGCACCCGGAACAGGATCGCGACCATGAGCGCCGGCTTGACGAGCGGCAGCGTGATGTTGACGAAGCGCTGCACGGTCGAGGCGCCGTCCATCTTGCCGGCCTCGTACACCTCGTCCGGGATCAGCTGCAGTCCGGCCAGGATGAGCAGCGCCATGAACGGCGTGGTCTTCCACGTGTCGGCGATGACGATCGCGAAGCGGGACGCCCACTCGTCGGAGAACCAGAGCACCTGGTGGCCGATGACGTGGTTGAGCACACCGTTCGCGTCGAATATGAAGTACCAGAGCTTCGCGGTGACGGCGGTCGGGATGGCCCACGGGATGAGGATCGCCGCGCGGACGAGGGCACGTCCCCGGAAGTTGCGGTTCATGATGATGGCCATCCAGAGCCCGATGACGGTCTCGAGCGCCACGGTCACGACCGTGAAGAAGAACGTGTTGCCGAACGCCGTCCAGAACTGGGAGCCCAGGTTGCCGGGCGGGCAGGCGGCGTTGCCGCACTGCTGGCCGAGCCAGTGCACGTAGTTGGTGACGCCGGCGAAGCCGCCCGCGACGAACAGGCCGGTCGCCTTGTCGAGCCCCTGGTCGAGTTGGAACGACTGGATGACCGCGCTGACCACGGGGTAGCCGATGACGATCGCCAGGAGCACGAGGGTCGGGCCGATGAGGTAGACGGCCCATCGGCCGTGGTCGGCATTCAGCCCGCCCTTGCGGCGTTCGGGCGGCTCCATCCCCTGGGGTTCGGGGATCGCTGCGGGGATCTCGGTTGCTGCTGACACGGACGGCCTCCTTGCCGGTGTCGGGAACGCACAGAGGGAGGACGGGAGGGACGTGGTCGCGTGACCACGGCCCTCCCGTCAGCGGACGGCGTCCGCCGCCCGCTGTGTCAGTTGCCGCTGCCGTCGGTCGCCGACGTGAGGGCGGCCTGCATGTCCTGCATCGCCGAGTCGACGGACTTCGACCCCTTGAGGGCGGCGTAGGTGTTGTCCTGGATCGCCTTCGTCACCGCGGGGTAGAACGGTGTCACCGGACGCGGTTCCGCCGACTTGATCGACTCGAGGAGCGTCGGGAGGTACGGCAGCTTCGCCGTGAGCTCCTCGTCGGTGTAGAGGTCCCCGACCACCGGGGCGAGCGAGCCCTGCGTCGCGAAGAACTTCTGCGTGTCGTTCGAGATGAGGAACTCGAGGAAGTCGTGCGCGGTGGCCTTGTGCTTCGAGTAGACGCTGATCGCAGCGTTGTGGCCACCGAGGGTGGACGCACCGACGCCGTCGGCACCCGGGATCGGGGCGATGCCGAAGGTGTCCTTCACCTTGCTGGAGCCGTCCGTCTTCGCGAGGCTGTACACGTACGGCCAGTTACGCAGGAACAGGAGCTTGCCGTCCTCGAACGCCTGGCGGCCCTGCTCCTCCTGGTAGGTGATGGCCTCCTTGGGGATGTTGCCGTCCTGGAACGCGTCGACGAGCTTCTGGAGCCCGGCCTTCGCGTCCGAGGTGTCGACGTCCGGCTTGCCGCTGCCGTTGAGGACAGCGCCACCGGCACCGTTGATCGCCTCGGAGGCGTTGACCGTGAGGCCCTCGTACTTGGCGAACTGTCCCGCGTAGCAGCCGATGCCGGCGTCCTTCGCGATCGAGCAGTCCTTCATCATCTCGTCCCACGTCGTCGGCGGGGTCTTCACGAGGTCCTTGCGGTAGTACAGCAGCGCGCCGTCGGAGGTCTGCGGTGCCGCGTAGAGCGTGTCGTTGTACGTCGCGGTCTTCACCGTCGACGGCAGCAGTTTCGACGTGTCGATCGCCATGTCACCGGTCAGCGGGGTGAGCCAGCTCTTCGCGGCGAACTCGGCGGTCCACACCACGTCGACGTCGACCACGTCGTAGTTGTCGTCCTTCGCCTGGAAGTGCTGCACGAGGTCGTCGTGCTGCTGGTCGGCCTGGTCGGACTGCTCCTTGAAGGTGACCTTCTCGGAGCCGTGGGCCTTGTTCCACTTGGCGATCAGCGGGCGGACGACGTTCGAGTTGTCCTTGCCCTGGACGTAGGTGATCGGTCCGCGGCTGTCCTGCCCGCTCTTCGCGTCGTTCGAGGCCGAGCTGCCGCTCGAGCAGCTCGCGAGCATCAGGCCGACGACCGCGATCCCTGCGATCGAGGCCACGCGGCCCTTCGCACGTGTGTTCTTCACAGCGTTGTCTCCTCATCGAGATCACCAGGAGCGTCGCCGGACCGTGCCCGGCGACGCTGCACTGGAGCAGGCGACGCTGCCTGCTGAGCGAGGACGCTACGCCCCGGACGGGGGTGGTGCAACCGGTTGCACGCGCACCGTGACCGGAGCGTTACAGAGGCGTGACCATCGACCGGCCGTGCGCTGCGCGTGGGTCGTCAGGCGCCCGTCGGGGGCAGCGTCTCCTGCGCGAGGTGCGCCTGCTGCGCCCGCTCGCTGTCGGCGATGAACCGCTCGGCACCGTCACGCGGCATCGACGACTGGCCGCCGCAGTAGGCGCACTGCAGCACGTAGCGCCCGTGGCCGAACGGGAAGACCGGCACGAAGAACAGCGTGAACCAGGTGCGCAGACGGTGCAGGCGTTGCGCGGCCGTCGATCCGCACAGGGTGCAGGCGAAGAACAGCACCCCGACGAGGGCGGAACGCGAGCGGCTGCCGAAGATGATCATGGGTCCCCCTGGTCGTGTCGCACCCCGACGGCGTCCGGGCGTGGCGGCGATGTGGCCGCTCTGGTGCATCGACCATAGCCCGCGGAGCGGGTCCGGGAACGACGAAAGCCCCCGGTTTCCCGGGGGCTTTCCGTCTGTTCGACTTGCTGGGGTACCTGGACTCGAACCAAGAACGACGGTACCAGAAACCGCTGTGTTGCCAATTACACCATACCCCAAAGGCCTGACGGCCCCGCGCCCCCGTTGTCCGGGGCACGATCAACTACTGTACAGCATCCCGGGGGTCTTCGAGACCACCGATGAGGTCGCGGTGCACGGCCGCTGCGGTGGAAGCGCCGTGACCCGCAGCGACGATGAGCTGCTCGGGACCGGGCGGGGTGACGTCCCCCACCGCGTACAACCCGGGCAGGTTCGACCGCCCGAGCCGGTCCACGCGGACGAAGCCCTGTGCGTCACGGTCCAGGTCCGCGTCGACCCAGTCGAGGTCGGCGTGCCACTCGGGCCGGACGAAGGCGCCCGTCCGCGGCACCACGCTCCCGTCGGCGAGCCGGACCCCGGTCATCCCCGAGCGGTCACCCTCCAGGTCCGCCAACGGACGCTCGTCGACGCGGATGCCGGCAACGGCGAGACGCGCACGCCCCGCGTCGGACACCGGGGCGACCCCGTTCGTGAAGACGATCAGGTCGTCCGTCCACGACCCGACGAGCAGCGCGCGGTCCACGACGTCGTCGGTCTCGCCGATGAACGCCAGTGGCGCCCCGGCCTTGTCGTACCCGTCACACTCGACGCAACTGTGCACGTCCGTGCCGTAGAACGCCCGGAGCGACGGCAGCGCCGGGAAGGACTCACGGAGGCCCGTGGCGATCACCACCGCACGTGCGGCCGCCGAGACCTCGGCACCCCGCCACGTCCCGTGCACGTTCCAGACGCCGTCGGTCTGCCACACCCGGTCGACGACGGCCTGCGCGACCGTCGCCTCGGGGTAGCCAGCGACCTCGTCCCGCCCGAGCTTCCGGAGCTCGAGGGGCGAGATGCCGTCCCGCGTGATGAACCCGTGCGAGCGGAGCGTCGCGGCGTTCCGCGGCCGGTTGGCGTCGACGAGCAGCACCGTCCGTTTCGCCCGGACCAGGTTCAGGGCAGCGCTCAGGCCCGCGGGACCCGCACCGATGACGACGACGTCGACCACGGAGGTCAGCGAGCCGCGAGGGAACGGAGCCGCGTGAGCGTCGACTGCTTGCCGAGGATCTCCATCGACTCGAAGAGCGGCGGGCTGATCCGACGACCGGAGACCGCGACGCGGAGCGGACCGAACGCCACCCGCGGCTTCAGCTCGAGGCCGTCGATCAGCGCCGTGCGGAGGGACTGCTCGATCGCGGCCGTGGACCAGTCGTCGAGTTGCTCGAGTGCGGCGATGCCGGCCTGGAGGACCGGGGCCGGGTCACCCTTGAGGGAACCGAGCGCGTCGTCCTCGACCACCAGGTCGTCGTCCGGGGTGAACAGGAACCCGAGCATCGCCGGTGCTTCGCTGAGCAGCTGCATGCGCTCCTGCACGAGGGGCGCGGCGAGCTCGAGCACACGCTCCTGCTCGGCCGTCGCCGGCTCGTCGAGGAACTCGGTGAGGTAGGGCTCGAGGCGGCCGCGGAAGTCGTCGGCGTCGAGCAGACGGATGTGGTCGCCGTTGATCGACTCGGCCTTCTTGTGGTCGAAGCGCGCCGGGTTCGGGTTGACGTCGGTGACCTCGAACGCCGCGACCATCTCGTCGATCGAGAACACGTCACGGTCGGCACCGATCGACCACCCGAGCAGGGCCAGGTAGTTGACGAGCCCCTCGGGCACCATGCCGTTCGAGCGGTGGTGGAAGAGGTTCGACTCCGGGTCGCGCTTCGAGAGCTTCTTGTTGCCCTCCCCCATCACGTAGGGCAGGTGACCGAACTGCGGGATGAACTGCGCGAGCCCGATCTCGAACAGTGCCTCGTACAGCGCGATCTGGCGCGGCGTCGACGACAGCAGGTCCTCGCCTCGGAGGACGTGGGTGATCCCCATCAGAGCGTCGTCGAGCGGGTTCGTGAACGTGTACAGCGGCTTGCCGTTGGGTCGCACGACGACGAAGTCCGGGAACGAGCCCTGCGGGAAGGTGATCTCACCGCGGACGAGGTCCTGGAAGCTGAGGTCGCGGTCCGGCACCCGGAGACGCAGTGCCGGCGAACGACCCTCGTCGCGGAAGGCCTGCCGCTCGGCGTCGGTGAGGTCACGCTCGTGGTTGTCGTAGCCCTGCTTGGGGTCACGACCGTTCGCGACGTTGCGCGCTTCCATCTCCTCCGGCGTGACGTACGACTCGTAGACGTGGCCCGCCGCGGTCAGCTGCGTGATCGCGTCGGCGTAGACGTCGGCGCGCTCGGACTGGCGGTACGGACCGTGCGGTCCCCCGACCTCCACACCCTCGTCCCAGTCGAGGTTCAACCACCGCAGCGCCTCGATGATCTGCGCGTACGACTCCTCGCTGTCGCGAGCAGCGTCGGTGTCCTCGATGCGGAACACGAGCTTGCCGCCCGTGTGCCGGGCGTACGCCCAGTTGAACAGGGCGGTGCGGACGAGGCCGACGTGCGGCGTTCCGGTCGGAGACGGGCAGAACCGGACGCGGACGTCGGAACCGGTGGCAGAAGAGAATGGCGCTGTCATGACGCCCTGATCCTACCGCGGCCACCCGCTGGACCGACGGACGAGCTGCAACGACGAACTGCCCCGGGAATGCAGAAAACCCCTGACGGGATGGAGCGTGATGCTCCACCCGTCAGGGGTTTTCTGTGAAAAGAAGTCCGGCGGCGTCCTACTCTCCCACAAGGTCCCCCTTGCAGTACCATCGGCGC